>NZ_CP072683.1:0-35000 GCF_023716725.1 Pseudoalteromonas sp. SCSIO 43201
TGATTTTGTAATTATAAATAAGTATTTCCGGCGATCATCGTTTAGATCTAACTGTTCAGTTGATCTAAAACGTCTGTTTTTTATTCCCGGGAATCAAAACCTATTGGAGTTCAGAGTGTATCTGTCGGTTTGGCAAAGTTGTTTATATGTTTTGCAGGATGAATTGCCATCTCAGCAATTTAGTATGTGGGTAAGACCGCTACAGGCAGAAAGTACTGATGATACGCTAACTATCTATGCGCCAAATCGTTTTGTATTAGATTGGGTGCGAGAAAAGTATCTCCATCGTATTAATGAGCTACTCATTGAAATTTGTGGTGATGAAGCGCCAGAATTACGCTTTGATGTTGGTAGTAAGCCGGTATTGGCGGCGCAACCAAATACTGCGCAAGAAAGGGCACCGACAGTTGGTCATGCTCCAGAGCAGACTACAGCCTCACAAGGCGGACAAACTAGAGTTGCTGAGAAAGTGGAGCCGGCACCTAAATCAGCACATAAGTCCAATATTAAAGAAAACTATACCTTCGATAATTTTGTTGAAGGTAAGTCCAACCAACTAGCCAAGGCTGCTGCAACTCAAGTTGCCGATAATCCAGGATCTGCTTTTAACCCAGTATTTATTTATGGTGGTACAGGCTTGGGTAAAACGCACTTATTGCACGCCGTTGGGAATGGTATTATCGAGCAAAAACCAGATGCAAAAATTGTGTATATGCACTCTGAAAGGTTTGTTCAGGATATGGTTAAAGCATTGCAAAATAATGCGATAGAAGAGTTTAAACGCTACTATCGTAGCGTTGATGCACTCATGATCGACGACATTCAATTTTTTGCAAATAAAGAACGTTCACAAGAAGAGTTCTTCCATACGTTTAATGCTTTGCTTGAAGGTAATCAGCAAATTATTTTAACTTCTGACCGTTACCCCAAAGAAATTGAAGGGGTAGAAGATAGATTAAAATCTCGTTTTGGTTGGGGGTTAACAATTGCCATAGAGCCACCAGAACTTGAAACTCGAGTTGCTATTTTGATGAAAAAAGCGCAGCAGAGTAATATCAATTTACCACATGAAGTTGCTTTTTTTATCGCTAAAAAACTTCGCTCAAATGTTCGAGAGCTGGAGGGGGCGTTAAACCGTGTGATCGCAAATGCCAATTTTACAGGTCGACCAATTTCTATCGATTTTGTAAAAGAAGCGCTACGTGACCTATTAGCGCTGCAAGATAAACTAGTCACCATTGATAATATTCAGCGCACAGTTGCAGAGTATTATCGTATTCGTGTTTCTGATTTATTGTCTAAACGTCGCAGCCGTTCAGTTGCAAGACCAAGACAAGTTGCTATGGCGTTGTCTAAAGAACTGACTAACCATAGCTTACCTGAAATTGGTGATGCGTTTGGTGGCCGAGACCATACCACCGTGTTGCACGCGTGCAGAAAAGTAAAAGAGCTTCGTGACGAAAGCCATGAAGTTAAAGAAGATTATCAAAACTTAATTAGAACGCTGTCTTCTTAAGGGTTAAATGATGCAAATAACTATTCCAAGAGAACTATTTTTAAAACCACTCGTGCAGGTTTCTGGCGCCATTGAGCGCAAGCATACACTGCCTATTCTGTCTAATGTATTACTTGAAGTAAAAAGTGGTGCGCTATATATGACAGGAACAGATTTAGAGATAGAGCTAGTTGCGTCAGTGACTTTAGAAAACAGTGTTCCAGATGCTAAGATCACGCTGCCTGCGAAAAAGCTGTTAGACATCTGTAAGAGCTTGCCGGATAACTCTGATTTAGTGTTAAGCGCCCAAGAGCATCAGTTGTTATTAACGAGCGGTCAAAGCCGATTCTCTCTGACAACGCTGGCTGCAGAAGACTTCCCTAATCTTGAAGAATGGGATGGCGAAGTTGAGTTTACGGTTACACGCTTAGAGCTTCGAAAACTCCTTGAAGCAACGCATTTCTCTATGGCTAATCAAGATGTGCGCTATTACCTAAATGGCATGTCCTTCGAAGTCGATAATAATGAAATAAAAACAGTGGCAACAGATGGCCACCGCTTGGCTATTGCGCAACAAACGCTACCAGAATCGTTAAATACACAACGACAGCTAATTATTCCGAGAAAGGGCGTGCAAGAGATAATGCGCTTGTTACCAGCGGATGATAATGCCGTTACTATTCAGTTTGGTGCTAATCATGTGCGTATTATCGATAGTGAGTTCACTTTTACCAGTAAGCTGGTGGACGGACGTTTTCCTGATTATCGTCGAGTTTTACCACGTGGTGGAGACAAGCTAGTTACGGCAAATCGTGATTGGCTACGTAGTGCATTTCAACGTGTTTCTATTTTATCCAATGAGAAATTCCGTGGAGTTCGATTAAATCTAACCAATGGACATTTGAAGATCAGTGCTAACAACCCAGAGCAAGAGCAAGCGGAAGAGGTTGTAGAGGTAGGCTATCAGGGTGATGATCTAGAGGTTGGCTTCAATGTGTCTTACCTGCTAGATGTATTGAATACTATCAAATCGGAAGATGTCCAATTTACATTATCTGATGCGAATAGCAGTGCGCTCATTGAAGCGGTTGGCGATGAAAATGCAATGTATGTAGTCATGCCGATGCGCCTATAGATATATGAGTTTAACTCATCTCAGCCTCAATACGTTTCGCAACATTGAGGCTATAACACTTTCACCTAGTCATGCCGTTAACATCATTCTTGGTGAAAATGGCAGCGGTAAAACAAGCTTGCTTGAAGCCATCTATTTTCTCTCCAGCGGTAAATCTTTTCGTACTAACTTACAAAAGTTAATGATCAAGCATGAGGCTTCTCATTGTGTTGTACATGCTAAAAAACAACTACATAACTTGTCTATACCTCTTGGTATTAGTAAATACATGAGTGGCGAAACTAAGTTGAGAATCCAAGGGCAAGCAAGTCGGAAAGTTGCTGAACTCGCCCAAGTGCTGCCTGTTCAAGTGATAACTCCAGAAAGTTATGAGTTGTTTTTTGGTGGGCCAAAAGAGCGAAGAAAGTTTCTTGATCTAGGGGTGTTCCACGTGGAACACCAGTTTTATTCTGCTTGGAAGATGTTTAACCAAGTACTCAAACAACGAAATGCACTTCTTAAGACCAAGCCCAGAGATTTTCAGTCCCAATTAAGCTATTGGGATAAAGAATTTGTTCGACTTGCTGAACAAATAAATATACTAAGAGAAGCGTATATAAGTAGGTTTCAGGCGCATTTTTTTGATAAGATAGGGGATATAAGCCCTATCTTTAAAGGCCTTGAAATTCGCTTTCAAGCGGGCTGGAAGGGAGAACTGGCAGAAGTACTTGCCAATCAATTAGAGCGTGACATAAAACTTGGCTATACAAGTAAAGGGCCGCACAAGGCGGACTTTAACTTTTATACTCAAGGGCACAGTGTGGAACATATTTTCTCTCGGGGACAGTTAAAGCTGCTGCTGTATGCTTTAAAAGTTATGCAGAATAGTTTGATTGACCAAGAGAGTAATAAGCAATCTGTATTGCTTATTGATGATTTACCTTCGGAGCTCAGTGATGAGACTAAGGGGGCGGTATCGCGTTTACTCGCACAATGCCAGTCTCAACTGTTTATTACTGCAATTACTCCAGAAAGTATTGCCGCCGTTATTGAACCTATGGAACGTGAAATTAAAATGTTCCACGTGGAACATGGCAGCTTAATAACAAAATAATTGGAAGAAACCATGTCGGAAAATTACGATTCGTCGAGTATTAAAGTACTTAAAGGATTGGATGCTGTAAGAAAGCGTCCGGGAATGTATATCGGTGACACAGATGATGGCACTGGTTTGCATCACATGGTGTTTGAGGTCGTTGATAACTCAATCGACGAAGCACTAGCAGGATATTGTGACGATATTTTCGTAACAATTCATACTGATGGCTCCGTGTCTGTTAGAGATAATGGCCGTGGTATCCCAACTTCAATACATGAAGAAGAAGGGGTATCAGCAGCAGAAGTTATCATGACAGTACTACACGCTGGTGGTAAATTTGATGATAACTCATATAAAGTATCGGGCGGTTTGCATGGTGTAGGTGTATCGGTTGTAAATGCACTTTCTGAAAAACTACAATTAACAATTCGCCGCGATGGCAAAGTGCACCAACAAAAATACACCATGGGTGTTCCTGATGCGCCCCTAGGTATTATTGGTGAAGCTGAAACTACAGGTACTGAACTGAGATTTTGGCCAAGTGCTGAGACATTCTCTGACACAAACTTCCACTATGATATCCTTGCAAAACGTCTACGTGAACTCTCATTCTTAAACTCAGGTGTGAGTATCATTCTTAGCGATGAGCGTGAAGAGAACAAGCAAGACCACTTCAAATATGAAGGGGGTATTCAAGCCTTTGTTGAATACCTCAACCGCAAAAAGACACCAGTTCATCAAAGTGTTTTTCACTTTTCGACTGAGCGTGAAGACGGCATTAGTGTTGAAGTGTCGATGCAGTGGAATGATGGTTTCCAAGAAAATATATACTGCTTTACGAACAACATTCCACAACGTGATGGTGGTACTCACTTAGCTGGTTTCCGTGCAGCATTAACACGTACACTAAACACTTATATGGAAAAAGAGGGATTTAACAAGAAGCATAAAACGAATGCTACTGGTGATGATGCCCGTGAAGGTTTAACAGCTGTAGTTAGTGTTAAAGTTCCTGATCCTAAGTTTTCTTCACAAACCAAAGATAAGCTTGTTTCAAGTGAAGTGAAAGGTGCCGTTGAGCAAATGATGGCGGAAAAGCTCACCGAGTTCTTGCTTGAAAACCCTGGTGATGCAAAAACCGTTGTAAACAAAATCGTTGATGCGGCGCGCGCGCGTGAAGCTGCACGTAAAGCACGTGAAATGACTCGTCGTAAAGGTGTGATGGATTTAGCTGGTCTGCCGGGTAAACTTGCAGACTGCCAAGAACGAGATCCTGCTCTTTCTGAACTATATATAGTGGAGGGTGACTCGGCAGGTGGTTCTGCTAAGCAAGGTCGTAACCGTAAAAACCAAGCTATTCTACCACTCAAAGGTAAAATTCTTAACGTAGAAAAAGCACGTTTTGATAAGATGCTTTCTTCTCAGGAAGTGGCAACACTAATCACTGCGTTAGGTTGTGGTATTGGCCGTGATGAATACAACCCTGAAAAGCTAAGATACCACCGCATTATTATCATGACCGATGCGGACGTGGATGGTTCACACATCCGTACGCTGCTACTGACTTTCTTCTATCGTCAAATGCCAGAGATTATTGAACGCGGTTATGTGTATATTGCTCAGCCGCCACTATATAAAGTGAAGAAAGGTAAGCAAGAGCGTTATATTAAAGATGATAATGCACTAACAGCGTATCTAACGACATTGGCACTTAACGATGCTGCACTATACCCAGCTGAAGGTGCGGAACCAATTTCTGGTAACAAGCTAGAAAACTTAGTACATGATTATCAGAATACGATAGATATCATTGAGCGTTTAAAGCGTAAGTATCCGTCTTCAATTATGAACCGTTTGCTTTACCATCCTGAACTGACCGAAACAGACTTATCTAATGAGTCAACAGTAACAGCATGGACTGAAGGCTTAGTTGCTGATCTTGTGAAAAAAGATGAAGATGCCACTATTTTCAACGCTGAAGTTGCATTTGATGAAGAGCGTAATATGTATTACCCAGTGGTCAATATTCGCCAGCACGGGGTAGATAAAGCGCACACATTAAACTTCGATTTTATTACTTCAAAAGACTATGTCCGTATTGCAAATACAGGACGTCAAATTGGTAACTTAATTTCCGAGGGCGGTTACGTCCAGCGTGGTGAAAAGACTCAGGCAATTGATTACTTTGAAACAGGCCTTGAGTGGCTAATTTCGGAGTCTAAGCGTGGCTTGTATACACAACGCTATAAAGGACTAGGTGAGATGAACCCTGATCAACTTTGGGAAACCACCATGGATCCAGATGCGCGTCGTATGCTACGTGTGACCATTGAGGATGCCATTGCTGCAGACCAATTATTCGCAACCCTAATGGGTGACCAGGTAGAACCTCGTCGAGAGTTTATCGAAACAAATGCCTTGCGCGTAGTTAACTTAGACGTATAAATACAACCATCTAATAAAAAGGAGGGGTTTTCCCTCCTTTTTTTATGCTTTAAAGCTTAAAACCCTAAAGCGCTCGCGGTATACTGAGCATAATTTTCAATCATTGAATCTAGCGTGAGCGCGGAAAGCACAGTGTTCACACACGATAAGTACCAGATAAAAATAAGCCAACTATGCAAAAATACGATATCAAAACCTTCCAAGGTTTGATCCTGGCTTTACAGGATTACTGGGCGCAGCAAGGCTGTGTTGTAGCTCAACCTTTAGATATGGAAGTTGGTGCGGGTACATTCCACCCGATGACCTTCCTAAAGTCCATTGGTCCTGAACCAATGTCGAGCGCGTACGTGCAACCATGTCGCCGTCCGACAGATGGTCGCTATGGTGAAAACCCGAACCGTCTTCAACATTACTACCAATTTCAAGTGGTACTGAAGCCATCACCTGAGAACATTCAAGAATTATACTTAGGCTCGTTAGCTGCACTAGGTATCGATACTCTGACTCATGAAGTTCGTTTTGTCGAAGATAACTGGGAGTCACCAACTTTAGGTGCCTGGGGGCTTGGTTGGGAAGTTTGGTTAAACGGTATGGAAGTGACACAATTTACTTACTTCCAGCAAGTTGGTGGTATTGAATGCTCGCCAGTAACCGGTGAAATTACTTATGGTTTAGAGCGTCTTGCAATGTATATACAAGGCGTGGATAGCATCTATGACTTAGTTTGGACAGATGGGCCAATGGGACGTGTCACTTATGGTGATGTGTTCATGCAAAATGAAATTGAGCAGTCGACATATAACTTTGAACATGCAGATGTAGATGCGCTATTCAAACAGTTTGACCAGTGCGAAAAAGAAAGTGAAAAACTGATTGAAGCAGGGCTACCATTACCAGCGTATGAGCAAGTGATGAAGGCGTCCCATGCTTTTAACTTGTTAGACGCGCGCCATGCTATTTCTGTAACTGAGCGTCAGCGCTATATCTTGAGAGTTCGCGCTTTATCAAAAGCCTGTGCACAGGCGTACTATGATGCACGTGAAGCTCTTGGCTTCCCGCTTTGTAAGGATTAATAATGTCGACTGAAAACTTACTTGTAGAAATTGGCACAGAAGAATTACCACCAAAGGCTTTGCGTAATCTTGCTGAATCGTTTGCAGAGAATACCAAGCTGGAACTAGCAGCACTGGAACTTGGTCATGAAGGCGTTAGCTGGTACGCATCACCTCGTCGTTTAGGTATTCAAGTTAAGGCACTACAGACACAACAGGCAGACAAGGTTGTTGAAAAGCGTGGCCCTGCAATCCAAGCTGCATTTGACGCAGAGGGTAACGCTACAAAGGCTGCACTAGGCTGGGCGCGTGGTTGTGGTATTGATATAAATGATGCTGAGCGTTTAGAGACTGATAAGGGCACTTGGTTACTACACAAAGCAAAAGTAGAAGGCCAGCAGACTTTAGCGTTACTAAGTGATGTGATCAACAAAGCACTAGCTAAGTTACCTATTCCTAAGCCGATGCGTTGGGGTGCGAACAAGACGCAATTTATCCGCCCTGTACATACCGTGGCAGCACTACTTGGTAGTCAACAAGTCCAAGGTGAAGTACTAGGTAAAGCGATTGGCAATGAGCTACAAGGACATCGTTTCCATCACCCAGAGCGTGTACGTGTAACACATGCTGATGACAGCCACCAAGTATTAAAAGACGCTTATGTCATTGCGGATTATGAAGCACGTAAAGCGCTAATTCGTAGTCAGATTGAGACTGAAGCGCAAAAGCTAGGCGCACAAGTGGCGATGGATGAAGATTTACTTGAAGAAGTTACCTCACTCGTTGAGTGGCCTGTGACTTTAGTTGCATCCTTCGAAGAAGCATTTTTACAAGTGCCTGATGAAGCTCTTATCTACACCATGAAAGATGACCAAAAATACTTTCCACTGTTAGACAAACAAGGCAACTTGATCAACAAGTTCTTATTTGTTTCTAACATTGAAAGTAAAGATCCAAGTGTAGTGATCTCGGGTAACGAGAAGGTGGTTCGCCCACGTCTGGCAGACGCGCAATTCTTCTTTGAAACGGATAAGAAGAAAACGCTAGAAAGTCGTCTTGAGTCACTTGATTCAGTATTGTTTCAAAAGCAGCTTGGCACACTTAAAGACAAATCAGAGCGTATCTCTGCATTGGCAGGTTTTATAGCCGAACAACTTGGTGCCGATAAAGCCTTGGCTGAACGTGCTGGCCTACTCAGTAAAACGGATCTAATGACTGAGATGGTGATGGAGTTTACCGACGTTCAAGGTGTAATGGGAATGCACTATGCACGTATTGATGGTGAAGCCGAAGAAGTTGCATTAGCACAAAACGAGCAGTACATGCCGCGTTTTGCTGGAGATAATTTACCATCCAACCCAATCAGTTTTGCCGTGGCGCTCGCTGATAAGTTTGACACTTTAGTGGGTATTTTTGGTATTGGTCAGACGCCAAAAGGGGATAAAGACCCATTTGCACTGCGTCGTGCTGCAATTGGTGCATTACGGATCATGGTAGAAAAAGCGCTACCTCTCGATATTCAGGATATTGTCGCTAAAGCAATGACCTTATTCGGAGATAAGCTGAGCAATGCAAATGTCGCTGAGGATGTTATTGAGTTTATGCTTGGGCGCTTCCGTGCATGGTACCAAGATGAAGGGATCAGCGTTGATGTTATTCAAGCGGTACTGGCTAGACGCCCAACCAGCCCAGTTGACTTTGATCGTAGAGTAAAAGCGGTAAGCCACTTTAGAACGCTAGCAGAAGCAGAAGCATTAGCTGCTGCCAATAAGCGAGTAAACAACATTTTAGCTAAGAACAATGTTGCCTCTGAAGCTTTGGTGGATACTTCACTATTACAAGAAGAAGCTGAAAAAACATTGGCCGCACAAGTTGCTGCGTTAACTGCTGAGCTTGCACCTGTTTACGCTAAAGGCGATTATCAAACAGCGCTCACACGGTTAGCGAACCTGCGTGAAGCGGTGGACAACTTCTTTGACAACGTAATGGTGATGGCGGACGACGAAGCCATTAAGGCGAATCGTCTAGCATTATTGAGTCAGTTGAGTAAGCTGTTCTTAAACACTGCTGATATTTCAGTGTTACAAAATTAAGTGTGAATACAAAAGCCAGCGGTTGCTGGCTTTTTGTTAGTTCATCATTAGCAAGTAAAAAGGTTGTTCGCTATGATAAAAAAACAAGGGGCACTGGCATTTGCACTGTTGGCACTTACCGCTTGTAGCAGTAACTTACAGTTACCTGCTGAATCGACCTCATCAACGGTAGTTGGCAAGTTAGATAAAACACTATATTTACGTGGCGATTTTACCTTGTGGGATGCTGAACCTCAGTATCGTATGGAAGAGACGCAACCTGGGATTTATATCACCAAAGCCAAATTTATGAGCCCGGGAAAAGTATACGAGTTTAAAATTGCCGACGAACAATGGAGTGAAGGCTATAACTGTGGTTATCAAACTGAAGGGCAGCTGACACTGGGTCAGCCCTTAATTGCTGATTGCAATACGGTATATAATTACTTTAGTTTTAAGCCGAGTAAAAAGGGCTGGTATGAGATCCGTTTGGACTATCGAAACCCTAGAGTACCAAAAGTCGTCATTGTAAAATTTTAAAAAAGCGGCAACCGCCGCTTTTTTACCATTACTGACCTTTTTTAATTACATATTTATATGGCAACTCAGCCACCGCTTTAGCAATTAAGGTGTGATCCATAAATTCGCAGAAACTTGGAATATCTCTTGTTGTTGACGGATCGTCTGCAATCACTAACAAAGTTTCACCTAAGTTCATCCTTCTTACCATGCCTCTTATCATCATTACGGGCTCAGGGCAACGCAAACCTACAGCATCTAGGGTATGGTCGGTATTATCAAAACTCATTGTGGGTGGCCTTGTTGGTTACGTTATTAGTTAGGAAAACTGCTATTTTAACCGCATGTTGTAAGTAAGCTCAAGTTTGGATAACTCAAGTATGATACCAATTAGTCTTAATACTTGCTCAATTTGAAGGAGCAAATCTGACGCTAACTGCGTTAAAAATTTCTCATTTAGAACAACTAAATAGCAAAATATTTGCCTTGCCTACATGGATGTAGGTACCTCAGCGATAGCAGGACGCGGTAGCGGTGTTATCGACAAAATTTTCTCGCCTCAAAATAGACCACTTAATTAAGATAATTGGTATTAGCCAACCGAGGTAAGGTAATACAGGAAACAAAAAAGGCAAAACAGCTGTGCCGTTTTGCCTTGGTCACCAAGTTGAAGTTGTTTGCTGGCACTGTATAAGACAACCCAGCACCAGCTGGTTGGAGTTAGTTATCTACACGCTCGAATACGGTAGCGATGCCTTGGCCTAAACCAATACACATGGTAGCAAGGCCGTATTTTGCGTCTTTCTCTTCCATTAAGTTAATAAGCGTTGTGCTGATACGTGAACCAGAACAGCCCAGCGGGTGACCCAGTGCAATTGCACCACCGTTAAGATTCACTTTCTCATCTACTTTGTCTAATAGACCAAGGTCTTTTAGTACTGGTAGAGACTGTGCTGCGAAGGCTTCATTCAGTTCAGCAACATCAATATCATCGATGGTAATGCCTGCTTGTTTCAATGCTTTTTGCGAAGCAGGTACTGGACCGTATCCCATGATTGAAGGATCGCAACCTGCAACTGCCATCGACTTAACGCGAGCACGAATTGGCAGGCCAAGCTCTCGTGCTTTAGACTCACTCATGACCAACATCGCAGAAGCACCGTCAGACAGCGCTGAAGAGGTACCCGCAGTTACTGTACCAGACGCTGGGTTAAATACCGGACGTAACTGGCCTAAGCCTTCTAGGCTTGTTTCTGGGCGGATAACTTCGTCATGCTCGACAAGTACAGGTGTACCATCAGCATCATGACCTTCCATTGGCAGGATTTCTTTGGCAAAACGTCCTTCAAGGGTTGCTGCATGGGCACGTTGATGTGAGCGTACGGCAAATTCATCTTGCTGCTCACGACTAATACCGTGCATTAGCGCTAAATACTCAGCTGTTAACCCCATCACACCGGCAGCTTGAGCAATTGATGTAGAAAGTCCAGGGTGGAAATCATTCCCATGTGTCATTGGTACGTGACCCATATGCTCAACACCACCGATGAGGTATGTGTCGCCAGCACCAGTCATGATTGCGCGAGCTGCGTCATGAAGCGCTTGCATAGATGAGCCACACAGTCTATTGACTGTTACCGCAGGCACTGTGTGTGGAATACCAGCTAATAAAGCAGCATTACGGCCAACGTTAAAGCCTTGCTCTAAAGTCTGCTGTACACAGCCCCAGTAAATGTCATCAATAGAGTCTGGTGCCACTTGCGGGTTACGCTCAAGTAAGCCTTTCATCAAATGTGCGCTAAGATCTTCTGCACGCTTATGTTTAAATACACCGCCTTTTGAGCGACCCATTGGGGTGCGAATACAATCTACGATTACCGCGTTTTCCATGTTACTTGCCCTCCACTTGATAGAATACTTTACCTTCATTAGCCCACTGTCTTGTTTGTTCAGAGACTTGGTAAATTTCACCAAGGTGAGCATACTTATCAGCCATAGCAACAAAGTTTGCTAGGCCAATTTGGTCTAGGTAGCGGAATGCACCGCCTCTAAATGGAGGGAAGCCAATACCGTAAATGAGAGCCATGTCAGCTTCTTGTGGTGAAGCAACGATGTTTTCTTGAAGACACAGTAATACTTCGTTGATCATAGGCACCATACAGCGCTCAATAATCGTTTGCTTGTCAAATTCAGTTGGTGCGTCACAAATACTGCTCAGTAGCTCAAGTGCGCTGTCGTCTTTACTCTTCTTCAAGCGACCTTTGCGATCTGGTGCGTATTGGTAGAAGCCTTTTTGATTCTTCTGACCAAAGCGCTCAGCACCTGCTAACACGGCGACAGGATCTTTGTCTTTACGCGCCATACGAGTAGGGAAGCCATCAGCCATCACGCCTGTACAATGATTTGCTGTATCAATACCGACTACGTCTAGTAAGTAAGCAGGACCCATTGGCCAACCGAAGACATTTTCCATGACTTTATCCACTTTTGCGAAGTCAGCACCTTCAACGACAAGTTGACTGAAGCCTGCAAAGTAAGGGAATAGTACCCGGTTAACGAAAAAGCCTGGGCAGTCATTAACAACGATAGGAGATTTACCTAGTTTTAAGGCGTAATCAACAACGGCAGCAATGGTTTCATCCGATGATTGCTCACCACGGATAATCTCTACCAAAGGCATTTTTGGCACAGGGTTAAAGAAGTGCATGCCACAGAAGTTTTCTGGTTTTTCCAGTGCGGTTGCCAATTCATCAATACGAATGGTTGATGTGTTTGAGGTGAGAATTGTACCTTCAGGTAGCTGTGATTCAAGACTCGCCAAGACTGATTTTTTGATCTTTGGATTCTCAACAACGGCTTCAACGATAATATCTGAGTCTTGCAGATCTTGGTCGTTAAGTGTTGGTTTGATTTTACCTAAAGTGGCAACCATTTTATCCATCGACATGTGGCCGCGCTGTACTTTCTTACCAAGTAATTTTGCAGCTTCGCCCATACCAAGGTCTAGGGCACCTTGCTGGATGTCTTTCATGACGATTGGTGTGCCTTTGTATGCTGACTGGTAAGCGATACCGCCACCCATAATACCAGCACCTAACACAGCGGCTTGCTTAATCTCTGTGTTGCTTTGCTTTGCTTGTTTCTTGGCTACTGTTTTGATGTATTGATCTGCCAAGAAAATACCTGTTTGCGCTGCGGCTTCTGCGGTCTTAGCAAGCTTGGCAAAGTTTTGGTTTTCAAGTGCCATTGCTTCGCTGCGGCCAAGATTTGCGGCTGCTTTGAGTGTTTGTACAGCCATCATAGGTGCAGGGTAGTGACCTTTAGTTTTGGCCATTACCATGCCTTCAGCCATACCAAAACTCATGCCTTGCTCAACACGGTTCATCTTCAAAGGTTCAAGCTTAACTTGGCGTTTTGCACGCCAATCTAGTTTACCTTCGATAGCTTGTTCTAATGTGCGAATAGCGGCTGCCATTAATTTGTCAGCAGGCACTACACCGTCAACTGCACCGACTTTCAATGCGTCGTTTGCGCGGTTTTCTTTACCTGTGGTGATCCACGTCATCGCATTGTCAGCGCCGATTAAGCGAGGAAGCCTTACGGTACCACCAAAGCCTGGCATGATCCCGAGTTTTACTTCAGGTAAGCCAATCTTGGCACTGTCTGAGGCGATACGATAATCGGTAGCTAATAACCACTCACAGCCACCACCAAGTGCTAAGCCGTTGACAGCTGATAATGTTGGGAAGGGCAAGTCTTCTATCGCATCGAAGACATCGGTTGCATCCTTAATCCAGCCAACCAGTTCTTCTTCTGGACGTTGGAAGGTAGGCAGGAATTCGAAAATATCAGCGCCAACGATAAAATGGTCTTTGTCGCTGCTAAAGATTAGACCTTGAATATCATCGCGCTTACTCAACTCGATTAGCGCTTCATGGCTTTCTTTAAGTACTTGCTGAGATAATTTATTGACTGAGCCTGGTAGGCAAAATTTAAACTCAGCGATATTGCCTTTGCAAAAATCAACTACAAAGGACTCGCGTTTGATTAACATACATGTTCTCCCGTGCTATACACTGGTACGATGAGTTGTAATTTCAATCAGTGTGGATCCTTTGGCGGCAAATTGCAATGAAAAATTTACCGCACATTTACTGAAATACCTGAGTCGGTTTGCTATGGTGGCTTAACACACCGCGTATTATGTGTAGTTTGCGAGCTGAACCGCAAATTACAAGCCAAAGTAGCCGTTGTTTTACGCCGCCTTTAGATAAGCATACTTTGGCTGTATTTCAATTTCGGTGTGAATTGTTTTTAGCAGATTGAAAAGGGTTTGCATGACACATTGGTTACGTCGCCTAGCTGTGGGCAGTTTATGTTTCGTAAGCTGTCTTGGTGCAGCTCAGAGCACTCATGATGAATTTAAACAGGCTGAGCGTATTGCTTGGTCTGGCAACTATAACAATTTTACAACAGCCATAGCGCAGCTTGACCATCCGCTTAAGCCTTATGTGGAAATGGCATTTTATCAGCGCCATCCTAGGTTGAAATATCAACAAGAAATCCAGCACTTTCTAACTATATACGAGCACACACCACTCGAGTGGCCGGTGCGTTCGGCTTGGTTGGAGTATCTAAAGCGACACAAAAAGAAAGCGCGCTTTATCGAGTTTTACCGAGAGACAAGTGATGTGGAGCTGAAGTGTACTTATTTGTCTTATCAGCTTGATTTAGGTGCACCGAAAAAAGCAATCTTAGATCAAGTTGCCGATATTTGGACTGTTGGAAAATCCCAGCCAAGAGCATGCGATGGGCTTTTTAGGGCGTGGCAAAAAGCCGGGTATAGAACCTCAGAGCGGGTGTGGCAGCGAGTTTCTAATGCTGCACAGTCAGGGCAAACATCCCTGTTGGACTATCTTCAAAAGTTACTACCAAAGCACGAAGCCTACTTAGCCCAGCTATATAAAACGGTACGTCAAGACCCTAGTGCGGCGGCGGGCTTGTACCGCTTTAAAAAGCGCACCGTAAAAGAGTCTGAAATAGCGGTATACGGTGTCCGCAGACTGATTTGGCGCGATCCTGACTTGGCGCTGCGAGCATGGCAGAAAATGCAAAACATGTTCAGTTTCTCGCAGCAACAAAAAGACAGTGTGGCATATCGCTTTGCATTGGCGCTGGCGTCAAAAGGTCACAAAGACGCACGGTTTTGGTTGAATAAGGTGCCAAAGTCACTACAGGATAAAAAGCTCTTGCAATGGCTGATGAGCAATTTGCTAAAAGAGCAGGACTGGGAAGGTATTTCGGCGTTATTTGTGGGCCATGAGCAACTCAGTAACGCACAGCAATATTGGTTGGCTTTTAGCTTGTCAAAGCGAGGAAATATTGCTGGCGCAAATGTGATTTGGCAGCAACTTGCCAAGGAGCGTGATTACTACGGATTTTTAGCCGCTGCGCGATTGGGTTTACCCGTATCTTTAAATGAGCTGCCGCTAGAAATTGACGCTGCTATTGTTGATCAAGTATCTCAAGCGCCAGGGTTTAAACGTGCTAAAGCGTTGTATGAGTTAGAACGTTATACTCAAGCGCGAAGAGAGTGGAACTACTTAACCAATACCTCAAGTAAAGATGAAAAGCTCGCAGCATCTGTATTGGCTGCCGAGTTCGATTGGTATGACAGCACCATTTTTACGCTAGCCCAAATCAAAGCTTGGGATTATGTGGATTTACGCTTCCCAATGGCATTTAAAGACCTATTTTCAAAGTACAGTAAACGCCATCGCGTTGACCTTGCTTGGAGTATTGCGATTGCGCGTCGAGAGAGTTCCTTTGCACCTGACGCTCGCTCTAGCGCCGATGCCCATGGCTTAATGCAGTTACTTCCAAGTACGGCAAAGTACGTTAACAACCGTAAACGCGTGACAAAAAAGCGGCTTTATCAACCTGCAACCAATATCCGCCTTGGGACTAGTTATTTGGAGTACTTAAAGCGTAAAAATGCCGGTAATGAGATTTTAGCAACCGCATCTTATAACGCAGGCTACCACCGAATAAAACGTTGGTTACCTTCAGAGGCTATGCCTGCTGAGCTGTGGATAGAGCTAATTCCGTATAAAGAAACACGAGATTACGTGAAAAATGTGATGGCATATCGACAGGTGTATCACACTCGCCTTGGTCGAGATGGCAATATCTTAGCTGATATTTTAGAGATGAAAATTGTGAAGTAACCGCACATGGCTGGTATTAGACTCAGTTCGTCGTTTTTAGGTAACAGCTATGATAGACTCGAAAGCATGTGAATTTTTGAAAATGGGTAACCCATGGATAAGTTAGCAAATTTATACGCAGAGCATATTGCCACTTTGCAACAGCGTACAAAAACGATAGTAGACAGAGAAGGACTAGATGGGCTTGTGATCCACTCTGGTCAAGCTAAGCGTCAGTTCCTTGATGATATGTACTATCCGTTTAAAGTTAACCCACAATTTAAAGCTTGGTTACCTGTTATTGATAACCCGCATTGCTGGATTGTGGTTAACGGCAATGATAAACCTAAGCTTATCTTCTATCGTCCGGTTGATTTTTGGCACAAAGTGCCAGATGAGCCAAGAGACTTCTGGGCTGAGTATTTTGATATTCAGCTCTTAGTTAAGCCGGACCAAGTTGAGCAGTTATTGCCTTACGACAAAGCAAATTATGCCTACATCGGTGAGTATTTAGAAGTTGCACAAGCGCTAGGCTTTACTCAGGTGAACCCTGAGCCGGTAATGAACTTTCTACATTATCATCGTGCCTATAAAACCCAATACGAAATGGCATGTTTACGTGAAGCAAGTCGCCTAGGTGTGCTAGGTCATGTGGCTGCACGAGAAGCGTTTTTTGCTGGTGGCTCTGAATTTGAAATCCAACAAGCGTATCTCAATGCGACTCAACACATGGAAAACGATACACCTTACGGTAATATCGTCGCACTGAATGAAAACTGTGCCATCTTGCACTATACCCATTTTGAGCGTAAAGCGCCGAGTCAGCATTTATCGTTTTTGATTGATGCAGGAGCTAACTACAATGGCTATGCCTCTGACATTACGCGAACCTATGATTTCGCTAAGCAAGGTGAATTTGCCGAGTTGGTGAAAGTCATGAACGATCACCAAATTGAGTTGGGT
This sequence comes from Pseudoalteromonas sp. SCSIO 43201, assembly GCF_023716725.1. NCBI lineage: Bacteria > Pseudomonadati > Pseudomonadota > Gammaproteobacteria > Alteromonadales > Pseudoalteromonadaceae > Pseudoalteromonas > Pseudoalteromonas sp. SCSIO 43201. Next base: position 16,966 of record NZ_CP072683.1, read on the forward strand.
AAAGCATTACAACCGGGCAAACTATACGGTGAGCTGCATATCGATTGTCATCATCGTGTGGCGCAAGTACTTAGTGACTTTGATATTGTTAAGCTAGATGCACAAGCGATAGTTGAAAAAGGCATTACATCAACATTCTTCCCTCATGGTCTCGGTCACCACATAGGTCTACAGGTACACGATATGGGCGGGTTTATGGCGGATGAAGCGGGCACGCATCAAGCGCCACCCGAAGGTCACCCATTCTTGCGCTGTACCCGTAAAATTGAAGCAAATCAAGTATTCACCATTGAACCTGGCCTATACTTCATTGATTCATTATTAGAAGATTTGGCGCAAACAAACAACAAACAGTACATTAATTGGGATAAAATTGATGCGCTGAAACCATATGGTGGTATCCGTATTGAGGACAACATCATTGTTCATGAAGATAGGCTAGAAAATATGACCAGAGATCTCGGTCTAGAGTGATCTGCTAGCGAGTACTAACTATCAGTATATTTGGGAGCCAATTGGCTCCCTTTTAGTTTGGAGCAGTATGTCAGAATATTTCATCCCCAGTGAAACAATTAGTCATCACGAAGAAATAAAGAAAAGCGCGTTTATTGTCCATTTGGCGCATACCCCAACTATTGAGGATGCCAAAGCATTTATTAAACACATCAATGAGCAGTATCCAGATGCGCGTCACAACTGTTGGGCGCACATTGCTGGGGCACCAGGAGGAAGTCATATATTAGGTTTTTCTGATGATGGCGAGCCAAATGGCACTGCGGGTAAGCCAATGCTAAATGTTTTGTTGGGTTCTGGCCTTGGAGAAATAACGGCAGTAACCACACGATATTTTGGTGGTATCAAGCTAGGCACAGGCGGTTTAGTAAGGGCATATGGTGGAACCCTCAATAATGCTTTGGCTATACTCAAAACAAGCAAAAAAGTACCTGCTTCTATCATTGTTGGCCAGAGTGATTACCATCTTCAGGGGGTGATAGAGCAGTTGTTACAAAGCCAATTTACGGTGCTACACAGTGATAAAACGTATGGTGCCAATATTGCGTGGCAGCTTTCTGTCGATAGTCGACAGACACAACAAATTATTGATGCTATTTATGAATTAACCAATGGTGTTGTATTATTTAAACACCTCAAGGAGTAGGCTCTACTTCTTTACATTTACTCATTAACCTCTGGTTAAATAACAAAAGTGCAGCGTACAAAATGCAATTTCGTACCATAATAAAAATTCTCGGACAATTAGTTGCCCTGTTTAGTATCACTATGGTGCCACCGGCCATTGTCTCTTTGATATACAAAGATGGTGGTGGTGTACCTTTCGTCCTAGCGTTCATCTTTAGTGTGTTAATGGGACTGTTCGCGTACTATCCAAATCGCAAGGAAAACGGCGACCTTAAGGCCAGAGAAGGGTTCTTAATCGTTGTATTGTTCTGGTTAGTACTGGGAACATTCGCGTCCTTACCTCTCATTTTCCTCGATAAACCGAATCTTTCACTTGCAGATGCCGTTTTTGAAGCCTTTTCTGGGCTAACCACAACGGGGGCAACAGTACTGACAGGTATTGAGCACTTGCCAAAATCTGTACTCTTTTATCGTCAGCAATTGCAGTGGCTAGGCGGTATGGGGATCATTGTTTTAGCGGTGGCTGTACTGCCTATGCTTGGTGTTGGTGGTATGCAGTTGTATCGAGCCGAAACGCCAGGGCCCGTAAAAGACTCTAAAATGACACCGAGAATAGCCGATACTGCAAAGCATTTGTGGTATATCTATGTTTCACTCACAGCGGCTTGTACAGTTTCCTATTGGCTTGCAGGAATGAACTGGTTTGATGCTATCTGTCATGCTTTTGCTACTATAGCGATAGGCGGCTTTTCAACCTATGATGCTTCTATTGGTTACTTTGATAACCCTCTAATTAATGTTATTTGTGTGATCTTCTTGTTGATTGCTGCAATTAACTTTTCATTGCATTACGCTGCGGTCTCAAGCCGCAATATCAAGGTCTACCTGCGAGATCCGGAGTTTAAAGTTTTTCTATTTATTCAACTCGCACTTGTGGTGATCTGCTTTGCGGTATTGTCATCAAATAATGTTTATGAAACGGGCGACGAAACTTTGGATCAGGCACTTTTTCAAGCAGTGTCAATTAGTACTACCGCAGGGTTTGCCACTGATAGCTTTTCAAGTTGGCCTTTGTTTCTTCCTATTCTGCTGATTTTTTCAAGCTTTATTGGTGGGTGTGCAGGCTCTACGGGAGGTGGCATGAAAGTGGTGCGAGTCTTCTTACTCTATTTACAAGGGATCCGTGAGCTGAACCGCTTGGTTCACCCAAGGGCTATTTACTCAATTAAACTGGGCCGTAAAGCCCTACCAGATAAAGTCGTCGAAGCCGTATGGGGATTCTTTTCCGCTTATGCGCTGGTTTTTGTCATTATTATGGTCGCATTACTTGGTACTGGTCTGGATAATATCACCGCCTTTTCTGCAACGGCTGCTTGTCTAAATAACCTCGGTCCCGGCCTTGGCGAGGTGGCAGCGCATTACGGTGATATTAGCGATTCTGCAAAGTGGATACTGACCTTAGCGATGGTATTTGGTCGATTAGAGATATTTACATTATTGGTGTTGTTTACACCTACCTTCTGGCGTGGATAGCCGACAAATAACGATGGGCTTGTACTGACAACGCCCATCTCACCTTATACCCACACCAAGTGTTTTTGCCTTACGATTTCATCCTTAAGAAAGAAAAAGTTAATAAAAATACTAAAAACTCGGATTTTCGGGGTTTTCAAATGTCAGTATTTTTACAACGATTTAACTTTGAGGTGACGACTTTGCTTGCCACACGCTTTTCAGATAAAGGGTTTAGAGTCATTGAAGGATTTGCCGCAAGCCATGAGCAAGGTTCTGGAATGCAGCTTATAGAACGAAGCGTAACACAGTTAAACAACCTGATAAGGGATATTGGTTATTTATTACAAGCGGAGCAAGACTTACCAACGGCTCCCAAGGCATATGACTTATATCATCAAATTGGTTGTGAAAGTGGTGCTCGGTTTGTTGTACAAGTTGTGTCTGAAAATGAGCTTTGGCAAAAGCGTCAAATACCCGCAATACTCGATACAATTGCGCCAAATCATACTGGTTGTTTGTTTCAACATGACGTATCCGGGATTTTATTCGTCGCAAAACGTAATAGTGAGCCAATGATGCTTTTTATTGAAGCTGAAGAATTGGCGATGCCACAAAGTTCGCTTGAGATCCAAAGCAGGATGATGACATTAAGAGACGGTGCAATGATGTTAAAAAGCCATTTTTTGATTAAGTGACCTAAGTTTGCTTTTAACACTTGTGCTGTCGCCTTGACCATAAAATGGATTTTATTGGCAAGTGCGGTGAAAGAGAGGCTACATCAATTAAGGTCAAATGATAGCTGAGAGCATTGATGGCGAACGTGTTGTAATTCACCTTAATTCAGTTTTAAATGACCCTTCGCTAAAACTGCTACAATACAAAAGCAGTAGAGTTAAACTCAGGAAGGGTTAGGATCATGTTAAGAACTCGAGAGGTTGGGCAGGAAAGTTTGCTCACAGCCATCAGCGCAGGCAGTCTCGTTGATATAGAAATTTGCTTACCGGCGAGCAGTAAAAGAATAAAAACAGAATATGTCGGTCTGCTCCAAGGAGCATTTTTAATTCTAAACCATCCCAACCCTAAGCGATTAGGCGCGGCGCTGGACTTTGTTATGGAAGGAACCACTGTCATTGTTAGAGCATTGCTCGAAAATGGTGATGGTCAGGTTATTGCTTTCAGATCGCAGATTAAGGCGGTTTCAGTCCATCCCGCGCGGCTTATTTTCCTCTATCCCCCGGAAAAGATTCAAACTTACAAGCTACGTGCGCAAAGTCGCGTACCAACGCTTATTCCTGCTCACTTTCAATACAGTAATAAAAACGAAGTAGGTGTCATCAAAGATATTTCCCTATCAGGGTTACAGCTTGATTTAACGTCAGCTGATATGCCTGATTTGCAAGAAGGTGCAAAATGTAGCGTACTGATTGAGGGCAAAGAAGGAAACCAAATTACCTTAGAGGGTGATGTGCGAAAGATACGCCAACATGATGATATTTTGTCTTTGGGTATTCACCTGACTTCGGAGCCAGGCGTGATCCGTGGTGTGTTAAAGGATTACCTGATAGATTTATCGATTTTTCAAGATCACCGCGATACGTAAACTATGGCGCTTTACACAAATAAAGCGCTGACCTGAAAGAGCTTCTCTACGACACCAATTTGTTTTTTATCGATTAAGAACATGATCACGTGGTCGCCAGATAGAATAATGGTGTCGTCATGTGCAATGAGTACATCTTCATCGCGTACGATTGCGCCTATCGTTGCGCCAGGGGGTAGCTTAATATCTCGAACCGTACGACCAACGACCTTAGAGGTGTTTTCGTCACCATGTGCTACAGCTTCAATTGCCTCTGCTGCGCCTTTGCGCAGTGAATAAACATTTACGATATCACCACGACGTACGTGTGTGAGTAGCGCTGAAATGGTGGCTTGCTGTGGTGAGATTGCAATATCAATATCACCCCCTTGAACGAGGTCGACGTAGGCACCACGTTGGATCAGCGCCATGGTTTTTTGTACTCCCATACGTTTAGCCAGCATCGCGGCCATGATATTGGCTTCATCATCATTGGTTACGGCAATAAAGACATCGACTTGCTCGATATGCTCTTCTGAAAGTAACTCTTGATCAGAGGCGTCACCACAAAACACCACAGTATTATCTAGGGTTTCAGACAGCTGGGTAGCACGCGCTTGATTACGCTCAATCAATTTAACACTATGATTCTTATCTAGTGAGCTTGCCAACCCAGCGCCGATGTTACCACCACCGGCTATCATTATTTTTTTATAGGAACGTTCAAGCTTTTGTAGCTCATTCATTACTGCCCGAATATGCTTGGTAGCGGCAATAAAGAACACTTCATCATCGGCTTCGATCACTGTTGTGCCTAGCGGTTTGATGGCTTTCCCTTGGCGATAAATTGCAGCAACCCGAGTATCGACGTTAGGAATGTGTTCCTTCAGGGCAGAGAGTGCATAGCCTACAAGTAAGCCTCCGTAATATGCTTTTACGGCAACAAGGGAGAGCATACCTTCGGCAAATTGGAGTACTTGTAGGGCACCCGGATAATCAATCAGGCGACGGATATATTGCGTGACCAGCTGTTCGGGAGCAATATAGTGGTCGACTGGTAAATCATCGTTATGAAAAAGCTTTTCTCTATACTTTAAATATTGCTCGGAGCGGATCCGAGCAATTTTCGTTGGCGTATTAAAAATACTGTAAGCAACCTGACACGCTATCATATTCACTTCATCTGAGCTGGTTACTGCGATGATCATATCTGCGTCTTCAGCTCCAGCCTGACGCAAGATATCGGGGTGTGCACTGTGTCCCGTCACGCCCTGTAAATCATATTTATCTTGTAGCTCTCTTAAGCGCTCGCCGTCGATATCAACAACGGTAATTTCGTTTTCTTCACCGACAAGGTTTTCTGCCAGTGTTCCGCCGACTTGTCCGGCACCTAAGATAATGATTTTCATATGTATTGCGTCGAGTTATATTATTTTTTTATCAACTTAGCATAATAAAACCCATCGCTCAGTCCGGGTAATAATTGCAAGCCTGGTTGTGCTTTGGTGTCTGCATCATGTAAAGGAACAAGCTCAGCATCAGGTGTCGCAGAAAGAAAGCGTGCGATCTGTTGCTGGTTTTCTTGTGGTAATACCGAGCAGGTTGCATAAACTAGTGTGCCACCGGGCTTGAGTAATGGCCAGATTTTATCAATAATTTGTGCCTGTAACGTCACCAAGTTATCAATGTCAGAAGCTCGCCTCAGCCATTTGATGTCCGGGTGTCGTCTAATAACACCAGTAGCTGAACAAGGTACATCCAACAAGATACGATCATATAATTCGCCGTCCCACCAGGCTTCAGGGTCACTAGCATCGCCCTCAAGGCATTTGGCCGACAATCCGATCCGTTCAAGGTTTTGCTCCACACGTGCTAAGCGTGCGCCATCAGCATCAATTGCGGTCACTTTAGCGTCAGCTAACTCTAAAATATGGCAAGTCTTACCACCAGGGGCGGCACAAGCATCAAGAATATTTTCACCTTTTCGTGGAGATAATAATCTTGCTGCTTTTTGAGCTGCAGCATCTTGCACTGAGCAAGCGCCAGTGGCAAATTGTGGTAAGGCATAGACATCAATTGGACTATCAAGCAGTATGCCGTCTGGGTATTCACCATGAAGCTGATAGGCGACACCCGCCTGGTCTAACATAGCTGCATAATCTGAGGTGGAAAACTGTGATTGGTTAACACGCAGCCACATTGGTGCCTGTTGTTGATTCGCTTCTAAAATAGTCTGCCACTGAGTGGGGTAAGCTGCTTTTAGTTGATTAATAAACCAGCCTGGGTGGTTGTATAAGCAAGCTGGGATCTCGGTAGCACTGGTTTCTAGCTCGACTTGATGGCGCTGGAAGTTACGTAAAATCGCATTAACCAAGCCTTTCATGCCAGGCGCTCTAAGCGGCGTTAATGCGTTTACTGTCTCAGCAACCGCGGCGTGAGCAGGGACACGCATATGTTGAAGTTGGTAAATACCCACATACAACAAAAACTGGAAAACACGTCGCTTACCTTTTAGGGGCTGATCTAACAGTTGCTGGCAGTAATGCTCTAAAGACGGTAAATATCTCAACACGCCATAGCAAATCTGTTGTAGCAAAGCTCTATCTTTACCGTCTAACTGGCTGGTGGCAAGTGGCAATTGCGCACTTAACGATGCACCTTTATCGACAACTTGAAACAGGGTTTGGGCAGCGAGTGCGCGAACATTACTCACGCTTCACCAACCTTAGCGCCAATTGCTACCCAATCAGCTCGACCATTTAAAAAGTCTTGTGCAGACATAGGCTTCTTTCCTTGAGGCTGCAAGGTGTGGATCTCTAATGCCTGTGTGCCACAGGCAATAACGATACCGTGCTTATCTGCGCGAAGTACGTGTCCTGCATCACCTTGTTCGTCAACAACCTTTGCCTGCCAAATTTTGACACTGTTACCTGCCATGCTGGTAAAGCAAACCGGCCATGAATTAAATGCGCGGATGTTACGTTCAATTTGCTCAGCGTCCATTTGCCAATCAATGTTAGCTTCTTCTTTGCTCAGCTTCTTAGCATAATTGGCTAGCGTATCGTCTTGCTTTTCTGGCGTGATCTCACCAGCAGACAAGCGTGCTAGCGTCTCGATAAGCGCATCGGGGCCGAGCAGCGCAAGTTTGTTGTATAAATCGGCACTCGTATCTGTTGCGGTTATAGGGCAGCGAGCAATATGTAGCATATCGCCAGTATCTAGACCTTCGTCCATTTGCATTATCGTCACACCGGTTTCACTGTCTCCAGCCCAAACGGCGCGTTGGATTGGAGCGGCTCCTCGCCATCTTGGTAAGATCGAACCATGTACATTAAGACAGCCTAGTCGAGGTGTATCTAAAATAGCCTTCGGAAGCAGCACACCATAGGCAACAACAATCATGACGTCGGCATTTAATGCCGCAAGTTCAGCCTGTGCCTCTGGTGTTTTAAGCGATTGTGGTTGCAATACTGGAAGGTCATGTTTTTGTGCTAACACTTTTACTTCACACGCTTTTAGCTTTTTACCACGCCCAGCAGGGCGATCTGGTGGACAGTATACTGCCACAACGTCATGGTGTGATTGAATAAGAGCGTCAAGGTGGCGCGCTGCAAAATCAGGCGTGCCTGCGAAAACGATACGCAAAGGATTACTCACGAAATACCCTAAAGTCAGTTAGTTGGTAATGGATTAGGCTTGCTTTGCAGCGAGCTTAGCTTCTTTTTCGAGCTTCTTACGAATACGATTACGCTTGAGTGGCGATAGGTAATCGATAAATAGCTTACCAACTAAGTGGTCTAATTCATGTTGAATGCACACGGCTAGTAAGCCTTCGGCGTCTATTTCATACGTTTCGCCTTGCTCATTCATTGCTTTCACTGTGACTGTTTCAGCACGGTCTACTTTTGCGTATGAATATGGCACCGATAGGCAGCCTTCTTCGCTCACGGTAGACCCATCGCGCTTGATAATTTCTGGGTTAATTAATACGCGCGGTTCATCGCGCTCTTCTGAAACGTCAATAACAACAATGCGTTGATGAATGTTCACTTGCGTAGCCGCAAGGCCGATACCATTCTCATCGTACATAGTTTCCAACATATCTTTAACGATTTGTCGTACTTCGTCATTAACCTCTGCTACTGGTTTTGCAACGGTACGCAAACGTTCATCTGGAAACTTTAAAACTTCTAATATGGCCATGATTACCCTAAATCAATTAATCGTGTAAGCTGATGTAAGCTAGTGTATGGTCTTATTTTAGCCATTCAAGTTCCCCTTTAACAGGTTTTGATGGATAATAAGCAAAAATAACCACAAGGAAGCCATCATGAAATATCCGATTGCTGCAATAATGATCGCTAGTTGTACTGTTTTTTCAGTAAAAGCAGAGCCCTTGACAGTGAAAGCTGATGCACCGCAACATTATGTGGTGAAAAAAGGCGATACTTTGTGGGATATTTCTAAAATGTACCTGCGCTCCCCATGGAAGTGGAAGCAGCTATGGCAGTGGAATCCAAATATTGCAAATCCTGATTTAATCTATCCTGGTGATAATCTTAAGTTGCAGTACGATGCACACGGAAATCCAATGTTGATATTGGATAAAGGGATAAAAAAGCTCTCTCCACATGTGCGTGTTATCAACCAAAAGTCGACGGCAATTCCAACTTTACCTCTACCAATGATGGAGCCTTTTTTGCGGTTTGAGCAAACTCTGTCTGAATCCAAGTTTGCCCAAAGCCCTATTGTATTAGGTGCCGACCGAAATGTGAAAAATGCGTCGCCTGGTCACCTACTTTATGTCAAAGCGGATTTAGTCAAAGGCGGTCATTATGCTATCTATAGGCGCGGTGATACATATCGGGCATTGGATAGTAATGAAACGCTAGGTTTAGAAGCTGTGCTAGTAGGAAGTGGTCATGTTGTTGAACAGGGTAATATGAAAGCCGGAAGACCAGCTAAGCTTCATCTCGAAGTGGCTAAACAAGAAGTACGAGCTGGTGATATTGTTTTACCTATCGCCAGTGGGCAAAGCTATCCCGCGCAGTTTTCAATGGCCCGTCCAAAACAACAGACAAGTGGCCGTATTATTGCGAGTGACAATAAGCTTAGAGAGTTTAGTACCATGAGTGTTGTGGTGCTTGATGTTGGCAGCAGAGCGCAGCTTAAAGAGGGCAACGTGCTTGATATTGTTAGACAATCGCCTACAGTTATAGAAAGTCAACATGGACCTCGCTACATTGAAGATGCGTCTCGACTCGACAAAATGATCACCCAAATGGGGTCTTGGTTTGGTGAGGAAAATGATGACAGTAGCATCGTATGGCATATGCCCAAAGAAAAGGTAGGAGAAGTTATGGTCTTTAAAGTTTATGAAGACCTCAGCTACGCCATGGTTGTGGCGACTTCCGAACCAATAAGGGTCGGTGACTACGTACAAGCGTTCAAGGAAAAGGCTGACAATTAGCAGCTCAACTTCTCCTTGAATGAAGCAATAAACTCAAGGAGAGAGTATGAAATATTCGGAACAAAGTTGTGTTCTGGCACTGGCTTTATGCCAAGGTCTTGGCGTAAAAACGGTGCTTGCTTTACTGAAAAAGTTGTCACTTAATGAGCTGTTTACCCTAGATAAACCTGAACTGTGTGCCTTAGGACTCAGTGAGCAAGTGGCGAATAACTTGCTTCATACGGATTGGTCAAAAATAGACAGTATTAGCACGTTTTGTCAAAACCAGCAGATCCATATCCTCACTATATTTTCTTCCGCTTACCCAACTCAACTAAAAGAAATTTGTAACCCGCCGATTGTACTTTTTTGTAAAGGTAACGTCTCATTACTAGCGCAACCACAAGTCGCAGTGGTTGGTAGTCGTAGCTCTACTCGAACGGGACTTGAATTGGCGAGTGAATTTGCAAATGGGCTGAGTCGCTCCGGTCTGGTTGTAACCTCTGGCATGGCCAGAGGAATTGATGGTGCAGCACATCAAGGTGCTCTTGATGCTGGTGGGAGCACAATTGCCGTGCTTGGTACTGGGGTTAATGTGGTTTATCCCAAGCGTCATCAACGACTCTACGATGATATTGTTCAGCGTGGTCTGGTTATCAGTGAGTTTTTGCCTAACACCTCCGCGAACAGTACACACTTCCCGCGGAGAAATCGCATAATCTCTGGACTTGCTTTGGGTGTACTACTTGTTGAAGCTGAGATAAAAAGCGGCTCGTTAATTACCGCACGCTATGCACTGGAGCAAAATAAAGAAGTGTTTGCGATCCCAGGTTCAATTAAAAACCGATTAAGTAGCGGTTGTCATTATTTGATAAAGCAAGGGGCCAAGCTTACCGAGAATATTGAGGATATTTTGGAAGAAGTGAGCTTTTTTTGTGAAAACAGTCTATATAGTATAGAACTAGATAGGCAAAAAGAGGAACTGTGTCCTGTATTAGAAAACCTTGGCTTTGAAGTGACTTCCGTTGACACTTTAACGCAAAGGACCCAGTGGCCAGTAGAGCAGGTGGTTGCCAGACTACTGGACCTAGAACTCGAAGATAAAGTAGAGCGTGTATTAGACGGCTACATAAAACTCGCGAGGGGTTAAGAAGATGTTTGATATTCTAATGTATTTATTTGAGAACTATATTCATAGTGAAGCAGAAATTTTTGTCGAACAAAATGAACTGACCGATGAACTCCTTCGCGCAGGCTTCAATCAAGGTGAAATATATAAAGCGCTTGATTGGTTAGAGCAGCTTGCAGATTTACAACACAGTGATGAATACCCCTACTTAAATGCCAAGCCCGACCATGCCACACGTATTTACACGGATAGCGAGTGTAATATGCTAGATGTAGAGAGCAGAGGCTTTTTGATGTTTGTAGAACAAGTTGGTGTGATTGACAGTACAACCAGAGAGATGGTGATGGATAGGTTGTTTGCTCTGGACAAAACCTACATCAGCTTGGATGACCTTAAGTGGGTTATCTTGATGGTACTATTTAATGTACCAGGTAAAGAGCATGCTTATGCGCAAATGGAGGATCTTATTTTTACAGAGCCTGCATCAGTTGTGCATTAACAGAGTAATCGAACGGTTTTACTCTACCATGGCAAGCAAAGGTCGTTGGATGTGCTTTAAGTGCAATGACGACCACAACCACCTATTTTGTCTGAGCCTTAGATAATTGGTATAGCTCATGTCTTTCACGCAGCTCGTTTTAGCACTAGCGACTTAGGACTTAAAAACAGTGAGTTTACTCAACTTGAACTCAGAATAATAACTTGTTCTCTAGTCGCTGTTGTCCCTTACTATTGCGTTAGATTTGTTCGTAATAGGCTAGTTACTGACGCACAAACAACGCACAAATTTGCCAGGTATTAGGAAATAACTTCTGACTAGCGTGATATTGCGCTTCTTGAGCTTAGGTATTTTAGTTGATACCGCGAGTTCAAGTTTACTCAGTTATTGTCCAAATCCTAAGATATTTATTCAAAGCGATTTGTTATCATTTCCTTGACCCCAAAACCAAGGTGATTATATTAAGCGCATACTTGCACAAAGGGCGGTAATAGAGCCATGAGTAAAATTGATCATGCGTTATTCAATGCAAAGAAGCATGCGTTAGAAAAAGAATATGAAGTATGCCCCGACTGTGGCTCCGAGCTGGTGATAAAAAATAGTAAAAAGGGGCCATTTATTGGCTGTGCTAGCTATCCTACCTGTGAATATATCAGGCCTTTGGCGCATCATGATAGCCATGTTATTAAAGTACTTGAAGGTGTAGCTTGCCCCGAATGTAGCAGAGATTTAGTCATCAAAAATGGTCGCTACGGCATGTTCATTGGTTGTACCGGTTATCCTGAGTGCCATTATATTGGGCATGAGGATGCGTCTGACTCGCAGGAATTACCAGATTGTCCTAAGTGTAAAAAAGGGAAGCTAACACAGCGAAAAAATAAGTTTGGTAAACACTTCTATAGTTGTAATAGTTATCCAAGTTGCAAATATACTTTGAATGCTAAGCCTATCGAGCATGCTTGCCCTGATTGCAATTGGCCGGTGCTGGTGGAGAAAACCAGAGCTGGTAAAGCTGTGTTACAATGCCCGCAGAAGTCATGTCAATCGATAGTGGAAATACCGTGAAAAATGACGATAAAGCGGAAGCTTCGATAATAACCTCGCCCGAATCAGCATTGCAAGCTGGTGAGGTGATCTGTTATCCCACCGAAGCTATTTTCGGATTGGGGTGTGATCCTGATAACGAAGAGGCCGTAGCTAAACTGCTGGAGATTAAATCGCGACCAATAGCAAAAGGTTTAATCTTAATTGCAGATAACTACGGTCAGTGTTTAGCCTATGTGGATGATAACAAAATTCCAATGGATAAACGCGCTGAGATATTTTCAGCATGGCCTGGCGCTATTACCTGGTTACTCCCTGCGAAACCAGAGACACCGCATTGGTTAACTGGTGGCCACGATACTATCGCGGTGCGTGTGACCGATCACCCTATTGTTAAACAAATCTGTCAGCGCTTTGGTAAGCCGATTGTTTCTACTAGCGCCAATATTACAGGTGAAACACCGGTAGCCTCTTTGTTGCACGCGCGCAATCAGTTTGGCAATCAAATAGGCTATTATGTTGACGGTGAATTAGGCACAAACCGTTCCCCAAGTGTAATTAAACATGCCATAACAGGCGCTGTTATCCGAGGATAAAAACCATGAGTAAAGTAAACTTAGAGACCGTAAAAGCCTTTTTACTACAATTACAAGATAACATCTGCAAAGGCTTAGAGGCTGCTGATGGTAAGGCTCAGTTTGTTGAAGACGCCTGGGAGCGTGCGGAAGGAGGTGGTGGTCGTACCCGTGTCATCCGCGATGGTAATGTGATTGAACAAGGTGGGGTAAATTATTCGCATGTTTTTGGGGCGTCTATGCCTGCATCTGCCACCGCTCATCGGCCTGAGTTGGCAGGAAGAAGCTTCCACGCATGTGGCGTATCCTTGGTTATCCACCCCAAAAATCCACATATTCCCACAAGCCATGCCAATGTGCGCTTTTTCATTGCAGAAAAAGAGGGTGAGGAGCCTATTTGGTGGTTTGGTGGCGGCTTTGATTTAACACCGTTTTATCCAGTATTAGAGGATGTGAAGCACTGGCACCAAGTGGCAAAAGACGTGTGTACACCATTTGGTGACGAGGTATATGGTGATTATAAGAAGTGGTGTGATGAATATTTCTATTTAAAGCATCGCGATGAAACGCGAGGTGTGGGCGGTCTATTTTTTGATGACCTCAATCAGTGGGGTTTTGAAAAAAGTTTTGCCTTTATGCAAGCGGTGGGCAGTGGGTTTCTTGATGCTTATCTGCCAATTATTGAAAAACGTAAAGATACGCCTCATACCGAACAAGAGCGTCAATTCCAGTTATATCGTCGCGGTCGTTATGTCGAGTTTAATTTGGTGTGGGATAGAGGCACATTGTTTGGCTTGCAGACCGGTGGTCGCACCGAATCTATTCTCATGTCAATGCCACCGTTGGCGCGTTGGGAATATGATTTTCAACCCGAGGCTGGCTCTAACGAAGCAAAGTTGTATGAGTACCTCACCCCAAAGAACTGGTTATCAATGTAATAAAAAGGAGCCTAGGCTCCTTTTTATTTATCTAATCTGATGTTTGAAGAAGAGAATAGCTATCCAAACATCAGGTTCCCTAACTTAATTTAAACCCACGTACTTGGTCATCAAGGTTACGTGCGAGTGTGAGTAGCTCTTCGCTGATCTGTTTGGAACCATGGGCGTCAACAAGTGAGCGTTCAGCATTATCACTGATAGCCACGACACTACGATTTATCTCCTCCGCAGCTAAATTTTGCTGTTCTGTCGCATCTGCAATTTGTAGATTAAGAGCATTAATCTCGTGCATTTGCGTCGAAATATCTTTTAATGCTTGTGCGACTTTTTTCACTTGATTGGCACGATCATCCGCTTCTTCACAAGAAGCACTCATCGCTGCTACTGTTTGTTGCGCTTCAGACTGTAGCTTGTCTATGGTGCGCTTAATTTCATCTGTTGAGTCGTGGGTACGAGTTGCCAACGTTCTAACTTCGTCAGCCACGACGGCAAATCCTCGACCAGCTTCTCCTGCGCGAGCGGCTTCTATCGCTGCATTGAGTGCTAGAAGGTTGGTTTGTTCCGCAATGCTACTGATCACTTCTAAAACTTTACCCACTTCTAATGTCTGCGCTTGTAATTGAGAAACTTGCTCAGCGGCTTGTCGCACATCTTGCGCTAACTGGTTAATACTTTGCTCTGTGTGATTAGCAACAGCCATACTCTCTTCTGCAAGGTGATTGCTGCTATCAGATTTTTCTGATGCAAAGTGAGTGGTGTTCTTTACTTCGCTGGAGGAGCTTTCTAATTCATTAATTGCTGCAGCAACAGAGTCGGTTCCTTGCTTTTGCTCTTGAATTGCAAGTTCAGTGGTTTCTGCTGACGCATAAATAGATTCAGCGGAATGGATCAGTATTTTGGATGAATGAGATAACTGAGAGATATTATCTTTAAAGCTATCCATCATTTTATTGAAATTAGTCGCTAAACGTCCTAATTCATCATCAACATTATCGTCAATTCTCAACGATAAATCTTTATTCGTTGTCGCCAAGCGCATGGTACGGCCAAGCGTTTTTAATCTTAAAATGAAGAGCTTTCTGAACAGCACGCCTAAAATGACAAAAGTGGTGATAAATATACCTGACAACAAGGCCGTACTTAGCCAAGTATTGTTATGCACAGTATTATCAATATCAGCAAGTGAGTAGCTTATTCTTACTGCCCCGAGCACATCTCCTTCTTTTGCTTGATGACACCCTAAACAGTTTGTCCCTTTGTAATTCTCCATCGCTACCATTGGCTTGAGGTATGTCATGATGCGATTGCCATCACGTTGTTCAATGACGAGTGTTTCTTTGCCATCAAGTGCATCAAGCTCCACTTGTGAGTTTGGTGCTTGATTTGGGTTACCCGGTCCATACAGCTTATTCACAAGTTCTGCGCGAATAATGTGGGCATCTTCAATATTTGGGTGATTACGAATTTTATCACTAAGGATCTCGCGATTAGCCATGGTGCCCGTCAGCATCATGGTATTGATCGAGTCAAAGTAATTGTCAGCTAACAGCCTTATATTACTTTCGACGGTTTCTTCAGCGAGAGTTTTTTGTTGACTACTACTACTGAGAATACTAGCAATGAGGACGAGTACGCCAGTCACTGCCAGTAACGCATAAATTTTATGTTGAATAGATTTCACACGCATCGCACCTGTTCACAATTAGAACAGTGATTATGCGTCTCTACTCAAGAACAGGTTTTGACCTAGCGCAAAATTGCCGTGCAATTTAATATAACTGGTACTTTTTTATTAATCTTGATTAATCATATGTGTAGCGAGTTGCGCTAAGGATTGTCTTAGCCCCTCTCTTAATAATGGGTTACCAACCTCTAAGTCTAACGCTTTATTCATGCAGTGCATCCATTGATCCCGTAAATCTTGGTCGATAGAAAAGGGCATATGGCGCATTCTTAAACGCGGATGACCGTATTTTTCTGTAAATAAATCTGGGCCACCGAGCCAACCCGAAAGAAACTCAAAGAATACTTGTCTTATCCGGTCTAGTGGTTGTGGGTGCATGTCGTAAAGCGGTTTTGCGTAGGGATCGGTTGCCATAATATCGTAGAAACGATTAGCAAGGTCTCGAGCACCTTGTTCTCCACCAATGATTTCATACGGGGTTTTTTCTGGGGATGGAGCACTATTTATTTGTTCGGTGGTTGCATCTTTATTGAAGATGCGTTTAATTAACTGTTTCATAATAACTCTTTCAAGGCGCTCTAAAACGATGGACAAATACGCGGTATTCGGTAATCCAATAAAGCATTCTAAATCGCCAGCAATCCATGCGCAATTCGCAAAACAAAGTCAGCAGCAATTAGAATACGAAGCTATTTTGGCACCAGTAGATGCTTTTGTTCAAACTGTATCGACATTCTTTGCTGAAGGTGGAAGCGGTGCAAATGTGACATTACCTTTCAAGGAGCAAGCATTTAGTTTTGCAAATACATTGACTGAGCGAGCCAAATTGGCAGGTGCTGTGAATACGCTGATCAAGCAAAAAGATGGCAAAGTTAAAGGCGACAATACCGATGGCGAAGGTCTTGTAAGAGATCTGATCAATCATCAAGTAAAGCTAGATAGTGCGACTATCTTATTGATAGGTGCAGGAGGCGCGGCCAAAGGATGTATCTATCCACTCCTGCAAGCTGGAGTGAAGCAGGTAGTAGTGAGCAATCGTACAGAATCAAAGGCAATACAGTTGGCTAAGCAATTTGCCACCTATGGGGATGTTAAAGGCTGTGGGCTAGATAGTATTCCTGATATTGGATTTGATATTGTGATTAATTCTACCTCTTCCAGTATTACAGGAGAGGTGCCTGCGATCTGCGCATCTGTTTTTACATCTTGTTTGGTTGCTTATGATATGTTTTACAGTGAGCAACAAACAAGTTTCTTAAACTGGGTCGCACAACATAACCAAGATACGCAATTAATCGATGGTATCGGTATGTTAGTAGAGCAAGCCGCTGAAGCATTTTATCAATGGCGAGGTGTACGACCTGATACATCAAAAACGTCCAAGCTGATTAGAGGTTGAATATGAATCAAGCAATACTGTTTAATGATGACATCAGTTATCAGCAAGGTGAGTTAACTTTTACAGCAATGGCCTGTGGGCAGCTGATCCGCTGTAAAATAACAACAGAGCTTGATCTGGAAGCTGCATTAGCGCACTTTGCTCAGCATCAATTTGATTATGAAATGCAGGCTGAGCAGTTAATTGAAGATGAAGCGTTTAATGAGGCAGGAGAGGTAAGCTTAGCTTTCCTCTAAATATTCATCTTTCAACTCCACATAATTTTGAGCAGACACTTTTAAAAATTGTAGCTCTTGTTCGGTGAGGGGTCTTGCTTGTTTTACCGGACTGCCGACATATAAAAAACCGGACTCAAGGTTCTTATTAGGCGGGACAAGTGCACCACCACCAATGATAACGTCATCTCCTACGGTGACGTTATCCATAATAATTGCACCCATACCCACGAGAATACGATTACCAAGTTTGCAACCATGCAGCATGACTTTATGACCAACAGTCACATCATCACCAATAATAAGCGGGTAACCGTCAGGTACTGAAGCGCTCTTTCTTGTTAAATGCAGTACGCTGCCGTCTTGAACATTGGTTCGTTTACCTATCTTGATGTAGTTAACATCGCCTCTGGCTGCAACCAATGGCCAAACGCTGCTGTCTTCGCCAACTTCTATATCGCCAACCAAAACGGATGACTCATCAATATAAACGCCTTGTGCTAAGCGTGGGGATTTACCTTTATAACTTCTAAGCATGCCTAGATTACTCATCTCTCGTGTCTTGTGTCACTAGTGTAGAGTGTTGAATTGTAAAACTCTAGTATGAAAAAACTGCAAAAAGATAAGTAAAAGTGTCAAAAATAGACGTTTCGCTTTATTTTTGCTCGAACAAACGTTTTTTCGCAATTTTCTTCAAAAAAAGGGTTGCACTTAAATCGGATCTCCCTATAATGCGCATCCACCGACACGGAGAGCAGCGCTGAAAAGCAACGAGTCAACGAGTCGGGAGTCAAATAAAGCTTGAGTTTGAATACTTCGAAAGAAAATCAAAATTAAGTGTTGACAACAAATGGGAAATGCTTAGAATG
>NZ_CP072683.1:37500-375000 GCF_023716725.1 Pseudoalteromonas sp. SCSIO 43201
CTTGCGATAAGCCTAGTCAAGCCAGTAAGAGGCGCTTGAGACTAGGATTTCCGAATGGGGAAACCCACCTGCTTGCAGGTATCGTTAACTGAATACATAGGTTAACGAGGCGAACGCGGAGAACTGAAACATCTAAGTACCCGTAGGAAAAGAAATCAACCGAGATTCCGAAAGTAGCGGCGAGCGAAATCGGAGCAGCCCTTAAGCTTTAGTGTAGTTAGTGGAACATGCTGGAAAGCATGACGAAACAGGGTGATAGTCCCGTACACGACAACTTATCAAAAGTGAAATCGAGTAGGTCGGAGCACGTGAAACTTTGACTGAATATGGGGGGACCATCCTCCAAGGCTAAATACTCCCAACTGACCGATAGTGAACCAGTACCGTGAGGGAAAGGCGAAAAGAACCCCTGTGAGGGGAGTGAAATAGAACCTGAAACCGTGTACGTACAAGCAGTAGGAGCCTACTTGTTGGGTGACTGCGTACCTTTTGTATAATGGGTCAGCGACTTATATTCTGTAGCGAGGTTAACCATTTAGGGGAGCCGTAGCGAAAGCGAGTCTTAACTGGGCGCTTAAGTTGCAGGGTATAGACCCGAAACCCGGTGATCTAGCCATGGGCAGGTTGAAGGTCAGGTAACACTGACTGGAGGACCGAACCCACTAACGTTGAAAAGTTAGGGGATGACCTGTGGCTAGGAGTGAAAGGCTAATCAAACCGGGAGATAGCTGGTTCTCCCCGAAATCTATTTAGGTAGAGCCTCGGACGAATACTTACGGGGGTAGAGCACTGTTAAGGCTAGGGGGTCATCCCGACTTACCAACCCTTTGCAAACTCCGAATACCGTAAAGTACTATCCGGGAGACACACGGCGGGTGCTAACGTCCGTCGTGGAGAGGGAAACAACCCAGACCGTCAGCTAAGGTCCCAAAGTGTATGTTAAGTGGGAAACGATGTGGGAAGGCTAAAACAGCTAGGAGGTTGGCTTAGAAGCAGCCACCCTTTAAAGAAAGCGTAATAGCTCACTAGTCGAGTCGGCCTGCGCGGAAGATGTAACGGGGCTAAACATACCACCGAAGCTACGGCTGCATACGTAAGTATGCGGGGTAGGGGAGCGTTCTGTAAGTGGCTGAAGGTGTGCCGGGAGGCATGCTGGACATATCAGAAGTGCGAATGCTGACATGAGTAACGATAATGCGGGTGAAAAACCCGCACGCCGGAAGACCAAGGGTTCCTATCCCATGTTAATCAGGGTAGGGTGAGTCGACCCCTAAGGCGAGGCTGAAGAGCGTAGTCGATGGGAAACGGGTTAATATTCCCGTACTTGGTATGAATGCGATGGGGGGACGGAGCAGGCTAGGCAAGCATGGCGTTGGTTGTCCATGTGAAAGGCTGTAGGCTGGCGACTTAGGAAAATCCGGGTTGCTAAGGCTGAGAGTCGAGACGAGCCACCACGGTGGTGAAGTTGTTGATGCCCTACTTCCAGGAAAAGCCTCTAAGCTTCAGTTCATACTGAATCGTACCCTAAACCGACACAGGTGGTCAGGTAGAGAATACTAAGGCGCTTGAGAGAACTCGGGTGAAGGAACTAGGCAAAATTGTACCGTAACTTCGGGAGAAGGTACGCTCTTACTTGTGAAGACTTCGCGTCGTAAGCAGGCGAGAGCCGCAGTGACCAGGTGGCTGGGACTGTTTATTAAAAACACAGCACTGTGCAAAATCGTAAGATGACGTATACGGTGTGACACCTGCCCGGTGCCGGAAGGTTAATTGATGGGGTTAGCTTAGGCGAAGCTCTTGATCGAAGCCCCGGTAAACGGCGGCCGTAACTATAACGGTCCTAAGGTAGCGAAATTCCTTGTCGGGTAAGTTCCGACCTGCACGAATGGTGTAACCATGGCCACGCTGTCTCCACCCGAGACTCAGTGAAATTGAAATCGCAGTGAAGATGCTGTGTACCCGCGGCTAGACGGAAAGACCCCGTGAACCTTTACTACAGCTTGGCACTGAACATTGACCCTACATGTGTAGGATAGGTGGGAGGCTTTGAAGCGCAGACGCTAGTTTGTGTGGAGCCGACCTTGAAATACCACCCTTGTAGTGTTGATGTTCTAACTTAGGCCCCTGAATCGGGGTTGAGGACAGTGCCTGGTGGGTAGTTTGACTGGGGCGGTCTCCTCCCAAAGAGTAACGGAGGAGCACGAAGGTTTGCTAAGTACGGTCGGACATCGTACGGTTAGTGTAATGGTAGAAGCAAGCTTAACTGCGAGACAGACACGTCGAGCAGGTACGAAAGTAGGTCATAGTGATCCGGTGGTTCTGAATGGAAGGGCCATCGCTCAACGGATAAAAGGTACTCCGGGGATAACAGGCTGATACCGCCCAAGAGTTCATATCGACGGCGGTGTTTGGCACCTCGATGTCGGCTCATCACATCCTGGGGCTGAAGTCGGTCCCAAGGGTATGGCTGTTCGCCATTTAAAGTGGTACGCGAGCTGGGTTTAGAACGTCGTGAGACAGTTCGGTCCCTATCTGCCGTGGGCGTTTGAGAATTGAGAGGGGCTGCTCCTAGTACGAGAGGACCGGAGTGGACGAACCGCTGGTGTTCGGGTTGTGATGCCAATTGCATTGCCCGGTAGCTACGTTCGGAATCGATAACCGCTGAAAGCATCTAAGCGGGAAGCGAGCCTCGAGATGAGTTCTCACTTTGACTTAGAGTCAACTGAAGGGCCGTTGAAGACTACAACGTTGATAGGCGAGATGTGGAAGTGCTGTGAGGCATTAAGCTAACTCGTACTAATTACCCGTGAGGCTTAACCATACAACGCCAAAGTGGTTTAGCGACAGAAGTTAATAGACTGAAGTAGACAAAAGAATTTAATAGCTTTTTCCAGATTTATATTAATGAAGGATACTTCATTAATGAACAGAATTTCCTGATGACCATAGCGTTTTGGAACCACCTGACCCCATGCCGAACTCAGAAGTGAAACAAAACAGCGTCGATGATAGTGTGGGCTTCCCATGTGAAAGTAGAACATCGTCAGGGCCTTATTAGAGAAACCCGTTGCAGCAATGCGACGGGTTTTTTGCTATGTGGGGTTTGAAAAGAAAATCTCACAAGATAATCAACACCTCGAAAAGCAATCAATACATTACAAAACAATCAACACATCGCGAGGTAAACTCGCTCCCACCAGGACACCACCATAGTGCTGCACTGGTAGGAAGCGGTTTACCCGCCGAAAAGAAACCCTTTGCAGCAATGCAGCGGGTTTTTTGCTATGTGGGATTTGAAAAGAAAACCTCACAAGATAATCAACACCTCGAAAAGCAATCAATACATTACAAAGCAATCAACACATCGCGAGGTAAACTCACTCCCACCACAACATCAACATAGTGCAGCACTGGTAGGAGGCGGTTTACCCGCCGAGCTGTTGGGTTTGCCAAACAAAAAGAATAAAACATCCTACTTTGTAACATCGCGAGGTAAACTCACTCCCACCACAACATCAACATAGTGCAGCACTGGTAGGAGGCGGTTTACCCGCCGAGCTGTTGGGTTTGCCAAACAAAAAGAATAAAACATCCTACTTTGTAACATCGCGAGGTAAACTCGCTCCCACCACAATATCAACAAAGTGCAGCACTGGTAGGAAGCGGTTTACCCGTCGAGCTGTGCATCTGTACGACGTAAGAAATAGTAGGCTGTTCTTATTGTATTTTTGCTGGTGTGATCAACTATTCGGTTTTATGTAATAAGGGCTACATGGAAGGGCTAATTAACGATATGATTGACTAAAAACAGAGGGACTCAGTGTGTCATTTCATTTAATTGCGCTATTAGTTATATTTGCACTGTTTGGTACTTCAGCCACTTACCTAATTCGTTTTATGTACAGCTACTGGGTGAAAAAGCGGCTCGAAGTAAAGTACATTATCAATGCGAGTATTTGTGGACTTTTAGTCATGCTTGTTTCTGTGATCAGTGAACTTGCACGATGATTTAAGCACTTGTCAGTTTAAAGTGGTACTGCTTGGCAAGTGTTGGCAATACATAGTGTTTGCACTGGCATCACTGGCTCACAACTCACCGCTGGTGCTTTTTCTTCGTTATCCAGCTTTTCTTGTCTGGTAATATTGGCGACGACTTTTTCAATTTCTTGTTCATTGGTATGTTTGGTCGAATAAATTATATATTCTCTTGGACCCCCACATGTCAATCGCTCACCTATACCAACCACTTTACATTGGTAGCTTGCGTCACACTCAATACTAGCTCTGATATCTGAGAGCGTATATTGGCTATCTAGGCTACTTGTTACACTAGTTGATGTCATTTCACAGCCAGGTAGCACTATAAGGAGTGCACTGATGCAAGTGAGAGAGATAGCTAACTTCATTAATTGCCTCTAGTATGCAGAATGGTTCTTTTGGAGTTTAACACATTTATTTTCAACGCATTGTGTTGCCGGTTCAATTAAATGCTGACAGATACTCATCATTTGATTTTGCTTATTAAAAGCACGCTCAAGCTTTGTGATTTGATCCGCTAACTGCATTACTTGTTTTTCATTCGCAGACTTTGTTGAGTACACCAAATAAGAAGAAGGGCCGCCGCAGGCTCGAGCGCCAACTGCGATCACTTTGCATTGTGTATTGGTATCGCAACTTTTGTCAGCACTTACGTCTTCTAGTGATTGTTTGTAGGCGGCAATATCTGAACTATCTAGTTTTTGGCTGTCTACTTGGATGGCTAAGTTTGTCTCTTTGGGTTTTTTATCTTCAGCTTGTAGCCCGCTCTGCGGCTGTGCGTTAGTGGTATTTTGCGTTGTTACATCTTTTTTAATTGCTTCTCCCTGGCAGCCAAATAATAAAAATGTAACCAGTAAGGTGGGGATCATTTTGTTCATTATATGCTCTCCTCATGTTTGCTAATTAAACTACGCAAGTCCTTGAGGAATAGCAAGCTCAACAGCCTGTATCCTTACAGGCTGAAAAGGATTTATTTATAAACCGCCTTTGGTAAGTTTGTTCGGGTCAAGTAATGACTTGAGCTCAGCTTCACTCAGATCGGTTTGCTCCGCAGCCACCTCGATGATAGGGCGACCTTCTTTGTATGCTAGTTTGGCTATTTGTGCTGCTTTTTCATACCCGATCACAGGGTTCAGTGCAGTCACAAGGATCGGATTTTTTGCCAGAGCTTTTTGAATATTTACTTCATTAACTGTGAAGCTGGCAACGGCTTTATCAGCTAGAAGTCGTGCTGTGTTTGAGAGAATTTCGATACTCTGTAATACATTCAATGCAATCACTGGCAGCATCACATTTAGCTCAAAGTTACCAGATTGCCCAGCAACACTGATTGTGGCGTCATTACCTATCACTTGAGCACTGGCCATTGCTGCTGCTTCTGGAATAACGGGGTTTACTTTTCCTGGCATAATGGAAGAGCCGGGTTGGAGCGCCTCAAGCTCAATTTCACCTAATCCAGCAAGGGGACCAGAATTCATCCAACGTAAATCGTTAGCGATTTTCATTTGCGCCACGGCAAAAGTTTTAAGTTGTCCAGAAAGTCCCACAATCGCGTCTTGTGAACCGATATGGTAAAAAAAGTTACTGCCTTGGCTAAATCGGATCCCGATGTTAGTGCTCAGGTTTTGGCTAAATAATTTCGCGAACTGTGGATCGGCATTAATACCTGTGCCTACCGCCGTTCCACCTTGACCTAACTCGTACACTTTTTCTAATGAATGAACAATTCCCTGACAAGCGTTGTCTACTTGCGCTTGCCAGCCACTTAATGCCTGTGCGAATGTCACAGGCATAGCGTCCATTAGATGAGTTCGGCCGGTTTTGACATGATGACCGACTTGTTCTGCTTTTTGTTCAATACTACGAGATAAGTGTTTTAGTGCGGGTAATAGGTCATATACAGCAGTAATTGCACTACTGACATGAATGGCTGTTGGTATCACATCATTCGAGCTTTGACCCATATTAACATCGTCATTAGGGTGTACAGTCAGTCCGCTAAGTTGTGAGGCTAATGTGGCTATCACCTCATTGGCATTCATATTTGAACTGGTGCCAGAACCAGTCTGAAAGACATCAACAGGGAATTGATCTAAGTGTTTGCCATCAATTAGCTGTTGGCAGGCAGTCACTATTGCTTTTGCTTTGTCACTTGGTAGATGGCCAAGGGATTGGTTGGTTTCAGCTGCAGCTTGTTTGATGTAGGCCAGCGCTTTGATAAAGCTACTTGGCATGGTGATGCCACTAATAGGAAAGTTGTTTACTGCACGCTGTGTTTGCGCCTTGTAGAGCGCATGCTCTGGAACATCTAGTGTTCCCATACTATCGGATTCTTGACGAAAAGTAGTCATCGTTGCTCCTAATAAAAAGGGTTAAACTGCTGGCAGGTTTGGCACGCATCTCGCTGGAGCTTAAGAAATTGCTGCGACGAAGTATGGTGATGTTTATAAAACCGTTTTAATGCCAGCAAAGGCT
Source organism: Pseudoalteromonas sp. SCSIO 43201 (assembly GCF_023716725.1). Lineage (NCBI taxonomy): Bacteria > Pseudomonadati > Pseudomonadota > Gammaproteobacteria > Alteromonadales > Pseudoalteromonadaceae > Pseudoalteromonas > Pseudoalteromonas sp. SCSIO 43201. The sequence goes on from NZ_CP072683.1 coordinate 44,014, forward strand.
TGAATAATTGATCCATACATTGCTTACGTATGGCTGTATCAACGAGAGGATCGGCAATCTGCTCTAATAGCTCAGATAATGTACTTCTGAGATAAAACTCTTGCAGCAGCGGGTTATTGTGGCGCTCATACCATTTAGCCATGTCTATTCCTGCTGAGATATATTCAGCAACTAAGAGCGGGGCCTCTAGTTGTGGCCGCTGGCAGTGGCGATTAAGCTTCGCACGGTAAGTCTGTAATAAAGTAGCAAGCTGCATAGATACAAAACCAAACGATGTAATGATAACAATTATCATTACATCGTTTGGTTAGCAATTCAAGCTTTTGTATTTACCCTACCAAACTTGAGTTTGGTATTCACCATAGCAGCTCACTATGAGTCTGAAATGAATTTAAAAAGTGAGTGTTAATTATAACCAAGGAGATACTGCTGTTCGGAATGTTCTTTTTCTTGCTCTTCAAGCTGCATAAGATTAGCGACTTCTTGCCGATAGGCGCGGCTTTTGGTGAACGCGTTTTTTCGCTGCTTCAGGACAAGTCCTTCGCTTTTTAGTTGGCTAGGCATTTGGGTGATCTCTGAAATTTTCATGCTCGCTTCTCCTCTTAGTACTCTTTAAACTTAGCAGAAGTCGTACCAAAATAAATTTCTTTCTGAATTTTAATCATTTAGTGAAACTTTGGGCTATTTACCTTGCAATTAATATAAAAGCTTGCCTCAATGAGGCGCATAATTTGATCAAAATAGTGCAAACGAGATGACAAAACCTTACTCTCAAGCGTGTGAAAACAATAAACATCCGATTTTAGAAAAGCTTACTCCTTATCTAAACAAGCCTGTGGAAGTCCTAGAGATAGGCTCCGGTACGGGTCAGCATGCAGTGCACTTTGCTGCGGCATTACCGCATTTAATATGGCAAACAGCAGATAGAGAGGTCAATCACGCTGGTATTTATGCGTGGCTGGATGACGCTGAGCTTGAAAATGTTTTACCACCATTGGCGCTAGACTTACACCATGGGTGGCCTATTAATCAGCGTTATGATGTGATTTATACTGCTAATACCTTGCACATTGTGTCATCAACCCTCGTGGAACGTTTAATTGCAGGAGTTGGACGGCACCTTAAAGAAAGCGGCTACCTGATAGTTTATGGGCCGTTTAATTATCAAGGCGAATTTACCAGCGAAAGTAATCGAGAGTTTGATACCTATCTAAAGTCGCAAGACCAGGATAGTGGTATTCGCGATCAAGAATGGGTATTGGCGCTTGCTAAAGAGCAAGGCCTTACACTACAGCAAGACTATGCGATGCCGGCTAATAATCGCTTATTGGTGTTTAAACGGTAGCTTTGCTTGGCACTCGATAAAGTAATGCTCGAGTGCATCAGCTTCGCGCTTGGTAAAATCTTCAAGCGCCTGCTGAAAGTCAGGTTGAAATAAGCGGTGATACGATTGCCTCCACACCGGCTCAAAGCCCCTCACCAGCTTATGCTCACCCTGAGCACCGGCATCAAAGACTGCAAGTTGGTTAGCAATGGCGTACTCTATACCTTGATAGTAACACAGCTCAAAGTGCAAAAAGTCGTAACTATCCTCAATCGCGCCCCAATAGCGACCATACAAGGTGTCACCATCCACAAGGTATAAACTAGTGGCAATAATGTCGTGGTTTAAGTAGGCACAGCAAAGGCGAAACTTATCTGGCATTAAGATGATAACTTGCTGGAAAAAGTCGCGCGAGAGATAGCCTTGGTGTCGTGAGCGTTTAAGGTAGGTAAGTTGGTAGCTGAGAAAAAAGGCATCGAGCTGTGCTGTGCTTATTTCTTTGCCATCAATCCAACTGATATTAATACCTTGGGCAGTCACGGCTTGGCGTTCTTTTGTGACCATTTTACGCTTTCTTGACGTGAGTCGCGCGAGAAAATCTTCGAACCCTGCGTAACCTTTATTGTGCCAATGGAATTGTACATTGCGGCGCATCGTTAAATGACTTTGAGTGAGTAAGTCGCTTTGTTGACAAAAATTAATATGGACGCCACTAATCCCCAGTGGAGCGAGGCTCGTGAGCGTCGCGTTAATATATTCAAGTAGATCAGCAGAGGGTGCTTTAGTTAAGATCCTTGGTCCCTGCGTGGGCGTAAAGGGGACGCCACACAGCCATTTAGGATAATAATCTACTCCATGACGCTCGTAGGCTTCAGCAAAAGCCCAATCAAAAACGTACTCGCCATAAGAGTGCGATTTAATATAACCTGGCAAAATCGCAATTAACTCACCTTGGCGTTCAATCATTAGATGATGAGGTATCCAGCCCGTTTCTTTGCTGGTGCAGCCGCTTAACTCTAATGCAAGCAGCCACTCGTAACTTGTAAATACATGTGGTGGTGAAACACGTTCCCACTGCGCTTCTGTCACTTCTGTCAGAGAATGAATAAATCTGTGTTGGTACTCAGTCATTGTGGCCGTCAAAAAATGCGAGCAGTGCTTGCTCAAAGTTGCTGTAATCAGGGTTAAATGTGATCCGTGCCAAAGGTTTGTGTTGCTTCATGTTTTCTTCGTGACGCTCACCAAAATGGACAGTTTTACCAGTGCGGCAGTTAACGAAGGCTTGGTCTTTTAAGTGGTAACTGGTGCAGTTACGATAAGGGCCTTTTTGGCCATAAAAAATATGATCAGGTGGCTGTAAAATACCAATATGAGACATATCGACAATGTTGTCGGCTCTCACGCTCCGATAATTCACACCCTGCTTAGTCGATGGCGTTTCCGAGTAGATAAATTGGGTCAATGCTGACTTAGGTTGCCACTTTTCGAGTAACTTTGCCGTTGCATGATTGTCTATAGTGGTATCAACATCGCTATAGCTGATAAACATCGGTACATTTGGCAAAGTAGAGAGTGATTTGAGTGGTGCCATAGCCTGATGGGCCAACGTTGCGCCATGCCACGGGAAAGATTCATATTTGGCGAAATCCAAATCAGCGTCTTCATCTATCCAATTGACAAATGGCACGTAATCAATCCATTTGGCGAGCCAACCATTCTTATTATGTGGCTCTGTAGCGGGAGAGATCAGTGCAACAGCTTCTAAATTATTGGGCTTATGCTTCGCTATGCTACTAAGCATCAAAGCGGCACCTGTAGAATAGCCAAGTACGGAAAAATGCGTAAAATCTTTGCTCGTCTGTGAAATGGCATAATCTGTATGTGCTTGCCAATCGTCGATATCGACTTCGGTTAAATCACTCGCTGCGGTGGCGTGACCTGGCAGTAACATGGTTCTGACATTGTATCCTGCTTCATAGAGCGCTGCTGCGAGATAGTGAAAAGTAAAAGGAGAGTCAGTTAGTCCATGGATAAGCAGCACAGCCTTATCTTTGTTGTCATGGTCAAGTGTAAATGGCGCAATCAGATCACTTACCTTCGGGTTTGTAAGATTCAGCAATCTTGCTGTCGGTGTCATTAACGGGCATGGTAGTGCGGCGCGAGGATTGCGATTTTCAATAACTGTTTTGGTCGAGCGAATATAATCGTCAAAGCTAGTTATATTCGTTATATCAATAGTGACAGGACCTTTATCAATTGCTTCACGAAATAACCCTGATGCTTTGCTTTTGGTGAATAGCGACATATCACTTACTTGGGTTGTGCAATCTTGGGCAATGGCCAAAGGTGAAACAAGCAAGCTACAAGCTAGTACTGTGGAGGTGAAGTAGTGACGCATATTCAATCCTTTTAAGCTATAGGTTTGAAGCAGTATAGCGAGATCACGTGACAATAAAAACGCTCAACGGATCGGTAATATGCGTTTTGCAAAAGTTTGCTTTAGGACAATCGTTGATTCAATCCCGCTAATGACCTTACAGGCGCCCAGTTGATGTTTGGCAAATTGCTCATAACTAGGTAAATCCTTTGCTACGATTTCCAATAAATAATCATAACTGCCAGAGATCACAGAACAGCTGATCACCTGATCTTCAGATTCTACGTGTTGTTCAAATAACTGGGCAGCCGCTGCGGTATTTTCACTGAGTTTTATAAACGCATAAACCAAGATACTCAAATTAACCTGCGTTCTATCTAGTGCAGCATGATAACCAGAAATCACCCCCGTCTCTTGTAACCGCTTTACGCGTCGTAGACAAGGGGTATCAGAAAGGTTGGCTTTTTCAGCGAGTGAGGCATTACTCAAACGGGCATTATGTTGTAATGCGGCCAGGAGCAGTTTGTCCTTAGCATCAAGATTTTCTGACATAAGCGAAATAAAAGAGTGATTATTGCTAATCAGTATTAAACTTTTAGAGAAAATTGGCAAATTATGCTCTTGGTGATTTGTTAGCCTTAATAATGGAATAATCACGAGAAGTAATCATGAGTTCATTAGCCGTACAATTTGATGCTTGGATCAGAGGGCAGTTTGTTGACATAAACGATAAGCTTGAGCACCTTTACTGGCAGCAACAAGATAAAGCGAACGTTGAAGGCGTTGGCGAAGCACTAAAAATACAGTTACAAGAAGAAGGTAATCGACTGATCCAAGCCTTATTGGAGGAAGGCAATACCGATGAAGGATTTGATCAGGCTTTTGATTTATTAGGCAATGTTGGGCTTTTTATGGCCGCATGTCGGCGTCATGAAATTACCGAACCAAGTCGCGAACAGGTTTCGCCATTAAAACAAGCTTCTGCACTGGCTATGCACATTGGTGCCTCTTTGGGGGTTACACCAAGGTTTGCTACCGCACATCTCACTACCCATAATCGCGCAGTGAATGGGGTATATAAACGCTTTACCTCACACCCCGCAGAGCGCTTATTTATTGACTACAATACTCAGGCTATTCTTGCCTATAAACGAGCGTCCGAATCGTTAATGAAGGTACATCATTTGGGCATTTCTCATCCCATGTCATTGGTGCTACTCAAACAAGTTAAGCAAGCGCTGCTTGAAGTAATAGAGTCTAATCGAGCATTGTTTAATGCCTTAGACGCTGAAGCGTTCTTCTATGTGGTGCGCCCTTACTACAAACCATACCGAGTTGGTAAAGAAGTCTATCGTGGCGCTAACGCTGGAGATTTTGCGGGTATCAATGTTATCGATATGATGTTGGGATTGTGTCCAGCTAATGATATTAGTTATGGTCAAATGCTGGTGGATAAATTCTTATTTATGATGCCTGAAGATCAAGCTACATTAAGAGAGTGTATGCGTACACCTAATCTTATGGATGCTTTTTTGGCAGCATTGAATACACCAAAGCGTGAGTGGTTTGCGCCTGCTGCTAATTTGTTTGTGCAAGTATGTAAACTCCATGGCGATACAGCTATTCAGCATCATAATCAACTGGTAGAAAAGTATATTGCCAAACCTTCGCAGGCGATGCAGCAACAGCATTTGAGTAAGGTGACAGCCAGTGGTCCACCTTTAGAAGTCCTATTGCAGCAGCTTGCGGACTTGCGCGATCGTAGGGCAGCGGCTAACCGCGACGATATCTTCACACGATACAATGACTTGAAACGACTGCGTGAGGCGCTAGGAGAACAGAATGACAACCTTTAAAGATGATTTTCACTTAGCGCCTGGCCACTATTTATTAAGTCACTCAGTTGGTCGTATGTTGAAATCAGCCGAGGCTGATTTTCAACAGCAGTTTATTTTGCCATGGCAGCAGCTGAATCAAGAACCTTGGCAGCAATGGCTCGATGGTATCGAGCGATTTACCAGTGCACTGGCTGAATTGCTGAGCTCAGAAGCTAGGCTATTTTGTCCACAAACCAATTTGTCTAGCGGCTTAACAAAGTGGGCGATGAGCTTGCCTGAGAGTGGTATTCGCAAAGTTCGTGTATTGATGAGTGAACAAGATTTCCCGAGCATGGGATTTGCGCTACAAAATGCGTTGGATAATGTCGAGATTGTGTATATTCCAGAGTCATTTGATATGTATGATCTTGCGGTATGGCAGCAATATATCGATGAGCAAATTGATTGGGTTTTTGTGAGCCATGTATACTCCAATAGTGGCCAGCAGGCACCGGTGGCTGAAATTATTCAATATGCAAAACAACAGGGTTGTCGCACCATTATTGATATCGCTCAGTCACTTTGTGTGCTGCCTATAAACTTAAATAAATGGGATGCTGATTGTGTCGTAGGATCTTGTGTTAAATGGAGTTGTGCAGGTCCCGGGGCTGGTTTTATGTGGGTGAATAAAAGTATCCTACCTTATTGCGAACCAAAAGATGTTGGCTGGTTTTCTCATCAAAACCCATTCGAGTTTAATATCCATCATTTTGAACCTAATGAGAGTGCACTACGCTTTTGGGGAGGCACACCAAGCGTTGCGCCATATATCTATGCAGGTCATAGCCTGAATTATTTTGCAAACGTAGGTATTAACACGGTGCGTGAACACAACGTTACCTTGTTGGCAAAACTCCAAAAGGCATTACCTGAATTTTATTACTCTCCGATAGATCAGAGTATGTGTTCTGGAACCGCTATTCTAGATTTTGGGCCATATCATGAACAAGTCAGGTCGCGTCTTAAGCAAGCCAACATTGCTGTTGATAATAGACGTTACGGTATCCGTATTTCCCCTCACATTTATAACGATCAGGCAGATATTGAGGCGCTGCTTCATGTTGTTAATTAGCGACCGAGACCCAAAGCGCGCTTTGTTTTCTTTTTCACAGAGCGCCAATGGGTCATTGGTTGTTTAGGCGCATTTGCGATTAACGCATCGAAATCAATGTCGCTTGCAGGCACTTCTCCTTGATGTGCCAATATCAAGGAGTGAGGCTGTAATGCTTTTACTTTGGCTAGCGACAATCGATATAATCGAGGATAGAAGACTGGAAAGGGTGCAACAAACTGCCCTTTTACCTTGACGGTCAAATCTGCAACATACATACGCCCGCTAGGTTGATGTAGTAAGCTAATGTCTCTGTCGGTATGGCCTGGGGTATGAATAGCTTGCCACTGCTCGAAATAAGGCAGCTTATCACCATCGGCCAAGAAAAAGTCTGGTGCAAGGCGTCTTGGGTACCACAGGTTACGTTTCGCTTTACGCTTTCTTCCCGCAACCCATAGAGCCAGCGCCATATCAGAAAGGTGCATCATGACACCATCGATACCACGATACCACTGACTGGGTGCATTTGCCGTCGCTATTTTAGCGCCAGTGAGTTTTCTGAGTTTGTGCGCACCACCGGCATGATCTGGGTGCATATGTGTGACGACAATAAGTTTGAGTGCACTAAGAGGTTTTTGTAGTTGCTGAATAAAATGACAGACCACGTCAACATCGGCACGACAGCAACCATCAAGTAACAGTAGCTCTGAGCCGTGCTCAACCAAATAAATATGTTGAATATAACCCTCTAAGGTATGGATTTTCATTAGTCATACTCATATCCCTAATCAGATATCAACATAGCATAGGTTAAAGACATCTGACCAGTTGTCATATGAACGTGATAAATTTCAGGCATAAAAAAACCGCAATTAAGCGGTTTTCTTATAAGTCATGGCGGAGGGGGAGGGATTCGAACCCTCGATAGGGCTACAAACCCTATACTCCCTTAGCAGGGGAGCGCCTTCAGCCACTCGGCCACCTCTCCGGCGCAATACTTTAAAAATGGCGGAGAGATAGGGATTTGAACCCTAGATACGCTATTAACGTATGCCGGTTTTCAAGACCGGTGCTTTCAACCACTCAGCCATCTCTCCATGGGCAAAGATAATACTTAGCGATTTAAGCGCTGTAAACCATTTTTAAACTGTTTGCTTAAAAAATGTTCTAAAAATAGGTTTTTTTTAAAATTGTGCCAGAAATTAGCGGTTTGACAGGGGGATTTTATCAAAAGTACTGGTTGAAGTGATGCTTTTGTGGTCTATTTAAACAAATGCTGACGAGAGCATGGCGGGTTGGGACGCCATGCTCTGTGCAGACTTACTTATACATAATCACGTCTTTTAACGCTAAGTGTTGACCACAGACTGCGAGCCACTTCGTCAAATTGAGTCGACGTTGTTTCGTTGCTTGCGTTTGGTTAAGCGTGTTTTGTGATGGGCTGCAAGGCGCAGCTGAATTAAGCATGTCTGGCTCCTAATTAAACTATGGTTGAAAACAAGGCTATTTTGCACGCAATTTGTTCAAATTTAAAACGATAAAAATTACTGTTTTCGGATAAAAATAACTAATGTATTTTGTGTTTTTCCCTGTTTGTAAAATTGTGATTTTGCATATTTATGCGAATGGGTATTTATCTTGTGTTCGATTAACTTCAATTAAATCATTTGTTTGGTTTTCTTTGTTTTGTGTGCCAATTGTTTTATTGGTTGTTTATTCATATAAGTTGATTTTTTGTATTTGAGAGGCTTTATGCTGGTGGTGGTTAACCCTTTATCGGGTGCTGAGGGAGATGCGCAGATCGCATGGTTAAAGCAACAATTAAAACAACAGCAGATAACGGCAACTTGGTTTAATACCACCGGCAACTTTGTATCAGACAGAGATGCAATAGTAAAAGCGACGACGACAGGGACGACAGTAGTAGTAATTGGTGGAGATGGCACCTTACACTTAGTTGCCAACGCCATCGCTCGGCGTAATAATCCACTCGCCTTGCTTCCTGCTGGTACGGGTAATGATTTTGCACGGCAGTTTAACTACTCCAAAGCACAGTGGCGAGCTGCCGTATTTTCAGATCAAGTTACCAATATTGACTTGGGTAAAGTAGATAGCCGCTGGTTTGTTAATGTTGCAGGCGTTGGGTTTAACGCGCATGTAATGAATAACTTGGGGCAAAAGAAGCGCTTGGGAAAGCTTAGCTATACCTATGCGGGATTAATTTCGCTATTTAGTGCAAAATCAATCTGCTATCACAGTAAAACATGGCCTGAGCACGGTATGATGCTGTTGCTCGCCAATGGTAAACACTTTGGTGCAGGGCTAACTCCTGCGCCTATGGCCAGCTTGAATGATGGGCAATTGGAGCTGTTGTGGTTTACACCGAAAACACATTGGCAGCGGGTGGTAGTATTTGCCAGTATGTTGCTTAAGCGCCATATTGGCGCGAAAAATGTGCATCACGACCGTATTACCGAACTTTGTATAGCACAAGCGGGATATGATATTGAGGCCGATGGTGAAATTGTTGGGCGCACACCAGCAACCATCACATGTTGCCGCCAAGCGTTGAGCATAAAAAAAGCGCCATCATAAAATGGCGCTAAAAAGTAAGAAGCCAAAGTATTGGTAAAACCTCAACTTCTAACTGGGGACCGAATGGACAACCATGTGTAAATGCGATCCAAAGGAGTTAATACAATTGCATTGCCAAGGATGACCAAAATAAATCCAATGAACGTATTTTGTTGCCATTCAAAGCCTTCAAACAAAGTGCTCAACGCTACAGCAACAAACGGAAATAACACAATTAAATAACTGGCTTTCTCTGGACCAATATTCTTGAGCAAAGAGAAATAACAACCAAAAGCAATGACGGTGCCAAATACACTAAGATAAATAAGTGACCACCAATAAGATGCAGGAGCTTGGTTGATAAATTGATGCTCACTGAAGGCCACATAAGTGGCCAGCATGATGGCGCTATATAGCATACCCCAAGCATTTCCTGCCATTACATCAATTTGCTGGTTTGAGTTACGCACGCTCACCATATTGCCAAGTGACGCGACTACTGTTCCCGATAGAGCTAATAATAACCCCATGAAGGCATCGCTTTGCAAATCAAATGCGACCAAATCGTGCCAAAATAAGCTGACTATACCAAGCGTGCCGAGCGACGCACCAAAGTAAATACGTTTGGCAATTGGCTTGGCAAAAAACAGCTTTGTATTAATGATATTGACGACTAGCAATAAAGAAAATGCAATCGAAGCCATTGCCGAATTTAAATGTGCTTGAGCCCAATACAGAAATAAATAGTTAGCACCAAAGTTACACAGAGCGAGTAAAATAAAAAAGCCATGATCGCGGCGGCAAAAGCGCATCGGCACCCGTTTGTAAAAAACAAATACCCACATACAGATCGCCGCAAGACCAAAACGGTAAAATAGCGATACGAACTCATTAACGTTGCCTAGCTGATACTCGATGGCCAGCCAAGTTGAGCCCCATATCAACACGGTAATAGTATAGAGAAACAGATTTTTCATGATCGGCTCTAAATTAAAACAACAGTAGATGTGCGTAGTGTACGCTGCTATTCTGTATAAGCTATATACAGAATTTGTTATTTTAAACCTATACAGATTATTTTATTTATGAGTACAGTGATCGAGCGTCAGCAATCCGCTTTTTTATATCAACAAGTAATCCAAATGATTTTATTAATGGCGGAGCAAGCGTCTATTTTGCCGGGAGAAAAACTGCCATCACTTCGCGCAATGGCGCAAAATCTGAATGTCAGTATTCCAACTGTTAAGCAGGCCTATCAAACACTAGAGGCGCAAGGAAAGGTCATCGCGAAAGAAAAGTCAGGTTATTTCTTATGTGAAGATCCTCCTGTAAAACATTCACCGAAACGCGCAAGATTGCCAGCCAACCCTGTCGTTGTGAATAAACAGGCATTGATTGAGCAGGTGTACTGTGGCATTCATCAATCGCACGCTGTGCCACTGGGGATTGCAAATCCAATTGCGATCGCAGGTACGGAGCAGGTGCTCGCAAAAATCATGCGCCGAGTGATGAAAGAAGCTGGCAGTGAGTTGATTAATTATGGTCCGATGGATGGTTTGGATAGTTTAAAAAAACAAATAATAAGGCGTTATTTGGATATGGGGCTGGCAGTTAGCATGGATGAGCTTGTTATTACTAATGGTGCTCAAGAGGCGCTAGCAATTGCGCTACAGGCGGTAACACACCCCGGTGATGTCATCGCTATTGAGTCGCCATGCTACTTCGGCATTGTTGAGCTAGTAGAAAACTTAGGGCTGAAAGCAATTGAAATACCTGTGTGCCCTGACGATGGTATTTGGCTTGATGATTTAGAGAAAGCTTTGGATAAACATGATATTCGTGCTTGCGTCTTTTCTACCAGTATAAGTAACCCGCTGGGAAGTTATATGCCAGATGCTCGACGTGCGCAATTAGTGGAGTTACTGGAGCAGCGAGAGGTGGTGCTGATAGAGGATGATGTATATGGCGATCTCTACTTTACCGAACAGCGTGGTATACCTGCGCAGGCTTACAGTAAAAAGGGGTTAGTGATCACCTGTGCTTCTTTTTCAAAAACGGCAGCACCAAGCTACCGAGTTGGCTGGATGGTAGCGTCGCAATTTAGTGCAAAAGCGAAGCGTATCAAACGCGCATTGAGTTGTTCATCCTCTTTGATGAACCAATGGGCTTTAGCGGATTTTCTCAGCTCAGGAGGATACGAGCGCCACTTAAAGCTCGTTCGCAAACGGCTCATTGAAAATCGCGATCGCATGATCCTTGCGGTAAATTTTGCATTTGGGGATGAGGTTCGTGTTAGTCGCCCCAAAGGTGGGTGCGTGCTGTGGCTAGATTTGGGTAAGCAAGTAGATGGCGCTGTTTTATTCCAGCAAGCGTTAGCAGCAGGTATTAGCATTACACCTGGCACGCTTTTTAGCGCGAGTAAAAAATATCAAAACTGTATTCGTATAAGCTATGGCTTACCATGGTCAGATGAATTGGAACAAGCCATTGTGACATTGGGTAAACTGGCTGAAATACAAAGAAAAAGGGGGGATCTGACCCCCTTTAATGGTATTACTTAAATTTAAATAACTGATAGGCGGACATCTCAGGAATAGCGTTTGCAACAATGGCTTCGTGATGGGCTATCTGCTCAAACTCACCACATAAGCTGTCGGCTTTTTGCTCGATGGCTTTTGCTTGCTGTGTCACTTTGGTCTCTATTTGTGTCGCAAAGTCTTCCATACGTTGCTCAAAAGCACTCATATCACCACTTGAATTTGACATTTCAGTGCCAATCGTCACAAGTAAGCTGCCGATTGATTGCATCATCGCCCCTTTGATAACGGTTTCTACTTTTTCACTAAATTGCTCATCAAAGTTATTACCAAAGTCATCGAAGGTTTGTTTGCCCATGACGAATGCACCTTGCTGGTAAAATGTACCGTGTACTTGAGTTTCAAAATCGTTTATCACGGCATGAATATCATCGAGATTGGTTAGGTTGAATGTTGTGGCAACCTCGTTGAGCGCAACTCCTGCTAGTTTGATGCCCTCAAAGGCGATATTGGCGACTTGGGGGAGTCGGCCCCTTAGTTGTTCACTGTATTGCGTTAGCATCGCTTTTTGTTGTTGATTGAGGGGGATGATGTCGCCATTGAGCGTAAGGGTTCCTTGACTGGTGATCTCTGCTGTTGCATGGCTTGCTGTGGTGATAACTAAATTATCCGGTGTGATACGAACGTCATTTTGAAACTCGACTTCACAATTTTCATCGTTAAAGGTAACGGTATGCTGTTCATGCGCTGCAACCGTGGTGCTCATCATTGTTGCGGCGGTTAGTAAGATAATTTTATTCATGGTCAATCCTTATTGGCTCAGTGACAAATATGACATTACAAAAAAGGTGCCAATTAATAAGTTTAATATAATCAAAGTTTTGCGGTTTTTAGGTGTGGAATGAAGTGTCTAAGAAATAATGGAATTGACTAAAATTTAGCTATTCTTATCACTTTCTACAATCCGATAAAAATTTTTTATTGTGAAGACAAAAAAGTCTCACTTTTCAGAATGCAAATTTAACGCTAAATAGTGATCTTGAGAGACGGTTCTCATTTTATTAATGACTATATTATTTGGAGTAAGTTGTGGGTAAGACATTCTCTTACGATGCGCTTGATGATGATTTTGCTGATGATGAATTTGAAAAGTTGGGTCGTAACCAACATGATAAGCAAAAACGTAAAGTCAAAAGAAAGCTAGACGACTACTTAGAGCAAAAACGCCTACGTAGAAATCTAGGCGACGATGATTTCGACTATATTGACGATTGATATTGTACGTCTATCACGAATAAAGTTGTGAATACTATTATCGCTAGATAATAGGGTGGTTGGATGACGTAAGGCCAGAGGTATAAAGGCCTGAAACGGATTACACACCAGCTCACAGACCTCATAAGCAGCCGCATACGCGGCTGTTTTGTTTAGTCTTTGAATGACTGGTGGCAGTCTTTGCAGCCCTTCGCCCAGTCTTTAAACGCTGAAGCGATGATCTTCTTATCACCTGATTCTGCAGCTACCGCTAGTGCTTGTGCGTATTCGGCAAACTTTTTGGCTTTGCCATCAAACTCAGCACGGTCTGACCAAATGGCCGGTAGTGCGTCAGTGTTCCCTTTATCTGAACCTTCGATAAAAGCTTCCCATGGCATTTTTGATAATTGTGCAGCATTTTGTGCGCGTTGCTTAAATGCTTCGGCATCGAAAGGTACTTTGCCCTTTAACATGTCCCCCATGTTACCGATTTGGAAGCGGATCAGCTGGAAAGATGCTTGGCGGTATTGAATGGCATCTTCCGCAGATTCAAACATAGTGTTCGCCTGTGCGGTTGCCGCAAGGCAGCTCAATAGTGTGACGGTAAGTAGTTTCTTCATAGTCATAAACCCCTAATTATTTTCCCTATTGTCAGTGTAACTTTTAAATACAAGCAAACAATTGCGATGAATGTCATCGATAATTTACCGATGTTAGCTCTCAATATCTTTGAATATCATACCTCGACGCATGCTACGGGTAGCAAGAAAAATTTCTGCTAGCAAGGAAACAAATGCACCAATCAGTAAAACCATTGCAGCGATAAAGCAAGCTGACAGCGTAATGCCAAGTGGCATACTGTACAAGTGTGACATGAACAGGAGCATAACCACGGCACAAACTAAAAGTGCACTAAGGACGCTCATACTAAATGCGATATGAATAAAGCGAGAGCGCTTTAATAAAGCTCGCATTTCACGACAAAAGTGCATTTTTAGCTCTTCGTCTTGTGTGCTATTGATTTTTCTATCTAGCAAGCGCGCTCTGTCAGTAATTCTCGCTAACCGATTTGACAGTACCCCTAAGGTCGCTGCAATCCCTGTTATTAAAAACACCGGTGCCACAGCGGTTTGAATCACTTTTGCCATGGTAAGAATGCTAACAACATCAGGCGTCATGGTAGTACCTCATTAATTCCAGCGTAGTTTTGATAATGTGTTTGGCTGCTCGCCAATAAGTGTCTGTAATACGTTATTTTGCTCATCGAGTAATATTAACCTAGGTATCCCTTTATTTGCATAGCTGTTGTAAATCGTACGGTTAGGATCAGCGACAAAGTGGATAGGTAGTGCTTGGGTATCATTGAACTGTTTCAGTGTGGTCTGATTTTGCTCGCGGCCAATGGCAATAATCGTTAAATTTGACATGTTGAGTAACGAAGACGCTTGCAACTCGTTCAATAGCCGCTGTGAGTCAGAACACCAAGTTGCAAATAATATCACCAGTTTTTGGTGCTCAGCTTCAAATGCGACTTTGTTATCGTTAATATCGGTTAGGCTTAGATGTTTAAAGCGCTCGCCCACTTGAATATAGGTTTGATACCCAGATGCAATCGGTGCTTCATGAGACGTACTGCATCCGTTTAGCCCGGTTGTGAGCAAAGTAGCAAGCAGCAAGGGTTTTATTATTGTTTTCATGCTTTGTCCTATGAGCGTGTGAGTATTTTTGAAGTATGGCGTGTATTTAAGTATATTGCCCCACTTGGATAATTTCTTAAAGCCTAATTGCTAACGCAGATTGGTATCACCTTCGTCACTATGATTTATCTTTCGTTATTTGGACTTGCGTTTATTGCTGCTACCTTACTTCCTGCCTCCTCTGAGCTAGCACTCAGCGGCTTGGTGACACAACAACAAGGTGAGTTGCTGTGGTTATGGGTTGCGGCAACAACTGGCAATTTGCTTGGGAGCTGTGTGAATTATTATTTAGGGTGGTTTATCGTCAAGTGGCGGGATAGACGGTGGTTTCCAATTTCTCAAAAGCAGTATGATGCCGCATGTGCCCACTTTAACCGCTATGGTAAGTTTTCATTGTTATTTGCGTGGTTGCCTATTGTTGGCGATCCGTTGACCGTGGTGGCAGGTTCTTTAAGAACGTCATTTACTTGGTTCTTTTTATTAGTGGCGCTTGGAAAAGGAGTACGCTATGCGCTCGTGATATTCCTTGCCCTACAGGTGATGTCATAAGGCAAGGAAGGGCAACGTTATTTACCGCTTATTTCGGTGCCAATCGAGAGTCAAAGAAACCGAGTCTGCAAATCTGAGTGCATGAGGCTTATCCACAGTTACTTTTGCATAAGTAACATCTTCGTGACGATGGCACTCAGACAGAATGTCGGCAACCAACTTTTCAAGTAACAAAAAATGCCCTTCTTCAACCACGGAGATAACCGCTTTAGTCACGGTTTTATAGTTCAGCGCGTGGGTGATATTATCATGGTCTAAGCATGCCGTATCCGCCGGATAGTGGATCTCAAGGTTGATAACGACATCTTGCTTTTTTTCTCGCTCTTCAGGGTTAAAGCCAATAAAAGTGCGAAGTCTTAGATTTGTTACTTTAATGATGGCATTGGACATACAGTACTTATCCTTTCACTAACTGCAAAAACTCGTTACGTGTTTTAGGGTCGCTTCTAAAGTTACCAAGCATAACCGAGGTGCGCATGCTGGAGTTTTGCTTTTCTACGCCACGCATCATCATGCACATGTGTTTAGCTTCAACAATGACACCGACCCCTTTGGCGCCTGTTACTTCTTCCACAGCTTTGGCAATTTGGTGGGTAAGTTGCTCTTGGATTTGAAAGCGTCGTGCAAACATGTCAACAATACGTGCAAACTTTGATAATCCAAGTACTTTGCCATTTGGAATATAAGCAATATGGCAACGCCCCACAAAAGGCAGAAGGTGGTGTTCACACATGGAGTACAGTTCAATATCTTGGATCAGTACCATGTCATCTGCATCTGAGGTAAACACAGCATTATTGGTGATTTCATCCAATGTTTGTCGGTAACCTTGAGTCAGATACTCCATTGCCTTTGCTGCTCGTTTGGGGGTATCTAGTAATCCCTCTCGACCCGTGTCTTCGCCAACGGCTGCTATGATTGATTTATAACTCTGTTGTAATTCGTCTTGCATAATGCGCTACCTCAAGTGACGACCGCCGTCGATTTGTATCGTACGACCCGTCATGTAATTACTATTTAAGATCATTTCAACGCTGTTAATGACTTCTTTGCTCCCAGGCTCTATTCCCATGATAGACTTTTTCAATGTTTTTGCTTTGTATTGTTCACTATCATCTTGGTTAAAGATAATCAGTGAAGGTGCAATGCTATTAACTTTGACCTTAGGTGCAAATTTGGCGGCAAATGATCGCGTTAGATTATCTAGTGCTGCTTTGCTTGCGGCATAAGCAATATGTTTTGGGCTACCTTTTTCTACTACGTAATCAGTAATGTGGATCACATCACCAATGGCATCGTCGGCAGCCAATAACTCGCCTAATGCTTGATTAATCAAATAGGGTACTTTTGCATGTATTCGCATCATGTTGTCAAACAGGGTTGCGTAGTCAGGGTTATTGGCTTCACAATCCCAACTTGATGCGTTGTGAATAATGGCGCGTAGTGTGTTTGTGCGTGAGCGAATGTCCGTGGTCAGTTTGGTAATTGTATCTGGCTGATCAAAATCAGCATGAATACAAGTGACGCCTTGTGTCTCTAACTCACCGATCACTTGGTGCCTGGTTCTATAGGTTAATATGACCGGCTGTTGGCGCGCGATAAAATGATGCACCATAGCAAGTCCAATGCGCTGGGCGCCGCCAGTTATTAAGATAGGTGCAGCTGCTTGGCTCATAAATCAGTCACCTTGAGAGGTTAAGTAAAGTAATGGCTGTGGTGCAATGCAAGCACTGCACCGTCAGAAATTGAGTTATAACTCGTCGTAAACCGTTGGGATAGGTTGGCGTTTGTGCTGTGTTCGCTGATAAATGGTAATGAGCTTTTCACTCACTTCATCACTGATAGGTTTGCCCTCAAGGAAGTCATCTATATCGTCATAACTCAAGCCTAACGCCTCTTCATCAGCAAGACCTGGGCGGTCACACTCAAGATCAGCCGTTGGCGTCTTGTTTACTAGGCCCGTTGGAGCGCTTAGGTATGCGGCTAACGAGCGAACTTGACGTTTCGATAGACCAAACAGCGGGGCGAGATCACATGCTCCGTCACCAAATTTAGTGTAAAAGCCGGTGATATTCTCTGCGCTATGGTCAGTACCAACAACTAGGCCACGAGTAAGGCCGGCAATTTCATATTGCGCAACCATGCGCTGGCGTGCTTTGACATTGCCTTTGATAAAATCGACGCTGGTTTGAGATGGTAGAGTGAGCGCACTTCCTGCCATTGCGCCCAACGCTTGCTCGTGCATAGCGTCGGCACCAGGTTTAATATTCACGGTTAAGCGCTGGCTTGGCTGAATAAAATCAAGTGCAAGTTGAGCTTCATCTTCATCTGCTTGGATACCATAAGGTAGACGCATAGCGATAAATTGATAAGCACCCGTTTCATGCTCTGCGTTAAGTTCATTAATGGCTAACTGGCATAAGCGTCCGCAGGTTGAAGAGTCGACACCGCCACTGATCCCAAGTACGAGAGTGAAGCAGCCAGAGGCTTGTAACCGCGCTTTCAAAAAAGCGATCCGTCGTTTAACTTCAAATTCTGGGTCAATAACAGGCTGAACTTTCATTTCAGCCATGATTGCTTCACGCATACTGGTTCCTCAATACTTTCAGGGGCTATAAGCTTATATTATGTTGTGATGAGCGTGTTTTTTAAAGTCCTAAATGCTGTTTGATTGTAGCCAGCTCTTGTTTTAGCTGCTCTATCTCAGCCATTAAGCTCTCAAGCTCTGTCTGGCTTTGTACTGCTGGCTCTGAATCGCTGGCGATGGCGCTGGTTTGTTCTGCTTGATCGCCGAATAAATGTTGGTACCTACTCTCTCGCTTACCGGGTTCTCTAGCAAGTTTCATAACGTGTTCGTTTTGCTGCATAGTGGCAAGTGTGGACTCAACCTCTTGGACCGATGAAAATTCGGCTAAGCGATTACTACGAGTTCTCAATTCGCCAGGTGTTTGCGCGCCTCGCAACAGTAACAAGCAAACAATGGCCTTTTGCTTAGCGTCTACCTTCAAGTGGCCAAAGTCACTGTTACAAAAGCGTTGGCTATACTTATCTACGCGACCAGATAATGCCTCGTCACAGGTGATCAGGCGTTTCTCTTGCAAGCGCTTAAGGGTGTCTAAAACTTGATGTTGAGAAAGTTCCATCACCGGATCACGGTTGGACTTTTGGTTACATGCGTTGGTAAGGCCGTTAAGAGACATGGGATATTGTTCAGGAGTTGTGACTTGCTTTTCAATCAAACTACCTAGTACACGTTGTTCATGAGCATCGAGTTGCATCGCTTTCCTTATTATCATTGTGGTTGCTAGCATCGCCTTGGTAAGGATTAATATAACGCTAATCAATCAGGTAGCAAAGTAGGTGAGCTAATTTTGTTGTGTAATAGAAGAGTCAAATCGGCTGTCTTCTGGTGGCAGCATCTGCCATATTTTCGCTTTCAGGTCATCAAAATTAATTGGCTTACTGAGATAGTCATCCATGCCGGCATTTAGGCACTTTTCTCTATCACCTTGCATCGCATTGGCGGTGAGTGCAACAATCACACAACCTTGATGTACTTTTCCAGCAACGCCTTGGCGTATTTGTTGGGCAGCTTGGTAACCATCCATAATAGGCATTTGGCAGTCCATAAATATCAGATCATAAGGTACTTTTATTGACTGTAGGTGGGTAAGTGCCAACTCGCCATTTTCTGCGCATACCACAGTGATACCTAGGCGTTCTAACATAGTGGTAGCAACAGTTTGATTGATTTTATTGTCTTCAACCAGTAATACGGTGCGACCGAGCAGCGGTTCTTCATCATTGGAGGTATGGTTACTACTGGACTGCGTCGGATCGGTAAATGTTGCATTGAATACACTGAGTGCGGCATGGGGAGTTATTGGATAGTAAACGCGCTCACAGTAACTAAAAAGATCGATGGCAAGATTATGTTGCTCCTCAACTGCAACCGCATGCACCACCTTGAGTTCGAGCAATGCTGTTTTTAGTGTTTGTTGTTGTGAGAGTGGTGCTGCACATAGCTGTTCGGCATCTAAAATGACGGCTAGATGTGATGGAGTGCTGTGAAGCTGAGTGAGCAGGGTCTCTATTTGATCAACGCGAAGACAAGTAATGTTCCATGGTTTAAGTAGTTTATTATAGTCTTCAGCTGCTTGAGTTAATACATACAAAGTCGCGTCGTCAGCATGTGTCTGTACAGGGATAGGTTGCGCTTGATTCAACAGTACATGACAAGAAAAAGTACTGCCAATACCTTCTTTACTGAATGCTTGCAAGTCGCCACCGAGTAATTGACTAAGTTGCTTTGCGATGGTCAGTCCAAGTCCGGTACCACCATATTGGCGCGTTGTTGAAAGATCTGCTTGTGTAAATGAGTCAAACACCTTATTAAGTTTTTCTTTAGAGATGCCTATCCCAGTGTCTTCAACACTACACCACAAGTGTGTTTGCTCACCAATTTGTTCAGTGTGGCAGCTGAGCGTAACCGACCCATTATGAGTGAATTTGATGGCGTTACTGAGTAAATTATTGAGTATCTGTTTAAGCCGGTTTGGATCAGTTTGCGCCTTTCCTACCTTCATTCCCGACAAGTCGATATGTAATTTGTTGTTATTGGCATCCGCCGTGCGCACAAAGCTGCACAGCATATTGCTTAGCATTTCTATTAAATCAAACTCAACCAGCTCAATTGTGAGTTTTCCCGCTTCGATTTTGGAAAAGTCGAGAATATCATTAATGATTGTGAGGAGTGATTTTGCAGAGCTATGCGCCAGAGTAAGCTGGTGGTGCTGAGTTGCTGTTAGCTCTGAATGCATGGCAAGTTCTATCATGCCCATTACCCCATTCAGTGGGGTGCGGATTTCGTGGCTCATACTAGCTAAAAACTCTGCTTTCATCTTTGCTGATTGTTCAGCAAGATCTTTATCTATAATGGCTTGGTTTCTTGCTCGTTGATGCGCCTTGTTGATAAATAAGCTACCGAGCATCGCGGCAATAGATTTGGTGAGCCGAATATCACTTTGCCCCCATGCTGGATTGTCAATTTCATACTCTGAACACAGCACACCTAAGGTATTATTTTTATGGCTTATGGGACAGCAAAGCATGGCTTTAATCTCAAATGGCTCAAGGTAAGTTGCAGATAATGCCAGTGTTGCTGGATGATTTTCAGCTTGTTGCGCGACGATCAGCTGTCCAGTTTCTATTTCATTAAAAAAAGCAGGTGCAATGGCTTTTCGCCATGGTGGGAAGTGCACTAGATTATCTACCGTAGCATTAGAGAAGCACACAGGAATAAGAAGCGTTTTATCATCATTAAACTGCCAGATACTGACTTTATTTGCCTCTACCCCTTTTTTACATGTTTCAGCGCATAGCGAAAAGGCCTTATTTAGCTGGTTATTCAGTAGTGCCTCGTGAGAACTTAAATAAGCCAGTAGTTCATTATTTTTAGCAAATTTGTCATGCTCCATTTCCATTAACTTGCGCTTGTTGATATTTTGGATTGAACCAAAAATATGGGTCGTGCGCTTGCCTTTTCGTACTGAGCGCGCTTTTACTAAGACCCATAATTCGTCCGCATTCAGGGTGTGAATGATGAACTCTCCTTCAAACTCGGTACCGGTTTTGATGATGCTATCAATACACTCTTGCAGACGTCTTCGATGCAATCCAGCTTTAAAAAACTCTGTGGTATTCATCCATGTTGGTTGAAAGTGCCTAGGCACACAGAAAATGCTTCGCGTTACATCTGACCAAATAATATCACGCGTACTCACATTGATTTCCCATGCGCCTACTTCAGCTAATATGCCCATGTTAGTGAGTGCTGCGCTGTTTCGTTGCAACTGGGTTAGTAATCGGGTGATAAAGACAAACGCAGCGATAAAAATGATAATAAGTGCGATGATGGCGAGCCGAAAAGGCCATATTGAAGCGGCTTCTGGCTGCCAGCCTATCCTCGGGGCTGCATATAATTCCCACTGCCCTGATGGCACATTGACGCTAAAAGCGATAGGCGACAAAGAATGAATATTGCTGTTGCCGTAAAAATACTCGCCTTCTTGGCCTTTACCATCAACGCCTTGAATCGCAACAAGGTATCGGCTTTCCAGTGCCATTAAGTTGGTTTGTTGATATAAACTCTCCATATCCAGCACGACGGATAACAATCCCCAAAACTGTGTTTTATCCTTGAACACAGGGATTCTAGCAATGAGCCCAGTCCCACCTTGTAATAGCTCTAAAGGTCCAGCCATTACTATTTCGCGACTTTCTTTTGCGAGTAAAGCGCCATATTTTTGTGTGGGATGAGTGCGGTAGTCCAGGCCTATGGCTTTTTCATTACCCTGTAGTGGATAGACATAATCAAGCCGCATATCTGGGGCTGCACCAATATTTCTGAGTACTTGACTGGTCTCGAATAGGGGTCTTGCCAGTTGCTCAAAGCGAAGTTGTGAAAGCGTGGTTTGGTCGGCAAGTGCAATTCCAAGCCCTCTAACCAGTTGCACATTTTTGGTGAGCACACCTTCTATCTTGGTACGATATACATTCACTTCTTCGGTAGCTCGGCTCTTTTCCATAGCAACAAGACGGCGATAATTAACCTGATCAACATACCATGCTACGGCTATGATCAAGACGAGCAATAGCCAGAAGCTAGACTTGATAAAGCGAAACTTAAGCGGTGAAGTTGATAGTTCTGAAGTCATGGGGCTATTGTGTTTAAGACGATGCTTTAACTATAGTTCAGTACACGCAAAGCGAAATCTAATTGAAAAATAAAATGCTTTAACTTGATTGTCTTATGGTTATGGCAGAGTTGGTCTATCAGTTGATGACGTGCTATATCTTCTAAGCCTAAATTGCGTAGCTGAAAAAGTTAAGGATATTCATGTTTACTTGGATTAAACGATTTACTGTTGTTGTACTCTTGTTATTGCTAATTGGAACGGCAGGCATTTATGGTGCTTTGGCGCTAAGCCTTCCTGCGCTAGATGGAAAGGGAAGTGCTGTGGGGATTGATGCGCCTGTGGTGTTAGCTAGAGATGCGCTAGGCCAGGCTGTCGTGTCTGCAAGCTCCCGAGCTGATGCGGCTTATGGACTTGGCTTTGCGCATGGACAGGATCGTTATTTTCAGATGGATTTATTAAGGCGTAATGCTGCAGGTGAGCTTAGTGAGTTATTTGGTGCTGCAGCAATCAAGCGCGATGAAAAGATGCGCTTTCATCAGTTTAGAAAACGGGCAAGACAAATTGTGATGTCTTTACCACAATCACATAAGCAAATCCTAACTCGGTATACGCAAGGTGTGAATGATGGCCGTATACAGTCGGGGTTTACCAGCTTTGAATACCTGTTATTGGGCGCCGAGCCACAAGCTTGGCGGCCTGAAGATAGCCTGTTGACTATCTTTGGTATGTACTTGGATTTACAGGCTGGCACCTATGAACGTGACGAAGCACTCATCGTATTAGAGCAAAAATTTGGCCATGAGATGCTTGACTTTATTCTACAGCCAAGTCGGTATCAAGCCGCATTAGATAACAGTGTAATAGACTCAGCAGTTGCGACTATTCCAACGTTACCGCAGCCGCTGAGCACTTACCTTCCCAGCGCAATCGCAGATCAGCCGTTGTATGGCAGTAACAATTGGGCAGTGACGGGCGCGTTAACAAAAACTGGCGCTGCTATGCTCTCTGATGATATGCACTTGGGCCTGAATGTACCTTCAATCTGGTATCGTGCACAATTAAACTATCAACATCAAGGGCAGGCTGTGCAGGTAACCGGAGTTTCTTTACCTGGTGCACCTGCCATTGTCGTTGGTAGTAATAATAGTATTGCTTGGGGGTTTACCAATAGTTATGTCGATATGGCTGATTGGGTAGCGTTAGCTGCTGATACTAAAACCCAGCTTATTTCTGAAGTAATTAAACTGCCTGATGGTAGTGAGCATATTTATCAATTAGAAATGAGTGCCTTTGGCCCTGTGAAGCAAATCGGTGATGATAAGTATGCACTTAGCTGGGTTGCACATCAGCCTTATGCCGTTAACTTGGAATTAGTGGGAATGGAGCTACTGGCAGATGCAGCGGCGGCGGCGACTCATGCAGTAAAGGTCGGTATTCCAGTGCAAAACTTGATGGTTGTGGATAAGAAAGGCGCTGCCGCATGGACATTAATGGGGGCGGTACCTGCTAGAAAAATAACCCACGATACTACTGCTGCAATGCGTTCATATGAGCAAGCATGGCAAGAGAACGAAGTGAATCGTCCTGTCGTGCAAAATCCATCTAACGGTAAATTATGGACTGCTAACTCTCGAGTTGTCTCTGTAGAGGATGATCAGCGCTTTGGTGACGGTGGCTATGCTCTGGGTGCACGAGCGGTACAGATCCGTGATGGCCTTATGGCAAAACAAGCCTTCACTGAAAACGACTTTTATCAATTACAATTAGATAACCAAGCTTTATTTTTAGCACCATGGCATGAGTCACTTGTTGACTTGTTACGTCACCATGAGCCATCACAATACCAACAAGACTTGGCAAAGCTCGACGCATGGCAAGCTTGTGCTTGTGCTGACTCTGTCGGGTATACACTAGTTAAGTATTACCGTAGTGCACTAATTGACACCTTGTACGCACCGATAGAAGCTGGGCTGCAACAAGAGCAACTGTCATTAAAGCCGGTGAAGCGTTACCTAGAGCCTGGGCTGTGGCAGTTGTTAACGCATCAGCCTGATGATTGGCTTGGTCAATATGACTCTTGGCAAGATTTACAGCTTGCGGCCTATGAGTTGGCGAAGCAAAGACTGCGAGATGCTTATGGCAGTAATATGGCTGCATGGCGCTGGGGAGAGGTGAATGCACTGCGGGTGCAACATCCATTTTCGCAGCAGATCCCCATGCTCAGTGGACTATTGGATATGCCGACCGTACCAGCATTTGGTGATACGTTTATGCCAGCTGTACAAGGTTCAGCCTTTGGTGCCTCACAGCGCTTTATCGCACAGCCAGGACATCTTAAAAACGCGATTTTAACAGTCGCTGGTGGGCAAAGTGGGCACCCACTCTCGCCTTTTTATCGTTCAGGCTTTGCTGAATACAGCGCTGGAAGTAATACGCCTTTGTTACCGCAGCCTTTGACTCACGAAATACGTATTTCACCGCAATAACCTTATTTTAGTCATGTTCAGCAAGGGTGGGGTGCAGTTAACTCGTTTGGGTGGTAGATATCGAGGGCGCAGTTGTAATGCAGTTGCGCCCTAATTCTTTGCTGCGATAAAGCGCAGCATCTGCATGATGAATAGCCTGCTCAAAAGACTCGCTGTGATCCCAGTTGGTGATACCGAAACTCATGGTGATTTTGATTATGTTATTCTCAAACTTGATACTTTCAGTGGCTTGGCGTAATTGCTCGATGCGTCGCATTGCTTCATCGCCAGAGCAAGGCGCCAATACAATCAAAAACTCCTCACCGCCCCACCTCACAGCGATATCTGCTGGCAGCATATGTGATTGTATTGTCTTTGCGACAGTCTTTAAAATCTTATCCCCCTTACCATGACCAAAGGTATCGTTAATTTTTTTGAAGTGGTCAATGTCAGCCATCACTAAACATAATGGTGAGTGTGTGGATATGCAGCTTTCTTTCGCATGGGTGATAAGCTCTTTGGCATAGCGGCGGTTAAACATTTTGGTAAGCGGGTCATGCGCAGCCAGCTCTGCTAGCTCATCGCGTTGCTGTACGGTCATTTTACGAATATGACTAATGGTATAAATCATTGGAATACCACATATCAGTACATTAGCAAAGTGCACATACGGCACCAACTCTTGGTATCGGTAATGGTAGATGACATCGTCAAATAACAATTTTAGCGTGGCAAAAAGCGTGATAAGCACGACAGAGTAAATAACCGCGTGCCTGAGCTTGAGCTGATAGTCCAGCAGCATTAAACAAGAAACAGTCCACAAGTAATATTGAAACCCAAGAGACATTCCTAAGTAGGCACATACTAAGGTGGCGTGCAATGCGACCTCTAAGCAGAATACACGTAGTGCGAGAGAAGGTTTGTTGTTATCGATGAGTTTAATACCGATATACCACATAGTGACGCTACCAATATTGACAATAGCAAGCGTCTCCACTTGAAGATGCCAAAATGCCCCGAACAGCACGACATGCAGCCACATACAGTACAGCGCGACACGACGCAATAAGGCAAATTTCAGTGCCTCGACTTGATCTGGCCTGCTGTAAGGGTGGTGTTTAGTCAAACCTAAGCTCTTGAGTTATACACAATAAAACAAGTATAGAAGGTTAGTTTTGATTTGCTGCTTATTTATCCTAAGCTCAGGTTAATCTACTCAGTATCGAGTAAGGTTAACTGTGATAGAGTAGAGATAGGAAGGTAACCTAAGCTTTGGAGTTGACATGTCTATAGAAAAAGCGCGGATCACGCTATGTAACCTAGAAAAGTCCGATTATGACCAGGTGAAGCAGTTAATGGATGAAGCCTATCCTGATCTTGGAGGCGCATGGCCAAGCCACACAATCTTTAGGTTAATTGACCAATTCCCTGAAGGTCAAATTGGCGTGAAGGATGGTGAGCGAATTGTTGGTATCGCGCTGAGTGTGCAAGTCGATTATCAAACATTCTCGAATCCACATACTTACGAGGATATTGTGGATGCACACAGTCGAATTTTTAGTGATAGTAATGCAGATGCGTTGTACGGTCTAGATGTCGTTATCGCCAAAAGTCATCGCGGGCTGCGGTTAGGACGCCGGTTGTACGATGCCCGAAAAGAGCTGTGTCGTCAGTATAACTTGCGGGCGATCCTCGCTGGTGGTCGAATCCCATTATACAAGCAATATCGCCGCAGCATGTCGCCGATGGAATATATCAATAAAGTAGATCACAAAGAACTTCATGATCCTATTTTGAGCTTTCAGCTGGCTAACGACTTTCAAGTCAAACGTCTACTCAAGCAATATTTGCCGGAAGATCAAGATTCAGAAGGTTACGCGACGTTATTAGAGTGGAACAACATATTGTTTGAGCCGACAGATACAGTTATTGAGAGCAAAAAAACCATTGTGAGAGTTGGTGCGGTACAGTGGCAAATGCGTCGTGTGGAGTCGGTAGAGGAGTTGATGCAGCAAGTGGAGTACTTTGTTGATACGGTGTCAGATTACCAAAGTGATTTTATCCTTTTCCCAGAGTTTTTTAATGCCCCCCTGATGGGACTTGGCCAATACAAAAATCAAACTGAAGCTATTCGTGCTTTAGCCACTTATACCGAGCGATTTCGTGAAGCAATGTCGCAAATGGCAATCGAATATAATGCCAATATTATCACCGGCTCAATGCCATTGCTCGAAGGCGATAAGCTTTACAACGTCAGTTATCTTTGTCACCGCTCGGGTAAGGTCGATGAGCAACGTAAAATTCATATCACCCCACATGAAGACTATGATTGGGTGATAAAGGGTGGTGATAAAATAGAGGTGTTTGATACCGATGCCGGTCGTGTCGGGATCCAGGTTTGTTATGACGTCGAGTTTCCAGAGCTTTCTCGCATTATGGCTGAGAAGGGTTTAGACATCTTGTTTGTGCCATTTTGGACAGATACCAAAAATAGTTACCTGCGCGTTAGGCATTGTGCGCAAGCTCGAGCAATAGAAAATGAATGTTATGTGGTAATCGCGGGGAGTGTTGGTAACTTACCACAAGTGGAGAGTTTAGATGTACAGTATGCGCAATCGGCAGTACTCACACCATCAGATTTTGCTTTTCCACACGATGCTGCGCTTAACGAAGCCACTCCCAATACCGAGATGCTGCTATTCAGTGATTTGGATTTAGATAAGCTCAAAATATTGCATAGTGAAGGAACTGTGCGTAACTTACGAGATCGCAGAAAAGATCTATATTCGGTGGAGTTGAAAGCGCAGTAACGATGGCATGGATTTACTTAATTATGGCTGGCTTATTTGAGATAGGCTGGCCGGTTGGTTTGAAAATGGCGCAGCAAGCAGAGACGAGATGGCTAGGAATTTGTATCGCTGTCGGCTTTATGGCGCTCAGTGGATGGATGTTATGGATGGCACAAAAACAGATCCCGCTTGGTACGTCTTATGCTGTTTGGACAGGCATTGGTGCTGCGGGGACATTTTTGGTCGGGATCGCCTTTTACGGAGATCCCAGTACCTTTATGCGTTATTTGGGTGTGTTGCTGATTATCAGTGGCGTCGTGGTACTTAAGTTAGCATAACCAAAACTGCGGCGATGGCGATCAGCACCAGTCCCGCTGAATCACGCTTTTTTATCGGTGCCTTGAGCCACAAAACAGAGATAAGTAATGTAAAAAAGACCTCTACTTGGCCGAGTGTTTTTACATAAGCAACATGCTCAAGGCTCATGGCGCTAAACCAACCAATAGAACCAATACAGCTACTGACGCTAATTGCAGTGGTCAGCTTTCGGTGCCGCCAAAGTATCAACCATGACTGAGGCTCTCGCAGTGTCATATAAATACTCAACATCAGTGTTTGGCATAATAACACCAGCAGTAACACCCAAGCTGCACTATGAGGAAAAGGTAAACCGGCGGCAATACTGGCCTCACGTACCCACAATGAAGTAAGCGCAAAGCAAGTGCCGCAAGCAAGCCCGATAAGTGCGGTTTTACATTCTACAGTGCGTAAACTAAAGCCACTGAGTAGCATCACAGCAATCGCGCCAATAAAAACGCCAAACCACCCGAGTAAAGTTAAGCTAGAACCAAAAAACAGCACACCTAACATAGCCGCAACCAACGCTTCGCTTTTTGCCAGTCCAGCACCGATGGCATAGTTATTTTGCTTGAAAAGCACGACCATCAATCCCGTTGCTAAGATTTGCATGACGCTGGCACCAAAGACATAAAAGAGAAAATGTGTGGAAATGGCAAGCGGTGCTACTGGGTTGAATTGGTAGAGTAGCCACAAATATAACAGGGCTAGGGGACTTGCAAGAATAAATCGCGCGAGGGTAACACTGGCCGTTGAGGCACTGGCGCTCAACTGGCTTTGAAAAGCATTTCGCCAAGCTTGCGAGAAAGCGGCTAACAGCGTGAATACGATCCACATTATACTTGAGCTCTAACAGTCGATGATGCAGCTCAGCATACAATAAAGACTCAATTAAGCATAAATGAATTATAATAATAGTGAAAATAATTTATTTTACTATCAATGGGCTAGCCCAATTTTACTTGTGCAGTCTGACGACAAAATAGCGCTGCGACAATTTGCCACATTTTAAATCTGAAAAATCGAGCTAAGATTAATATCGATGCTACGAGATTTGGCCATAGGTAAGAACCGTTGTTCTAGCTTATGGCTTTTCTTTTTTTAACTATTCTGCTCTACTGAGAGTCGCGATATTAATAGTTGAAGGAGTATCTTTTGAACATCTTAATTATCTGTGCAATTCTTGCCATCTTATTACCTTACTTTGCCAAAATTCCAGTCGCAGTGGCAATGAATAAAGAAGGTGGTTACGACAATAAACACCCTCGAGAGCAACAAAAAAGATTAACGGGGCTTGGTGCCAGAGCGCTTGCGGCACATCAAAATTGTTTTGAGTCATTAGCCGTTTTTGCAGTGGCCATGGCGGTTGCATTTGGCACCCAAACTTATACTCCTTTGATTGAGTGGTTAGCCATCGGGCATGTTACGGCTCGGGCGCTGTATTGTGTGCTTTACTGGCTGAATATCGATGTACTTCGCTCTATTGTATGGGCACTTGGTATGGGATGTGCTGTTGCAATCATTGTTGTGTGTGGGTTGTAGTTTGGGCAAAGAAGTCAGCTGCAATTTCTTTTATTTCACCACTATCAATCTGTAATTGTGTCAATTGTAGTGCTGCAATCCGGACGCGATGCAAATCAATAACGTGGTAGCCACAATAATGCGCCATTTTTCTTATTTGCCGATTGAGGCCTTGGCGCAAAATAATCTTAAATCGATCGGGGGCAATTTGCTCTACCACACACGGTAAGGTGACTTGCCCTTTGATTGGTATGCCTGCTGCCATTTTGGCGCAAAATGCAGCATCAATAGGCTTGTCGACTTGTACTTCATATTCCTTTTCCTGATGCTGATCCGGATGGATCAGGCGTTGGCATAGCTCACCATCATTGGTAAGTAGTAATAGCCCTCGGCTATCTTTATCTAGTCGGCCAATTGGGTAAACACGACAGGACTGAGGTAAAACATGATAAATACTGTGCGGGTCGTGTGGCTTTACTTTACAGTCAATACCGACCGGTTTGTAATACGCAAATAGTCGTCTAGGTTCGGGCTTAGCAACAGCAATATTATCGACAGTGATATGGTCTTCAGGTGTGACGTGGTCGATATGATTGGCTAGGCGACCATTGACCATCACGCGTTGACTATCAATTAGACGCGAAGCCTGTCGCCGTGAGCAGACACCACAATGGCCGAGATATTTTGCTAAACGCATTGGGTAGGACATAAACTGAATTGAACTGTTATTGAGCACCATGCGTATTGTAATGTATCTACTTGTAAATTTGGATCTCTTTGCTGAGCATGGCGATATTATTTTCAAAACTAAAACACCATCAACCACTACAAAAAGTCATTGTTCATTCGATAGATTTGGCGCTTTATCAGGTGAGTGTAGTTGTAAACAACGTAGAGTATTATGTCAAAGAGGAAAATGGTGAGTTTTTAAAAGCACATAACCCACTGCAAATTCAAAAACGTCTGTCTGATATTAGCTACGTGGAAATGGTGATAAGGCATCAAAGTGCCTACGATGAAATGATAGGGCATCCCGTCTCGGCTAGCGATAACACCTTGGAAGTTCCCTTCGGTCGAAATGGGCTGTTTTAGCCCACCGTCAGGTTATGCCTCATTGACAACGAGGCATATGAGTAGACAGTACGTCTGCAACAGCCGTTGCAAAGTCACGCTGGTGATTGATCCCATACTGTAACAACCTAGTGTCTTTGAGCGCACAGTTTTTTGGCCGCTTGGCGTCACCACTCGGTGTCGCTCGTGAAGTCACAAGATGGCTTGGCACATCTAGTATTTGCGCCATGATCGTCGCCATCTCGTATTTAGTGAATGCTTGATTGCCACTAATATGGATGATTCCTGTCACGTCTGGGTTGGCGATAACATCATTGAGCGTTAATGCAATATCATCGACATGTGTTGGATAACGGATAGCCCAGTGGTCATGGCTAGCACTTGGGGAATCAAGTAGCTGCTGGGCAATAATAGTGACCGCAGACTCTTCCAATGTCGTCACTTCTCCATATAACACCGGCACCCTAACAATGGTATGTAACTCACTGTCCGCTATAATTGCTCGTTCTGCAGCCTGCTTTGTTTCACCATAAAAATTAATCGGGTGCGTTGGGTCTGACTCAAGGTATGGGGGGGATGTACCGTCAAAAACATAATCGGTACTGATAAAGAAAAAGCGGATCCCCCGTTGGCGGCATGTTTTAGCTAGAAACTCTGTTGCAGCCACATTGAGTGCCAACGTCCCTTGGTGGTCACGCTCACAGTACTCGGGTCTTCTTTCGGCAGCGGCGTGGATCAAGTAGTCAGGCTGGTGTGTGTCTAAAAAGCTTAGCACCGCTGTTTGATCTCCTAAGTCTAATTGGTGTAACGGGGCCACTGCACGGCTAAAACCACACCCAATAACTGTGTGGTGGTGGCTTATTTTTTGGCACAGTGCGCGACCAAGTAAACCTGTTGCACCTGTGATCATAACAGTCGACATGATGATGCTATCCTTCATGAAAAAAGAGTTTGTACAGTAGCAAAATCGCAATAAAAACTACAGGTTCATATTGGTTTGCGTTAAGTTAATGTCAGGACAAAGAACAAGGAAAAAAATGAATAAAAAAGTTTTGTTGGCAAGCCTAGTCATATTCTCCTCGCACGTACCTGCTGCACAAATATGGATGAAAGGCAGTGACTGTGACATTAACGAGAGTGCAACGGTTATCAATATTTTTCGGCAGCACTTTGATTCAATCACAACGTTAATGGGAAAAGAACCCCGTAGAGAGCAAATAGAAACAGTCGCCACTGACTTGCTAGATGGAGTAAAACGGTCACTATTTGAGGCGCTGATCGAGAAATCTGAAGAGCAAGGTCGCGACCTAATCATAGACAAAGTGGTACTAAAAGAGAGGTTAAAAGATAATGGAAAACTTGTCGCTGTATCAGGGCGCATATTTGCTTATCCTGTGATAGCATGCCGCACAAAAACAGCCATCACGGCTGATAATTATGAAATGATTACCGCGACTGCTTTTTCCAAAAAGACACACACAGTTTCATCTCAAATTACAATTGATCTTAACGCCAAGCGTGCTGAGCAAAAGGTGACCCAAGTTAAAGATACCGCAATTACACCCACAGAGGTATTTGGGGTAGCCTTGGGTGATACCTTTGCTGCCGCAGAGCAGCAAATAGGGCGCTTTACACTCGTATGGCCGGTTAACAGTCACCAAAAACTAGCCACGATTGGCCGTAACCACGCATTCTTGTTTGAACACGACAAGCTGGTAGGTTATCAATATGCGTTTACCTTATTGCCCGTAGCATTGGCAAACTTAATTAATATCCACGATATTGATGCCAAGGTGCAAGTCGAAGATGAGTCTCTTGCTATTATCCATCGACCTTTGAGCCAACATCATGTCTCTGTGCTAACTGCACGCTATGCTAATGTCGCTTTCTTTCAAGAGGGGAGATATACCAAAACTCCAAACACTAAGTTGTCTGAGTTAACGATAGGTCGCTTTCACATTGATGAGCCGACTACGCCACCCTGTTATCAAGGTAAAACAGATATAGACTTGTTTATCGAGCAGCAGCAATCTCATCTTATTCAATGGCAAGATGTTGAACGCAAAACAATATTGTATACGGGGTGCCATCAGCTTATGGAGTTGAACAAGTTAGGTAAAGTAACCTCAGTAAAACTACAAGAAGCATGGTCTTTGCGTAATGCCAACTTGATTGGTTTGGCATCAATATCTCAGGTGCTATTACCATGGCAGTTTTATGGTATTAGTTATCTTGATCCACAAAGTGCGGCGTCAAAACTAGGTAAAGTTGAACGTTTTTATGACACCATAGAGGTGGCTGCACCCAAGTGGGTGGGTCACTTTAAGGCATACGAAGGGCAGTTGGTTTCAGCTGAATTTGAGAAGATGTAGGAGCATGACGCCCCTACACTTACATCATGGCGGTTAAGCCGTTTGCTCAGTGAGCGGCTTTTCAGATTGTTTCTCCCAATGCTTGGTTTTTAATCCAAGCACACCTACAAAAACACCAATACCGATTGTGAATAGTGCAATTTGCAGATAGAGGTTTGGAAGATCAGCGATATTATTAGGGTCGAAGCTGCCTGCTAGTAGACCTGAGAAAATATTGCCAATAGAGTAAGTTAGTACGAATACGCCCATCATCTGTCCAGCAAAGCGCTTTGGAGATAACTTACTGACTGCACTAAGTGCAACCGGGCTTAGACATAGCTCGCCAACCGTATGAAGAAAATAAGTGGTGATCAGCCACATAGGTGCTACTTTCAAGCCCTGTGCAGCATATTGAGAAGCGAAAAACATGACAATAAAGCCACTTGCCATAATAAGTAATCCGATTGCACATTTAATACTGTAGGTCGGCGTTATCATGCGCTTAGCTAAGTTAATCCAAAGGGCGGCAAAAAACGGTGATAAGATAATGATGAAAAAAGCGTTAGTTGACTGAAACCAAGCTGTAGGAATACTGAAGCTGCCGATCAGGCGGTCTGTATAATCTCGGGCGAATAAGTTCAGCGATGAACCTGCTTGTTCAAAGCCAGACCAAAAGCACGTTGAGGCTACGCAAACCAAAAATAATGCCCACATACGGCGCTTTTCATTGTCATCTAAGTTACCAGCAAAGTAAATGTAGCCATAGTACAAGAAAAAGGTGATCGTAAAGGCGATAGCGACATATTTTGCCAGTATAACGGGGTCGATGATCAGTACACCGGTAAAGGTGGCAATTGTCACAGCAGCAACAGTCGCAACGGCAAGGGCGATTGCACTCCATGCTTTAGTACTTTGGCTGGCTGACATAGGGTTGGTTGGAACATGGCCAACAGTTGCAATGTGACGACCTGTTAAGCGGTAAGTGATAAGGCCAATAGCCATACCAACAGCCGCAGCGCCAAACGCCCAATGCCATCCGATATTTTCCATAAAATAGCCACAGACCATATAGCCAATCACAGAGCCTAAGTTGATACCCATATAGTAAATGGCATAGCCACTATCTCGACGGTTGTCTTCATCACTATAAAGTTGGCCAACCATTGCGCTGATGTTTGGCTTTAATAATCCAGTCCCACAGGCAACGAAGATGAGCCCGACAAAAAAAGAAAATTGGCTGGGTATGGCAAGAATAATATGGCCGATCATAATGATAATACCGCCATACCAAACGGCACGTTGGCCACCGAGCAAGCGGTCAGCTATCCAGCCTCCAGGCAACCCTAAAAAATAGACTGAGCCGGTATAGAGACCATAAATTGCAGCAGCTGATGCAACTGTAAAACCAAGTCCTTCTTGTTGTAAGGTGGCGGTCATAAAAAGAACGAGCATGGCGCGCATGCCATAGTAACTCATGCGCTCCCACATCTCAGTGAGAAAAAGAGTGAGTAGGCCTTTGGGATGGCCAAAAAAGCCCACATCACTTGTGGTGTCCTGTGATGACATAATTTACTTCCATTATTATCGTTTTTTGGAAGTCAATATTAGTACGTTATTCGAGCACTGAATGCAACCACAGTAGAGAAACATTACATCATGTTTTTTAACATCTGTATGTTATCTATTTCTATATTTGCTAATCCTTGATAGCGGTATTGAGTAAAGTTATTGCGCAGCCAGACGCTTGATGCACCTGCGCGATGTGCACCTTGGACGTCCGTATCTAGGCTATCACCTACATGGAGTAACTGTTCTGGTGTAATATTAAAATGCTGACAAGCAAGGTGATAAAGTTCAGGGTGAGGTTTAGCACGACCATCAATGCCAGCGCGAAGCACTAAGTCAAAGCTATTCCTTAGGTTAAATTTCTCTACCTCTACATTACCGTTTGTGATGGCGATAATATGAAACTTACGACGTAATTGTGTGAGTAAGTCGATAACGGAGTCGCTGACGACAATATTGCTACGGGCATCTGCAAACGCTTGGTAAGCACGTTGAGTAGCATCTGCTGCTGCATCATGTTCATATCCCAGTATGGTGAAACCGAGATGGAGAGCAGCTTGACGCCATCGAGTGGCGTTTTCCGCCAGCGTCCGGTCTTGTTTGAGCGCTTGATCACGACACTGTAACCAAAATGTTTCCCCTTTGGCACGCCATTTTGGGATAGCGTTGAGGTGATCGGTCATTGCTTGAACCGCAGCAATAATAATTGGGCGGTTATCGTATAGCGTGTCGTCTAAATCAAAACTAATCGCGCGGATAGTTGAAATAGGCTTATTAAATCGCATGATTACTCGTCTTTTTGTTTTTTCGCTCTAGGGTGAGCACTATCATACACTTTTGCTAGATGTTGAAAATCTAAATGGGTATAGACCTGCGTGGCTGACAAACTAGCGTGACCAAGCATTTCTTGGACTGCTCGCAAGTCGCCACTAGACTCAAGTAAATGGGTGGCAAAAGAGTGTCGCAGTTTATGTGGATGAATAGGTGTACTTATCCCTTGCTTCAGCCCCCATTCTTTCATCCTTGCGCGCACATGCCGTGGACTTATCCGGCGCTTTAATTTGCTGACAAAAAGCGCAGGCTCTTCTGGCGGAGCATACTGTGAACGGATATTCAGCCAGTCGTCTAATGCGTTGAGCGCTTTGCCCCCAACGGGAACAATACGGGTTTTACCACCTTTACCTAACACTCGGATCTCGCCATCTTTCACATCTAATAGGTTTGCACCAACTAACTCGCTCAGCCGTAACCCACTGGAGTACATTAATTCCATCATGGCTTTATCACGAACAGCTAAAGCATCATCTGATGGAATTTCTAATAATTGCCCCATTTGGTCGACATCAAGGTTTTTTGGTAATGGCTTTTGAAATTTAGGGCCTCGGATCCCTTGTGCCGGGTTTACGACAGCTTGCTTTGATTGCGATTTTAGTTTTAGAAACTTGTATAAACTGCGGATACAACTGAGTTTAAGGTTGATGGTTCTGGGGTTGTAATTTTGGCTTCGCAGTTTCATGCTGTAGCGACGGATCTGTTCGCCACTAACTTGTTGCCAAGCACTGGCGTACTGGCAAAAATATAAGGCTGCTTGAGTGAGTTGCGTCCGATACTGGTTCAAGGTGTGCTCAGAGTAGTGCTTTTCATGGCGAAGGTGTGCCATAAAGGCGGTGATTGGCTCTGCCCATTCATCGGTTAGCGGCGTTTGGGTCATGCCAGCGCTTCGAGTTTTAGCGTTAACGTTTGGATAAATGCTGCGATCAACATATTATCATGCTGTGGTGAGAAGTGTTCAGCTGAGCGGCTAGCAAACGCGAGAATGTAGTTCCCTTGTTCCGATGCCGAAATGCGATATAGTGCAACGGAGCCAACCTCAAAGTCGCTAAATAGTTGTGCTGCAAATTGCTGGCTGATACGACCGAGATAGCAGTTACTGCTGGTTAGCTTCGCTGTAACCAATTCAGACACTGAGTCGTCAATACTGATAAGCTTACATTGAATGTCGCTGTAGGCATCAAAGCGTTGTGCCAATGTGTCATTAATCGCGTTTAGCTCCGTACAGCGCATGATGGCCAGCTGGCATTGCGTAAGCTGCTTGAAGATCAGCTCATTGGCCGTTGCATGTTCAATCATGTCGCGGATCTGCTGTTTTAGCGTGTCGACTTCCTGTCGCAACAGGCGCTGTTGATGCAAGGAAAGGTCAGGTAATCCTTGCTGTTGGTGGTGTAATTTCAACTCCAACATAAGATAGGGATGGCGCAATAAAAAGTCAGGGTGCGCGCGTAGGTATTCTACAACGTGTTGCTCTGTCACCTCGCTTTCTTTTTGGGTCATATCGCTATTTGTCCGTCAAAAACGTGTTCCGCCGGTCCGGTCATTTTCACCACTTGGCCTTGACCTGCCCAGCGCACCTGCAAGCTGCCGCCAGGTAGGTCAACCCTAACCGTTTCATCCAGCTTTCCTTGCATAATACCGGTAACTACAGCAGCGCAAGCGCCAGTGCCACATGCCAAGGTTTCACCCGCACCGCGTTCCCACACCCGTAACTTTATATACTCTCTAGATACGACTTCCATAAAGCCGATGTTGGCTTTTTGTGGAAATCGTTCATGGTGTTCTAGTAAAGGACCAAGCGTGTGAACATCTGCGGTGTCAATACTGTCCACAATGATTACACCATGTGGGTTGCCCATCGATACGGCACTACAGAACACGGTATGTTCATCAGCTCTTAAAATATAGGTGTTTTCTTGCTTATTTGCACGAAACGGAATGGCTTGTGGATTCGAATTTGGCTTGCCCATATTGACTGTCACTTGACCGTCTTTCTCGATGTACAGAGTAATATTGCCCCCTTTGGTGGATACATTCACCTTGTGCTTATTGGTGAGTCCCTTCATCCGTACGAAACGGGCAAAGCAACGAGCACCATTACCGCATTGTTCAACTTCATTACCGTCAGCATTAAAAATACGATAATGAAAGTCCAAGTCGGGAGAGTAAGGCGCCTCGACCATTAATAACTGGTCAAAGCCAATGCCAAAATGGCGATCTGCAAGCTTTTTTATTTGGTCTCGAGACAAGAATACATTTTGAGTGACATTATCTATCACCACAAAGTCATTGCCTAAACCGTGCATTTTTGAAAAGTTTATAAACATAGAGTGGTTATCTTTTGGTATAAAACCATGTCCTCACTTTGCTAATACTTTGCCATGGATACATCGACTAGGGAAGCGGCTTAATGTAAAGCTTTATGCTGCCCCCTAGGTTATGTACTAAGTTGGGTTATTGTGGCAGTAGTTGTTCATATTGCCACAGAGACTCTAGTGGTTCTCTTTGGCGAATTAAGTGATGCTGGTCGTTATCCACCATAACTTCTGCACAACGAGGGCGAGAGTTATAATTTGAGCTCATGGTAAAGCCATAGGCACCAGCACTGCGTTGTGCTAATAGATCACCTGCTTTTAGTTTTAGTACTCGGTCTTTACCTAAAAAGTCACCTGTTTCGCATACAGGGCCAACCACGTCATAATTTATCGACTCTACATCGTCTCGCGGCGTGACTGGCACAATATTTTGCCAAGCTTGATATAGCGACGGGCGCAGCATATCGTTCATGCCGGCATCAACAATTGCAAAGTGCTTGTGTGCAGTTGGCTTAATAAATTCGACTTTAGTGACTAGAACCCCCGCATTTGCCGCGATGGCACGACCGGGTTCAAAAATAAGTTCTAGATCAGTAAATTGCTCCAGTCTGGCTTTAATTTCTGCAGCGTATGCACTCGGGTGCGGTGGTTTTTCACCATCATATGGTACACCAAGGCCGCCACCAATATCCAAGTGATGTAAGTAAATCCCCGCTTTTTCCAGCTGTGTGATTAGCGCAAGCACTTTATCTAAAGCGGCTAAAAATGGATTAACCTCAACTAACTGAGACCCGATGTGGAAGTCGATCCCAACTACTTTTAAGCCAGGTAGGGCATAGGCGAGCTGGTACACATCAAATGCAGCCTTGATATCAATACCAAACTTATTTTCTTTCAAGCCCGTCGAAATGTAAGGGTGAGTCTTCGCGTCAATATCCGGGTTTACGCGCAATGAAATAGGCGCGATTTTATCTAGCCTAGTCGCTACTTCACTGATCCGGTGAAGCTCTGCAATCGATTCAACATTAAAACACTTTATACCAGTATCAAGCGCAAACGCGATTTCATCTTCTGTTTTTGCGACACCAGAAAAGACGACTTTTTGTGGATCTCCACCGGCTTTAAGTACACGAGCAAGTTCACCCTTTGACACAATATCAAAACCAGAACCAAGCTGAGCTAAGACATTCAAGACGGCAATATTGGAGTTTGCTTTTACTGCATAGCACACTAAGTGGGGATGACCGGCTGCGGCATCCGTAAAAGCGTGATAATGCCTAACGAGGGTTTTTTTCGAATAGACATAACAGGGAGTACCATATTGCTTGGCTATATCGCTAATCGAGACATCCTCTGCAAATAACTTACCATCTCGGTAATTGAAATAATCCATTTTAACGCTCCTGTTGTTCTGCTGCAGGCTGGTTTGCTTGTTCTACTTTCGATTGGTTTGATTTTTTAGCCTGTTGCTCAGGCAAATAAAGCGGACCGCTTTGACCGCAACCCGATAATCCGATTAAAGTAGTAAAAACAAGTGCCGTTACGCTAAATTTATAAGGTGTCGCTTTCATTAGATAATTCGTGTCAGTGCCTTTATAATCGCAGAGTAACAGAATTGATAAAAAAAGCAGCTTTTCGCTATTGAAATTTCGTCTTCATCAAATTGCTCAAATAGCGAGTTAAGCTTAGGCACCATGCCGTAGTGCGTCAGTAAGAGGAAATCACGATGACAGAAAGTGAATATCATGAGTTAGCCGATGCGCTAATGTTGACTATTGAAGAGCAGATCGATGATTGTGACGCTGATTTAGATTACGAATCAGCAGCGGGAATTCTAGAGATTATTTTCCCTGACAAGAGCAAAATTGTTATCAACAAACAAGCACCATTGCACCAAGTATGGGTGGCGACTAAGTTTAATGGTCATCACTTTGAATTGCGTGGTGATCAGTGGATTGATAATCGCTCCGGTGCTGAGTTTTGGCAATTTATGAGCGACGCAGCCACGAAGCAAGCACACACCCCTATAGAGTGGCAGCACGATTGATGTTGGAGTTTGTAGAACACCCCGCCGTGGGAGAGCATAAAGCGAGCATCATTTGGTTACATGGCTTGGGCGACTCAGGTAATGGCTTCTTACCGATTGCACCTGAGCTAAACTTACCAGGTGAATTAGGCGTAAAATTTATTTTTCCACATGCACCAGAGCAGCCGGTCACCATAAATGGTGGTATGGTCATGCGTGCTTGGTATGATATTAAATCATTTGATCTGGATAAAAGAGCGGATGAGCAAGGTGTGCGAGACTCTTCAGCTCAGGTTGAAGCGTTAATTCAGGCACAGTTAGATAAAGGTATTCCAGCTAACCGTATTATTCTTGCTGGGTTTTCTCAAGGTGGCGTGATTGCGCTTCATCTTGCACCGCGTTTGGCTGTAAAACTAGCTGGTGTCATGGCACTATCCACTTATATGTGTGTGCCTGAAAAACTGAGTGCAGAAGCGAAGCAAACTGAACTTGCGATTTTTATGGCACACGGTAGTGCAGATCCAGTGGTTCCAATGTTTGCTGGTGAACAAGCCTTTAATACATTAAAGCAGCAAGGTTATGAGGTAAGCTGGCAAGACTATCCCATGGAGCATCAGGTTTGTCTTGAAGAATTAAAAGCCATTCGTGCTTGGCTTATTGAAAGACTGAGTGATTAATATCACTTAGTATCACATGCAGGTGACAGATACAGGAGCAAAGCAATGTCACAAAAAATTGTCATAAAAACGTCGGTGAGTAAGCAGCCTTCAAAGCCCTCAGCGGTGACCTATCAATGGCACTGGAAGCGCATTTTTATGGCAACGGTGGCATTTGCTGGCATTGCAACTGCGGGTGTCTACGGTGTCGTCAACAGTGTGAATGCTGACGAAGATGATGGCCAAGTTGTCGCCGTCACGATTGATATCGACAGCGCTGATGATATGGCTGTAGCGTTAGACACGAGTGAGGCTCTACCTAGTGTAGCGCAAGGAACAGCTGACAATGAATCGCCTGTTACAGCTGTGCTTACCACGAATACCGCTTCAGATCTTGCATTGAATGAAGTGGTGCAGCAACCTGTTGGAGAAACAGAAACAGAAACAGAAACAGAAACAGAAACAGAAACAGAAACAGAAACAGAAACAGAAACAGAAACAGAAACAGAAACAGAAACAGAAACAGAAACAGAAACAGAAACAGAAACAGAAACAGAAACAGAAACAGAAACAGAAACAGAAACAGAAACAGGGCAGATAAAGCGATTTAACCCAGATGCGCAGGTAGCAAGCGTAGCGCTGGGAGCAAAGATTGATACACAATTTATTAGTCGAGCGGTGTTAACCACGATGGTTGATAATCGCGAGCCGACTAATGTACTCAAAGACATTATCTCCGCAGCGCAAATCAAAGAGAAACTTTACTTTTTCACTGAAGTACATGCTCTCAAGGGGGAGCTTGTATCGCACTTGTGGTTTCATCAAGATGAATTAATGGCTGAAGTTGAACTACCTATTGAAGCGATGCGTTATCGAACCTACTCGAGTAAAAATATTATGCCGAGTCAAACTGGCGACTGGCGAGTTGAAGTAGTAACGAATGCTGGACAGTTATTAGCACAGAAGTCATTTCGCATCGTTGATAATACACAGCAATGATCTGACCCACTCATGCTGAGGCCGTTCATTTGTGCGGCCAAGTTACCAAATATAAGAATATACAGCGACGCTTTGAGTTGCTGTACTAACGCAAAAGGCAAATCATGACAGAACAAGTTTCCGTATTACGTATTGCGACTCGTAAAAGCGCGTTAGCGCTTTGGCAAGCTGAGTTTGTAAAAGCTGAACTTGAAAAACACCATGCAAACTTAAAAGTAGAGCTTGTGCCAATGTCGACGAAAGGCGACAAAATCTTAGATACACCTTTGGCCAAGATCGGCGGTAAAGGGCTTTTTGTAAAAGAGCTGGAGCAGGCAATGTTAGAGGGCAGAGCTGACATTGCTGTGCACTCAATGAAGGACGTGCCTGTTGATTTTCCTGAAGGGCTAGAACTGCACACTATTTGTGAGCGAGAAGACCCAAGGGATGCGTTTGTATCTAATACTTATGCGTCACTGGCAGAGCTACCAAAAGGTGCAATAGTGGGCACTTCTAGTTTACGACGCCAGTGTCAAATTCGAGCGGCACGTCCTGATCTGGTAATTAAGGACTTGAGGGGGAATGTGAACACCCGCCTAGCCAAGTTGGACGCCGGTGAGTTTGATGCCATTATTTTGGCCGCAGCGGGACTTATCCGTTTAGAAATGATTGATAGAATCGCAAGCTATATTGAGCCTGAAGCTTCGTTACCGGCAAATGGTCAAGGCGCGGTGGGCATTGAGTGTCGTAGCAATGATGCACAGACCAAAGCCTTTTTAGCACCACTTGAACATACTGACACGCGCATTCGTGTACTTGCTGAGCGAGCAATGAACCGTCGTTTAGAGGGGGGCTGTCAGGTTCCAATCGGTGCGTACGCTGAAGTTTCGGGTGATCAAGTACACTTACGAGGTCTAGTCGGTGCAATTGATGGTAGTGAAATCTTGCGTGGTGAGTGCCGTGGTACTGTCGCAGAGGCTGAGCAACTTGGCATTCAACTCGCCGAATCGTTACTTGCACAAGGAGCAGACAAGATTTTAGCTGAGGTTTATAAGGACGCTTAAATGAAAGTTGCGCTGACTCGACCTGTTGGAAAATCTGAGCCGTTATCTGAGTTATTGTCACAGCAGCAGATAAGCTCTGTGATTTGCCCTGTACTAAGGTTAAATGAAGTCGCGGTTAGTGACGCGGCTCAGGCGATGATACATGAAGCCGAGTTAGCCATTTTTGTATCACCAGATGCAGTGCGCTATTTTAGCCAATTAGCAGTACCATTAGCGGGGCATTGCGCAGCCTTTGCTGTTGGTGAAGGCACGGCCGATGCTATACAGCAAACTCTTAATATCAAGGCTAAATATCCTAAGCAACCAGACTCTGAAGGGTTGCTTGCACTTCGGCAGCTGTCGTCGGTTGAGGGTAAACGTGTATTGTTGGTTAAAGGCAAAAGTGGGCGTCCCGTTATTGCCCAAACCCTCAAAGCAAGAGGTGCCATCGTTGATAGCTTGGCGGTGTATGAGCGCACAGCGGTAAAGGATACCTCGGATAGCTGGTTAGACCACTGGCGAAGCCAGCAGATTGAAGGTATAGTCATTACCAGTAACAGTGCAGCGGATGCGATTTTTAATACGCAGTCGTCAGCAAGTAAAGATTGGTTGGCTCAGCGTACTTTCTTTGTTGTGAGCCAACGTATTGCTGAGCATGTACAGCAATCCTATAACATTGAACAGTCTCAAATTGTGGTATGTCATGGCCCTGATAATCGTGCCATCGCAGGGAGTATCATCGACTATACCAGGCAGCAAGGGCGCAAAATGACTCAGTCTGAATCGCAAACAAAGCATACAAATACTCAGCAAACACAAAGAGCAGTTGAGCAAACGGTCGCATCACATCAAGCAAAAACAGGAGTGAGTAAGGTTGCGCTCTTGGCGTTACTCGTCGCGCTTGGTAGTGGTACTGGTGCTGGCTATGTTTATCTACAGCAACAACAACAGTTGCAACAAACGTTATTGGCTAATCAAGCAATTAGCGCGGAAAATCAGCTCCTAAGTACACAATTGAATGGCGCTAAATCACAACTTCAGCGGGTAGAAAAAGTGCTCGACTCGCTGCAAGGTGATGTCACAAAGCGATTGGCTGAGCAACAGCAAAATGTGGATACACAGCTTATGCAGACGCTTGCTAAGGCGCAGCAGCAAGTAAGTGGTGCAGTTGCCTCAGAAGCTTTATATTTACAGCGCTTAGCTACGTTTAAGGTTGCAGCAGAACAAGATTACCTTGGTGCTGTTGCTATCCTTGAGCGGTTGTTAGAGAGCTTAGCGTCTGAGTCCAACACCGCAGTGGTGAAACAGGCGATTGCCACCGACATTGCTACCTTGAAAGCTTTGCCCAAACCACAAACAGAGTCGCTCTATTTCGAGCTTCATGGCTTGCTGTCTCAGGTTGACGTGCTAACGATTAAAACCAAACAGATCCCCCAAACGAGTGTGAGTGAAGACGCTGTGTTATCGCAACAGGTTGATGATTGGAAAGCAAACTTACAGCGCTCTTGGCAGAGATTAGTTGATGACTTTATTACCATACGCCATCATGACGAAGTGATCATCGACCCGCTCCTTGATAAGAATGAACAGCTACTTATTCGCGCTCAGCTACGTGCTTATTTGACTCAGGCGCAAGCGGCACTAATGGATCAACAAGCAGGCATTTATTTTAGTGCCCTTGATGGTGCAGCCGAAACACTGGCGCGTTATTTTGACACCC
Source organism: Pseudoalteromonas sp. SCSIO 43201 (assembly GCF_023716725.1). Classification (NCBI taxonomy): domain Bacteria; kingdom Pseudomonadati; phylum Pseudomonadota; class Gammaproteobacteria; order Alteromonadales; family Pseudoalteromonadaceae; genus Pseudoalteromonas; species Pseudoalteromonas sp. SCSIO 43201. The sequence continues at coordinate 87,641 of NZ_CP072683.1, forward strand.
AGCACCCCTCGGTGAATGCGATGCAACAGGCGCTGCACAAACTAAGCCGCAGCGAAGTGCAACGCCAAGATTCTGTTGAACTAGCAACGCCTGCGGCTGTGAAGGGGTGGCTCAAATGATGGCAAAAATCATTACTTTCGTACTCATTTTCATTGCCTTAGCTGCGAGCCACCTACTGATTGATGAAAAAGGCTATGTGCTTATCTCCTTCAATCAAACTACGATTGAAGGCAGCATAGTGTCTTTCACTATCTTGTTATTACTCGCTATCACAGCTTTAGTGTTGCTGGGTAAGATAGTGCGTTGGTCGTGGCGTCACCTAATAAATACCAAAGGTCACTTTTCAAGAAAGCGTAAATTAAAAGCGCAGCAAGCTTGGGATGAAAGCTTGTGGCTATTAATTAATGGTGAAGTAGAGCAAGCCGCAACGTTGTTAGCAAAAACGCCGCAGCCAGATGAGCGTCAAGACTATGTTCGCGCCATCGCTGCAAAAGCAGCTTTGAAGCAAGGGGATATTGTTAAAGCCAATACTGAGTTAGAAGCGATATCCGATGATAACCAAGGACAGCTTGCGACGCTGTGGCTTGAAGCCAATAATAGTGAGCAAGCGTTGGCTTTATTAGATGACAAAATGTCAGCGGCGAAGCCAACCGCTGCGGTGCTAAGTGGGTATATTGCAGCATGTGTTGAGGCGCAGCAGTCTGAACAAGCCACGACACAAATTGCAAAGTGGCATAAAAAGCTAAATTGGAGTGATGCACAGTGGCAAACTCTGTTTGAGCGCTTGTTTACAGCCACACCAGAACAAGCTGACACTTTGTTTAATATGCTACCTAAAGCTGTAAAGGCACATGCAGTACCTGCGCTAACCAAAGTTAAGTTACAACAGGGGCGTATTGCAGAAGTCACTGGAGACTTGAAGAAGTTATTGAAGCAGGGTCAATATCATCAATTGGCTGAATATCTGCAATACAATACACAGGCTAACGCAGAGCTTAAATTAGCCTTACAACAACAGTTGAAAAAGCACCCTGATGATAAAGAGCTATTGTTTGCACTTGCGTGCCTTTGTAACGCAGAAGCGGATTATGAACTCGCCGCTAAGATTTTTGACTCATTAAGTGCCCACCCATGGGAAGCGCGCTGGAGTAAACAAGCTCAGCTCGCCTACGAAAAAATACATACCTACGAAAAAGCGTATTTAATCGCAAAATCGTAACAAACAGCCTGCCCAGCGATGTGCAGGCTTTTTTGTATTAAAGTTAGCTATACTCAAGACTGACATTTGTCCTTGCTATCTTAGGTTAGGTGCGTATGATCCCAAAAATTTTAACTGCAAATCGAGCCTCTTATGATCAATAACACACTTCCGCTATTAGATTTACATCGCCACTTAGATGGTAACGTTCGTGCGACAACGATTTTAGAACTTGGCCAGCAGTTTAATATGGAACTCCCTGCTACAGATATTGAAAGCCTGCGCCCCCATGTGCAAGTGTTAGACAATGCCCCCAACCTCATGGCGTTTCTTGAAAAACTAGATTGGGGTGTAAAGGTACTAGGTGACTACGATGCTTGTCGCCGTATTGCGGTGGAAAATGTTGCCGACGCAGTTGCACAAGGTATTGATTACACTGAGTTAAGGTTTAGCCCTTACTACATGGCAAAAACCCATAATCTACACCCGCAGGGCGTGGTTGAAGCCGTAGTCGACGGAGTGCAAAGTGCAGTCAAGGGTCAAGACATTCAGGTTAACCTGATTGGCATTATGTCACGCACATTTGGTGTTGAGAAATGCCAATATGAGCTAGACGCGCTACTTGCCTTTAAGGAGCGGTTAGTTGCGATTGACCTCGCGGGTGACGAGCTGGGCTTCCCTGGCGAGCTGTTTATTGAACATTACAAACAGGTTCGTGATGCTTATCTTGGTGTGACCGTGCATGCTGGCGAAGCTGAGGGCGCGGTAAGTATCTGGCAAGCTATTAAGGAGCTTGGTGCAACACGTATCGGTCACGGAGTTAAAGCAATCCATGACCCTGCTCTGATGGACTATTTACGTGATAATCGTATCGGGATCGAGTCTTGCCTAACCAGTAACATCCAAACAAGCACTGTCGAAAGCTTAACCACGCATCCGTTAAAAGCATTTTTAGATCATGGCGTGTTGGCAACCATCAATACTGACGATCCTGCGGTTCAAGGTATTGAGCTAGATAACGAGTATAGCCATGCAGCTGCGGCGGCAGGTCTAGACTTGAGTGATATCCATAAAGCGCAGCGCAATGCAGTTGAGATTGCTTTTTTAAGTGAGGCCGATAAAAAAGCCTTACTTGCAAAGGAAGCCTAAATTGAACTAGCTGTGTGGGATTATCCCGCACAGCTAAGATAACTTTCTTTGAGTGCCGCAACCACTTGGCTACGCGTCACAATTCCTATGACTTTACCTTCGTTTATGACAGGATAAACCTTAGGGTTATTTTGCTGCATTCGCTGTGCTAGGTCGACAACGGTTGTTGCAGCTTCAACACTCAGGGCAGGCGTTGCCAGTAAATCTCCTACCTGCACTTTACCATCGCAAAAGTAGCTGGAATTAAGCAAAGGCTTGAGCATTTGCTGTTCTGATACAAATCCAACCAGATGACGCTGTGTATCTACCACAGGAGCACCAATTAAATGATGCTTTTGCAGCAAAGTAATGGCATCAGTAAGTTCAGTGTCAGCGGTTAGTGCTGGAAAATCGGGTGACATAATGTCACGAACATAGAGTTTACTCATCATACTTCTCGCGGTCTTTGTGTGTACGAAGAGAATAGCGGGCGAGTGACTTTTGGTAAAATGGATTGTTTTGATTGGTTTGTTCTGTTTTTTCAATGTGTGACTGACGACCAGTCACACATTGAATAAATTGCTATTAAATAACTTAGTTCTGGTTACTTAATAAACGCGAAGGCATCTGCGTACATAAACTCACGCTCTGCGCCATGGTTGATAAAATCATCACGCACGATGCCAATCATGTCAAAGCGCCCAGCCATATAGATGCTGTATGGCTCTAACGAAACAATATCTTTCATCACAGCTTGATGTACATAGCCGCGATGGCCTTGCCAAGCATCGCTGGCATTTTCTACTACAGGAATAAATTGAAAGTGTTTGTTGGATGATGCCCAAGCTTCCATTTCTGCTTTTGCATAAAGTGCTGACTCTTCTTTTACGCCCCAGTAAAACAGTACGGGTTGGTCGTATCCCGTTTCAGCCAGATAGTCAGCCATTGATTTTACGTAAGAAAACCCTGTACCGCCCGCCAGTAATACTAATGGGCGGTTTTGATCCGTGCGTAACTGCGAGATGCCAAGACCCACCTCTAACTGTACGGCTTGCTTGGTATCAAATGCCTGACGTAGGTGCTCTAAAGATTGCATGGCATAAGAGTCTGCACCAGAGGCACCGATATGTAATTCCAGTTGATCTTGAGTCGATGGGCTACTGGCGATAGAAAAAGCGCGCTTGTCTTTTTCTCCAAGTACGACTTGCAGATAATGACCGGCTTCAAACTTGACTGTCTCTTCAGGTTTTAAAATAACTTTGTGAACAAATTCTGTAAGAGGTGTAATAGAAACAACCTCTGCTGCTAATACTTGCATACCTTACCTTTATTAAGCACGTGGCTAAAGTCTGTGCACTCTAGCATAGCTAAGTGAACAATGTTAGATGATATATGTCATTTGGTGTCTATCCCGAGACTGTCCCAGATTTCATCAACACGTTGTTTTATCGTAGGATCCATCACAATAGGCTCCCCCCACTCGCGGTCAGTTTCTCCTGGCCACTTGTTTGTGGCATCCATGCCCATTTTGGAACCAAGTCCTGACACAGGCGAAGCAAAATCTAGGTAGTCAATAGGTGTGCTTTCAACTAGGGTGGTGTCTCTTGCAGGATCCATGCGGGTGGTAATAGCCCAGATCACATCATTCCAATCTCTTGCATTGACGTCATCATCACAAACAATCACAAACTTGGTGTACATAAACTGACGTAGGAAAGACCATACTCCCATCATGACGCGTTTAGCATGCCCCGGATACTGCTTTTTCATGGTGACGACCGCCATACGGTACGAGCAGCCTTCTGGTGGAAGATAAAAATCGACGATTTCTGGAAACTGCTTTTGTAGGATGGGAACAAATACCTCATTAAGGGCAACACCAAGAATCGCTGGTTCATCAGGTGGACGGCCAGTATACGTACTGTGGTAAATTGGATCTTTACGATGGGTAATATGAGTGACCGTCATCACAGGGAAGTCATCTACTTCATTATAGTAACCGGTGTGGTCGCCATACGGACCTTCTGGCGCGAGCTCGCCCGGTTGAATATATCCTTCTAAGACGATTTCGGCACTTGCTGGAACTTGAAGTTCGTTCGAGATAGATTTGACGACCTGAGTTTTGCTACCACGCAGCAACCCTGCGAATGCGTATTCACTCAGAGTATCCGGCACCGGCGTAACGGCGCCTAAAATAGTTGCTGGATCGGCGCCCAGTGCAACTGAGACCGGGTATGGTTCGCCCGGGTGCTCTTTACACCACTCTTGAAAGTCTAGTGCGCCACCTCGATGTGAGAGCCAGCGCATGATTATTTTATTTTTACCGAGTAGTTGCTGACGGTAAATTCCTAAGTTTTGGCGCTTTTTATAAGGGCCTCTGGTAACCGTTAAGCCCCAAGTAATCAAAGGTGCAGCATCACCGGGCCAACAGTGCTGGATAGGTAGCTTGGTTAAATCAACTTCATCACCACTAAGTACAACCTCCTGACATGGGGCTTTTTTTACCTCTTTGGCGGGCATATTTAACACTTGTTTAAATACCGGTATTTGACCCAGAGCTTCTTTAATCCCTTTGGGTGGCTCAGGCTCTTTTAAAAACGCGAGCAGTTTGCCAACCTCTCTTAGCTCGTTGACATCATTTTGCCCCATACCCATAGCAACACGTTTCGGGGTACCAAAAAGATTGGCTAAAACGGGAATATCGAAGCCGATAGGGTTTTCAAATAAAATGGCGGGGCCGCCGGCACGAAGCGTTCGGTCGGCAATCTCAGTCATTTCTAGTTTAGTAGAAATAGGCTGGGTGACGCGAACAAGTTCCCCTTGCTTTTCAAGCTGTTTTATAAAATCACGTAAGTCTTGGTATTTCATTGGCGCACTATGAGTTAAGTTTGGTTTAGTATATCAACTAAGTATATTTTTCCTAGCTGTACGAGTTGGAAGCGTAAATGGTTTAGCAAGCAAATTGACATTATTGCGAATTAGACCATATTTTCAGAATGCACCGTCTTGTCAGTTGGTTTGGTCAGGTGTATAAATTGTTATCTAAAGACGAGTGTGTTGAGTTTTTTTTCATGAAAAAAACAAAAGTCTACATGGCCTGAGGTTTGGATAAGGAATACGCTAAAACTGGCTGCTAAAAAAGCATCATTTATCCAAAGTATAGGATACTTAGTGCCAAAGTTAACGCAGTCTGCGTTGGGTTTACTCCCTTACATGGAGCGAATTTTAAGCGCAGTTGGTGTAAGATGTCGCTCACATGCCCTTTGCTCTATAGCTGCTGCAGTTAGATAAATCGATATCCTAAGGGGTCAGAGTTTGAAGTTGTTGTCGAAAATGCTTGGATGTCTGCTGTCGCTTGTTTGCTTGGGCGCAGGTGCAACTGAGCTGCCATATTATACTTTTTCCAACCATAGTGCTGTGATGCTAATCATTGACCCTGCCACAGGTAAAATTGTAGATGCCAATAAATCAGCAGCAGCGTTTTATGGTTATAGTGAGGCAACGTTAGAGCGTAAAGCTATTCAAGACATCAACTTATTTACTGCCGAACAAGTTGCTAATGAGCGTCAAGCCGCATTAAATGAGGGGCGTAATTACTTTATCTTTCAGCATCAAGTCGCCGATGGCAGCATAAAAACGGTGAGCGTGCATTCCACACCTTTTGAAGACTTAAATGGCAACCCCAAGTTACTGTCAATCATTCAAGACATGAGCGAGCAGCGCAAATTACAACAAGACCTATGGCACTATCAAGCTAACCTTGAGCAACAAGTCCTGTTGCAGACGGAGAAGATCAAGAAAGCCAATATGGTACAAGTGGTGCTGCTAACAGCCGTAATTGCGGTTTTGATCCTCTCTATGGCGGTGTTGATGGCAGTATTGGTGAGGCTTAAGCGTTCTAATCAGCGCTCACAAGCGCAAGGGGCAAAGCTTAGTGCTATCTTCGATAGCATTAACGCCTACTTGGTTTTTACTGATGAAACCCATCACATAGAGGCCGTGAATGGCGCGGTACTAAAAGAGTTGGGAGAGTTTGATAGTTTAAAATCCCAATCTATCTATACCTTATTTGACGTGCTGGATTCCGAGCGCCTATTAGAAGAAGGCACGATAGAGTGTAAGTTAGATGAGCGCTTTGACTATTTAAACGTAAGGGTATTGTGTGCACCTGTTGTGAGTGAAAATCAGGCTAGGCTCGGGTTTATCTACGTTATACAAGATATTACCCTAGAGCTTGAGAATGAACGTGAGCAACGCTTAGCCAGCACAGTATTTGCCACAACATCAGAAGGTGTGCTGGTATCCGACAAACACAATCATATTCAGATGGTAAATCGTGCCTTTACTGAGATCACCGGCTACAGCGTAGACGAAGTTATCGGCCAGACACCGTCATTATTAAATTCAGGCAGGCATGATGATAGATTTTTCAACGGATTGTATGAAGACTTAATTCATAAAGGTCATTGGGAAGGGGAAATTTGGAACAAGCGTAAAAACGGCGAAATTTATCCAAGTTGGCTACAAGTGTCTTCTGTATTTAACGAAGCGCGAGAAATTGATATGTATGTTGCGCTTTTCAGTGATATTACGTCTAGAAAGCGCAATGAGCAGCTAATGTGGCAGCAGGCTAACTTTGATAGTTTGACGGGGCTGGCCAATCGTCATCATTTTCATGTGAAGTTTGACCTAGCGCTAAAGCGCGCTGCGCAATTAGACGAACGGATTGCGATTTGCTTTATCGATCTCGATCGATTCAAAGCTGTTAATGATACCCTTGGTCATCATATCGGTGATTTATTGCTAAAAGAAGCAGCAAGTCGTATCCATAAGTGCGTCCGCAGTTCTGACACGGTAGCGCGTCTCGGTGGCGATGAGTTTGCATTGCTACTGCAAGATGTCAGCTCAATTAGTGACTTGGAGCATATCGCGACAAAAATATTGCGGGCATTGGCAAACCCATTCCATTTGGAGGGACATGAGGCCTATGTGTCCGGCAGTATGGGGATCACTTTGTACCCTGATGACGGGGCTGATCGTAAAGTGCTATTGCGCAATGCCGACAGTGCGATGTATAAAGCAAAAGATCATGGTCGTGACTGCTTCCAATTTTATACCTCGGCTATGCACCAACATGCAAAGGCAAGAAGTGTGCTGGAAAGCGCCTTACACAAAGCGCTGTCAAACAGAGAGTTATCATTAGTATACCAACCGATTTTCGCCCAACTAGGCAGCGCAGAAGTAGTGGGCTGCGAGGTATTACTGAGGTGGAAAAGTGAATTATTAGGACATGTTTCTCCTGAGCAGTTTATTCCGGTATGCGAGGAATTAGGACTTATTTTACCCATCGGTGAATGGGTGCTTTATCATGCTTGTTCACAGGCTAAAGCATGGCAAGACAATTATGGCAATCCTCTTTTTATTGCGGTTAATGTGTCCAGCATTCAATTTAAACGTCAAGATATGGTTGAGCTTGTCAAAAAAGTATTGAGAGACACAAAACTGGAAGCAAAGTATCTGACATTAGAAATTACCGAATCGGTGTTAGTTGATAATTCAGATAAAATATTGGCACAGTTAAAGGCGCTGCGAGCGTTGGGAGTTGAGCTGGCCATTGACGACTTTGGAACGGGGTACTCCTCTTTGAGCTATTTAAAGCGATTCCCCTTATCTAAGTTGAAGATAGATAGAACTTTTATCCGCGATCTGCCTGAAGACGAAGAGGACAAAGCGTTAGTTAGTGCTATTATTTTGATGGCACATAAACTCAATCTGAAAGTCATCGCTGAAGGGGTCGAAACTCCAGCTCAGTGCATGTTCTTAAAAGGGTTGCTATGTGATATGACACAAGGATATTTTCACTCTAAGCCGTTAAACCAGTCGGACTTTGAAGAAAATATACTGACAACTGCCTATCATAAGCAAAACCACAACTAGTTATTCGTAGTCTGGCAGTGATGGGTTTTACACAGCGTATCTAACGCAGCTTTGGCCTTGTGATTTCCTTGCTTTGCGGAAAGCTGTAACCAATGGATTGCCGCTGGAATGTCTTTAACACCTCCTTCACCATCACGTAGCATAGTTGCGTAGTTATATTGTCCCCATGGATTGCCAGATTTAGCTGTATCGGCAAACCCCTGTCTTGCGGCTTCAAATTCTTCTCGATGATAAGCTCGAATCGCATCTTGGTTTTGTGCCGAAATGTTTGGCCCATGGTAAAGCGGTTTAGGCTTTTTAAATCTTGGCCTGACTACGCCGCCTAAAACATGAATACCAACAGGGCGATAGACTGACATTATCGTTTCATTATCTAGTAAATCCAGTAATTTACTTTTTTCTAGAGTCTGCTTTTGTGGTTTAAAGTAGCGGTCTGTCATTAGCATACTGACACGAATATCACGGGTAATATTGCGCATGGTACGGTAGGTAAATGCACCTGCTTTTACTTCTATATGGTCATCGGATAATGCGGTAACTTGCAGCACTTGGAAAGCTGGTTCATAAAGGTGCTTAGACCGCTTTGCAGTATCAAAGATAATAATATCATCCACCTCAGGTGCGTTTAATAAAGAACGATAACTAGAGATTTCCTGTTGCTGTCGGTGGTAAAAGTAAAGGCAAACAGTTAAAGCGATAAACACGGTGACAACCAGCTTATTGCGACTGATAAAGTCGAAGAGTGTGTCATAAACCGAAAATAATAAGTTTTTGATTTCCATATACTAATTATAATTGCATCAAAAGGTGTTGTTAAAATAGACAATAGATGAGAAAGGAACAAGCCTACTTGTCCCTTATAAGTGTAAAAATTTATTTCCCCGCCATCTTGGTTTTGGCATCTGCCGCCATCAAAGCAAAAACGGCGTAAGTCGCAGTATTCTGTTTCAACTTGGCTGGATCGACCTTATCAAGTGTGTCGTCTGCGGTATGATGGTAATCAAAATAATCTGTGCCATCTTGATGCAGTGCAAAAATAGGCGCCGAGGTGCTATTTTTTAGCGGGATAAGATCAGGCCCACCATGTGCGCTATTTTTACCTATGTATTTCACACCTAAAGGTGCTAGCTGCGCTGCGATTTCTCGTACCACTGGTAATGACGCTGCATTCACATTGGACTCAAACGCATACACCACATCCGCCCCAAAGTCGGACTCAGCTGCTGCAACAATGTTATCTAGGTCTGCTTTATGTTTTTTAAAGTATGCTTTTGCACCCCAAAGGCCTAGCTCTTCAGCGGCAAATAACACGACACGAATACTACGTTTTGGACGCTTAACATCGGCAATATGCTTGGCAGCAGCCATGGTAAGCGCAACACCTGCACCATCATCCAAAGCGCCAGTGCCCAAATCCCAAGAATCCAAGTGACCACCGATCAGCACATATTGTGCAGGAAATTCAGTCCCGGTAAACTCACCAATGACGTTGTAACTAGTACCTTGTCCCAGATCTTCAGTTTGAATATTCAGTGATACCTTCACGTCGTGACCGGCATTAATAAGTCGTGCTAATTGATCTGCATCTGGATTGGCAACAGCCGTTGCAGGGATCTTGGTTACCCCAGTCTTATAGTGGCTACCTCCGGTGTGAGCAAAGCGATGGTGGCTAGTACTTACGGAACGCATCATATACGCAATGGCACCTTTTTTTGCAGCTTCAACAGCACCACTATTACGGGCTCTGACAGCAGGGCCGTAACCGTTGCCATCTATATCGCGGTTCATACGGTAGTTAATGAAGGCTATTTTCCCATTTAGGCTGCCAGCGGGTGCTGCAATGAGTTCATCTAATGTTTCAAACAGTACCACCTCAGCGCTTAACCCCTCAGTTGGCGTGCTAATGCTATTTCCCAGTGCTGTAAGGTGTAGTGGTTGCTCACTTGGTAGAAGAATTTTTGCTGACTCATGGTAGCGACGCCACTCTGGGAAAGTCGCTTCTTCGACCCAAACCTTGTCAAAGCCTAGTTGCTCCAAATGTTTCTTTGCCCAGGCAACTGCTTTTTTATCGTTTTCAGTACCTGGTAATCTTGGTCCAACTTCCGTAGTCAGCGACGTTAACAGTTGCCAGCTCAGATTGCTTTGACTTGCCGCTTCTCTAACTTGCTTAACCTGCGCCAGTTGCTGTTCGCTGAACTCTTGGGCTTGAAGTGCCGAGCTTAAGCTCATCGTCAAGACAGCTACCAGTAGTGATCTAAACTTCATGATGATCCTTGATAAAATGAAATGTGCGCAAGAATTAAAGCATATATTGGCGTATAAATCCGATTATTACGGTGATGAAATTGGCAGCAATGGCAATAAGCGATTAGAGAATCTATGTAATTGGTATAAAATGCTAGATTAAGATAGCGAATAGGAAAGCACAGTGTCGATAACCTCTTTTTCTCAACTTCCTTTAAACCCAGCCTTAGCAAAACGCCTTATCGATCTTAACTATGTCATACCAACGGCCGTGCAATCTGCTAGCTTACAGCCGGTGCTTGAAGGGCAAGACTTGGTTGTTAAAGGGAAGACGGGTTCAGGTAAAACGTTGGTTTTTGCATTAGCTATATTAAATAAGCTACAGCTACAGACCAGTGATGTGCAAGCACTCGTTCTGTGCCCAACCAGAGAGCTGGCCGATCAGGTAGCACAAGAGATTAAAAGTGTGGCAGCAATGATCGGTAACGTGAAAGTACAAACGCTATGTGGTGGGGTGTCTATTGAACCACAAATGAGGTCACTGCAGCATGGTGCTCATATTATCGTTGGTACGCCTGGTCGAGTGGAAGAGCATGTACTGAACGGCTCACTCATACTGACAGAAGTGCAGACCCTAGTGTTTGATGAAGCTGACCAAATGCTGGATATGGGCTTTACTGAAACGTTAGAAAGCATAGCAATGTACCTGCCGCAAATGCGACAAACTCTGATGTTTAGTGCAACTTATCCAGATAAAATCATGAAGTTGGCGACGCAATATATGCGCTCGCCGGAGCTGGTTGAAGCACAAGAAGAACAGGTGCATCACAGTATTAAGCAAACCTTCTATCGATTAGATAATAATAAAATGCGCTTTAACGCCCTGAGAGTTTTATTGATGCAGCACCAACCTCAGAGCTGTATTGTGTTTTGTAATACTAAAGCTGAGACTAAGCGATTATTTGAAGAACTGCGTCAGACCGGGCTCGCATGTGTTGAATTACATGGAGACTTAGACCAAGGAGAACGAGAGTGGTCTTTGCTTACCTTTGCAAATAAAAGTGCCAATATACTGGTGGCAACGGATGTAGCAGCCAGAGGGCTAGATGTAGATGAAGTTGAACTGGTCATTAATTATCATTTGGCACTAGAACCTCAAACACATGTGCACCGAGTGGGGCGCACAGGTCGAGGAGAGCATAAAGGCGTCGCACTGTCACTGTATGGTGAAAAAGAGACGTTTAAAGTGGATCAGCTTATTGAGCTCTATGGTCAGGCACTAAAGCATGGCACTTTACCGAGTCATTCACTGTTAGAAAAATCAGCTTATAAATCTAATATGGTTACCTTAATGATTGAGGGGGGCAAGCAGCAGAAACTGAGAAAAGCAGATATTGTTGGTTGTTTAACTGGTGAAGACGGCATAAGCTTTAAGCAAATAGGTAAAATTAATATATATGACGTTCAGGCATTTGTCGCGGTAAAACGTGAAGCTGCAAAGCCTGCACTGCGCAAGCTTAATAACAGTAAGATCAAGAATAAGCGTTATAAGGCACTACGTGCTTAGGGCGTGCTTAAGTATTTCGTATTCATTCATTAAGCATTTAAACGTTTCCTCATCACCTGACTTATCTGGGTGGTGAGCAAATGCTAACTTTCTCCATGTTCTACTTAGTTGTTTACGGTCATAATCTTTTGGTAATTGCCACTTGATGATGATGCCTGCCAGTTCATGACTAGAGACTGCGTATGGCTGCCCAGCATTTGTAGATGCAAATTTGCGCCAGAAGCTATCTAGGAGTTGACTCACCTCTTCACTGCTTGTTTCATAGTGCTGCCAATCTAAATAGTAGCTCCTGAGAGGGTCATGTTGTGCGAGTTGATGGCTATCGCAAAGTGGTGAGAGGTGAATATTCAGCGCTTCAATATGCAAGTACTGGCCGTCCTTAATAAGCTCTTGCTGCAATTGATACAGTGCATTCATAATTAGGAAGTTTCGTTTAAACAAGTCTTTACTATCATCTTTATCCAAGCGAGGAAGTACCTGTTGTGATAACAGTTCTGCTGCAATGGTATGGACTTTCCAAGACCTCTTTTGACAAATTAGTCTAAAAATAACATCTGTAAGCGGATTGAACATTGTCGCCTCATGAGTCTTGGTGTATCTTCACACTACCACGCAGAGTAAATGATAAGCAATGGAGAGCAGCAATGAATTTATTGGGGCAGATTACGTCTTGGTCTGCGATCGCCTATTTCGTTTGTTTCTCCGCTACATTCAATGCACAAGCAACTTTAAATAATGCCAGCCTATCTGAGCGAATTATTGAAATGAAGCGCAGTGCAGATTGGCAACACATGCAAATATTAGGTATGGAGTTGCTTCGTGAGCCGACTTTAAATGGTGCGGCCAAAATAGACGTACTTTTAAGCTTAAGTAAAGCTGCTTATGATAGCAATCAATTTAAAGACGCTCTAAATTACTTATCTCAATTGGAACTTGCTACTAGAACAAAAGTACTGAGTGACAATCACTTCAAAGCGGTTAAGCTACAAGGTATCAGTAATTTTTACCTCGGCCATTACCAACAAGCTATTGATTTTTATACTCGTGCTTTGGCATTAGCAGAGCAAAGAGATATGCCAATAGAAACTGCTAACTTACACAGTAACCTTGGCTTAGCTTATTTCAAAAACTTTTCACTAGACTTGGCATTGCAGCACTATTTGAAAGCGGATGAGCTGTATCAAGAATTTGGAAGTGCACAAGATCATGCTGATATTTTGCTAAATATATCAGGTGTCTATATTCGCCAAGCTGCTTATGAAAAAGCTGAAAGCATGCTACTTACAGCACTTCAAGCCTTTAACCAATTAAACGATGAATATGGTGCAGCATTGGCTCATGCTGATTTGGGCGTGTTGTATACCGAAACTAAGCGGCCTGAAATGGCTCAAGCCTCCTATCTAGCAGCGATTGATTACTATGAGGCCAAGAATGATGTCAGACATTTATCCTATGAGTATGTCAATCTTGCATTGCTAAGTTATTCACTAGGGCAGCTGGAAGAGGGTGAAAAGAACGCCAATTTTGCGCTTTATTATGCGGAAAAAGCAAAAAATCCAGCAAACCTAATGGAAGCACAGTTTGTATTGGCGAAGATATTGTTTGCTCAAGGTAAGTTGGAAGATGCTTTCACGAATGCCGAGCAGAGTTTGATAGCAAGTCGAACCATGCATGAACAAGAAAAAGAACGCACAGCATTGCGACTACTCGCGTTAATTGAAGCTGCTAGAGGTAATATCGATAAGGCAAGAAACTATGACTCGCAAAATATAGAAGCACAAAAGCGTTTGATGAATGAAGATGTGCTCAAACGCTTAAATGACTATCGGGCTAAATATGAAGCCAGTGAACTGAGTCGTGAAGTCGAAGTGCTAAAACAAGAGCAAAGGCTACAACGACTTAAAGAAGAGCAGCGCAGTCAGTTGCTATTACTCGGTGGTATTATTGCTGTACTTACTCTGCTCACTGCTTTTGCACTATATCGTCGTAAAGTAGAACAAAAAGCAAAGTTGGAACTCAGTCAAAAAGTGGCGCTTAGGACGTCAGAGCTGCAACAAAAGGCAGATGAGCTTAGAGCTGCGAACCAAGTTAAAAGCCAGTTTTTAGCTAATATGAGTCATGAGATTAGAACGCCACTGACTACAGTGCTGGGTCACGCTGAAGACTTACTTGCAGAGCAGGATCTCGGTACTCAGGTGCAAGCATCCGTGCAAACTATCTACAATCAAGGCCTCCACTTAAGAGATTTAGTCAATGATATTTTAGATCTAAGCCGTATCGAGGCTGAACGGTTGGCGCTTGAGGCGACTGAATTTTCAGTCTCAAGCTTAGTGGCTGATTTATGTGATATGTTTCAACAGAACATCCACAGTAAGCAACTGGAGTTTATTGTCTGCGATCAAGTGAGAAGTAAGGCTTATGTCAGGCTGGATTATATTCGAGTAAAACAGATATTAATAAATCTGTTGAGCAATGCACTGAAATTTACAGAGCAAGGTCGCATAGAGTTTAGCGTTTCGGAAGTGCCGCATGGATTGCAGTTTAAGGTTGTAGATACTGGGATAGGCATGAGTGAGCAGCAAATAGCGCGAATTTTTGAGAGCTTTCAGCAAGCAGACAATAGTATAACTAGACGTTTTGGTGGTTCTGGCCTCGGATTGAGTTTATCTAGCCAGCTGGCCAACATGATGAATGGTGAAATCACAGTGCAAAGTGCACTAGAGCTTGGTAGTACCTTCTCATTCTTTGTCCCCTGTACTGTTTATCTTAACTCGACAGTCACTGATATTCAGCAGCCACAACAGGCACAACCTCTACTGTCAGGGAACGTGTTGGTAGTTGAAGATCATGCAGAAAATCGACAGTTATTTTCACGTATGATTGAGCGTACAGGTGCTACGGTGACGGTAGCAGAAAATGGCGCGAGGGCGGTTGAGCAGTGCTTAAGCGACTTTCCAGATCTTGTGCTAATGGATATTCAGATGCCGAGGATGGATGGGGTGGAAGCGTTAAATATTATTCGTTCAGCGGGATACTCAGGGCCCATTTATGCGCTAACGGCAAATGTGCTCACAGAGGAAGTAAAGTCATATATTGATTCGGGCTTTAACGGCCATATTGGCAAACCAATTAATAAAAACGAGCTATTAAGCATACTTAATATTCATCTAAGTAGCGATCATGCGAGCAGTACACAGCAATCGATTAATATTGATCTCACCGATCTGCGCGATAGCTTTGCCAGTACTTTTGAACAAGAGCGGTATTTATTGATTGATGCTTGGCAAAATAAAGACTTTGTTGCGCTGCAAGCGAGTTGCCATAAGTTAGCGGGAGCCGCTTCTATGTTCGAATTCCCAGAATTGGCAAGCATTGCAATTGAGTTTGAAAAGGCACTTAAGCACCAAAGTGAATCACAGTATCAATCCCTATTCTTGGCGCTGTGTGATCAGCTCAAGTCTCAAGAATCGTTAGCGTCTTAAAATAACTCAATGTCGCCAGAGTCATCTTCTGGTGTATCCTTGTTATGCTTGTCGCCAACTGTGGTGAGTCGAGAGGTATCTTTTCTTAGGTCAAGCTCGGGGGTAAAGTCAGAGATTTTAAAAATTGACAACTTTTCATGGATGCTTTGTGACAGAGCAATAAGATCTTGATTAGAAACTGCTTGTATCTTTGTGCTGGATAGTGCATCTGAGTTGAGTAACACAACGGACTCTATACTTTCTTGTGCGGCATCTGATGCTTGTTTTTGTTCACCTACTTGCTGATGAATATCGTGAGACATCTCATTGATAAACAACATCGCATTTTCGATTTCATCCACCTCTTTTGTCGAAGCTTCGCTGAGCTTGACGGTGTTGTCTGTCTCTTTGAGTGCGGCCTGCATTAAAGCATAGACAGAATCTGTCCCGGATTGGATTTTACTAATAACTTGGCTAACCTCCCTTGTAGAGTGGCTGGTTCTTGCTGCAAGATTTCTAACTTCATCAGCTACTACGGCAAAGCCTCGGCCAAGCTCGCCTGCCCGAGCAGCCTCTATTGCAGCGTTTAGGGCTAGCAGGTTTGTCTGCTCAGCAATACCATTTATGACTTCAAGAACAGAGCTTATTTCATTACTATCAGTTTTGAGGATCTCAATTTGTTCACTGGTTTTTTTTATATTTTCAGCGAGGATAAGCAAGCTATCTTGGCTTTTGTCTGTATCTACTCGGGTTTTCTTCACCGCTATAGTGGCATTTTCAACAGACGTATAAATTTGCTCTAAACTGGTATCTAAACGTGCCGATATCTCCAGCATGGACTGAATCGAAGTGGCTAAATATTCACCGTGCGTATGCTGTAAGGTGGCTTTTTGTGTCATCGACGCATACGTGTCTCGTAAACTATCTGCCATCGGGTGCAGTCGAGCTGAAGATGCGTAAACCTCACTGATAATGTGCTCAATTACAGCAAAGCAGTCATTCATTAACAAGCAGGACTTGGGCGTTTTTTGGCTTTTTTCATCAAATCGATAAGTTAAGTCAACGCAGTTGTCATGCATGAAATTGCTGACAAGGTGATCCATATGCTGCTCAGCCGAGGCAATGTTTTTGAGTAACTGAAGCTGGACAAAAGCACTGCACAGCAGCGCAGAAAATATCACCATAATTTGCATGATTGTAGAGGTGAGCAGTGTCATTGCCAGGCTGACAGAAACGAGATTAAACGCTGTTATAGCTGCAATAGTACGACCAAGCTTCATGTTTGTCCCTAGATAATACCAATTTGCTTAATTAAGTGGTTTGTTCTAAATGAGAAATTTTTAACGCTGTTAGCGTCAGATTTACTCCTTCAAATTGAGCAAGTATTAAGTCAAATTGGTATAGTCACGCCGATAAATTTTTATAGCATGTGGTAGGTATAGAACAAAAACAGGAAGTTGGCGAACCAGAAACGTAAAAAGCCAGCATAAGCTGGCTTTTCAAAAACAAGACTACGAGTCTACTTACTTACGACGCATTGAGTCAAAAAACTCATCGTTTGTTTTGCTCATGGAAAGTTTATCAATAAGGAATTCCATGGCATCGATCTCGCTCATTTCATGCACAATCTTACGCAAGATCCACATTTTTTGAAGCTCATCAGTTTTCGTCAGCAACTCTTCACGACGAGTACCAGAGCGGTTGAAGTCGATAGCTGGGAATACGCGCTTTTCCGCAATCTTACGGTTTAAGTGTAGTTCCATGTTACCTGTACCTTTAAACTCTTCGTAGATAACTTCATCCATCTTAGAGCCGGTATCGATAAGCGCTGTTGCGATGATGGTTAAGCTACCGCCTTCCTCAACATTACGCGCAGCACCAAAGAAACGCTTAGGTTTGTGTAGAGCATTGGCATCAACACCACCAGTTAATACTTTACCTGATGAAGGGATAACAGTGTTGTACGCGCGGGCAAGACGTGTAATTGAATCAAGTAGAATGATGACATCCTTCTTATGTTCAACTAAGCGTTTTGCTTTTTCGATTACCATTTCTGCTACTTGAACGTGACGGTTAGCAGGCTCATCGAAGGTAGAGGCAATAACTTCACCTTGAACAAGACGCTGCATCTCAGTAACTTCTTCTGGACGCTCATCAATGAGCAGTACCATCAATGTCGCATCAGGATTGTTGTATGTGATTGACTGTGCAATGTTTTGTAGCAACATTGTCTTACCCGCTTTCGGTGGAGCAACGATAAGTGCGCGCTGGCCTTTACCGATTGGAGACGCAAGGTCTAGTACTCGAGCGGTAATGTCTTCTGTACTACCATTACCTCTTTCCATCACCATACGCTCGTTGGCATGGATAGGGGTTAGGTTTTCGAACAGGATCTTAGTACGAGAGTTTTCAGGCTTATCGAAGTTAACTTCATTAACTTTCAATAATGCAAAATATCTTTCGCCATCTTTTGGTGGTCTGATTAAACCACTGATGGTGTCACCGGTACGCAGGCTGAAACGTCTAATCTGGCTTGGAGAAACATAAATATCATCAGGGCCAGCTAGGTAAGATGCTTCTGAAGAACGTAAAAAGCCGAAGCCATCTTGTAAAATTTCTAAAACACCGCCGCCGTATATATTTTCGCCGCTTTTCGCGTGCGCTTTCAAAATAGCAAAGATAATATCTTGTTTTCTTAAACGAGCTACGTTTTCAAGTCCCATGGACTCAGCAAGTTTTACAAGTTCATTGATTGACTTGTCTTTTAATTCGCGTAAATGCATATTGGTGGGTTCTTTATTACAGTTGTCATTCTCGTTAGTTTTACGAGAGAGGTTGATTTGATAAAGCTTAAAGGTTTGTGGCTTTATAAGTTAGCAGCTAGGCGTCGGGTCGTCCAGTGTTTATACAAATTTTATTCTATTTAAAATGATACAGATCAGGCCGACAACTGCGGCAGTTACGCCGCAGAATGTCTAACAACCTGAATTATAGGTTGTTTTCTAGGAACTCAATAAGTTGAGTCTTAGATAGAGCACCAACTTTAGTTGCAGCCACCGCACCATCTTTGAATAGTAATAACGTTGGAATACCACGAATACCAAACTTAGGTGGAGTCGTACCGTTTTGATCGATGTTTAGTTTACCAATCGCTACACGGTCGCCATGTGACTCTGCAACTTCATCAAGGATAGGCGCAATCATCTTACAAGGACCACACCATTCAGCCCAGAAATCTACCAGTACAGGTTTATCAGATTTGATTACGTCAGCCTCAAAGCTGTCATCAGTTAGTTGGATAATTTTGTCGCTCATTACGCTCTCCGTTAGAATTAGGCGAAATATTTAATGCGTATTTAAACACTCTTGTTTCTTATTGCAAGTTTAAACGTTATGCTTTATTGCTATGACTAAGACACATTTGACCAATAAAAAATTCAATGACTTTGCTTTAGCACCGGAAGTGGTCGCCGGTTTGCAGGAAAATGGCTTCGAATTTTGTACGCCAATCCAAGCAAAGTGTATACCTTACATCTGTGAAGGCCGCGATATAGCAGGCCAAGCACAAACTGGTACGGGCAAAACCCTTGCGTTTTTGACCGCGACCTGTCATCGCTTATTGCAGACCAAGAAGGATAAAAAAACGCAACCTCGTGCAATTATTATGGCACCAACACGAGAGTTGGCTATTCAAATACACAAGGACGCGCAAGTCATTGCGCCACGTTGTAATCTTAAACTCGCTCTTGTATATGGTGGCGAAGATTATGAAAAACAACGGGGGCAATTGGAAAAAGGCGCGGATATATTAATTGGAACAACAGGGCGTTTGATCGATTTTTATAAGCAAGGTGCTTATAACCTCAATGATATCGAAGTGGTTGTGCTCGATGAAGCAGACCGAATGTTTGATTTGGGCTTTATTAAAGACATTCGTTATTTGTTCAATCGCATGCCAGGTCGTGAAGAGCGATTAAACCTACTATTTTCAGCAACCCTGTCATATCGAGTGCAAGAGTTGGCATTCGAGCACATGACAAATCCCATCCATGTACAAATTGAACCGGATGTCAAAACGGGTAAACGTATTCAAGAAGAGTTATTCCATCCTTCAACTGAGGACAAAATACCTTTACTACTTACGCTGATTGAGGAAGAGTGGCCAGAGAAAGCGATTATTTTTGCTAATACTAAACACAGCTGCGAAAACGTATATGAATGGCTAAAAGCAGATGGTCATCGAGCGGGCTTGTTGACCGGTGATGTAAATCAAAAGAAACGTCAGTCAATCCTTGCGCAATTTACACGTGGTGATGTTGATCTTTTAGTTGCAACGGATGTTGCTGCTCGTGGATTACATATTCCAGAGGTTAGTCATGTTTTCAATTTTGACTTGCCAGATGATAGAGAAGACTATGTACACCGTATCGGTCGGACGGGTCGAGCAGGTGCATCTGGTCATGCTATCAGCTTCGCCTGTGAGCAGTATGCGTACAACTTACATGAGATAGAAGAATACATAGAGCATGCAATTCCTGTGTCTCATTATGACAAAACAGCACTATTGAGCGATTTACGAGCTCCGCAAGTAAATAAACGCCGCCACTCAGGGCACGGCAACAATGGTAATAAACAACGTGGTGGTCGCCGAAATGGTGGCTATAGAAAGCCACAAGCCAAGTAAACTTGGACGGTAAAGTAGTAAGCGCTTAAAGCGATTTATTGAGGTTTTAAAAGTGGCAAAGACTGCTTCGAAGGAAGATATTTACGCTGTAATAGACTTAGGCTCTAACAGCTTTCATATGTTGATAGCAAAGCATATGGCGGGCGGTATCCATACGATCGGTCGTGTGAAAAGGAAAGTACGGCTGGCATCAGGGCTGAATGACCAAAATGAATTATCGTTGGAAGCAATGCAAAGAGGGTGGGAATGTCTAGCCCTATTTGCAGAGCGTTTACAGGACATCCCAACAAAAAATGTGAGTATTGTCGCGACAGCGACGCTGCGTTTAGCTGTTAACGCTAATGTTTTTATCGAAAAAGCACAGCAGATCCTTAACCATCAGGTAAATGTGATAAGCGGTGAAGCAGAAGCTAAAACTATTTATAAAGGTGTAGCTCACACTTCAGCATGCCAAGGGAAGCAGTTGGTGATTGATATCGGTGGTGCGAGCACTGAAGTTGTCATTGGCAAAGGCTTCAATGCTTTACTTTATAAAAGCTTGAATATGGGGTGTGTGACATACCTTGATAGATACTTCAGTGACGGCTTATTAAGTATAGAAAACTTTGATGCAGCAGAGCGAGCTGCAAAGCAGGTAATACAACCAATTCAAGCAGAGTATAAGCAACTAGGTTGGGAGCTGGCTATCGGCGCCTCTGGTACTGTTCAAGCGATCCAAGAGATTTTCGCTGCTATGGGCGAAAATGAACAGTTGACTCTCAGTAAACTTGAAGAAGTAAAGCTCAAAGCGATTACATGTAAAACCGTTGCGGCGCTTAGCTTGCCAGGGTTAATCGAAGAGCGTCGCTTGGTCTTTGTCTCGGGCCTGGCAATTTTGATTGCACTATTCAAATCATTGGATATTCAATCAATGGGCCTTGCCGGTGGGGCGCTTCGTGAAGGAGTGCTTTATAGTATGATCCCTGACTTTCAGGCTGTTGATATCTGCCAACGTACATTAGATGGTTTTACTCAACGTTATCATGTTGACACCGAGCAGGCGCAGCGCGTTTACGAAGTGGTATCTGAGATCATTGCTCAAGTATCGTCGAGCTGGAAGCTCGATGAGCAAGCTTGCCTTCATTTAGCAAAGGCTATCGCATTCCTTCACGAAATAGGCTTGTTGATTGACTATAAACAGTATCATAGACATAGCGGTTATATTTTGGCCAATACCTCAATGCCTGGATACAGTAAAGCGCAAAAGGATATTATTGTGGCTATAGTCAAAAATCATAGAGCCGATCTGGTTGCTAAAGATTTTGAGCAGCTAAGTTGTCATCTTGAGTATACTAAGCTGCTATGTGTCATAGTGCGCTTGGGGGTTCTACTCTCTATGCGCAGAAAAGATGATGTGCTACCCAAGGTGACAGTGCAAGCCAGTAGTAAAGAGAAAAAGTCTTTGGTTATGCAAATGCCTGATCCATGGTTATCCCTTCACCCCTTGATGCTAGCAGAGCTTGTCCAAGAAGCAGCTTACCTATCCCAATTTGGCTGGGAATTAAAAATAGAGCGCGTTTAGCGCTCTTTTTGTATGTGAAACATACAAAAACAACAGTGATAGAGTGATTTTTGTGCGAACAACGTATTTTTTGCAATTTTCTTCAAAAAAAGGGTTGCACTTAAATCGGATCTCCCTATAATGCGCATCCACCGACACGGGGAGCAGCGCTGAAAAGCAACGAGCCAACGAGTCGGGAGTCAAATAAAACTTGAGTTTGAATACTTCGAAAGAAAATCAAAATTAAGTGTTGACAACAAATGGGAAATGCTTAGAATGCACAACCCTCAGCGCTAACAGCGCAGCGATGATGAGTCATCGCACCGGGTAACCGGAACTGTTCTTTAACAATATGAAGCAATCATCTGTGTGGGCACTCGTACAGATTGAGTTCTAACAGCAGAGTCTAGTTCGCTAGATGACGCAAACAAATTTAGAGTCTCAATTGAACTGAGTGACCAACAGAATAAACATAGTTTATTCAGCACAGTCAATTCGATACCGAAAGGTATCAAAATCAGAATTCAATGAGCATGAAACTTAGGTTTCAAAAAACTTTTAATTGAAGAGTTTGATCATGGCTCAGATTGAACGCTGGCGGCAGGCCTAACACATGCAAGTCGAGCGGTAACATTTCTAGCTTGCTAGAAGATGACGAGCGGCGGACGGGTGAGTAATGCTTGGGAACATGCCTTGAGGTGGGGGACAACCATTGGAAACGATGGCTAATACCGCATAATGTCTACGGACCAAAGGGGGCTTCGGCTCTCGCCTTTAGATTGGCCCAAGTGGGATTAGCTAGTTGGTGAGGTAACGGCTCACCAAGGCGACGATCCCTAGCTGGTTTGAGAGGATGATCAGCCACACTGGAACTGAGACACGGTCCAGACTCCTACGGGAGGCAGCAGTGGGGAATATTGCACAATGGGCGCAAGCCTGATGCAGCCATGCCGCGTGTGTGAAGAAGGCCTTAGGGTTGTAAAGCACTTTCAGTCAGGAGGAAAGGTTAGTAGTTAATACCTGCTAGCTGTGACGTTACTGACAGAAGAAGCACCGGCTAACTCCGTGCCAGCAGCCGCGGTAATACGGAGGGTGCGAGCGTTAATCGGAATTACTGGGCGTAAAGCGTACGCAGGCGGTTTGTTAAGCGAGATGTGAAAGCCCCGGGCTTAACCTGGGAACTGCATTTCGAACTGGCAAACTAGAGTGTGATAGAGGGTGGTAGAATTTCAGGTGTAGCGGTGAAATGCGTAGAGATCTGAAGGAATACCGATGGCGAAGGCAGCCACCTGGGTCAACACTGACGCTCATGTACGAAAGCGTGGGGAGCAAACAGGATTAGATACCCTGGTAGTCCACGCCGTAAACGATGTCTACTAGGAGCTGGGGTCTTCGGACAACTTTTCCAAAGCTAACGCATTAAGTAGACCGCCTGGGGAGTACGGCCGCAAGGTTAAAACTCAAATGAATTGACGGGGGCCCGCACAAGCGGTGGAGCATGTGGTTTAATTCGATGCAACGCGAAGAACCTTACCTACACTTGACATACAGAGAACTTACCAGAGATGGTTTGGTGCCTTCGGGAGCTCTGATACAGGTGCTGCATGGCTGTCGTCAGCTCGTGTTGTGAGATGTTGGGTTAAGTCCCGCAACGAGCGCAACCCCTATCCTTAGTTGCCAGCGATTTGGTCGGGAACTCTAAGGAGACTGCCGGTGATAAACCGGAGGAAGGTGGGGACGACGTCAAGTCATCATGGCCCTTACGTGTAGGGCTACACACGTGCTACAATGGCAGGTACAGAGAGCAGCGAGCTAGCGATAGTGAGCGAATCCCTTAAAGCCTGTCGTAGTCCGGATTGGAGTCTGCAACTCGACTCCATGAAGTCGGAATCGCTAGTAATCGCGAATCAGAATGTCGCGGTGAATACGTTCCCGGGCCTTGTACACACCGCCCGTCACACCATGGGAGTGGGTTGCTCCAGAAGTGGATAGTCTAACCTTCGGGGGGACGTTCACCACGGAGTGATTCATGACTGGGGTGAAGTCGTAACAAGGTAGCCCTAGGGGAACCTGGGGCTGGATCACCTCCTTATACGATTTAGAACTTATTTGTTCGAAGTGTCCACACAGATGATTGTTGCTTGGCCTGATGGCTAAGTAATATTTGCTCTTTAAAAATTTGGAAAAGCTGAAAAATTAAATTCTGATAGATAACGTAAAGTTATTTATCGAGTTTTCGAAAGAAAATGCCGATTAATCATTTATTTGATTAATTAGCGTCTACTTTAGTATTCAATATTAACTTCTGGCGAAGTTAAACTGTCTTTAGCAGTACAACTTAAAACTATTTTGGGTTGTATGGTTAAGTGACTAAGCGTACACGGTGGATGCCTTGGCAGTTGGAGGCGATGAAGGACGTACTAACTTGCGATAAGCCTAGTCAAGCCAGTAAGAGGCGCTTGAGACTAGGATTTCCGAATGGGGAAACCCACCTGCTTGCAGGTATCGTTAACTGAATACATAGGTTAACGAGGCGAACGCGGAGAACTGAAACATCTAAGTACCCGTAGGAAAAGAAATCAACCGAGATTCCGAAAGTAGCGGCGAGCGAAATCGGAGCAGCCCTTAAGCTTTAGTGTAGTTAGTGGAACATGTTGGAAAGCATGACGAAACAGGGTGATAGTCCCGTACACGACAACTTATCAAAAGTGAAATCGAGTAGGTCGGAGCACGTGAAACTTTGACTGAATATGGGGGGACCATCCTCCAAGGCTAAATACTCCCAACTGACCGATAGTGAACCAGTACCGTGAGGGAAAGGCGAAAAGAACCCCTGTGAGGGGAGTGAAATAGAACCTGAAACCGTGTACGTACAAGCAGTAGGAGCCTACTTGTTGGGTGACTGCGTACCTTTTGTATAATGGGTCAGCGACTTATATTCTGTAGCGAGGTTAACCATTTAGGGGAGCCGTAGCGAAAGCGAGTCTTAACTGGGCGCTTAAGTTGCAGGGTATAGACCCGAAACCCGGTGATCTAGCCATGGGCAGGTTGAAGGTCAGGTAACACTGACTGGAGGACCGAACCCACTAACGTTGAAAAGTTAGGGGATGACCTGTGGCTAGGAGTGAAAGGCTAATCAAACCGGGAGATAGCTGGTTCTCCCCGAAATCTATTTAGGTAGAGCCTCGGACGAATACTTACGGGGGTAGAGCACTGTTAAGGCTAGGGGGTCATCCCGACTTACCAACCCTTTGCAAACTCCGAATACCGTAAAGTACTATCCGGGAGACACACGGCGGGTGCTAACGTCCGTCGTGGAGAGGGAAACAACCCAGACCGTCAGCTAAGGTCCCAAAGTGTATGTTAAGTGGGAAACGATGTGGGAAGGCTAAAACAGCTAGGAGGTTGGCTTAGAAGCAGCCACCCTTTAAAGAAAGCGTAATAGCTCACTAGTCGAGTCGGCCTGCGCGGAAGATGTAACGGGGCTAAACATACCACCGAAGCTACGGCTGCGTACGTAAGTATGCGGGGTAGGGGAGCGTTCTGTAAGTGGCTGAAGGTGTGCCGGGAGGCATGCTGGACATATCAGAAGTGCGAATGCTGACATGAGTAACGATAATGCGGGTGAAAAACCCGCACGCCGGAAGACCAAGGGTTCCTATCCCATGTTAATCAGGGTAGGGTGAGTCGACCCCTAAGGCGAGGCTGAAGAGCGTAGTCGATGGGAAACGGGTTAATATTCCCGTACTTGGTATGAATGCGATGGGGGGACGGAGCAGGCTAGGCAAGCATGGCGTTGGTTGTCCATGTGAAAGGCTGTAGGCTGGCGACTTAGGAAAATCCGGGTTGCTAAGGCTGAGAGTCGAGACGAGCCACTAAGGTGGTGAAGTTGTTGATGCCCTACTTCCAGGAAAAGCCTCTAAGCTTCAGTTCATACTGAATCGTACCCTAAACCGACACAGGTGGTCAGGTAGAGAATACTAAGGCGCTTGAGAGAACTCGGGTGAAGGAACTAGGCAAAATTGTACCGTAACTTCGGGAGAAGGTACGCTCTTACTTGTGAAGACTTCGCGTCGTAAGCAGGCGAGAGCCGCAGTGACCAGGTGGCTGGGACTGTTTATTAAAAACACAGCACTGTGCAAAATCGTAAGATGACGTATACGGTGTGACACCTGCCCGGTGCCGGAAGGTTAATTGATGGGGTTAGCTTAGGCGAAGCTCTTGATCGAAGCCCCGGTAAACGGCGGCCGTAACTATAACGGTCCTAAGGTAGCGAAATTCCTTGTCGGGTAAGTTCCGACCTGCACGAATGGTGTAACCATGGCCACGCTGTCTCCACCCGAGACTCAGTGAAATTGAAATCGCAGTGAAGATGCTGTGTACCCGCGGCTAGACGGAAAGACCCCGTGAACCTTTACTACAGCTTGGCACTGAACATTGACCCTACATGTGTAGGATAGGTGGGAGGCTTTGAAGCGCAGACGCTAGTTTGTGTGGAGCCGACCTTGAAATACCACCCTTGTAGTGTTGATGTTCTAACTTAGGCCCCTGAATCGGGGTTGAGGACAGTGCCTGGTGGGTAGTTTGACTGGGGCGGTCTCCTCCCAAAGAGTAACGGAGGAGCACGAAGGTTTGCTAAGTACGGTCGGACATCGTACGGTTAGTGTAATGGTAGAAGCAAGCTTAACTGCGAGACAGACACGTCGAGCAGGTACGAAAGTAGGTCATAGTGATCCGGTGGTTCTGAATGGAAGGGCCATCGCTCAACGGATAAAAGGTACTCCGGGGATAACAGGCTGATACCGCCCAAGAGTTCATATCGACGGCGGTGTTTGGCACCTCGATGTCGGCTCATCACATCCTGGGGCTGAAGTCGGTCCCAAGGGTATGGCTGTTCGCCATTTAAAGTGGTACGCGAGCTGGGTTTAGAACGTCGTGAGACAGTTCGGTCCCTATCTGCCGTGGGCGTTTGAGAATTGAGAGGGGCTGCTCCTAGTACGAGAGGACCGGAGTGGACGAACCGCTGGTGTTCGGGTTGTGATGCCAATTGCATTGCCCGGTAGCTACGTTCGGAATCGATAACCGCTGAAAGCATCTAAGCGGGAAGCGAGCCTCGAGATGAGTTCTCACTTTGACTTAGAGTCAACTGAAGGGCCGTTGAAGACTACAACGTTGATAGGCGAGATGTGGAAGTGCTGTGAGGCATTAAGCTAACTCGTACTAATTACCCGTGAGGCTTAACCATACAACGCCAAAGTGGTTTAGCGACAGAAGTTAATAGACTAAAGTAGACAAAAGAATTTAATAAGCTTTTTCCAGATTTATATTAATGAAGGATACTTCATTAATGAACAGAATTTCCTGGTGACTATAGCGTTTTGGAACCACCTGACCCCATGCCGAACTCAGAAGTGAAACAAAACAGCGTCGATGATAGTGTGGGCTTCCCATGTGAAAGTAGAACATCGTCAGGGCCTTATTAGAGAAACCCGTTGCAGCAATGCGACGGGTTTTTTGCATTTGTAGTAAAGTACTTCCATGTAGTATTTCCCCTTCGCGTATCCATGCGCTCACTTCCTCGAACTGGAAGCGTTGCTTCGGTTTCTTGTGACCCAAACTCAGAAGTGAAACAAAACAGCTCGAAGGCGAGCCCGCGAAGGGTCGGTCCCGGTCAATGATAGTGTGGGCTTCCCATGTGAAAGTAGAACATCCTACTTCGTAGCGAGCCAGGGCCTTATAAAAGGCCGATTAACCGCATTCATCCATGAATCTAATCGAAATTAGTGCATCCATGTACGTCAAACCTGTTGCAGCAATGCGACGTGTTTTTTGCTATGTGGGATTTGAAAAGAAACCCTTTGCAGCAATGCAGCGGGTTTTTTGCTATATGGGATTTGAAAAGAAAACCTCGCAAGATAATCAACACCTCGAAAAGCAATCAATACATTACAAAACAATCAACACCTCGCGAGGTAAACTCGCTCCCACCACAATATCAACAAAGTGCAGCACTGGTTTTACCCGCCGGAAAGAAACCCTTTGCAGCAATACAGCGGGTTTTTTGCTATGTGGGATTTGAAAATAAAACCTCACAAGATAATCAACACATCGCGAGGTAAACTCGCTCCCACCACAGCACCAACAAGGTACTGCACTGGTAGGAGGCGGTCCCGCCGAGCTGTTGGCTCTATTAAACAAAAAGAACAAAAATATCCTACATGCGCTCATCTCAATGAGCTGAGGGCTTCGTAGTTTTTAAGCTCGAACATTGCTGTAATACCAATTAGCCTTAATATTTGTTCAATTTGGAGGAATAAATCAGACGTT
The DNA here is from genome assembly GCF_023716725.1 of Pseudoalteromonas sp. SCSIO 43201. Classification (NCBI taxonomy): domain Bacteria; kingdom Pseudomonadati; phylum Pseudomonadota; class Gammaproteobacteria; order Alteromonadales; family Pseudoalteromonadaceae; genus Pseudoalteromonas; species Pseudoalteromonas sp. SCSIO 43201. The sequence goes on from NZ_CP072683.1 coordinate 115,727, forward strand.
AACTGCGTTAAAGAGCTCTTATTTAGAAAATCTAAACAAGAGATTTTCTCGCTTCAAATTAGCAAATTAATTATCATAATTGATATAACCAGCTTCGTAGCGGTTCAAAGCGAGTTGATCGGGAAATGGAGTAGCTATTTGATTAATAGGCTCAAATAAGCAAGAATAATCAGACTGAAAGCTCTAAGTTGATTACAGTTCCTAACCCTTTTTTGATAAAGAATGTTATTAATAAATTTCAATTTGTTGCATTTTTCATCTCTCTTTCTGATGTTATAAATCTGTTGTTGTTTTATTAAAAATAAAAAAATTCATATTTTTTATAAAAAATCTTGATCTTTTCCTCGTAAAGAAATAGTTTATGTTGTTGCTTTATCGGGAACGAAGTATATAAAAAAGAATAAGGTCATAAATGAATATAACAAACCTAATAACAAAACGAACTCCTGTGTTTTTTGCCGTAAGTTGTGCCATTGCGTCAACCTCAATGAATGTGCTTGCAGAACAAAGCTCCGGAGTTGATGAAGTAGAAAAAATCCAAGTAACAGGTTCTCGCATTTTAAGAGAGGGTGCGATCGCCCCAGCCCCAGTGACAGTTATCAGTGGAGAGGCATTGTTAGCCAGCGGTGTAACAAGCATCGGTGAAGCATTAAATGATATGCCAGCGTTAGCAAACACCTACTCTCTTGCGAATGCTGGAAGAAGTATTGGTACCGCAGGTCTGAGTTTACTTGACCTACGAGGTATGGGTACTGCAAGAACATTGGTGTTGGTTGATGGTAAGCGCCATGTGTCAAGTAGTCCGGGTTCTGCATCTGTTGATGTTAATAATATTCCTTCAAACTGGATCGAGCGTGTTGAAATTATCACGGGTGGTGCGTCAGCTGTATACGGTGCTGATGCGGTAACAGGTGTAGTTAACTTCATTTTGAAAAAAGACATTCAAGGTTTTGACTTAAGTGTGTCTAAAGGTACTGCTGCGGAAGGGCCGTATGAAAATGAAAAGTTCAGCCTTTCTTACGGCCTAGACTTTGATGGCGGTAAGGGTAATGTCGGTATTTCCGTATCTCATGTGAGCCAAGATGGTATGAATGCTACCGACCGCGCTCAAACTAATAGGCTGATTAGCTCAATCACTAACCCAAATGATGGTGACATCGCCGGCGAAGATGGTAACTATATTCATGATGGGATAGCTGATAGGTTAACAATCACTAATGCCGGTTATTATGATGACTCTGTAAACGGTAACTTTTATCAGCAGGAAAATGGCGAGTTAGTTTGGTATACCTTTAACCCAGACGGCAGTGTTAGACCACAAAAACTAGGTACAACCTATGAAAATGACTGGGCAATTTGTTCTGGCGACTGTGACATCCTTGACCTAACCCGTTATCGAGAATTACAGCCAACGTTTGAAAATACAAACGTAAATATCAAAGCTAACTACGATATTACATCAGATTTGAATGTTTACGCCTCTGCAAAGTACACAAAATCAGAAGCAGATTCTATTGGTCAGCCGTCGTATTTTGAATATGGTGATAGCCGTGGGACGGGTGCATTTGTGATCAAAAGAGATAATGCTTATATGCATGAGTCTTTGGCACAGCTGATGGATAGAAATGGCGTCGATGAATTTAATATGCACCGTTTCATGGAAGATGCAGGCCGTCGCTATGAATTGAATGAGCGTGAGACAACAAGCTTTGTTGCAGGGCTGAGCGGAGTTGTAGCTGAGGACTGGGATTTTGAAGCGTCAGCTGTGTATGGTAAGACAGAGATCACGCAGACCAATGCAGGTAATACGATTAAAGCACGTATTAAGCAGTCAGCTGATGCTATTCGATTAGACAATGGTGATATTGTTTGTCGTGATGAGCAAGCTCGTGCTGCAGGGTGTGTGCCAACAAGTATGTTTGGCTATGGCGCAGTAAGTGATGAAGCCGCAGCTTGGTTCAATACAACAAGTGTCAGTAAGTCTGAGATTAAGCAAACAGTATTGAATGCCAATATCAGTAATAGCGGACTATTTGAATTACCAGCAGGTTATGTGGGCGTATCATTTGGTCTTGAGTATCGAAAAGAAGAAAGTGATTCCTTACCTGATGCCTTTGCTGCAACGGGTGCAACATTCTTGAATGCAATCCAAGAAGAGCATGGAGACTTCAGTGTAAGAGAAGCCTTTTCTGAAATTTCTGTCCCATTACTTGCCGATATGATGTTAGTGCAGGATTTATCATTAGATGTTGCAGTACGTTATGCTGATTATTCAACTATCGGAGATACCGTAAGCTGGAAAACGGGTTTAAACTGGACGGTAACAGATGAGTTACGAGTTCGAACCACTAAGTCTAGAGCGATGCGGGCACCAAATATTTCGGAACTATACGGGCCTCAAAGTGAGAACTTTTTTAGAAGTATCACTGACCCCTGTAAGCGTGGTGAAGTTCAAGATGCGAACCGCAGAGCGAACTGTGATGCACTTGGTATCCCAGAAGATTTTGACGCGGTAGCGACCAGCTCTTCTATACCGGGCGTACTTGGTGGCAACCCAGACCTTAAAGAAGAAGAATCTGATAGCCTTACATTTGGTGTAGTATATACACCAGAAGCAATATCGGGTCTTTCTATAACGCTTGACTACTGGGAAATTGAGATTGAAGATGCAATTAATAATATCTCAGGCCAGGACATTCTTGATAAATGTGTTGATTCGTTAAGTGGTATTGATAACCAGTTCTGTGCGTTGGTGACACGAGATGCGGACGGAGAGTTGACCGGTATTCGTTCAATTACGCAAAACGTTGCTAAACAGAACGCAGAAGGGATAGATTTTGAGATTGGCTATGACTTTGATTTATTCGAAGGTCGTATGACTTCCAGCCTAATAGGAACCTATCTTAAGAGTCGTGAAGAATTTCCTTTCCAGTCTGACTTATCAGACTCTGAAGAGTATGCTGGGACAACAGGTGAAGCAGAGTGGCAAGCTATGGTATCACTTGGCTATAAGGTCAATAACTGGCACTTTAGCTCGAAAACGCGTTACTTAGATGAAGTTAGCCTATATACCGATAAGTCTCTAAATAAAAACCCAGATCCTAGTAACATTATGAGCTATGGCAGCTACTTTATTACAGATATACGTGGTGGCTATCGTTTCGACAATGGCATTACGTTGGAACTTGGCGTTGATAACGTGTTTGATAGAGATCTACCAGGCTACACTACAGGCACAGGTGCAAGTAGTGCAAGTTATGACAATATCGGGCGGATGTATTACGGTGCCTTTACTTATCAATTTTAGATGTAAATCTTAGAGTGTTAAGAATAGCTCTAGAGTGACAACTTTGAAGGGTATGCAGTTGCATACCCTTTTGCTTTAACTCAACTAATAAAAAATTAAGAGGCTACTCGCTCACTTTTTTAGATATTGCCCTGGTGGTTTTCCAAATACCTTTTTAAACGCACTGCTAAATGCCGCGGTTGAGTCAAAACCTAAATACTGTGCTGCTTGTTGCTGAGAATATCCGCCTTTTAACAATTCGATTGCTTTGATTGCCCTTAATTTTTGGCGCCAGTCACTAAAGCCCATCATAAAACACTTGTGGAATAAACGGTTTAGTGTACGAGTGGATGCGCCCACTTGACCACTCCATTCCTCCAAACTTACTTTACATCCTGGGTTAGTATGCAGCTCGGTTACAATGGGTAAGATTCGAGCATCTTGTGCGCTTGGAATAAAAAAGTGGCAAGTTGCAGCTGATGTTAGCCTATCAATAAAGACCGTTATAAATCGCTCTGTTTTTTCATCTAGGTGGTAATCTTCCTGCCAAGTACAGATCTCCAAAATAAATTGTTTTAGTAGTTCATCGACAACAATCAACTTGGCTTTATTTCCCAGTAACTCAGTATATTTAGTATCAATATACACACTACGAAAGTCTCCACCGTAGCGACAATATGTCTCATGTGGCAGGCCTGGGGGGAGCCATAAAGCTTGGTCAGGAGGGATCACAAATGTGCCCTCTGGGGTCACAATAGTGATCACGCCATTACTGGTATATGCAAGCTGGCCCCAATCATGTTGATGTTGCTGGACATGTTCCCACTCTGCTTTTTTTACTGCCCTAGGAAGAATTGGTCGACCAAGTGCAGGTTTTAAAAAGCGCTTCGACTTTGGCTGAATACGCCAAGGAGAGGTTGTCTGTTTTGATAAAGAACTTGGCATAATTGTGTATATCAGAAATTAACATGTGGCCATATTATAGCCATAACTTTTAATAGTTGTGCTTTATGTGGAGATAATCATGAAGAATACTTCTCAAGGATGGCAAAGTCCTTTTAATTTCTTAGTGCTCGCAACCGTTGTTATGGCCGTTACGTTCGCAGGTTGGATGGCTATGCTCAATAACTTTGCGATTGAAGCGGCAAATTTCAATGGTGCTAATATGGGAATGTTGCAATCGCTGCGTGAGATCCCTGGGTTTTTGGCGTTTACAGCGGTATTTGTTTTATTGGTGTTAAAGGAACAAACCTTCGCACTGATCAGCTTGTGTTTGTTGTCGCTTGGCGTCGCCATTACGGGGTGGTTACCTACTATATACGGTTTGTATGCGACCACAGTATTAATGTCGATAGGTTTTCACTATTTCGAGACGCTGAATCAATCGCTCAGTTTACAATGGTTTAATAAAGATGAGGCACCGGCAAAACTGGGTATCTTGCTCTCGATTAAATCCATCGCCTCTTTAATCACCTACGCGATAATATGGCTGGGTTTTAGCTACTTCTCTGCGGACTATCAGTGGATGTATCTACTAATTGGCGGTGTTGGTTTTATTATTGCGTTACTTATGTTTATTGGCTTTCCGACGTTTGAAATACACACCAGGCAACATAAGAAGCTGATTTTAAGAAAAGAGTATAGCCTTTATTATGCGTTGATTTTCTTTTCTGGTGCGAGGCGGCAAATCTTTATGGTATTTGCGGGTTTCTTAATGGTGGAAAAGTTTGGTTTTGATGTTGCACAGATCACAGCACTGTATATGCTAAATCATTTGGTAAACATATTTATTGCACCTAAGATTGGGCAGATGATTGGTCATATAGGTGAGCGTAAAACCCTGACAATAGAATATATTGGGCTGATTGCGGTGTTTATTGGGTACGCATTAGTAGAGTCAGCAAGCTTTGCAGCAGCACTTTATGTGATTGATCATTTATTTTTTGCGATGGCGATTGCACTTAAAACTTATTTCCAAAAAATTGCTCGACCAGAAGATATCGCGGCAACGGCTGGTGTTAGCTTTACCATTAACCATATTGCTGCGGTGGTGATCCCTGCAAGTTTTGGGGTGGTATGGCTGTACGATCAATCCTTGGTATTTTACTTTGGGGCTGCACTGGCTGTATGTTCGTTAGTGCTAAGTCAGTTTGTGAATACACACAAGGGACAGGAAACGCTGGCTAAGTCAGTGTGATGTTGGTGCATCACACTGTAAAGTAGGGTGTGGCTTATATACTGCGACCACACCAAACAACACGTCCTGCAATGCCGTGACTATCGGCATTGTCAGCGGTGATCTCCCAGCTCGGGTAGTCAGGGTTGTCACTGATCACCTGGATTCGGTTCTGTCTCTGTTGCACGCGTTTTGCCATTAGGCCGTCTTGCGTTTGCACGATATAAACGGCATCTTTACTAGACTGATGTTGTGATAAATCCACAAGTACCATATCGCCGTCTAATAATGTAGGCTGCATACTGTCACCACGAATAGACACAAAAGCGAGTTTATCTGAGTACACGCCTAAATGAGAGTTTAGCCAGCGGCGATTAAGTGCAAATTGCTCTGTTACTTCCTCATTACCAATCACACTCCCCATCCCTGCACTGGCCTCAATGTCGAGTTTTGGAATGAGTGTAAGTTCATCTTGGAGCTGGCTTTGTGGCTTATCGAGAGGCTGCTCTCCTGTCAGTAGCCAATTTAAGTCAACCGCAAAGAGATTATAAAGATGTTCAAGATAAATCATAGATGGGCGGCTCAAGCCGCGACAAATACGGTAAATATGGGAAGGAGATTTACCTGTTAGTTGGGCAAATTGACGTTTATTGCCGCCTGCAAACTGCTCCACTAAAGTTACAAATCGTCTCGAAAATGCCGTACTCATTTCAGTGTTATTCTCTTTATCAGCGCCTAAACTTGCAAGCATACTGAGCTCTGTCTTATCTGTACAGCCTACGAGCATCAATTGCACATTTTATAAACGTGCTCCACTGCAAATACACGAATGGAATAGAAAGTAAGACGCTTTATCACTGTATTAGACTAAGGTCGTAGCACCGCATGTTGTACGAAATTTATCCATGCTGATAGGCTAGAATCGCAAGTTAACATTTATTTAAACTCGGCATGGCTTGCTTTAGCCGACATACAACATGGAAAAAGGTAATGAAATATACAAATCTATTGATAGCACTTCCGCTCTTAGGTGCGATGGAAGTTGCATTAGCTGTGGACTGTAGCAACTTAACGCAATGGCAATCACAGCAGGTCTATACCGGTGGAGATGCTGTCACTTATCAGTCTTCCAAATACACAGCTAAATGGTGGACACAAAACCAAAATCCAGCACAGCATTCTGAAACTTACGGAGTCTGGCAAGCAAACGGACGCTGCGATGCGACTACGCCACTTCCCATTGTGTCGGTTACTTCTCCGAGCAGCAATGCACGCGTTGTTGCTGGTTCGCCCGTTAGTCTTGCTGCAACAGTAAGCCATCCGCAAAATACTACCATTGATAATGTTGAGTTTTATCTTGATGGTACGCTTGTGGCGTCTGATAGCACTCCACCCTATGAGGCTATGTGGCAAGCGCAGGGGCTTGGTGCTCGTGCGTTAACCGTCTATGCCACTGATACATCTGGGGCGAGAGGTGAGTCGAGTTCTGTGAGCTTTAGTGTAGTTTCTGATGATACACCTCCTGGCGATCCTAATTTTAAAATTGTCGGCTACTTCCCAAGTTGGCAAGGCTCCGTGAGCGACATTCAATTTGATAAGCTCACCCATATCAATTACTCATTTTTACTTCCTAATGCTGATGGCACACTAAGACCGCTCGAAAATTTAAGCAAAATGACAGCGCTGGTAAATTCAGCTCATGCCAATAATGTGAAGGTAGGGATTGCCATTGGTGGTTGGAATGGCGGCGATGATAGTGCGTTTGAGACATTTGCTAACTCGGAGCAAGGTCGAGCGCGTTTTGTCCAAGAGGTTATTGCGTTTGTTGAGCAGCACAACCTTGATGGGGTTGATATGGACTGGGAGTATCCAGATCCTGGTGCTTCTGCAAATAACTATGCGTTACTGATGAAAGCGCTAAGCGTTGAGTTGCGTGCCAGAGGTAAATTTTTAACAGCCGCAGTGGTGGCGCTTGGGTACACAGGTGGTGGCGTGTTGGAATCTGTATTCCAAGATATCGACTTTTTAAATTTGATGGCGTATGACGCGAACAATGGCGATCATGCTTCTATGCAATATGCCAAAGATTCTATTGCTTATTGGCAAGGTCGTGGTTTGAGCAAGGAAAAAACGGTATTAGGTGTACCATTTTATGCAAGACCTACTTGGAAGGCATACCGCACCTTACTGCAAGAAAACCCAGCCAATGCGTGTCGTGATAGTGATGGCAGCAGTTACTATAATGGTATCCCGACGATCCGTGCAAAAACGCAGTACGCTAAGCTCAATGCTGGCGGCATTATGAATTGGGAGCTCTCGCACGATAGCAACGGTCCTGCATCATTGCTAACGGCGAAGTGGGAAATTGCTAAAGGATTAACCCCTAGCTATCAGTGTCAGTAATACCAGCGGTAATTTAAAATGGTGGTCGCCCTGTAGAGGGTGACCACGCGTTGTTTATAGTGCTTTAAAGCGGATCGCAACCCCGCCACCGGCAGCCAGTTTTAACATCAGCTTGTCAGTACTGGTTACTTTTTTACGGTAAATGTTCATTTCATACGGATTGTGTTTCCATTCAGCTTTGTCGCCGTCTGCGTAAATTTGTGCTTCGAAGGTTTTACCTGGTTCGAGGAAGTCCAAAGTAATAGGAATGTCTCTTGCTTCTTCATCCGTCACTGCGCCTAAGAACCAGTCGTTACCGCTGTATTGTTTATGTTTACGTTCCTTTCTGGCAAAGACAACATAATCACCCACTTCTCCCGCAAGTGCGATACTGTGTTCCCAATCAGTCGGTACATCTTTTATAAATTGAAAGGCATCTGGCTTAGCGAGGTAATTTTCTGGTAAATCGGCCGCCATTTGAATTGGGCTATAAAGTACAACATAAAGCGCTAATTGCTTAGCTAGGGTGGTTTGTGGGCGGTTAGTTTTATCACCAAGGCCATTAAAGCCCATGTCAAAAATACCCGGAGTAAAGTCCATAGGGCCTGCTAACATGCGGGTAAAAGCAAGCATTGGCACATGTTCAGGTGGGTTTGGTGGCGTGCCCCATGCGTTAAACTCTTGTCCTCTGGCGCCTTCTCGAGAAATCCAGTTTGGATAGGTGCGGCGCAGCCCTGTGTCTTTGATAGGCTCATGGGTGTTAATACTGATCTTATGTTTGGCTGCCAGTTTTATGTTGTCTAGGTACTCATTTGCCATAAATTGGCCATCATGCCACTCGAATCTGGCATTGCCCTTGGCATCAATGCGTTTGATGTTGCCGCCATCTGCAACATAGCCTGTTTTTACCTGACGTACACCGGCTTTTTCGTAGAGTGCAAAGGCCTCTTCCATTTGATTTCGATAGTTACTAACATTGCCTGAAGTCTCGTGATGGCCAATTAAGCGAGCGCCGACAGTTTCGCCATGTTTGGCTATTTCGTCTATGTTGAAATCAGGGTAGGCTTTGGTAAAGCTAAAAACATCGCCGTTGAAGAACCAGTCACCATCCCAGCCAGTGTTCCAGCCTTCAACTAATACACCATCAAAGCCATTATCGGCTGCAAAGGTTAGGTATGCTTTAGTGCGCTCAGTCGTTGCACCATGCTTTTCTCCACTTCCCCAAGTGTTTTTATTTATGTGCATTTCCCACCAAATACCGATGTATTTACCCGGTTCAACCCAAGAAACATCGCCTAGTTTGTTTGGCTCATTGAGGTTTAAAATCAAGTGGGAGTTGAGCAAATCTTTAGCCTCATCTCCTATTTGAAGCGTGCGCCAAGGTGTGTTGAACTTGCCATTGGTCTTAACTGCAATCCCATCTGACCAAGGAGTTAAATCAGCTATAAATGTGCCGGGACGGCGTTGATTTAATGTCATACCCGCATAATCTATAAGGGCGGCTTCGTGTACACTGATATGCACACCATCTTGGTTCTTTAAGGTAAATGGGGTGTGCACATGAGCAGCATCGTGCAGAGGTGTGGTGTTGTATACATATTCATAGCGATTCCATCCACGCGCTGGGATCCACCATGCGGTAATCTTATCGCTGCTAGCAAAGGTAAATTCGGTGAGCTCTTTGGTAATATAAAGGGCTTGGTTTTGAGCAACCTCATAGCGAAAGCCGACACCATCATCAAACACCTTGACGCGTACAGTATATTGCGGTGATTGGTCGGTCTGTTTGGCAAATGTGACCGCCAGCTCATTATGCTGGTCTTGGATCACGCGAGCCTCACCCCAAGGCTGCTCCCAGCTACTATCGACACTGCTACGGTGATGCGTGGTGATAGTCAACCCATCACGCATAGATGCCGCCTTCGCAAAGTCAAAACCAAGTTTAGAGGGAGCAATAATGGTTTTGTTGTTAAAGCTTATTTGGTAGGTAGGTTGGCGCTTATCGTCATTTAAAGTAAAAGTAATATTGCCATCGGGCGAGCTGACTGCTAATGATGTGGCGAAGCTTGTGCTGGTAAAAAAGCTTAAGCCAATGAGTGAAACTGATAGGGGGCGCATAGCGTTTCCTTTTTGTTGTCGACACGTCTATTCGTGTTCTTTTGCGTATAAGCTAAGCTTACTGTTGTATGCTAAAGTTCACGTAAAAGCTGCATACGTATTCATCCTGTAAATGCGATGAATGTAATATTTAATCCGCTCGGTCTACTGAAGATAAGCACAAAATAAAATAAGGATAGGACAAACCGCTTATGCAAAACCTAACTTTGCTGCGATGTCTTGCCATCGCACTAGTCGCATTACAATCAAGCGCTGTTGATGCGCTGGAAATACAAGTGTTAGACAATGATAAGCAGCCGCTAGCGAATGCAGCCGTATGGCTTGAAGGTGAAGGCGTCGCGCACTTGGCACCGGAAAATGGTTTCAAGATGGAGCAAAAGGATAAGTCATTTGTGCCGCATATTCTAATGGTACCAACAGGGGCTCAGGTCTCGTTTCCTAATTTAGATTCTATTTTGCATCATGTGTACTCTTTCTCACCAGCCAAGCCCTTTGAGCTGAAGCTCTATCGTGACGACCCAAAAAAGGTACTTTTTGATAAGGCAGGGATTGTCGAACTTGGCTGTAATATTCATGACTGGATGTTAGGGTATATCGTGGTTGTAGACAGTCCTTTATTTGCCGTAACTGATAGCAATGGTTATGTCACTCTGGATCTAGATGTGGTGCAAGCAGGCGCGTTACAGCTACATGTGTGGCACGAACGGTTTGAAAACCTAGAGCAAGTTGAGCAGCACCAGCTCTCTGGCTTGAGTAACACCAGTTCAATAACGTATCAATTAAAACAAACGTTGATTGCTCCACTGCAGGACTTTTCTGATGGCTTCGATGATTACTAAATTAAGCCCTATGTTAGCATTATTTGTCATTGGGCAAACTAATGCAGTCGAAGTGTCTGGACATGGCCAGTTACAGGCTACCTGGCAGCACGATGACAACCGTAAAGCTTGGTATCAACCAGGTTGGGGGGTAACTCGCTTTGGTCAAGCCGAGTCAGATTTGGCGTTGAGTCGCGGGGTAGTGGATTGGCGTGTTGATTTTGACAGTGCTTGGTCTTTACATGGCGTAATGCAATACGTACCAGATCCAGATGATAAGCTCGGATTTACCGAGTTATATTTACAGTATCGCACCCTTCCCAAAAATGGTCGCCGGTTGATAGTGCGTACCGGTGGTTTCTATCCCAGTTTTTCCATTGAAAACCCAGATATTGGTTGGTCATCTCCTTACCATTACCAGTATTCAGCAATTAATGCTTGGATTGGGGAAGAGGTGCGTGTATTTGGTTCAGAAGTAGCCGTGGAGCAGCCATCAACTCGTCGCAGCAGAGGTAAGGGGTATAAAGGGGTTGCTGGGATCTTTAAGGGCAATGATCCCGCAGGTACTTTGTTAGCATGGCGAGGGTTTACAGTTCATGATAGGCAGTCGGTATTTAATGAAAGTATACCCTTTGCCGCCGTTGAGTCGTTAAATACGCCGCAGTTACAGCATCAAGCGCAATATGTTGAGCCTTTCACAGAAATAGATGGTCGTTTTGGATACTACTTTGGGTATCATCATGACTTCTCGACTCGTAGCGCGGTCAATGTGTATTGGTACGATAATAATGGTGATCCGAGCAAAATTAATTATCGCACAGGCCAATATGCGTGGGATACCAAGTTTATAAGCGCTGCTTGGCGCTATAAGTTATCAACACAAACACAGCTGCTGTTCCAAGGAATGGCTGGCAATACTGCGATGGGGACTAATCGCGGTGTCGATAATGACTTCAATAGTTGGTTTCTGTTACTGACTCATAAGCGTAACGCGTGGCGCTTTAGTGTGCGAGCAGAGCAATTTAAGGTTATCGATAAAGATGACTGGCAGTTCGATCCAAACCAAAGTCATGGCCATGGTTTCACTATAACTGCAAAATATCAGTTGCATTCAAATTGGATAGTAGGAGCTGAATGGCTAGGGCTCACTACTACCGTTGCGAATCGAGAAGCCTTTAATGGTAAACCCAAACAAACAGATAGTGTCTGGCGGCTTAGCGCTGAGTATCGTTTTAGCTTATAAAAAGCGTGATGTGCTACACGTCACGCTTGTTTTAACTAATCTAGCAGGCGGTTGATCCCATTTAGCGCCGCAACACGATAGGCTTCCGCCATGGTTGGGTAGTTAAATGTGGTGTTGATAAAATACTCTATGTTATTGCCTGCACCCTTTTGTTCCATAATCGCTTGGCCGATATGAATAATTTCAGAAGCGCGCTCACCAAAGCAGTGGATGCCGAGTATTTCTTTGCTCTCAGCATGGAATAAAATTTTTAAACTACCCACTTCAGTGCCTGTTATCTGGGCGCGCGCCAAGTGTTTAAATTGTGCACGACCTACTTCATAAGGAATGCGAGCAGCAGTTAGCTCTTGCTCTGTTTTACCTACTGAGCTCATTTCTGGAATAGTATATATGCCCGTTGGAATATCAGTGATCAAACGGTCATCGCACGCTCCATGCACAATCGCATTGGCAGCAATACGCCCTTGGTCAAATGCGGCACTGGCTAGGCTTGGATAACCAATTACATCACCCACTGCAAAAATATTATCGACTTCTGTTTGGTAATGCTCATTGACTTTGAGTTGTCCACGGCTATCTGCCTTCAATCCAACGCTTTCTAGGTTTAGCGTCTCAGTGTTTCCTGAGCGACCATTGGCCCATAAGATACAATCTGCCCGAACCTTTTTTCCGGATTGCAGGTGAACAATCACGCCTTTCTCATGGGTCTCTACTTTGGCAAATTCTTCGTTGTGTCGAATGACAATACCGTTATTCCAGAAGTGATAGCTTAGCGCATCTGAAATCTCTGCATCCATAAAGGCCAAAAGGCGGTCGCGGGTATTTATCAGATCTACCTTTGCCCCAAGCCCTTTAAAAATAGAGGCATATTCACAACCGATGACGCCAGCGCCATAGATCAATACGCGCTGCGGGTTGTGCTCTAAACTTAAAATAGTATCGCTGTCATACACTCTAGGGTGGGTGAAGTCTACGCCTGGTGGGCGATATGGCCGCGAACCTGTCGCGATGACAATGGTATGAGCGGTTAATAGTTCCTGTGAGCCATCTTGGTGCAGAACTTGAACCGTGTGGGCATCGATAAAGCTGGCGTCACCTTGGAATAAATGAATACGATTACGGCCATAAAAGCTTGAGCGCAGCGTGGATTGCTTGGAAATGACATCACTCGCATGGTGCAATATGTCTTGAAACGTATGGCGCTGCGGACGCTCGGTAAAACGGTATAAGGGATTGGCTTTGTATTCAATCAGGCGGCTGACGGAGTGGCGCAGTGCCTTGGAAGGAATAGTACCCCAGTGAACACAGCCGCCACCAACAGCATGTTGACGCTCGATGACAGCGACTTTTTTGCCACTTTTTGAGAGGTTCATGGCGGCGCCCTCGCCACCTGGGCCTGTGCCTATGATTATGGCGTCATATTGATAGGAATCTGGAATACTTTTTGTTTTTTCTGTGGCTTTTTTGCTCACGGCCTCACCCTTATCATTGTTGAGGCCGCTGAGTGTTATGCCGTTTTCAGAAGCCTCGAGTTCAGTGCAATCCAAGCTTGTTTTTGACTTTCCCAAGCTTGTTCTAACTCTTTATATTGTTGCATTAATGCGGAGTGTTCGCATTGTGCACGTACGGCTGCTTTCTTTGCTTCAAGTACTTGCTTTTGCACCGCACAGTAGTTTTGAAGCTTTTTCAGAAGCAAATCATACTCTTGTTGTAACAATGTAAGCTTATCTTGCGCTAAAGGCAATTTTGCGAGGCTAACTTTCGTTTTATTTAGTAGCGTTTCTGCTTTGGCTTTCTCGATACGCTCTATCGGCGTTCGTTTTAGCTTGCTGGCAAGCCCGAGCGCCGCAAAGGCACGGATCAGCCATTTAGTCGGATCGTAGTGATACCAGCGAATACCGTTACGGTAGTCACTTGCAAAAATATGGTGAAAATTGTGGTAGCCCTCACCATAAGTAAACAATGCTAAAAAGCCGTTGTCTCTTGCGGTATTTTTCTCTGTATATGGACGGCTTCCCCAGATGTGTGCCAGTGAATTGATAAAAAAGGTAAAGTGTTGACTAAGCACTAATCTCAGCACACCTGCGAGTAGCAGCATACCGATAACATTACCTAGCAATAAGCCCAGCGTGAGCGGAATACCAATATTGGTTAGTAATACCAATTTCATATAATGTTTATGCTGCCACATAACAATCCGATTGCGCTGTAAATCGCGTGCGTTGCTGTAATCACCATAGCTGTCGCCTTGATAGTCGCGTAGCATCCAACCAATATGGCTATACCAAAAGCCTCGAGTTGCGGCATAAGGGTCTTTAACGGGATCATCAACTTGGCCGTGATGAATTCGATGATCACTACTCCAGTGTAATGCGCTGTTTTGTAGCGCAAATGCACCGCCTAGCGCAAAAATAATTTGAATAACAGGGTGTGCATCGTAGGCTTTATGTGCCCACAAGCGGTGATAACCTGCTGTAATTGATAGGCCTGCGTAGAACATGCAGGCAATAAATGCTAGCCAGTGGCTGGTGGTATAACCGTATTCGAAGCCATACCAAGGAACCAAAGTAACGGCTGCCAGAAACGATAAGCTAAAAAACAGCACATTGGTCCATAAAATGGGAGGTTTTTTCATCAGTCAGTCTCAAAATCTTATTTCAGCGTACAACTGTACGCTAAAATAGTATTTCATTCTTGCTGCGTCAAGGTTTAGACTGCGCTTTATTGTTCTTATTTTCGAAGCGAATTGGGGAAAGTCCATGACAGGTGTCCGTGCCCAACAAAAACAGAAGACTCGTCAAGCGCTTATCGAAGCGGCATTTAACCAGCTGAGTGCGGAGCATAGTTTCTCTAATTTGAGCCTGCGTGAGGTTGCAAGAGAGGCTGGTATCGCACCTACTTCTTTTTACCGCCACTTTAAAGATATGAACGAGCTTGGCTTAACTATGGTGGATGAAGCTGGCTTAACCCTGCGGCAATTAATGCGACAGGCAAGACGCCGCATTGCCAAAGGCGGTAGCGTTATTAATACGTCTGTTTATACTTTTATGGAGTTTATTGAGCAGTCGAGTAACCAGTTCCGGTTGTTACTACGTGAACGCTCTGGCACCTCACCGGCATTCCGTGCTGCGGTGGCACGAGAGATAAAGCACTTTATACTTGAGCTTGCACATTACTTAGAGACTGAGACTAGGGTGGATGCGCATCACGCTCATATGCAAGCTGAGGCTATGGTCACTTTGGTATTTAGCTCAGGTGCAGAGGCCTTAGATCAAGACTCACAACAACGTGCAGAACTTACCGAGCGCCTGAAGTGGCAACTGAGGTATATCGCAAAAGGTGCTTCAGGATATGCGAAGCACCCAGAGCCGCCCAAAAAATAGCCTTGCATAGGCTATTTTTTTGCTTGTAATTAAAATTCAAAATTACCCTGTTCATTTCATATACTATCTGTATTTCTCTCTTAAATTGAAAGATATTGTCTATTAAATACTTTTTTTAGACTTAAATTTTTATTTTATATATTTTAAAGTCAGTTTTGATGGATAATTTATGCTTGATTGTCACTTTTGAAGCATGTTAAAACATAACTAATTCATCAACAGGAACACCTAGCTCATGAAACTAACAGCGCGTTTGTCACTCCTTCTTAACCTCCTACTGGTAAACCACAGGGGTGGGGTGTAATTGCGCGAATTGAGCGACATTTACTGTAGACACCCCGCACTTGCGGGGTTTTTTTTGGCTGAGGATAAGGGTATGCAAGATAAAGTTTGGATTTTCGATACAACGTTAAGGGATGGTGAGCAGGCACTAAAGGCCAGCTTAACCGAAGAAGATAAAATACAACTGGCGCATACCATTAGTCGGCTCAATGTGGATGTGATGGAAGTGGGTTTTCCGGTATCCAGCCCCGCGGATTTTCGTGCCGTACAGCGCATCGCCAAAGAAGTAAGAGGACCTGCAATTTGCGGCCTAGCCCGTGCTGTGGCAAAAGACATTGACGCCTGTGGTGAAGCCTTAAAAGGCGCAGAGCAGCGTCGTATCCATACGTTTATTGCAACCAGCCCACTGCATCTAGAGCATAAGTTAAGAATGAGCTTAGATGACGCGACTAACATGGCGATTAACGCCATTTCTCAGGCCAGAAAGTACACCGATGATGTTGAGTTTTCTTGTGAGGATGCTGGCCGTACCCCTTATCCAGATCTGTGTCGGATTGTTGAAGCTGCAATAAATGCTGGCGCCTCTACGATTAACTTGCCTGATACCGTTGGTTACGTGACGCCCGATGAGTATGCCGCGATGATCCACCATATTCGCCATAATGTACCTAACATAGACAAAGCAAGATTAAGTGTACATTGCCATAACGATTTGGGGCTTGCGGTAGCAAACTCTATCGCTGCGGTACAAGCAGGTGCAAGGCAAATTGAATGTACTATCAATGGTATTGGTGAGCGTGCGGGGAACTGTTCACTAGAAGAGGTGGCGATGATCATGAAGATGCGTCAAGACCACCTAAAAGTTCATACCGATATTCGTAGTGAAGAAATCTACCGGGCATCACGTCAGGTCGCTAAAATTTGCAATATGCCGGTACAACCGAATAAAGCAATTGTCGGTGAAAATGCGTTTGCACACAGCTCCGGTATTCATCAAGACGGCGTGCTAAAAGCACAAAATACATACGAAATCATGGCACCTGAAACGGTAGGCGTACCGAGTAACCAGCTAAATATGACGTCTCGCTCGGGTCGTCACGTGATTGAACACCGCCTCAATGAACTTGGTTATCAACAGTCAGACTACGATATGGATAGCCTATATGACAGCTTCTTAGCGTTAGCTGACCAAAAGGGTACGGTTTATGACTATGACCTAGAAGCGATGATTTACTTCAATCAGATCAAAGATAAAGATGAACGCTACCAATTGCAGTTCGTTAACGCTTCATCTAACTCGCAATCTATCGCCAGCGCCACGGTTGGAGTCACAATCAATGGGGAGCTTAAGCAAGAAGCGGCAACAGGTAACGGTCCGGTGGAAGCGGCATTTTTGGCTATTGAACGGATCACAAATATGGCGATTGAAGTTGTGGAATATAACTTAGACGCAACTAGTCAGGGCGCCAGTGCACTAGGCCAAGTGAATATCATTGCGAAATTTGATGGCAAGCAGTATCACGGCGTAGGGCTTGCTTCTGACATCGTAGAGGCATCGGTAAGAGCGATGATCCGAGTATATAACCTAATCGATAGAGCACAAAAAGTGTCAAGTCTTAAACAACAAAGGAAAGCAGGATGAGTCAAGCAAGCTATAAAGTAGCAGTACTGGCAGGTGATGGAATCGGTCCAGAGGTGATGCAAGCCGCTGAGCTAGTATTGGATAAAGTGGCGACTAAGTTCAACTTTACTTTAGATAAGTCGGCGCAAGCGATTGGTGGCGCGGCTATTGATGCGTTTGGCGAAGCCTTACCAGCAGCAACATTAGCTGCATGTGAAGCCGCTGATGCTATTTTATTTGGTTCTGTCGGTGGGCCAAAGTGGGAGCATCTGCCACCGAATGAGCAGCCAGAGCGGGCATCTTTATTACCGCTTAGAAAGCACTTCCAGCTTTTTTGTAACCTGCGCCCTGCGCAGCTATTACCCGCATTGAGCGCTGCCTCGCCACTGCGCAGTGACATTAGCCAACAAGGTTTTGATATTTTATGCGTCCGTGAGCTTACTGGCGGGATTTATTTTGGCGACAAAGGTCGCCAAGGTAAAGGCGAAGACGAATCAGCGTTTGATACGCAAACCTACTCGCGCAAAGAAATCGAACGCATCGCCCGTTTTGCGTTTGATGCTGCAAGGCTCAGAAATAATCATGTGACGTCGGTGGATAAAGCGAATGTACTTGCAACTAGTGTGTTGTGGCGTGAAGTGGTCAATGACGTGGCGAAAGAATACCCAGATGTGGCGCTTGATCACATTTATATCGACAATGCCGCGATGCAGCTAGTCAAGCAACCTAGCCAGTTTGATGTCCTATTGTGCGATAACCTGTTCGGTGACATCCTTTCTGATGAATGTGCAATGATCACGGGTTCCATGGGGCTGTTACCATCGGCCAGTTTAAACCAGTCAGGCTATGGTTTATATGAACCTGCGGGTGGATCAGCGCCAGATATCGCCGGTAAAGGCGTGGCTAATCCTATTGCACAAATCTTAAGTGCTGCGTTGATGCTGCGTTATTCCTTGGGGCAGGACGAAGCCGCGCGGGCAATTGAAAAGGCGGTAGCAGAGGCAGTGAAAGATGGTGTGGGCACACCTGACATCTACCCGCAAGGTGGGTTTACTACAATGGATGTCGCACAAGCGATCGTCGATAGGGTCTAATAAGGGTAAGAGCAAGTGGCAAAAACATTATACGATAAAATTTGGCAATCCCATGTAGTTGCCAATTTAAATGAACAAACGGATCTGCTGTACATCGACCGTCACCTTGTACACGAAGTTACTTCACCGCAGGCGTTCGCTGGATTGAAGGAGCAGAACCGCTCCGTGCGTTGTCCACATAAAACTTTTGCAACGATGGATCATAACGTATCCACTAAAAGTCGCTCACTTGAGGCAGCCAGTGATGTGAGTAAAAACCAGCTACAAGCCTTGGCACAAAACTGTGAAGAGTTTGGTATTGTACTGTATGACTTAAACTCGATTAACCAAGGCATAGTACACGTAATGGGGCCGGAGCAAGGGATCACTTTGCCAGGCACAACCATAGTGTGTGGTGATAGTCATACTTCAACACATGGCGCATTTGGGGCGCTGGCTCATGGTATTGGTACATCAGAAGTTGAACACGTGCTGGCAACACAAACATTACAACAGAAAAAAGCCAAATCGTTAAAGATCCAGGTGAACGGTGTATTGCGCCCGACCGTGACTGCAAAAGACTTGATCCTCGCTGTGATTGGGCAATTAGGCACAGCTGGTGGCACGGGTTATGTGGCTGAATTTTGTGGCACAGGCATTGAAGCACTGTCAATGGAAGCGCGAATGACGCTCTGTAATATGAGTATTGAAATGGGGGCGAAGGCAGGGCTCATCGCACCTGATGAAAAGACATTTGAATATTTACGTGGGCGTCCATTTTCACCTCAAGGCAAAGACTTTGATGCTGCGGTGCGCTACTGGCAAACGTTGCATAGTGACCCGGAGGCCGAATTTGATCGTGTCGTGGAGTTAGACGCTGATAGCGTGCAACCTCAAGTAACGTGGGGAACAAGCCCAGAGCAAGTCATTGGGATTAATGACTTAGTCCCAAACCCTGACGATGAACCTAATTTAGTTAAAGCAGATGCGATGCGCAGCGCGCTGAAATATATGGGCCTCACAGCAGGGCAAAAGCTAAGCGATGCCAAAGTTGATACTGTATTTATTGGCTCTTGCACCAATAGCCGGATTGAAGACTTACGCGCTGCGGCACAAGTGGTAGCGGGTAAACGCGTAGCAGCAGGTGTTGAAGCGCTTATTGTCCCGGGATCTGGCTTGGTAAAGCAGCAAGCCGAACAAGAGGGCTTAGCCGATATTTTTAAAGCGGCGGGATTTGAGTGGCGCGAACCGGGCTGCTCGATGTGCTTGGCGATGAATGACGATCGCCTTGGTGCAGAAAAGCGCTGTGCTTCAACCTCAAACCGTAACTTTGAAGGGCGCCAAGGGCGAGGCGGTCGTACGCACTTGGTGAGTCCAGCAATGGCTGCCGCAGCAGCAATTGCAGGTCACTTTACTGATATTCGAGGAGAGGCGTCATGAGCGTGTTTCACAAGGGCCTAGTTGCGCCACTAGACAAAAATAATGTTGATACGGACCAAATTATTCCCAAGCAGTTTTTAACTTCAACCAGTCGTGACGGCTTCGACAAAGCGCTATTTTATGACTGGCGCTATCTTGATGAAGGTCAGCCAGATCCCAACTTTGTGTTAAATTACCCACAGTATCAAGGGGCATCAATTTTATTAACACGCGATAACTTTGGTTGTGGCTCATCTCGTGAGCATGCTCCTTGGGCACTTAAGCAATATGGCTTTACTGTGATCTTAGCCGAGAGCTTTGCAGATATTTTCTTTAACAACTGTGGCAATAATCAGATGCTTTGCATTGCGCTACCAGCCAGTACGCTAGATACGCTTTTCGACGCATGTGAGCAACAATCACAAGTGCATTTGAGTATTGACCTCGAAGCGCAGCAGATAAGCGGAACAGGTATTACGCCAATTGACTTTGAGGTGCGAGAAGACATTAAAGCGCGGCTCTTGAGTGGCCTTGATTTTATTGGTGAGACCGAATTATTAAATGCCCAAATTGATGCGTTTGAGCAGCAGCTGGCTACGACAAGACCTTGGCAATAATACTTGTTTACTCAATTTGGTCGAATAATTTTGCCACCAAGCCAGAAGCTGATTAAGCTCTGGCTTTATTTGTTTTAGGTGTCTCCAATGAAAAAATTAACTTTCGCGCTACTCACGACCTTGAGTTGCGCAGCTTTTGCGCGTCCAGCCCCGCTGGTTTCAATTCCTAGTCATGATGCGTTTTTCGATAGTATCAAAGCGCATTGTGGCAAAGCTTATGAAGGTAAAGTAACAGTAGATAATCAAGGTCCCAGCAGCTTTAGCGATGCGCGCCTTGTGATGCACGTACGCAAATGCAGTGATACTGAGCTTCAGGTACCGTTTCATGTAGGTAAAGATGCGTCAAGGACGTGGATCATCACCAAAACAGGCAGCGGTTTGAGCCTAAAGCACGACCACCGTCATGAAGATGGTAGCGATGATGTTTCTACTATGTATGGTGGACATACCTTAGATGCAGGGTATAACACAGTGCAGTCGTTCCCAGCGGATGAATACTCAAAACAGTTATTCATCCAGCAAGGGATCCCTCAATCCGTAGGGAATACATGGCAAATGTATATTTACCCAGAGCAGTTCACCTATCGCTTAGTTCGTGAGGGAAGAGAGTTTCGTGTCGACTTTGATTTAACGAAGCCGGTGACTGCACCAAAAGCACCATGGGGATATAAAGACTAAGTTCAGCGCTGAGTTGTAATACTAACTATTCGAAGATTAGGTTAACTATGCAATAAAGCGTTGAAAGTAAAGTGTGTGATTACCTTGCCACACACTTTATTTCAACTGTTAAATCATTTTGATAGGGTCTTGGCTCTAATGGGAGCCTGTCAAAATCTTGTACACCACTGAGTAATGTCACTTGTGGATGAGCACCTTGGCATAAGCGCTTTGCGTGACGTAGCAAGAACACACTTTGCTGCCTGAAGTGTGCATAACTATCAGGCTTTATAGCCAGTTTAAAGTAGGTATCACTATAAGTGATTTGCTCATAATGGACTTTATGGTCAAAATCATAGTGTTTCTCAGCCTCACCTTTTGGCACCTGAGTGTATTGACATGCGCTAAGTAATGCTACACCCACTGTTAGAGAACTTAGCTTTAACGCGCTTGGTCTTAATGATAACTTAGGCATAACTATCCTTTTAATCTGCTACATTCATAGTATATCACATAGGAGATGAGCAACTTGCTTAACCAACTAAAAAAGCTGTTCCAAAGCTTGCAAGAAACCGCTTCAAAAGAAGAGCTCGATTTTAATACTGCTTTAGCTGCGTTATTGGTGGAGGTAATGCGAGCGGACGGTAAGTTGCAGCAATCAGAGTTCGATAAAATCGCAGAGCTGCTAAAAACGCGTTGTGAATTACCACAGGCTCAAGTCACAACCCTTATTGATGAGGCGCAGCAGTTGGTCGAGCATGCAGTGGACATGTACTCATTTGCTAAACAGATAAACAACCATACCAATGATGTAGAGCGCATCGAGGTAATAGAGCTGCTGTGGCATGTGGCATATGCAGATGGCGAGCTAGACAGTCATGAAGACCATATTATTCGTAAAATTGCCGGTTTATTTTACGTTGCACATGCCGATTTTATTGCCGCTAAGCTCAGAGCTAAACCTTAGGCTAATTCGCTGCTTTTGCCATTAATGACTGACTAACTCTGTTTGGCAGCTGCTGATTGCCTCTTTGATCATAAAGTTGACTAAAGTTGGAGAGATTTTATAAAGGCTGGCAATCTCTTTCTGCTTTAGCCGACCATTACGATAAAAGGAGAGAATGTTTTGGTGGCGTCTTGAGAGCTTTCCAATCGTTTCGTTGATTTTTCCGCTCAGCTGTTCATTCTCATATTTTGCTTCAAGATCGACCTGCTGATCGGTAAGTTGCTCTAGATGACCTGCCTCAATATCCACAATATTTTCACGGTTAAACTTTCTGAGCATATCAATGGCGATATTTCTTGCTACTTGATAACAAAAGCTTGTTGCATTTTTAACTGCTAGGTTTTGACAATTAGACATACCAGCCAATCTAATATAAGTATCCTGCAGGGCATCTTCTGCCAAATATGGACAGCGCAAAATACTGCTTAGGTACACAAGTAATTTTGATTCGTTTTCAGAAATAACACGCGACCATTTTAGCGCAAATTGAGACACAGCGACTTACTCCTTAAGTATTCCAAAAATAACAACAATGCAAATGATAATAATTATCAGTTATTCTATTTTTTATCTGGGAGCCATGTCAAGTGAAAAGTTTACTTTTTGTGTATTGTTTTTTCTTCAAATTAACAAAAGTATTTGTTTTGGGTATTCAGCTGGGGAGGTAGATAAATTAATTTCTAACTTATTGTTTTTAAAGCAGGTAAGTGAATTTTTTTATCCATTATGGCCCGTGAGTCATAGAGAAAATAGTGGGTTATTCGCCGTGAATGCAGTGCGATTAATACTAAAAGTTAATGTTATTAATGTGTTTTTTATTTTGATTTAAGGTTTCTATTTGAGCTTTTGTGTTAACTGGGCTGTGAGGCTGCACAGTATTAACGAATAAATAAAACTAAATAATTTTGTCCGTGAGGCGTCATTGCTAGCAACTTAGTTTATTTACAGTCTGGGTGAAAAGTTATGAGCTTTGATAATGAGAATTGCACATTTAAAGTATTGATAAATCATGAGGAGCAGTACTCTTTATGGCCAAGTTATAAAACTATCCCTGGAGGATGGCAAGAAGCTGGCTGCGAAGGAGATAAGCAGACTTGCCTTGATTTTATCAACGAACACTGGGTGGATATGAGACCGCTGAGCTTGCGTCAGGCATCTTCTAGTTAATCATCCGCATTCTTTTTTAATCTATTTAATGTCGATGGGTTTATGGAATTTAGGTTTCATCACTGAGCCCATATTGTCCAATTTTGTTCGTTAGCAAGCGTTTTCAATTAGCCATGTGCTGCTATAAACATCGGAGATCCTCGGAGTAATCTATGTCTGCCATTACCATTACAGACTACCTTGCGCGCCATGCCGAAGCTCAACCTGAGCAACTTGCGTTAGTATGTGTCGAACGCAAAGCAACCACACAGTGGAGTTATCAAACATTACTAGATAAGGTAATGTCTCTTGCAGGTCACTTTCAACATCATGCAAAGATAGGCGACAGAGCGCTAATCTTGATGGAAACCGGCATTGAATATGTAGCCAGCTTTTTAGCGTGCCAATACTGTGGGATCACCGCTATTCCCAGTTTTCCTCCAGAGTCAACAAAACCACAACACCTAGCGCGAACGATAGGGATTGCTAAAGACGCCAGTGCGACCTTGATCCTGACCACATCACGTTTTAGCGACACGGTGCAAGCGCTGACATCACAAACTCCCGATGCTTCTATGTTGAGTGTTGATACGCTTGCGCCATTTGATGGCAAAGCCGAGCGCGCTGACGTTGCACCAAGTGACATTGCTTTTTTGCAATATACCTCAGGCTCTACTGCTGCTCCGAAAGGCGTTATGGTCAGCCATGAAAACTTGATTGCCAATGAGCGCGTTATTTGCGAGCGAATGGCCACAACCGCTGATGACGTCATGATTAGTTGGTTACCGCTGTTTCATGATATGGGACTAATCGGCGGCCTGCTACAGCCACTCTTTGTTGGTTATCCGCTGGTATTGACGTCACCTCGTTACTTTATGGAACGACCAGTGAGATGGTTGCAGTTACTGAGTCAATACAAAGGAACGATTTCTGGCGGGCCAGACTTTTCATTTCGCTTATGCTTAGAGCGCATCAAACCACAGGTAATGGAAACGTTAGATCTTAGTCATTGGCGGGTTGCTTTTTCAGGCGCTGAGCCTATCCGGCATGACACCTTGATTGATTTTGCAGAGCGCTTTGCTGTATGTGGGTTGGACAAGCAAGCCGTTTACCCTTGCTACGGTCTTGCCGAGGGTACCCTGATGGTAACAGGTAGTCACGCAGGACAGGGGGCATATGTTGCTGCATTTGATAGCGAAGCACTGGCAGCAGGAAAAGCAACTGAGGTGCCGAGTCAGGATTGGCGAAATACCGCGCAATACCGCCATCAGGTTGGATGTGGTGTGGTTGCCAGCGAGCATTTTTTGCGTATTAGCGACCCGCATACACAGCAGCGTCTTGATGATGGTGAAATTGGCGAAATATGGACCGCAGGCCCAAGCATCGCTGTAGGGTATTGGCAAAATGAAGCTGCGACACAAGCAACATTTGTAGAATTGGACGGTAAGCGTTGGTTAAGAACCGGTGATGTCGGTTACATCTATGATGGTCAGTTGTTTATTTCTGGACGAGAAAAAGACCTGATCATTATGAATGGTCACAACGTTTATCCGCAAGATATAGAAAGGATCATTGAGGCGGAACTAAACTTTGTACGCAAAGGTCGAGTCTCAGCGTTTCCGGTACCCAGTGCCCAAACGGGTGAAGGGATCGGTCTTGCGATTGAAACCAGTAATAGTTACCGCAACTCAGTTGCGGCTGAACACACCGCAGAAGTTATCAGAAACTTTGTAAGTACCCAATTCGGACATAGTCCCGAGTTAGTGCTGTTGCTAGATCAAGGCACGTTACCGAAAACCTCCAGTGGCAAACTACAACGTAGCGCCTGTCTCAAACTGTATCAACGTGAACGGTTGGTACCGTATGGGGCATTTGATAGCGAAGCGCTGCGCAATCTCACTATGGCGGAGTGTGGCACTGAAAAGTGGTCTGATTTTGAATTGACCATTGCCCAACTGTGGCAGCAAGTGCTCAACTATCCAGTCACAAGCGATAAAGCAAATTTTTTCTCGTTGGGCGGGAACTCACTCAAAGCGGTGCGCTTAATTGCTGCGATACAAACCCAGCTTGATTGTCAATTAGACACCACTTGTTTGTTCACCGCACCAGAATTTGGTGCATTTTGCGAGTTCGTAAAACAAAACAAAGCGCAACTCAGCACGCAAATACAATTGCAGCCGTCTCAACAAACAGATTATCCATTGAGTGCTCAGCAGCAGCGGCAACTATTCCTTTGGCAATTACAGCCAGACAGTAATGCCTATCATATTGGTGCAAAAACTACGTTAACCGGCGCCTTGTCCAATGCGCATATTCAGCTGGCATGTAGTACAGTATTTGAACGCCATCCTATCTTGCGACAGCAATTTCTTAAAAGTCGTGATGGTATGTGGCGACAGTCAGCGTCTTCTCGTGAAATGGTTTGGTGTGAAGAAGATTTATCACTGTGTACGCAAGATATACAGTCGCAGTGGATAGCAAAGTGGTATCGCACACCTTTCGCACTTGCAGAGGGAGAGTGCTTCAGAGTAGCACTGATAAAAGTTGCGCCACAGCAGCATAGATTACTGATTGCAATGCACCATATCGTTGGTGATGCGTGGTCATTTGAACTGCTACTTAAACAAATCGCTGAGGCTTATCAAGCTTTGGAAGACAAGGTGGAGACAGCGCAAGCACTCCCGTTATTGCAATATGGTGATTTCGCTCAGTGGCAGCAAGATTGGCTTGAAAGCGCAGAAGCTTTGCAGCAAAAAGCATACTGGCTGGCTCAGTTGTCAGGTGATGGGGATGAGGAACTTATTACACCGCAGTATGGCAATAGCTTAGCAGAACCTGCGTCGGCGCTACTTGGCGAACGAGTCGGGTATCGTCAGGTGCAGCAACTTCAGGCTTTCGCTCATCAACAAGGTGCCAGTTTGTATATGCTGTTGTTGGCGTCCTTGCAAGTCACGTTTTATCGCCTATACGCCAAGGCCAAGCCAAGAATTGGCGTCCCGATTGCAAACCGTCGTAGTGCCGCTACTCAAGAAATGTTGGGCTTTTTTGTCAACACCCAAGTGATCAGTGCACATATTCAGCCTGCGATGTCATTCACTGAAGTGCTAGCACAGGTTAAACAGCGCGCCCTTGAGGCGCAGCAACATCAAGACTATCCGTTTGAAAAGTTAGTTGAAGTGCTAAACCCAGAGCGCCAATTGGGGAAAAACCCATTATTCCAGTTCATGCTGAACCATGTGGAATACCAAGCGAACCCATGGGGTGCATGTACATCACTGCGTGCTGAAGGTGTAGAGGCACTCAATCAGCAAGCGCAGTTTGACTTTAGTGTAGACTCAAAATTGTTTGATGACGGTCACCTTGATATCGAGCTGCAATACAACAGTGCGCTATTTTCAGACGCGCAAATGCAGACCTTTATACAAAGTTGGTTGACGGTACTTGAGCATGCTACTCAAGCGCCACAAAAAGCAATCGCGGAGCTGACGACGGTAAAACAGCCCACTGAGTTATTAGCGTTGGGTCAAGGTAAAGCGAGCAGCGAAGCAACACCTTCGTGGCTGGCACAATTGGCACATCATGCCAACACCAATCCAGACGCAACAGCCATTATTTATCGAGACCAAAATTATAGCTACAGTTGGTTGTGGCAACGGGCACATGCCGTAGCTCGTCAGCTTAATACAGCTGGCCGTGACGAAGAGCTGGTCGTTGGTATTTTGTTACCACGAACACCAGAGATGTTAGCCTGTACCTTAGGATGTCTGCTTGCCGGCGCGGGTTATTTACCATTAGATGTCAACTTCCCAGATGCTAAATTGGCGTTCATGCTGAAGGATGCAAACTGTGGCAAGCTCATCAGTGATGGTAGCAAAGTCAATATAACTTGTGCGGGTGGCGTTTACACTCCTGCTGAGTTATTTGAGACTTTGGATAGCGATAACAGCAATGAAATTAGCGCTACAAATCCGCATACCGTGGCGTATTTGAACTATACCTCGGGCTCTACGGGCACACCAAAAGGTATCGCGATAGCGCATGACGCATTGGCAAAATATATTGAATCGGCCATCGACTTTATTGGCTTAACAGTGAATGACGTGGTGCTGCAATTTGCAACCGCCAATTTCGATGCCTTTGTTGAGCAGGTATTCCCAACTTGGACTGTCGGCGCAACAGTAGTGCTCAGAGAAGACGCACTGTGGGATGCACAAACCTTATATCATCAAGCAAAGCGTCATCATATTAGCGTGATGGATCTCAGTGCTGCTTATTGGCGTTCAATTGCTGCATCATGGGCACAGCAAGCTAAGCGTGATGGCGCGCTGGTATTGCCTCACCTACGCCAAGTTCACTCTGGTGGTGAAGCCATGTCTGTTAGCGGCATTGCGGATTGGCGTGCCGCTGGATTGGCCGATGTGAAATTATTAAATACCTATGGACCAACAGAAATAGTGGTTGAAGCCAGTGTGTTTGATTGTCGCACACTTGGCTCATCGAAGACTGTACCTGTAGGTACGGCAATTCAGGGGCGGCAGCTTTATGTTTTAGATTCGGCATTACAGTTAGTGCCCCATGGTGAAGTTGGTGAGCTTTACATTGGTGGTGACATTCTTGCTCGCGGATACTGGCAGCAAAGTGCACTTACCGCTTGTAAGTTCATTGCTGATCCATTTAGAGACGATGGTGCTCGCATGTATGCCACGGGCGACTTAGTGCGTTGGCAAGGTGATCAGTTAGCATATATTGGTCGTCGCGATCATCAAGTGAAAATCAGAGGTTTTCGCGTCGAGCTTTCAGAAGTCGAATCACAACTAAGTAAGTTGCCTCAGGTCAATCACGCCGTGGTTCAACTTAGAGAAGGTCAAGACACTGCTAGCCTCGTCGCATTTGTTGAGGCTGAGCACACTTGTGAGTCTGAGTTAAAGCAAGCATTGCAACAGCATTTACCTCATTACATGATCCCAGATGTGATTCAAGTGCTTGATAAGTTACCGCTTTCTGATAGCGGGAAATTAGAGCGTCATAAGCTTCCCAACATCGAATCGACACCTGTTGAACCGCTGTTATCACAACAAACAGGAAGTGCACTAGAGCAACAGTTGCTGCAAGTATTTGCGCGCCATCTACAGCGCGATGCCATTGCCATGGAGCAAAACTTCTTTGACTTAGGCGGTCACTCATTGATGTTAATGGCTATCTTTGATGAGCTAAAACAAGATCACCCATCATTAGTCTTAACGGATCTATTCCAATACCCCAGTATTGCCAGCTTGGCGGCTCATTTAACCAGTCAGTCAAGCACCCAAGTTGCGTCGTCAAACGCGCCAAATAGTAAAAAACAAAAGCAAGCCATGAATGCCTTTGCTGCCAAGAAGCGAAAATCAAGAGAAGCATAAACGATGACAGAGCAAACATTTAACCCTTTAGATATTGCCGTGGTAGGTATGGCAGGCCGCTTTCCTGATGCGGATAATGTTGACGCATTATGGCACAACGTTCGTAGTGGCCACTGCGCGATTAACACCCTCACTGATGACGAGCTTGCAGCTGCGGGGGTAAGCGAAGCACAGCGTGAACATGCGGATTATGTGAAGGCAGCTATCCCATTTGCCAATAAAGATCAGTTTGATGCTGAATTTTTTGGTTACACACCAAAAGAAGCTACCCAGTTAGATCCGCAGCAGCGACTATTTTTGCAAACCTGCTGGCATGCGTTAGAGCAGGCAGGCCTAATGGAAGCAGGCCAGTTTACCGGCGTATTTGCAGGATGTGGTGTGCCTGCATATTTGCTGAAACACCTACTTCCCCAGCAGCAAGATAATGATATTACTAGCTTATTGGCGCTCACCAATGGTAATGAAAAAGACGCACTGGCAACTCGGATCAGTTATGAATTAGATTTAACTGGGCCGGCGGTAACGGTGCAAACTGCTTGCTCAACTTCTTTGGTGGCAGTGCACATGGCCTGCCGCGCGTTGCAAAACTATGAATGTGATAGTGCGCTTGCAGGTGGGGTGTGGCTCAATCTACTAGATGACCAAGGCTACCTTGCCCCAGTAGGTGGAAGTTTATCGACTAGCGGTAAATTAAGCGCGTTTGGTGAGCACGCGGATGGCATTTTAATTGGTAGTGGTAGCGCTGCTGTGGTACTCAAGCGTGTTGAGGAAGCCATAGAGGATGGCGATCATATCTTAGCGGTGATCAAAGGTTCGGCGGTTAATAATGACGGTAGAGACAAAGTAGGCTACACCGCACCGAGTGTCACAGGGCAGGCGGGTGCAATACGTGCGGCGCTCGAGTTTGCTGATGTTGATCCCCGCTCAATTGGCTACATAGAAACCCACGGTACAGGCACTAAGCTTGGCGATCCTATCGAAGTTGCCGCCTTATCGCAGGCATATCAACACACTGAAAAACAATACTGCGCGCTTGGCTCAATCAAGGCGAATATTGGTCACTTAGACTCAGCGGCTGGCGTAACAGGTTTAATTAAAGCAATACAAGCTTTACGCCATAAAGAGATCCCACCGAGTATCCACTGCACGCCACTCAATAGTAAAATCGACTTTGAGGCGAGCCCTTTTTATTTACCCCAGCAGGTGCAAACGTGGCACAGTGATGTTCCTCGCAGGGCTGCGGTCAGCTCGCTTGGTATGGGTGGAACAAACGCACATGTGATTGTTGAAGAGTATCAAGCGCCCGAGGGTAAGGGGACAAGTACCTCCGCGCCTTGGCATATCTTGCCTATATCGGCGGCTAACCCAGACAGTATTAAAAAACAGTGCCAGCAGCTGGCTAAAGTTATAGAGCAGCACCCGCAGCAGCTATCTCTGGTTGCGGCGCAGTTACAACACAAGAAGCGTCGCTTGTCAGCCTGCCATGCCATTGCGGTGAAAGATGCGACTCATGCGCTCGAGATATTAAGTCGTGAGCAGATTGATTGTACCACCACGAAAGCAGAACCGGTTGGTTTGTTGTTTTCAGGTCAAGGCTCGCAATATGTCACGATGGCACAGCCTTTATATCAGCATATCACTGCATTTAAAACGCACTTTGATGATGTAATGGCGCGCGTGCCGAGCCAACTCCAGTCAGAGCTACAAGCCGTGTTTTTCCCATCAGATGAGCAGATTTTGGCAGCCAATCAGCTCTTAAATCAAACTCGAGTTACACAACCTGCACTCTTTATTGTGGCGTATGCGATGGCTAAATGTTATCAGACGCATGGTGTGCAAATACATGCAATGTTAGGCCACAGCATTGGCGAATATGTTGCTGCGTGTTTGGCTGGCGTTATGTCGGTAGATGATGCCATTACACTGGTCATCGCACGCGGTGAAGCACTACAGCAAATGTCAGAAGGGGCGATGTTATCGGTGATGGCAAGCGCGGAGCAAGTACAAACTTATCTGCATTCTGAGTTAGATATTGCTGCGCAAAATAGCCCTCAAAATACGGTGGTGGCAGGGACAAAAGCAGCTATCAAAGCGCTGCAAAGCACCTTAAAAGAGCAGCAAATAAGCTGTACACGTTTACACGTTTCTCACGCATTTCATAGTCACCTGACAGAACCCGTGTTGGCAACGTTTGCAGAGGCACTAGCAAAGGTTGAGCTACATACCCCAACACTGCCATTTGTCTCTAATGTTACCGGAGAGTGGATCACGGCGACTCAGGCAACGTCAACACAGTATTGGCTGGATCATATCCGCAAGCCAGTTAAGTTTGCCCAAGGTGTACAAACGCTAGCGCAATCATGCCCAGTGCTAATAGAAGCAGGCCCTGGCGATACATTGCAAAAACTCAGCATGCAGAATCTTGGTGAGCAAGCACTCGCGCTACACTCGATTGCACATGTAAGAGATCTGAAAGCGGCCATACCTCCTTTTATCAACACGCTTGCGGCACTTTGGCAGCGCGGTCATGAGATTAGCTGGCAGCAAGTCACTGACTATCCACGTGGTCAAATGATGATCACACCAGAGTATGTATTTGCAGATACGCGTTTTTGGCAAGAGGCACAGCAGTTACAAGCACAGGTTGTTGGATCGCAAGACACTCCCCCTGAGTTACTTACGCCAATCTGGCAACAAACGCCACTGCTACCAAGCGCAAGCCAAGTGCCGAGTGCAGAGCAATGGCTGGTGATTTGTGATGATAGCCCACTTTGCGGTGTGCTAGTGAACGCACTTCAAGCTCAGCAAGTTGCAGTACTTCAACTGTGGCATAGTCGTGATTTTGAGCAGCAGCAGGCGCGAGTATACCGTGGCGATACGCAACAAGCTGAAACCCTAGAAGCGATTGCGGCACAATCTGGCGGTATCGACAGAGTCCTTGATTTAAGATTACTCGGTGATGATGTATTGGCATTTTCGAGCCACTTAGCACTGTTTCAATGGGCGGTGGCTAACAAAACCGCGGTAAGCCTTGTGACCACTGGGCTATTTTCGGTGTTGGGAAATGAAGCCATATCACCGCAAAAAGCGACACTTTTAGGTGCAACGCGGGCATTGCGCCACGAAGCATCAGAGTTAGCAATACAAGTACTTGATGTTGATGAAGCGATTGCCAACGCCGCGAACAATAGGCTCAATTCGACGTTACTTCAGCATTTACTTTACGATCAGAGCGTGGAAGTGGCTATCCGTGGTAAAAACGCCTTTAGCTTGTCACAACAGACACTGGCGGAGGTGACAACAGTGCCAGCTTGCACTGAGCAAGCCGTTACCTTTATTACCGGCGGCCTAGGCGGTGTAGCCCTTGTTCTTGCCGAGCAACTTGCACAGCAAGGACATAAACTTGCTCTACTCAGTCGCAGAGCAATACCAGATCCAACACAATGGCAGCGACTGGCAGCGAACGCTGACACAGAAGATGAAAGGGCGTTGTTTACGCAGTTGTGTGCATTACAAACCACAGCAGCTGATTTAATGGTATTACAAGGTGATGTTACTGATTTAACCGAGTTGAGCGATGCGGTCTATAAAGCTGAGACCAACTTAGGCAGTATTACGCATGTTGTGCATGCCGCAGGAGTTGCTGGAGGTGGCGTTCTGCCACAGCTAACCGCTGAGCAGGTGACGATGACATTGGCCGCAAAAGTCTCAGGTGCGGACAATTTACTGACCGTATTTGCACAGCACTCGTTAACAAAAATGATACTGTGCTCTTCGCTCGCTTCCGTACTCGGGGCGTTTGCGCAAAGTGACTATTGTGCTGCGAATGCCTATCTTGATGCCGTCACTTATCGCGCGTTACCATTTCCCGTTTGCACTATTAACTGGGATGGATGGGACAACATAGGCATGGCCGCAGGGCAGCAAGTGGCAAGTGGACTTGGTTTAAGTCGTGAACAAGGCGCAGCATTATTCAAGCAGGCGCTTACAAGTGATGTTCCACATATTTATGCCGCAGCCATGAGTTGGGCGCAGCGTGAAATCAAACTTCAAGCATTACTTGAGACCCTGGGTAGCGTTGACTCTGCGCAGCCGCTGACGTCACAAGGTAAAGCGCGACCATCTTTGGATGTTGAGTTTGAAGCACCCGAAAGCGAGCTGGAGCAGCGCTTAGCTAACTTGTGGTGTGAGTCTCTTGGTTATACAGAAGTTGGTATCTTCGATAACTTTTTTGCGTTAGGTGGAGACTCTCTGATAGCGATACAGATGATAGCAAAAGCAAAGCAAATCTTTGCTGTTGAAATCACACCAGCTGCCTTTTTTGAAGATCCCACGATTGATAACTTGGCATTTCTAGTTGAGGAAGCGCTGGTCGCAGAGCTAGAAAATCAATAACTGAAACGGGTGATAATCACCCGTTTTTTATATCTCACCTCATCTTAAACAAGTGATTTATTCCCCCTCGAAACCAATTGCAGCACGACTTCGATTGGTTTTATTACCCAGTAACAAGAAAAGGATAGGTATGAACTCTAATACACTGCTCATTCCATTATTATTATTTGGCTCCGTAGCATGTCAGGCCGACTACTCGTCAATTCAAAGTAATAACAAACAAGACGACAGCAAGCTTAAAGCGAAGATCACGCGTACTGAGTTTGGTATTGCGCATGTTACAGCGCATGATCTGCGCTCTTTGGCTTTTGGCTCCGGCTATGCACAAGCACAAGATCATGCTTGTGTCTTAGCGGATAGTTACTTGCGAGTACGTGGTGAGCGCGCTAAATATTTGGGTGCTGACTTGCATCATGCGGGCGACAACCGTCATGTAATGTCTGATTACCTGTTTAAGATTGCCGATATTCACCAGCAAGCTAAGTTAGCCTTTCCTCACCTTTCTGAAGATACACAAGCAGCAGCAGAGGGCTTTGCGGCGGGCTTTAACTTGTATCTCGCAGAGGTAGAAGAGGGTAAAGCGAGTCTAGAGCCGACCTGCCAAGGGCAAAACTGGGTGCAACCAATCACGGCAATTGACGTACTTGCCAATATCGCCGCGGCAGGTAGTGGAGCCAGTCTTGGGCAGTTTGCAACGGCTATTTTACAAGCACATCCTGGACAGGCTAATGAGTGGCTGCCAAGTGCAGCAAAGCCAGTCTCGCTGACCGCTCCCCTTGCTGCTGTCCCAAGTGCAGATACGCTTGTTACTCAAGGCTCTAATGCTTGGGCAATTGGTGGTGCACTGAGTGATGATGGCAAAGGGTTATTGATGGCAAATCCGCACTTTCCTATGACCGGGCAAATGCGTTTTTGGGCGTATCATGCCAACATTCCAGGTCAGCTAGATGTAATGGGGGCATCGTTACTTGGCTTCCCCGCAGCGGTAAATATTGGTTTTAACCACAATATCGCGTGGAGCCATACCTATTCAGCCTCAACACAGAGCGTAATTTATCGTTTAACGCTCGATGCAACTGATCCATTAAAATATGTTGTTGACGGCGAAACGAAGCAGATAGCGGTCAAGGATGTCTCAATTGAAGTGCTTAGTGATTCAGGTGAAATATACAGACTACACAAACCTGTGTATAAAGCTGAAGGTGGCATGCTGGTCGAAATCCCTAAAGTGTTAGAGTGGAGTGAGCAACATGCCTATGTATTAAAAAATACCAATATAAATAGCTTTGCGGCAATCGATCATTGGTTGGCACTGAATAAAGCGCAAACACTCGCTGAGTTCCAACAAACTTTTAAAGATCACAATGGCTTGATGTTTAATAATGTGATTTATACCGATAAAGACGGACAAGCATTTTATATCGATGCTGCCAATGTGCCAGACCTTCCGCCAATTGCATTACAGTATCTCAATGATAACGCGCAGGCGAAGCAGTACTTTGCAAAGTTCAGAGTCCCAGTGCTGCCAGGTGACTCGGCGGCGTATTATTATCAGCAAAGTGTACCGTATGAAGCAAAACCAAAGCTAACACGTACAGATTACGTGCAAAATGCAAATGACTCATATTGGCTCGCCAATGCGAGTGCACCGATAGCTAAAGTTTCTCCACTTTATGGTCAACACAGTGTATTGCAAAGTCGCAGAACACGACACTCCCTAGCTAAAGTGAGTCACCCAGTCGGGGCTGATAATAAATTCAGTGCTGATGAAGTGGCGACCATTTTGTTATCGAATACTGCGCTTATAACTCCAATAATTGACGATGTCATTGCCGCTTGTAAACAAGGTTGGCAACGCAAAACCATCACGATTGATGAGCAATCAATTGCGCTCGCGCCAAGCTGTGCAGCCTTGCAAAAATGGGATGGGCACTTCAATCAAACATCGATTGCGGCGCATCTAGTGCGGGAATTTGTTGCAAGAGTCAATGATAGGGAAGACTTTGAAGTCAGTTTTGATGCGCGAGATCCCGTGAATACGCCGCGCAATATTCGGATTGATGAAGCGTTATTTAAAGAGCTGGCTATCGCGGGTGAAATTATTCGCCATGCAGGCTTTACACTGGAGGCATCGCTTGGAGAGCTACAATTCTTTGAGCAGCATGGGCAGCGTTTTGCGTGGCAGGGTAATATGAACGTTGAGGGTGGGCTAAATGTATTTGCAACGCAAAATCGCCTTGATCAAACCATATTTGCACCTGTGGCAACGCCATCTGTAACAACGCCATACAATAACAGGCCACTGTGGAGTGGGTTGTCACAACGTGGATACGAGCTCCACTTTGGTTCTAGTTGGATGATGGTTGTGGACTTTGAGCAAACGGGAGTGAAGGCACAGGGCCTGTTAACCTATTCTCAATCACAACATCCAGATGCAGAGAATAGTAACGATCAAACCCGCCATTATAGTGAACAGAATAAGCTGGTGACGTTACCTTTTGAAGCCGCTGACATTGCCACGACGCAAATATCGACAACCGTTATTAAGCAATAACTATTTCGTAAAGACATTAAAAAAGGGGCTGCTAGCCCCTTTTTTGGTCAACCGCTATTAAAAGCGGTATTTTACGCTGAAGTTATACGCGCGAGGTTCACTGTACTTCTTCGGTACGAAGCCGTAAGTATCGTAGAAGCTTTCATCAGTTAAGTTACTGACATTAAGTTTGAAGCTAAGCTGCTTTGAGTAATCATACTTAACATGAGCATTGATCAGAGTCTGGCTGTCTTGCTCTGCACGTACGGCACCACGACGACCACCGGCTGGAAGGCCAAGGTCAACGCCCGGTACGTTAAGAATGTCTACTTTTCTGTCGGTATCCCATGTCGCGTTTAAGCCAAAGCTCCAAGCTTCATAGGTGTACTTAGTGCTGACATTGAGTGTTTGTCTTGGTGCATATAGGTTAATGTCTTCGCCGTTTTCGTCAACGACATCAAAATCACTATAGCCAAGGTTAACTTGCCAGTTATCAGTAATATCCGCATTTAGTTCGATTTCAAAGCCATCAGCTTCTGCACCATCTACAGGGCGATACCTTGCTGGTCTTTGATCCGCATACTCAGGAATAACGACACCAAAGTCTTCTTTTAAGCTATCAAAATAAGCCACGTTTAGGCGTAAACGGTCATCAAGTAGATTCGTTTTCACGCCTACTTCGATATTGCGTGCGGTGATTGGATCAAGTTGCTTTAGGTTTACGTCAACTTTGTCTAGCTGAGGTTCATAAGCATCTGTGTAACTGACATATGTACTAACTTGTTCGTTGATGTCGTAAACAAAGCCTAGGTATAAGCTTTCACCGCTTTCATCTCCTTTATCGCTAGAGAAGCCACTCCACGCAAAGTCACGCTCATTGGTGCGTTCATAATCGAAAAACTTGATACCTGCGACTGCGTGTAGATCATCAGTAAGAACCAATTTACTGCTGATGGCCAAGCTTTGTTCTTTTGTTGTTTTATCCCAATAACCAATAAATTGCTTGTCGGTTGCATTCAAGTGTGAAGCCGGGTGGCGATTATAAATTGACTGAAGTGGATAAAAAACGGTGCGTTTGTTTGCGTCCAACTCTTCATAACGATCATCCGTTGATTCGAAGTCAGCATTGAGATAAGTCACATTGACCTGATGCGAGCGGTCGAATAGATCAAAGCGGCCCACTAAACCTAAAATAAAGTTGGTACCATCTACAGTTTCTACCCAGCGACGATCACCACCTTGTAACCCCAACCCTGTTTGCTTGTCAGGGTTACCACTAAAGTAGGTCATGGTAATGTCAGCTTCTGTTTTGCTGTACTGCGCACCAAAGTTAAGCGCCCAGTCTAAGTTGAGCTGATGCGATAATTTAAAGTGGTAACTTTGATGCGTATTGCCATTGAAGCTATCCGGTGAAGATAGATTGGTTTTTTTGTCAATTTCTACCGATGAGCCATCAGAATAAAAAATAGGTAGTCCCCAAGGTGACAGCTTTAGTTCACTATCTTGGTAATGTACGGTGAATGACGCTTCAGTATCATCAGAAAAATAATGGTGTAGCTGAGTGTAAGCAACGATTTTGTTGCTATTCTCTTTGTCTACAAAGCTGTCTTTATCTTCATAAGCAAGAATAAGGCGGCCAGCAAGCGCTTTATCATCTGTTAACGCACCAGTTGCATCAAGATGCGAGCGTACTTTATTCCAAGAGCCAACCTCAGCACCGACTTCAACAAAACCATCTCTGTCGGGTTGTTTAGTGATCACATTTAAGGTCGCGGATGGCTGTCCTGCTCCAGCCATTAAGCCTGCAGCACCTCTTAGTACTTCTACGCGGTCATAGACAATGGTATCTAAGCGACTTTCTTGAGGGCCTGCAATAGAGGTTGGTAAGCCATCTTTTACCAACGCATTGATAAGATAACCGCGAGAGGTAAATTCGGTATTATCACCTGCACCAAACTTATATCGAGAAATACCAGTTGCTTGAACTAAGACATCTTCCAGATCATCAAGCTCAAAATCGTCGATAAAGTCATGGCTTAATACCGTGACAGACTGTGGGGTTTCTTTGATGGTAAGGTCCAAACCTGTTGGGCCTGAGTTACGTTTAATTGGTTGACCAACCACATCAATCCGTTCGATGTTTTTGGTGCTGTTCTGCGTATTGGCTAAAGTAGTAGGTGAGAAGTATATCAGTGACAGCATAAGAGATAATGCTGCTGATTGATGAGCTTTGCTTCGCATGGGTTTTTTCATTCCTGATTTTGTTATTTTGGCCAGTTATGCCATTTTGACTTAATGGTTTATTAAGCAAATTGGTATAAAACGCACTTTTGGCGCGCACCCGTAGGACGAAAAGTCGAAACAAAAATTTAGTAAAAGGAATCATTTTTATTTGCGACTGTTTTTTTCATTTTTTCACTCGTCTACTTGCCAAGTAAAAATGGCAGTTGCATTGTCCTAAACTGGAGACAAGAAAGTGGAAGCACCAACGAGAAAGCGCCAACGAAAATCACGGCTACACTCGACATCAACCCAACAGCTAAATGACCTAATAAAACAAAGAGCAAATGCGGCTCAGGTTAGCTTGTTAAGTCGCTCTGAGGTACAAGAACAAGCGCCTTTGACCGCAGCTCAGCAGCGCCTTTGGTATGCTTGGAAAGTTGCTCCGCATGATAAAGCATATAATTTAGCTGGATCTTTGCACTTTGATGGGCAATTAGATGCGGAGTTGGTCAAACGCAGTTTCGACGTGTTGCAGGCGCGCCATGGCGCACTTCAGATCCAGTTCTGCGAAACCGAAGCTGGGGTGTATCAGCAGCAAAATCCACAACTGAATTTTGAATTTTCAGTGGTCTCAATGGCGCAAACAAATGCCAATCAACCAGCTGATAAATTAAGCCATGCAATGCGTCCATTCGACTTATTATCAGAGCCGCTATTGCGGGTAGTATTGGTGAGTCATGAGAGCCGTTGTGAATTGCTGATTGTGATGCACCATATCATCACTGATGGCACTTCGATGCAAATTTTATTTGATGAGTTTGTGGATGTTTACCAAGCATACACGCTCGGAAAAGCGCCTGCGACACAAAAACAAGTCGACTTTATCGATTATGCCTGCTGGCAAGCGACACAAGATAACAGCACCAAGCTCGCGCAGCAAAAGCGCAATTGGGTGGCGCAGCTTCCGACACAAATAGAGGCCATCACGTTGCCAGCTGCGGAGTCAGCAAGGCGTCTAGAGACTTACACAATGGCGACGCATAGCGCCACATTGACAGAGAACATAGTGCAGGCGGTGAGTAGTACCGCTGAGCGCTTTGGCACCACGCCTTACTTGGTGATGCTAACCGTTTTTCAAATGACACTACAGCGTTTTTGTGGTCAACGAGATGTCTTAGTCGGTGTCCCCGTGGCAAATCGCCATATAGCAGAGACCTTAGGAGTGATAGGCTTTTTTGTGAATACGCAAGTGAGTGCGCTACGTGTTACTGAGCACGATAGTTTTTCGACACTCATAGCGCAAGCCAAGCAGTATCACCATTTTGCGCAGTCTAACCAAGATTTACCCTTTGAGCAGCTCATTGATGCACTGGCGGTTGAGCGAGTGAACGGCACCCATCCGATCTTTCAAGTGATGTTCAACTATCTGCGTCGTGATAAGCAGCGCGCCAAACAGTTACGTGACGCGACGCTCAGCCATGCGCAGGCACATCGCTTTACCATGCCTTTTGACTTACATTTGGATGTTATCGATGTACAAAATGAAGGGGTTCAGTGTCACTTTTATTATGCAGAAGAGCTTTATCAAGCGCCGTTTATCGCGCAGTTCCAGAGAGCGTTTTTTACCGCACTCAACCACCTGACTTCATGTTCGACGACGCCAATTACACAAGCAAGTTTATGGCAAAGCGATACAGCAAGCCGTTTGCCTATCGGTGAATCGACTCAACCGGGTGCCGATCTGCTCGCACAGTTACAATACTATGGTGAACAACAGCCTGAACAGGTTGCCGCAGTAGGTAAATCTGGTGTCCTGACTTATGGTGAACTGGTGCAGCTTAGCGATAAAGTGGCTGCAATACTACAGAGTAAAGGAATACTTGCACAGCGCCGTGTGGGTCTGCGAATGTCGCGCGATATTACCGCACTGGTAAGTATTTTTGGGGTGCTAAAAGCGGGCATGACATATGTTCCGATTGATGCCTCACTTCCTGAATCGCGACAACAGTATTTAATAGACAACAGTGAAGTTGCATTGGTTATTTCGGATCTTGAAACGACGCTAGCGATACAATGTGAGCAGGTGCCGTATCAACAGTTAATGGCACAAACGCCTGCGCCATTAACGCCGCCATTACGTCATAGTAAACAACTGGCTTATGTGCTTTATACATCAGGTTCAACTGGGCTGCCAAAAGGGGTAGCGGTGACCTTTGCTGGACTAAATAATTACTTAGCCGATGCCAGCGAGCGCTACATGGCAACATGCTCACGAGCCGTGGTCAGTTCAACGTTGTCATTTGATGCCACAATCACCAGCCTGCTAGTACCTATTTATGCTGGTAAACGTGTTGATATGATTGCGCAAGATGACGGACTGCTGGAGCAAGTAGCAGAGTGTATTCAACAGGCAACAGACAATACATTGTTTAAACTCACTCCCGCACACCTTGATGGCTTGCTGAGCTTAGGTCGTCATATCACTTCTTCGCTGCATCATTGCTTTGTTATCGGTGGAGATAAACTGATGTCGGGGACAGTGGCGAAGCTGCAACGTCATCTAATCAATAGTCGCTTTATTAACGAGTATGGGCCAACGGAAACTGTGGTGGGGTGCTCCGCATTTTTAGTGACCCCACAATCCTGTGCCGCGCATACGGTGCAACCTATTTCTAACGCACTGAACAATACCGCGCTGTTTGTTTTAGATGAATATCTTAACTATTGCCCTGCGAATGCGGTTGGCGAGTTATACATTGCTGGCGCTGGCTTGGCACAAGGTTATCTAGGTCGTGCTGATCTAACGGCAGAGCGTTTTATTGCCAACCCTTTTAGTGACGACGGTAGTCGGCTCTATCGGACAGGCGATATAGTGCGTTATGAGGCCGATGGCACTTTGCTTTACCTTGGTCGCAGTGACAACCAAGTGAAAATTCGAGGCTATCGTATTGAGCTGGCAGAAATTGAAGCCCAGCTATGCACGCTACCAAACGTTGACGAGGCGGTGGCGATAGTAGAGGAAGGGGCGACCCACTCTCGGATCATTGGCTATGTGGTTGCAAGCGAAGTTGATGTGCCCGGGGCGCTTAGTCATCTCGAAAAGCATTTACCCCAATATATGCTCCCTGCGCATATTATCGCCTTAGACAGCATTCCGCTAACCGTCAATGGCAAGGTAGATAAAACCGCGTTACCTAAAGCCAGTCTCCAATTAGCCCGCGACTATATTGCGCCAGAGGGGGAAATGGAACAGCTGATAGCCAGACTTTGGCAAGCGCAGCTTGGCCTTGAGCAGATAAGTCGTCACGATAGCTTCTTTAAACTCGGTGGCGACTCTATTATTGCTTTGCGGTTTATCGCTGCTTTGGGTAAAGCGCTTGGCTATGTTGTGCCGCTTAAGACCTTATTGCTGAATCCGGTGCTAGAGCAGTTTGCAGACGCGATTAATCAGCCGCAGAGTACGATACTGGCACTGGAAAAAAGGCCGCAAAATATACCTGCTTTGGCATCCCCTGGACAAAGAAGCTTGTGGGTTGCACACCAGTTGGCGTTGAATAAAGGCGAAGCGATGAGTTACAACATGTTTGGAGGGGTGGATCTGCACGGCGAACTTGAGGTAACAAAGCTACAGCTGGCATTAGATAAGCTTGTTGAGCAACAATCTGCACTACGTACGTGGTTTGCTGAAGTGGATGGTGAAATTAGGCTGAACGCCGCGGCGCACACACGCATCGTCATCGAAGAGTTCGATTTCAGTGCCTTAGATGATGAGGCTA
This sequence comes from Pseudoalteromonas sp. SCSIO 43201, assembly GCF_023716725.1. Taxonomy (NCBI): domain Bacteria; kingdom Pseudomonadati; phylum Pseudomonadota; class Gammaproteobacteria; order Alteromonadales; family Pseudoalteromonadaceae; genus Pseudoalteromonas; species Pseudoalteromonas sp. SCSIO 43201. The sequence continues at coordinate 157,280 of NZ_CP072683.1, forward strand.
AAGCCAAAGCGCTGGCACATCAGCAACAGCAGTTGTCGTTACATCAATTTGACTTGGCCGCCCCCCCACTTGTGAAAGTGAACGCGGTTTGGCTTGCACCAAAACACCTGCGCTTGTTAGTTAATATGCACCATATTATTTCAGATGGTTGGTCGATTGCGATCTTCATTGAGTCTTTGAGCAATTTGTATGGTGATAGCCATCAAGACAAAGATGCTGAACTGGCATTTGAGTATGACGACTTTGCACATTGGCAACAGCAGCGCTTACAGAGTGAGGAAGCTAAAACGCATCAAAGTTATTGGCGTAATACATTACGTGATGCTCCGACTTTGTCATTATTTCCTGCACACAAACCACTGTCAGAGCAATCCAGTGATGTTGGAGCAGAGCTAAGCTTGGTGTTCTCTGAAGCGCAAAGCCAGCAATTACGGCAATTTGCACAATCACAGCATGTCTCGCTAAATTCAGTCATGATGACTGCTTATTTACTGTTTTTGCAGTACGTAACTAAACAGCAAGATTTAGTGGTAGGGACCGACTTAGCGGGCAGAGAGATCCCTGAGTTAGAAAAAATCATTGGTTATTTTGTGAAAGTGCTGCCAGTTAGAACACAGCTATCAACAACGACCTCAATGGCGAACGCGGTAAAAACTGTGCACCATACACTTGCAACGACGATGGAGCATCAGTTATTGAGTCTGGATGAAATCATTAAACAGGTAAATCCACCTCGGGATCAGTTTAATGCGCCAATTTTACAGCAGTTATTTGTGATGCAAAACGCACCCAAAGCAAGCTGGCAAGCTCAAGGCGTGTCGTTTACGCCAGCGGTGATCGACTTACCTAAGTATAGTAAGTTTGCGAATGCGTTATTTGTCACTCCTAATGATGAGATTGAATGCACTTGGCTTTATAGAAAGGCATTGTATGACGGTTCAGCGATGCGTCTGTGGTTGCAGCAGTGGCGCACATTATTGTTGTCATTGATTGCTCAGCCAGATACGGCCATCAGCGAGCACTATCGAGCGCTTTCGGCTGTCAGCGGCCATAAACCCAAGTCAAATAAGTTTGCTAAATTTAAAGCTAAGTAATAGCTGCAATAGCACAACAGTAAAAGCCAAGCCTAGCGCTTGGCTTTTATGATCAAAAAGTAAATTTCAACTGCCTTGTACCGTCTTACTGATACTTTGGCCGCCTCGCGGTGTCAACTTTGAAGATAGGCATGGTGTAAATATGCAAGATGATTTTTTAGCGGATATTGATAGCGATATATTGAGTTTACTACTGGAGCAGGACTCGTCTGATGGGATCCCTCGTATATCCGGCAATGCCGCCCCTTTGTCATATTTACAGCAACAGCTATGGACACTGCAAGCACTTGATGAGTCAAACACCAGTTACTTGATGCCTGTGGTTTTTGCAGTAACGGGGCAGATTGATCCAAGTAAACTAGAGCAAGCACTGCAAGCTGTTATTGCCAATCACGGAGTATTTAGAACGCAATTTGTCACCACTGATGATACCCCAACTCAGGTCGAGCTTGATGAGGTCAGCTTTTCTTTAGCGCAAGTACAAAGTGACGTGACAAGAGCCGACTACCTTGCTAGCGAAGCATTAAATCAGTGGCTGTTAGCAGCAAAAGACTTATCACAGGCACCACAACTCAAAGCACAGCTCATCACCTGTGCTGATCAATTACAAATATTGGCGCTGAGCTATCATCACCTCGTGTCAGATGGGTGGTCTAATAATCTGATTTTAGCTGATTTAAAAAGTGCGTATCGGGGGCTGGCACTCTCAATGCCAGCGCTGCGCTACCTTGACTTTGCACATTGGCAGCGTCACGCGTTATCACAACAGCATCCTGCGGTGGCATTTTGGCAGCAATACCTTGAAGCGCCGCGACAACCCTTACGGTTGCATCAGCAGCACACAACCACCACTAAGTTGAAGTCGGTAGGTGGGCGTCAGCAGTTTACGCTTTCAGCGCCTTTATGTGCCAGCCTTAGCGACTTTTGCAAGCGCAATCAGGTCACGCCATTTGCCTCTTTATTGGCAACATGGCAACTATTGTTGTCGCGTCATCATGGTAATGAGCAGTTTGTAGTGGGCGTGCCAAATGCGGGTCGCTCAGAGGAGCAGGTGCAAGATATTGTTGGCTGCTTTATCACCACACAGGCTTATCGCTGCGAAGCACATTGTGGACGCTCCTTTATAGAAACGGTAAAACAAATACAGCGTCATGCACTGACTTGTACACAATACAGTGATGTACCGTTTGAATACGTGTTGTCGGTGTTACCTGAGCATCGCGGCGATCTGCGCCAAGGTGGCTTTTTTCAAGTTGGGTTTGATTGTCAGCCGCAATTACAAGGGCAGCTCGACTTTGGAGATTTCTCACTCGCTCCAGTAGCAGGTGGCAGTATGCAGAGTAAATTTGCGATTGCGCTATCGGCACAAACCAGTGAAACGAGTGTTATCTGTGAGATAGAGTACGATTGCGCACAGTTTGATACACCATACATTGAAGTGCTGCAACGAGAGTTTTGCCAGCTACTGACACTGGCACTTGGGCATGATGCTGAGAAAATCGGGAATTGGCTTGATGTCGCCTACGAAAACCAGCCTGCGTATCTTCCTGAAAGCCGCGCGAGTAAAGGAAAACAACTCGCACCAGAAACGCGACTAACGCATGAGTTAGTTCGCCAGCAAGCGCTTAGTTCACCGACGGACACTGCGCTTATCTTCCAAGACCACCACTTTGATTATCAATGGTTAGAGGCGCACAGTAATTATATTGCGGCACAACTGCAACGTCATCATATCAAAGAGGGAGAGGTGGTTGGTATAGCCTTGCCACGTACCCCATATTTGATTGCTAGCTTGTTGGCGTGCTTTAAATCAGGTGTGGCGTATTTACCCCTTGATCCTAAGTTGCCACAAGACAAGCTCACGCACATGATAGAAGATAGTCAGTGTGCGCTCATTGTCGGTGAGCAATTGTCTGCGTCTTCATGCGCGGTGATTGCAGAGGCTGAATTAATATGCTCAGACTTATCTGTTTGGTGCCAGCAAGACGCCGCGCTTGCTGTGCATCCTGAGCATATTGCGTATCTAAATTATACCTCAGGCTCGACAGGAAAAGCCAAAGGGGTGGCGGTGCCACATGGGGCGCTGAGCCGTTATATTTTTACCGCAGCGGATTTCATTTCGCTTACCCAACATGATGTCGTGTTACAGTTTGCAACAGCAAATTTTGATGCGTTTGTAGAGCAAGTTTTTCCCACTTTGGTTGTCGGTGCCGCTTTAGTGATGCGAGATGACACGTTGTGGGACGCGCAAACCCTGTATGAGCAAGCTAGCAAGCACAGTATTAGTGTGATGGACTTAAGTGCGGCCTATTGGCGACAAATTGCCGAAGATTGGTCGTATTTAATGCCAAAGCATCAATGGCAATTACCCGCGCTTAGGCAAGTGCACTCAGGCGGTGAAGCCATGTCAAAACAGGCCATTAGTGCATGGCGAGCGGCAGGGCTTGAAAAGGTGAAGTTGGTCAATACTTATGGCCCGACAGAAATCGTAGTTGAAGCGGCTATTTTTGACTGTAGTGCGTTGGATGTTGAGCGTATCAATTCTGTACCTATAGGTAGCGCGATTGCTGAGCGGCAGCTGTATGTACTTGATGAACAGCTCAATCTGTTGCCACATGGGCAGGTTGGCGAGTTGTATGTTGGTGGTGAAATTTTAGCGCAAGGCTACTTAAGACGCCCAGGACAAACCGCGGCGAGCTTTGTTGCTGATCCGTTTAGCGATAGTGGTCAACGCCTATATCGCACCGGTGATTTAGTGAGATGGAATGCTCAAGCACAACTTGAGTTTATCGGTCGAGTAGACAACCAAGTGAAAATTCGCGGCTTCCGTGTTGAAATTGAAGAGGTTGAGCTTAAGTTACGTGCTATCGAAGGTGTCAATGATGTTGCTGTGATTGCACAGCAACACGCAGAGTCGACCCGGTTGCTAGCCTACCTATGTTCAACCCGTGATGTACATGATATTCAAGCGGATACTCGAGCTATACTACCAGAATACATGGTGCCTTCAGTATTTATGCTTTTGGACAGCCTACCGCTTAACGCCAATGGTAAGGTCGACAGAGTTGCCTTGCCAACCCCTGCGGCATCACCGCAGCAGACACAAATAACGGCATGTATTGGTGAAGTAGAAACATTGATCGCTGAGATTTGGTGTAAGTTATTTAGCGTTGAGCAAGTTGGTCGTGACGATAACTTTTTTGCCTTAGGCGGTGACTCTATTATTTGCCTGCAAATGGTGTCACTAAGCCGACAAGCTGGATGGGAAATCAAGCCAGCGGATGTTTTTGAAGCGCAAACTATTATGGCGATTGCACCTTTGGCCACGCGATTGGAAGAGGTCAATAGCAGTGAGGTCGAGCATGTTGCCGGTAGTGCCCCTCTGCTGCCTATTCAGCAGGCTTTTTTCGCGCAGCGTGGACACGCTCCAAACCACTATAACCAAGCCGTGATGCTGCATGTATCGCAAACGATAGACTGTTCAGCGCTACAACAAGTGATCACACAATTAGTGCAACATCATGATGCCTTAAGGCTGCGCTTTTGCCGCGATAGTGAAGGCAACTGGCAGCAGTCTTTTACTGAATATAGTGCGTCAATGTTGGCGCAGATATTTACATTACATGAAGTTGAAAACGCCCAGATAACCGCGCTGGCAGACGATATTCAACGTAGTCTGGATATTCAAAATGGGCCAGTGATGCGGGTCGCGGTGATGCAAGTGGCAGATGGCAGTTACCGCGTCTTACTGGTTGTACATCATTTGGTGATTGATGGCGTGTCATGGCGAATTTTACTGGATGATTTGGCAGCAGGGTATGAGCAGCTTATTGCTGGTAAGACGTGGCAGCCAATTGCTAAATCCAGCAGTGTCAAAAAGTGGGCTGAAGCCTTGCAGCAATACGATGCGCACTTTGCTGATGAAGCTGAGTTTTGGCAAGCACAAACCGCCGCAAGATTGCCGTTGCCGTATCAAGATAAAACTGCCAGTGCAGCAGAAACTGAGTTAGCTACCGTTGAGCTGTATTGTCCACAAGCACTGACAACGCAGTTGCTGACACAAGCTAGCCGACCATACCGCACGCAAGTCAACGACTTATTGTTAAGTGCACTGAGTGAAGCACTTTACCGCTGGTTAGGGGCGGATGAATATGTGCTGCATCTAGAAGGGCATGGTCGCGAACCTTGGCAGCCATCTATTGATTTGAGTCGCACCATAGGGTGGTTTACGGCGATGTTCCCGCTGAAATTATCACGCCAAGATAACTGGCAAGAAACCATTCTTGCGACCAAAGAAACGCTGCGTGCTATCCCAAACAAAGGCATTGGCTATGGCGCACTCAAATATAACAGCGCGAAACCGGCAAGTAGCGCACCAGAGCTGGCAGATATTGAGTTTAACTATCTTGGGCAACTCGACAATAACTTTAGCAGTGATGGTATATGGCAGCCTGCGCGTGAAGACAGTGGCGCGAGTACCAACCATGCCGCAACGGTTGCAAGTGAGTTGTCGATACAAGCCCAAGTCTTAGGTGGGCAATTACAAATACGCATCAGTTTCGTCGCCACGCGATTGAGTAGAGACACTATTGAGGTGTTCACTCAGTTATTCCAGCAATGCTTGGAAGAGTTAGTGGCGCATTGTGCGTCGACAACGGCAACATTCAGTGCCTCAGATGTACCGCTAGCCCAATTACCAAAAGATACCTTAAGACAATTAGACGCGACAAAGATAAGTAAAGTGTATCCGCTTTCTGCGATGCAAGAAGGTATGCTTTTTCATGCTCAATATAGCGACAACAGTGCGTATGTGAACCAAATGCAGTTTGCGGTTACAGGTCTAGATGTAGTGGCGTTTAGCGAAGCATGGCAGCATGTTACGGATCGCCATGAAGTGCTGAGAACGGGGTTACTCACCAAAGAAAGCCCAGCGCACCAGTATGTAGTACATACGCATGCGGCAGACATCACAGTACTGGATTGGTCCTTTGAGGGCGGCGATGTAGAAGCAAAACTTGAACAACTTGCCAAGCAGCAGGTGTTATTGGGTTTTGATTTAGATAAAGACATAGGCTTTAACCGCGTGCTTATCATCAAACTAAATACACACCAACACCGCGTGATATGGACAAATCATCACCTTTTCACCGATGGTTGGAGTGCCTCACGCATGATGGGTGAATTATTAAGTGTATATCAAGGCCACACGTTAATGCCTGCGACAGGTCAGTATGAGCAGTATATTGGTTTTTTACAGACGCAAGATCACACCCAAAATCGTGATTATTGGCAGCAACAGCTGCGCCAATTAGATGAGCCTTGTACTTTGTTTGCGCAACAAAACACGCAACAGACGTCGCAAAATGGTGCGGGACATACCCGTTGGGTCATGGCGCCTGAGCAGACCGAGCATCTTGTCTCGTTTTGTCGTAGCCAGCAAATTACGGTAAACACCTTAATTCAAGCAGCATGGTCATTGGTGTTGAAAGCCAGCATAGGACACCAAGCTGTGTGCTTTGGCTCAGTAACGTCAGGAAGACCACCAGAACTTGCTCACAGTGACAGCATGCTTGGCTTGTTTATTAATACCCTACCGACCATTGTCACCGTGAGTCCTGAGGTCAATGTGGCAACATGGTTGCAGCAACTACAGCGCCAAAGTCTGCGGGCTCGTGAGCATGAATATACACCTCTTAGCGAGGTGCAAAAATGGGCCCGAGAAGGGGGAATAGATTGTCCAAATGGGTTATTTGACACACTAGTGGTATTTGAAAATTACCCAATTGCTGAAGCGCTTCAGCAAGCCGATAAAGCCACTACGCAATTTGAGTTACTGGCCAGCCGAGAAGAAACCGATTATCCACTCACGGTTTCCATTTCACAGCAAGAAACGGTGGACATCGCATTCCATTATCAGCAAGCAGCCTTAAGTGATGCAGATGCCGAGCAATTACTCGCACGCTTCTTATTGATAATCTCGCAATTACAAGAGCAGGTTACACAGCCTGTGGCGCATATTACAGGTCTCAGTGATGCACAGAGTGCTTCACTGATTGAACTGGGCGCAACAAAATACCATGGTGTAGCGCAGCAGCAGGACATATTGGCGTGTCTATATCAGCAGGCAAGCGTACATCAGGATACTGCTCGACTCTTTTGTGAAGCGCAGTCTCAAAGTTATCAAGCGCTATTGGCACGCAGTGAAAAAATTGCAGTTGGCTTGCAATTACAGGGTGTAACCAGTCAACAGCGCGTTGCGCTTTATATGCGTACAGGACTGGATACGTTGGCTTGTATTCTTGCGATTTGGCAGCTAGGCGCTGTCTATGTACCGCTCGATGTAGACTCACCAGAATCGCGTTTAAATGACATACTTGCGCTAAGTACACCGCAATTGGTACTGCACCAAGAGCGTGCGCTAACGCACTGTACAATGCAGCAAATATCGCTTCAATGTCTGATAAGTGAGGTGGATGAACAGTCATTGCAGCGACCAACATTTGACCCTCAGCAGCTCGCTTATTTGGTGTTTACGTCTGGCTCTACAGGCAAGCCAAAAGGGGTGGCGGTAACACGAGGTGCACTATTAAGTCACTGTTTGGCGATTGCAGATGCGTATCACTATGGTACTGAAGATCACGCATTGGCATTTGCGTCTTTGGGCTTTGACGCTGGGCTTGAGCAAGTGTTCGTCCCCTTATTGACCGGTGCGAAGCTGACGTTGGTGAATGGTAAAGCATTACTACCGGAGCAGTGCAGCGAGTTGGTTGTGGCGCATCAAATTAATATTGTTGATTTACCTCGTGCTTATTTACAGCACTTGCCCCATCTGGATGGCGTTCGTCTATGTATTGTAGGAGGGGAAGCTTGGCCAACAAAAGAGTTATTGCAATGGCGCAAGCGCGCGCCTCAGACGCGCTTCATTAATGCCTACGGCCCGACAGAAACCGTGATCACACCGACTATCTGGCAAGATGATCATAAGGTTGAAATAGACAGCTTATATGTGCCCATAGGGGCGGTGGTTGGGCATCGCCATGCTTATGTGTTAACTGAAGAACTTAACCTAGTACCTGCTGGTGGAGTCGGTGAGCTATATATTGCAGGTACTTTGGCGCAGGGTTATTTTGGCCGTGCTGACCTTACGGCTGAGCGATTTATTGCTAATCCATTTAGTGACAAAGGAGAACGTTTATATCGTACTGGCGATTTGGTGCGCTTTAATGAACAAGGGCAGCTTGTGTATCAAGGTCGTGCAGATCAGCAGGTAAAAGTGCGTGGCTATCGGATTGAATTAGCTGAGATAGAAAAGCGCATTATGGCGATGGCGGAGATAAGTAGCGTACTGGTACGGTTACAGCACACCGAACAAGGGGCGCAGTTGATAGCCTATGTGATCGGTGAGAATGTGGATCTGGCTGCGCTGCAAACATGTGCACAGCAGCTACCCGATTATATGCAGCCTGCCCATTGGCTAACATTGACGCAATTGCCATTGACCATCAATGGTAAGGTCGATGTCAATGCGTTGCCACAGCCGACGCAACCCAAAGCGGAGACTAAGTATCAAGAGATGGACGCGCAGGCGCGCCAGCTTAGCGTAATATGGAAAACATTACTTGGTGTTGACGCAACACCGCAGAGTCAGTTCTTTTATGACGGTGGCGACTCCATTTTAGCGATGCGATTAACGTCACAAATCAACCAAACGTTTGGCTTACAGTTGAAAGTTAGAGATATTTTTGAGCATAGTGAGTTTAGTGCGCTGGCTCAATACATCACAGCGCAGCGACAAAGCACAGATGATAACCGCGGCATTACTTTACAAGCGCAGCCATTCGCTCAGCAAATACCGGTATCAGCAGAGCAGCGCAGTTTATGGGTCACTGACAAACTGAGTGAAGCAAAAGACCGAGCCGCGTATAACATCACCACGAGTGTTAATCTCTTTGGAGCACTTGAACCCCACAGCTTACAGTGCGCTTTTGCGCAGTTACTGGCTTACCACAGTACGTTTAGTTATCGCTTTGTTGAACAAGAAGGTGACGTGGTCGCGGTGTATAGTGAGGACAATGAATTACAGTGGCAGTATGTTCAACTTGATGATGACTTAGCGCAAAACACTGCAGCAGCTGCTAAGCTCCGTGAGCATTTTGAGGTGACACCATTTAATTTAGCTGAGGATGTGTTATTGCGCGTCTTGTTGGTGGAAATTGCACCTGAGCACTATCAACTTACCATTAATATGCACCACATAGTGAGTGATGGTTGGTCTATGGGGAACTTGGTACATCAGGTCGGTGAGTTTTATTTGGCGCAAATTGAGCAGCGCCAAGCCCAACTGCCGCCACTGCAAGTGCAATATGGTGACTATGCACAGTGGCAACAGCAGCGTTTAGCAAGCCAAGAAGCAAAGGATGTTGCTCAGTTTTGGCGTACGAAGCTTGCAGATGCTCCAGCGCAAAGCGTGATCCCGTTACATTCTCCACGTCCTGAGCGCACCGATACGCAAGGCGATGTAATAGATTTTCAGATTGCGGCAACAACTCGAGAGGCCATTGAGCAACTTGCGCAGCAACAACAATGCTCTGTGTTTAGCGTGCTATTGGCAAGTTATGCTGCTTGGTTGTTTGAAACAACAGGGCAGCAAGATATGGTATTAGGTACGGATCTATCAGGTCGAGAACATGCGGATCTTGAACCTCTGATCGGATATTTTATCCGTGTCTTGCCGCTACGAGTTCGTCTTAATGGCGCAGTCGGGTTCACCCAGCTATGTGAACAGGTTCAGCAAACGCTATTGGATGTTCAAAGTAATCAGCTGCTTACACTAGATAGCGTGATAAATGAGGTAGGCGCGCAAAGAACAGCGGGCTTGTCACCGTTATTCCAGCAGCTTTTCGTTATGCAAAATACGCCAAAACCAGATTGGCCTATCGATGGGCTAGAAATGGAAGGTGTCGCTTCGGTGGATACGTCAAGTAAATTTGACTCGGCAATTTTTATTGATGCGCAAGAGCAGGCTTATCATGGTCGCTGTTACTTTAAAACGGCGCTATATCGCCGTGATAAAATCCAAGTCGCACTTGATAGGTGGATGCAATTGTTAACTCAGCTGGTGGAAAGCCCAACAGTTGGCATTGCGACATTGAAACCACACACGCCAAAGCAGGCTGGTCAAAGCAAGTTTAAGTCCAGCAAATTTGCTAAGTTTAAGAAGTAGTCAATCCGAGTGCGACTTAAGCCAGCGCTGAACTCCCTTCATTTATTCAACAATAAAGAGACGCATTGAGCGTCTCTTTATTGATTCAAATCAAGTAAATCTTCGACTTTGTAGTAAAGAAAGTACGACTTGCCACGTCATATCGCTAAGCAGACCAACTCAAGGTAGCAGGGCGATGATCTATTGGAGGTCCGATAGAGCATTACCGCGGATTGGTATGAGTCTATGACAGGAGAAAACGATGACGTCCACTGTGCGAAAAGGTAAATTTTCATCTCTTAAAAAAGGGGTAAAACCCACGGCTAGCGCTACTCAAGCCGCAACTTCAACAACATTCTTCAAAGGTGCGCAAGGGTTTCCAGCCGTTATCCAGCCAACCAGTAAAGATTTAGACCCGTATGTGTGGGCTGAAACAAATCGAGACTTTATAGAAAGCAACTTACTTAAGTATGCGGGCTTGGTTTTCCGTGGCTTTGGGTTAAAGACCCCACAGGAATTTGAGCAGTTTGCCAATGCAATTCAGCCAGGCTTATATGGCAACTATGGCGATCTGCCTAAAAAAGAGGGTGGTAAAAAGACTTATAAGTCTACGCCTTATCCTGAAAACAAAATGATCCTTTATCATAATGAAAGTTCACATCTAGAGCAGTGGCCGCGTAAACAGTGGTTTTTCTGTGAATTACCTTCTCCTGTTGGCGGTACGACACCCATAGTAGATTGTCGTCGAATGTTATCAGTTTTGCCCAGTGAATTGGTGCAAAAAATAGAAGAAAAAGGCTTGCTGTACCTACGTAATTTCCATAAGAGTGTTGACGTAAGCTGGCAGCATTTCTATAAAACTGACAGTAAAACTGAAGTGGAAGCGAGGCTGAATGCAGCAAATATTGAATATCAATGGCTAGAGAATGACGGCCTCCAAACAAAAACCAAAACCCATGGCGTTATTGTTCACCCAGTGACAAAGGAAAGGTCGTTTTTCAATCAAGTGCAACTGCATCATATTGCCTGTCTAGAGCCGGAAGTCAAAGAGAGTTTGATCGAGTTAGTGGGAGAGCAGCGTTTGCCTCGACACGTGTATTTTGGTGACGGCTCTGCTATCAGTGATGAAGAGATGGCCATTATTGGTGCTGCATATGAAACATGTGCGGTGCGTTTTGAGTGGCAGCAAGGTGACGTAGTGATGCTGGATAATATGCTCGCTGCACATGCCAGAGATCCATTTGAGGGTCCAAGGAAAATTGTAGTTGCTATGGGTGATATCTATACGCAACAAGATCTAAAACAAGCAAATCAAGCACAGTAAAAGGTAGTGCATATCATGATCCAAGAATATATCTCTGCTTATCCACAAGGCCTGTCATTGAGTGAGCAGCAGCAATGTCTAGGTAATACACTGGAGCCATTGGCATATAATAGCGTGCTGGCGCGCATGTCAGAGCAACACAGCACAGAACATCTCCAAGCTAGACTTAATGAAATCATTGATGACAATATCATTTTGAGCTTTACGTTTAGCGAGGTGTCAGGTTTTCGTGGTTTAAGACAGGTACCTCACTTAAGTACCAAGCCCGTCATTGCCACCATGACGTTGGAAGCCGATGCCAGCATTAACTTAGCAACACTTGATAGCTTGCAACCTGTGTCTTTGAACCCTGCTGCGGGTCAAAATTTACAAGTGGTCAAAATTAGCCACCGGGATGAAGCATACCTGTTGGTGCGTACCCATGCGCTATGCGTTGATTTGGCTAGTACAGAGAAAATTGTACAGCGCTTGTTAGATCTTAATTTAGCTGTTGAAGAAAGTGTCCAATACCCTGATTTTCTCGCGTGGCTTGAAGAGCTGACTAGCAGCGAAGATTCACTTCAAGGTAAAGCTTATTGGCAGCAGTATATTAGCCAGCTTAATAATGCAAAAAATCACTTTGCATTACCGTATCACAAAGCGCCAGAGCAAGGGGCGTTACAAAACCTACAGTGCGTTGATGAAGCATTAGCTGAGTCTACGACAGAAGCGATCACAGCGCTTAGCGCACAATTAGAGGTAGATGCACAAAGCATATACTTATCATTATGGTGGTTATTACTAGCGCGTGTTTCAGGGCAAAGCTTTGTGACCAGTGTAGGTTATGATCCGCGCCAAATGAGCGAAGAGTTGGCTGATGCGCTTGGTGTGTATACGCAGGCATTACCGGTTCAAGTACCACAAGCTAAACAGCAGGTATTAGCAGAGTGGATTAATCAGTTTGCCTTTACCTTGTCTCAGCACATGGAGTGGGCGGAATGTTTTGAGCGCCCTGAAACGCTTGCCAATAGTAGTGTAGTTGCACACTTTGCATCAGAGGTAGTGAGTGCAGAAGCAACCGTCGCGATTGCCGATAACGCAGAATTATCCTTAACTATTGCCGATGACAGAGTGCGACTGCAATTTAATAGCTCAGCTTATTCACATCAAGCCGCAAGTATCTTGTTACAGCAATTTGTTCATTTATTGGCACAAGCCCCGCAATATTTGGCAATTGCCGTGGCTGATATTACCCTTGTTACTGCGCAAGAACAGCAGCGCTTTCTCGCGTTAAATGCAGATCAAGGGCTAACTGCTACCCACGTGCTGGCACAACTTGAATATTTTGCAGACGCTAAAAGTGAGCACATTGCATTGGTAGATGCTGCACACTCACTTAACTACAGCCAACTTACTGTTTTGGTCAATAAGACAGCGCAAGCTCTACAAGCCCATGGAGTAAAGCAAGGCTGTGTTGTGCTGTTATCGCTACCTCGCAGTTGGCAGCAAGTGGTCATGTTACTGGCGGTGATGCGTGCCGGTGCAGCATATTGCCCAATTGACCCAAGTTGGCCAGAGCCGCGCAAACAGCGTGTGATGGACGCGTCTGGTGCAATCCTTCATATAGATGAGCATAATGTTGAGCAGTGGCTACTAGAGGCGCAACAGCTAGAGTTAGACAGTAGTGTGCTACCTGAGTATCAGTTAGCAGACATCGCTTATGTATTGTTTACTTCTGGTTCCACGGGAGTGCCAAAAGGTGTGCCTATTGCACATCAACAACTTGCACAATATTGCGCTGCGTCTTCACACGCACTTGAGCTACAGCAAAACCAGCGCTTTGGTCTCACCTCTACCGTTGCCGCAGACATTGGTAATACTACGCTATTCAATGCTTTTTATAATGGTGCCACGCTTATTGTTGCCAGTGAGCAGCAAATGCTCGATGGCGACGCATTTGGTCGCTTTGTGGCTGAGCACGCGGTCGATTGCGTCAAGATAGTGCCTTCTCATTTACAAGCATTATTGGAAGTCATGCCAGCCAGTCTGCCAACTAAGCTGATCTTAGGTGGCGAGGCGGCCAAGCCTGCATTAATTCAAAAGGTACATAAGTTAGCGCCGCAAACACAGGTGTTTAACCACTATGGGCCGACAGAAGCCACTGTGGGTGTGATGTCACATTCATATGAAAACAACGCACGCTTTGATGCCGCAGTGCCAAGACTTAGCCAAGTCTTTTCTGGCTCACAAATCTTTATCTTAACTCCACAAGATGGCTTGTGTGCAACTGGTGAGCAAGGCGAATTATGTATTGCGGGTAAGCAATTGTCAGCAGGATACATTAATGCTGATTCCAGCGGTGTTTTTGTCGATAACAGTCAATGGTCTGAGCGCCTTTACCGTACAGGTGACGTAGCTCGTTATTTACCTGATGGCTCTATTAGTTTATCTGGTCGTAAGGATGACCAAGTGCAGATCCGTGGCTTTAGAGTAGAGCCCAATGAAGTGGCACTGGCTATTACACAGCACTTAGACAACGTAGATTGTTTTGTGGCGGTACAACAGTATGGCAATGAAGCTGTTTTGGTTGCCTTCTTAACTCAGTATTTAGATAAACAAACCGTAGCAAATGAGCTGTTAACTGGAGAGGAAAACCTTACGTTACAGACGCAGTTACGCGATGTATTGCCAGATGCCATGGTGCCTGCTTTCTTTGTCAGTGTGACAGAGTTACCACTGCTTGCTAACGGTAAGGTAGATCGTCAAAGTTTGCCTAAAATTGCTGAGTTGACTTTATCTACTTATGTTGCGCCTAGCAGTCAATTAGAAACCTTACTTGCGTCCACGTTGGCGGATATTTTAGAAGTAGAGAGAGTAAGTTGTGATGCCAGTTTCTTCGATTTAGGTGGGCACTCTCTGTCTGCTATCAAGTTTGCTACACGCATAAAGAAATTACTCTTATTGAATATTGAACCTGGCGTTGTGTTTGATAACCCAAGCATTCAATCTTTGGCTCAAGCACTAAATAACTTAAGTGGTGATCCGTCTAGATTGGAGAAATTAGCATTGACGCAAATTAAGTTGGCGACACTGACGCCAGAACAGCAGGCGGCATTGCGCGAAAAAATGGGTCTGAAAGCCACATAGGTATCAGGGTAAGGGATAACCCAAGATAATTTTGAGACGATAATACCAATTATCTTAATTAAGAGGTCTATTTTGAGGCGAGAAAATCTTGTCGATTACTAGGCAAAAATTTTGCTATTTAGTTGTTCTAAATAAGAAATTTTTAACGCCGTTAGCGTCAGATTTACGCTTTCAAATTGAGCAAGTATTAAGTCTAATTGGTATAAAGTGGGAGCCTGAGGCTCCCACTTTTATTTGAATGGGTATGGGTATGTCAAATAATGAGTTAGCGGATGAACTGGTCGATGGTCTAGATTTGGACTTGTTGGCACAATTATGGAGTGAGCCCGAAGCACAAAGCGACACGACAACTATCGTCGCCACTGATCACAGCTCAGGTACGCTTTCGTTTCAGCAAAAGCGTTTGTGGCTACTTCAGCAAATTGATCCAACCAGTAACGCCTATGATGTATTACGTGCATATCGTGCGCCTGATGCGTTAGATTTGTTACAGCTCCAGTGCGCACTGGATGCACTCGTTGAATGTCATGATATTTTCCGCACTTATTATCAGTTTGACGGCGCGGCAACTCAGGTGGTCGCGTCGCAGTGTCAGGTGCCATTAACCCTCATTGAAGTAGACACTGAGCTTGATGGTGATGCGCTTTTTGCACAGCAAGAGGTCAAAGCATGGTGTGATAAGCCATTTAATTTAAGCCAAGTGCCGCTACTAAAAGCTGCATGGGTGCGTACGGTTCAAGGCGGATATTTATTATTACGCAATCATCATATTGTGAGCGACGCATGGTCAAAAACTTTGATCTTAAAAGACTTGCTAGCGGCATATCAGGGACAAGCACTGACTAAACCATCATGTCGTTACCTAGATTATGCGACGTGGCAAAGTGAGTACTTGCTTAATGAAGAGGCCAACAATATTTTAGATTATTGGCAAGGTTATGTGGGTGCAGCACCGCAGCCGATTGCGCTACCTATGGTGGAGCCAGAAACCGAACACCCTGTTCATGCGCTGACATTAAGCTTTCAGTTACCCAGTGCGCAAGTTCAGCAAGTTAACGCCTTTTGCCAGCGCCACGGCAATACTGCCGCAGCGTTATTTATGACGTTATTGCAAGCGACATTGAGCCGCTTTAGTAGTACCGCGCACTTTTTGATAGGCTCGCCTACCGCAGCTCGTAATCTGCCAGAGCTTGCTGATGTGGTTGGGTGTTTTATGAATACTCAACTGTACAGAAATGAAGTACAAGATGGTGTCACTTTTCTTGATGCGATTGAGTGCAACCAACGACATACGCTGCGTTTGATTAATGAAGATCAAGTACCATTTGAATGGCTTGCGGAGGAATTAGAATGGCCTGTGCAGGCTGATAGACATCCGCACTTTCAAGTCTTGTTCAACTATTTGCAAAGTGACCCGCAGCCAAGTAGCGACCAAACGATGGCGCTTATCCCCGTGAGCGTAGAAAGCCACACTGCAAAGTTTGAATTATCGTTAGATGTTAGTGTGCAAGAGGGGGCGATTGAGCTTTATTTTGAGGCCGACAGCACTGTGTATAGCCAATCGCTATTGCAACAATTGCAGCACAGCTATCTCACTTTATTACACGCTGTGCTGCATGAGCCACAGCAAAGTATAAATAACGTACTTATCCATCAGCCCGACAGCGTATTTTGTGCGCCACAACAAGATAACGATGCAGTCACTATTATCGACCTTATTACTAAACAAGGCAGCCGCCAAGAGTCGTTGGCCATCGCGGATGATAGCGGTGCGCAGCTAAGCTACCAAAAGTTGCTTGAGTTAAGCGCTAATTTTGCCCACTTTCTAATTGCGCAGGGAGTGCAAAGCGAAGATAGAATTGCCATTATCACTTCTCGTCAAGTTGATATGGTTATTGCGCTGCTTGGGTGTATGCAGGCGGGGGCGGTGTATGTTCCTATCGACCCGACCATGCCACAACAGCGCCAACAATTAATTTTCAATTCAAGTGCCGCTGTGGCGATTGTGACGAATATCGACACAGTTTATAACCCCGGGAATTTACCGGTTTGGTCAATTGCTGCGGTGAACGAGCAGCAATCTCCGCAGCCTCCGTTTATTGTTCGTATCAGGCCGCAGCAGCTGGCTTATATTCTCTATACCTCTGGTTCAACTGGTCAGCCTAAAGGTGTTGCCATAAGTCATGGTAATTTAGTTAACTTCATTCTCGCCATGCAGTCTCAATTTTCACTCACACATGACTCAAAATGGTTAGCCTTGACTGCACTGGGGTTCGATATTTCTGGTTTAGAGCTTTATCTGCCTTTGGTCAGTGGGGCGCAGACTTATATTGCTAACTCGGTACTAGAACTACAAGCTACTGACTTGATCGGTATTACTCATATTCAAGCGACCCCTGCGGGGTGGCAGGCCTTATTGGCAAAAGAGTTGATTAGCGCTGCGGTTATTGGTCTGTGTGGCGGAGAGGCGCTGCCTCCAGCGTTGGCTCAATCATTACAAGATAAACAAGTCACGCTCTACAACATGTATGGCCCGACGGAGACCACAGTGTGGTCTTCTAGCCACCTTGTCACTGCACATATTCATCTTGGTCATCCGATCCGAAATACACAGTTATATGTGTTAGATCAGCACTTAAACGCTTGTCCGCAGGGCGTATGTGGAGAGCTGTACATCGGTGGTTTAGGGTTGGCTCGGGGATATTTTGCACAACCTGCACTGACTGCACAGCGGTTTATCGCCAATCCATTTTCTGACATGGGTGAGCGACTCTATCGCACAGGTGATTTAGTTGAGGTAAACGCCCGTAATGAGCTGCATTTTCTCGGCCGTACAGATCACCAGATAAAAATTAGAGGGCACCGTATAGAAATCGGTGAGATTGAAAGTCAGTTGCTATGTATTGATGGTATAACCCAAGCTGTGGTGGTTGCTCACGATGCCGAGGGGAGCAAGCAGTTGATTGGTTATGTTTGCACCCAGCAGTTGCAAAGTGAAGACATAAAAACAGCGCTGAGTGCACTGGTGCCAAGTTATATGGTGCCAGAGCAACTTATTATACTGGACACTCTACCGCTTAATCACAGCGGTAAAGTGGATAGAAAAGCGCTGCCAGCACCTTCATTACAGCAGACGCAGGGCACATTACCTGTGGGTCATGTTGAGCAAGCATTAGCACGCGTCTGGCAACAGATTTTACAGCGTCAGCAAGTGTTTCGGGAGGATAATTTCTTTGCCCTTGGAGGCAACTCGATTCACGCGCTACGCATGGTGCATCAGTGGCATAAACTTGCCAGACCTGAACCTCTCGTTGCTCAGGCTATCTGGCAAGCGGATAACTTACGTGCCTTAGCTGATCAAATGGTGGCCTCAAAACAAGCTTATGTGAGTGATATTTTGCCTGAGTCAGTAGGGGGACGCGCACCCAGTGATTTATTAATATGTCTTCACGATGGCCGTGGATTTACCATGTCATATCGCCCCTTGGCAATGGCGATGCCTGAACAGGTGAGGTGTGTCGGGATCACCCCTGACACTGAGTTATCATCTAGCGATAATTTTAAGACGCTGGCATCTCGTTATGCTCAACAGCTTGGAGACTTGAGCGGCTATGAAAATATTCATGTGTTAGGCTGGTCGTTAGGTGGTGCCTTGGCATTACAGTTGGTCGAAGCGCTCGCATTACATAAATATCAGGTAGCTAACGTCTTCCTCATTGATAGCTGGGATCCCTTTGAACCTTCGAATCAAAGATCGGAGAGTTGGCGTGATTATATTTTAACGCGACTTTCTGAAAGCGTCGCCGCTCCCGAGCGCTTTACTGATTTTGCGCAAGCGGTAAGAGCGTTTCCATGGTCGGACGGTGATTCTAGTGCGTCAAGAGGTGAGGATATTTCGCGTTTTGTGACAGCGCATTTAGCACTGCTGGAAAAGAATATTGCTGCCATGCCAGTGTCAGAAATTATCCAGACCTTAGAGCAAACTTACTTATTGCGCTGCGCAGGTCGACACGAAGTGGAATATCACACATTAGATACGCCTACCTATTATGCGGTGTGGAGCACAGAGCGCGATGAAGTGCTGACTAACGTGTTCAACCAGCGCTTTGGCATTGAGCATATTGAGTATGTGAATGCCAATCACATGGAGATTATTTCTCATGGGAGTGTCATAGAAACTGTACAAAAAGTGATAAAATTAAAATAAGCATAGATTGTAAGTGATAATTGTTTTCGTTACCATTGCAGGTAATAAGAAAAGGAGATTATGACGATGCAATCAGTAGGTAAGCGATTACTGATATTAGCCAGTATTGTTCCGCTATCCAGTTGGGCAGCAGAGCAATCACTGGCAAGTGAAGATATAGAGGTAATAGAAGTGCTTGGACGAGATTCGGAAAAGCATTTTGCTACGTATACGTATTCCGCAACTAAGACTGCTGCTGATATTTTAGATTTACCGCAATCCATTAGTGCAGTGACCAAAGAGTTAATTCAGCAACAGGGATTGATGCGCCTGAATGATGTAACGCCTTTTGTTAGCGGTGCCAGTGAGTTTTCGGTATACAACGATATTACTATTCGCGGTTTTCGCAGCCAAGATGATCGTCGCCTCAATGGTATGCGCACGTACAATGACTTTTGGTCACAAACAGCCATCGCGCATGTCGAACGGGTAGAAGTGATAAAAGGCCCAGCCTCTGCAATTTTCGGTGATGCCAGCCCCGGTGGTGTCATTAATACGGTAACCAAAAAACCGCTCGCAACCAGTCGTCATGAGCTAAGTGCTCGTATCGGGAGTTATCAAGAGAAGTATGTGGCGCTTGATACCACTGGTGCTGCGAATCAATCTGAGTCAATATTGTATCGCTTAAATGTTGGTTACGAAGATTCAGAATCTTTCAGAAATCAAGCGTTTAACAAGGGCTTGTTGGTCTCTCCAAGCGTTACTTTTCTTGCCAGTGATACCCTCAAGCTAAACTTGGAGTTTGTCTATTCAGACAGTGAGGGGATTTTAGAGCGAGGCCAGCCCAATATTCGTGGCAGTCAACAGTTGGGCGCGGTGCCAATCGAAGTCTCTGCCACCCAGCCTGGTGATCATTTAGATACTGAAAGTTTGATTAGTAGCCTTGCCGTTGATTATCGTTTTAGCGACTCATGGTGGCTAGCTGTACAGTATATGCACCAAGATAGTGACCAAGATTTAATCGAACATGGTATTGGAAACTATGTTGATGGCTCTGACTCTGTGGTGAATCTGCGTTACATTGATCGTAACTCTGAAGCAGAGTCGGACTCGTTCTCCAGTTATCTAAATGGTAATTTCTATACTGGAAACATCGAACATAATGTTGTCATTGGTTATGACTATATTGACAGGTTTAGAGAATCTAGTCAGCGTGTGGCCAATAATGCAATACAGTTCGATATTCTAAACCCGGTTTACCAGCGTCGCGACACGGCCAGTTATAATGCAACTCAGCGCCCTGTGTTTGGGGGTAACCTACAAAGCGAAGGGATTTATATACAAGACCGCATCGTGCTTGGACAATGGTCGCTATTAGCCAGTTTACGTGAAGAGCGCTTTGACCTTGATAATACGGGTGGTGGTAGCTCAAAAGATAGCCAGTTACTGCCAAGGCTTGGCACGGTATACAAACTGTCAGATACGCAGAGCGTCTATGCCAGCTGGATGCAAGGGTTTGAGCCACCTCCACTGTATTCAAATAACCCTGAGCAAGGTGGACCATTTAAGCCACAAGATAGCGAATTATACGAAGCCGGTTTTAAGGCACGTTTATTCAATGATAACTTACAAATAACAACAGCAATTTATCAAATTACTCGTGAAAATGTTGTGCTATATGATGCTGAAGCATCCGCTAAAATTGATTTCGCTCGCTACATGTATCGTCAGCGTGGTGCTGAGCGGGCGAGAGGATTTGAGTTTGATCTCAACGGTCAATTGAGCGAACAGTTCTCAATTATTGCTAACTATGCTTACAACTCAGCAAAAGTAACCAAAGATCTGAATGACAGTGAGATTGGGAAACGTAAAGAAGGTGCTGCTAAGCATATGGCGACAATTTGGTCGCGGTATCAATTTAATGATAATTGGTCTGTAGGTATTGGCGCCAACTACGTCGGTGAGCGTCCGACATCATCAGAAGGACTATTGCTGCCAAGCTATGTGCTGTATAACGCGGGTATTTATTATCAAGCGGATGACTGGAAAGCATCACTGGTAGTAGATAACCTATTTGACAAAGTACATTGGACCGGCGGTTACAGCTATAGCCAGCTATTCCCAGGTGATCCGCGTAGCGCGAGCTTAGCGATTAACTATCGATTCTAAACAAGGAGAGTGAAGTACGCGCTGTTGCGACTTCCTTTTTAGGTGAAAAAAATGACAGCAAAACAATGGTTCAGTTGGCATAGTTTAAGCGGCGTTTGGTTTGGCTTACTATTATTCGTGATCTGTTGGACAGGGGCATTTGCTACCATTTCTTATGAGTTAGATTGGCTATTTGATGATACGGTTCGTGCGCCAGAGAGCAGTCCTCAAGTGAGCTTGGCGAGTGCATATGAAAAGGTGCAAGAGACTTATCCGGACGCGCGAATCGGGATTGCTTTTGCAGGTGCCGAGGCACATTTTGCGCACGACTTTGTGGTGCGCTTACCCGACAACCCATGGCAACATATTTATGTTGATCCCTATACCGGGAATATTCAAGGAGAAACGAGCTTTTTGAATATTCAACGGTTTTTCCGAGACTTTCATATGCACTTCTTTGGTGTGTTCGATAGTATCGTTTCTTACTATTTGGTTTTGGTGTTTGCAATTCCGATCACCATATCAACACTGACGGCACTGTACCTTTATCGAGGATGGTGGCGTAAATTTTTTACATTAAAACTCAGTGGAGACACTCGCGCGAAAGTCGCCAGTACTCATAAATTGGCTGGAGTATGGAGTCTATGGTTGGCCGTGGTCATTGCCGTGACCAGTATGTGGTATTTATTTGAGTTTGTTAGGATGGACTTAGCTGATGGCAAAACGGCATATACTGATGTTGGGCAGTTCGCTGTAAATCCATTGCCTGAGTTGGCAGCACAAGATAAACCTCAACTATCAGTGGTGACACTTGCAGCTAAGGTTAAAGAAGCGCGACCAGACTTAGATATTAGAGCCATCCGCTATTCTGGCGGTTACTTTTATGCTGAAGGCCAGGCTAATGATGTATTGGTCAGAGACCGCGCTAACAAGGTTTATGTCAACCCATACACAGGTGAGATAGTCTATAGCCAAACTGCATCTAGCCAAGGGTTATATTGGCGATTATCTGACACTGCGGATCCCTTACATTTTGGTAATTTTGCAGGGGTTTGGGTAAAAATACTGTGGTGTATATTTGGCTTAGCGCTGTCATTTTTAGTGCTTAGCGGAACCTATATGTATGTTAAACGTCAGTTGAAACTGCGTCGCAAAGAAGATCTTCGCGGTGTGAAGGTGTCTCTGGGGTTAAGCGGTGCACTGCTGTTGTGCATTGGATATTATGCCTACCACACACTGATGGGGTATGGCATTGCTGGCCAGTTCCCGGTGTTGCCATTGGGCTCTAAACTATTTTTGGTTGTATGGACATTATTAACGTGCGCCATTATCGCTATCTGGATAAAAGCGTTGCTGAATCTATGTCGCGAAGCAACGCTTGTGAATAAGTCTGAGGCTAAGCCTAAAGCAAAGTCCCAGGCGAAGCCTAAAGTGTCGCACCACCATCTATAGTGAGCACTTGCAAGGTAGTATGCGAACTCAGTGATGAAGCAAAAAATAACACTGAATTGGCAATTTCTTCTGGTGTCGCCAGTTTTTGCAGTGGGATCCCAAGCTTGTATTGGCTTGCAAAACCCTGAATAACTTGGTCGGCACCTGAATCATCTAACCACATACCGGTTTGCATCGGGGTTAATGTTGACCCCGGTGCGATAACATTGGCACGTATGCCATAAGGGGCTAATTCTAACCCCGCGGTTAGGGTCAATTGTGTTGCAGCAGATTTAGAGGCACAGTAGGCGGCCATACTTTGACGTGGTGTATGACTGGCATTTGAGCTAACCGTTACAATACTGCCGAGACCTTGCTGTTTGAAGTGACTTGCACAGGTTTTTAGAAACACAAACACGGCTCCTGCGTTAACGTGTTGACAGTGCTGCCATTGCTCTAATGAGTGCGACTCTAATTCACCTAACTCAAGTACCCCTGCGACATTAAGTAAATTATAAGGGGCAAGACCCTGCTGGATAAGCTCAGTCAATGTAGCTTGTAGTGTTGTTAAGTCTTCGAGATCGCACTGTACTGCTTTAAACAGGTTATGAGTACGGGGAAATTGTTTATCAAAACCAACAACGCGCGCGCCAAGTTGAATGAATTTTTCCGCAATACTTTGACCTATCCCTTGGCCTGCACCTGTGATCCAAACCACCTTATTGCGATACTCCTGTTGCAGCAGACTATCAAACCCCATGTTCTAACTCCTGTGTAATCGCGTTACAAGATAAAGCCGGTGTGCGTGTCCAGCGACTCGCGGTTGAGACGATGGCCTGTGCAATTGCACTAATTTGCTGTGATGAATATCTGGCATGGTTGTAATCAATATCAAACTGCGCTGGCTCATCACCATTTAGGTAGATTTGGATCATCAGGTCATCAGTGGTACCTGCACTGAGAATGTGACTACGCGTTGTTACCTCGCCATAACGAGGATGACTGGTAAACGGTAGAATGTTAATTGTCGGGCCGCTTATCTCAATGGATTTACCTTGTTGTTTACGGTCGCGCTTTAAGTGCTCTACGCGGTAGCACTGTAAGGACTTAAGGCGCTTAATTTGTTTATTGATGTGCTTTGCAACATGCTTTAGCCCATCCGCCGACGGCAAAGTCAATGGTAATGGCAGAACATTGCTTTGTACCGTCGGACAGGAGAACTCAATAGCACAGTGGCGATTCATCATCACAAGCCCTAAGGTGACTTCAAAGGTACTGTGCTTGGCGGCTAACACGGCTGCAATGACGCTCAGTAAAATTTCACTTGGGGCGGCATCCACATAATTTGCGGCAGATTGTAACGTTTGCCATTGGGGGCGTGTTAACCCGAAGTGATAACGTTGATTAGGTGCTGTGATCGCGGCTTCACTATGACTAAAACTTTGCGCCGGTGGGTGTTGATCCAGCCACTGGTTTAAAGACGCTTTAGCCTCGGATAGACGTTGTTGGTATTTGTCGCTGGTGTGTAAATCAAGTAGCTGTTGTTGCGTGGTAAATTGGCAATGAGGCATAGGTTTACCCGCGTTTAATGCGTTATAACAGCGAGTTAAAGCTTGATGAAATAGCCCAAAGCCATAGCCATCTAGCACGATGTGATGGCCAACAATAAAACAATAATCTTGGCTTGGCGTACGTACTAATTTAAATTGCATTAAGCAGTCAGTAGCCAAATCAAACGATTTGCCGAGCGTTGTGGCAACCTGCTGAGACATAAACTCTGCGACTGAGACAATATCATGGTCAAGATATTCAATGTTCAATGAGGGCTGAATATTTCCCACAATAATGCTGGGGGTAAAGTTGTCATCATGAATAAAGTGACTACGTAATAACTCTGTTTGCTCAAATACATGATGCAGCGCGGCTTTAAACAGCGCGGCATCGATTTTACCGTGAAACTCTAAACACTCGGCAACATTAAACAAATTACCTTGGCCACTGATGGTATGCAGTAGCCACATGGCATGCTGAGAGTCAGTTAATGGCAACGCCATTATTCAGCCATCCGTGTTTCTAACAGCTCCACCCAAGCGGCAAGCGTTGGTACTTGTGCAAGCTCGATGAAATTAGTCTCAATACCTTGTTGCTGCCACAAAGAAATTAAATTCATGACTTGTACAGAGTCTAAGCCGTAATCAATGAGGCTTTCATGTTCATCAAACTCATCAGGTTCACAATCAATTAATGGCAAAATAAACGCTTTTAATCCGTCTAGAGTGGTCAAGTCTGTACTGGCTTCACCAATAAGCTCTGCGGTGGTAAGCACTTTACCTGCACGTTGACTGATGATGTGAAGTGCCATCATATGTTCATCTTTGGTGAAATCTGCGATTGCATCTGCGACAACAAAGGGTTGGATATCTCGCATAAACGCATCTATTGCTGTGGTCATTACACCGATATGACCATAAATACCGACAATCAATAGTTGATCACGCTGCTGAGCTTGCAGTTGGCTTTCAAAATCACATTTTTGAAATGCGCTATACCGCCACTTGGTCAGTACCGTGTCTTTTTCTGTGGGGGCAAGTGCATCAACGATAGGTTGCTGGCTGGGATCTTGTAGTCCAGCTCCCCACATATCAAGTAGTAAGCCGCGCTCATTACGACCTTGTTTAATTGGCTGAGCGGTGTAGTAGACTGGAATATCATGCTCATAACAATACGCTTTTATACGTTGAATATTTTCTATCATGGCGGTGACTAATGGGTTGTCTTGGCCATAAAAAGAAACAAAATAATGCTGGACATCATGGATCAATAACGCTGCACGGTGTGGCTCTAGCTGCCACTCTACGCGATTTGGTGCAAGCTCAGCGGCGCGCGGCAGAGCATAGTGATTTAATTTAGGTATACTCATGTTACTTCTCTAAAATTGTGGGGTAGGTTGCTGAACTTCGGTTTCGTTACGAAGCTGTTTTTTATCGACTTTGCCAACAGGCGTTAACGGTAAGTTGTCTATAAACTTAAACTTATCTGGCACTTTGTAGTCAGCGATACCCTGCTCGCGCAGGTATTTTCGAAGTGCAAGTGCTTTAACTGGTATACCAGTAAGAAAAGCAAAACTTTTTTCACCTAACGTTGCATCTGGCATAGCTACAATCGCGGCTTGTTGAATATTTGGATGCCCGAGTAAAAGGTTCTCGACTTCTTCTGCTGCGATCTTTTCACCACCACGATTGATTTGGTCTTTCACTCGACCGGTGACGATGAGGTGGCCAGATGGTAAACGTTTTACCAAGTCTCCGGAGCTATAAAAACCATGCTCATCAAAGGCACTTTGATTATGTTCAGGTGAGCGATAGTAACCGCGAATTGTATAAGGCCCTCTTGTTAAGAGTCGCCCTTCTTCACCATCTGGTACTAAGTTACCTTGCTCATCGACGACTTTGATTTCATCGTCTTCACTGATTGGTCGACCTTGTGTATGAAGGATATGCCAAAGATCATCATCATAGCGGGTATAGTTAACCAACCCTTCAGCCATGCCAAATACTTGTTGTAGCTGGCAGCCAAGTAGTGGCTTAACTTGCTCTGCAATGGTCAGGCTTAATTTAGCGCCACCCACTTGAATTACCGCGAGGCTTTGTAAGTTATGTGCGCTTTTTGGTGCGTGCTGTAACCACAGTTGTAAGGCTGGAGGAACTAAAGCCGTATGGGTAACTTGGTATCTTTCTATTAACTGGAAGCAACTGCTTGGGCTGGGATCGTTTGCCATCACAACAGTGCCGCCTGCGGCAAAAACCCCAAGTGCGCCAGGGGAGCTTAGTGGAAAGTTATGAGGCGCAGGGAGGGCGCATAAATAAACATGTTGCTCTGTTAATTCGCAAATATCTTTGCTGGCGACCACAGAGTACAAATAGTCATTGTGGGTTCGCGGAATAAGTTTAGGTGTTCCTGTACTGCCGCCCGAAAGTTGGAAGAACGCCACGTGTTCAGGGTTTAAATCTGGGGCAATAAATGCGCGGGGCTGAAGGTAGGCCTGTTTTAATAGGCTATTACCTTTGGGGTGATCCACCAACGTCGTGCGAATACTTGGGTACTGTTGTTGTAATGTTTGAATAAAAGCGTCATCACGATACAGCTCATGCGCTGAAGAGACAATCAGTACTGTTGGTTCAAGTTGCTCGCAGTAACTGTTAATTTCTGTCTGTTTATGGCTAAACAGCGCACATACGGGGGCTGCGCCTAACTTTAGCAAAGCAAATAAGCTAATATAAAATTCAACTTGGTTTGCCAGTTGAATAAGCGCAGTATCTCCTTGCTGGATCCCTTGAGCGGCAAGGTAAGCAGCCAAGTGATCGCTATACGCTTCAAGCTCTTGATACGTCAAACTACGGTGAGCATCAATAACGGCTGGTTTATCGCCATGTTGTGCGAGCTGATCACTGATGACTGAAGTTAGCGGGCGGTCTTGCCAATAACCTTTTTCACGATAGCGCTTTGCTAGCTCAGGGGGCCAAGGGGTAAAATCAATTTGCTTCATGGAGTTTATTTCTCATTGCGTAGTATGTTTGCTTTATTTCGAGTGCATTCAACATGGTATTGAGTTTTGCCTCTGTTTCTAACCACTCCGAGCGGGGATCAGAAGCCGCCACTATGCCTGCGCCAGCAAAGAGTGTCGCAGTGTGTTTATATAGCTGCGCACAACGTATTACCACTACCCATTCACCGTTACCCTGCTTATCAAACCAGCCAATTATTCCTGAGAATAAGCCTCTGCTATGTTGTTCTAGTTCCGCTATTTTTGGATAGGCAACAGAGGTCGGCTTACCGCATAGCGCAGGGGTGGGGTGCAGTTGGTTGGCAATCATCAAGCTGTGAGTTTCAGGGTGTTGTAAGGCACCAGAGATCACAGTGGATAAATGCCACATGGTGGCAGTACTTAATAATTCCGGCTGGGCAGGAATCTTCAACTTATTGCAGAATGGACTAAGTACTTGCTGGATGTCTTCAATGACCACAGCATGCTCATATCTATCCTTTTTCGATGCAAATAATACGCTGCGTCGATGGGCTTCTTCCTTTGGACACGGATCTCGTGGAATAGACCCAGCTAATGGGTTGGTGGTTAACGCTTCAGCTTGCTTTTTAAGTAACAGCTCAGGGCTTACTCCCATTAATGTCGCGCCATCTATCGTCGGGAATGAAAAGTGATACCCTGACTGACTTTGCTGCAATAAATTACGCAGTACCAAGTGGTGATTTATTGGCCGATCGAAATCCAGCTGTGTTTGCTTACTGAGTACAATTTTGTCTAGCTGCTCGCTGTCGAATAATTGCTTCGCTTGGACAACCGCTTGCTCAAATTGCGCCTGCGATTGAATGTCTGTAATTGCTGATAGGTGGTTCTTTTGCCCATGAACAGGAGCCAATTCAGCATCAAACCAAGCGTTAAACGCGGCTTTATCCCAGCGCGATACCTTTTCCGGAATGATTACTTGTGCCTGTTCTGTTTTGCAAAACGGCAGTGCTGCAAATGCGATGGTGTCATCAGGCAGGTCACGCATGTTAGCGGTAATGTTGGCAACCAGTTGTGCGGTATCGTTGATCGGTAGCGTAATGCGTTTGCGCACGCCTTGACTGACTAGGCAGTGCGTTCCTGTGGTAAAGAGGCAGTTTTTCTCTGGGTTAAACTGCGCGGCTTTTGCATATTGTTCGAGCTGAATAACTTGACTGAAGTCCATGAGCACACCTCGCTGACAAAGCAGCAGTGAAAACGAATTAATTGACATCAAGACGAAGGTAAACAATAAAGATTTAGATTTATATGTCGTTAGTTGCCATCATTGTTTTATACAGAGCTCGCTGTTGTTGGCGTGCATCGGCATGATGTGGTTGTTTGGGGCAGTCACGGCAAAGCTTGCTATTACTTACCTTGTGTAAAAAGCAACAGGATGCTCTTAATTGATAAGGTCCATGTGTATCACTAAGCTCGATTCGAGGTGCGTAAAATGGGTTAGGCAGTTGTCCTAAGAATTTTAACTGGGTGAGGGTCTCAAAGTCTTCCTGCGTCTCTGTGCGCCTGCCAGTATAATGAAGGATTGTGGGGAAAAACTGCCTTAGTCTAAAAGCGCAATTGCTCCATAAAGCAGGTTCAGGCACACCAAAGTGCTGTACTAAGAAACGATGTAAGGGCACCAAGTGCTCAAAGATGAAGCTGTCGTATTTTTCCAAGGTAGGCTGCGAAGCCATAGCGGTGCCTTGGTGTGGTAATTGTAGCTGCCAATGATTGGTGTCTATGCTTACCTGCTCAGTTGCAAAAGGCAGTTTACGATTTAACACGCTGTGTACAAACAGCACCGAAGGCATGATCTGTAAGGTGTAGTGCATATGCCATACCGAAGCTTGTGCTCTTTTACCTTTCACTCCTTTGGCAGCACTGAATTGCGCAATTGCCTCGCTAAGTGTCACTACGCGCTCGAGTTGTTGAGACAATGGCGTTTGCGTCTCGCTGATTAATGAAACGCCGCGTGCGTATTGTTCAAGTGTTGGTGACAAGTAAGGTTTGAGAATAGGTAACATGATTTAGGCTATCGGGTTTTTAATATATGACGCGATCCAAGTGAATTTTTTTAGTTCAAAGTCGTCCTGTAAGGGATTTGATCATCCTTGGGAGAAATCGTGTTAGTTTTTCTGATAAAAAAGACTTGGCAGCGCTTTGTTGCGACAGCGCTTAGCAGTATTATTTTTGGCATTATCAGTGTTTCATTGGTAGCACTGATCAACGAAATTATTAATGCTAATGGTGAACGCCAAACTGAGTATTTTATGGTGTTTGCTGCGCTTGCCTTAGCGGGTGTTGTGGTACAACTTATTTCCAAGTTGGTCGCTGAGCAGCTCAGTGAGCATAGTCAGGCTGAATTGCGAAAGTTAGTTGCAGATAAAACCATAGAAGCGAAAATCAGCAATATAGAAGCGCAAGGAGACGCAAAGATCAAATCTTGCTTAACTGAGCATAGCCTCAAGGTTGCAGGGTTTTTTATGAGTATGCCAGGGATTTTAACAAATGCCATGATAGTCTTAGGTGCTTTTGTATACATGGCGTGGCTAGATTGGGTTATCTTTCTTTTTGCGCTGCTCACCTTAGTACTTGGCTCGGTGAGTTATAGCTTTGCAAACAATATAGCCTTCAAGAAAATTGCTAATGCAGCGGCGATGCAGGATGGCCTTTTCCATCAGTTTGATGCCATAACAGACGGCATTAAAGAGCTTAAGCTTAATCGCAGTAAGCGCACGTTTTTTAAACAAGAAGTCCTCCATCCAGCCATAGATGCCTTGCGTAAAGAACGTATCGAAGGGGTATCAATATTACACATGGCATCATCGTGGGGTGGCTTTTTAATTTTTACTTTCATTGGTGGCGCACTTTTCTTCCTTTCACAGCAAACCGGTGAAGAGAGTCAGCGTATTATGTCGGGCTTTGCATTATTGTTTTTGTATATGCTTACGCCTCTTGAAACCTTACTTGCCAACATACCCAGAGCATTTGCTGCACAAGCCTCTGCGAACACCATTAAGACACTAAGTGATGAGCTGGTCAATGAGGATGAGAGTCGGGTACCAGCACTTGCAAGCTTTGAACGCATTCAATTACAGTCGCTATGTCATCGCTACTATCATGAGCAAAGTGACGATATATTTTCATTGCAGCCGATTGATATTGGGTTTAAAAAGGGTGAGTTGATTTACCTAGTTGGTGGTAACGGCAGTGGCAAGACTACTTTTGCTAAAGTGCTGTGCGGCCTATATGAAGCTGATGAGGGGCAGATCAAAGTAGATAATCAAGCGATCACATGCACTGATTTAGATGGCTATCGGCAGTTGTTTAGCACTGTGTTTGGTGACTATTACCTATTTGATCGCCTGTTAAACGTGCCATGTGAACAATTGGAGCAAAAAGGTAACGCGCTAATTCGTAAGCTGAATCTACATCATAAGGTAAGTATCGAGGCTGGCCGTTTTACCACGCAGCGTCTTTCTCAGGGTCAGCGCAAGCGCCTTGCACTGGTCGTTGCTTATTTAGAGGATCGACCGTTTTACTTATTTGATGAATGGGCTGCTGATCAAGACCCTGTTTTCAAAGATGTATTTTACCGAGAGTTGTTACCAGAGCTGAGAGACAAAGGAAAGACAGTACTAGTCATCACTCATGATGATAAATACTTTGCTTTGGCAGATAGATTACTCAAGATGGAAAATGGCTGTTTAACAGAGGTAACACAATCACCTGTTACACCAATACCAACGCTCGCTTAATACCAATTTGACTTAATACTTGCTCAATTTGAAGGAGTAAATCTGACGCTAACAGCGTTAAAAATTTCTTATTTATAACAACTAAATAGCAAAATTTTTGCCTTGCCTACACGGATGTAGGTACCTTGGCGATAGCAGGACGCGTTAGCGGGGTTATCGACAAGATTTTCTCGCCTCAAAATAGACCACTTAATTAAGCAAATTGGTATAACTTTCCTATTCCCCTAACTTTAATTGGCCGTTGCGATCCCCAACGGTCAATTATCAACATATCTTGTTGCTATTTGTAGAAAACCTCTGACATCAATATTTCAGATCAGTTACCCTGTAATAACTATCCAGTAAATTCAGTAGCGAGCATGAACGTATTCGACAATATTTATCAAAGAGCTGCTCAGCGCAAAGGTTCGGAAGCGGCACTTGCAGCAAAATTAAGTAAACCGTTAAGTCCAGAAAGCCTACGTGCGCTCAGTGATGACCAATGGCTGGAGGAATTTACCCGAAAAGTATTTCAAAGTGGCTTTTATTGGTCTGTCGTTGACAGCAAGTGGGAAGGGTTTAGAGAGGTTTTTTGGCAGTTTTCTATCGACAAGCTACTGATGATGTCACCAGAAATGTATGAACAGCGTAGTCAAGATGAACGTATCATTCGTAATGCCAAAAAAGTGAAAAGTATCGCTGATAATTGTCATATGATTTTTGAAGTACAGCAGCAGTATGGCCGCTTTAGTGAGTTTGTTGCTAGCTGGCCTGAAGATAATATTGTTGGATTATGGTTGTATCTGAAAAAACATGGTGCGCGTTTGGGGGGTAATACAGGTCCTTACGCACTGAGAGTTTTGGGAAAAGACACCTTTTTGTTGAGTAAAGATGTAGAAACGGTACTGCGCGCAGAAGCTGTTATTGATGGTGGGCTACAAAGCCAAAAGTCATTATTAGCAGCACAACAATTTTTCAATGAAATGCGTCAGTATAGTGGTTTCAGTCTACAAGAATTAAGCCAAATCGTAGCGATGAGCGTAGGTGAAAACGTTCGCTAGTGAAAGAGGGAGAAAGTTGGATGGCGTTTTTTCAGCCCTATCAAGGCACAGAGCTGCTTTTTGATGAGCAGCCTACAAAATTTAATCAACCCGTTTTGCTGTTAAAGCATGCTCCTTTATTGGAGAAGTTGGGTCTTAGTCATGTTGACGATACAGCACTGGCGGCATTGTTGAGTGGCCAGCAACCGCTTGGAGAGATTAAGCCGGCAAGCCTAGCATATAGTGGCCATCAATTTGGTCAATTTAACCCACTGCTAGGAGATGGTCGCGCTCACCTTATTGGTGGGGTTAAACTTGAAGATGGCACACAATATGACCTGCACTTAAAAGGCTCTGGTGCAACGCGCTTCTCGCGTGGTGGTGATGGTTTTTGCGCGCTGGGCCCTGCTGTTAGAGAGTTTATAATGAGTCAGGCAATGGCTGCGCTTGGGGTGCCAACAACAGAGTGCTTATCGGTAGTCACAACCGGCCATCGAGTTTATCGTCAAACTGAGGTGCCTGGTGCTGTGGTGTGTCGTGTGGCTAAGAGTCATATTCGTATCGGCACTTTGCAATATCTTGCCACTCAAGAGAATCAGGCGGGGCTATGGCAACTGTTACAGCAGCTAGGTGTGCAATTATTTGACGGTTTAGCGGTGCGCTCGGAGCGTGATGTGCTTGAACTGTTCCGTGAGGTATGTGAGCAGCTGGTGGACTTGGCGGTAGAGTGGATGCGAGTGGGCTTTATTCATGGCGTTATGAACACAGACAATATTTTGCTCAGTGGTGAAACCATAGACTATGGTCCGTGCGCCATGATGGAAAAGTTTGATTTTAACGCAGTATATAGCTCAATTGATAGGCAGGGGCGTTATGCGTTTGGCAATCAACCAAATATCATGAACTGGAATTGTGCGCGACTGGCGGAGTCCTTGTTGGTGTTGTGGCAAGATGAGCAGCAGGGTATCGCAGCTCTAAGTCAAATATTGACAGAGTTCTCAGAGTCTTTTAATCGTAAATATAAAGACATGTGGGCGGCAAAGTTAGGAATTGACGAGTGGCACGATGCCGATGATGTTTTACTTGCCGACTTGCTCAAGCTAATGACTGAGCATTCACTTGACTTTACTAATACCTTTGCAGCGCTTACGAACACTTTGCTTGGAAATCCAAATAAGACCTTACAAATACCCAGTGAACTGGATAGTTGGCAGCAACGTTGGCAGCAAAGGCGTGCGTCAGATGATGTCGCGATGCACTTGATGAGTCAAGCAAATCCAATTTTGATCCCTAGAAACGCACTGGTAGAAGCTGAGATTGAACAGTTTAATCAGAGTGGGTCGAGTGAATCGCTTGATGATTGGCTACTGGCACTCAACAGCCCTTACGAATATAAGGACTATCCTGAGATGTGGATGAAGGCATCCACACCCGCACACTATAAAACTTTTTGTGGAACCTAAATGGCAAAAAATCAGCTTTCTTGGCAAGAGATCAAAGATAAGGTACTTGAGCAAAAGCGCCCACTAATTTCAGCGCACATTATTGCGTTGTTTGCGGCCTTGGTCAGTGTGCCCATTCCGTTAATGATGCCGCTGCTAGTGGATGAAGTGCTACTTAACACTCCAGGCCCTGCCGTGAATTGGATGAACTCAATACTGCCACAGCATTGGCACCAGCCGAGTGCTTATATCATTGTTATTTTGCTGGCTGTTATTGCCATGCGACTTGCTAGTTTAGTATTGGGGGTGATGCAGTCTCGACAATTCACAATTATTGGCAAGGGGATTAGTTATGAGATCCGTGAACGCTTGCTCTCTCACTTGCCTAAGGTGCAACTCAAAGAGTATGAAAGTCAAGGTGGTGCGGCTATTAGTTCACGTTGTATCACGGATGTGGAAACATTAGATAAGTTTATTAGTCAGACCTTGTCTCGCTTTTTGATAGGGTTACTGACCATCGTTGGTACTGCAGCTATTTTACTGTGGATTGATTGGGTGCTTGGACTGGTTATTTTGCTACTTAATCCTGCGGTTATCTATTTTTCTCGGCAATTTGGTAAACATGTTAAAGAGCTAAAAAAGGAAGAAAATGCAGCGTTTGAGGCATTACAAACAGCGTTAGTAGAGACGTTAGATGCAATTTCTCAATTAAAAGCGGTACGTCGTGAAGGCACTTACTTTGAACAAGTTAAAGTAGCTGCCAAAGATCTCAAACATTTCGCTGTGCAGTCACAATGGAAAACGGATGCCGTTAATCGCCTAAGCTTTACGGTGTTTTTGGTTGGGTTCGAGTTTTTCCGTGCTGTTGCCATGTTTATGGTGGTGTTTTCTGACTTAACCGTAGGGCAGATATTTGCGGTATTTGGATACCTGTGGTTTATGATGGGACCGGTTCAGGAAATCTTGGGTATTCAATATGCTTATTATGGGGCATCAGCGGCATTAACGCGGCTCAATCAAGTATTTAATTTTGCCACCGAGGCACAGTATCCTGCAACGCATTCGGTGTTTGATTCTGCTCAAGTGGATATTAAGTTCAACAATATTGATTTTGCCTATGTTGCAGAGCAGCCCGTACTAAAACAAGTTTCGTTACACATTCCAGCAGGTAAGAAAGTGGCTCTGGTGGCGGTCTCTGGAGGAGGGAAATCAACATTAGTGCAGCTGCTGTTAGGGTTATATGAAAAGCAAAGTGGTGATATTCACATTAATGATAAACCAGTAGAGCAAATTGGCTATGACGCTGTAAGAGATAATATTGTCACTGTATTACAACAACCCATACTCTTTAATGCCAGTATTCGTGAAAATCTGGCAATGGGAAGAACGGTAGCTGATGATGTGCTTTGGCAAGCGTTACAAGTTGCAGAACTTGCCAGCACTGTAATGATGTTGGAAGACAAGTTAGACGCCCAAGTTGGTCGCAATGGTATTAAATTATCAGGTGGACAGAAACAGCGACTTGCCATCGCCCGTATGGTTGTTGCGGATCCAAAAGTGGTGGTATTGGATGAAGCAACATCAGCGCTTGATATTGAAACAGAAGCCAAAATTCATCGTAATTTACAGGCTTTCTTAGCGAGCAGAACCACACTGATTATCGCTCATCGCTTGAGTGCAATTAAACAAGCCGACTTAATTTATGTGCTTGATGACGGTTCTGTATCCCAATATGGAGCTCATGATGAACTATTACAGGAACAGGGGCTCTACCGTATCTTGTTTGGCCATCAGCATTAGTGGATATTTGGCGAAAATTCTGGATGTAACGTTAAGTAAACATTAATAGACAAGCTAATATTATCTCTGCAACGTAATCAGTCGGCGCATTTTCTGATAGACTGTCAGAGTCAATACTCAATGCGTTAACTAACAGAGATGGGAAGGAATGATGAAAATTAAAACTTTGAGTTTACTAGTTGCGATGGCTGCATCAGCCACTGCACATGCAAATACCACCGAGCCAACTGAAGGCGTATATCTTGGGGTGTTTGGTGACTACTATGATGCCGACTGGCAAAATCACCGTGACATGGCTGGTTTAGATGTTGAGGACTCAACGGGTTGGGGGGCTGAAATTGGCTACCGCTTTGATAAGTTTTGGAGCGGTCGTATTGAATATGCAGACATGGACTTTGATTTAGGTGGGATCAGTAATGGTTCGCTTGACGCTGAGCGCTATGGTATCGATGGTCTATATCACTTTGATGGTGGCCCATTCTACGGTCTAGTTGGTTTGAAAAAAATGAACTTAGATGCCATTTCAGATAACACCTTCGCAAACTTAGGTGCGGGTGTACGTCACCACTTTACTGAGCACCTATTTTTAAATGCTGAGGCTGCTGTGTATCAGGGGTTAGAAGCTGGTTTTACTGATGTAGGTGGTAAAATTGGTATTAACTACTCGTTCGGTAGTGCAGGTAAATCAGAAGCAGTTGCACCAGCTCCAGCACCTGTTGTTGCACAAGCACCGCAAGACAGTGACAAAGATGGCGTAGTGGATAGCGAAGATAAATGTGCAAATACACCAATGACGGATGCAGTTGACGCGTCTGGCTGTACTTTGTACGAAACGAAAGAAGACAAAGTGAGCCTGCTAGTGCGTTTCCCACACGATGATGCCACTTTCTCTCAGCAATATGTCGATGACATCAATGCTGTAGCTAAGTTCTTAAAAGAACATAAAAACGCAGACGTTTTGATTGAAGGTCACGCGTCAGCTGTCGGTGATGCTGATTACAACCAACAACTGTCTGAGCGCCGCGCGAAAAACGTTGCTGAAAAACTCGTTGATATGGGTATTGATTCAATGCGTATTACCACAGTGGGTTACGGTGAGGAGCGTTTGAAGAATCCAGCGAATACGCTAAAAGCACATGCGGAAAACCGCCGTGTAGAAGCGCACGTTTCTTCTAAAGAAAAAGTAAAAGTTAAGCGTTAATGTTCACTTAACTTATGCAAAAAGGCTCCTATTGGAGCCTTTTTTGATCCAATTAATTGCGCGCTTTTACAAAATTTAAATGATTCTCGTTTGACTAATATTCATCAAAATATACTTGTTCCACCATGCTTATTCATAGTATTTATAGTGACTATAAGGCGAGGTATCGCATGCAAGATTTTCATCTATACTCAAAGACCTTATAATTGATCATTATATTTTATGGTCAAGGGAATGGTTCAGCCGGTTTCACTAATAACCGCAGCCAGATCATTTACTTGTCTGTCCACGTCACCAAGAGGGCAATATTGTGCTTCAAGAATATCGTAAACACGTAGAAGAGCGTGCCGCGCAAGGTATCGTGCCTAAGCCGTTAGACGCGCAGCAAACTGCTGACCTTATCGAATTATTAAAAACTCCACCGGCTGGTGAAGAAGAGTTTATTGTTGATTTATTCATTAACCGTGTACCGCCAGGTGTAGATGACGCGGCTTATGTAAAAGCGGGCTTTTTGGCTGCGGTAGCGAAAGGCGAAGCTGAATCACCACTTATTTCAAAAGAGTATGCAGCTGAGCTACTTGGTACTATGCTAGGTGGTTATAACATCGCGCCAATGATTGACCTGTTAGACGATGCAACACTTGCACCTATCGTTGCTAAAGGTTTATCTCATACACTACTGATGTTTGACGCATTCTACGACGTAGAAGAAAAAGCAAAAGCTGGCAACGAGTTTGCTAAGCAAGTTATTGAATCATGGGCAAATGCAGAATGGTTCCTTGAGAAGCCAGCGGTTGCAGACAAAATTTCTGTAACTGTATTCAAAGTAACGGGTGAGACAAACACAGATGACTTGTCTCCAGCACCAGACGCTTGGTCTCGTCCAGATATCCCATTACACGCACTGGCTATGCTTAAAAACGAGCGTGATGGTATCAACCCAGACAAACCTGGTGAAGTAGGTCCTATCGCACAGCTTGAAGCGCTGAATGGTAAAGGTTTACCGCTAGCATACGTGGGTGATGTTGTTGGTACCGGTTCATCTCGTAAATCTGCAACTAACTCAGTACTTTGGTTCATGGGTGATGACATCCCATTCGTACCAAACAAGCGCGTTGGCGGTGTCTGTCTAGGTGGTAAAATTGCACCTATCTTCTTCAACACCATGGAAGATTCAGGTGCACTACCTATTGAACTTCCAGTTGACGAACTAAACATGGGCGACCAAATCGACATCTTCCCATACGAAGGTGTAGTTAAGCGTCACGGTACAGACGAAGTTATTTCGACTTTCTCACTAAAATCAGACGTAATTCTTGATGAAGTGCGTGCTGGTGGTCGTATTCCACTTATCATCGGTCGCGGTCTAACAGACAAGGCACGTACCTCTCTTGGTCTTGAAGCTGAAGACATCTTCCGTAAGCCAAAACTAGTGGCGGATTCTGGAAAGGGCTTTACCCTTGCACAGAAAATGGTAGGTAAAGCATGTAACATGCCGGGTGTACGCCCAGGTCAATACTGTGAACCAACAATGACAACGGTAGGTTCTCAGGATACCACGGGTCCTATGACGCGTGATGAGCTTAAAGATCTTGCTTGTCTTGGCTTCTCTGCTGACCTGACAATGCAGTCATTCTGCCACACATCAGCTTATCCTAAGCCAATCGACGTAAACACACACCACACACTTCCTGATTTCATCATGAACCGTGGCGGTGTATCGCTACGTCCAGGTGACGGTGTTATCCACTCGTGGCTAAACCGTATGCTACTACCTGATACAGTAGGTACAGGTGGTGACTCACATACTCGTTTCCCGTTAGGTATTTCATTCCCAGCAGGTTCTGGTGCGGTAGCATTTGCAGCTGCAACAGGTGTAATGCCACTTGATATGCCTGAGTCAATCCTTGTTCGCTTTAAAGGTGAAATGCAGCCAGGTATCACACTACGTGACCTAGTACACGCTATCCCTTACTATGCAATTCAGCAAGGTCTATTGACGGTTGAGAAAAAAGGTAAGATCAACGAATTCTCTGGTCGCATCCTTGAAATCGAAGGTGTTGAACATCTAACTGTTGAGCAAGCGTTCGAACTATCTGACGCTTCTGCA
The DNA here is from genome assembly GCF_023716725.1 of Pseudoalteromonas sp. SCSIO 43201. Lineage (NCBI taxonomy): Bacteria > Pseudomonadati > Pseudomonadota > Gammaproteobacteria > Alteromonadales > Pseudoalteromonadaceae > Pseudoalteromonas > Pseudoalteromonas sp. SCSIO 43201. Next base: position 195,682 of record NZ_CP072683.1, read on the forward strand.
GAGCGCAGTGCAGCAGGTTGTACCGTTAAACTTTCACAAGCGTCTATTGAAGAGTACCTAAACTCTAACATCGTGATGCTTAAGTGGATGATCTCTGAAGGCTATGGTGATGTACGTACTATTGAGCGTCGTATCACTAAGATGCAAGAGTGGTTAGCAAACCCAGAGCTAATGACAGCAGACGCGGATGCAGAATACGCGCACACTATTGAGATTGACCTTGCAGATATCAAAGAGCCAATCCTTTGTGCACCGAATGACCCTGATGACGCACGTTTACTTTCAGCGGTAACTGGTGAGAAAATCGATGAAGTATTCATCGGTTCTTGTATGACTAACATCGGTCACTTCCGTGCAGCTGGTAAACTACTAGATAACTTCGGTGGTCGTCTACCAACGCAACTATGGGTTGCTCCACCAACGAAGATGGACCGCGATCAGTTAACTGACGAAGGTTACTATGGTATTTATGGCCGTGTAGGTGCACGTATCGAAACGCCTGGATGTTCACTATGTATGGGTAACCAAGCACGTGTTGCTGATAAAGCAACAGTGGTGTCTACCTCTACTCGTAACTTCCCTAACCGCCTAGGTACAGGTGCAAATGTATTCCTTGCATCAGCAGAACTTGCAGCTGTCGCTGCTATTCTTGGTAAATTACCAACACCTGCTGAATATCAAGAGTATGCAGAGAAAATCAATGCAACGGCTGCTGACACGTACCGTTACTTGAACTTCCACAAGATGCCTCAGTACACTAAAAAAGCAGACTCAGTGATCATTCAACAAGCAGTTTAATTACGCGTTTAGAATACATTGAGATAAAAAGCCAGCACTTGCTGGCTTTTTTTATGCGCATAAAACGCTCAAATTAAATGGTGTTATCAAGCTTTATTTTAAATCTAGATAAGTAATCTATTAAAGTTGTAATTAGTGGGTTTTTATTGCGTTTTAGTGATTAAAATCCCGTTTTTTTAAACAGTAATTTTCTCTAGTTTTATTAGAATTATCGGCAAATTCTCATCAATGGGCGAGAGGATCATGACAACAGTAAACAACCAGAATTTATTACAACTACGCTTTTTACCACAGCAGCATATTGATGCAGTGAAGCCGTATTTTAGCCAGCTTCCAGACAACCCTTATGCTGATGGCGCATTTAGAAAACGTCGCTACTCGGTGGTAAAGTTCATCAATAATGAAGTAACATTACAGCCAACCAAGGCCTTTGTGCAAGACGATTCAATTAATACCTTTCAAGGCAATGTTGAGCGTGTTTACGAAAACCTAGAACAAGAGATGCTAAATACCGATGGTTTCAAGCATATGCTTGCAGAATTTAAAACCATGACAGGTATTGCAGATGACAGCGATATTGAGGTGCATCAGTTCCGCATGCTGGCGATAGAAAGTGATACGCCTCCAGCCCCTGAGGGCGTGCACCAAGATGGCTTTGACCATGTGTGTGTATGTGGTGTTTCGCATGAAAATATTGCTGGTGGTGAATTATTGGTATACGAGCATAAAGAAGCCGAGCCATGTTTTAAAATGGAAATCAAAGATGGTCTATTTGCACTGGTGAATGACCGTGAAGTGTGGCATAACGCAACACCAATGAATAAGCTAGATGCCGAGCAAGTCGGTTACCTAGATTGCTTCGTGTTTACAGCCTAAGAGGGTAGTATGGATTTAAATCAAGTGCGTCGTCAGTTTCCTGCGTTGATGCAAAGTGTCGGCGGGACTGCTCCTATTTTTCTAGATGGCCCAGGTGGCTCTCAAGTACCACAATCTGTGTTGAGCGCGATGTCAGCCTACCTTGGTTACTTCAACTCCAACTTGGGTGGCGCATTTTTCTCAAGCGACAAAACGGTCAGTTTAATGAATGAAGCCCGCCAAGCGGTGGCGGACTTTTTGAATGCACCGAGTGTTGAGCAAATCGTTTTTGGTGCCAACATGACTAGCCTTGCATTCAGCTTTAGCCGAGCCGTGTCACGTGATTGGCAAGTTGGCGATGAAGTTATTGTGACCAATGCAGATCACTATTCAAATGTATCTTCATGGCGTCAAGCTGCTGAAGATAAAGGGGCGACTGTACACACAGTTAAGGTAAACGAAACCGACTGTACGCTTGATTTGGCACAGCTAGAAGGGTTATTAAATCATAACACGAAGTTAGTTGCTGTTACGTATGCCTCTAATACTACAGGCTCAATCAATGACATCAAGCGCATTGTCGAGCGTGCACACCAAGTGGGTGCGTTAGTGTTTGTTGATGCTGTTCACTATGCGCCACATGAATTACTTGATGTTCAAGCACTAGACTGTGATTTCCTTGCATGCTCAGCCTATAAGTTCTTCGGCCCACATGTTGGTATCGTTTATGGCAAACGAGAGCATCTAGAAGGCTTTACACCATATAAAGTAGAGCCTGTAAAAGATATTATCCCTTATCGTTGGGAAACGGGTACTCAGAGCTTTGAAGGAATAGCAGGTGTTGTGGCTGCCATAGACTATATCGCCTCTTTAAGCGAAATGAGTGCCGATACGCCGCGTCGTGATAAGTTAGTGGAAACTTTTGCACGCATCAAAGCGCACGAGACGCAACTGAGCCAACATTTCTTGACGCGTTTAGCGGAGTTTAAGCAAATTAAGCTATTTGGTATCGCATCGCTCGATAGGTTAGCAGAGCGTACACCAACGTTTGCGCTGACATTTGACGGCATTGCACCTCGTGAGGTTTCTGAGTTTTTAGGTGCAAAACACATGTGTGTATGGGATGGTCACTTTTACGCGCAAGGGTTATGTGAGCAACTAGGCGTAATGGACAAAGGCGGTGTTGTTCGCATCGGCTGTATGCACTACAACACGATTGCTGAGTTAGATCGACTATTTGATGCGTTTAGTGAATTATTAGCGTAAGTCGCATCAACATAATGGGAGCCAAGGCTCCCATTATTTATTTCCCAACAAGATCACATGGAGTCGTGTTTGTTGGAAGCTAATTTGATACGCTCATATTAGCGAACTCAAAGAGAGGGAAGCACTTATTGGTAAAGGATATAAATAATATCGACAAGATAGTGGCCATACCGGTATGTTGTGGACTGTTAACCATTTTAGTGATTTATGCGTATCAGTTTCCGGTTCCGATGGTTGGGATGGTGAATGAAACGGATTTAACAAGTTCGGATTTTTGGTGGACGGCAGTACTCGGTTATCTCTTTTACGGATTTATCTGCTTTACTATCCCGCTGATGATGCTTATTCAGTATGTCATTTCAAAGTCAAAGTGGATTACAAATCACAGCGGGCAAGACAAGCAGCTTTGGTGTAGTGCCATTCTTTTATGTTTTGCTTGGGCTACTTTACTTAGTCAGTTACACCTTCAATAAAGGCATTAAGCTTTGCAATACGATGACTCATGCCTTCAATCAGCTTGTCTTTAATTTTTTCTCGGATCACATTGGGCAAGCGCGTAAGAGCATCAGGAGTAATAGCTAATATAATGCTGTCTTTTACCGCTTGTGCACTGGTGCTGCGCTCTCGGTTTGTGATAAATGCGCCTTCACCTAAGAACTCTCCGGGTCCGACTTTGCCTAAGTCATGAGCGGCATCTTGTTTAAAAATCAAAAATTCGCCGCTTAATACAATATAAAGACGATTGTCTTTTTCAAAGCGTTTAAAGGCGTGGCGCTGCTGTGGTACCAGATATAGATGGCTAAAAGACTCCAAGAGCACCTGACGCTCTGCCAAGGTAAATTCTTTAAAAAAGGCTAAGCGATTAATAATCTCTAGCTGTTTTATCAGTGGGACATTTTCAAGTAACTTCATGCAAATGATTTATCATCTAAACTTAATCTTGAATATTGCGTTCTTTTAGCTTTCGCGTCAACGTGTTGCGTCCCCAACCTATCTTTAATGCAGCATCTTGCTTGTGACCATGGCATGCATGCAGTGCTGATTTTATTAAACGCGTCTCCAATTGTGCCTGTATATCTGGCCAAATATGATCTTTGCCTTTACGCAGTTCCGTATCAAGCCAAGATTGAAAAGCATCAAGCCAATGGGCTTGCTCAGCGGCTTCGAGTTGCTGTGGTTGCTCTAGTTCCTCTGGTAAGTCAGCAGCAGTAACAAGCTCACCAGGGGCCATTACTGTTAGCCAACGACAGGTATTTTCAAGCTGGCGAACATTACCAGGCCAATGATACGCCTGCATTTTTTGTAAGGCTTGTGTGGAGATAATTTTAGGGTCAGCTTTTAGCTCTTTGGCACTTTTTGCTAAAAAATGGTCGCATAGTGCTGCAATGTCCTCAGGTCTTTCCCTAAGTGCCGGTAGCTTGAGACGTACAACGTTAAGGCGGTGAAACAAATCTTCACGGAATTTGCCCTGTTTTACCAGTGCTTCTAGGTTTTGGTGTGTGGCAGCTACAATTCGAACATCGACTTTAACACTGTTGTGGCCCCCAACGCGATAAAACTCGCCATCAGCAAGGACTCGCAATAATCGAGTTTGCACATCCAATGGCATATCACCAATTTCGTCAAGGAACAAAGTACCGCCATCTGCTTGTTCAAAACGTCCTCTACGCATGCTATCGGCCCCAGTGAAAGCCCCTTTTTCATGACCGAAAAGCTCAGACTCAACAAGATCTTTTGGTATAGCAGCCATATTGAGCGCAATAAATGCAGCATCTTTGCGCGGACTATGATTATGTAGTGCGCCTGCTACTAACTCTTTACCTGATCCGGACTCACCGTTGATGAGTACACTCATACTCGATGCTGAGAGTTTCCCAATGGCGCGAAACACCTCTTGCATGGCCGGTGCTTCGCCTATGATATCCGGGCTAGTCGCTTTGCTATTTGTGCGTTTGTGTTTTTTAGTCTGTTGACTGGCACGAAATGCTCGTTGCACCAGTGACACCGCTTCGTTTAAGTCAAAAGGTTTGGCAAGATACTCGAAAGCGCCTTTTTTGAACGCATTGACAGCGGAGTCTAAATCAGAATGCGCTGTCATAATGATGACAGGCAAAGTTGGGTGTAGACTCGCTATCTTGTCTAATAAGGCCATACCATCAATGCCTGGCATACGTACATCTGAAATCAGCACTGCGGGTTGCTCATATTCAAGCGCAGTTAACACGTCCTGAGCACTGGCGAAGCTTTCGGTTTCAAACTCTGCTCGCTTTAATGCTTTTTCTAAAACAAATCTAATTGAAGCGTCATCATCGACTAACCACACTGATTTCATTGCACGGTTCCTGTTTCGGTGTTGTCAAAGGGAAGGTAGATACTAAATTCAGTGTGTCCCGGCCAACTATCGCATTCGATAAACCCTTGGTGTTGCTCCACCAGCGTTTGTGCAATAGACAGCCCAAGCCCTGAGCCACCTTCTTTGTTCGTTATCATCGGGAAAAATAACGTTTCTTTTACCTCTTCTGCGATACCCGGACCATTATCGCTGATCCGCACAAGTAGCGCTTTTTTAAGCAGCCGCTCGCCATGATGCAGACGATGCTTAATACGCGTTGTGATGGTAATAGTGCCATCATGTTGTAGTGCTTGTTGAGCATTACGAAGCATATTGAGTAGCACCTGCTGGATTTTCGCCTGATCTATCACTATGGCTGGGATACTGGGATCATAATCCTTCACTAATTTGATCTCTGCATCGCGCTCCAAGGTAGTGAGCTTAATTACCGACTCTAGTGCTTGGTGTATATTACACGGCGCTTTTTGTGGTAATTGGTTTGGCCCAAGTAACTTGTCTACAAGTTCTCTGAGCCTGTCAGCTTGCTCAATGATAAGTGCTGCGCATTCTTCCCGTTCTTGCTGATCAGTTTCATACTGCAATAATTGCGCCGCACCTCTAATGCCACCAAGAGGGTTTTTTATCTCATGTGCTAAACCACGGATCAAATTTCTTGCTGCTTGAAACTGGTGCATCTGATTCGATGCTTGATCATAGCGCAGGGCGTCATCAACACGGCGGCACTCTAGTAATATATATGCTTGATCTGACTGCAATATCCGCCTTGCATGAAGGCTTAATGTTGCGACCCGGTTATCGACAAACACCACGTCAACCCTGTGCTGCTGGCAATCAACACCATCTTGGAGTACATATTTGGAGAGCCTTGCTAGGTCAATATGATGATGGTTAAAGATATTATCAATGGCCAATCCAGTGAGGCGCTTCGTACTCAATCCTAACAGCTCACTGCTGCTGTAATTCGCAAAGCAAATAGTAAGGTTATGGTCGAGCACTAAAATTGCAGTCGAAAGAGATTGCCACACTTTGTCTAAGTCAATTGAATTGTTTTGATCCATTTGTGTTCACCGTGCACCAAGTTGGTGCAATGAGAATAGCACAGTGTGTTACACATGTACGAAAATTATTATCCTGCCCAATACATTCATCGTTCTGAGCTTGCTCTTACTTATCCATTAATAAATCATGCCAACTTGATAAAGCGCTAATCCGCAACCGTTTGATTTGTGCTCATAGGGAATATTTTGTGACTCGTTAAATTTCAAAGGGAAGCATTATAGGTAACCTCTTGCCGCCTACCCAAAGGGGTGGTGCGCAACACACGTAGAAGGGGATTATTTTTGGAGGATCAGTTATTTACTGTGTTGCGATGTAAATAGAACTTATGCTCATTACTTTGGGCGACAACTTGACCTTTTTGATTGAAGACTTTTAGCACTAGCGCATGTTCACCACGATGTATATTGCGCAGCGAAAACTGAGCATTGGACTGTTTTGGTCCAGTTGCCTCACCATTTAGATAAAGCTGTACACTTAACCCCTGAGTAAACCTAGGTTCTACAGAGCCTGTGACATATACGCTACCGCTGTTGTCACGAATGGTTTGTTCATTTTCAGGGGAGGTTATCTTAGCTTGATAAGTAATGGTTGGTGTAGTGTCAGATTGTGATGCTAAAACTTTTGTATCGATGCTTGGCATGGTTAATATGTTCGAGTGTAGTTTGACCTCTTTAGAGCCAGGTTTCGGTATATCAGAATAAACCCAATGCCCGTTTTTATCTTTCCAGCGATAGATTTTAGGGTTGGACTCGGCAGTAGCATCAATGCTTATTATGGTTAGCATCATGCTAACCGAAAAAAAAATACCCCACTGACGCACCACAACTCTCCAAACTACATAACTCATCATACTTTAGTATAGAGTACTTTGAATTGCGAGTTTAGGCTTATACTAATTAGCCTGAATACTTGCTCAATTTGAAGAAGTAAACCTGACGCTAACCGCGTTAAAACTTCTTCTTTAGAACAACTAAATAGCGAAATTATTGGTTAGTTATCGACAAGATTTTCTCGCTTCAAAATAGACCACTTAATTAAGCTAATTGGTATAATATGCTGAGTTTTTACTCATCAAATGCGATTTCGGCCGAATTTGATAGCGGTGAATAAAAAAGCCCGCATAAGCGGGCTTGAGAACACATATGATTAAGAGTGCCAGAAACACATAATGCGTTTAGGCTCTACAAGCTCAATATCTGCACATTGAGCCAAGTAGCAGGTTTACTACAGAGCTTATACGCTGTAGTACATTTCGAACTCAACAGGGTGAGTTGTCATGTTTAATTTTTCAACTTCTTTTGACTTAAGCGTGATGTAAGCGTCAATTAAGTCGTCAGTGAATACGCCACCTTGAGTTAAGAACTCGCGGTCAGCATCTAGCGCAGCAAGTGCTTCATCAAGTGAAGCCGCAACGGTAGGGATCTCAGCTGCTTCTTCTGCTGGCAAGTCATATAAATCTTTATCCATTGCATCACCAGGGTGGATCTTATTCTTGATACCATCTAGGCCAGCCATTAACATTGCAGAGAAAGCAAGGTATGGGTTTGCAGTTGGATCTGGGAAGCGTACCTCAATACGACGCGCTTTTTCTGATGGCACCACTGGAATACGGATTGATGCAGAGCGGTTACGTGCAGAGTATGCAAGCATTACTGGCGCTTCAAATCCTGGTACTAAACGCTTGTATGAGTTAGTTGATGCGTTAGCAAAGGCGTTTATTGCTTTAGCGTGCTTGATGATACCGCCGATGTAATAAAGTGCATCTTCAGATAGACCGCCGTATTTATCGCCAGCAAAAATGTTTTTACCATCTTTAGCTAATGATTGGTGGCAGTGCATCCCTGAACCGTTATCGCCAACAATAGGTTTAGGCATAAACGTTGCTGTTTTGCCGTATAGATGTGCCATGTTGTGAATAACATACTTCATTTCTTGGATTTCATCTGCTTTTAGCACCATAGTGTTAAAGCGAGTTGCAATCTCATTTTGGCCAGCGGTTGCCACTTCATGGTGGTGCGCTTCAACTACCTGACCCATTTCTTCTAACACGAGGCAAGTAGCGCTACGCCAGTCTTGCGAAGAGTCAACAGGTGCAACTGGGAAGTAGCCGCCCTTAACACCTGGGCGATGACCTGTGTTGCCACCTTCGTAATCTTTGTCCGAGTTCCAACATGCTTCTTCTGCATCGATTTTATACATTGAACCAGACATGTCTGTTTTAAACTTAACATCGTCAAATAAGAAAAATTCTGGCTCTGGACCGAATAAAACCGTATCTGCGATACCCGTTGAGCGCATGTATTCTTCAGCGCGCTTTGATACTGAGCGAGGGTCGCGCTCGTAGCCTTGATGTGTATTTGGCTCAACCACGTCACAACGTACAATAAGGGTTGTTTCTTCTGCGAATGGGTCTAGCTTTGCGCTTTGTGCATCAGGCATAAGCACCATGTCAGATTCGTTGATGCCTTTCCAACCAGCAATAGATGAGCCGTCAAACATCTTGCCGTCTTCAAAGAAATCTTCATCGGCTTGATGGTGTGGGATAGATACGTGTTGTTCTTTACCTTTTGTATCAGTAAAACGTAAATCAACAAATTTTACGTCGTGCTCTTTAATAAAATCTAAAACCGATTGTGACATGTGTCCTCCGACTCGTTGGGTTATTTTGCTGCAATGTACTGCAATTGAACACAGATAAGCTTGATCTGTGCCAAAGTTTTATCAGTATGATAAGTAAAGGCTTTTTAAGTATTTCATGACGTGTCAATTGTTGTGTTGCACCAAATTGGTGCTCTGTTGCTACACGGTGGTGCGCAAGTGTAGTGCTGTTCGTTCCATGCCTTTATTACTTTTACCTATAAATGAATGTGGGTGCTGGCTTTCGCTGTGAGTAACGACCTATTCTGTAATTACCGCCGTTCTCTATCAATTTGCTTTGTAGCACGCTGCTAATTTCGAATTCAGATTAGTTTAAGAACCTCTGTTAGGCAAAATGATTGGGCTGATATTTTGATAAAAAGTGCAACATGCGACTTCATTACTACTGGTCTCAAGGAGTAACGAGATCAGTGTGAAATCGCTACATCCTACTGTGTCTCTGATCTATAAAGCGGCTTTAGGAGCCTTAGCGCCGTTTAGCATTTGGGTAGGGTGGGCAGCGCTTAATTAGCGTGTCTGCTGCGCAGCCCCACATAGATGTGGGGGAAGGTGACTTTGCATGAGCACCAAGTTTTTATCATCTGACTCACATAAAATAACTATGCTACGCAAGCTCTGCCTTGCATTGATACCAAGTAAACTGATGCGACAATAATACCAATTTGACTTAATACTTGCTCAATTTGAAGGAGTCAATCTGGCGCTAACAGCGTTAAAAATTTCTTATTTAGAACAACTAAATAGCAAAATTTTTGCTTTGCTTACACGGAGGTAGGTACCTTGGCGATAGCAGGACGCGGTAGCGGGGTTATCGACAAGATTTTCTCGCCTCAACATAGACCACTTAATTAAGAAAATTGGTATTACCCAGCACGCATGCCCGTGCTGAGATACTTTTGATTTCCGAATACTTTTAAAACGCATCAACCAGTGTAGGGTGAGCTGTTTGCGCTTGTGGAGCCAGTATCTTTCCATCTAACAGATGTAGCTTGCGTGTTGCCATATCTGCATACCTGGGATCGTGCGTTACCATGCATAGTGTTGTGCCTTCCAAGTTTAGTGTTTTAAGCATATCCATTACCGCATCCCCATTTTTAGAATCGAGGTTACCTGTCGGCTCATCCACAAGCAGTAAAGCAGGGTTACCTACCAAGGCTCTGGCAATCGCTATCCGCTGCTGTTGTCCACCAGATAATTGATTAGGGCGGTGCTTTGTACGATGTGCCATATCGACTTTTGTTAGGCAGCTCATTACCGCTTGGTCAATGTCCGAGTTACTCATTGGGTTTTGACGGTAGCGTAATGGTAGCGCAATATTGTCATACACAGAGAGTTCGTCGATTAGATTAAAAGACTGAAATATAAATCCAATTTTTTCATTTCTGATATGTGCGGCAGCGGTCAAGCTAAGTTGGCTGACTTCTGTACCTTCAATAACATAACTCCCTGTGCTGGGCATATCGAGTAACCCGAGGATGGAGAGTAGAGTGGACTTACCGCAGCCAGATGGGCCACAAATTGAAACAAAATCACCTTTGTCAATCTCGAGGTTAATTCCACGTAATGCGTGTGTCTCCATTTCTTCAGTGCTAAATACTTTGGTAATATCTGACATCTTTAAAATCGTTTCTTTCATAACTTAGTCCTAATATTGAGGATGACTTACTGCATGATCCGTACTTGTTTTGCATTTTTATAGGTGCTGGTATCGGATAATATAATTTGTTGATTGGCCGAGATGCCGCTTTCAATTTGCAAGAACTTTCCGGCATCAATACCAAAAGAAACTAACTGAGGCACCGCAATATCCTGCTCTAACACAAACAATGTTTGCTGACTATGAGATTGGGTATTACTGGGGCGTTCCACGTATAAAACGTTTTTGAGTTGATGTGTGTTGATCTGTGCATCAACATTAAGTTCAGGCCTTGCTGAATCAGGCACGCCATTGATAAAGGTGAGCTCAACTTCAATCGTTCCCTCTTGGACTTGAGGGCTGATGCGAGTCACTTTTGCTTGTACTTGTTCACGGCGAGTATTGACCATTGCTGATTGACCAACTTGAATTTGCTCTGCTTTGGATTGTGATACTCGAACTAAAGCTTGGAGATCCTTACTGCTCCCGACTTGTGCCAGCTCTTGACCTGCAACTACGCTTTGACCTAGCTCAACGGCTAAACGTTGTAAAACGCCTTCTGTGCCAGCCCGTACGGTTAGTTTTGCTTCCCGCTCTGCTAATCGAGCAAGGATCGAGTGTGCTTGATTGATAAGCTCTTGTGATATGGTTAAATCTTCAGAATGTACCAACTTTAGCTGCGCTATTCTTTGCTCTTGAAGCTTTACCCGCTCGGCAAGCTGCTGCTCCTCAAGTTCTGCTGTCTTGACCTCAATTGCTGGCACTACACCTTGATCTCTTAATGTTTGCTGGGCTTCACGGCGCATAACAAGTGATTGGTGCTGACTGGTTAGTTCAGCTAATGTAGCCATTTCCATCAGTAGCTCACGCTGATTGGCCAGCTTTTGTCGGCGAAAGTTGGCTTGTTGACGATTAAGCTCCATTTCTGCACTTTCCAGCTGTTGCGTGAGATCTGGATCTTGCATCTTTAGAATAATGGTATCGGGCTTAACAGCTCCACCAGGGCGAACAAGTATTTCATATACGGTTGCTGGGTCTTGTGTAGTGATGAGTTTTTGTTTATTTGAGCGCAGTACCCCATAACCATCAACACTGACATTTAAGTCACCTTGTTTTACTTGCCCCACAATGATCGCCTGTCTTTGCAATTTAAAATCATCTGAGGTTGAAAATAGCTCAAGGCTAAGCCAAGCGAATAGGAGCACCATCGACACACCGATGATAAGCCTCACTTTTTGCAAAGGCCTTACTTGCTTTTGCTTTACTACATCCATCATAAGTTACCTTGATTGGTTCGATTAACTTACTTTGAGCAAGCCATATGCCAAATTTTAAACCATTGATCTAGTTATTATTTTATATTCTTGTGATGGAGTGGAGTCCGATTATGGACGCTGTGTTATAAAAACTGGACTGTAAGATAAGCATTAATTTATCAAAACAGGAAAGCTCAGCTGGCAAATAGCTCCCGTTTTATCTTGTCGGTTGGTTAGGTTGATCGTGCCCGACATTTGCTCAACAAAGTAGCGACTGATATACAAACCTATCCCTTCTCCTGCTTGTTTTGTTGAGTAAAAAGGCACAAAGAGGTTATCGCTGTTTGCCACCCCGTTTCCTTCATCAATGACTTCAAAATACGCCATATTATCTTTGGTATATATTTTCAGTGTAATGGTGGCGTGAGCAGAGCTTGCCTCTATCGCATTTTTTACAATATTTATTAAAACTTGATTGATAAGCGTTGGATCAACATGAAAATAGGCTGGCGATAACTCAACTTGCCATTGCACCTCTGGGAAAAAGCTTTGAATCGACTGACTCAGCTCTAAGCCTGATATTCGCCGAAGGTCGACTTTGATTGGTTGATTTAATTGGCTGTATTTGTGGATGAAATCCTGCAAGTGAAAACATCGTTCAAGTACGATATTAAATGCCTCATTATCTCTGGGGTCTTTGGCTCGAGTCTGTAAACGCTCAAGTATCGCTGAGACAGGAGTAAGGGAGTTGCGTATTTCATGACTAATGACACGTATTAATCGCTGCCAAGCTTGTAACTCTTGATCGCGCAGCGCTTGATGAATATCAATGCAAGCAACGAGATGGTAAGAGGAATTTTGTCGGGTAAACGTACTGTGTCTCACTTGCCATCGCTTATTCCGCTCAGGGTCGATGAAATGCCAATTAGGTTCAGGTGTTAGCCCGATTGCTTCTGGTGGACTGTATCTTAGTGTTTGCCACGGTTTTTGGAAAAGTTCTACGCATTCGTCATTACCAAAGCATAGTTGCATACGTTGGTCGAAAATAAAGATGGGAGTGTTTAACACGCTGATTAACTCTGCAACTAAAAAGGACTGTACATCTTCATCTGTTTTTTCACTTTGAAGCATTTCAGAAACACCATTTAGTTGCTGGTGCAGATGCGCAACCACCCCTGTTGAGAATGTAGGTTTAGCTCTGAGGCTAAAGTCGCGCTTTAGCCATGCCTCTGCTTGGTAGCTACATCGCTCAAATGAGTGTTTGCAGCGCATGTAGAGTTGTCTGAATAGTAGACCCTGCATAATCAAAAAGCTGGTGATAATTAGCGCGGTTGATGTAGACAAAGCCGTCGGCAAGTTTATGTCTAAGTGCCAACTGAGTGCAGCAACCCCGAAAACTTCAACGGCTACCAACAATATAAACTTAACAATAAAGTAGCCCGCTAGAGGTTCTTTAATTATGGCCATACTTTTCAAGACGACGGTAGAGCGCTTGCTTAGTAATACCCAATAACTCAGCGGCTTGCTGCTTGTTTCCAGAGGTATTTGCTAGCGCTTGTGTGATTAATTGCTGCTCAGCTTGCTCCAACGTAATAAGAGGCAAGGGGGCGGTTGCACTGCTGCTTAGCGATAAGGAAGATGATGCACTTAGTTGTAGTTGTTCAGTGCTGATCTCTCCTGTGCGGCTCAATAAAACGGCACGCTCTAATAAATGACTCAATTCCCTAGTATTACCTGGCCAATCATACTGTTTTAGTTGCGCTATCGCCATGGGTGTAAGTGAGCATTCACTTTTTCCATATCGGTTACCATGTGATTTGATAAAATGTCGAGCGAGTAACTCAATGTCTTCTGGGCGTGAGCGTAAAGGCGGGATCTCGATAGTAAAGGTGTTGATGCGGTAAAACAAATCTTGACGAAACTCTGCTTTGGCGATTTGTTGCTCCAATTTGGCATTAGTCGCACTGATTAGTCTGACATCGGCTATTTCGGTTTTACTTGAACCCACAGCTTCATATTCTCGAGATTCAAGGACGCGAAGTAGTTTACTCTGCTGATTAATGGGAAGTGTGCCAATTTCATCTAAGAATAAGGTGCCGAGGTTAGCCAGTTTAAATCGTCCGGCACGATCCGATTTAGCATCGGTAAACGCGCCTTTGGTATGACCGAATAGTTCACTTTCAAACAGCTGATCGGGAATGGTAGCCATATTTACGGAGATAAATGGTTGCATCGCTCGCGTTGAGTGCTGGTGGATCCACTGCGCTATCAGGCTTTTGCCAACACCGTTTTCTCCAGTAAGTAGAATATTTGCATCGGTTGGTGCCATGATCTCCAGCTGCTCCATCAGTTGCTGCATCGCATTGCTCTGCCAAAGCACGGTGCTTTTCTCTCCAGCCAGCGCATGTTGTAATGCCTGATTTTTATTACTCAGTTCACTGAGTCGGAGTTGGTGGCGAATGACTTGCTCGAAACGTTGGTTTTTCCATGGTTTTTCTAGGAAGTCCGCAGCACCAAGCTGCATTGCTTGTACAACTAACTCGGTATGTGACCATGCCGTCATTGCGACCACGGGGATGGTGTTGCCCAGCTGCTGTTGTTGACGTAAAAACCTAAGCCCTTCTTGTCCAGAGGTGGAATCTAGCTCAAAGTTCATATCGAGCAAAATCAGACTAGGCTGGCGTTGCTCGAGGAAAGTGAGTGCCTGAACCGGATTTTCGACTTCTTCTACAGCTAAGCCTAAATCTTCCAGTACAAATCTTGCTGCTAATCGGACTTCTCTGTTGTCTTCGACTAGTAATATTAGAGGCTTGGCACTCACAGTAAACTTCCTTGATGGTAAAAAATGTTATTATTCTCCGCGCAGTGCGTGCAGTGCTGGGCGGGCAATAATGTCTCTGGCAGAGGCTAGGGTCACACCAGTAACTAAAGTTATCACAGCCGCCAACGATACTAGCCAGTGCACAATACTACTGGCTGTATTAGGTACAAGCGTATCCTGAAGTGCTGAAATACTCAATAAAATACATGCAGATGCACAAACCGCGATAAGTAGGGGTCGCAAGTTATCCTTTAATATTAGAATCAATACGGTTATCGGTGTTGCGCCTATGGACATTCTCACCCCCAGCTCGAAACGGCGTAATGCAATGTTATATTTGCAGACACCATAGATCCCGATTGCAGCTAGGACTAAGGCAATGACAGACAATACCAATGTAAAGATGCTGGCGACACGATCTCGCTGTAAATGTGTTGCAAGTAGTGTTGTTGTCGACTGAAAATTATAGACTCGCATCTGTGGGTGAATATCGACCAAAAGCTGGTTTATTTCTGCTTTGCTGATACCTGCATTGGCCTTAGTTTCAATCATGATAAAAGGGTAGCCAGTTGGTATTGCGGGAATAAAAATTCTAGCAATATTTGGCTGATTAGGTAGATAAATATCATCGACTACGCCAATAACTTCAACACTGTTTTGACTGTTACGTGAATATAATTTGGCACCGAGCACTTGTCCTCTTTCTCTAAGCTGCCTTGCCAGATACTGATTGATAATAACGACGGACTCGTTGTTAATGGCTTCTTCCATCGTGAAGGCTCTACCATCAATGAGCTTGGTTCCGAAAGCGTTAAAGTAAGATGCCGTACCAGCCGTGCTTTGAAATTCAAATGAGTTTTTCTTGATCCCTGGCTCAAATTGCATCTGACGACTAGAAAAGCCAGGAACCCAATAAGAAATGGGAGGGTAGCCGCCGATCCCTGCATGCTCGACTTGTGGTAATGCCCGCAGGGAGTCTAATGCTGAGAGTAATAGCTGCCGGCGTTCCTCAAGCGTCATTTGTTGCAGTAATGTGCCAAGATTCAGTGCCACTTGGTAGGTATTTTGTTCTTTTATGCCCGTTTCACGCTGTAAATGCTGCCAGCTTGTTTGAAATACACCAAGGCAAACGGTAAGCAAAGAGAGGCAAATAAGCAGTTGAAAAGAGATGAGTAAGTTACGGGTGGTAGCAGAGATTTGTACACCAGTCCCTTTACCACTGCTTTGTAATTGGCGAATAATGTTCTGATAATTAAGCTGACGGCTGACAATCCAAGCGAGCATCAAACACAAGGCGGCACTCGTAATTAAAGCAAATACCACGGTATGCAGTTCAAGTTGTAGTGTTTGCAAACGCGCAAGAGGCCCCGCCATGCCAGATTTTAGTAACCAGATAATAGCGGTTGCGACTACAAGGGAAATCGCGGCCGCGCAGGTAAACAAGAGCCCTAACTCTGTTACTATGTGATGAAACAAATGGCTTGGTCTTGCACCTAAAGCAGCTTGAACAGCAAAGTTTCTTTGTTGCTCTACAGCTCGCGATAGTACTAAGTTACAGATATTACTTAGTGCAATTAACAACAATACAATGCTGCCAAGTAACATCATCAAGCTGACCTGTGAGGCATCGCCAACAATACGAGTTTTGAACGGGATCAATTCCAGTTTGACTCTACTATTTGCGAAATCTTGCATACCTCTGGTTTGCTGATGTAGCTGCTCATTAAACCAGTTTTCCAGAGACAGCTGTGCTGTTTGAGAGTCTGCTGACTTATGTAATTTTAGGATCTGGTAGGTTTGAATGTTGTTACGTTGCCACTGAGGAGCCGGTGAATCGTTGTAGTCATAGGTTAGCCAAACATCAGTATGCCAATTTGGTGTTGAAAGCACTGGTTCGTCAAATTGTGAGGCCGTTACACCAATAATTTTGAAACTGACGCCTTTAAAAACCACCGTTTTTTCTAAAACATCAGGGTTACCAGCGAAATATTGTTGCCACACAGAATATGAAATCATTGCAACCGGTTGCTGACTACCTAGACCTTCATCGCTGGAAAAGTAGCGACCGAGTGCCATCGGTGCATCAAGTAATTGCATGTACTCAGGGGTGATGGCACCGATATTAAATGTAGGACTACTTGGCAAGCTTTGCTCCACATCAATACTAATGTTTTGTAGTGCTATGCTTTCAATCTCGGGGAATTGGGGTTGTTTCTCATAAGACGTTAAGCTTCCAGCGTGCGGAATAAAGTTGCTTTGTTTTATTTCATTATTGTCATCGACTAGCGCGCCGCGTAACAACATCAACCGCTTCGCATCTGGATAAGGGAGTGGTGCTGCGAGTAATTGATAATTGAGGTTGTACGTCGACACCAAAGCACCTAGTGCGAGCCCAAGTGTCAGAATAATAGTGACTGTATAACTGATATGACGTTTGAGCCGTTGCCAAGCCATGTTTATTGAATGTGTTACCATATTTGCTCCAAGTACAGTGAGGTGTCACGATGGTTTATTATTAATATTTCACCTTGATTGGTACTTTAGCAACGTATGTGCCAAACGCTATTGCCATGATATTAATAGGCTTTATTGTATTTTTGCAAGGGCTAAGTCCAGAATCGGACGAGCAAAGTATTGTAATCGGACTCGACCTAGTCGCGTTTTACTGCCCTCTTTACCAGAGAAATTCATGCTAGATTATTGAAAAAAATGTTGGATAAACTTTCATCTGTCACATTAATAGTAGATAATACGCGACCTTTAATTCTCAATCGGGCAATCTCAACGCGCATTTTTGCGTAGATCGACTAGGATCACTGAGGGCCAACTTCACTGAGTAATAATATGAGCATCGAAAAGTTAAGAAATATCGCGATTATCGCGCACGTAGACCACGGTAAAACAACGCTTGTAGACAAGCTACTTGAGCAATCAGGTACACTACAGCAGCGCGGTGGTAATGAAGAGCGAGTGATGGACTCAAACGATCTTGAAAGAGAACGTGGTATCACCATCCTTGCAAAAAATACCGCAATCAAGTGGAACGACTACCGTATCAATATCGTAGATACTCCGGGACACGCCGACTTCGGTGGTGAAGTAGAACGTGTTCTTTCGATGGCTGACTCAGTATTACTACTAGTTGATGCACAAGAAGGTCCGATGCCACAAACGCGTTTCGTAACACAAAAGGCGTTTGCTCAGGGTCTTAAGCCTATTGTTGTAATCAACAAAATTGACAAGCCGGGCGCTCGTCCTGATTGGGTAATGGACCAAGTTTTTGACCTATTCGACAACTTAGGTGCAACTGACGAACAGCTAGACTTTAAAGTGATTTACGCATCAGCAATCAACGGCTGGGCAACACTTGATCTAGATGAGCCGTCTGACAACATGGAACCAATGTTCCAAGCTATCGTAGATGAAGTTGAAGCGCCTAACGCGGATCCTGAAGGTCCGTTCCAGATGCAAATTTCTCAGCTTGATTACAACTCATACGTAGGTGTTATCGGTGTTGGCCGCATCAAGCGTGGTTCAGTTAAGCCTAACCAACAGGTGACTATCGTCGGTGCTGATGGTAAAACACGTAACGGTAAAGTAGGTCAAGTACTTGGTTACTTAGGTCTTGACCGTCATGAGGTTGAGCAAGCAACTGCAGGTGATATCATCGCAATCACAGGTCTTGGCGAACTGAAAATTTCTGACACTATCTGTTGCCAGAACAATGTTGAAGCATTGCCTCCGTTATCTGTTGATGAACCAACAGTAACAATGACTTTCTCTGTAAACACGTCTCCATTCTCAGGCCAAGAAGGTAAATACGTCACCTCGCGTAATATCCTTGAGCGTCTAGAAGCTGAGCTTGTGCACAACGTTGCACTACGTGTTGAAGAAACCGATAACCCAGATAGCTTCCGTGTATCTGGTCGTGGTGAACTTCACTTGGGTATTCTTATTGAGAATATGCGTCGTGAAGGCTACGAGATTGCAGTATCTCGTCCAGAAGTAATCCTACGTGAAGTTGATGGTCAGCTAGAAGAGCCGTACGAAACAGTAACCATTGACTGTCAAGAAGAGCACCAAGGTTCTATCATGGAGCAGCTTGGTCTTCGTAAAGCAGAAATGACTGACATGTCTCCAGATGGCAAAGGTCGTGTGCGTATGGACTTCATGATGCCTGCACGTGGTCTAATTGGTTTCCAAACAGAATTTATGACGTTAACGTCTGGTTCTGGTTTGATGTACCACACGTTCTCGCATTACGGTCCACACAAAGGCGGTAACATTGGTCAGCGCAAGAATGGTGTACTAATCGCGAATGCACCAGGTAAAGCGCTAACAAACGCACTATTTAACCTACAAGAACGTGGTCGTCTATTTATCGGTCACGGTGTTGAGGTTTACGAAGGTATGATCATCGGTATTCATAGCCGTGACAACGACCTAACGGTAAATGCACTTAAAGGTAAGCAGTTAACTAACGTACGTGCAGCAGGTACTGACGAAGCACAAAACCTTGTGCCACCTATCGTGATGTCGCTAGAACAAGCGCTTGAGTTCATTGATGATGATGAGCTAGTAGAAGTAACGCCTGAAAGCATCCGTATTCGTAAGAAATTACTGACTGAAAGCGAGCGTAAACGCGCTAGCCGCCAAGCTAAGTAATCACTAATCTGAGCTCAGATTATAAAGTACAAAACGCCGCGAATAGCGGCGTTTTTGTGTGTAACTGTATAGTGTTAAAACAAACCGTACTCTTCGGTTTCTTCTGACTCATAATGTTGTAAATGTTCTGGTCGGAAAATAGCACTAGGGTCAATCAACACGCTGTGGCGTTCACCCATTTTTACTAATCCTTTCATTAATTTCTTCGTTTGTGCATCGATCTCGAAGCCAATACTGGTCATTTCATGAAGTGACTTGATATCGCTTTCTTCACAGTGCACGTTATCTTCGACTTTGTCGACAAGCAAGCCAATATGGGGGCTTTGGCCATCCTGGGTCGTGAATACAATAATAGGCTTATGATCTAGCATAATTTGGTCGCGGGCAGACTCAAAGAGTCGCATGAGTTTATTGAATGTCGTTCTTTTCTCTCGCGCTAACGTGTCTAATGCTTCTTGCTTGTTGCCTTTGGCACAAAGGGTGAGGAGTTTATCGGCTAACGCATGTAACTGTTCATGTGGGATCTCAAAGCGTTTTAGTAACGCTTTGAGATCATCATTGTCAGTTTTAAAACTATAAAACCATTGTCCAAAAGCGCACTGTTTTGGATCTTTCGCTTTTAAAAAAGGGGCATCATTAAAAATACTTGCTTCTAGAGCGTGTAGCCATTCTTTATGGTCTTCTTCTCGCTTTTTAAGCATGTCTACAAGTTCTTGGTTAGTATCATAAGAAGAACGTTTGTTGAGGATGATCCCTAAGTCGAATATGGGAGTGGGTATTCCCATATAATCTTTAACACCAAGAAAGCTCGGGTTGTCGTTAGGTAAGTCTGTTAAGTTTTCTTCGTAACGCTCAGTTAATAAAATATCGAGGATTTGCAGTGATATTGTTTTTTTTCCGACCCGAAAGTTAATTAAATCCATGTCAGCCTCGCCTATAGTCAATCTCTCCTAAGGATAGAACATTATTAGAAAAATGAGCGGTAAACTGGCAATTTCTTTTGTCCAGGTTGCAACATAAATACATCACGAATAAGTTGGTTATTTTCTAACTGATCTTGTAACGCATTCAGTAGGCAGGTACTTTGCAGCGGCAACTGACAAGCTTGAATAGCGCTGGTGAGTAAATAGGCGTTGAGAAACCCTTCAAACACCTGTTCATTTAAGGGCAGGTTAGTTTGATTGATGGTCTGTCGGAAGTGATCACACAGTTGTGCTTTGCAAATCACAGGATCAGGGACAACTTCGGTGACGAGTACCTTAGGCTGTCCTTTGAGGCGGGCAAATAGCTCGTTAGAAGAAGCAAAAGAAACCGTTGCATAGTGTGCTTCTAACCCTGAAAATTTTGCTTGATTAATAAACTTGGCTAAAGGCTGATAGGTACCAACCATGGCAAACGCCTCTATTTTATGGCGCTTAGCTCGTTTCAGTGCTTTATCTATATCGTCACTATTACGCCTAAAGCGTGTAATAACAACAGGCCGCATGCCATGTTCTGACAAGGCTTTGGTCAGGCCTTTTTCAACCGTTAAGCCAAATTCATCTGCTTGAATAAGTAAAGCAATACGTTTGAATTTTAGCTCATCGACAAAGTAGTGAATGATATCTTGGGTTTCTTTATTGTAGCTGGCGCGTAGGTTGAATACATCGAAGGTAGTAGGGTTTTGTAAAAACTCAGCGCCTGTGTACGGCATTAATAAAGGGATATGGGAGTGCTCTAGTATGGGCTTAATTGCATAAGAGGTAGGGGTGCCCATTACTCCAAATAACGCATCTACTTTGTGCTCATAAATAAGCTTGCGTGCATTGATGACGGTTTTATGCGGTTCATAACCATCGTCTAAGGCTTCGAGCGTCACAGGCAACGCGTCAGCCGGTTTATGTTGATTATAGTGATCCAGGTGTAACTCTGCACCGGCTTTTAACTGCTGACCAATCTCCTGGGCTGGTCCTGAAAGTGCCGTCGACATTCCCATTTTGACCGCTTGTTTGGCAGATAATGGAAGGCTCGAGCTCAGAATCATGACTGCCAACAGCAGCAGTTTAATGCCGGAAATATTCATATACTTGCTGTAAGGCCTCTCTTAATTTAATAACTAATGCTTTTTTACCAGAAAGTCCTAGCATTTGCTGTACGACTTGGGTTGCATGCTGCTGTAATACTAGCCGAATAATTAATTCTGAGGAAATATTAGTTAAGCTTTTAACTAATATTGGTTGTAGTGTGACAAGTTGCCATAAAAAGGGGCATATTTGTTGTTCATTAGGTGTACTGTGTGAAAGAAAGTGCAGGTAGCTCAGTTGCTCACTACTTACTTGCTGTGATTGTAGTGTCGCCAAGACCGCTGTAACGGTACTAGTATCAAGGTGTTGATAAGTCGTACGTAACTGGTAGACAAACCCTTGCCTAAATAACGCTTGATAAGAAGCCGATATTGGCTCTTTTCTGGGCTTTAGAGCAATCAAGGCATATTCACCGCTGGCTTTATCTTGTTTAAAACCGATTTTTAAAGGTTGGTATCCTTGCTGATGCCAAAATGTCAGCAACTCGGTGGTGAGGCCAAAACTGGTACCAACTGCGCTGATATGCCTAGGCAACGAGTTCTCAACAGCGCTTAATAGTTGGCTGCCAATCCCGCGACGCTGCATATCTGGGTGTACTGCAATACGGATAATGCGAGCATGATGAGCGCTAACAAAGTGGCGATCGCCGTAGGTGGTGGCGAGCTGTTGTGACATCAGGTGCCCAGCTGGCCTGCGCTTACCATTGATAATATCCTGCGCCAATGGGTCAGGCATTCCGCCTTCTAATACCGCGAGACAAATTGCTACCAACTGATCATCGCAAAAAGCGCCGTACAGGTACAGATCTGGTGCATCTAACAGTTGTCTCAAATCATCAACACTGGTTTGATAATGCGCCAATACTAACAAAGAAAACACCTGTTCAAGCAATGTGTTATTCGTAGCCAATTCGGCTTGTGTAATTGCGCGCATTGAGTACTGATAAGAGGAGGAGGGCGGTTTGATTTTACACTCTAACGCGAATAACCGCCGAATTTGTTGCTCTAATGGATCATTGGACGCATAACGAATAGGTGATGTTAGAGTGAAATCAAGATGTTTTGGGTAGTGGGTGGCAAGGTGGCGTTTAAACCTTAAGGTATAGCCCCGGCCATTTCCTTCATAACCTACTAAGGTACTCGAAAATACACAACGAAAGCCAAGCTGCGCAACTTGAATTAAAAAAGGCACTGGCAGTGTGGCTGCTTCGTCTATCAACAAAATCGTATTGCTATCCAGAGATGGCGCTTGCTGTAGTAACGCATCTGGTGCTAGATAACTTAGATTGGCGAGTGTTTTGCTATTGTGCTTGACGGGCTGATTGAGTGTATTCGCACGCATCGCAAAACAACTGTGCAAAGCATGGAAATGACGGCTGCAAATAACAAATGGTTGTTCAGGCAGCTTTGCTGCTAGTAACCCTAAAAGCGCACTCTTACCGCGTCCGCGATCGGCACTGAGCAAGATAGGAGTATGGTTATTTATTAGTGCACTAGTGATGCGGGATAATACGTGTTGCTGCGCTTCGATACCGCACGTCGTCGGGCCCGATGGGTGGTAATTTTTGGGCAGCGAGCTTTCGTGTTTTTCGCTAATTTGCCAAGCTGGTTGGTGCTGCCATAGTTGCTGCCATCGGTTTAAAAAGTAGCTGTGTGTTGGCGTATACCCCTCTGAACTCCAGCGTTGAATTGCGGAGTCTATCCAGTGTTCCAGCTCGCTCAACTCAGGAAGTAGTAGTACAAACAAACCGCCCGCTTTTACGGTACCGGCAGCTGCTGCGATTTTGTTGGGGAGAATCCCACTAAAGCCATCGTAAATTAGGTGGTCAAACTCTTGTCCAAGTATTTGATGTAAGTGATCCGGCCATATTGCTTGGCTAAGTAATTGGTTATTACTGAGCACCAAACAGTCACTTGATTGCGTAAGCAGTTGTTCAGATTGTTGATAACACCAAGCTTGGCGACCAGTGACGAGCAACAGCTGCCGATGGCGGGCATCAGCAAGCTGTTTGAGTAAGGTTGGGAGGTTAGAGTGCTTGTAATCTAGCATAGGCTGTCACTAACCACTTGCTACCCACGTCATCAAAATTGACTTGAATACGTGATTGCGCTCCTGCGCCTTCGTAATTCAATACGGTGCCTGCACCAAACTTCGCATGTAGTACACGTTGTCCAAGGTTGAAGCCACTTTCTTCAAAAGTTGCATGGCTGATTGAAGGGCTGAATCTCCCCGTATTTGCAGGGCGAGAGATTTGCGTTTTAATTCGGATCTCTTCCATACAGTCTTCAGGGATTTCTCGGAGGAAACGTGATGGGCTGTGGTGCTTTTCTTGACCATATAAACGCCGACTTTCTGCATGGCTAATGTAAAGCTTATCCATGGCGCGTGTCATACCAACGTAGCAGAGGCGGCGCTCTTCTTCTAGTCGACCGGACTCTTCATTACTTTGCTGTGATGGAAACATGCCTTCCTCCACACCAACCATAAATACTAAGGGGAATTCTAGACCTTTAGCTGAGTGCAGCGTCATCATTTGCACAGCATCTTCGTGCTCGTCTGCTTGGCCTTCACCAGCTTCTAATGAGGTATAGGCTAAGAAGCCCTGTAGCGGTGAAGTGAAGTCTTCATCAATAGGCAGTTCATACTGACCACAGGCGCTGATGAGTTCTTCCAAGTTTTCCACTCGTGCGCGGCCTTTTTCGCCTTTTTCTGCTTGATACATGGCCATCAAACCTGACTGTTCAATCGCTGTCTGTGCTTGCTGCGCAAGTTCCAGTTCAGTGATTTTGTCGTCTAGTTGTTCGATTAAGTCGATAAACTTAGTGACTGCGGTGGCGGCTCGCCCTGCCAAATGTTTTTGCGCCAGCACTGCTTTTGCTGCATCCCAAAGTGACAAGGATTCATGACGTGCACAGTCGCGAATATGACTTAGGGTTTTATCACCAATCCCCCGTGCTGGAGTATTAATAACGCGCTCAAAGGCGGCATCATCGTTACGGTTACTGATAATGCGTAAGTAAGAAAGCGCATCTTTTATTTCTTGGCGTTCGAAAAAGCGCATACCACCGTAGATCCGGTACTTTAGTCCTTCTTGCAGTAGTGCTTCTTCTAATACCCGTGATTGTGCGTTATTTCTATACAGCACCGCGCTGTCGCTCAGCGCATTACCAGCTTGCAGCCATGACTTGATTTTACCCACGACAAATCTTGCTTCATCAAGCTCATTGAAAGCCGCGTAAATTGAAATGGGTTCACCTTGATTACCGTCCGTCCATAGGCTTTTTCCCATACGCTCTGAATTATTTTCAATTAGCGCATTTGATGCTTTTAGAATCGTCGCGGTAGAGCGGTAATTTTGCTCAAGGCGAATGGTCTGTGCGTTAAAGTCATCTAGGAATCGTTTGATGTTTTCAACTTTTGCACCGCGCCAACCATATATACTTTGGTCATCATCGCCTACGATCATGATGTTGTTTTCGCTTCCAGCAAGCAGGCGTAACCATAAGTATTGAATACTGTTGGTATCTTGGAATTCGTCTACCAGCATGTGGCGAAATCGCTGTTGATAATGACGCAATAAAGTCGGTTGTTGCTGTAACAGTTCATAACAGCGGAGTAAGATCTCAGCAAAATCAACCAAGCCGGCTCTGTCGCAAGCATCTTGATAAGCGCTGTAAACTTTTAACATCAGTTGTTCATTGACATCATATGCTTGAATATCTTTTGGCCTTAACCCTTCATCTTTTCGAGCACTGATATACCAGCTTAACTGTTTAGGTGGCCATTTTTTCTCATCGATATTCATAGCTTTGAGCAAGCGGCGGATCATCCGCTGTTGATCATCGCTGTCTAAGATTTGAAACGACTCAGGCAGTTTTGCTTCACGATGATGGGCGCGTAACATTCGGTGAGCAAGGCCGTGGAAGGTACCAATCCACATACCACCAACAGGAGCACTTATCGTTGCCTCGACGCGCGCACGCATTTCTTTGGCAGCCTTGTTGGTAAAAGTTACCGCGAAAATACTAAACGGCGAGGCATGTTCAACTTGCATAAGCCAAGCAATGCGGTGAACAAGTACTCGTGTTTTACCTGACCCCGCGCCCGCGAGCACTAACATGTTTTGCAGAGGAGCTGCGACTGCATCGCGCTGTTTGTCGTTAAGGCCGTCGAGTAGTTCTGATACGTCCATTGCTTTGCCTATTTGCTCAAATGATGGCAAGTATACCGAGTCACTGGGTTAAATCCCAGCATCTCGCTAAGTAAAGCAAGGCTTAGAAAAGCAACGCTATGATTTATAAGAAAAATAAAACTGTTTTTTTATACAGTGTTTATTTGTTTTCTAACACGTCTTTCAGGCGGCTCTGCACTTCGGTCACTAACAAGTCGGGCTGAAATTTTGACAAGAAGGCATTACATCCAACTTTTTCGACCATAGCATTATTGAAACTGCCGCTCAGTGAGGTATTAAGGATGACGTAAAGATCCTTTAGACGACTATCGTTACGGATCTCATAAGTCAGGCGATACCCGTCCATAACGGGCATCTCGGCGTCGGTGATAACTGCTAAGAGTTCGTTTTGTACATCAATGCCTTCATCGGCCCAGTGTTTTAGTACATTCAGCGCCTCTTGGCCATCAGTCGCTGGGATTATCTCGATTCCCAGCTGCGCTAATGTATCGGCCACTTGTCTGCGTGCGGTAGGGGAGTCATCCGCATGTAAAATCTTGCGACCATGAAATTCATTGATAATGGCTTTATCAAGAATACCTTGTGGGATCTCGACGGTGTACTCAACAATTTCAGCTAACACTTTCTCTACATCAATGATTTCAACAATATGCTCTACACCACTGCGTTGTATTTTAGTCAATGCAGTAAGGTAGTGGTTACGACCAACAGATTTGGGGGTCGGCATAATGTCTGACCAAGTGGTGTTAATTATTTGGTCGACTTTTCCAACTAAAAAGGCCTGAACCGAGCGGTTATATTCGGTGATGACTAGATTGCAATCTTTATCTCGTTCGCATGGCGGCATACAGATAGCTTGGCGCAGATCAATAACTGGGATCGACTCTCCGCGGATATTGGTTACACCGCACACTTTGGGATGGGCATTAGGCATCTTATTGAGGTGAGGGAGTTTAACGACTTCTTTTACTTTAAAGACGTTAAGCGCAAAAAAATGGCGACTATGAAGATGAAACAATAGTAGTTCAAGGCGGTTTTCACCCACCAGTTGCGTGCGTTGATCTACTGAGGCCAATACACCAGCCATGTTAACCCCTCATTACTTCTTGTAACCTTTTCTAAGACTATATCAAAGAAGTCGATATGTCGTGTTGTTTTTTGGGTAAAATCTACAGTATGGTAGCAGTATGTATATGATAGGGAAGTAATATGCCTATATTTTTTAAGCGCTTAGTTGTGTTGATGCGAGCTCATGTCGATAAAGCCAGTTGGCAGCTGTTGTTTACGGCAACGCTTATTCACATGTCGGTGACATGGGGGTTATTATGGCTCAGTAATGAAACGGCGTTATTGCCACTAAGTACATTTTTTTATTATTACGTCGTGACGACCTCTACGGTCGGGTATGGCGACTTTAGTGCAACAACAGACTTTGGGCGTTTGGTTGTGGCCATAATACAGATCCCATTTGGCCTAGCGCTATTTGGTGTGTTGTTAGGGAAAGCTGGACAGTTTGTGACGTTTTGGGTGAGAAGAGGCATGACAGGGGAAAAAGATTTCGCACACTTGCAAAATCATATTGTAATTTTTGGTTGGCATGATGTCAGAACAAAAAAGATGGTGGATTACATTTTAGGTGATAACAAGCGGGAAGAAAGAAAGATAGTACTGGCAGTTACTGACATGATGGAACATCCATTATTAAGTTATCCAGATGTCGCTTTTGCCAGATTAACAAGTTTTACTGATGACGAGCAATTAACCCGTATTAATATTGAGCGTGCCGACAAAGTCATTATTGACGGTGACGACGATAATCAAACTTTTACCACTGCTTTAAAACTGAGCCGAGTTGTAAAACCAGAAGCACATATCACAGCCCATTTTTTAGACGACAGTAAGGCACTGTTATTAAGAGAGCATTGTTCCAACGTTGAATGTTCAGCGTCGATGTCTGCTGAAATTTTGGTGCGTGCCATGCAAGACCCTGGGTCAAGTAGAGTACAGGAAGAGTTATTATCAACACTACATGGTGACACACAATTTAGCTTGACCATTCCCGTTGAGGTCGGCAGCTTAACCTTTGAGGATATTTTTGGTTACTTCAAGCAGCATCATGACGCGACCTTATTGGGCGTTGCGCATGATCTCAATGGCTTAAATATGGACCTTAATCCGCCTTTGGATTACCGCATTAGTGGAGGTGATATTTTACATTATATCGCGCCACAGCGTGTATTGGCATCAGAGGTGAATTGGCCAGGGTTATGTTCGAAACCCCACTGTTAATCTTCGGTGCTGTGTGTGCTTCCTGTCACTTTGGTTGCAGGAAGTAAACGCACGAAAGGTCATGAGAAAAATGGGTGGCTAATCGGAACATTATTGTTTTCATGGGTCGCCTTGCTGCTTTATATCAGTATTGTCCCTAAACATGGGTGGAATAAAAATAGGAGCAAGCGTTAGCTCGCTCCTGACATTGCTAATATGGCGTGCCATTCAACATCCACAACTGGCATGACAGATAGCCGACCTGCTTTTTTTAGCGCAATTTCCGTTAATGCTGGATTTGCCTTGATGGCTTGAAGTGTGACAGGGCGCAAATGCCTCTCATAAGCTAAAGTGACCCCGACCCAGCGCGGGTTATCTGTAGAGGACTTTGGGTCGTAGTAGTCACTGTTGAGATCAAACTGATGAGGATCTGGAGTTGCTGCCTTTATCACTCGGGCAATACCAACTACCGCGGGTACTTTGCAACTGGAATGATAAATAAACACCAAATCGCCTATCTTCACTTCATCACGCAAAAAATTACGAGCCTGATAGTTGCGGATCCCTTCCCAAAAAGTCCGCTGTTCAGGTGCATTTTTGAGATCATCAATTGAGAAAGCATCAGGTTCAGTTTTAAACAGCCAATAAGCCATATGGGTTAGTCCAATAGGTTGAGTTATGATGTATTATACTCATTTGAGCAATGTATTTGGATTGGTCAAGGTATTACGTCATTATATCTACTATTGCCAGTTCTACTAGACGTTCGGAGCGCAGCATGAGTCAAGTATTACAAAACCTATTGGATCTTCTTAGCCTCGAGGAGATCGAGCAAGGCATCTACCGTGGGCAGAGTCAAGATCTGGGCTTTCCGCAAGTATTTGGTGGTCAAGTGATGGGACAGGCATTGTCTGCGGCGAAATATACCTTGCCTGAAGGTCGGTATGTTAATTCACTCCATTCGTACTTCTTACGTCCAGGAGATGCGAGTAAGCCGATTGTTTATGATGTTGAGAATATTCGTGATGGGCGCAGTTTTAGCACACGCAGAGTTAGCGCTATTCAGTATGGCAAGCCGATTTTTTACATGACTGCGTCATTTCAAGGGGATGAGCCAGGCTTGTCTCATCAGTCCTTAATGCCAGATGTACCAGAGCCGGAGAGTTTAAAGTCATCGCTTCATTTTTATCAGGAACATACAGACTTAATTCCAGAAACGTTGCGCGCCAAATTTACGCAAGAAATGCCCTTGGATATGCGCCCAGTTAACTTCCAAAATCCTTTTCAGCCTAAAAAGCAATCACCGGTTAGGAACGTCTGGTTTAAAGCTAATGGTGAGATGCCCGACGACCGTCGAATACATAACTATTTATTGGCGTATGCGTCAGACTTTGAGTTTTTGCCAACTGCATTGCAACCACACGGGCTGTCGTTTATGCAGCCGAATATGCAGGTTGCAACCATTGATCATGCGATGTGGTTTCATCGTCCATTTAGAATGGATGAGTGGATTTTGTATAGTGTGGATAGTCCGAGTGCTTCTAATGGCCGTGGTCTTGTCAGAGGGCAGTTTTTTAATCGTCAAGGTGAACTTGTGGCCTCTACTATCCAAGAAGGGGTTATGCGCCAACGTTGATTTGTAGAAAAGTGTAAATTGGCTTCAATATCATACCTTTTTTGTTTAGTGCCGCGAATGGCACTAAGCACCACTCTCCTCTTTCTTCTTTAACACCTTGTATATAAATAACTATTTTCTATAAACCTAGCTAGGTTTAATGCGCTTTGCTGCAAAAGGCAAACAGGTGGCACAAGGCTATACTTAGTATGTCTTGTTACGACTTCACCAAATGTAGTGTGAGGTACACCTTTGACAAACAAAAATTAACATCAAAGCGCATCAAGTTTGATTACATTAGTTAGCAACAAGGCACAGATTATTCTGGGCTGTTTTTACAAGGCCTGAACCTCATTAGGAGATAAACAATGAACAAACAACTCGTGACTGTATTTGCGCTAACTTTTATTGGACTGACTGCGGGTTGCGCAACGGAAGCATCAAGAACACTCGAGAGCCCAAAAGTGGCAACATATAACCAAGCTTACAATGGCCCGAAGAGCCAGTTAGCGGTTGGTAAGTTACAAAACCGCTCCGCTTATCTCAACGGTGTTTTTAATTCTGGCGCCGATCGTCTTGGCTCTCAGGCTAAAACGATTCTTACTACGTATCTGCAACAAAGTAATCGATTTGTCGTGCTAGATAGAGAAAATATGAGTGAAATTTCTCAAGAAGCGGGCTTTTCAGGGGCAAAACAAAAGATCAAAGGCGCTAATTTTGTGGTGACTGGTGATGTATCTGAGTTTGGTAGAAAAGAAGTTGGTGATAAACAATTATTCGGCATTTTGGGTAAAGGTAAATCGCAAGTTGCGTACGCCAAAGTCAACTTGAATATTGTTGATGTTAACAGTTCGGAAGTTGTGTACTCGGTACAAGGCGCTGGTGAATATAGTTTATCTAATCGTGAAGTAATAGGGTTTGGTGGTACTGCCAGTTATGACTCAACGTTAAACGGTAAAGTATTGGATTTGGCCATTCGTGAAGCGGTTAACAACTTAGTAAATGGTATTGAACAGGGCGATTGGCAGCCTTTATAAACCCATTTAGCGCAATCTAATATTCAGGTAAATTATGAAAAAAACGATATTTTTGGTGGTGTTGCTATTGGTATTGTCAGGGTGTCAAAGTACAACACCGCAATATTATTACGGCTCTTATGAGCGCAATGTCTACGCGTTTTTTCGTGGCGATATGGCGGCACTGAATGAACAAATCGCCGAATTAGAGTCTGATATAGCACGTGCTGAAGCTAACCAATTGAGTCCTGCGCCGGGAATGTATGCTCACCTTGGATATTTACATTTACTTCAAGGTGATCAAACAAAGGGATTTAGTTATTTTGAGCAAGAGAAGCAGCTGTTTCCTGAGTCTCAGCACTATATTAACTTTCTCATGGTCAATGCACAGGGAGAATAATATGAAATGGTTCAGGTGCGCGTTGGTATTCGTTACGTTGACTTTGCTAAATGGCTGTAAAACGTCACCAAGTCAAGACTATAGCGCTTTTATTCAAAGTGATCCTAAATCCATCTTGGTATTACCGCCAATCAATAACTCAAATGAAGTTATTGCACCTTACAGTGTGATGGCAACCGTAATACAGCCTCTGGCTGATTCGGGGTACTATGTGTTTCCAGTATCGTTAGTGCAAGAGACATTTAAAAGTAATGGCCTTGCAATTGCACACGACGTTCATAATGTAGCGCCTAGCAAGCTGCACGAGATATTCTCTGCAGATGCTGCTTTGTATATTGAAGTTCAAGATTATGGAACTTCTTATATTGTGATCGATAGCGACACTAAGGTTGCATTATCTGCAAAGTTAGTCGATCTACAAACTGGTCAAGTGATCTGGCAGGGACACGCTCAAGCTGCTAGTAGTGAAGATCGCGATGATAATGATAACAGTCTAGCAGGCGCTTTAATTGGTGCAGTGCTGAATCAAGTGATTGAAAGTACCTTCGATATGGGCTTCGAAGTATCACAAGAGGCATCTCAGCGCTTGCTATCTGCAGGGTCAACAAATGGTTTGCTGTATGGCCCTCGCTCGCCCAAGTACGGTCAATTAAAGGAATAACCCTTGGTTATCTGACTTAGCAGCACTTCATTATTACCAGAACACTGCTATATTCACTTGACTAGGTTTCATTGGAGAAATGGTGATGTCAGTTGTCAGCGAATTTAGACCCGGTTACTTTTGTTGGATTGAGTTGTGCTCAAGTGACTGGAAATCAGCAAAACCCTTTTATAGTCAGTTATTCGATTGGCAGATTCTAGATCAGCCGATAGGTGAAGATTGTTATTACACTATGCTGCAAAAAGGCGCCGATGATATAGCTGCGATGTATCAGATGACAGCTGAGCAGCAGAAAAACGGCGCAGTGAGTCATTGGCTTGCTTATGTTGCAGTAACCCATGTCGATAACAGTGTGGCTCGTGCTGTGGAATTAGGTGCAAAAGTGTTGGCAGGGCCCCATGATGTAGCTGGTGCTGGGCGCATGGTAATGTTGCAAGAGCCTGGGGGTGCCATTTTTGCATTATGGCAAGAAGGTGGGCATATCGGCACACAACGTCAGCTAGAAGCTAATACCCCTTATTGGTTTGAACTGGTGAGTAAAAATAGTCAGAAAAGTCGCGATTTTTATACTTCGTTATTTGATTGGCAAGTTGAAACCAAAGATATGGGGGAGATGGAATATACGCTATTTAAAGTCGATGACCACCCGGTTGCAGGGATGATAGAAATGACTGCAGAGTGGGGGGAGGATATTCCGCCACATTGGATGGTATACCTTGCTGTATTAGATTGTGACAGTAAAGCAGCGCACGCGCAAAAGCTAGGTGGTGAAATATGTGTGCCACCAACAGATGTGCCTGAAGTTGGGCGGTTTTGTGTCATTACAGATCCACAAGGGGCGGTTTTTTCTATGCTTGAGTCTGCAACGGATGATATTTGCGCATAAAATCTGACTTTTCACCCTAGTATGACTATTGTATCGATTTTTCGTGACTTATAAATTCAGGCTCGATTGATCTTGAGTTTGGTACACTCACACCAATAGTAATACTTTGAGCAATAAAATGAGGAGAAGGATATGGCATTGCATGTTTTGGTGACAGGTGCAAATCGTGGGATTGGATTAGAGTTTTGTAAGCAATATCAAGCGTTAGGCTGTGAGGTAACGGCTGTTGTTCGTAATACTTCAGAAGAGCTAGAAGCATTAGGGATCAACACGATTGAAAATATTGATGTTGCTACAGAAAATGGCGTTAAAAAGCTGCTGGCGGCACTGGGCACAAAACAAGTGGATGTGCTGGTGAACAACGCTGGGGTGTTCCACAATGAAACGCTCGCAGATATGGATTTTAAAACTCTTGAGCAACAGTTTCATGTCAATGCGATGGGGCCAATTCGGGTTACTCATGCGCTCTTAAAGAACTTCAGTGCAGGCAGTAAAGTTGCGATGATAACCAGCCGAATGGGTTCCATTGCTGATAATGGTTCTGGTGGATATATTGGTTATCGTATGTCAAAAGCGGCACTCAATGCTGCGAGCGTGAGCATGGCTCATGAACTAAAAAATCAGGGAATTTCGGTTGGACTGTTCCATCCGGGGTTTGTGCAAACGCAAATGGTTGGGTTTGCTGGAGATATTACCCCGGATGTCGCCGCTGAGCGTTTAATTAAAAGAATTGAACACTTGAACATCGAAAATAGTGGAGGCTTTTGGCACTCTAACGGTGAAACCTTACCTTGGTAAATGGGGCGCTTTGTTGCGCTCTTTTTCAGCTATCAGCCATCTAGCTGTGCTAATATAAAGTAAATACTCAGATGGTAACCTTTGATGGAATTACAACAAGATACCCCCTTGTCACTACCGCTTTTTTTGTTAGATGACAATATTGAAAATCGTGACGTTAATGTTCCAGACGCCGAAGTGTCTGTGATCTTGAGTGAGAACTTACTTGCTCACTTATGTCAGAACCCTAAAGAAGATGAAAATATCAGCTTGCATATTGATGACTATGAGCTTCTTAATATCAGTGCGAATGTCACCGCGTTGCTAGAAGCAGGCCATCAACTGCAACTGTTGCTTAACCGAGGTCCCGTACTTAGCGCTGTATTGAGCACCGAAGGTGAGGCATTATTTGTTTCTCCTCCGATGGAAATGTTACCTACATTTGACCTAGGCTTAGATGACGAGGACGAGTAAATGTCTAAACGTGTATTGTTTTGTGCGCTGATGCTCACTGTGTTATCGGGTTGTGTGGCGCTCGGCGTTTCCAAGTACGACGACATGTTTGGCCCTGAGCAGCCGCAAGCACGGATTGAGCAGCACCATCAAAGCGGTACACGTTATTTGCACACGGTGAAGCCTATTTTAGAGTCCCGCTGTGTGGTGTGTCATGGTTGTTATGATGCGCCTTGCCAGCTTAAGCTATCCTCCCCCGAAGGGATCGATAGAGGGCTTTCGAAGGAGCTTGTATACGATGGCACACGGCTGCTAGCACAAACGCCAACACGCTTGTTATTTGATGCACAAACTACAACACAATGGCGTGAACGAGGCTTCACAGCAGTACTGAATGAGCGCCAACAGTCTGACTATAGCAACCTTGCAGGTAGTGTGCTCTACAACAGTTTGCTGCTCAAAATGTCTCACCCCTTCCCGAAGCAAGGTATATTGGGTAAAGAGTTTGACTTTTCTCTTGATAGGGAGCAATCCTGTCCAACCATGGATGAGTTCTCTGCACTGGCGAAGCAACAGCCACATGCCGGTATGCCTTACGGGCTGCCCGCTCTGAGCCATGATGAGTTTAAAACACTTGAACAGTGGCTAAAAAATGGCAGCAAAATGCAGCAAATAGCCGAACCAAGCGATGTTGATCAAAAAGAAGTGGCAAAATGGGAGCAATTTTTAAATCAAGATACCAATAAGCATCGCTTAGCAGCACGCTATATTTTTGAGCATTGGTATCTTGCCCACATCTATTTTCCAAAAAGTGATGATGG
Source organism: Pseudoalteromonas sp. SCSIO 43201 (assembly GCF_023716725.1). Lineage (NCBI taxonomy): Bacteria > Pseudomonadati > Pseudomonadota > Gammaproteobacteria > Alteromonadales > Pseudoalteromonadaceae > Pseudoalteromonas > Pseudoalteromonas sp. SCSIO 43201. The sequence goes on from NZ_CP072683.1 coordinate 230,201, forward strand.
TTCATTTTTTCAATTGGTGCGCTCCAGCACTCCCCCTGGGCAACCGATTGCGTTAGTGAAGGCAGTGAGACCGTTTGATGATCCAAAAATAGATAGAGTCTATTATCGTTTGATGCAAGTCCGCAGCACCATTTTGTCAAAAACACACATGCCATTAGCGCTCGATGACGCTAAGCTAGCTCGTTTACACCAGCAGTTTTATGCTGCTGATTATCAAGTACAATCACTGCCTGGCTATGAACCCGAGCTTGCAGCAAACCCATTCAAAGTATTCAAAGACATTCCAGTTAAATCCCGTTATCAGTTCATGCTAGATGAAGCTGAGCTTATTGTTAAAGGGTTTATCAAAGGGCCTGTTTGCCGTGGTCAAATCGCACTGAATGTTATTAATGATCACTTTTGGGTGGCATTTGTTGACCCTGAAAAAAACAGCAATGAAGCCGTTAATCAACTGCTGTTAAAACACGACGAGGATTTGGTCTTGCCTGCGGCGGAGCAAAGTAATGCGTTGCCACTTTCTAGTTGGGCAAAATATGCAAGTAAGCAACAAGACTATTTACGTGCCAAAACAGCACTTGCGGAAACGATGTTTGCTGATGGCCAGCGCCTCAATATGGACTTAATCTGGCGCGGTGAAGGAGAAAACCCTAATGCTGCGCTAACCATCTTCCGTCATTTTGACAGTGCGACAGTTGTGAAAGGATTTATCGGTCAACCACCTAAAACTACTTGGGTACTCGATTATGCTCTGTTTGAGCGCATTCACTATTTGCTGGTAGCGGGTTTTGATGTGTATGGCAACATTGGCCATCAGCTGATAACTCGCTTATATATGGACTTCTTAAGGCTAGAGGGGGAACAAAACTTTTTAAACTTGTTGCCGCTTAGCCACCGTCAAGAAATTAAGCGTCACTGGTATCGCAAATCACATTTGAGTTTAAGCGAGTTTATTAACCGCAAGTCTCTGATAGGTGCGCCAACGGGCATAAAATACAAAACTGACGACCCCAAGCAAGAACTATATCAGCAATTGCATACGGTGCTCGAACCTGTTCTTAATAAGGATTACGACTACCGTGTTGTCGGAAAACCTCTACAAGCACTAAACAGTATGCCCGTGGAAGCAATTAATCTGTTACCTCAGGTTTCGTTTATCATTACTAAGCAAAGTGACGGTTCACATCAAGCGTTCTCATTATTACACCACAATGCGCACTTCAATATTTCAAGCTTACTCAATGAAGAGGGCCAAAGAGCATATGCTGAAGACACGGCGACAATAGTCCCAGGTTTTATTGGCGATTACCCCGAAGCAATTTGGTACTTAGAAAACAAAGCAGCGCAAGAGGACTTTGTATCATTATTTAGTCAAATGACGAGTGAACCTGACTACCTTGCGCTACGAGCGCAATATGGTATTCGTAGAACTCACCCCGAATTTTGGCGCTATAGCGACTTAATCCACAAAATTGCCGAGCAAACACGTGGTGTTGAATATGGGTTATTTGATTACAACCGTTTAGAGAATCGCTAAAAAAATGGAGTCCTAGACTCCATTTTTTATAGTTACCTGAGGTTGAGAGGTTTAGAGCTGGCTTGCGGCTTTTACTGCGGCCAGTAATACGCTTTCGTCCAATCGTACTTTGTAATTAGGGTTTGCATATTGGAACTGAATTAAGCCTTTTTTATCAATTACAAATACCGCAGGCACTGGTAAAGCAACTTTGTCTTTGCCGTCTAAATCGACAAAATTTACGCCAAGCTTATTACGGTATGCCAGTGCAGTATTGTCGTCTAAAAAATAAGCAAGCCCAAGTGCTTGGCTCATCTGCATCTCATTATCAGACAACAGTTGGTAATGGGGTGACGCTACGGTGCTTTTTGCTAGCGCCTCAGGTGAGTCCGGGGAAATGGCAATGATTTGGGCGCCCATCTTGACCAACTGCGACTCAATTTCCTGGATCCCTGCAAGCTGTCTTGAGCAATATGGGCACCAGCCGCCACGATAGACCACAAGTACACTGATTTTTTCCCTGTAACGTGCTGCTAAATCTATCGTGTTGCCAGATTTATCTTTAAGGTGCAGTGCTGGAGCATTGATGCCAGGCAGAAGTGGACTGACTTTTTCAGGGGCTGCTGCAATATTGGTGACCTCAGCAGCGCTAAGAAAAGCTGAAAAAGCCAAGATGAAAAAGAAAATAAGTTGACGCATAAAAGTTCCTGAGGTTTGCAATTGAATTCGACTCAGAAGACCTAAGTTATGGCGAAAATCTTTCACTACGGTATGATATCGTCCGTAATTGATTTCCATGAAGAGAGAGCACAATGTCTGCTAACATCACTAAGCTTGTGGTAATGCTAGAAATGCAACATGCCATGAATACCAAAGTACACCAACAGTGGTTTGAACAAGGGTTTGAATGGTACCGTGCAATTTGGGTTGAGTGTGCAGAAATGCTAGATCATTACGGCTGGAAATGGTGGAAGAAACAAACGCCAGATACAGAACAAGTAATTTTAGAGTTGGTTGATATTTTTCATTTTGGCTTGTCTTTGCGTATTGATGGTGAAACTGCATTTGAGCAACTTGCATCGCAGCTAGAGCAAGAGCTGGCAAAGCCAATTAAGGCGGGAGACTTCAAGGAGACACTTGAGCTACTAGCAAGTGCCGCAGTAACAAAGCGTGAGTTTGATGCGCACGCGTTTGCCGGTTGTATGCAGCAAATTGGGATGTCTATTGATGACCTATACCGCGGATATGTCGGTAAAAACACCCTTAACTTCTTCCGCCAAGACCATGGTTATAAAGATGGTTCATATATTAAAGTATGGAATGGCAAAGAAGATAACGAGCACTTAGTTGAAGTAGTAAAAAGCCTAGACACCGCACATCCAGGCTTTAAAACACAAGTGTATGATGGCTTAAAAGCCCGTTACCCTGCTTAATAGATAGGTAGCAAAGTGCGATAGTCAGAGACTGAGAGGTATTCTTTGATCTCTCGATCTGGTTGCTGACTATCTGGATTGGCCACCGCGAGTAAGTGGCCAATGCCAAACTTTTTAGCGGCATTTAGCACGCTAATGCTATCGTCGACAAATAAAGTTCGAGACTTATCAAAGCCTAAGTCTTGCTCTACTTGATGCCATAACTCCTGACTTTCTTTACTTACACCGTACTCATGGGTGGACACTAACTTGTCTAGGTATTGATCAAACTGAGTGCGTTCAATCTTGAGACTTAAACTATTTGGGTGTGCGTTGGTTAACAAAATAAGCTGTTTGCCACTTTTTCTTAGTGCGTCTAAGAATTCAGGTACATCATCACGAACGGATATTAAATGTTGCACTTCACGTTTGAGTTCCATGATGGGGAGTTGGAGCTGCTCTTGCCAATAATCTAGACAATACCACTCAATTTGACCCATCACGGCTTCATAGCGTGCAAGAATATCAGCTCTGGCAGCCTCTAACGTGAGTCCTTGACGTTTGGCATGTGCTTTAGGCACAACGTCGAGAAAAAAATGATTATCAAAATGGAGGTCCAGCAATGTGCCATCCATATCTAACAACACGGTATCGATATTTGACCAATTTAGCATAGGCATTTAACTTCAAAGGCTTTATGATTAGATTATTGGTCATGATAGCAAATAATAATTTATGTCACACAAAAAGCACCCAACACCACCTGAAATTTTAGCATGCGATGTCGTTGCAAAAAGTAAACTATTTACAGTAGAAGCCCTTTCTTTATCATTTTCTAATGGTGAGCAGCGCGAATATGAAAGAGTTCGTGGTGGTGGCCGAGGTGCGGTAATGATAGTGCCAATAACAGCTGAGAATGAGCTATTATTAGTAAGAGAGTATTGTGCAGGAACACACGACTATCAGTTAGGTTTTCCCAAAGGTTTGATTGACCCTGGTGAAACTCCCATTGAGGCTGGAAACCGGGAACTAAAAGAAGAGGTTGGCTTTGGCGCAAATGCTTTTTCTGATCTCAAAGTCGTTTCTCTAGCTCCAAGCTACTTCAATGCTAAGATGCACATCCTGGTCGCCAGTGAGCTATATCCAGAACAGTTGGAAGGTGATGAACCTGAGCCTTTGGTAGTTGTGAAGTGGCCATTGGACAAGTTGGGGGAGTTGCTACATCAAGAGGACTTTACTGAAGCAAGAAGTGTTGCTGCACTATTGTTACTGAAAGCACACTTGAACTTGGAGGCGTAAATTGCAGTCGTTTTTAGAGCCTTGTATTACGCTAGCACAACGTGCTGGTGAAGCTATTATGTCAATTTATCAGGCAGATGATATTGGTAAAAAAGAGAAGTCGGATCACACTCCGGTTACCGCCGCAGACCTTGCTTCCAATGAAGTGCTCATGGCGGGGCTTGCTAAAATTGCGCCTGATATTCCAGTCATGTCAGAAGAAACCCCCATTCCTCCTCTACACGAACGTCAACACTGGCAGCGATATTGGTTACTCGACCCCATGGATGGAACTGGGGAATTTATTCTTGAAAGTGGAGACTTTGCGGTCAATATCGCTTTGATTGAGGATAACCATCCCGTGTTAGGTGTTATTTATTGGCCGTCACAAGGAGTGACCTATTATGCTAGCAAAGACAATGGAGCTTTTAAGCGTAAAGATGGTGGTGATAGCGAGCGTATTTTCGTTTCACCTAGAGAAACCCTTACTCTCGCGGTTAGTCGTAGGCAAAAGCTCGAAGCCGTAAGCCAGTATTTAAATAGCCAGTTTGATACGGTCGCGCTGGGTTCGTGTTCGTTAAAAGCCTGCATTATTGCAGAAGGTAAGGCTGATTGCTTTTTGCGTGTCGGGCCTACAGGTGAATGGGACACGGGTGCATCACAGGTGATTATTGAAGAAGCGGGAGGGTGCATTACTGATTCTGAGTTCAATCCGCTTACATATAACCAACGAGAAACGACAGAAAACCCAGATTTTATCGTGATGGGGCATCCTGATTGGCAATGGCAAAAATTGATCAGTCCGCATAATAGGATCGTAGACTAGTTAGGTGTCAGCGCCATGTTTGTAGGAATTTTGCGCACTTAAAAGCTTTTATGCGCTAAATCCCTTGCAATAAAATTTTAATCCATTATTATAGCGACCTCTTCAAAAGGAAGTCCTTTTAAAGAATATACAGGCGCGGGATGGAGCAGAATGATAAATCATTCGTCGGACTCGCTAAACCTGAAAGAGCCGAAGGTCGTCGGTACCCGACGATAATAAGTTCTAAAAATATACAGGCGCGGGATGGAGCAGCCTGGTAGCTCGTCGGGCTCATAACCCGAAGGTCGTCGGTTCAAATCCGGCTCCCGCAACCAATATTTTTTGGCTGTATTAGTCTCTTGTACAGAGACTTAAAAATAAGTACAAACTCAGGCGCGGGATGGAGCAGAATGATAAATCATTCGTCGGACTCGCTAAACCTGAAAGAGCCGAAGGTCGTCGGTACCCGACGATAATAAGCTCTAAAAATATACAGGCGCGGGATGGAGCAGCCTGGTAGCTCGTCGGGCTCATAACCCGAAGGTCGTCGGTTCAAATCCGGCTCCCGCAACCAATATTTTTTGGCTGTATTAGTCTCTTGTACAAAGACTTAAAAATAAGTACAAATTCAGGCGCGGGATGGAGCAGAATGATAAATCATTCGTCGGACTCACTAAACCTGAAAGAGCCGAAGGTCGTCGGTACCCGACGATAATAAGTTCTAAAAAATACAGGCGCGGGATGGAGCAGCCTGGTAGCTCGTCGGGCTCATAACCCGAAGGTCGTCGGTTCAAATCCGGCTCCCGCAACCAATACTTTAGAATCTAGTCGTTCAAGATTATGTTCTAAACACATTCAGTTCATATCCAATAAAGCCTCCAACTTACTCTCAATCAAATACAAGATATCCTCTGTAATTCTGCTTGGTTATTTTTTGATAAATCGATACTCATGAACATCATCCTGTCTTATACCAATTATCTTAATCATCCGAGGCTCAGGTCATTTAGTTGTTCTAAATAAGAAATCTTTAACGCAGTTAGCATCAGATTTACTCCTTCAAATTGAGCAAGTACTAAGGTTAATTTGGTATTAGTAATACTTCTCTTATCTTGCCACTAGAAAATGAATTATTTGTCTATAAATCTCCATATAGTCTAGGCTTTAACTATCTGTTTTTGTAAGGCTGTTGATGATGAATTTACATAGTATTAGAGTTAAAAGCTCATTGCCTACCGTGATGCTGGCGATCCTGCTGCTATTTGTATTTTTTGGTCTAACAACGTTATTGAGTAAGGTGCAATCTGCACTTGAAGTACAAACTGAAAACTACTTGCGTGCTGTGTCTGTCGTACTCAACGCTGACCGTGACTTCTACCAAGCTCAAGAGGCATATTTGATGTTACTCGCAGGGGAAGACAGGCGAGATGATTTTGAAGAAAACGCACAACAAGTAAAACAGCGCCATCAAAAGTATATTCAATTTATGCAGCTTCACCGTAGCGAATTAAACGCATTTTCTACGTTCGATACAAAATTTCAAAACTGGTACCGAGTGACATCTTCGAGTATCACAGCGCCCGAAGACAAGGTATTGCGGCTAGAGTCTGCGAAATTATTCAGTGCAGTTAGAGGGTTACTTGATGAGGCCGGAGAGTTTGCTGATGCAAAGTCTGCTGCTAGTCGAGCACAAGTTATTTCCGAGGTGACACAACTCAAGTGGAGCTTGGGTGTGGGGGCATTCCTATTACTCTCCATTGCATGTTGGATAGCCTACTGGATCCCAAAGCAGTTAGCCAACCAAATTAATTTTGTTTCAGACAGAATCGCCGAGATCGCTTCTGGTGATGGTGATTTGACAGGTAGGATAGAGACCAAAGGTAACGATGAGTTTGCAAAGCTGTCTCGCAACTTCAATCATTTTCTTGCAAGTTTACAAGCCATGGTGACCGCTGTAGTCACAGACGGGGGGGAATTATCCAAACTATCATCAAAACTAAGTAAATATGCGACTCAAAGCCACGATTTAGTTGATTCACTTGGCAATGCTTCGCACGCTATATTAGGTGCCATTCACCAGCTAAGCCATACTAGTGAAGAGGTTTCACACGTAGCTGAAAACTCTCTCAAAGAAGCTGAATCCTCACACCGCTATGCTGCACAAGGTAAAACGGTTCTAACCGACTCAAAGCAAAAAATAATGCAGCTTGCAGATAATATGCAGGCTGCATTAGCAAGCTCTATGGCGTTACAAAAAAATTCAGAAAATATTACTCAAGTGCTTGATGTTATTCGAGGAATTGCCGAGCAAACTAATTTGTTGGCACTCAACGCAGCTATTGAAGCGGCGAGGGCTGGCGAGCAAGGTCGTGGCTTTGCAGTTGTTGCTGATGAGGTAAGGTCACTAGCCACTCGAACACAAGACAGTACTAATGACATTCAAAAGATGTTAGAAGCATTTTCACATAGTGTTGAAGATTCACAGAAGACGATTGAAGATGGTAAAGAGTATGTGGATGTTGCTGTGGAAAGCTTTGCTAAGGCGACAGAGTTATTAGAGTTAATAGCGCAAAGTGCGGTAAAAGTAACGGAACTATCAGAGCAAACGGCTCATGCAACACAGCAACAAAACTGCGTATCGACTGAAATTAGCAGCAATCTAACGGACTTAAATGACAAGACATTGGATGGCGAGCGACTATCTGGAGAAACGCACCAAATTTCCGATGATGTATTGCGAGTAACTTGTAAATTAGTGGAAGAGTTATCTCAATTTAAAGTTTAAAGTTAGTTTATAAGGTGTGCTAAGTAGCACACCTTATAAATGCTGTGGTTATCTCGTAAACTTGCTTGCGTAAGCTTCAGCTTGTTTCCATACGCGCAAGGTGTTACCGCCTAAAATCTTTTTGATATCAGAATCGCTGTAACCTCTATCCAAAAGGCCTTGTACAAGATTTGGGTAGGTAGATACATCTTTCAGACCAACTGGTAGTGAGTCTCCCACACCATCGTAATCAGAACCGATCCCGACGTGGTCGATACCAATTAACTTCACAACATGGTCGATGTGGTCGAGTACTTGATCAAGGGTTGCAAACGGAAATGGATTTTTAGCTCTAAACGCAGCTCTAAAGTCAGTCGTGTCTTTACCTTTAGCTGCTTCTTGTGCTTTTTCTCGCTTATCATACCAAGCGCCAGCTTTTGCTGTTACAAAGCTTGAGCCAAAGTTTATTTGGATAACGCCACCATTTTTGGCCAAGGCTTTAAGCATGTCGTCATCCATGTTGCGTTCAAAGCCCGGCGTGTATTTACGAAGAGATGAGTGTGAAGCAACGACGGGCACTTTTGAAATTTCCATTACCTGATAAAACGCGTCATCGGAAATATGTGATACGTCAATAAGCATCCCAATCTTATTCATTTCAACAACAAGCTCTTTGCCAAATGGGCTCAAGCCTTTCCACTTGCGGCGAATATCATAAGAAGAGTCAGAAATATGATTACTCTGAGAGTGAGCTAACGTGATGTAGCGAACACCGCGGTCATAAAAATGCTTTAGGTTTTTCATCTCACCTTCAATCGGTGAGCCATTTTCCATTCCCATCGCGATAGACATAATACCGTTGCTAAACTGTTGGTATATATCATCGGTATTATATGCCATTGCAAATTTGTCTGGCGCGCGATGTGCTAATGCTTCCATACCATCAATCAGTTGGTTGGCGAGCTGATAGCTTTTTCCCTTACCTTCAAATTCTAAATTAGCAGGAATATAAATAGACATAAATGGCGCGTTTAGACCACCTTTTACCGCACGAGGATAATCAAAGTCACCGCCTTCGGTCGCTTGGCTAACGTCATCCCACTTATTTTTAATACGATATGGAACGTCGATGTGTGTATCAATTAGGATGTTATCGTGAGCGAGCTTAACTGCGCGTTCAGAGGCCTGATATTCAGTTGCATAAGCTGAAGAGACAGCCAGCGCTAACGCGCCAAGTGCAATGCCGAGCTTCATAGTATTGCCTTTCCTTTATAGTTATAGAGATCTGATTGTAACAAGTATACGTTCATCCTCAATATTTTACGTTTATCACTTTCTTTTACCGCTCGTCATTATCTACAACTCGAGTGCAGCGGATCTCGTTATTATTTTTTCCAGACAAAACAAGTAATGAAAATAAAGGAAAGAAAAATGAGAGCGTCACTACAAAAGAAAACACAAGCTATGTTATCACTTGCTTTATTGTTGGCTGGAGCGACTGTGCAAGCCAACACGTTTGAGGAAAATATCAATGTTGAAGCGTCAAATGTGATGGCGGGCGGCTTTGGTATCGATGCAATCTATATAGATGTAGACAATGCAGTGGCTGACTTTGGTGTGGGACTTAATTACCGTAAGGCCATTGATATTACGCCAACAAAGTCCAGCTATGTAGATACTGCGACTGCGTATTTTCGGGTAGATTATCGCATTGCTTCAAAAGAGCAGAACACGGTTGAGCAGAAAGAAATGGAATTTGGCTTGAATTTAACCTTTTCTGACTCGTTGCAAATATTTGCTGAAGTTGGTGTGCTATATGACAGCTTAGAGCTTTCTGGCCACGCTTCAACTACACAATATGATACATCAGCCTTGGGCATGCGTCTTAATTATTTAGATGACTTTACAATTGTACCAGCTATCGAATACAGAAATAGCGATCTAACAAGTGACTTTGGATACTCTATTACGTTTGAGAAAAAGGTCTCTGAGGGCGGGATCAAGCCAAGTTATGGTTATAAGCAAATTGGTGATGAGAAGAGTGTATTTGTTAACTTACTTTATCGTTTTTAATTCCATAAAAGGTTAACAAGTTGGCCTCTTTGAGACAAGTTTTGCGGTACTATTTATTAATTTTCAGTATGATGGCCTCCAACCAGATAAAAGATAAAAAGAGGAGGCCACCGATGCGTACATATTGGAAGTGTCAGATTTTTGTGTTCTTAGCAATGATCTCAACCAACATGTTTACTGCAATATTAATGTTTGATCTCGGTGATGAAAGATTATTTCTACTATTCCTTCGCACGATATTAGGTGCACTTAGTTTTATATTAATTAGTCACTTTGTACTTCGTAATTTTGCGAAACGCTGGGCAGTATATCGAGGTAAAGCGAGAGCGAACCTCCTTACATTGATGCTGATATCACTCATATGTGCTCCTTTGCATTTTGCGCTCGGCGTCAAACTTGTGAAGCAGGTTGTTACAATAGAAAGTACGGAAGAATTGTCTAGTCTAAGAATTCAAGACAACGATGAAGCGCTCGGAGGGGAAACAGTAAAAACCAGTGACTTGGCGACACTAATATTTTACATCGGCTACTTTTGGCTTTGGTCAGGTTGCTATTTGGGGATTGTTACAAGGCGGGAAAAGAGAGTGTTAGCAAAGCAACTTCAAGAACAACAGTTAGCCAATTTGATGAATCAGGTAAACCCTCACTTCCTTTTCAATTCCTTGAATACGATCCGAGCGTTGATTTATCAAGATAAAGACAAGGCCGCAGAAGTGGTAACTCAGCTCTCAGAGCTATTTCGCTACAACTTAATGCAGGATATGCGCGCACTGGTCACCTTAAAAGAAGAGTGGAAAGTATGTGAGGATTTTCTTGGTATAGAACAAGTGCGACTAGGTAAGCGCTTATCGGTTACAACTCAGGGACTAGAGAGCTTTTACAATATTCATATCCCCAGTATGTCGCTGTTTACTTTGTTAGAAAATGCGGTGAAACACGGTATTGCACATCTGCCAAAAGGGGGAGAAATTGCAATTCAGGTGGTTAGAAAAGCGCAAAATATTCACATCTCAATGACTAACCCGTATGATGCCACTCGTGTTCAAACCGGCACCCAGCAGGGGCTAAAGAACATTCAAGCACGTTTAGCCTTGATGTATAACAAGAGTGCAAAGTTAACAGTCAATGATGGAGGTGGGCTTTTCCAGGCCACATTGGAGATCCCGTATGAATCAAAAAACAACAATTAATGTGATGCTGGTTGACGATGAGCCGTTAGCAAGGGTGGAATTGAATCGCTTGCTAAAAGCTCACCCGCAAGTGAAAGTCGTTGCTGAAGCTGAAAACATTATGGACGCGGCACAATTACTAGAGCTACATACGATAGATGCCTTATTTTTAGATATTGAAATGCCTGGCGGTACAGGCATTGAGTTGGCGCAGCAACTGCAAGGCGAAATACCTATTGTGTTTTGTACTGCGTATAACGAGTTTGCTGTCGACGCTTTTTCTCTCAATGCAGTTGATTACTTATTGAAACCAGTGGTGGCTAATCGACTGCAAACCGCACTCGACAAGCTTCAGGCTTTGACCGACCAAAGCGAGTCTGCTGCTCTTGAGGATGAGTTTAAACTGATGGTAAAGATCGCAGATAAAATGAAGATTATTCAGCTTGGTGATATTACACGTTTTGAGAGTATTGGTAATCACGCTGCTATTTACACCGCTCAGGGTAAAGCTTACCTTCACAGCTCGTTATCTAAAATTGAAAGTAGGCTCAATCCTAACCAGTATTTCCGCGCAAGTCGTAGTGATATTATTCGCTTGGACGCCATTGAAGAGTTAGAAGAAACGATTAACTATGGTTTACAAGCACAGCTTACCTATGGTGGTGAAGTTGAAATCTCTCGTCGCCAAGCGGTTAAGCTTAAAAAGCAGATGAGTTTGGCGCTATAGCGCCTACTCTATGCTTTGATACTCGTAATCTTCCTGGGCCTGCATGGCTTGAAACTGCTGCTTACTCACAATATTTACCGATTCGTGTAGCTCAGAGAAAACGATAAGTGCATCGCCTGATTGCAGCTGTGCTTTTACTTGTGCAACTTTGCTTTCGGTACTGACCTCAATATCCCCATAATCAGTACCTTCACGTAGTACATAGTGTTCAATGAGATTATCTAAGGTTTCAGCTGGAATTTGCTGATATGGAATGAGCATACTACTAAGCCTTACAATTAAATTGACGTAAATATTGTGGGATCACACTTTCTAACCAAAATTGGGGTTTGAGGGGGTTCTTTCCCGAGATAAACCCTACGTGTCCACCTTGCTGACTCACAGCGAGTGTCACAGCAGAATTAACCTGTGCGAATGTCGGAACCGCTTGAGCAGAAAGCATGGGATCATCTTCTGCGTGGATTATTAGAGTTGGCGTTGTGATGTCACTTAAATAAGGTTGTGCACTCGCTTGGGCATAATAATCTTCAGCGCCCGCAAAGCCATGCAATGGGGCGGTTATTTTATCGTCAAACTGCCAAAGGTCATTAATGTTACGTAGCGCCTCTTGGTCAATATTTATTTGAGATTGAATGACATCGAGTTTGCGGGAGAAGGATTTTTTCATTCGATCTAGTAAATATTTTTGATAGAGCTTAAAACAGCTCTTTCGGATCACTTGGCAAGAAGAAGATAGATGATAAGGAGCTGAAACTGCGACTCCGGCTTCTAGGCCGCTGTGTGTTTTGCTTTCACCTAAGTATTTTGCCAGCACGTTACCACCAAGTGAAAAGCCTACAGCAAAGAGTGGGCGTTTGGGAAAGCGTGCTTTTAATGTACTGATAAAGTAACCAAGATCTGAAGTTTCACCACTATGATAGGCTCTAGGTTGACGGTTTGCTTCCCGTGAACAATTACGAAAGTGCATTAAAACGGCATCGAAACCCGTGCTTACGAGTGATTTCAGTAGTCCCTTGGCATAAAAGCTATTTATATTTCCCTCGAGACCATGTAAAACCACCACCAGTGGCGCGTTTCTATCTCCATGCTTGGCCCATGCTAGTTCTAGAAAGTCATCATCAGGCGTTTCTAGCGTTTCATAGTTTACTGGTACATGTAATCTAGGCCTAAAAAAGCGTGGCAAGATGGTTTGGGCATGGCGATTGCGCATCCACCAAGCAGGCTTGAAAGTTAAGTCACTCGTTGTCATGGTTTTCATGGCTTGATTCTTTATAGAAAGTACGTTGGCTTTTGACTATAAGTGGTAAATTAAGGATTTTATCCACGTTTCAAAACAAGTTTTCAGCAGTTTAACGTATATTTCTACAGGGGTTAAGCAAATAAAAAGCACCCGACCAGTAAACTGATAAGGTGCTTTGTGCGTCGTGCTTAATTCTTATAGTTGGGGAACTACACAGAGCCGATTTTGTACTACTTATTCTGCAATCGTCTCTAGGTAATACTTTTAAATCTGTTTTATTGTTCGTTAGGTACTTCAGCATCCATGACTTTTTTGATGAAGAAATAGACGTAATAACAGCACAGCAAAATTACAATTCCTAAAAAGCCAAAAGACAGAAACAACACAGGGTCGGAAAAAAAGTCTCTAAAGAATACGTTCATGGCTGTGCCTCCTAATTTGTCGATGAGTAAATAGTAGTGGAGGTATGAGGGGCTTGATATGATCAAGATCAAGTTTCAACCCCAAGCAAAACTAAACTAAGTGAAAGGCTTGATCTCGATCAGTTTTTGCGCGCTGAATAGGTTACGAGCGCACAGCTTCAATCATTGACTGGAGCAAATAATGCTGTGTACTCATTGTCACTGAGGTAATGTCTAAGATTACTGCCTTGTTGTAAGGGATAAAGGTGGCTGTGTTGCAGCACCTCAAGCAACAAAGCTTGCTGACGCTTCTCCAGTTCCAGCTCCGCAGTCAACATGGCAGCTCTGAGTTGCAGATAGTCTTCATAGTGATGATGTTGTGCTTTAAGGAGGCTGCGAATGCGGCGTTGTGGTTGGAGTATGATTTCGTCAAAGTGCTTGCACGTCTCAATGAGTGTTGAGACAGCTTCAGGCTCGACTGTCAGTGCCAATTTATCTAGATAACAAAGCAGCAAGCACAAGTTAATATTTTTGCTTCCATTATCCTGTAAAGCCAATAGCCGCGCCTGCATTTCAGGACGGCTATAAAATTCACAGGAAAATAGCCAAAAGTCTTGCCGACTTAACATATTTCTCCTGTTGTATCGAAGTGATTTTGCTTTTCTTCCAACTCCTCTAGCGCCATTAGTAGCGCTTCTTCGGTGTCATTGAGTTCTGGTGTCACGGTAGCTTGTTTTGCTAATAGTTCGCTTAATTTAGCCTTATTTTCATCGGTATATAAATTGTTGTCAGCGAGTGCTGTTTCAATTTCATCAGCCTGTTCGGTGAGCTTATCTAGCTGCTTTTCTAGCTTTTCAATCGACTTTTTAAGAGGTTGAGTGGCTTTTCTAAACTCTGCCTCAAGGCGTTTTTGCTCTTTTCTATTCGCATTGGAATGCTGTTTTGGTTCAGCCTCTGTGGTGGCGGACTTGGCTTGCTCTTTATTGGCATTCATCAGCCATTGATAATAAGCCTCTAAGTCATAACCAAACTGTGAAACGCTACCATTATCAACGAGATAATATTCGTCAGCAGTGTTTTTTAGCATATGACGATCGTGAGAAACCGTGACCATTGCCCCTTCAAAACCCTGTAATGCCATCACTAACGCATGTCGCATTTCTAAATCTAAGTGGTTGGTTGGCTCATCGAGTAGCAGTAGGTTTGGTTTTTGGTAGACCAGCATTGCCAGTACCAGCCTAGCTTTTTCACCACCTGAAAATGGCGCAACAGGCTCAAGTGCTTTATCACCGTGAAAGGCAAAACCACCCAAGAAGTCCCGAATGACTTGTTCTGGTGCTTTTGGGTCTAGCCGTTGGATATGAGTGACGGCACTGGCTTCAAGGTCTAGAGACTCCAGCTGATGCTGAGCAAAATAGCCGACATTTAGTCCTTGGTGCTGAAATACTTCACCTGCTTGTGGGGTTAAGTCGCCAGCAAGTAACTTAATGAGTGTCGATTTACCAGCGCCGTTACGGCCAAGTAAGGCGATTCGACTTCCTGGGACTAGATTAAGCTTTATGTCATGCAAAATGGTAATATCACCGTAACCTGCTTTAGCCTTCTCCAATGTCATTAGTGGGTTCGGTAAGCTAGTTGGCTCTGCAAATTCAAAATTAAAGGGTGAGTCGGCATGAGCTGGTGCAAGCATTTCCATGCGTTCTAGGGCTTTTACACGACTTTGTGCTTGTTTCGCTTTACTGGCTTTGGCTTTAAAGCGAGTAATAAACTTTTCTAGGTGCGCGATAGTTTCTTGCTGCTTCTCAAAAAGCGCTTGATGTTGTGCCATACGTTCGGCTTTTTGGCGCTCAAACTGAGAGTAGTGGCCCTTGTATACGTTGATTTTTTGTTGATCAATATGCCAAATCTCACCAACAACAGCGTCTAAGAACTCGCGGTCATGAGAAATGAGTACCAGCGTACCTTGATAGCCACGCAAAAAGCGCTCTAGCCAGTATACCGCATCTAAATCTAGGTGGTTGGTAGGTTCATCCAACAGCAATAAATCGGCATCGCGGATCAAGGCTTGTGCAAGGTTTAAACGCATTCGCCATCCACCAGAGAAGTCGCTGACGGCAAATCCAATCTGCGCATTGCTAAAACCTAGGCCGTGAAGTAACTCTCCCGCTTTAGCTTCGATACTATAGCCTTTGATATTTTCTAGTTGTTGGTGAGCCTTTGCTTGGCCTTCACCATCGCCATCCTGTTCAGCTTGTTGTAGTTGTGTTCTAAGAGCATAGTATTCAGGATGCCCTTGCAATACATATTCAAGTGCGCTGATAGACAGTGCCGGAGTTTCTTGTTTTACCGATGCAATAGACCAGTCTTTTGGAATGCTAAAATCACCAGAATCGAGTTGCAACTCGCCTTTTAGTAGTGCAAAAAGAGAAGATTTACCACACCCATTGGCGCCTACTAGGCCAGCTTTATGTTGGGGGTAAAGTGTCGCATTTGCCTGTTTGAGTAGTGTTTTACTACCACGAAGTAGCTCGATATCAGTGAGTTGAATCATAATTCTAAAAGTCTGTTTAAACTGTGTGCATGATAACACGGATCGGTTCGTTGACTTCAAGCGTATCAACACAAATAAAATTAGGATAAAATAACGGCTAATTGGTACCAATTGGTCTTGATACTTGCTCAGTTTGAAAGCGTAGATGAAACGCTAACGGCGCTAAGATTTATTATTTGGAACATCTAAATAAGAAATTTTTGTCAAGCTTGTATGGAATAGGCAATTGGGCGTTAGCTGGATGCGGTAACGATGTTATCGACAAGGTTTTCTCGCTTCAAGATTGAAAGCTTAATTAAGTGAATTGGTATAACTCGGTATTCTTAGAGGTGTAGAGTTGAAAGTGAAAAAGCGCTTTATTGCGGGGGCATCATGTCCGGAATGCCAAAAGCTAGATGTCATGATGCTTTACAAAGAGCATGATGTGGAAAAGGTGGAGTGTGTTGAGTGTGGTCATATCATGACACAACCAAAGGATGCGGTGCAGGCCTCCACACGCCAATTTGAGCAAGTCATTGGCGTGTTTACACCGGAGTAATCATTACTCCGGTCAGCATTGCTTTCATTAGTAATGCGGTGGCGGCGGCTCTTGGTGTTGCGGCATCAATCCAGGGTCTCTTCCTTCCTTCATTTTTTCAGCCAGCAATTCTATTTGCCTTTGCATTTTTGCAAGGCGTTGTTGGTGCGCCTTCAATTCTTCGTTTAATGTTTCTATAGTATCTTCTTGAAAGGCAAGCTTAGCCTCAAGCTCGGTAATTCGATTGTCGATTTCATTCATGGCTTTTCTACCTGCGCAAATTTTTCCAGCAGGCCGCTGGAGCTTTCAGTTAACAGTGCAGAGTCATTTTCTTGAAAGGCAACGTCAAACACGACCGCTGACTTCGGACGACTTCCTTCTCGTGGCTGCACGCGCCAAGTTTGTATGCGTTCACCATCGCTTACTCGCCATAAAGCCAGCTCGCGATTGGGGGAACCAGTTGCTAATAAAGACGCGTCTTGATTGAAGCGTACTGCACTGAAAATTTTCTGGCGAGCAATATACTGTAATTGTGCTTTAAGATCACCAGAAGTTAGTTGCCAAATACTGGCTTTTTTCATGCTGTCAGCTGTAAACGCAAAGCGCCCTTGTTCGTCTAGCGCAACTTTCGTGACTCGACTCGGATGATTAAAGCGATGAATGACTTGCCCTGTTCTGGTATCCCAAAAATAAGCTGCATAATCATTTCCTCCAGTTAACGCAAAGTGTCCGTTTGGGGACATGGCAATAGAGTTAATATTTTCTTGATGACCAAGGAACTCTATACGCCTACCGCTTTCTAAGTCGAGGTGGACAACAACGTTATCGCTACGAGCGTAGAGCACGTATTTGCCTGCATTGCTAATTGCGATGTCTCTGATGGTGCCTGATTCAATCTCGAAATATCCTAGGTTTTGGCCGTTCTCAAGGCTCCAAACAGCAAAGGTATTATCATTGGCTGTAACGGCAGTGGAGTTATCATTTGCCAGTGCAAGTGAGTGGATAAGGTCATCACTGGCATTAGAGTGACGCCATTGATATTTAAGGCCTTGCTCTTGATTATCCCAAAGTACGGCCCCATGCTCTATGGAGGAAACTAGGCTATAGTTGCCATCGGCAGAAAGTGCCGCTGAAAATGCGCCTCTGCTGGCGTGTTCAATGGTCAAAATAGACTTTGATATATCGGGGCCACAGCCCACTAATGCGCTAACGCCTAGCATAATTAAGCTAGCAAGGAGACTTTTCCACTTGATGTTGACGAGTTTGACCATAAATGGGGTAAATCCTCCTTAACTCCAAAGTCTACAACAGGTAAACTAAAGGCATTAAAAACAAGATATTATTTTGATACTAGCGTATTAAAAGCGTAATGTCGTTACGTAATAATGGCAAGCAAATGGATATTGGCATTCTTATTATAGAATGGTAATGTGGCTAGCACCTTTTCTTATTAATATAAAATTAACAATGACACCGAATATCAAGCTCTGTTGTGTGAGCATCAGCCTTGGTAGTAGGAAATGTCGGAGAGTGTAGAATGAAACAGACAATTAAACTGTCACTCGTTGCCGCTTCAGTATTAGCACTGGTAGCATGTAACAAACAAGCAGAAGAACAAAAACCAGTTGAAGTAAAGCTGGACACTGAATTACAACAGCAAGCGTACGGAATAGGTGCTTCTGTAGGTAACTTTTTACAAAAAGATCTAGCAGATAAAAAAGAGTTAGGCGTTGAGCTTGACCAAGAGTTATTAATGCGTGGTTTTAAAGACGCATTAGCTGGTGAAGCAAAGTTAGACGAAGCAAAGATCCGTGAAGTACTTACTGCACTTGATTCTTCAGTTCGTGAAAAGCAAGCTGCAAAAGCTGAAGCTGACGCTGAAAAGAATAAAGCAGAAGGTGAAAAGTACCTAGCTGAAAACGCGAAGAAAGAAGGCGTAAGCGTTACTGAGTCTGGTCTTCAGTATGAAGTGTTAAGTGAAGGTGAAGGTGCAAAGCCAGTTGCAACAGACATGGTTAAAGTACATTATAAAGGTACTTTGCTAGATGGTTCTGAATTTGATAGCTCGTATGCACGTAATGAACCTGCAAGCTTCCGTTTAAATCAAGTTATTGCTGGTTGGACTGAAGGTCTTCAGCTAATGACGGTAGGTTCAAAGTATAAATTTACTATTCCTTCAGAGCTTGCCTATGGCACGCGTGACCTTGGTAAGATCCCTGCTAATTCAACATTGGTATTTGAAGTTGAATTGTTAGATATCGAAGGCGAAGCTGAAGAGAAAGCAGCGGAGTAATAGAGGTACGTATTAATCTCTAAAGATCAATACGTACAATCAAAAAAGGTGAGTACTCTATGGCTCACCTTTTTTGTTGTTAGGACACCCGCACTTTAATTATTCAGTATGATTAGAATAAAGATTATCAATTAGCTCGTCTTCCAATTGGAAGCGTAGCTCTAATGTCTCACCTAATACAGACAAGTCATTATCAAACTCTGCAAGATCATGAGTTTCTTGATTTATCTCTGCGTATTTATCGTTGAAATCAAGCGCTGTGTCAGTTGTTTCTGTGATCCTTGGATACAGCGACTGTGCAAGCTTGGCACTTTCAGGTCCTTTCTCCTGACAAGCTTCGACGATGTTGTCATAAATCTCAAAGTGACCAGCTGAGAGGTAATCCATTAAAATTTGGCAGAATGATTGAATATCAACCTGCTCTGGCAGTGCTTTACCATTTCGTGTTGGTGAGCATCCTGCGACTTTATAATATAAAACCAATAGTTCCTGACGCTCTGCTAACCATGCATCAATTACACTATGGCTACCTCCCCATTTTTGTTGGGCTTGTTCTAACTGCGAAAGCATAGTGACTCTCCTTTAGCGGGTTACCTACCTCTATGGAAAGGGAAAGCGCACAAAAGGTCAACCAATTTTTTCTGAAAAAGCCGAAAAAGATCAAAAGATTATTGGTGTAATAATAGGGAATGTTAACAAATTCATGGAGATAAAAATAAAAAACCACCAAAGGAGTTCTTTGGTGGTTCAAAATAGCAGTTTAGCTTGTTGCGTAATATTGTTATTTTTATAGTGAAGGTGTTTTGTTGTTATTTTTGTAACGCCATATTTTTATACCAATCTTTTAATCGTGTTGCAATCAGTTTAATTGTATGTTTCTAGATTAATTTGTTAAGCACATGAATTTGTTCCTAATAAAGTATGCCTTAATCTAGATCATAGACCCAGATTCTTGGGGATAGTTTAGATAGTGCGCATGTGTACTTAGTGATACAATCGGCATAATTGATTTTTAGTATTGGAACTGAGACGCTATGAGCGAATTAAAAAACGATCGTTATTTACGAGCGCTATTAAAACAACCAGTTGACGTCACACCAGTATGGATGATGCGTCAAGCTGGTCGTTATCTGCCAGAGTATCGTGCGACAAGAGCACAAGCTGGTGATTTCATGAGCCTTTGTAAGAATGCAGAGTTAGCTTGTGAAGTAACGCTCCAGCCACTTCGTCGTTATCCACTGGATGCGGCAATTTTGTTCAGCGATATTTTGACAATTCCAGATGCAATGGGGCTAGGGCTTTATTTTGAAACTGGCGAAGGTCCTAAATTTGAGCGTCCAATCCAATCACTAGATGATGTTAAAAAGCTACCTAAATTAGACCCAACAGACGAGCTTGGCTATGTAATGAATGCGGTGAGCACAATTCGTCGTGAGCTTAAAGGTGAAGTACCACTTATTGGTTTCTCAGGGTCTCCTTGGACGCTAGCGACGTATATGATCGAGGGTGGTAGCAGTAAAACCTTTGGTAAGATTAAGAAAATGGCCTTTGCTGAGCCACAAACATTACACTTACTACTGGATAAAGTCGCTGACTCAGTTATTGACTACCTTAATGCCCAAGTGAAAGCTGGTGCGCAATCGCTAATGATTTTCGACTCTTGGGGTGGGGTGCTAAGCCCACGTGATTACAAAGAGTTCTCACTACAATACATGCACAAGATTGTAGACGGTCTTATTCGTGAAAATGATGGTCGGAAAGTACCTGTGACATTATTTACGAAGAACGGCGGTCAATGGATTGAAGCTATTGCAGCGACAGGCTGTGATGCGGTTGGTCTTGATTGGACAATTGATATTGCTGATGCGAAGCGTCGTGTCGGTGATAAAGTCGCATTACAAGGCAATATGGATCCGTCAATGCTACATGGAACACACGACCGTATTCGTGAAGAGGTGCAGCATATTCTAGCGGGCTTTGGTGAAGGTAACGGTCACGTATTTAACTTAGGCCATGGCATTACGCCTGATGTTGACCCAGAAAACGCGGGCGTATTTATCAATGCGGTTCACGAGTTTAGCCGTCAGTACCACAAATAAGTTAGACCAATCACAGTCAGTGTAGGCGAGCTAACTTTAGGTTTATAAAACTTTCCTTGTCTCTAAATTCAGAGGCAAGGAAAGTTTTTCTCACTTCAGCATAGACCAGTTAATAAAGATAATTGGTATAAAACATCAGTGATTGGTGTTCTCAGTTATTTACTCACTGTAGGTTGAGCGCCATCGGAACCACCACCTTGTGGTTTAATCGTCATCTGGATATACTGAGCTCTAGGTTGAGCACCATCACCACCGGTACCACCACCAGAAACTTGCTTGAGCATTGTTGGCTTAAGGTTGAGGATGTTTCTCTTCTTTAATTTCATATTGTTTTCCTTTTTTATATAAATATATGAATAGACACAATATGGTGTGATTAGCGACTCGGTTGATCGCCATCACCAGTAGATGCAAAAGGCTTTAGGTGTGAGTCAGGGTTGTGTACTTTCACTTTGGATGGTTGAACACCATCACTTGTGATACCGCCATAAACCTGTTTTAACTGCGATGTGAGGATGTTTTTTAACTTTTTCTTTTTTAATTGCATTGTCATTTCCTTAACCTTGTACCTTTATGGGTTCCAATACGTTAACTCAGTTAAACTTCGATAGCAATAAACTTTGTATTAAAAATAAACAGTATCAGGGAAAGGGAATAGTGTTTTAAATTTGGATTAAGTACTGGCTTAAAAGACAGGCAGCCAAGTAAATGGAGGCTGCCTGTGTTGGAAATATAGGGGTTACTTAAATAAAGCGTCGATAGTGCCCTGAGCAAGTGGATGGTACCCAGGTCGTGCTTGTTGATAAACACGATAAGCCCAGTCACGTTTGCCATTGTTAATGAGTGATTTGTATAAATTCACAATAAGCTTACGGCGCCCAATACTTACTAGATGCTTTTCAAGATCTGGGTAAATAGCCTGATAGCCGTTACCTACTGCTAGCATGTACCACGCAAACGCGCGTTCTGCGTTGGTCGATTGTGTGAGCTGAAATGCTTTGTCCAATGCTTCCATGCGTTCGATGGCAAGATCTCTTGGTAAGTTATTAATAAAGTGCAGCCATTCATGTACCGTCCAAGCATCGGTTGGTAGGTCTGCAAGTGTTTTTTCATCTTTT
This sequence comes from Pseudoalteromonas sp. SCSIO 43201, assembly GCF_023716725.1. Taxonomy (NCBI): domain Bacteria; kingdom Pseudomonadati; phylum Pseudomonadota; class Gammaproteobacteria; order Alteromonadales; family Pseudoalteromonadaceae; genus Pseudoalteromonas; species Pseudoalteromonas sp. SCSIO 43201. Next base: position 252,161 of record NZ_CP072683.1, read on the forward strand.
AGCCAAGCTTGAGTGAGCGCATCCACTTTTTCGAAAGCATCAGAAGTAGGATTTGGGGCGTCGCTTGGTAAACCTGGCTCATAGATCCATTCTTTGGCTTTTTCTAAGCTGACGATACCAGGATATTGCTGTAGCAAGTTTTTGTCTAAGTAAGCAACAAACTCATCGGTAGTCAGAGATTTAAAAGAGAAGGTGTTAAAGTAGGTTTTAACAAACTTGTCGAACCTGTCACGACCAAACTTTTCCTCAAGATAGATAAGGAATAGTTGCCCTTTTGTGTAAGGTACTGAGCTAAACGCATCGTCAGGATCGCGACCATTAAGCTCCAAATTCATGCGTGTATCAGGAGCCGCGATGGTTTTTAGTTGAGCGCGTAGGCTCGCCGCATCCAGCGCCTGCTCCATCACCGCACGGTCACGACCAAACACTTCTTCCATAATGCGGTTTTCAACGTAAGAGGTGAACCCTTCGTTTAGCCATAAGTCCTCCCATGTCGCATTGGTGACTAAGTTGCCAGACCAAGAATGTGCTAACTCGTGTGCGATTAGGTTTACTAAGCTTTTGTCGCCGGCCACAACGGTTGGTGTGATAAATGATAGGCGCGGATTTTCCATACCACCAAATGGGAAGCTAGGTGGCAACATGAGCAGGTCATATCTACCCCAAGCGTATTCACCGTACATGGCATTGGTTTTGTCGATCATCGCTTGCGTATCGTTAAATTCTGCGACCGAGGCATCAAGAATTTGTGGCTCTGCAAAAATTGCAGTTTGGTGTGACATTTCTTTATATTCAAGATTACCTGCACCAATAGCGATCAAATAGGGTGGTATTGCTTGCGGCATATCAAACCAATAATCGCCATCTTTGATAAATGCGCCAGTATTATCTGCACTCATTACCGCGCGTACATCTTTAGGTGTTTGCACTCGAGCTGAATAAGTGACGCGCATTGCTGGCGTATCTTGCACGGGGATCCAACTACGAGCATGAATAGCTTGAGACTGGCTATACATAAATGGGTGAGACTTACTTGCGGTTTGCTGCGGTGTTAACCACTGCAAGCCAGATGCAACAGGCAAACTGTTGTAGTAAATACGCGCTTTCTTAGCTTGCTCTTTAAAGTGAATAGTTAACTTTGCACCTTTCACATCATCGCGCTTGGCAAGATCAAACTTTGCGATATGCCAGTTGCCACTCTTGCCTTGATACATCACTTTGTCGATTTCGAGATCGCGTGTATCGAGTACTAACGTTGTAGCCTGACTGTTTTGCCAGTCTAGTGTATGTTCAACAAACCCCTCTAGTTGCTTATCATCAAAATCAACATCGAGGTCTAAATGCAGGTGAGTGGTGATGACGTCATTAAGATTGGCATAAGTGTGCTCGTCAACTGCTGCATTTACATTAGCAGTGTGGACAAGGCCAGCCATGGCAAGACTGAGTGTCAGTGCAGAAAGTTTAGTCATAATGCTGCTCTTATAAAAATAATATTCCCAATTAGAATGGCTAACATAACTAATTTCTAACTATTTAAACAGCATAAGCCGATAGGTAACGTAAAATGCTGGGCAAGATGACATTAATGCGCAAGTCAGGGCAATGCGCTACACTAGCGCCAGTTTAGTTTATATCAACAAGGTGCTGCAGTGATTAGTTTGCAGTCTTATCACACATTTTCACTACCATCAGGTTGTGAGTCACTTATTGTTATTGAAGACCCAAAGGAGCTCGTTCAGCTCAACTATGACCAAGCTTTCTTTTTACTTGGAGAGGGCAGTAATACGATTTTTCTTGAAGATTATGCTGGTGTGGTGATTAAGCTTGCGACCTCAGGTGTCAATATTGAGGCTCGGGATGACCACTACTTAATTCGTGCGGCTGCTGGTGAGAATTGGCACCAATTGGTATTAACGCTACTCGAACAAGGTATTGGCGGCCTAGAAAATCTTGCTTTGATCCCCGGCACGGTTGGTGCTGCACCAGTACAAAATATCGGCGCCTATGGTGTCGAAGTATCACAATATATCACTGCGGTTACGGGCTTTGACATCACTCAAGGACACTTTACGACACTGAGCAGTACGGAGTGTCAATTTGGCTATCGAGATTCGGTGTTTAAGCATCGTTTAAAAGACAAGTTTATTATTACCGAAGTCACGTTTGCATTGCCCATATGTTGGCAACCAAAGTTAAGTTATGGTCCTTTGCAAAACCTCAGTGGTGCTGCAACTGCAAAAGATGTGTGTGATGCAGTAATTGCAATACGAAACAGTAAGCTTCCCGATCCTTGTAAGCTTGCTAATGCTGGGAGCTTTTTTAAAAACCCGATTGTTGATAAGGCATTTGCTGTGCAATTGCAATCTATGTTTCCAGACATGCCTGTATTTAAAGTAGATGAAAATAGTGTAAAGCTCGCAGCTGGCTGGTTGATTGACAAGGCCGGCCTCAAAGGATGCCAGCGTGGCACTATCCGTGTATACGAGCAGCAAGCGCTAGTATTGGTACATGAAGGTGGCAGTAGTGGGGCGGATCTGAAGCAGCTAGTTAGCCACATTCAAAGAACCGTTTGGCAAAAGTTTGCGGTAAAGCTGGAACATGAAGTGCGACTTATCGCAAAGCAGGGGGAGTGTCAGTTGCAAAGTGTGGAATGTCATGAAAACATCTGATCATAAAAAGCAAACAATTTTAGCGGCACTAAATCAAGGCACATTTATCTCTGGACAGGAGTTAGGTGAGCAGCTTGGGATCAGTCGTGCAGCTATCGCCAAACATATTACAGCACTGCAAGACATGGGAGTGGACATCTTTCGGGTTAATGGTCGGGGGTATAAACTCAATTACAGTCTGCCATTGATCAATCAAAATAAGTTAAATAGCCTTTGGCAGCAACAGTTTCATATGGATTGCCCCATTGAGTATCATGCGATTGTTGATTCTACCAATAGCGAATTAATGCGACGTCTACAAAGTGACCTTAATATGGCTTCTGGTCATGTGTTGGTAGCTGAAATGCAGCAAGCCGGAAGAGGGCGCAGAGGTCGAACATGGCAATCACCATTTGGTGCAAACCTTTATTATAGCTACTACTGGATGTTTGATGCTGGTATGCAAGCGGCAATGGGATTATCTATTGCTGTTGGCTTAGCTGTTTATGACGCATTGAAGGTATTGTATGGGATTAATGTCGAACTAAAATGGCCAAATGACATTTATCTAAACCAACAGAAACTAGCGGGTATCTTGGTCGAGCTTGAAGGGCAGGTTGAAGGTCCTTGTCATTTGGTAATAGGAATAGGACTGAATATTTGTATGCCAGAATCAGCATCTAAGCATATTGATCAAGCGTGGACAGATCTGCAAACACACATAGGCTCAATTGATAAAAATCAGCTTGTGGTGCAGCTAACTCATTCTTTATCTGAGCGCCTCGTGCAGTATAAAGAGTCAGGACTTAAGGAAATGGTTTCCCAGTGGAACAGATTAAATGCTTTCAAAGGTGAGCTTGTAACACTAAGTACAGGTCAAAGACAGTGGTGCGGTATTTGCGAAGGCATTGACGCACAGGGCGGAATACTGTTGAGGCAAGATGGTGAATTAAAAGCTTTTTATGGTGGCGAAGTTTCGCTAAGAAAGGTGACATCGTGAAACTGCTAATTGATGTGGGAAACACCGCTGTAAAATATGCGGTTGCTGATGAAGACAACATTCGCGTAGTAAAAGAGAATGATATTGAATGGCATAAAATAACATCCATTATTTGTTCACAGGTAGGTAAAGGAACAAATTTACAAGCAATTAATAGCCGAGCTGCTGAGTTTGCAATTCCGCTAGAGCAGGCTTATGTATCTTCAGCACGGGCTGGTGTTACCTGTGCATACCCTGCATTTCAGAACTTGGGAATTGATCGCTGGCTGACTGTACTTGCAGCTCATGCGCTTTATCCAACACAAGATGTAATTGTAATTGACTCAGGTACTGCGACCACTGTAGATGTCGTTACCGCACAGGGACAGCATCTAGGTGGTTGGATTGTACCTGGTCTCGATTTGATGGCTACAAGTGTCACCGCCCGAGCAGAACGCGTTTTTTGTGATGATAACACGCCTTTTTTAGCTGAATTTGCGAAAAATACACCAGAGGCAGTTAAAAATGGAGCATTAGCGGCAACGATTGGCTTAGTTCAGAGCGCAAAGCTGCAATTAGATAACAAGTCTGCGTTGGTTTTATGCACCGGGGGTTATGGAAAATTGATAAAGCAGCATGTGGATCTTGCTGTTTTTGATGACCTGTTAGTATTCAAAGGACTCTTGGTTTGGTGGAAAAACCCACAACAATTCTAAAAATGTCATGGTTTTGGCTTAAATGTGAGCACTTGAACAATAAATTTAAACTTTTTTGCATATTCCTGTTGCATCAAGTCAGCGGTTGCTCTAATATCTCGCCCCGTACTAAAGCAGTGCCGACTTAGCTCAGTTGGTAGAGCAACTGACTTGTAATCAGTAGGTCATCCGTTCGACTCGGATAGTCGGCACCATCTTTTTACCCTATTTTATAGGATGCTTTAGGAAAGAATTTTTACGTGGAGGGGTTCCCGAGCGGCCAAAGGGATCAGACTGTAAATCTGACGGCTCTGCCTTCGCTGGTTCGAATCCAGCTCCCTCCACCACTTTATTCTTGACGGTTAGAGGTAGTTAAGAACAGGTTCCTAAAGCGGGCATCGTATAATGGCTATTACCTCAGCCTTCCAAGCTGATGATGCGGGTTCGATTCCCGCTGCCCGCTCCAGTTCGTCTGGCGTGCTGATATAGCTCAGTTGGTAGAGCGCACCCTTGGTAAGGGTGAGGTCGGCAGTTCAAATCTGCCTATCAGCACCAGTCTCCGAAGAATCTTCTCAAATACTTCCTTTGAATTGTCGAAAAAATATTTATAATAGACTGAATAATTCTAGTCCACATTCGCCGTGGATTATTTTTATATGTAATCTAGATACACAAAACTTATAGGTTTCGTCATGGCAAAAGAAAAGTTTGAACGCGTAAAACCGCACGTAAACGTAGGTACAATCGGCCACGTTGACCACGGTAAAACAACTCTAACTGCAGCAATCACTAACGTACTTGCAAAAGTATACGGTGGTGAAGCAAAAGACTTCGCATCAATCGATAACGCTCCAGAAGAGCGTGAGCGTGGTATCACAATCTCAACTTCACACGTTGAGTATGACACACCAACTCGTCACTATGCACACGTAGACTGTCCAGGACACGCTGACTATGTTAAAAACATGATCACTGGTGCTGCACAGATGGACGGCGCGATCCTAGTAGTTGCAGCTACTGACGGTCCTATGCCTCAAACACGTGAGCACATCCTACTTTCTCGTCAGGTTGGTGTACCTTACATCATCGTATTCATGAACAAATGTGACATGGTTGACGACGAAGAGCTTCTAGAGCTAGTAGAGATGGAAGTACGTGAACTACTTTCTGAGTACGACTTCCCAGGTGATGACCTACCTCTAATCCAAGGTTCAGCGCTGAAAGCACTTGAAGGTGAGAAAGAGTGGGAAGACAAGATCGTTGAGCTTGCAGAAGCACTAGATTCTTACATCCCAGAGCCAGAGCGTGACATCGATAAGCCATTCATCATGCCTATCGAAGACGTATTCTCAATCCAGGGTCGTGGTACAGTAGTAACAGGCCGTGTTGAAGCTGGTATCATCAACGTGAACGACGAAGTTGAAATCGTAGGTATCAAAGAAACTACGAAGACAACTTGTACGGGTGTTGAAATGTTCCGTAAGCTTCTAGACGAAGGTCGTGCGGGTGAGAACATCGGTGCACTACTACGTGGTACTAAGCGTGATGAAGTAGAGCGTGGTCAAGTACTAGCGAAGCCTGGTTCAATCACTCCACACACGAAGTTCACTTCAGAAGTATACGTACTTTCGAAAGATGAAGGTGGTCGTCACACTCCTTTCTTCAAAGGTTACCGTCCACAGTTCTACTTCCGTACAACAGACGTAACTGGTGACATCCAGCTACCAGACGGCGTAGAAATGGTAATGCCTGGCGACAACATCAAGATGACTGTTGAGCTAATCGTACCAATCGCGATGGACGAAGGTCTACGTTTCGCTATCCGTGAAGGTGGCCGTACAGTAGGTGCTGGTGTTGTAGCAACAATCGAAGCATAAGCTTTAGGTTGTAGCAATACACTGTAAAAAAGGTCGCGAAAGCGGCCTTTTTTAATGCCTATAGAAAATCAAAGGTAATACGTATATAGGCATGAGAGTGGCCCGCTTACAATATATGGATTGTCATAATCAACACATATCCCCATTATCCATAAGAACCGCACAACAATCTCCCGATATATCTTTTTGATGAACTAAAATCCACATTCTAACCACTCAATTAGCCTATTCTATAAGTTATACCAATTAGCTTTAATACTTTGCCTCCATTGACGTAAAAATTTGGTTAAATTCGTAAAGATGTGCAAAATAAGCCTGTATAAAAAAATAAGATTAGGAAGTGAAATCATGTTAGCTCTATCAACCCGAGTGATTGTTGCTGTGCTCAGTACTGCAATTTCCCTATGTACTTTTACCAGTTATGCCAAAGTCGATAAGGAGAGATCTTATATTCTTGCAACAGCATCATCAGGGGGAACGTTTTATCCTGTGGGGGTTGCAATTGCGACATTAGCCAAACTTAAAATCACGCCACAGTATGGTATGAGTGTATCTGCTATAACCTCAGCAGGTTCGGGTGATAATCTAAAACTAATGCGAAATAAAGAGGCGGAACTGGCTATCTTACAAGGACTTTATGGCGCTTGGGCAACGCAAGGCGAAGGGGCGATGTCCACGGCAGGAAAGCAAGACTATCTGCGTTCGGTAACTATGCTTTGGCAGAATGTTGAGCACTTTGTAATTGATAAAAAGTATGCCAAAACGGGTAATGTGTCAGACTTAAAAAATCTTTACTCGCAAGGGTTTGGTATTGGTAAACGTAATTCAGGCACGGAAGGATCGGGCAAGCACATTATGGCTGCACTAAGTATTGATAGTGAGAAATTCACTTTGGTTCATAAAGGCTATGCAGGCTCTGCTAATGCGTTACAAAACGGTCAAATTGCAGGGATGAATATTCCCGCAGGCGTGCCAGTTAGTGCTATCACAAGTGCTTACGCTGCTGATGCTCAAGGGATAACTGTGCTTGATTTTACGGATGAGCAGCTACAAAAAGTAAATGGTGGGACTGAACTGTGGTCTCGTTTCGAAATTCCAGCGAACACCTATCCAGGTCAAACCCAAGCCATCAAAACGATTGCCCAGCCTAATTTCCTTGCTGTTCACAAAGACATGAACGAAGAAGATGTTTACCTTCTTACTAAGACGATTTATGAAAACTTGGTTTTTTTACAGACTATCCATAAAGCAACCAAGGCAATGGCAATTGAAAAAGCGTTAATAGGACTCCCTGCTAAATTACACCCAGGGGCACTAAAATATTATCGAGAAATAGGTATCGAGATACCTGCCCACCTGCAGTAGTGCTGGTCGTTAAGCAAAGTGAGACAGTATGTACCAATGAGTAGTATCAAAAATGAGCCGGATAGTTTAGTAGTACCAACAAAGCCCCAGAGTAACAAAGCAAGGCTAGCTTTCTATTTGGCGGTAATCACAAGCCTCTTACATCTTTATTTTAATTTAGTTGCTACCTGGCCAGACAATTATATTTCAGCCATTCACTTTATGTTGTTTGGGAGCTTTTTATTACTGACTGTGCCGCTTAATAGTGGCAGATGGACATGGGTTGCTCATGTGATTGATGTTGGGCTATGTGTAAGCTTAGTACTCAGTTGTGGCTATCTCGTGCTCTATAGTGACGCATTGGCAGCACGTAACTATGAATTTGCAACAGCTGACTGGCTAGCATCGATTACCGCTACGTTAGTGGCGCTAGAGTTAGTTCGTCGAAGTATGGGATGGTTTATTCCCGTTATGATCATGCTGGCGATGAGCTATGTATTGTTTCTTGGTCAATATATTGACGGTATTTTTCATTTTGCAGGACTCAGCGCTGAAACAATACTGTTTCGAAATTATTTTGATGACGGGCTCTTTGGGCCTATTGCCAAGATCTCTTGGACATTCGTATTTATGTTCATCCTGTTCGGTAGCTTTTTAGTTCAAGCGGGAACCGGTGATTTTATTATTCGTCTATCTAACGCACTTGTTGGGCGCATGGTTGGTGGCCAAGGTTTGGTTGCTGTGGTGAGTTCAGGCATGATGGGGTCAGTGTCTGGATCTGCGATTGCCAATACAGCTGCAACTGGTGTGATCACAATCCCTTTAATGAAGAAAGCCGGATTTCCGGCAAAATTTGCCGCTGCTGTTGAAGCTGGAGCCTCAACTGGTGGCCAGTTGATCCCACCAATTATGGGAGCCGGTGTGTTTGTGATGGCTTCATACACGCAGATCCCATATCTCACAATTATTGCGGCGGCGTTTATGCCAGCGATACTGTACTTTGCTTCCATTGCTATTTTTGTAAGAATTCAGGCAAAGCGATTAGGTATTAAACCACCAGAACACGCCGAGCAATTGAGTGCATGGCAAGAGTTAAAAGCGGGTTGGCATCATCTGTTACCTATATTGCTGCTGGTTGCACTTATGGTTTATGGCTTTACACCCACCTACGCCGTTAGTATTGCAACCCTCAGTGTATACTTATTTTCTTTGGTGTCTCGCACGCCAATGGGTTATTCAAAAGTACTCGCAGCACTTGCCTCGGCAACAGAGAATAGCGCCAAAACAGCGGTGTTATTGGTAACCATAGGTGTGCTTATTAATTCTATATCTATCAGCTCACTTGGGGTTACTTTCTCTTTGATGATCAATGAATGGGCTGGGTCGAATTTGATGTTGTTGCTGGTGTTGATTGCATTGGCATCTCTAATCGTTGGAATGGGCTTACCTGTTACGGCATCTTATATTGTGTTAGCGACACTCTCAGCGCCTGCACTGTACGGATTGATCAGTCAATCTGCATTGGTAGAGGTGATAGTCAACGGCCAACTCAACGATACCGCGAACATGATGATGCAGATGATGGCGCCAAGCCTCAGTGAAATTTATAACTTGCCTACAACCAGCGCCAATGAGGTCATGACTATACTGGCTGGGTTACCACCAGAAGCTATTGAGATTATTCGTAGCAATCAATTCGATGCCTCGCACTTGGCGATGATGCTTCTATCAGCGCACATGATTATCTTTTGGCTGTCGCAAGATAGTAACGTGACCCCACCGGTGTGCTTGGTAGCCTTTACTGCGGCAGGGATCGCAAAAACTCCACCAATGGCAACGGGAGTAGAAGCATGGAAGACAGCTAAAGCCTTATATATAGTGCCACTATTATTTGCTTACACTCCTTTTATAGGCGGTACTCACGTTGAAGTGATGCAAATATTTTTTACTGCCCTCATCGGTATCTATGCACTGGTTGCTGCAATTTATGGATATGCAGAGTCTCAATTGAAGCCATTGATAAGAGGAGTTATTGCGATTGCTGGCGTGTCGTTAGTATGGCCACATCAAATGTACTATCTAGACATTGGTGCAGCAATGATGGTGATTTCCTTGATTGCAACGCAAGTTTGGACTGCTAGAACGGCAAGAGTATAAAGAACTTCTTATTTAGAACAACTAAATAGCAAAGTTATTTCTTGCTCTCATGGGTGTAGGTACTTAGGTGGCGACGGTGCTACCAATAAGGTTTTCTCGTCTCAAAGTAGCTCGCTTAATTAAGCAAGTTGGTAAAAAGGCCCTAAAACATGGGCCTTTTACCTTTATACGATATGTTGAATGGACTGATAAATCCTAGCAGGAAGGAGTGCTTTTAAATGTTGCTCCAATGTCAGCAAAGTCGTTGTGCCACGAATACCTGTACCTTCATCTTGCTCAATAAAGCCCTGCTCTTTCAAACTAGAAACAAAAGCGCTTAGTACTTTCTTGTCAAAAAACTCGGGGCTTTTGACTCCATGCAATGTCCCAAGTCGCTCGGCCAGTAGTGCGCTCTCGCTTTCGAGCTCACTGCGACTCAAGCCCTGATGGTGTTTAACTAGGTTGATGGTGATTGCATAACGCTCTAGGGTCAAATGGATCACTTTACCTAGCATTTCAAGTTGAGCTAAGGCTGCCCCCTCTTTGTTAACAGAAGCCAGATGTCCGTCAAATGAAATAAGCTTCTGGGCTGCAAAGAAGGATAAAATAGATTCGATATAATTGTCTTGAAGATCGGTTAAAAACCACTCTTTAGCGAATAAAGGGTATAGCAACTCAACTTCTTTTCTGCATTCATCAATGCTTAAGCTGTAGCGGTTGAAAAGCTGTTGCGCTATTAAACTAGGTACTGCAAATAAATGAAGAATATTATTTCGATAATAATTTAGCAGCGCACGCTCATGTTCTTTAACACTGATGATGCTACCAAAGCTATCGTCAATGACATCGAACTTATCGAGCTTTAAAGCATGACTCAAGAGTGCTTCAGCACTACAAGCTGGGATTGTAGCATTGTTGTGATAGGGGGCTTGTCTGTGTAACTCTAGGTACAATTCGAGCTGCTGTAATAGCTGCGGCTTTGGTAATGCAAACTGTTCATTACTTAACAATATTGTGGCAAGAAGGTTGACAGAGTTAAGCGCTGCAGAGTTATTTATCTCGGTCATGATCACCTCAGAGAGATCAGCCACTTGTTTGTTTAGCCACACAGGCTTTTGCGCTTCTGTTGGGTGGATTGATGCACGCCAGTCAGGCTGCTGTTCGTTTAAAAATTGATTGACAGAAATTGGCTCGCCAAAATTTAAGTAGCCTCGTCCGTAATTTTTCAGATTCTTAATAGCCTTAAAAATGCCAAATATAGACTCATTTTTTTTGCTGTTGCCGGCTAACTCTTTTAGGTACGTATTGATTTCCATCACATGTTCATAACCGAGGTAAACAGGTACTAGCGAAATAGGTCTATCGATACCTCTTAGCATAGACTGGAGCGTCATAGCCAGCATGCCCGTTTTTGGTGGCAATAAGCGACCTGTGCGACTACGCCCACCTTCGGTATAAAATTTGACAGAGTAGCCTTTAATGAAGAGCTGGCTGAGGTACTCTTTGAATACCGCAGAATACAGCTTATTTCCAGAAAAGGAGCGGCGAATAAAGAAAGCACCGCTGCGTCTAAAAATAGGGCCTGCAGGGAAGAAATTAAGATTAACACCTGCCGCAATATGTGGAGGCACTAAGCCTTGGTGATAAATGACATAGGTAAGTAGTAAGTAGTCCATATGGCTACGATGACAGGGGACATAGATGATTTCATGACCTTTATCAGCAAGTGCTTGGACTTTATCTGAGTTATTTACCTCAATGCCATTATAAAGTTTATTCCAAAGCCAAGTCAGAGCCCTATCTGCTACGCGCACCATGGCATCGGAATAATTCGCCGCGATTTCATCAAGTAAAGATAATGCTTGTAAGCGTGCCTCTTCTTGACTAAGGCCTTTTGCTTTGGCTTCGTCGGCAATGGCTTTTTTGATACTTTGTGATGCCAATATTGAACTGAATAGTTGCTCACGAGAAGGGAGCTTTGGTCCAGTTGCTGCGAGTTTTTGGCGTCTAAAGTGCACTCTGGCAACGCGTAAAAGCTTATGAGGAAGCTCTTCAACATCGGCTTTATCAGTAAGTAGTTGGTTAAGTTCAATAGGGCGTGAAAATCGAACAAAGTTGTCACGACCTGAAAATATCACTACAAAGCACTTTCGCAACCAGCTTGGGGTCAGTGAATTTGATAACAGCGTGCCCACACCTGGTTTTTCTTTGCCTGGATTTCTACCCCAAAGAATAGTCACAGGGATAACTTGGACATTTTGATTGATATCGGCTTTTAACGCTTCAAAAATTGCCTTGCTATGAGCAAGGGCATTGCTTGGCTTGTGGCTATTGCCAAATACGCTCGGTGGCGCTTGGATCCCAACAAACCGGTTGAGCTCTTTATTTCCTATTTTTTCTTTTTGGGAAGGTCTTGGCAAGCCAAGCTTCTTACACATTATATCCAACGCGACCATATCTGAAGTTGAATCTAACGTCGCCACATAAAAAGTAGGTATGCTTGGGTCAAGCTCATAGTCATTAATGGGATTTTCTGGCAATACTTTACTTTTGACGAAAAGCCAATTGCTACAACGAGCGATAGTGGTGAGCAAATAAGAAAAAATCTGCATGGAAATACCGAACAATTATCATTAATTATAGAATACCAAGATTTAACTGGACTGACCATTTCAACTGCTATTTTCAGCCATCTTGCTCTGTTTTTTGATGCTTTAAAAAGTAGCACAGTTATCTTAACGGACAATGATAGAAAGCTGTTTGTGCAGGTTGCTTTTACTCTAAAGTTGCTAAGGCTGCGCCTAAACGCTGGTTATTTTACGGTCATAAAATTACTTTATAATAGTTGTTGCATTTATCACCAATATCACTATAATATGCAGACTTTCTTGACCATAGTGTCTTTGAAAGTAAATGAAAGGTCTGGATTTCAGACCATATGAACAGGAACTCCAATTGTGAGTTCAATGGTAGAAATAAATTAACAACCGACTTCTCAGAAATTATTGAGCTAGTCTCGGTCGTTTTTTTATGCTCTTTTTAAATGCTCTTTTTATTTGAGGTTTAAGAATGTCAAATCAACGCATTCGTATTCGCCTAAAAGCTTTTGACCACCGTTTGATTGACCAATCAACGGCGGAAATCGTGGAAACAGCGAAGCGCACTGGTGCACAGGTTCGTGGTCCAATCCCACTACCTACGCGCAAAGAACGTTTCACAGTATTGATCTCTCCGCACGTTAACAAAGACGCGCGTGATCAGTATGAAATCCGCACCCACAAACGTCTGATCGACATCGTAGAACCAACTGACAAGACTGTAGACGCGCTAATGCGCCTAGACCTTGCTGCTGGTGTTGATGTTCAAATCAGCCTGGGTTAATCGGAAGATTAGAGAGGTTTTAGGAAAATGGCATTAGGTCTAGTCGGTCGTAAAGTGGGTATGACACGTATCTTCACTGAAGATGGTGTATCTATCCCTGTGACAGTTATCGAAGCGACTCCTAACCGTGTTACGCAGATCAAATCTGACGCAACTGACGGTTATAACGCGCTTCAAGTTACTGCAGGCGAGAAAAAAGCAAGCCGTGTAAACAAACCAGCAGCGGGTCACTTCGCTAAAGCTGGCGTTGAAGCGGGTCGCGGCCTGTGGGAATTCCGTCTTAACGGCGGTGAAGGTGAATTTGAAGTAGGTTCAGAGCTAACTGTTGAACTTTTCACTGAAGTGAAAAAAGTAGACGTTACTGGTACTTCAAAAGGTAAAGGTTTCCAAGGTGGTGTTAAGCGCTGGAACTTCAGCATGCAAGACGCAACTCACGGTAACTCTCTATCTCACCGTGCTCCTGGTTCAATCGGTCAAAACCAGTCTCCTGGTAAAGTTTTCAAAGGTAAGAAAATGGCCGGTCAAATGGGTAATGTTCGTTCTACGACACAGAACCTTGAACTAGTACGTGTTGACGCAGAGCGTAACTTGCTTTTAGTTAAAGGTGCAGTACCTGGCGCTATCGGCGGTGACGTTATCGTTAAACCAGCTGTTAAAGCATAAGTCCTGGAGATTTAGTGATGGAATTAGCAATTAAAGGCGCTGGTGCGCTTGAAGTTTCCGAAGCTACTTTTGGACGTGAGTTTAACGAAGCATTAGTACACCAAGTAGTTGTTGCTTACGCAGCAGGTGCTCGTCAAGGTACTAAAGCTCAACTGACACGTTCTGAAGTACGCGGTGGTGGTAAGAAACCATTCCGCCAAAAAGGTACTGGCCGTGCTCGTGCTGGTACAATCCGCAGCCCAATCTGGCGCAGCGGTGGTGTGAGCTTTGCAGCTAAGCCGCAAGATCACAGCCAAAAAGTTAACCGTAAGATGTATCGCGGTGCGATCAAGAGCATTCTTTCTGAGCTTGTTCGTCAAGATCGTCTAGTAGTTGTTGAAGATTTTGGTCTAGAAGCACCAAAAACTAAAGAACTAGTAGCTAAGCTTAAAGAACTTGAGCTTAAAGACGTACTAATCGTGACTGAAGAAGTAGATGAGAATCTATTCCTTTCTGCACGTAACCTGTACAAGGTTGACACGCGTGACGTAGCTGGCATCGACCCAGTAAGCCTAATCGCTTTCGATAAGGTTCTGATTACTGCTGCTGCTGTTAAGCAACTTGAGGAGGCGCTAGCATGATCCGTGAAGAACGTCTTTTAAAAGTAATCCTTGCTCCACACATCTCTGAGAAGAGCACTGTATCTGCTGAAGAAAACAACACGATTGTTTTCAAAGTAGCAAAAGATGCAAACAAAGCAGAAATTAAAGCTGCTATTGAAAAGCTTTTCGAAGTAGAAGTAACTGGTGTTCGCACTCTAAATGTTAAGGGTAAGACAAAGCGTACTGGTATGCGTTTTGGCCGTCGTAGCGATTGGAAAAAAGCATACGTTACTCTTAAAGAAGGTAGCGAGCTAGACTTTGTCGGCGGCGCCGAGTAATAAGGGGAGTTAGAATTATGGCACTTCAAAAGTGTAAACCAACTTCTGCGGGTCGTCGTCACGTCGTTAAAGTGGTTAACCCTGATCTACACAAGGGTAAGCCTTACGCTCCGCTACTAGAGAAAAACTCTAAATCAGGCGGTCGTAACAACAACGGTCGTATCACGGTTCGTCACATCGGTGGTGGTCATAAGCAACACTACCGTGTAATCGACTTTACACGCACAAAAGATGGCATTCCTGCTAAAGTTGAGCGTCTAGAGTACGATCCAAACCGTAGCGCAAACATCGCTCTTGTATTATATGCAGACGGTGAGCGTCGTTACATTATTGCACCTAAGGGTCTTAAAGCAGGTGATGCAATCCAATCTGGTGTTGATGCACCAATCAAGGTTGGTAACACACTACCTATGCGTAATATCCCTGTAGGTTCTACAGTACACAACGTTGAACTTAAACCTGGCAAAGGTGCACAAATTGCACGTTCTGCTGGTGCTTACGTACAGATCCTTGCTCGTGAAGGTCAATACGTAACACTACGTCTTCGCTCTGGTGAAGTTCGTAAGGTTGAGTCTGATTGTCGTGCGACTCTTGGCGAAGTAGGTAACGCAGAGCACATGCTACGTTCACTAGGTAAAGCTGGTGCAAATCGTTGGCGTGGTATCCGTCCTACAGTTCGTGGTGTTGCCATGAACCCGATTGACCACCCACACGGTGGTGGTGAAGGTCGTACTTCTGGTGGTCGTCACCCTGTATCTCCATGGGGCGTACCTACTAAGGGTTACAAGACTCGTAAGAACAAGCGTACTGATAAGTTCATCGTACGTCGTCGTACTAAATAATAGTTGAGGAATTGCCATGCCACGTTCTCTCAAGAAAGGTCCATTTATTGACCTACACTTGCTGAAGAAGGTAGAGAAAGCGTTGGAAAGCGGTGACAAGAAGCCAATTAAAACTTGGAGCCGTCGTTCAATGATCATACCTAACATGATCGGATTGACCATCGCTGTCCATAATGGTCGTCAGCACGTTCCTGTGTTCATCACAGACGAAATGATCGGTCACAAACTAGGTGAATTTGCACCTACACGTACTTACCGCGGTCACGCTGCGGATAAGAAAGCTAAGAAACGTTAATCGGAGGGTATGATGGAAGCATTAGCTAAACACAAATTCGCCTCTGGTTCGGCGCAGAAAGCACGTCTAGTGGCAGATCAGATCCGTGGACTTCCGGTTGATCGCGCGCTAGAAATCCTGGCGTACAGCCCGAAGAAAGCGGCTGTATTAGTTAAGAAAGTACTTGAGTCTGCTATCGCGAACGCGGAGCACAACGAAGGTGCTGACATTGATGAGCTTAAAGTGGCTAAAGTATTTGTAGACGAAGGTCCTACAATGAAACGCATTATGCCACGTGCTAAAGGACGCGCAGACCGCATCCTTAAGCGTACAAGCCACATCACTGTTGTGGTATCGGATAGCTAGGAGATATAAGTAATGGGACAAAAAGTTCATCCTACTGGTATTCGCCTAGGTATCTCAAAGCCTTGGGTATCTACTTGGTACGCGAATACAAAAGATTTCTCTGAACAGCTTTTTGGCGATCACAAAGTACGTCAATACCTTACTAAGGAATTGAAAAGTGCTTCTGTAGCTAAGATCGTTATCGAGCGTCCAGCTAAATCAATCCGTGTAACAATTCACACAGCTCGTCCTGGTGTTGTTATCGGTAAAAAAGGTGAAGATGTTGAAAAGCTTCGCCAAGCTGTAACTAAGCTTGCTGGTGTACCTGCGCAAATCAACATCGCAGAAGTACGTAAGCCAGAGCTAGATGCACAATTAGTTGCTGACGGTATTTCTTCTCAGTTAGAGCGTCGTGTTATGTTCCGTCGTGCTATGAAGCGCGCAGTACAAAACGCAATGCGTCTAGGTGCGAAGGGTATCAAAGTTGAAGTAAGCGGCCGTCTAGGCGGTGCTGAAATCGCACGTTCTGAGTGGTACCGTGAAGGTCGTGTGCCTCTACACACTCTACGTGCTGATATCGACTACGCAACTTCAGAAGCTTTGACCACTTACGGTATCATCGGTGTTAAGGTTTGGATCTTCAAAGGCGAAGTAATTGGTGGTCTTCCACTAGTTCAAGAGCAAGAGAAGCCAGCTAAACGTGCGCCGAAGAAAGCTAAAAAAAGTGCTAAGTAAGAGGTAGCGACTAATGTTACAGCCAAAACGTACAAAATTCCGTAAGGTACACAAAGGCCGCAACCGTGGTCTGGCTACCAGCGGTAACAAAGTTAGCTTCGGTTCTTTCGGCTTGAAAGCGACTGGCCGTGGCCGTATGACTGCTCGTCAAATCGAAGCAGCTCGTCGTGCTATGACACGTCACGTCAAGCGTCAAGGTAAAATCTGGATCCGTGTATTCCCAGATAAGCCAATTACAGAAAAGCCGCTTGAAGTTCGTATGGGTAAAGGTAAAGGTTCTGTTGAATACTGGGTTGCTGAAATTCAACCTGGTAAAGTGCTTTACGAAATGGAAGGTGTTTCTGAAGAGCTTGCTCGTGAAGCATTTAACCTTGCTTCTCGTAAACTACCATTCAAGACAACTTTCGTAACTCGGACGGTAATGTAATGAAAGCTAGCGAATTAAAAGACAAAAGCGTAGAAGAGCTAAATGCTGAACTTCTTGAGCTACTTCGTGAGCAGTTTAACCTGCGCATGCAAGCGAGCACTGGTCAGCTAGCTCAAACTCACGAACTGAGAAAAGTACGTCGCAACATTGCGCGTGTTAAAACGGTTATTAACCAGAAGGCAGGTGCATAATGAGCGATAAGATCCGTACTCTTCAAGGTCGTGTAGTAAGCGATAAAATGGACAAATCAATTGTTGTTGCTATCGAGCGTCAGGTTAAGCACCCGATCTACGGTAAGTTCATCAAGCGTACAACTAAGTTGCACGCACACGATGAAAACAACACGGCACTAGCAGGTGACGTCGTGACTATTCGCGAATGTGCGCCAATCTCTAAGAAAAAATCTTGGATGCTAGTTGACGTTATTGAACGTCCTAAGAAAGCTTAATTTTAGTTTTTAACTAAATTAGACTTTTGATAAAGCCCCAGCACATGCTGGGGCTTTTGCGTTCCTGGATAATTTTTATAAATGGCTATCGAACGTCAGATTTACTCATTCAAATTGAGCAAGTATTAAGTCAAATTGGTATTAAGCACCCGATCTACGGTACTCGTTATAAAAAGAAAGCATCAAGCGTACAACTAAGTTGCACGCACACGATGAAAACAACACGGCTACTCACAGGTGACGTCGTGACTATTCGCGAATGTGCGCCAATCTCTAAGAAAAAATCTTGGATGCTAGTTGACGTTATTGAACGTCCTAAGAAAGCTTAATTTTAGTTTTTAACTAAATTAGACTTTTGATAAAGCCCCGGCATTAGCTGGGGCTTTTGCGTTTCTGGGATGTTTTTTATCGCCTTGATGATCGGTAGCACTAAAGTGTGCTGTCTTTTTACGATACAGTCGTTATGCTAGAAAAAATAATAAAAAATCATCACAGTTATGTTTTCTATTGGACTTATCAGTCTTATTGCGCTGCTGTATTTAGCGCTTTTATTTACCATTGCATGGGGCGCGGATAGGGCAAGTACTAAATTTCGCTCTTATCATGCCAAGCAAGTTACCTATGCCTTGTCACTTGGGGTATATTGCACCTCTTGGGCGTTTTTTGGTACTACCGCGCAAGCTGCAAATAATGGTTGGTGGCTAGCGCCAACTTATGTTGGCACGATTTTACTGTTTATATTTGGTTGGCAAGTCTACACTCGTATTGCTGAAATCTGTCGCCAGCAGCAACTGACCTCTATGGCGGACTTTATTGCCACGCGTTACGGTAATTCCTCTAGTCTGTCAGGGTTAATTTCTCTGATCTCTGTCATTGCAGTCGTCCCCTATATTGCCCTTCAGCTTAATGCCACCAGTGCTAGTATCGGTATGCTAACAAGCGAAACCCAGCTGGTGAGTGCCGCATTTTGGCAAGATAGTACTTTTTACATTACGTTACTGTTGGCTCTATTTGCCATTTTGTTTGGCACACGTAGGCTGAGACCCAGTGAGCATAACCCTGGGTTGATGACTGCAATCGCCTTTGAGTCATTAATTAAGTTGCTGGCGTTTATGGGCGTTGGTGTTTACGTCTGTTTTGTGCTCTTTGAATCGCCAGCTCACTTATTTAACCAGGTGGAGCAGCAGGGAATTACCAAGCAAATAGAGGCAACCGCCAGCCCAACCTATGTTTATTTAGTCCATGTTCTCTTGGGTGCATTGGCAACGCTTTGTTTGCCACGACAATTCCATACCTCTTTTATTGAATATGATGAACAAAACCAATTTAAAACCGCACGCTGGCTATTTCCCGTTTATTTGCTGCTGATTAATTTATTTATTTTGCCAATCGCTTACGCCGGATTGGTGTATTTTAATGGTCAAGATATTGGTTACGATACGTTTGTGCTCGCCTTACCGCTGGGATCTGATGCACCTTTGGTTGCTTTAACTGCCTTTCTGGGAGGGTTCTCTGCGGCGACGAGCATGGTAATAGTTTCAGCCATCGTGCTATCTATTATGATCACCAATGATTTTATCAATCAATTTTTGTTGCGCCGCTCGCACTTAAATTCACACCATCGTGGTTTATCTAAGTTTAATCTGCTCAATGCTAGACGGGTGGTCATTGTTGGCATTTTATTGTTGAGTTACGCCAGTCATCGTGTGCTTGCTGAGGGTAACACATTAGCCAATATGGGACTCATGTCATTTGCTTTGGTAGCACAGTTTTCGCCCGCGATGGTGATTGGTTTGTGGTGGCGAGGAGCTTCGTGCTTAGGCGCGCAATTAGGTATTGTGACAGGTTTTGCTATTTGGTTTTACACCCTGTTGTTACCGAGCTTGATCAGTGGCCTTAACTTCGAAAGTCACTGGTTGAGC
This sequence comes from Pseudoalteromonas sp. SCSIO 43201, assembly GCF_023716725.1. NCBI lineage: Bacteria > Pseudomonadati > Pseudomonadota > Gammaproteobacteria > Alteromonadales > Pseudoalteromonadaceae > Pseudoalteromonas > Pseudoalteromonas sp. SCSIO 43201. Next base: position 271,796 of record NZ_CP072683.1, read on the forward strand.
GCGGGGCCTATGGGTATCACATGGTTAGCACCGTTAGACTTTTTGAGTCTGGGGTTAGACAGTACGAGTCAGTCTGTGCTGATCTCGTTAAGTGCAAATTTGTTGGTTTATTTTCTGGTGCCATTTATTTCATCAGCACGTCTTGCTGAGCGCTTACAAAGCAATAAATTTGTTATGCCATCCAAATCTGCACAGTCTGCAAACACGGTGTTGAGTTACCACGACTTGGCAGCATTACTGCAGCGCTTTAGCGAGCAGGCGCGAGCACAGCAGCTTGTAGAGCTTCATTTCCCTAAAGAGCCCGGAAACTGGAAACTGCCAGCACCTTTGCAAGTTGAAAGTATCATTGAGCGGGAGATGTCGACCCTCGTTGGTGGGGCATCTGCGAAACTGATTTTAGATGTCGCCAAAGATGAAAAGCGTCAGCCTTTAGAGCAAGTTGCAGAGTTTGTCGATGAAGCGTCACAGGTATTACGTTTTAATCGTGACTTGCTACAGTCGACCATAGAAAATGTCAGTCAGGGGATTAGTGTAGTAGATAGCCAACTGCAACTGGTCGCTTGGAACCAGCGCTATGCAGAAATGTTTAACTATCCAGACAATGCACTGTTTATTGGTCGCCCTGTGGCTGAGCTTATTCGTTACAATGCACAGCGCGGACTATTTGGTGATGCTGATGTCGAGCAGCAAGTACAGAAGCGTCTATCACATTTACGACGAGGCAATGCGTATCGTTACCGCCGCGAGCACCACGATGGTCGCGTGTTTGAAATACAAGGTAACCCGCTTCCGGGTGGCGGGTTTGTAACAACCTACACTGACATCACGGAGTTTGTGAAACAGCAGTCCCTACTAGAACAAGTTAATACAAACCTAGAAGAAACGGTCGCAGCAAGAACCAAAGAGTTGATAGACGCCAACCATGCTTTATCTACTGCGAAACGCCAAGCTGAGCAGGCAACGGAGAGTAAGACCCGTTTTTTCGCAGCAGCAAGCCATGATCTGTTACAGCCATTTAACGCAGCGAGCCTGTTTTGTTCATTGATGAGTGAAAAAGCCCACGGGACTGAACTAGCTGAGCTTTCGCATAGCATCAAAAGTTCATTGGCAAGTGCTGAAGAGCTGTTGTCGAGCATTCTTGAACTCACAAAGTTAGAAGCCGGTGCGTTTAAGGTTAATCGCTCGCGCTTTGTATTATCGTCACTGTTGGAGCCATTAGAAAATGAATATGGGGCGATAGCGAAAGACAAAGGGTTAGCGTTTACTGTGCGGGTTTGTGATGCCATGCTCTACACCGATAAAGCACTCCTAAAAAGGGTGTTGGGAAACTTACTGAGTAACGCGATTCGTTACACTGAGTCTGGTACGATAAGGCTTATCGCTGAATCTCAGGGAGAGAGTGTTTCAATCATTGTTGAAGACACAGGCGTAGGCATTGCAAAGCAAGATCAGGACGCCATATTTCAAGAATTCAAACAGCTGCATAGTAAAGAGCTAGCGCAGGGATTAGGACTTGGACTTGCGATCAGTAAACGGATATGTGAAGTGTTGGAAATACCCATCACCCTTGGCTCACAACTTAATAAAGGCACGCAATTTACCTTAACACTGCCAAGTTATGGAATGCCGACGGATCAAAAGAGCGAAGTAATTGCTGACAAACCCAGTGGTGATGCGCAATTATCGGGTCTGTCTATCTGGCTACTCGATAATGATGCCAACGCACTTGATGCACTATCACAAGTATTGCTAAGTTGGGGGTGTAAGGTGGCCGTAGCGCGAGATGAAGCAGCGCTTAGCGCACTACAAGCAACGAGTCGGGCTGATATGTTGATTGCGGATTATCAGCTTGATCATGGTGTCACCGGACTTGAGGTAATTACGGCGCTTGCGCTGGACAATATGCCAATCATTATCAACACAGCTAACCACGACGAGGCTATTCGCGAGCAAGTAAGTGATGCCGGGATCCCATTACTTTATAAACCGCTTAAAATACCAGCCCTAAAGCGCATGATTAAACGACTAATTTAGTTAAGCACTCGCTTCATCGTCGAGGTGTACATCCGTAGCCAGCTGATTAAAGAGGATCCCAGCTTGGGTGCGGTTATACACATTGAGCTTTTTTAAAATTGCTGAAACATGCTGTTTGATGGTGGTCTCTTGAATCGACATTGCATACGCAATCTGCTTATTCAAAAGGCCGTCGGCAATCATGGTTAATACTCGATATTGCTGGGGAGTTAGTTTTTCTAAATTACGTGCAAATTGCGCTTGTTCGCTGTCACTTTCTGGCGCGATATCCACGATTTCAGGCAACCAAGTTTCTCCTTCAATAACGAGCTTGATAGCATCACTAATCACTTCTAGTGAGGAAGACTTGGGAATATAAGCGCTTGCCCCGAGGGCAACACATTGACTAATAATGGATGCTGATTCGTTGGCTGAAACCATGATCACTAGTATGTCTGGATACTGATTTCTTAACCGGGCAAGACCTTCGAGGCCTTTCGCCCCAGGAATAGACAAGTCCAAAAATACTAGCTCTGTCTCAGGATGCGCGAGCAACATCTCGAATAAGCTGTCTAAGGTACTGGCTTCTTTAATGGGGTCATGACCAATCGCTTGTGCAGCAGCGTGTTTAAGTGCGCTGCGAAATAATGGGTGGTCATCAGCGATGATTGCTTGCACCTGAGACATCCTTAACTAACTCCTAGTATCCGTTGTTATAGGGTATTTCCAAAACTACATCAAGCGATTGAGATAGCGAGACTCTCTTGCAGCCTCGCTTTCGGTGCTAAAAACGATAACCTACGGTAAGCGAAACGGTTCTTGGGTCGCCAAAGTAGCCTATCAAAGTATTATCACCACCAAGTCCTGGCGTGTATTTACTCACATTACTCGGATCGCTCGGATCTGGTGTCACGAACTGATAGCCTCCTATCATATATTCTTCATCGGTCAGGTTTTTCCCATGAAGACCAACACGCCAATTGCCACCTGTGCTATACCAATTAATACTCAGATTGACTAAACCATAGCTGTCCTGCGTCAGTAGGCTATCTTCCTCAAATAAGACATAATCACCACGATGGTAGTAGCTGGCATTGAATACCCAATCGCCAATATCGCTGTAGAGTTTATAGGTCGCCCCAAGGTTAAAAGTTAAATCAGGGGTGTTAGAAATACTAAAGCGGTCTGATTTGTCAAATGTCGCGCCTGTGTCTGGGTTAGTATCGAGTACCTCTTCAAAGTCGCTGTCTATATATCCTATCGCGGCGTCAAAACTCAGCGCCTCTGTAGCGACATAGCTCAGCTCGGCTTCGATACCATTTGCTGTAGACTTACCGATGTTGCCAAGTCTTTGGTTGAGATCGGCAGAAGTTGCACCGGGCAATATGGAAATATATTGGCGGTCTTTGTGATCTAATGTGAATAGCGTGATATTGGCTCTTAGATTGTCGTTCCACTCGCTTTTCATACCGATTTCGAATGAATCTACGATTTCAGGGTCTGCAGCAGGCTCCGCGGTGCTAGCTCTGGGGTTGAAGGTGCCGGATTTAAATCCTTGAGCATAGCTGGCAAAGAACATAATATCGCGGTTGTATTGATATTCCACTCCTACTCTTGGCGTAAACCGTGACCAATCTTCTTCATCATCGAGCACTGACGGTACCAGTTCACCTGCAGGGCGTGTATAACCTGGGATCCAATTTGATTCGGGATACACAACATCAAAGACCAAACCATTACTTACTTGTGCTTCTTTGCTGTCTTTAGTGTAACGAGCGCCTAATGTGAGCGACCACTGCTCTGCTAAATCAATGCTGCCTTGAATATACGCAGCTTTACTATTTGAGTTATTACAACCACTCACTTCTCGCGTAAGACCGGGAGCGCCCAAGCTTTGTCCTAATACCTCCAAAATTGCTTGGAATTGGCCGCATGACTCACCATCGTAATAATATAGACCTGAGACAAATTTATAGCCGTTACCTGCATGGCTTAGCTGTATCTCATGGGTGGTTTGTTCATCATCATAAATGGCGGGTACATCAAAGATCCGCAATGGCGTATTATCAAAGTCAATATTGGTCGGGGAGTAACTATCTCGGCTAGCGCCGATGTATTTTATTGTGGTGGCGTCAGAAAGATCCCAGCGAGCGGTCAAACTATATCCCTCAAGCTCGACTTTATTCCACGTTGGCATACTGGTGTAAGAATCAAATACGCTGTCAGGCACGGGGGCGTCAGTCAGTAAGCTAGACAACAAGCGGTAACCCCCTTTAGAGTTGGAGTCATCGTCGGTTTTATCCCATGCTAAACGGAAGAACAAATCATCGCTTGGACGATATTCCAAGGTTAACCGCGCAGCTTGAATTTCTTTATTGTAGTTTTCCTTGTCTTGGCCGGGCAGCGTTGAAACCTTGAACTCACCAAAGCCATCTCGATTCAAAGTCGCAAAGCCATAACCTAGGTAGAGTGTATCTTCCACGAGCGGCAGTTGACCTGTGATCTTAAGATCGCGTTGATTATAACTACCAACAGTCCCTTCCACGTTAAAAGTCGCATCGCCAGACATTTCCTTAGTGACATATTTTATAGCGCCACCAATAGTGTTCTTGCCATATAGCGTTCCTTGCGGTCCACGTAGTACTTCAATCTGTTGTACATCAAGGAGGTCTAGTACAGCCCCTTGCGGCCTTGCTAAGTAAATGTCATCGACGTAAATACCGACACCAGGTTCATAACCCCATAATGGATCTTGTTGCCCAACACCACGAATAAAGGCTGTGAGGGTAGAGTTAGTGCCACGGCTGGCTTGAAGTGTGGTATTAGGTGAAAACTGCTGGACTTCAGAGAGTACCGAAATGCCATTTTCGAGTAGATCGGTTTCACCGATAGAAGTCACTGCCACCGGAACGGTTTGAAGGTTTTCTACCGTCTTTCGTGCCGTGACCTCGATGCGCTCTAACTTGCCTTGTGATTGTATTGCTTGTTCTGCTGCCGCTGGGCTGACTTGAGTTGCCAGTGTAATAGCCAACGCGATAGCTGAATATCTAGGTTGGTAAATGTTCATCCAGTGATCCCTTTATTATTGTCATTTGGGGCTTGTTGTCACACCAAAGCATAGGGGAGTTGTAAAGTTTTTCTATTAGTACCTTAGTACTAATACCTTGATACGCTAGGATTAACACGGGGTGTAGGGCTTCTATAACCTTAGTACTATGGTTTTTATTGCGCCTGCACGCCACACTGATATTCATCAACAGTATGCCCAACACATCAATTTATAACGGGCATTAATAACAATAAAAGGAAGCCCTTATGCTCAGTATGCTTGGACTGGCAGGAGGACTTGGCCTACTTATTGGGCTAACTCTTCGTGGTGTAAATTTGTTTATTGCAGCTCCACTATGCTCATTATTGGTCGCACTAACCAGTGGCGTTGCTTTATTTCCTTCAGATGTGGTGCAAAGTAGCTTTATTACACTGTATATGGACGGCTTTGCAGGTTTTTTGAGCGCTTGGTTTTTTATGTTCTTGCTTGGTTCTTTATTTGGTAAGTTTATGGAAGACAGCGGTGCCGCTGATAGTGTAGCGCGTTATATTGTTAATAAACTCGGTATGAAACATGCTGTGTTAGCGGTAGTGATTGCCTGTGCGGTATTAACGTATGGCGGTGTAAGTGTTTTTATTGTGGCTTTCTCTGTCTACCCCATGGCGCTCAGCTTATTTAAAGATGCCAATTTACCAAGGCGCTTTATTCCCGCAACTCTGGCTTTCGGCTCTGTCACCTTTACCATGACTTCAGCAGGCTCTCCTGAAATTCAAAACTGGATCCCAATAAAGTATTTAGGTACTTCGCCTTATGCGGCTTGGGAAGTCAGTTTAGTGGTTGCCATATTTATGGCTATTACTGGCTATTGGTGGTTGAAAAAGATGATAACCAAAGCGGTGGCAAATGGTGAGCACTTTGAAGCGAGAGATGACGACCCTGAAATTCATGACCGCCATTATCCCCACCCAGTCACAGGTGTATTACCTCTGATTGTGGTGTTGATTTTGTCTTTTACCCTTCATGATGCGCTACAGCAAAGTGCGCTTATTGTAGCGTTGTTAGGTGGTGTACTCAGTATTATAGCGATCAACTTTAAGCATTTTCACAACATGGGGAATGCCATTAACTTAGGCACCACAGGAGCGCTAGTTGCTATCGGTAATACCAGTGCTGTAGTGGGGTTTGGTGCGGTCGCAAAAAACACTGAGGCATTTCAATTAGCGGTTGAAATGATGACACACATGCCGGGTAATGAGCTGCTTGGCGCCGCTGTGGCGGTGAGTGTGATAGCCGGTTTAACCGGGTCGGCATCTGGTGGGCAAGCCATTGCGTTACCTCTAGTGGCACCGCACTACATCGATGCAGGTGTCAATCCAGAGCAATTACACCGTGTTGTCGCTATTAGCTCAGGCGCTTTGGATACCTTACCGCACAACGGTTATGTGGTTACAACCATTCGCGCTATCTGTAAAGAAACACATCAACGAGCCTATTGGTCTATGGCAGCGTTGACTGCGGTCGTGCCGCTAGTGGGGGTTGCCCTCGCATTAACCCTATTTATCTTATTTTAATGGAGTGATACAGCAATGAAGCGGATTTTCCTGTTACTTTTGTTCGTTGCCAGCCATATTCTCTATGGCAGTGAGACAAACAAATCTATGCTGGTTGAAAAGCAAGTTTTTACACTCGCGCATTTTACTACAGAGTCTGGAGTCAGCATTCCTGACGTTACGGTCGGCTGGGAAAGCTATGGCAAATTAAATGCCGACAAAAGCAATGCAATTTTGATCACGCATTTCTTTTCTGGCACCTCTCACGCGGCGGGTAAGTATCGAGAGTCTGACGTATTAGCCGGTTACTGGGATGCCATTATCGGCCCTGGGAAAGCGATAGATACGAACAAGTACTTTGTGATAAGTTCAGATACTTTGGTCAACGCAAACTGGCATAATAAAGATGTGATCACAACGGGTCCTGCCTCCATTAACCCAAAGACAGGTAAACCTTACGGCTTGGATTTTCCCGTGGTGACCATAGGTGATTTTGTTGAAGTACAAAAGCAACTATTGGATAGCTTAGGTATCGACAAACTACATGCGGTGATGGGCGCGTCTATGGGATCTTTCCAAGCGTTAGAATGGTCGGTGCGCTACCCCGAAAAAGTGTCACGTTTAATTCATGTGATTGGCGCGGCAAAGATGGATGCTTGGACCGTTGCGGCGTTAGAGAAATGGGCTTTACCCATCCGCCTTGATCCAAATTGGCAGGGCGGGGACTACTACGACGGGGAAAGGCCACTTGCTGGACTGACGGCCACGATGCTTAATATTACTCAAGACGCGATGCACCCCGCTATTTATAACGCCAGTTTTCCAGACTTTATTGTGCTTGATCCCAAAGCAAAGCAAGATATTCGTCAGCTTCCTAAACTCAGCCAAACGCTAGCCACGCGCGCACGAGCGAGAGCCGAAACGCAAGATGCGAATTCAATCTTGTATTTAGTCCGCGCCTCGCAACTATACACCGCAGGTATGCAAGGTAATTTTGATAGCGCTATCGATAAAATCACAGCAAAGGTGTTATTGATGCCTGCAAGCAATGACTTGTTATTAAGACCTGAGCCTATTCGTAAGTTAGCACAGACCCTTAAAGCCAAGAATAAAGACGTGCAAATTACAGAAATAGAAGGCGTTTGGGGGCATTTAGACGGTATTTTTTCAATTCAATCACAGGCTGACACCATTGCTCAGTTCTTAGCAAAATAATCAAGGAGTGACGATGAAGACAGCGTTGATCACAGGGGCTGCAAGTGGCATTGGTCGCTATATCGCGATGGCCTTGAGCAAACAAGATTACAGCTTATTGCTTGTAGATTTGAATTTAGCGCAAGCACAGACGGTGGCTGAGTCTATCGTCAGTGAAGGCGGAAACGCACAAGCGTTTGCGCTCAATATTGCCAATAAGCAAGACATCGCTGACTTTATCCGTCAGCACGATAACATAGATGTGCTTATCAATAATGCAGGCGTGCAACACGTTGAAGCACTGGAGCATTTTCCAGAAGATAAATGGCAACTATTGCAAGACGTGATGCTAACAGGGCCTGCCATGCTGTGTAAGGCGGTATTGCCACATATGCGCAAAGGCGGCTTTGGTCGTATTGTTAATATCGGTTCTATCCACGCTCTAGTCGCTTCTAAATATAAGTCAGCTTACGTTGCTGCAAAACATGGATTGATCGGGTTTGGTAAAGTATTGGCACTGGAAACCGCAGACAGCGATATCACCGTGAATACCATTTGCCCCGCTTATGTAAAAACCCCCTTGGTGGAGCAGCAAATTACGGCGCAAGCAAACCAGCATGGGATCAGCGAAGATGCAGTGATAAACAATATTATGCTAGCGCCAATGCCGAAAAAGGCTTTTATTGGGTTGGATGAAATTGCCCATGCAGTCAATTTTTTACTCGCAAATGAATCTCGCAACATTACAGGGCAAACCATTGTGCTAGACGGCGGCTGGACAGTGCAGTAGCAGGGCTACCGCTGCAGTCATGTGCAGCGGTAGAAATACCGCAAAAACCACTCAAACAGAGTGGCCTAAACAGTGAATTAACGCAATCTTCTTGTTGAAGTTAAGCCAACAGACTTTGAAATCCAACGATTAAATTGGGCTGTAGCTATTTCTCCAGTACATGTGTCCTCAATAGAAATGCGTTCTACAAACCAGCCAGCCTTATCACCTGCGTTATTACTATTGATAGTGAGTGATGAATTGCGTAGTTGACCACCGTTGGGCATGAAAATATAGAAATCGTCTACAGAGCCTTTTTCGAAGTCATCTCTGCCCGTATCATCTAAATATTTCCATGCTGAAGGAGAGTTCGCTGCCCAGTTGATTTTCATTTTAATATCAGCATCAGTACCTGCTGACTTGATAGTTGAGGTATACACAGTAACAATATACTCAGTATTTTGTCCTTGACAGAATGATGAGCGTTCTAATACTTTCTCGGCTTCTCCATTTCCAAATTCAAAAATATATTCTTGAATATAAGATTCTTCATCTTGGTAGCCAGAGAGTGCCATCTTGCTTTCGAAGTTAGATATCTGTTTTGAAATTTTCGGTGTTGGTAAGTGCTCAGTCTGTTCTTTGGCAAATGAAATGGGTGAGATTAATATCCCTGCGGCTAGTAGCGATTTCAACATATATTTCATCTTAAAATTTCCTTTTTGATTTTCAAATTGTGCTGTTGCCTAGCTTGTGAAGTGACAACGCGAAGAGAGTATCAGTAGGTGTTTTTTGTTTCAATATTGTTTCATGGTTGTTTCTTTTGTGTGTTTTTTATTGTTTTGCGCTATGCACCAAAGCTCTAATTGGAGGCTAGAAATACGAGGTGGTTCCTGAAAAAGTAGAGAAGACGCCTCACATATTGTTTATTGATGTTGAATAATAATTATTTGTAATTTTTTGTAGGGCTGTGGCTTAAAAATCCTGAGAGTGGGTAGAAGGTTGTGGTCCCACTTTCAGGCTCTTGGCTTTAGTGGTATCAAATTACAGTCAACTGTATTTCAATAATAGTTCAGAGAGCCAAGCACTTTGCAGTATCAAGTTCTACGTGCATTCATCTCAGCAATAAACTTGTTAGAATCTTCAATTGAGCGATTCATATCTGCAATTAAGGCGCTTATATCACGCTTTAGTCCTGTAAACTCACCTTTAATAGCACTTACCGCTTGTGCATTTAGGTTATGTTTAAGATACAGCACATTGTCTTGTAGTGAGTCGAGTACGGGCTGCATTTTTGCTTCACTACTGCGCATAGAGCGAAGTAAGCGTTCAAATTGGCGTTGTGTTTGACTTAATTGCTTAGCACTCTCGCGTTTTAGGTTTGCACTCGAATATTGCTCAAGTTCATCTTGCCACTCGTCAAATAGTGCATTTGCCACATCTTCGACTTTGTCTATATTCGCACTTACTGCACTGGCAGCAGCAAGACTTGCTTGATAGTCATCATTGAGTAAATTATAGGCTTCTTGTAATTCCTTACCATCAAAATTTATTAGAGTCGTTAACCTATCTAATGCTGATTGGAACTCCTTTTGCGATTCTTGTTGAGAATCTTTGGTTTCTTCTACTCGATCAACGAGTATCTCTCGCTTGTGTACACCAAATTTTTCCATGGTGGCGTAATAAGCGCTTTGGCATCCAGTTACTAACAAAAGTAACGCTACACTCAAGGTCAGTTTCTTCATTCGTACTCCCAGACTATCAAGGGTGATTAATCAGTAAGTGGTCAACGACCGTCATTTTATTACGATTTACCGCTATAAATTATGGGGGGGATTGTTATGATGTGTAAAGTGATCCATGAATATTAACTTGATTATGAAGCAAACAATCACCGAAATGAAAGCTGTTGCCTTACGGTTTTCTCGTGCTCAACCACGCTGGTGGCAGCGCTATGCTAAGCGTTGTGTGGAAGATCAAATAACGGTCAACGCTGGGTATTTAGCATATGTGACGCTACTTTCATTGGTGCCACTTGTTGCCGTTGGCGTTGCAATATTTTCTGCTTTTCCCGGGTTCGAAGAGACCAGAGTAGCAATTGAACACTTTATTTTTAATAACTTTGTGCCTACCTCGACTGATACTATCAAAGAGCATATTAGCGCGTTTACAGGTAATGCAAATCAGATGACAGCCATAGGTGTAAGCTTTCTTGCGGTTATTGCTTTGTTACTTATCCGCAATGTAGATACAACGCTCAATCGAATATGGCGGATTGAAAAAAAACGTCCACTGATGATTTCATTTGCTATTTACTGGATGGTATTAACACTTGGCCCCGTGCTACTGGGGGCAAGTATTGGGATGACGTCCTATATTGTTTCTTTGGTCTCGTTTGCAGATCAAGGGATCCCGGGTTTTAGTGGTGCAATTATTAAAATGTTGCCCTACTTAATTTCCATGATTGGCTTCATCATGCTCTATACTTTAGTACCAAACACAAGTGTGTCATTTAAAGCGGCGGTACCGGGAGCGTTATTTGCTGCGCTGTTATTTGAGCTTACCAAAAAAGGTTTTGCACTTTATATCAGCCACTTTCCGTCTTACGAAGTAATCTACGGGGCGCTCGCGACAGTACCTATTTTATTTGTATGGGTTTATTTGTCATGGATAGTCGTGCTCTTGGGCGCTGAGTTTACTGTTTGCTTAACTCAAGATATGGAAGCGGCAGGAGTGGATACTCGCTCCGAGTTTGACCCACCAGATGCGCAAGGGTTGTAGTGCCGTAAAATATAAGTGACACAATAAGGGTAATGGCTAAGTTTCTTGCTTCAACAAAGCCACTTAGTTATCCATAGATCAGGCTTACTGGTGCGAAGTAAGGGGGATCATGAGCTTATTGTATCAGCATAGCAACGCTTTGCGTCGCTTCCACTTAGCTGTTGGTCATGGTCATCAACTCGACATTGAAGAGTATGGTGACCCTGCAGGCATTCCTATCATCGTACTCCATGGGGGACCAGGGCAAGGTCATTCCACAGCGGTACTGGGTTACTTTAACCCCAAAAAGTACCGCGTTATTTTGTTCAGTCAGCGGGGGTGTGGCAACTCAACGCCAAGTGATATTCGCCACATTAATACTGTCGCCTTATTGAATGATATAACTGCAATAAAAATACACTTAGGGTTGTCAAAGGTGATACTTGCAGGAGAGTCTTTTGGTGCAATGTTGGCACTACTTTACGCTCAGCAGTATCAGGATCAGATTGCTGGAATGGTATTGTGGTCAAGTTTTTTGGGAACAGAGGAAGACTTACATTGGTTGTATGGTAGACACGGCGCACCTGCTCAAATGTATCCTGAACAATATCATAAATTTGCACAAAACCTAGAGACGTTAACATCTATCCTGAATTGTTATCATCAAGCACTTTTTGGCGAGGATGAGCTGCGTAAAAGAACCATGGCAACACGTTGGTGCGAATGGGATAACTTAATTGCTATGGATGGCGACATTGAAAAAATCAGACTATGTAAAGGGGACAAACAGCTCATCAAGGCGCAGCAAATGGTGCACTTTTTTAGTCGCAACTGCTTTATGCAGCCCCAGCAAATACTCTCTCATGGGGAAAGTATCCGTCATTTACCCATCTGGTTTATTCATGGCCGTCATGATTTAATGTGCCGATATGCGCCGGTTTATCAGCTGGCGCAAAAAGTTAACGCACAGTTGTTTATTGTCGACGGTGTAGCGCATTGTGGAGCAACCTCTGCGTATGCAGAAGCTATCCGGCGTGCAGCGGATCTATTACTGTGCAAAATCCAGCATCATTAAAAATAGAGGTAGAGTGTGCAAGGACTAATTCAACGAGTTACAGAAGCAAAAGTCGAAGTTGGGGGGAAAGTAGTTGGGCAGATAGGTCAAGGTATAGTGTTACTGTTAGGGGTTGAAAAAGCAGACACGGAGCAAACGGCAGATAAGCTACTCCATAAGGTAAGCAACTATCGTATTTTTACAGACAGTAATGACAAAATGAATTTGAGTCTAAAAGATATTGAAGGCGAGTTATTGGTTGTATCGCAATTTACTTTGGCAGCCGATACCAAAAAAGGTATGAGGCCGAGCTTTTCAAGTGCTGGGACGCCTGAACAAGCAAATACCTTGTATCAATACTTTGTGGCGCAGGCTAAAGTAGCTGGGCTTAAAGTTGCCACAGGACAATTTGCGGCAGATATGAAAGTTAGCTTGGTAAACGATGGCCCCGTCACATTTAATTTCGCGATTACGTAAACAAATTGCTTTTGATTGAGCGCTTTTTACAATTGAGCGCAGGTATAGTAACGCCGCTGAAGCAGCAATAATGTACAGATAAAAGCTCGAGTCTAGCGCTTTACATCAATGATGATATTTGCGTAACCCGGTACCCTTTCGATATAAGGCTTTTTACCGAAATTAGTGATAAGTAAATGCTGAAGTTGCTTTAATTGCGATTCATGGTCGGTTAAAAAGTTGATATATAGCCTCCCGCCTTCATTTATAGCTGCTCGTAATAAGCGGTAAAATTGATGCTGAAACAAGAAAAGAGGAGGCTCTAACTCGCTGAATAAATCTAATACTATCCAATCATAACGCTTGCCCTGCTGTAGTGCTTTGAACACATCAATACAGTTAACATCACACAAGGGATCGCCGCCAAAATAACGCTTATAACAATGGATGACATCAGGGTTGTTATCAATGGTAGTGATATGGCAACTTGGATACGTGGCCTTCAGATAGTCACGGATAGCGCCTGCGCCAAGTCCTAATTCTAATACGCTTGTCGGTGGTGTTGCTAATTGCCAGCGGCTAGCAAATGTTTTTAAGTGGGGAAATAGCAAGTGTTCCGGGTGGTTTAGCTCCACAACGGATTGTAAGGTGTTGTTTATTAGCAGCCATCGCAACGACTTGTCTTGGCGAACCTGAATGCTGTTTCGGCCTTGTTTGTGCCAATATAGCAAGTGCCCTAGCTGGTGGCTATGAACCACAAAATCGTTACTAATAGTGCCTGAATGAGTAATAAATTCTCCCATGATAACATCAGCATAGACGAGGATTTTGTGAATGCCAGCTTGTTCATTAGTTTTTACACTAAAGACTAAGTGTTTTAGCGCATTTTATTCCCTACACTGAGGTTATCTTGTAGGGTGTATTCAACCTAAGAATAATAGCGATAAGGCTAACAAAAAACAGGAGTCAGTGATGTTTGAGGTAACTTCACCGCAAAGTAGCGAAGATTGGCAAGCTTACTATCAATTACGTTGGCAAGTACTTAGAGCGCCATGGGATCAACCGAGAGGTAGCGAACAGGATGACTTAGAGCAAGAAGCAGAGCATCGCTATATAAAAAACAACGAAGGTGAAGTGCTGGGGGTTGCTAGGCTCCACTTCAATAATCATCAGCAAGCTCAAGTACGATATATGGCTGTGGCTGAAGGGCATAGAGGCCATCATTTAGGTAGTCGTTTACTGCACGAGTTAGAGATCATCGCTTGGACTCAAAAAGCGCAAGAGTTAGTTTTATTTGCGCGTGAACGAGCCTTATCATTTTACCAGCGCCACGGCTATGAAGTAGTCGAGAAAGCGCATTTAGCCTACGGTGATGTTCAGCATTGGAAAATGGTTAAACAGCGGCCAACTGAACCTGGTTGGTTTAGACAACCAGACTGGACACATGTACTGCAAAATACATGGCGTGAGTCTATCCCCATCAGTGACGCCATGGGTATTAAAGTAGAAAGCTATACTGACTGGCAGTTTTCTACCAAGGCAGACTTAAAAGCGAACTTAAACTTACACAACTCAATGTTCGCAGGTTCCATTTACAGTATGGCGACGTTAACGGGTTGGGGAGCAACATACTTAGCGCTCAAAGAGCTTGGGCTTGAAGGTGATATAGTGTTGGCAGATGCTAATATCAAGTACTTAAAACCGCTAACAACAGCGCCTGCGGCGACAGTAACCATTGCAGACTGTGAAGGTGACCTACAAGCTTTGGTAAGTGATGCAAAGGCTAAGTATGTCGTGCCAGTAAATGTTTATGATGGAGATGTTCTAGTTGCCAAGTTTGAAGGGCAGTTTGTGGTGATAAAGCCACAATAAATAGAGCTGAAGTTAAAGCTCTGGTGATGCGCCAGAGCTTTTAAACCATTAGAGTATGTCTGTTAATAACACCCCAATGCCAAACCTTTGCGTATGCGTGTTGTAGTCAATTAGGCTTTCGCCATAACCATTGAAGTACTGTGCATAGCCACGTAATCTTCCCCAAATAGGGAAGGACCAATCCAATTGAATAGCACCTCGGTTGTCACTGCGTAAGTTATTACGCCACATGATGCCAAATTCGTGATCCTCATAACGATATACGCTGTTAAACTCAAAATGTCCGAGATATTCATCAATATTAGGGTTATCGTCACCGCGTGGATCTAATGGATCGTCTTTCGTGTTTTCAGGTAGTCGATACCAAGGCTTGAAGCTAAATACAAAGCCTCGATTCTCCCATATAAAGTTAGCATAGATACGGTTCCAAGAACGCGAGTTAGGTTGACTACGACCATTTGATTGATGAGAAATACCAAGTACAAAGGCCATCTCATCACCCCAAAGTACATTCTCGTCATCTAAAAAGTTGATCCAAAAGATTTCTGGTTCATAGTTGGTTTCACGAAAGGGCGAAGAGACATCTTTGTTGTAGACTTGCCAGTATGATTGCAGTGTGAAAGCAAAATAGATAGCCTGATCTTTGTCAGAAAAGCTCTTATAAATGGGTGCTTTCAATGAAATTTGATACTTAGCCTCAAAGTTATCAATTGGTTCCCCCTCTTCATCGTCAATCGCTTTTAAACCGTCAAAAGGTCGGCTATTTACATTGGTCATATAGGAAACTGGTAAGATGTAATTGCGCTTATGTGGCGTAAGGACATTCCGGTTTTTTTCTGTGACACGTTCCCGCGCCATACGTTTATCGAGTTGACTTAAATTTTTATCGGCGTCTGCTTCTGCACATTCTTGACGAACTTGTTCAATGGTTTTGTCTTTTTCACCGGTTAAGACCGTGTTGAGTACGCATTGTTTAACAAGGTCAATTTCATCTTCTTGCTGTGTATCTTGAGCGTAAAGCGGTAACGCCAATAACGCCAAAGCGGGTAGGGATAGGTGTGTCAGTTTCATTATCTTTGCGCCGAGAGTGAGTACAATTGATTACATTATTAACCAATGATAATGAAAGGGAAATGAATCAGTAAGGTCAACTATGCCCTGATAGCTAAAAACAGGTCTCGATAAAAAGGTGGCGGCGGCTGCCGCCATACCTTAGTAAGTGTTTACAGAAACAACCGAAAGAGCTAGATAATAGGTCAGTAAACATCTTTCTAACCTTTGATTGTTGCTATTTGACTTACTCTCACGCAATTGGTTACGTAAATTACAGTCGCTCAACTTGGGTAAAAAACTTGTATAGCTCTGTACCTTGGTTCACACTCGCAGAGGCAAAGTGCAAAATGGCAATTGCATCCTCGTCTAACTTGATTTCGTTCAAGGGCGTTTCCGATAAATAGCGTTCCATTCTTAATATCTTGGCAATTGTTTGCCCTGCTTTGATATGCTCTCCAAGTGTTGCTGTGTATTCGACCATACCACCCATCGGTGCGTAAAAAGTACGGTAGTTTTCTAATTGGCAAGTGTAACGAGTAATCTCTTTTGGCGCGAAGTGTGCACCATAAAAAGCTTGTTTATAATTGAGATAGCTGAGAATGCTGTTAGCATCATGCTGTGCTTCTGTCAGGTCAATTTTTTCTTGCGAGCCGAGTTCAACAGTAAATGCTTCAGTGAATACAGGGATGTTTCGTCCTTTTGCTTCATATGCCAATTTCAAGTGCCACCATGGACAAAAGCTTGCTTCATCCAAAGCCCCATCGAACTCGTTGGGAATAAGTAGCACATGTGGAATATCAAAATAGCGGGCACTTTCCTTGGCATATTCAGGGCAGTAAAGGTGTTTCGCTGAAATGGGACCGGTATGTAGGTCTAATACTAGCTCTGCTTCATGAGCCAAGCGCTGCAAATTTAATGCAATGCGTTTTCCCGTGGTGAGTCTATCTAGCGGGGCGTCTAATTGTGCTGTTGTATGCTCCAGCAACACTTGGCGAAACTGCGGCTTTATTTGCTCTAACGGAAGATCAACATACTTTTCGACAAATTCATATGCCAAAGAGCTATGGTCTTGATACATTCGGTTCCAGTTGGTTCCAGTTATTGGATCGAAGCGACCCAAAGTAAACTCTCCCGACTTTTGATTACAACCGATGGGGTTTGCATAAGGTACTAGAGTAATATCGGCTGCTAGTGACAATGTTTTAAGTTGCTCAAGAAGTTGATAAATGACTGCATTACCTTGGACTTCTGCACCGTGCATATTGGCTTGGATATAAACCTTTGGGCCGTTACCATCGTCTTTGATGCGATATACAGGAATGGTTAACGGCAAGCCGTTCGCTATTTCACCAACTTGAATATTCTGTTGTGTAATTATGTTCATCTCTACCTCAAATAGCTGGATGCAGGTTGCGCTGCGCGAGCGCAGGTAACTTCACCGCCAGAGATCACAAACTCCGCTGGTAATTCGTGGCACAGAAAAAATGGCATGCTTTCAGTGTAACCATAGGCACCACATTGACTAAACACCAACCAATCACCATCTGCACTGTCACTGGGTAAAGCTAAAGTGCCTAACTTGTCCAGCGCAGTACAAAGTGGACCATGAATATGAAAATCAGCTGTGTTGGCATCAGACTGACGTAGCAGTTCAGCTGGGAATGCTTGTCCAGTAACTGCTGGACGTAATAAGTGGTTCACACCGCCCGCGACAATAAGTTGGTGAGCACCGTAATTCTGTTTTTGTTCAACCACTGGGTTGAGGTAAAAACCGCACTCGCCGACAGCATAGCGTCCTAATTCCATCCACAGCTCATCAACTTGAGTGGCGGATTTAATTGATGCGAGTGTATCTAGCAGCTTTGTCCAATTAAGTGCGGTGCTGTGCGCGTCATAAGGGATCCCAAGACCACCGCCTAGGTCGAGCACTTTAAGCGCTATCCCAAGTTCAGAAGCCAACTGTACTAAGGGTGACACCATGGCTTGCCAAAGTTCAGCTAGGGTATCGCTACAGAGCATATTGCCCCATTGGAAAATATGCAGACCGACAAAATCTAAATGGGTGTAATCACTTAAAGTTAAAGCTTGCCACTGTTCACTACCTAGGCCAAAAGGGGTCAATGTATTACCACCTAGTGGATTGTGTTGTGCTTTATCAAAACGTAACTGAACCCGTAACAACACATCAAATTGAAGGTCGAACTCACAGGCTACTTGATTTAACCATACAACTTGGTTGTGACTCTCTGCTACGAAGATGCGAACACCTTGGTTTGCAAAGTGGCGGATTTGCTTTAGTGATTTCGCCGGACCTGTGTTGAGCACGCGCGCTGGAGTGACACCTTGTGATAAAACCTGATCCAACTCGCCACTAGAGGCCACATCAAAGTTAAACCCAGCGTGATCTAGGGTTTTAATAATGTGAGACAGTGGGTTGGCTTTAACGGCATACCATAGCTTTACAACTTGTTGATCAACTAGCGGCTTTACATGTGCGCTGAGTTTATCTAAGTCGTAGCAGAAAAAAGGGGTATCTTGTTGCTGTACTAAGCTTTGTGCAACAGCTCGTTGTGACGTGCTCAACCAGCTCATTAGCGTAATACCTCTTCTAGTGCAAGTGACGCATCGCTTTGCTCATCACGGTACTTGACTATAAGTGCACAGGACATGCTTAAACCTTGTTGGCGCGCCCACTCACTAGAGGCTGGGCGAGAGCCTGGGATCACAATTGCATTTTCAGGGATCGCCTCGTCTTTATCTAGTAAACGCTCATTGACACAATCATAAACTGGAATACTGGCAGATAAACGAACACCTGGCGCTAAGACAGCACCACGCTTTACGACAACACCTTCAACTAATACACAGCCCGCACCAATAAAAGCATCATCTTCAACAACAACCGGGCTTGCACCAACAGGCTCTAAAACTCCACCAACTTGAACAGCAGCACTTAGGTGAACATTTTTACCAATTTGCGCGCATGAACCGACCAAAGCATGACTATCTATCATAGTGCCAGCGTCAATATATGCGCCAATATTTACATAAGCCGGTGGCATGATGATGGTGCCTGCAGCGACATACGCACCACGTCTTACGCTGCTTCCACCGGGTACCATGCGCACGCCATCTTGTGCTGCAAAACCGCGTGGCGCTAGGTTATCTTTGTCCACGAAACCACCTGGGAATTCCGTATTTACGCCATTTTTGAATGCTTCAAGGATCCCTTTTTTTACTTCTACATTTGCATGCCATTGACCTTGTTCGTCTTGTGTTGCCGCACGTACAGTGCCGTTTTCGAGGTTGTTTAGTAGTGTTAACCAGCTCATGTTTTACTGCCTTAATTCCAAGATAAAATTGTTTCGTTGGCGCGTGTCAGCGCATCTGTGTGAGTAAGTTCTAAATGTGTCAAAGGAGGGCGTAGGTTTGGGCTTGTCAGCTTTCCTTGTAAATGCATCAAGACCTTAACCGGAATAGGGTTTGCCACTGCAAATAAGCTGTTCGCAGCTTTCGACCATGTAGTGAATAAATTAGGGGACGTGCCACTAAGAGAGCGCCTTACAAATTCGGCTGTTTGTTGCGGCCAAGCATTCGCAGCGACAGACACCAAGCCAGTTGCTCCCGCTTGGGCAAAGTAAGGCATTAAGCTATCATCACCGCTGTAGATTGCGACATTTGGGGCTGCTTGGCGAAATGCTTCGAAAGTTGCGATATTGCCGCTAGCTTCTTTGAGTGCCCAAAGGTTTGGGTGATTTGCAAGTTCCTCTAATAATTCAGGGGCGATGGCAACGGCACTTCGCCCTGGTACATTGTAGAGCATACATGGCACGTTGCTCTCGTTTAAGAGGGAATTAAACCAATGTGCAAGTCCCACTTTACCGGGTTTGGCATAAATTGGTGAGCCGAGTAACAAAGCATCAATGGGCTGTGTGTTGCAAAACTGCACCCACTGTATTTGTTGTTCAAGGTTGCTGCCACCCACTGCGACCATTAATGGTACGCAAGGCGCAAGTTGGCAAACAAACTCTACGATTTTTTGTTGCTCTGGCTGAGTAAGCGCAAGCCCTTCGCCGGTACTCCCAAGTAACAGAATACCATTTTGTGCCTGCTCTTGATCCCGTACAAGGGTCGTCAACGCGCTAAAATCGATCTGATTTTCAGCATCAAAAGGCGTAACTAAAGCCGTCCATAATGGATAGTCAGATAAGTTGAATTGTAATTTCATCTCTACCGAACTTAAATCATGTTCGTAGTAAGGAGGGTGTCCAAACTTCGAACCGTTAAAATTCGAAGAGCAATGGACTTAAAAAGGATAAGGCAGCCTGTGGCCTTATTTTTCTAAGACCAGAAGCTCTCCACCAAGTGTGTTGGTGACAGTCGCTGGGATTCAGCCCAGTCGCCCGAAACAGAGAATAGCAAAGTTGTCTGTTTCTCGGCGTGTATTCCCCTTACTAAGCTGCAACGGAGTTTGCTCTCCTTCACTTAGTTACCTGAATAACGCACCTCTTCCAGCCCTAATACCATTTGGTCTTAATATCTATTCGATTTAATTAAGCACCATTGGTATAAGTTTGACGCTTTGGCATCAAACTGCATAAATAGGGTGAGCTCGCATTGAAACATTTTGGCCGTCTAGGTGTCAAGTATAGGACTGTAAATAATATGATTGTCCACTACACTGAATAAGCGTGGGCATTTTTTAAAGAGGGAACAAATATACCAATATGTCGTTAATACCTAACATGAAGTTTCGCTACATAGGGGCGCTGTTGGCTATGGCTTTATTGCTGTCGATGGCCATGGTAGTGATGCAATACCTCCTCCACCAGCAGAGCCAGGATGCTCGAGTGATCAATCTTGCTGGTATGCAGCGGATGTTATCTCAACGGATTGCACTGTTCAGTTCGATAGATTCGCCGCAAGGGTTGGAGACGCTCAGATTAGCTATTGATGACTTTGAAGGTAACCATCACTTTTTAACAGAAAAAGAGGGGGGTCAGTATCACCACTTAAATGAGTCGCTTGAGTCACTGTATTATGAAAACCCAATACAATTACATCAGCAGAGTCTTACGTTTATTACTTTGGCAAAACGCCACTTAAAACAGCCAAATACTCAGTTGTCAGAAGGCATACTTACATTATCACAGACTTTATTACCTAACTTAAACCAAGCGGTCTCTCTGTTTGAACATCAAGCTAAGTTAAACACCGAGCGGGTTAGAAAAATAGAGTTATTAATTTGGCTATTAGGGCTGACGGTTTTATTTATTGAGGCTAAATTTGTATTTCGCCCAATGACAAAAGAGATAACCGAAGCTTTTAGGCAGCTTGAAGCATCAAAAAAGCTCGCGGATGACGCGCTACAATCGAAATCGCGCTTTTTGGCTCGTGTTAGTCATGAACTACGAACTCCACTTCAAGCGCTCCATGGTTACTTGGATGAATTTATAAAAAGTGCAGATGCAAAACAATTGGAGCATGTAAAGAGTGCCGCTAATCAGTTAGATATTTTGCTTTACTCGGTAGAAGATTTCAATAGTTTATCTCAGCAAGATATTGTCATTGAGCGGCATCAAATACAGCTGCACGATGTGATAAAAACAGCTTGTATCTCGTTCCAACTGAGCGCACATAACAAGTCTCTCACGTTTAATTTAGCCCTTGGGAATGCGCTAAATATGGCTTGTTTCGGTGATGCAAAACGGATAGCTTGGCTCGTTGGAGAACTTGTAAACAATGCGATTAAATTTACCGAGCGTGGTGGTATTCAAGTGTTTGCAGATATTGTGATGACTCAAGAGGCGTCTTATCTTGAGTTTATTGTTGAAGATACAGGAGAGGGGTTTGATTATAAACGTCTACAGGAGTCAATGCGAACAGAGCATTTTCAGGGGTCGCAACTTGGACTACAACGCTGTCAGTTGCTAGTGTCCGCGCTGGGTGGACAGCTTAAATTTACAGCTCGAAAGCCATTTGGGACGAGAGCAGAGCTTCAGATCCCGGTAGAAGTTGATATCGAGAACGTGCGCTCAAGCAAGCGTGAAAAATTATCTACCAATGTTTTACTCGTTGAGGATAACTTAATCAACGCCAGAGTGATTGAAAAAATGCTGCAACCGATAGCTAAGCAAGTAACACATGCTGAACATGGTGAGCAAGCACTTGAAATATATCAGGTTGGAAAGTTTGATGTGGTACTGATGGATCTAAATATGCCAATCATGAATGGCTTTGAGGCGACAAGAAAGATCAGAGCAATCGACCCTATCATTCCTATTCTCGTTGTGACCGCAAATACCAATAGTGCAGACTTAGACAAAGTATATGAGTTGGGCGCAACGGCTCATTTGTATAAGCCGCTACAAACAGAAGTATTAACAGATAAACTCACCGCTATGCTTGATAAAAGATAATCTCTGCTATTTTTTTATCAGGCTGATATTGCCCACACCAACTTCAGCATCGATAGCATAGCGTCCAGCACCGGAATAATCAGTTTTTGATCCTACCATGCTTTTTTTCGCTGTGTTACTAGCGGGGTACCCTGACATAGATGTTTTACCCACACCTGAGTCTAACGAGACCTGTTTAAAGTCAGAGGCCATCGCGGCAACCTTTATTTTACCAACACCTACCTCCAGCTCGGCAGAATTATTAAGGGCATTTACTTCGATTTTTCCCACTCCAACCTCAATATCTAGAGCCACACTTTGCGGTACTTTTACGTGCCAAGAGAGTTCATAATCATCTGACGGTACTTCAAGAGAGAGCTTATCAGCATGGCTTTTACTGGTTAATTCGGCATCATTGACGTCAGGTGTGCTAAACCAGCTGTCAGAGTCCTTTGGTGCAACTAGGATCTCAACCTCAATGGTGTCACCATGATAAGTTTCTAGATCAACTTTACCCACCGCAACATCTATTCCGAGTTCAATTACATCGCTACCTGAAAATGATGCTGTAATTGTTTTTGTTTCGTTTGCGTGAGCAGTGATTGCTGCACTACTCACCAATAAAGCGCAGATGATTCTTTTCATTCTTTTTACCTTTAAGGAGTGTCTTTGTAAGGTAAGTCGCAGTGTCAGGTGAAAAGGTTTAAATAGATTTTAATTTTTTTGAAGGCTCGGTGCAGTGTTGTATCAACGAGCCTTGAAAGGTGACCTGCGCTTTGGCTCTTTGCCAAGTTATGGCCATATTAAAGCGGCGTTATGGTATAACCTTCAGCTTTTAGTTGAGCGATCAGTCCGTACTGCTCGACCAGGTGCAGAGCACCTACTGCGACAAATAAGGAGGTGTTCGGTAATTGCTCTTTGAGTATTTCAATCCAATTATTGTTACGTTCAATGATCATCAATTGTTCGGCTAATTGACCATATTTATCATCAGAGAAGCTCACATTGTAATAATGAGATAGCTTTTTCAAGTCGCCGGAACGCCATGCCGCGACTAAATCCAAAAAGTAAGTATTTAAGTCCGCCATCTGTGCAAACGTCTCTTTTAGCATGTCGTTGCTATGTACACTCAATTGACTAAACATCTCAAGCTGATATTCAAGCGTTTCAAATTCATCAACTGCAATATTGCTTTCATTTGCAAACGCGATAACCTGCTTGTCTATCCCATTTTTGTCCGTGAAACCTAACTTCTGATATTCCAGCTGTAGCATAGTCACCATAACAGCCCAGGGGGCATAACGTTCAAATAAAGCAATATCTATTTGTTTTGCTGCAAAATAGGCTTTCAGCTTGTTATAGACTTCGGGGCTTAGTTGAGACGCTAAGGTTTGATTGCCTTTTAGTAGCATAAAAGGCATGGAGCGTTGTTGGATTGCCAACGGAGATAAGGCTTCTAGGTTCACCTCAACCATCACTTTGTCACTGTTTTTGATAGCGGTTTTAACTTTGACTGGCAACCCTTGCATTTGTTTATCACCAACATGCACAGTTCCAAACAAGTAGGATGTTTTTTGGCCTTTTTCTACTTTCCAAAGGCCAACTTCTGCATTTGCAAAAGCACTAAAAAGGCTTAGGAAAAAACAAAAAAATATAAATGGAGAAAGGAATTTTACCACTTTGATCCCCTGTTGATTTTATTAAAAAGGTAGTCTGCGATATAGCCTAGCGAATGTCACTAAAAAAGAAATGGGCAAGAAGTATAGAAAATTTCATATTGCCAAAATAAGAAAGTAAATTTTTCGTTATCGTTAAGCAAAACCAATATAAAATTCTCAATTTAGTATTTGTTGCTTTTTTAATTCTACTTATGGTGTTTTTGGGGTTTTTTTATGTTTTCAGTGTGCTTTTTTAAATTTAAATGGCATAGTTTTTTAGGTTGACTTGGGTGCTGTTCGCGCGGTATTAATAGAAAAAGAGGCAACGCAGTGTTTATACCTAGTCGTTAGCAAAGTTAAATTTTCGGAATTCAAGCAATGTTACTAACAGCAACTCTACTAGTCGTGATTATCAGCGTGGTGATTATTATTACCGCGGGGGCTAGTTAGTGCTGTAAGAAAACCATCAGCATAAGCGCCCCCCGCACCACAAGGTTCGGGGGGCGTTTTCGTTTTAGGGCAAAAAAGGCAACTGAGAGCAGAACATGAGCAATTCAACAACCGGCGCACAACTTGTTATCAAGGTGCTAGAAGAGCAAGGCGTCAAACACGTATTTGGCTACCCAGGGGGAGCCATCATGCCAATTTACGACGCTTTGTACGGTGCGCCTGTTAAGCACTATTTGACTCGCCACGAACAAGGTGCCGGATTTGCTGCCGTCGGTTATGCGCGTAGTACCGGGAAGTTAGGGGTATGTTTTGCAACATCAGGCCCCGGAGCGACTAACCTTATCACTGCGCTTGCAGATGCGATGATGGATTCAGTGCCTTTACTTGCCATTACAGGCCAAGTGCCAACTGCTGCGATTGGATCGGATGCGTTTCAAGAAGTCGATGTACTAGGTATGTCCTTATCTTGTACAAAGCACAGTTACATGGTTGAACGCTCAGAAGACCTTGCAGAAGTGCTCCAAGAAGCCATGTACCTTGCCCAATCCGGTCGCCCAGGCCCAGTTTTAGTTGATATTCCAAAAGATATTCAGCTCGCAAATGTGCATTTTCATCCATTTGCAGCGCCACAAGATGAATGTCCAATGCTATCACAAGCCGAGGTAGGGAAAGCTAATCAATTACTATGTGAAGCAAAAAGGCCAGTTGCATACATCGGCGGTGGTGTGCAAAACGCTGATGCTCAGCTTCAGTTGATGCAGTTTTTAGAGAAAACACGGATGCCGGCAGTGTCGACTCTAAAAGCACTAGGCAGTGTTACACCTGATTATGACTTTGACCTTGGTATGTTGGGTATGCACGGCACTCAGGCTGCCAACTTAGCTGTACAGCAATGTGATTTATTGGTGTGTATCGGGGCTCGATTTGACGACCGCGTGACGGGGAATTTAGCAAAGTTTGCTGCTGGCGCTAAGGTGATCCACTTAGATATTGACCCTGCTGAAGTCGGTAAACGAAAACCAGCAGCTGCATCACTGATTGCTGATTTGAAGCAATCGCTACCACAGCTTGAGTGTGTGGTTACTAACACGCAATGGCTTGAAACAATTGCAACCCTGCAACGACAACATGCGTGGCGTTATGACTATCCCGGTGAAAAAGTTTTTGCCCCTTATTTACTAAATCAACTTAGCCAAAAGCTGCCAAAAACTGCAGTGGTATGTTGCGATGTTGGTCAACATCAAATGTGGGTGGCGCAGCACATGAAATTTAGCCATCCGAGTAACCACTTAAGTAGCGGTGGTGCGGGCACTATGGGATTTGGCCTGCCAGCGGCTATTGGCGCGCAAATAGCACGTCCAGATAACACAGTGATCACGGTATCTGGCGATGGCTCCATCATGATGAATATTCAAGAGCTGGCAACTATTCGTAGAAACAACTTACCCGTTAAAATTTTGATACTTGATAACCAAAGATTAGGTATGGTGAGGCAGTGGCAGCAGCTCTTTTTTGACGGTCGTTACAGCGAAACAGACTTGTCAGATAATCCAGATTTTGTCGCATTGGCTGCTGTGTTTGGTATTCCAGGGCAGACAATTACTCACGCCAGTCAAGTTGATGAGGCTGTGGATGCACTGGTCAGTGCGCAAGGCCCCTATATTCTTCACGCTTGTATTGATGATAAAGAAAACGTATGGCCACTCGTTCCTCCAGGTGCTGCCAATGATGAAATGATGACGGAGAACTTTTCATGAAACACCATTTAACCGTTGCAGTAAAACAACAGAGTATTGCGATAGAGCGCTTTTTACGAGTGGCTAGACATCGGGGATTTCGTCTTACTAATTTAGAGCTTCAAGGGCAAGATGACTTATTCCACGTCAAAATGACAGTAGATAGTGACAAACCTATCTATTTATTAACCTCACAACTGAGTAAGCTAGTAGAGGTGCAGGCAGTTGACTTGCACACACTACAGAAACAGGCAATTTAAAAGAATTAATTAAGGTAGTTAAACAATGACACAGACATCAGAACTTATTTGGCAC
Organism: Pseudoalteromonas sp. SCSIO 43201; assembly: GCF_023716725.1. Lineage (NCBI taxonomy): Bacteria > Pseudomonadati > Pseudomonadota > Gammaproteobacteria > Alteromonadales > Pseudoalteromonadaceae > Pseudoalteromonas > Pseudoalteromonas sp. SCSIO 43201. The sequence goes on from NZ_CP072683.1 coordinate 298,120, forward strand.
AACGGTGAAATGGTTCCTTACTTTCAAGCAACCACTCATGTGCTTAGTCATGCTCTGCATTATGGCAGCTCAGTTTTTGAAGGGATCCGTGCTTATGACACGCCAAATGGCCCTGCGGTTTTTCGTTTAAACGATCATATCCAGCGTTTATTTGATTCTGCAAAAATCTACCGTATGGAGATCCCATATACAAAAGAGGAAGTAATTGCTGCGTGTAAAGAGACGATACGAGCAAACAACTTTACCAATGCATATCTTCGTCCATTTGCCTTTTTAGGTCATGTAGGTCTTGGCTTGAATCCAAAATCACATCGCGCTGATATGACAGTTGCTGCAATGGAGTGGGGCGCGTACCTAGGTGAAGAGGGCTTAGCGCAAGGTGTGGATGTATGTGTGTCTTCGTGGAGTCGCTTGGCGCCAAATACCATGCCAACGGCAGCAAAAGCTGGTGGTAATTATCTGTCTTCTCAGCTTATTTCAGGCGAAGCGAAACGCAATGGTTATGCTGAAGGAATTGCGCTAGATGTGAATGGTTATCTCAGTGAAGGTGCGGGCGAAAACTTGTTTGTGGTGAAAAAAGGCGTGCTTTATACGCCACCCACGACAGCCTGCATCTTACCGGGCCTAACCCGTGACACTATTATTCATTTAGCCAAGCAGCGAGGTTATGAAGTGCGTGAAGAGGCGATTGCACGCGAAGCCCTGTATTTGGCGGATGAATTCTTTATGGTTGGAACCGCAGCTGAAGTTGTACCAGTTCGTAGCGTTGACAAAATCCCTGTCGGTAACGGCGGGCGTGGTCCAATCACAGAGGAACTGCAGCAAGCATACTTTGCACTTGTAAAGGGTGAGGCTGAAGACGAAAACGGCTGGTTAGAGTACGTAAACGATTAATCTTATTGCTTCAGGGTGATGCACCCTGAAGCAAAGCATTGTAAATTTTGGGAATGAGGAACTCGGAAAACCGAGCGTAAGGTGAGACATGGCTAAATTACGGAGTAAAACAACGACTGAAGGCAGGCAACGTGCGGGCGCCCGTGCGTTGTGGCGAGCAACAGGAATGACCGACAGTGACTTTCATAAACCTATAGTTGCAGTTGTAAATTCATATACCCAGTTTGTTCCGGGTCATGTTCACCTCAATCAACTCAGCGCATTGATGGCTGATGCGATAACAGAAGCAGGCGGCGTACCTCGTGAATTTAATACCATAGCAATTGACGATGGCATTGCCATGGGGCACGGCGGTATGCTGTATTCGTTGCCATCGAGAGACTTAATTGCTGATTCAGTCGAATACATGGTCAATGCCCATTGTGCTGATGCTATGGTGTGTATTTCTAACTGCGACAAGATCACCCCTGGTATGCTACTTGCCGCACTGCGGTTGAATATTCCGGTGATCTTTGTTTCCGGCGGCCCGATGGAAGCGGGTAAAACTCGCTTAGCGGATATCGATTTAAAGTTGGATCTTGTTGATGCCATGGTAAAAGGAGCGGATCCAACAGTCAGTGATGAGGAGTCTGAGCAAGTAGAGCGCTCTGCTTGCCCTACGTGCGGCTCATGCTCAGGTATGTTCACTGCAAACTCGATGAACTGCTTATTAGAAGCGCTGGGTTTAGCGCTGCCAGGTAATGGTACAACACTAGCGACACACAAAGACCGCCAACAGCTGTATTTGGGCGCAGCAAAGCGCATCATGGCTTTATGTGATGAATACTATGGCAAAGACAATGAGCAAGTGCTGCCACGCAATATTGCAAATCAAGCGGCATTTATGAATGCCATGACATTAGATATTGCGATGGGTGGATCATCCAATACGGTGCTGCATTTATTGGCGGCGGCACAAGAAGGTTTTGTCGACTTTGATATGAACGACATAGACCGTTTATCTCGCAGTACCCCATTTTTGTGTAAAGTGGCGCCAGCAACACAGCAATATCATATTGAAGATGTACACCGTGCAGGTGGCATTATGGCCATTCTAAACGAGCTTGCTAAAGGGGATAAATTAGACTTGTCGGTAGGGCATGTGGCTGGCGGAAATCTAGGTGAGGTTATTGCACGCTGGAATGCCGCAGACAGTAATAATGAACGGGCACAAACTTTCTATCGTGCGGGACCTGCTGGGATCCGTACTACTCAAGCAATGAGTCAAGCGTGTCGCTGGGACGAGCTAGATTTAGACCGTGAAGGCGGCTGTATTCGCTCTATCGAGCATGCCTTTAGACAAGACGGCGGCCTTGCCGTATTAAAAGGTAACTTAGCGCCTGACGGCTGTATCGTGAAAAGTGCAGGAGTGGCCGATGAAATGCTGCGCTTTACAGGGCCTGCTGTGGTATTCGAATCTCAAGACGATGCAGTCGAGGGGATACTGGGCGGCCAAGTTAAAAAAGGTGATGTAGTGATCATTCGTTACGAAGGGCCAAAAGGCGGCCCGGGTATGCAGGAAATGTTATACCCAACCAGTTACCTGAAGTCGATGGGTCTAGACAAAGACTGCGCTTTGCTCACCGATGGCCGCTTTTCTGGCGGTACTTCAGGGCTCTCTATTGGTCACGCGTCTCCAGAAGCTGCCAGTGGTGGTAATTTAGCGCTGGTTGAAAGCGGCGATGTTGTCGCTATCGACATCTATAACCGCAGTATTGATGTAAAGCTGGATGAAACTGAGCTAGCACTGCGCCATGAAAAACAGCTGGCTCGTGGTAAAGATGCTTATAAGCCACTAAATAGAGAGCGCTATGTGAGTCCCGCATTGAAAGCTTACGCACTCCTTGCAACTAGCGCTGACAAAGGTGCTGTTCGTGACTTACAAAAACTTGAGGAGTTGAGCTAGCGATGGTTTCCCAAGAGCTTGATTACTTCAGAGCCATCATTCAAGCGAATGTGGCACCGCTCGTTGAGGTAACGCAAGTCAATCAATTAGAGCAAATGTCAGCCCAGCTTGGTAATCAGATTTGGCTAAAGAGAGAAGATCAACAACCGGTTTATTCTTTCAAATTGCGTGGTGCATACAACAAACTGCGTCAGTTGCCGAAAGGGTCTCGGGTGTATACCGCTTCAGCGGGTAATCATGCTCAAGGAGTTGCACTAAGTGCAACGCATTTAGGTCAGCATGCCACTATTGTAATGCCTGTGACTACGCCAGAAATTAAAGTGAATGCCGTGCGTAAACTCGGTGGTGAAGTGATTTTACATGGCCACCACTTTGATGCTGCAAAACAATATGCCTTGGAGTTGTGTGAAGCGCAAAGTGGTGTATTTGTTCCTCCATTTGATGATAAAGACGTGATCATTGGTCAAGGTACGGTAGCGCGAGAGCTTATTCAACAGCTTGATGAGTTGGATGTGGTATTTATACCGGTTGGTGGTGGTGGTCTACTCGCGGGTATGGCGGTGTATTTAAAATCACTGCGGCCAGACATTCGTATTGTTGGAGTAGAAGCTGATGACAGTGCTTGTCTTAAGGCTGCAATGGCAGCTGGCAAGCCTGTGGAATTAGAGAGGGTTGGTGGCTTCGCCGATGGTGTTGCAGTTAAGCTTATTGGTACTGAGACCTTCAGGCTGGCACAAAAGTTTTGTGATGAGGTGATCACAGTTAATGCCGATGAAATATGCGCTGCGGTGCAAGATATTTTTGTTGAAATAAGAGCAACTGCAGAGCCGTCTGGGGCGTTATCAACAGCAGGTTTAAAAAAGTGGCTGGCACAAACTGGTGAAAAAGGGTTAAGTGTTGCTGCAATCCTATCTGGAGCTAACCTGAATTTTGATAGGCTTAGATATATTGCCGAAAGAACAGCATTAGGCGCGAAGCATGAAGCATTGCTTGGCGTATCAATTCCTGAAGAAAAAGGTAGCTTCAAACGCTTTTGTCACTCTCTAGGTGGACGCGCAATCACTGAGTTTAACTATCGCTATGCTGGCTGTGGAGAAGCACAGATTTTTGTTGGCGTAGGTTTGAGAAATGGGCAAAGTGAGCTGGATGAACTGAGGGCTTCATTACATCAAAATGGGTATCAGTTTGATGACCTATCAGACAACGAGCTTGCGAAATTACATGTTAGATACATGGTAGGTGGAAAGCCTCCTGCGGTAATGAACGAGCGTCTATTACGATTTGAGTTTCCAGAATATCCAGGGGCGTTGGCGCGGTTTTTAGACATGCTAGGTAGTAACTGGAATATAACATTATTTCACTATCGAAATCACGGTGCAGCACAGGGTAATGTATTAGCAGCGTTTGAGGTAGAACCAAAGGATTATGAATGTTTTGATGCTCATTTAGCTAAGCTGGCGTATCAATTTCAAGAGGAAACACAGAACCCTTGCTTTGCACGCTTTTTATATGGTGAGCAGTTGCAAAAGCAAAAAGCAGGCTAGTGGGGTTATGTTTGGGCGCTTAGAGAATATTATTGCCAATTTAATTTCACAGAGCAATGAGAGGGCGCTTTGCCATCTCGAGGAGTTTATTTAGCGGGAGAGACGAGTGTTACAGTCTGGTAAAACTAAATCAAGATGGGCTGCATTAATAAAGAAGCTTGTGTTACTAGCAGGCCTTTACGTAGTGCTAGTGATATGTTGGCCAGATTTTCAAAGTGGTATCTTCTTCTCTACAGCTTGCTTAATGCTGATGTTATCTATGGTATTAGGCGGTGACGGATATGGTAACCAAAGAGTGGAATCATTATTAACAAAGGTAGGCGATACACTGATCATCTCACATGGGATCGGAAAAGTAACCATACCGATAGCGCGTATAGAGTCTATTGCGATAGGCAAAAACTACTTGGGGCTGATAGAACAAAACAACGGTAATGGTTACGACATTACATGCACAGGAAGTCGCGACCAAATTCATCATCATATTAAAAATCTACTCGCAGAGCATTTTGAAAACTGTACTGTACATAGTATATAGCACTCACTTTCCTTAAGCTGTTTTTGAAATCGCGGCTATTGCTATGGCAAGCTTCTGCCCATCGACTATAGTTAGCCATTATTCTCGTACAAGAAATAAGGACATAATGTCTAAGTATTTTGCAGTGTTATTGCTTCTTATCTTCAGTACCCAAATACAGGCATTAGAGAAGGTAACGCTTCAGTTGAAGTGGACGCATCAGTTCCAGTTTGCTGGATACTATATGGCAAAAGAAAAGGGCTTTTATCAAGAAGAAGGGCTTGACGTTATCATTGTCCCCGCTGATCCGAACAACCCTAATGTTGACTTTCGTGTGCTATACGGACAAGCGCAATTTGGTGTGTTTCACTCTGGTTTACTAAAACAACGCCTTGAAGGAAAACCTTTTGTGGCGCTGGCTGCATTATTACAATCCTCTCCTTACTGTTGGATGGTTAAAGCGCAAAGCGGGATATATGTCCCACGTGATTTTCAAGGAAAGCGCATCAGCCACCTTGGGCATACTGAAAATGGTGAGTTGCTGATGATGTTGCAACGAGCCGGTGTAAATACCGACAGCATGTTGCTCTATTCAGGCAAGAAACCCTTTGATGATTTCATCGCTGGAAAGTTTGATGCGATGCAGGTTTATAGCACAAACGAACCCTATCAGGCACAGCAATTGGGCGTGGCGACTCGAGAAATTTGCCCTAAACAGTTTGGTTTAAATGTCTACGCAGACGTGCTATTTACGACCGAAGCAATGTTACGCGATCGTCCGCAGCAGGTAATGCGATTTCGTCGTGCCAGTCTCAAAGGTTGGCGATATGCGATGCTCCATTTAGAAGAGTCGCTTGCCGTTACCAAAGCGAACTATGCAACTCATAAGTCACTCGCACAATTGGCTTATGAAGCAGAGAAGCTCAAAGATTTTATTAGGGTTTCGGGTATCCCTATCGGAAAAATGTCAGCTGCAAAGTGGCTGTGGATAGCACAGCTGTATCATTTGGATGTAAGCCAATTTCACGAACATAAGGCTGATTTTATTTACTCAGAAGTCAAGCAAGATCCGGCCTCATTATCTTGGGTGTTAATAATTGCCGCTGTTTTAACCTTAGTTTGTATTCCCATGTATATTCAGCTCATCTTTTCTCGGAAAAATAAGTCACATTTACGCTAGAATAAGCATATTGTATTGCTGGTGGTTGTAACTACTGTGGACTTAAGTACGCGTTTTCTACGTTTAGATAAATTATTATTTGATACTCGTCAGTATTGGCAGATCGTTGCATTTGAGCATTTAGCCATTCCTTGGCCTGAGCTTGAGTCTACGTTACTGCAACTTAGCGATCAGGCCGTGCATGAGTTAGACAACAACGAGCAAGCGCATCGTGATTTCTTCAAAAGTACTATCCCTGAACTGGAGCAATTACATACCCTTTGTATGCTGCCCAAGATTGAAGGTCATCGAGATGCACTGCCATTTTGGCTAAGTAATGGAATTAAAGGGCGTAAGCTTGAGCAGCTACAAGACTTTGTTGCTGCTATAAACGAAACCAAGTCTGCTGTGCTTGAATGGTGTGCTGGTAAAGGGCACTTAGGGCGTATGCTTGCCTACCATGGTGCGCCTGAAGTCAATAGTATTGAGCTACAACAAGATTTATGTCGTCAAGGAGAGGAGAGTGCAAAACGGCAGAATCTAAACCTTCACTTTCATTGTGCTGATGTACTCAAAGATGATATTCATCACCATTTTGTTGAAAATCGCCATGGTATTGCATTACATGCTTGTGGTGAATTACACCGTGTATTTATCCGCCAAGCTGTTGATAATGGAATGAAAAAGCTATCGCTTTCTCCTTGCTGCTATCACCTTTTTACACCACAACAGTATGAAGCGATGAGCGTAGAAGCTAGCGCCAGTGCGCTGAACTTATCTCATCATGATATGAAGCTAGCATTACAAGAAACCGTCACCGCACCGGGCAGAGTCGCGGCAGTTCGCAAAAAAGAAGTGAGTTGGCGACTGGGTTTTGATGCGTTGAGAAGAGAGTTGGACGGTAGTGATAACTATGTCTCGGTTCCCTCTGTGAATAAAGCCATTTTTTCAGGGACGTTTGATGAGTTTTGTTACTGGGCGGCAGAGCAAAAACAAATCATCTTACCTGCAAGCATCGACTTTGAAAGGTATGAGCGAATTGGCCGCCAGAGAAAGCAAGTTACTGACAGAGTTGAGTTGGTTCGTCATTTGTTCCGCCGTGCTATTGAAATATGGTTAGTGCTAGATAGAGCTTTATATTTACAAGCATCGGGGTATGATGTTGAGCTTAGTACTTTTTGCGAAAAGTCACTCACCCCAAGGAATATTTTGATACAGGCTGAACGTTAGCCGGAGAACCACTAATGTGTAATTCTAGTTCGAGCCCGCTGAGCCATTTGCTCAATAGCAATAAGCAATGGGCAGAGCGCACAAATGCCAGTGACCCTGAATTTTTTAAAAAGTTGTCGCAGCAGCAAAACCCTGATTATCTCTGGATAGGGTGCTCAGATTCTCGAGTACCGGCCAACGAAATTGTTGATTTAATGCCCGGTGAACTATTTGTTCACCGTAATGTTGCAAATGTAGTGGTACATACTGATCATAATTGTTTATCGGTAATGCAGTATGCAGTAGAAGTACTTAAAGTCGATCATATTATGGTAGTTGGCCACTATGGTTGCGGTGGTGTTCAAGCGGTGCTAGACAATGCAAAGTTTGGACTAATTGACAACTGGCTTCGTCATGTTGCTGATGTCAAAGAGAAGCATCAGGCAATTATTGAGCGCATAGCTGATGAGCAACAATGCGCAGCATTATGTGAACTTAATGTGGTGGAGCAAGTGCGCAATGTTTGTCAGAGCAACATTGTGCAGGATGCGTGGTTACGTGGTCAAACACTGACCGTACACGGTTGGGTATATGGCCTTGCTGATGGATTATTAAATGAGGTTGTTGGTGCAGTGGCTGACAGTGAGCAGCTATCTTTGTGCTATGAAAAGTCGTTACTCGGTGTGAATCAACGCTATTGCTCTTAAACTGCAAGCGAACAACGGATGTCTATGATATTAGCGTCAGGCTATACAGGTTGCAGCACTAATATCCTGCGTCCACAAAACCTTGATGTTATATCAACAATTAAGGCTAATTGGTATTAAACACCAGACAATGAGATGGCAGCAAAACACCAACGCAGTGCTGCCAGTACGGTATTACTCGTGAGAGTCTGTTTGCTTGTCAGCCAGTTGCGCTTCAAGCTGTGCTACTTTTTCTTCGAGCTCTACTAGCTTTTCACGGGTGCGGATCAATACTTTGCTTTGAATATCGAATTCTTCTCTGCTGACGAAGTCCATCTCTGATAGTTTACTTTGAATAGCTTGCTTGGTTCTGGCTTCAAACGTTTCGGCAAGGCTCTTAACACCTTGTGGCATATTGCTTGAAATCTGTTTGGCAATCTCTTCAATTTTGGCTGGGTTAATCATTTTCTTACCTTAGCTTGCGAGTCAGTATACATGTACCATCTTACCTTATGCACGAGAGGTCGAAAAGGTTCGCTTCATAGTTTTACATTGATACGGTAAACTAGCGCGCTTAGTTTATAAGAATTCCTCAACCCCTCTGCACTCAAAGTTGTAACCAAAAGTGCGTCAAGCGAGAAGATAACCGGATTAGTTGCATGAAGCTCAACCCAAAACAAGACGAAGCAGTAAAGTATATTAGTGGCCCATGCCTTGTGTTAGCGGGGGCAGGCTCTGGTAAAACCCGTGTTATTACCAATAAAATTGCCTACTTAGTACAACAGTGTGAATACAAAGCGAGAAATATCGCTGCGGTCACCTTTACCAACAAAGCCGCCAAAGAAATGCGTGAACGTGTAGCGCAAACATTAGGCAAACAAGAAGCTAAAGGGCTGTGGGTTTCGACTTTTCATACATTGGGTCTGGAGATCATCAAAAAAGAGGTTAAAACCTTAGGCTACAAGCCAGGCTTTTCTTTGTTTGATGATCAAGATACCAACCAGTTGTTAAGTGAACTGACTGAAAAAGAGCTGGAGCGTGACAAAGATCTGCTTAACTTGCTAAAAATGCAAATTGGTAATTGGAAAAATGAACTGATCTTACCCGAACGTGCTATTCGAGAAGCTCGAGAGCCTCAAAAAGCGCTGTTCGCTCAGTTGTATGCCCGTTACCAGACTCAGCTTCGTGCATATAACGCACTAGACTTTGACGATCTCATCATGATCCCAACATTGCTGCTGAATCAGTCGGTTGATGTTAGAGAGCGTTGGCAGCAGCGTTTTCGTTATTTATTAGTCGACGAATATCAGGATACCAATACCAGCCAATATCAGCTGGTAAAGCGCTTAGTGGGGGAGCGTGCTCGCTTCACTGTGGTAGGTGATGATGACCAATCGATTTACTCATGGCGTGGTGCTAAACCACAAAACCTAGTACTACTAAGTAAAGATTTTCCTGGTTTAAGGCTGATTAAATTAGAACAAAACTACCGTAGTGCTGGACGGATCTTAAAAGCAGCTAATATTCTAATCGCGAATAACCCACACGAGTTTGATAAGCAACTATTTAGTGAACTAGGGTACGGTGATCCTATTCGGGTGATTGCTACCCGTGACGAAGAGCACGAAGCTGAGCGAGTAGTAGCTGAAATTATTTCGCATAAATTTATGAAGCGCACGAGCTATCGGGACTATGCTTTGCTTTATCGCGGAAACCACCAAGCTCGGGTATTTGAGAAAGCTTTAATGACCAACCGTATCCCTTATAAAATCAGTGGTGGTATGTCGTTTTTTGCTCGCAGTGAAATCAAAGACATCATGGCATATTTACGATTCTTGGTAAATCAAGATGATGACAATGCGTTTTTGCGTATAGTTAATACACCAAGACGTGAGATTGGCCCGGTGACTTTAGAAAAGCTTGGCAGTTTTGCCAATGAACGTCATATTAGTTTATTTGAAGCATGCTTTGAGTCTGAACTTTTAGAGCGTATGACGGGACGAGGGCTAAAGGCCTTAATGGGATTTGCTCGTTGGGTAGTTGAGCTTTCTGATAGAGCCACTCGGGGCGATACTTTGGAAGCCGTTAAAGATATGATCCGAGAAATCAACTACGAGGCTTATCTATACGAATCATCCCCAAGTGCTAAAGCGGCAGAGATGAGGATGAAAAATGTCTCGGAATTATATCGCTGGATCAGTGATATGCTAACAGGGGATGCAGATAATCCGGCGATGACCTTGCCAGAGGTTGTTAGTAAACTGACGCTGAGGGATATGCTTGAGCGCAATGAGGAAGAGGATGATTCTGATGCCGTGCAGCTGTTAACGTTACATGCTTCTAAAGGATTAGAATACCCACACGTGTTTATGGTTGGCATGGAAGAAGGCCTGTTACCTCATCAAACTAGTATCGATGAAGACAATGTTGAAGAAGAAAGGCGTTTGGCTTATGTAGGGATCACTCGTGCTCAGCAAACGTTAACGTTGACTTATACAAAAAGTCGCCGTCAATTTGGTGAGCAGATCACTCCTGAGTTGAGCCGCTTTGTGCAAGAGTTACCTCAAGACGATCTGCAAATTGAAGGTAAAAAGCCTGTGGCGACACAGGCAGAACGAATGGAAAAAGGAAAATCTAACGTGGCGAATCTACGCGCTATGTTAAGAAGGGATTGATTCGTTATCAAAAGTGGGGATAAAGGCGCATGTTTCTTGCCCTTTATCTAAAGCTTGTTGCTTGCCAAAAAACAGCTGCAAGCCATGCTTTTCTAACAAACTTCTGAAATTTAATATTGCAGGTCCGCGAGCAATGACTTTAATGCCTTTTACTTGGGTAACGGCCAAAATGCCCTGCAATTGAACCTCATAGCTCGTTTGCTGAAGTACACGTTTACTAAAGGTAGAGCTAAGTAGAACATAGGTAAAGTCAATTTGGCTGATCAGGGTAAGATCGCAACGATCTTTGCCAAAGTTATTTAACCCGATAGGGATCCCCATTTCAGCCAACGACTTTAAGTTTAAAATTTGCTGACTAGAAGCAAAACGAATTTCACTTTCTTCAAACAATAAGCAAAGTGCGTTACCTTCAGTGACTAACTGTTGCTTTAGTACATCAAAATGGTTGTTTTCCAACAACATGGTTGAACAGTTAAATAAAATGTCGTCATTCCGACAAGCCGCAACATCTTGAGCTTTTTTAAGTAATTGCAATTCGATCTCAAGGTGTTGGGGTTTTTCAGCTGCAAACTTCTTTAGAATATCAAAGCTTGTGCTACCTAGTACTGGGTGTTCACCAAAAGCCTCGATAAATCCGATGGGCTCTGCACTGTCAGACCAGTTGACTATCTCGGTATAGCGAAAATGTGTTGGTAGCTTATCAAGGTGGTGCTGATCATGTTGTTTCTGAGCGCTAGAGCTGGCACTGAGTAGCGGATGATAAAACTCGTAGCGGCCACGACCGGCATTCTTTGCGTAATACATTGCAGCATCTGCATCTCGAATAATTTCATCGGTATTGCGATATAGCTTGTTACTATACGTTATGCCGATACTTGCACCGCTTTGCATACATACGCCTTTGAGGCAAAATGGTTGTTGCATTACCTTGATTATCCGTTTCGCCACGTCTTCTGCTTGTTGGCGATCGGTTAGATGATCAAGTAAAACCACAAATTCATCACCAGCTAGTCTGGCTAGCAAATCATGTTCACGAATACACTCTGAGAATGATTGTGATACCCAAACCAAAAACTGATCGCCAGCCTGATGACCAAGTTCATCATTAATATCTTTAAACTTGTCTAAATCAATAAACAGCACAGCAAAGTTATCTTCAGGATAGCGGTGATGTTTCTTCAATGTTTTTTCAAGTTGGGTTAAAAATAGGCTGCGGTTTGGTAGACCGGTAAGTGAGTCGTGGTGGGCGTCGTGATATAGCTGCTGCTCTATTTTTTTGCGCTCTTCCATTTGCATTTGTAAATGCAAATTCGTTTGCTGTAATTCTTTGGTCTTCTCTGCAACGCGATGTTCGAGTTGCTGGTGACTGATCTTTAATGCCTGATTTGCTAAATGAGTCTGTAATACCGATGCAATCTGATTTGATACAAACGAAATTAGCTCAACATCGTCATAGTCAAATTCATATTTATGATCATACGCTTGGCATGCTATTAAGCCAATAACGCCAGTGGCGGTTTTTAATGGAGCACCGAGCCAACTTGTCGCGGCTAAATTATGGTTGTATCCCGCTGGTCGCTCTACAATCCCCTCCATCGCGAGAGCTTTGGCTCGAGTGCAGTCGATCAGTTGACTTTGCTCCGTGCGAATAACCAGCTCGCTATATCCTTTTGCAAAAGATCTGGTTTTATAGCGAGTTTTTTCATCAACACTATAGGGGAAGGTTAGCCATTGTTCTTCTTTATTATAAAGCGCGATATACAAGTTATCGGCAAAGGTAATTGACCGGATAATGTCATGAACCTGTTTATAAACATCATCGATATCAGAAAACTGAGTTGCCAGTTCTGATATTTGAAACAAGATCTGCTGCCTTTCTAGCGCACGTTTACGATTATCAATTTCCTTGTTCAGCGCTTCATTGCTTTGCATTAACGCGCGAGTGCGTATCTTAACTTCTGACTCGAGTAATTCGCGTTTTTTGACTCTCTCGATTGCAGTCGCTAGGTATAGCGACATCACTTCAAGCAGCTCAACTTGATGCTCACTGTATGACTGCTCAGCCTCATAGCTTTGTGACACCATGACACCAATAATCGCGCCATCGCGATATATTGGCACCCCTACCCAATGTTCTGCTTGGCTACCAAGGATTTTGAACTCACCAGCTTTTGCTCGCGACAACATCTCTTCTTTGGTGAGGTAAACTGTTTTGCCAGTTTTAAAAACATGACCTGTAACGCCATCTTTGAAGTGATGTGCCTCATGTAAGGGAATAGCCACAGCATCTTTTTCATCTACAAAGTAAGAAAGTTCAAGTGCTTGTGTAAAGCGGTTTTGTAATACCACATAGAAGCTCTTGCCTGGTAGATATTGAGAAAGAATATTATGAATTGCGGGGTACAACAGGGTTAACTCAGCAACAGTACTTGCCTGTTCTGATAATTGAATTAATGTGTATTGAAGTTGAGACTTTCTTTTATATTTTTCTAGTAAAGACTCTAATCTTGCGGCTCGTCGAGATAGTCTCTTAACCTGTTGTTGTGGCTCTTCCAATGATGAAAACCGGTTCTTATTTTTGTTTAATTATTGAGCTTAATAATTTCACTTTTAACCTAAGTGGTCAAGTGCAATTTTCTCATTCCTACAAGCTTGTTTTGTGGCTTGATCTGTCATACCAATTAGAATTAATACTTGCTCAATTTGAAGGAGTAAATCTGACGCTAACTGCGTTAAAAATTTCTTGTTTAGAACAAATAAATAGTAAGCCTTTCATGCCTTAAAATAGACCGCTTAATTAAGATAATTGGTATAAATTGTCATGATATTTTAGAGAAAAAGTGCAGCGATAAAGGCTGCACTTTTTAATGTATTTTTGGTTACCATGACAGCAACGAGCTAATACCTAGTTTTTTGTCATGAACTTGATAGCTGCTGCGATTTCATCATCAGAACAGTCCATACAAGTACCACGAGGTGGCATTGCATTAAACCCATTAATCGCATGGTCTAGTAGTACTTCAGAGCCTTTGGCCAGACGTGCAGCCCAGTCATCAGCTGTTTTAGGAGCACCTAGCGCGCCAGTACCGTGACAAGCAAAACAAGAAGCTTGGTAAACTTGTTCGCCTGAGCGAGGGCCAGTTGGTACCGCTGCTGCTGCACTTTCAGCACCAGCTAAATATACTGAACCGATTGGCTGAAGGCGTTGTTTAATCGCTTCTTCAGTTAAAGAATTGTCATATGGTTGCGCAACTGCGGCTGTTGATAGCAATAAAAGTGCTGCTGAAAGTTTTTTCATTTACCTTGCTCACTTCGTTTGAACGTGTTCAATCACGATGATGGATGACGGAATTATTGCGATTATAACGCCACCTGTTCATTTATAAAACGTAAACTTGAGTATAAATGGTTAAAACCATTAATTTATTGCGTTAGGGCAAGCTTTTTGCCCAAATTCGTAGAACCACAGCCAAGTTTTGTGGTTGTCACGAATACGCGTTAAGTAAGATACGCAATTTACCTAAGAATGGATTAGAGCCTGCTAACTTGGATAAGTCTGACAGACTCGTAAATTTCTATATTAAGCCATTTCTACTAACTTTGAGATGGCTTTTTCAATTCCAGAAGCTGCCTCTAGCACCGAGGATGCCAACATATACGCTGGTGTTGATATCACTTTTTCACCTTCATCAACTACGATGTCAGATACTGTACACTCAACATGCTTTGCTCCTAACGTATTAATAGCAGCTGCGGTATCAACATCAGAGCCTATGGTTGCAAGCGTACCTGGTGCATGAATATGTGGGATGAGCGCCGGTGCAATACATAAATATGCTATTGGTTTTTGTTGGCTGTTAAACGCACGACATACGATTTTTATACTTTCTAAAATCGTTGATTCGGCACCTTTAAAAGCGAAATCAGACAGGTTTTTCGCGACACCAAAGCCGCCAGGTATGACAAGTGCATCAAATTCATCTGCATTGAGAGTCTCCAAGTCTGCTATTTCTCCACGCGCGATACGTGCAGCTTCCACTAGTACATTACGACGTTCTTCTTGTGTCTCGCCTGTTAAGTGGTTGATCACATGGAACTGATCAATATTAGGTGCAAAACACTGGTAGCTTGCTCCTACTTTTTCTAGATTAAGTAAGGTTAGTACCGATTCATGGATCTCTGCACCGTCAAATACACCACAGCCACTAAAAATTACTGCTACTTTTTTCATTCATTTCTCCTTCTAACGTCTTGTTGCGCGCGCTATATACATAAAAAGAATTATGGCCTAATTAAAAAATTATAAAGGATCTTCTATGATCTTTGATCATTTGTGGTAGTATACTCCTCCGCTTGAGAAAATCAGGCTATTTTTTGTTCATACGTTCTAAAATGTGTGACCAATAAAATTCTTTATCCACAAATGGCTAAAGATAATAACAACTAAAAAAGCTCTAAAAACGCAAGTAAACCAAAGCCTTAAATCGTACTCTGACTTCAAATTGAAAGTTCTGGAGCAACTTTTCGTGTTTGTCTACAAAGTTATCCACAGGCTCAACTTGCAATATCCAAATGATAGGCTAACGTGAAACTCGTTTTATCTTGTGCCTTGTGGCATCCTTACATTCTACTCTGTAAAAGACTAATTTAGGATCCAATATTTATGTCTCAGATCCCTCAAAACCCTTTGATCTTGGTTGATGGTTCTTCCTATCTGTTCCGTGCTTATCATGCGCCACCGCATTTAACTAACTCAAAAGGTGAGGCGACGGGGGCAATCTATGGCGTGATAAATATGCTCAAGAGTTTACTGAAGCAATATCAGCCTAGTCATATGGTTGTAGTCTTTGACGCAAAAGGGCCAACCTTTCGTAATGAAATGTACAGCGAATACAAGGCACATCGCCCACCTATGCCTGATGATCTCAGAACGCAGATCGAACCAATCCATGAAATTATAAAAGCAATGGGCTTACCACTTGTCAGTATCAGTGGTGTAGAAGCTGACGATGTGATCGGCACCTTCTCTAAAATCGCCTCAGAGCAAAGTCGTCACGTACTAATAAGTACAGGTGATAAAGACATGGCGCAATTGGTTAATGAGCATGTTACTTTGATCAACACGATGACAAACACCATTTTAGATCCCGCAGGCGTGGTGGAAAAGTTTGGCATCGGTCCTGAACTGATCATTGATTATCTCGCGCTGATGGGTGACAAAGTAGATAATATTCCGGGTGTACCTGGAGTGGGTGAAAAGACAGCGCTTGCCATGCTTCAAGGATTAGGGTCGATAGACTCACTGTATGATAATCTAGATAAAATCGCTGGTTTGGGTTTCCGTGGTTCCAAAACCATGGCGAAGAAGCTAGAAGAGCATCAAGCACAACTGAAGCTCTCATACGAATTGGCAACGATTAAGCTTGATTGTGAAGTTGAGCAAGATCTAGAGCAATTTAAAATTGCAGAAATGGACAAAGATCGCCTGATTGAGCTGTATGGTGAGTGTGAATTTAAGCGCTGGCTGGCTGAGTTATTGGATGGTCAACAACAATCAGATATCGTTACCATTGAAGCGGAGGGATCAGCACCAGCGGCAGCCCAAGTAGAAACTCACTACGAAACGATCCTTACAAAAACACAACTTGAGCAGTGGGTTAGCAAACTAAAAGCTGCTGATTTAATCGCTTTTGATACTGAAACGACCAGTGTTAATTATATGCAAGCGGATCTGGTTGGAATGAGTTTTGCTGTTGCACCGGGTGAAGCAGCTTATTTACCCATCCATCATGATTACGTCGGCGCACCAGAGCAACTTACCCAAGAAGCGGTGTTTGAGGTGATGGCGCCATTACTTGCCGATCCCCAGATCAAAAAAGTGGGTCAAAATCTAAAATACGATCAAAGTGTACTTGCCCGTGCAGGGCTTGAGCTAAACGGAATCGCTTTTGATACTATGCTAGAGTCGTACGTGTTTAACAGCGTGGGAACTCGCCACGATATGGACTCATTGGCGCTTAAATATCTGGGTCATAAAACAATTAGCTTTGAAGACATTGCGGGCAAAGGCAAGAATCAACTGACATTTAACCAGATTGAGTTGGAAAAAGCGGCACCTTATGCAGCAGAAGATGCTGACATTACGCTTAGGTTACATCAACACCTTTGGCCATTAATTGAGAAAGAAAATAGTCTAAAACAGGTCTTCACAGAGATTGAATTGCCGCTATTAAGCGTGTTGTCTCGAATTGAGCGCACAGGGGTACACATTGATGGTGATATGCTTGCAAAACAAAGTGTTGAGATAGAGAAGCGTTTAGGAGAGTTGGAACAGCAAGCTTTTGAAATTGCAGGTGAGGAATTCAACCTCAGTTCGACCAAACAACTGCAGGCAATATTGTTCGACAAGCTTGAGCTACCGGTGATCAAGAAAACTCCAAAGGGTGCGCCGTCAACAGCGGAAGAGGTGCTGCAAGAGTTAGCGCATGACTACCCATTGCCTAAGCTTATCATCGAGCACCGCGGTTTATCGAAGTTGAAGTCTACTTACACTGATAAATTACCGAAGTTAGTGAATGCTGATACTGGTCGTGTACATACTTCATATCATCAGGCTGTAACGGCGACAGGACGTTTAAGTTCAAGTGATCCGAATTTACAAAACATTCCAATTCGCAATGAAGCTGGTCGTCGTATTCGCCAAGCATTTGTTGCAGATACCAACAAACAAATTGTTGCAGCAGACTACAGCCAGATTGAGCTTAGGATCATGGCGCACTTATCTCAAGACAAGGGGCTACTTAGCGCTTTTGCAGAAGGAAAAGATGTGCACAGTGCTACAGCTTCAGAGGTGTTTTCTGTGCCGCTTGAAGAAGTGACATCAGATATGCGTCGAAAAGCTAAAGCGGTTAACTTTGGTTTGATTTATGGCATGAGTGCCTTTGGTCTTTCGCGACAACTCGATATTCCAAGAAACGAAGCACAGCATTATATGGATACTTACTTTGAGCGTTTCCCTGGAGTGCTGGAATATATGGAACGTACAAGGGAAGAAGCGGCCGAGAAAGGGTATGTTGAGACTTTATTTGGCCGACGCTTGTATTTACCCGATATAAAAGCGCGTAATGGTGCTCGCAGAAAGGCTGCTGAACGTGCTGCGATTAATGCTCCTATGCAAGGTACTGCTGCTGACATTATTAAAAAGGCCATGATTAAAGTGGATGAGTGGCTGCAAACGCGCAGCCGTGACGACATTCAATTATTGATGCAAGTGCATGATGAATTGGTGTTTGAAGTCCATAGCGATAAAGTGGCAGAGTACAGTGAAAAGATCTGTGAGTTAATGAGTGCTGCAGCATCACTAGATGTCCCGTTACTGGTAGAAGCTGACAGTGGTGATAATTGGGAACAGGCACACTAACTAGAAATCGGGATAATAGCCTATTCTCTAGCAGCTGTTATCCTGGGCTATTGACGCACAAGTTTGCCGTGTATTAAGCAATAATCTCTGGCTAGCTTGATATTGCGCCTGTTGAGCTTAGGTGACTTAGCGGATTAACTCACTGCTTAACACGAGAGGCAAAGCCGCAAACTTTAATGTATTAGCGCCGTATCATCTTTCTAGGTGATACGGTTTTTTTGTGGATGACTTAACTTATGTGTGCAAGTAAACACTAGCGGTATAGCGTCTTAAATTTGTAGCTTCTGTTAATCTTCAGTAACAAAAAAAAACTTAACGTTGAAAGTTTATCAAATTGGCTTAAGTTTTGCTTTTTGGTGTTTATTTCTGGACATCTATTTGTTAGAGTTCGCGCCGTCCTCATCCTGTAGGACATCCTGTTGATGATGTATCTCTCGTAAGAGGATACAGTGTATTGATAGCTTCTCCCCAGATTGCTATAGCGGCTCGTTATTTTGACGAGCCGTCTTTTTCTCTGCTTTAGTGTCTTCCAATTATCGTCTCAATTTCCTTTTCAGCAATAGTCTGCAACTAGGTATTAAAACCCTTAGCGAGAAGGGCTTTATTTAATTTTAACTGCGTTTTACACTGGGTGCACAAACGTTATGTTCTCTCAATTAATAAGGAAGTCGTCATGCTTAAATACCTACTGTTAGGTAGTGCACTTTTTTCTGCTCAGTCTTTTGCGTCTTGGCAGCTTGATCAACAACATAGTAATGTCAGCTTTGTTTCTGTGAAACAGACACATATTGCGGAAGTACATCATTTTAAGAAAATAGCAGGCTCGCTATCTAAGCAAGGTGAACTTGAGATCAACATTGATCTTGCCAGTGTAGAAACCATGATCCCCATCCGTAACGAGCGGATGCAAACCATGTTATTCAATGTTGCGGATCATCCACACGCGAAGATAACGGCCAATGTCTCTAAATCACTTAGTAATTTAGTTATGGGGCCTCAGACAATCACTGGAGTTAATGCTGCGCTAACGCTTCATGGTCAAACTCAAGAGATCACCCTAGACTTGCTCGTGACTAAAAATGCTGACGGTTTAGTCGTTACTCCAGTAAACGTGGTTGTACTTGACGCAACACAGTTCGGTTTTAGTGCGGGGATCGAAGCGCTCACCAAGATCGCTGGGTTAAAAACGATTTCCACCAGTGTGCCTATCACCTTTAATTTAGTTTTTGATGAACAAAATTGATGAATTAATTGCACAGTATGTGACAGCCCATGCGCCGACAGAAAGCTGGTCGGCACCTTCGTGTGGCTTTTCCGAGATAGTGATTGATACGGATGGACGCTGGTTTCATCAAAAAAGTGAGATAAAAAGAGCATCGCTCGTTGCGTTATTCGCGAGTGTATTAAGCTATGATGGAACACATTATTGGCTAAAAACTCCGGCAGAAAGCTGCATTGTGAAGGTGATGGCACATCCTTTTGTGATTGAGCAGTGGTACTTTTGTGAACATGCTTCAAGCTTGTCACTTGCTCCGTGCATCATTGCTGTGGACAACATAGGACGTGAATGGCCGATTAGTAGTATGTTTCCACTGGCGCTAGAACGAGCAAATGGCGTTGATATTCCCTTTTTGCGGCTCAATTACGGATTAACTGCTAGAGTGTCACGAAATGTCTACTACCAGTGGGTGGAGATATTGCAAGAAGATAAAAATGGATTTTATCTAATGTCGGCAAAGACGCGCTTCTATCTTGGATAGGCGCGCCTCTATTTCGTCATGGCGCTTTTTACTCTGTAGCTTCAGTCTTGTCTTTAACAAAAGGGCCCAGGTACCATTCGTCTAATTTCCAAGCCAGCTCATTCAAGCCGATACCTTTCAAAGACGAAAACGCATGTACCGTTATGTCGCCATTTAGCTCTGCTAAGGCACGGCGAACTTGAAGCACTTCAGCTTTGCGCTTACCTTGTTTTAGCTTATCCGCTTTGGTCAGTAGCGCAAGCACGGGTATATTGCTACTAATTGCCCAATTGATAAGATCCATATCAAGATCTTTCAGCGGGTGGCGAATATCCATTAGCACCACAATCCCTTTTAAGCATTTACGACGCTGTAGGTATTCACCCAGTGCTTTTTGCCACTTCTTTTTCATTTCTAGTGGTACTTTGGCAAAGCCATAGCCAGGCAAATCGATAAGACGCTGATCCTCGCTCAAAGAAAAGGTATTAATAAGCTGGGTACGGCCGGGGGTTTTACTCGTTCTAGCAAGCTTTTGATCGGTTAATGTATTGAGAGCACTTGATTTACCTGCATTAGAACGACCCGCAAAAGCCACTTCAATTCCAGTATCCGGTGGTAGTTTACTGATATCTGGGGCACTGGTAATAAACTGTGCCTGATTATATTTCACGCGAGATTTTAGCACGCTGACTCCTAACTGATTAAACTTTCGCGGATTGAATTGCGTATTTTATAACAGTATGGCTGAAACCAAAAGCGTTACGCTAACAGTTATGTGTGCTGCTTTTTGAGCGTAAGGCGGGGATTGATGCGCCATTATTAATTAATCTAGGTCAAATCCCTGTAAATTATAAGCTTAATATGGGCAGAAAACGTGCCAGAGAAAGTAATATCGTGTAGAATGTAGAAATTGCAATGTCAATCTAAAGAGTATACCCATCAGTAGTCACTACTGAACGAGGCATATTTGGGTGGATCGGTGCTGTTTGGCGTTATTATTGCTGAGTACTGCATGTAAGATTCATCTGATTAAGATAACAACCTAATTTTAGTACTGATTGGTATTATTTACCCAAGCGATAAAGAGAGCGACTTTAGTTCGCATGGGTGCAAATTACAGGGTCGGAAACAGAGAATTTACCATGAAAAAAATAGCATTAACTTTAACAATGTTGCTTGGTACGTTGTCAGCAAGCAACGCATCGGCATTCGATGGTGACGCAGAAGCAGGTAAGGCGAAATCTGCAACGTGTGCAGCATGTCACGGTCCAGATGGCAACGCCCCTGTGACTATGTATCCAAAAATCGCAGGACAGCATGCTGATTATATTTACAAGCAACTGCAAGAGTTTAAGCTAGGAATGACCTCAGGTGGTAAAGAAGGGCGTATGGATCCGGTAATGAGTGGTATGGCTATGCCTCTTTCAGATCAAGATATGAAAGACTTAGCTGCGTATTTCTCTACCTTATCTATGTCTGCTGGTACAACACCTGAAGATGTGGTTGCTGTTGGTCAGCAATTATATAAAGCGGGTGATGCTGAAAGAGGGATCCCTTCTTGTGCAGCATGTCATGGTCCTCGAGGCAATGGTACATCATTGGCTAAATTTCCTAAGATATCTTTCCAGCATCCTGAGTACATCAAAGCCCAGCTTGAAAAGTTCCGCGACGGTACTCGCAATAACGATATGAACGGCATGATGCGTGACATCGCGAAAAAGCTTACTGACAAAGATATTGAAGTACTATCTAAATATTTAGGTGGACTACACTAAAGTCGTATATTGAGTTTATGGCGCTCGCTGTAAACTCCTACTATTGAAAAAAGGGCAGCACACGCTGCCTTTTTTTATATCCTAAAATGTGAGACATATCTCACTTTTTCTGTGAGATATTGTCTTTGCTTAATTGTAAGTTTTAGCTTAATTTTAAGCTTTGGTTCATTGTAAGTTAATGTAATCAATATGATTTCTGTTTGATTAAAAAATTTAAGGTAAGAAATTTGTTATTGAACAGTTGTAACTCAGGCTCAGGAGCGTAAATTATTCGTTGTCGCCAAGCAATACAAAAAAAGGGACAATGCGATACGGAAGCGTAGGTGGCAATATTTAGTATCTAGATTGATACAAAGGACTATCAAGAAAGCGTTAGGAAGACCGAGAATAAGAAATTCATGGAAGTCTCATAACAATAACAATATGGAAATGTCACGGAAGTCTAAAATAAAAACAATACGGACGACAATAAAATAATAAGAATAATAAGGCTTAAAAGTCGAAGGGAGAAGTGTCCAGTTGTGACGCTCAGATTAGTAGGCGGTAGAGAGTAATCTCTGCCGCCTTTTTATTTGGTTGCTTTTCGCTTACCTGATACAATAGCCTTCTTATTAAGCAATTATTGTTAACCATTGCAAGATTCAACTCTGATAAGTTGTGGCCTATGTCTAGGTGAGCAGCTTGAAACCTATCACCAAGACAAACATAGACTATATTGGCAATGTCAGTGCTGCCATCTGGTTATGGCGGATCCAAATTCAAGGCTAACACCAGCGCAAGAAAAAGCGATTTATGATAGTCATGAGAATGATTTGGAAGATGCAGGCTATCGCCGCTTTTTAACTCGGGTTTCTGAACCGCTAATAGCTCGCCTATCGAAGCCAAGTTTAGGGTTAGATTTTGGTTGTGGGCCTGGCCCCTTGCTTGCAAAAATGTTGGAAGAGGCAGGACATCAAGTTTCATTGTTTGACTTGTACTACGCCAATATTCCCGAGGTGCTAAAACAACAGTATGATTTTATTGTTAGCACCGAAGTGGTTGAGCACCTTGCCAAACCAAGACAGGTACTACAGCAATTATTAGCACTGCTAGATTGCGGGCAACCGCTCGTATTAATGACTAAACTTGTAATAGATAAATCGCGCTTTGCTAATTGGCATTATAAGAATGACTTAACACATATTTCGTTTTTTAGTCAGAAAACCTTTGCGTATTTTGCTGCGCAGCAAGATTGTGATTTAGAATTTATAGGGAATGATGTCATCATTCTCACCAAGCGTAATACACGCCAGAATTTTGAGTAATTGATTATGACCAGAAAGAAAAAGACACGTAAAATTGCGACCAATGGTACACCTAGGTTAAGTAAAGAAAAGCTTCAAGAATTACGCGCAATAAAAGAGATGCGTAATAAAAAAACGAAAGGTAAAAAGCCTGGCTCAAGAAATGCGCCAGACATATCACCAAAAGCGCAGTCTGAAGTGACAGCAAAAAAAGATCCTCGAGCTGGAAGTAAAAAACCTATTTCTCTGGTTGTTGAGTCGCAACCGGTTAAAGAAAATACACAGCCTGAAATGAAGCGTCATTTACAGCCGCAAGCGCAGTTACATAACGCCGCTGAGGTGCTGACGCCAGAGCAAGAGTTAGAGCAACTTGAAAATGACGAGCGTTTAATGTCGTTGCTTGAGCGCCATGAGCAGGGTGAATTACTCACAGGCAAAGATGCTAAATACTTCAATCGTGGTATTGCACGTCATCAAGAATTATGTGAACTTTTAGGTATTGATGATGAATTTGAAGAAGGTGACATGGAAGAAGATGATCCGTTAGATCAATTTATGAGTAATGACTTAGCAAATGAATGGCTAGATGATGACTTAGAGGAAGATAACAAATAATGAACACTGCATGGATTGTCGCACTTTTTATCGGCGCTGTGATCATTGCTGGTTTGGCATTTTACGCAGGTAAATTGCTATGGCAGTTGAAGGTGCAAAAAGAAAAAATTGCCAAGCATCGTGAAGAAAAAGCGATAGAATTAGAGAAGTCGCGCCAACAGCGCAATAGCAAGATAGCTGATAGCGTAAACCTTATCGCTCGGGCGATGAAAGAGAAACAGTGTGAGTACTCTGAAGGCTGCCTCAGAGTCTGGGTGCTTATCTCTCAATATAGCTTTGATAATGAGGTGGATTTACAGCGAGATTACCCAGGTGTCTATCAGATGTATGAGGAGGTGAAGGAAATGCCGACTCATGACGCACGTAAGAAATACTCTAAAAAAGAAATCTATAAAATGGATAGTCAGCGCTGGCGTGCAGAAGAGCGTTTGGAATCAGAGATTTTGAAAGATTGTGAGAAATTGATCGCGCGTTTTAAAGCTGCGGCAGGCAGTGAAAACGTGGTGTTTCAATAATACCAATTTAACTTAATACTTGTTCAATTTGAAGGAGTCAATCTGACGCTAACCACGTTAAAAATTTCTCATTTAGAACCACTAAATAGCAAAATTTTTGCCTAGTTATCGACAAGATTTTCTCGCTTCAAAATAGACTACTTAATTAAGCAAATTGGTATAACGTAAAACTAGGGTCTGTTGACTCTTGCCATTTGATTTTTGTTCCACTGAGTGCGTTTTGGTCGCAGCGCTCAACTTGCCGCCCAGTAATCTAAGCAAAAGTTGAACATAAAGAATAAACGCCCAGTGGAGCGTTTATTCATTATGTCATGCTGAGGTGATATGGTATTCACACTCGGTCAAAACCAATCCTGTCGTGCATTGATAAAATACTTTGATAGTTTGACCCATGCTCAATTGTGGATGTAAATTTTCCATAAGAGTGAAATACAAGGTATGGGTATCGAATTGACTCAATTTCACTGCATCGAATCCAAAAAATCGATTTACCGTCCCGTAAAGTGCTTTGTAGATGCTCTCTTTAGCTGAAAAGATGACGGTTAACGGGCAATGTACGTGTTTTGCCAGTCCACGAAAGCTCTCGAATTCAGCCGGATGTAAAATTTGTCGTTGTAATTCGATTTCTTGTTTTGGCTTCATGTCTCTTTCAATATCAATACCTAAACCAATGGTATGCGTATTGTTAGTGGCAATAGCAGCAGCAATTCCACGGGTATGGGTGATACTCGCGACTACATTGTTAGGCCAAATTGGGGCGCGGTCAGAGCCGTTCAGTACGGTAAAGTTATCATGACCTAATGCTGTTAAACTCGCTTTCGCGCAGATCCTTCCTGCTAAAAATTCAGCTTTTCTCTTTGCAACTGCTTTCTCTAAAGTATCAGGAAGGAAGATGTTATGTTGCTCAAAAGACTGCTCAGAATAACTATCTGGGTCAAACTGAATACAATGAAAGTGATGTTGCAAAAACGGGGTAAATAGATGGCTGTGATTGCTTTGCAAAGCTAGCTCCTGTTATTCCTGTCCATAATGCCAGTTTGCGAGCTATCTACTTAGCCTAAAGTTGAGAAGAGCTGGCTGATTGCCCTGTAACGTTCACTGTAAATACTGGCGAGCATGTTTAGTGAGATTAATACAGCAGGCGATAAAACCGGCAACCAAAGAGGTGTTCGTTATCGAAACTTAGCGTGATATCAATTTTCTTAATTAAGTGGTCTATTGTGAGGCGAGAAAATCTTGTCGATAACTAGGTAAAGAATTTGCTATTTAGTGGTTCTAAATGAGAAATTTTTAACGTGGTTAGCGTCAGATTGACTCCTTCAAATTGAGCAAGTATTAAGTCAAATTGGTATTATTACCTGTTTGGTTAAAATTGTCATTTGCTTTGGACGCTTAGTGTGCATGAGCTAAACGTCCATAGCAAGATATATGCAAAGCTATCTGTCCGTTATTTTAGTTTACTTGCAACAGATACTAGTTGCAGAGCAAGGTTAGAAACTTTTTCTGCTAGATCTGGGTCTTTAATTTTACCTTGTTCGTCAAAGGTATTAAATGCACTTGGAACCGCGAGCTGATCTGCCAGTACTAGGCTGCCAATTCCTGATAGTACGTCACGAACATGGTTTAAACCACGCAAGCCGCCAAGACCGCCGGGTGATGCGGCGTAAAGTGCAACAACTTTGTTTCTAAACGCAGGCACTGCACCTTGCTCTGTACGCGATGCCCAATCAATTGCGTTTTTGAGCGCGGCGGTAAATGAGCCGTTGTATTCAGGGCTAGCCAATAGGATCCCATCGGCATTACGAAGCTTTTCTTTGAGTAGTTGAACACCTTGTGGCGTACCTTGAGCTTCTAGATCTTCATCAAACATTGGAATATCTAAATCTCGTAATTTTACGACCTCTACCTCGGCACCACTTTCCAGTGCATAATTTGCCGCGGCTTGAATGAGAAGTTGGTTATAGCTGTCTTTTCTTAAACTGCCTGCTAGAGCGATAATTTTAGCTGTAGTCATCTTGCTGATACCTTATTTTGTTTCGTTGAATTTATAGTAGCAAAATTTCACTTGCATAAAAGCTGAATAAACGCAAAGCTTGTGTGCATATATGCACAGAGGTGGTTATGGATAAATTCACAGATTGGCAAGATCTCAAAGTCGCTTACACAGTAGCGAAGCTCGGCACGCTGTCTGCAGCAGCTGAGTATCTGCACATACATCACAGTACAGTACTTAGGCGTATTAATAACTTAGAAAAAGAGTTAGGTACGCGTTTGTTTCACCGTCATGCTCGTGGCTATCAAGTGACACAAACGGGGGAAAAGCTGTTAGCAACGGCGACGATTATCGACGAGCGTTTGATGGAATTGAGTACCTCAATCGTTGCATCAGATAGTCAGCTAAGAGGCAAGCTATTAGTGACGACAGTCAGTGGTTTTATGGATATATTGTCAGAGCCTTGTCTTGCTTTTCAGCAGCAACATCCCCAGGTGCAACTAGAAGTGTTGCTTGATCAAAAGCGTTTGCGGTTAGATCACGGTCAAGCACATGTTGCAGTAAGAGCCGGACCTAAGCCGGATGAACCAGATTACGTGGTGCAACAATTGACTACTTTAGAAGCAGGATTGTACGCGTCCTCCGATTACATTAAGCGTATGGGAATACCGACGACAGTAGATGCACTACGGGAGCATAATTTCGTCTCGGGGGTGAGTGGGTTTAATGCTAGAGTCCCTTATTTTGCTTGGGTCGATGAGCATATTGCAGAGTCTCAAGTCACCTTCAGAGTATCAGAAACTTCAGATGCTACACGGGCAATTGTGAATGGTCTTGGTATTGGCGGTGTTCAGCACAATGTTGCGAGACGCTACCCTGATTTACTGCCGATACTAAAAGAAGAGCTAAGGTGGTGTAGTCAGGTATGGTTAGTCACCCATGTGTTAGTACATCGCACAGCAAAAGTACAAGCGTTATGTGAGGTGTTAAAGCGCCACTTTAACAACTGACAGCTCTTTAGCGCACGCTTTTCTTTTTTGCCTGGATTATTAGGCGGTAAGCCGAGCGCCGCGACCAAACCATATTCAGGGTAAAAAAATCAAACAGGAAAGGTCAACAGACCCCAGCTAGTTTGGCTTTTTATGCTTGCTGAGCAGGAAGCGCAAGTAAGTATATGCTCGCTCGCACTTCCTGTAGACAGTAGCGCAATTAATACAATATGCGGATCACTGTGACTCCTTTGGCTTCAGTAAGATTGCGTTATCGCGTAGAGGGTAATGTGGCAGCGTCACTGCATTACCTGATCTATCTCCTTGTCCATATTGCGTAGGTGCAAGCCTCGGAGCTGATTGGATAGTCTCAGGACATTTACCAGTATCTATATGAGAGAGTGCAGCGGCGAGCAAATCTTCATTTTGACTGCCGAGTGACTCAGAGAAGTCATCAGCCACAATACAACCTGGCACTTGTGACGACAAACCTATCTCACCATTACTGGACGCTCCAGAAGGTGTAAAGCCGTCAGCATAGTCATCAAAACCTTTGGCATTTTCTGAGCCAAACTGAATTGTGTAGTAAACTGTGCCGCAATTTTGTGCTGGTACAAATCCATATGGTTTACCTCTCGTAGTGGTGCCAATGAGAAACACCTCAACATCAATACCACGTAATCCGTTGATCACATTCTCGCTGGCCGATGCTGTGCCTCGGCTTGAGAGGATATACACTCTAGGGAGGGAAACTGTAGGTAAATTGGTCGATGTAAAGGTGTTTTCAGCCCAGTTAATTACTCTGGACTCGAACTCTGTACGTTCTTCTTCTGCGGTACGCTTGTCGTTCAAGGTACTAAACGTAAACGTTTTGTTTAGGCTATTATTCCCAGCAATCATATAACCTAGCTGAGCCGCCATAATTACACGACCCCCGCCGTTGTAACGCATGTCTAGTATTAGGTCATCGATCTGTCTTGTTTTGAATAGGTTGAACGCCTCGATTAGACCATCTTGAGCGGTTGGAATAAACTGATTAAATTGCACATACCCTACTTGCTTACCCGCGTAGTTAATAATTTGAGCATTTTGAATGGGGGATGTTTTGAAATCTACAGAGGTCAAAGTAACCGATTTTTGGTTACCTGCTTGGTCTTCAAATACGAACTCATGCTGTTCACTTTGAGCAGGAGACAGCCCTGCATTGAGTGTGGCACTGTCAGAGCTGGAGATAAAGTCGATTCCATCAATGGATAATACTTTATCGCCTCGTTGAATGCCTGCGGCAGCGGCGGGAGAGTTTGGCTCCACCGCTGCAACGGTAAAGTTGCGTGGCGGTAAAGTAGAGATTACTGCCCAGCGAATACCATAGCCAGTTGTGAACCCAGCTTGCGCTTGCTTTTGGAAGCTGTCGTAAGACTCATAAAAGTGAAATTGATCTTTATCATTACCTGAAGGAGTTTTTTGGTTCGTTTTCAGTTGATCAAAGTAATCAGTAACCGTGTCAAATTGTGCAGGGTCGTTGTCAATGACCTCGTCATACCATAAGTAAGTTTCGTTGGTAAAAGACCGGAGCCACATCTTTTCGTGCATAGCGGTACCAACCTTATCGGGATAAGGTTGGTCGTTGTTGAATTGGTCGGTGCCAGTGCGTGGCGTTGCACAGTAATTAATGAACTGGCTCGAAGGTGAAAATTGGTTAAATGTCCAAATTGGCGGCTCGGTTTGCCCAGTATTATTGCCAGGGTTGTCAGTGCCTAAGGAGTCGCTACCACCGCCTCCGCATGCTGCCAATACTAGGCTTATCACTGTTGATGCGAAAACTAGAGTAATACGTTGCATCGTATTTACGTTCCTGTTTTAGTTGTATAACTAAAAGCTAGCATCGCTTTGCTCATCTAGCAATCACTGTTTCTGCCAAGCTGTGAATAACTTTCGTTGTTGAGTCGATATTTTCAAACCATAGGTTTTTTCCATATAAAAATAGGCGTCAGCAATGCGTTTTCTTGCATAGTAAGGCGGCTCGATACGACGTAGTTTAAAGTCGATTTTAACAGGGCAAGCGCCATAATTTGCTTCGGTATTAGGGAGCATAGAAAAACGGTAATTAGATCTATCACCATTTATTTCGCCGATAGCAGGGGCAAGGTTGTGAATGTCAGCTTCCATTTTTCTAAACTTTTCACTCACTTTTCGACAGTGTTTTCTACCTCCCTGTTGCCAACATTGCAGTTGATGACCAAACTCCCATGCCGAGACTATATGCTCCCATTCAATGCGATTTGCTCGAGCATTTTCTTTGCCGTTTCTTGTATAAGGCAACCTAGCGGTATACCCACAGCTTGTGGTGTCGGGTACCAGCTTTTTACCCCGCTTGGTGATACCACAGTTACAATATAAGGTGCGGCTATCTTCAGTGACCTGTTTTGAAAGATATTTCTTAGCTTGTGAGAAAGAGCTGAAATCTTGCGCACTGGCGGTTAGTGCAAAGAAGTAGAGCACTATAATGTAGAAAAAGCGTGACATAACCTCTCACCTTAGGGTGGAATACAGGGAATATCACTATATCAAAAAACTCATCAATACTAACAACGAAATAGGGCGGTACACGCCGTATTATGTATACCGTCGGCGTTTACGCCAAGGAGGAGACTGTAGTAATAGCAATAAACCGGTTATGCAGAATAAGACGCTTGTTGCCGCAAATGAGACAAGTAATGGGTTATTAAAGTCCTCACGTTCGTCGTAATCCATAATGTGTAACATCCAGAAAAAATCGAAAATACGCCAAAGGCTGCTACGCACTGTAATGACTTCTCCATTGCTTGCGCTCAGATAAAGTGTGGTATTGAGCGCATCACCATACTCAACTTTCCATACGTTTTTTCTATAACCTATTTCTCTAGGCCCTTGGGCAAGGTGTGTCGCGCTAATCACCTGTGCAGTGATTAATACATGTTTATCAGCTTGCTGAATTATTTGCATTTTACTAGGTGCTGCCAGAGGGGCGCCAGTTATGCCATTAAATACTTGTGTCTCGTCATGATTTAGTTTGATGATAGGTAAACCAAGAAAGTGACTAAACTGGATATGCTCCAACTTCGTTGACTGCTGTACTAATTTATTGATGTCAGCACGATAGTCAGCAGAGGAAAACGGATTATCGAGTTTGCGCAAAGCAAGATGTTTGCCATGCACTTTTTCTAGAGGAATAGCACTCATCACTAAGCCCCCAAGCAGCCAGGCAAAAATCTGGAGGAAGAGTAAGTAACCAAGATATTTATGGAGTTTACGGGCAGGCTTTAGCAGTTTTTTAATCATCACAATATGTTATTCTAGTTATTCGTGAATATGATAACGATAACATACGCAGTGTAGAATGCGTCACATTGTCGCATTCTGGATAACCTAAGTGTAGATTAGGTAATTGCTTACTTTTACAAAATCTCAGGTTATTAAGCCATTATAACATTTAGTTTTACAAGGTAGCTTTTAACACATGTCTGAAATTCAATTTTTAAATGTCGATTTGGAACTAGAGTCTAAGCAAGATATCAGCACGTTAGTTTCAGATTTGAAGAAAAACGCTATCGTGTTGCATTATGATCAAGATGATTATCGTCAGTTGGCTAGAATTGAAGCGAATACTACCGAACTAACACCTGATAAGGCGATTAACCAGCTGTGTGAGCTGATTGAATCCTGCTCCAAGGTCGCATTAAAGCAATGGCTTAGTTGCACAAAACGCACCTTTGATATTGGTTTTAGTTCTGGCAAGTCTCCAAAGTGCTTTTCTCAAGCACTGCATGTTGATACGTTGCTCAGAATTTCTGCAATTGGTGCTGGAATAGAAATAACGCTCTACCCAATTGAAGAATAAAAACTCTAAAACTTAGAATAAATTGTTTTATATGTTAACCTTGTTAACTTGTTGATAAATTATTCCTGTTGTTTTATCTTGTTTGTTCACTAAGACGGATTATTTCTAGGAACGCAAGATGAAACAACATGTAACACTTTCTACCCTAACACTTGCCATGCTTGGTAGTGTAACTTTTTCAAGCGTAGCTACTGCACAGACGACAAATGCTTACAGCTCACTTCAAGGGCTTGATGTTTTTAACGCAGCACCTGTTCAGGTGGCAGATATAAAGAAACAGATAGCAAAAAATTTAGCACTATCGTTGCATCAAATTAATACTCAAGTACAGACCCAGCTTAGTGAATACCAAGACACTATCTCATTAGAACAATTACAAGTTGGTGGGGCGGCTGCAAAGTTAATGACAGAGGCTAGTCAATACACTCGTGCGTTGAAAGGGTTAACTGATAACACGTCTAACCTTTATCAACTACGTATTGCCTCAAGCCAAATGCTTACAAAATGGCAGCAAGGTGAAGTGCCTCTAATCGCATTTGCACCCAAGGGCGATGATAAGTCGTGGCAATATGTCGAAGCATTCGATCAACATGGACAATTGCATTTACTGGATGCACACAAGATGCCTGAGCGGCCAGTGCTTATCGTGGAGCTTGACGCAAAGAAAACCAAAGCTGAAGGGCTTGAGGTCATGAAGCGAGTATTTGCAAAGCAAGGAATGATGATGCCATCGGCTGAAATGCAGACTAATGACGAAGCTGCGCCGATTTCTACCAGTGTGCTAAAAAAGATTAGGTTGAATAATGACCAAGAGCCTTGGGTGTCTGGCGCAGCAGAAGTATATGGTATTGTGACAGGTGTTAACCCTTCGCGCGACGAGCCTGTACTTGATATTGTTGATATGCCATATCTAGATCATGATGGTAGAGACTACACACCAAATCAAATTATCATTCACTGGGAAAGATATCGTTGGCAAGCGGCTGATTTGTTATTGATGGAACAGGATGACAACACCAATTATCAAGAATTGGCGACAACTTTCTTAGATATTGTGACACAAGTGATGCGTGCTATCCCTGATCCAAACGTTCAAGGATATGCGCTGATCCCACAGCTAACCAACCAATTGATAAAGGCCATGCCAAGTCACTGGTTTACTAATGACGATGATTACGTTGATGTGTACTACACCTTATTTGAAGGTCAACGCTATAACGACCATATGGGGGCAAGCGGCAACGCCAAGATAACCTTAGAGCCGTTGACGATAAATCCGCGTTAGTGAAATACCATTCAGCAACTTTTGATAAGTTGTGTAGACTAGTCCTCCTCGTAAGGAGGACTAGGTTGTAAAGTCTAATTGTAGACTTTTACATTACCAAATTGCTTCAACAAATTCAGGGTGATCTACAAAAGGATTACGATTCCCTTGGAATTCATAAGCCGCTTGGTTGCGAGCTTGTTCAAGCGCATCAACAGGATCTTCGTTATGCCATCTCTTTAGCATATTAACAACCCAAGTCTCGAACACCTGATCCTGACTGCCATTTAATACAGCGTCACTATAGCTGGTGTTATTTTGCCAGTTAGCGATAACATCTTGATAGCGTGTTGCCATATAAAAATAGGCGCGAGCAAAGTCACCTTTAAAAGCATCGATAGGCTCAAATACTGTACCACTATAGTTAATACCCGTAGCAGAACCTACGCGACTACCATTACTTGAGGTATAAGAGGCACTGCCGACTTCACCAAAAGGGAAGTTACTCCGTTTTGAATTAACATAACCATCAGAGGCGAAAATATGATGGATGTCTGAATTCATCGGCTCTACTTTTCCGCCAAACCAAGATTTAGGGAAAGAGTGCTCACGGTTATAGCAGTCTCCTTCTACACGGTAGGTGCCACACTGTGAACCGGTTGAAACATAAGTGATGCTGTCACTTACCGATGGTTTTTCAGAGTACCTATCAAGAATACTATTATCTTTTTCAAAGTAGTTATCTCGTTCACTTTGATCTATGAAGCCCCAAATTGCCGAGTAGCCCTGAGATTGATGATTTCGGATGATACGGTGCAGTTCCGTTTTAAGTGCATAACCGCTTAGCCCCGCGGTAGTGGCGTAGTATCCATCTCCCGTTGGTGGTGGTAACGTGCTACCAAGGCTAAAGCTATGATCTTGACGGCTGGTAAACTGTCCCCCAGATGCAATCGTTTTAGAGCCATGTGTTAAAGTATATTGCCCACTACCATTGCTACAACAAATGCCATCACCGTAGCTATCTAAAATAGTGAAGGTGTAATTACCATCGGTAAGGCAAATTCCCTCGTTAACGGATTGGTTGTTGCTATAATTACCGCCACTTGCCATTGTACTACCTGCGGTATTGGTAATTTTCCAACTGGTTTCACTGGCATAGTTATCAGTGATCAAAGCAAGATTTAAGCTGTTGCTTTGACAACTTGTCGGTGGTTCTGGCGTCACATTACTTGGTGCAAAGCCGTCAACATAAACGGTTTCACTGCCATCAAAGCCACTTCCATCATAAAAGCGTAAACCAACATTGATAGTAGTCGTTGCGGTTGCTGTATAGGTGTGATTAATCTGCTGCCATTGTCCGACATTAAACTGGTCTGAGTAACCATGATAGCCATCCACCACTAACCTTGCTTTGACACCACCCTCAGTATGATAAACCCATGCGCTAAATTGATAGCTTTTTCCCGCTTCAACATTAACTTGTTGTTGCAAGTCTGTACTACTTTGAGTTGCAGTATTAACCTGAATTGCGGCAGCATAGT
Source organism: Pseudoalteromonas sp. SCSIO 43201 (assembly GCF_023716725.1). NCBI lineage: Bacteria > Pseudomonadati > Pseudomonadota > Gammaproteobacteria > Alteromonadales > Pseudoalteromonadaceae > Pseudoalteromonas > Pseudoalteromonas sp. SCSIO 43201. Next base: position 331,763 of record NZ_CP072683.1, read on the forward strand.
TGCCATCTTTTACAGGGCTTGTGACTGAAGATAGCGTTATCCCAGAATCAATCGTCGTCCATCCACTTGGAGCCTGTCCACTCCAGCTTTCAAAGCTGCCATTTTGCACTTGTGCAGTGGCGTTTAGGCTCAATAGTGAACAGCACGACCCGATGAGCAGGTGTTTATATTTCCCGTGTTTCATTTTTACTCTCATTATTATCATTATCTATATTATTGATTTGTCTATTTGACAGGTTGATTTTACATCAACTCTGTTACGGCAATGTTAATACTTTTAAAGGCTAAATATTGCACTTCTTTTAAGTTATTTTCTTTGGACTTTTTCATCTTCAATAACTAAAAGGAATATAAAAGCAGATTCTATTCTTTTTGATCTTATCTTTTGCCACGTATGCTTCAGGCTTATAAAAGCAGGCTCCGCTGTGAGCGAGCCAATGATGCAATGAGCAAGCAAACCTTTTGGGTACGGGGATCCATGATGTTGTTAAGTCAACTTAGTGCTGCAGCAAGTCCGCTGACAAATGAACAACTGCAAAAATTACAAGGCTTAGTTGGGGAGCTAAATCCAATCCAGCAGGCATGGGTGAGTGGCTACTTAGCAGCGACAGCCAATTCGGCTGCTTTATCAGGTGTAGCTGGTCAAGCAACTGCGAGTGTTGGTGATTCTGCACCATTAACTATTTTATATGGTTCACAAACTGGCAACGCAAAAGGCGTCGCAACGCTTATCAAGACCCAAGCTGAAGCGCGGGGATTGACGACCAAGCTCGTTAATATGGCAGATTACAAACCAGCTAACCTAAAAAAAGAAAAGTTTTTGGTGATTGCTGTTTCAACTTATGGTGATGGTGAACCGCCTGAAGATGCTGAAGCATTACATGAATTTTTGGTGAGTAAAAAAGCTCCTAAACTTGCTGGCGTGAAACAAGCTGTTATCGGTCTTGGAGATACCAGTTATGAATTTTTCTGCCAGACAGCAAAAGATTTTGAAGCGCGCCTAGGCGCGTTAGGTGCTGAGATTGCCGTCCCCCGTATTGACTTAGATGTAGACTATGAAGCGCAAGCACAAGAGTGGATAACACAAGCATTAGATGTATTTGAGCCAGAGCTCAAAGCGCAGCAAACCGGAGGTGGTAATGTCATCAACATGCCCTATGGCATGCCAGAGCCTGCCGCCAGTCAATATACCAAACAAAATCCGTTTGCCGCAGAGCTAAATGTGGTTCAAAAAATAACCGGGAGAAATTCCAGTAAAGATGTTCGTCATATCGAGATTTCACTTGAAGGCTCTGATATTACTTATCAACCAGGAGACTCTCTTGGCGTGTACTTCTTAAATGATCCACAAGAAGTGGCTGCTATTCTTGAGGTACTTAACCTTGATAAAGCGCAAACTGTCATGCTGGGTGACCTAACTGTTTCAGTAGAAACAGCCTTAATTGAGCATCTTGAGCTAACACAGTCATATCCAGGCTTTGTTGAAAAATATGCGATAGCGACTGGGAATGAGGAACTAAGCGCACTTGCAAACGATAAAGCGGCATTACGTGCCTATATTGAAGAGCGACAGATCTTTGATGTGATTAAACAAAACCCTGCGAACATTGAGGCGCAAGCGTTGGTTGATTGCTGTCGTAAATTGCAAGCGCGTTTGTATTCCATCGCGTCAAGTCAAGCGGAAGTTGAAGAGGAAGTACACCTCACCGTTGGCTTAGTGGAGTTTGATGCTTTTGGTGAAAAACACTTCGGCGGCTGCTCAGGCTACTTAGCGAATCGTGCTGAAGAAGGGGCTAAAGTTAAAGTATTCAGTGAGCATAATGATAACTTTAGGTTGCCGAGTGACAATACAACACCTGTGATTATGGTAGGGCCAGGTACTGGTATCGCGCCGTTCAGAGCCTTCCTACAAGAGCGTGAAGCACGAGACGCTGAAGGTGAAAACTGGCTGTTTTTTGGCAATCCACACTTCACTGAAGATTTCCTATATCAAGTAGAAATTCAAAAATACGTAAAGTCGGGTCTATTGACCCATGTAGATTTAGCGTTTAGCCGTGATCAGGCAGAAAAGATTTACGTGCAAGATAGGTTGAGAGAGAAAGGCGAAGCTGTGTTTGCTTGGCTTGAAAAGGGTGCCCATTTTTACGTTTGTGGCGATGCCACTAGAATGGCTAAGGATGTACATCAAGCACTTATCGACATCATTAAAACCCATGGAGGGAAAGATGATGAACAAGCTGAGCAATATCTAAAAGCATTGCGCAGCGCAAACCGTTATCAGAAAGACGTTTACTAACACGTCTTGTTATACCGTCAGCCAATTTTAATGTAGGAAAGACAATGAGCAATTCTGAAATCAAACCGAATAGTAAGCTCGATGCAAACGCAAAGTTTTCTGATAACGAGCGTTTGAAGTCACAAAGTGCCCACTTGCGAGGCACAATTTCAACGGATCTGACCGATCAGCTAACCGGTGGCTTTACAGCGGATAATTTTCAACTTATCCGCTTCCACGGTATGTATCAGCAAGACGACCGCGATATCCGCCCAGAGCGTACTAAGCAACGCCTTGAGCCACTGCATAACGTGATGCTTCGTGCTCGTATGCCTGGCGGCATCATTAAACCACATCAATGGTTGGCCATTGATGAATTTGCAGCTGATAAAACCATGTACGGTAGTATTCGTCTAACAACGCGCCAAACTTTCCAATTCCATGGTGTATTGAAGCCAAACATCAAAGGCATGCACCAATTGCTAAATAGCGTCGGGATCGACTCTATTGCGACGGCTGGTGACGTAAACCGTAACGTGTTATGTACCACAAACCCGGTTGAGTCTGAGTTACATCAAGAAGCTTATGAGTGGGCGGCCAAGATTTCTGAGCACTTATTACCAAAAACCAAAGCATATGCCGAGATCTGGTTGAACGGTGAAAAAACGGAAACAACAGCAGAACCGATTTTAGGTGATACTTATCTACCGCGTAAGTTCAAAACTACGGTAACCATTCCACCAAATAACGAAGTAGACGTACATGCGAATGACCTCAACTTTGTTGCTATTGCTGATGACGGCAAACTAGTTGGCTTCAATGTGCTTGTGGGCGGTGGTTTGGCGATGACCCATGGTGATGTGAATACCTATCCACGTAAAGCAGATGACCTCGGTTTTATCCCGCTTGAGCACACGCTTGCTGTTGCTGAGCATGTGGTCTCTGTGCAGCGTGACTGGGGTAACCGAGTAAACCGTAAAAACGCAAAAACCAAATATACGCTAGATACATTTGGCACTGAGGTGTTTAAGGCGGAAGTTGAAAATCGTGCCGGTATGAAATTTGAATCAAGCCGCCCCTATGAATTTACGCATCGTGGTGACCGGTTTGGTTGGGTTGAAGGTATCGATGGTAAACATCACTTAACGGTGTTTATCGAAAATGGTCGTATTTTAGATTTCCCAGATAAACCGCTTAAAACAGGTTGTCGCAAAATTGCAGAGATCCACAAAGGGGATTTCCGCATGACAGCAAACCAAAACTTAATTATTGCGGGAGTTGCAGCTGAAGATAAAGCGCAAATCGAGCAAATCGCCCGCGAGCATGGTTTGATTGATAGTAAGCATTCAGAGCAGCGCAAAAACTCCATGGCATGTGTGTCACTACCAACATGTCCATTGGCAATGGCAGAAGCAGAACGCTATTTACCAGGGCTTGTCACACAAGTCGAAGATTTGCTCGCTAAGCACGGGGTGGCTGAGGAGAATATTATTCTTCGTGTCGTTGGTTGTCCTAATGGCTGTGGCCGAGCGATGCTAGCTGAAGTTGGGTTCGTTGGTAAAGGACCTGGTAAATACAATATGTATTTAGGCGGTAACCGCGCGGGTACTCGTATTCCTAAACTGTACTTGGAAAATGTCGGTGAAGAGGTATTTCTTCCCGCTCTTGATGAGCTGATTGGGCAGTGGGTTAAAGAGCGTAACGAAGGCGAGTGTTTTGGTGATTATGTTATCCGCAAAGAAATTGTTGCGGAAGTCAAAGTATCAAAAACTGATTTCCACGCTTGACTTAGAACGGGCAGCTAAGCTGCCCATTGGATGAGAAAATGAGTAATTTTAAACAAATATTAACTCTTGATGGCGCAACCCAGCAAATGTTACTTGCTGATGCTAATGCCTTATTGAGTGATAAAACAGCCGAGCAAAGAGTCGCTTGGGCACTGGAAAATTTACCGGATACTCACTTTTTGTCTTCTAGTTTCGGTATTCAAGCAGCGGTTATGCTACACCTTCTGACTCAACAAAAGCCAGATATTCCAGTGGTACTGACCGATACGGGCTACTTGTTTCCGGAAACGTATCAATTTATTGAATCGTTAACAGAGCGCTTGGCACTGAATCTTAAAATATACCGCGCTAAACAAAGTCCAGCTTGGCAAGAAGCAGTATACGGCAAGCTTTGGGAGCAAGGTGAAGAGGGGATTAAGCAGTATAATACCCTAAATAAAGTGGAGCCCATGACTCAAGCATTGCGTGAGCTTAATGCAGGTACATGGTTTAGTGGCCTGCGCCGACAACAGTCTGCGACACGCGCTGACAAACCGATTGTTGAGTTAAGTCGAGGAACTGTTAAATTCTACCCTATCATTGATTGGCATAATCGAGATGTATATCAATACCTCACCAAATTTGATCTGCCTTATCATCCACTGTGGGAGCAAGGCTATGTATCAATGGGGGATGTACATACTACTCGCAAGCTCGAGCCAGGTATGACTGAGGAAGAAACGCGCTTCTTTGGTTTGAATCGCGAATGTGGGTTGCATATTGATGGTGACGGTATTTAATGCCAACTACGACAACGTTTCAACCTAATAGAAGGCCGGGCTACTATATAGTGAGCGTGGCCGTATAAAAGATGCCGCCTCGCCTATGCAAGTCATTGGCTGCTGTGAGCGAGGATAGAGCGGCACAAGTGCGCTCTGCAGTTTGAGTATCACCAAGCAACGCGGTGTGTACTTCATGAATACCCTCCTTGTTATGCTCATTTGAGCATCCAGTCAATTTTGAAAAAACCAGTGTTACCCAAAGACGCGTATTCGTCTATTTTTGTGTGTATGCCTCATATAACTGAGCCGAATTATCAAAGGCATTAACTTGGAAATTGGTGGCTATCAGTCATACTTAGACTATTACTTAATCAAAGTCGAGGAGGTGGCTTTGATCTCGTTTGTAAAAGTGGGTTATTTCTGTACATGTCTTTGCACTTTGCTAACTGTTGTATCGGGGCGTGTTGCTAGTAGTGAGGAGCATGTTAATTTTGCCATTCAATATTACCCTCCTTTTATTATTGAGCATGGCGCTGAGCAAGGGCTTATTATTGATGTGTTTAAACTCTTCGCAGCGCAGTATCGATATAAAATCAACTATCTACTGTACCCTGAAAGGCGCTCATCAGTTGAAATCGAAAAGGGAACAGTTGAGGTTAGAATGGAATCAGAGCTGTGGTATCGAGGTATAACTCCGATGTGTTGGAGTGAGCCTCTTTATGTTATTGAAGATGTGATCGTGACACATAAACAAGCCGAACAGTTTGATATGACGGACGTAAAATCGCATTTGTTTCTTGGGCGTTTTGGCTATACCTACCCTCAGTTGGAGCCGTATTTAGAACATGACCAGTTACAAAGGAAAGATTATTACTCTGAGCATGATGTTTTATCTGTGCTCGCCGGTGGCGGGCATAAGGCAATCGCTTTTACTATTATTGGCAAACCTACCCTACGTTGGTACCAGCTACAACACGCCCATTTTGATGAGAAGCTAGTGATTCAAGGTATATCTGATGTTGCACCATTGCAATTACAATTTGGATACAGTCAAAAAGCAAAAACGCTTTGCAATGATTTTAATCATTTTCTAACTGACTTTAAAAAGACTGAACAATTTAAAAAGATACTGCTAAAGTATGGGCTCAAAGGACAATGAAGAGATGAAAATGAAAGCCGCGAGTTATTTGATGATTATGGTCATGCTAGTCGCAGTAGCCTGTTTATTTGTGCTCAAACGACCAGATGGAAAGCCTTGGTTAAGTGTGCAGTCGATAACCCAGTCGGTAGAACACAATGCAAATGAGTTGAAGCGCCAAGGAATAGATGCAATTGATCAAGTCAAATCACATACAAACGACTTGTTAGGTGACAGTAAGCCAGCGTCGAGTTCGCATACACAAGTATATCGCTGGCAGGATGCAAAGGGACAGTGGCATTATTCCGATAAGCCAAACCCGCATGGTCATTCTCAAGCATATCAAATAGACGAGAGTAAAATTACAGTCATAGCAGCTGAAGATACAAGTGTTCTTGCCGCCAAGGCTGAACAAGAGCCCAATAACTCCTCTTCAAAAGTAGTACCGACAGCGTTAAACCCTGCTGCGGTGCAGCAGTTAATGAAGGACACCCAAGACGTACAAAAGTTAATGGACGAGAGAGCAAAAAAAATAGATGAGGCGCTAAAGGAAAACCGCTAAACAGTCTATAAGTGCTGCTCAACATACTCAGCAATCGCTAAGCTTGCAGTTAGGCCTGGAGATTCAATCCCCATCAAATTGACAAAGTTAGCGATACCGTGTGTTGCCTCGAACTGAATCACAAAATCACTTTGTTGGTGGCGGCTGAGCTTTGGCCTGATCCCGGTATAGTCTGGTGTCAGTCTAGAGGGGTCGAGTTGTGGCCAGTATTGAGTTATCGCTTTTATAAACTGTGCCTTGTGCGAGTCGTCAAAACGATAATCTATGTTGTCTACATACTCGGTGTCAGGCCCAAACTTTAACTGTCCAGCCAAATCTAATGTGGCATGTACCCCAAGGCCATGTCTATTAGGAATAGGATAAACTAAGTGTTGGAATGGGTGTTTCCCTTGATAGCGGTAATAGCGACCACGACAATAATAAGCGTCCACTTGGGGGTTATTACCAGTTATTTTGTTCAGTATATCAGGCGCTGACAGCCCTGCGCTGTTAATAAGTTGACTACAACACAGTTCATAATACTCGTCCTTACAGCGCATCGCTATGACAAAGCCTTCGGCCAGCTTCTGAACATCCATGAATGCTGTTTGGGTTGCAACAATACCACCGTTGGCTTCAATTTCGGCAATCAAAGACAGCATCAACTGATGACTATCCACAATACCAGTGGTAGGAGAAAACAACGCACTGTGAATGCTTAAATGGCTTAATTGTTGGCTAATGGTTTGAGACGAAACGAAGCTCAGATCCGTGACGGTGTTGTTATACGCTGTCTGCTTGATTACGTCGAGTTGCTGCGCCTCACTTTCATCGGTCGCGACGATAAACTTACCGAGTTGCTTGTAAGGGATATTAAGTTGTTTACAACGTGCATAAAGAAGCGCTTTACCCCTAACACATAACAGCTGCTTGAGGCTATCTAAAGAGTAGTAAATTCCGGCATGGATTACTTCACTGTTACGGCTACTGGTATGTTCGCCAACATGAGTTTCCTTGTCGATGACAAGCACACTACGGTTATGGCTAAGCTTTGCTGCAATAGCAAGGCCGACAACGCCCGCGCCAATAATGATAGTATCAACTTTATCCACTGTTTAACGCCTATCTCAAACTCTTGGTTTAGGGTGCAGTAATCACACTCTAATATCAAGTAATACTGAGCAACTAGGTATTAAGCACCACATGTTATAACTCAATACTCCATTGCACTTAGACATTATTGTAGTTAACTAACAGACTTCTGAAATTAAGCTCAGAACATATCACCCTTTATGCTCGCGGCGCATGAGTAAAATAGTAAGATAGATTTTGGTGGGTAGTGAGCAAGTAAGGCCAAGAGCAATACAGCTGGCACCTACTACAAGCCCCTTTGGCCCCAACTCATGCAGCCATTGAGTCGTCAGTATAGTATGACCTATCACAATGAGCGCAAGCCCTGATACGATAAGTAGGTGTAAAGGCCAGAGTTTGGAAGCCGGCATTATATTCACCTCACCATGCTTGTTGGTGCAATAATCATGAGGTGAATTGCATCGTTATGAATTGTGGTAGATCAAGCTTTAACGTGATACCACTGCTGCTGTCATTCGTGAGATACAACATAGTTCATTTTTACTATTAGTAATGCGTATTTCCCACACTGAAGAGCGTTTTCCTAGGTGGATAGGTTTAGCAACAGCTCGCAGTATACCGTTTCGCGAGGCTTTTAAGTGATTTGCATTAATCTCCTGACCGACACAGTAAAATCGTTCGGTATCTACGACAAAGTTTGCCGCATAACTTGCGACGGTTTCCGCTAACACCACATTTGCACCACCATGGACAATTCCCATAGGGTTGTGATGCTGAGGGGTCGCAGGCATAGTCGCTACAAGATAATCATCGCCTATTTCGCTAATCTCGATACCCAAAGTTTTCATTAATGTACCTTTACCCGTCGCTCCCTCATCTAGTGATTTACACAACTCAAGGCTAATTGGGGAAAACCAAATGGACATGTTTGTCTCCTTTTCTTATACATATGCTTACATTTTTTTACTATGGCGATTTTTTCTCATCGTTACAATCTTTGCATTAACGTAAAGGGGAAAACATGAGAGTACTACCAATACTAGGGTTATTACTTTATTCCGGTATGAGTGCAGCCAATTCACACGAAGTAAGTATCGGTTTCGGTGAGTTTTTGGAAATTGAGGATGGATTCTTAGGTGTTCAGTATAAGCATTATCTGACAACTTTGAAAAACAATAGCACACCTTATAGCTTGCAGGGGTATTTACAGAAAAGCGATAACTTTTCCATTGGGGGATTTACAAATGATGATTGGCAATTGTACCAAGCTGATGCTGAGCTGTTTATTGGGCGGTACTGGCGGGTGGCGGTAGATGTCACTCAATTTAGTGATGATGAGGCATTTTCTGTGTCCACCAAAGATACCATTGCACTGTTACAGGTGGGTCGTTTCGTCAGTCGAAATATGCAGTTAGGCTTAACATTTATCGGTCAACGTTCAGAATTTGATGGCTTTGGTGTAGATGATCATAGTACTGAAACAGCACTTGCGCCCTTTTTTAGGTATACCGAGGTTGAGGATGGTGTTGGGTGGGATGTGAAGATGCAAAAAGTGGCAGCAGATACGGACTTTTGGCAAGTACAAGCTGGTTATTACTTCAACAAAAGCTGGCAAGTTGCGGTGTCTGCGAGGCTACAAGAAGAAGAGTTTAATGAGTCAATCGTTGAGCTGCAAACAGAGTACTGGTTTAATGCTCATTCAGCGGTTCGATTTGGTTTAGGGTCGGATCTAAACGATGCCGACCTTAACACTGTTACACTTATTTATACGGGACGGTTTTGATACTTAACCTGAAGTTTGGGTAAGGTGCGCTTACTCTTTAACGCTCGAAAACCCTGAAATATTCGCAGTTCAGGTGATTCAAGTTTGCACTGGCATATCAGCGATGACAACAGCAAACGAGCTTCGCTGAAGCTCGGTATCAAAGTAGAGCATAGCGCTGATTTCAGCTTAAGTGCTATGCTCTTCTAATGTTGTTAGATTAATTGAGCATTTGTCTCAGCACATACTGTAATATCCCACCATGTTGATAGTACTCCCACTCTTTTGGGGTATCTATGCGAATGTCTGCTGAAAACTGTTTTTCCTCACCTTTGGCATTTTTGGCGGTAACGATGACTTCAGTTGCGGTGTCGTAGATCCCTTCTATTTCAAATTCCTCCTCACCACTTAAACTAAGCTCTTCATGACCTTCGTCTGGTTTGAACTGCAAAGGCAACACACCCATACCAATAAGATTAGAGCGATGGATACGCTCATAACTTTTTGCCAGAACTGCTTTGATGCCAAGGAGTAATGAACCCTTAGCAGCCCAATCTCTCGATGAGCCTGTACCATATTCACTACCGGCTAAGATCACCAATGGTGTATTACGTTGTCGGTACTGTTCAGCTGCATCAAATATACTCATAAGAGCGCCATCAGGTAATAACCTAGTGATCCCTCCTTCGGTACCCGGGGCTAGCTGATTGCGTAAGCGCACATTCGCAAAGGTGCCACGCATCATTACCTCATGATTACCACGGCGTGAGCCATAAGAGTTAAAATCCGCTTGCTTCACGCCTTGTGATTGTAAATATTCCCCAGCGGGAGCTGACGCTTTAATGTTCCCGGCAGGAGAGATGTGATCGGTAGTAACTGAATCTGCGAGTTTAGCAAGGCACCTTGCGCCTTTGATGTTTGGGATCCCTGGTGGCTCTTTGCTCATATCATCAAAAAAGGGTGCTTTACGAATATAAGTAGAGCTATCTTGCCAGTGATAGCGTTCGCTTTGATTAACAGCGATCTCTTGCCAATGTTTATCCCCTTGATAAACATCGGCATAGTTTTCAGCAAACATGGCTTGGGTCACAGTTTGAGAAACTAGTTCACTGACTTCAGAGACCGATGGCCAAATGTCTTTTAAGAATACATCCTGTCCGTCATCAGCTTGGCACAATGCTTCATTGTAGACGTCAATATCAGTTCGCCCTGCGATTGCATAGGCCACGACAAGTGGCGGCGATGCGAGGAAGTTCATTTTTACATCTTGGTGGATCCGCCCTTCGAAGTTACGATTTCCAGATAGAATTGAGCTGACGACCAGCTGATGCTTAACGATGGCGTCGTTAATTTCTTTTGGTAATGGGCCGGAGTTACCGATACAAGTTGTACAGCCGTAGCCGACTAAATCAAAACCGAGTTCCGCAAGTGGCGCTAAAAGGTCAGCTTGTTTTAGATAATCAGTGACTACTTTTGAGCCTGGAGCTAATGACGTTTTCACCCAAGGCTTAGGCTTTAATCCAAGTGCTTTGGCTTTTTTTGCAACAAGACCAGCAGCAAGTATGACACTTGGGTTTGAGGTGTTTGTGCAGCTTGTGATAGCCGCAATAACGCAGGCACCGTCGACTAATTCAAACTCTTGTTTTTTAAATTTAACCTTACCAACACCGAGGGTTGCCGGTTCGTTTTGGTCAACCCGAGAAGCCCCACCTTCACTAACGGTGCGAGCTTCATCTTGATCCGACGCGGCATTTTTTTCACTGCGCTCATGTTGAAATTCTCCTAAATGGGCTTGGATAATTTTACCGGCGTCATTGAGAGGGATTCTATCTTGTGGGCGCTTTGGACCTGCAAGACTTGGAACGACAGTCGCTAAGTCTAGTGTCAAAACGTCGGTGTAAAGTGGCTCATCACCGGGCTCGCGCCACATGCCTTGATGTTTTGCGTAACCTTCAATCAGCGCTATCTTCTCTTCGTCACGGTTGGTGAGGCGAAGGTATTCAAGGGTTTCATCATCAATAGGAAAGATCCCACATGTGGCACCATACTCAGGCGCCATATTAGCAATCGTGGCTCTGTCAGCTAGTGGCAGGTCAGCTAAGCCATCACCAAAGAACTCAACAAACTTACCCACAACGCCGTGCTCACGTAACATCTGCGTTACTGTTAGAACTAAGTCGGTTGCGGTTGTCCCTTCAGGTAATTGACCTTCTAATTTAAAGCCAACCACTTGAGGGATGAGTAAGGAAATAGGTTGACCAAGCATTGCGGCTTCAGCCTCAATCCCTCCTACGCCCCAGCCTAATATGCCAAGGCCGTTGATCATGGTTGTATGTGAGTCTGTACCGACAAGTGTGTCGGGGTAGGCGAAGGGCATGCCATTGATATCTTTTTCAAACACGACTCGTGCCAAATACTCTAAATTTACCTGATGCACGATACCCGTTGCTGGTGGCACAACCTTTAGGTTGTCGAATGCGCCTTGCCCCCAACGCAGGAATTCATACCTTTCTTTATTGCGTTGATACTCAAGTTTTGCATTTAAATCAAATGCGCCATCATGACCGTATTCGTCTACTTGCACTGAGTGATCTATGACCATTTCAGCAGGAGACAGGGGATTGATTTTATTTGGGTCACCACCTAGCTTTGCCATCGCATCACGCATTGCTGCAAGGTCGACGATTGCGGGCACGCCGGTGAAGTCTTGCATTACGACGCGGGCTGGGGTAAAAGCCACTTCTTTGCTTGGTTTTTCTTCAGGCTTCCAGTTAAGTAGCGCATCGATGTCCTTGGCAGTAACATTTTTACCATCTTCATGGCGTAGTAGGTTTTCGAGTAAGATTTTCAGAGAAAATGGCAGTCTCTTTGCCCTATCGCTCAACGCTGGTAGTGAGTGAATGTGCACCTGACGCTCGCCGACGGTAAGCTGAGTCAGGGTATTATATGAATTGTTCATGCTTGACCCTTTTCCTTATTCTAATCATGCAAAGAAATTTGCATAGAATGTACCAATTGCAAACCTGCTGCATTTTTGTACATCTATAGTCCTAGTGTTGAAAAGGGAATTTTTCAAGAGATGAGTGCACTCTAGCGGGGCATTAGTGCACTACAGCGGTGAGAAAAGAGTTGTGGTTTGCTGTCAAAGCGATACGAGTTAACCAAAAGAAATGGGCTTACGGCCTGTATTTTTGTCCACTTGTGTGTAAGATTTTCCCGACTTTTGTCGTTTTTTCTTACTGGCAGTCTGCGTTGCAGTTGATGGTTTTGGTGTTGCAACTGCTCTAGGCTGTGGTGTCGCGTCTGGTGCTAACGTTAAATGAAATTCATCGCCATCAAAATGCAGAATATCGCCCGAGTAAATCTTTTTACGTTTTTGCGTACATATTTCATCGTTGACTGCTACATAACCTTCAGTGATCAATAACTTTGCATGTCCTCCAGTTTCTGCTAAGTCGAGCACTTTCAAAAGGTTGCACAACTCTATCGGCTCTTCTTCGAGCTCAATTTCAATAAACCCATCTTGCATTTTTATAACCTCAACATGCCGTATTTACCTAACACAGCGAGTGTCTTATTGCCTTATACGACAGTATATAAAATTACTACGATTAATGACGAAACTTTTTTGCTAAAACCTGTGTCTTTAACATTACTGAAGTATTTGGTGTGTATTTTGCAAGTCGTCCACGCGATTTGTTTTTATCAGTATGTTAATGGAGGCAACGATGGGGATTCGCACAGCATTGAGAAAAGAGCTTATGCAGGTCGATAAGACAGATCTAATGACCGCGGATGATGTACGTCACTATGTCAATGAGTCGCTTACTCAAGCCAAAGACAAGCTCTCAGTCATCTCACGTTTTAATGAGCATCACAGTCAAATCCAAGCAGGGTTACCGAGTCAAGAGCAACATTTACATCATCAACAGCACCATCTTTTCAAAGATATTCTTTATCCAAAATCTGCAGTTGAAACTTGGCTATCTAGGTGTTAACTTGGAGCAAAAATAGCACCAAACTTGAAGGCAAGTGGATAATATAATTCAGCCTCAAGTTATCGTGCTCAAGGATGAATATGAGATATATTTATTTAGTAGCCGCTTGCTTGCTGAGCGGTTGTAGTACCCAAACTTTACACATTTTTGAATCAGGGCTAGACGACACCACGAGACAAAATCTGATGCGTGAGTTAGCGCAGCGAGAGGTTAATTTTCGCTTTACTTCACTGCCTGTTCCTGAAAAGTATGATAGTGCACGTTTGAATATTGCGCCGATGACATCGGGTGAGAGATGGCTTGGAGAAGTTGAGGCGGCTGTAAAAGCGGTTGGTTTTGAATCGCTCACCACTTCTGAATTTAACATGGAAGGGCATCGCTATACTCCCGGGAATGCTGGGCTGTACTTGGTTAAAAATAGAGCCGTGCAGTTACTTCCAAACCTATTATTTTCTCATCAATGTGACGATGCGCTGCAATTGCAGCTCCACCCAAGGGGGAGCTGGGAGCAGGTTGGGAGCCACTATCAGGGTCGCTGGCGTTATGAAGGTGGTCATCTTACCTTGACGTGGCGTGAAAATGATAACAAATACCCCTATCAACAAGTATATTCAGAGCGTGAGCACAGTGTACAAACCTTACAGGGTCCAAAGCCGGCTAAAACATTTACCAGAATACAATTAGCCAAACGACCTGTACCAATATTTAATTGTGACTTACAGGTGATTTTCGCTAATTGATTTAATCACCGCCTGTGCTCGTTTTACTTGCTTTAAACCTTGTTTGATTTGTTCAATAGCTGGATGAAACGGCACAAGGTTGTATTGTGCGCTGCCAAGGACAGGATATTCGTGAAGTAACTCAGCATACATAGACTGGGTACTTGGTTTTAATAAAAACTCCACAAACTGCATGGCTGCCTTGGCATTAGGCGCATGTCGTGAAATTGCTGCTGTGGTTGTGGAAACTGGAGTTTTACCCGAGTGCATTTTTATATGGTGGATCTCGAGTTGCTCTGCCAGTATCTTGTCTCTTTTATTGTCAGAGTGGTGCATCATTAGCCAGTAATAATGATTAGCAAACGCCAGTTCACATTGCCCAAGAGCAAGTGCTCTAAGTTGATCTCTATCACCGCCAACTGGGCGTTTTGCTAGCAATGTATTGGCTTGTTCTAGCCACATGTAATCGCCAGAGTATGAAGAAGTATAGAGTATTGATGCCAGAGCGAGGTTATAACTATGAGACCACTGACGAATACAAAACTTCCCTTTAAATTGTGGCTTATTCAGATCAGAATAAACCTGCGGTAACGGTGTATTTGAAGCTTTTCTTCTAAATATGGCGCGAGTTCGCATCGAAACGCTGACCCAGCGTTTATCATCATCTTTAAACGCAGGATTAATGATGTGCCAACTTCCAATCTCATCTAATGGGCGTAGTAGATCTTTATAGTCATGCAATTGGATCAGATCAGAAGTCAGTAGTACGTCTGCTTGCGAGTTAATTCCATCAGTTCTTAAGCGTGAGAGGAGCTGCTGTGACTTGCCATTGACGAGATTGACACTTATGCCCGTCTCTTGCTCAAAAGCGTGAATAACAGGTTGGATAAGCTTGTATTTTCGAAATGAATAAACGTTAACTTGTGGCTGTGATGATTGCAGCGCGATGGCTTGATCAAAATGTACCCAAAAAAGCAAAAAAAGGAAAAGTTTACTTTTATTCATTGTAAATAAGAATTATTATCGAATGGCAGTAGCATACAATGTTTAGTAAATATGTCCAGATTTAAACGACCGCTAATTAGTAATATCAAAGATGTTAAAGCCTTGCGTACCATACGGCGATGCTTGCCAATGTTTGGTTTATTGTTTTTGTTTACGTCTTTGCTCTACGTAGGCGTGATTGTCAATATTTACTACCAAGAGCAGCTAGATCATAAACAAGAGCAGGAGTTATCAAGGCTTGAGTATTTACTTAATGGTAAATTGCAACATGTGGCTCATTTGCTTTATTCAATAGATGCTTATTTAAACCGACATCAAAGTGCTGATTTTTATGAAATTGCTCAGTCTCAGCTAGCTACAACCAATTTAGGGTTGAGTATGGAAACATATGTATTGGTTGAGCCCGGACAGTTCTCAGCACTTGAAACCGCACAGCGAAATCGTGGTTATTTTGACTTTAAAATCCGTCATAACGAGGTAAGTGAATCTGGCCGCTGGTTGGTGGTAACTAAAGCTGCACCAGTCTCAGAAGTTGGTCAAACCGTGGGGCAGGCTGAGCTTTTGACAGAAGATATATTTACTCAACAAAATCAAAATGCACTATCTACTTTTGTGTGGCCAAATCAAAAGAAGCTCAGCCTCTTAATACAGCAAGCTAAAGGGGACGAGTTTAACGTAATACTTGGGTTAAGCTTTGAATTGCCTATTTTGCTGGAATCATTATTTGGTCAACTCTACCAACAACGCAAACAGCATCTCGTGGTTGCCTCCAAGGGGGAGGCTATTTATAGTTCCGATTGGCAACAGCAATTTGCTTTGGATGAATTCACACCAAGTGCTGAGCGAACCATCAACTTCTATGGTATGCCCATTACCATGCAGTTGTTTGATGAGTCTCTTTTGCATCCCAGCTGGTTAAATAATCATAAAATCTTAATTGTGCTTTTCTTATCCGTTGTCACTGTGTGTATTCTTTTGGTTTGGTTGCAGCTGCAACAGCTAAAGAATCGCAACAAAACAGTAAATAATCTCGTGGTTGAGAGAACCAAACGATTGGAAATTACCAATCAAAGGTTACAAAGCGAGTCAAATAAACGACTAGGGGCACTGCAGCAACAGGTAGCGGCTGAACGAAAGTATAAAAGCCTGTTTATCAATAGTCATGAAGGGCTATTCGTTTTAAATCAAGATGGTAACATAGTAGACTCAAACCCAGCATTCAATCAGCTTTTGTTTGCGGGCAATCCGCCTAAGCCTGAAACCAGTTTTGCGACACTCATGCAAGATTATGAGTGCAAAGGTCTATGGCAAGACATTGTAAAGAATAAGCACGCGCACCAAGAAATGGAGTGGCTGGCAACGTCTGAGTGTGGTGAGCATATTTGGCTTAGGCACTCAGGAAACTGGTTGCACCTCCCTGATTCATGTCTGTATGAAGGCCGAGTAACAGACATTACTCAAGGAAAATTACTTCAAGAGCAGCTGAGGTATAAAGCACAACATGATAGCCTCACCGATCTCCTTAACCGACAAAGTTTTATTTCTTTAGTTGATAAAGTGCGCGAAAAACAGAGCGCAAAATATACACTGTTATACATTGATTTAGATAGGTTTAAATTGATAAATGACATGTTAGGACATCAAGCTGGCGATAAGTTATTAGCTGAGTTTGCTTCGCGCATGCGTGGGTTGCTAAGTGGTTACGCTGAGATTGCACGACTTGGAGGCGATGAGTTTGCCGTCCTCATTGATGATAAGCAACTACCGCAACCGATAGAAGGGGTATTAGAAGATGTTTTAGTACAGATCCGTGCACCCTTTTCACTAAAAGATCAAGCGCATAGTGTAAGTGGCAGTATAGGAGTAAGGCATTTCACAACACCTTGCATCAGCTGTGACGCTGAAAAGTTACTGCATGATGCTGATATTTCGATGTATGAAGCCAAAAAGCGCGGCAAAAATACGTATCATATTTTTACTAACGCGATTGCTAACGAGGCGGGACGAAAGATTCAATTGGAGCAGGCATTGAACGTGATGAACCCTGTTCAAGAGCTGACGTTAAATCTGCAGCCTGTGTATTGTCAGCAAGGTAAATGCTTGAAGGGGTTTGAAGCATTGTTACGATGGCACAATCCTTTGCTCGGTGATGTAAGCCCAGCTGAGTTTATTCCCATCGCTGAGCAGTGTGGAAAAATTACCATGCTTGGTCAGTGGGTTTTTGAACAAGCGCTGAGTTTCATTCATGATGTGGGGGATGACAGTATGTTTGTTGCTGTCAATGTGTCTCCGTTACAGCTACATTCTCAGCAATTTGTGGATTGGCTGATAGAACAGTGTGAAGTCGCATCGATCTCTGTATCACAAATTAAGCTAGAGCTAACCGAATCTGCGATGATGGCAGAGGAGAATATGCTAGTTGAGCCATTAAAACGCTTACATGACGCAGGATTTGGGATCTATATTGATGACTTTGGTACTGGTTACAGCAGTCTGGCTAGGCTCAATCATCTGCCAATTGACGGAGTAAAAATCGATAGATCATTTATCGCAGGGATTGAGTATGATGACAAAGCCGAGCAGCTTATTGAGGCAATTTGCGCTATTGCTAAGAGCTTCAATCTTGTCGTAACAGCAGAAGGGATAGAAACGGCGGCGCAATTAGCTGTGATGTCTCGGCTTTATTGTCAGCAAAGTCAGGGGTATTTAATGTCAAAACCTTTATCAGTAGAGCGCGCAAAGCACCTACTTTTATCAGACTCAAAAATACATCAGTTGTTTGCATGATGTTGATGGTAAAAAGTTTATATTAAGTATTGACCTAAACTTAAGTCGAGGTTTTAACCTGCTCCCATCAACTTAAGGATTCAGTGATGGAATTAGCAATGAATATTAAATATTACCTAGATAGCTTGTCTCTAGAGCAGGGCTCAGGCCTTGCACTTGTAACTGAGTTGCAGCAAAAACATTTAGATCGATACGCCTTTTCAAGTATTAATGCTATGTATGGTGAACGCTTATTACTTGATGAAGACGCTTTATTTAATCGCCTAATCACCCAAAAGCAAGGTGGCTATTGTTTTGAACAAAACAAGATTGCCTATTTGGCGTTACAACAGCTAGGCTTTACGGTTCGACCTGTGCTTGCAAGGGTAATGCTCAATGGTCAACAGGACAACCCTCGCTCTCATCGCATGACGCTACTAGAACTGGAGGGGGAGGAGTACTTAGTTGACGTTGGTTTTGGGGTAAAGTCTCCCCGAGCACCCATCAATATCAACCAAGCGCTTAGTATACAAGGACGCCAAACTTATCAGGTACAAAAATCATCTGATTATGTGAAAGTGACATTGTTAGAGGAAGGAGAAGCTCCGCTCACTTTGTATCATGTTGACTTGGGTGAAATCTTTGAATCAGATTGTGAAATAGGCCATTTTTTCTCTCATCAACACCCTGATGCTGGGTTTGTTAATAACTTGATTGTATCTCGTGTCAGTCATTGCCATCGCTACTTGATCCGAAACCAAAGCTACTTTGAATGGCATGAGTGCGATGGAAATGTAGTAGAACAACCGATCGAAAGCTTTGCGCAGCTTGAGAAGTTAGTAAGAGAACAATTTTCTTTAACTGTACCCAGCGAAGTTTTAAAACAGGTGTACGATAAAGTACTGACTCGGGCTGCGAATAAACCAACCAATACTTAGCATAAGTAAACCCTACGCCAAGATTGGCGGTATCGGTTGAATTAATCTCGGGCTAACATGTATAAGCGACTATGTGGTATCACTCTTCTAATCTAGACACCACAAAGTAGGGATTGAGATAGTCAGCTTTTTGGTTATACCGTAGCGGCTCACCATTGAGCTGGACTACGCTTGCTCCAGCGATATTTGCAACTGCATGTCCAGCGCCTGTATCCCATTCAGAAGTGGGGCCTAGGCGTGGGTATACATCGGCTTTGCCTTCTGCGACTAAGCATAACTTCAATGAGCTTCCCTTTGGTACCATATCAACTTGTTCAAAACGGGTAAGATATTGTGCAAGATCAGCTGACGGGTGGGAGCGCGAACCAACCACTTTAATTACGCCTTGGTTTGGTTTAGTGGTGACTTTAAGTTCAATGCGCGCTTCACCGGTTTGTTTGAAAGCGCCAATGCTTTGTTCAGCGAGGTAGCTTTCATTGAGTGCCGGAGCATGAACGACACCCAGAATGGGTTCGCCGTTGTTGATAAGTGCGATGTTGACGGTAAACTCCCCATTTTTTTTGATAAATTCCTTTGTGCCATCGATTGGGTCAACTAGCCAGTATGATTGCCACTGGCGGCGTTCTTCCCAGTCAATTACCGCACTTTCCTCGCTTAAAATTGGGAGCTCTGGGGTAAGTTCTTTTAGTCCTGCAACTATCACTTTATGTGCAGCAAGATCTGCCTCAGTGACTGGACTCTCATCTTCTTTAAATTCAATGTTAAAGTCCTTGGCATAAATCTTCATAATTGCTTCACCAGCGCGAATACTCAGATTTAATACTTCTTCTAGCAGATCCGTATGATTCATGACTTACCTTATGATATTTTTTGACAGTAGATACTCTATTAGTTGCTGGACAGAACATTCCAACGACTGCTCAGAAGTATTTAAACATATTTCTGGGTTAATTGGGGGCTCATACGCAGAATCAATGCCGGTAAAATGTTTTATCTCGCCTGCACGCGCTTTTTTATACAGTCCTTTTGGGTCTCTCTGCTCACAAACGTCGAGTGGAGTATCAAGGTAAACCTCAATAAACTCACCTTCAGACACCAAGTCACGAACCATATCTCGCTCGGCTTGAAAAGGCGAAATAAAAGCGGTGAGCACGAGCAGTCCGGCATCGACCATTAGCTTACTTAACTCACCAACCCGGCGAATATTTTCGACACGATCAGCATCGCTAAATCCTAAATCTTTACAGAGCCCATGTCTGACATTATCGCCATCTAATAGATAGGTATGTATATTTCGCGCTAACAGTGCATGTTCTAAGGCATTGGCTACAGTACTTTTTCCCGAGCCTGAAAAGCCAGTAAACCAAAGTATACAAGGTCTATGAGCTTTTAATTGGCTGCGTTTGGTTTTATCTACGGCATAGTGATGCCAAACAATATTTTCGTCCATATTCTGCTCTGTTAAAATGGAAAGACAAATGGAATTACAATGAGTACCGTTGCGGAATAAATCAGCGACAAGGGCAGCCCTATGGTGATGTAGTCACGAATACGGTAGTTGCCTGCGCTATACACCATTAGGTTTGTTTGGTAACCAAATGGTGAAATAAAACTTGCTGATGCACCAAACGCGACCGCCATCACAAAAGGCAAGGGGTTGACCCCAAAGCCGCTCGCGAGTGCATAGGCAACCGGAAATGACAGTGCGGCTGCCGCGTTGTTAGTAATAAGCTCTGTAAATACTACCGTCATCACAAAAATAGCGATAAAGGCACCATAAGGACCAAAATCTCCGAGTAGCCACAGCAGGCTAGATGAAATTTCAGCTGCCAACCCGGTTTCAATCATGAGTTTGGCGAGCCCAATTGCACTGCCGACGATCGCGACCAGCTCGATGGGAAAGCGACGTTTCATCTCAGGTACTTTAATAGTACCAAGTAGTACAAGTGCGCCTAATAAAACAATTAGCCCTTTAACTAGCGGCACAATACCAAAGATACTCAAGCCAATGACGGTGGCAAAACTAGCCAACACCGTATTAGACTTATTGCTAGAAAGGTGTGCTTGAAGGTCTAGTCCTGAAATATAGACAAACTCGCGTTTCAGGTTTGGCAGTGCATAAAAGTCACTACTCGGTGCCAAAATTAATGAGTCACCTGCTTGTAACTTAACTTGCCCGATCCCTCCTTGTAGTCGATCATGTCCACGACGAATGGCGATAATCGCAGCATGAAACTGTTCTCTAAAGCGGATCTCTTTAATGGTTTTCCCTAAGAATCGAGACGATTGGCTAACAACGACTTCGACTAAATGCTCCACGTCTTTTTCGTGTTTATCATGGACTATCTTGAGTCCATCAAAACGTTGCAAGAGGGGGACTGAATTGATGTCTCCAACAAATAATAATACGTCGCCTGAAAGGATCTCTTGTTGTGGCGTAACTGCACAAATACGCCTTTCTCCACGTATGATTTCGGCAAGGAATAAGTCTTTCAAGTCGCGCAGACCATTTTCCTCTACGGTACGACCGACGAGTTTTGAGCTAGGCTCTACTCTTCCTTCAAGATAGAACGGCACCACTTCGTCATCATTTTTTCCATTATCAGGCAAATACTTAAGCATGATGGTGATAGTCACCAAACCAACGGCCAAAACCGCCAGTCCTACCAAGGTAAAATCAAAGAAGCCAAATGGCGCCATACCAGCTTCAACAGCAAAACCATTGACGATTAAGTTTGTTGATGTCCCTATTAATGTCAAAGTTCCACCTAAGATGGCGGTATATGACAATGGGAGTAGAAGCTTAGAGGGGGCGTGGGTTTTACTCTCCTTAACCTTAGTAATGAGAGATGCCACTACAGCTGTATTATTGGTAAAAGAAGATAAAAATGCAGTTGATAGTCCAAGCTTTAAAACCGCTT
The DNA here is from genome assembly GCF_023716725.1 of Pseudoalteromonas sp. SCSIO 43201. NCBI lineage: Bacteria > Pseudomonadati > Pseudomonadota > Gammaproteobacteria > Alteromonadales > Pseudoalteromonadaceae > Pseudoalteromonas > Pseudoalteromonas sp. SCSIO 43201. The sequence goes on from NZ_CP072683.1 coordinate 353,466, forward strand.
TTGTTAAGCTCCCTTGTGCCATTGACTGGGCAAGTTTGCTTACCAGCGTTGTTTTTTCTATTGCTATGGAAACCAAAATGAGCAAAACAAGCGTGATCAACGAAGGATTAGCATAATTGGCTAGCATGGATTCTAAATCGATCAATCCAGTCAAATAACTCGTTGCAATTGCACCTGTAAACAGCCAAGCTGCGTTAATACGTGTGGCAAATAGACACACGATTAACGCTAGCATAATGCCTGTTAAAATGACTTGTTCCATAATACTGTCATACCTCGACTAACAGGCGCTGGTGCATTATTTTAATTTCGAAATATCAAGCGCTTGCCAATGTGGAAAATGCTTGCGAACTAATGCGTTAAACTCAATCTCAAAGTCGCTAAATTGACTTGAGGATGTGGTGGTCGCAGTTTGTACCTCTGCTACCATACCTGCACCAATGGTTAGGTTGGTGAGGCGGTCAATTAAAATGAACGAGCCAGTTTCATGATTGTGGCTATACTCGTCAGCAACTACATTTTCAGTAAGCTCGAGTGTTACAATGGCAATTTCATTTAATGATAATGAATCTGCCTGGCCATGCTCAAGAGTATTGACATCAATTGTATAGTCAATGTGCGTTATGGTTGCAGTGGTTTTCTTGCTGCCTAGTTTGATGTTGTAGCTCTTACCAAGTTGTAGCGGTGTTTCATGCATCCATACAAGCTTAGCACTAAGCTTATTGGTAACTTGAGCGCTGGAGTTGGCTGGCACAATGACATCTCCACGGCTGACATCTACTTCGTCATTGAGGGTGATGGTGAATGCTTGACCCGTTTCTGCCTGTGCTAGGTTACCATCAAATGTCACCAACTCTTTAATCGTTGACGTTTTGCCTGAAGGTAGGATCTTAACGGCGTCACCTACACGTAAGCTGCCAGATGTTAGGGTTCCCTGAAATCCACGAAAATCTAAGTTGGGTCGCACTACATACTGTACTGGGAAACGCGCTTCGAATGTGTGATTCGGTTCTGCTGCCGGAGAATCTTCGAGTAGCTCAAGTAGTGGCTTATCATTGTAATAAGGTGTTTTTTCTGAGCGATTAACAACGTTGTCACCTTTCAATGCAGACATTGGCACAAAGCGAATATCTTCTACATTCAGTTGCTCAGCAAACTTTAAATAGTCAGCTTTAATGCGTTCAAAAACGGCTTCTTCAAAGTCAACAATATCCATTTTGTTTATCGCGACTACAAACTGCTTGATGCCTAAAGAGTCACAGATAAAACTATGACGCTTTGTTTGTACTTGAACACCATATCGGGCATCAACCAGAATAATGGCTAAATCACTGGTCGAGGCTCCTGTTACCATGTTGCGGGTGTATTGCTCGTGTCCCGGCGTATCGGCAATAATAAATTTACGCTTCGCTGTCGAGAAATAGCGGTAAGCCACATCAATGGTAATACCTTGTTCACGCTCAGCCTGTAAGCCATCAACAAGTAATGCTAAATCTAGCTCTTCACCAGCATTGCCGACTTTTTCATTGTCTTTGTGTAGTGCCGCTAGTTGGTCTTCATAAATTTGGTGACTATCGTGGAGCAGGCGACCAATCAGTGTTGACTTACCGTCATCAACGCTGCCACAGGTCATCATGCGCAACAAGCTTTTGTCTTGTTGACGCGTTAAATAGGTTTCAATGCCTAATTCTTTTACTTCATTTGCCGTTGACATTAGAAATACCCCTCACGCTTTTTCTTCTCCATTGACCCTGCTGAATCATGATCAATGACTCGGCCCTCACGTTCTGACGACGTTGATAGCAACATCTCTTCAATAATACCAGTTAATGTATCTGCTTCTGACTCAACAGCGCCCGTTAGCGGGTAGCAGCCAAGTGTTCTGAAGCGTACAGATTTCATTTCCGGCACTTCACCTTCAGCAAGTGGCATACGATCATCATCAACCATGATAAGTGTACCGTTTCTTTCTACTACAGGGCGGGGCTTAGAGAGATACAACGGAACGATTTCAATTTGCTCTTGATAGATGTATTGCCAAATATCAAGCTCAGTCCAATTAGATAATGGGAATACGCGGATGCTCTCACCAGGATTCACTTGGCCGTTATAGGTATTCCACAGCTCTGGTCGTTGATTTTTTGGATCCCAGCGGTGGTGTTTATCTCTAAATGAGTAAACTCGCTCCTTTGCTCTGGATTTCTCTTCATCACGACGGGCGCCGCCAAATGCAGCGTCAAAGCCATATTGGTCAAGAGCCTGCTTTAGGCCTTGTGTTTTCATAATGTCGGTATGCTTGGCGGAGCCGTGGACGAAGGGGCTAATATTCATTTCGAGCCCTTCAGGGTTTTTGTGCACAAGCAATTCAAAGCCATATTCTTTTGCTAAGCGATCGCGAAATTCAATCATTTCTCTGAATTTCCAGTTAGTATCAACATGGAGCAAAGGAAATGGTATTTTTGCAGGGAAGAATGCCTTTCTCGCCAGGTGCAGCAGTACCGAAGAGTCTTTGCCAATAGAATACAACATTACTGGGTTTTCAAACTCAGCGGCAACCTCACGAATAATCTTTATGCTCTCAGCTTCTAATTGCTGGAGATGAGTTAAAGCCATGATTTATGTCCTACTTATAAATTTAACTATCTTGTACAGTGATTACGCAACTTGCGTAATCGGTTGAGCGAAACTGCTTATTTGATTGTTCTTATTAAACCAAGCTAGTTGCTCATGTAATGCAGCGACCTCACCGATTATCAGCAGAGCAGGCGAGCATATACTATGTTCATCGATTGCTTTGGCTAATTGGTCAAGCTGTGTCCTTATTACCCGCTGTGATTGTCGCGTGCCATTCTCAACTATGGCGACAGGGGTGCTAGGTGAACGACCATGCGCAAGCAATTGTGCTTGAATATGGGGAGATTTGATCACACCCATGTAAACCGCGAGGGTCTGGTTGGCTTTCGCTAACCCATCCCAATCTAATTCTTGGCCATCTTGTTTACAGTGGCCAGTAACGAATTGGATCGCTTGAGCATGATCTCTATGCGTTAGCGGGATCCCTGCATAGGCGCTACAGCCAGCTGCTGCTGTGATCCCAGGTACGATTTGATATTGGATCCCATGCTCTGCAAGTACTTGAACTTCTTCTCCACCTCGGCCATAAATAAAGGGATCTCCCCCTTTTATACGACAAACTTTCTTGCCTTGTTTTGCGAGATCTAACAGAATTTGATTGGTTTGTTCTTGCTTTACACTATGGTTGCCTGCTTTTTTACCGACGCAGATCAAATCAGCGTCGCGACGTACAAGTTCCATGATTTCATCAGAAACTAAGTAATCATACACCACAACATCTGCTTGTTGCATTAGTTGTAATGCCTTAAGCGTCAGTAGCTCTGGGTCGCCAGGGCCCGCACCGACGACATAAACCTCACCTTCAGGTGAAGGAGTACTTGCTAACATGGCTTCAAGTTGCATTTGTGCACTTTCATTATTGCCAGCTTGTACTTCACTAACTACATTTGAATCGAAAACTGATTCCCAAAATTGTCGTCTATCAGCAAAGTGCTTAAACCGTGACTTTACCTTATGTCTAAATTGGCCCACTAAATTCGCAAGTGGGCCGATATGTTGAGGTATCAGTGTTTCTAATTTTTCACGTAAGCGCCTTGCAAGTACCGGAGCTGTGCCTGCACTGGATATGGCGATGGTAATTGGATTTCTGTCGACAATAGAGGGGAAGATAAAGTTACACTTCGGTTGGTCATCGACAACGTTAACAAATAGGTTACGTGCTTCTGCTAATTGCGCGACTTCGGCGTTGACAGCTTCAATGTCGGTGGCTGCAATTACCAGCATCGCATTATCTAAATCTGTTTCGTCAAACTTTTTATTTCTAAGTGTCACTTGAGCTTCGGCAGCAAGTGTTTCAAGTTCAGAGCAAAATATTGGAGCGACTAACGTAACAGCTGCATTTACTTTCAAGAAGGCGCGACACTTTCTTAGTGCAACTTCACCACCGCCTATGATTAACACAGGTTTATTTTCTAATTTGGTAAAAATAGGCAAGTATTGCACAGCGACCTCTTAACTTTTTGATAATGGATGTCAGACCGATGTCCAGCATCATTGATAGTTGGCAGCATATAGAGTTGCAAAACGAGGAAAAAATAATTTAAACCGACCCCATATAACCAAAAGTTATAAAAATCACAGTTTAAATTAATTTTTCTATTTTTTCATGCGGTTAAGTTTGTTTTGACCCAGCCTAAGTTAATATATAGCCTTTGGTTATGAGTTATTCATTATAAAGTAGCAAGAGCCACAGTATGGGTAGTTATCCATCAAAGTGCGGACATTTGTCCTATTGCTGTTTTAGCGTATGCTTTTAACTTGGCTTTCTAAATACAGTGAAAAGGAAAACAATAATGACAGTTAAAGCTGATGCTCAGCTGGCACTGAGTTTGATGGATTTAACCTCGTTGAAAGACAATGACACTACGCAAAGTATCATGGCGTTGCTAGACAGCATAGATCCAACTATTGGTTTACCTGCCGCCATTTGCGTGTACCCACAATTCGTCACACTGGTGAAGCAGCAACTGCAAATACGCCAGTGGCAAACAATAAAAATAGCAACGGTTACAAACTTTCCGTCAGGGGAACAAAAGCTAGAGCAAGTACTGAAGCAGACTCAGCAGGCCATTGCCGATGGCGCTGATGAGATAGACCTGGTATTGCCTTATCAACAATTGATAGCCGGAGACCCTGATACGCCATGGCAATATGTACAATCTAGTAAGGCGCTGTGTGCGGGGAAAGCCAAACTAAAAGTGATTATTGAAAGTGGTGTGCTAGCAACATCTAAGTTAATTGCAGAAGCGTCGCAATTAGCGATTATGGCGGGTGCTGACTTTGTCAAAACAAGTACAGGCAAGGTTACGGTGAATGCAACACCTGAAGCGGCTGAAGTGATCTTGCAGGTCATTAAAAATAGCGGTAAAGACGTTGGTTTCAAAGCGGCAGGTGGCGTAAAGTCAGTAACTGAAGCCCAAGTCTATTTACGCATGGCAGAGGAGATTATGGGCGCAAATTGGTTGAACGCTGATAATTTTAGGTTCGGTGCTTCAAGCTTATTGAGTGATGTTGCAGTGGTTGTAAATGGACAGAGCAAGCGAAGCTGAAAAAATTAAATTAGAGCATGATGCCGTGAAACTGTTTTTACGTTGCTATGAAGAACAGTTTTCGGTACCTATGCGTCATATTTGGCATAACCAGCCGAATAAGCCGGATGCGAGCTGCTATCAAGGAGAATACAAACTTGATATAGAGGTTGCCCATTTTTATGCCAGCGAACAAGAAGCCATGGCGGTGCTCGGGCGTCCATTATCACTTTCTATTCAACGCGAATTGGCGGCAATGAGTCAAACTGTTAATAGCGATCCTTTAAGTATCGGGCTGCAACGTCTGTTAAATCAAAAAGCCAAAAAGAAATATGATTCAGAGCGCGTATGGCTACTAATTCGAAATGCTAGCCCCATTTATCATAGTGAGGATTTTAAACGTCTCAAAAACAGCTGGGCGATACCGGATAGCCATCCATTTGAGGAGGTTTGGCTACTTTGTGATTTTTATCAAGGGGAGCTTTTGCAGCTTTTTTAATCGCGATACAAATTCAAGATCTGATTAATTGCTACTTTGCACATCTTTTACACTTGTTTTCGTTTGCTTCGTCAGTATAATGGGCATCCACTTTGCAGGGGCGTAGTTCCAATTGGTAGAACAGCGGTCTCCAAAACCGATGGTTGCGGGTTCGAGTCCTGCCGCCCCTGCCAATTCAGCAACAAGTCCACATTTAAAATAACGTGACCCAAAACCACTTAAGTCGCTTATTTGTAAATTTGGATTGAATGGATTTACCCTGTTCTATGCAGGGTTGTTGTGTCTGTATTTAAGGTAAAATTGATTATGAGCACTAATGTTGAAAACTCGTCAAGCTCGATGGACACGGTAAAGTGGCTAGCTGCTATTGCACTTCTAACTGGTGCCGTAGTTGGTAATTATCTATATGCCGATTTATCTGTTTTAGTACGCGCTGTTGGCGTAGTTGCGGCTATCGCTGCGGCTTTGGGCATTTTGGTAACGACTGAGAAAGGCCGTACCTTTATCGCTTTTGCTAAAGAATCACGTATTGAAGTACGTAAAGTTATCTGGCCAACGCGTCAGGAAGCGACTCACACTACTTTCATCGTGATCATTGCAACGGTGATTATGGCATTAATCCTATGGGGATTAGATGGTATACTTTTCCGTGCAGTAGGCTTTTTAACTGGATTGGAGATCTGATCCCATGTCGGATGAGAATAAAGAAAAGAAATTACGTTGGTACGTGATCCAAGCGTTTTCAGGTTTTGAAAAACGCGTAGCACAAACCATTATCGAGCATATTAAAATCGAAGGGCTAGAAGACCTATTCGGTGAGATCCTTGTGCCGACTGAAGAAGTGGTTGAAATGCGTGCAGGTCAGAAACGTAAATCTGAGCGTAAATTCTTCCCTGGCTATGTCTTGGTTCAAATGGTAATGGACGATGCGTCTTGGCACTTGGTGAATAGCACACCACGTGTAATGGGCTTTGTTGGTGGTACGTCAGACCGCCCTGCACCAATCAGTCAGAAAGAAGCTGATCGTATTCTTAACCGTCTGCAAGAAAACGCGGAAGCACCGAAACCAGCGACATTGTTTGAACCTGGTGAAGTCGTTCGTGTTACCGATGGTCCATTTGCTGACTTCAACGGTGTGGTTGAAGAAGTGGATTACGAAAAAAGCCGCTTAAAGGTATCGGTACTTATCTTCGGTCGTTCAACGCCTGTAGACCTAGAATTTGGTCAGGTTGAGAAAGACAAGTAAAATCTAACTTGAAAAAGTTGTCAAAGGCCGCTGATTAATCTATAATCAGCGGCCTTTTTGTTATTGCGTAAAAAAACGCGACAAAAAGACTGTTTTTTTAACTGGGAAGCCGTTTGAGTACGCGTCCTCGCGCGCACGAGGCAAAGACCCACAATTGAGGTATTATCATGGCTAAGAAAGTTGAAGCTTTAATCAAGCTACAAGTTGCTGCTGGTATGGCTAACCCTAGTCCTCCAGTAGGTCCTGCACTAGGTCAACACGGTGTGAACATCATGGAATTCTGTAAAGCGTTCAACGCACGTACAGAGTCTCTAGAGAAAGGTGCACCTGTTCCTGTAATTATTTCTGTTTACAGTGACCGTTCATTCACTTTTGACATGAAGACTCCACCTGCTGCATACCTTCTTAAGAAGGCTGCTGGTATCAAGTCTGGTTCTGGTCGTCCTAACACTGAGAAAGTTGGTACAGTTACTCGTGCTCAGCTTGAAGAGATCGTTGAGATGAAACGTCCAGATCTTACTGCTGCTGATATGGATGCAGCTGTACGCACGATCGCAGGTTCTGCACGTGCAATGGGCTTGAACGTAGAGGAGTAATAGAGAATGGCTAAATTAACTAAGCGTATGCGTACTATCCGCGAAAAAGTGGATGTCACTAAAGAGTACGAAATCAACGAAGCTGTTGCTCTTCTTAAAGAACTTGCTACTGCTAAGTTTGTTGAAAGTGTAGACGTTGCTGTAAACCTGGGTATCGATGCTCGTAAATCTGACCAAAACGTACGTGGTGCAACTGTACTACCTCACGGTACTGGTCGTGAAGTACGCGTAGCGGTATTCACTCAAGGTGCAAATGCTGAAGCTGCTAAAGAAGCTGGTGCTGATTTAGTAGGCATGGAAGACCTTGCTGAGCAAGTTAAAAAAGGCGAAATGAACTTTGACGTTGTTGTTGCTTCTCCAGATGCAATGCGCGTTGTTGGTCAACTAGGTCAAATCCTAGGTCCACGTGGTCTTATGCCTAACCCTAAGACAGGTACTGTAACACCTAACGTTGCAGAAGCTGTTAAGAACGCTAAAGCTGGTCAGGTTCGTTACCGCAACGACAAAAACGGTATCATCCACACTACTATCGGTAAAGTAGACTTTGACGCTAACCAACTTCAAGAAAACCTTGAAGCGCTAATCATTGCGCTTAAGAAGGCTAAGCCTTCTACTGCAAAAGGTACTTTTGTGAAGAAAGTAAGCATCTCTACTACGATGGGTGCAGGTGTTGCTGTAGACCAAGCTACACTAAATACTCAAGTAGTATAATTTAGAGTTTGGCGTTTACATGGCGTAAAAATTAGACTATAATTTTGCGCCATTTTGTAGAGAAGTGTGCTTCTTTACAAAGCAAAGAATTCGGGTTGAAGCGTATAATTTCGAAAATTGTTGTCTTAATAGTCTACAATAAATCGATAAATTGCGTTTCCGTCCAAGACCGTAGGTGCAAAAGCTTGCTTTTGCTTAATTAATCGCCTACGTAGACGGTGTGAATCCCAGCTAGATTTTCCTAATCTTCTGGTTCTCGCCGTAAAAAGCAGCTCTACTTCGGTAGAGTAAAGTAGAACTGGGAAGTTTTTCCCAACAAACCAGGAGTAACACCCATGGCTTTAAATCTTCAAGACAAAAAGGCAATTGTTGCTGAAGTCAACGAAGCTGCCAAAGGTGCTCTATCTGCAGTTGTTGCAGATTCTCGTGGTGTGACAGTAGACGCGATCACTGCTCTTCGTAAAGAAGCTCGTGAAGCGGGTGTATGGATGAAAGTCGTTCGTAACACTCTAGCTAAACGTGCTGTTGAAGGCACTGACTATGAATGTCTTAACGAGTCGCTAGTAGGCCCAAGCCTAATCGCTTTCTCTTCAGAGCACCCAGGTGCTGCTGCGCGTATCTTTGCTGATTTCGCGAAAAAGAACGAAGCATTTGAGCTTAAAACTGCTGCATTCGAAGGTAACATCGTTGACGTAGAAATGCTTGCTAAGCTACCTACTTACGACGAAGCTGTTGCACGCTTAATGAGCGCTATGAAAGAAGCGTCTGCCGGTAAATTGTGTAAAACAATTGAAGCAGTACGTGTACAGAAAGCTGAGCAAGCTGCTTAATCCAAGCACCGCTCCTTTCATCAATAAATTTTTAGAACCACTTGGGTTCGTGAATAATTAGGAAATTTGAAATGTCTGTAACTAAAGACCAAATCCTTGACGCGATTGCTGAAATGTCAGTAATGGAAGTTGTTGAACTAGTTGAAGCTATGGAAGAGAAGTTCGGTGTAACTGCAGCTGCTGCTGTTGTTGCTGCTGGTCCTGCTGAAGCTGCTGAAGAAAAGACTGAGTTCGACGTAATCCTAGCTGCTGCTGGCGGTAACAAAGTTGCTGCAATCAAAGCGGTACGTGGCGCAACAGGTCTAGGCCTTAAAGAAGCTAAGGCGCTAGTTGAGTCTGCTCCTGCACCTATCAAAGAAGGTGTATCTAAGGACGAAGCTGAAGCACTTAAGAAAGATCTTGAAGAAGCTGGTGCTGAAGTTGAGATCAAGTAATCTAGCTCCCGCTAGGTTCGCTGCCTGAGAAATCAGGCAAGGGCTGGTGATTATTTAATCACCGGCCTTTTTGCGCTATAGAGCGATGTATTTCTATCGTGCATATAACTTCAAATTTCAGTGTAATTTTCAATAACTTAGATCTTTGTTGAAAATCGCAATGGCGTTTGAAGATACACTGTCTTGGTTACACTAGAACTTCAATAAAGCGCAACTGATGCGTATTAAAGTCCCTAGTTAAGCAAGTTAGTGTGACAATTTAGATGTTGTTATCATGGCTTAGATGCCAGTGAAGTCTGTTCAATTTTGGACAGGTTGGGTCAAAGATCAGCAAGCTGAGGAACCCCATGGCTTACTCTTATTCTGAAAAGAAACGTATCCGTAAGGATTTTGGTAAACGTCCACAGGTTTTGGATATACCTTTCCTACTGCAAATGCAGTTGGAATCGTTCGATAAGTTCATTGCGCCTGACGCTGATGGTGATACTGGACTGGAAGCTGCATTCCGTTCTGTATTTCCTATCAAGAGCTACTCGGGCAATTCTGAGCTTCAATACGTTAGTTATCGTATTGGCGAGCCAGTATTTGACGTTAAAGAATGTCAAATCCGCGGTGTGACATATTCTGCTCCACTTCGCGTTAAACTACGTCTTGTGCTAATGGACAAAGATGCACCTGGCACGGTCAAAGACATAAAAGAGCAAGAAGTTTACATGGGCGAAATCCCGCTCATGACTGACACCGGTACTTTTGTAATTAATGGTACTGAGCGTGTTATCGTTTCTCAGCTACACCGTTCACCTGGTGTATTCTTTGATAACGACCGTGGTAAATCACATTCATCTGGTAAAGTACTATATAACGCACGTGTAATTCCTTACCGTGGTTCATGGTTAGACTTTGAATTCGATGTAAAAGATAACCTTTACGTACGTATTGACCGTCGTCGTAAATTACCTGCATCTATCATCTTACGTGCACTTGAGTACACGACTGAAGAGATTTTGGCACTATTCTTTGAGACAACCAGTTTCGAAGTAAAAGATGGTAAAGTGTTGATGGAGCTTGTACCTTCACGTCTGCGTGGTGAAACCGCAGCATTTGACATCAAAGATGCAAATGGTGATGTACTAGTTGAGCAAGGCCGTCGTATTACTGCACGTCATATTAAGAGTATCGAAAAGCAAGGTATTGATACCCTTGAAGTACCGCATGAGTACATCATTGGGCGTATCGTTGCTAACAACTATATTGACGAGTCAACAGGCGAAATCATTGCAGAAGCGAACGCTGAGCTTTCTCTTGAGCTTATGGCTGAACTGGTAAAAGCTGGTCACACGAAGATTGATACCCTTTATATCAATGAAGTCGACAGCGGTGCGTACATGTCAGAAACAGTACGTATTGACTCTACAAATAACCGCCTAGAGGCATTGGTAGAAATCTACCGCATGATGCGCCCTGGTGAGCCACCGACAAAAGAAGCTGCAGAAGCGTTATTTGATAACCTATTCTTCTCTGAAGAGCGTTACGATCTATCGACTGTTGGTCGTATGAAGTTCAATAGCCGAGTTGGTTATGATTCAGACGAAGGCGAAGGCACGTTATCTAAAGAAGACATCGTTAGTGTGATGAAGGTGTTAATCGACATCCGTAACGGTAAAGGCGATGTAGATGATATCGACCACTTAGGTAACCGTCGTATTCGTTCTGTAGGTGAAATGGCAGAAAACCAATTCCGTGTAGGTCTTGTACGTGTTGAGCGTGCGGTACGTGAGCGTCTAAGTCTTGGTGACCTAGATAACGTGATGCCACAGGATTTGATCAACGCTAAGCCAATCTCAGCAGCAGTAAAAGAATTCTTTGGTTCTTCACAGCTTTCACAGTTTATGGATCAGAACAACCCGCTTTCAGAAGTAACGCACAAGCGTCGTATTTCTGCATTAGGTCCGGGTGGTTTAACACGTGAACGTGCAGGCTTCGAGGTACGAGACGTACACGTAACGCACTATGGTCGTGTTTGTCCAATCGAAACGCCTGAAGGTCCAAACATCGGTCTAATCAACTCACTATCTACTTACGCGCGTACAAACGACTATGGTTTCCTAGAGACTCCATACCGCAAAGTAGTAGATGGAATCGTTACTGACGATGTTGATTACCTATCAGCAATTGAAGAAGGTCAGTTCGTTATCGCACAGGCGAATACAACGCTAACTGATGATAACCAATTTGCTGAAGAACTAATTCCTTGTCGTTTTAAAGGTGAATCAACCTTTATGCCAAGCGACAGCATTCAGTATATGGACGTATCTCCACAGCAGGTAATCTCTGTGGCCGCGGCACTTATTCCATTCCTAGAGCACGATGACGCAAACCGTGCATTGATGGGATCGAACATGCAACGTCAAGCTGTACCTACACTACGTGCTGATAAGCCGTTAGTTGGTACTGGTATCGAGCGTACACTAGCAAAAGACTCTGGTGTAACTATCGTTGCGAAGCGTGGTGGTATTGTTAAATATGCTGATGCGAGCCGTATTGTTGTTAACGTTAATGAAGATGAGCGTATCCCTGGTGAAGCGGGTATCGACATCTATAACTTAACTAAGTACACACGCTCAAACCAAAACACTTGTATTAACCAGAAACCAACTTGTATGGTTGGTGAGCCGGTAGTACGTGGTGATGTACTTGCTGATGGTCCTTCAACAGACCTTGGTGACTTAGCACTTGGTCAAAACCTTCGTGTGGCGTTCATGCCTTGGAATGGTTACAACTTCGAGGATTCAATCCTACTTTCAGAGAACGTTGTAAAAGAAGATCGTCTAACGACTATCCACATCCAAGAGCTTCAATGTATTGCCCGTGATACTAAGCTTGGCCCAGAAGAGATCACTGCGGATATTCCAAACGTGGGTGAATCTGCACTAGGCAAACTTGATGAGTCTGGTGTTGTATACATCGGTGCTGAAGTAAAAGGCGGCGATATCCTTGTAGGTAAAGTAACACCTAAAGGCGAAACGCAGCTAACACCAGAAGAAAAGCTACTACGTGCAATCTTCGGTGAAAAAGCATCTGACGTAAAAGATAGCTCGCTACGTGTACCAAACTCAGTATCTGGTACAGTAATCGATGTACAAGTGTTTACGCGTGATGGCGTTGAAAAAGACAAACGTGCATTAGAAGTTGAAGAAATGCAGCTTCGTGAAGCGAAGAAAGACTTCAACGAAGAGTTTAGAATCCTTGAAGGCGGTATCCTAACTCACGCTCGTAACCTACTGATCAAAGCAGGTATGAGTGAAGAGCAAATAGCTGGCTTTAATACTGAGAAATTGCTAACGCAAAGTCTTGCGGATGAAGAGCATCAAGCAGAGCTTGAGCAACTAGCTGCGCAGTATGACGAGCTTAAAGCTGACTACGACAAGCGTTTCGAGAACAAGCGTCGCAAGATCACTCAAGGTGATGATCTAGCACCTGGCGTACTTAAGATTGTTAAAGTATACCTAGCAGTTAAACGTCGTATCCAACCTGGTGATAAGATGGCTGGTCGTCACGGTAACAAGGGTGTTATTTCAACTATCGTTCCTGTTGAAGATATGCCTTACGATGACAAAGGTCGTACTGTAGACATCGTACTTAACCCTCTAGGTGTACCGTCTCGTATGAACATCGGTCAGATCCTAGAAACCCACATGGGTCTAGCTGCTCGTGGTATCGGTGAACGTCTTGAAGAAATGATGAAAGAGCAACGCGAAATTCATGAGCTGCGTGAATTCATCAAGAAAGCTTACGAAATTGGTGATTGTCGCCAGAAAGTAGATATTGCTAACTTCTCTGATGATGAAATCCGTCGCTTGGCAGCAAACCTTAAAGGTGGTCTACCAATCGCAACTCCAGCATTTGACGGTGCGCGTGAAGCTGAAATCAAAGACATGTTAGAGCTTGGTGGTTATCCGAGAAGTGGTCAGGTTACGCTATATGACGGTCGTACTGGTGATGCGTTTGAGCGTCAGGTGACAGTGGGCTACATGTACATGCTGAAACTGAACCACCTAGTTGATGACAAGATGCACGCGCGTTCAACTGGTTCTTATAGCCTAGTAACTCAGCAGCCGCTGGGTGGTAAGGCACAGTTCGGTGGTCAGCGTTTCGGTGAGATGGAGGTATGGGCACTAGAAGCATACGGTGCTGCCTACACGCTACAAGAAATGTTGACAGTGAAGTCGGATGACGTAAACGGTCGTACCAAGATGTATAAAAACATCGTTGACGGTAACCACAAGATGGAACCGGGTATGCCTGAGTCGTTCAACGTATTGTTGAAAGAAATCCGCTCACTAGGTATCAACATCGAGTTGGAAGAAATTTAATCCGACCGCCGCAGTGCGCTGCGGCGTTGCTTAACAGCAGCCGGACTGAAAAGAATGTAGGGGTAAACAGCGTTTACCCTCAAGATTAACCTCCGACAGGAGAGCTAAGGTGAAAGACTTACTTAAGTTTCTGAAGCAACAAAATAAGACCGAAGAATTCGACGCAATTCGCATTGGTCTTGCTTCGCCAGACATGGTGCGTTCATGGTCTTACGGTGAAGTAAAGAAACCTGAGACAATCAACTATCGTACTTTCAAGCCTGAGCGTGATGGCTTATTCTGTGCCCGTATTTTCGGCCCAGTAAAAGATTACGAGTGTTTGTGTGGTAAATACAAGCGCTTGAAGCACCGTGGTGTTATCTGTGAAAAGTGTGGCGTTGAAGTAACGCTAACAAAAGTACGTCGTGACCGTATGGGTCACATTGAGCTGGCTAGCCCAGTTGCACATATTTGGTTCTTGAAATCACTTCCGTCACGTATTGGCTTAATGCTAGATATGACGCTTCGTGATATCGAACGTGTACTTTACTTCGAATCATTCGTGGTAACTGAGCCAGGTATGACTACGCTTGAGCGCGGTCAATTACTAGGTGAAGAAGAATACCTAGATGCGCTTGAAGAGCACGGTGATGAGTTTGAAGCTAAGATGGGTGCAGAAGCTGTACTTGATCTACTTCGCGAGCTAGACCTGGGTCAGTTAATCGCTGAAATGCGTGAAGAGTTACCAACAATCAACTCTGAAACCAAGCGTAAGAAAATCACCAAGCGCCTAAAACTAATGGAAGCGTTCCACCAATCAGGTAACAACCCTGAGTGGATGGTAATGAGCGTATTACCAGTACTTCCACCAGATCTACGTCCTCTAGTACCACTAGATGGCGGTCGTTTTGCGACTTCAGATCTGAACGACCTTTACCGTCGTGTAATCAACCGTAACAACCGTTTGAAGCGTCTTCTAGACTTAGCTGCACCTGACATCATCGTACGTAACGAAAAGCGTATGCTTCAAGAAGCGGTTGATGCGCTACTTGATAATGGTCGTCGTGGCCGTGCAATTACAGGTTCTAACAAGCGTCCACTTAAGTCGCTTGCAGACATGATTAAAGGTAAGCAAGGTCGTTTCCGTCAAAACCTTCTAGGTAAGCGTGTTGACTACTCAGGCCGTTCTGTTATCACCGTTGGTCCTACGCTGAAACTACATCAGTGTGGTCTACCTAAGAAGATGGCACTTGAGCTATTCAAGCCATTTATCTACGGTAAATTAGAGCGCCGTGGTATGGCGACAACCATCAAAGCTGCGAAGAAGATGGTTGAGCGTGAAGTACCTGAGGTTTGGGACGTACTAGACGAAGTTATCCGTGAGCATCCGGTTTTACTTAACCGTGCACCAACACTTCACCGTCTAGGTATCCAAGCATTCGAACCTGTACTTATCGAAGGTAAAGCGATTCACCTGCACCCGCTAGTGTGTGCGGCGTACAACGCTGACTTCGATGGTGACCAAATGGCGGTTCACGTTCCACTGACGCTTGAAGCGCAGTTGGAAGCGCGTGCATTGATGATGTCTACCAACAACATCCTAGCACCAGCGAACGGTGAGCCAATTATCGTTCCTTCACAGGACGTTGTACTAGGTCTTTACTACATGACTCGCGATCGCATCAACGGTAAAGGTGAAGGCACTGTATTTAAAGATGCAAAAGAAGCTGAAAAAGCATACCGTGTAGGTGCTGCTGAGCTTCATGCTCGTGTTAAAGTGCGTATCACAGAAGTGACTATCGACGAAGAAACACGTGAGCGCGGCACGTTAACTCACCTAGTAGATACGACAGTAGGTCGTGCAATCCTTTCATTGAATATCCCTGAAGGTTTGCCGTTTGAACTGATCAATAAACCACTAGGTAAGAAACAAATTTCAGGTCTTCTTAATGAGTGTTACCGTCGTCTAGGTCTTAAAGATACAGTTATCTTTGCTGACCAAGTGATGTATACCGGTTTCCACTACGCGATGAAGTCTGGTGTTTCTATCGGTATCAATGACATGGTAATCCCACCAACTAAAGGTGAGATCATCGATCGTGCGGAAGCTGAGGTTGCAGAAATCAACCAACAGTTCCAATCAGGTCTTGTAACTGCCGGTGAGAAATACAACAAAGTTATCGATATCTGGTCACGTGTAAACGAAAACCTTTCTCGCGAGATGATGGCTAACCTTTCAAAAGAAACGGTTATCAACGCTGAAGGCAACGAAGAAGAGCAACCGTCATTTAACTCAGTGTTTATGATGGCAGACTCGGGCGCTCGTGGTAGTGCTGCTCAGATCCGTCAGCTAGCGGGTATGCGTGGTCTAATGGCACGTCCAGATGGTTCAATCATCGAAACGCCAATTACAGCGAACTTCCGTGAAGGTCTAAACGTACTACAGTACTTTATCTCGACGCACGGTGCACGTAAGGGTCTAGCGGATACAGCACTTAAGACAGCGAACTCGGGTTACCTAACTCGTCGTCTAGTAGACGTAGCACAAGATTTGGTTATCAACGAATCAGACTGTGGCACCGAAGAAGGTCTAGTAATGAAGCCGCTAATCGAAGGTGGTGACGTTGTAGAACCACTTCGCGAGCGAGTACTAGGTCGTGTTGTTGCGGAAGATGTATGTAAGCCAGGTACTACTGAAGTACTTGTTGCACGTAACGTAATGCTTGACGAAAAACTGTGTGATCTTTTAGAAGAGCATTCAGTAGACGAAGTTAAAGTACGTTCTGTAATCACCTGTCAAAACGACTTTGGTGTGTGTGCACACTGTTACGGTCGTGACTTGGCCCGTGGCCATATCATCAATCCTGGTGAAGCAGTTGGTGTAATCGCGGCACAGTCAATCGGTGAGCCGGGTACACAGCTTACGATGCGTACATTCCACATCGGTGGTGCGGCATCTCGAGCGTCTGCAGAGAACAGTGTTCAAGTTAAGAACAATGGTAACTTGAAGCTGCACAATGCGAAGTTTGTAATCAATGCTGATGGCAAAATCGTTATCACGTCTCGTTCAACCGAGATCACGATTATCGATGAGCACGGTCGTGAGAAAGAGCGTTATAAAGTACCTTACGGTGCAGTATTAACTGTACAAGATGGTGCTGACGTTAAAGGTAACGACATCGTTGCTACTTGGGATCCGCATAGTCACCCAATCATCATTGAACATGAATCAAAAGTATCGTTCAGCGATATCGACGATTCAAACACTGAAGCACAGACTGATGAGTTAACTGGTCTAACACGTGTGGTTGTTAAGGATCTTGCGAAAGTAAACGCGAAAGAGCCTAAACTAATCATTGAGAACGAAGAGCGTGGTCTTCAAGAGATCCGTCTACCTTCATTCACAACGATTGAAATCACAGATGGTGCAACAGTACTACCAGGTTCTGTACTAGCTCGTATCCCACAAGAAGGTTCGAAGACACGTGACATTACAGGTGGTCTACCTCGAGTTGCTGACCTATTCGAAGCGCGTAAACCAAAAGATCCTGCAATTCTTGCAGAAATCACAGGTACTGTTAGCTTCGGTAAAGAGACTAAAGGTAAGAAGCGCCTTGTGATCACACCTGATGAAGGTGATGCGTACGAAGAAATGATCCCGAAATGGCGTCAGCTTAACGTGTTCGAAGGTGAGCAAGTGGCTAAAGGTGAAGTTATTGCCGATGGTCCAGAATCACCGCACGACATCCTACGTTTGCGTGGTGTTACTGATGTATCTAATTACATCACTAACGAGGTACAAGAAGTATACCGCCTGCAGGGTGTAAAGATTAACGATAAGCATATTGAGACTATCGTTCGTCAGATGCTTCGTAAGTGTATCATCCTTGATGGTGGTGACAGCGAATTCCTAGCAGGTGAGCAAGCAGAAGTTGCGCGCGTTAACATCGCAAATCGTGAGCTAGAAAAGCAAGGTAAGATCCCAGCTAAGTTTGAAATTCAGCTGATGGGTATTACCAAAGCATCACTTGCGACTGAGTCGTTCATCTCAGCTGCATCGTTCCAAGAAACAACTCGTGTTCTAACAGAAGCGGCTGTGAATGGTAAGAGCGATGAGCTACGTGGTCTGAAAGAAAACGTAATCGTGGGTCGTTTGATCCCAGCGGGTACAGGTTTTGCTTACCATGAAGAGCGTATCAATCGTCGTAAGCAAGGCGAAGCTGCACTTGAAGAACAAACAGTAAGTGCGGAAGAAGCAACTCAAGCGCTAACAGACGCATTAAACGCTGATTTACTAGGTGGCAACGAGTAATCGAGTCAGTTAGCTAAATAAGTTAAAAGCCGCTGTGCTAACTCCACAGCGGTTTTTTTATGCCTATACTATTATGGTCTATTTAAGGAAAAGCATGCCAAAGTTGCGACCTGTCGTGTTGCCATCAAAACGTCATATGAATATGTATACTGCAATAATCGTTTTTCCGCTAATCCCATAAGATTTGTTAACTTTCAATAAGTTCAAGCTGAAAATAGGCTAGGTTCAAGGTATTTAAAGACCGCTAATGATTACTTTTGGTTGACAGGTTAAACTTTGGTCATTAAAATTCGGCCACCCATTTTAGTCGTTCAATAAATTGAAGCGCGCTTAAATGGTAAGATTTTATTTTTCAGTAGTAATTTATTAATTCAGGAGCTATTTAATGGCAACTATTAACCAGCTAGTGCGTAAGCCACGTCGTAGCAAGGTTACTAAGAGCAACTCAGCTGCTCTTAAAGCTTGTCCACAAAAGCGTGGAGTATGTACTCGTGTATATACAACGACACCAAAGAAACCAAACTCTGCATTACGTAAAGTAGCGCGTGTTCGTCTAACGAACGGTTTCGAAGTAACTTCATACATTGGCGGTGAAGGCCACAACCTTCAAGAGCACAGTGTAATCCTAATCCGTGGTGGTCGTGTTAAAGACTTACCAGGTGTGCGTTTCCACACAGTTCGTGGTGCGCTTGACTGTGCGGGTGTTAACGACCGTAAGCAAGGTCGTTCTAAGTACGGTGCAAAACGTCCTAAGGGCTAATGGTTCTCCGTTAGTAAGGCCAAGCACTTAAGTTTTAAATTTTTATATATTGTTTTGGGAATCCGTGTAACACACGGACCTGAAGATACCGGAGAAAGAAAATGCCTAGAAGACGCGTAATAGGTCAACGTAAAATTCTTCCAGATCCGAAGTTCGGATCAGAGCTTCTTGCTAAATTCGTTAACGTAGTAATGCTTGACGGCAAGAAATCTACTGCTGAAAAAATCGTATATGGTGCGCTAGACGTGGCTGCTGAAAAATCAGGCAAGTCGCACCTAGAAATCTTTGAAGCTGCACTTGATAACGTTCGCCCACAG
The DNA here is from genome assembly GCF_023716725.1 of Pseudoalteromonas sp. SCSIO 43201. NCBI lineage: Bacteria > Pseudomonadati > Pseudomonadota > Gammaproteobacteria > Alteromonadales > Pseudoalteromonadaceae > Pseudoalteromonas > Pseudoalteromonas sp. SCSIO 43201. The sequence goes on from NZ_CP072683.1 coordinate 372,685, forward strand.
GTAGAGGTTAAATCTCGCCGTGTTGGTGGTTCAACGTACCAAGTACCAGTAGAAGTACGTCCAGTGCGTCGTAACGCACTAGGTATGCGTTGGTTGGTTGAAGCTGCTCGTAAGCGTGGCGAAAAATCAATGGGTCTTCGTCTTGCTCAAGAGATGATCGACGCTGCTGAAAACAAAGGCACTGCGGTTAAGAAACGTGAAGACGTTCACCGTATGGCTGAAGCGAACAAAGCATTCGCTCACTACCGTTGGTAATCTGCTAACACCCTTTAAGAGGATATTATGGCACGGACAACTCCTATTGAGCGCTACCGTAACATCGGTATTTGTGCTCACGTAGATGCGGGTAAAACAACTACGACCGAGCGCGTACTTTTCTATACTGGTCTTTCTCATAAGATTGGTGAAGTACACGACGGTGCCGCAACTATGGACTGGATGGAGCAGGAGCAAGAGCGTGGTATCACGATCACTTCTGCTGCAACAACGTGTTTTTGGAAAGGGATGGATGCTCAGTTTGATGAGCATCGTATAAACATCATCGATACTCCAGGACACGTAGATTTTACTATCGAAGTAGAGCGCTCATTGCGTGTACTTGATGGTGCTGTTGTTGTGTTGTGTGCTTCATCAGGTGTGCAACCGCAAACTGAGACGGTTTGGCGTCAGGCAAATAAGTATGAAGTGCCACGTATGATTTTTGTCAATAAGATGGATCGTACGGGTGCAGATTTCTTGTCTGTAGTTGAGCAGGTTAAAAAACGTCTTGGTGCTACACCTGTGCCTATTCAGTTGCCGATTGGTGCTGAAGACGAATTTAAAGGTGTTATTGACCTCATCAAAATGAAAGCGATTAACTGGAATGAAGAAGACCAGGGGATGACTTTCACTTACGAAGAGGTCCCTGCAGACCTTCAGGAGCTTGCTGAAGAATGGCGCTCTCATCTAATTGAGAGTGCAGCAGAAGCTTCTGAAGAACTAATGGAAAAATATCTTGAAGATGGTGAGTTGAGCGAAGAAGAGATTAAATCAGCCCTTCGCCAACGCACATTGGCCAATGAAATTGTGCCTATGACGACAGGTAGCGCATTCAAGAACAAAGGTGTTCAAGCTGTGCTTGACGCTGTAATTGAATTCATGCCGTCGCCTACTGAAGTAAAGGCTATCCAAGGTGTCTTAGATGACGAAACCGAAGATACGCGTGAAGCTGACGATAATGCACCGTTTGCGGCGCTTGCATTTAAGATCGCAACCGATCCATTCGTCGGCACACTTACTTTCTTCCGAGTTTATTCTGGTAAAGTGAGCCAGGGTGATTCGGTACTAAATCCTGTTAAAGGTAAAAAAGAGCGTTTTGGACGTATTGTTCAAATGCACTCTAACTCGCGTGAAGAGATTAAAGAAGTTCATGCGGGTGACATCGCGGCTGCTATCGGCCTAAAAGATGTAACTACTGGTGATACACTTTGTGCTCAAGAAGCGCCAATTACGTTAGAACGTATGGAATTTCCTGAGCCCGTAATCTCAGTCGCAGTAGAACCTAAAACAGTAGCTGACCAAGAAAAAATGGGCGTTGCACTCGGTAAACTTGCAGCAGAAGATCCTTCATTCCGCGTAGAAACGGACGAAGAATCAGGTCAAACGATTATCTCTGGTATGGGTGAGCTTCACTTAGATATCATTGTCGATCGTATGAAGCGTGAGTTTAACGTTGTGTGTAACGTTGGTAAGCCTCAGGTTGCATACCGTGAAACTATCCGAGCTTCTGTTGAAGCTGAAGGTAAGTTTGTGCGTCAATCTGGTGGTCGTGGTCAATATGGTCACGTTTGGTTGAAGCTAGAACCAATGGATGTCTCTGATGACGATGCGCCAATATATGAATTCGTTAACGAAATCGTAGGTGGTACAGTACCAAAAGAGTATATCCCAGCGGTTGATAAAGGGATTCAAGAGCAGATGAAGCAAGGTGTTCTTGCTGGTTATCCGCTATTGGGTGTCAAAGCCACTTTGTTTGATGGCTCGTTCCACGATGTCGATTCAAACGAGATGGCGTTTAAAATCGCCGGTTCGATGGGCTTTAGAAATGGTGCGCTAGAAGCAAGTCCAGTTTTACTTGAGCCTGTCATGAAAGTAGAAGTAATCACCCCTGAAGAAAACATGGGTGATGTAGTAGGCGACTTAAACCGTCGTCGTGGCATAATTGAAGGCATGGAAGAAGCATTTGGTGGCTCTAAGCAAGTTAATGCTCAGGTACCGCTTTCTGAAATGTTTGGTTATGCAACAGATTTACGCTCTGCTACTCAGGGTCGCGCATCA
>NZ_CP072683.1:380000-440000 GCF_023716725.1 Pseudoalteromonas sp. SCSIO 43201
AAGTACTATCCGGGAGACACACGGCGGGTGCTAACGTCCGTCGTGGAGAGGGAAACAACCCAGACCGTCAGCTAAGGTCCCAAAGTGTATGTTAAGTGGGAAACGATGTGGGAAGGCTAAAACAGCTAGGAGGTTGGCTTAGAAGCAGCCACCCTTTAAAGAAAGCGTAATAGCTCACTAGTCGAGTCGGCCTGCGCGGAAGATGTAACGGGGCTAAACATACCACCGAAGCTACGGCTGCGTACGTAAGTATGCGGGGTAGGGGAGCGTTCTGTAAGTGGCTGAAGGTGTGCCGGGAGGCATGCTGGACATATCAGAAGTGCGAATGCTGACATGAGTAACGATAATGCGGGTGAAAAACCCGCACGCCGGAAGACCAAGGGTTCCTATCCCATGTTAATCAGGGTAGGGTGAGTCGACCCCTAAGGCGAGGCTGAAGAGCGTAGTCGATGGGAAACGGGTTAATATTCCCGTACTTGGTATGAATGCGATGGGGGGACGGAGCAGGCTAGGCAAGCATGGCGTTGGTTGTCCATGTGAAAGGCTGTAGGCTGGCGACTTAGGAAAATCCGGGTTGCTAAGGCTGAGAGTCGAGACGAGCCACTACGGTGGTGAAGTTGTTGATGCCCTACTTCCAGGAAAAGCCTCTAAGCTTCAGTTCATACTGAATCGTACCCTAAACCGACACAGGTGGTCAGGTAGAGAATACTAAGGCGCTTGAGAGAACTCGGGTGAAGGAACTAGGCAAAATTGTACCGTAACTTCGGGAGAAGGTACGCTCTTACTTGTGAAGACTTCGCGTCGTAAGCAGGCGAGAGCCGCAGTGACCAGGTGGCTGGGACTGTTTATTAAAAACACAGCACTGTGCAAAATCGTAAGATGACGTATACGGTGTGACACCTGCCCGGTGCCGGAAGGTTAATTGATGGGGTTAGCTTAGGCGAAGCTCTTGATCGAAGCCCCGGTAAACGGCGGCCGTAACTATAACGGTCCTAAGGTAGCGAAATTCCTTGTCGGGTAAGTTCCGACCTGCACGAATGGTGTAACCATGGCCACGCTGTCTCCACCCGAGACTCAGTGAAATTGAAATCGCAGTGAAGATGCTGTGTACCCGCGGCTAGACGGAAAGACCCCGTGAACCTTTACTACAGCTTGGCACTGAACATTGACCCTACATGTGTAGGATAGGTGGGAGGCTTTGAAGCGCAGACGCTAGTTTGTGTGGAGCCGACCTTGAAATACCACCCTTGTAGTGTTGATGTTCTAACTTAGGCCCCTGAATCGGGGTTGAGGACAGTGCCTGGTGGGTAGTTTGACTGGGGCGGTCTCCTCCCAAAGAGTAACGGAGGAGCACGAAGGTTTGCTAAGTACGGTCGGACATCGTACGGTTAGTGTAATGGTAGAAGCAAGCTTAACTGCGAGACAGACACGTCGAGCAGGTACGAAAGTAGGTCATAGTGATCCGGTGGTTCTGAATGGAAGGGCCATCGCTCAACGGATAAAAGGTACTCCGGGGATAACAGGCTGATACCGCCCAAGAGTTCATATCGACGGCGGTGTTTGGCACCTCGATGTCGGCTCATCACATCCTGGGGCTGAAGTCGGTCCCAAGGGTATGGCTGTTCGCCATTTAAAGTGGTACGCGAGCTGGGTTTAGAACGTCGTGAGACAGTTCGGTCCCTATCTGCCGTGGGCGTTTGAGAATTGAGAGGGGCTGCTCCTAGTACGAGAGGACCGGAGTGGACGAACCGCTGGTGTTCGGGTTGTGATGCCAATTGCATTGCCCGGTAGCTACGTTCGGAATCGATAACCGCTGAAAGCATCTAAGCGGGAAGCGAGCCTCGAGATGAGTTCTCACTTTGACTTAGAGTCAACTGAAGGGCCGTTGAAGACTACAACGTTGATAGGCGAGATGTGGAAGTGCTGTGAGGCATTAAGCTAACTCGTACTAATTACCCGTGAGGCTTAACCATACAACGCCAAAGTGGTTTAGCGACAGAAGTTAATAGACTGAAGTAGACAAAGAATTTAATAGCTTTTTCCAGATTTATATTAATGAAGGATACTTCATTAATGAACAGAATTTCCTGGTGACTATAGCGTTTTGGAACCACCTGACCCCATGCCGAACTCAGAAGTGAAACAAAACAGCGTCGATGATAGTGTGGGCTTCCCATGTGAAAGTAGAACATCGCCAGGGCCTTATTAGAGAAACCCGTTGCAGCAATGCGACGGGTTTTTTGCATTTGTAGTAAAGTACTTCCATGTAGTATTTCCCCTTCGCGTATCCATGCGCTCACTTCCTCGAACTGGAAGCGTTACTTCGGTTTCTTGTCACCCAAACTCAGAAGTGAAACAAAACAGCCGAAGGCGAGCCCCGCGAAGGGTCGGCCCCGGTCAATGATAGTGTGGGCTTCCCATGTGAAAGTAGAACATCCTACTTCGTAGCGAGCCAGGGACTTATTAGAGAAACCCGTTGCAGCAATGCGACGGGTTTTTTGCTATGTGGGATTTGAAAAGAAAATCTCACAAGATAATCAACACCTCGAAAAGCAATCAACACATTACAAAGCAATCAACACCTCGCGAGGTAAACTCGCTCCCACCACAACATCAACATAGTGCTGAACTGGTAGGAGGCGGTTTACCCGCCGAGCTGTTAGGTCTATCAAACAAAAAGAATAAAACATCCTACTTTGTAACATCACGAGGTAAACTCGCTCCCACCACAATATCAATAAAGTGCTGCACTGGTAGGAGGCGGTTTACCCGCCGAGGGTTTGAGAAAACTCCTTACTCAGTTTTGACGTTGCTCTACTTAAAACTTCTCTCTTCGACTTATCTATCAGCTTATAATTTACTTTCCTTAAGGAAAGTAAATTTAACTCTTTCTCTTTATTGGATTTTTTACATACCTTACTAAGGCTGTAAACTTAATTTATAAGAATAAACAAACATTGCGATTTTTTCTCAGCTGTATATACTTACAGTAAATATAATACTGTATGGAATACCAGTTGATGCGACCTTTAACTAAACGACAAGAGCAAGTCTTTGAACTGATTAAAGTATTCATTAAGGATACTGGCATGCCCCCGACTAGAGCTGAAATCGCTGATGCGTTAGGCTTTAAAAGTGCAAATGCAGCAGAGGAGCACCTTAAAGCACTTGCCAAGAAGGGGGTTATAGAAATGGTTCCTGGAGCTAGTCGAGGTATTAGGTTGGTTGAGGATGAACCAGAACAGTTAGGGTTGCCAATCATCGGCAGGGTAGCTGCTGGAGAACCCATTCTTGCAGAACAACACGTTGAAAGTCATTTCAATGTAGATGCTAGCTTCTTTAAGCCTCATGCGGACTATTTACTTAGGGTTAGTGGTATGAGCATGAAGAACATTGGGATCATGGATGGGGATTTGCTTGCTGTGCATAAGACTCAGGTAGCTGATAATGGTCAAGTAATAGTGGCGCGTGTAGAGGAAGACGTGACAGTTAAGCGCCTAGAGAAAAAAGGCAAAAAGATTTTACTTCATGCAGAAAATGAAGAGTTTCAAGCTATTGAGGTTGATCTTGAACATCAGAACTTTTCTATTGAAGGGCTTGCAGTGGGTGTCATCAGAAACGCCGACTGGATGTAACTTAAGTTGAGCGTAGCACTAATTAAATGGTGTTACGCTCTAGATAAACGCCTTTTTTATTGCTTATCTAAAGTATTGCTAATATTGCCCTCGGCTGGGGTCAAATATAGCTACTCTTAGGTTAGTTTACTACTTTGATAATTCTACATAATACTTTGCCTTCTTACATTTATTAGTTCATAGCTATAAAAACACTTCTAACTGGCATCTTTTCCTAAAATCTTGCGTTTTGTAAATTTCTTGACTATTTGGTTAAGAGTCGTGCAGTAAGTCTATGTACCAATAGACAATATGACAGTCATCCGATAATAACAAAAGGGGCTAAGCGCTGCCTTGAAGGAGACGTCAAATGAAAATTTGTCGATTAGTTGTAGCATTTGTCACCGTGCTAATCGTCATGCCATCACTTGCGAATAGTGATTACAATATGAGGCAGGGCGTAACAGACATTAGCCATCAAGTATATGAGCTCCACATGACTATTTTCCTTATATGTTGTGTGATAGGAGTTATAGTGTTTGGAGTGATGTTCTGGGCATTACTCAAGCACCGTAAATCAACAGGGGCTGTCGCAGCTCAATTTCACGAAAGTACTAAAGTTGAAATTCTTTGGACCACAATCCCCTTTCTGATACTGATAGGAATGGCTATCCCAGCTACGAAAACGCTTATTGCGATGGAAGATACAAGCAAAGCTGATCTAACTATTAAGGTAACAGGTTCACAGTGGAAGTGGCATTACGAGTATATGGGACATGATGTTGAATTTTACTCTTTACTATCTACACCAAGAGATGAAATCAATGATCTGCAAGATAAAAATGACAATTATCTTTTGGAAGTTGATAACCATTTAGTGATCCCAACTGATAGGAAAGTTCGCTTTTTAATGACGTCAGATGACGTTATTCACTCATGGTGGGTACCTGATTTTGCTGTTAAGAAAGACGCTAATCCGGGCTTTATCAATGAAGCATGGACCAAAGTTAATGAGGAAGGAATCTACAGAGGGCAATGCGCAGAGCTCTGTGGAAAAGATCACGGATTTATGCCTGTGGTGGTAGAAGCTGTAAGCCCTGAAAACTTTGAGGTGTGGCTCGATGATGCTAAAGCCGCCAAAGCAAAAGCTGCAGCAGAATCACAGGCGGTGGCAGAGCAAATTTTATCGAAAGAAGAGTTAATGGAGGTCGGCGAACAAACCTACATGGCATATTGTGCTGCTTGTCACCAGCCAACTGGGCTTGGCTTACCTGGCGTCTTCCCCGCTATGAAGGGGAGTGAAGTTGTCATAGGTGATCTTAAACCACACATTGACATCCTTCTGCTTGGTCGTCCTGGTACTGCTATGCAAGCATTTGCAAAGCAATTAACGATTAAACAAATTGCAGGAGTCATCACTTATAAAAGGAATAGCTGGGGTAATGACACAGGAGAGGTGATCCAGCCGAGTCAAATTCAGCAAGAAATTGATGCCTTAGAGGAGGCCAAGTAATGAGTGCTATAGTAGAAGAACATTCAAATCATGGAACTCCTAAAGGCCTAAAACGCTGGCTTTTTACAACCAATCATAAAGATATCGGCACGCTTTACCTATTATTCTCACTGACCATGTTTTTGATTGGTGGTGCAATGGCGATGGTGATACGGGCTGAACTATTTCAGCCAGGATTACAGTTAGTCGATCCGCATTTTTTTAACCAAATGACGACCATTCACGGCTTGATCATGGTATTTGGTGCAGTGATGCCGGCATTTACGGGGCTTGCCAATTGGATGATCCCGATGATGATCGGAGCTCCAGACATGGCGCTTCCAAGAATGAATAACTGGAGCTTCTGGATCTTACCTTTTGCGTTTGCCATTTTGCTCATGTCTTTGTTTCTAGAAGGAGGGGGGCCTGCTTTTGGATGGACTTTTTACGCACCACTATCTACAACCTACAGTAATGATAATACGGCGTTTTTTGTATTTTCAGTTCATATAATGGGGATAAGCTCAATAATGGGCGCTATTAATGTCATCGTTACTATAGTGAACCTTCGAGCGCCAGGTATGACATGGATGAAGCTACCACTATTTGTATGGACTTGGCTTATAACTGCATTTTTACTAATTGCAGTTATGCCTGTTTTGGCTGGTGCTGTCACCATGGTGTTAACTGATAAGTTCTTCGGTACGAGCTTTTTTGATGCCGCAGGTGGTGGTGATCCTGTTATGTTTCAACACATATTCTGGTTCTTTGGTCACCCTGAAGTATATATTATGATACTACCCGCCTTTGGGATTATCTCCACGATAGTGCCTACCTTTTCTAGAAAGAAACTATTTGGCTATGCTTCAATGGTATACGCCACAGCCTCGATTGCTTTACTTTCTTTTGTTGTGTGGGCTCATCATATGTTCACGACAGGAATGCCGCTAGCAGGTGAGCTTTTCTTTATGTATGCGACAATGTTGATTTCTGTACCTACAGGGGTAAAAGTATTTAATTGGGTCGCGACTATGTGGCGAGGGGCAATCAGCTTTGAAGTACCCATGCTCTTTTCTATCGCTTTTATTGTGCTATTCACGATAGGTGGCTTTTCCGGACTTATGTTAGCGATTACGCCTGCTGATTTTCAATATCACGATACCTACTTTGTCGTTGCACACTTCCATTATGTGCTAGTAACAGGTGCCGTGTTCTCTATTATGGCTGCTGCTTATTATTGGCTGCCGAAATGGACTGGCAACATGTTTGATATCAAACTAGCAAAACTGCACTTTTGGCTATCTCTTGTGAGTGTCAATGTATTGTTTTTTCCCATGCACTTTGTTGGCTTGGCAGGAATGCCTCGACGAATACCTGATTATGCACTTCAGTTCGCTGATTTTAATGCCATTATCAGCATTGGTGGCTTTGCTTTTGGTTTATCACAACTATTATTCGTGGCTGTTGTGTATAAGTGTGCCAAAGGAGGTGAGCAGGTGCCCGGTAAAGTGTGGGATGGAGCTGAAGGCCTTGAGTGGGAAGTACCATCACCTGCGCCATATCATACATTTTCTACTCCACCGGAGGTCAAGTAATGCAACATGGACGCCTCCTTAGAAAGCTTCTACTGCTGACTCTGGGCATGTTTGCTTTTGCTTTTGCATTAGTCCCACTTTACGACGTATTTTGTGATGTAACAGGACTCAATGGAAAACCTTCGATGAAAGTGGCAGAGCAAAGCGAGGCTATTATTGATAGCCGTCAAGTTGAGGTAAGTTTCACAACACATAGCCAGGGTCATGCACCATTTAAGGTTGATGCAGCTCAACACTTTGTCAGTGTGCAACCCGGAAAATTAACAGACGTGAAGTTTATTGCAAAGAATATCAGTGACAGTGATCGGATTTTACAAGCAATTCCCTCTGTATCTCCGGGGAAAGCTGCCAAGTATTTACATAAAATGGCCTGTTTTTGCTTCGACCAACAACCAATGAAGGGTAAAGAAGAGGTTGAGTTTGTATTGAGGTTTTATGTAGATACAGAACTGCCTGATGATGTGGAAGAACTAACGCTTTCATACACGTTATTTGATATTACAGAGCGAGTAAGCCAGACACAAAATGTGCAGTTGGGCCAGTTAGTCGCTCTAAAGGAGTTCTAACATGAACCATGAACAAGAAAAATACTACGTTCCAGAGCAAAGCCCTTGGCCTATTGTTGGCGCTTTTGCGCTCTTTTTTATCGCAGTGGGCTGCGCGCTTACAATCATTCAACTTGACTCCCCGAACAATAGTGGCGCAATCCTGTTACTTGTAGGTATCGCTACGCTGATCTATATGATTTTTGGTTGGTTTAGAAACGTAATTCAAGAATCCCAAGCTGGATTGTATTCAGAGCAAATGGATCGCTCGTTTAAACAAGGGATGGGTTGGTTTATTTTTTCCGAAATAATGTTTTTTGGTGCTTTCTTTGGCGCGCTGTTTTATGCACGCATGATAGCTGTTCCTTGGTTAGGTGGAGCAAGTAATAATGTGAGCACAAACGAAGTGCTATGGCCTCAGTTTGAAGCCGCGTGGCCACTATTAACAACGCCTGATGGAACGGTAACACAAGCCATGGGGTGGCAGGGCTTACCATTGATCAACACCATCATACTGCTCGCCTCTTCAATAACGTTAAGTTTGGCACATGTTGCCCTAGAAAAAGATCAAAGGGCAAAAGTAAAAGCCTTTTTAGGGTTAACGGTACTGCTTGGTATTGGCTTTTTAACTCTACAGGTTGAAGAGTATATTCATGCCTATCAAGAACTTGGTTTAACTCTTCAATCTGGAGTTTATGGCAACACCTTCTTTTTACTAACTGGATTTCATGGAGTTCATGTCACGCTTGGGGCGATAATTTTATTTGTGATATGGGTGAGAGTTCTGAAAGGGCACTTTAGTGCGAAAAATCACTTTGCGTTTCAGGCTGGTGCTTGGTATTGGCACTTTGTTGATGTGGTGTGGCTGTGTTTGTTTGTATTTGTTTATGTGTTGTAGAAATAGGCGACGAATGTAATTTGATTAAATCAAACTGAGCAGCCAGACAAATAATAAGAATCACAGCTATAGAGGCATATACTCGATTTAATAGCTGCTTTGCCATTGACCCTTGTTGCCCTGATTTGAGCATGACGAACATCGCTTTAAATAAACTAAGAAAAATAAATAGCAGAAGTACTACGATAATAATTTTAATCATAAGGAGTGTCCGTGAATTTAGGTGCACTTTTTAAAGGTAGATCAAAAACGCCTATATTGGCAGCGTTAATCGTGATGTTGTTATGTGTAGCTCTTTCATATTGGCAATGGCAACGTGCAGCCAAAAAGCATGCAATAAACCAACATATAGAGAAGCGACAAGACCAAAACCTTGCAAATAGAAATAATCCTGAAAGTAAAGTTCCTATCGAGCAAATTGATGGTGAAGTGCAACTAACTGGGCGCTTTGTTGCTGGCGCGGTATGGTATCTTGATAACCAAGTAGTAAAAGGCCGAGTAGGTTTTGACGTTATATCTGTTTTAGAAGTGAGTAAGACTGGTGAATATGTTGTGGTAAATTTGGGTTTTGTCCCACAGCAAGCAAGTCGAATTCCAACACTTACTTCTCTTTCCGAAACAAAGGTAACTTTCCCTGCATACATTAAAACAAACGTGAGTAAAGGCTTTACGTTGGCTGACTCTGCAGCGGAAAGTCAGCAGGCTCATTCGATAATTCAGTATATTGATCTCGCCTACCTATCTAAAGCCTCTAACCGCACTCTATTGCCTATCATTGCATACATGACACATGACGTACTTGGTAGTACTGAGCCACATTACCAACCAGTTGTAATGTCACCACAGAAGCATGAGGCTTATGCTGTTCAGTGGCTGCTGATTGCGTTTTCGGCACTAGTGATCGGATGGAAACTTTCAAAAAAGGAGAGTGGATATGTCTAAGACAGCGATATGGTTTGTCAGTTTGTTCATTATGCCATTACTACTAGCATTCGTTGCACTAAAGTTGGGTTGGCTTCCCAGTAGCACAACTAACCATGGTGAATTTCTACGTCAAGAGGTGAGACAGCCTGCAGTCGTCCAAGATACAGAGTGGAGTATTGTGTATCAGCGTCCAAAGTCATGTAATGAGCAATGCTCTTTGTTGCTTAACAGTCTTCCTAATTTGTATTTGGCACTTGGCAAGCATCAGCAGAAGGTAACTATCGTGGTGTTGCAGAATCAAGGCGAACCTCTTATTGAGCACGCAACTTCATTGCCGCTACAAATCTCCCAACTGCAAGATAACTATATTTATTTGGTAGATAAGACTGGTCTATTTGTTCTTCAGTACGCGCCTATATTAGATCAAAGAAAAACGAGAAGTATACAAAAAGGCTTGCTAAGTGACCTCAAAAAACTATTGAACTACTCTCGCTCAAGCTAGGAGGTTATATATGAATAGAATCAAGCTGGTAATATTTACCTGTTTTGTTACGCTTGCGGTTGTCACTCTTGGTGCTTTCACACGCTTGAGTGACGCAGGTCTTGGCTGCCCTGATTGGCCTGGGTGCTATGGCTTTTTGACTGTGCCCAATGAAGCTCATGAGTTAATCGCTGCAAAAGATCAGTTTCCGCATTTAGAAGTCGAAGCCGACAAAGCTTGGATCGAGATGATCCATCGTTACTTTGCTAGCTTTTTGGGGGCCATTATTCTCCTCCTGGCATGCTTACAATTCTTTAAAAAGCCACAGGTTGAAGGCCCTAATAAACATTACTATTTACTTCTGCTGTTAGTGTTGTTTCAAGGAGCTTTAGGAATGTGGACTGTAACAATGAATTTACAGCCGATAATAGTAATGGGGCATTTACTAGGAGGGTTCAGTATTCTGGCGTTGCTTGTTTTGCTTGCTTTACGACTGAAGCACCGTGACATTATCGCTGATGTCCCAAAACGCCTTGCTCTGATGTGTTATGTAGCGCTTTATATTTTGGTTATTCAAATTGCGCTTGGAGGTTGGCTAGCTGCCAACTATGCTGCGCCTCACTGTACAGGCTTACCGCTTTGTGACAACTTACAATTGTTTTCTTGGCAAAGTCTATTTACCCTGCCTGAGCCTTCAGCCACCTACGAGTTTGGTGTGCTCCCTTTTGAATCAAGGGTGTCTATCCATTTTACTCATAGAGTGTGGGCAATTATAACCGTATTCAGTTTACTTATAGCATGCTGGCCTTTATTAAAGCAGGCACAAAATCAGGTGATCAGAAATTCAGCTTATCTGGTATTAGTGCTGATTACTCTGCAAGTGGCCGTCGGCGCCGCTATCGTTCATTTCCAATTTCCATTGCTACTCACCTTATTTCATAACTTTATGGCAGCCATGGTATTACTAGCTATGGTGAGACTATGCTTTTTTGTGAATTTAGCGCAAAAAGTAGGAGATAAATATGCACCAGTTAACTAATACTTTTGAATATCAAAGAATAACATCGTTGCTAAAGGCCTATTTTGGCATGTGCAAGTTTAAAGTAGTTTGCATGCTGGTGATCACCGCGTGGGTTGGTCTGGCTTTAGCGCCACAAAGCGATAAAACGCTATTGTCTCAAATCATGAGTCTATTGGGAATCGGCTTGCTGTCGAGCAGTGCCGCAGCAATAAATCATGTGGTTGACAGAGAAATAGATAAAAAGATGGTCAGAACGCGTGACCGACCGCTCGCAACAGAGTCAGTCTCTGTTTCTTCAGCCATAATGTTTGCCAGTACTTTGGCTTTATTCGGCTATGTACTACTCTCCATTTTTGCAAACCAGCTGTGTGCTTTGTTAACTCTCGCTGCGTTAGTTGGATATGCCGTTGTGTATACGCTACTTTTGAAGCGAGCAACCCCCCAAAATATTGTGATTGGAGGGTTAGCTGGTGCTATGCCACCGCTGCTTGGGTGGGTTAGCGAGACAGGACAGCTGGGTGCTGAACCATGGTTATTAGTGATGATAATTTTTGCATGGACTCCACCACACTTTTGGGCTTTAGCCATAGCGCGAAAACGTGACTATGAGAAAGCTGAAATACCCATGCTACCTGTGACACACGGTGATGAATTTACCAAGCTTTGTGTATTATTTTACACCATATTACTGACCGTAATTTGCCTATTGCCTTATTTGGTCGGAATGTCGGGGTGGATTTATTTACTGTGCTCTGGGGCAGTTAATGTGGCCTTTATATATAAGGCCGCAAAGCTTATTAAAACGAAGAGTTTAGAGTATGCTATGCGTGTATTTTATTTTTCAATTTGGCATTTGCTAATTGTTTTCGTAGCACTTTTTGTGGATAAAGCATTTATATGAAAAAAATTCTTTTGATCGTTGTAGTGGCGATATTATCTGGTTGTAGCCCTGCGCCTGATGTGTCTGAAAAAGTAGTTTGGTACCGAAAACCAAAAGAAGTGCAGTCGTTTCAACTTCAAGACCAGTATGGTGAAGTGTTATCCAATCAAGACTTTGCAGGCAAGTGGAATTTACTTTTTCTTGGGTATACCAGCTGTCCTGACGTTTGTCCGATGACATTATTGAAACTGACTCATGTGTATCAATCAATGAAAGATAAGAGTAAATTACAAGTATGGTTCGTATCTGTTGATCCTCACAGAGACTCAAAGGAGCGACGACAAGCGTATATTAGGCACTTTGATCCAACCTTCAAAGCGGTCTCTGCAGAGCATTCGATATTGTTTCCTTTTGTCAGAGATCTTGGCTTGATCTATGCGATAAATCAAGAACAGCAAGAAGAATACTATGTTGATCACAGTGCATCAGTCGCACTAATCAATCCAAAGGGACAGCTGGAGGCTATTTTTAAACCCTCTCATGAAGTTGGAACTGTGCCGACGATCGATGAAAAACAGTTATTAAAAGACCTTAATAGCATAATAAACTAGCTCCATATCGCGTAGCCTGTGCCCTACGCGATTTTATTTCCTACCTCTAACGCTTTCATTATTTGCGGATTTTTATTTAATCTTTGTGGCAATTTTACGATCACAGTCTAAGCTAATTTTATTACTCACTTTTACAGGGATAGTCTTCAGCTCATGTTGAAACTTCCACCAGAAATGGCAATTAATCATGTGGAAAGCTTGTACCATCAAATTTTCCAGGACTCTTTGGAAACATCTGACATTTCTATCGACATTAGCGAAGTGCAAAAAGCAGACACTGCTTCTATCCAGTTACTATGCGCTGTGCAAAAGCACCTACATTCAATGGAGCACAAAATTGTTTGGCATGGTGAAAGTGAAGCGCTCGCACAAGCCGTAAATGAGCTCGGATTAACGCACTATTTATTCCATGGTATTGAAAACTAAGAGGTGATTATGAAAAAGATTTTAGCTGTGGATGATTCTGCCTCTATGCGTCAAATGGTTGGCTTTACATTGAAAAAAGCTGGCTTTGATGTGATAGAAGCAAAAGATGGCAGTGAGGCTCTATCTATTGCAAAACAGCAGGGCTTTGATGCTGTGATCTCAGATGTGAATATGCCAGTTATGGATGGCATAACTCTGATCAAAGAACTTCGTAGCCTGCCTAATTATAAGTTTACTCCTTTGTTGATGTTAACTACTGAATCAGGACTGGATAAGAAAACAGAAGGTAAGGCAGCAGGTGCTACCGGATGGATAGTTAAACCTTTTAACCCTGAACAACTGCTAGCTGTACTAAAGAAAGTCATCAGGTAGACATAAAGGGGCGTCGACATGAGTATTGATTTAAGCCAATTCTTTGATGTCTTTTTTGAAGAGAGCTTTGAGGGGCTGGATGTGATGGAAGCGGAGCTTCTAAACTTACAGCCAGGGCAAGAAGATTCGGAGACCATCAATACCATATTTCGTGCAGCGCACAGTATCAAAGGTGGAAGTGGAACATTTGGCTTTACATCCGTATCTAACTTCACCCACGTTTTAGAGACCTTGCTTGATCAAATCCGTGATGGTAGACGTCAACTAGCAGCTGAACATGTAAATCTTTTACTTCAGTCCGTCGATTGCTTAAGAGCTCTATTGACAAGCTTGCAAGCTGAAGAAGAGCCTGACCTTTCTGTGGCGAATACGTTACGAGAGAAGTTTGAAGGGATTTTAGGCGCTCAACAGTCGCAAGATGCTCAGACCTCACCAAGCCGAGAGGTAGCTCCTGAATTACAAACCTATCAAATTGACTTCAAACCGCTTACACACCTTTTTAAAACTGGCAATGAGCCTTTGTATATGTTGAGTGAGCTGTCCGAACTCGGGGATTTGGAAACGCACGCCTTTTGCGATGCAATTCCAGATATTGAAAGGTTTAACCCTGAAGACTGCTACCTAAGTTGGCGTTTATATTTAAACACTAGCCACTCTGAGTCAGCTATTAGAGAGGTTTTCGAGTGGGTTGAGGATGACGCCGAGATAGTGATCACGTTGTGTGGCGGCCTATTTGAAAATGATAGTGCTCCAGAAGTGAATATAGCGTCCAAAACAGATACTGAATCGCAAGTAGCGCAAAAAGAAACTCAGAACAATACTGAAACAACTCAGAAACCGACCGCCATGGCTAAGCCTAAATCTGAGGTGAATAAGAAGTCAGGCGAATCTACATCAATCAGAGTAGGTATAGATAAAGTCGACTCACTGATAAATATGGTGGGTGAATTAGTAATAACGCAAGCAATGTTAACTCAACTCGGCGAACAAGAGCCCACAGAGCATACATTGGCTGCAATGCAAGAGGGGTTGGCGCAGCTGGCTCACAACACCCGAGACTTGCAAGAAAACGTAATGCGGATAAGGATGTTACCTATTAGTTTCGTCTTTAGTCGCTTTCCACGCTTGGTTAGAGATACATCACAGAAGCTGGATAAACAAGTAGCGCTCAAGCTACTTGGCGAACAAACAGAGTTAGATAAAACAGTGATGGAAAAAATCTCTGATCCTATGGTGCATCTTGTAAGAAACTCGTTAGATCATGGATTAGAAACACCCGAGGAAAGAATTAAAGCAGGAAAGGATCCCGTTGGGACTGTGACGTTAAATGCTTTTCACCAAGGCGGAAATATCGTCATTGAGATTATGGATGATGGCAGAGGTCTCAATACAGAAAAAATCAAGAGTAAAGCCTTGGCGAATGGGTTGGTACAGGCAACAGATGAGCTTACTGTTGAGGAAGTAAATGAGCTTATTTTTAAGCCGGGGTTCTCTACTGCGGATGAAGTAAGTGATATTTCGGGTCGTGGTGTCGGGATGGATGTTGTACGCCGAAATATTCAAGCGCTTAATGGTAGTGTAGAGGTTACTTCGGCTAAGGGAGTTGGCTCAACATTTACGATTCGTCTACCGCTTACACTCGCTATTTTGGATGGTCAGCTAGTCAAAGTTGCGCAACATACCTATATCATCCCCCTTATTTCCATTGTGGAATCACTGCAGATCGATATTAAAAAAGTGAGTAGAGTCGGAAATGGTTTAGAGGTTTTGCGATTGAGAGACGAGTACATTCCAATCATCAGACTCTATCAGTTATTTAACCATGAAGGAGCAATCGAAGAACTCGACAAAACTCTGCTTGTTGTGGTTGAAAGCGACAACCATAAGGTTGGGCTGCTGGTGGATGACTTACTGGCACAGCAGCAAGTGGTGATAAAAAGCCTAGAAGCGAATTATCAAAAGGTCAATGGCATATCTGGCGCTACTATTCTCGGAGACGGCAGAGTGTCTTTGATTATAGATATCAGTGGCTTAATAAAACTAAGCGGCCTTAAGCGACCCGGAAGTCAAGAGCTGTTGGTAGAGCAGGAGCTAGAAGAGGTGATGACATGATCACTGAACGTGCAGCAGTTAATGAGCAAATTATGCTGGCTAATAAGGAAGGTGATAAGCAGTTTTTGACCTTTATGATGGCAGGAGAAGAATATGGCATGGATATCTTGGCTGTCCAAGAAATTAGGGGATGGGAAGAGGTCACAGCAATTCCTAATTCACCAAGGTATGTAAACGGTGCAATTAATCTACGTGGAACCATAGTACCTATCATTGATTTGCGGATCCGCTTTGGCTTACCTCAGATCGAATATGGTGCTTTAACAGTCGTTATTGTCGTGTCTGTGCTCATCAAAGGGATGCAGAAAATTATGGGACTAGTGGTAGATGCAGTCTCGGACGTGTACAGCATCAATGAAGAAACTGCTAAAGATGTACCTGATTTTCAGGACTCGGAAAATAGTCAGTTCGTACAAGGACTTGTCAATGTTGGTGAAAAAATGGTTGTACTTTTAAATTTAAAAAAAATTTTAGATCTTGAAGTAAAACATGATGAGCAATCGGTTGTCGGGGGATAACATGCGCGATCACGCACTAGTGAGTCAAGTCAATAGCAGAGTATTAGTTGCCAGTGCCATAATAGTTGTGGGTTTGGCAGTCAGTATTCAGATGTTAAACGTGAGTATGTCTACTCAAACTTACGTCGCGATAGTAATTGCGGGCGTAAGCGTTGCATTAGCGGTTTTGCTACTGAAGCAAAGTGTAAACACGCTGCTAGCTAGGTTACAGAGCGTTGAAAGTATTATATCGGCAATCGAAAATAACGATGCAAGCTTACTAAATAACCACTTCAAGGCAGAGCATCCGACGCTGTTCAGAGCAGTAGCTACTTTCTTAAATAATGATATAGCGAATGATAAAGAGCATAACCACAGCCTGTTATTAGCACTAAAAGTTTGTCAAGCAAACATAATGTTGGCTGATGCGTCTCTTAATATCGTTTATTTAAATGATTCCCTTACGAGTATGTTGCGAAAGAATCAGGCCAAACTACAGCAAGAATTACCAGGTTTTAATGTAGATAACTTAATTGGCGCTAACATCGACTCATTTCACCGTAACCCCAGCCATCAAAGAGGTATATTAGCTAATCTCTCTAGGCCCTATGTTGCCCAGATTATAGTCGCAGGACTTACCTTCGACCTTATTGCAACGCCAGTATTTGATGAAGAAGGTAAGCGCTTAGCCACCTTAGTGGAGTGGAAAGACTTAACAAGAGAGCTTGAGGTTGAAAAGAGGCAAGCTGAGTTGGCGAGTCACAATGCGAGAATTTCTAGTGCACTTGATGTCTGCCAAGCCAACGTCATGCTTGCGGACGATAAATTAAACATTGTTTATGTCAACGATTCTGTAGTGAGGATGCTAAGAGATAATCAGCCTCAGCTTAGGAAGTCTCTTCCAAATTTCGATGTTGATAAACTTGTTGGGCAATGTATTGATGTATTTCACGAAAACCCGAGTCATCAGAGACACATACTCGATAAGTTAAACGATGTATATCGTGCTGATATTGAGATTGCAGGGTTCACATTTGGATTAATTGCAACCCCTGTTTTTGATGATGGCGGTAAGCGTATTGGTACGGTGGTTGAGTGGGAAGACAAGACTGATAGGTTAAATCGGGAAGCTCTGGAAAAAGCCGCTGCAGCGGAAAATTTAAGAGTACGAAGAGCGCTGGATAATGTGTCGACTAATACCATGATCGCAAACGAAAAGTTTGAGATCGTATACTTAAACCGCGCCGTTAAAGAAATGATGAGAGGCGCAGAGAGTGATTTAAAACGTGACTTGCCAAACTTTGACAGCAGGCAGCTTATGGGGGCTAATATTGATGTTTTCCATAAAAATCCAAGTCATCAGCGTAGTATGCTCTCTCGTCTTGAATCTGAGTACAAAACTGAGATAGCCGTTGGCGGACGTACCTTTAGTTTGGTGGCAAATCCCATTTTTGATAGTAATAACGAACGTGTAGGAACCGTAGTTGAATGGAACGACAGAACCAAGGAAGTCCAGATTGAAAAAGAAGTCGCAGGACTAGTGCAATCAGCTAACAGTGGTAACTTAAGTGTTCGTTTATCTGATGAGGGTAAAGAAGGATTTTATTTGCGATTAGCACAAGGACTTAATAGTTTAGTTGCGACTGTCGATGAAACAGTTACTGACATGGGAGAAATGCTGGATTCGTTGGCTACGGGTAATTTAACCCAGCGGATAGAGGGAGATTATCGTGGTGCTTATGAAAAGCTGAAAAAGGACGCCAATACCACGGCTGAAAAATTGACCGAGGTGTTAGGTCGGATCCGCACTTCAGCAAACCTAGTCGCAAGTGGCGCAGAAGAAATATCACAAGGCAATGCTGACTTGAGTCAGCGGACTGAAGAACAGGCATCTTCCTTAGAAGAAACGGCTTCTAGTATGGAAGAAATGACCAGTACAGTTAGGCAAAATGCGGATAATGCAAAAGTCGCGAACCAACTGGCAGAAGAAACGTGTGATAAGGCAACTAAAGGTGGAGAGGTGGTGACTCGCGCGGTAGAAAGTATGTCAGAAATAAACAGCTCGAGTAAAAAAATAGCGGACATCATAGGGGTTATAGATGAAATTGCTTTCCAAACAAACTTACTGGCCTTAAACGCGGCTGTGGAAGCCGCGCGAGCAGGTGAACAAGGACGTGGATTTGCTGTTGTAGCTGGAGAGGTGAGAAACTTAGCGCAGCGCTCCGCGGCGGCGGCAAAAGAAATTAAAGATTTAATACGAGATAGTGTCAGCAAAGTCGAAGATGGCACATTATTGGTGAATGAATCAGGCGAAACCCTAAAAGGGATTGTGGAGTCGGTAAAGCGTGTAACAAACATGATCTCGGATATTGCTGAAGCCTCTGTTGAGCAAAGCTCTGGGATAGAGCAAGTGAATAAAGCCGTTTCCCAAATGGATGAGATGACCCAACAAAATGCCGCACTAGTTGAAGAGGCGTCTGCTGCTGGTGAGTCTATGGCTGAGCAAGCGAACGATATGAGAAGGCTTCTGAACTTTTTTACGCTAGACGACCTAGCTAGTCACAGCCACGATGTGAGCTCGTCAAAACGTCATTATGATATTCAAGAGAAACAACCACCCAAGCACACCATGATACCGAGCAAAACATCATTGCAAAACACAAAAAACAACCAGTTTGCTGATGATTCTGAAGAGTGGGAAGAGTTTTAGCATAAGGTGTGTTTAGCTGGTACAAAACCAGCGTGATGAGTAAGATTGAGGGAATATTGCGATGCGGGAGTTTTTGCTTACAGATAAGGACTTCTCTGAGGTTTCGGCTCGAGTATATGATGCTTGTGGCATAGTGCTTGGGCCACATAAAAAAGAAATGGTGTATTCGCGGTTAGCAAGACGCATACGTGCTAATGGCTTGAGTTCATTTGCTGAATATCTATCATTTTTAGAAAAAAATGAAGACGCAGAATTTAGTCACTTTATTAATTCTATAACTACAAATTTAACCTCTTTTTTTAGAGAAAATCATCACTTCGAATTTCTGGCAAAGACGGTGGTGCCAGAAATTACTACTCGGCATAAGCAGGACAAAAGGGTGAGGATATGGTCTGCGGGGTGCTCAACGGGTGAAGAGCCATACAGTATTGCAATGACAGTTGCTAACGCATTTCCTAATGATTGGGATGTAAAGGTACTGGCAACAGATTTAGATTCAAATGTATTAAGTAAGGCGAGTATCGGAGAGTACACCGCAAATAATGTCACAGGTTTGGACGAAGATAAATTGAAAAAATGGTTTCTGCGTAGCGCAGATGGCGGTACATATAGAGTCAAACCAAAATTACAGTCTTTCATTCATTTCAAGCGCTTGAATTTGCTGGAACCATGGCCAATGAAAGGGCCGTTTGATGCCATATTCTGTCGTAATGTTCTGATTTATTTTGATAAAAAAACAAAAGACAAACTTTTCGAGCAGTACCATCGGATGCTAGTACCGAATGGATATTTGCTAATTGGACACTCTGAAACCATGGGTAAGGAGCACTTGCAGTTCAAAAACTTAGGTAAAACCATTTATCAAAAAGGCCAGTTGAATGAGAGAATTTAAACCTGTTTTAAGGGGCTTTGAACACGTTAAACGGTTTTGGGACTCAGGACGAGCGATGGTTGTTGCAAAAGTATTGCCTGGAGAGTTTTATGTATCTAAACAAGATGAGCTAATTTCAACCGTACTTGGCTCGTGTATTGCCGCATGTGTGTATGATGAGAAGTTAGGGATCGGGGGGATGAATCACTTTATGCTACCCGGTGCAAAGTCCCTACGAGAGGTTCATGCTGATGATCTTAATTGTCGCTATGGTAACTGGGCGATGGAATATTTAATAAACGAAGTTGTAAAAAACGGCGCATCTAGAGCGAACTTAAAAATTAAATTGTTTGGTGGCGGTAAGATAATTAGTTCAATGACGGACATCGGTGAGGGGAATATCCGATTTGCCCAAGCTTATGTTGAGGAAGAGTGTTTGAAGCTAATTTCCCAGGATGTAGGTGGTCCATGGCCAAGGAAAGTTATTTTTCATCCTCAAAGTGGTAAAGCACAGGTAAAAAAACTGCGCACCATGCACAATAACACGATTGAGCAACGTGAGGTACGTTACCTACACGACATTGAAGCTCAAGACAACAAAACAGACATCGAGCTGTTTTAAGGGTGAAATATGGTCAAAGTTCTCATTGTCGATGATTCACCGCTAATACGCGGCTTATTAAAAGAAATATTAAATCAGGGGAATGGTATTGAGGTTGTAGGCGTCGCGGAGGATCCGTATCAAGCACGAGAGTTGATTAAATCAACCGCACCGGATGTGCTGACGCTAGATATTGAGATGCCAAGAATGAATGGTATCAGTTTTTTAAAAAACTTGATGCGTTTGAGGCCTATGCCAGTGGTGATGATATCAACGCTGACACAAGAAGGGTCACCTGCAACTATTGAGGCATTAGAACTAGGTGCCGTTGATTTTGTTTCTAAGCCGACCAGTCATGTTATAGAGCAACTGCAATCATATTCAGATATTCTGCAGAAAAAAGTAAAAGTCGCAGCCAAAGCCAGAGTGCGAACATTTAAAGCGCCAAAGTCAGAAAGACAATTAGAGGTAGGAACCTCCTTCACCTTTGCACACAATGCTATTCTTGCTATCGGCGCTTCAACAGGAGGGACGGAAGCTATACGTGAAGTATTAATGCGTCTACCTACTCATGCCCCGCCTGTGGTCATTACTCAGCACATTCCACCCGTATTCAGTACATCTTTCGCACAAAGAATGGACCGAACGTGTGCAGTTTCAGTGAAAGAGGCAGAAGATGGCGATATGTTGAAGCCCGGGCACGTGTTTATTGCCCCTGGTGATAAACACCTCAAAGTCGAGAGAGTATCTTCTGGGTACGTTTGTCGACTGGATGACGGCGAACCTGTGAATAGACATAAACCGTCCGTAGAGGTGTTATTTAATTCATTAGTGCCAATAGGAAAGCATGTTTGTGCAGTGATGCTGACCGGAATGGGCAGTGATGGAGCAAAAGCAATGTTGGCACTTAAAAAGAACGGAGCGAAGACATTCGCCCAGGATGAATTGAGTTCTGTGGTATGGGGAATGCCAAGAGCGGCTTATGAGTTAGGTGCAGTGCAATCTTTGGTGCCACTGAGTAAGGTAGCAGAAACAATGCTTGATGTAGTAAAAAAGTAACGGCGGATGAGCCTCAATAGAGCTGGTGCCAGTAGAGGATGAGTGTAAGCGAGTTTATGGCGAAGCTCGCTCTAATGCTAACTTAACCCACTGCTATCTCTTTCTAACGAATACAGCTTTGAAAGCACTTATACCAATTTGAAGGAGTAAATCTGACGCTAACCGCGTTAAAAATTTCTTATTTAGAACAACTAAATAGCAAAATTTTTGCCTGGTTATCGACAAGACTTTCTCGCCTCAAAATAGACCACTTAATTAAGAAAATTGGTATTATTATCAAATACTCAGGCTAACTACTGCTGCTCTACAATAACCCAAGGTTGAGAAAACCAATGGTAACGCCCCGGCTCTTGAATAGACGGTGCTGTACAGTTGTATCTTGATCTCCCCTTAGGTAATTCAGCAGGAGTTTGGATCCGAACACTATCTTTTGACTCCCAAACAAGCGTGGCTTGACCAACACCTGAAACGTAACAGGCAAACTGAGTATTGTGAAAGTCCTTAGTTTTGAAATGTAGAGTGATTTGTGGTTTTGTATTACTAGTAACACTATCTGCGTAGTGCATATTTTGTAATTGAAACGCTTTGGTGTCTAATTTCGTTTTGAGGGTCTCAAGGTTGCTGTATATGCCTGAGGCAGGGAACCGAGGGAGGCGCGTAAAATCAGATGTGAGCCCCACCGCACCAGAATGTTGACCAATACCAATTAGCCCTAACTCGCTTACAAGTTCTTGCAATTTACGATTAAATTCGCCGTAAGGGTAAGCTAAGTAGGGATAATCATGACCGATTTCTTCTTTAATACGCTGTTGTGACCAAGTGATATCTTGCTTGACTCGTGCTCGCCATTCGGCAATGGATTCATCATCAAGCTTTTGATGAAGGTAATCATGCTTGGCACTATGATTCGCTATCGTTGCCCCTCGTTTGGCCAATTTACGCAGTTCATGCCAAGTCATTACATAACTTTTTTGTTCATCGATAAGTTGAGGATTGACAAAAATAGTGTACGGAAAACCAAACTGCTCTAAAAGTGGGGCTGCGGCAGTGATATTGTTTTCATAGCCATCATCAAAAGTGATGGCTATGGTTTTTGCCGGTAGTGTCTGTTCGGATTGCAGTGCATTCAATAGCTTCGGCAGTGGCATCACGTTATAGCCATTGTTTTTAATATAACTCAAGTGTGACTTGAAAGTTTCTTCACTGACACTGGTTACCGCAGGAAGTTTTTCACTGACGTGATGATACTGTAAGATGACAGCACCCCAACTATGTGCCGAGAACAGGGCTAAACCAAGAATAATATGTTGTATCAATTTATTAAGTGTTATAAAGCGCAACATCTGAGCCTCTTACTGCTTGCAGGTCCGATGATATTATCAAATATTACGGTGCCACTGTTAGGATTAGTCGATACAGCGGTAATTGGTCATCTAGATAGTGCTCATTTTTTGGCAGGGATTGCGCTTGGGTCTAGCTCCATCTCAGTACTATTTTGGTTGGCTAGCTTTTTGAGAATGAGCACAACGGGCGTAATTGCGCAGTCAAGCGGCGAGCAGGATAACGAAAAGCTCGTGGGTTCACTTTACACTAGTGTGCTAATAGCAATCTGTTTTGCGTTGAGTCTAATTTTATTATCACCATTTTTACTGCAAGTAATCGCATCACTGTCAAATGCGTCTAATGAGGTATTTACACAAGCAAAGCTGTACTTTCAAATTCGTGTATTTAGTGCGCCTGCTGCCATGTTAAACCTAGTGCTACTTGGTTTTATGCTAGGCATGCACTATGGACGCGGGCCATTTTATCTGGTGCTTTTCACTAATGTCGTGAATATTGTTCTGGATGTGTTATTTGTTATCGGTTTTGAGTGGGGGGTCGCGGGGGCTGCGTGGGCATCTTTGATTGCGGACTACGCAGCACTGGGGTTATCAATATTACTGACCATCAATGTTGCTAATAAACATGGGCTTGAGCTAAAGTTCAGCTTTGTAGAACGGGCACACTGGCTGAGTTTGCTGACATTGAATAGGGATATTTTTGTTCGTTCATTGATCTTACAGTTGTGCTTTAGCTTTATGACCTTTTATGGTGCTCGATTGGGAGAAGTTACACTTGCGGCAAATGCTGTATTGCTCAATTTTCTGATGTTAGTTAGTTTTGCAATGGATGGAATTGCCTATGCCTCAGAGGCTAAAGTGGGTACGGCTAAAGGCCGAGCGGATCCTGTTCAATTGCAGTTATGGGTTAAAATAAGCCTGTTTTGGGGAGCGTTATTCGCATTACTTTACAGTATGGTCTTCTATTTTTTTGGTGACTGGATTATTGGCTCTCTTACTACTATACCAGAGGTTATAGCGGCTGCGAGTATTTACTTACCTTGGCTGGTGGCTTTACCTTTAGTGGCAATGAGTTGCTTTTTATTTGATGGAATATTTGTAGGGCTGACTCGGGCAAAGGAAATGCGAAACAGCATGTTGATCTCAGCACTTTTTGGCTTCTTTTTACCTTTTTGGCTTACATATTCACTTGGAAACCATGCGCTATGGCTGGCAATGAGTTGTTTTATGGGGTTACGAGGGCTGACATTGGCATATAAATATTACCAGTTGTCTCGTCAGGGAGCATTATTAGCCTAGGCAAAGGGGTCTTGGTTTCTCAGTGTTTGACGGCGTTTTTCTCGTGCTTCTATGACCTGAGAAAACCGATTGGCGAAAATACCGATGTAACCGTAAAAGGCACTACACAGACCAATTGGCAATATGAATAAGCCAGCTATCTGAAAACGGTGGTCTTGATAGTATCCAAGCGCAATCAGAATTGCGGCAAGAATAACATCGCATAAACCAAAGAGAAAAAACTTGAGACTTCGCTTAGGGTTAGACCCTAAGCGATAAATGAGAGCTTTGCTCATTAATAGTAAGAGTGCTCGCCGCGCGCATGCTCCGTGATGTCACGCACACCATTAATTTCGTCAAACTTTGCAACCATCTCTTTTTCGATGCCTTCTTTTAACGTGACATCAATCATTGAGCAACCATTACAGCCGCCGCCAAACTGAAGTACAGCAATACCATCTTCAGTAATTTCGACTAGACTAACTTGGCCACCATGGTTTGCTAATTGTGGATTCACCTCAGTGACCAACATATGCTCCACACGTTCAGCAAGGCTTGCGTCTTCGCGTAGTCGTTTTGCTTTTGCATTTGGTGCTTTGAGAGTTAGCTGGCTACCCATTTTATCGGTAACGAAGTCGATGTCGGCTTCGTCTAGAAATGGTGCACTTTCTTCATCAACAATAGCTTCAAATCCATTGAATGGTAGACGGATATCGCTGGATTCAACAGCGTCTGCTGGGCAATATGACACGCCACACTCAGCCTGAGACGTGCCTGGATTAACCACGAAAACTCGAATGTTGGTGCCTTCAGCTTGATCAGCTAATAGCTTTGCGAAATGGCTTTGTGCAGAATCTGAAATACGGATCATAATTCGCTCTATACTTGACTAAATTACTCGGTTAATACGTATCATACTCTCCTCATCGTATTGTCGCTAGTGTTCAGCGTAAAAATTTGGCAATCGACAGAGTGCTTGTTAGCTTGAAAAGTACACAGAACTAAAGGAAACCATCATGCGCTTAATAAGCTGTTTTATCTTGTTGCTGAGCTTCAGCTTGCAGGCAAAACCGGTTGCATATTATTTTGGTAACGACGTGGAGTTTGACTCAAGTATTACTACCCCAAAGCAGGCATTTGGTTATGAGGTGGGCCAGTGGCATTTACGCCATGATCAAATTGTCTACTACCTTCAGACACTCGCTAAAGAGAGTCCAAGGCTCAGCATTGAAACGATAGGCTACAGCCATCAAAAGCGACCACTATTATTATTAAAGGTAAGTTCGCCGAAAAACCAGCAGAACCTAGCCCGCATTCAACAAAATCACTTGGCCTCAATCGGTGATGACTCAAACCGTAGTGATAAACCTGTGGTGATGTGGATGGGATACAGTGTGCATGGCAATGAGTCGTCTGGCAGCAATGCGGCTGTTTTACTTGCTTATTATTTGGCCGCGGCGCAGGGGAAGTGGGTATCTCAACTATTGGATAATGCTATTATACTGCTAGACCCTGCTTTGAACCCTGATGGGCTTGCCCGTTTTGCAACGTGGGTTAACAGTAATAAAAGTAACTCTCCATCGACCGATCCTGCACATCGTGAACATTCGGAGGCTTGGCCTTCAAGTCGCACTAATCATTATTGGTTTGACTTAAACCGTGATTGGCTGCTGTTACAGCATCCGGAATCACGTGCGAGGATCAAAGCTTTTCATAATTGGAAGCCCAATATATTAACGGACTTTCATGAAATGGGCCCCAACAGTACCTATTTTTTTCAACCTGGGATCCCATCTAGAACGCATCCTATTACACCTGCGGAGAATACCCAGTTAACGAACTTGATTGGTAAATTTCATGCCAAAGCTTTAGATGCACAAGGTAAGCTATATTTCACTCAAGAAAGTTTTGATGACTTTTACTATGGTAAAGGATCAACTTATCCAGATGTGAATGGTGCAGTGGGAATTTTATTTGAACAGGCGAGCAGTCGAGGACACGCTCAAGAAACCCAATATGGTGTGCTCAGCTTTGCTGAAACGATTAAAAACCAAGTGACTACTAGTTTATCGACTTTTCAAGCTGGCATAACACATAGACGTACTTTACTGGAATATCAGCAACAATTTTACCAACAAGCAAAGGTGCTTGCGAGTAAAGATGATACTAAAGGGTATGTGGTTGCGCGTGGTCAAGATAGCTATCGCCTTGAAGCATTCATTCACTTATTAAAGCAGCACCAGATTGAGATAAAGTATTTATCAAAAGAAAAAGAAATTGACGACCAAGTATACCAACAAGGTGATTTATATATTCCACTGGAGCAGCCGCAATATCGATTGATCAAAGCATTGTTTAGCACGCAAACGCATTTCAATGACAACACATTTTATGATGTCTCTGGCTGGACAATGCCTTATGCTTACGATCTTGATTTTGTTGCATTGAAAAGTGAGTGGGGACTGAAGTTAAGTGATAACACGAATACTGAAAAACAAAAGCTTACACCAGTAGAAGATAGCTATGCGTATGCGATTAGTTGGCATCATTATTTGGCTCCACAGCTAGCTAATCGTTTGTTGCAAGGTGGGGTAAAAGTAGCAGCTGCTATGTCACCATTTTCGGCATCGACCACTTCTGGTAAACAACACTTTCAGCCTGGTACTTTGGTGATTGCTCGCGGAATTCAACAACATGATGATTGGTATGAGCAATTAAAAACGATCACAAGTGAATTAGGACTGCCGGTATATAGTGTCACCACAGGGTTGACTGAAAGCGGTATAGATTTAGGTTCAAGACAAATGCTGCAACTGCAAAAGCCAGAAGTACTTATTTTTGCAGGTGCAGGTATTAGTCAATATGAAGTAGGTGAGCTTTGGTATCACCTAGATAGGCACCTGATGCTGGCTCCTTCTATCGTAGAAAAGCAGATGATAGATAAGCTTGAACTTACACGCTATAGCCATATTTTGTTAGCGGATGGCAAGTACAATGATTTAAGTGATAAAGTAAAAGCCAAAATACATAGTTGGGTAGCAAAAGGAGGAGTGATTTGGGGCCACAAGCGTGGTGCACAATGGCTTATAGAACAGCAGCTCCTTGATGCAGAGATGACTTCTAGCAAAGAAATGCGCAGACAATTTGATACTAAAAATCTGACTTTTGCAGACAAAGACCGATTGTCCGCGAGACAGCGTATTGCCGGTGCTATTTTTGATACTCGACTTGACCTTAGCCACCCACTCTCTTTTGGTTTTGAGAATAAAGAGTTGCCAGTGTTTAAGAATAGTACTTGGGTTATGTATCGCAAAGATAAACCTTTTATTGAGTCGCTAGCCTATACTAGTGCTCCGCTATTGTCGGGCTACGCCGATACTACTAATGTTGAACAAATAGCAAGCTCTTCAGCTCTTATTGCATCAAAAGCTGGTCGTGGAGTTGTGGTCGGTATGGCTGATAACCCTGTCTTCCGCGGTTTTTGGTATGGTTCAAGCAGGCTATTAAACAATGCGTTGTTCTTCGCTCAAGGCGTGCGATAGTCTGAGGCAATAAACATGAAATAAAGCGAAAATAATAAACCCATTACCAGCTAACCTTCAAACGGTGTGAGGCTAATACTCATCGCCCACACCGACTTGGCTCCTTGCTGTTTGCAGGCTTTAGCTGCCGCATCCATTGTTGCTCCTGTTGTGATCACATCCTCTAGCAACAGAATGTTTTTTCCCTCAACAGGGGTTACGGTTGAAAACGCACCACGTAAATTTACTTTACGGCGAGCTTTACTAAGAGTGGATTGCGCCTGAGTTTTTTTGTTTCTTATTAAAACTGTTGGTTGTAATGGTAACCCCTGCCATATTTGCTCCACCTGATTGTAGCCTCTTTGAATGAAGCGAAAGCGGTGTAAAGGTAAGCAACACGCTACATCTAGGCAGAGGGGGGATGCTTTTTGAAATCGCTGCCAGAGTGTATGCGCCAAGATTCTTAGCGCACACTGGTGTACTTTATTGTGGTGAAACTTAATCCCTTGAAGCCAGTGTGAAATGGGTGGCCGATACCAGCTTACCGCACTTAATCCATCACAGTGATCAAGGCTTACCAAACGTTTGATATTAGGATAACTTAAGAGATTTATCTCCTTATCATCAAAATCTAAGCATGTTGGTAAACAATATTTGCACACAGGATCCGGTGCGCGTTGTCCGCAACTGGTACAAATTTGTGTGATTGCGCTTGTAAAGCACCTGTTGAGTTGGAGCATTGCTTTCCATCCTAGGTTAGCTATCATGGCTTCAAGTGTGGTTGAGAGAAGAAACAAATGCAAAATGAAGTCGTATTTCTTCACGGCTGGGGAATGAATAAGGCTGTGTGGCAATTATGTGAAGCCACATTACAAAGTGAAGTACCCTATACACTCAAAGCAATAAATCTTCCTGGATTTGGAGGTTCAAGTAGTGCCGCAGGTGGTTATATACTTGAAAAAAATGCAGAGCTAATCGCCGAGCAGTTGTCCTGTCAGAGTGTTGTTGTTGGTTGGTCGTTAGGTGGGCTATTTGCACTTTACTTGGCGAAACATTTTCCAGAAAAAGTGAGTAAAGTAATATTGGTCGCTTCCACTCCACTTTTTGCTGAAAAGTTTAATTGGCCGGGCATTGCTCCTAAAGTGTTAAATAACTTTGCGACACAACTGACAACGAATACAGGTAAAACCATTGAGCGCTTTTTGGCTATTCAAGCGATGGGAAGTGAACATGCTAGAGATGATATTAAACAGCTTAGAACCTTACTTGGGCAGCTTCCCCAAGCGGAGGATAAAGCGCTTTCTGGCGGACTTACGATATTAGAAACAGTGGATCTACGAGATATGTTTGTAGAAATTGAACAACCAATATCGGGTATTTTTGGCCGTTTAGATTCACTTGTACCGCATGCTGCGATAAATCAAATGCACCAATTGAACCCTAAATTTGAGAGTCATGTTCTGCCAAAAGCGTCTCATGCACCATTTATTTCGCACAAAGATACGTTTATATCATTACTAAAATCAATTATTTAAATAATTAAAATAATAAAGCGGCAAAAAATTGCCGCTTTTCCTTTCCTTTGTTGATTTTTTGCGCAATAATTAGTCAGTAAGAAAAGGTCTATTTAATAGGTGTGCTTATGCCAATAGGTGATGTGCTAAATAACGGGATTGATGGTTACAACCGTGCTGCTCAAGGCATCGCTCAGGCGAGTGCCGATATAAATAGAGCCGCAGCTGAAGAGCAAACGTCCACAGACCGTGCATTTGGGCGACAGTTACAAGGGGCGAGTACCGAAGAAGCGGTGACTGCGCCTGTTAGTGAGACCCCGAGTCTCACTGAGTCTGTTGTTGCCTTGAAAGTGGAAGAATTTAATGCGAAAGCCAATGTGCAAAGCATCCGCACAGCAGACGAAGCACTAGGTACGTTGATTGATATAAAAGTGTAATGAACATAGTAACGCCACCACCGGCGATGAACCTCAACACTGCCAACGTGTACACCGAATCGGTCGTACGCGACAACCAGCTACGTGAAGCGATCCCCAAGGCAACCCCTACTAACCCTTCATTTGCAGATAACCGTAATCTCTCTGATTCAGAAAAAGGCAGAGCGTCGGAGCCTGATGAAACCAAACTTTATGGCTCTGATGGAAAAACCGAGCAAGGTAAGAAAGTAGAAGGTAAAGGAGAGGAGCAGCAAGAGGAAGGCCAGGAAAAAGGTAAAAGTGAGCAAGAACAGCAGCAAGCTGAGCAGGAAGAACAAATTGTTCAAGAGTTAAAGGCTCGAGATAGAGAGGTTCGATTACACGAACAAGCTCATGCTAGGGTTGGGGGGCAGTATGCTGGCTCTCCAAGTTACGAATATCAGCGTGGCCCTGATGGTAATAATTACGCCATTGGTGGTCAGGTTATGATAGACGTCGCGCCGATCGAAGGAGATCCACAAGCGACGATCGAGAAAATGCAAACGGTGAGGGCCGCAGCATTGGCTCCTGCCGAGCCGTCTGGCGCTGATAGGGCTATTGCTGCAGATGCAACGCAAAAGTTGTCGGCGGCGCAAGCAGATCTTGCTAAGGCTGCTATTAGTGGTGAAGAACAAAACGACAGTCAGCGCGTGCAAAACATTCAAACAAGGCGTTTGAGTGGGGAACAGGCGAAAGCGGAATCTGAAGAAGAGCAAGCAAAGCTCAAACAAGATGCTGACCCTTATGCTGTAGCGATGCCGATAGAAGCTGATCCTGAAATACAAGCCAGATCGCTTCGGATCTCAGATTTTTACCAACATGTTGCAATACCAAACCAGCCAGCTTCGCTGTCTGTACAGATTTAACCCTAGATATTGGTCTTCTCCTCCGCGGATCAATGTAGTAATAGCGAGTTAATCCCCCAAAATCGAAAAGCGCGACTAAGGCCGCGCTTTTCTTTGTTAGCTCATCGAAGTGAGCATTACCCCTATCTTAAATAGTATTACTTTTTCAGCTTGGCAAATGCTTCTGCAAAGGCATTGCCCATGGCCGCATTACCAGCATCTCGTGATTTTGGTTTTGACGGCTTTTGTGTTGATTTGCCTTTGTGAGACTTGGTACTTTGTTTTTGTGCTGGGTGATGTGACACCTCATCGTTGAGGCGCATTGTAAAGCTAATTCGCTTACGAGGTACGTCAACTTCAATCACCTTAACTTTTACAATATCACCAGCTTTAACCACTTCACGTGGATCGGAGATAAATTTATCCGTGAGTGCAGAGATATGCACTAAGCCGTCTTGGTGAACACCAACATCAACGAAAGCGCCAAAGTTAGCAACGTTTGACACCACTCCCTCTAAAGTCATCCCGACTTTTAAGTCATTAATGGTCTCAACACCCGCTTTGAATTGTGCTGTTTTAAACTCAGGACGAGGATCTCGGCCTGGCTTATCTAATTCTTTAATAATATCAGTGACGGTAGGTACACCAAATTTCTCGTCTACGTAGTCGTTAGCAACCAAGCGATTTAAAATATCATGATTACCTATCAATGCGTCTACTTCTATATTTTGTTTTGTGCAAATAGCCTTAACGACAGGGTATGCCTCTGGGTGTACCGCTGAGGCATCTAATGGATCGTCACCGTTTGCGATGCGCAAAAAGCCAGCGGCCTGTTCAAAGGCTTTTGGCCCCAAGCGCTCAACTTTCTTGAGTGCTTTACGATTAGTGAAAGAGCCGTTTTCATCGCGATATTTGATGATATTGCTGGCTAA
Source organism: Pseudoalteromonas sp. SCSIO 43201 (assembly GCF_023716725.1). Classification (NCBI taxonomy): domain Bacteria; kingdom Pseudomonadati; phylum Pseudomonadota; class Gammaproteobacteria; order Alteromonadales; family Pseudoalteromonadaceae; genus Pseudoalteromonas; species Pseudoalteromonas sp. SCSIO 43201. Next base: position 410,595 of record NZ_CP072683.1, read on the forward strand.
AGTTTTGTTTAACCCCGAGACTCTGGTTAATAATGGGATTGATGCGGTATTCACGTCTACCCCAACAGAGTTTACACAGTCTTCCACAACGGCTGTTAGTGTTTGTCCTAATTGGCTCTGCGAGACATCATGCTGGTATTGGCCAACACCGATTGATTTTGGCTCTATTTTTACCAGCTCTGCAAGCGGATCCTGTAGTCTCCGTGCGATAGAAACGGCCCCGCGCAGTGACACGTCAAGATCTGGAAATTCATTGGCTGCAAACTCAGATGCAGAGTAAACCGATGCACCTGCTTCACTCACCATGATTTTATTGAGCTTGAGTTCTGCGGCATTCTTTAACAGCTCTGCTGCAAGTTTATCGGTTTCTCGTGATGCCGTACCATTACCTATTGCAATGAGTTCAACTTTATATTGGCGACACATTTGCTCAAGTGTCTTGAGTGACTTTTCCCATTGGTTTTGAGGCGCATGTGGATGAATAGTGCTAGTAGCAATCAATTTTCCTGTTTTATCGACAATGGCAACTTTACATCCAGTGCGAAGGCCAGGATCGATACCCATAGTCGTTTTTGCACCGGCCGGCGCTGCCATTAACAGATCTTTTAGGTTTTTAGCAAATACTTCGATGGCATCGAGTTCAGCCTTTTCGCGCATAGCACCTAAAAATTCATTTTCCAAGTGTAATGATATTTTGATCTTCCAGGCCCATTGCACCACGCTCATCAGCCACTCGCTCGCTGGCGCGCCTGAAACCGCAAGAGTATAATGATCGGCAATGATCTGCGCACAAAATTGATTAGCGTCTTCGACACTTGGCTCAGGATTGATTGAAAGCTGCAGTACTCCTTCATTACGTGCTCTTAACATTGCCAAGGCACGGTGAGAAGGGATTTTATTTAATCGCTCATTGTGCTCAAAGTAATCGCGATATTTGTTGCCAGTCTCTTCTTTACCTGTGATGACCCTCGCTTCTATTTGCGCATGCTCTTTGAGATGGGCGCGAAGCTTAGCAAGTAATTTTGCATCTTCTGCAAAGCGCTCCATTAAGATAAATTTAGCACCATCTAGCGCAGACTTGCTGTCAGCGACTCCTTTATCTGAGTCAATAAAGGTTGCCGCTTGTTGCTCTGGGTTAAGGTTTGGATCGTTAAATAGCGCGTCAGCCAGCGGCTCAAGTCCCGCTTCAATGGCTATTTGCCCTTTCGTTCTGCGCTTTGGTTTGTAAGGAAGGTACAAATCCTCTAATACGGTTTTGCTGTCAGCCGCTTGGATTTCTGCATGTAGTTCAGGCGTGAGCTTGCCTTGTTCGTCAATGGTTTTGACGATAAACTCACGGCGCTCATCTAGCTCTCTTAGGTAGCTTAACCTTTGCTCAAGTAAGCGTAGTTGGGTGTCATCTAGGCCACCTGTTGCCTCTTTACGGTATCGTGCAATGAATGGTACGGTTGACCCTTCGTCTAGCAAAGTGATAGCAGCATTAACTTGCTGTTCTTTGGCGTTAAGCTCAGTTGCTAAACGTTGTGCGATATTGCTCATGCAAAATCCTTATACTCATCTTAATCAGTTTGTGCAGGCCCGATATAAAAGTGCGTTAAGTTGGGCAAGCAAAATTCAGTTCAATGTTATCATTGTTCCGTGTTATTACGATATTCGATTTGGTTGATAAACCAAAGTCTCTGACTGTGGGCTGTCTTGACCATGATTTCATCATCTACTTGTTTACCTAATAAAGCGCGAGCCATAGGTGCATCGATGGAAATATAGTCATTACGTTCGTATATTTCATCAGGCCCTACAACACGAAATACGCGCGTTTCTCCGTCTTCGCTCTCTACCTCTACCCATGCACCAAAATAGACTTTGCCGTTTTGTTCAGGGCTATACTCCACGACTTTAAGTTCAGGTAAGCGCTTGCGTAAAAAGCGTACTCGTCTGTCAATTTGTCTCAGTAGGCGTTTATTGAACGTGTAGTCAGCATTTTCTGAGCGATCGCCTAAGCTTGCGGCCCAATTAACTATTTTGGTAATTTCTGGACGTTTTTCAAACCACAGATGGTCATGTTCTTGCTGTAGCTTGCGGTATCCCTCGGGTGTGATTAAATTCGTTTTCATGTAGCTTAGGTCTGTTGAGTTAAAGCGTTGTAATGTTCGGTAACAATCTAGTATCAATGTATGGTGTCACAAAGCACTAAATTCAATTATATTTAAGCATAATAATACATAGTCCAGATTTACGATGAGCGTTGAATGAACAGGAATAGAAGTTGCGTGCGCAATACCGCAACTCGGTGAACGTTAGTAAATTGATAAATAGAAGAAATGAAAATGGGAAACGAAACCACCAAAGTTCTCGTCGTTGACGATGATATGCGCTTACGTAGTTTATTGGAGCGTTATTTAGTTGAGCAAGGGTTTATTGTACGAAGTGCTGCTAACTCAGAGCAAATGGATAGATTGCTAGAGCGAGAAAACTTCCACCTGATGGTATTAGATTTGATGCTTCCGGGAGAAGATGGTTTATCTATATGTCGCCGTTTGAGGCAAAAAGAAAACGAAATCCCGATCGTGATGTTGACGGCCAAGGGTGATGAAGTGGATCGGATTATTGGTCTTGAGCTTGGTGCAGATGATTATATTCCAAAACCATTCAATCCCAGAGAGTTGCTTGCCCGTATTAAAGCTATTTTACGCCGTCGTGCGAAAGAAGTGCCGGGGGCTCCTGCTGCTGAGGAAAACGAGGTTAGTTTTGGTGATTTTACACTTAATCTAGCTACTCGAGAAATGCAGCATGGAGAAAATACAATTTCACTGACCTCTGGTGAATTCGCAGTATTGAAGGCGCTAGTTAGCCACCCAAGAGAGCCTTTAAGCCGTGATAAGTTAATGAATCTTGCCAGAGGCCGAGATTATAGTGCGCTAGAGCGTAGTATAGATGTTCAGGTCTCTCGACTGCGTCGGATGATTGAAGATGATGCGTCAAATCCGCGTTATATCCAGACCGTATGGGGTCTAGGTTACGTGTTTGTGCCTGACGGCGTGAAGTAGCTGCGATGTTACCAAGAAGTGCTTTTGGGCAAACCGTTTTCTTTGTTGGTGCTTTGCTGCTGATAAATCAGGTTGTGTCATATATTACTGTCACCCTTTATGTGTTTAAACCGACATTTGAACAAGTCAATTTAATGTTAGCCAAGCAAGTCAAAACGGTCTTCATTGATTGGGAAGAGGGAGTTGAGGTTGGCAGTGAGTTATCTCAAAAATTTTTTGAGATAACGGGGATTGAAGTAATGACACAGCGCCAAGCATATGCCAACGGGCTTGGTCAGGCAAAAGAGTACACTTTGCTTTCACGTAGTATGTCTGAGCAGTTAAATGGCTCTGCACGTGTGAGGATAAGCCAAGGAGATCCGGTGGTTTATTGGGTAGAAGCACCTCAAGCCCCCGGTTATTGGGTGAGAGTTCCACTAAGCGGCCTGAGTGAAACTAAAATGGAATTTCTTGTTTTTTACTTATCCAGTATCGGCTTTTTGAGTGTTTTAGGTGGTTGGCTCTTTGCTCGTCATCTAAATAAGCCATTAAAGTCTCTACAAATTGCAGCCAGTCGAGTTGGTGTCGGAGACTTCTCTACACGACTAGTTGAAGAAGGTTCTACAGAAGTTATTGAGGTAACTCGTGCGTTCAACAAAATGTCCAAAGGTATCGCAGAGTTAGAAAGTGATAGAAGACTTCTTATGGCAGGCGTATCTCATGATTTAAGAACGCCCTTAACTCGAATTCGCCTAGCTACAGAAATGATGTCGGACGAAGAAGACTACCTGCGCGAAGGTATCATTGATGACATCGAAGATATGAATGCGATTATCGATCAGTTTATCGAATATCTACGTCACCACAATGGCGCTGAGATGTCGGCCGATGACATTAACACCGTGATTGAGGAAGTTGTGCATGCTGAGCAGCAGCATCAGCGCCCAATCCATTTACAAGCTGAGCAATATTTGCCGTCAGTTATGATGAATGCTGTTGCCTTGAAGCGAGTATTTACTAACATGATTGAAAATGCCATCCGCTACTCAGACAAAGATATTGAAGTTACAACCGAATATAGTCCAAAGCATCGTGCTGTGATTGTTAAAGTAATGGATAGAGGACCTGGGATCCCAGAGTCTGAACTCGAGTCTGTATTTGAGCCCTTTAAGCAGGGGGATCAAGCAAGAGGCAGTGAGGGAAGTGGTCTAGGACTTGCGATTATCAAGCGGATCGTGACTACGCATGGTGGTAAGGTGAAACTACGCAATCGTGATGGCGGGGGGTTGATCGCTGAGGTTTCTTTGCCAGCCTACCGTGGTAAGCTAGAAGAAAATAATAATTAATACCTTATATGGTATACCTTCAGGTTAGCTCGAATACTGTTTGGCTTCAGTTTTCAAAACTGTGCCTCCAGTAGAGCGTAAGGAAAGTAATTTGTGGCTATATTGTGGTACCCAGCACACTATTGAGCTTTACAAGAGATAATATTGCCAGCATTCAAATGGCGACACAGGGTGTAGATAACTAATGCTGCGTCATTCTATCAAGCTTACACATGCTGATTTGACATATCGAGACAGCGCACTTGATGATAAAAAAGTTTGTCAATTAAAGCATATTATTGCCAAGAGTTTTGCTGACATTGATGTCGACGCCTACTTTGAATATTATTTTGAACAAGATGCCAAAGTAAAGCGTAGGCTGAGATTATTTTTTATTGATCACAATATCGTAGGCTATTGCCTTTTAACATTTGATGATAGTCACCATCATTTTTGCTTAGTGGGGGCGTCAGCTGCATTTTTACCAGAACATAGAGGCCAAAATAGCACTTTTGCGTTTTCATTGTCTGAGGTGTTTAAGTACTACCTTCGTAACCCGTTACGCCGTGTATTATACGCGGACACCATGTTAAGCCCTGCCATGTTTAGAGCCATGGCGAAAAATATCGCACAGGTTTACCCCAACCAAGGGCCTCCCGATCGAGCTATTGCTGAACTATACAATGAGATTAACTCTGAAGGCTTAATTAGTGCGGAAAATGGCCTGCGCTGCCTAAAAGCCGTGGGGCGCAAAACTAACTATAGTAACGCGGAGATTGCGCGCTTTCGAGAAAGTCAAAAAGCAGAAATTGCGCTTTATTGTCGTGTTAACCCAAATTTTGACAAAGGGATTGCACTAGTCACTATCATTCCAATTACGTTCATACAGTTTGTGCTGACGTTGAAAAAAATGATCTGGCGCGCGGTTTTTCAAAAATGAGACAATAAAAAAACGCCCAACGAGGGGCGCTTTTGATAAAGGAATCTTTATCTATCGTGTTTAGCCACGAGGCCCTGCTGCTTTGATTGCCTCAGAAACATCGTATTTAGCAAAGTTCTCTTTAAAATCAGCTGCGAGCTTAGCTGCATATTCAGCATACTTAGCCTGATCTTGCCAAGTGTTCACAGGATTTAATAGTTTGCTATCTACGCCTTCAACAGCAACTGGTACATCTAGATTTAATGCTTCAATATGTTGTGTTTCAACACCTTCTAATGTGTTGTTCACAATGGCATCAATAACCGCACGAGTAGTCGGAATGTCGAAGCGTTTACCAATACCGTACGGACCACCAGTCCAACCTGTGTTTACTAGGTAAACTTTAGCGCCAAACTCACGCACGCGTTTCATTAGTAGCTCAGCGTACACGCCTGCTGGACGCGGGAAGAAAGGAGCACCAAAACAAGTTGAGAAAGTTGATTCGATATCAGAGGTTGAACCAATCTCAGTTGAGCCTACTTTCGCCGTGTAACCACTAAGGAAGTGATAAGCCGCAGCTTCTTCGCTCAGGATTGAAACTGGAGGTAATACACCGCTCACGTCACAAGTTAAGAATACAACTGCACGAGGCTCGCCCGCGCGGTTTTCCACTTTGCGTTTTTCAACGTGCTCTAGTGGATAGGCTGCACGAGTATTTTGGGTGAGGCTGGTATCCGCAAAATTTGGTACTTTATTTTCATCAAGTACAACATTTTCTAAAATAGTACCAAACTTAATTGCATTCCAGATCACAGGCTCATTTTTCTGTGAAAGGTCAATACACTTAGCGTAGCAGCCACCTTCGATATTAAATACGCTGCCTGGCGCCCAGCCGTGCTCGTCATCACCGATAAGGAAACGCTTAGGATCTGCCGACAGTGTTGTTTTACCGGTTCCCGATAATCCAAAGAACAAGGTGGTGTCGCCAGCTTCACCAACGTTCGCACTACAGTGCATAGGCAATACGCCTTTCGCAGGAAGAAGGAAGTTCTGTACTGAGAACATCGACTTTTTCATTTCACCGGCATAATGCATACCCGCGATAAGCACTTTGCGCTGAGCAAAATTAATGATAACGGTACCATCACTGTTTGTGCCATCACGTTCTGGATCACAAACAAAAGAAGGTACATTCATCACCTGCCATTCGGGTAAATCAGCTTTGTTATATGAAGTAGGTTCAATAAACATGTTCTTTGCGAATATGTGATGCCAAGCAGTTTCAGTAGTAACCACCACTGGTAAATAGTGCTCTGGATCTGCACCCACTTCTAAGTGAGAGACGAAGTGGTCATTTTCAAGAACGTGCGCTTCAACGCGAGTCCACAGCGCATCAAATTTAGCACTATCGAATGGGCGATTTACATTTCCCCACTGAATATCATTTTCTGTGCTTGATTCTTGTACGATGAAACGGTCATTAGGTGAACGTCCTGTACGACGACCTGTTTTTGCAACAAAAGCTCCATTTGCGGCTAAAGTGCCCTCGCCACGACGGATAGCGTGTTCGACAAGTTCAGCTGCGGTTAGATCGACAAAACGAGTAGCGCTTGAAGTCATGTTTATACCTAAAATGTGAGAGTTGAACGGGATAGCTCTGGGGTACTCTTGCCCTTAGCTAAATTTATAGTAACAGATGAAATTGAGATATTCGAGCCTTTGGAGGCCTTAAAATTACATAAAAACGTCAAAAAACTTGAATAATTTCAATGATACCGGTGTCATAACTTTTGCCAGTTTTATGACACCGGTATCACCATAGGGCCACAAAAAAACCGCCAAAAATGGCGGTTTCATTCTACAATAAAGTCCTACTATAAATTTAATTAAATAGTGACTTCACATCTTGTTCGCTAAAAACATAGTTCTTTAAGCAATAATGGCAGCTGATGTTGATTTCACCCTGCTTTTGTAAGTCTTCAAGTAAGGCTGCTTGCCCAACATTTACTAGCGCGTTTTCGGTTTTCTCACGGCTACAACCACACACAAACGAGATAGCTTGCGGCTCAAATAGCTGTGGATTATCTTCGTGATACAGTCGTGTTAATACAGTGTTGGCATCAAGATCCAGCATTTCCTCTTGCTTTATTGTATTACTCAATGCCTCAAGATGTTGGAAGTCAGCAATCGACTTTTCTTTATTTACAGGTAAAACTTGTAAGAACAAGCCCGCAGCTTTTACTTTTTCGTCCGTAACACTTGTTGCAAACCATAAGCGTGTTTTTAACTGTTCAGATTGTTCAAAGTAATCTTCAAGACATTCTGCAAGGGTATCCTTTGAGAGCGGTACAATACCTTGATAGCGTTCGCCTTTGATAGGGGTAATGGTGATAACCATATAGCCTTTACCAATCATCTCAGGGATAGATCCCCCCTTAATTTCTGATTGCAACCTGGCGATACCACGCATTTGTTGCTTGTGGTTTCCGTTGATCACTGCGTACTTCACCGGTCCATCACCTTGTAATTGGACGGCAATATCACCTTCAAACTTTAGTGTGGCAGTCAGCAAGCTGGTTGCAACTAATAGCTCACCAAGCAGATGTTGTACTGGCTCCGGGTAATTATGACCACTGATAATGTCAGTAAAAGTTTGTTCTATTTGTACAAGCTCTCCGCGCACGTCAAGTTTGTCAAAAATATAACGATGGAGTAAATCAGTCTGCATCAATGAAAATCCTAGTTTGATTTCAGTTTAAGTAATTCACGGCGTTGTTTCTTATCCGGCTTAGTTGCTGGACGTGGCGCAAACAAACTATTATTTTGGCGCGCCAACGCGTTTTGAGTTCGTTTCTCAATACTCGCTTCAGATTCTTCGTAAAGCGTTTGAGCGATAGGAGCAGCCTGGCGCTTCTCCATAATTTTGAGTATGGTTACTTCTTTTTCTTCATAGCCTTGAGCCAACTTGATAACCGCACCGACTTCAACCGTTTTACTAGGTTTACATCGTTGACCGTTATAGTGTACTTTGCCACCTTGAACCATATCGCGCGCAAGTGCTCTGGTTTTATAGAAGCGGGCAGCCCATAACCATTTATCAATTCGAACTTTCTGTTCAGATTGGTTGTTTTCCTGTTGGAGTTTTGTCACAATTCGTTAACTATTTGCAAGAGTGAAATTTAACCTAGTAAATTTAGCATAATTCGCTATGCAAACAAAGTGAACGGCAGGCACTAAACTTGTGAGTTAATCGCATTTTACCTAAAAAGTGAACAAATATGGGTGTCTATGTTCTAACGTTAAGTTTAGATTCAGTTAATTAGCTTACGGTGTACCTAATTAAATAAAAAGTTTAACAATTGCGCGCTTGTTGAAAAAATATCAAGGCGGTACACTGGGGCGTTAAATAGAATAAGAAAGTATTATATGGAATTACAGATACAACAGCTTCAGAAGCTCTGGCTTGGTTTGCCCCATGCAAAATTGAGTCGCATTATTGTTGTCCTGTCGGTTGTTTATGTTGCGTTTCTCTTCTCGCAACTGTTTTGGTTGTTATGGCCTGTGCCACAAACACAACCTTTACTGCCAGCTTCACAGTTATATAGCCAATCTGGTAAAAGCGTTACTAGTCAAGGGATCGTAGCACAAAACTTATTTGGAAAAGCCAATTCAGTAGCTGAAGTTAAACCGGAACCGATTGTCTCAGATGCGCCCGAAACGACATTAAATGTGAGATTAACTGGGATTGTTGCCGTCAGCCAAGATGATGGTGCAGGACTGGCGATTATTGAGTCACAAGGTCGCCAAGAAACGTACTCAGTAAATGCTGCGATTAAGGGGACTCGAGCAAAGTTGGCGCGTGTGCTTCCAGATCGTGTGATTTTGGATGTAAGCGGTCGTTTTGAAACTTTGATGTTAGACGGATTAGAATTTAGCCGTAATGTGGCAATGCCCACGAGAAACAAACAAATAGTAAATAATACCACTTCGCCTACCCCGACCCGCAATGAATTAGCAAATCGTCGTCAAGAGCTACTCAGCGATCCTGGAAAGCTATTTGACTATATAAAAATTTCACCCGAGCGACGCAGTGGTGAGTTAATCGGGTACCGCCTTTCACCCGGCAAAGATCCTGAACTATTCAAACAGGTAGGACTACAAGCGAATGATTTAGCAATCGCTATTAACGGGTTTCAACTCACGGATATGAAACAGGCTATGTCAGCAATTAACGAGCTGAGAACCAGTACAGATGCGAACATCACGATCGAGCGAGACGGTCAAGTGATGGATGTGCAGTTTAGCCTGTAAAGTTATTAATTTTGGAGTTTTAGAATAATGGGTAAAAAGCTACACCTCACAAAAACCAAAAAAGGGTTAGCTAAGTATGCAACACTCTTAATTGCTGCTGGTATTTCACTTTCTGTTTCTGCGGTTGAATATGCAGCGAACTTCAAAGGCACTGATATCAATGAGTTCATTAATATCGTTAGTGATAAGCTAAACAAAACCATCATTATCGATCCTAATGTGCGCGGTAACATTAACGTGCGCAGCTATGAGTTGATGGATGAAAAGCTATATTATCAGTTTTTCCTAAATGTGCTCGAAGTGTACGGCTATTCTGTTATTGAAATGGATACCGGTGTGCTTAAAGTTGTTCGTAGCTCCGATGGTAAGAAGTCAAATGTGCCACTGGTATCAGCTGAAGAACGCGGAAATGGCGATGTGATGGTTACGCGCGTGGTACGTGTGAAAAACGTGAGCGTACAGGAGCTCGGCCCTCTTATCCGTCAATTCAGTGACCAAAAAGATGGCGGTCACGTGACTAACCTTAACTCCGCCAATGTGATGATGCTGACAGGGCATGCTTCATCTGTAAATCGCCTTGTTGATATCATCAAAACGGTAGACCAAGCCGGTGATAAACGAGTAGATATTGTAAAGCTAAAGCATGCGACCGCAGACGATGTGGTAAAAGTGGTAGAGAAAATCTTCCAAGACTCGGGTAAAGGCGGCATGCCTGATTTTTTGATCCCCAAGATTGTATCAGACACCCGTACCAACAGCGTCATTGTGAGCGGAGAGTCTCAAGCTCGTAGCCGAGCAGCAGAACTGATCAAACGCTTAGATGACGAGCTGCAATCACAAGGCAATACTCAGGTTTTCTATCTGAATTATGCAAAAGCTGAAGACTTAGTGAAGGTACTGCAAGGGGTCAGCAAGTCAATCGAGGAAGAGCAAGCAGGTGGTCAAACAGCTAGAAAGCTAAACACTAAAAAACAAGATACCAGCATAGAAGCCCACGAAGATTCGAATTCATTGGTGATCACTGCACAACCTGACACAATGCGCTCGCTCAGCCAAGTGATTAAAAAACTTGATATTCGTCGGGCTCAAGTACTCGTTGAGGCAATTGTTGTTGAGGTTTCTGAAGCCGATGGTATTAACCTTGGCTTACAATGGATCTCTGAAAAAGGCGGGATGCTGCAATTTAATGATGGTACCACAGTCCCTGTGGGTTCTTTGGCCGTGGCAGCAGAACAAGCACGAGATAAAGAGATTAAAGGAACCATCATAGGAACTGATGATAATGATGTGTCTAATACAACAACCACTGAGCGTGGAGATTACAGCGGGTTAGCTGGGTTGCTTAAAAACATCAATGGTCTAGCAGCAGGTATCGTGAAAAATGATTGGGGTGCGATTATTCAAGCCGTCACCACAGACACCAATTCAAATATTTTGGCAACGCCATCGGTAACAACGATGGATAACGAAGAAGCCTCTATGATTGTCGGTGAAGAAGTGCCAATCGTAACAGGCTCGACTGCTAATGATAATAACTCTAACCCATTCCAAACGGTGGACCGTCAAGAAGTGGGTATCAAGTTAACCGTAACGCCACAGATCAATGACGGAAGTGCTGTTCAGCTGACTATTGAACAAGAAGTTTCTAGTGTTAAAGGTGCCACCTCTGTCGATATTAGAGTTGCGAAGCGGGCTATTAATACAACTGTTATTGCTGATGATGGTGGCATGGTTATTCTTGGTGGTCTAATTGATGAAACGGTACAAGAGAGTGTTTCTAAGGTTCCGTTACTCGGTGATATTCCAATTCTTGGACACTTATTCAGATCGACAGGTACCAAAAAAGAAAAGCGTAACCTATTGGTGTTCATTCGCCCAACTATCATTCGTGATAGTCGCAGTATGAATGAAATCAGTCATTCTAAATACAACTTCATTCGTGGTGAACAGCATAAACACAGGGAAGATGGGATTGAACTTATGCCCTTTGAGGATACGCCAATACTACCAAAGTGGGATGACAAGCTGACGTTACCACCGACGTATGAAGAGTTTTTAAAAGAGCAAAACCGTAAAGAGCGTGAAGATGATTAACGAAGAAGTCGCGCCGAGTTTAGATGCTGAAGCTGAGGAAATGGCGGCGCAGTTACAAAACGCCAGCTCAGCACCTAATGATATTGTTGCGGTAGCAGATACTTCTACGGTAGCACTTCGTTTGCCATTTTCTTATGCACGTCGAAAAGGTGTGTTACTCAGTCCAGATGGCGATCAGGTCAAGTTAATCCACAAAGGCACGCTTGACCGAGAAACCTTGATGGAAGTTCGTCGCGTCGCAGCTAAAGCACTTTATCTTGAGGAGCTGGATGAAGCTCGGTTTGAACACATGTTAGAAGCTGCCTATCAACGAGATAGCTCTGAGACTCAGCAGATGATGGAGGACATAGGCAACGAAATGGATCTATTTTCGTTGGCCGAAGAGCTTCCACAAACCGAAGATTTGCTCGCCGCAGATGATGATGCACCAATCATTAAGCTAATCAATGCGATGCTGAGCGAGGCGATTAAAGAAGGTGCGTCGGATATACACATCGAAACGTTTGAACAAGAGTTGGTGATCCGCTTTAGGGTTGACGGTGTGTTAAAAGAGGTTTTAAAGCCTAACCGTAAGTTGTCTTCGCTACTAGTATCGCGTATCAAAGTAATGGCAAAGTTAGATATTGCTGAGAAGCGTGTACCGCAAGATGGTAGGATCAGCCTTAGAATCGCAGGTCGAGCTGTGGATGTTAGGGTATCAACCATGCCTTCGAGCTTTGGTGAGCGAGTCGTATTACGTTTACTTGACAAAAACAACGCAAGGTTAGACCTAGAAGACCTTGGTATGACTCAAGCTAATCGAGATGCTTTTGCTGAGATCATCGCAAAACCTCATGGCATCATCTTGGTTACAGGCCCGACAGGTTCTGGTAAAAGTACTACTTTGTATGCAGGTATGACGCAAATCAACTCCAGAGATCGTAATATCTTAACGGTTGAAGATCCCATTGAATACGAGATCCCCGGCATAGGCCAAACTCAAGTTAACCCTAAAGTAGATATGACATTTGCTCGAGGGTTGCGTGCAATCCTGCGTCAAGACCCTGATGTTGTTATGGTTGGTGAGATCCGAGATTTAGAGACTGCACAAATCGGCGTGCAAGCCTCACTAACCGGTCACTTGGTGTTATCAACCCTACACACGAACACTGCCGCAGGTGCCATCACTCGTATGGAAGACATGGGAGTGGAACCATTCCTGTTAAGTTCGTCACTGTTAGGGGTGTTGTCGCAGCGTTTGGTCAGAACACTTTGTTCTAATTGTAAAGAAGCACATTTAGCCGATGAACGTGAATGTGAGTTACTGGGTGTAGCCAAAGACAGTAATACACAAATATATCGTGCTGTAGGGTGTGAGGAATGTAATTACAACGGCTATAAGGGTCGAACTGGTATCCATGAACTACTAATAGTGGACGAAGCAATCCGTGAGCTTATTCACAACGGCAAAGGTGAACAAGCCGTCGAAAAGTATATCCGTAAACGTACGCCAAGCATTAGGCAAGATGGTTGCTCGCGAGTACTTGCAGGCCAAACAACCTTGGAAGAAGTATTGCGTGTAACGCGTGAGGAAGGCTAATGGCAGCTTTTGAATATCGCGCCTTGGATGGTAAAGGTAAAGAAAAAAAAGGAATTTTAGAAGCTGATACCGCAAAGCAAGTTCGGCAGATGCTAAGAGAAAAGGCGTTAATGCCGCTTGAAGTGCTACCGGCTGCTGAGAAAGAAAAGAGTCAAAGTAACGCTGGATTTTCGCTATTTAAAGGGTACCGCCCTTCGGTTTCAGATATTGCGTTGATCACCCGTCAACTTGCTACCCTAATACAGTCTTCGTTGCCAGTAGAGGCGGCGGTTATGGCGGTAGCAGAGCAATGTGAAAAGCCAAGATTAAAGCGTATGCTGATGGCGGTACGCTCCAAAGTGGTCGAAGGTTATACGCTTGCTGATGGTATGTCAGAATTTCCGCATGTGTTTGATCACTTATATCGCTCAATGGTCGCGGCAGGTGAAAAATCAGGCCACTTGGATGAAGTACTGAACCGCTTGGCTGATTATACAGAGCAGCGCCAACATATGCGCAGTCAAATTACTCAGGCCATGGTATATCCAATTATTTTGGTTGTATTTGCCATTGCGATTGTCTCTATATTGCTCGGTACCGTAGTACCAAAAATTTTGAAAACGTTTGAAAAATCAAAGCAAGCGTTGCCATGGACAACTGAGTGGGTAATGGCAGCAAGTAATTTTGTGCAAAACTACTGGATGATCACGTTAGCTGTGTGTGTCATTGGTACCTATATATTTAAAAAAGCACTTCAAAAACCTAAATTTCGTTTTTGGTACGACAGCAAATTGCTGAGCTTACCGGGGCTGGGCAAGGTAACTCGTAGTGTTAATACTGCGCGCTTTGCTCGTACCCTTAGTATATTGTCATCAAGTTCGGTTCCGCTGCTTGAGGGAATGAAAATTTCAGGGCAAGTACTCGAAAACGAAAAAATAAAGGCTTCAGTCGCTGAGGCTGCCACTCGGGTGAGCGAGGGGGCAAGCCTTAGAGCTTCACTTCAACAAACCAAGATGTTCCCGCCAATGATGTTACATATGATAGCCAGCGGAGAAAAATCAGGTGAGTTGGAGCAAATGCTTGAGCGTGCAGCTAATAACCAAGAGCAAGAGTTTGAAAGTATGGTAAATGTCTCGCTGAAATTGCTAGAACCTGCAATGATAGCGACAATGGCGATTATCGTACTGTTTATTGTTATGGCAATTCTTCAGCCAATAATGGCGATGAACAAAGCCGTAGGATTATAGTCAAAAAGGAAAGGCCCTGTACCTGTTGTATTTGGCCGTTAATAACAGCATTGAGGTAAACATTGTGAAAAAGCAATCAGGTTTCTCACTACTAGAAGTGATGGTAGTACTAGTGATCATCGGTATGATTTTATCTATCGTTGCACCAAATGTGATGGGGCAGCAAGAAGAGGCTGCAAAAGATAAAGCGCGTATAGATATTCGTCAAATCGAAGATGCGATGAAAATGTATAAGTTAAAAAATAAGCGCTATCCAACGACAGAACAAGGTTTAGAAGCGCTTGTAACTCAAACCAGCATTGACCCTGTGCCAAAGCGCTTCCCTGAAGGTGGTTTTATTTCTGAGCTGCCAGAAGATCCTTGGGGAAATTCTTATCAGTTAGTTAGTCCTGGTGAGATGAACCAAATCGATATTTTCTCGATGGGGCCAGATGGAGAAGTGGGCACCGATGATGATATCGGTAACTGGGACTCAGAAGACGAACGTTAAGCGATGAAGTATCCTCTGCGTGGCAAAGTGGGTAGTAAACTCAAGGGCTTCAGCTTACTCGAAGTCCTCGTTGTTTTAGTGATCATTGCCTTTTCCGTTAACTTAATTACTTACACGGTTAGTGATAATAACGAAGAAGAGCTTGAACAAATGGCACTTCGCCTGCAGGGAACAGTGAATCTCGCTTCTGAATTTGCAGTGCTCAATCAGGTGGAGCTTGGCTTCCATCTAGATAAAGAAAAATTAGAGTTTTTGGTATTTGACAGTGAGAAATGGCGTCCTTTTGAAGCTGACGATATTTTCAAAGCTGTTGAATTTCCAGAGCAGTACAAGGTTGAATTGATCTTAGAAGATCTTCCTTGGTCACAGGATAACTTGCTTGAGCAAGCGAATTGGCGAGAGCTAATGGGAGGTGGCGATGATGATAATTTCCTTGAATTGAAAAAGCTTAAAATTCCTCAGGTACTGATTTTATCCTCTGGTGAAGTGAGTGCGTTTAGGCTCAGTATTGAAGACAAAGCGCTTCAAGAACCTATATTTTTCATTGAAGGGGAGTTTATGGCACCTGTTGCGCTTAAGCGGGAGCCGCAGCTATGAGTAGTCATAAGAGCTTAGGCTTTACCTTACTCGAAGTCATGGTTGCATTAAGTATTTGTGCTGTAGCAGGCATTGCTGCGATGCAAGCAACCAGTGAACATATCACTCATATAGGCTCACTTGAGGAGCAGACTTATGCGTCATGGGTTGCTGAAAATCGCTTAGTTTTCTTACGTGCTCAAGGGGAAAACTGGCACGGAAAGAGCGGAAATAAAGGCGAAGAGGAAATGGCTGGGGTAACTTGGTATTGGCAGCAGCAAATCCAAAAGACAGCAGATCCAAACTTTGTGAAACTGACCGTTCACGTCTTTCGCGAACCTGAACTTAAAAACTCGGTGTATGACATCACGACATTTATGTACCGAGGTAAGTAGTGAAAATAGATAAACATCGCGGCTTTACACTCATTGAGGTGTTATTAGCACTCGCTATATTGGCAGTAGTGGTAACTGCCACGCATCAAATCTTAGATTCAACATTAAAAGCGCAGGCTGCGTCAGAAGAGACGATTAAAGAAATAGAAGGGCTTCAAACGACTTTTCGTTTAATGGATCAGGATTTTAATCAGATCACTAAGCGCGAAGTTCGCAATGAAGCTGGCGACTTTAGTCCGACTTACATTATTCATGGTCGCTATGAGTTAGAGAGTCAATACGATGGTATTGCGTTTGTTCGTGATGGTTGGACTAACCCAATTAGTTTATTGCCTCGCTCTGAACTGCAAGCTTTAGGTTATCGTGTAGTCGATGACAACTTAGAACGTATTTACCGCGTGTATGTTGATCAGCTTGATGGTACAGAGCCTCGAGCTCAGGTTATTTTAGAGGATGTAGAGGAACTTAAATTTGAGTTTCTTGATGATAAATTAAAATGGCAAACTGATTGGAAGTCAAAATCACTCCCCAAAGCGGTTAAGGTTACGTTACAAAGAAAAGATTCTGAACCTATCAGCCGGTTGTTTCTAACTCCAGGTAGTGGAAAGGCTGATGATAAGGAGCAAAACCCATGAAGCAGCAGGGGGCAGCGCTAGTCATCGTGCTATTTATTGTCGCATTGGCTGCCACGATAGCAGCAGACATGGCTACCAGTTTGATGGTTCAGGTACAAAAGGCCTCAAACATTCAGACACAACAGCAAGCAAAGTGGTACAGCTATGGAGCGGAAGAGCTCGTAAAAAGGGCGCTAATTAAAGCTAAAAAAGATGACCCAGATTCGGTCAATTTAGATCAGCCTTGGGCGCGAGAAGAAGTTCCATACCCAGTTGATCATGGCACATTAAGTGGCAAAGTAACGGATTTACAAGCTTGTTTAAATCTTAACGCATTACGAGCCAAAGCACAGGTAAATGATGGCAATCAGCGTAGCCAGCAAGTTGGTGCTAAGAGCACCAACGTCGCTCATGGCGCGCTACTCGAACTGTTAAAAAATATCGAAGACCTGCCGAGTACGGAAAGTGAGGAAACGCTAGCTGACAGTGTTTACGATTGGCTTGATGAGGACAGTATTACATATCGCTCTGGCGCTGAAGAAGATGAATATATGTCAAATCAAACTCCTTATTTGGCTGCAAACAACTTGTTGGCATCAGTGAGTGAACTTCGAGTGATTAAAGGCTTTAACCCATTAGTCATGGAAAAGATAAAGCCATATGTTTGTGTTATCCCAGGTAGTGAAGAGCTGGCGGTTAACGTCAATACAGTGTTGCCAGAGCAAGCGCTTTTATTGAGTGCCTTAATTCCAGGTTTATCAAAGTCAGGTGCAGAAGCCATTATCTCTGCGAGACCCAAAAAAGGGTTTACAGATCTGAACGAGTTTTACACGGAAGTCGCAAATCAAGGGGTCAAAGAGCCTAACAAGACTTCCAAAATATTTACGATTAACAGCAACTATTTTCAGTTGCGAGCAACAGCTGTGTTTGATGAGCGGCGCTTTTCTCTCACATCAATTATAGAAACAAAAGATGGTAAAGCGTACGTGCTTGCTCGCAAATTTGGAGGCGTAGAGTGACAGAACAATTATTGATCCGAGTGGATCAGTCACACCAAGCGATAATAAACTGGATGGTTTGGTCAACCGAGCAGCAGCAAATTATTGCCAGTGGTGAGCTGGAAGGGAGTGAGCAACTCAGCAATCTTACTGAGAAAGCGCAAACAAGAAATGTGGTGTTACTACTGCCAGCAACGGCGGTACAATTGCGAACGCTTGAACTGCCAGCAAAATGGAATAGAAAATTAGAGCAAGCAATTCCCTTTATGTTGGAAGAGCAGGTCGCAACAGACATTGATGACTTATTTGTTGCAATCGGCAAGCCCGGAATGAAAGGCGATGTGCACACGATTGACGTGGCAATCTGTGACAGTGAGTGGCTTCAGGGTTGGTTCAATATCTGCGAAGATGCGGGGATCACTGTTTATAAAGCAATTCCTGATGCGCTGTGCCTCCCGCTAAAGAAGGGGATGCAAAGTGCTGTGCTGTTAGGAGCACAGTGGTTATTTAAGCACAGTGACTGGCAAGTTGGTGCAGCAGAAATAAACTGGGTTAATGACTATCTCAATATAGCCGGCACTGAACAAGTCGCGCATTTTAGCCCTGCGACCGGCTTCTCAAATGATGTCGTGCTTTCGGCACAGCAACAAGAATATGACCTGCCACTGGCAATTTTTGCAAAAACACTGCCCACGATTGACTTTAATTTACGTCAAGGGTGCTTTGCTGCAAAGAAAAAGCAACCACAGTGGTGGCGAGATTGGCGTAGTGGCTTGTTAGCTGCAAGTGTTGCGGTAGTGAGCTTTATTGCCATCAAAGGGACTCAGCTATATGTGGTGAGTCATCAAGCTGAGCAATTAGAGGGTCAAGCCGTTGCGCTTTACCAGCAGGCGTTTCCAAATAAAGTTGTTCGCCCACACTTGTTAAAAAAGCAAATCCAAAATGAGTTAAATGCTTTATCGGGTGCAGAGCAAGGTGGGCTATTAGAGCTCACCAACCACTTTATTGCTATCTATGATGAGGTTGAGGCCTTTACACCAGAAACGTTACGTTACGACAAGCGCAGAAATGAGCTAAGGATCAGAGCGCGAGCGAAAGAGTTCCAGGTTTTTGGTCAAGTGAAATCAATTTTGGAACAGCGAGGAGTGAGCGTCGAACAGGGGGCACTGAATAATGATGGTGACTTTGTGGTTGGTGAAATCCGCATAGGAGGTGCAGTATGAAGCAGCAGGTGATCAACTACTGGCAAGGCCTGAAAGAACAAGAGCAGAAGCTATTGATTTTTGCTGGTGCTGTCTTTGTCGTATTCGTATTGGTAATGGGGATCTTTAGACCATTAAACCAAGCGGTTAATGATGCTGAACTAAAATTACAGCGTAACCACGAATTGGTTAATTGGGTGGGGCAAAGTGTTAATAAGCTAAAAGCTAATAGCCCTACACGTGTGACTAGTAGTGGTAGCATTAGTCAGGTTGTAAATAGTACGCGGAGTCGTTTTAAAATCAATATTAGTAAAATGCAGCCAAATGGTGACGCATTAAGATTGACGATAGATAACGTTGAGTTCAATCAATTAATTGCTTGGGTCGATGAGCTAACCAATCGCCACGGAGTGAGAGTAGAAAACTTAGATTTAACACAAGGTAATACTCCAGGTTTTGTCCGTGTTAGTCGCTTGGTTTTAGAGAAATAATTATGAAAAATACACTAACTCTGCTAATCATTTTCTTATTTGCTTTCATTGTCTTTTGTACCTTCACTATGCCTGCTGCTGTATTGTTGCAGGTTTTTAAAGGGCAGTTACCGAATAATCTTCAATTGGGCGCAGTCAATGGCTCAGTATGGGATGGTCAAGTCAGTGGAGTAAGATTCAATAACATTCAGCTAAACCAAGTGAAGTGGGAGATTGAGCCTGCCGCTTTAATACTTGGAGAGCTTGCTGGCAATATCAAGTTTGGTAACCCAAGAGATACAAGTGAAATTTCGGGCAAAGCGAGTTTTTCTTCAAGTCTACTAAACCGCTCGGTATCTGTGAGTAACGCTTCGTTGCGCTTTAGTGTTGAACAAGCGATGGATCAGGTCACTTTACCGTTACCTGTTGACGCCAAAGGGCGCGTTATTGTGAATATCAAAAAGTATCAAAGCGGCGCACCTTATTGTAACGGGCTAAACGGTGAGATTAGTAGTCCAAATATCGATGTGAAAGGAATGAATGGATGGTTTAGCATCGGTGACTTAAGTGGTCAGCTTGACTGTAAATCTGGTGACATTGCAGTGGTTGTTGATCCTGAAAATCGTTTAGGACTGCAAGCCGATGCTACGTTGGCTGCAAACTTTCAGTTTCGAGTGGCCGGTAATATTAAACCTGAAGCTAGCTTGCCCAAAGAAGTGCATGATGCTGTGAAATTTCTTGGCCGCCCAGATGCGGATGGACGTTATCCTGTAAACCTTTAATAGCAATTAGCCTTAATACTTGCTCAATTTGAAGGAGTAAATCTGACGCTAACTGCGTTAAAAATTTCTTATTTAGAACAAGTAAGTAGCAAAATTTTTGCTTTGCCTACACGGATGTAGGTGCCTTGGCGATAGCAGGATGCGGTAGCGGGGTTATTGACAAGATGTTCTCGCCTCAAAATAGCAATCTTAATTAAGACAATTGATATAAAAAAACAGTGTACCAAGGTGCACTCATAGATTTAGATCTTTTTTCAAGGCGCAAAAAGGTGCGTCTTTGGTAAGGCAATATTATGCACAATTTCTCATTCACTCCAGCACAACAGCACTGTCTAGAAAACTATTTCTCAACGCGTAAGCTGTCAATTGATATCTCTTTTTTGCAAGGCTATTTATACGCAACCTGCATCGATCCTAACGGGATTGAAGCACAGCAGTGGCTTAAAGTTTTAACGAATGCGGATCCTGCATTGGATGAAAGTGTGGTATTTGCATTAATGGCACTCCATCATGAGATTTCAGAACAGGTGTATGAAACAGGATTTACTCTACCATGGCATGCGGACACCCCATTGGCTGAAAAAATAAATTGGGCCGAAGGGTTTTTGATGGCTGCTACGCCATTTTATGAGCAACTGATGTCAAGTCCATTGGCTGATGACATAAAGCAGGCGCTCCAAGTAAGTACTGAGCAGCTCGGGTTGTTTGCGTTAGGTGAACACCAGCTCACCTTGTATTGTGAAAAGATAGGTCAATCGCTAGAGGAATTTCAAGTAACGCAAGCTCAACTTGCCGATGAATTTGCAGGGTCTTATGCCGAATTGGTTGAAGTGGCAGCAGTAAAAAGTGGACTATTTGAATAGTCCTCTACATAAGGTCAAGCTCAATGAGTGTGCAGCCAGTTTGACAGCGTGCTATGGCGCTACGTTGGGCGTGTTGATTTAGCGTAAGTGAGATTGGTAACTCGCAGTGAGGGCAAATAACCGTTCTACCTTGGCTCAGTTTTTTAATTAACGCTTTTTGATCATTGAAAGATTTTGCACGTTGTTTGTTGAGTTGACTAAAGTCCATTATAACCCCTCAGCTTCTTGGATTGCTTGGCTGGCTATTTCACAAATAGTAATGAGGTCTGAACCGTAAAAGTACAGGTTATAGTCATTCTCTTTACAGTATTTGAGGTGAAAAAGTCGCACTTTCTCATCACTTGCAAGCGCCTCGTTGATATAAGCTTTCTCATCTTCTGTCATTGTGATTGCTTTAGCGACGTTTGCCCTGGCAATTCTTGCAGCTGTACTTCGCTGGATTTTGCTAGATTCACTGAGTGTGTTTACACCTTGTCCCAAAAGCCTTTCTCTGGGCTCTTTGATTAAAGGATGATCTACAGTGAATAACGCAACGACTATAATGGCTAATACTAAAAATTTTTTCATAATCTAGTGCAGACTTGATCTAGCTAACAAAAATATTGCACCTAGTGTAATAAACTTGTCAGTCAAGCCGCAACTAATCTCTCATCATTTATGATGGGTTTTAGCTCAACTTACTATTAATCATAGAGTTTCAAGGCGTATAATGGCAGTTGCTAAACAATGTCATGGGGCACATCGCAATAGTTTAGCGTTTATTATGTAATGCCAATTTGCTTAATTAAGAAATGTATTCTAGGACGAGAGGGTCGTCTCGATAACCAAACAAAACTTGTTATTTAGCTGTTCTAAATAAGAAAGTTTTAACGCAGTTAGCGTCTGATATACTCCCTTAATTGAGCTAGTATCAAGATAAAATGGTATAAGGTCACTGTAGCAAGTGCATCTCGTTCCAAAGCACTAAGGAGCTTCCATGGAGAACGATAGAATCAAGGTTAAAAACATACCGTCAGAAGTTAAAATTCAGCCACCGTCAAATGGCGCAGCAGGGAAGTCACTCAATAGCTCGACGCCGGATCGCTTCAATCCTCGAAATCGTATCTATGTACGCGCTGTATCGGGCTTACATCAGTTGCTGAGAAGGCGAATTGGTTTTATCGGCATGTTGGCGTTTATGGTATTACCTTGGCTAAACTTTAACGGCCATCAAGCTGTGTTGTTCGATATCTTTGAACAAAAGTTTAATATCTTTGGCATGACTTTATGGCCACAAGATCTGACAATTTTCGCCTTTATTCTAATGATTGCTGCCTTTGCGCTATTTCTGGTAACTACGTTTTACGGTCGAGTTTGGTGTGGCTACACTTGCCCACAAACAGTGTGGACTTTTATTTTTATCTGGTTTGAGGAAAAGTTTGAAGGCACTGCCAATCAACGCAAAAAGCTAGATCAAAGACCCATGGACTTTGATAAATTTTGGCGTAAAAGCGCTAAGCATGGCAGCTGGATTTTATTCTCGTTATACACCGCGATAACTTTTGTTGGCTACTTTACGCCAATACGTTCGCTGATCCCTGATCTGTTGGCTTTCTCAGCGGGATTCTATGCCGTGCTCAGTATCATTGTTTTTACAGTATGTACCTACGGCAATGCTGGTTGGATGAGGGAAATTATGTGCTTACATATTTGTCCATATGCACGTTTCCAATCAGCCATGTTCGATAAAGACACTTTTACCGTGAGTTATGATGCGACGCGCGGTGAAAGCCGAGGCCCTAGAAGTCGTAAGCAAGACCCCAAAGCACTCGGACTTGGCGACTGCATTGATTGTAATTTATGTGTTCAAGTGTGCCCGACAGGGATTGATATTCGTAATGGGTTGCAATATGAGTGTATAAACTGTGGTGCTTGTATCGATGCGTGTGATGGCGTGATGGATAAAATGAATTATCCTAAAGGACTAATCGCATACACGACAGAGCGCAATCTAGAGGTCTCTACTGAAAAAACCAAAGCAGTACGAGGCAAGCTAATTGGTTACTTAATGATTCTGCTCGTAATTACGGGAGCATTAGTGGCTAACATAGCGATGCGTATGCCGATGGATCTTGATATTATTCGCGATAGAAACCAGCTATACCGTGTTAATATCGAAGGGCTAATCGAGAATACTTATACCCTTAAGGTGATAAATAAAGCTCAAGTTGAGCAGAAATTTTCGATTGAGATCTCTGGTCTAGATAATTATCAAGTGTTAGGTAAGCAGCAAGTTCATTTAGCGGCTGGCAGCACGATGGATGTGCCATTGTCTGTGGTTATTGACCCGTACGACTTGAAAAAGCCAGTGACTGAGTTTGAGTTTGTTCTCATCAATCAAGATAACCCTGATGAGAGGCTAGCCCAGCCGACTAACTTCTTTAAGGGAAGATAAATTACTAAGGTAAAGAGCGAGGTAAGCCCTCGCTTTTTTAATAAATATGATGAATGATTTTAGTTTTAACGCACTGACACCTGATTTGATCCTCGACGCGATAGAGGCGCTAGAAGTGTACCCGACAACCGGATTGCTGCCATTAAACAGCTATGAAAATCGTGTTTATCAATTCGGTGCCGATGACGGCAAACGTTACGTTGTGAAGTTCTATCGTCCAGCACGATGGACAGATCCCCAAATACTTGAAGAGCACGAGTTTGCATTGCTTGCTAAAGATGCAGAAGTCCCTGTTGTCGCACCCTTGGCTATCCAAGGTAAAACGCTACACTGCTACCAAGGTTACCGATATACGCTTTTTCCCAGTGTTGGTGGGCGGCAGTTTGAACTAGATAACCTTGAGCATTTAGAAATATTAGGCCGTTATCTTGGACGTTTACATTGCTTATCTGCACAGCAGGCTTTTGAGCACAGGCCAATGTTAGATACACAGCGTTTCCTGTTTGATGCAAAAACATCACTTTTAAAAAGTGACTTAGTGCCTAGTCATTTGCATACTCCATTTGTTACTATTCTCGAGCAAGTTATTAACAAAGCGGCGCAGAAGTATAAGGTTCCAAAGACAATCAGGCTTCATGGTGATTGTCACGCGGGTAACCTACTGTGGTCCGCAGATCAGTTAATGTTAGTTGACCTCGATGATTGTCAGCAAGGTCCCGCGATACAAGATCTGTGGATGATGCTAAATGGCGATCGAAATGAAAAACTTGTACAACTAGATACCCTACTAATGGGATATGAAGAATTTATGCCTTTCGATGCTAACGAGTTGGCACTGATTGAGCCTTTACGCGCTATGCGAATGATCAACTATATGGCATGGTTGGCACAGCGTTGGCAAGATCCTGCATTCGAAAGGAACTTTTCTTGGTTCGCGACAGACAAATACTGGGAGCAACAGATCCTTGCACTAAAAGAGCAACTGGCAGCCCTTGATGAACCAAGTTTGAGCCTATTTCCTTGAAATTAGAGAGAGTAACATGCTAAAAAAATTAAAAGTTGCACTGATTGCGCTATTTTTGCCCGTTGTCGCAATGGCGTCAGACTTTGTTGATGGCAAACACTATTCGACATTGACAACAGCACAAAGTAAAGATCAAAAAGTGACAGAGTTCTTTTCCTTTTACTGCCCTCACTGTTTTCGCTTTGAACCGATTGCAAAGGCGATAGAGAAGAATTTACCTGATGGTGCGTACTTTGAGAAAAGCCATGTGAACTTTTTAGGTGGTATTCCTAAAGACACGCAAACGAACTTAAGTTATGCGTATATTATTGCTAAGCAAGCTGGTAAATCAGATCTTATCGCTGAGAAAATTTTTCACACGATCCATGTTGAACAAAACAGACTACTCGATATTAAAGACCTTAAAACACTCATGGAATTAAATGGGATCTCTGCCACACAGTTTGATCAAGCAGTGACAAGTATGCCTGTAATAAGTGCTGAAAATAACATGCTGACAGCACAAGAGAAGTTTTCAAAAGCTGGAGCGTTGACAGGCGTCCCAACTTTTATTGTTAATGACAAGTACAAAATCGAGATGAAAGGTATTGAAAGCCAAGAACAACTCGATAAATTGATTGCATATTTATTAAAGAAATAAGGACTGGAGAAAGCGAGTATGTTTAAGGTATTAAAAGGCTTAGCTGTTGCATTGATGCTACCACTCATGGCGCAAGCAGCACCATATGAAGAAGGTGTTCACTACGAGGTCATTGCTGAGCGTGGTACTAAAAAGCCAGAGCTTACGGAGTACTTCTCATTCTATTGCCCAGCTTGTAATGTAATGGAAAATTTGATTGTTGACGTTAAGCCAAAGCTAGACGAAGGGGTGAAGTTTAAAAAGAGCCATATTGACTTTGTTGGTCCTAGAGAGCCAGAAATCCAACAGGTTTTGGCACAAGCACTAGCGACAGCGGAAGTATTACCGCAAAAAGACAAAATCGTTGCAGCGATGTTCAACCATATTCATGGTAAACGTGCCAAAATTAACGAACTTGCAGACGTAAAAGATATTTTTGTGGCTCAAGGAGTTGATGGAGAGAAATTTGATAAGCTGTATGCCAGTTTCGCTGTTCGTACTAAAACATCGAAAATGCAGCGAATGCAGAAAACCCTTTCAGGTAAAGGTGCGCTAACTGGTGTGCCAACGTTTATTGTCAATGGCAAGTATAAATTGTTGTTACGTGAATCTGGTACTACCAAGCCTGAACAAATTGCAGCGCTGGTGAACTATTTAGCCAAGAAATAGTCGATAATTTGTATTAGACTAGCCTCGCCATAATTGCGGGGCTTTTTTATGTTTAAAATTTTAGTTTCAAGTTGTCTATTGGGTTATCCGGTGCGCTACGACGCATCATCGCAAAGTTTACAAGATAATACCTTGCAATATTGGCGGCAAAAAAACTGGGTGTTACCTTTGTGCCCCGAAGTATCAGGTGGGTTACCAACACCTCGCCCACCTGCAGAGTTAATAAAGGGTAGAGTGCTGAGTGAAGATGGTGATGATTTTACTGCATCGTTTGAGCTTGGTGCTAGAAAAGCGCTTGCGGCATGCCTTCAACACGATATAAAGTTTGCGTTATTAAAAGAGTCCAGTCCGTCATGCGGCAGCAATCTGATTTACGATGGTAGTCATACCGGTAAAAAAGTAGTGGGGCAGGGTCTGACGGCGTCTTTATTACAGCAATCCGGTATTCAAGTATTTAGCGAAACTCAGCTGCCAGCGCTTATCACAGCAATGGCAGCCAGTCGTTAAACGTTATAAATCACTTTCTTACTAAGTAAACGCCAGATTCAATATGATGGGTGTAAGGGAATTGATCGAAAATTGCCATACGTGCGATTTTATGTGTTTCACATAATAAGGCTAAATCACGTTCTAACGTATCTGGATTACATGAGATATAAATAATGTTGTCGTAGTTGCTGACTAAGCGACAGGTTAGCTCATCCATACCCGCTCGCGGCGGATCGACCAAAATGGTTTGGCAATCATAGGACTGTAAATCGATACCTTCTAATCGTGAAAACTTCTGCCCTTTCATGGCTTGCGTAAACTCTTCACTCGACATGCGGATAATATCAAGGTTGTCGACTTTGTTTGCTGCGATATTAAACTGTGCAGACTTTACCGATGATTTAGAAATTTCCGTAGCCAGCACTTTGTCGAATGAACCAGCTAATGCGATAGAAAAGTTACCGTTACCACAGTAAAGCTCAAGTAAATCATTGCTAAGCGGCTCGCTGATAGACTGCGCCCACGCTAGCATTTTTTGATTCACTTGGGCATTTGGCTGCGTAAAGCTGTTTTCAACTTGCTGATAAATATATTCTTTACCATTAACCGCGAGCTTTTCTGTGACATAATCATGACCAAATACGACCTTTTGTTTTCTAGCACGCCCTATAAAGTCCACTTTGTAAGTCTGTTGCAACTCAGATCGCAACTCCAGCATAGCAGTGTGCCACGCTTCATCAAGTTGCTTGTGATATAAAAGACTAATCAGTACTTCACCACTTAGGGTAGTAAGGTAATCAATTTGGAATAATTTTCGGCGTAAGACCTCATTGCCTTTAAGTTTGTCTATCATGACTTGCATCATTTCATTGACAAGCTCGGCACCCGGGTCAAAGCTATCAACACGAAGCTTTTCTTTACTTTGTTGATCAAACATGATGTGAAACAAGTCGTCGCCATCATGCCAGACTCTAAATTCGCAGCGTTGGCGGTAATGGCGAGTTGCAGAGTCATACACTTCTAATTCTGGCGCATTAAACTGTGCAAATTGTGCTGTGATACGCTCAGCTTTTTCAGCCAATTGTTGCTCGTATGCTGAATCATCAATCTTTATTACTGCCATACTAAAACCATCTATGTTGAATTAAGAGGCGCTATTTTAGGGAGCGTCGTTAATTTGTCCAGTCTAGCATAGTGACTAAAATCGTTTTGGCGTTTTTTTAATCATTTTACTTTAGCTTTGCACAAATATGCCGATAATCTAACTAATATATTGGAGGGCATACCATGAAAATCGGGCATTTAAATCAATTGCTCAATCCAGCGATGCAGCACAAGCCTGGGCAGAGCAAAGGGATAGGACCACATATCCAAATAAATTCAGATAGTTATGCGGGGGATAAATCTAAACTCGCTGCCAAAATTCTTGATGACAAACTCGCAGAAGCGCTTGGCATTGAGAAACCCACGCAAGATAAAAAAGACAAACCATTGTTTGACTTTGAAGCGATAGTGAAAAACGTACTTGATTTCGTTCAAGGTGCAGTGAAAAAAGCGAAAGTAGACGGTAAAAATGACGACGAATTAAAATCTATGCTGGATGGGGCACGCAAAGGTGTGCTGCAAGGTATTGATGAAGCCAGTGAAGAGCTAAAAGGGATGGGGGCGTTTAATTCTGATATTGAAGAAGGGATTGAAAAGTCTCGAGAGGGTATATTTAAAGGGCTTGATGACTTCGAAAACGAACTATTTGAAGAAAAGTCTCCAAAGGCGATGGCTATCAGTGCGGCGCAATTTGCAAGCTTATCGAATCAGGCCGAATATGCGTTCACTACAGCGGAAGGTGATGAGGTTGTTATTTCATTTTCTGACGCATATTCACAAGGGTCTGCTGCGAGCGTGGCCCAAAAAGGCAACAACTTTGGTGCTGCATATGGCTCCCAGTCATCTCATGAGGTGAACTTTTCGATTAAAGTAAATGGAGAGCTGAACGAAGAAGAGCAGCAAGCAATCAACGATATGATGGAAGATATTCGCAATGTCAGCGATGCGTTCTTTGGCGGTGAGTATGATGAAGCGTTCGATATGGCAAAGTCACTTAGTTTAAACTCTGATCAAATCACCAACTTCACAATGGACTTAAAGCAAACGAAAACATCTGCCGCGATTGCACAGTATCAACAAGGCAATCCGATGAAAGAACTAGAGAAGGCGTTTGTACCTCTGAATAAGCAACTAGCAGACATTCAAGAGCAAGCAAAAGCGCTCAATGCTAACAACGAATTGCCAAATATACTTGCATGGATGAATGAAGGGCAATCCAGGTTAAATGAATTCTTGGATTATGCGAGCAGCTTTTTCAACCGTTTAAATGAATCAAATAAGGGCTCATCAGCAGAGCAACAACAAACAAGCTGATCGAGTTTATTTTCATTGTGACTCATGGCAAACTTCATTCCTTAAATATTTAGGGGATGAAGTGTGTCACATATTCTAGTTTTTGACTCCGGTATTGGTGGAACAAGTGTTCTGTCACACTTGCGCTATCGTTTTCAAAATTCCACTTTTAGCTATGTTATGGATAACGCATTTCTTCCTTATGGTCTGCAACCTCAGGAATTAATTAAATTACGCATTAAGGGACTCATTGTTTGGCAAGAGCAATACTTAAGTAATGTTGATATGATTGTTATTGCCTGTAATACCGCCTCAACTTATGCGTTAGAAGAGGCGCGAAAACATACTCAAATCCCTATTATAGGTGTAGTTCCTGCTATTAAGCCTGCTGCGTATAGCTCTCAGACTAAGCACATCGCTTTGTTAGCAACACCTGCGACATCCAATAATACTTACACACAAAAACTCATTCATGACTTTGCAGGTGGATGTAAAGTCGAGATTTTGCATTCTACAGAGCTAGTTAGAATAGCTGAACATTTTTATTGGCACAGCACGCTTGATCAAGCGGCGCTGTGTGAGGAACTCAAGCAGCTACATATTCCGTATTCCGTTGACCGTTTAGTGTTAGGCTGTACGCACTTTCCGTTAATTGCCGATAACATCAAAGAATGCCTACCTGATCATATTGAGTTGGTTGATTCGGGAAAGGCCATAGCTAACAGAGCTGTTTCTTTGCTTGGAAAGCAGGAAATAAATATAGAAAAGGCGCCGCTAAAAGAAGTTAAGTTCTATGCAACGGCGCCTGTTTTGGATAGCAAAGAAGAAGTAGCGTTAATCTCCTTCAGTTAAAGCAAGTCAAGCTGGTGAGTGATTTACTTCACCCTCAGGCTTTTGCTTCGCC
>NZ_CP072683.1:445000-3277500 GCF_023716725.1 Pseudoalteromonas sp. SCSIO 43201
CGTAAGATGACGTATACGGTGTGACACCTGCCCGGTGCCGGAAGGTTAATTGATGGGGTTAGCTTAGGCGAAGCTCTTGATCGAAGCCCCGGTAAACGGCGGCCGTAACTATAACGGTCCTAAGGTAGCGAAATTCCTTGTCGGGTAAGTTCCGACCTGCACGAATGGTGTAACCATGGCCACGCTGTCTCCACCCGAGACTCAGTGAAATTGAAATCGCAGTGAAGATGCTGTGTACCCGCGGCTAGACGGAAAGACCCCGTGAACCTTTACTACAGCTTGGCACTGAACATTGACCCTACATGTGTAGGATAGGTGGGAGGCTTTGAAGCGCAGACGCTAGTTTGTGTGGAGCCGACCTTGAAATACCACCCTTGTAGTGTTGATGTTCTAACTTAGGCCCCTGAATCGGGGTTGAGGACAGTGCCTGGTGGGTAGTTTGACTGGGGCGGTCTCCTCCCAAAGAGTAACGGAGGAGCACGAAGGTTTGCTAAGTACGGTCGGACATCGTACGGTTAGTGTAATGGTAGAAGCAAGCTTAACTGCGAGACAGACACGTCGAGCAGGTACGAAAGTAGGTCATAGTGATCCGGTGGTTCTGAATGGAAGGGCCATCGCTCAACGGATAAAAGGTACTCCGGGGATAACAGGCTGATACCGCCCAAGAGTTCATATCGACGGCGGTGTTTGGCACCTCGATGTCGGCTCATCACATCCTGGGGCTGAAGTCGGTCCCAAGGGTATGGCTGTTCGCCATTTAAAGTGGTACGCGAGCTGGGTTTAGAACGTCGTGAGACAGTTCGGTCCCTATCTGCCGTGGGCGTTTGAGAATTGAGAGGGGCTGCTCCTAGTACGAGAGGACCGGAGTGGACGAACCGCTGGTGTTCGGGTTGTGATGCCAATTGCATTGCCCGGTAGCTACGTTCGGAATCGATAACCGCTGAAAGCATCTAAGCGGGAAGCGAGCCTCGAGATGAGTTCTCACTTTGACTTAGAGTCAACTGAAGGGCCGTTGAAGACTACAACGTTGATAGGCGAGATGTGGAAGTGCTGTGAGGCATTAAGCTAACTCGTACTAATTACCCGTGAGGCTTAACCATACAACGCCAAAGTGGTTTAGCGACAGAAGTTAATAGACTGAAGTAGACAAAAGAATTTAATAGCTTTTCTAGATTTAAGAATTAAACAAGGTGACCAACCTCAGCGATATAGCAAATCGGTTCACCTTGCGCAAATGGAATGCTCGTGCGAGGCACGATGTCATTAAACATTTGCACCCAGATTTCCTGGTGACTATAGCGTTTTGGAACCACCTGACCCCATGCCGAACTCAGAAGTGAAACAAAACAGCGTCGATGATAGTGTGGGCTTCCCATGTGAAAGTAGAACATCGCCAGGGCCTTATTAGAGAAACCCGTTGCAGCAATGCGACGGGTTTTTTGCATTTGTAGTAAAGTACTTCCATGTAGTATTTCCCCTTCGCGTATCCATGCGCTCACTTCCTCGAACTGGAAGCGTTGCTTCGGTTTCTTGTCACCCAAACTCAGAAGTGAAACAAAACAGCTCGAAGGCGAGCCCCGCGAAGGGTCGGCCCCGGTCAATGATAGTGTGGGCTTCCCATGTGAAAGTAGAACATCCTACTTCGTAGCGAGCCAGGGCCTTATTAGAGAAACCCGTTGCAGCAATGCGACGGGTTTTTTGCTATGTGGGATTTGAAAAGAAAATCTCACAAGATAATCAACACCTCACAAAACAATCAACACCTCGCGAGGTAAACTCGCTCCCACCACGACACTAACAAAGTGCAGCACTGGTAGGAGGCGGTTTACCCGCCGAAAAGAAACCCGTTGCTGCAATGCGACGGGTTTTTTGCTGTGTGGGATTTGAAAAGAAAACCTCACAAGATAATCGACACCTCGAAAAGCAATCAATACATTACAAAACAATCAACACCTCGCGAGGTAAACTCGCTCCCACCACGACACCACCATAGTGCTGCACTGGTAGGAAGCGGTTTACCCGCCGAAAAGAAACCCTTTGCAGCAATGCAGCGGGTTTTTTGCTATGTGGGATTTGAAAAGAAAACCTCACAAGATAATCAACACCTCGAAAAGCAATCAATACATTACAAAGCAATCAACACATCGCGAGGTAAACTCACTCCCACCACAACATCAACATAGTGCAGCACTGGTAGGAGGCGGTTTACCCGCCGAGCTGTTGGGCTTCAAACAAAAAGAATAAAAACATCCTACTTTGTAACATCACGAGGTAAACTCGCTCCCACCACAACACCACCAAAGTGCAGCACTGGTAGGAGGCGGTTTACTCGCCGAGCTGTCGGCTTCAAATAAAAAGAATAAAAACATCCTACTTCGTAACATCTCGAGGTAAACTCGCTCCCACCGCAATATCAACATAGTGCAGGACTGGTAGGAGGCGGTTTACCCGCCGAGCTGTCGGGCTTCAAACAAAAAGAATAAAAACTAACTACATGCACTCACCTCAATGAAAGCAATCAATCTATGAATATTTACCTGTTTTAATAGCTGCTTAATTTACAGACGTAAGTCGAATGCTACGGTGTTAAAAACTCATTATCAATACTTCAGATTGAGAAGAAAAGAGCAAAGCTGTGGCGTTATTTTTGGCTAATTAGGTAAGTACCATTCGGTATTTTTGATACCGAATGGCTAAAATGAAGTAACTTGAAAGGTAAGGGCTAAATTACGCGTGAGAAGCGTGTTGTTTTAATTTGGCTTTGTAAATAAGCGTCAAAGCACATACAAATAATGCGGATAAACAGGTTTCCACTACTGGTGACTTTGATGGTGTGTTTAGTTAGCGTCACGAGTCCATCTGCTGCTAGCGGCGCTAATGCGGTGAGAGCTTGAGAAAAATATTCATCAAAATTAATATCAAAACGTTGTTCGAACTGCCCTTTATCTAATTCAAAATGACAAATAAGCTGTTTTATCACCGAGGCACGAATTTCATCATCATCACTTAATGTGATGCCTTTGCTAATAGCGCATTGCTTAGCTTCAATAGCTTGGTAGTAAGGCTTTAAATCTTTCTCATTTTGCAAGATCATATGACCAATTTGTGAAATAGAAGAAACACCTAAGCCTAATAAGTCGCAGTCACCATGGGTTGTATAGCCCTGAAAGTTGCGGTGAAGATGGCCTTCATTTTGCGCCATAGCCAGCTCATCGTCTTTTTTAGCAAAGTGATCCATACCAATGAATTGGTATCCTGCTGTAGTCATCTGCTCTAGCGTTTGTTTAAAGATAGCCAGTTTTTCGTTTGCACTTGGCATATCGATTTCCTTTAGCTTTCGCTGAGCTGCAAATCTATCAGGAAGGTGGGCGTAATTGAACACTGATACTCTGTCAGGAGACAGTGCGATAAGCTGTTCAATCGTCTTTTTATAGCTCTCTACCGTTTGAAATGGTAACCCGTAGATCATGTCCATGTTGATAGACTTAAAGCCAAGCTCTCTTGCCTCAGTTAACGTAGCGAGCACTTCATTAAGGTGTTGTGGGCGATTTACTGCTGTTTGAACTTCGTCATTAAAATCTTGTACACCGAAAGACACACGATTAAATCCGAGCTGATGTAGGTGACGCATCATGTTCGGTGCGAGGGATCTGGGGTCTATTTCGATACCACGCTGTGCACCATCTGAAAACGTAAAGGCGTTATTCAACATGGTGATTAACCGAGTCATTTGCTGTTCGGTTAAGAAAGTGGGTGTACCGCCGCCTAGATGTAGCTGTTCTACCGTATAATGCTCAAAGAAAAGTGCTTTTGCGACAATCTCCTGGGCTAAATAATCAAGATACAGATCGGCTTTTGACTGATGGCGGGTGATGATCTTATTACAACCACAGTAATAACAGAGCTGATGACAAAAAGGAATGTGAATATACAAGGAAAGCGTTCGAGAGTTTGACCCCATTATTGCCGTTTGCAAGTCATTGTGGGAATAGCCTGTCTCTAGCGATAGCGCTGTTGGATAGGAGGTATATCTCGGACCTGAGATATTATACTTGCTGATAAGGGAGTCATTCCAAATAGGTAAATTAATCACGATACGCACTCTCGAGTTATAGTATTGACGAGAGTGTACTGCGTCCAAGCCGATTTGGGTTTGCCTCAGATCAAAGCATGCCGTGGTTACGGCATGCTTTAACGTATAGATTATAACTTAAATTGATTAACGGTTGAGTTAAGCGCTTTAGCCAAGTCATTTAAATCTCGAGCCTCATCAGCCAATACGTTAGCGTGGTTGGCAGTGCTATTAACTAGCTCATTGATTTGATTGAGGCTGTTATTTATATCTTCTGCCACTACCGTTTGTTGCTCAGTTGATGTAGCTATCTGATGACTTTGATCTTGGACTGTTTTTACTGACTCTGTAATTTCTGTTAAAGCGTTAAGGACTGCTTGAGTTTCTTCAACAGTACCTTCTGCACGCTCTTGTCCTTGTTGCATCATAACAGAGGCTTTTTGCGCAATTTGCTGCAAACGGGAGATCATATTACGAATATCGTCGGTTGATTCTTGTGTCCGGCTTGCAAGTGATCTTACTTCATCTGCTACAACGGCAAACCCTCTACCTTGCTCACCTGCACGAGCTGCCTCTATTGCAGCGTTGAGCGCTAGTAAGTTGGTTTGCTCAGCAATACCATTGATCACATCTATCACTGCTCCGATGTTGCTGGTTTCTTGCTCAAGACCTGCTACCACTTTTGCTGCCTCACCAATATGTAGTGCCAATTCAGTCATTACGTCTTGTGCTTGTGAAGAGCGGCTTGCTCCCTCATTGGTTACGCGTTGCACGACGTCAGCAGCTTGATTTGTTTCTTGTGCGTTGCGAGAGATCTCCGTAACGGTTGCGGCCATTTCAGTAACCGCAGCACTGACGCTATCTACTTGCTCTTTCTCACGCTGAATTTCACTATTTGTGTTGTTTGATACTTCACGCAGTTGTGCCGATGCGCTACTTAGTTGCTGTGCTTGTGCTGCGGTATCCAGCATCATGGCTCTTAACTTATCAATAAAGGTATTCATATGATGGGCAAGTTGGCCTACTTCATCTTTACTGGTAATGTCGATGCGCCTTGTTAGATCTCCTTCTCCAGATGCAATATCACGCATGGTTTCTGTCAGCGCCACAATCGGCCTTGTGATCATCTGTGTAGCGATAAAAATCATGACTACAATAATCATTATAATAACAATCAAAATGGTGATGATACCCATCACCGCTTCGTCGACAGGTTCGTTAATTAAAGAAACAGGTATAAGGATGCCGACATGCCAATCTAAAAGTGGGTTGTCTAGTTTTACATTATCGTAAACAACATAATATTCCTGTCCTTTGAAAGTGACACTTGCAAAGCCTACAGGGTTACTTTTTATTGCATTATTAAGAGCTGCAAAACCATGGGTATTATTAAATTGGGATTCCAGTCCATCTAGTCCTTCTTTTCCCTTAGCGCCTTCGTCTGTTGTTGAAAGTGAATGCCCCGTGCGCTCGGATAAATGTACCACTTTTAAATCACCATCGAGTAAGAAGCCATAGCCCTTACCTTGAAACTGGATTTGCTCCACCATGTCATTTAATTTATTAATTTGCAGATCAACACCACCCATAGCGACTAATTTACCATTACTGCCATAAATAGGTTGGCGGATCACGGCTGAAACAGCCCCTGTGTTTATATCTGTGGCAATTGGGCCAACATACAACTGACCGACATCAAGTGTTTCTTGCCACCAAGGACGCTTGTAAGCGTAGTAAGGCCTGCCATCAGAATAAGCTGAAGTTCGGTCGTTTTCTTTAAAGTACTCACCGGTATTGGCAGACGCGATGAAAGCCGAGAGAATATTTTCATCACCACGGGCTATCCGAACTAAGTCTTCGTTAACCTCTTGATAATCTTTATCGCGACTAAGATCAGCACCGCGTGTTTTGTAATTCTCGAACCAATGAATGTTATGTGGGGTAGAGACAAAGGTTTCAACGACTTTGCCGTACTGACCAAAAAATGCTTCCATGGCAAGTTTTTCAGCCTGAATATAGCTTTGTGTTTCCCGTTCAATCCCCTCTCTTGAGAGTGTTGCAATATGATTTACAAAAAAGCTTGATGCGATGATTAACAACATCGAAATAGTGCCGCCGATCAACAGCAATATTTTCTTTCGTAGGGATAAATTCTCGAGCATGACAGTTCTTATTTTTAGCTTATGCAAACAATAATAAACCATAGATAAAAACAGAACGCTACCGTTTGCGTTGACTTGTTTTACATAGATAATACAAGTGAACTCAAAGGGTAAGGCTATATTAAGATGAAAGTATTAAATTGTAATGTTGTGGTATTAGGTGCAGGATGGCTAGGTCAGGCAATATGTCAACACGCTCAGCTACAAGGTTGGCAAGTTGAGGGGACGAGAACACAATTGCATCATACTCACCCTTGGTCTAGACAATTCGTGTTGACGGAGCAAGGCCAAGTTGAGCACTCTGTGACCCTAGAACATGCTTATTGGATCTGTGCTATCCCGCCAAGAGCCAGACAGGTTGATAGTAATTACCTTAACACCTTAGAGCAGGCTTTATCTCTGGCCAAGAAAATGTCTGCTAAAGGGTTTTTGCTTTGTTCTAGCACTGGGGTTTATGACACAGCTGACGCGGAATATGATGAGCAAGGCGCACTTGCTGACAAGTCAACTTTACGAGTTAGTATACTTAGAGATGCTGAAGAGCGGGTGCTAAATAGTGGCGGTAAGATTGCACGCCTTGCTGGTTTACAAGGGCCAAACCGAGAGCCTGGCAGGTTTGTTGCGGGTAAAGCGTTATCAAGCTCAGCAAATGCTCGAGTCAATATGGTACATAGGGATGATGTCGTTGCGGCGATAACTAGCATTGTTGCTCACTGGCAGGAAGCAGCAGATATCTATAACATTTGTTATCCGTCTCATCCAACACGAAAAGCGTTTTACCAACGCCACTGTAAACAGTTGGGTAATCCAGAGCCGACGTTTGCATCCTCTGCAACTCAGGATCGCATTATAAAAGCCGAGCGTATTACTGAGCTCGGCTTTGAGTATCGTCATGCGATTTATTGAGATTATGTAACTGGAGTTGACGGTAATAGCTGAGCTGGCAGTAGGTGTGCCAGCGCTGCTTGCTCCAGTAAATTATTTGCAGCTTCGATATCTGGCGCGAAATAGCGGTCTTTATCATAGAAAGTCACCACTTCACGAAGAATATGGTGGGCTTCTGTTACTTTACTCGATGGTTTAAGTGGCGCTCTAAAATCCAGCCCTTGTGCGGCTGCTAGGTATTCTACTGCCAACACTCCTTGAGTGTTGTCGGCCATGTCTTGCAAACGCCTTGCTGCAAATGTGGCCATTGAAACATGGTCTTCTTGGTTGGCTGAGGTTGGCAGACTGTCAACACTGCCTGGGTGTGCGAGTGTTTTGTTTTCAGAGGCCAATGCGGCTGCGGTGACTTGTGCAA
This sequence comes from Pseudoalteromonas sp. SCSIO 43201, assembly GCF_023716725.1. Taxonomy (NCBI): domain Bacteria; kingdom Pseudomonadati; phylum Pseudomonadota; class Gammaproteobacteria; order Alteromonadales; family Pseudoalteromonadaceae; genus Pseudoalteromonas; species Pseudoalteromonas sp. SCSIO 43201. The sequence goes on from NZ_CP072683.1 coordinate 452,535, forward strand.
TCATAAAGCCAGAATTTACACCGCCATTGTTAACTAAGAAGGGTGGTAATTTTGATAAACTTGAGTCGATGAGCAGGGCTATACGACGCTCAGCTAAGGCACCAATTTCAGCAATCGCGATCGCTAGGTTATCAGCAGCCATAGCAATAGGCTCTGCGTGGAAGTTGCCGCCTGAGATAATGTCACCGGCATCTGCAAAGACCAATGGGTTATCAGTAACACCATTCGACTCAATAAGGATAACCTCAGCTGCTTGGCGGATCTGAGTTAAACAAGCACCAAGGACTTGTGGTTGACAGCGTAAACAATATGGGTCTTGAACTTTTTCACAGTCTACATGGGCGTCACTGATTTCAGAACGAGCTTGCAATATATCGCGAAACGCAAATGCAGTATCTATTTGACCTTGTTGACCGCGAACCTCATGGATACGTGCGTCGAATGGTGAGCGACTTCCCATCGCCGCTTCTATACTCATTGAACCAACTACGCAGCTTTGGGCATAAAGATCCTCAGCTCTAAACAGGCCTTGCAATGCAAAAGCAGTGGATGCTTGTGTACCATTTAATAGCGCTAGGCCTTCTTTGGCAGCTAATGTAAGTGGCGCAAGTCCAGCGATCCTTAAGCCTTCTTTAGCATCAATGAGTTTGCCTTGGTGACGTACTTGGCCTTCCCCTAATAGCGGTAAACACATATGTGATAATGGTGCAAGGTCGCCAGATGCACCGACCGAACCTTTCTTTGGTACGCATGGATAGACTTGCGCATTCAACAAGGCTGCCAAAAACTCAATCACTTTAAGGCGGATCCCAGAAAACCCTCGAGATAGCGAGTTGATCTTCAACACCATCATGAGTCGGACAGTACTATCGTCCATCAGCTCGCCAATGCCAGCTGCATGCGACAGTACAATAGAACGCTGCAATAACTCCAGCTCATCTTTAGCAATCTTTGTGTTAGCAAGTAGTCCAAAGCCGGTGTTGATCCCATACACAGTGCGACCTTCTTTAATCACTTGTTGTACAGTTTCTGCACTGTTTTCAATGGCCGCTTTTGCTGACTCATCAAGGCTTAAAGATACAGGGTGTCGGTTGATTTGGCGCAAAATACTCAGCGTCAACTGGCCTGGGAGTAAATTTAGTGAGTACATGCTTACTTTCCTTCCAGCATTGGTAAATCAAGTTTCTGTTCTTTTGCACAGTCTTTTGCAATGTCATATCCTGCATCTGCGTGGCGCATCACACCGGTGCCTGGATCGTTCCATAGTACCCGAGATAAACGAGCGTCAGCTTCGTCTGTGCCATCCGCCACAATGACTACGCCAGAATGTTGGCTAAAGCCCATACCAACGCCACCACCGTGATGCAGTGAGACCCACGTTGCACCACCTGCGGTATTTAACAGGGCATTGAGTAACGGCCAGTCTGATACTGCATCGGAGCCATCCATCATTGATTCGGTTTCCCGGTTTGGACTCGCTACAGAGCCAGAATCTAAGTGATCACGGCCAATAACAATTGGTGCTTTGAGTTCCCCATTTTTGACCATTTCATTGAATGCTCGTGCAAGGCGTGCTCTATCTTTTAGCCCAACCCAGCAAATACGAGCAGGTAGACCTTGGAATTGAATACGTTCGCGTGCCATGTCTAACCAATTGTGAAGGTGTGGGTCGTCTGGAATAAGTGCTTTAACCTTCGCGTCTGTTTTATAAATATCCTCAGGATCGCCAGATAACGCAACCCAGCGGAATGGACCTATGCCTTGGCAAAACAGTGGGCGAATATAAGCAGGAACAAAACCCGGGAAATCAAAGGCGTTATCGACCCCTTCCTCTAGCGCCATTTGGCGAATGTTATTCCCGTAATCAGTTGTTGCAGCTCCGCGCGATTGCAGCGTTAGCATGGCTTTTACTTGCACCGCCATAGATTGTTTTGCCGCTTTTACAACCATTTGTGGATCGCTTTGACGAAGTGCAGCTGCCTGAGCCATAGTCCACTCTTGCGGTAAGTAGCCGTTTAGTGGGTCGTGCGCAGAAGTTTGGTCGGTCACTGCGTCAGGCGTGATGTTGCGCTCAACCAACTCAGCATAAACATCCGCAGCATTGCCCAACAGACCAACGGATACTGGTTGTCCAGAAGCGTTAGCTTCATTAATGATAGCTAACGCTTCATCAAGTGTGGTTGCCTTTCGGTCGACGTAGCGTGTGTTAAGACGAAAATCAATTCGTGACTCATCACATTCAACAACGAGGGCGCTAAAACCAGCCATTGTTGCTGCGAGTGGCTGCGCACCGCCCATGCCGCCAAGGCCACCGGTTAGGATCCACTTGCCTTTTGCTTCACCATTGAAGTGTTGTTTTGCCATCGCGACAAAAGTCTCGTATGTGCCCTGTACAATACCTTGTGAGCCAATATAGATCCAAGAGCCTGCGGTCATTTGGCCATACATCATCAGACCTTTTTTATCCAGCTCGTTGAAGTGATCCCAGTTCGCCCAATGTGGTACTAAATTTGAGTTAGCAATTAAGACACGAGGCGCATTACTGTGAGTTTTGAATACGCCGACCGGTTTACCTGATTGCACCAGTAAGGTCTCATCTTCTTCTAAGCGGTCTAACGTTTCAACGATTTTATCAAAACATGCCCAGTCGCGAGCGGCACGACCAATACCACCATAAACCACCAGTGCATTAGGGTGCTCAGCCACTTCAGGGTCAAGGTTGTTCATCAACATTCGCTTTGCGGCTTCGGTAAGCCAGCTCTTTGCGGTGATCTCTGTTCCCCGCGGTGCGCGGATCTCGCGATTTGTGTCTAATCTTGGGTTTTCACTCATTCTGCTCTCTCCTGTTGTATATACAACCTAAGTGAGAAGTCTAGTGGAAAGCATAGTTGAACTTCGCTTCGTTAGGTTGTGTGCTTATTTTTTACATAATAAGCGCGTTATTATGTGTGTTGATGATGCTGCCGTAGCGCTTTAGCCACGGCGTATTGTATTTATTGTTTCTGTTTAAAGGTGAGGTGCCCACCTAGTCGGTATTTACTGCCCGGTGAAATGAGGCGTGCAAAGCTGACAATCCCTTTTGCTGACCAGGTTCTGCGAATCATTTGCAGACAGGGTTCCTCATTATACAGTCCAAGCCATTGGCAAACTTCTTGTGATGGCATAATGGCTTCCACCGTATGCCTTGCTTCAGTCAGCGGTGCAACGTGAGATAAATACTCATGTGGTGTGATCTGTTCAAAGTTTTGGTCAAGATATTCAGGCGCTGACAGCGGATTTACAAAGCGCTCTTCAACTTGCAGCGGTTGCTCATTTTCATTATGAACGATAACGCTTCTATACACAGGTGCATTAGCTTCAACACCAAGAGCGATAGCAATAGGTGCAACGGCTGCAATTAATTCTAGCGTTAATACTGTACAGGTATACTTACCATTACGTGCATTCACCTCATCAGCAATGTTTCGGATCTCCAATAGGGAAGACTGAGATTTAAAGCTTGCTACAAAAGTACCTAACCCTTGGCTACGAGTTAAAATTCCAGCTTCAGTGAGCTCGCTTAGTGCACGCCTTGCAGTCATTCTACTCACTGTAAACTGATCCGCTAATTCATTCTCCGAGGGAACCCGGTCGTTCTCGTGCCAACGAGCTGCACGAATGTTGTCGATAATATACTGTTTTATCAACGCAAACTTTGGAAGATCGGCCACTGTTGTTATCTCGAGTTAGTATTTATGTAAATAAAGATGGCACATTTATCTTGTATATACAAGTATGCCTGTTAGACTCAGGGCATAAATTTATGGTCTCTATACTTCTCTTATTGAGCAATTGCGGACTGTTTCACCTCAGAGTATTCAGGTTTAGATAGGAAAACGATAATGTTAGAAGCTGATTTATTGATTATTGATGTTAACCTCGCAACCATGGATCCCACCCTCGATAACCCTTATGGAGCAATAGAAAACGCGGCTATAGCTATCAAGGACGGTAAAATCAGCTGGCTTGGCCCTTGTTCATCACTGCCTGAAACCGATGCGCTAGCGACGCCCATTCACAAAGCGAATGGCCAATGGTTAACACCAGGGTTAATTGACTGCCATACGCATATTTTATTCTCAGGATCTCGAGCCAACGAATTTGAACAAAGGTTACTAGGCGCATCCTATCAGGAGATTGCAGCGCAAGGTGGAGGGATCGCAAGCACGGTCAAAGCAACGCGTTTAGCCGATAGAGAGTCCTTATTTGTAAATGGCAAAGACCGTCTCAACAGCCTTTTAAGAGAAGGAGTGACCACAGTTGAGAGTAAATCTGGCTACGGTCTTGATGTTGATAATGAACTGAAATTATTGGAAATCAATCAACTACTGAATGATCACCACCCAATTGATGTCCATAGCACATTTTTAGGTGCGCATGCGCTACCGCCGGAATATAAAGATAATAGCCAAGCTTATATTGATTTAGTATGCGATACGATGTTGCCTTTAGTTGCGGAGCGCCAATTGGCAACTGCTGTGGATGTATTTTGCGAGAATGTTGGGTTTTCATATCAGCAAACCAAACAAGTTTTTGAACGAGCACAAGCTCTGGGACTAAAAATAAAGTGTCATGCCGAGCAGCTATCTAATCAGCATGGGAGTGAACTGGTTGCCGACTTTAAAGGGTTATCTGCTGATCATATTGAGTATCTGGATGAAGCGGGGGTTAAGGCGATGGCGAAAGGTGACGTGACAGCTGTGTTGCTGCCCGGCGCTTTCTATTTCTTGAGAGAAACACAAAAGCCCCCGATTGAATTACTCAGAAAACATCAAGTGGCTATGGCAATAGCCAGTGATTTTAACCCAGGGACTGCACCACTTTGTTCACTTAGGTTAATGCTAAATATGGCCTGTACCTTGTTTAGAATGACGCCAGAAGAATCCCTCTGTGGTGTGACGAGAAATGCAGCCAAAGCACTGGGTCTTAAAGACCGCGGTATTTTAAGGATTGGTATGCGTGCAGATTTAGCGTTATGGAATATTACTCACCCTGCTCAGTTAAGTTATCAATTTGGCATAGCTGACCTGTCAAATTTGTGGATCTTGGGTAAACTTAGTCAGTAATGAAACTTTTATAAGCAGTTAATTATGCTCTCAATTTCAACAGCAAATGGCAGTGTCACAGAAATATTGCTGTCTGAAGGAATCGTGCTACTCATTACGCCATTGACGGCGGGGATCGTTGGCGCAGTGCTAATGGGAGCACTTGCTCTATTACTCACGCGCTCCAGCGCAACGCTAAAAATCGCGCATGTGACAAGCGCGATTGTTGCTGTGTTACTGGCCCTGACTGGTGACACCACTTTTTTATACCTGCTGACTTTGGTATTGCTCTTATATTTGTTCGAAGGCTTACAAACTCACAGAAGCGGCATGCTATTAATTAGTATGACGGCTATCATTGCGCTTATTACATGGGTTGTGTCTGAATATGTGTGGGTTAGTGCTGCTCAATATAGTGCTATTGCTATTGTTGTTATGTACGTTTTGCTGCTGATTTATCAGACATATCAACAAACAGAGATGCTAAATCGGGAGGAGGAGGATAGCGATGACATTGAGCATGAAAGCTTAGGGTTGCCAGGAAGACAAAGTTTTAAGCGTGCGTTTAATGAATACAGGCAAACGAATGGCCATTCTTGCATGCTTGTACTAGTTCGACTGATGGGCTTTGAACAGGTTAACTTTCACTTAGGTCGTGAGTTTGGCGATCTGCTTTTAGCTCAGTCAGCGAACCGTGTTGCTCAATGTTTGCAGTCCGGCGACGTGATGGCGATCACTCATGGTAATGAAACGGCTAAAATGGCACATTTGGGCGGTCTCAACTTTGCGTTTGTATGCTCTTTGCAACACGGCAATCATTTACACGAGCAGCTTATCGAAGAAATCGCAAACAGCACCTTAAAGCCATTTAATGTTGGTAGTTGTACTTTAGAAATCACAATGAGAGCAAGCTATGTCAATTGTGATGAGGAAATGGGTCAATTAGAGAATTTGATCTCCTGTGTATTTTTGGCACTCGATTCCCAAATTGCAACCCACCAACAAAGCCTTCAACAGGTAGTGCCTTATCAACAACGCATGCAGATCCATCGCCTTGAGCAACAAGTTAGGTTATCGGAGCTTGCTAAGATCAATTTTAGATCTGAGTTTGAGCTTTATTTTCATCCAGTTATTCGCCATGAAGATAATGGGATCGAGTTTGTTGAGTTGTTACTGCGCTGGCAACATCCCAAACAAGGGATCTTAAGTGCACATGAGTTTATTGATGATATTCGTTTAGTCGGGCTTGCCATTCCTGTCGCTCAATATGTATTGGAGCGAGCATGCGAGATAGCATTGGCGCTCAAGATGGAAGGGATCGCTGTACCGATCAGTATTAACGTTTTTGGTGCTGAGCTGTTAAGTGAAAGTTTTATCGAATTTATTGATTATACCTTGCTACATCATCAGTTAAGTCCAGGGGCTATTATTATTGAATGCCCAGCGAATATGCTTGCTGAGTTAAATGAGCAAGAGATTGCGATGATCAGTAGGTTGAAAAACCTTGGCGTAAAAATGTGTGTTGATAGCTTCGGGGATGCTCCGCTTGTTTTGGCTAAGGTACCCGCATTACGATTTGATTATGTGAAACTCTCTCGAAGCATGACTCAGGATCCTGAGTCGATGGGACATACAAAATCTTTGGTAAAGGGAATTGTTGAAATGCACCAAGAAAAAGACTGTTTAGTCATCGGTGAGGGGATTGAATCTGCGGGGCAGCTAGAGTTTGTTAAGAGCATCGGAACAATCGCAGCTCAAGGTTTTTACTTTTCTAGACCACAAAATAGTAATGTATTGATTAGTTGGCTGAAGCAAAACCTGTAATACCAATTTACTTGCTTCAGCTAATTGGTATTACGTGTGTCGCGTGCTGATGTAGGCGTTAGCAAGACTAGTTAACACTTGGCCACAATGCGCTAACCCAGTACGCTCTCCAAGTGGATGCTGGGCCGGTGCTGCTTCACAGAGGTGGACGTACTTTGTATTCGGATGCTGAGCTAAACGGTAGACAAAATACTCTGCATCATCACAGGTAAAGCCTTGATAAGTAAGTGCACTAGCTGGCATTTCAATAATTGCATCGACATCTAACTCGACACCCAGAGGGGCATGATGAGGAAGTTGTGCGAGTGCTTTGTCTAGCGCCTCAGGCAAGCTCAAAGTTCGCCGTGTTTTTATTGCTTGATAGCTCGAAAAACCAAACCCAGCTTTACCTAACTGCTCCAAAATCGTTTGATTATTTTTATGCTCATGCAAGCCGATAACATGATAACTAGATAAACTGCCTGCTTGGTACGCATAGTTAAAGCCATTTCCGCTATGCCTTCCCTCACATGCTCTAAAATCGGCGTGAGGATCAAAGTTAATAGCGCACGCCGCTTGTTGAGTTGCACCGTGATATGCCTGTAAAATACCATAAGCGTTGTTGTGGCCACCACCTATGATTATAGGCTCCAAACCGGCTGCAAAAATCGGAGTCAGTGCGCTAATCACTTGCTTGTCGACCTCTGAGCACAACTGTCTTAATCTATCTAGCTGTTCAGTATCTTGATTACTTAACTCGCAAGAGGCTGCTTGTATTTCTTCTATATTCACTTCACCGAGTAGAAGAATTTTATCGCCACCAAGAAATTGGTTATTAGGTTGGTTGAGAAAACGTTGGAGGAACGCCTGCCAGCCAAGTGCCGCGCCACCTAAACCGCAATTAGCTCGAGGGCCAATGTCTTCGGGAATACCGAGCAATACGTAGCGGATCCCAAATTGTGCAGCATCTTTTAGTGATGCTGCATAATCATGCTCACATTGTAAAAAGCTGATATTTTGCCAAAGGCGCGTTTCCCCAGCTCTGGCTTTTACAAATTGTGAGATATGGCTTTCATCATATATACGAACTGCAGTATTCATGACTTATTCTTCTGATGTTTAATCTATTTCGTTTTCGTCTTCTAAGACCAGCTCTTCTGCTGAGATGATGATGCCTGTCGAGTCGGCATAGACGAAGTCATCTTCATAAAACGAAACACCAGCAAAGTTTACAGGGATCCCGACTTCACCACTGCCACTACTGTCTGCTGCCACTGGAATAGATGCGATCGCTTGAATGCCAATATCGCTCTCTTCTAATTCATCGACATGGCGAACAGCACCATAGACAATAATACCTTGCCAATTATTCTCAACAGCGAGCTCTGCTAAATCAATATCAATTAAGGCGCGTCTGGTAGAGCCGCCACCGTCAACGAGTAAAACGCGACCTGTGCCATCTTGTTGCAGCACATCTTGGATTTGCTCGTTATTCTCAAAACATTTGACGGTAGTGATTCGACCACAAAATGATATTTGGCCGCCAAAGTTGATGAACATAGGCTCTAGCACGTCCACCACATCGGCAAAGTGGTCGCAAAGATCAGAAGTGCTGTATTCCATATTGGATCCTCGAATATTGATTATCATTACCCAGTATACTCTCATACTTGTGCTTAGCAATGCTTTGATTCAACTTACATATTTGTGTCTTAAAAGTGTCACCGATTTGTTATTTTGCTCTTCTATGCTGATATTGTGAGCAATTAAGCGTGACCCAAGTAATGAAGGCAAAATTAGCAGAGTTAGACACTGCACTTTATTTTGTGGTGTTTTGCCCAAAACCGAGAAATTGGTTTAGGTTAATAGCATTAGGCTTATCGAAAAGTGGTAATGGTGGGCTGTATGTGTTGGTGGCGATTGCATGTGCGCTCTTTTTAGAGCCCCTGGGTCAGCAGTTTGCGCTAACGGTAATGGTGGCTTTTGTAATAGAGAGACCGCTTTACTTTTATTTTAAAAATCGCTTTGCTCGACTGCGCCCCTGTGATTGCTATGCAGTAAAAGCATTACTCACACCAAGCGATAAGTTTAGCTTGCCATCAGGGCACAGTGCAGGTGCTTGGCTATATGCGACTTGTCTAATAGAACATCTTCCTCTGGCTACTTTTCCGTTAATGATATGGGCAACCGGAGTGTCTTTGTCACGAGTGATTGTTGGCGTGCATTACCCGCTTGATGTCGTACTTGGTGCCATAATGGGCATTGCATGTGCAAGTGTAGCGATTTTGATGTTAGGAAGTTTATGAAAATACTATATGGTGTTCAAGGAACAGGTAATGGCCATACCACTCGAGCACGGGTGATGGCGAATTGCTTTCGCGACATGGGTGTGTCAGTGGACTACTTTTTTACCGGTCGCCCGTCGAAGAACTATTTCGATATGCATGACTTTGGAGAATACCGTAGCTGTCGTGGTTTATCGTTTGTGACTGAGCATGGCCAACTGAATCGTTTAAAAACATTGCAATCGCTTAAATTTGGAGAGTTTATTCGTGATGTTAAGCAGCTTGATGTGTCAGGGTATGACCTCATTTTTAATGACTTTGAGCCAGTGAGTGCTTGGGCTGGAAAAATGGCAAAAGTACCTGTTCTTGCGATGAGTCATCAAGCTTCTTATCTATATAGTGCGGTGCCACAATTCGCTATTCAACCTTGGCACCGTGCGTTGATCCGCTATTTTGCACCTGCTGATATCCATTTAGGAGTACATTGGCAGCCTTTTGATAAGCACATTATTCCTCCCTTCATTCCGTACGAAGCAGAGCAAGAGCAATGTGCATCAATCGCCAATAAAGTACTAGTTTACCTTCCATTTGAAGCGCTTGAAAGTGTGATTGAATTGCTAAAAGACTTCCCTGACAAAGAGTTTTATTGTTATCACCCAGAAGCCCAAAATAGCTCACGGCAGCATATTCACCTTAGAAAGCCAAGTAGAGCGGGGTTTATTCAAGACTTAAAAAATACCAGCGGCGTGATTGCGAATGCCGGATTTGAACTTTCAAGTGAAGCGTTAAAGTTAGGCAAAAAACTATTATTAAAACCGCTAGAAGGGCAGTTTGAACAACAAAATAATGCCCAGACTTTAGCCTCGCTTGGGTTGGCGCAAGTGATGAATTATTTAAATGCTGGCGCCTTGGAAGAATGGCTGAACTCATCAATGGAGCATTCGATTTTCTTTCCATCAGATCCTCACTTCCTAGTTGAGTGGTTGGTAAAAGGACAATGGCATGACGTCGCATCGCTACATCAGCATTTATGGCGCGATGTTAATTTAATGTTTAAAAAGGTGGCTTGAATATATTATTTTGTAATATCAGCCCAGAATAACTAATTAGAATGAGGTAATCCGTTTCGGCTTCAACTATACTGACTGTGATCATTTCATATTGTAGGTAAGCCAATGGCGGTATTAGAAAATCTAACTATCAGACGTCGTTTGCAATTGAATGCATTAGTGGTAGGGATGGCCTTAATCGTAATGTTATTTATGATCATGTTCGAAGCTCGAACTATGCTCAAATTGAATGAGTCAATTCAATATGCAGAAGAGCTCGAAATTCATGAATTAGCAATGCGTAAGCATGAGAAAAACTTCCTGTTCTATAAAGAGGAAGAAGCGCTAGAAAAGTTTGAGGCAGAATATCGCCTACTACAGACAAAACTTGATTTACTTCAAACTACTTTTACTGAGTTTGGTATTGATTTAAGTGAAACCAATCAGCTTGAGGCGATTACGAAAAGTTACTTTACCGACTTTCAAAAGGTTGTAGAGCTTCAAAGAACGATAGGTTTGCACCCAAAAGATGCGCTATATGGTGAGCTTAGGGGAGCAGTGCATGAAGTCGAAACTTTGCTAAAAGAGCAGCAAAATTATCAGTTGCTTGCGACTATGCTGCAACTTCGCAGAGCCGAAAAAGATTTTATGCTTCGCCTCGACACGAAATATTTGACACGATTTAATGACCTAGTCACCCAGTTTGCTAAAGAGATCCGTGCAGCTGGCTTTAGCTCGCAATATCAATCTCAGCTACTTACTCTCCTTAATACTTATCAAGTTAAATTTGCAGGTTTAGTCGCAGCTCAAGAAAGGCTTGGTTTAGATCTGGATAGTGGGGCATTAGGGAAGATGAAGGCAATCGTTGAGAGAAGCGATGCGATTGTGAATGCTGTGGTGGAGCAAGCCAAAAGCGCGATTAAGGAAAACGTCGATCAAACACAAATGGTTGCGATAGGTGTGTTTATAGTTGCCAGTATCATTGTAATGACATTGGTGCTTTCAACCAGCCGCTCCATCATTCAACCAGTTGAACGGGTGTATCAGACGATTGAGCGGATCCGTCGTGATAATAATTTAAGTTTGCAGATCGAGCAAAGTGGTAACGATGAAATCACAATTATGACGCGAGACTTCAATAGCTTAATAACGGACTTTAGACATTTAATCGCGGATGTAAACGGTGCGTTGGCGACAATAAATGAAGCCACCAATCACCTCACCGAGACGACGGCACAGACCAGCGCTGGTATGTCTGAGCAACTTCATGAAGCTGATATGGTGGCAACCGCAGCAACTGAAATGCAAGCGACAATTCAAGATATCTCTCATAATACAGGTGAGGCTGCACATAAAGCAGAAACCACAAACGAAAATGCCCAGCAAGGCCGTCGTGAAGTGACTGCTACAATTGAGCATATTATGCAGTTATCTGAGTCACTCGGGGGGGCTTCAAGCGTTGTTGCTCAACTTGAGCGTGATGGTGAGACTATTGGCTCAGTACTGGATGTTATTCGTGGTATTGCCGAACAAACTAATTTACTTGCACTCAATGCTGCCATTGAGGCTGCGCGAGCTGGCGAGCAGGGCCGAGGCTTTGCGGTTGTTGCAGATGAAGTTCGCTCTCTTGCTCAGCGTACCCAAGATTCAACACAAGAGATTGAAAGTATTATCTCCACGTTGCAGCAGCGCACACGAGAGGTAGTTAACATCATGGATCAGTGCCGTGAACAGGGTAATGAGAGTGTTTCTCAAGCTGAAAAGGCCGGCGAGCTACTTAGTATGATCACGCAAGATGTGCAAACGATCATGGAAATGAGTACGCATATCGCCACTGCTATTGATGAACAAAATCAAGTTGCTTCTGAAGTGAATAAGAATGTCGTTAAAATTAGAGATATTGCACAGAGCGCTTCTGAGCATGCACATTCTAATGCACAAAGTAGTGAAGAAGTGGCAGAGCAAGCGCGCGTGTTACATGAGGCGGTTGCGAAGTACACAGTATAAACGCTGAAACCACTGCTTATTTATACCAAATCCCCACTGATTGATAGTGGGGATTTTTGTTTTTGACTCTAAGGTATAACCTGAACTGCGGATAATTAATGCCTTTTTAGCAGCCAGTTTTAGCGTTAACTGCGTTGAGCTCACTTCCAATAGGCACCTACTGGTGCGTAAATTCGCCTCGTCTACAGGATGAGGTACCATAGCGAGAGCTGGACGCGGAAGCGGTGTTTCCACTAAAACTCTCTAGCTAGACAAGGTGGTAAGTTAAGCTGTACTTTAACAACAAAGAGCTAGAGCATTCCTTATCCAAACCTCAGGTTAATTACATTTTCAGATATTGCGAGGCAATATGCTAGGGTAAAGCAAGAAGTTGTATACGTCTGTAATCAAAATATGGAGACGTACATTGTATTTCAGAAGACTTTACTCAGTACCATGAGCTGCAGGCATTGTTATGGAAGTTTGATTAAGGCACAAACTTGATAGGTACGCTGTCCTTTTTGGCGTGATGCTTTTCTACCGCATCCAAGTATTCCTGCCATAATTTATCGTGTTGTGTGGCTATGGTATGTAGGTATTGCCAACTAAAGAGCCCTGATTCATGACCATCATCAAAAATAAGCCGTGCGGCATAATGGCCAATGGGCTCAATCGCTTTGATGCTCACACTTTGTTTGTTTAGTACCAACTGTTTTTGTGCAGGAGTGTGCCCTTGAACTTCTGCAGATGGGGAATGTGTTCGTAAGTATTCGGCTTTTAGGCAGTAGTAGCTGCCGTCCTCAAAATAAACGTCGAGTACTTTGCTTAGCGTGTGATAGTGAAGTTTAGTTACCTGATACATACTGTTCCATACCAATGAAATTAACTCTTCAAGCAATATGAAGGGTAGTGCATTATACAGCCATTCCTGAACCAAAATAGCTGCTACCAATTTACTTAATACTTGTTTAATGTGAAGGCGTAAATCTGACGCTAACTACGTTGAATTCACTTCCAATAGCCATGCCTTGCCTACAGGATGTAGATACCTTAGTGAGAGCAGGACGCGGAAACGGTGTTTTCCCTAAAACTTTCTGGGTAGACAAGGGAAAAACTAAGTTGTGCTTTAGCAACAATGAGTTGAAACACTCCCTATCCAAGCCTCAGACTAAATAGAGAAATTCTCCCTAGTTATTGAGAAGGTTTTCTCGCCTCAAAATAGGCCAATCAATTAAGATAATCGGTATAACTTAACTTGTCTTTATTCATAAAAAAGCGGAGCTTTGCTCCGCCTTTTTGACTTTCTTTTACAAGATGAAGCGGCTTAGGTCTTCGTCTTGAACAAGCATATCTAAATGTTGTTCAACATAAGCAGCATCAATCGTTAAGGTGTCACCGGCCTTTTCACTGGCATCGAATGAAATCTCTTCCATCAGCTTTTCCATCACAGTGTGAAGGCGACGTGCACCGATGTTTTCAGTTTTCTCGTTGACCTGATATGCAGCTTCAGCCAGTTTGGTGATGGCATCATCGGTAAAGTCGATAGTAACGTCTTCAGTTTTAAGTAGTGCCTGTTGCTGCTCTGTAAGAGAAGCATTTGGCTCAGTTAGAATACGTTTGAAGTCACCAGCAGTAAGCGCTTCTAGCTCAACGCGAATGGGTAAACGACCTTGTAGTTCAGGGATTAAGTCCGACGGCTTAGCCATTTGGAAAGCACCTGATGCGATAAACAAAATATGGTCAGTTTTTACCATACCGTGCTTTGTATTAACCGTAGAACCTTCGATAAGTGGTAGCAAGTCACGTTGTACACCTTCACGGCTAACATCAGGCCCTGAAGACTCTCCGCGCTTACAAATCTTATCGATTTCATCAATAAACACGATACCGTTTTGTTCAACCGATTCAATAGCTTGCTCTTTAAGCTCCTCTGGATTAACCAGCTTTGCAGCTTCTTCTTCAATTAGTAGCTTAAGTGCTTCTTTGATTTTTAGCTTGCGGCTCTTTTTCTTATCACCTGACATATTTTGGAACATGCTCTGTAGCTGATTGGTCATCTCTTCCATACCAGGAGGTGACATAATTTCAACGTGAGGAGCCGTTTCAGCGATGTCTATCTCAATCTCTTTATCATCTAACTGTCCTTCGCGTAGTTTCTTGCGAAATACTTGACGTGTCGATGAGTTTTCATTTGGTTGAGACTCACCCCAGGCATCTTTTGCAGGTGGTAAAAGTGCATCTAAAATACGCTCTTCTGCTGCTTCTTCTGCGCGAAACTTAAACTTTTTGGTTTGCTGTTCACGGGTCAGTTTAAAAGACACTTCAACCAAGTCACGAATGATGGTTTCAACTTCTTTACCAACATAGCCCACTTCAGTGAATTTGGTGGCCTCGACTTTAATAAATGGTGCATTTGCCAGCTTTGCTAAACGGCGGGCGATTTCAGTCTTACCAACACCGGTTGGGCCAATCATCAGAATATTTTTTGGTGTAACTTCTGCACGCAACTCTTCATCAAGCTGCATACGACGCCAGCGGTTACGTAGTGCAATCGCAACGGCTTTTTTAGCTTTATCCTGACCAATAATATGTTGATCAAGCTCGTGCACAATCTCTCTTGGAGTCATAGCTGTCATGACGAGTCCTATTACAATTCTTCGATAGTTTGGAAATTATTAGTAAATACGCAGATGTCGCCTGCAATCTTTAGGCTCTTTTCTACGATCTCTTTCGCACTCAAGTCTGTATTCTCAATTAGTGCAGTTGCTGCCGCTTGTGCGAAATTACCACCACTGCCGATAGCAATAAGGTCATGCTCAGGCTGGACAACATCACCGTTACCAGTGATGATAAGTGAGGCGGTTTCATCGGCTACTGCAAGCAAAGCTTCAAGCTTTCTCAGTGCTCTATCTGTGCGCCAATCTTTTGCCATTTCTACGGCTGCTTTGGTGAGATGGCCTTGGTGCATCTCAAGCTTAGCTTCAAAGCGTTCAAATAATGTAAATGCGTCTGCTGTACCGCCAGCGAAACCAGCTAGTACCTTACCATTGTATAGGCGGCGTACTTTACGCGCGTTGCCCTTCATAACTGTGTTACCAAGTGAAACTTGGCCATCACCGCCGATAACCACTTTGTCATCTCGACGAACGCTAACGATGGTAGTCATAGTAATCCTTATCCGGGTTTGTACCCGTGTAACTCAAGATTAGTAAGAAATATGGGTAGACTGATAAAAATCAAGTCCAGCCCCAAATCCCACAGCCAAATATCCCGACTCGCTGTAGCTTGTTTTTGTCACTTTCAGCCAAACGCTTAGTATCATAAGGCCCTAAACGAACGCGATACCACACACCATTGCTGCCTTCGGTACGGCGGATCTCAGCGATTAGACCCGCAAATGCCACTTTAGCCTTCATTGCTTCAGCTTGAGCATGGGTCTTAAATGACCCGCATTGCATTTGATAGGGGCCTTTACTTTCGATTTCTTTGACTTCTACCTTGATTTCATGATTTTTGATTTCTTCGATGAACTCAGGTGGGCGCGGTTTTGGTTTAACCACGGTTTGCTCTTGAGCAGGGTGTGGATTTTTAGCTTGCTCTACTTCTTTAGGATCCGCATTGGTCTTGATAAACCATAGACCATAAGCAAAACCACCAATTAACAGTAATGCAGCGATAGTTGCTACAACAGGAAATTTTGTGGTTTTCTCGGGTTTTGTTTTGCCTTTCCCTTTGGGTTTTTTATTGATGTAATCGTGCTGTGCCATGAGTCATTGGTTTCTAATAGCTATCCATTGGATCTACATCTATGCTCCAGCGAACTCGGTTGGCAGACTCGTGCGTTGAAATATAGCGCGCAAGTTGCGAAAGATAGTTGCGAAGCACAGTGCGTTGTTGTGCGTGTATATGTAACTGATACCTGAACTTTCCTGCAATTCTTTCAAGCGGCGCAGGAATTGGACCTAGCAATTGTATACCAGGATAGGGGGTAGCTGGAACCAAATCTGATAAAAACTGCAACACAGTGTTGATGTTTGTGGCTTCGGCGCGAATGATAGCCAGGTGTGCAAAAGGAGGGAGCATGGCTTCTTCACGCTCTTTTAGTGCATATCTTGCAAAGTCACCGTAACCATTGTTGATTAAATCTTGTAATAGTGGGTGCTCTGGAAAATGGGTTTGTAGTAGCACGGTTCCTGCTTCACCGGCTCGACCTGCACGTCCTGCAACTTGCGTGATTAATTGAGCCATCTGCTCAGTCGCTCTGAAATCACAAGAATACAAACCAGAATCTACATCTAAGATCACGACAAGGCTGACATCGGCAAAGTGGTGCCCTTTGGCTAGCATTTGCGTGCCAACTAATATACGTGCCCCTCCTTGGTTTATGTCTTCTAGTGCACTTTCAAGGCTACCTTTGCGGCGTGTCGAATCGCGATCAATCCGAGTGACGGGAATATCCGCAAAGCGTTCGGTTAAAAAGCTTTCTAGCTGCTCAGTACCTAGCCCAGTAGGCATAATTTGAGTACTACCACAGTCAGGGCATTGCCTTGGCACAAAATCTTGTTCACCGCAGTGATGACATACCAAGCGATTCATATTTTTATGATATGTGGCGCTGGTGGAGCAGTGTTTGCAGGTGTTAAGCCATCCACACTCATGACACATTAATGTTGGGGCGAAGCCGCGTCGATTTAAAAACACCATCACTTGCTTTGCGCGGTTAAGTGTTTTTTCTATCCAATGTAAACTCATTGGTGAAAACCCGCCTTGCTCTGGTTGACCTTTCATATCGACTAGGTGAAACTGGTTATCATGTTGAGTTTGTGCGCGTTTACTTAGCGTCACCAATTGATATTTGTTATTAATGGCTTTGTGTAGCGTTTCCAATGCGGGCGTTGCTGTTCCTAAAAGCAGAGGGCAGTTTATTTGGTGAGCACGAAATGCAGCGAGATCTCTGGCGTGGTAACGAAGACCTTCTTGTTGTTTAAAAGAGTTGTCATGTTCTTCATCAACGATGATCATACCAAGACTCTTAAACGGTAAGAAAATGGCTGAACGAGTGCCGATTACTAATGCGCTTAATCCCTTTTCGGCGCGTCGCCACGTATGTAGACGTTCGTTATCGGTTAAATTGGAGTGCCATAGATCGATAGGAAGATCAGTAAAACGCTTCTTAAAACGGTTAACGGTTTGCGGTGTGAGGCCAATTTCTGGGACCAATACCAGCGCTTGTTTTCCAGCCTTAAGTATATTTTCAAGACTTTGCAAATACACTTCGGTTTTCCCGCTGCCCGTTACCCCTTCTATTAAGAAAGTCCGGTAGCCAACTTGTGCATTAATTGCACTGCAAATGGTAGCCTGTTGATCGTTTAGGCGTGGCTTGTCACCTAGGTGCAATTCGTTTTGTGCCCAGTCGCTGTCATGTTCAATAGACTGTACTATTAGTGCTTTGGTCTCGAGCGCTTTGATGGTTTGACTCGCAAACCCAAGTGCCTTGAGTTCGCTTAACTTTATTGCGCCACCTTCATATAACTGAGAAAGCAAAGCTTGTTGTTTTTTGGCGCGTAGTGTAGGGAGTGTTTGCCCTTTTTCCGTTAATCTTACCACAGGGATCTGGGTTTTATCTGGGTGGCCACCATCTCTTAACACGGCAGGGAGTGCTGTGAATAATGTATCACCAATCGGATGGCAATAGTACTGTGAGACAAAATGCAAAAAATGTAATTGTGCCTGATTTAAAACAGGCTGTTCGTCGAGTACTGCGATAACCTGTTTAAGTTTCTCTTGTGGCACATCAGTGCGCTCTTTTATATTGAGTGCGATAGCAGTACAGCGACGGTTAGAAAAATTAACTGTTACTCTCATCCCAGTTACAACGTGCATCGTTGCTGGTAGCAAATAATCGAATGTGCGGTGTAATGGTAGCTTCAAAGCTACTTCAAGAATGAGCATATATTTCAATCCCATAAAGTGAGCGCAGGCTCGAAGTATATACCTAAGATTATGGTATTGGAAAACAGCCCCAGCAATGACGATAAAAAACTCTGAAATATTGCTTGTAGATTGTCCAGTTAACCACTAAAATACGCCTCCACAATTTTGTATAACTACGTATGGTGCCAGACTTCGGGTTTGGAGAGCGATACGGCCTTAACTAGAGGTTGCTATGAAAGAAGGTATTCACCCTAATTACGAGACGATCACAGCATCGTGCTCTTGCGGTAACAAGTTCGAAACTCGTTCAACGCTTTGTAAAGATATTCACCTAGACGTATGTTCTGCGTGTCACCCGTTCTATACAGGTAAGCAGAAGATCCTTGATACAGGTGGCCGTGTTGATCGCTTCAACAAGCGTTTCGGTGCACTTAGCAGCAAGAAGTAATCTTGCTGGTCTAGTCGAAAAAAGCACCCTAGGGTGCTTTTTTTGTGCCTACGGTTCAATAGCAATTATAATAATGTATACAAATAGGCAGTGTTTGATTGCTTGTGCTTGGTACACCCCCGCCTTTTAAATCTTAAAATCAACTGATTTGGCAGCAAATCTTTACTGTAACCTAGAATAGAGTAATAGCTCTATTTCGCATGTTAATATTGGCTATTAATGAGCTTAAGTTGTGCCTAGGCAGAAAACGAATATATTTAATTATATTACTAGACACTATGCTTCGTAGTGGTAAATCGTGCTTTGTGCTTCTAAATGTCTCAATTGTGCAGTTAAATTTAGTAATAATTATAAATATTGCTCTTTAGTCATGGTATTTTACGCTAGTGCTATTTTTCATCACTTTGACTTGTCTTTAACCACTTACTTGCTTACTTTTGCAGGTCTAAATTGTGAAATTTTTCTTAAAATTGAAGAGAACGTCGAAGAAAATACGAATAAATACCGTGTAAGTGGATAGACCTGATTTTACTTGAATAATGAAGAAAACTCGGTATTGTGTGATGACGGTCGATTACCTATATGTCCTATTGACATCTGCTTAAAGCACTGTGCTTTTGAGTACTTTTATGTCGTCGCTCATATAGTTAATCGCACTGTTTGTGGTTGTAAATATGGAAGCAACCGACACTCAGAATGCGAATGTTTAGCACACTCTCACATTAACTTCGTAGGAAAATATCGCGCCATGACAGATTTTCGTCAACAAGCTCTAGATTATCACGAGAAGCCCGTTCCAGGTAAAATCAGCGTAGAGCTGACTAAGCCTGCCGAGACCGTAAAAGACCTAGCACTCGCATACAGCCCTGGTGTTGCCGAGCCAGTACGTGAAATCGCGGCAGATCCTGCGAATGCCTATCGTTATACAGGTAAAGGGAACATGGTAGCTGTGATCAGTAATGGTACTGCTATTTTAGGACTAGGTAATTTAGGTCCTTTGGCTTCGAAACCAGTTATGGAAGGTAAGGCTCTGTTATTTAAACGCTTTGCTGGACTGGACTCGATTGATATTGAAGTTAAACATAACACCACTGAAGACTTCATCAATACAGTAGCGAATATTGCAGATACTTTTGGCGGGATTAACCTTGAAGATATCAAAGCGCCTGAGTGCTTTGAAATTGAGCGCGCGCTTATTGAACGCTGTGATATACCCGTTTTCCATGATGATCAACACGGTACTGCAATTGTGACTGCGGCTGGTATGCTCAATGCACTTGAGATCCAAGGTAAAGATATTCATGATGCGATCATCGTGTGTTTAGGAGCTGGTGCCGCTGCAATAGCGTGTATGGAGCTACTTATAAAATGTGGTGCACAAAGAGAGCATATTTATATGCTAGACAGAAAAGGCGTGATCCATACTCGTCGTGACGATCTTAACGAATACAAAGAGCTGTTTGCAAATAATACGGATAAGCGCACGTTACAGGATGTGATTGCAGAGGCTGACGTATTTGTTGGCGTTTCAGGCCCAGATCTTCTATCTGCTGAAGATTTAAAATTAATGGCTGATAAGCCAGTTGTATTTGCATGTTCGAACCCAGATCCTGAGATCAGCCCCGATGTTGCACATGGTGCTCGTGATGATTTGATTATGGCAACAGGTCGTTCTGATTATCCAAACCAAGTGAACAATGTGCTATGTTTTCCGTTCATCTTCCGTGGTGCACTAGATGTACGTGCTACAGCGATCAATGACGAAATGAAGATTGCGGCAGTTGAGGCTATTAGAAGTATTGCAAAAGAGCCAGTACCTGCAGAGGTGTTAAAAGCAGCTGATGTCGACAGCCTTGAGTTTGGTCCGCAATACATTATCCCTAAACCGATGGATCCTCGCTTGTTACCTCGAATAGCAAAAGCGGTTGCTACTGCTGCGGTTGAATCTGGCGTAGCGCAAATCGAGATGCCCTTGGGTTATATGGAATAAAATAACCTAAACTGGGATAATAATTTGTTCTCTAGCAGTTGTTATCCCTTACTCTTTCGGTAAATTTGTTTGTAATAGGCCAGCTATTGACGCACAAATTTGCCTTGTATTAAGAAATAACTGCTTGTAGCGATTCCAGCTTAAGTATGAAAAAAGCCTCGATTGAGGCTTTTTTGTGTCTTTATTTCCGTGAAAAATGAAGAGTCGATATTATACCAATTTGACTTAATACTTGCTCAATTTGAAGGAGTAAATCTGACGCTAACAGCGTTAAAGATTTCTCATTTAGAACAACTAAATAGCAAAATTTTTGCCTAGTTATCGACAAGATTTTCTCGCCTCAAAATAAACCACTTAATTAAGAAAATTGGTATTATTCTTCGTTTATTTCAGGGATCTCTAAACCACGCTCTTCCATTATTTGTCTTACTTCTAACGGAATACGTTCTGGGTTGTCTTTTCTCAGGTCTTCATCACTTGGAAGTGGTTGACCCGTGAAAGCATGTAAAAAGGCTTCACATAATAGCTCGCTGTTTGTTGCATGGCGCAAGTTATTTACTTGACGACGTGTACGTTCATCAGTAAGTACTTTGAGCACGTTCAAAGGGATACTCACTGTGATTTTTTTTACTTGCTCTGCTTTTTTACCGTGTTCTGCATATGGGTGAATATACTCACCATTCCATTTTGCCATAATTGTGTACTTGCCTCAGTTACATCAATGCCAATATGACTGGGTTCTGATTGATATTGTTCAGCTAAGCAGGTGGAGCAGGGAAATCTTTAAAGAGTAAAGATAAAACCTGAACTTGAATAGTTGAGCAAATTAATCCGCTATGGCGAGAACTATAGATCTCTGCCATAGTTTTCAATAACTCAGTCGTATTAGCAACGCCTTAAGTGGCGAAATTTTATCGGTTTAAAAAAGATAGTCAAATACTAGTTATTTAGCCATTTAGCAGTATAAATGTTTTGACTTCTAGTTGTCGTTGCTCTAACCTTTTAGACGTCTAAACATCCAACTATCTAGGTGACCCTATGAGTCAAATTAACAAATCGACGGTTGCAGTGCGTCACGGTATAGAAGCTGATAAAGCACATGGTGCAGTGGTTCCGCCCCTTTATCTGTCGACGACCTATTCATTTGCAGATTTTGATACCAAGCGTGATTATGACTATGGCCGCAGTGGTAACTTTAATCGTGATGTGTTGGCACAAGCGTTAACCGAACTTGAAGGAGGTCAACGTGGCATTATTACCGCAACAGGTATGTCGGCTATTCACCTAGTAACTCAATTATTAAACCATGACGACACTTTAGTGATCCCCCACGATTGCTATGGTGGCAGTTATCGTTTATTTACGTCATTGGCAAAGCGTGGGCTACTCAAAGTAGAAGTAGTGGATTTAACCCAGCCAGAAAGCCTTGAGAAACTAGAAAAAATCCAGCCTAAACTTGTGTGGATAGAAACACCAAGTAATCCAATTTTACGATTAACCGATATTGAAGCAGTTGTAACCGCTGCGCATGCGGTCGGTGCTTTAGTTGCGGCAGACAATACCTTCTTGTCACCAGCATTACAAAACCCTATCGCTTTTGGAGTCGATATTGTTGTTCACTCAACCACTAAATATATTAACGGTCACTCCGATGTGGTAGGTGGTGCAGTGATAGCGCGCACGCAAGAGCTAGGAGATGAGTTGGCTTGGTGGGCAAATAACATTGGTATTACGGGCGCGCCTTTTGATAGTTATCTGACATTGCGTGGACTGCGCACACTTAACGTACGCTTACGCCAACATCAAGAGAATGCGCAACAGATTGCTGAATACTTAGAGAAGTCGCCGTATGTGAGTCAAGTATACTATCCCGGTCTCAAGTCGCATCCACAGCATGAGCTAGCAAAAAAACAACAACTAGGCTTTGGTGGTATGGTGAGCTTTGATATTAAGGGTGATCTACAGACATCGGCTAAATTTTTAACTTCGTTAAAGCAGTTCTCGCTCGCCGAATCACTAGGTGGAGTTGAAAGTTTAATCTGCCATCCTGCGACCATGACACACGCAGGAATGGAACCTCAGGCACGTCTCGAAGCTGGGGTTGGCGATACCTTAATTCGCATTTCAGTGGGCATTGAAGATGTGCAAGACTTAATCGCAGATCTTGAAGCCGGATTTTCCAGTATTGATGACAGCCAGGCAAGTGATGACGCGAAGTCATTTAAGCTTACGCCTGCACATACCGTTGCGTTGTGGTGAGTAAATGGCAAAAGTAGTACATAAGTTTGGTGGTTCTAGTTTAAGCTCTGCAGAGCGCTATCAGGCTGTTGCTAAGATAATATTAGAGCAGTGTCAGTTAGGTGATAGCGTAGTGGTTTCAGCTGCGGGAAAAACAACCAATACTTTGGTGAAGCTATGGCAGAGTTTTGAGCAGCAAGATGTGCGCGCTTTTAACGACGTCTTGTTACAAGTTGAAAACCATCAACGTGAATTAATAGATGCGTTGTTTACCGGCGATAGGCATGCTGCTTTGCTCAAGCAGCTCGTGAACGAATTGCAGGCCCTTGCGCAAGCGCGTGAAGCACGCACACTTCACTATGCCAGTCTACTGGCGCATGGGGAGTTGTGGTCGGCTCGTGTCCTAGCCAATTACTTAAGCTCACAAGGTATTGAAGCTCGGGATATTGACGCTAGAAAACTATTTGTGCAACAGGATGGTGTATTATTACATGCGTTGAATAAAGAGGTGTGTTACAGCGCAATTGGTGACAATGCTGTGCATATTGTTACCGGCTTTATTGCAGCAGATAGTCAAGGTGAAACTGTGACTTTGGGGCGCAATGGAAGCGATTACAGTGCGACTTTACTGGCCAATTATATTGATGCCACTCAGGTATCGATTTGGACAGATACCACAGGCGTATTTAGTACCGATCCACGTAAAGTCAGTAGTGCAATAAAATACGCTAAAGTATGTCGAAGTCAGGCTGAATTATTAGCACGTTTGGGGAACCCTGTCCTGCATGCAAAAACACTCTCTCCCTTGAAAGGTACTGATATAAAACTACAAGTGCGAAGTAGTTTTGACTCAGACGCACTAGGCACTGAAATTGTTAAAGCAGGTTATAGTAAAGAGAAGCGCTTTATCACTACTTTTGGACAACTAGATTTACTGCGTGTTGAAAAATTAAATAGTGGTGAAGTAAAACAGCTTAGCCAACTAATACAGCATAGTATTCATCATTTTATCAAAGGTGGAGAGGCGCATTTATTGGTGCCATCCGAGTTTAGCCATCTGGTTATCAATGCCTTAGAGCCTCGTGCAAATATCATTGAATCACAAGTGCAAGGCTTTGCTGTCGTTGCGCCAAGCCAAGATATCGCAGGGTTACATCTGCAAGCTTTAGAATTGCTAGACGACAATGCGATAGTGACCCGTTTTGTATTACAAGCACAAAACTATAGTTTAGTGCTGACTGATCAGTCTATTGATAGTGATGTTTTGGCAGTATTACATGAACGGCTTGTCAATAAAGGCAGAGAGCTCGCGGTCATCGTTGCAGGTGTTGGCAATGTGGGTGAGGTTTTTATTGAGCAGTGTAAAGATCAGTTTGACAAACTGAGTGAGCACTTTGATCTGAAGTTGGTAGGATTGTTGCGCTCAAAACAAATGTTGTTTTGTCCAAGCGGATTAAACTTAGCCCAATGGCAGCAGCAATGGCAAAATGAAGCCATAGAATATAACGAAGCTGAATTATTTACTCGCATCAAAGAGCTTGATTACGAACATAAAGTAATTATTGATATTACCGCAAGCGAGTGCTTTAGTGCATTATATCCACAGTTTGTAGAACATGACTGTCATCTGATCAGCGCCAATAAATACGCTGGTACAGCGAAGCACAACTGGTACACACAACTACGGCAAAAACTGCAAGAACGTAACTTATTATGGCGTTATAACACCAGTGTTGGAGCTGGGTTGCCTGTTAACTTTGCCTTAGCGGATCTGCAAAATAGCGGCGACGAAATTGTGAGAATCGAGGGGGTTTTCTCTGGTACTCTATCTTGGCTGTGCAGTCGTTATGACGGCTCTGAGGCTTTTTCTGAGTTAGTACTGGGCGCACAAGCGCTTGGGTTTACCGAACCTGATCCAAGAGAAGACCTGTCTGGTCGTGATATGCAGAGAAAGTTGCTAATTTTGGCAAGAGAGTTGGGTATTGAACTTGAGTTAGATGAGATTGAACTAGAACCATTAATGCCAGATAATCTGGCGCAAGGCTCGTGGTTACAATTTTTGGAAAATCGCCAACAGCTTGACGACTTTTACGCTGAACACGACGCCAAAGCCCGTGAAAATGACGCTGTACTACGTTACACCGGGGCGCTGGAAATTGCGAACAATGGTCATGTCTGTGCAAAAGTTGGGATTGCACATGTACCCAATGGTGCCGCCATTGCTAATTTAACGCCCGGTGACAATATTTTTGTGATCCACACAAAATGGTATGAGCAAAACCCGCTGGTGATCCAAGGCCCTGGTGCCGGTAAAGAAGTGACCGCTGCTGGGATCCATTCAGATTTGTTCTGGTTGACGCAAAATTTGAAATAACCTGAACTTCAGCTAGTTATACCAATTTGCTTAATTAAGTGGTCTATTTTCTCGTCTTATAATAGACCAATTGATTAAGATAGTTGGTTCTAAATGTAATCCGTCAGTCCACTCTGTATCCTGGTCTTAACTACTAACAAAAATGCCGATACAGGCATCGGCATTTTTTGTTTAGAACAATTCTTCGTGTGTTGGTAGCGGCGCACTATTGTCAAATGGTGTGCTGCTATCAGTATCTAACACGTACTTAGTGGGAGCTGTACCTTGCTCGAAATACTCAAAGCGAGAGGTATGATCGTTCTTGCGAGACAAAAGTCCAGTTTTTAAATCAATGCGGGTTGAAATAAGACCCGGTGGCGGCTCTATTGGTGCTAAAGGTTCATCTTTGAGTGCTTCGCGCATAAAGTCTATCCAAGCTGGTTGCGCTGAAATCGCCCCTGCTTCGGCACCAACGAGCTGGTTTTTACCCAGATTAGCATTATACGCAGCGCGACCTAGTGATTTGCTAGCATCATCAAAGCCAACCCATACTGTGGTGAGAACATTTCGATTAAAGCCGGTAAACCATGTATCAACTGAGTCATTCGTTGTACCTGTTTTGCCTGCGAGATCACGGCGCTTTAGCCATTGACCACGCCAACCTGTACCACTCCATCCGGTCTTGTGTTTCCAGCTACCACCGCCCCAAATTGCACTGTGTAAGGCATCGGCAATCAAAAAAGCATTTTGTTCAGAAATAATTTGTGGCGCACAGCGCTCAGGCTGCTCTTCTAGTTGTTGCTCATCACAAACAATCAGTGGTACTGCAGAGCCTAATTCAGTTCCAAATGAATCTGTGATCTTATCAATAAAATACGGTTCAATCAGATGCCCACCGTTAGCAAAAGTTGCCATTCCTCTTGCCATTTCAATGGGAGTGAGTGCTGCGCTGCCGAGCGCTAACGACTCGCTACGATTAATATCAGCATCTTGAAACCCAAATTTGAGTAGATGGTCTGCGGCCGTATTGATCCCAACACCTTTGATGAGACGCACCGAGACAACGTTTTTGGATTGAGCCAAAGCACGGCGGATCCGAATAGGTCCATTGTAGACCTCTGGGCTATTTTTTGGTCTCCACGCGACACCAACACTCTTATCCCAATGGTTAATTGGCGCATCATTGATAATAGTAGCAAGAGTGTAGCCCTGCTCTAATGCTGACGAGTAGATAAAAGGTTTAATATTTGAGCCAACTTGTCGTTTAGCTTGGGTTGCTCGGTTGTATTGGCTAAGTTCAAAACTATAGCCACCGACGATGGCTTTTACACGGCCATCATTAGGGTCGAGCGATACAAGCGCACTGGAAGCTTGAGGCAACTGACTTAACATCCAAAGATTGTCTTGCTTGCGCACAAATACTTGCATACCAGGTGCAAGAATATCCGCTGTCGTTTTTGGTGGTAAACTTTGTCGTGTCTCGCTGATGTATTGTCGTGCCCAGCTTAAGCCTGGCCATGTTAGAGTTATTTGTTCACCACTTTTAAGCAGGACTTCAGCGCTTTGTTCAGTAATACTTAACACCACCGCAGCTTTTAATGATCCGATTTCATTGACTTTTCTGAGGCGGCTTACAATTCCTCCATGGCTTAACGGTGATTCACTCTGTGCGTTCCAGTAAATGGCTTCTGGGCCTCGAAAGCCATGACGCATGTCATACGCATGTAAGTTGTCGACTAACGCATGCTGCGCTGCTAGTTGTACTTCTGATTCAACACTTGTGTACACTCTCATGCCCGAGTTATAGGCTTTGTCTGTCCCGTAGCGCTCTACCATGTACGCGCGAACCATCTCTGAAATATAAGGGGCATACAGCTCGATTTCTGCACCATGAAATTTTGCCGTGATAGGGGCTTGAGTCGCTGCATGATATTCTGCTTGGGTAATATATTTTTCAGCTAACATACGGCCTAGTACAACATTGCGACGACTTTTTGCGCGCTCTGGATTACGAATGGGGTTCAGTGCCGAAGGTGCTTTGGGTAACCCTGCTATCATGGCCATTTCAGGTAGAGTTAGTTCAGAAAGTGTGCGGCCATAATAAACCTGGGCTGCCGCACCAATACCAAAAGCACGATTTCCCAGCTCGATTTTGTTCAAATACAGCTCGAAAATTTCATCTTTTGTTAATAACTGCTCAATATGCAACGCAATAAAGATTTCCTTAACTTTACGAATATAGGCTTTCTCTCGTGTTAAGAAAAAGTTTCTCGCAAGTTGCATGGTCAATGTGCTTGCCCCTTGTTTCTTTTGACCGGTTGTGATCAGTACTAATGCTGATCTGACAATTCCTATTGGGTCTATTCCGAAATGATCATAAAAACGGTTATCTTCTGTGGCCAAAAAAGCGTTACGCATCGGTTCAGGAACATCTTGTAGACGTACAGGTATTCTGCGCTTCTCACCGAATTGATTGATTAATTTGCCGTCCCGTGTGAAGACTTGCATAGGGGTTTGTAATTGAACATCCTTCAAAACCTCTACACTTGGTATGTCAGATTTGACATAATAATAAAGGCTGATAAGTGTCAATACGCCTAAAAGGGTACAAACAAAAGCGAATTGTAAAAATCTTTTCAATAATTTCACGGAATTATCCCTAGTTAGACTCCCAATTACAGGTAGACACTGCTAGTATATCTTGATTAAAAAACGATTAATATTTTTGTGTGCTAAATTTTTATAGAACACAAACTGAAAAGGAAACGAGCGCTTCACATGCTGAGCAAACTACTAAAAAAACAAGCACCTCTGATGATTGGGATCGACATTGGTTCTCATTGTGTCAAAGCGGTGTTGCTGTCTAAAACCAGTTCCAGCTATCGTGTCGAAGCCGTTGCCATTGAGCCTATTCCTAAAGGCGCAGTAAATGAAAGAGCCATTCAAGATATTGAGGCTATTGGCAATGCGATCACTAAAATGAAGCGGCGCATTCCAAAACTTACACAATCTGCTGCAGTTGCTGTATCTGGTCAGACTGTCATTACCAAAGTGATCTTTATGGACGTGTCATTAACTGATGCTGAACTTGAGTCTCAGATAGCAATTGAAGCAGATAGCTTAATTCCATACCCATTAGACGAAGTAAGTCTAGACTTTGAAAAGATAGGTGTAAACGAAGCGGATCCCTCTAAGGTAAATGTCTTGTTATCAGCAGCACGAACTGAGAGTGTGCAGGCACGAGTTGGTGCTTTGGAGGAGGCTGGATATAAAGCGAAAGTCGTGGACGTTGAAAACTATGCGTTGAGTCGAGCGATGGATGTAATTTACCCTGAGTTACCAAACGATGCTTTTGATAAAGTCGTGGCGATGATAGACATTGGTGCAGTACTTACGCTCATCAGCGTTATTCAATCAGGAAAAACGATTTATACCCGAGATCAAGTGTTTGGCGGAGAACAGTATACCAATAGTATCGTGGCTTATTATAATAAGACATACGATGAAGCTGAACTTGCGAAAACGACAGGGGATTTGCCTCCTAACTATACGTTCGAGGTTCTGGCCCCTTTTCAAACCTCATTACTTCAACAGATACGTCGCGCAGTTCAGATGTTTATGACCACTAGTGGTAAAGATCACATTGATTATATTGTGTTAACTGGGGGGACGGCGCTGGTGGAAGGGCTAGATAAACTATTGATCGATGAGTTAGGTATCCACACGATTGTGGCTGATCCATTCACAGAAATGGAGATCGCACCTAAAGTGGACAGGCATGTTCTACAAAAGCACAAGGCTCAATTTGCGTTGGCTACGGGCTTGGCACTACGGAGCTTTTCATCATGCCACATATAAATCTACTTCCCTGGCGAGAGCAACAAAGACAAGCATCTCAGCAGATCTTTTTGACCATTATTGCGGCGATTATTGCAACTTGTTTACTTTTTATGTATCTAGCCGGTAGCTTCTATGATGGTTTAAAAACAGGACAAGAAATAAAAAACCGTTATCTAGAAAGTGAAATATCATTATTGGATACGCGTATTGTAGAAATTAATGATCTAAACAAGCAAAAAGAAAACTTGCAACGCCGTATTAGACTAATCGAAGAGTTGCAGCTAAATCGCAGCTTAGGGACACAAATCATAGATGAAATTGCTCGGGTTGTGCCCGCTGGGGTCTACCTCACTAGTCTTGATAGGCAAGGTAATATGATTAAAGTGATAGGTCGCAGTGAGTCTAACAACCGTTTGTCACAAATGTTAAGACAAGTTGAATCATCATACTTGCTTGAACGGCCAGTGATCCAAGGGATTGTAGCTGGCGAGCAGAGTTCAAAACTATTAAGTGATTTTACGATGCACTTTTATGTCAAATCTCATGATGACATTAGCCTAGCTGATAAAGCGAAATAGGGTGGAGGGTAAGTAGATGAGCTTTGACTTAAATAGTTTAAAAGAAATAGATTGGAATGAATTAGAGCTTGATAATATCGGTCACTGGCCGTTTCCTGTTAAAGTTTTATGTTCTATTTTGGTGGTCATTTTGATGATCATTCTAGGGTATAACTTGATGGTCTCAAGCTCCATTGATCGATATGAACAAGCGCTGAAAAAAGAGCAAGAGCTTAGAACGAGTTATCGTATCAAGTATGCAAGAGCAAATAACTTAGAGTTATATAAACAGCAAATGATTGATATGGAGGCGCAATTTACTGAGTTGTTAAGACGCTTACCAAGTTCAAATGAAACCCCAGGATTACTTGACGATTTAACTTATGTTGGCACTTCTAGCGGTTTAACGTTTTTAAAAATCGGCTGGATGCCTGAAATACGTAAAGAGTTTTACACCGAATTACCAATTAAATTAGAAGTTATTGGTAAATACCATGAGTTTGGCGAATTTGTCAGTAAAGTGTCAGAATTACCTCGAATTGTTAGCTTACATGACTTTAGAATTGAGAATGCTGGCAATGGGGAGCTGGTTTTTAGCGTAGTGGCTAAGACGTACCGCTATGAACAAGGAGGCCAGAGATGATCCGACTGTTGCTCTGTACATTGTCGGTGTTGTTCATGTCAGGATGCAACGATAGCACTGCTGAACAAAAGGAGTTTATCGACCAAGTTAAGGCCAGCTCGATACCAAAGATAGAGCCTATTCCTGAAATGCAAAACTACGAGCCTTTTAAATATAGTGCATCTCAATTACGTAGCCCATTTGTAGCGCCGCAACCAGAAGTGATTGAGAACAAGATGGTTCAGGTCAAAAACTGTTTACATCCAGATCCTGATAGAAATAGATACCCACTAGAAAAGTATCCTTTAGACAATTTAAGAATGAAAGGGATAATTGCAAAAGAGAATGGTCGTTGGGCGCTAATCGAAGCGGCAACACAAGGCTTATATAGAATACAGCGCGGTGAATATATGGGACTTTACCATGGTAAAGTGCTCAGTGTACAAGCGGATCATTTAGAGCTGTTAGAATTAATTCCTGATGGAACGGGATGTTGGAAAGAACGACTAACCAAAGTGGAAATGTTAGAGGCAGAACAAGGTGGCTCGAGTGAATACTAACAATAATCAAAGAACATTAACGTATAGAGGCACTCGAACGATAATTCAGTCAGTGCTAGGAGCTGCATTTGTTTGCCTGTCATCAATTGCTCAGGCTATTCCAATGTTATATGACATTCGCTATAACCCGGTTCCAACGGGGGAAACTCAGCTTCAGCTGGTATTTGATGAAAAGCTGAGCGGTGAACCGAGTGTGAGTGTTAATGGTGAAAACACAAGTCTTGAACTGTTCTTTCAGCAAGCTGAATTTGAAGAAAGCTTAAAGATGCTGGAAATTAACAAAGCAGGTATCAAAGGTATCACCAGTCAACTGCGTGATGGCGGATTTACTGTTGCGATTAATATGGACGAACTCAAGCTCTACAAGACGGAAGTGAAAAATAATTTGGTGATTGTAGAGGTTTCTGGTCAACCTATTGTTTCAGAGCAAGATCAAAGCGAAAAAGTAACCTCTTTTATCAATCAAATTCAAGCGATTGACTTTCGCCGTGGTGAACAAGGCGAAGGTAAAATTTTAGCTTTTCTTGAACATAATCAAGCCGCTATTGATGTCCAAGAGCGTGGTGGCAAAATTATCGCTGATTTCCATCATATTGATATTGCAGAGGATCTGTTATACGAACTAGATGTATTAGACTTCGGTACTGTGGTGTCGCGCATTGAGACTTTCAAAGAAGAGAATAAAAGCCGCATCGTCATTGAACCAAATGCGGCATTTAAGTTCTCATATCAGCAGCTTGATAATATCTTTACATTGGCCGTAGAAAAAGATGAAGGTAACAAAACGTTTGGAGATCAGAAAGAGTATAAAGGTCAACCTATTACTTTGAATTTTCAAGATATTCCTATTCGTTCTGTGCTACAAATTATCGCCGATACTAATAACTTTAACTTAGTCACCAGTGATACTGTTTCTGGGAACATCACACTGCGCTTAGATGGGGTACCATGGGACCAGGCGCTTGATGTGGTGTTGCGGGTAAAAGGGTTAGATAAACGCATGGACGGCTCGATCTTAATGGTGGCACCATCGGAAGAGCTAGCTGCGAGAGAGGCGAAAGAGTTACAAGCACGTCAGCAAGTTGAAGAGCTGGAGCCATTATATAGCGAATATATTCAGCTCAATTACGCAAAAGCGGAAGAATTTGCTGATTTGCTGAAAACCGACATTAACTCTATTATTAGCCATCGAGGCAGTGTCTCTGTGGATAAGCGTACCAACACCCTATTGATAAAAGACACATCGCGTAGTATTGAAAGCATCCGCCGTATGGTTGAAACTCTGGATGTACCTGTGAAGCAAGTGCGGATTGAATCGCGAATGGTGACGGTGGATGATACCGTACAAGAAGATTTAGGCGTACGTTGGGGGTTCAGCGATCAGCAAGGGAGTGATGCTATCTCCGGTACACTCGAAGGGGCCAACTCACTTTCTAATGGCATTATTCCTTCGTTAGATAACCGCCTAAATGTAAACTTGGGGGTTAAGGGGGTACCTGCAGGTAGTATCGGTATGCATATCGCAAAGCTTGCTGATGGCACCTTGATTGATTTAGAGCTGTCAGCCCTAGAACAAGAAAATAAAGGTGAGATAATCGCAACCCCAAGCATTACAACGGCGAACCAGAAAAAAGCGCGGATTGAGCAGGGAACAGAAATACCCTATGTGGAGGCATCTTCTAGTGGAGCGACCACGGTTAGCTTTAAAAAAGCGGTACTCAGCTTAGAGGTAACACCACAAATTACCCCTGACAACAAAATAATTCTCGACTTAGTGATTACACAAGATACTAAAGGTGATACTGTGCAGACGCCAAATGGCCCAGCAACAGCAATCAATACCCAAGAGATCCAAACACAAGTTCTGGTTGAAAATGGTCAAACTATCGTTCTTGGTGGTATTTATCAGCAAGAGGTAAAAACAGCAGTAAGTAAGATCCCGGTGTTGGGCGATATTCCATATTTAGGTCTATTGTTTAAGAATTCTCGTGATATTAACGAGAAGCGGGAACTGTTGATATTTGTAACACCTAAGATCATTCAAGACAGTTTATAGGCCCGTAACAATAAAAGTATTGCGCTTTTTGCGCAGTTTGACTTGAAATTGTTCACGGATTACTGAGATAATCCCCTCCTTAATTTTGGGGCCAGGTCGTTAGGCGGGGTTTTATTTCAAATTTTAGAGTTCGTTTGTACTAAAAAGATATGGCTGAGAAACGTAATATATTTCTAGTAGGCCCGATGGGGGCTGGTAAAAGCACGATTGGTCGTCACATTGCAGATCAATTACACCTTGAATTTTTCGATTCAGATCAGGAGATAGAGCGTCGTACTGGTGCAGATATTTCTTGGGTTTTTGATATCGAAGGTGAAGAAGGGTTCCGCAAGCGTGAAGAAAGCGTCATCTCTGATCTGACAGAAATGCAAGGCATTGTGTTAGCGACAGGTGGCGGTTCAGTGATCAGCAAAGAAGTGCGCAACAAATTGTCTGCGCGTGGTATTGTTGTTTACCTAGAAACGCCAATCGAAAAACAGGTAGCTCGTACTCAGCGTGATAAGCGTCGTCCATTACTACAAACCAGTGAAGACTCACGTGACGTACTAGAGCGCTTAGCCGATGAGCGTGAACCACTTTATAGAGAAGTGGCCGATCACGTTGTTCGAACGGATGAGCAAAGCGCGAAAGTAGTTGCAAACCAAATTATTGAAAAGTTAGATTTCTAATTAAAACACCGTAGGAGGGGAAGCCATGCTTGAATTAAAGGTTGATTTAAACGAGCGCAGCTACCCCATCTTTATTGGTGAACACCTCTTATCTGACGAAGTGCGACTTAAGCAATATGTCGGTCAAAATCGTCCTGTTATTATCACTAACTCTACTGTTGCTCCTATATATTTGGACAAGCTACTTGGTGTTTTTGATACACAATCTCCGCTGCACTTCATTATTCCGGATGGCGAGCAGTTTAAATCGCTTGAGTGGTTTGAAAAGATTTCCGCTTTTTTACTCGAGCACAATTGTGGACGAGATACGTGTTTAATTGCACTCGGTGGTGGTGTCGTTGGTGATTTAACGGGCTTTGTTGCCGCTTGTTATCAACGTGGAGTCGCGTTTATACAAATACCAACGACGTTATTATCACAAGTCGACTCTTCTGTCGGTGGCAAAACAGCAGTAAACCATCCTCTTGGTAAAAATATGATTGGCGCTTTCTATCAGCCAAAAGCTGTTTTTATTGATACCAAGACGTTATCTACTTTGCCTGCAAGAGAATTTGCTGCGGGTATGGCTGAAGTCATCAAATATGCGTTGATTTACGATGCTGCGTTCCTTGATACGTTAGCTGCGCAGCATAGCCAGTTAAACGCATTGGATACAGAAACCCTACAGCAAGTGATTTATAAATGCTGTGCAATAAAAGCTGAAATTGTAGCCAAAGATGAAACAGAGGCAGGGCTTCGCGCATTACTAAACTTAGGTCATACCTTCGGTCATGCGATTGAAGCGCAAATGGGTTATGGAAAATGGTTACATGGCGAAGCGGTTGCTGCAGGCATGATGATAGCTTCACGATTGGCATGTCGACGAGACTGGTTGAACAGTGAAGAGGTAGAAAAAATCGCTCAGGTCATTGCCTTATATCAGTTGCCAATAGAGCCACCAAGCGAAATGACCGCAGAGCAGTTTTTACTCCACATGCGTAAAGATAAGAAGAATAAACAAGGTAAAATTCGCTTTATACTGCCAACACAGCTGGGACAATGCGCTTTGGTTGATGACGTAAGCGATGAAGATGTGGTCACTCTGATAGGGCGTTAAATGCAGTCGCAAATTTTACCAAGCAGATCTGCGTTGGTAGATAGAATTGCTATGCAGTTCGATTATGGGCAAAACCTGATAACCTTAGTCGGGTCGTCTGGTCTTGGCAAAAGCTATCTTGCTGAGTCATTTCTTACTGATAAATATCCAGAGTTTAATAAAGCTTTTGTAAAACTCTCTGCCAATACCAAAGAGTTTGATGTTATACATCAGCTACTTGAGCATAGTTTTCGCAGTCCTCTTATCGATCAAAAACTTTCTCTTAGCGAAAACTTTATGTTGCTTCATGACGAGCAGCCTTGTGGGCCATGCTTATGGGTTTTAGACAATGCTCGGCATTTGACTGAAGAGTTGGCGCTACAGTTACAAAAACTAGCAACAACAGCCCGAGAAACTATTTATATTTTAGCGACAGCACAGCAACCACAACTCCTTCCAGGTAGCCTAGACATTCATATAGAGCCACTTTCATTATTTGAGAGTAAGCGCCTGATGACGATGTTTTACAAAGATCTTCCACCTGATGAAGATCCTATTTTCAACACCTTTGTAGCAGAAGCACGGGGTAACCCCAGTATTTTGTTATCGTGGCAACCGGAATCGCAGCGTTTGGATCTACGTGAGACGGGGTCAAAAGATCGCGTAAAAACACAGTGGCAGTGGTATATCATCGCACTATGCTTAGTGTTGACAGCTTCTATGGTCGCTTTGGTCTATCAACAAGAAATAAAGCAATATTGGGCACCGACGCAAACGAACACGCAAAGCGTCGCAACAGCGCTCAATGCACAATCTGTTTTTGAACCGTCGAATACGTCTCAAAAGGAAAGTGAAGTGCCAGGCACGACATTACAGGAGCAACCACCGGCTGCCCTTAATACTGATGAAGGGGAAATCGCTGCCGTTGGGAGTATATTGTCGGCGTTAATGGAAGCTGAGAAGAAAGAGAAAAAAATGCTACACAATGAGGCGCAAGTTAACCAAAGTATGGAGCCTCAAGATGATGAGCTCAAGGTTGGCACCTCTGAAAATACCACCGCTATTGTTAGTGCTGAGCGCCAACCGGTAGCATCTGAGCCTATTTCAGGTAATGAATGGTATAGCAATCGAACGGATGAAGAGTGGGTCATACAACTACTTGCAGTGACTGAGGTTGGGATAGCCGCTGCATTCATGGCGGAGCATAATGATGTGGTTATGCGGCAGTTTTCAGTGATAAGAAATGGGCGAACTTGGTTTGTTGTTACATCAGATGTGTATCCTAATTTAGACATGGCAAAGCAAGCGAAGGCTGAATTGCCCGAAGCATTGCGTAAAGGGCAGCCGTTTTTTAAAAGAGTCAGTAAAATTAAGCAAGAAATTGCTCAGTCTCTCGGTAATTAGCCACATTTAGTGTAAAATCGCGCAACCACTCACGACATAGAACGAGCATGCAACAAAAGACTAGAGCCTTCTTAAAATGGGCAGGCGGAAAATACAGCTTAGTAGAAGATATTTCTAAGCGCTTACAATTAGCCAGTTATGAAGCTGATACACTAGTTGAGCCTTTTGTTGGAGCGGGATCTGTTTTTTTGAATACGCAGTTTAAACACTATGTACTCAACGACATTAACGCAGATCTGATTAATCTCTATAAAGAGTTAAAGCGAATTCCTGATGAGTTTATTGCTGATGCTAAACGTTTATTTGTCGACCTAAATAATCATCCAGATGCGTATTACGCCTATCGTCAACAGTTCAACGAAAGCATTGATGTATATGAGCGTGCAATCTTATTTTTGTATATGAATCGCCATGGCTATAATGGTTTGTGCCGCTATAACCTTAAAGGTATTTTTAACGTGCCCTTTGGTAAGTATAAAAAACCTTATTTTCCAGAGCATGAACTATACGTGTTTGCTGAGAAGGCGCAGCGTGCGACTTTTACTTGTAAGAGCTACAGTCAAGTATTTGAGAATATACCCAAAAATGCGGTAGTGTATTGTGATCCCCCGTATGTTCCATTGAGTAAGACGGCTTCTTTTACGAGTTACGCAAAAGGTGGATTTAATTTGGACGATCAGGCTGAGCTTGCAAACTTAGCGGAAACTGCGGCTTTTGAGCAGCAAACGCCTGTGCTCATATCAAATCATGATACAGTGTGGACTCGGAAGATTTATAATCAGGCCAGTTTAGATGTGATTAAAGTAAAACGAACCATTAGCCCCAAAGGCAATGGGCGTAATAAGGTCAACGAGCTAATGGCGCTGTATCACCAACCAAAAAAATAAGCCGGTCAGCTAGGCTAAAACCACGCCATTAACAAACCAAATAAGACCTACCACAAACAAAAAGACAAACAAAACACCAGCCAAAGCAAATGGCCAAAAGCGCTTTTTACTAAAGTCATACTCTTGTTTTTGGCCACTCTGCACACCAAACATTGCTGCGCATACACTTTGGACTAGTGCGAGTTTATTAGTAGAAGAAGCCATAGTGTTTACCTCTCAGACCAATGGTCGATTAATAAGGAGATGAAACTTTACTACTGCTTTGATTGTCCTTAGAACCAATTAATAGCTCTAACAGATCTAAGTAATGAAATTGACCATTGGCACTGCCACCTGTCAGCCACGCAGCCCAACTTGTATGTGCTTCACGTTGACACTCTGAAGTACTAACACGTTGGCTTAAACTATTTGAATTACATACACATGCGTTGTAGTTGGTGGCAAACTCTTGGCTATTATCAAAAGAAAGTACCCCTGCTGATACGGCGAGCACTGCCGACAGCAGAGCAATCCGTGCTTTATATCTAGAAACCATAACCCTATCCCCAGAAAATAGATATTGGATAATAATACACAATGTTCGTTTATTGCACAATCTTAAAAGGTCGTAATTCGCAGACTTTCTAGCCAATTTACGGTACAGTATCGGGGTCTTACGTTTAGGGGTAAAGTATGTCTGATTTTTTAATTGCACCGTCGATTCTATCCGCAGATTTTGCAAGGCTTGGAGAGGATGTTGAAAAGGTATTGGCAGCAGGCGCTGATGTTGTCCATTTTGATGTGATGGATAACCACTATGTACCTAACTTAACTTTTGGTCCAATGATTTGTGAGGCACTGAGAAATTACGGTGTGACTGCGCCAATTGATGTGCACTTGATGATTAAACCTGTCGACAGTTTGATCCCTGAGTTTGCCAAAGCAGGTGCAAGTATTATCACTTTTCATCCTGAAGCAAGTGATCATATTGATCGCAGCCTAGCATTGATCAAAGAATCTGGATGTAAAGCGGGCTTGGTGTTTAACCCAGGTACGCCGCTTCATTATCTCGATCATGTTATGGATAAAATAGATCAGATCTTATTGATGTCGGTAAATCCAGGTTTTGGTGGGCAAAGCTTTATCCCGCACACGCTAGAAAAGTTAAAAGAAGCGAGGGCACGTATCGAGTCTTCTGGTCGTGATATTCGTCTTGAAGTTGATGGTGGCATTAAAGTCGATAACATTGCTGAGGTTGCGGCTGCAGGTGCTGACATGTTTGTTGCTGGTTCTGCGATTTTTAACCAGCCCGACTATAAAGCCGTTATCGATGCAATGCGTCAAGAACTGGCAAAGGTAAAATAATGCGTTTTGAGGGGATTCTATTTGATCTCGATGGCACACTAGTTGATAGCGTCGAGGATATGTACATGGCGCTCAATTTAACGCTTTCTGAGCTTGCCCATCCTATTGTTAGCCATGCGCTGGTTCGTGAATGGGTCGGCAATGGTATCGATATGTTGGTAAAAAGAGGTCTCAGCGGTAGTAATGAGGTCAGTGAAAACTTATCGGAAAGTTTGGTGCACACCGCCGTTGAGCGTTTTAAAGTACACTATGATGAATTAGTGGGTCAGTATGCTGGATTATATCCACATGTTGAAACGGGACTATCTGCATTTGCGAATGTGCCAAAAGCCGTAGTGACCAATAAAAACCGCGCATTTACATTAAAACTGCTGGATAAATTAAACCTCACATCGCACTTTACTTGTATTGTGTGTGGTGATGATACAGACAAAAAGCCCTCACCAGCACCACTAATGCTGGCAGCAGAACGCTTAGGGATACCGACAGATAAGTTGATTATGGTAGGCGATTCCAAAAGCGATATTTTAGCGGCACAGGGTGCCAACATACCTGTGATTGCGCTTAATTATGGGTATAATCAAGGATTCGATTTGAAAGAGTTCAATCCACAGTACCTTTGTGATGGATTCTTAGATATTATTCCCATTATCAATCAACGTTAATTCAATGAAAAAATAAAGGAACGACATGAGTAAACCTGTAGTATTAAGTGGTATTCAGCCAACCGGTGGTATGACAATAGGCAATTACGTAGGTGCCATAAACCAGTGGCTTAAACTACAAAATGACCATGATTGTCACTTTATGCTAGTTGATTTACATGCTATTACTGTGCGTCAAGACCCTGCTCAATTACGCGAGCGTGTACTTGATGGTGTTGCGCTTTATACCGCATGTGGAATAGATCCAGATAAATCAGCGCTGTTCGTACAGTCACAGGTACCAGAGCATGCGCAGTTGGGTTGGGTGTTAAACTGCTATGCCCAGATGGGCGAGTTAAACCGTATGACGCAGTTTAAAGATAAGTCAGCAAAACACTCAAACAACGTTAATGTAGGATTATTTGCATATCCTGTTCTACAAGCGGCAGATATTTTATTGTATCAAGCTGATCAAGTGCCTGTGGGCGAGGATCAAAAGCAACATCTTGAACTGACACGTGATATTGCGACGCGCTTTAATAACCTATACGGTGATGTGTTTAAGGTACCTGAACCTTATATTCCTGAGGTTGGCGCGCGAGTGATGAGCCTGCAAGATCCGTTGAAAAAGATGTCAAAATCGGACGATAATCCAAACGCTTTTGTGATGCTGCTTGATGAGCCGAAAAAAATTGAGAAAAAGCTGAAAAAGGCTGTCACCGATTCTGATGAACAAGCGCGTATCTACTTTGATCGTGCTGAAAAGCCGGGTGTATCTAATTTATTAACTTTGCTGAGTGTTGCAACGAAACGTTCTGTTGAGGAATTAGTGCCGGAGTACGAAGACAAAATGTATGGACACTTGAAAAAAGATACAGCAGAAGCCGTTGTTAATATGCTAAACCCAATACAAGCCCGCTTTAAAGAAATCCGTGAAGATCGTGCTTTGTTGGACGAAATTATGCGTAAAGGTGCTGAGAAAGCAGGCGCTCGTGCAGAGCAAACGTTAAAAGCGGTATATAACGCGGTCGGGTTTATTCCAAGAGGCTAAACCTATTTTCACAATGGTGTGATTGGTATTGAGAGAAGCTAGGGTCTGCTTAATGTAGGGCTTACTGTACATGAGGGTACAATTCTACTGCAATACCAATCATATACTACCTTGTATGCTTAGTGCATTTACATTTACTATATTTAATCAATACTTTTTTGTTGTTTTTGTTGTTTTTGTTGTTTTTGTTGTTTTTGTTGTTTTTGTTGTTTTTGTTGTTTTAGTTGTAGGGGTGCTTGCGGCTAACAATGAAATAGTAAACTTACCCTCATCAAGAATTATTCTAAAAAAATACATAAAATCACCTGTAAAGGACTAAATCCTTAATTTCCCATTAACTTTTGATTTGTATTAACAATTAAAATAATTTGAAATTTTGTATTTTTAATAATGTCTATTAGCAATAAGTCTTATATAAATTTATGGTTTTTATATAGTGATAATCTTATCCTTTCAGTTATAAAACTTTATATTACATAGCTATTTTTATTCTTTTATACAATAAAAATATATCAACAAGTTCTTATCCTTTTCTATCAGGCTATGGCTAAAGAAGTTCGCTATACTCTATGGCCGACAATACGAAATCCCCAAAGTGCACTTACAGCATAGCTCCTCTTGCTTTTTCAATTGATATTCACGTGCAGCCACTCTATCA
The DNA here is from genome assembly GCF_023716725.1 of Pseudoalteromonas sp. SCSIO 43201. NCBI lineage: Bacteria > Pseudomonadati > Pseudomonadota > Gammaproteobacteria > Alteromonadales > Pseudoalteromonadaceae > Pseudoalteromonas > Pseudoalteromonas sp. SCSIO 43201. The sequence continues at coordinate 493,071 of NZ_CP072683.1, forward strand.
AATTAATAAAAACTCAAAAAGCAAATAATAATTATTACTAATTGAGACTTGTTTAGTCTTTTTTAGAAAGCGCTGTATAACCTGAGAAATAAATACTCTGGATTAATAAAGTATTCCAAATTTTACCTCATGTACCAGAAATATTTCACTATGTACTACTTTTGGTACATCACTGAGAGGGATATGAATAATTTGCTATCTACAACGTGAGGAAATTTTAAAAAGTGCTAATAAAGTCTTAAGAATGACTCTTAAAGTTAATAGAGTAAGGTGGTCATTTATGTCGGATTTCATAAGTAATTCAATATTTAAATAGATAAATTTTCTCCGTTAAGAATGAATAATAGCTAACAAAAATTAGTTTTTTATTTACATGGCGTGGTTTTTGCTGCGGCGAGGTTGGTTTTAACCAAAAATAAGGAAAATTCAGAATGAATTTAAAATCTCTAGCATTAATCGGACTAATCTCAACTTCTGCTTCAGCAGCAACTCAGTTAGTCGAAAATAAATATCCAGTAACAAACCCTGAAGTATTCGGGAAGCAAGTCTTCGATGATGGCATGCATACTCTACGAGTATATGGTGAAGTGATGCACCTTGGTGGTGGTACTGTTAATACATGGATTTCTCTCGCAGCAGGTGGATACTATAAAATTGGTATGACTTTCTCACCAGAAATTCTTGATATTAATAATCTGCCTACTGAAGCGACGCACCATGATGCTTACTTAGACTTTCCTCGTCTAGCTGGAAGCCCATTCAAGCATTCTTATTTCTCATGGAATCCAGCGGGTCACGCGCCAACCAACATCTATGACATTGCACACTTTGATATTCACTTATCATTCTTTGAAAAAGAAGAGTTAGCGGCTATTCAGTTTGCAGATCCGGAAGGTCAAATTCTGCCTCCAGCAGAATACATGCCACCAACATCAATTGCGCAAACTTTCCCTGACGGCAGCTATATCAACGTGCCAAGTCAAGGTGTTCACTGGTATTACGAAGATACACCTGAATACAACGGTGGCGTATTTACAGAAACTATGTTGTGGGGTTCGTACAACGGCAAGCTTAGCTTTGTTGAGCCAATGATCACGTTCGACACAATTATGACTGAAACGTTCTTTGAAAAAGAGATCGATATGCCATTGTGTGTAGAAGCTACAGGCTTCTATCCAAAAGTGTACGGTTGGCAGCATAAGCAAAATGCGGAAGGACAAACATACATTGACGTGTATATGAAGGACTTCGTATTTATGCGTGCTAACGCACCTGGTTGTAGATAATAGGTGTAAAGGTGGCCGTTAGGTCACCTATTTTCACTTCAATGTTCCATCTTGATTAAAGTGCAGTTTTTATGAACAAAATATTCCATTGGATAGTCGTGATCTTAGTATTTATTTTAATAATGAGTACTTCATTCTTAGTTTATGCTTTTTATTCCGATACTTCAGATATTGATGAGACACTATCTACTCCAAAAGTTGCTAATAACGTTGTAACAAAGCAACCCGTGTATATCTGTCCGATGCACAGTCACATAATAAAAAACCATCAAGGTGAATGCCCGGTATGCGGCATGAAGCTAGAAGCTGTAACTCATCAACACGCAGAGGCTGATGCAAAAGCTGAAATTACCCTCTCAGGTTTAATGCAAGCCAATGTTTCTCTCTCTACCTCCAGTGTAGAACGTTCCACACTATGGAAATATATCGAGACACTTGGTCAGGTGGATTATGACCGCAATCGTGTACTTGACCTACACACTAAAGCGAAAGGTTGGATTGAAACTTTAGCAGTAAACACAGCGGGGGAGAGAGTTTCCAAAGGACAGTTGCTGTATAAAATCTATTCGCCCGATTTAGTGGCTGCTCAGGATTATTATCTCGGTATTTTTAATAGTACCCGAATGAATAAGAAGCTACTTGAGCGCGCGTATTCTCGTCTGCTTTTATTGGGGATCACTGAAGATATAATCAAAGAAATAGAAAAGCTTGGTGACTCTATCGATATTTTACCGTTTTATGCGCCTTTTGACGGTGTCGTTTCTTCAATGAATATGCAAGAAGGCTCTTACGTTATCCCAGAACAAAAAATGATGACACTCTCTGATGCCTCAAATGTATGGGTAGTCGCTAATGTCTACGAACATCAAATCGACTGGGTGCGCTCAGGCAAGTGGGCAGAGGTTGATATACCTGCGTTAGGTATCGAAAAGCTAGAAGCTAAAATTGAGCACATCTATCCTGAATTAGACCCTGTTACTCGAACGCTGCGTGTGCATCTCTCGTTGGATAACGCCGAAAATATTATCAAAAAAAATATGATAGCGAATGTTCGTATCTATGGCGGTGGTAAAAAAGACGCAATCCATGTTCCTGAAAGTGCAGTGATCCGAACTGAGCATGAAAATAGAGTCATAGTTAAAGAAGGTGATAATCGTTTCATTCCCAAAGTCGTTAAAGTTGGCATTAGTACCCAAGGAAGAGTAGAGATATTACATGGGTTACAAGAGGGAGAAAAAGTCGTTACCTCAGGACAGTTTTTAATTGACTCGGAGTCTAGTATCAAAGAAGCCATATTACAAATGGCTCAAAGAGACGATTTAAGTAGTAACGAGAACTAACATGTTAGCGCAAATAATAATTCAAAGTTTAAAAAATAAATTTCTTGTTATGCTGGTGTTTTTGGGGCTGGGCTTAATGGGCTTTCGTGCACTAGATAAAATCCCATTGGACGCAATCCCTGACCTTACTGATGTTCAAGTCATCATTAAAACTTCTTATCCAGGTCAAGCTTCCGAAATTGTTGAGCAACAAGTGACTTATCCACTGTCAACTTGGTTACTGTCTGTGGCTAAAGTGAAGGCTGTGAGAGGATGGTCATTCTTCGGTGACTCCTATGTCTATGTGATCTTTGAAGATGGAACGGATCCTTATTGGGCAAGAACACGGGTACAGGAATATTTAAGCCGTGCAGAAACCATTTTACCTGACGCTGCAAAACCTAGTATGGGGCCTGATGCTTCAGGTGTAGGTTGGATCTTTCAATATGTACTAAAAGACACAACAAACTCTCGTGATCTTAGTGAAATGAGAGAGTTGCAAGATTGGTTTTTAAAATTTGAACTGCAATCTGTGCCTGGTGTAAGTGAAGTTGCCACCGTTGGTGGCATGGAAAAAACCTATCAAGTTGTGCTTGATCCACTTAAATTGATGCAATATGGGCTCACCATAGCGCAAGTAAGAAGTGCAATTCATAATGCCAACAGTGAGCAGGGTGGCTCTGTGATGGAGGTCGCTGAGGCGGAATACATGATCCGCGGCCGAGGATATTTAAGCACATTAGATGATTTCGATAACATTGCATTGGGCATTGTAAATGATGAAGGTATGCCGCTGACTTTGAAGCATGTGGCCACGATAAAAACAGGCCCACAGTTGCGTAGAGGAATTGCAGATCTTAACGGGCTAGGGGAAGTGGTTGGTGGTATTGTTATCATGCGAGATGGTGAAAATGCCTTAACGACTATCAATCATGTAAAAGCAAAGATTGCACAGTTAAGCTCAGCGTTACCTGATGGCGTTGAGTTTGAAGTGGTGTATGACAGAAGTAAGTTAATCACAGCCTCGGTCGATAATTTACAATCCAAAATACTTATAGAAATGGCTGTAGTCGCGGTTGTTTGTTTTGCCTTTTTACTACACATCCGCTCGACCTTAGTAGTGGTGCTGTCTATTCCCTTTTCGTTATTAATTGGCTTTTTAGCGATGCAGTGGTCAGGATTAAATGCAAATATCATGAGCCTTGGCGGGATCGCGATTGCCGTAGGTGCCTTGGTCGATTCGGCCATTGTGATGGTTGAAAATGTGAATAGACATCTACTAAATCATCAAAAGCGTACAGGCATACAACCTTCAAATCGAGAGAAATACAAAATAATTGAAACCGCAGCGACAGAAGTCGGGCCTGTTTTATTTATTTCACTGCTGATTATTACAATTGGTTTTTTTCCGGTGTTTGCCTTAGAAGGTCAAGAAGGGAAGCTATTTACGCCATTGGCACTGACGAAAACATTTGTGATGGCAGCTACCGCATTGCTCAGCGTCACTTTAGTGCCGGTATTAATGAGCTTGTTGATCAAAGGGCAGATCCCAGATGAAACTCGCAATCCACTGAATGCCATACTGATCCGCGGTTATACGCCGTTTATTAATTTTGCTTTGGCATCTCCCAAGCTTGTGATGTTTATTGGCGGAGTAGTAGCAGTATCAATGGTATATCCATTGATGAAAATGGATAGCGAATTTATGCCTGATCTATACGAAGGAGACTTGCTGTATATGCCCTCGACATTACCAGGGGTATCTATCGCCGAAGCGGGATCTATCTTACAAAAAACAGATCAACTGATAAAAACTGTCCCTGAGGTTGAGTCTGTTTTCGGTAAAGTTGGCCGTGCAGATACCGCAACCGATCCTGCACCACTCACTATGCTAGAAACGACAATTCAATTAAAACCTGTAGAGCAATGGCGTGCAGGTATGACACTTGAAAAGATCATTGCAGAGCTGGAGAGCAAAGTTAAGTTGCCTGGCGTGACAAACACTTGGGTACAACCGATTAAAACTAGAATTGATATGTTGTCTACTGGCGTGAAAACTCAGCTTGGTATAAAAATATCCGGTGAGAGTCTGACCGAGCTTACCGCGCTTGGTGAGCAGATAGAAGGGCTACTCAATCAGCTTGAAAGCACAGGATCTGTGTATGCAGAACGTACTCAATCTGGCAGGTATATAGATATTGAGCCAAATAGAGTCGAAGCTGCGAAATATGGCTTAATGATCTCAGATATTCAAGATGTCGTTAAATTTGCCTTAGGAGGCGCGAATATTTCAGAAGTAGTCGATGGACGCACGCGTTTTCCAATTAATCTGAGATACCCAAGAGTCTATAGAGATAATATAGATGCCTTAGAAACGGTGCCATTTCTGACTCCAACTGGGGCTTGGGTGACTCTCGGGCAGGTTGCAAGCATTGAGGTCAAAGACGGACCTGCGGTAATAAAAAGTGAAAATGGCTTAATGAGCGCATGGGTGTTTATTTCTGTTACCCCGGACGTTGCTATTAGCGATTATGTCGATGAAGCAAGTGCTCTATTGGCAAGTAACATTGATTTACCTGAACGTTATACATACACGTTTACAGGCCAATACGAGCACATTGAACGACTAGAGAAAAAGTTACTAGAAGTTATCCCTCTGACGGTATTGGTTATCTTCGTGTTGCTTTACATTGCGTTTCGTTCGAGCGCGCAGGCTTTGCTGGTGCTCTGTACATTGCCTATCGCAATTTCAGGTGCACTTTGGTTTGTTTACTTTTGTGGTTATCCAATATCTGGCGCGGTCGTTGTCGGAATGATTGCACTAGGCGGTGTTGCAGCTGAGTTTGGTGTGGTGATCACCTTGTATTTAAATCAGGCTCGCGCAGAGCAAAGTAACCTGGTTGAAGCTGTTAGAGAAGGTGCATTATTGCGCATACGGCCAAAAGCGATGACTGTTTTCACTATTGTTGCAGGGTTGATCCCCATTATGTTTAGTATGGGAAGTGGGGATCAAATTATGCAGAAAATTGCTGCGCCAATGATAGGTGGAATGTTGGTCAGCCCAATCATGTCTATGTTGGTTATTCCTGCGGGATACCTAGTTTTATATAGATATAAACAAAGGAAATTGGAGGAATAAATGAAACTAAAAGACTTTGCATTGGCCATTCTCGTCACTGCGATTTGGGGCTGGAACTTTTCCATTATTAAGTTGGGACTAGATACTTTAGACCCGTTCATGCTGGCAGGACTGAGGTTTTTATTTTGTGCTATCCCATTGATTTTTTTCATTGAAAGACCGAATACCTCAATAAAGGCCATTGCTTTTTATGGGCTGTTATTTGGCACCGGCGTTTGGGGAATGGTGAATCTAGGGGTTTACCTTGGCGTCTCGGCAGGTGTTGCTTCATTGTTGTTACAGTTTAGTGCTTTCTTTACGGTCTTCTTTGGGATGATCTTTTTTAAAGAAAAAGTTGGATTACAACAATGGATAGGTTTCTCGTTAGCAATGCTAGGTTTGCTGTTGGTATTAAACTTGACCGATGGCAGTGTTTCATACCTTGGTGTCGCTTTTGTGTTACTGGGTGCGCTGTGTTGGGCGTTAACGAATGTAGTGGTGAAGCAAGTGAAACCGAACAATGTGTTTTCATTTGTAGTGTGGGCGTGTCTGTTTTCTGCTTTCCCGCTATTTTTGTTAGGTTATTTTGTCAATGGTGCAGAGGCAATGCTATTAATGACCAAAAATATCAATAGCATGGCGCTATTTTCTATTTTCTTCCAAATATATCCAGCCACGCTGTTTAGCTTCTGGATCTGGAGTTCATTAATGAAACAATATCCTATTTCTACGGTTGCACCGATCTCTTTGGTTGTACCTTTATTTGGATTGATGGGGTCAATGGTGATCTTTAATGAAGAGATAAATGCGGAAAAGATCATCGCATTTGCCTTGATCTTGACAGGATTGATCGTTGGACTATTCGGTAACAAGTTTTATCGCATGTTGGTGCCAGCACCAAAACAAGCATAAGCTTCACAAGAAGCTTTCACACTATGAAAAACCTTTGAAACAGTATGCTAGGCAGCTTAAATAAGGTTTTCAAGCTACCTTTTAAAAGCCATTGATCCGATAAGCATCAATGGCTTTTTAGTTTTTATTAATTCGTACTTTATCGTTGCTGGCGCGAATGACCCCGTACTCGCGTAGTCTTCACTCGATAAAAGTGGGTATCGGATAATCATGAGCATGCGCTGAGTTTAATTGGCTGTGTAACTCCCCCAAAAATGAAACGGTTCATAAGTAGAATTTTCTATTACCTAATATAAGAAAGAGCCGGGAATTCAACTCCGAAGTACACCCCCGTTAAAGTTGGCTGTCTGAGAGTATCAATTATCCGATGCTCAGGTTTTATAGGTGTAGGTACTTTAGTGAATGTAGGGCGCGGGTAACTTTGATGGATTAAAGGCTGATATTATAAGCGAAAAAGCCACAGCAAAGAGTAGGCTTTGTTGTGGCTTCAGCAGTTAGAACTTAAAATTAAATAAAGACTTTTATTTCACTTTGGTCGTCATGACGAAGTACACGTTTAAGTACTTTGCCAGTTACCCCTTCTGGCGCATAGGCATTAGCGTTGGATACCACAGAGATACTGTTGAGTGATATCACGTTGTGCGCTTGTAACCAGGCATTTATTTGGGCTAACAAATCATACAAGTATGATTCTTGCGTATTTTCAGTGACCAAATCAACTCGGATTGCGACCTTAGTTGCTTGTTTGTCATCTAAGTATGTATAGATTGAGCAGTCAAAGATCTCATCAAAACGTTTGAGGATCAGCTCTTCTGTTAATAAGCTATACAGTGTTCCATCTTGGGTTTCAATTTTGTCGGTGATCCTATCTAAATGATAGAAATAACCAAGTGTATCCTTACGCACCAGATCGCCCGTGATCCAGTAGCCATTGACACGTGATTTCTCACTGATCAACGAGCTATTCCAATATCCAGGTGTAAGCGAAGGAGATTTAATACCAAGCCGGCCAACTTGACCTGCTGGAAGTAAATTACCATCATCATCCAATACCTGTGCATCAACCCAAGGTTGTGGCTTACCAACGCAACGATCATAGTCGCGCTTACCGCGGTAATGATTTACGGTGAAAAGGGAAGATCCCATTTCTGATGAACCCAAGCCGTCAATGTAAACAGAGCCTGGCTTTCGCTCTGCATTGTTAAAGTGGCTGCCCCATTCAGTTAAATGCTTTACATGTCTCTCATGTGCGGCATCTCCTGTACTACGCCAGTAATTAACGCTTTGTAGCAACTCAGGGTTGGGCTCATCTCTTACTAGTTCAACGAAAATCTTTGGAAATGCAACAACAAAGTTTGGCTTAAAGCTATCAATTTGCGCCGCTAAGCTCTTTGGTGATTTATCGCTCAGTACCAAAGTTGGACAACCGCGCATGCTGGCTTCCATTAGGTATGCCAATCCCGAATTATGGGAGTGTGGCAACGCCGTTAAGTAACGGTCCAAATTGTCGATTGGATTACCCAACCTGAATCGAATACCATGAAAATATGGCTTATGTGCAGCGATAACAGCCTTTGGAATACCGGTCGTACCTGAGGTATGAGTTAGGAGTACAGGATCTAACGCATTGTGTACAAAAGGATAAACCGTAGGCAATTGTGTTGTCGCTTTTTGTTTGACTACTTCATCAATGATGAAAAACTGAATATCATCATGTTTATCAACAGCTGTGAGCTCTGATAATCGATTCTCAGTAGTTAACACAAGTTTTGCTTCAATATGTTGAATGTATTGAATGGCAATACTTGGTGCAAGCTTACTGTTGATCAGTGCTGGAACCGCACCTAAGCTTGATAGCGCAATAAACTGGATGAAATAGTCTATCGTATCATCAATAAATACCGCAATTACATCTTTAGCAGTAACCCCTTGTGCATGATAAAAAGCAGACCACTGCTTTGCAGTATTAAGCAAACTCTGATGTGAGAAGCTAAAAATTTGCGTATTATCAAAACCAATAATTGGTCGCTCTAAAAAGATATAATCATGATCTTTATAGCTGTTTTCTCGCAGTAAATAGTGCAGGAAATTACCTGCACCTAACTGATCATTTTGAAGTAATTTGCAAAGTTCAAAAGGATCTATTTGGCTCATTGATTACTCCTTAACCGGCATAACTAACAGACTCTTGCTCATCCACAACGCTCATAGATGGTTGTGAAGCGCAAGGAGTGTTACGCAATACTTTTGCGAGGCGAGAGAGTAAAAAGTCTTTGTTATCGCTTTGGAATACACCTCTACCAATACATAGACCTTTCGCACCATATTCCATCGCTGATTGTGCCTTATGCAATAGAATATTTTCGTCACCTTTCTCGCCGCCGGCAAAAAATATTGGTGTGCCATCGTCAGAAGCACTCAGAAGATCAGGAAGGTACTCATCTTTCTCAGGAAAGCCAATTTTGAGTGCATCACTACCAAGCTCAACACCCATGCGGATAAATGAGCGCATGCGATCAACAGCCTCAAGACCTTGAGCATTTGCTTTGTCATATACCATGCTTAGCAAAGGGATCCCAAGGGCGTGTGCTTTATCAGCAACAGCGCCGAGTAATCGCGTATTATGTGCAGCGTTGCTTTCGGTAAAGTTAACCTGGATTGATACCGCATCTGCTCCCAATTGAACCGCATAGGCCAAATCAGTAACTAGTTGCTTAGTATCAGCATCCTCAAATAGGCTATTCATACCATTCAAGTGAACCATCACTCCCGTTGAGGAGGGGATTGCATCCGCTAAGATTAGCTTCTCAATCATCCCTTTATGCGCGATGATTGCACTAATATTTGCATTGCTTACCCAGCTTTGAATTGCTTGAGTAGACTCAATTCCTTTGATAGGACCTACAGTAAGGCCGTGATCAATGGGCACAATAAGCCCCGCAGATTGCTCTGGATAGAGCAGTCTGCTTAAACGTAACTTTCTTCCAAAATAACTCATATTGACTAATCCTTTGAGTTGAGCTGTGATTACTTCTCTATGATGTTTTCATCTATTTTGATACCAACGTGACGACCAACTTCAGTGGTGTAGCCCAGTACTTTGTCACCAGCTTTTAGTTCAGAAATGTTCAGTGGTTTAGCATCTGCAGAGAAGATACGAACATGCCAGTCATCCTGCATGATGACGTTCACTTGTTCACCATTAGGGAACTCGACTTCAATGATACGTAGTGGGCGTTTTTCGATTTTTACACGACCTACAGGTGCTGTTCTTACGCGACCTTTAGAATTTACTAGCATGACATTAGAGCCTGCTTTTAGCTCTGACATGTAATCTGTTCTGTCGTTGGTGTTATAGACATAGCTGTGTACGGCACCAGCATTAACTCTAAATGGACGTAGCTCCATATATGGTAGGAAGTAAACTTCAGGACAACATAAAATACCGCCTTGAGATGTTGAGCCAACTAACATACCTTCATCATCATCAAATAACGTACCAGTGTCGATACATGCGCGGTAACCCATACCTACCGGGTAGCTTGCTTTTACAGTACCAACTTGGATAGGTAGATTATCTTGCTCACGATGTTCAATACGAGAGATAAACTCGTCTAAATACGAGTGTTCTTCAGGTGAGTAAATAACACCTTCTGCACCGTATTCCATTACACCTAATGTAACAATTGCGTCATCAACATCTCTTGGCGATGAGATTTGCTTCATTAGAATAGTGTTGGTTTTTTGCAAAGATGCGATCACAAGTTCGAGTGGAATATTCGTTGGATCTTTAAATAGGATACTTAAATAATCTGCCTTTAAACCATCATATACTGAACTGTGTAGGCTATCGTTGTCATCTACATAACAGTGATAACATACTGAAAAACCCTCTTCTTTTAGAGGTAGAATCATCTGGTTATCAGTGTAGCTAACGACCAATCTTTTTGACTTATCTTCTTTAAACTGTTTACAAAGCTTGCTCTTCTTAAATTGCTCAAGCTCTTTTTTATCAGATAGCTTTAAGATAACTAACATTCTGTTAGGAATGTACTTAATTAAATTCTCGATATTATTTAAATAAGTAATAATACCTGAATACTGTAAATTAATTATTCTTGCAAACATGTCGTCATCCGGAGACTGTTGCTTTAGATTTTTTGTATCAAACCAGATGATAGGTCCATTCAGCTCGGCTCTTTTATCATTTTTACCTTCGCCGATATTGCTTAATTTAATCGCATTACGGCGATTAATATTTTCAGCTGTTTCATACTGTTCAGTTACCTGTTCATCTTTTTTGACGGTAGCTTCCATTTTCTTGTCCTTAAATTATTGAGTAGTTGATTTGGTCGACATAGGTAGAGCAAGAAACGAACCATAATAAAACTTCTTTTAAATCATGCGCTTGATTGTTCGTCTAATAGGGGCGGGATAGAAAAAAGTACATGGTGTATTTTTTTTGTTACTGATCTATTAGATAATTTACAATGTAACATATTGTTAAAGGTTTTTAGTTGATTTAGCAGTCTGGATGGTTGCTTATATATGTAAATGTTGTGTTTCTTTTGTTTTTAAGTGGTATATGTATTTAGTGTTTTACATATATGTATACAAATGTATTGTTTTTGTTTTGTTTGAAGTGGTGTATCTTCCTCAATTAGGAATGGATAACAACAGGTGGTAGTAATGCTGAAAAAGGTATCGACATTTTTAAAAGTCGTAGAGTGTGGAAGTTTTAGTAAAGCAGCCGATGTATTAGGAGTTAGCCCTTCATCTATTTCACGTCAGATCAGTCAACTTGAGGATCAAGTAAAAGGTAAACTACTTAAAAGGACTGCAAGGTCTATCGCATTAACAGAAGTAGGGAGAGAGTATTATAAACAGGCTGCTAAAATCATTCAGGACATTGAAAGTTTAAATTCAATAGGTCAATCTCAGTGTTCTGAGGTTGAGGGTACGCTTAATATATCAGTATTTGAATCATTCGGTCTCAAGTATATCGCTCCATTATTACCTAAGTTTTTACAACAGCATCCTAATTTATCTGTGGAGTTAGACCTGAGTAATGATGTCGTCGATTTATATCGAGAACGTTTTGATGTAGGTATTCGTTTGGGCGTGCCAAAAGACTCTCGTCTTGTTGTTAGGCCGTTGCTCAAAAATAATATGGTGTTGTGTGCATCACCTGAATACCTAAAACAGCACGGTACCATTAAACATCCTAACGAGTTGACGCTACACAATTGTTTGTCACTATGTCGCAATGGTAAGGGCGTAAAATGGAGTTTTTGCCATGAAGGAGAAAAAATTAATGTTGATGTAAAAGGAAACCTTATTTCTGCTGGTGGCCAGGTGTTAATTGAAGCGGCTAAGCAGGGGCTTGGGTATGTTCTATTGCCTGAATGGGCATTACTAAAAGATTTACAAAGTGGTAATTTAGTTCAGTGTTTAGATAACTGGGAAGCGGATATTGGTCGAACACAAATTTATGTGTTTTATTTAAAAGATAATTTTACTCAAAATAATATTCAGGCGTTTTTTAATTTCCTCAAACAAGAATTACCAAGTCAATTTATCATTTAACCTGCTAACCTATTACACATAAATTTGACGTAGTAGTTAGGGATCACCGTCGCTAGAGAGCAAGTTATTATCTTTAGTTCAGGTTATTTAATCTACACCACATATTGGAAGCAGGAGCAATTGCCCCTGCTTTTATGGCTACTATAGCTGAGTCACGCTTTCTGTGGCGATAGCCAGATGCAGCTCTTGTAGCAATGCCAACAAGTGTTGAGGTTCGACGACAAAGCTCATCACGCTCTCATGACCAAGGCCAAAGGTTCTAATCACTGGGTGCTCATCAAGCAAGTTAGTTACGTAGGTGGTAAAGCGGCTGGCTTGATTTAATTGACTACCCACGATAGAAGCTAAAGATAAGTCTTGCTCACATTGGATCAAAATATCTTCAAAACCGTTAGAGATCAGGTATTGATCAATTTCATTGAGGCGTGCTTCGTCCATATTTTGGGTGATCAACACAATGCTATTTGCATGTAACTCGCAGACTTGAAAATGAAGTCCCAATTGTGTGATCAATGCAAGTAGTAATTGGATCCGTGTTAGCTCTGCAAGACCGCTTTGATTGATCGTTAACAATGATACATTATTCAAATAAGTGACAGAGTATGCACCTGTTGGTTCATTGATATTATGGATCAACGTATGCTTCCCTGAGGGTTTAAAAGTAGAAGCTACTTTAATAGGAATACATCCTTGCATTGCCGGTTCAATAGACTTTCTGTGAAGCACTTTTGCTCCCAAGTTTGCCAGCATAGCAGTAGCACGATAGCTCAACTCCTCAATCGCAAACGTATCAGCAATAATACGCGGATCTCCTGAATATACACCTTCGACATCAGTCCAAATTTGTAACTCTGTTGCTTGGCTTGCTTGGGCGATGATTGCTGCACTAAAATCACTGCCGCCACGACCCAAAGTAACGAGTTCGTCAGTCTCGATGTGTTTTGCAATAAATCCCTGAGTAACGATAAGTTGCTCTGAAGGAAGTAACTCAAGTTGTTGCTGACAAGCTTGAGTGCACAATGCAATATCGACTTGATAGTCATCATACTCATCACCGCTAACAGAAATGAGTTCTAACGCACTGCGCTCTTGATTTTGCAAGCGACAGCTGGCAAAAATCATTGAGACTAGCTTTGAGGAAATGATTTCGCCCATCGAAATAATCGTGTGATAGTCGCTGTTATTTCGAGTGTGAAAGAAGCGGGAGGCTTTCCTTACCAATTGTTCAAGCCATATTGAGATCGCTTCATTACATACCTGTTGCAGTGGTAAGCCGTACATTGGTAGTGTGAAGTTTTCATAAAATTGGGTGATCTCAGAATGGATCAAGCTGATGTGCTCTAAAGAACGAGAACGGGTCAAAGCAACCAGTTTTTCAGTGATCCCTGCTTGGGCACTGACTACAACCACTTTCACTGATTTATCATTTTTGACTATATTGGCGCACTGCAAAATAGATTCAAAAGAAGCTACACTTGTTCCGCCGAATTTCGCAACCTTTAAAGCACTCATGGAATTATCCTTATACGTTATATGTTCCTGCAACAGTTCCAATTGACAATACCAAGCGGTTCCAGCTATTGATACCGATCACAGCCAAGCTTAGCTCACCAATTTCACTGTTTGAGAAATAGGCTCTGACTTCTTCATACACGTGGTTTGGTACCTGTTCTGTTGAGATGTTAGTGAGCGTTTCTGTCCATAATAAAACCGCACGCTCTTTCTCATCAAAGTAAGGCGTTTCTCTCCAATTTTGCACATTGATTAATTCATGAACATCAAGCCCATCTTTTTGCGCATTTTTGAAGTGCATATCAACACAAAATGCACAACCGTTAATCTGCGAAGCATACAATTTGATCAGGTGTAGTAATTTCTTATCAATTGAGCTTGACTGGATATTCTGCTCCATATTCATAAGAGAATTGAAGACAAACTCAGGCATATCTTTATAAGTCATTCTTTCTTTCACGGTTGTTCTCCTTACATTTAGTATGTTAACCAGAATGAACAAGGCAAAATTTAAGCCAAGGTTAATTTGTTTTTTTAATATTATGATATTTATAGCTTTTTTGTTGGTTTTTGCTGGGAGGCATGGTTCCAGCATGGAGAAAGATGAAATTATGTTTTGCTCTGAGTACCCAATGTAATCAATCTAGTACTTCGCGCCACTGAATAGCTAAGTGAAAGTTTAAAAATCCATAGTTATCAATGCGTTGGATGTTTGGCATGGAATTTGGTTATTACCCTGTAACACGAGAGGATTTGAATTTTATTTGAGGGTGTGGCCATGTCACAAGACGATTTAGAAAAAGCGAAAAGGATTATACGATTTTTTCATCCGGAAAAACGTTTCAGTTTTATGTCGGGTGCGAATGATCCTGCGGTATTAGCAGCAATGTTTGGTGTACCCCAAGACACCTACCTTGCGATCCGAAACGAGTTTGAACTTAACGTCAACCTTGCTGCGCGAGAGCTGCTTAATGAACCTGATTACCTAAAAAGCATTCAACAGATCCCGCTTGTAGATAATGCCACTATTGCAGTGATCGGTGATAGTTTGACGGATGATTATCAATCTTGGTTTGAAATCTTGCAAAAAAGTTTTCAGATTGCCCGTCCTGAAGCCAATATCACTTGGGTAAACACGGCATTGTCTGGTGATACCACAATGCAGCTATTTTCAACATTAACTCAAATAGAAGCGGTAAAACCTGATTACCTATTTTGCTTGATTGGTACCAACGATGGCCGAGTTCATGGTGATGGCAAAAAGTCATGCACTGGATTTAGAGAGGTGATTGATAACCTGTCTGAAATCGCTACGCGTGCTGAATCTTGTGTGCAAAAAGAGTTTATCTGGATCACTCCTGTAGGTGTTCAAGAAGATTGGATCAAAGAAGATTGGCTACTGAATAAGTTTAACGCTTCTTGGAGTCATCAACAGATCTTACAAACCGCTGAGCTGATCCGTACTCGCCCAGAAAAACACATCGATATTACCGAGATTTTTGCAGGTGAAAGGCGTGACGCCATGTTCCTTGAAGATGGCTTACATTGGAGCCTACAAGGACAGAAATCGGTAGCTAGAAGTGTTGTCACAGGTTTCCATCGCATTTTGATGCAGCGCTAAGGAGTGCCCGTGAGTATTAACATAAAAGTAGCTAGCCTCGAAGACAATGCCCAAGTTGCAAACTTGTTTGATTTATATCGTCAGTTTTATAAACAAGATAGCGATCTAGATGGTGCTGCGAGCTTTATTTATCAGCGTTTGATGAAAAAAGACTCAACTATTTTTCTCGCAACGTCAGAGGAAAGCGAACTGGGATTCCTACAGGTTTATCCAACATTTTCTTCCATTTCAATGGCTAATGTATGGCTTATTAATGATCTGTATGTATGCAGTCGTGCTCGAGGCCAGGGAGTTGCAAAACAGTTATTGCAGCAATGTGTTGAACAAGCTGAGCAACTGCAAGTTAAGTTAATTCGCATCTCAACTGAGTTTAGCAATACCGCAGCGGCGCAGCTATACGAGCAATTTGGCTTCGAAAAAGATACTCGCTTTCAACATTATAACTATTTCTTAAAAGGATAATGAGATGGATAGACAAGAAACGTTACATCAGCTTATTAGCGCTGCTTTTCTAGCGCCAACGTCTTTCAACTTGCAGCACTTTAGGTTTATTGATGTGCAAGACAAAGATAAGCAACAAACACTACTTAGTGCAGCTGCTAACTGGGCTGATGAAGGTGAACCTGAGTTTGTTATTGCACTTTGTGGTGATAACAACAGTTGGCAAGAGGCAGCGAATTTTGCCAAACACGTAAGTGATGAATTTGTCGAAATGTCGCAGCAAAAAGCCACTATGGTTTATAGCAGCAACGAAGTAACACGACGTGATGAAGTTAACCGCACCAATGGCTTTGCATTTACCAACATGTTGGTGAAAGCACATCAATTGGGGTTAGGTTCTCGTGTACTTGAGATAGACAGTCCATCTTCAGTCACTGATTTATTGAATATATCTGACGCCTATTCGCTGTCGGCTGTGGTGGTGTTTGACAAAGCATTAGCCAAGCCACTACTTAAATGCCAACCGGATTTAAACCTAATCTCTGAAGATGGATTTTAATTATGAATATGTTTTCTAACGAAAGACTGGCTGTTGCCATGCGTGAGCGCCGCGCAATCAAGCACTTTGAACCAAGCTTTGTTATTCCTGAAGGTGATAGAAAGCACATCCTTTCATTCGCTACGGAGTTAGACCTTGGCTTTAATATGCCACCACTTAGGATCTGTCGTGTATCAGACATGGCATTAAGAGAGCAAATTAAAGAAGTCGGCTTTCAGCAGCCACAACACACCGGTGCAAGTGAGCTTTGGGTTGTATGTATTGATACTAAAGCGCTTTCAACTAAAGAAGCAGAGCACGCAAGAACGCAAGCGATGTTTTATGGTGCTGCATATTCACAAGCCTTGATGCTTGGCGCAGCTAGCCTAGGTTATGACTCATGCCCAATGATAGGTTTCCAGTTTGGCCCTGTTGGTGAGTTGATCTCGCTGCCAGAGTCTTACGTGCTGTGTAACTTTGTGGTGATGGGTAAGCGCAAAAAAGCCCCGCTTACACGCGGCTCAAAACTTGCTATCGAAGATGTTTTATTTACTGATGAATTAGTGTAAGGCGGCAGTAAGATGGCTTTATCCTCGTTAAGTTTTCCAGTTTCAGCTGAACTACAACCGGTAGCTAGTACAGGTTTTGTAGCCGCATTGGCACAAATATTACAACGTGTACTAAAAGTAGAACAGTTGGCGATTACACTAGATGAGTGTTATCGGTTGATAGCGCTCAATGCAGAAAGTGAACGTCGCGATATTGAGCTGCAACTTAACGAGGTATTTACGGATCAAAACTGCTTTTCTCAGCTAACGATTGAGCCGCGGACAGCTGAGCATGGTGGTGCGACAGCACAGTTAGTTTTGGCGCTAGGCGACGGGCAAATCAACATTACATTTGATGACTCGATTTTTCCAGAAGCGCTACTTAACACCATACTTGAAAGCGCCTTAACCCAGTTAATGGACGCTCAAACAAGAGCCACGGCTGCGCTACATATACAGCGTCAACATTTTTCGGGTACTGAAGCGGCATGTTCAGCTGATATTAATCAGCAGTTTCTGCATATAGTTGATCAATATCCAATGCGACAAGCCATTACTGATGGTGATATTTGCCTCACTTATGGTGAGCTAGCGCAACAAGTAAGCATACTTGCATCTCGCTTGGCTAACCTTTCAGTGCAAGGTAAACGAGTTGCAGTGGTATTGCCTCGCGGCCATAAAACCGTTATTTCAATGCTTGCAATTAGCTTTGTTGGGGCAACGTATGTCCCGATAGAGACGTTAAACCCAGTTTCTTATATTTGCGAGCAGATCAATCATATTGCAGCGGCGGTGGTTATCTGTGATAAGACTGATGATAGTTATCAAGACTTACCAAATAGCCATCATTGGGACTCACTGATTGCCTCAGCTGGTACAGAGTTTGTTCCAGAGGTGATGCACCCAGACAGGGAATTTACGGTGTTGTTCACCTCTGGATCAACCGGTAAATCTAAAGCTGTGGTTCATGCAGAGCGCTCTTTTTTAGCCCGATTTGATTGGCAATGGCAAGTCTCGCCAATTACCGCTGAGGATGTTGTCGGACAAAGAACCAATGTTGGCTTTGGGCCACACATTTGGGAAATCTTAGGAGCCATCTTAAAGGGTGCGCACCTGGTTATCTTGACTGATGCTATTGTGGCAAATCCAAAGCAGTTAATTAGTTATATTCAGCAATATGAAATAACTCGGCTTGCTCTAGTGCCTTCGATAGCGAAATTGTTGGTTGAGACCAAAGGGGTGCAAGCAAATTGTCGCTCTTTACAAGTTTGCTCGTTAGCGGGTGAAGAATTTGGCATGCAGTTAGTTGAAAAACTAAGGAACACATTTGTAGGTTGTCAGATATTTAATGACTTCGGCTCTACTGAGTGTAATTGCATGTTCTTCCATCCAATCAGCAATGAAGTCACCTTGGGTAGACCTTCTAGTGCCGCATCGTTAACTATCATCAATGATGCTGGTGAGCCTTGTTTACCATTTGAAGCCGGCATGCTGCATGTAAATGGAAAGACGTTGGCCAAAGGGTATGTCAACGAGCAAGGAGAAATTACTGAGCTGCCACAATCACAATATGGGTATGTCACAGGAGACAATGTTTTTTTTGACGAAAAAGGCTATTTGTATTCTCAAGGACGCAAGAATAATGTGGTTAAAGTGCGGGGAATGCGTGTCGACATCGTGAATGTTGAACAGCAATTACAAACATTATTAGAGATAGACAAACTCAAGTTAGTCGCTCGCAAAAAGTCAGATGGTGAAACCCAGCTGATCGCTTTTTACCAGTCTTCGCATCTTGCTGTTGAATTGCTACGACGTTGTAAAGATAAATTACCAGTGCATTACTGTCCGGCATTTTTCTTTTCAGTCAGCTCTTTTCCGCGTTTACCAAACGGCAAGTTAGACCGAATGCAGCTGTTGAAAAAATTACAAACGCACGCTGACCATAACCAAAGTACAGCCAAAGATAAGCTTATCAAGATCCTTGCCGATATTACGGAGCTGCCGTTATCAAGTCTTGATATTGAAGCTTATTCACTGGTTGAACTAGGCGTGGATTCATTAGGACTAGTGAAAGTCGCGCATGCTATAGAATCGGTGTTCTCGCGCTCTGTTTCTTTGGCGCAGGTGGCTGCAATTACTTGCTTTTCTGAGCTAGTGGAGTTAGCGCAAGGGCGCTTTGTCACACCAACACAGAAATTAGTACATCAAGATGTAGATCATTTATTAACTTACTTTACGACGTTGCAGCCACAGTCTAACCCCGCAGGTAAAAGTGTATTGCTCACCGGTGCCAGTGGGTTTATCGGGGCATTTATGCTAGCCGAATTAACTAAGCATCATATCGTTTATTGCCCGGTTAGAGCGCAAAACTCACAGCATGCACAAGCCAAAGTTCAGCAAAATCTACAAAAATATGGTTTATCGGTTGAAGTACCTGAAAACCTTCGCGTAGTGGCTGGTGATATTACCAAACCCAACTTTGCCTTATCAAAAGTACACTTTGAGCAACTCATTGACGAGGTTGGCACTGTGTATCACTTAGCGGCAAATGTGAACCATGTACAAAGTTATGCAAACTTACGTATTGAAGTGCTGCAAACATGGGAAAACTTACTGCCATTTATCAACCGTGCTGGTAGTCAGTTTCATTTTTTCTCCTCAATTGCGGTATGTAAATTAATTGATGGGCATTGGCGTGATGAGGCTGTGCCTGAAAACCCAGACTCGATAGCTTCTGGCTACGGTCAAAGTAAGTGGCTCGCAGAGCAGTTACTTACAAGCTGCCAAGCTGCAGCATCCATCAACATTTATCGACTTGGTGAAATAGGTGGCTGTCGAACGACAGGGCAAGGCCGAAGCGACGACTTTGTACATAATTTATTGGCTGTGATGTCGGCTATTCCTTTTTACCCAGCAGAATTGGCGGAGTCGACTCTGGTGGTGGATGTGTTGCCTGTGGATTGGTTGGTGCAATTTACTCAGCTGGCGATGGCGCAACAAAAAGTGACCTTGTTTAATTTGCAAAACCCAAGTCCTACGCCGCTTAGTCGCGTATTGGACGATTTGGGGTGTAAGCCATCAACAGAGGTCAGTTGGCAACAATGGCTAACAGAAATTCACCAATGCGTAATCGACAACGCCGATAGTTTACTAAATGTTTTACCTTTTTATACCACACCTAATGATCCTAGTTGGCTCAATTACTTTTCATCTTTGGAAATGGACTGTAGTGCAATGACGCAGATCTTAGGTGATCGTCTAGGAACACCTGAGATCGCTCAATTGCAGTGGCGCGCGTATGCGCAAAATTGGCGTAAACACGGATTAGATTTTAACAAAAACAAAGGAGCACAGTTCTAATGAACGGAGCAGACAATACCATAGTGATTCTGGGTGGGGGGCTTGCAGGATCAACATTAGCTAAACAGCTGATCATGATGTATCCCAACTTAGATATTAAGATCTTAGAGTTTAACTCTTACCCAGTACCACTGGCTAAATTTAAAGTTGGTGAGTCAACTGTAGATATGGCAGGGCACTATCTTAGAAATGTATTGCAACTTGAAGCACATTTAGAACAAGAGCAATTACCTAAATATGGGTTACGGTTTTTCTTACCTGATAGTGACAATACGGATATTACCACTCGCGTAGAAGTTGGTAATGGTCAGCGTCCTGTATCCAAAAGCTACCAGCTAGATCGCGGTAAATTTGAAAACTTTATGCATGCGACGTTGCTTGAGCAAGGCGTTGATTTTATTGACTCTGCAAAAGTGGTCAACATTGCTATCAATGAATCATCTCACCGTGTCACCTATGTTAAGGACAGTGGTTCAGAACATACGATAGAAGCTCGTTGGGTGTTAGACGCAAGTGGTGGTGCGCGACTATTGCAAAAAACACTTAACCTTGAAGCGGTGCATACCAAAAGTCACCACTCAGCATGGTTTAGGGTTGCTGGCAAAGTGGAGATCAACGATCTATCCACCGATCCACAATGGTTAGCACGAGTTCCTGAAGTTGCTCGTCAATTATGTACTAACCACCTGATTGGCAAAGGTTACTGGGTGTGGATCATTCCACTATCAGGAGATAACACCAGTATTGGTGTGGTGGTTGACCCTGAGTACCACGATGTGGAACAGCTTAAGACATTAGAGTCTACGCACGCTTGGTTAAGCCAGCACGAGCCACAATTGGCAGCGCTATTACAAGCTAAACAGTTTGAGGTTATGGATTACAAAGCGATGGGCAACTTTACTTATCGTTGTGAATCATTGTTTAGTCCAAATCGCTGGGCGTTGACCGGTATTTGTGGTTCGTTCACAGATCCATTCTATTCACCAGGCACTGACTTTATTGCCATTGCAAACACACTGATTTGTAAATTGGTTGGTGAAGATCTTGCTGGAAACGATCTTAAAGCGCCATGTATGGCTTCCGAGCAGATGTACTTTGCTGGCTACGACTCATTAATCAGCACAGTAGAGAATCAATACGGCATCTTTGCACATAATTTGGCAACCAGCTGTAAGCTGCTGTGGGATGGCACATTAGCATGGTCAGGCGCAGGCTTGATGTTTTGTAATGACCGATTTACAGATGCAAAAATTGCCATGGAAGTATCAGATGAACTGATGCTAATGGGCAAACTGCATACCACAATGCAGCAAGTATTCCGTCGCTGGAGTACCTCAATTCCTGACCGCGAGCTGCGCAAAGACATTATTGTCGACCAGCTAGATAATTTTGGCCAACGAGCACAAAGAGCGTTAGTGCAAGATTATTCAGATGAAGCGTTAGTGGCGCAGGTCAAACAGAACTTCAATACGTTGTGCACATTGGCTGTCGCAATGTTCAAACTAGTAGAAGATAAACCCGTTACAGATTCAGAAGTGGCTTTATTGGTATCCGGTTACCGTCATGAGCCTGAGGTAGAGACTGAGCTGAACAATTTACTTTTCAATCATTAATATTAAATAATAAAACTTGGAGTATATCATGCAAGGAACAGTAACTAGCGTATCAAAAGCTCGAGTTGGTGAGCGTTTTGAAGAACTAGTCTCAAAACATCCACTGTGGCAAAACCCACTTCTAGTGGCATGTTCTAAGAACGAATTAAGTCTTAAAGACTATGGCTACTTAATTGCTCAACACTTTTACTATTCAAGAGGGTTTACACGACTATTGTCAGCCCTAATGATGCAGTGTGACGATGATAAGTTCAGAGCTGAGCTTTCTCATAACTTATGGGAAGAAGCTGGCGAAGAAAATATGGAAGAGCGCCATTCAAATTTACTACGTAAAATGATGAATGATGTTTTTGATATTGCAAATCCAGACGGAACCGATTTTAAAACCTACACCGTGACGTATTTTGACGAGTGCCTACGTTTTCTTAAAAACACGAATAGCATCGGTGCTGCGGCATTCCTTGGTTGGGGTACTGAAGGGGTTGTTGCCAATATTTATGAATATTGGTTCGAAGGCCTAAAAGGTTTAGGTGTAGAAGAAGAAGCGCTACGTTATCTAAGTCTACACATGGAGTGTGATGATGAGCACGCAGAAGTTATCGAAAATATCGCACTATCACAGTGCAATGATGATGTGTCTTCACATGCACAAGAGATTGAGGCAGCGATCAACAAAGCGCTCGATTTACGTGACGAGTATTTCCGCGCAATCTACCAAGATATTACGACAGCGAAGATTGAACCGCTAGTATCGGCTATTTGTGGTAAGCAACCGTACTATAAAGTTGAAGATGTGCCTTCGTTTAGTAGCTCATTAACGCAAAATAGCGGTGTGAAGTTATATAGCAACCAACAACAAGATGATGGCATTAACTTTGAAGTAAGCCGTTTTAATATTGGTTGTGAAGTGATGGACCCAAGGTTACTTGAGATCCCTGAAGGCTGTCGCAACGAGTGTCATAAGCATGCTCACGAATCAATGTTCTATGTTGTATCAGGCGAGGGTCGAGTGCATATTGCTGATGAGCATATTGAAGTGTCAGCAGGTCAACTTGTTTACGTACCACGCTGGGTTGATCACTATAGTGAAAACACCGGAGAGGGTAAACTGACTATTCTTGCAATCACCGACTTTGGTTTGACTAAACACTTTCCAAATAACACTGACTTTAGCTATAGAAAAAAGCAACAAGAACAAGTTGCTTAATTATTCCAAGTTCTGGTTAGTTAGGCTCAGAGTCAAGGGTGCTTGCACTCTGAGCTACTCATCCTTTCGTTTTTTGACTATTTATTACTGTTGACTTGCAGTTTTTTCAACTTCTCACTCATTCAAGTACATATATAACGTTGCACGTTGTTTGTAGCTTTTTGATTATTATTAATTTTTTCTTTTTCTCTTCACATTCTCATGACTTTTTTTAGCGTGCAATTAAGGTTGCATCTGATGCAATCATAGTTTGACGTATTTTGTATTTTAATCATTGTTAAACTGGTTAATAATGTGTTTTAAGGAATGTTCATAATGTTACAACAAGGTTGCATTTCGCTATTTTATCTTATGGTTTTCTCTATTTTATTGAGTATTTTAAAACACTCAATAGGTGGTAAATAGCAGCGTAAAACCCCGTGTAATAACTAATACCAACAGTTCTTTATAAGGCAAAAAACGAAATAACAAAGTAAGGAGATGTTTTTGTTATTACTTTTTTACCTTTCTCGTCACACAAAGAAAGTTGGAGCCATGGTGCACTGGGTGGGCAATACCATTGCAGTAAATGATTAATGAGCGTTTTCCTGTAGTAAGTTGCGTCGGATGTTCATAAAGAGGGGAAGTATGGATAAGTATAATAAAGTACTAAACGGGGTCGGAGCTGAAAATCTAATTATTGATAGAGATGAAGACTTCAAAGCCTGCATCTTAGCTAAAAATGAAGAGCTTGCGAGTATTATTCAAGGTGAAACGGGAACAGGTAAAGAAGAGTTTGCTAAATTAGTGCATCGCAAACGTATTTATCTGCAAGGAGAAGAGGTTCCTTTCGTTTCTGTTAACTGTGCAAACTTTAATAACGAATTATCGTTATCGCTTTTATTTGGTCATGTGAAAGGTGCCTTCTCAGGGGCTGAAAAGAGCACAGATGGCTTTATCGCAGAAGCAAACGGTGGGATTTTATTTTTAGACGAGATCCACACCTTGTCTATCGAGACCCAGCAAAAATTACTGCGGGTACTCAATGATGGTTCTTATAGCCGTCTAGGAGATACCAAAACGCTCTACTCTAAATTCCAAGTTATCGCTGCGACGACTAAAGACTTGGATGAAGAAGTTGAAAAGGGCACTTTTTTAATGGATTTAAGGTTTCGGTTACTGGGCATCGAGTTAACCATGAAGCCACTGCGTGAACGCAAAGACGATATTCCTAAACTGATTGATGTTTTCCTTAAAAATAAGGACATTATGCTCAGTCCTGCACAATATACTGAGTTAGTCAGCTTATGTAAGAAGTATTATTGGCAAGGCAACATTAGACAGCTTTTTGGGGTTTTGAACGCCTGGATTGCGATGTGCGATGGTAAAGTGAATATTGCTTATTTTCCACAATATAACAACATGCTAAAACCATCAGCAGTGTCTAAAAGTGACAAAGGTGGGTATGGCAAAGTCATGTCGGTATTAGAGCGTGCTATTAGCCTAGATATCTCCTTTTCCGAAGCAATAGAAGAAGTTGAATGCTTCATTATCGAAGAAGCAATGGGTCTCAATCCCAGCGTTTCTGACGTTTATCAAGGTTTACAGCTAAGTAGAAATAATTTTTACGTAAAAAGACGAAAGTACGGCTTAACGTAATAAAAGACCAATCAGCCTTAATACTTGCTCAATTTGAAGGAGTAAATCTGACGCTAACAGCGTGCTCGACAAGATTTTCTCGCCTCAAAATAGACTACTTACTTAAGACAATTGGTATAAATCACTTTCTGAGGTGGCAGACAGTTACGCCGCCTCTGCACTTCTTTATAACCGCTGTTCTTTGGCTTAAATACGCGCTATCACTTTTACCAAATTCGTTTTAAGGCTGCTGTATCTTTGCAGTCCGTGCTACACTCCTGCCGTTTGTAATTTGGCCGTCGTGATTTGCCCATCATCGTACTGAGTGAGTTTTACTCATTATCTCGATGTACAAAGTCGATGCTCAAATTTAAGAGCCTGATATTCGTATAATGAACGCTAACCCATTTTGTCTGATGCTTGCTCAACTTGAGGGCGTAAAATAGTCGCTAATGATGTAAAAAGTTGCTTATTTGGCATAACCAAATAGTCAAACTTTTGCTGTGTTATCGATAAAATTGTCTTACCTCAAAATAGAGCAGTTAATGAGGCAAATTGGCATAAGCTATGGTGTGGAGTAAAGCTTATATGCTGTTAATGATCGATAACTACGATTCTTTTACGTACAATTTAGTACAGTACTTTCAACGTTTGAATATTGAAGTATTGGTTAAGCGTAATGATGAACTTAGCATCGCTCAAATTAAGCAGCTTCGACCAAAGTATCTAGTGTTGTCTCCAGGACCTTGTACGCCGAATGAAGCAGGTATATCACTGCAAGTAGTGGAACAGCTTCAGGGCAGTTTGCCTATTCTGGGGATCTGTTTAGGTCATCAGACAATTGCGCAAGCGCTAGGAGGTAATGTGCGCCGTGCCAGACAAGTCATGCACGGTAAAACTTCTCTTGTATATCACAATAATAAAGGGGCATTTAACGGGCTTCCTTCGCCTTATGAAGTCTGCCGATACCATTCACTTATTGTAGAAAAAAACGCCTTGCCAGCAACGCTTGAAGTGAGCGCATGGACACAGTCCCCAGAGGGTAAGTTTGATGAAATTATGGGACTTGTCGCACCAGATAGGGCGCTTGAAGGAATACAATTTCATCCTGAAGCAATCTTGACCGAGCATGGGTTGGCATTACTTGATAACTTCCTAAAACGCTTCTAAAGTTTAAACAAAACCAGCTCTGTTTTGTAATTGTGCAAATAATCTGCACGCTTGAGGTCGTGTGGGTATAATACCAATTTGACTTAATACTTGCTAAATTTGAAGGAGTAAATCTGACGCTAACAGCGTTAAAAATTTCTTATTTAGAACAACTAAATAGCAAAATTTTTGCCTTGTTATCGACAAGATTTTCTCGCCTCAAAATAGACCACTTAATTAAGAAAATTGGTATAAGCTTGGAGATGATGTTTCTGTCAGTGCTTTAAGATACGCACAATAAAACTTTAATATTGCCTTTAGTGGTATAATATCGAACAATACGACTATCTGTTGAGTGCTAAACTCATTGTTTCCTTTAGATAAGTAGCATGCATGACGCAAGAAAATAAGCAAATTAGAATGGCACAAGCGCTTTCTGAGCGCGCCCATGACCTTCTTATCAGCCTTAACTTTGCCCAAAAGCAAATCGGCTATATCCATACTTTTGATATTAGTTATGGAGAAAATATTGCCCAGCGTACCATGCTTGAGGTGGAGATTGCTGCGGCTGCAAAACGACAGGAAAGCAGTACGACTCATCATAAATACATAGCTAAAGCAAGTAAGCACTTACATTCAGTTATTGAAGAGGCAATTGCAAAACAATTACATGATCTTGATACCATTTACCATGAAGTGGTTGGCATTCAAGATTCGGTTCCTGCCATTTTTGATATTTTGGCCGTGCGTTCAGCGTCAGTAGGGCGATTAGAACCACTCGTAAATGATCTCAGTTGGTTAGGGCGAGAGCTTGTATCTTTGGTGAATTTGCCGCAGTATCGCAAGAAAAATAGCAAAGGCACATCGATTAAAGTCGATACCCCCGCGCTGGCACTGAGGTATTTGGGCTTAGAAAACCTGCAAATGGTGATCCCGACGATGGCGGTGAGGCATTGGATGCCCCATGCAACAGAACCGTTTGGCTTAATGAAGCGTAAAATGCGGGAGCTAAGTATGAGCACTGCAATTGCAGCAAAGGAGCTTGCCCCATTTTTTGGTGTTAAAGAACAACATGCCTTTACCTTGGGAATGCTACTTGAACTGGGCAAAATTGCGTTAGTCAGACTGTATTTACGTACTTTTGAAAGAGTATGGCAAGCCAAAGTACAAATTGCCCGTGATAAAAAGCAAAAAGATCTACATACCGCGCTAATGGAGCTATCTCCAGATCCCCTATTTTTGCGTAACTTGCTGTTAGAACACTCCGCAGATATATCTCGAAAACTAATAGAGAAAATGGAGCTGCGTTACCTTCCCTTTAATGCGGTAATGGAAGAGTATTCGCAAACTTATTTACCAAAATCGCATAAAAAAATAGCGGATCCGTTACCACTGACACAAGTGATGCAAAAAGCCTATGGCTATGCTCAAATGCTTGTTTTAAAAGACAGTCAGTTGATAGAAGATGACGAAGCTGAGATTTTACTCAGTCACCTAGAACTCACTGAAGAAATGCGTCAGCAATTGGCAAAATGTGCATTCCATAACCTTCAGTTGACGATTTTGTAAAAAAAAACGGAATTTTTTTTGCGACTATTCATTCAGAACCTAACCTTTAATGATCAGTGCAAGGCTGCATCATGCTTGCTTTGCCCTGAATATCAGCCCTAAATAGTTATTCACTTGAGTTGAGAATATATGTTAAACCCTTGAATGCAAAGGGCTGGGAACATGCTATAAGTGAGACAAATGGCGCTTTTTCTGAAATAATGAACGTATGAATTTTGTGCCATCAAGGGGCGGGTCAAAATACATAGCACCTAATTGGTGTGAATAAATATCCTATCAAGCGGTGGCAATGCGCCAACCTTCAAACGGAATGACTCCTTGTTTGCACTTTCACTCACCAAATATGAGGAAATAAAATGACTATCAATCGTGAATTGTTTGACGACGTAATGGTACCTAACTACGCACCTTCTGCTGTGATCCCAGTAAAAGGCGAGGGCTCTCGCGTGTGGGATCAAGAAGGTCGTGAATACATCGACTTTGCTGGTGGTATCGCAGTTAACTGTTTAGGTCATTGTCACCCAGCTTTGGTGGGCGCATTAAAAGAGCAAGGCGAAAAAATCTGGCATTTGTCTAATGTAATGACTAATGAGCCTGCACTACGTCTTGCGAAAAAGCTTACTGATGCAACATTTGCAGAAAAGGTCTACTTCGCCAACTCTGGCGCAGAAGCGAACGAAGCGGCACTAAAACTTGCGCGCCGTTGG
Source organism: Pseudoalteromonas sp. SCSIO 43201 (assembly GCF_023716725.1). NCBI lineage: Bacteria > Pseudomonadati > Pseudomonadota > Gammaproteobacteria > Alteromonadales > Pseudoalteromonadaceae > Pseudoalteromonas > Pseudoalteromonas sp. SCSIO 43201. Next base: position 521,174 of record NZ_CP072683.1, read on the forward strand.
GCACTTGACAAGTTCGGTGCTGAAAAATCGCAAATCATTTCATTTAATCAAGGTTTCCACGGCCGTACATTCTTTACGGTTACTGTGGGTGGTCAAGCTGCGTATTCGGATGGTTTTGGTCCAAAGCCTGGCGATGTAGTTCACACAAACTACAACGACTTAGCAGCGTTTGAAGCTCTTATCTCTGACAATACTTGTGCAGTGATGATGGAGCCGCTACAAGGTGAAGGTGGCATTATTTCACCAACCGCTGAGTTTGTTAAAGGTGTGCGTGAACTATGTGATAAACACAACGCGCTACTTATTTTTGACGAAGTACAAACTGGTGTTGGTCGTACTGGTGAACTTTACGCATACCAAGGTTTAGGAGTAACGCCAGACATTCTAACCACAGCTAAAGCACTAGGTGGTGGCTTCCCTATCGGGGCAATGATCACGACCACTGAAATTGCAGCGCACCTAAAAGTAGGTACTCACGGTTCAACATACGGTGGTAACCCATTAGCTTGTGCGGTTGCTGAAGCTGCATTTGATACCGTTAACACAACAGAAGTGCTTGACGGTGTAAAAGCAAAAGAACAGCTTTTCCGTGAATTACTTAATGACATCAACGAAAAGTACAACGTATTTAGTGAAGTACGTGGTAAAGGTCTATTGCTTGGTGGCGTAGTTACTGAAAAGTATCAAGGCAAAGCAAAAGAGTTCTTGGTTGAAGGTATCAAACAAGGCGTGATGTCACTTGTGGCTGGTGCAAACGTGGTACGTTTTACTCCATCTTTAGTTATTCCTGATGCTGACATTCGCGAAGGAATGGCACGCTTTGAAAAAGCGGTTGCTGCGGTAGTTGCTAACAACGCCTAATACTGATTGCAAGGTCACCTTTTGGTGGCCTTGTTGTTATCCACATTTTTGAGGAGTAAGCGGGCTCATGATGATCCTTCGCCCAATCCAAGAAAGCGATTATCCAGCGCTTTTAAACATTGCTCATGAATCAGGCCACGGTTTTACCTCTTTGCCTGTTAACGAAGAGCTATTACAGAAGAAGATTGCACGTTCAGTTGCTTCATTTGGTAAGCAAGCAGACAAGCCTTTTGATGAAGGGTATTTATTTGTATTAGAAGATACAGAAACTGGCGAGGTGGTTGGTACCAGTGGTATCGAAGCTGCGGTTGGTTTGGATGATGCGTTTTATCATTACCATCTGAGCAAAGTGATCCACTCTTCTCGCACGCTGAATGTTTACAAAGCAGTGGATATTTTAACGCTATGTAATGATTACACTGGCGCAACGGAACTATGCACGCTGTTCTTAAAGGATGGTTATCGTAAGGGAAGCAACGGCAAACTCTTATCTCGCTCTCGCTTTATGTTTATTAATCAACATCGTGCGCGCTTTGCCGAAACCGTGATTGCAGAAATGCGCGGCGTGTCGAATGAACAAGGTGAAAGTCCATTTTGGCAGTGGCTTGAAGAGCATTTCTTCTCTATGGACTTCCCAACTGCTGATTACCTCACGGGTATTGGCCAAAAGGTCTTTATTGCAGAGCTAATGCCAAAATACCCAATCTACGTCAACCTGCTCAGTGAAGAAGCACAAGCGGTGATTGGTGAGGTACATGACAATACTCGCCCTGCGATTGAGCTATTAAAGAGTGAAGGTTTCACCTTTAACGGTTACGTTGATATTTTTGACGCAGGCCCTACTGTTGAAGCCAAAGTGAGCAATATTCGCACGGTATGCAATAGCGAAAAGCGCACAGTGAAAATAGGCGATAGTCAAGGTGGATTCCCTGTTATGGTCGCAAATGATAAACTTGTGGACTATCGCGCAGCGGTCATAGAGTTAACTTTGTCTGATGACAATGAGATAACGCTTGCTCCACATGTTGCTGCGGCGCTAAAAGTAGAAGAAGGCGATCAAGTAAGCCTAGTAAAGATTTAAGATTGGGAACAGATTATGACAACACATGCAGCACAACTAATTAACGGTGAGTGGATTGCAGGACAAGGCGAAAGCTTTAGCTCTGTAAACCCAGCAAACAACGACGTAATTTGGACAGCAAACGCAGCAACAGCAGCGCAAGTTGATAGCGCAGTAAAAGCAGCACGTGAAGCTTTCTATTCATGGAGCGACATGAGCTTTGCAGCGCGCTTAGAAATTGTTAAGCGTTTTGCTGAAGTACTAAAAGAAAATAGCGAAGAGTTGGCTATCGCAATTGCTAAAGAAACGGGCAAACCACTTTGGGAAACTCGCACCGAAGCGGGCGCTATGGTAGGTAAAATCGCAATTTCTGAGAAAGCTTATCAAGAGCGTACTGGCGTGGTTGAAAATCCAATGCCTGTTGGTCGTGCAGTTATCCGTCATAAAGCGCACGGCGTGGTTGCGGTGTTTGGCCCATATAACTTCCCAGGCCATCTACCTAATGGTCACATTGTACCTGCGCTACTGGCTGGTAACACGGTTATTTTCAAGCCGTCTGAACTCACACCATACGTTGCTGAGTTAACACTTAAGTACTGGCAACAAGCAGGTCTTCCTGCGGGCGTGATTAACTTAGTTCAAGGTGAAGTTGAAACTGGTAAGGCACTTGCGTCACATGCTGGTATCGATGGCTTATTCTTTACTGGTTCTTCTCGTACTGGTCATTTATTACATGAGCAATATGCAGGCCAACCAGGTAAGATCTTAGCGCTTGAAATGGGTGGCAATAACCCACTCATCGTAAAAGACGTAGCGGATACCAAAGCGGCAGTGCATGACATTATTCAATCAGCGTTTATTTCAAGCGGTCAGCGTTGTACTTGTGCTCGTAAGCTATTCCTTCCGGCAGGTGAGCAAGGTGACATCATCCTTGAGCAACTGATCAAAGCGACTAAAGCGATTAAGGTTGGCAACTTTGATGATGCAGAACAACCATTTATGGGTTCAATGATCTCAAATGCAGCTGCAGCCGGTATGGTAAAAGCACAGCAACAGCTTGTTGAGTTAGGTGGTGAGTCGCTTATTGAGCTGACGCACACAGAAGGCACAGGCTTTGTGACGCCAGGTATCATCGAATGTACTAACATTGCAGACTTCCCTGATGAAGAACACTTTGGCCCGTTATTAAAAGTATTCCGCTACACAGACTTTGACGCGGCAATTGAAAAAGCAAATGAAACAAGCTTTGGTCTTTCAGCGGGTCTACTCGGTGACAACGAAGCGGATTACGACCGCTTCTTACGCCGTATTCGCGCTGGTATTGTTAACTGGAATCGTCCAATCACAGGTGCGTCAAGCGCTGCGCCATTTGGTGGTATTGGTGCTTCAGGTAACCACCGTGCAAGTGCTTATTATGCAGCAGATTACTGTGCATACCCAGTTGCTTCAGTAGAATTAGAGAAGGTAACATTACCTGCAAGCTTGAGCCCAGGTTTATCTTTAGATTAAAATAGCACTATCAATTTTATTGATAAAAAAGCAGCTTCGGCTGCTTTTTTGTGTCTAGTTGTCTACAAAAGTAGCAATCGAAAAAACTTTCTGCTTAAATCAATAGGAGATGTCTTTGATAGGTTCAGGTGAGCAAAGTATGGTTTTAGATAAACAAGGATATGATGATTTAGTCATGTATTTGACGCAAAATTTAGCCTTGTTTGAGAAGTCCGGGACGGTAGAGCCTGGTGCTCCAACAGTCTTGGAATTGATCGAAGATGTGATTGCTGAAAATGTTATCCGTATTTGCGAGCAACACAGTGAGCTTTCTACAGAGCAGCGTAGCATGATTGTGCGCGAGGTAGACGGCATTGTGTATGACTTGCAAGAGGTACTGTCGAGCGTTGTTGATAGACGTGTCACCATAGAGCAAAAAGAGTTTATTGAGGAATTTGCCGGCTTGGTGAAAAACCTGTTTGACTCAGCGGTATAGGTTGGCACAATTATCGTTAATAGAACCACACTACACTGTAAAGTGAAAAGTGGAATATAAAATACACCGCCTCGTGGCGGTGTTATTGCTTTTATAAAGGATAACTATGTTAGCTTGCGTTAAATGGGTTGAAGGCGATACCTTCATTGGGCGCTCAGCGTCAGGGCACAACGTGGTATTTGATACCGGCGCCGACAGTGCAGCACCAAGCCCAATGGAAATGGTGTTGATGTCAGCTGGCTGCTGCTCGTCGGTTGATGTGGTCAGTATTTTACAAAAAGCGCGTCAGGATGTTACTGACGTCGAGGTAAAGCTTACCGCAGAGCGTGCTCCAAGTGCGCCACGGGTTTTTACAAAAATTAATTTACACTTTGTGGTAACGGGACGAAATGTCTCTGAAAAACACCTAGCAAGAGCCATTAGTTTGTCAGCTGAAAAGTACTGCTCCGTGGCTTTAATGCTTGAAAAAGCAGTAGAAATTACGCATAGCCATGAAGTGATTGAAATTGACGCGAAATAACGCTTTTTCATGGCGTTATTTTCGTATAAAATCCGCGAACTTTTGTTTCTGCAACGCAGATTTTTTGTATTAAGGTGGGTCTATCGTGAACAAGCCCTTTGATAAAATTAAACTCCATGGCTTTAACAACTTAACTAAGAGTTTAAGCTTTAGCATTTACGATATTTGCTACGCCAAGACCGAGCAGCAACGTAAAGAGTATCTAGAATATATTGATGAGCAGTACAGTGCTGATCGTTTGACGGATATTCTCAAAGACGTGACAGATATTATTGGTGCAAACGTATTAAATATTGCACGTCAAGACTATGAGCCACAAGGGGCAAGTGTGACGATCCTAGTATCAGAAGAGCCTGTTGAACAACAGACTTTTGATAGCAACGAAGCACCAGGTCCATTACCTGATTCGGTGGTTGCACACTTAGATAAGAGCCACATTTGTGTGCATACTTATCCTGAAGCACACCCTCATGATGGCATTTGTACGTTCCGAGCAGATATTGAAGTATCAACGTGCGGTATTATTTCACCACTTAAAGCACTTAACTTCTTGATCCACTCGCTAGAGTCAGACGTAGTAACAATCGATTACCGCGTACGTGGTTTTACTCGTGACGTAAATGGTGTGAAGCACTATATTGACCACGCTATTCACTCTATCCAGAATTACATGACGGAAGACACTAAAGATGCCTACCACATGGTAGATGTAAACGTGTATCAAGAGAACTTATTCCATACTAAGATGATGCTCAAGGAAACAGATTTAAATGCGTATCTGTTTGGATTGAGCACCGATGATTTAGACCAAGACGAAGAAGAAGAAATTCGACAAAAGCTAAATCGTGAAATTCAGGAAGTGTTCTACGGTCGTAATTTACCTGAGACGGAATAATCCGTAGTATCAGGATAAGTAACAGTAAAAGGCGCTTTGGCGCCTTTTTTAATGTCAGAAATTCCTTGTTAAGTCATCATATAAGCGCATAGAGCACGACTGTGCCCGCTTATAAGGTGACAATTATAAAATCACTAAGATTCGCTTTCTAATTCCTCATCTGGCGTATCAGGACGCTGACGTTCAACAAAGATAGTGGCCAGTAGGGTGGTGATCACACAGGAGAGTAAAATCGACTTTAGGATTTCGTAGTTTTTGTATACCCAGCTCCAACTCCAATAGGGTTTAGATGCTTTTTCTGATACACCGAAAAAGAAATCCATATAGCGAATCAAGTTTTCACCAAAAGCAGCTAAATCGACCAATATGAACGCAAAGAAAATTCCATACAAAATAGGATCAGCATGAGTCATATAAATAGCACGCCAATTATCCGGGTTTGTCAGGCGTACATACCGCAGCGATAATCGAACTCTATATTTAAAAAACAGCAAAGAAAGCAGGTCTAATAAGAAGTGAGCACTAAAAATAAATGTATTCGGTAAAGGGGCTGTGAGACCTAACTCCATTATGTGCTGAACCAGCACAAGCTCAATAGCAGTTAGAATAAATAGTATTACAGTTATATGCTGTAAATTTACTAATTGGCGTGAAATGTAAGTCACACCAACTAGCAAAGCCATTGTATGGGCTTGATAAGCAAAAGCCGTAAAATAGTGAGCAGCTGTAAACATAGCGGTAAGGAGGATCGCTAATAATGCAAAATACCAAGAACTTTTCATTAATTATCCTTTAAATTAGCTAACCAGACTTGCCATCCGTAGTCGACTCGGCCTTTACTCTGGGATCTTCATCTTTATCGCCATGGCTTCCGCCTGATATTATTTTAACTTCTGCCAAAGTTAGTAGGGTAAAATTTGAAAGTTGGCGAGTCATTTTTTGTATAAAAAAGCGCATAATGATGTCCTTTCTAAGTTAAGTTTTGCGGTGTTTTGATTTCACCTTACTTTACTCCTTAATAAACAAGTTGAAAACATCGTGTAGTCAATATGCGTGATACGTAACGTGATTGTTTGATATATGTGATTATAAGGACAAAAGGCTTGGGCATTCATTTGCGGCTACCTTCTTTACTTGGTTTGTCACGTGGGGTTGGGGATTTACGCCAAAGTTTAGCATCATCAATTTTATCTCTAAGCGCTAAAATTTGTTCCCTTAATGGGTTTAGGTTAATCCCACAAGCGTCACACCACACTTCAAAATACTCGTAAGGGAATTTACTGACTCCCTTTTCATAGTTTTCATAAGTGCCGCGCTCTACACCGACTAATTTAGCCATTTCGAGTGTTGTTTTACCGGCCACTTTGCGCATACGGCGCAAGTCATCTGCGGTAAAGCGCTTGTCAAATTTACCCACCAACTCAATCTTTTTGTTTGCCGCTTGTGCGTTACAAATAGCGCAACGTGCTTTTGCGCTGATTGGTTATATTTATTAGCTTAACCAGGTTGCATTTTTGTATCTAAACAGTAAACGCGAGTTTGTCTTAGAAAATTTATTTTTCAAGCTTTGTCAGACCAAAAATGTATATTTTGTTTCACTGTTATTTGCTTCGCATAATTTTTGTGCGAAGCACACCAAGTTTATTTTAATTCAGCTCCGCTATGTTGTTATTTAGCTTGTGTGTTTACTGATAAATTTAACAGTAAATTTAAAAAATTTTGCTTCGCGCAGATTTTTGCTCAAAGCTTTTGTTACTTTAGTGTGAAATAAAGTGAACATGTTGGAGAGCAATATGGATTATCTACGCCAATATCATGACTTAACAATTTATTACGACGCACTAAAAAAAGCATCAAAACAGTGCAATAACGTACCAGATACTACCACCAAGTGGTTATCGTTAGTGGAGTCAACCTTGTTTGAATTACAAGAGCTTGCTCACATGGAAAAAGCGTATATGCAGAAGTCAAAAACCATGAATAACTTGGTTGAGCTAGTATATTCCAGCGCGCCCAGTATGGAATAGCATAGCGCGTTTAGGTTTTGCGGTGAGGGGGAGCGTTTTACTCTAATTTTACGCTTCCCCCTTTTTATTATTTAGTATTAACCGCTGTGACAATACTGTAATGTACGGTGCGACGTTATCGTATAGTCATGCTGGTAGATATAGCAATTAATTAAGATAATTGGCCTGTTTGTTTTTCATAGTTATTTGAAGATAAATAGAATATAAAAAAGGGGAAGCGTATAGAATATACTTCCCCTTTTTTAATAAGTATAAACGTAAGTTGATTACAGTTCGTAGGTAAAACTTAATCCGTATACGCGTGGTTCACCGTACTGCACGTAGGTATGTGGCTGCCAACCGTCTAATGGGTTGTTACCAAATCTAAAGCCGCGTACCACAATATCTTCATCCGCTAGGTTTCTGCCCCAAGCTGTGAGTGACCAGTTATCACCGTAATAGCTTAAGCTGGCATTGATCAGGTTATGATTACCGGCTTGCTCGTTGTGACTATCCGAGAGGTAATAGTTGTCTTTACCTTCAACGCCAAGCGCTACTACTAGGTTATTCATTAGCTCGTAATTAACAGCAAATGAGTATTGATAGTTTGGTGCTTGTGCTTGATCGCGGCCGTCTAAGCTAATGCCACTTGCTGCAACAAAATCTTCTATTTCTGTTTCCAAATAGCCAGCGCTATAGGTAAAGCCAAGGCGCTCGTTGTAACTAAAGGTGCCTTCTAGCTCTAGTCCATAGTTGCTGCCTTCACTGGCGTTATCGATATAGCCTGCAAATTGCTGGTTAGATACTTGCCACTGCTTTAGTTGAATGTCATCACGCTGCATATAAAATGCAGTAACACGTACAAGGTGACGCTTATCTTCAGATTGCCCTTTCACGCCGAACTCGGCATTCCAGACATACTCTGGGTCAAAATAATGGTGCTCTGTGGGAATGTTTAACCCTTCGTCTTTGGCCTTTGCTAATGCTTCACCATTTACGCCACCAACCTTGTAACCACGAGATAAGCTGGTGTAGATCATAGTACGAGGGACAGCTTGGTATTCAAGTGCGACTTTACCGCCCCACATTAAGTCATCGGTTGCGATGGTAAAGCCATTGCTGTCTAAGTAATCAGCGTCGTATTGTTCTGCGCGTAGGCCGCCAATCAAGCGAGTTTTATCTGATAGGTGATGCACGTACTGGCCAAATATAGCTTTGCTTTCGATTGAATAGGCAGAAGTAAACGGTGTAGCAAGCCAAGTATAGTGGCGGGTTAGATCAACGTCGTTACGCTTGGCATACATGCCAACTACCCAGTCGCTCTGCTTATCTTTGATTAAAAACTCAATATCGCCTTTTTCATAATTACGGGCATAAACATCGGTTGAGCTATATCCTTCAGGGTGTAATCCCGCGCCGCAGAGTTCAGGTTTACTTGGATCGTTACACACCCAGTCTTCATCAAAACTATAGAGGGCATCAGCGTCTAATCCTGATACTTTAAACTCAACATCAAACAAGTCTGAGCGTGTATATTTGCCACGAAAAGCAAAAGCGTCAGACTCTAGGTTATCTTGCCCAGGTTCATCAGCAACACTATTGCGCGAATTATCTAAAGTAAAGCCATCATAACCGTTGTCAGTATCGATATGATGGAAAGTAAACTCTAGGGCAAGATTGTCGCTGACCTGAGAGTTAAGTTTTAGTCTAGCGGCTTGCTCATCTTGCGTCTGCGTGGGCTTATTGAGATAAAGATTATCAACATAGCCGTCGGATTCTCGTTGATATAAGCTCACTCGTGCAGCAGTGTTATCGCTAAGCCCAGCGCCTGCGGCAATACCAGCTTCATAACTGCCATAGTTGCCTGCGCCAAGTTTTAGTTTTAGTGAGGGTGCAGTTGTTGCCATTTGAGTATTTACTTCAACAATACCTGCCAAGGCATCAGAGCCAAACTTGGTACCTTGAGGGCCGCGATACACAACGACTGATTCGGTATCAAATAGTAGCGCGCTGCCACCTAATCCCGAGTAGTTAATGCCGTCAATCAATAAACCGACGCTAGGATAAATAGGATCAACAAATTGTGAACGCAAACCCACGCCACGAATTTGCATAAAACGGCCACGAGACGCGCCTGCGGTAAAGTTAACATTGGCAGTTGCACCAAGGATCTCATCTAAGTATTGGGCACCACGCTTGGTGATGGTTAGTTCATCAACAACCGAAGCGCTAGCACTGAGTGTTTGGATGGTTTCATTTTGAAAGTCACCAGTAACAACGATGGTTTCCAAGTCATCATCGGCAAGTACATGATGAGAGAAAAGTGGCAATAGTGCCAACGTGATCGTAGAGAGTTTTAACTTCATGCTTAATCTTTGTCCCATTTTTAATTGGGCACAGTTTAGCAAAAGCCAGACCAGTTAACAGTGAAATTATGTTATATCTTAGCCCATTAATTTTAATGCAATAGGTGTTGATATGAGTTTTAAGCTTGATTTTAAAGTGCGTGACTATGAATGCGATTTACAAGGTATCGTCAATAATAGTGTGTATTTTAATTATTTAGAACATGCAAGGCATGAGTTTTTGTTGGCCCATAACGTTGACTTTGCAGCACTTGCTGAGCAAAAAGTGAACTTGGTGGTGATCCGCAGTGAAATGAATTACAAAGATTCATTGCGCCCAGGCGATGACTTTTACGTTGAAGTAAGCCTTGAGCGAGAAAGTAGGGTGAAGTTTGCGTTTAAGCAAAAAATAATCAGAACCCATGATAATAAGTTGATGTTAGATGCGCTAATCACTGGCACTTCAGTTAACGAACGTGGCAGACCTTTTTTACCGGATGCTATCACTCACTTATTTGATTAAATTAATGCCGAAAAAGTCATTTTTACAGAATTTTACTGCAATTATTGCCCAATGAAACGTTATAATAAGTATTGGGCATAAAATAGATGGTTTACCATGAAATTCATCAGCATAATTTGCGCAGTTATTGCGCTTAGTGGATGTGTCTCAACAGGGAAGGTAGACACGCAAGCGCTTAAGTATTCTAGTTGGCAGCTTCGCAGCATAAATGGCCAGCCACTTACACAATCACAGGACGCATCTTCAGAGAGTATGCAAGCGATTGACATTCGTTTTATAGACGCGTTGCAAGTCAATGGGTTTGCTGGATGTAATCGCTTTTTTGGTGAAGGTGAAATTGTTGATGGGCAATTAATCGTCAAAAATCTAGGGATGACCCGTAAGTACTGTGGTGAGGATGTGGCTAAAGTTGAGTCACAGCTGATTAATCAGTTACAAATCGGCGTATTACTTGAGGTTAAGGCTAATATACTGACCTTAAAGGGAAAGCCTGAATTTACTTTTGTTAAACAATAAGCCAAAACCCCACATACCAGTGTGAATGCTGGCGACAATACTTGCGAGCGTTGATGTAAGTAAGTAGACTGGCGCTAATTCGTTACTTGTCGGAGTGCCTCGAATTTTTACAGCAAGCCAGCTGCTAATCATTCAGGCTGAGATCGCATTTTGCGGGATCCGTGGACCTGATCAGGTTAATGCCTGCGTAGGGAACAAGACAGCAAACGTGTTGCGTTTGTCTGTAGCAATAGTGGTATATTGCTATCCACCTTACCCGAGGACTATCCTCGTCTCCTCCTTTTTTGGAGATCTGACAAGACACCTTTGATGAAAGTAAGAGGAACGTCATGTCAAACAATAGTAGCAAGTTAAGTCGTCGTGAAGCACGAGCAGCTGCGGCAGAATTTATCCATAATCTTAAAGGTCAACCTTTCCCCAATTCTCATAAAGTCTATGTCGACGGCGACCAAGCCGGTGTGCGCGTTGGTATGCGTGAAATCACGCTAAGTGATTCGTTTGTTGGTGGCACCGAAGACAATCCGGTATTTGAATCAAACGACCCTATTCGTGTTTATGATACTTCAGGTCCATACACAGACCCTGAAGTACCGGTTGACGTTCGTGCTGGTCTTCCTAAATTTAGAGAGCAGTGGATAGTTGAGCGCGATGATACCGAAATGCTAGAGTCGGTGACGTCACAGTTTTCCCAGCAGCGTATGGCGGATGAAGGGCTTGATCATATTCGCTTTGAACACCTACCTAAAATTCGTCGTGCCAAGGCGGGTAAAAATGTCACACAAATGCACTACGCACGCCAAGGTATCGTGACACCAGAAATGGAATATGTGGCCATCCGTGAAAATATGGGGCGTGCTAAATTACGAGATGAGTTATTAGCACAGCAGCACAAAGGGCAATCGTTTGGAGCCAGTATTCCTGAGTTTATCACGCCTGAATTTGTCCGTGATGAAATTGCTCGTGGCCGTGCTGTACTGCCAAACAATATCAATCACCCTGAGACTGAACCGATGATCATCGGACGTAATTTCTTAGTTAAAGTTAACGCCAATATCGGTAACTCATCAGTGAGCTCTTCTATCGAAGAAGAAGTCGAAAAGATGGTATGGTCGACTCGCTGGGGGGCAGACACGGTGATGGATCTATCGACAGGGCGCTACATTCATGAAACTCGTGAGTGGGTGGTACGTAACTCGCCTGTGCCAATTGGTACGGTACCAATCTATCAAGCACTAGAAAAAGTCAATGGCGTTGCCGAAGACTTAACGTGGGAAATCTTCCGCGATACGCTAATTGAACAAGCTGAACAAGGGGTGGATTACTTTACCATCCATGCTGGCGTACTGCTGCGTTATGTACCAATGACGGCAAAACGCGTCACCGGTATTGTGTCTCGCGGCGGTTCAATTATGGCGAAGTGGTGCCTAGCGCACCACAAAGAAAACTTCCTCTACACGCATTTTGAAGAGATCTGCGAGATCTTAAAGCAATACGATGTTTGCTTTTCATTAGGCGATGGCTTGCGCCCAGGCTCTATTGCCGATGCCAATGACGAAGCACAATTTAGTGAGCTACGCACTCTTGGTGAATTGACTAAGTTGGCGTGGAAGCATGACGTACAAGTATTTATTGAAGGCCCAGGCCATGTACCGATGCACATGATCAAAGAGAATATGGAAGAGCAGCTAAAGCATTGCGATGAAGCGCCATTTTACACGCTTGGTCCGCTTACCACAGATATTGCTCCGGGTTATGATCACTTCACTTCAGGGATCGGTGCGGCGCAAATTGCTTGGTATGGCTGTGCGATGCTGTGCTATGTGACACCAAAAGAACACTTAGGCTTACCGAATAAAGAAGATGTAAAAGAAGGTTTGATCACCTACAAGATAGCAGCACATGCAGCGGATTTGGCAAAAGGCCATCCGGGTGCTCAAGTTCGTGACAATGCGTTGTCTAAAGCGCGCTTTGAGTTCCGCTGGCATGATCAATTTAATCTTGGTCTAGATCCTGACCGCGCCCGTGAATATCACGACGAAACATTGCCGCAAGAGTCGGGTAAAGTTGCGCATTTTTGCTCTATGTGTGGGCCAAAATTCTGCTCAATGAAGATCACGCAGGATGTACGTGACTACGCAAAAGAGCTAGAAGCACGAGGGATTGATCCGAATAATGTAGGTGAAGAGATCAGCATTAAAATGGTGGATGTTGAAGCTGAGATGAAAGCAAAGTCTGAAGAATTTAAGCAATCAGGCTCAGAGCTTTATCACAAAGCGATATGATACCACTTTGTCTTAATACTTGCTCAATTTGAGGGAGTAAATCTGACGCTAACTGCGTTAAAAGTTTCTTATTTAGAACAACTAAATAGCAAAACTTTTGCCTTGCCTACAGGACGTAGGTACCTCGGCGTGAGCAGGACGCGGAAGCGGTGTTATCGACAAGATTTTCTTGCCTCAAAATAGATCACTTAATAAAGCAAATTGGTATCACTCATCCCATCGTAGCCACTTTGATGTCTGTGAGGTGGCTCATTTTAGGAGTGTAGCGATGTCTACTCAAGCACGTGTTGCTATCTTGGGTTTTGGTTTAACTGGGCGTATCGCCGCATTGATGCTTGCAAAGCGCTATCAGATCAGCGTATTTGAGCAAGCAGAGCAAGGTGCTGAGTCTTCAGCTGGGAGTGTCGCAGCGGCTATGTTAGCGCCGTTGGCTGAGTCTGTGATATGTACTGAAGCTTTGGCGTTACAAGGGCTTGAGTCGATGAGGTTATGGCCGCAAATACTTGCTAAACTCGACAGCCCAGTCTTTTTTCAACAGCAAGGCTCACTAATTGTTGCCCATGCGCAAGATCGTGGTGACTTGGTGAGTTTTCAGCAGCGCTTAAAGCCGTTAAAAGAGCATCGTGCGGAAACGGTGAATGGTGCTCAAATAGCCGAACTTGAGCCGGAGTTGGGGGGCGTGTTCCACCAAGGCTTGTATTTACCTTGCGAAGGCCAACTGGATAATCAGGCGTTTTATCAAAGTAGTACTACAACACTACTGAAGCAAGGTGTAGAAATTAATTACGGGGTTCATTGTGATGAGGCGAAAAAAGCGCAGCTGAGTCACTCGTATGATTGGGTTATTGATTGTCGCGGTCTTGGTGCAAAAGTAAAATGTGAAGGGCTTCGTGGCGTGCGTGGAGAAGTAGCTAGAATTTTTGCCCCTGAAGTGACCTTGACTCGACCTGTGCGTTTGATGCACCCAAGGTATCCTATTTATATTGCACCAAAGCCGGATCATCAGTTCGTGATTGGTGCGACGGAAATTGAGTCGCAAGACAGTGCAGAGATCACTGTGCGCTCTACACTTGAACTACTCTCTGCTGCTTATTCAGTGCATCGTGGATTTGCTGAAGCGCGAGTATTGTCCTTATTAGCCGGACTTAGGCCCGCATTTAAAGATAATCACCCCAAAATTGACCAACAAGGCAATGTGATCAGTATCAATGGTCTTTATCGGCACGGCTATCTGCTGGCACCACTTATTGTGCAACAAGCACTATCTAAGGAGTTATTATGAAAGTCGAATTTAATGGCGAAACGATTAATATCGACCACGAGCAAACTATTCAGGAGTTTATCACAGCCAAAGGTGCGAGGCCGCCTTTTGCCGTGGCACTCAATGGTACCTTTGTTTCTCGCACAGAGCTGCCAGGCGTGACACTGAACGACGGTGATAAGGTTGAGCTTTTATCACCAATTCAAGGAGGGTGATTTATGCAGTCTTTGGCTGATACGCCACTTACCATTTATGGTGAACAATTTACGAGTCGAATGCTAATTGGCTCAGCGCTTTATCCTTCTCCTGAAGTCATGCAGGCGGCTATCGCCACCTCGGGTGCTGAAATTGTTACTGTGTCGCTGAGACGCCAGCAAACAAAGCAGGCTGGTGATGACTTTTGGTCGCTAATCAAGGAGATGGGACTACGCGTCTTGCCGAACACCGCAGGTTGTCACAGCGTAAAAGAAGCGGTGACACTGGCACAGATGTGTCGAGAAGTGTTTGCCACTGATTGGATTAAACTTGAACTTATTGGCGATGAATATAACCTGCAACCAGATCCAATTGCATTACTCGAAGCCACCGAAATCTTATTAAAAGACGGTTTTAAAGTGTTGCCTTATTGCACTGATGATTTGGTGTTGTGTCAGCGCTTGGATGCGTTAGGCTGCGAGGTTTTAATGCCTTGGGGCGCACCAATTGGTACAGGGAAAGGGCTGTTAAACCCATATAACTTGCAAACTATCCGCACACGTTTGCCTCATCAAACCTTGATTGTCGATGCCGGGCTTGGCCTGCCGTCTCATGCTTGTCAGGCACTTGAGTTGGGTTATGATGCGGTATTACTTAATTCGGCGGTGGCTGGGGCGGGTTGTCCTATTACTATGGCAAAAGCATTTGAAGCCAGCACAGTCGCAGGGCGTCTATCTTATTTAGCAAAAGCAATGCCGCAAAAAGAGGTGGCATCGCCCTCTACACCAACCCTTGGGATGCCTTTTTGGCATGCAAATTAACTTGAGTTGCGGATAACTACATAGGGAGCTTTTTTATGTCACATATTGTTTGGAGTATAGCAGGCTCTGATTCTGGTGGTGGCGCAGGCATTCAGGCTGATCTCAAAGCAACGCAGAGCTTTAATGTCCATTGCTGTACAGTAATAACGGCGCTAACCGCGCAAAATAGTTTAGGAGTTGAGGCGTTAAATCCTGTTTCTACTACAGTTATCGAATCTCAACTAACAGCACTTTCGCAAGATATGCCTGCGACAGTGATAAAAATTGGCATGCTTGCCAATGTGCAACAAATCCAACTTATTGCTGAGCATTTAACACATTACAAAGCAACATGGGTAAAGCCGCCAATCGTGGTTTACGACCCTGTTGCCATTGCGACCAGTGGGGACGCGTTAACGGAAGAGGATACGGTTGATGCGTTAAAAACCCACTTGTTACCGCTGGTGGATGTTATAACGCCCAATACGCATGAAACTCAGCTGCTGACTGGCGTGTATTTAATTGGCCCGGAGGCGGTAAAAGAGGCGGCTGCCAAACTGCGAGAGTTCGGTGTAAAGTCGGTGATCATTAAAGGGGGACATTGGGATTACCCGAAAGGTTACTGCATTGATTATGGCGTAGAAGCGGATACTGAATATTGGCTCGGAAACGAAAAAATTCAAACCCCACATAGTCATGGCACGGGGTGTAGTTTATCGTCAGTTATGGCATCTTGTATCGCTAAGGGCTACCCGTTTAAAGATGCCTTTATTCTTGGTAAAGCCTATATCAATGCGGGATTAAAAGCGGCAATACGATATGGGGAAGGGGTGGGACCTGTAGCGCACACGGGATTCCCTGTGACGCTCAATGATTACCCTCAAGTGGTTGAAGCGGGATCTTGGCTTGCGGACGAATTAGAGTTTACCTTACCAGAGGAGTTTAACTTTGCCGCAGGTTTTGCCAGCATTGACGACCCCATTGGACTTTATGCTGTGGTAGATAGCGCGGATTGGGTGGAAAAGTGCCTCGCGATGGGGGTCGATACGGTTCAGCTGCGGATTAAAGACCCAGAGCAAGCCAATCTTGAAGCAGAAATACAAACTGCCATAGCACTTGGACAAAAGTACGGTGCAAAGGTGTTTATTAATGACTATTGGCAGTTAGCAATTAAACACGGTGCGTATGGCATTCATTTAGGCCAAGAGGATATTGATAAAGCAAACCTAGCTGCTATTCAAGAAGCGGGGCTGCGCTTAGGTATTTCTACCCATGGTTTTTATGAAATGCTCCGAGCGCATAACTATCGTCCCAGTTATTTGGCTTTTGGTGCAATTTATCCAACGACAACCAAAGACATGACAGGTCAAATCCAAGGGCTTGAAAAGCTGACGCACTTTGTTCCTTTGATGGAGCCTGTCTATCCAACCGTCGCCATTGGTGGTATTGATCTTAGCCGAGCACAGGAAGTGGTTGCAACAGGCGTCTCTAGTATTGCGGTGGTCAGAGCAATTACTGAAGCCCAAGACCCACAGCAAGCTGTACTTGAACTAAAACAGGCGATGACACAGCATGACTGAGCTGAGTGACAAAGAGCGGCTAAGATACAGTCGCCATTTGCTATTAAAAGAGGTCGGCGAACAAGGACAGTTGGCTTTAAAGCAGGCACATGTTGCCGTTGTTGGGTGCGGCGGGCTGGGAAGTCCAGCGCTGTTTTATCTTGCTGCCAGTGGCATTGGTAAGCTTACATTTATTGATCACGATGAAGTTGAGTTGTCTAACCTACAGCGGCAAATTTTGTATAAAGTGAATCACTTAGGCCAGCAAAAGGCTAAAGCTGCGGCAAAGGTGCTGGCGAGTCTCAATAACGACATAACACTTACACCGATTAATGCACGCTTGACCCAAGAAAATATAGCTGAGTTGCTTAGTGAGGCCGATGTTATATTAGATTGTAGTGATAACTTTACTACCCGTTATTTGCTCAATAAGTACTGTTATCAAACAAATAAGGTGCTGATAGCAGGCGCAGCTATTGCCACCCAAGGGCAATTAATGTGCTTTGATTTTAGAGCCAAGTCACCTTGCTATGCTTGTATTTTCCCAACAGACTCACAAGCTCCAACGGAAAACTGCGGTAACTTTGGCGTATTGAGTCCAATACTTGGGATCATTGGCGCGCAGCAGGCATTACTTGCTGTAAACGTGCTACTTGGACATCATCAAGGGAGTTACTTTTCTTACATAGATGCGCTGACACTAGTTCAGCACCAATTACTACTAGTCAAGGAAGATAGCTGTAGCGAGTGCAGCTAATCATAACCGTTGTATAAGGTTAAATAGTAATACATAAAGCCAAAAAAAACCCAATTATTAAAATTCATTTAATGATTGGGGTTTATTTAAAAATGAAGTTTATTCTAAGCTAAAGCAATTTTACTTTGAACGGAGCTATTTCCGAAGCCAAACTGTGCCATTACTAAATTCAATTTGCTGGCAATTGTTCGTAATCTTAAAGGTAATATTGTTAGCAGTGCCCTCTAGCTTAGATATAACCCCAGGTGTTTTTTCTAAAGCTTCATTAATGAATAAAAGCTTTTCTCCTTTTTGTGTGACATAAGCTTCCTTTCCTTCACTTTGACAAACGCTAGTACAGATGTAACTACCTGAAACATTGGCATAACCTTGCTCATTCATAATACATTGAGCAACAGAGCCTGTAGCAGTAAAAAGTGAAACAAGAGTGAGCACTGATTGTAGAGTACTTTTCATTTAACTATCCTTTTATAGGTCAAAACCTATAACTACGAAGTTATTTCAACGTTGTCAATGCTACTTTCTCTGTGCTGTGGAGTTACTTTAGATAAGGGGAAAGTTAAAATTTAATATTGTTTCTAAGTACCGCACTTTAATTATTAGCTGCCCAAATATTTGAGTTCTAAAAAGTGGTCTAAACGACATCTTTGAAAACTTAAATATGGAAGCCTGTAGTGAGGAAAAACAGGCCGCCACATTCACAGTAATTTACTCTGCTATTTTTGCAAACGGTGTACCCATACGTGTTACTGTTTCTGGGTTTTGACCGTCAAGGAAGTCCGCTTTTTCAGCGCCCCACGCTAAGATCACTGTTGAGCCGAGCTTAAAGCGACCCATTTCTTCGCCTTTTTTCAGCTTAATTGCATTGTCACCAGTCTCTGGATATGTCCAAGTAAACACATCTCTACCCGCAGGCGGAGTGACGGTCCCTGCCCAAATAGTTTCAATACTGGCAACTATGGTTGCACCTACCAATACCATAGAAAGAGGTCCAATTTCAGTATCAAAAATGGCAACTACACGTTCGTTGCGCGCAAATAAGTTAGGCACATTTTGTGCAGTCAAAGGATTTACCGAAAATAAATCACCAGGCACATAAATCATCTTGCGCAGTGTGCCATCAATTGGCATATGAATACGGTGGTAATCTTTTGGTGCAAGATAGATAGTGGCAAACTTACCACCTATATAAGGGGTAAAATCTTCCTCTTTGCCGCCAAGTAAAGTTTGCAGGCTATAGTTGTGGCCTTTAGCTTGGATGATTTGACCATCGACAACGTCACCTAACTGGCTAATCGCACCATCAACAGGGTGAGCTAAAATATTGCTTTCTTCAGCAAGAGGACGGATCCCTGGTTTCAAAGGGCGAGTGAAAAACTCGTTGAAGGTTTTGTAGTGAGCTGGATCTTCGTGCAGAGCTTCACTCATGTCGATTTTATATTGTTTGATAAATAGCTTAATAAGCTTTGTTGTTAATGCACCGGCTTCTGCTGCTGCAAGCTTACCAACCAAACGAGAAACCGCATGTTTAGGTAATGCATACTGCATGGCAATTTTTAGTTTATCCAAATTCACTTTTAACAGTTCCTAATTGTAGTCTTGCCACTAAGGTACTTAGTAGCCGTTGGGCTCAACGGGTTGAGCCAATTTAGCAAATATTATCAGACTCTCGGAGCTCGCGCACCTGCGCGACCATCTGCCATAGACTCTAAAATGCGGTGGTAGCTTTCAAAGCGCAGTTCGCTGATTTTTCCTTCATCGACGGCTTCTTGGATAAGGCACCCGGGATCATTGAGGTGTTTGCAGTCTCTAAAACGACAACCTCCAATAAATTCTCTAAACTCTTTAAAACACCAAGTCACTCGCTCAACTTCTAGATGCCATAAGCCAAACTCACGGATCCCCGGGCTATCAATTAAGTTTCCGCCAGAGGGGAGGTGATGTAAGCGTGATACTGTTGTTGTATGTTGCCCTAAGCCGCTATTTTCGGAGACTTCTTTGGTCAGGATATCGGCATTTGGGAGTACAGTATTAACGAGCGTCGATTTACCCACACCAGATTGACCAACAAAAATATTATTTTTGTCTTCTAAGATATGTTTCAGCTCATCTATGCCTTCACCTGATTTGGTGCTGACTAACAGCACGCGATAACCAAGCTCACGATAGATATCTAACACTTCATCAACGTAATCCAAGCTTTCTTGGTCGAGCAAGTCAATTTTGTTTAGTAACAAAATTGGCTCAATCCCCATGTCTTCACAAGCAACCAAATAGCGGTCAATGATCTGTGGGGTAAACTCAGGCACAACTGCTGATACCATCAATATCTGGTCGATATTGGCAGCGACGACTTTTACACCATCATAAAAGTCGGGGCGAGTAAGTTGTGTACGTCTTTCATGTACAGCCTCAATGACTCCGGCTAGGTCGCCATCACTGACCTTGGCACGACGAAAAATAACTTCGTCACCGCAAACCAAGCTGCTCACGGTGCGGCGTATATTACAACGCAAAATCTCTTGCTCTGTGGTTTCTATATCTGCATGTTGCCCGAAGCGGCTGATCACCACTGCCGCTTCTGTTGGTCCTAGGTTGTCATTTTGCCATGAAACATCAGACACTTCTGTCCCTTTCGCTTTATCGATACGCTTCTGATGATTAGCTCTAATCCGTCGGGATTGGCCTTTACTGAGTTTCTTTTTCTTTGCCATGTCTATAATCTGTTTAAGCTTGAGCGTGCAGAGCGTTTAAATTTAGGCTATAAATCAATAAAACGCCGTGCATGGTAAAAAAAGCTTTAGGTCGAGTGTTTAAACTAATATGATATATCTAATTGCATTGGATCTAAAGGAAAGTACCGCTAAGGTAATGTATGTCTTTTCATGAATCAAACTTGATCTGGCTCGATCTCGAGATGACGGGGCTGGAACCAAAAACAGATAAAATCTTAGAAATCGCGACGGTGATAACAGATGGTGATCTCAATATTTTAGCTGAAGGTCCTGTAGTGGCAATTCATCAAAGTAATGAGCTCCTTGATGGAATGGATGAGTGGTGTACTAATCAACACGGTCGTTCAGGTCTTACCGATCGCTGTAAAGCCAGTAAATACACAGAAGCCGATGCAATCAAGCAGACGTTGGACTTTTTGAAAGAGTGGGTACCACCAGGTGCTTCACCAATGTGCGGTAATTCGATTGGGCAAGACCGTCGATTCCTCAACAAATACATGCCAGAGCTAGAAGCTTACTTCCACTATCGCAACCTAGATGTAAGTACAATAAAAGAGCTAGCAAGACGTTGGAAACCTGAGTTATTAGGTGAAATTAAAAAGAAAAGCTCCCATTTAGCCTTAGATGACATCAAAGATTCCATTATGGAATTAAAGGTGTATCAAGAAAAATTCTTCAAAGTTTAAAAAAATACTTGCAAAGCAAATTTTATCTTGTAGAATCCTGCCCCGCTTGAGACGACAAGCTCTGCGGGGTTTTTAGCCCAAGCGTGGCACTAGCTCAGCTGCTGTAGGTAATCAACGCGACCTAGCGTGGTTATCAACAAATCCAGAGCTAAACATTGTGATGCGGCACTAGCTCAGCTGGTAGAGCGCGACCTTGCCAAGGTCGAGGTCACGAGTTCGAACCTCGTGTGCCGCTCCAAACTTCTCAGTTTATATTCGACTGAAAAAATAAAGAATATAATGTGATGCGGCACTAGCTCAGCTGGTAGAGCGCGACCTTGCCAAGGTCGAGGTCACGAGTTCGAACCTCGTGTGCCGCTCCAAACCTCTCAGTTTGTATTCGACTGTAAAAATTAAAGAGTATATTGTGATGCGGCACTAGCTCAGCTGCAGTAGGTAATCAACGCGACCTTGCGGAGTTACCAACAAATCCAGAGCTAAAAGTTGTGATGCGGCACTAGCTCAGCTGGTAGAGCGCGACCTTGCCAAGGTCGAGGTCACGAGTTCGAACCTCGTGTGCCGCTCCAAACCTCTCAGTTTATATTCGACTGTAAAAATAAAGAATATATTGTGATGCGGCACTAGCTTAGCTGCAGTAGGTAATCAACGCGACCTTGCGTAGTTACCAAAAAATCCAGAGCTAAATATTGTAATGCGGCACTAGCTCAGCTGCAGTAGGTAATCAACGCGACCTTGCGTAGTTACCAATAAATCCAGAGCTAAATATTGTGATGCGGCACTAGCTCAGCTGCAGTAGGTAATCAACGCGACCTTGCGTAGTTACCAATAAATCCAGAGCTAAATATTGTGATGCGGCACTAGCTCAGCTGGTAGAGCGCGACCTTGCCAAGGTCGAGGTCACGAGTTCGAACCTCGTGTGCCGCTCCAACTCTTCTAAATTTCTATATTCATCAAACACTTCCTATTCGCTTTTAAAATACACCCATATTCCACCAAATTTTTGCAATAAACTGATTGCTTAATTTTAGTTCGGCACGTAAAATACGCGCTCTTTCGGCCCTACTATTATCGTTCCTTGCCTTACCCCGACTGGCCGAAACGGGACAAGGCTATACTAACCGTAAGGAATATCCATGCGTCATTACGAAATCGTATTCATGGTTCACCCAGATCAAAGTGAGCAAGTACCTGGTATGATCGAGCGTTATACTGGTGCTATCACTGAAGCTGGCGGTACTATCCACCGTCTAGAAGACTGGGGTCGTCGTCAACTGGCTTACCCAATCGAAAAGCTTCACAAAGCACACTATGTTCTATTGAACGTTGAAGCACCAACTGAAGTAATCAACGAGCTTGAAACTTCTTTCCGCTACAACGATGCAGTGCTTCGTAACCTAGTTATGCGTACTAAAAATGCAGTAACTGAAGCATCTCCTCTTGCAAAAGAAGAGAAAAAAGAAGCAGCTTCTGCTTAATCGTTGTTGATTTCGGATTTGACTAACCTTTCGAGGTAATGGTGAGTACTCAGGTTGACCTGTATACCAATCAATATCTGCTCTCGGGCGTGATTTGTAAAACACCTAAATTTAGTCAAAGCCCAGCTGGGATCCCGCACTGTATATTTGTACTTGAGCACAAATCAATGCAGCTAGAGGCTGACCTAACTCGAAATGCCTACGTGCGTATTCAAGTGGTTGCCAGTGGAGAACAGTTCCGAAACCAAACTGAGCATTTATACGTTGGGCAAGCATTACAAGTTCGCGGTTTTATAAATCGCCACGAGAGCCGAAATGGCTTAAGTCAGCTAGTATTGCACGCACAACATATTGAAAGAATTAATTGAGGAAATTACTCATGGCACGTTATTTCAGACGTCGTAAGTTCTGCCGTTTCAAAGCGGAAGGCGTACAACAAATTGATTACAAAGATCTGGCTACTCTTAGAAACTACGTAACAGAAAGTGGCAAAATCGTACCTAGCCGTATCACAGGTACTAGCGCTAAATACCAGCGTCAGCTAGCAACTGCTATTAAGCGTGCTCGCTACCTAGCCCTTCTTCCATACACTGACTTACACAAGTAAGCAGCTGATTACTAGTTTTTAAAAGGTGTAGAGACATGCAAGTTATTCTACTAGACAAAATTGCAAACCTAGGTAGCCTAGGTGATCAGGTTAATGTTAAATCTGGCTTCGCACGTAACTTCTTATTCCCTAAGGGTAAAGCAGTTCCTGCAACTAAAGCTAACATTGAAACTTTCGAAGCACGTCGCGCTGAGCTTGAAGCGAAAATCGCTGAAGAGCTAGTTGCTGCACAGGCACGCGCTGAAAAACTAGAAGCACTAGCTGAAGTAACTCTAGTTTCTAAAGCGGGTGACGAAGGTAAGCTATTCGGTTCTATCGGTACTCGCGATATTGCTGATGCTATCTCTGCAGTAGGTGTTGAGGTATCTAAGTCAGAAGTTCGTCTACCTCTTGGTACTATCCGTGAGACTGGCGAGTTCGACGTAGCTATCCAAGTACACTCTGACGTTACAGCTACGATCAAAGTAATCGTAATCGCTGAAGCTTAATTTTTAATTAAGCCCAAAAAAGCCGTGTGTTTTTATACACGGCTTTTTATCACTTAATTGACCTATATTAAGTGCCCCTTCAAAAAAAATCATAATAATAATCTTATTCATACCAATTTCAGGTATGACATGGATGATCCTCTCGCTAACGGATACCTCGAAAAACGAGGTAGTTCAGTTGTAATATGGTGTAATAGGTTTCCTTTCTAGAAACTTTTGCTTCATGTTATGTTTACATATTATAGGCTTGTCCTTTTCTTTGTCTTTTGTCTGTCATAAAGTAAGTCTAATGACAGCGCTATCAAATTGGTGGTGGAATATATAAATGCCTGTGAATAAAGGTTTTACATTAACTGAGTTGTTAATAGCAGTGGCTATCGTGACGATTACAGCAAGCTTTGCATATCCGTCGTATGTGCAATACGTTCAAGATGCAAATCGTTCTCAAGCACAGCAACAATTGCTAGAAACTGCTGCTGTGATAGAGCGCATTTATAGTCGCAATGGTGGCTACCCTGATGCGGACTTGATGCCTAATTTGCCACAATCAGATCTGTATTCCTTTGCTTACATTCCACTAGATAAACCTAATGGTGCTGTTGGTCAGTACCGAAACTTAAGCTATCGGCTCACTGCCACACCAATAGCAGGTAAAGCACAAGCAGCAGATAGATGTGGTGTGTTAAGTATTAACCATCAGGGAAACCAAGGAGCAAATAATAATGACTGTTGGTAAGTGTCGCCGCGGCTTTACCTTGCTTGAGCTGTTAATCTCTATGGCCATTTTAGCCATTTTGGCTTCAGTAGCTGCACCTAGTTTTATTAAGCAAATTCAGCAAGATAGAGTGACTACTCATGCCAATGAATTACAGGCCATCTTTCGTTTAGCTAGGAGCGAAGCCGTCAGACGTGAACAACAAGTTGCTTTGGTTATTGAAAGTGGTGATTGGGTAATTAAAACGACAGAAAATGGTCAGTTAACAGAAGTGGGCCGTTTTACGATTAAACACAGCTCAATAGAAGTGGCATTGGCAGACCAAATAGTACGCGAAAGTGGTGAAGTATTAGCGACAAATAATATACTTATTACAGATAACCTGACAAATACGCAGGACTACCGGTTGTGCGTACTGGTGAGCGGTCAGAGTTGGTTAGGTGAGGCAGAGCAAAATTGCAGCTAAATAAAGGGTTTTCACTTATTGAGGTTGTGGTGTCGATGTTAGTGGCGGGGTTGATGCTGCTAGGCCTTGCTGCAACACAATTAAAGTCACTGCAGTTTGCATCCAATAGTTTTCAATACACTATGGCATTAATACATGGGCAAAACGCGATTGAAAGAATGTGGCCTTTGCTGTGTGAGTTACAGCACAATAATGGTGATATGACTGCGGCAAACCCTTTGATCCAGCAACTACATCCAATTGATGATCGTTTTACGCTAATTCTGCCTGCGATTTATAGTAACAAAATGCAGATTACGGTGAGCTGGCAGGATAACAGAGTAGACAATCCTGCAGAAAATCAAGTTTCTTTAACTGCTAGCTATCCAAATGTTGCGAATACATGCCCACCACCGCCAGGAGGTAGCTGATGAGCCATAAAGGATATACTTTGCTTGAGCTGATGATTGCTATGGTGGTTGGCCTGATATTAGTTACAGGAATAGCGGCGTCTTACACGTCAATTAAAGAGACTGTAACAACAAGCCAGGGACTTGCTGCTTCACAAGAAATCATTCGCTATACCAATCGGGTAATGATGCGCAGCATTAAACAGACACAAAGTATCCCTACAGTGTCCGCGACAGATATTCGTATCGATCAGTTAGCTGGTGTCCCTGCTTGTGATGGTAGCGTTCCATCAACTGATTATACTGAGCGTTACTTTTTACAAGGTGAGTATTTAGTATGTGACCGTGGCAGCGGAGATGTGAATTTATTAAAAGGCGTGACAGGGTTGGCATTTACCATCAATGGCCAGCTGATCACGGTGACAATCCAAGGTAATCGTTTTCCTTTGCAGTATGGTGCAGGCATACAAATGAATTTTTACGCTGGATTAGGTAGCTAATACAATGAAACAACAACAAGGTTTTACACTAGTAAAGGTGATGCTGCTTGGTGGCATGGCGAGTGTTGTCGTATTTGCTTCTCTCAAGGAAGGTGTTGTACAAGAGAGATTAAGCGGTAATTTCCAAAAAGATATTAATGCCCGATTAGTAGCTGAGCAGGGGATAAGAGAATACCGCCAGCGATTGGAGCAGTCATTAATAAATAACCCGACGAGTGTTGCTCAATTGGTTGCTGGCGTTAGTACAACAGGTGATGGTGCCATCAATGACTCGCGTTTTAATATATCGGTAACCACAAGTGGTAATGAGTTCAGCGTTGAAAGTTTAGGTCAACGCTATGGTGAACATGCCAATCATAGATTGGTTGCACGCTTTGAGCTACAGCCAGCCCCAAAGGCATCTATTTTTCAAAATGCGGTAACAGGCTGTAAAGGTGTTAACCTATCAGGTAGTGGCGCAGTAGACAGCTATGATTCATCAAAAGGCACTTACGAAGAAACCAAAAGCAACGATGGCGATGTGCATACTGTAGTTGGTGATGCTGATGTAGTGCTGTCTGGACATTCGCCAATTAAAGGTGATGTGCAAGCATCCGGGATAGTCTATTTAAAAGGTTCATCCCCGATCCTTGGCGATGTAAGATCGAATACTGGGGTGGATATTTCGCCTTCATCCAGTGGTATTCGAGTTGAGGGAAATGTCTATAGCCGTGGCTTTTTCAAACATAGAGGTGGAAAAATAACTGGCTATGTTCGCGCAATGGGAGATGCGCAAATGGAGTGGGGCGCTGAGATACTTAATCAGCAGGGGGATGCTTTTGACATCCAGTATGCCGGTAGTGGTCAATTTAAAGATACAGGGCTACAGCTACAAGATGGAGTGCATTACTCGGATCCTAGGTTTAGGGTGCAAGATTTAGTGGTTGAGCCGGTAAAAGTCTATGATCCAGATTCTCCAGATTATGATCCGGCTAAGCCCAATAAAGAATGTGATCCGCTCGCTTTGCCGTTCAACATGAATAGTATTATCGATCCTAATAATCAATATACAGATTTACAGGTTGGCGCCCGACAGATCTTACACTTTAAGCCAAAGCAGGCGGTGTATGAGCGTAATGGCACTCATGTTTATGTCGCCAAAGAAAAAGCAATTTACTTATTTCAAGGCATCGATCAAAACTTAGGAGCTGCAACAGAACGCACTCAGCTAGCATTTCCATTTAAAAGTTTAAAGCTTGGTTCTGATGGTCAAATAAAGGTCTCTGGCGGTGATGTGATCTGGCTGGTTGATGGTGACATGACATTATCGGGGAACACCCAAATTTGGATCGAAAAAGGCAGCTCGCTCACTGTTTTTACTACGGGAAAAGTGTCAATTGGTGCAAGTGCAAAAGTAGTCGCAGAGCAAGAGGGGTTGACTGAGAGCGGATTACCAGTATTTAGTGTTTACTCCTCTTTTGATGAGCCAAATGGATTTGTGTTTAGCGGGGCCTCTTCTTTGTACGCTGCAATTTACTCGCCTTTGACTACTATCTTACTAAATGGCAGTGGACAATTTTATGGGACAGTTCGAGGCGCTTCAATTACTGGTACTGGCGGCACTGGGATTCACTTTGACCAAGCACTGAAAAATGCAGGAATTGGTGTGCAGCCACCATCAGGTGGAAAGCCGAAGTTGATCTTCAAAGGCTGGCACTACAAACCGTATGAGGTTGAAGAGCAAGAAGCATCAAATTGATACCATTCATTCGCATAAGCAAATTGGTATTATTTGAGTTGTTGCACATTTTTTTATCTTTCTTTAAACCATTTCTCATTTAGCTTGCGTCTAAACCTGTACTTATACCAATTAGTCTTGATACTTGCTCAAAATAGAAAGTTTAGTTAAGCAATTTGGTATTAAAGAAAAAGCTGAAATGAGTAATTGGGCGTTGGTGGCTTTGTTTGTTTCATGTGATATGCGAAGATGAAGTATCAACCCAAAGGAACAAACGCATGATAATTAATGCCAAAGCGGCATTTTCACAAGAACAAACTGATGCGCTAGTGGCTAGATGTCAACAGGGGGATCAAGGTGCATTCCGTGAGCTATTTGAACAGCACCACCGTCGAGTTTATGCATTATGCCTGAGATTGTTAGCTGAGCCTGCTCACGCGGAAGATGCTTGTCAGGAAGTTTTTGTGCAAGTGTGGCAAAAGATTGATCAATTTAAAGGGCAATCACAATTTTCGACCTGGCTCCACAGTGTGGCGAGTAATATTGCTATCAGCTACCTTCGAAAGCAAAAAAACTGGTTTCAAAAGGTGGTGAGCTTTGAACAATCGGGGCTTGATGAACAAGGTGCTGAGCAGCTTGGAGAGCTCAACGGATTGGACAAACTGATTGTGAGATTACCTGAGCGTGCGCGATTGGTTTTTGTATTACATGCCGTTGAAGGGTATCGCCACGAGGAAATTGCCAATATGTTGAATATGGCTGTAGGTTCGAGTAAATCGCAATATCACAGAGCCAGAAATCTATTACAGGAGTGGTACAACAATGACTAAACCATCATTTGATGAATTTATGCATACCGCACTGAATGATGAGCAGTCGCAGCCAGCACCGCAGCGCGATTTATGGCAAGGTGTTGAGCGCGCGATTAATCAAGCGCAGCCTGTGCAGTCGCCAAAACAAAGTAATTGGCAAAAGCTTTCTGGTATTGCCGCTTGCACTTTTGCGGGTCTTCTTGCTTGGCAAGTAATAATGAGTCAACCAAAACAGGATTCATTGGCAAATATCAGTGCTTTTTTTGAGCAGCAAAAACAATCTTTGCTTGTGCAGTATGAGACGCAACCAGCCCTAACCTCAGATTGGCAAACTCAGTTGCAAGAACTTGAACAAGCTGAGCAGGCAGTAAAGCTTGCGTTAAAGCAAGACCCTGAAAACGCTGCACTACTAAATATGCTTGCTCAGGTTTATCAACAGCAACTCGATTTAATTAATAAGGTTCATGAACCTCGTTGGCAACAAATTTAGGAGAACTAAAATGAAAGCATTAATTTTTGGCCTTGCAGCACTGCCAACATTGGTATTGGCTGGAGAATCTATCGATAAAGAACTGTCCATCCCTGCTAACGGCAAAGTTATTATTGAGAACCAACGTGGTGATGTCATCATTAAAACATGGGATAAAAACCTGTTTAAGGTGAGCGGCAAGCTTGATGATAAGGCCGAAGGCTATAAGTTAGAGACCTCGGGTGAGATCACAGAGTTTATCGTAGAAATGCCAAAACGCTACAATAGCTGGGGAACAGGTGGTGGCTCGAATTTAACGATTTATATGCCGAGTACCAGCGAGCTTGATTTTGAAGGTGTTATTGTTGATGTCGAAGCGGCGGAGTTAACCGCAGGAGCCAGTATCAAAACAGTGAACGGTAATATCAAAGTCAATAAGATCAGCGGTAAGATCTCACTAGAAACTGTAAATGGCGACATAGATAGCCAAGAGTTAAATGGTAATATTCAGTTTGAAACAGTAAATGGTGATATTGACGATGTAGCCTCCAATGGGAAACTACGATTTAACGCCGTGAACGGTGAAATTAAAACGCAAACTACAGCAACGGAGTTACGTCTAGAAAACGTAAATGGTGAAGTTGAGCTAAAAATGGCGGAGCTGAAAGATTTACGTTTATCGACCGTAAATGGTGAGATTGAACTCTACACCAACAAGCTTTTAGATAATGCGGCAATTAACATGGAGAGTGTGAGCGGAGACATTGCACTATATTTCCCGAGTGATGTGTCAGCTCGATTTGAAATAAATGCTCATTCAGGTGGACGCATAACCAACGAATTAAGCGATGATGAGACAAAAAAAGCCAAATATGGCCCAGCCCGCTCTCTTGAGTTTGTATTAAACGGTGGTAATGCTGATGTTGAAATCGACACTGTCAGTGGCAATATTGAATTAAAACGAAAATAATCACGCATGATGGATACAAGCACCACAAAAGGCCAGAGTTTAACTAAACTCTGGCCTTTTGTGGTTTGCACTTGTAAGTAGACCAGATACAATAGAGGGCCTTCTCTTTTTCAATGTTGTGATATGGCTAAATCAGATCTACAAGTCGATACCTTAAAAGTTCCTCCGCACTCAATTGAAGCCGAGCAGTCCGTGTTGGGCGGTTTGATGCTCGATAATGAAGCGTTTGACCGTGTTGCGGAATTGGTGGTTTCCCATGACTTTTATACCAGAACCCACAAACTGATTTTTGAGGCTATGGAGAAGTTGGTAGAGTTAGGTCAACCTATCGATTTAATCACGATTTCTGAAAACCTTGAGAAAAACAACCAGCTAGAAACCATAGGTGGTTTTTCTTATCTTGCTGAAATTGCAAAAAATACCCCCAGTGCAGCAAATATCGACGCCTATGCGAGTATCGTACGTGAACGTGCGGTAGTACGTGAAATGATAGGGGTAGCCAATGAAATCGCAGAGGCTGGTTTCAACCCTGAAGGACGCGACAGTCACGAGCTCTTAGATTTAGCAGAAAGCAAGGTGTTCAAGATTGCTGAGCAGCGCACCAAGAGCACTGAGGGACCACAAAGCATTCATAACATCTTAGAAAAAACTGTAGATAAAATTGAAGAGCTATACCAGTCTCCTCAAGACGGTGTTACAGGAGTGAGTACTGGATATGGTGATCTGGATAAGATGACTGCGGGTATGCAGCCTTCAGATCTTATTATCGTTGCCGCGCGTCCATCGATGGGTAAAACCACATTTGCGATGAACCTCGCTGAACATGCTGCGATGACGCAGGATAAACCTGTACTGATCTACTCGCTAGAGATGCCCTCAGAACAAATCATGATGAGGATGCTTGCTTCTTTAGGTCGTATCAACCAAACCAAAGTACGTACAGGGCAATTAGATGATGATGATTGGGCTCGTCTATCATCAACCATGGGGCTGCTAATGGAAAAGGGCAAGATGTATATTGATGATGCGTCGGGTCTTACCCCCACTGATGTACGCTCAAGAGCAAGACGTATTGCCCGCGATCATGGTGGGATCAGTATGATCATGGTGGATTATCTCCAGCTTATGCGCGTGCCTAGCTTATCTGACAATCGTACACTTGAAATTGCAGAGATCTCACGTTCACTAAAAGCCCTTGCCAAAGAACTCCAGTGCCCAGTTATTGCGCTCTCTCAGCTTAACCGTACACTAGAACAGCGTGCTGACAAGCGCCCAGTAAACTCTGACCTCCGTGAATCTGGCTCCATCGAGCAGGATGCCGACTTAATCATGTTTATTTATCGCGATGAGGTTTACAACGACGATAGTCCCGACAAGGGAACCGCGGAGATCATTATAGGTAAGCAGCGTAACGGTCCAATTGGTAAGGTTAGGTTAACTTTCCAAGGTCAATACTCTCGATTTGATAACTATGCAGGCCCTGCAATAGACGACGAATATTAATCTTCAATTGAGTAGTAATATGCGATTAGCAAGTGCTGAGATAAATTTAACCGCGCTAAAAGAGAACTTGAAGTTAACACAACAGTTAGCACCAAACAGTAAAGTCATGGCTGTACTTAAAGCCAATGCTTATGGGCATGGACTTGTTAAAATAGCACAGCACCTCCAAGATGCAGATGCCTTTGCTGTGGCTAGAGTGGACGAGGCGTTAGCACTGAGAACGGGTGGGATCACAAAGCCAATTGTGCTGTTAGAGGGTTTTTTTGATCCCTCAGATTTACCTATTTTACTAGCCAATAACTTGCAAACCATTGTTCATGACATTTCTCAGCTCGAAGCCATTGAGCAGGCAAACCTAGATGCACCGCTTACGGTCTGGCTAAAAATCGATACTGGCATGCACCGCTTAGGGGTGGAGCCAGAAGAGTTTGAACACTTTTACTCTCGTCTTAAACGCTCTAAAAATGTGGCCGAACAAATCCATCTCATGACGCATTTTGCCTGTGCTGATGATACAAAAGATAGTAAAACACAAGAGCAGCAAACGCTGTTTGATACGTTAGTGTCTGGTAACAGCGCGCCACTATGCTTGGCAAACTCAGCTGGTATAATTGGTTGGCCCAGCTCTCACGGGAACTGGATCCGTCCAGGACTTATGCTTTATGGCGTATCTCCGATGCTAGATTGCGTTGGTAACCAACATGGTTTACAACCCGTGATGCGATTGACCACCAAAGTTATCGCGATTAAGCGCGTTAAAGCCCATCAGGCAGTAGGCTACGGTGGACGTTGGCAAAGTGAGCAGGATACCTACCTTGCAGTAATAGGAATGGGCTACGGAGATGGTTATCCTCGTCATGCAAAGCAAGGTACACCTGTGGTGATCAGAAATAAACGTTACGGTATTGTCGGCTCTGTATCTATGGATATGATCAGTGTGAATATCGGTAACAACTTAGATGATATTGCTGTCGGGGATGAAGTCGAGATGTGGGGGCCTCACTTACCGGTGGAAGAAATTGCACAATGTGCGGATACTATCGCTTATGAATTACTCTGTAATGTCACGCCCAGAGTCAGTTATGAATATATCACCTAAGCGATATTGAAGAGTAGGAGTTAAACTGGGTTTTAACTCCTTTGCCCCTGTAATGTGGCTACGATGCGTCTTGCACCACCGTAGTCGCGATGTTCCCCTAAATAGATACCCTGCCAAGTACCTAACCGCAAACAACCTTGATAAATTGGGAGCGTCATTTCGCAACCTAAGGTGCTCGACTTAATATGTGCCGGCATGTCGTCATCACCTTCGTAGTCATGGCGATAATAACTCTGTTTCTGCGGTACAAAGTGATTAAAGTGGCTCTCCATGTCCATACGCACTGTAGGATCTGCATTTTCGTTCACCGTCAGGCTGGCTGAGGTATGCTGAATAAATAGATGCAGCAACCCCACCTCATAATGATGTAATTCTGGTAGCTGGCTGATGATTTCATCATCAATTAAATGGAAGCCTCGATTACGAGGCTTTAGAGTTATTTGTTTTTGGATCCAACTCATAGACTACACAAACATCTTTTCGTCACTGAGCGAGCTTATCGAAGCTGACTTCAATATTGGCATTACCGTCAGCAGAGGTAAAAGGCATAATGAGTTTAGGGCCATCACACTTATGGGTGATAGTATGCCCTGCACCAGAAACAACAATAGGGGTTGCCATATCAAACTCATAACCCTTTTCGCCAAGTAAATTTTTGGCACCGCCAGTAACCATATTGGTGATTTCGCCAACCATATCAGTGACGTCTTCGTTTATTGAATCAGGTCGTTCACCAAGCATCCGCTCCATAATAGTCAATGCTAGGTTTTCTTCAAATGTGATGGAAAATGAGCCTTTTGTTTGTGGGCCAACCATACCAATTACACCCGAGACATCACCCTGTGCTACCTCATCTTTTTTGACTTTTGGCTTACCAGGGGTTAGCTCAGTTTGTGCCATAGTAGCTAATACATTGATAAGAGATGATAAAAAGGGGTTGATGAATTCTACATTCATATGGATTTTCCCTTACGCATTTTAAATAAATTTGTGTTGCTGTTTTTATTAAGTGTAGTGTTTTTTTACTCCACTGCACTTAATCTTTACAATTTTCGCAACGGCCATGAGCTTCTATGGTCTGCTCGGTGACTATAAACCCCGTTTCAGCTGCTAGGTTGTTTAGTTCATGAGAAATCGTATTAGAGTGTAACTCTTGAACGTTTCCACAGCTGTCACAGATCAGTAATTGCACGGGGTGCATATGGTCGAAATGATGGCAAAGCATAAACGCATTGGTACTTTCGATTTTATGGATAAAGCCCAACTCAGAAAGGAAATCCAGTGCGCGATAGACGGTTGCAGGCTTTGCTGCGGGCTCTGTCAGCTTTAGCTCTTCAAGGAGATCATAAGCACCTACACCACCTTGCTTTGAGGCTAGTAGTCGAAACACTTTCTCTCTAATTGGGGTAAAACGTGCACCACGGTTATCACATACTTGCTTGGCTTTGCTAACTAGTAACTCTATATTCATGATTTCAAATCCTTACACTGCCTTGCAATACTAACATATTATTTTTATTAGTCTTGTCTTTGCCCTGATAAATTATAACCGAGAATGTGCGATGACTTTTTTGTTGGTATTTTGGGTGCGAAAAAAAGCTTCAAATTGCTGTGCCGTTAATGGTTTACTAACTAAGTAACCTTGTCCAAAATCGCATGCCAAATGTTGCAATATTTTTAGTTGTGTTGACGTTTCAACTCCCTCTGCAACGACTTTCATTGATAGGCTATGCGCCATGTTAATAATAGTAGTGACCAATGCCTGCGACTCTGTTGAGACGAGCATATCAGCAATAAAGCTTTGATCTATTTTAAGTACATCAAACGGATAATGACGCAGGTAATTAAGAGAAGAGTAGCCGGTGCCAAAATCATCAAGAGCAAGTTTAAACCCGAGTTCATGAAGCTGATCCAATGCTTGTTTTACTTGTGCCTGTCCAGAAATAAGCACTCCTTCGGTTATTTCTAATTCAATATCGTGACTGGCTATAGACCGATCATCAACAAGGAGGGCTATTTTTTGAATTAAATTTGGGTCTTTGAACTGCCTAGGCGAGAGGTTAATAGCCACTTTTAGGTTCGCCTGTAAACTCTTTTGCCACTGATTAACCTGTTGTATAGTCGTTGCCAGTACGAATAAACCAATATCTATGATGAGCCCATTTTGTTCGGCAATCGGGATAAATTCCGCAGGAGATACCGAGCCGAGGGTTTTACTATGCCAACGTAACAGCGCCTCTGCACCGAATAATTCACCATTATTAATGTTAAATTGAGGCTGGTAAAAAACTTCGAGCTCATCCTCTGCTAGTGCGATTCTTAGTGCTTCTTCGATGGCAATTTGTCGTGATAGCTTCAGACTCATCTCTTGGTTGTAAAAACAATAGCCATTACGACCGTTATTCTTTGCATTGTACATCGCGGTGTCTGCACAACTTAGCAATTCAGCTGGAGTGTCAGCATCAAGAGGATAGACAGCAACGCCAATACTGATTGAAATATTAAAGTCCCTATCATTGAGCTCAATGGGTTCATGGAACAACTTAACCAGCATATCGGCGACACACGTAATATCAGAGACATGATCAAAACCATTCATCAATATAATAAATTCATCACCTCCCAGCCGGGCAACAGTATCCTGCTCCCGTATTGAGAGGGTAAACCTTTCTCCTGCTGCGACGAGAACTTGATCTCCGATTTCATGACCTAGGGTGTCATTGATCCGCTTAAAGTCATCTAAGTCTATAAAAAATACAACAGCCAGTGCTTCACTGCGCTGTGCCGTAGACAGCTGTTGCGTTAATCGCTCCATGGCTAAAAAACGATTTGGGAGATCTGTGAGTGAGTCATAAAAGGCATGATGTAAAATGACTTCTTCTTGCTTTTTCTTTTCGGTAATGTCACGAACTACAATAACGAGCTGCTCGCTGTTTGGGATTGGAGAAAGCCGCGCTTCAAATAGCTTGTTCTGACCGTCAATAGTCAATGGATATTCTATTTGTGTTAACTGATGCTGTTGAGTTGCAGAATTTATTGCTTGGTTAAACTGTCGAGCAGCATGATGAGGTAAAACATCAGCCATCTTTTTGTGAATGAACTGTTCTGGTGAAAGATACAGATCATCTTTTTTACCAGTGTGACACTCAACAATAGTGCTATCCGAATTGATAATAAAAAACAAGTCAGGTAAGGCATGGAAGACGCTTGTCATCAGTGCATGGCGACGCGCCAGTTCTTGGTTGGTTTGCAGTTGTTGTTGCCAGTTTTGCTCCAGTGTTTGCGCGGTTTTATTCAGTTGCTCAGCAAGTACTGCAAACTCACCTTGCCCAGTTATCTGCACACGGCTGGTGAGTGATTTGGTTGAAAGGTCGTGTCCAACATCAATCAGCCTTTTGATTGGTCTATGAATAAAGTAATGGGTAAAGCTTAATAAACCTGCGGTTAACAACACCAAAAACGCAATGAGTATAGCTGCTTTGGCGGTAAATTGCTGTTTTAGAGAAGTGTAGATCTGGCTGACATCATAGAGTGCAACCAGTCGGATCAAATCATCAGAATGAATAACCGGGAGGGTGGGGGATACGGGAATAACGGTAACAAAATACTGCTTTTCGGGAATATACACCGTAAAGAGGTCAAGCGCGTGTAACGCAGAAGCCAAATTATGTTCCTTGATGACGCGAGTAAATAAGTTAAAACCAGCTTCTGACTGTGGATCCAGTTTCATTACCAAGTCATTTTTAATTATAAAGAGGGCTGCATATTTATCATCTGAGTAGTAATCCTCAAGGGTTAAGCTAACCTGACTGATATTGCCCTTGGCAAATTCAGTGGATAGGTGTTTACCTAAATGCCTCATGCTCTGTGTGAGTTGTGCTTGATATGTACTAAGTAACATATCTCTTTGGGTTACATAAGAATAAGCAATGATAAGAGAGGAGATCAGCAAGCCACAGAGTACGGTACCCCAAGTCAGAGTTTGTTTTAAGTTAATGGCAATAGCTTTGTTATTCATATGTCTCGTTCTGAAACGTCCAATGCGCGTAATCCTCTACCGTAGCCAAGCCAAACAGGTGTTATGTCTGTGGGGCTTTCAGGTGAGCTACACTCTAGCTTATTTTATGCTGATTGATGAATCGTCAACAATCAAAGATAGTGTAGTTCACTAACTCAAGGCTGTATCACATTTCAGTAATAATTATAGCAACTGGCTCTTCAGAATTAGGCGCGAAACCAAAACTAAAATCATTTTTCAAGAAGCCTATCAAGGAGAGGAGGATAAAGTCGTCATGACTATAAAAGGTGGCTAAAGTAAGAGCAAATAAATGCGTAGTTCTCTGTAATTACACATGAATTGTAACAGTTCTCATGCTTTGATTTTAGCGAGTGTGGGGGTAACATGAGGGTCAGAACTCTACCCCAAAATAGAGCAGAATAATAGCAAACGGAAATTCAGGAATAATAAAATGACAAAAACTATAATAAAAAAACGTACCTTATCACTGCTAGTGGCAAGTGCGCTTGCAGCACAAAGCTGGGCAGCACTGGCTGAAACTATCACGAATAACGTTTACTCGGAAAAAGGATTGGCGGGAACGCTTACACAAGAAAAAATCGATGACCAAAACTACAAAGCAAAAATTGAATTTGGTTGGAATAACCGCCGTATCTTAATCGATGAAAACCTCACACTGAATGAGCAAGGCTTACCTATCAAGCTCAGCCTTCAAGGGCGTTCTGCATTTGGCTCAAAAATTGATGAGACATTTAGTTATAACCGTGGAATTGCGCAGTGGAAAAGTGTCAATGAATCCGGTATCAAAGCTGATGCAACGTTAGATTTTTACGTGCCATCTAATCTCCATCTAGCACTAGACAACGCCACAATGCGTTATGTGCTTAAAAACAATCAATATGAATTAGATGTATACCCCCAAGGTAAAATGTTGATTGAGAAGTTAAAAACACTCAAACTTGGAGAGCAAACTGTGCACTTATTAGTGACCAGTGGTCTTAGTCTTACACCAAACTTTGCTTGGTACGACGATGATGGTAATTATTTTGCACAAACTTGGGGAGCAATGTATGTATTACGTGATGGTTTTAGTAAAGCACAGTTTGAGCAGCTTGAGACCATCCAAAAGCAAGCTGAACAGCAGCACCTTGAAAATCTTGCTAAGAAGCTGACGCACCAAGTTCCTGAGCTTTTCATCGAAAATGTTGCGGTGTTTGATAGTGAACAAAAAAAGCTGCTGAAAAAACAAGATGTATTGATCCAAGATGGCAAAATTGTAGAAGTCGCTAATCATATTAAGAAGCCAAAAGGGGTGGCTAGTATTGATGGCAAAGGAAAGACTTTGATCCCAGGGCTTTGGGATATGCACGGTCATTTATCAAAAGAAAACGGCATCCTTAATATTGCCAATGGCGTGACCAGTGTTAGAGATATGGGTAATGAGCACGACAATATTATGGAGATTGAAGCGCTCTTTAATACTAATCAAGTATTAGGATCTCGCGTATATCGTGCGGGTTTTATGGATAAATACAGTGAAAACTCAGCGGGGTTGAGCGTTAAGTCGTTGCAAGAGGCGCTGGATACCATCGACTTTTTCGCAGACAATGGCTATGTTCAAGTCAAACTGTACTCTTCAATAGATCCAAGTTGGGTGAAGCCTATTTCTGAGCGAGCACATAGCCGAGGGTTAAGGCTTAGCGGCCATGTTCCCGCCTTTATGACAGCTGAGCAAGCAATCGCAAATGGATATGATGAAATCCAGCACATCAATATGCTTTTCCTTAACTTTTTAGCGGGTGAAGAGGTCGACACCAGAACACAAAAACGCTTTTCACTAATGGGAGAGCAGGCTTCAGGTTTATCACTAGATAGCCCAGAGATGAATGCGTTCATCAAGCTGCTCAGTGATAAGAAGGTGGTTGTTGATCCGACGGTATCGACGTTCAGAAGTTTATTGATGTCAGAAGATCAAAAAGTCAATCCTGAATTTGCCGCTATCTCCGAGCATATGCCAATTGCATTTGCTCGCGGCTTGAAAGGGGCTGAGATGCATGTTGATGAGCAGTTTAAACTCAGTTATCAAGAGTCAGGCGAAGCGATGCAGAAAATGCTGAAAAAACTCTATGATGCCGGTGTGCCTATGGTACCTGGTACCGATAACATAGCTGGTTTTACCCTGATCCGAGAACTAGAGCTTTATGTTGATGCGGGGATCCCAGCTGCGGAGGTGCTGAATATGGCCAGTATCGAGAGCGCTAAATTGATGGGGGTTGCACATCAAACAGGCTCTATTGCCAAAGGTAAAGTAGCTGATTTAGTGTTGGTGGACGGCGATCCACTCAAGGACATTACAGCATTGCAAAAGGCAGCCTTGGTGATCAAAGGCGAGCAAGCCTTTAAACCTGCTGAAATCTACCGAGCGATTGGAGTGAAGCCATTTACTAGCGCGCCCTCACTAAAGTAGATAGTAATACCAATTTGACTTAATAGTTGCTCAATTTGAAGGCGTAAATCTGAGGCTAACAGCGTTAAAAATTTCTTATTTAGAATAACTAAATAGCAAAATTTTTGCCTTGCCTACAGGACGTAGGTACCTCGGCGTGAACAGGGCGCGGAAGCAGTGTTGTCGACAAGATTTTCTCGCCTCAACATAGACCACTTAATTAAGAAAATTGGCATAACCCAACGACTAAATAAACCAAGGCCAGTACAAAAATATGCGCTGGTCTTTTTTATTTATGCCTCAATTTGAACAAGTGTTACGACTAAATGGTGTCCGTTAATCCTTCTGTTAGTTCCTCTTAATACGCTTTAGCTATAACGTGCGACTGACCGCTGAGTAATCCTAGTTGAGTGTTTGATAGGCTTTTCTATTGCAAAAATAAAGCTCAAAGCGCAATAGCCTTTAAATATGTCATACAAAAATCTTAAAATTAACTGAGTGTAATCTAGTGTAATGAATAAATTTACTTTTTTGTTAATATATTGCTTTATTTATCAGTTTCTTGTGCTAGCCTTTTTTACTGATCACTCGTAGTTGGTGTGAAACCGCAGTCGTTTTCTCGTTGTGTTTGTTTTACCTGCTGTTGAAAGGTCTCATTTTTAAACTCTATTTGATTCTCTGAAGTCGTCACTCTTTCTTGCTACTAGTAGTAAAAAAGTTGCCATATTGGTGTGTTAAAATGACAG
Organism: Pseudoalteromonas sp. SCSIO 43201; assembly: GCF_023716725.1. Taxonomy (NCBI): domain Bacteria; kingdom Pseudomonadati; phylum Pseudomonadota; class Gammaproteobacteria; order Alteromonadales; family Pseudoalteromonadaceae; genus Pseudoalteromonas; species Pseudoalteromonas sp. SCSIO 43201. Next base: position 560,579 of record NZ_CP072683.1, read on the forward strand.
TGAGTAATTACAGCGATGTTGTTGTGCTGCAAGCAAATAGCAAAAGGTGCTGTTGATTAACTTGGCTCGCGGTTTTAGCGGTTAGTTAACCTTTATAAATATACCCCACAAACGCTTCCCTGCTTATGTTAGGTACCGTGTTTGTTGTGGTTAAGTAATTGATTGGTTTTTTACAACGTTACTGATGGTTAACTGTCGCAAGCCAAATAGATATTGCTCGCGCTGTTGCCAAAGGAATCCCAACCAAGTTATGGGGATGGCATGAATACAAATATTGTTACTATACTCGCGGGTTTAGCGCGTACTCGATCTCAAGATATTGCCTATCAGTATTTTTACGATGAGGCACTACCAAGTAAAACCATTTCCTACCAAGAATTGCATGCACGTGCAGCATCCATTGCTGAGGTATTGAGTGAATATTTTGAGCCGGGTGACAGAGCATTATTACTATACAACTCCGGATTTGAATTTATAGAAGCATTTTTTGGGTGTTTATACGCTGGGATCATTGCGGTACCGGTTTATCCTCCTAAGAAGAATCAAAACGTTGATCGTCTGCGTGCCATCATTGAAGACGCAGGTGCCAAAGGCGCGCTCACCAGTGAAAAAATCAATGAAATCGCCAAGCCATTGCTTGATGCAGAGCCTAGCCTAGCGAAATTAGCACTATTTACTACGGATAACATTGCTCTTAAATCGACCACCCAACAGTGGCCTCGTGCAGACATTCATGGTGAGCAACTGGCATTTTTGCAATATACCTCAGGCTCGACGGGTACACCTAAGGGCGTGATGGTAACCCACAATAATATTCTTGATAATCAGGCGCTAATGAAAGAAGCGTTTGGTCATGATAACAACTCTTCGGTCGTAAGCTGGTTGCCTCATTTCCATGATATGGGACTTGTTTTTGGCATTATGCACCCAATTTACATCGGTGCGACAGCCGCGCTGATGAATCCGGCTTATTTCCTGCAAAAACCACTGCGTTGGTTAAAGCTGCTTTCCCAAACCAAAGCTTTAACGTCAAGTGCGCCAAACTTTGCCTATGATCTGTGTGTGGACACTGTTAAAGACGAAGATCTTAAAGACTTAGATTTGTCCCATTGGCGCTCAGCATTAAACGGCGCAGAACCAGTGCGTGCCAGCACGTTAGAGCGCTTTTATCAAAAGTTTAAAGTATGTGGTTTACAAAGAGCGAGTATCGCACCTTGTTACGGCATGGCAGAAACCACCTTATTTGCAACCGGAGGGCGGCTTCTAGAAAAACCAAGGATATTACGTATAGATGCGGCCAAGTTACAACAGGGTAAAGCCGAACAAGTCGCAGATGAAGGTACAATAGATGCGTTTTATGCGCTAGGTGAGGCTGATGATCAGCAGCCTTATTACGCCGTATCTTCTGGTGTGAGTTGGGGCGAGCATCGCATTGCGATAGTTAATCCAGAGTCTTGTGAAGCCCGGGATGATGGTGAAACCGGAGAGATTTGGGTAACTGGCCCAAGTGTAGCAAAAGGGTATTGGAATAACCCTGCGGCAACCGAGGCTACGTTTCATGCCAGAATTAAAGGTGCTGACCAACGGGATTATCTGCGTACTGGTGATTTAGGCTTTATCCAGCGTGGGGAATTGTTCGTGACAGGACGCGCCAAAGACGTACTTATCTTCCGTGGTAAAAACTACTACCCGCAAGATATAGAGCTGACGGTGACAGAAGCAAGTGACAGCTTAGAACAAAATGGTGGCGCGGCGTTTTCGGTCGCCGCTAATGGCGATGAAGAACGTTTGGTGATAGTACAACAAGTAAAACGTACCGCGCTTAGGAAGTTAAATGCTGAGCAGGTACTGCAGCAGATCACCGCAGCGATCGTTGAGCACCACGGCATTACGCCTTATGACATTGTATTGATAAAGCCCGGTCGCATTCACAAAACATCGAGCGGTAAAATTCAGCGCCAAGAGAACAAGCGTAGTTACCTAGCAGGTAACTTTGAAGCAATTGCGCGCGCCCGTGAAGCTGCTGTGTTACAGCAAGCTGAGACGCCATCGTCCTCATCGTCACTACAACAAATTCAGCGGTTATTACAAGAGTTAGTCGCACAAGAAATAGATAAGCCCGCGCGTAGTTTGGATATCGACGCGCCATTCTTAGCATTAGGTGTAGATTCGATGAAAGCGGTGCGGATCTCAGGGGAGTTAATGGAAGTACACCAGCTAGACCTTGAGCCTACGGTACTTTACGAATATCCTTCAATTCGCGAACTCGCCCAGTATTTAAGTCAGTTTAGTACGTTTGCTCAAGCTCTAGGGCAGACAGAGCTTAACGAGTCGAAAGGCACCACTCAGCAAGCGAATAAGAAGCAAGCCTCTCGCCGAACTGCACATATTGCGGATACAGATATTGCCGTGATTGGCATGGCCTGTCGTTATCCTTTGGCGAATGGACTTGAGGCATTTTGGCAGCTGTTATGTCAGCAAGGCGATGGGATCACCACGCCAGATCCGAAGCGCCAGCAGCTTTGTCCTAACCTTGAAGCTGATCGACTCGGAGGTTATCTAGAGTGTATTGATGAGTTTGACGCTGCATTATTCGGGATCTCGCCACTTGAGGCCAAGCATATTGACCCCCAACATCGATTACTGCTTCAAACGGCTTATCACGCCATACAAAATGTCGGTTACCAACCCGCCACGCTCGCAGGTAGCGATATTGGCGTGTATGTTGGTATATCGCAAAATGACTACTTTTTATTGTCGCAACAACAGCAAAAAAGTACCGCGTATTTAGGCACGGGCACAGCACTGAGCATTGCTGCAAACCGCATTTCTTATAGTTTTAATTTTACCGGCCCAAGTGTGGTGATTGACACTGCGTGCTCGTCATCGCTGGTGGCGCTTCATCATGCAATTCAAGCACTAAGAAATGGAGAAACAAACGCGGCATTGGTGGCGGGCGTTAATCTTATTCTGAGCGATGATGTGACCAAGGCCTGTGAAAACGCACAGATGTTAGCAGCAGACGGTCATTGCAAAACCTTTTCACAAGCAGCGGATGGCTATGTGCGAAGTGAAGGAGTTGGGGTGGTGATGCTAAAGCCGCTACAACAAGCCATGGCAGACAACGACCCGATTGTTGGTGTACTCAAAGGCAGTGCAATTAATCAAGACGGTCGCAGCAATGGTATTACCGCGCCAAATAGTGCCGCGCAACAGGCGGTGATCAATGCCGCCCTTGATAATGCCAAGATGCAGGCGGGAGATATCCACTATGTGGAAACCCATGGTACGGGGACGGAGCTTGGCGATCCTATCGAGATCACAGCATTAAATCGCACGTACGGAGAGCACCATAGTCGTCATAATCCGGTTATTCTCGGTGCGGTAAAAGCGAATATTGGTCACCTTGAGTCCGGTGCGGGTATTGCTGGGCTTATCAAAACGCTACTGTGTTTACAGCATGGGCAAATTCCTGCGCAGCGTTATAGTGAGGCGTTAAATCCGCACATTCCATGGCAAAAGCTCCCGTTCATTGTGCCGCAAAGTACGCAGGCATGGCCTGTACAACAAGGGGAAATAAGAGCTGCTGGATTAAGCTCTTTTGGCTTTGGTGGTACTAATGCCCATGTGATCTGCGCACAAGCGCCAGCGTCTAAACCCTATACGCAAGCTGAAGTAACACCGCCTTCGTGTTACCTATTGCCCCTGGCTGCTAAATCGAAAGCGGCATTGCAACAACTCGCTGGTCACTATAGTGAGCGATTGTCGAGTTTGACTCCTCAAGCATTTGATGACTTCTGCGCACAAAGTGCTGAGCAAGTACCGCTTAAAGGTGTGCATAAAACGTTTAGTGGTGTGAGTAGAGAGGCACTTATTGCGCAACTGAATAGTCCCATTATTGCTGAACAGTCCTCGGCAAACACTCCACCAGAAGTCGCGTTTTTGTTCACCGGACAAGGTTCGCAATACCCCTTGATGGCTCACTCTTTATATCAACACCACGCAGTGTTTCGCAGGCACTTAGATGACATTGACAGGTTGGTTGGGGAACGTTTTGGTGCACGCCTGTTGGATGTGTTATTCGATGAAAAGCATAGTGAACTACTGGCACAAACACGTTGGACGCAAGTGAGCTTGTTTGCCGTCGAATACAGTGTGGCAAACTTATTGATACATTTTGGGGTAAAGCCATCTCAGCTGCTCAGTCATAGCGTTGGTGAGTATGCGGCTGCTTGTATTGCGGGTGTGTTTTCGCTTCGTGACAGCGTTGAGTTGATTGCAGCGCGTGGTCAGCTAATGCATGAATTACCGATAAAAGGCAGTATGATCGCCGCAAGGTGTGATGAAGTAGCCGCACGTAATTGCTTGAACGAGATTCAGGGGCAAGTGGTTATTTCAGCCTTTCATGGTGAGGCTGGGGTGGTATTCTCCGGTGCTGAGGAAGCAATCTCAGCCCTCAGTGACGTACTTGCAGCACAGCAAATTAAAGTAACATCTCTGCATACGGCAAACGCTTTCCATTCTCCACTGATGAGCCCTATGCTAGACGCCTTTAGGGAAGTCGCTGAACAGGTTAGCTTTCAACAGCCTAAATTGCCTTTTGTTTCATCCATGACGGGGCAAGTAGAGACCGCACGCATTGCAACAGCTGAGTATTGGGTTGAACAAATTATGGCACCGGTTCGCTTTGCTGACTGTGTAACCGAGCTTGAGTCACTAGAGCATGGCTTAGCTTTTGAGCTTGGTCCCAAACCTATTTTGAGTGGCTTAATACAAGAAAACAGTAATAACAAAGCGCTCAATTATGCCCATGTATTGCACCCCAAAGGCGATGACTGCATGAGGTTCGCCGAGTGTTTAGGCACATACCTCGATTTAGGCGGGGCGCTCAAATGGCTACAGGTGTATGGCAATCGTCCGAACGCTAGAGTGAGTTTGCCGCAATACCCATTTGATTGCAGCTCATACTGGGTTTTTGGTACTGAACAATCACAGCCCGAAGCTCTGACTGTGGTGGATACAAGTGACCGTGATGCACAAATTCGCAGCTTTGTGCTCAGTACCTTAGCGGGACTCTTGTCGATGCCCGCTGATGCTATCCAAACTAACCTCCCGTTGCTAGAAATGGGGGTTGATTCGTTGATGATCATGCAGGCCGTTAGAGTATATGAGCGGGAATTCGGTTTAGAGTTTAGTGTTCGTCAATTTTATCAAGAGCTCAGCGATGTCGATAAGTTAGTGGCCTATATTCAACGCCATAGTGACTATCTCAAAGCGCCGCAAAACCCTCAACAAGCTGGCAGTTCGCCATCACCTGTATCGGTAACGACGGATACGCCAAAAGGTAGCGCTGTAGAGGCTGACAGCCACACACTCGTTGCCATTTGTCAGGCGCAATTACAGGCGGCAAGCACAGTGACCAACGCTGAAGCAAGAGCTGCGTTAGAGGTCGTGGTGGGTCAGCAGTTACGCCATATTCAGGGCGTAAAAATTGAAAACAGTGCAGTCACCACAACAGCAACTGTGGTATCAAAGCCCCAGCCAAGCAGCGCTCAATCTGTGCTGCCAGGCGCACAGCAAAAACAAGTGCAGCATGCCAATAGCAGCCCAGCCATACGTCAACACCTTGCTACATTGAGTGACTCTTACATTGCGAAAACGCACAGTTCAAAAGCGCTAGTGAGCGAATATCGCGCACGCCTTGCGGATTGCCGTGCGTCGGCGGGTTTTAGACTGTCGAGCAAAGAGCTACTTTATCCGGTGTTTTCTAAGCGCTGTGAGGGCGCATATATCTGGGATATCGACGACAATCGCTATATTGATATCACTATGGACTTTGGTACTAACTTATTTGGTCATAATCCTGACTTTATCAAAGCTGCACTGGCGCAGCAGCTTGAAGCAGGGATGCAGCTGGGACTGGCAAGTCCCGATGCGCCAGAGGTCGCCGCACTTATCTGTGAGCTGACTGGGCTTGAGCGGGTATCGTTTTGTAACTCTGGTACAGAGGCGGTAATGACAGCGCTACGCCTAGCAAGAACAGTGACCAAGCGCGATAAAATTGTTCAGTTCTCAGATGCGTACCATGGTCACTATGATGGTACTTTAGCAACTGAATCGCCAGAGCACGGCGTAGAGGCAATGTGTGCTGGAGTGCGCTACGGCGCAATCGCCGATAATCTTGTTTTACCTTATGGTGATAATGAAGCGCTTGAGATCATTACCCGAGAGGCACAACATATTGCCGCGGTGATTGTTGAACCGGTACAAAGCCGTCATCCTGAAAATCAGCCTTGGGCGTTTTTACGTAAACTTCGTACGCTCACTGAAGCACACGGTATTGCCCTTATTTTTGATGAAATGATCACAGGCTTTAGAGCACATCCCGGTGGCGTTCAAGGTTTGCTTGGTATTAAGGCCGACATGGCAACCTACGGCAAAATCGTCGGTGGAGGTATGCCTATCGGTGTGGTCGCGGGGGCAGCCACCTATCTTGATGCCATTGACGGCGGCAATTGGCAATACGGAGATGATTCTTACCCTTTGACCGATACCACCTTCTTCGCCGGAACTTTTTGTAAACACCCAATGACCATGGCAAGCGCCAAAGCGGTGTTGCAAGCGATTAAGTCGCAAGGTCCAGCGTTACAACAAGGGATCAACGACAAAACCGCGGCATTTAAAGCACATCTCAATGCGTTTTTTGAAACCCATGATGTACCCATTCGAATAGAAGCGTTTGCCTCATTATTCCGTTTTCGCTTTTCGCAAAATCTTGATGTGTTCTTTTATGAAATGCTAGAGCGCGGTGTGTTTATCTGGGAAGGGCGTAACTGCTTTTTCAGCGCTGCCCATACAGATGAAGACATTGCTGCGGTGATAAACGCAGTTGAAGCCAGTGTACTTAGCTTAAAACGTGCGGGTTATTTTGGTGAAGCGAGCCAAAGTGATGACGCCGCTGCATTTCCACTTAGCCATAGCCAGCAACAGCTATTAGCGCTGGCATTGACCTCAAGCGATGGAGCGAGCGCATATCAATTACAAGCGACGGTAAAGCTCTCCGGTAAGCTCGACTTAGCGCGGTTGCAGCAAGCCGTTACTGCGCTCTGCCGCGACTTCACAATCTTGCGTTTTGGTGTTGATAGTGAGCGCTTAATGCAATATTGTCGAGTGGAAAAAGCCGAGCTGCATGTTGAATCATGGAGCGAAGACGACCAAGCAGCATTGCAGGCGCGGTTATCTGCACTGCGTTATCAACCGTTTGACTTTGCAAAAGACCCACTTAGTAGAGTGGCATTGTTGAGTGATGGCAAAGCGCAGCACTATTTAAGTGTGGTGGCCCATCATGTGATCTGCGATGGGCTGTCACTACAAATGGCGTTAGCAGCGATTGCTGAGCGCTACAATCAAGATGTAAAGCAAAATGAGGCGGCAAGCCGAGCGGTTTCCTTTAGCCACTACGTTGATAGCTTGCAGGCATATTCACATTCACCGGAAGCTGCCAAAAACCAAGCTTTTTGGCACCACTGCTTAGCCAGTTCAACTCCGCTTGAGCTGCCAAAATCAATGGCGGTGAGTACGGCTTCATTCCAAGTTAATCAACTTACATTACCCATTTCATCGAATGCAATCCGCAACACTGAGATCCTTGCCCAGTCTTTACGCTGTGGGCAATTTGCAACCATGCTTGCACTTTATTGCTTGTGGCTACACAAGTTAAGCGGCCAGACGGTAATAAGTGTCGGTGTGCCGGTATCAGATAGGCAGCGACTGGCATCACAGTTTGAGCCTGAGTTGCTCGACCAAGCGTTACTGGGCTATTGCACCAATATCTTACCCATTGTGGTTGATATAGCAGGCCTTAGCACTATCGGTGAGCTAGTACAGCGGGTGCAAAATATTTTACTTGATGCCTTTGATCATCAAACTCATCCATATGCAAGCCTTGCTGATGACCAGCTTATTCTACCTAGCACCTTGTTTAATCTAGATAAAGTTACCACTTTGCCGAGCTTTAACGGGCTGCAAGTTGAGGTGCAACCAAGTGTCGCTAAATTTGGCCAATTTGAACTGACGACAAATATGACCTGTATTGCGGGGCAGTGGTCACTGTTAGTGGAATATCACACTGCGCAATTTGATACTGAATTAATGACTCAGTATGTGGCTAAGTTTGTCCATTTGCTGTCGCAAGTTCAGAGTAGTACACCGATAGGGGCTCAAAATGAGCTGATGCAAAGTAGCGATGATGTGTATCGATTGGTTGAGTTGCCACTGCAACAAGAAAAATCGGTCAAAGTCGCGACGAGTTTCATTGAAACGTGGCAGCACAATGTGTCGCGTTGCAGCAAGCGTACAGCATTGGTAACGGATGATGTGAGTCTCAGTTATGAAGCGCTAGATGCGCGTGTTAATCAGCTCGCTCACTACTTGATGAAGCAACAGGTAACGCCTAATAGTATCGTGGCAGTAGCATTACCACGCAGGGCGGAGCTATTGATAGCACTTATGGCGGTGATGAAAGTAGGGGCGGCATTTTTACCACTTGACCTTACCTTTCCTGACGAGCGCATCGCGCATATTTTGCATGATGCCAAAGTGAAAGTTGTGCTGTGTGATGCCACCGGTGCGGAGTCTGCGTTATTCAACCATGGTGGTTTAAAGCGAGTCTGCATGGATAGCGATGCGGAAGAAATTGCCAAAAGTGCGACTCGCAGCCCAAGCTTACTAATTCAAGCTCAGCAGCGAGCGTATGTGATTTATACCTCTGGCTCTACGGGGTTACCCAAAGGCGTTGAGGTCAATCACGGGGCATTTGCTAATTTGCTTGCATCTATGTGTCGTGAGCCGGGGCTGGTGGCAGATGACCGCTTATTGGCTATCACCACGGTGGCATTTGATATTGCCTTGCTAGAATTGTTTGGGCCATTACTGGTTGGTGCGTCTGTGGTGCTGGCAAGTGATGAAAGTATTAGCGATCCTGCTGTGCTTGGCGCGCTTATCGAGCAGCAACAAGTAACTGTAATGCAGGCAACGCCAACGTTATGGCAATTACTGCTAAATGCGGCGCCAGCATGTACCTCTGGCATCAAAGTGTGGAGTGGTGGTGAGCCTTTACCTCAGGCATTAGCCGAGCAGCTACTCAGCAACAGTAAAGCGCTTTATAACTTATACGGGCCAACCGAAACCACTATTTGGTCGGCGGTGGCACATATCGATAATGCCGCAGAGGTAACCATTGATAAAGCGATACAAAATACCAGCTTATTTGTGCTCCCAACCGAGGGTCATGGTGAAGGGCTACCTTTACCCGATGGCGTATGGGGCGAGTTATACATTGGTGGTAGTGGCGTTGCTATGGGCTATTTACATCAAGCGGATCTGACCCAGCAGCGCTTTATCAATCATCAATTTACAGCTTCTATTAGCCGCCGTTTATACAAAACGGGAGACAAAGCGAGGCGTTTGGCTGATGGTCGTTTTGAAGTAAAAGGGCGCTTAGATAACCAAATTAAGCTTCATGGTCACCGCATAGAGCTTGGTGATATTAGCCATCACTTGGGGCGGATACTCAATAGCGGTGAAGTCGATGTTTGTGTGCAAACACTAGCAACAGGCTCTTGTCTATGTGGGTATATCTTTGATGATGGTGAGTTATCTACCGAGTGGTCTTCACCTCGGTTGCGCCAAGCGCTTGGTGAGTGGTTACCAAGTTACATGGTGCCTGAGCATTTTGTCTGGTTAAGTCAGTGGCCGATGACGCCAAATGGTAAGCGCGACCGCAAAGCACTGCCAAAGCCTGTGACAGAAGAAGCCTCAGAAATATGCACCTTGGCTCCCCGCACTGAAATAGAAAAACAGCTGCATCAGCACTATATCTCGCTACTCCCAGTTGAGCAGTTGGGCGTCACAGCACGTTTTGTGGATAGCGGTGGCAATTCAGTGATTGGCATGCAGTTGGTATCGAGGCTCAACCAAGCTTTCAATATTAAATTGACCATTGGCGACATCTTTGAACATGCCTGTATTGCAGAGCTTGCCGAGTGTATAGAAGCGCTGAAACAAGCCCATGATGCCATGGTATTGGAAGCGCAAACTCCAAATGTAGAAAAAGTCAGTGATATTGTGAGCGATCGTGATTTGAGCGCTGCACTACGTGATAAATCCATGACGGAGATGGACTTGTAATGATGGATAACTTTGCAATAAAACAGTGGTTAGATGAGCTTGACCGTCAACAGATTTATGTTTATTTACAGCAGGATAAATTAAAACTTAGAACACCGCTTGGGCAGGTGCCTGAGGCTATTATGGAGAAGATAAAGGCGCACAAAACTGCGCTTATCACCTACCTTCAGGGGCAACAAAAGCAATCTACTGCGCTATCTGCTGCGCAGCAAAGAATGTGGTTTATTGATAAGTATGAAGGAGGCACCGAGGCATACAATATGGCTGGGCTCGTTAAATTATCGCAGCCATTTTTAGTCACGGACATTGAACAAGCCTTGAACCGCTTGGTAGCTAAGCACGATATTTTAAGAGCAAGATTTACCACGGTTGAAGGGAGGGTGGTTCAGCAAATTGAACCTGCAGAGGCGATGAAAATTACGGTGATGAGCGTTAATGAGGACGCGCTGCCCAATCAGCTGCCTGAGTCGATTAAACAGGCGGTGCGCTATCAGTTTGATCTTGCCAGCGAGTCGTTACTACAAGTGACGGCATTAGTGCGCAACTCTCACACCGCTTGTCGCTGGTTACTAATAAATATGCACCATATTATTAGTGATGGTTGGAGCGTGACTGTGTTTATTAACGCGCTGCTACGTGAGCTAACCGAGGAGCCTCTTGACTCTCCAGTATTACAGTATGGGGATTATGTGCACTGGGAGCAGCAATTAAGACAATCCCCAGACTATCAACAACAATTGGCTTATTGGACTGAGCAGTTAGAGGCATTTACACCGTTTGAATTACCCACCAGCTATCCCAGGAAAAAAGAGAAGCAGTACCAAGGTGGCACAGTTCGTTGTTCGTTTAACGCAGAACAAATACAACGATTAGATAAAGCTTGCCACAGCGATGGCGTAACACATTTTAGCGCCTTGCTGGGCGTGTTTTACATCTTGCTTTATCGCTACAGTGAGCAAACCGATATTACCTTAGGGGTGCCGGTTGCAAATCGTCAGCAAAGCGAGTTTGAAACTATGCTTGGCTGCTTTATTAATACCTTGCCATTGCGAATGCAGATAAACGGTGAACACTCCATAAGTGAGGCGATTAAGGCACTACAAGGTCAAGTATTGCAAGGGCTTAGTAATCAAAACGTTGCCGTGGAAGACATCATTGAAGCGCTAGAGCTACCCAAATCCGCAGCGCATTCCGCCTTGTTCCAAATATTGTTTAACTACAATGGTGTGGCCAGTAATAAGGTGTCGGTAAACAGCCAATTAGAAGCCGAGTTAATTGCTCTTGATAATGGCACTGCGAAATTTGACTTAACCCTATCTGTTGATGATACAGATGATGCCTTTGTGTGTGACTTTGTTTATGCAACAGGCCTTTATGACCATGCGCTTATCCAGCAATTTGCCGATGATTATTTGGCACTCGTCCAGTGCTACTGTGCTAAAGAAACGCTGCCGATTGATGACTTGGTGCTCAAATCAACGAGCGTATCGGCAAAGGCGGCGGATATCAATCACAACATCAGCCAGCCGGCGCTTGTGCCTCAAGCAATCAGAGATATAGCGCAAATTCAAGGTGAGGCGATTGCAGTGGTTATGCCAAATACCAATGGCGAAGCATCACGCACCCTGACGTATCAGCAGCTACAAGATCAAAGCCTACAAATTGCCAACAACTTAGATGCTCCAGCGTCAATCATTGCGCTAATAACTACGGGTGATATGAGTGACATTGTCACTATGCTTGGCGTAATGCAAAGTGGCCGCGCGTATCTACCTATTGATGGCAATATGCCCACTGCAAGAGCGCTACAAATGCTAGGGCAAGCTGAGTGTAATACGGTGGTGGTAAGTGTCGAAACGCCTCTTTGCCAAGCGCTACATGAAGCTGACATCCAGGTTATTAAATATAGTGAGCTGAACCAAAACAAAGGAGCGCCGCAGCAAACTTATTCACCAAGTTTTGATGATAGCGCGTATGTGCTGTTTACTTCTGGCTCTACTGGTGTGCCCAAAGGGGTTGAGATCAGCCATGGCGCGCTGAGCCACTATTGCAGCAGTATTGCGGCGAGATTGAGTTACAACCAAGATACGCGAGCGGGCGTGGTCACAGGACTTGCCACTGACTTATGCTTAACGGCTGTGTATCCGGTGCTTACTCATGGCGGCACTGTGGTGTTGACTCTTGCAAGCCAAGCGCCAGAGCCTGCCCAAATCGCAGCCAAGTTAGTGGCTGAGCAAGTTAACTTAATAAAATTAACCCCTTCTTTTGCCACCGTGCTGTTGCCTCAGTTTACGGAGCAAAAGCCCGCTATTTCACAGTGGGTGTTAGGTGGAGAAGTGTTAGGTGAGCAGCTTGTTGATAGCATTCGCGCGCTGACGCCCGCGGCGCGTATTTTCAACCATTATGGTCCGACGGAGGCTTGTGTTGGGGTGATTTGTCATGAAGTGACTGACAGCAAGCTAACCGGCCACAGTTACCCAATCGGTACGCCTTTGACACATGTTGCTACCTGCGTACTCAACAAACAGGGGAAGCTAACACCCGCAGGTATGCCCGGTGAGCTCTATATTGGCGGGCCGAGCCTCGCCAAAGGGTATATAAATGCGCCTTTAGAGACCGCAGCTCAGTTTACAAGTAGCTTGCAACATAGTGTCCAATGCGCGCGTTTTTATCGCAGTGGTGATAGCGTTAGGCTGAATGCGAGCGGCGAGCTTGAATTTCTCGGTAGAATTGACAAACAAGCGAAAATTCGCGGTTACCGCGTTGACCTTAATGAAATAGAAGCTGCACTGGTGGCGCTTGATGAGGTATCGCAGGCTGCAGTCGTGGTGCGCAAGCTCGGCAAACAAGATGCCTTGGTTGCTTTTGTGGTAAGTATTGATGGCAGCCAGTGCGCCGCAACTAATCTGCGCGAGGCTATCCGCCAAGGCTTGAAGCGTCGCTTGCCTGAGCCGATGATCCCAAGCTGGATAGAGCTTTGCCAGCACTTACCCACCCTGAGTAATGGCAAGATAGACCGCCAACAATTACAGTCTTTGGCATTAACTTCTCAAAGCCAAAGTAGTGAAGTAACAAGTGCGTTGCAGCGACAGTTAATCGCGCTCTATCAAACCTTAACAGGCGCACCAGAAGTGGGGCTGCACGATAGCTTTTTCAGCATCGGTGGTCACTCTTTATTGGCAATGCAATTGCTCAATGAGCTAAGAGCTCAGTTCTCAGTGGAGGTGAGCTTAAAGCAAGTATTTGCCAATCCTAGCGTATTTGAGCTAAGTGAGATGTTGGCTAACTCTCAGTCTCAAGCTTCATTACCAAGTCTACAACCTGCACCATCACAGCCCAATTATCCTTTGTCATTTGCACAGCGGCGCTTATGGTTTGTTGATCAACTGCAAGGACACAGCAACCAGTATAATCTACAGGGCATATTCCAATTAAAAGGCAAGCTGAATGCTGAGGCCTTAGAGCAAGCCTTTATGACTGTGATTAAGCAACATCCGGTCTTGGCGTTTAATTACCATCAAAATGCGCAAGGAGAGCCATATCAAAGCGTTAATCTTGATGCTCGATTTGCCTTGGCTAAGCACGACTGGACTGATAAATCCGCTGAGCAACAAGCGCATGCGTTAGAGCAGGCTATCGCAGAAGATTACGCAACCAGCTTCGATTTAAGCCGTGATTTGATGCTACGCGCCAGTCTTTATCAGCAGCAAACCACGCAGGCTACCCTTGTGATCACCTTACATCATACCGCAGCCGATGGTTGGTCTATTGCTTGTTTGAGCGAAGCGTTAGAACAGGCATACAAAGCCGCGCTCAGTGGCGACACCCCAACATTGCAAGAGGTGCATTATGTTGATTATGTAATGTGGCAACAGCAGCTGGAGCAGAGTTCGCTATGGCAACAGGAGCTCGATTATTGGCGTATGCAATTACAAGGTCTGCCCAAGGGGCATGAACTACCGCTTGATTACCGCAGAGAAGCAACAACTTCTGCGCGCGGCGCGTTAGTGATTGAGCCCATACCTGCAGCGCTGGTCAGTGCGCTTCGAGCGTATCAAACTCGCTCAGGGCAAACCTTATTTGTGTTACTGCAAACGCTATTTTCCTTGTGGTTAAGCCGCTTTTCTCAACAGCGCGACGTGGTTGTCGGGACGCCGGTATCAGGGCGTCACCTTAAAGCATTTGAAAGTATGATTGGTAACTTTATCAATACCTTAGTGCTAAGGAGCACGTGGAGTGAAGACACCTGCTTTACTCAAGCACTACAGCAAACCCAAGGCTTACTCAACGACGCGTTGCAACACCAACATATTCCCTTCGATGTGTTAGTGGATGAGCTAGACATTGAACGCTCAAGCGCCCAACATCCGCTGCATCAAATCGTGTTTCGGGTAAATAATCAGGTAAATGAAAACCTTACGCTAGAACAATTGGAAGTGACGCCTTGCCAAAGTAAAGTACGCGGTGCCAAACTAGATTTGGAAGTTGCTGTGATAGACGAGGGGGATGTACTCAGCGTTGAATGGCTTTATGACAGTAATTTGTGGCAAGAAGCGAGTGTGGTTGGTTTCCATCAGCAGTTTTGTTATGTGTTATCGCAGTGTCTTGCAGAGCCAAATATTCCGTTGTCAACATTGTCATTGTGGCCCGCAGAGCAGCAGTTAGCGCTATTAAAACAGCAGCAAAGTGTTGCGGTAGAAGTGACAGAGCAACAGCCATGGGTGACTCAGTTTAGTCAGGTGGCTCTTCAGGTTCCACTACAGACTGCGGTGCGCATGGGGGAGTTCTCTTGTAGTTATCTCACCTTAGAAAAATGCGCGAACCAACTTGCTAATAGCTTATTGGAAATGGCATTTGCTGAGCAAAGTCGCATTGCTATTTTACTGCCGTCTTCCAGTTACATGGTGGCCGCGGTGCTGGCAATATTAAAAGCGCGTCATACTTATGTGCCCATTCATCATGACACGCCAACCGATACCTTAGCCTACATCATGAATGATGCAGACATCGTATTGACGCTGGCGCTAAGTGAAGATGCCGAGCGCTTGATTGAAGCCGGGAGTGACTTTTTGTTGCTTGATGATTTGTTCGAAGCCGAAGGGAACTTTGCGTTTTACGATACCAGTTTGCTGGTAGATGAAGACGCAGCAGCATATAACGAGGCCGAACTTGCTTATGTTATTTATACCTCAGGTTCAACGGGGCAGCCAAAAGGGGTGCCCATTAGTCATGACAACCTCAATAATTATCTGCGCTTTGCGTCTCAGCGCTACCTGCCCCAATCCGGAGGCATAACCAAGGCCGTACTCAGTACACCGCTGGCATTTGATGCGACGGTGACCGCCCTAGTGCCTATCTTAATGCGAGGCGGAGAGCTTGAGCTGCTCCCCACGGGCGCTGAATTGTTGCCTGCATTACATGAACAGATTTTTGCCGCGACGGAAGCTAAATTATTCAAGTTAACACCGGCTCACTTACGCGCGGTATTCGCATTAAGTGACGCACAAACTTATAGCAATATTGCTCACCGATTTGTGGTTGGCGGTGAAGGGCTGGGCGCAGCTTTGGTTGATAAGCTGATGGATAAGCTCCCTAATGCTCAGTGGATAAACGAATATGGCCCAACTGAGGCAACAGTCGGCTGTAGTATCTATGCTGTAAGCCGTGAGTCGCGCCACTTGTTAGCGGGTCATGAAGAAGTGCCTATTGGCCATGCTATCGATAATATGACCCTTGCGGTAGTCGATGAGTTTGGTCAGCTGGCTTTACCTAATATGCCCGGAGAGCTTTGGCTTGCGGGAGGTGGGGTGTGTGAAGGCTATATTAATCTCGCGAGTGTGACGCAAGCACGCTTTGTTGAGCAAGCGGTGCCTGCGTCTGGTACTTCAAGCATGCGTTGGTATCGCAGTGGCGACAAGGCAAAGTGGCAGGCGAATGCGCGCGGTGAGGCAGACTATCTTTGTTATTTGGGGCGGTTAGATGAGCAAGTCAAACTGCGCGGCTACCGTATTTCTCTTGTGGCAATCGCTCATCAAATCGACGCGTTGACACAAGTAAAAAGCTGCGCTGTGAGTGTTGATGAAGCGCAAGAAAGCCTAGTGGCTCATGTGGTCTTACATGACGAGGCTAAGCTCACACTTGTGCAGTTGCGCCAAGCTTTATCGCAGTCGCTGCCCAGTTACATGTTACCCGCTACACTGGATATCGTTGCTGATATTCCGCTGACTGCAAACGCAAAAGTAGACAAGCAAGCATTACAGCTTGCCTATCAGGCACAGGCGAAAAGCCATGAGGTCACCGAGGTAATTGATGGATCTAAGCTCACGGACATACAGCGTTATTTACTTGAGTTATATCGCGAGCTTCTGCCGAGCCAAGTACAGAGTATTAACGACAGCTTCTTTGACTTAGGCGGGCATTCGCTGCTGGCCATTAAAGTGATAAGCCGAGTGCGCAGTGAGCAGCGGCGAGATATCACCTTACCACAACTTTTTGATGCACCGAGTATTGCAGCATTTGCTGAAGCGATAACGACAAGTTCGATGATTGCGCACAGCAATACCATTGAGCCGGTATCAAGGGCCCAAGCGTTACCTTTGTCTTTTGCTCAGCAGCGTTTGTGGTTAATCGACCAGTTACATGAGCAAAGTGTGCAATACCATATGCCAGCGAGCTATTGGTGTGAAGGTGCCTTAGATATTGACGCTTTAACACAAGCGTTAAGCGCGATTGTTGCACGTCATGAAGTACTCCGTACGGTCATCGTTCCTGCAAGTGGTGATCACGGTGCTGTGCAGCAAGTTCGTGATCAAGTAGCCTGTCCTGTGGAATTAGTCGATTTGTCTGGGCTGAATAACGCAGAGCAACAGCAGCGTTGGCAAACATTGCAGCAACAATCGCTCAGCAAGCCTTTTGATTTATGCCAAGACACTATGCTGCGCGTGATCTGTGTACAGTTTAGTCACAACCAATTTGGACTTTTGTTTAACATGCACCACATTGCCAGCGATGGTTGGTCAATGGCGCTGCTGGCGAAAGAATTTGTGGCGTTTTATCGGCACTTTAGTGAAACGCCAGCGCATTCGTTGCCAGAGCAATACGCTAAGCCGCTAGCGGTGCAGTATGCAGACTTTGCCTACTGGCAGCAAAGACAGCAAGATAGCTATCAGGCGGATCTTGCCTATTGGCAAACTCAGTTGCAGCAATGTCCTGTTGTTCATGAATTACCGCTGGACTTTGAGCGACCACAAGTTCAGTCCCTTGATGGTGAGTGTATTCGTCATACTCTTACGACGTCGCAAGTTGAGGCGATAAAAGCGCATTGCCAAGCACAAGGAGTAACCTTGTATATGTGGTTGCAAAGTGCCTTTTCGCTGTTGATGCTTCGTCTTAGTCAAACGCAGGATATTGTTATTGGCTCGCCCATTGCCGGACGTGAGGTAAAAGAGTTAGAGGGATTACTGGGCTGCTTTGTGAATACTTTAGCTATTCGCACTCGCAAAGTGGGGTCGCCTTCATTTAACGATTGGCTAAGTGAGCAAAAGCAGGTGATTTTAGCGGCGTTTGCCCATCAGAGTTTACCCTTTGAACAACTTGTTGATGCCATTAATCCTCCGCGCAGCTTAGCGCATTCACCCGTGTTACAAATACTCTTTGCACTACAAAATAACGAACAAAGTGACTTCGAGCTACCTCATCTTAAAATCGAGCAACAGCTTGATCTCAAGCCTGCAATGAAGTTCGACTTAGAAGTCAATGCACAAGAATTTGGCAGTGAGATTGCAGTGCAGTGGAATTATGCCAAAGCCTTGTTTAAGCACAGTAGCGTACAGGCGATGAGTGATGCTTTTGTGACGTTAATTGGCGCGGCGCTGAAAAGCCCTGAGCAAAGCGTAAATACCTTACCATTAGTTGATAGCAAAACACTCAGCGAGCTAGGGCTTACCGCGCAAGCACAGCCGCAATCTCCTTGGTTTATCAGCGATAAAATACAACATTTTGCTCAGCACCACGCGAACCATAATGCTGTACGAGATATGACTGGCAAGCGGTTAAGTTTTGGCGAATTGGAGCTACAAAGTAACAAGCTAGCGCGTTACTTGGTTGAGCAAGGCGTAACAGCAAAGTCGCAGGTCGCAATAAGCTTAGCGCCAAGTTGTGAGCAAGTTGTAGCACTGTTGGCAATCTTAAAAGTTGGGGCTGTGTATGTGCCGCTTGACCCCAATGCACCGAGTCAGCGTCAGCACTATATATTGCGTGACAGTAAAGCGACTTGCCTTATCACCACCTCAGCGCTACTTCCAAACAGCACAGATCTCAGCTGCCATGTGATGCTAATAGACACCGAGCAGGATTGGCAGAACATGCCTGTAGAGGCGCTTGCGCCATTAAGTGATATTGATGCGCCAGCTTATATGATTTATACCTCAGGCACCACAGGGCAACCCAAAGGCGTGATGATAAGCCATCGAAACTTGCACCTTTATCTTGAGCACGTGAGCCGTAGTTATGTCAAAAGCGATTTACATGAGAGTGTTGTCAGCACACCTTTAGCATTTGATGCGACAGTAACGAGCTTATGGGGCGCGCTGGTTAATGGTCTTGGCGTTGTATTGTTAAGCGATGGCGGGCAGTTAATCACAGAGCTAAGTGAATGTTTAGCGCGCGAAGAAGCGCTGTTGTTTAAGTTGACACCAGCCCATTTGCAAGGCGTGCTGGCACGATTACAACCAAGCAATGCAGCGCACCACATTGTGGTGGGGGGAGAAGCCCTATCTAGCAGCGTGGTGGCTCAAGTTGGAGCACTGGTGCCACAGGCTCATTTTTACAACGAATATGGTCCAACAGAAGCAACGGTTGGGTGCTGTGTGTATCGCTGTAGTGGCCAAGATGCGGTTGCGCTTGCACAGCAATCACAGCGCTTTGTGCCAATTGGTAACGCCATTCAAGGCACTGATTTGGTGGTATTGGATCAGCATCAACAGCCTGTGCCTATGGGCATGCCCGGTGAGCTATACATCGCAGGCGATAATGTGGCTCAGGCGTATTTTGGATTGCCTGAACTCAGCGCCAGTAAATTTGTATCATTGTCTTTGATGAATAACTCGCAGCGTTATTATCAGACGGGGGATCAAGTGCGCTGGCTGCTAGATGAACAGGGCTGCTCTTGCGTGCTGCAGTTTATTGGTCGTCGAGACAATCAAGTTAAGCTGCGTGGTTATCGCATTGAGCTTGATGAGATCGCAGCTCAGCTTGAGCAACTAGATGTAGTGCAACAAGCACATGTGTTACTTAACGAAAGTAAAGATAACTTACTGGCCTGTGTGGTGCTAACTACGTCATCGCACAGTGATGCCATCTGTGAGCTTGAACAAGCGCTACAGACTCAGGTTTTAACCTCGTTAGCAGAGGTCCTACCAAGTTACATGTTGCCTTACAAGCTGTATGCACTGGCTGCTATGCCGCTTACCAATAATGGCAAAGTAGACGCAGGAGCGCTTGCACAGCTGGTGCAATCGCAACAGGCGCAAGCGCTTACAGCACCT
The DNA here is from genome assembly GCF_023716725.1 of Pseudoalteromonas sp. SCSIO 43201. Lineage (NCBI taxonomy): Bacteria > Pseudomonadati > Pseudomonadota > Gammaproteobacteria > Alteromonadales > Pseudoalteromonadaceae > Pseudoalteromonas > Pseudoalteromonas sp. SCSIO 43201. The sequence goes on from NZ_CP072683.1 coordinate 580,312, forward strand.
TTAGCTCCTTTGACCGAGCTACAAACGCTACTGGAAGAAGTTTTTGCTCAAGTGCTCAATACTCAAGTCCGAGATATTAACAGTAACTTCTTTGAATTAGGGGGGCACTCTTTATCAGCAAGCCAAGCGGTTGCCTTAATTGAACAAGCGCTTGAGGTGCCCATTACCTTAAAAGTATTGTTCGAGCGGCCAAGTGTTCGTGCACTTGCAACTTGGTGTGAGATCCATCGTGCAGCCAGAGCAGCAGACGAAAACGGTCAGTCTGAGGAGATGTTTTTGTGATGAATGAACAGCAAAGACAGATAGAGGCATTGATCGCAGAAGCATTAGCAGCTGGCGTGACCTTGTATGAAAAAAACGGTGGCTTAGCATTTAAGCAAACCGCTGGGTTTCCTCCCCAGTTAAAACAGCAAGTAGTTGAATATAAATCAGAGATCATAGCTTACTTTCAGCAGCAAAGCCGTGATATGGCGAAATCTTCACCGCACATTATCACGCAGCCAAATGCGGGGAAGGACTTACCGCTAAGCTTTGCACAAGAGGGGCTTTGGTTTATAGAGCAGTTGCAAGGCAGCAAGCAGTATTATATGCCCGCCGAGTTTTTGTTACGCGGCGAGCTTAATATTCCCGCAATGCGCAGCGCTGTGCAAGATGTGGTGCAGCGCCACGAAATACTGCGCGCTAGGTTTGTAAAAAATGAACAAGATGGCCAACCCCAGCTGCAAATAACGGATGATATTAGTGCGCCGTTCGAGTGGCTTGATGCCAGTGTAGCTGCTGAGGAAACAAGGCAAGCCTACATTGCTTCGCGCATCGCAGCACATCAAAACAAGCCTTTTGACTTGGCTCATGATTGTTTGCTTCGCGTGCTGGTGGTGAGTGATGGCGATGAACATCACCTTGCATTTAATATGCACCATATCGTCTCTGATGGGGCGTCAATGGCGTTACTTGCACAAGAAATCGAAGCTGGCTATTGCAAACACATAGGCACATCTTATACGCCGCTTGCAACTATGCAGGTGCAATATAGTGATTTTAGCCAGTGGCAGCGAGCACAGCTAACGCCAGATCGCATCGAGGCACCATTGGCGCAACTAAAACAGCAATTTAGCGAATTAGCGCCGTTGCAGTCATTGCCTTGCGATTTTGTCCGTCCTGCGGTGCAGTCGTTAACAGGGAAAGTATATCGCCAAGCGCTTGATACGTCGTTATTTGCGGCGATTTCGACACAGGCGAAGTCGCTCCAACTGACCCCCTTTATGTGGCTGCTCAATACCTTTATGTTGTTTATCGCAAGGCTTACGCAATCGCAGCAGGTAGTTGTAGGCACGCCAGAGCTTGGTCGCCATCACCCCGAATTAACACCGTTAATTGGCTTGTTCGTTAATACCTTAGTGATGCAAGCAAAGCTTGAAAGTGATATGCCATTTAGCCAATGGTTGCAGCAACAAAAAGACCTCAACTTAGCGGCGTTTGAATACCGCGATATTCCTTTTGATAAAGTGGTTGAAGCCGTTGGCGCTCCACGAGATTTAAGCCACCACCCGCTAGTACAAATATTATTTACACTGGAAACCCGTGATGAGCGCGCTTTTACGCTTCCTGGGTTATCAGTTCAAGAAGTGCAAAAAAAGCAGGCGGACAGCATCCCTGTAAAATGCGACATAGAACTCAATGCCATAGTTGATAAGCAGGCCCTTTATTTACATTGGAAGTTTGATAGCCATCTTTACACAGAAGAGACCATCAAACATTGGGCGGATTGCTTTCATACGCTACTTCAAGCGTGTGTTACAGCGCCTCATACCGCCGTTGGTGAACTTGCGTTACTGAACCAAAAACAGCAACAAGCTTTAATAACGGGCGCGCAATGCCATGGGGCAACTTGGCCTAAGCAAGACACTATCACCAGCTTATTCACGCGCTATGCCGAGCGCTTTGCCACACGCACAGCTGTGCAAGATAGCACGACTGTGCTGAGTTATCGTGAGCTCAATACTCGAGTCGATGCGCTGGCGATAATGCTGTTACAACAAGGGGTCACGCCACGAACCATGTTGGTGGTGAGTGTATCACGTAGCATTGAGATGATAGTGACCTTGCTGGCAGTGCTTAGAGTGGGTGCCGCCTACGTGCCAGTAGATCCCGACTACCCGCAAGAACGCATTGAATATATTTTGGAAGACGTGCAAAGCCCATGGCTGCTTTGTGATAACGCCACGCAGGCACAGTTTAGTCAGCTTTCATACCAGCTAATTAATGTGTCACAGGCAGAGCATCAGGTCAGCCGCGAAGCCCTCAAGCAGCTTGATGTTATTCAGATTGAGCCGCAAGATTTGGCTTATATGATCTATACCTCTGGCACCACAGGGCGACCAAAAGGCGTACAAATTGAGCACCGTCATGTGGTGCGGTTACTCCATGTTGAGCCCAACTTATTCGATTTTAATGAGCAAGACATTTGGACCTTATTTCATTCCTTCTGCTTTGATTTCTCTGTGTGGGAAATGTATGGCGCGTTACTCTTTGGTGGTCGCCTTGTGGTTGTGGATAAAGTGACTGCGCAAGACACCCAAGCTTTTGCTCAGCTATTGGTTGATGCCCAGGTTACGGTCTTAAATCAAACACCAAGTGCGTTTTACGCGCTACAAGCCACGCTACTCAACGACAGTCACTTGGCGAGTGAATGTGTAGTGCGGTACGTAATTTTTGGTGGTGAAGCGCTACAGCCGAGTAAGCTACAACCTTGGGCACAGCAGTTATCAAATTGCCAGTTAATCAATATGTATGGCATTACCGAAACCACGGTACATGTTACGTTTAAAGCGCTGGAGCCTGCGGATCTGACGCTTGGCACCAGTAATATAGGTCATGCTATTCCGACCACCAGCTGCTATGTACTTGATGACAAGCAAAGGCTCTTGCCGCAAGGTGCCGTGGGCGAGTTGTACGTAGGTGGCGAGGGGGTTTGTCGGGGGTATTGGCAACGTGACGAGTTAAACGCGACACGCTTTATTCAAAACCCATTTAGTGCAGCACCCGATCAGCGGCTATATCGTTCGGGCGATCTCGTGCGCTTAATGGTTAGTGGTGAGCTGAGCTACGTTGGCCGAATTGACGACCAAGTAAAAGTTCGGGGTTATCGTATTGAATTAGGCGAAATTGAAAACCAGTTGCGCCACCATCCCGAAGTGGCTGAGGTCACTGTGCTGTTAAATCGGCAAGACCCAGAAAATGTCTGGATTTGCGCCTTTGTGGTGTTACACAAACAGGTCGAGTTCGATGACATCACGTTAGTTATGCAGCAGTTTTTAAAACAAAATTTACCCGACCATATGTTGCCTGCCAAAGTGCAAGCGGTGGCAGCTATGCCACTGACCAGCAATGGCAAAGTCGATAAAAAAGCACTACTGCAGCAACTTGATACAAGCTTTAACGAAAACACTTATGAAGCACCGATTGGCGAGCTTGAAACCCAACTTGCAAGCTATTTTTCTGAGATCTTGCAGTGCGAATCAGTTGGTCGCTATGACGACTTTTTTAGACTCGGCGGGCACTCACTACTTGCTGCAAAACTGGCAAATCATATTCGCAAAACGCTGCAAATTGAGTTACCGCTGCAAACGATTTTTACGCACCCTACGGTGCAAGGTTTAGCGACAGCACTTGAAAAGCAAGACACGCAGCTAAGTACAATTGTTGTGGTAGATAAAACCAATGGTGTGGTGCTGTCCTTTGCTCAGCAGCGTTTGTGGACATTAGATCAAATGCAGCAGGGCAGCCAGCAATATCAAATTCAAGCGTTATTGGCGTTTTCAGGAAAGCTTGATCTGAGCGCATTCGAGCAAAGTTGGCAAAAGGTGCTGTCACGGCATCAGGTATTGCACTCGACTATTACCAACACCAACGGTCAGCCTAAACAGTATCTTGTGGCTTTGCCTGAGCAGTTTGTTACGCTTATTGACGTCTCCACGCAATCACCGCTGTGGCAAAACTTGCTTTGGCAGCGCGCAGTACGAGACGACCAAGCGCAGGGTTTTGACTTTAGTAAAGATCTAATGATCCGTGTAACACTAGTTCGCTTTTCATCAGGCTACCATCGTCTTATTGTCAACATGCACCACATTGCTAGTGATGCTGGCTCCATTGAAGTATTAATGCGAGAGCTTACGCAATTTTATGCCCATTACGCCCAAGGCTGTGAACTTGCCCGTAACTTGATTGCGCCACCTGAGGTGCAATACGCGGATTATGCTCATTGGCATCGAGCACAGTGCCAAGGCGCGCAGCAAAGTGCAGACATGAAATTTTGGTCAGCGCACCTTGATGGTGCGCCACCACTGCATCAATTACCGCTCGATACGCCGCGTGTGCAGGCCATGAACAATAGCGCGCAAGCATTTGATCAGCAGCTAAGCGCAGAGACATGGCAACAGCTACAACAGCATTGCCAGCGCTTGGCAATAACCCCATTTATTTGGTTGCATAGCGCGTATGCGGTGATGCTCGCCAAGTTTAGCAAAGTGGATGATATTGTGATTGGTGCGCCATTTTCAGGGCGGCATCACCCACAAGTGGAGCAGTTGATTGGCTTTTTTGTTAATGCCTTACCGATTCGCGTGAAGCTCGATTGGCAGCAGAGTTTCAGCCAACTACTCGATATACAAAAAGAGCAGATTGAACAAGTACATCAACATCAATCTTTGCCCTTTGAGCAGCTCATTGATCATCTTGGTGTTAGCCGAGAGCTGAGTCACCAGAGTGTTTTCCAGTTGAGTTTTGCATTTAATCCCGAGCCACAGCACACACCAGAGTTTGTGGGGCTCAGCACGGAAGTTTTAACGTCAGAAAACGCGCGTGCCAAGTTTGATCTAGAGCTCAGTGCCACATTAAGTGGGCAAGGGTTGCGATTGCACTGGCTATACAACAGTGGGCTATTTGAAAAAGAAATGGTGGCTAGCATTGCAGAGTGTTTTAACCTTGTAATTGCGCAGTTACTCGCGCAACCTGATTGCGCTCTTGCGGGTATAAAACTTTGCAAGGAGCAGCCGCTAGCGGATTATGCGATTTCAGGCAAGTCAGCGCCGGAACACTTAGAGCAGTCAGTGCTTGAGCAAATTGAGCGAAATATGGCAGAGCCTGCACAAGCTGAGCGGCTCGCAGTAATTGACACAAACTCAAAGCAAACCTTGAGTTATGGTGAGCTTAATGAAAGAACCAAGGCATTGGCGGCGCTGTTATTAAGCGAAGGGCTGCAATCAGAGCAGCCTGTACTTGTTGCGATGACGGGTAGCGCAGATCTCATTGTGGCGATGTTGGCTGTGTTAAAAGCGGGTGGATGTTATGTACCTGTGGACCCTCATTACCCTCAAGCGCGAGTGAATTACATTGCCAAAGACAGCGGTGCCGCGCTGGTTTTAACAAAGTGTGAGTTTGCCGCTCGCTTTGAGTCAGCAGAGTTAGATGATAACCACATTGACGCTGACTACCGCTCCCCACATGTCATTTGTGTTGATGACGCCGACGTGCGAGCGCGTCTTGCTGCAATATCAATACCTCAGCAGTTTCCAGAAGTTAACGTGGAGCAGTTGGCTTATGTGATTTATACCTCTGGCACGACAGGTAACCCCAAAGGCGTAATGATAGCTCACCAAGGATTGGCGAATTTATGTGCTTGGCACCAGCGAGCCTTTGCGGTGGATACTCATAGTGTTGCAAGTCAAACCGCCAACCCCGCCTTTGACGCGGCAACGTGGGAGGTTTGGCCTTATTTATGTGCCGGAGCGAGTCTAGTGTGTGTAACAAAAGCGGTGCTACAGTCACCGGCCGAATTAACTACCTGCTTCAACACACATCAAGTCACACATAGTTTTATTGCAACGCCAATTGCCCAAGCGCTGCTCACCGAGCCTTTGTTTAACCCGCAAAGCTTGCGCTATTTATTGGTTGGTGGCGATAAGCTCGGTGCGCTACAAGCAAAAGAATACGAATTTACCCTAGTCAATAACTATGGACCTACCGAAGCCTCTGTAGTCGCGACCTCAGGCGTGGTTGAGTTTGACGAACAGGTGCCAGATATCGGCTTACCTGTCGACAATAGCCAGCTATTTATTTTAGATCCACAATTGCGCGCTGTGCCTCAGGGGATGATTGGGGAGTTATATATTACCGGAGCGGGACTTGCTAGAGGGTATTTACATCAACCACAGCTTAGCGCTGAGCGTTTTATTGAGCTACAAGTCTCTCCATCGCAAACGGTACGAGCCTATAAAACGGGAGATTTAGTACGCCAGCTTAGCAACGGCCGTATCGCCTATATGGGTCGTAATGATGGACAAGTAAAGCTGCGAGGTTATCGTATTGAACTGGCCGAAATTGAACAGCAAATTGGGCTGCTATCGGGCGTACAAGAATGTGCGGTTCAGATAACCACAAGTGCGTCAGGGCAGCCACAGTTGCAGGCATTTGTGGTGGCAAATATTGAGCCTAAGGAGCTTCAAACCCAGCTAAAGGAAAGGCTACCAAGTTATATGGTGCCAGAGCACTTTGTTATGCTCGAAAAGCTCCCTTTGACGCCGCATGGCAAGGTTGACCATCGTGCCTTGGCAACACTTGGTAAAACGCAACAGACTATCACAGTAACCGAGCAGAGCGCGTTGGTTCCACAGGCTAACAGCGTCGTTGCTCAGTTATTGGCGATTTATCGGCAGGTATTAAATACGCCGTCCATGACAGCTGAGGACGACTATTTTGCGTTGGGCGGCGACTCTATTTTGAGTATTCAAATCGCAAGTAAAGCCAAAGTACTCAAGTTACCAGTGAGTGCGACTGATGTGTTTACCTACCCCAGTGTTTCGGCGCTTGCTGCAAGACTTGCCCAGCAAGATATTCTGGTGCCGACGGACAGAGAAAGACTGCCATTGGTTGGTCAGCTCGATAAATTACCAATTCAGTATTGGTTTTTTGCTCAGCAATTTGCCAAACCCAGTCATTGGGATCAAAGCGTGTTGGTGAGTGTGGATAAATCCGTCACACCTGCGCAGCTTATGGAGGTTGTAAAATATCTGCTTACCCAGCACGACGCGCTACGCTTGGTGGTTGCGGATGAAAACACCCTATTTGTACGTGATAGCATTGATATTCAAAAGGTATTTACGGCGCATACACTTGAGCGTGAGGTATGGCAAGCTGAGCTGAGCGAGTTCAGTGAACAAGTGCAGCAAGGTTTTGCGTTTACTAGCACGCCACTGTTTAAAGCGGTGCTATTTGTTACACCTAACAGTGAGGCCAATAATCGCTTGCTGTTTAGTGCACATCACTTGCTAGTGGATGGCGTCTCTTGGCGGGTGTTACTTGAAGATGTGAGCCAGTTACTACAGCAGCAAATAAACAATGTGCCGGTTGAGCTTCCAGCCGCAAGCGCAAATTTGGCTGAACTTGCCGTTTTTTATCGTGAACTTGCATCTAATGAGCGCGACTTGCGCAAATGGCAGAAGGTGGCTGCGCTGGCTGAAAGTTCACACTTATTGAGCCTAAAAGATACAAGCGCGACTCCAACGATAGCTAAAGCTCGCCACACGTTATCAGCATCGCACACCCGTGCATTATTGGGATCTGCCAACACCAGTTATGGTACGACGGCGCAAGCACTGCTGCTCAGTGCACTTGCCTGGTGTGCGCAAAAGCGTGGTGCAGGCAGTGAAGTGATCATGCTAGAAGGGCATGGTCGCGAGTTGCTGACCGAGGCACTGGATAGCAGCCGAACCATTGGCTGGTTAACGGCGCTCTATCCAATGCCGTTATTTAGTAATGGCAGCCGCTTGCATGATGTCATTTGTAGTATCAAGGCAGAGCTTGAAAGGAGCGCTAAAGTTGCCAGTAGTTATGGTGCTGCGCGGTATTTACACCCAGAGCCAAACGTTCGCTCATCGCTTGAGATTGATACCCGAGACTTACTGTTTTTTAACTATTTAGGCCAGCTAGATACAGTTATTGAGCAGCAAGGCTTGTTGGGAGATGCTAATGAGTCGACAGGCACTTTGGTTGCAGAGTCAAATCTCAGTTACTTTGGAGCGCAGCTAACCGCGGCGGTCGTGGATGGTCAATTGGCGTTAACGCTGGAGTTTGACAGCCAGCGCTTAGCATCTGAAGCAGCAGAGCAATTAAGTAAAGAGATACTCGAAAGTCTAATTCAGGTCATCGAGCATTGCCAATCCCAGCCTCAACGTCATTACACAGTCAGTGACTTTGCACTTCTCAGCGGCATTTCTGAACGGCAGTTACAGCGCATATTTGGGCAGGTTGAAGGGGAAGTTGAGGATATTTACCCCCTAACGGGTTTACAGCAAGGCATGTGGTTCCACAGTCAAACGGCACGTGAGGCGCACACTCAAAGCACGCAGCCTTATATCGAGCAAGCCAGCTTATTGCTACAAGGTTGTGTGGATATCGAGGCGTTGAGTTACGCTTGGCAGCAATTAATTAAACAGCACAGCATATTACGCTCGGCCTTTATAGATGTTGCTGGCGAGCCGCTGCAAGTGGTTTATAAACATGCCGAACTACCGCTGAATCTGGTGCAGAGTGTCGCTATTGCAGATGCGCAATCGCATGTGGTGAAATCACAGGCCGAAGTGGAGCTTGCCGAGCCGCTTAAGCTCTCGCAAGCGCCTTGTATGCGGCTGTGCTTAATCGCTTTTGATGATGGCAATGTTGGAGTGGTGTGGACGTATCATCATCTTATTATGGATGGCTGGTCATTACCGATATTATTTGCTGAATTAGTGGCATTTTATCAAGCTCGTTGCCAAGGTGAGTTACGCCCCATTGTAGTAGATAATTTCCGCGATTATATCGAATATTTGCATACACATGTTGAGTGTGATGAAGCGTTTTGGCGGGAGTATTTGGGTGGAGTTACCACGCCCACATTACTCAGCGAAAAGGTACTTCACACTGAAAATAAAGCGGCTGGTGTTAAAGAACTCAGTGTGACGTTACCGCAACCGCTGCAAGATGCCGTGACTCGCTTTACAAGCGAGCAAGGACTTACCGTCAATCAGTTTATCCAAGGGCTCTGGGCGTATTGGGTGGCAAGTTGCTGCAACGAACCGTATGCCTTATTTGGTCAAACTATAGCGGGCAGACCTACAGCGCTTAGTAGAATGGCGCAGCGCGTTGGCTTGTATATCAATACACAAGCGGTTCATGTCGCGATAGATCAAAATGCACGTGTGAAAGATTACCTGCAAGCGGTGAAGTCGCAGCTTACGGCATTGGCGCAGCACCCGCATACACCACTGACACAAGTTCATCAATGGTCGGGTATTGAGAACAAAAGTCTATTATTTGATTGCTTGTATGTTTTTGAAAATTATCCGCAAGATCCGTTGCAAAATAGTGAAGCGCTGCCATTCACGGCAATCACTTTGAGTGAAGTTGACGAAACACACTATCCATTGACTTTCGTGGTCGGCGTAGGGGTGGGTTTATCGCTCACGCTGAGCTATCAGCAGCAGTGTTTTGATGAGGTGTTTATCGAGCAAAGTCTCGCAGCGATGCAGCAGCTGATGTTAGCGGCGACACAACAGCCCGAACAAACACTTGGGAAATTGTCTTGGCAGCCTCAACACGCGCCGTACAGCAAGGCATTGCCACTGCCCACTTTTGCACTGACGCAAGCGGCGCCATATCAAACGCCAAGTTTACCTATTCAGCAATTATTTGCTCAAGTTGCTGCTGAATTTCCTGAGCATATTGCTATTCGTGAATATAGTAGCGTCTCTGAGGAAGCTCGCTGTTATCCCTATTCACAGCTAGATAAAGACGCCAATCAGCTCGCCCATTACCTTGCATCACGATTAGAGCTAAGTACAGCCCCCGTTATTATTGGCCTGTGTCTAGAGGCGAATTACCAGCTTATTGTGGCTATGCTTGCGGTGCTCAAATTGGGCGCGGCTTATCTACCAATTGCACCAACACTACCTGAGTCTCGACGCCGTTTGCTGTTGCAAAGTGCCAATGCAGCCATGCTGGTTACTAAAATAGAATATTGGCAGGGTAGTTCGGAGCAAGTAGTGCCTCAAGTCGATGTAGATAGTATTAAGGATGCTTTGGCTGCGCAGCCCAGTCGCTGCTGTACTGCGCCATGCCAGATTGACGACCTCTGTTACGTAATTTATACCTCGGGCACCACGGGCATGCCAAAAGGGGTGATGGTGGAGCATGCCAGTGTCGTTAATTATGTGCAGACTTTAGCTACGCAATATGCGATTACGCCAAGCGACAATTACCTGCAATTTGCTAGCATGAGCTTTGATGTGTTTGCCGAAGAAGTCTTTTGTACTTTACTTCGTGGTGCAACCTTGGTGATGGCACCGACGGACGACATGTTAGATCCCAATAAACTGGCGCAATTAAGCCAAGATGCTGAGTTAACACTGATGAGTTTGCCAACGGCGTATTGGCATCAACTTGCAGCAACTTCAGTCACCTTGCCAGATTCGCTGCGGATCATCACCATAGGTGGCGAGCAAATGCAGATTGCCGCGCTTACCGATTGGCAGCAGCGCTACGGCGACCGTATTCGAATAATTAATGCCTATGGCCCAACCGAAGCAACCATTTCGGCAACGCTTAATGATGTCACGCACTTCAGCGGTGCACGCGTGCCAATCGGTCAGCCTATCGCGGGTTTGTCTTTATATTTACTCGATGAACAGCTTCGAGCGGTGGCCACCGGTGTGGAAGGGGACTTATACATTGCGGGTATTGGCCTTGCCAGAGGCTATCTCAACGACGAGGAAAAGACGCAGCAAGCCTTTATTATTGAGCCAAATAGCGGCCAGCGACTTTATAAAACTGGCGATCGCGCTTGCTGTTTAGCCTCAAATGAATTGTTGTATTTAGGCCGTGGTGATGACCAAGTCAAAGTGCGCGGCTACCGTATTGAGCTGGGAGAAATTGAGCGACAACTTCAGCTGCTAAACAGGGTTGCTAATTGCGCTGTGGTGGTGCGCGAAGATGGCAGTAACAACGCGCAACTGGTGGCATTTGTACAGCCTGCACAGCAGACTGAAGTTAGCGCGGCTTCACTACGGGGGCAACTTGGAGCGGCTTTACCTGCTTACATGATCCCTGAGTTGTTCCAATCAGTTAGCCATCTGCCGCTGACAACCAACGGCAAAGTCGATCGCAAACAGCTCACTGCGCTGGCCGGTTCATACACTCTATCGCAATCCCAGCACCAAGAGGCTAAGCAGGAAAGGCTCACCCCACTACAAACGCAATTAGCGCAGCAGTTTGCTCATCGCTTGCAGGTGGATGGAGTGTGCCTTGACGATAACTTCTTTAATTTAGGTGGTCATTCGCTATTAGCGCTGCGTGTAGTGGGTGATATTAACCAGCACCTACAACTCAATTTGCCGCTGTCGGCACTGTTTGAACATCCAACCGTGCGTGGCCTCAGTCAGCATATACAAGTATTAAGAGAGGGTCTTGGCGAATGCGATGGCAAACCTCAATCGCTTGAAACCTTAGTGTGTTTGCAAGAGGGCGAGCTCGGTTTTACACCTGTGGTGCTGATTGCGGGAGCGGGAGGTTGGCTAATGGCATTTCATGCGTTAGTGAATGGGCTTGATAGCCGTATCCCCGTTTATGGCTTGCAACCAGAGGCGCTTGCCGAGGAGCCTGAGACGCTAACCTCCATAGAACGCACCGCCGAGTATTATTTGAGTGTATTAGCTGGCGCAGAACTTGGTGAACAAGTGCATTTGGTCGGACATTCTTTTGGCAGCTTTATTGCCTATCAACTTGCCACTTTACTTGAGCAACAAGGTCGAAGTACTTGCTCGTTAACTGTGATTGATACGCCTGTCCCAAGCAATCCAGCGCTTAACTTGGATGAAACGCAAGTTGCACAAATGATGCTGGATAATCTGGTGGCATTTTTCCGCCTTAGTGTCTCTGATGCTGAAATCAGTGCTTATCAACAAGGTGATGCAACAGCACGCATTGCTTCTCTCAATCGCTGGATAAAACAAGCTGGATTTAATTTTAGTGATACGCATCTACGTCACTTTCAACAAGTTTTTAGTGCCCAACTGCGAGCAAATGTTGAGATGCGGTCTATGCTTAGCGACATCCCAATCTGTGTTGTGAAAACGCAGCAAACGCAAGAATTTGAAGGCCGTCCTGTGAATAAAGACATGGGGTGGCAACCATTTAGTCACTCTCTCTCTTGTTATGAAGTCAAAGGAGAACATTTGTCCTGCTTGCAAGCCGAGCAAGTGGGGCAGTTGGTTAACATAATTGAGCGCAACTATGTGTTGCACTAGCAAAAGTACTTACTTTTAAGGATGGGAAAACAATGGATCACGCACTTTCTTTGGAATTGGATCCGACAACGATTGCAGCAGACCCGCGGATACATGACTTATCTGAGGTTAAACAAAGCGGCATGGCATGGGTGAAAAGTCACGTTCAAGAGGTAAATAATTGGGTTGAGCGAGATGGTTTTGCACTACTGCGTGGCTTAAATATTGTGAGCACAAATCAGTTTAGCACTATACTTGAGACCTTATTTGGTGAGCGTTTAAGCCAGTATATTTATCGTTCTTCTCCTCGTACCGCGTTGAACAACAATATTTATACCACGACTGAGTACCATGCTGATCAAGTGATCCTTCAACATAACGAGAATGCCTATTCCAATGTGTGGCCGATGCGAATGGGGTTCTTTTGTGTGATCCCAGCAACCACGGGAGGATGCACCCCCCTTGCTGATAGTCGTGAAGTCTACCGCCATATTCCAGCTGAGCTAAGAGATAAGTTTGAGCGCCTAGGCGTGCAATATGTGCGTAACTACGGTGATATTGACCTACCTTGGCAAGAAGTTTTCCAGACTGAGAGTAAGACAGAGGTTGAGCACTATTGCCAACAAAATGAAATCGAGTTTACTTGGCTTGATGATAAAAGGCTACAAACTAAGCAATGGCGTCCAGCCGTTATGCGCCATCCAAAAAGTGGTGAAAAGGTATGGTTCAATCAAGCTCACTTGTTTCATTGCTCAAGCCTAGACAATCAACTCAGTGCGCAAATGCGTGACAGTATCGGCAGCGAATTTTTACCACGCAATGCTTTTTTTGGTGATGGCAGTGAGATTAGCGACCAAGACATTGCCATGATTAACCAAGTTTATCGCGACCTGACTTTTGCCTACCCATGGCAAAAAAACGATATTTTGCTATTGGACAATATGCTGTTTACCCATGGCAGAGAGGCCTATACAGGTACTCGAAAAGTGCTAGTTGGCATGGCGAAAATAGCCTCGGCTTAACTGGTTAATATTAATCTTTTCCAGTGGAAGCTGGGCAATAACACTTGTTAGTGGTTACGTGGTTGGCAATGTAAGGAATTTGAACAATGAAATGGCTAATACAACTGCGACTAAGACTGATGATGCTATTTTGCATTACCCTAGCGCTTGCATCTTGTTTGCAGAAAAAAAGTATCGCGGATAATCACACCATCATACCTAATCAATTAGAAATGATAGCAGCGGTGGTGAAAGAGTACTGCGATGCGAACCTTTTCTTTGGCACTATTTATATTACGTCAGTTGATAAAGTAATTTACCAGCATCACTGCGGGCCACAAAATATGCAGTATGATGTCGCGAACAGTGTGAAGTCGAAGTATCGCATTGGCTCCAATACCAAAGCGTTTTCGGCCGCTATTCTAATGAATATGTTAGATGGTAAGGACTTACGGCAGGAAACCATTGGCGACCACTTGCCTTGGTATCCAGATAATCAATGCGCAGATGTGTCATTGCATCACCTACTTACCATGTCATCTGGGATCAATAACTACAGTGACAACGAAGCGGTGTACGACAACTATGGTTGGCGACCCTATTTATATGACTCAAATCTAGACCTTAACGGACCAGAAGATTTTAGTAATCGCTTTTGTACTTGTGGTGCTGAAGCTGGGCAAAGTGGTACCCCCTCGTTCACGCCCGGCAGTAAGTATGAATACAGCAACTGTAACTACTATCTTATTGGTAACATTATCGAGCAGTTAGCTGCAGGTAAACAGGGCAACATTGGTCGTGAGTATTGGTTTGCTAATATCGTTCAAGAGCAAATTCTAAACCCGCTTAACATGACTGACAGTGGCTCATATAGCGCGATAGGTGTGTATTCGAATATGACCACAGGTTATATCTACAACCAAAACCAGTATTTACCTCTAGCGAATGGCCGCCCTCCAGCTACAGGCGGGCCCGCCCCCTATGAAGATATTTTGGTTAACCCTTACAGTAATCCGCTAGTGCTTTACTCTGCCGGAGATTTATATTCGACCGTAGAGGATATGCACAAGTGGGATCAAGGGTTATATGGTACGCAGATCTTAAGTGATGCCCAAAAACTGGCAGCTTTTGCACCCTATTCCAATACCGGCAGTAGCACAGAGTGTGAATATTATGGTTATGGTTGGTTTGTAACCTACGTCGACCCTAACCAGTATGGCAAAGTAGCAAATTGCCCCGAAAACCCAGCAGACGCTAACCTTAGAATGTATGAAAAGTTTTTACAGTATTCAGGAAGTTACCCCTATTCATGGGTGACTAGTTTTACTCGTTTACTGGAACGAGATCAAAGCATCATGGTGTTTAGCAACTATGTAAAAGAAGGGATTGAGTCAGATTGTATCGCCGATGAGATCCGCAACATTATCTTCTATAGTGATAAACACCGCACTGAGGAATGTCAGCAAGATTTAAATCAGGCATAACGCGGTGAGAGAAAACATCGAGCTCTGATGCTCGGTTAAACAAATTAATAGAACACCTGTGGTAGGTGGCAACGTTTCGCTCAGCTGTATTTGTGACACTGTGCAAATCCTTGGTTGTTCTTAGGTTTACTTCTTCATGATTAATGAAGGTAGTAAAGCCCATCTTTGAATGAGCATAGCTTGTGAAATTATGGGTGCTAGGGCAAGTGCCGTGTTGGCACTTGATGGGTTCGACAACTGTTTAAGTAAATCATAGAGGATGAATTATGGCAGTGACAAAAACAGCGAAGGACGACAAGGTAAGCGAAGCGCCAGAACAACAGGAACCACAACTTGTTGCTGATGAAGATAGAGCAGCCGTTGCTCAGCTGATTGTCGACAAATACACCAAATGGTCGTTTGGTTCTGGGTTTATTCCCTTGCCTGCGGTTGATTTAGTGGCGTTGACGGGGATCCAAATGAAGATGATAGGCGAAGTCGCGAAAGTCTATGGTCAATCATACGGAGACAATAAGTTGCGTGGCACAGTAAGCGCATTGATCGGCGGCTCTTTTCCACAAACCTTAGGGGGCGCGGGACTAAGCAGCTTTTTGAAGGCGGTTCCTGTGATTGGTACGTTAAGCGCAATCGCATTTATGCCAATAGTGTCTGCGGCATCAACACATGCAGTGGGCTCTACGTTTGTTCGACACTTTGAAAATGGCGGTACGCTGATAAACCTGAATTTAGCAAGTATGAAAGGGGATATCGCAGATATTGCAGCTAAGTATCGTGCAAATAAGGGAAATGCGGACGCAACCGCTGCAGCGGATAAAGCCACAGTATAACGATACTGGCTGAAATAAACCGGCAGGCAACTGCTGGTTTATTTTCCGTTTGTCGTCAATCAAAACTTGGAGCAACTTATGTTAATTGCGTTGTATTTAGTGTTATGTGTTTTAACTGGGTATTGGGGGCGTCACACCTTTGCGGGGCCGGTAGGATTCTTTCTCATCTCATTGATGTTCACGCCTGTTATAGGGTTGATTATTTTACTCGTTGGGCAAAGGCGCAAACCATTGGCCGAGCAAGATGAAGAATAGCCATTTCTGTTGTCACGGCTTTAACTTGATATCAATATAACCAGATGTTTTAAAGCGATATTCTTTTGTTTTTGACCTGTGGTTTTTATTTTTAGGGACTATGCTTAATTGCATGCGCGGGCAGTAGCCCAATAACAATAAAAGATAATAATAATGGTATTGTACGAATTAATTCGCCGACATATTCAGATAAAAAAACGGACCTTTTTTGCACTTGGGTGTATTTCTGGTTTGGCTAATGCGCTGGTGCTTGCACTTATCAACAACGTAGCAGCCAATATTTCTGACATAAATAAAGAAAACCACATACTCTATTATCTTGTGTTGTTTTCACTCACTATTGCGATTTATGGTTTGACTCAGCAACGCTTAATGACCAAGGCTGCACAAATGGTCGAGCGTGCCATAGATAAACTGAGGGTCGATTTATTTGAAAGCATTCGCCACACTGAGTTATCAACACTGGAAAAAGTTGGTAAGGAACGGATTTTCAATACGATAAGTAAAGAACTCCAAACCATATCTCAATCGGCGCAGCTTTTTGTGATCATCGGTCAGTCTATTAGTTTAGTATTCTTCACATCGCTTTATATCGCTTGGCATTCATTTGTAGCCTTTATGGTTATCTCAACACTTATCATGGTGGGTGCCAGTATACACCGCTTAAGAGCGAATGAGATTCAGCGCAACATGCGGATCTCCTTTGACAGTGAAAACCAGCTTATTCAGCGCTTATCTGATTTGCTTGATGGCTTTAAAGAAGTAAAGCTGAGTGAGCCAAGAGCAGAAGACTTAGAGCGGGAATATCGTCGCGATTCTAATCGTGCTAGGCGAGCGAAGACAAAAACACAAACTCTGTTTGCGACAGACTTTATTTTGTCACAAATAACGTTTTTTACCGCAACCGGTGCAATGGTTTTTATTGTTCCTATGCTATCCGATGTCTATACAGATGTCGTGATCAAAGTCACTACTGCATCGTTATTTTTAATCGGTCCAATTACCAGCATTGTTGGTGGGATCCCAGTATTCACAACCGCAACCGAGGCGGCGCAAAATGTCTTGGCACTAGAGCGTGATCTTAAAACGATAGCAGACCAACAGCATACCGAGAGGCTGAAATCTACCGAAAACCTCACATCATTTAAAGCCATTGCTATGCAAGGCGCGTTTTATCAGCACCAGAAGAAATCCAGTGACCGCCCTTTTTCCGTAGGGCCTGTTGATATTACATTCGAGCAAGGGAAAACCACTTTTATTACCGGTGGAAATGGTAGTGGCAAAACCACATTTATTCGTATGCTGACAGGTTTATATGCGCTTCAAGGCGGACAAATTTTATTAAATGGTCAAGCTGTGACTGATGATAATCGGCTCGCATATCGAAGTTTATTCACCGCTGTCTTTGCCGATTTTCATTTGTTCCAGCAGCTCTATGGTATTCGTGATTTGAGTGCTCAAGAAATAGACGAGTGGTTAGACTTTCTGGAGATGCGTGCCAAAGTCAGTATTCAAGAAGGGGCGTTTAGTACCATTGACTTGTCATCAGGGCAGCGAAAGCGATTGGCGCTACTGAGCACTATTTTAGAAAATAGGCCTATTTACATTTTTGATGAGTGGGCGGCAGATCAAGACCCTATCTTTAGACGCAAATTCTACGAACAAGTGTTACCACGCTTAAAGGCACGTGGTAACACGGTTATCGCCATCACTCACGATGATGCTTACTTCCACTTAGCTGATACACACTTAAAAATGGAAGAAGGACAACTATTTACCCATCAAGATAGTGAAAGTAATGGAGTGCTATCATGAATGTTACTATCCCTGAAGATTTTGGTTTATATGCTGTTGGTGGTGTCGTACTGGCACTTATTCTTTCAAACTTGTTTATGCGGGCGTTAAAGTGCTATAAACCCAAATGGCATAAACGCATATTGTCTTGGCGCTTTCGTGCTGGTGTGACGTTACTAATTTTGCTTTTTATCGCCGTTGTTTTGGTCAAAGTTGTCTTTATAAAAATAGATTCAGGGCAGGTGGGAGTGATATGGAAGCGCTTTGGCGGCACGTATGTTGAGCACCCGTTTTATGAAGGGACAGTTTTGGTATACCCCTGGGATACGTTGACGATTTACTCCAGCCGCTTCCAAACGACCACCACAGAGATCCATGCTATTACCTCTGAGGGACTGAGGATAAAAATGGAAATAACGGTGCGTTACCGCCCCGTCGTGGAGCATATTCCTTATTTACACAAGTTAGTTGGGGAAGACTATCTAGATGAAATTGTGATCCCAGAAGTTGCATCTGCGGTGCGCATGATTGTTTCTGACTATACCGCCGAGGAAGTATACGCAAATCAACGCTTAAAGATTCAAGATAAGCTGTTAAGCACAGTCCTGAGAGAGGTTCAGTTGCAAGAAAAAACCATACTAAAGCAAGAAAAGAGCGAGATGCAGGGGCATAATTTGGTAAATCTAGACGACATGCTAATTCGCCATGTAGATATTCCAGAAGGGGTGCATAATGCAATTATAGCGAAAGTAAACCAAATGCACTTGTATCAAGAGTACGAAATGCGCTTGGATGTTGCTGAAAAAGAAGCAGAGCGAAAGAAAGTTGAAGCCATGGGGATAGCTGATTTTCAAGAGAAGGTGAGTGGGGGGATCTCTGAAACTTACCTAAGATGGCGCGGCATAGAAGCAACCATTGAATTAGCCAAATCGAACAATGCAAAAGTGGTGGTTATTGGTAGTGGAAAAGATGGGTTACCACTGATTTTAAACACTGAAAATGGGGAAAGTGCTTTACCTGCTTCGGTGCAGCCAGTGGCAGGGGATCCGCAAAACCAAGAACCACAAACCCCCAATGCCATTACTAAACCAAAATAATACCAATTTTCTTAATTAGGTGGTCTATTTTGAGGCGAGAAAACCTTGTCGATAACCCCGCTACCGCGTCCTGTTATCGCCAAGGTACCTACATCCACGTAGGTAAGGCTAAAAATTTGCTATTTAGTTGTTCTAAATAAGAAATTTTTAACGCTATTAGCGTCAGATTTACTCCTTCAAATTGAGCAAGCATTAAGTCAAATTGGTAAAAGAGACCAAAGTGAGCCTCACTGCAATACGGTCGCTCATAGCCTATCCTAGCCCTAAGTTAGTTACATTTTGATTCTCACGCACTACACTGTGTTGCGTGAGAAAAGGCAAGGATAATAAAAAATGCAAATTGATTTACACCATGGTATGACATGGGTTGTTGCCCGTGCTGCGGGATTCACTGAACAAGAAGCTGAAATTATTGCTCACGCGTCGCAATATGTAGACGATGCAACAAATTACGGTCATATCGAGTTTGATAACGGGGCGGCCTATGAGCGTATCGCTACCGCACATAAAATGCTTGATTATAAAAACCTCGACAGCCTGAAGAATATGAAAGTGTGGGTGCCTTTTCATTTTTTACCAGGCAATGGAGGGTTGCCCGCTGGACAAAACCCCTCCGGCAGTTTTATTCAAAAACTGGTCTGTAAACCGCATTCATATGTAGCAAAAGACATGATTACTGAATGTATCGCAGATAAGGCAAGGCCATATGGATTACATCGCCTAGGTATTACCTCTCATGTATTCATCGATACATGGGGCCATCAAGGGTTTGCTGGAATACAACATAAAGTCAATAAAGTTAATGAAATAAAAGACTTAAATGGCGAAGCGGAAGAAACATGGAGCGAGCGTATCAGTGAATATTTTTCAGATATTTTTCAAGATGATATTCCAAGCCTTGGACATGGGCAGGCACTGTCTCACCCAGATCAGCCGCATCAAGTGTGGAGCTATATCAACGGTTTGGATGAGAAAGTAGTAAGAGATAACCCAAGCGATTTTCTGGTTGCTGCTGATGAGCTGTGCAAAGTCTATCAAGCTTATCGGGGAAAAGAGATAACAGGCTTGGGTGAGTCAGTAAAGCAAGAAATAGCACAGTGCTTTATTGAATTTAATATGGATGATGGTGAAGTGCGCCACCAATTGTGGCTTGATGCAATCAAAACCGATAGATTTGGCCTAGGTGCATACACACTTACTTATATTGCCAAAGGCGAAGGGTCGTGGAAGCATCAAGCGCTAGGCACGACACGTGCTAAAGGTGATGACGATAGCTATCCATTTCGCCGTGAATTTTTAACTTCTAATTGGAAGTATTTTCATGATGCGGCTAAAAAGCATCGTCTCTGTGTAATTGATGATATTTTGCCTAGATATGGGATTTGTGTCAGCTAAGCTTCAGTAAAGTAAGTGCAGCTAGGCTGCACTATTCTTGTGTTTAAAATAGCTCGGAAGAAAGTTCACGGGATTGTGAGTTTTGGTTAATATGCCAAGTTTCGACGAGGCGAGTTGTACCACCTGAGTTTTTACAAATTAATTCTGTCACCAGTACTTTATAAAAACCACTGTATTTAGCCTCACCCGCAACATTTAAGACATCACTATAAAACCCACCTTGATGTCTTTCATTGAAAAATGTTGGGTTACCACCGACATAATTGGCCTTTCGGCACTGGCCTTGGTGCGAGTTGTTATTAATATTAATCAAGCCGGTATATTGAACATCTGCAAAATACCCAGGACCATTACTCGGCGTTTGCCAATCAGCCACTTTGATTTCACTGTGCCATGCAACGGCGGGAGCCTTAGGTATCTTGTGGTAGACTATCGCCTCTTCACCTGAAGGTAATATGCAGCTGAGTTTAAGCGACTTTTCTGTTAGCTTATGCTCCGCAGGAATAGGGCCAGAAATAAAGGGCGTGTTGAATGTCAGAGGAGCAATCAAATTGCCAGTTTGTGTATTAACCACTTCAAATTGATGGCACTCATCCACTGTTAAGCCACCTATGAGTGCATTAAAGTACTCTGTTGTACCTGCACGAGCTGAGATAAAATCAACAGGTGCGCCCTGATACTGCGAATGATCTCCCGCGCCATCTTGATCATAAAATACCTGAGTAGCAAAAACAGAAGTGGAACTACAAGCCAATACCATCGCAAGTAGTCGAGTGTTGAATGTAACCATAGTTTCTCCTTTACAGTTTATTTTTTATTCAGTTCCAATATAAGGTAAATGTAATTACATACAACTTTTTGATTTTTCGGGTTTTAGCAACTATCTAATTACTGCAACTGCAATCTGGAACGATATGTGAAGTGAGTATGAAGGCTTAGAACTTCACTAACGCTAGATGAGTGGAGTTCAAGTGGGTAGAGATTTGAGTTATTAGAGAGGAAGTGGACAGTATGTTGATGTGGGAAATCATTTCTATTCGCCAACATTGGGTAAAAAGCTTTATGCGCTTATGACTCTTCCAGTGGTAAATTATGAGATGTGAAAGAATCTACTATTTTCTAGCCTCATTTTGGTGTTGTTGAAAAGCTGAATATTGTTGCGGGCTAATCATAATTTACCGTTTTAAATTGCAGACTAAACATTCACTTTTTGCAAAAACTATTTTTGATTTGCAGAATGTAGAGCTACCAACGCCTGTTTTTGAGCTTTTTTAATCATGCCGGCCGGAGTTTATACATAGTGAGGTGACCAGCACTATGTGAAAAATGCTGTATTTAACCTCACCCATCATCTTCATTACAAAATCCACACGTAATGTGACTTATAGTCCGTAGACACATTGTCTACATTGGTAAATTATCCCTTTAGCATTAGAGGGTTATCATGAACGAAGAAAAAATTCTCCAGCTATTTGGACTACATATTAAAAGCTTGAGGCTAAAGCTAGGCCTTAGTCAAGAGGAGCTAGCTTCTCTGTGTGAGCTTGATAGAACATATATTAGCGGAATAGAGCGGGGCAAAAGAAATATCAGTCTGTTAAACATTTTAAAGCTTGCTGATTCTTTGCAGTCTTCAGCGTCAGAGCTCATGAATTTTAAGAGTAAGGATAATAATGACAAGCCCATATAGTCACTTTGTGGATGAATTAGCAGAAAAGCACGGTGTCAGTAAAACTGGATTATTAAAAAAGTTTCTTGAGTTTAAGACTCGAGCTGTAAAAGGGAATAGCAAATCTAGAAGAAATTGGGCCGCGGTTTATACGATATCCGTGATTTGTGAGGACTATGTGGCTGGACAAAAGAATGGCTCATCTTCCACATCTCTGCTGCGTAGGATTAGACAGAAGCCCTATGGAAGTAAACTTCAAAATCACCATCTGGATAACAGATTAAATGGCGAATTTAAGAAAAAATACCGAACAGATTTAGAAATCATGGACATAGATGGCTCTAACCGGAAAGTATCGGAAGCTATTTTGGGTGAAGCTGGAGATAAACCTGAAGCCGTGGCTAAATTTGCGGTAGATGTGGTTGCTACATATGCGTCAATTATCGCGAAAATCGAGATTGCATTTTTAACTGAAATTTCATCCGCTAATACTCAGCAAGATATACTAAAAACAATAGTTAAGGCTTTCAATGCCACCTCAGATGCAAGAGTTTTTGAAATTGTTTCTTTCGCTATCTTACATTTGTCTTTCAAGAAAATTAAAGCTTCATTCTCCACAAGCTCCGGTGAAATTGAGACTAGCCCATTAATGCTTTATAAAACCGGAAGAACTAACGCTAATGATGGAGGTATCGACTTTGTACTCAAGCCAATAGGAAAGTTTTTTCAAGTTACAGAAGGTATCGATTTCAAAAAGTACTTTTTAGATTTTGATAAGGTGAACCGGTTTCCTCTGAGTTTTGTGGTGAAGACAAGCTTAAGTGTAGATGAAGTACAGAGCCAAATTAGGCTTAAGGCCAGCCGGGAAATGGATGAGCTAAAAGTGGAGCTTTATATGTCTTTATTTGAGGATATATATACCTTAAATGAGCTAAGTGATTACCTCCAAGAACTTTCTACAGATAACAATTCAATTGAGCAGCTGAAACAAATTATTATCAACTGCTATAAGCTCGAGTTTAGTTTATCTGATTAAAGGGTTTTGCTGTGGCGAGGCACTTGTGTCAGCTTCTTTCTGCCTATTTTTTTTGGATAAATTATTGGTCTTTCTTTTTTTCTCTTTTGCTAGTTCTTGCTCAGAATAATGGGATGGAAGCTCGAGTCTTCTAATTCCCATTTTCACGTATTCTTCATTGATCTCGATACCAATAAATTTACGATTGAAGCGCTTTGCAACAGCGCCCGTGGTAAAGCTTCCTGAAAACGGATCAAGGACGTAATCCCCTTCGTTTGAAGATGCTTTTACAATACGCTCAAGCAGTGATTCTGGTTTTTGGGTTGGATGATTTTCATACTCATCCATCTTGAACCTAACTCTCGGGAACTCCCAAACATTACCAGGAACTTTTTTTGTATTGTAAGGCTGAGGAGGGTTTTTTCGATAATCTATTAGCTGCCTTTTAGCGCCTGTTTTCGCCTCAACTAATATATCTTCATGATTGAAAGTATAGTTTTTAGGGTGTTTAGTAAGCATTAATATCGGCTCATACATAGATCCAAAGTATGTCTTTGCTTGAACACCAGAGCTATCATAGCTCCAAATCACTCTGCTTTTTATAGTGAATAGTTTCCGACAGTAAATATCCAAAAAGGGCATATTTTCGGTACTATTCATTAAATAGAATGTTCCATTTGGCTTGAGTACTCTAAAGCAATCATCAATCCATTCGTAACACCATGCAAGAAAATCTTCTTCAGTCCACTTTTCCTTTAAACCATCGAAATCTTTGCCTATGTTATACGGTGGATCTGCGAAAATTAAGTTCACTGATTCGTCAGGAATAGCTTTTAAACCCAGCAGGACATCACCGTGAATAATCTTTTGATTTTCATCTGAAAAAGTTTGATTTATAACATCAAATCGAGCGGCCATTAGAATACTCAAAGGAACATAAAAGCGTGACGCATAGTCTACATTTTAATATATTACATAACAACTGAATTGAATATGGTACATAACGCTAAGGCGTTACCAAGTATAAAAACAGAAAGTGCTATTGATAGTAAACTTAGGGGGTGAAATGGTGGCCCCACCTGGACTCGAACCAGGGACCTACCGATTATGAGTCGGGTGCTCTAACCAACTGAGCTATAGGGCCATTTTGTGTTTTTGCGCGTAACATTCGTCCATGAAGCTTGATTCCGGTCTCGGATTCAACACTCAGGGTCGCTACGCTAATATCCCTTCGCTTCCTCGACGTAAACTTTCTTTGAAAGTTTACCCAACTGAGCTATAGGGCCATTTTGCTTTGTGGTTTAAAGGTAAATCACTGAAAGCGCAGGCAGTATAAAAATTTTTAACAGGCTTGTCACTATTAAAACGAGAAAAAATCGAGATGAATGTACTGATTGCTTAATTATGAAGCAAAGTGGAGCGTAAAGTAGCTTTTGCAGTAGAGATAGAATGAATTTTAGCGTCAGAAAGTTCGTGCTTTTCTCGCTCGCCGAGGAGCGATGGCCGTAGAAATGATTGGCTTAGTTTGGCTTTTTCAAATGTAATGTCGATAGGAACGAACAAGCTTGTTCCTATTAGTATTCTTAAATTTATATTTTTAAGTGGTTACGCAGCCGCTACCGTATTTCGAAGAAATTTCACTGATTTTTGTAGGGAGTAAGGTGTGAATGGGGTGTTACTGTAACGCAGATAAAAGAAGCCGACGCAGTGTCGGCCTCTTTTAGGAGAACGAATTAGGTTATTGGTGCATGCCTAGTTTTTTCTCTAGGTAGTGGATATTCGTACCACCGTTTTGGAAGTTCTCGTCTGATAGAATCTTCTTGTGCAGCGGGGTATTGGTTTTAATCCCGTCAATCACTAGCTCATTCAGTGCGTTTTTAGCGCGAGCAATTGCAACATCACGGTTTTCACCATAAGTGATTAACTTACCGATCATTGAGTCGTAATGTGGTGGTACCGTATAATCCGCGTAGATATGACTGTCCCAGCGGATCCCAAGGCCACCAGCTGGGTGGAAGCGCGTGATCTTACCTGGTGAAGGAATAAAACTGTCAGGGTCTTCAGCGTTAATACGGCACTCAATTGCATGACCTCGGATCACCACGTCATCTTGTGTAATAGAAAGTGGTTGGCCAGCAGCAATCTTAAGTTGCTCCTTAATTAAGTCTACGCCAGTGACCATTTCTGTTACTGGGTGCTCAACCTGAATACGGGTGTTCATTTCAATGAAGTAGAACTCACCGTTTTCGTATAAGAATTCAAATGTACCAGCACCGCGATAGCCGATTTCGATACATGCACGAGTACAGCGATCACCAATGTATTTACGCATTTCAGCTGTGATCCCTGGTGCAGGTGCTTCTTCCACTACTTTTTGGTGACGACGCTGCATTGAACAGTCACGCTCACCTAAATGGATTGCATTGCCTTGACCGTCAGCCAGTACTTGTACTTCGATGTGGCGCGGGTTTTCTAGGAATTTTTCCATGTAAACCATGCCATTGCCAAAGAATTGCTTGGCTTCTTGTTGCGTCAACGCAATTGAGTCAACCAGTTCTTTTTCACTACGCACGACACGCATACCACGACCACCACCGCCACCTGCGGCTTTGATGATAACGGGGTAACCAATACGCTTGGCAATCTGCATATTGCGATCGTTATCTTCGGTTAACGGGCCATCAGAACCAGGAACACAAGGAACACCCGCTTTTCTCATTGCTTCAATAGCAGAAACTTTATCACCCATTAAGCGAATCGTGTCGCCTTTTGGACCGATAAAAATAAAGCCGCTTTGCTCAACTTGGTCGGCAAAGTCTGCATTTTCAGAAAGAAAACCGTAACCTGGGTGAATGGCAACGGCGTCAGTTACTTCTGCAGCTGCAATAATACGCGGAATATCAAGGTAGCTTTCACTTGCTGCTGGTTTGCCGATACAAATGGTTTCATCCGCAAGAAGAACGTGTTTTAGGTCACGATCGGCTGTTGAGTGTACAGCAACCGTCTTAATACCTAGCTCCTTGCAGGCACGCAATACACGAAGGGCAATTTCACCTCGGTTTGCAATGACTACTTTATCTAACATAACGTTGACCTTCTGCGTAATTATTCGATGATGAATAGCGGTTGGTCGAATTCTACTGGCTCACCGTTTTCAATTAAGATTGCTTTAACCACACCAGCTTTGTCTGATTCGATTTGGTTCATCATCTTCATTGCTTCAACGATACAAAGCGTGTCGCCAACATTTACTTTTGAACCTACTTCTACGTATGCTGCTGCTGTTGGAGATGAAGCTGAATAGAAAGTACCAACCATAGGTGACTTAACTTGGTGACCAGCTGGAGTTGCACTTTCTGGCGCTGCCGCTTCAGCAGCAGGTGCTGCAACAGGAGCGGCTGGTGCTGGTGCTGGTGCCGCAGGTGCTGCCATGTACTGTTGAGGTTGAGCGTAAACTGGTGCATTACTGTGGCGATTAATACGTACTGATTCTTCACCTTCTGTAATTTCTAGTTCTGCAATACCTGATTCTTCTACTAGTTCGATAAGTTTTTTGATCTTGCGAATATCCATACAATGACCCGCCTGTTAGTTAATTTGAGTTATTTTGTTTTCGCAGTTGCGCCAGTGCAGCATCGAGTGCTGCGCGATAGCCCAACGCGCCTAATCCACATATCACACCTTCCGCCACGTCAGAAAAATAAGACTTGCGGCGAAATGGTTCTCTTTTGTGTACATTTGTGATGTGCACTTCATAAAAGGGAATGTCTACACTGAGTAAGGCATCTCTAAGCGCAATGCTAGTATGTGTGAATGCGGCAGGATTGATAATAATCGCATCGCATTGTCCATACTGTGCATGAATGGCCTCAATAAGCTCTGCTTCACTGTTACTTTGAATGTGTGACAACTCTACTTGCTGATTTTGTGCATAGTCAGTGAGCGCATCGACAATCTCATTGAGTGTCTGCGTACCATAGGTGCTGGTTTCACGACGACCTAACATATTTAAATTAGGTCCGTTTACTAATAAAATCTTTAATTTTGCAGACATTTTACGTGAACTTCCTTTAAGTAAAGCGTTAGACAAAAAATTGTACTGTATGGCTTGTTAACTTATGCCTAATTTCAGCAAATAGCAAATATTTCTCTATTTCGTCGAGTATTATAGAGAGTTCGCGGTAAATAGCAGCAAAATACTGGTCTAATGAGAAGGGTAAGGGAGCAAGATAGCTTGCTCCCAAAATGGCTACTTTGCGTCCTGCTTAGCCTTGTCTAGGTGAGCTGCAAAGTCTTTTGCATCTAAAAAGCCGGTGACGCGATGTGCTGGCATCTCGTTGCCTTGGCTATCAAAAATTAAAATGGTGGGTAAGCCAAATACCGTAAACGCTTCCATGATCTCTTGGGTATTATCATTAGCTTTGGTTAAGTCGAGTTTTAATAACTCGTAGTCTTTAAACTGTGCTTGTACCTCGGGAGTTGGGAAGGTGTACTTCTCGAACTCTTTACAGGCCACACACCAATCAGCATATAAATCCACAATTGGCACTTTACCTTTAGCATTAGCCTCTGCAATGGCTACTTCAAGCGCAGCTAGGTCTGGCAGTAATTTAAACTTTTTTTCTGCCGATGCGGCTTCAGTTTGAGTGGTTACTGCATTAACTACTGGCTTAGGTGCTGGAAAAAAACTGCTTTTTAAGGCAAATAAGCCAACGATAAATAAAGTGATAGCAAAACCCCACAGAGTGGTTTTACCTTTACTCGTTTGCAATTGGCTTTGCCAGTAATGTAAGTAAAGTGCTGTTGCAACGGCAAGGCCACCAGCCAAAGCAATGATCACGGTAGCATCAAGGATGCGCTCTAGCAGGATGAGTGGTACAAATAGCATCACAAAACCAAATAGCGTCTTGACCTGATCCATCCAGCCTCCAGCTTTTGGTAGTAACTTACCACCAGAAGTACCTAGCAATAATAGCGGTAAGCCCATGCCCAAACTCAGTGCATAGAGTGTTAGCGCACCGACAACATAATCGCCGCTTTGCGCGACAAACAGGAGAGCACCAGACAAAGGTGCGGTGGTACAAGGGGATGCAATAAGGCCCGATAAGACACCCATTACAAACACACCCCAATAATTGCCGCCTTTTTGTTTGTTACTGAGCTGGGTGAGTTTATCCATCATGCTGCTTGGTAGGCGGATCTCGTATAGCCCAAACATTGATAGCGCGAGTGCAACGAACAAGATACTAAAGCTGATAAGTACCGCAGGATGCTGCAAGTAGCCTTGAATTTGGCCACCAAAGTAAGCAACAACAAGGCCAAGTGCGGCATAGGTAACGGCCATGCCTTGTACATAAACAAAAGATAAACTGAACGCTTTTTTAGTTGAAAGCCCCTGTTGACCTGCGATTAAGCTCGACAAAATAGGGAACATGGGGAACACACAGGGAGTAAAAGCAAGCCCAATACCAAGACCAAAGAACGTCAAAATATTTGCAAGCAAGCTGCGCTGCATTAATTGCTCAGTAAAAGACAAATTGTCGTCATCCACAGGACGGCTTGTGTTTTGAATCTCAGCGTCTGTCTCTGGAGCTTTGTTTGATGTGGCTTTTGGCTGTTCTCCTGCAATCGTGCTTAACGGCACTTCAACGATTTCTGGTGGGTAACAAAGCCCAGCTTCTGCACAGCCTTGATAGCGGATTTTTACAACCGCTCCAGGTTGAATATTATCGAGTTTAGAAATAACAGATAAATGATTGAAAAAGACTTCAGTGCGGCCAAAAAACTCATCCTCAATCATCACGCCTTTTTCTAACTCTGGCACTTTGATGTCGGCTTGTTTGGCGATGATTTGCAGATTTTTCTTATACAAGTAATAGCCATCAGCGATGTCCCAACCGACAAACAATGTTTTTCGTTGTTGGTCAAAATCAAACTTAAATGCTTCGTTTACAGGTAAAAAGGTTTGTTGCTTTGGCGCTAACAAGCTGTCTAGCACAGCATTATTTGCCTGTGCTGGAAGCCATATTAACAGCGAAAAAAGAACTACTAAGAGTCGCATTACAATAGTACCTCGTCCATCCATTTAAAATAAGCTAGGTTGCCACTAGTAACATCCACAACTTGAATTTCAGGGACATCATAGCTGTGAAGATCACGAATAGCAGCCATCACTTGCTCTAGTTTTTCGGATTTTGTCTTAATTAACAGCTTGGTTTCGCGCGCGTGCTCCACCTGACCTTCCCAAACATAAATAGATTCTACTTCTGGGATTAGGTTCACACACGCTGCGAGTTTTTGCTCTACAAGTTGCGCTGCAATTTTACGTGCTTCGGTAACGGATCCGCATGTAGATAAGACGAGTTTATATCTTATACCCATAGCTATTTCCATTTTAGGGTTGGTAATGGCATCTTAGCGGATAGCGCCTCTTTTCTAAAGCGTCTAACTTGCATCGCTTGAATTAAGACCTTGGCACCCATATTTATCTTTCGTAGATTTGGAGAAAGTATGTTTAGATTCTTATTTATTTTATTTATTGCCATTCCGATTATTGAAATTGCATTGCTGATCCAGGTCAGCGAGGTAATAGGCGGCTTTGCGACGATTGCCCTTGTGATAGCAACCGCCATTCTAGGTGCGAGACTTGTCAAACAGCAAGGCTTGGGAGCCTACGTTAATGTTCAACAGCAGATGTCCCGAGGACAGTTGCCTGCTCAAGATTTGTTTACCGGCTTGTGTGTGATCATCGCTGGTGTTTTGTTAATGACGCCTGGGATTATGACCGACGTACTAGGGTTTTTACTGCTAACGCCCGCAGTTAGAAAAAAGCTGGCGCAGTCACTGCTGGCCCATGCCACCGTAAAAGTGCAAACAGGCATGCACTCAGGTCAGTCACCGTTTGCTAATCAATCACGCGAAGAACATGCGGAACAGCAGGAAGAAATTAGAGATCCGTTTAAAAATCAATCGGGTAGAAATTCCTCAACAACGATTGAAGGTGAATACGAAAGAAAAGACTAAAATTTTTTAGTTTTTTCTCTTGGGTTTTAATTTGCCCATCCCCATAAATGAAAGCAATTAAAATTGCGTGTGTTAACCACAATCTGTGGATGTAACACCGCCTTAAAAAAGCATTATTTCTGTCATTGTTCAGAAACTGTTAGGAGAACTATATAAATGAACATTCGTCCTTTACATGATCGCGTCATTGTTAAGCGTCTTGAAGAAGAAACAAAGTCAGCTGGCGGCATTGTGTTAACCGGTTCTGCGGCTGAAAAGTCTTCACGTGGTGAAGTGGTTGCAGTAGGCAACGGCCGCGTGTTGGACAATGGTGAAACTAAAGCATTACAAGTAAAAGCGGGCGACACAGTGTTGTTCGGCTCTTACATCGAAAAGACTGAAAAGATCGAAGGTCAAGAGTACTTGATCATGCGTGAAGATAACATCTTAGGCATCGTAGAATAATTAATACTTTTTAGTTTAATCGACAACAGAATTTAAGAGGAATTTATAACATGGCAGCTAAAGAAGTTCGTTTTGCAGGTGACGCTCGTACAAAAATGCTTAAAGGCGTAAACGTACTAGCAGACGCAGTAAAAGTAACACTAGGTCCAAAAGGCCGTAACGTTGTTTTAGAAAAATCATTCGGCGCACCAACTATCACCAAAGACGGTGTATCTGTTGCAAAAGAGATTGAACTTGAAGACAAGTTCGAAAACATGGGCGCACAGATGGTTAAAGAAGTTGCGTCTAAAGCAAATGACGCAGCGGGTGACGGTACAACAACTGCGACTGTTCTTGCCCAAGCTATCGTGAATGAGGGTCTTAAGTCAGTTGCTGCTGGTATGAACCCAATGGACCTTAAGCGTGGTATCGACAAAGCAGTTATCGCTGCAGTTGAAGAGTTAAAAACGCTTTCAGTACCTTGTTCAGACGCAAAAGCGATTGCACAGGTTGGTACTATTTCAGCTAACTCTGACAAAGAGATTGGTGACATCATT
This sequence comes from Pseudoalteromonas sp. SCSIO 43201, assembly GCF_023716725.1. Taxonomy (NCBI): domain Bacteria; kingdom Pseudomonadati; phylum Pseudomonadota; class Gammaproteobacteria; order Alteromonadales; family Pseudoalteromonadaceae; genus Pseudoalteromonas; species Pseudoalteromonas sp. SCSIO 43201. Next base: position 611,169 of record NZ_CP072683.1, read on the forward strand.
GCTGAAGCAATGGAAAAAGTAGGTCGTGAGTCTGGTGTTATCACTGTAGAAGAAGGCCAATCACTACAGAATGAATTAGATGTAGTTGAAGGTATGCAGTTTGACCGTGGTTACCTATCACCATATTTCATCAACAACGCTGAAAAAGGCCAAGTTGAGCTAGATAACCCACATATCCTGCTTGTAGACAAGAAGGTTTCAAACATTCGTGAACTTCTGCCTACACTAGAAGCAGTTGCTAAAACAAGCAAGCCGCTACTAATCATTGCAGAAGACCTTGAAGGTGAAGCGCTGGCAACTCTGGTTGTAAACAACATGCGTGGTATCGTGAAAGTTGCTGCTGTTAAAGCGCCTGGCTTTGGTGATCGCCGTAAAGCGATGCTACAAGACATCGCTATTCTAACTGGTGGTACAGTTATCTCTGAGGAGATTGGTCTTGAGCTTGAGAAAGCTACGGTTGAAGACTTAGGTACAGCTAAGCGCGTGGTTATCACTAAAGATGATACAACTATCATCGACGGTGCCGGCGAGCAAGAAGCTATCGATGGTCGTGTATCACAGATCAAAGCACAAATCGAGGAAGCAACTTCTGACTACGACAAAGAGAAGCTACAAGAGCGCATGGCAAAACTTGCTGGCGGTGTTGCAGTAATCAAAGTTGGCGCAGCAACTGAAGTTGAAATGAAAGAGAAGAAAGACCGCGTAGAAGATGCACTACACGCAACTCGCGCAGCGGTTGAAGAAGGCGTAGTACCTGGTGGTGGTGTTGCACTAGTTCGTGTAGCAAGCAAGATTGAGTCGCTAACGGGTGACAACGAAGACCAGAACCACGGTATTAAAGTGGCACTTCGTGCGATGGAAGCACCACTTCGTCAAATCGTTTCAAACGCAGGTGACGAAGCATCAGTTGTTGTTAATGCAGTTAAAGGCGGTGAAGGTAACTACGGTTACAACGCAGCAACTGGCGAGTACAGCGACATGATTGAAATGGGTATCCTAGACCCAACTAAAGTAACGCGTTCTGCACTACAGTTCGCAGCATCAGTAGCTGGTCTTATGATCACAACTGAAGCCATGGTTGCTGAAATCCCGAAAGAAGAGCCAGCTGCTCCAGATATGGGCGGCATGGGCGGCATGGGTGGTATGGGTGGCATGATGTGATAAACATCACCTCCTAAGCATCTCGCTTCAAAACCCAGCTTCGGCTGGGTTTTTGCTTTTGAGCAATACAAGGTATGTATTTAATACCAATCAAACTTAATACTTGCTCAATTTGAAGAAGTAAATCTGACGCTAAAAATTTCTTATTTAGAGCAACTAAACAGCAAAATTTTTGCCTTGCCTACAGGACGTAGGTACCTCGGCGTGAGCAGAGCGAGGAAGCGGTGTTATCGACAAGGTTTTCACGTCTTAAAATAGACTACTTAATTAAGATGATTAGCATAACTTTACTCGACAAACCTGAGAACATTTACCAATAACGTCGGTCTTACTATTATATTGATGAAAATGTAGCTAATTGTCACACTGCGTAAAAGGGTGTGATCCTGCTTTACTTCGTATTGATAAAGAGTAAGGTGGTGATAGAGCTTGAAGGAGATCTAAAGATGAAATTACCAATGACATTAGTTGCCCTGTGTCTGACACCATTATTTGTAAATGCAGGTGAAGTTTCGGTGACTTGGAAAGACTTTAAAGAGTACCGTGATGTGCGCCCAGGTAATGAAACACGTGGGTCCTTTTATGAGCGTGTGGAGAAGCAATTTACCAAGCATGTGGAGGAATTAGCTGAGCAGTTGCCGGAAGGTTATAAACTAGCAGTTAGCTTCGATGAAATAGACCTAGCTGGTGATGTACATTATGGAATATCAGATATTCGTGTGATAAAGCCGATCCATTTTCCGCGTTTAGAAATTAGCTACCAGCTAACGGATCAAGCAGGTAAAACTATTGCACAAGAAAACGCAGTAAAATTAAAAGACATGTCGTTTATGGATAGAATCAAACGCGGCTTAGATGAATCTTTTTATTATGAGAAGCGTTTGTTGACAGAATGGTTTGAAGACGACCTGATGAAAAAAGTGAGTTTATAAACGAACTTTAGGCGCTCTTTTTAGATAAGGTTGCACGCAGCGTTTTGGCTGCGTGTTTACGTGTAGTGTTATTTAAAAGTCGCGAGTAGCTGCAATAGAGATTGGAGTTTTTTAACCACCAACGCCAGTTTTTGCTCGTCAATTTCTTCAGTTTTAGATAGACCTTCAACATCGGCTGCAACATCCAAAACATATGGCTTAAAGCGCTTAGCTTCAAACGTAAATCCCGCTTCTTCTGTAAATAGTGCTTTAAACTTACCGTGGCCTTGCTGTTGCAAGTCATCAAGCTTTTTATCCGCATCTAGTGCTTGGCGGTATACGATCTTGAGGTTTTCATTGAGTTTTTCGATAACGGCTTGCATGGTCAGTCCTAATCGCCCTACTAAAAGCGCTTATTTTAAGGGTTTCATTTACAAATGTCAGGTGTAAATCTACTCTTTTAAAGGTAGTAAAAAGGGATTGGAAATTTATCTCAAAATTTACCCTAAAGGTTTAGCTTTGTATGCCGATACCTTATCTGATCCATCAAAAAGTTAGGTAATCACTTATGAATATTTCCGGAAGTAACCTACCTGCTATGTCTGGAGCGAGTCAAAGTGGCGAAGTATACAGCGCTGCATTGGCAAAAAAGCAACAGAAAGCAGATGGACAAGCCGCGCTTGCATTAATTGAATCTGCGGGTAACAGTGCTGCTGCACAAACACCTGCTAAATCAGTAACTGCAACGTTAGGCAACAACATCAACACATACGCTTAATTGCTATGGGTTGATGGCACGTTGTCTTCGGTTGTCCGATAGCTATGTGCAAAAGCAATCGGTGCTAGGGTCATTAGCACCGATTTTTTGCGCTCTTAACCGAGTAAATCTAGGTCAACCGGTGTTTTACTTGGCTGACCGCCAATCTCTCGCACTAATTTAGGCACTAAAAATCCTGGCAACGTTTCTAAAAGCTCAGCCATAAGGGCTTTGGCTTCTGCTTCTTCAACATCGAAGTGGCTAGCCCCTTCTACTTTATCAAGCAAATGCAAATAATAAGGCAGTATATCCGCATCGAATAAGGCTTCACTCAATTGGGCTTGAGTTGCAGCATCGTTGTTAATTCCCTTGAGCAGTACAGCTTGGTTCAGTAAAGTCACATTTGCTTGTTTTAGCTGTTTCATTGCGGCTTTAAAGTGTTCGTCAATTTCATTCGGGTGGTTGATATGGTTAACCAAAATCACCTTTAAATGACTCTGTGCTAAACGTTGGCATAATGCCTCGGTTATTCTCGTTGGGATCACCACTGGTAGGCGGCTATGAATACGCAAACGTTTGATTTGTGGTATCGTCTCTAATTGTTCTAACACCCAAGCTATCATGTCGTCTTTGGCCATCAGCGGATCACCGCCGCTTAAGATCACCTCATTGATTTCAGGGTGGGTGCGTAGGTAATCAAACACTGGGGCTAAGGTGCGTTTATTGACCTGATTATCTTGATAAGGAAAGTGGCGTCGAAAGCAGTAACGGCAGTTGACCGCACAGCCGGTTTTGAGCATGAGTAATACTCGAGAGCGATACTTATGTAGCAGCCCCGGCACTGGTGCGTCTTGCTCTTCGAGTGGATCTTTACTAAATCCCGCTTCAGTTAAATATTCCTGATGTACCGGCAGCACTTGCAATAGCAAAGGATCGTAACGATCTCCGTGGCGCATTTTATCAATAAATGGGCGTGGTACTCGCATAGGAAACAAGCGCTTAGCTGCAAAGTCTCGTGCATTAAAATGGTCTTGCAACCCTAGGATGTTAAGTAGTTCCTGTGGGTCAGTGACAACATTTGCTAATTCTTTTTGCCAGTTAGTCTGCAAATTTACTTCATTTATTTGTATCATTAGCAGGTTAATTACTCGAATATACGTAGATTAGAGGATACGATGGCGAATTATAGCACCAACGAGTTCAAGGGCGGTCTAAAAATTATGATCGATGGCGAGCCTTGTTCTATCTTAGAAAATGAAATGGTCAAGCCTGGCAAAGGACAAGCGTTTAACCGCGTTAAGATCCGCAAGCTTATCTCAGGTAAAGTATTAGAAAAAACATTTAAGTCTGGTGATTCAGTTGAAGGTGCAGACGTAATAGACACAGATCTTGCTTACCTATATACAGATGGTGAGTTCTGGCACTTTATGAATAACGACACGTTTGAACAAATCGCTGCGGATGAAAAAGCGGTAGGCGAGAACGTAAAATGGCTCGTTGAAAATGACGTATGTACTATTACGCTTTGGAACGGCAACCCAATTGCTGTAACGCCGCCAAATTTTGTTGAGCTCGAGATCACCGAAACGGATCCTGGCCTGAAAGGTGATACCGCAGGTACTGGTGGTAAGCCTGCTACATTGAGCACAGGTGCTGTTGTACGCGTTCCTTTGTTTGTTCAAATTGGTGAAGTGATTAAAGTTGACACGCGCAGTGGCGAATACGTTAGCCGCGTAAAATAAATACCACATCAACCTAAGTTGTTACACCATTTGTTTTAATGCTTTCTTAGTTTGAAAGAGTGATAAGCTGCAAAGAGTTGCCTTAATGGTAATAAAATGCGCTAGCTGCGCTATCAACAAGGCTTTTTGGCCTTTAAGTAAAGCGCTATATAAGACAAATAGGCATTGATAAATCCCAGCATTAAGCTGGGATTTTTTTGGAGTAGAAATAATGGTAAATGATTGGCAGCCGAGCGCAAGCATAGAAACGCTAAGACATAGGGCCGCGATTTTAGCGAAAATACGGCAGTTTTTCGCAGCCCGAGAGGTAATGGAGGTAGAAACCCCAAGCCTCTCGCAGGCCTCAGTAACCGATCCCCATTTAGATACTTTCCATACACGTTTTGTTGGCCCAAATCATAGCCAAGGGTTACCACTGTACTTACAAACGTCTCCAGAGTATGCCATGAAAAGGTTATTGGCAGCAGGAAGTGGCTCTATTTTTCAGCTTGGCAAAGCATTTCGTAATGAAGAGTCTGGCCGTCATCATAATCCAGAGTTCACTATGCTTGAGTATTATCAGGTGGGCTATGATGAATTTGAGCTAATGTCTGAATTAGATGAATTGATGCGGTATTTACTAGACTGTCGTGCAAGTGAGTCAATCAGCTATCAGCAGGCGTTTATTACTTATCTTGGGTTTGACCCACTAGCTATCTCTTTAAGCGACTTAAAAAAGCATGCCGAGCAGCGTGGTTATGGTGATATAGCCGCGATTGAAAATAACCCAGATACATTGCTACAGTTGTTGTTCTGTATGGAGATTGAGCCGCAAATTGGCCAACGTGTTCCGTGTTTTGTATATAATTTTCCGGCATCACAAGCAGCGCTTGCCAAGCTCAACCCGAAAGATAATCGAGTTGCTGGGCGCTTTGAGCTGTATTATCAAAATATGGAACTGGCAAATGGTTTTAATGAGTTAACCGACGCAGCCGAGCAGCGTGCCCGTTTTATGCAAGATAATCAGCTAAGAGCAGAAATGGGGCTTGATGCTGTGCCTGTCGATGAGCGTCTACTCGGAGCTCTTGATGCTGGCATTCCTGATTGTGCCGGCGTTGCGGTGGGCATAGATAGATTGGTTATGCTCGCACTAAACAAAACGACCATAAGTGAAGTAATCAGTTTTGATGTTTCGCGGGCTTAACGCACCGCGAAACATCTGGGGTAAGAGCAAATAGTGATCCTAAGTTTAGGCTATTTATGTGAAACAAACCGTTTCAGCTCTTTTTGGGTTGTTTCTGTAAGTTTTTGAGCGCTTTGACATTCAGCCAATGCACTATCTATTTGCGATTTTGAGTGCTGCCCCAATTCAACAATTTGCTGCACAGCTTGATGGGTGTGCTTTTGTGTCTCTTCCAGTTGGTGCACTGCGCTGACAATTTCTTCCAATTGTGCTTGATTGCGCTCAAAATCATCACTCATTGAGATAAAGCCATTGGATGTCTCACTAATGGCTTTCTCGGCAGAAACCGAGTGTGAAATAAGTTGCTCTGATTCTTGATTGGTTTCGCCAACAAGTACGTTCATCTTATTGATAAAGTCACTAATTTGGCGTGTGGCGTCATTTACTTTGACGGAGAGTGCTCTTACCTCATCGGCAACCACGGCAAACCCTCGACCTGCTTCTCCTGCTCGGGCAGCTTCAATCGCAGCGTTGAGCGCAAGTAAATTAGTCTGATCTGAAAACTCTTCAACCATTTTTAGGATACTGCGGATATTTTCGCTGTTCTCTTTTAGCCCCAGCACCGTCGATGAAAAGTTACCAAGCAGTGTGGTGATTTGTTTTACTTCAGCTACCAATTTAGTGACGGTTTGTGATGAGCCTCTAACGAAGTGCAGGCTCTCTGTATTGGCCTGATATACTTGATCCGTATTGTGAACAATGCTTTGTAAGCTATGGCTAACCTGATCAGAGGCTGCAATGATGGTATCGCCCTGACTTAACTGCTGCTGACCGTAGCTTGCGGTACTTTGCATTGATGCTGTGACATCATGGTTGCTTTGGGTTGCAGCAGCAGCACTTTGATAGGTCTTTTCTAATAGTTCGCTTAAATGAGTGGTAAAAGAATTGTATTGTTCGCTGAGATCTCTAAATTCGTCAAAGGTAAACTGAGGCAATTTGGCATCTAAATTACCATCTTGGCGGTTAATTCGCTCTAATGACTCTTTCATTGCTTGTACTGGGCGGACAATTAAAAAGCGCATGTAGAACACAGTAAAACCAAATGCTGCAATAATCACAATAGCTAGCAGCCAGAATGCGGCCAGACTGGCGTCGGCGCTCACCAGCTCAGAATATAGCCAAATCAAGCTAATGATTTGAAAAAGCAGTAAAAATCCTAGGTTACCAACTATTTTACGAGTGAGTGTGAAGAAAAAGGTTTCTTCGATAAAATTATAAATGCGCATATATAAACTCATATTGGGCTCATCATTGTGCCACTTTATTTGTCTCAGTATAGATGAGCTAAATGGAATAACAATGCTAAAGCGATCAACTAGTTACTCTTTTGGAGTGGCATAAGCACCAATCCGTTGTAAATACATTTTTGTCTGGCATGGGTAATTGGTAAAAATACCATCTACACCATAATCAATCATCATATCTATGTCTTGTTGTTTATCGACCGTATAGGCAAATACCTTAAGGCCTCTAGACTTTGCATCCAACACATAATCATGGTTGATAAAATTCTTGTCCATATGAATGCTGTAAGCATGCAGTGATCCGGCAAATTGCGCATAGTGGATTGGAATAGAAGCGGTCAGTGCGCCAATTCTCACCCAAGGCAGCTTTTGCTTCAACCATAGCAGTTGATGATGATCGAATGATGAAATGAGCAATTGCTCACGGTTGATAATACCCTGTTGAATATGCGCTTCAATGTAGGAAACAAATTTATCCAAACCAAAAGTATGCTTAAGCTCTAAATTAATATCAGTTCGAGTACCAATGGTAGTAAACACTTGTTGCAAAGTGGGAATTTTTTGTCCTTTACCCGCATCCAGCGTTGCTAAGTAAGCTTGGCTTTGTTCATTCACTCTGCCGACGCCATTTGTGGTTCTATCAAGCCAAGTATCATGAATAATCGCGTAATCATCTGCGCAGCTTTGCACATCTAACTCTATACCATCAACACCAATATCTAACGCTGCCTCTATAGCTGCAAGCGTATTTTCGGGGTAACTGCCACTGGCTCCACGATGCGCTAAGACTTGAATCATGCTTTTTTCCTTGTAATAGACCAAGTTTCAAAACAGGCTGCACTAACGACTAACAAGCCACCGAATAATGTTGTTAGCGTTAGCGTCTCGTGTAACAGAATATAAGCTAACAGTGTTCCATACAATGGCTGTAAACAAGAAATTAATCCGGCTGTGGTAGCAGATAAATGTCTCAAACTTGAGGCAAATAAAGCATGAGGAATAGCCGTAAATACAACCCCAGCTAATAGAATGAGTGAAATGTTTTGCGGCGAAACGTGCTGTGGTGGCACGTCAACAAACGCAATGAGCAGCAAACAAGCTACCAGCGTTTGATACAGCATAGTGTGTGGCCCGCTATAGTGCGAAAAAAATTGTTTTTGTAATAGGTTGCGTAGTGCAAATAGCGCGCCTGAGAATACCCCCGTAACAATACCCAGTGTTACTTGATTACCAAGGTTAGCTTCAGGCACCAGTAAGTATATCCCCAGCAATACTGTTGATGCACTGATAATATCTTTGAGTTGTATTTGTTTGCGATTAAATAATGGCTCTAAAAATACAGTGATCACCGGGTAAGTAAAAAATGCGATGATCCCGATAGCAATGCCAGCCATTTGCATACCGGCAAAATAAGTAACCCAATGCAGCCCAACAATTGCGCCGAGCATAATCGCGACTAGGTAATCTCGTTGATTGTGTAATTTTATAGGCTGGCGTTGCAGTTTTAATAAAATAAGTAACACAATGAAAGCAATAGCTGCGCGATAAACAGTAATATCAAGTGCTGATAGTGAAATCAATTTTGAAAATAATGCTGTTCCACCAAACAATAAAACGGCACTATGGAGCGACAGTAAAGCGGATTGTTTCGGTTGCATAAAAAAATTATTTAGGCTTTTTTTAGCAGTCTACAAGATTGCGAACACTTGTCACTCCACATCGAACAATAATAGTAAAACAACATAAAATAATGAGCAGGAGAACGTGGTGGCCATTACCACAGATCACACTTTAGTAGAAAAGCGGCGCTCCTTTTGGGATGCTGGTCCATTGATATTCTCAATTTTTTATTTCTTTCCTTTGGCTTTTAGTTGGACACAAGAGGGGAGCCTTAACCTGCTCGCGCAGCTTTTGATTTATCTCGGATTTGTCTGGCTGTATTGGCAGAGTATTGCCAAAACCGGTATTGCTTTAATTACCCTTTTGTCACTGATGACGTTACTGTGTATTGTTGGCAGTTTGGCGACAACCGGTACTAGCTCGTTATTTGGTTTTGTTGCTTTTTTTTGCGGTTTTAGTTTACAGGGTAAATACAAAGTTTATGGATTTTTGGGGCTACTCATATCTATCTTGTTTACCTCCCATTTTATCATACCAGCGCATACGATTTACTTTTTAATGCCTGCCATTTGTGTTTCATTGGGGCTATTTATCTTTGGTTGGGTAACGCATAGAGAGCGAGTACATCGTCAGTTGCAGCGTCAAAGTGAGCAAGAGATAAAGCGCCTAGGTGCCGTTGCTGAGCGAGAACGAATTGCACGAGATTTACATGATTTACTCGGGCATTCATTGAGTTCTATTGCATTAAAGGCTGAGCTTGCCAGTAAGTTTGCTGCTGCACAGGCGTATGAGCAAGCGCAATCTGAGGCCCTTCAGGTCGCTGAGCTTGCACGAGAAGCACTGAGCGAAGTACGCCAGGCAGTTACGGGTTATCATCAACTGGCATTAGACGCACAACTTCATATTATGGCCTCGCGGCTGAAAGATAAGGGAATTGCTGTGTCGCTAAATCTAAGTGCGGTGGAAATAGATAAAGAAAAAGAAGCGAGCTTGTGTTTTTTTGCCAAAGAGGTATGTACTAATATTATCCGCCATAGCGATGCCGACAAAGTGAGTGTGCAACTGCAACAAACGCAACAGAGTATATCAGTTGAAATTAAAGACAATGGTTCAGTGAAGAGTATTAAAGAAGGGAATGGATTAATGGGGATCCGAGCGCGTTTAAAGGAGTGTGGTGGTCAGTTGGTTTATCACACAGAGCAAGGTGGATATTTTAAAGCTGTTATTGAGGTAGATTTATGATCCGCGTGTTTATTGTTGAAGATCAAGCATTAGTTAGAGGTGCTATCGTTGCACTATTGAGTTTAGATCAGGATATTGAAGTAATAGGAGATGCTGAAAATGGTCAGGTTGCCAAAGAAAAACTCAAGTCTTTAAGCCCAGATGTTGTGCTGACCGATATAGAGATGCCTCATATTACAGGACTTGAGCTTGCCCAGCATTTGCAACAAACACAGCCTAACTGTAAAGTGGTCATCATGACAACCTTTTCCAAAGCAGGCTACATTCGCCGCGCAATTACACTAGGAGTGAATGGCTTTGTTTTGAAAGAAGCGCCAAGTGAGTACCTACTATCAACATTAAAAAAAGTGATGAATGGGCAAAAGGTCATTGATCCTGAGCTGGCTTTATATGCACTTGAAGATGCTGATCCTTTGACAGATAAAGAACGCAGGGCATTACGATTGGCAGGAGAGGGCTTAAAAACGACGGAAATTGCAGCTCAATTATTCTTAAGTGACGGAACCGTAAGAAATTATCTTTCGGATGCTATCGCCAAATTACATGCGACAAATCGAATTGATGCAGCAAGGATCGCGAAGCAAAAAGGGTGGCTGTAAGGTATTGTAATAGCATATATTCACTTAATACTTCAAAATAATGTTAAGCAGTACTATACTGCGCTACTTCACAAAGTAATGATAATGTATTAATTTTGAGTGTTGTTGATGGATCCTAAATTCCTTATTCAAGTAACCGCAATTACCACGGTGGTTTGCACTGTATTTATGGCGGTAAACTGGTTTATTAATAAGGCTCTCCCAGGCACTCGAGATTGGCTGTGTTTTATTGCATTGACGGGGATTGGATGTGGGCTGCTGGCTGCCTATACATTACCCGTCACATTTTCTATTTTTATTCCCAATTTAGCCATAGCAATAGGTTTATTCTATCTTACTCGGGGTGTGGACGCCTTTTTTGCAGTTCAGAGTAACTATATGCCTTGGTATGTGCTTGGGGCTATCGGAATTCCTAGTTTTAGTTATTTCTTATACGTAGACTTTAATTTTATTGCACGGGTCATACTCAATTATTTGGTGTGGGCAATGGCAATGATTTATTGTTTAAGAGCGCTAAATCAAGGCCAAAAGTTGTTATCAAAAGACTTTACTGTGGCACATTGGGCATTTGGTTTATCTTGTTTTAGCCTGCTGTTGGTATTTACCTTCAGGGCTGTCATGTTAGGTAGCTACTCAGTAACAGATAGCTTAGTGTCAGCAAATTGGGTTAATCAATTCTTCTCCGTGTCAGTAAGCACTATGCCATTGTTGCTATGCTTTTCACTTTGTCTGTTGTGTAGTAGCCGTCGTGAAAAAGAATTGCAAAGCTTGAAAACGGCTGCTGAACAGTCAGCTCAAATCAAAGGCCAGTTTTTAACCCTGCTAAGTCATGAATTAAGAACACCGTTAAATGCCATTGTTGGGCACGCAGAATCACTTAAAAAGGTTCCGCGTGAGCCTGCTCGTCATGCTGAACTGTGTGATGTGATAGTTCATGCTGCGATGTCGATGTCTGATTTAGCCAATCAAGTGCTGCTACAGGCAAAGGGCGAGTATGCAGCACAAAACCGCGTGCCTTTCTCCCTTTATAGTCTTGCTCAAGAGCTAGTACGTTTATTGCAGCCCCTCGCATTAGCAAAGGGCCTGAGTTTGAAGGTGGAAGTCAAAGGTGTATACCCGCAAGATGTGCATATTGTAGAGCAAGATACGTTAGCGCTGATACTAAGAAACTTGCTTTCAAATGCGATAAAATATACCGACAAAGGGTGTATTACGTTAACCCTGGAAGGCGCAGCTAGAGAAGACGATAAGCAAGCGATTCGGTTTGCTATTCGCGATACAGGAAAAGGCTTAACTGAGGCGCAAATAGAAAGAATTTTTGAACCCTTCGTCACTCTCGACAGCGAACAATCTATCTCACATAGTGCCGGGATTGGTTTGGCGCTATGTAAACAACTATTAAATGGGCTAGCAGCTAACTTGGACGTAAAAAGTCAGTTAGGACAAGGAACTGAGTTTAGCTTTGAATTAACTTGCCAATGTAGTAACACGCCAATACAGCAAGGTCAGTTGAGTGCGGAAAAACTGCCATTGAATGTATTGGTTGTTGAGGATAATGCAATAAATGTTGAGGTGATCAGCAATTACCTAAATGATATGGTTACGCAGTTTTCTCTAGTTAAAAGCTTGGCAGAGGCTGAAGTTACTCTACTTGCACATCATTTTGATATTGTTTTATTAGATATGCATTTACCTGATGGGCATGGCCTTGAGTGGTTCAAAACTCGATTTACTGAAATTGGTTTTACGAAAAAAATCAAAGTAATCGCGTTGACAGGTGACGGCGACCCTGAATTGAAAAGGCGATGCTTACAAGCTGGTATGCAGGATTGTTTAACAAAGCCGGTGATGCCAAGTCGTCTCTATGCGGTATTAGAAAGCTCAACGATCAAACAAGTTTCCTCCATTGAGCGCAACGTGTTGATTGACCGGCCTAAATTTTTAGAGCTTGTACACAGTGAAGCATCGGGAGTTTTAGCAACCAAACTGATGTACCTTGCAGATAGGTTTGAATATGAAATTGCCCAGATAAAGGGGTTAATTGAGCTAGATGTTCAGGACTTGGCAGCAGAAAAGCTGCATTATATCGAGGCCGAAGCGCAGAACTTTGGCATGATAAACTTAGTCGAACATATTCAAAGCTTACAGTCTCAGTTACTACAATCTGGTTCGACAATAGATTGGGATACACTCGCTGCTGTGGCTCGTCAGTCTGTTGAGCGTCTATTAGAGTTACATGCACAGCTGGTCACCCCACAGAGTCATTCAAATCAGGCAGTGAATTTATCAGCATAATAGGCTTCATCTGGTGTTATGTATGTTATTTATTTTGTATGTTTTCATGCAAATAGCACTGTAGTTAAAGTATAAGTTTTTGATATTATTAAACATAGGCAAGGTTGGTTTTTACATGAAAATGGGGGATATAACTTCACTCACTTTTCGGATGACTTAACCGACTTAAGCTATAACTCAAAAGGTTGGTTTTTAAATATCGTTGGTAAATTTTAGCCAAAGGCTTGAATCAATAATTATCATCAAGCCGATATATGAACTTATTTTGAATTCGCATACTGTGTTCACTGATAATTAATGCGAGTGCTGTTATTTTGGGTTAAAATAACAGCATAGCTTATTTAACAAGACAGTAATGCCAAAACAGGATCCCTATCTCGATAGAGAACAGCAAAAATACGACAACCCCGTACCCAGTCGCGAATTTATCTTAGAGCACATTAAAAGCGCGGCCAAACCTCCTTCTTTCTCTCAACTGTGTTTCGACTTAAAAGTGCTAGACGAAGAGCGTCAAGTCGCACTTAAACGCCGCTTGCGCGCGATGGAGCGAGATGGTCAGTTACACTTCAATAAGTTCAAGTGTTACACCATTCCAAGCGATGATGGCTTAGTGAAAGGCCGTGTTGTTGGCCATCGTGACGGTTTTGGCTTTTTAGAAGTGGAAGGCGAACCCAAAGATTGGTTTATCACTAAGTATCAAATGGAGCGAGTGCTACATGGCGATTGGGTGTTAGCGAAGGCTGGCAGTCGAGGCTCAGGTGGTAAGGTGGAAGCACGCATTGTTCGCGTACTTGAAAAAGAGCGTGCGCCAGTCGTCGGTCGGTATTTTGTTGAGTTTGGCATGGCGGTAGTGGTGCCAGAAGATCCGCGTATTACGCAAGATATTATCATAGTACCAGGTCAAGAAAATGGTGCTCGTCATAATCAAATGGTGCAGGTAGAGATCACTCAAAGCCCTAGCAAACAAATGAATGCAATGGGTAAAGTACTTGAAGTATTAGGTGACCATATGGCGCCAGGTATGGAAATTGAGGTGGCACTTCGTAATCATGACATTCCTCATGAGTGGCCAAGTGAAGTAGAAGCACAAGTTGCAAACCTTGGTGAGTTTGTTGAAGAGTCAGCTAAACAGGGTCGTGTTGATCTGCGCGAGTTGCCGCTAGTAACCATTGATGGCGAAGATGCCCGGGACTTTGATGACGCCGTGTATTGTGAACGTAAAAAGTCAGGTGGCTGGCGTTTATGGGTGGCCATTGCTGATGTTTCTCACTATGTAGGTAAAGGCACCGCGCTTGACAAAGAAGCGATAGAACGTGGAAATTCTGTGTATTTCCCTGAGCAAGTTGTACCTATGCTTCCAAAGGTGCTGTCCAACGGCTTGTGCTCGCTAAACCCAAAAGTTGACCGTTTGTGTATGGTCGCTGAAATGACAGTGTCTGAAGCTGGTCGCTTATCGGGCTACCGCTTTTACGAAGCAGTGATGAACTCTCACGCCCGTTTAACGTACACCAAAGTTCATGCGATTTTACAAGGCGATGAAAAACTGAGGGCTGATTATCAGCCACTTGTGCCTCATCTCACAGAGCTTCATAACATGTATATGGCGCTCAAAGCGGCAAGGCAGGAGCGTGGTGCAATTGAGTTTGAAACCCTAGAAACACGTTTTGTTTTTAACGCGCATCGTAAGATTGACTCTATTGTGCCTGTTGTTAGAAACGACGCCCATAAGTTGATTGAAGAATGTATGATCTTGGCGAATGTGTCTGCGGCAAAGCTATTGGAAAAACACGAAGCCCATAGTTTGTACCGTGTTCATGATGAGCCAGATCCTGAAAGGTTGAGCCAGTTTAGACAATTCTTGCAAGACTTGGGTATTGAAAGCCAATTACCTAACGATCCGTCGCCAGAGGAGTTGACGCAAGCGCTTGAGTCATTGGGAGATCGCTCTGAAAAAGAATTGATCCAAACCATGTTACTGCGCTCAATGAAGCAAGCAGTATATCAGCCAGAAAATATTGGTCACTTTGGTTTGGCATTAAAAGCCTATGCCCACTTTACTTCACCGATCCGTCGTTACCCAGATTTAGTCGTGCATCGTGCGATCAAAGGCATCTTGCAGCAACAAGAGCAACCCGTGAGTGGCGCTTATATTTATAACGAAGATGAAGTAAAACAACTCGGTGAGCAGTGCTCAATGACAGAGCGCCGCGCTGATGACGCGACCCGTGAAGTTGCTGATTGGCTTAAATGTGAGTTTATGCAAGACCATGTTGGTGATGAGTTTACTGGTGTGATCTCGTCAGTTACCAACTTTGGCTTATTTGTCAGGCTGGACGATTTGCAGATTGACGGTATGATCCATGTCAGCAATTTGGGTCATGAATACTTCCATTTTGATGCAGCTAAGCAGTGCTTGATTGGAGAGCATAGCCGTACTGTGTTTAGGTTGGGCGATAAGCTTAATGTCGTGGTTGCTTCGGTGAGCTTAGATGACCGCCGGATCAATTTAGCATTAGCCGAAGAAGGTCAACAAGACAGATACGCAAGACGAAGAAAGTCAGCTAAGGGTGCTGCTGGTAGTGTTCGTGCACAACTTAAAGCAGGCAAGATCCCTGAGACTAAACGCCGTGATGAGACTGACTCGGTAAATGGCAAAGATAAAGGGGCTGGAAAGTCTAAAAAGCGGAAGAAGACAACGCCAAAAGGTGAGCTTAAAAAAGCGAAAAAAGCCGGTACGCTGAAATCGAAAAAGAAATCGAGCAGCAAAAAAACGAAAGGGGCGAAAAGCAAAGCAAAACGTCCTGGTAAAAATGAAAGAAATCGCAGTAAAAAAGCACAATAAATCTAAAGCGGGAGCTTTAACGTGAGTAACGAATTAATTTTTGGCTTTCATTCAATCGAAGCCATTTTGAATAACGCGCCGGAGCGCTTTTTAGAAATTTATGCACTAAAGGGACGTGAAGATAAGCGATTAAATCAAGTGGTCAATGAGGCGCGTAAATTTGGTATTTCGGTGCAATTTATGCAGCGTAAAGCGCTTGATAACAAAGCAAATGGTGAGCAACATCAGGGAATTATTGCCAATGTTAAAGCGGCGCGGGCTTTCAATGAAAAAGATCTTGATGACATCATTCAACGAGAAACCACACCGTTTTTCTTGGTGTTGGATGGGGTGACAGATCCTCACAACTTAGGAGCTTGCTTACGTAGTGCGGATGCAGCTGGTGTACATGGTGTGATTGTACCTAAAGATAAGTCAGCAAAACTGAATGGCACGGCAAGAAAAGTGGCATGTGGTGCAGCCGAAACGGTTCCGCTCATTCAAGTGACGAACCTTGCTCGTACGTTGCGTGATATTAAAGAGGCAGGAGTGTGGGTAGTTGGTACCGCTGGAGAAACTGATACTGCTGTGTTTGATGCCAACCTAACAGGGCCTATGGCCATCGTTATGGGGGCGGAAGGGGATGGTATGCGCCGCCTAACACGTGAGCACTGTGATGAGCTGGTAAAGATCCCTATGGTCGGTAGCGTATCTAGCTTAAATGTGTCGGTTGCCACTGGTGTATGTTTGTTTGAAGTATTGAGACAGCGCTCGGCACTTTAATTATTTGATAAGCGCTGTTTAGAGCAGCGCATCTTTAAAGCGGTAAAAGCTCGCAAGGTAAACTTGCTCCTACACAAATTCGCTTTGGTAGGAGCCGATTTACTCGGCGAGCTTTTTTATACCGTGCAAGGTAAGTATATTCCCACACAAATTATCTTTGGTAGGAGCCGATTTACTCGGCGAGCTTTTTAATAGCGCGCAAGGTAGGCAAGTTCCCACACAAATTCGCTTTGGTAGGAGCCGATTTACTCGGCGAGCTTTTTAATAGCGCGCAAGGTAAGTGTATTCCCACACAAATTATCTTTGGTAGGAGCCGATTTACTCGGCGAGCTTTTTAATAGCGCGCAAGGTAAGTATATTCCCACACAAATTATCTTTGGTAGGAGCCGGTTTACTCGGCGAGCTTTTTTATAGCGCGCAAGGTAGACAAGTTCCCACACAAATTATCTTTGGTAGGAGCCGATTTACTCGGCGAACTTTTTATAGCGCGCAAGGTAAACTTGCTCCCGCAAATAAGCGCTGGGTATTACCCCTTTAAAATGGCTTGTAGCTGCGCAAGTGACTTTACGGTATAGGTTGGCTTGATATGATCAGGACAAACTTTACCTTCGTGTTGCAGCCAACAGCTATCAATTCCAAAGCGGTTTGCACCTAAAATGTCACTCGCAGGCGTGTCACCAACCATTAAGACCTTAGATTTGTCAGGGTTACCTAGTAACGCTAAGGTGTGTTCAAAAATACTAGGATCTGGTTTGGCCTTACCCACCAGCTCAGAGATCACCACTTCAGAAAAACGATCTATAAGACCTGTATGTTCTAAGCGTTTTTGCTGAAGTGCGGCAAAGCCGTTGGTAATGACAGCCAAAGTGCACTGACCCTTAAGACTGTCAAGCAAGGCGCGAGCACCTGACAGTGGCTGACAAATCTCTGCCATCGCCGCTAAAAAACCAGCATTGAGGGTTTCAGGTGTCACATTGAGCTTTGTTGCCCAGCGTTTAAAACGAGTAACTTGTAATGTTTTAGCGTCAATTTCACCATTTTGATATTTTACCCAAAGTGGTGCGTTGAGGCTGTTATATTCCTCATAGTCTGCATCACTAAACACAACATCATAATGTGCAAATAGCTTTTGCAACCCGAGTTTGGCATTAAAACTAAACAAGGTTTCATCAGCGTCAAATAGAATATGGCTGTAGTGCGACATTATGGATACATCTCAGGGTGGTTAAACGGTGCCATGGCAAGCAATAACGCTTGAGTATAGCTACTTTCTCTGGTGGCGAGGTGATTGG
The DNA here is from genome assembly GCF_023716725.1 of Pseudoalteromonas sp. SCSIO 43201. Lineage (NCBI taxonomy): Bacteria > Pseudomonadati > Pseudomonadota > Gammaproteobacteria > Alteromonadales > Pseudoalteromonadaceae > Pseudoalteromonas > Pseudoalteromonas sp. SCSIO 43201. The sequence goes on from NZ_CP072683.1 coordinate 628,858, forward strand.
TCAGCAGTCCAATCGCACCACCTTGTTGTTTTATATTAGTAGTGTTGAATAGGTCGTCCATCACATGCCCGAGTTCTTCACCTTGTTCAAGGCGTGCGTAGACCGATGCCGGTAGCGGCAAATTGCAGCTGCGACCAATACTAGTACGAGTGTTATTCGCGATGACAACAAAAGCGAAGGTCGCTGCGCCATACTCAAATTTGGCCGCGCCTCCTTCCATTGCACAATAAAAATCAGCTTGGTGATGCTGTTTAAGGTAAGTAACTCGGTTTTCCGCGCCTTCTCGTGTGGCCTGCTCACCTAAAGGTTGGTCAGCAACAAGGCTGGGGGCTGATATGCCCTGACAATCGATTTTGGCGTTGGGAAAGTACAGTGTAAAGATAGCTTTTGCAGCGTTGATTTTGACTGGGTTTTTAGACCCTACTAAAACGGTAAGCACGTCCATATTACAACTACTCGTAATGCCCTAAAAGACGTCAGTGTAAAGTGTGATATGGCGTGATGCAAGGAAGCTATTATTTCTTATCAAAAGATAAGCCAGGTTAAATCGGTAAATCGACAGGTGCCATATTTTCGAGGGCACGTTTTTTTACTAGCAACTCTTTAATCAGCGGAGTTAACACCAATTCCATCGCTAACCCCATTTTCCCTCCCGGTACTACGAGGGTATTGACACGCGACATGAAGCTGCCTTCAATCATTTGTAAATAGTAGGGAAAATTGACATCTTCGATACCACGAAAGCGAATAACCACAAAGCTTTCGTCCAACGACGGGATGTCTTTAGCACTAAAAGGGTTTGAAGTATCTACAGTGGGTACGCGTTGGAAATTAATATGGGTGCGAGAAAACTGTGGGGTGATATGGTTAATGTAATCATCCATTGAGCGCACGATTGAAGTCATAACCGCTTCTTTGGAGTGGCCGCGCTCATTGGTGTCACGAATAAGCTTTTGGATCCATTCAAGGTTGATGATAGGCACCATACCAATTAATAAATCTACATTACTAGCGACATCATATTCCGGTGTTACAACGCCACCATGTAATCCTTCATAAAACAGCATATCGGTATTGTGCTCTAACTCTTGGTAAGGCGTGAAGGTGCCCGGTAGTTGGTTAAATGGCACTGCATCGTCAAATGTGTGAAGATAACGGCGTACTTTTCCATTCCCCGTTTCACCATAGCTTTTAAATAGCTTTTCTAGTGCTCCAAAATCGTTCGCTTCCTCACCAAAATAGCTAATGTGTTTACCTTCTTGTAGCGCTTCGCGACGCAATTTATCCATTTCAGGGCGAGTGTAGCGATGAAAGCTATCGCCTTCCACGTATGCGGCCTTGGTATTTAGACTGCGGAATATGTGCTTTATCGCGCTTGTCGTCGTTGTAGTCCCTGCGCCTGAGCTACCAGTAATAGCGATAATAGGGTGTTTGTCTGACATTATTTTGCCTTAGCTTTCATCACCAGTTAATTCGATGTTACGCGAAGCAAAGTTTTTGGCAAGCTTTGCTTGAAGGTGAGTGTTGGGTATCATAGAGCAGCGATATAACGACAACGAAAAATCAAAGGAACATCCATGCTCACTTCTATGCGTGTGAAGCTCGCGGTTGGCTTATTTGCCTTGGCATCTTGTTTACCGGCTTATTCTTCTATGCCCAAAAGCCAAATTTGGCTAGCTGAATTAGCTGAGCACTTTAGCGCAAAGCCAATTACTGACAATTCAGCGTATTTTAATCAGCCACTGGTAACCGACTCTGGAGTCTACTATACGGCAGAGGTAAGTACTGATGGTAAGAGCCAAACAGATCTGTTTTTCTATGACTTTCAAAGTAAACACACAACGAACCTGACACAATCCCCGGTCTCTGAATATTCACCCACACTTCACCCAAGTGGCGCAGGGTTAACGGCGATCGTGGTCGAAGCATCAGGCAAACAAAGGTTGTGGTTCTATCCCTTTGATGATGCCCAGAAGCCAAGTCGAGTTTTTGAGCATATTGAGCCTGTGGGGTATCACGCTTGGGGTGATAACCAAGACCTAATCATGTTTATTTTAGGTGCCACTGAAAGCGCTCCACATACACTACAGTACACTGATATAAACGGCCATCTGCCACAAATTCTAGCTGAAGATATTGGTCGGAGCTTATCTTACAACCGTGCTCGAGATGTGTTTGCTTTTACCTATCAAGTTAATGGCTTAACGTGGTTCGCAACCTACCACAAACAAAGCGACCATATTCAGCGATATTTTGCACTACCAAGTCAGGTTCAGGACTATACTTGGTTAGACGATAATAAAGTGGCCTATGCACTGGATAATAAAATCTTTTATCGTGATTTAAATTCCCCTAAAAAAGTACATTTATTCAGAAATCTAAGAAGTTACTGTAAGACCTCAATTTCTCGTTTAAATTTTTTTAACAACAAACTGGCATTTGTCTGCCACAGTGAAGACTGATCACAACAAATATAGGAATAGATATGACGATTCTCGTAACAGGTGGAGCAGGTTATATTGGCTCTCACACTGTATTGGAGCTGCTTCAGCAAGGAAGAAAGGTAGTAGTTGTTGATAATCTTAGTAATTCTCAGCGGACTTCATTAGATAGAGTTTCAGAGATAGTAGGAAAGGAAGCCGCATTCCATCAAGGTGATATTCTTGACAAGGCATTTCTCGATAGCGTGTTTGCGCAATATGAGATTGAGGAAGTGATCCACTTTGCAGGCTTAAAGGCGGTAGGCGAATCGGTACAAAAGCCTATTGAGTATTATCAAAATAACGTGCAAGGGACGCTAACACTGCTTGATGCCATGCGTGATGCTAATGTCTTTAAGCTTGTTTTTAGCTCATCTGCCACGGTGTATGGCGACCCTGCGAGCCTTCCTATTCGTGAAGACTTTCCTGTTGGTGGTACCACCAACCCTTACGGTACATCAAAGCTAATGGTTGAAATGGTGCTACAGGATGTCGCAAAGTCAGACCCTCGTTGGGCCTTTGCTATCCTGCGCTACTTTAACCCAGTAGGTGCGCATGAATCAGGGTTAATTGGTGAAGATCCAAATGGTATTCCCAACAACTTACTCCCTTACATCTCACAAGTTGCAGTTGGTAAGCTGGCGAGTTTAGGTGTGTTCGGTAATGATTACGACACCATAGATGGTACAGGTGTGAGAGATTACATCCACGTGGTTGATCTCGCTATTGGTCACTTAAAAGCGCTTGAAAAAATTACAGTAGCAGCAGGTACGCATATCTATAATTTGGGAACGGGTAATGGCTACTCGGTACTAGAGATGGTTACCGCGTTTGAAAAAGCAGCGGGCAAAGCCATCCCATACGAAATTAAACCGCGTCGCGACGGTGACATTGCCGCTTGTTACGCCGCGCCTGAAAAAGCCAAGTCTGAACTAGGCTGGCAAGCCGAGCGTGGGCTTGATGCAATGATGGAAGATACCTGGCGTTGGCAAAGCAATAATCCAAACGGGTATAAATAACCTAAGCTTGGGATAACAACTTGTTTTCTGGCAGCTGTTATCCCTTACTACTGCGTTAAATTTGCTTGCAATAGACCTGCTATTGACGCACAAATTTGCCTTGTATTAAGAAATAACTTCTGGCTAGAGTGAGATCACAGCTTTTGCGTTTAGTTATTTTAGTTAATTTACTAACTACTTACCCCAAGTTCAGGTTAAATAACCTAAACCTCTGTCGCTTCTCTTCGCCTTTGCCTTTTAGAGCAAAGGCGAAGCTTCGAACGTCATCGCTACATCAATCTTAGTTTCATAAAACTGTCATACCGATGTCACCTAAACTCGCTTAAATATTCTGGTATAGACCAGTTTAGAGGCAAGTTATGAACAACGATTATTTACTCCTGACGCCAGGGCCACTTAGTACCTCTCGCAGTGTGAAAGAAGCCATGTTGCAAGACTGGTGCACTTGGGATGATGACTACAATCAAGGTGTGGTTCAAGTTATTCGCAGGCAGCTTTGTGAGATTGCGGTTGCGGATCCACAGTATCGTAATGACTACAGTGCAACCTTAATGCAGGGCTGTGGAACAGCAAGTGTTGAAGCGGCTATTGGAACTTTTATTCCTAAGTCTGGCACTTTATTGGTTATTAATAATGGTGCCTATGGCGCGCGCATTATTGAGATAGCTAACTACCTAAATATTAATGTGGTAGCGCTCGACTTTGTTGAAACCGAGTTGCCACAACTTGAGCAGATCTCACAAGCGCTTGAGCAATACCCTGAGATCACCCATGTGGCAATGGTACACTGCGAAACCACGACGGGGATGCTGAATCCGGCTAAGCGCGTAGCTGAGCTTGCGAAACATCACAACAAAATCATGATCTTGGATGCCATGAGTAGTTTTGGTGGTGTTGAGATGGATATGCACGAGTGGCAAATTGATATTCTCATTAGCTCAGCAAATAAGTGTATTCAAGGTGTCCCAGGTTTTGGCTTTGTGATCGCAAAAACAGCGCTTTTGGTTGCCTGTGAAGGACAAGCACGTTCACTCTCGTTGGATCTTCACGCTCAGTGGAAAACCATGGAAAACCACCATGGTAAATGGCGTTTTACCTCGCCAACGCATGTTGTCAGAGCGTTTGCCAAAGCCCTAGAAGAATTGGCGCAAGAGGGAGGCATTTCTGCGCGATTTAAGCGTTACAGCGAAAATCAAAAACAACTCGTTAGCGGCATGAAAGCTCTTGGTTTTGAAGCCTTGTTACCAGAAGCCATGCACTCACCTATTATCACTTCTTTTTATTCACCAAGTGAAGAAAGTTATGAATTTAAGCGCTTTTATGAAGCATTGAAGCAAAAAGGATATGTGATTTACCCCGGTAAAGTATCAAATGCGGACTGCTTTCGAATTGGTAATATTGGCGAAGTATATGCCGCAGACATTAGCGGACTACTAGAAGCTATCGCACAAGCAAAATACTGGTAAACCATCAGAGTAGGAGCCGCTTTACGCAGCGATGGGTATTGCTGAAGCAAAGTATTGATAAACCGTTAGGGTGGGAGGCGCTTTACGCGGCGATTGCTATTACTGAAGCTATATACTGGTAAACCGTTAGGGTAGGAGACGCTTTACGCGGCGATGGGTTAAGGGGGTTACACCCCTTTAGCTAAATAAATGAATAGCGAATCTTCAATTGTGTTAACGATGGCCTAATCTGAGCTGTCGCCTTCCCATAAAATGATTCTGCACTCATTAAAGCATGAGGCTAACTAAGAAAAATCACGTTTTACCAAATCACAAGTTATCGCAGTGCTAACAGAAGCTGGAAAGTCTCAGGTGTATGTAATAAACACTGCGTAAGCAATGGTACGTATTCCACCACTAACTCGCATTTAGACGCAGAATATAGAATTAATGAAGATGTTTTTGACGCGACAATAGCTATGGAAAGGTTGTCGTGCTAAAGCACGACCTACGGGTACGGGGGTTACACGCCTTCAACAATCATTTCTATGGCGTCATGAAGCCAATATTCAATATTGTAATCCACTAATGCTTGCTCGGCGTCATAGCGGGCGCGCAGTACCTTTAAGCAAGGTGCGCCGCTGTTCTTTTCTAATTTGTCGGCAACATCATCGGGTAGTACGGTGACGCTTATTACACACTGCTCAAAGCTGACGTCAACTTGGTAGTGAGTCGACATCGCTTCCGTGATAGAGCCATCCAGCGGTTGGTTGTGCAAGTCGGCAAAACGTTCGGCTGCACAATAGATCTGTTCCATCATTATTGCGCGACTATCTAGCGCGCGTACTCGGGTTAATTCATACACCGGCTGGCCGTCAAAATGAGAGCGGCTAAACTCAGGCTCTGTGGAAGGGGCATTAATTGCCACTACTTGAGTTGTTGGTGCAAAGCCTTGTTCAATGGCAAGGTGGTTAAAGTTTACTTTTTTAGCGGGGTGCCATTTGAGCTTTTCCGGCGTGACAAACCAGCCGCGACGCTTTTGGCTAAAGATAAGTCCTTCGGCTTCTAGTCGTGCTAGGGCTTCACGGACGGTGATCCGTGTTGAGCTAAATGTTTCTTGCAGCGCGCGCTCTGAAGGTAGTTTGGCACCGGGCGTCATGCTGCCAGCGGCGAGCAGCGCTTGGATATGGTTTCGAATACGTTGATAAAGCAGCATAATTGAGTCGATAAAACCTTTTGTGACAAGCTTACTATCGTTTTATGACAGGATAAATATTTATAATTTGAGACTTGTAAACTCAGATTGGTTTAACTCGCCAAATAGGTTTCTATTTGGCTAAACCAATAACTGCTAGGCAAAACGGTTAAATTTGGATCTTTTCCTAAATCATCAAAACGACGCAGCGCGATAATGGCGTCCAATTCAGGCAGCTTGGAGAATGCCGAAAGTTCTTCGGGGCTCATTTTTCCGCCTTGTCTTGTTAGCGTTAATCGACTGGCTGGAGAGAGCGTTTGGTAATACTTCTCATCCATACTGACCAGATAGCGTTTCGCATCTACGTGTTTGCGTACTAGTATTGTCACCGCGCGGTCAAAGCCAAGCTGGGTTAAGTGATCTGCCCCTAAATTGCCATGATTGCTATATCCCTGCGAGGTAAAGTCGGCGTTATTCTGAGACTGGGCAACAAAATGGCCAATATCATGTAAAAATGCAGCGATTTGGGTCGCTTGATCATAACCACTTTCTTTCGCGAGGGTGGCGCATTGCTCGGCATGGTAAATTTGGCTGCATGCCTCGTCATAGGTGGCGTGACCATATTGCTCAAATAGCTGTTTTATTTGTGCAATGGCATTCACTTTATATACTCCTGCTTCACGTTCGGGTCTAATTTTGCTGCGCTGCCACTGAGCTTGCTTAGCCAAACATCGAGTTTATGCGGTGGCATGTTGTTATCCTCAGCGCTTTCTTTACGGCGAATAGCATTTCTCACCATTAAGGCGCCCGCGGTGCGAAATGGCTCGACGGGAAACTGTTTAAGCGTTTGGTTGACCAAAGCGCAGTGACGCCAGTCGTTATGTTGATTAAGCAGAAGACTCGCTAAGATTTGCCCACCTAAATAGGATTGCACCACGCCGTTGCCTGAGTAACCACTGCCATAAAACACATTAGCTTGACCATTTAAATGACCAAAGAAAGGTATGCCAGAGACACTTCGGTCTGAAGGTCCAGTCCAAGTTCTGTCTATCTCGAGCTGGTGATGTGCAAAGAAATGGCTAAATGAGCGTTCAAGAATCGCTTGATAGCGGCTAGCACGGTGAAAGGTGTCTCTCACTTGATTATTGAAACTAAAATAATTCCCGCCTTTGCCAAGCATTAATCGACCGCTTGAGGTGGTGCGGTAGTAATTCACGAAAATACGTGCATCAATCACCGGAGCACCGTGGCTAAGCCTCATTGCTGCAAGCTTTTCAGGTGCTGGTGTGGTGATCGCCATATCGCTCGAAACTAACACTACGCTTCGAGAAAACTGCGGCAATAAGCTTGGCAGCCAAGCGTTAACGGCAAATACTAGCTGATTGGCTCTGATCTCGCCTTTGTCTGTGGTGATGGTTAGCGTGTCTTGGCCTTGGTGCTTTAGGTAGCGGGTGTGTTCAAATACCTTGACCCCAAGGGCTTTTGCCACCTTCATCAGTCCACGCACAAGCTTGGCGGGTTGAACACTACCCCCGTGGGGGGAGTAAATTCCAGCAAGGTTGGCATTAGATCCGGTTGCTTGCAACTGCGCTTTATCCAGAGTTTGCCACGCATTAAGCTGGTGTTGCTCAAGTAGCGTGGTAATGGGGCCAAAGGCATTGCGCTGGCTGTGATTTGAAGCCGTATAGTAAGTACCATCAATGCGGCAATCACATTCAATCCCGTGTTTACTGGTAAAGGCTTTAATGTCATGAACGGCCTGCTCAGACTGGCGCACTAAAAAGCAGGCTTGTTCTAAGCCAAACTCTTTAATTAAGCTGGCAAACTTAGTCGACCATGTCAGCATAGCTCCACCATTACGACTCGAGGCGCCTTGTCCACAGAGGTCTTTTTCAATAATGGCGATATTCAGCTCAGGTTTTTGCTTTTTCAGCGTTATGGCTGTCCAAAGGCCAGTAAAGCCGCCACCTATGATACAAACTTGGGTATCCAACGCGCCATGATGCGGCGCGCTGGCTGCGGCTTCAATATCGGCTTGAGTGATTGCTTCATCAAACCAAAAAGGCTGAAAACGCATTACGGGCGCTCTCCACGGGCGATACGAGCAGAAATATCCACCAAAACCATTTCTATATCAGCAAGTGAGTCAATCACATAGTGCGCACCGGCTTCGCCGAGTTGCTGATAAGCACTAAGGGAACGTGCTCTTTGCTCTTCGTGACTGAGCGCAGTCCATTCTTCTTCGCTAAGCCCCACCGCATTACCCGTTAAAGCAAGTCCTACGGTCCACATGCCGGCATTTAATCCCTCGCTTATTCCCGGCGCGGAGTCATCGACTTTTATGCACCCAGACACGCGATTAATGCCAAGTCGTTGTACGTTTTCTAACGCCATCCAGGGACCTGGGCGAGAGCCAGCTGCACATTCATCACTGGCAACCACACAATCTGGCTGATAACCATAGTCGGCAGCGGCAGGCACTAGTACGTCCATCACAGGCTTGGGATACCCAGAACAACTGCCAATCTTAACGCCTTGTTGTTGTAATCGTTTGATCACCGCAAGTACGCCCGGAATGGGGGCAGCTCGGTCGGCGACTTTTGCTTGTTGAAGTGGCATAAAGGTTTGATAAATATGGTCAACATCTGCCGTACTCGGTGGCTGACCAAATTGCGTTATCCAGCGGGTGCGAACGCTCTCCATTTGTAGCAAGGTATTAATGTGATCCCATTTACCCATTCCCATCGGACCGCGCGCTTCAGCCAAGGAAATATCAAATTGATACGCTTGCTTAAATGCTTCAACAAAAATACTGGTAGGGGCAATCGAACCATAGTCGACCACAGTACCAGCCCAATCCAAAATTAATGCTTCAATGTGTTTCATGTTGCAAAGACTCCTAGCTAGGAAATATGTGATGAAAGTGCCGTGGCGCGTAGTTGCGTTGACGCCTTACGTGGTCGCTTTAATTTCACGGCAAAATAAATAATTGAACTCACTACGAGGGCGCTTGCGATAAACGCCACCCAATAGCAGGCCATGGTAAAAAAGTGCAGCCAGCTGAGCTCCGGTGTGGCAAAAGTTTTATAGAGCAAAATGCCCACTGAGCCGATGTAGCCCGCCGAATCCGCCAGATAAATTAAAAAACCGGCGTTCGCAGTCGAGCCAACTGCTGAGATCATGCGGTCAAACAAAAAGCAGTTATAGGGGATATAACTGATATAAAGACCAGCCCCCAGCAGTACCATCCAAGTTTTAGGATCGAGACTTTGGGTTTGGTATAAATACGTACTGCCAGCCAGTAGTAAAGCCCCGAGTAAGACAAAGCCATGATTGGCAAAAAATGCGATGCGGTTATTTTTAATTAACACCAATGCGGCAAGCGCAATGAGCACGATAAAGGCGATGCGGATCCCGGCATAAGCAAAAATCGCGGGTTCTTGCCCATAACCTAAGGCCTGCCAGATCTCGGCTGAGAAGTTATCTCTAAAGTCACGAAAGCCGGTAAAGAGTAAAAAGCTAAGCACCAGTACGGTTATTCCAAACCAATACTGTTTAAAAAATGCCAGCCGTGCTTTGCCATCCATTGGCGCGCGCTTTTGTCGTAATTGTTCATCCTCTTGTGTAGGTTCAGGAATACTATTAAGACAAGCAACGCTAAGTACAAGCAGCGGCAGAAAAATCGCTCCGGTTGCCGCTGGCATCCACAGTTCAGGCACATTGAGTTCACTCACCAGCCATTTACCCACAGTTCTGACCAATCCAGAGGCAAGAATAAAAGTTACGCTGAGTACCGCACCTAAGATTTCGGTGGTTTTACGACCTTCTAAAAAGCTAAAAACCAAACCCCAAATCATGCCAAGGGAGAGGCCATTGGCAAACAGCCAAACCAGGTTCCAGCCCGTAGGAGTGATGGCAAATAGCACCAGTGCGAGCTCGGCGACTAAAATCATGGCCAAAATCGCTCGGCCGCGATAATGATGCTGCATTTCAGCAATCACTTTAACGCCGATAAATTTCGCGCATAGATAGCCAAATACTTGCGAAAGGATCAGAGCAATTTTAAAGCTAACAACCCAGCTCGGGTCATCAAAGGCTTCATAGGTATTGACCGAAAATGGCTTACGAAAGGCGTACATACAAAAGTAAGTCATAAACGCACTGGTCGCGGCAAATAGCACAAAGCCGATACCTTGGGCGTCTTTTAGCCAGTGTGGGCGAGTGTTAAATAGCGTGATCTGCAACATCATAGGATCCTCGATAATTCGAGGGCAATCCTTTGTGGATTGCCCGTCAACCGGTGTATACCAATCGGCTTAATCAAGTGAATTGGTACTAAAATTGGTAGTTAATGCCGACCATGCCGCGGATACCATAGTATTCCACCTGTAATGGACGACCTTGCTCACCTTGGTAGTACTGCAATGCTTCATTGGTGAGGTTACTTAGCTCTAGGTAAACTAACGTTTGTTCGTTAAGTTGGTATGACGTTGTAAAGTCGACGCTGGTATTGGCGCCATAGTAGCTATCCGATTGGCTATCGCCGCCGTGCTCTTCGATATAAGCACCTTTATGATTCAGCGCTATTCGAGCTGCAAAGCGGGTGTCGTCGTAATACAGCGTAAAGTTGTAAAGCTCATTGGCCTGACGTGGAATGGCCACTTTTTCTGTGCGCTCTGGGATCTGCATTTCAGAATCCATAAAGGTCGCATTGGTCATTACCCCAAAGTTACTCAAACTGTCAGAAATAAAACCAAGGTCGCGGTTAAATGCCAGCTCAATGCCCGCAAGCCAAGCGCTATCGCCGTTTTCAGGACGGATGATGGTCACGCCTTGCTTGTTGTTGTAATTGCCAACGCTGGTAGCTTGGAAGATTGGGTCTTGGATATCTTTGTAGAATACCCCCGCAGAGACTAAGCCAACGCGGTCAAAATAATATTCCACCATCAAGTCGAGGTTATTTGAGTAGGTAGGGTCGAGCGCTGGATTTCCTGAGTTAAGCTGGTTGTCCTGCTCAAGGTAAGTTGCGCCTGGTGTTAATGAGCCAAAGTCAGGACGGGCAAAGGTGCGAGTTAGTGCTATGCGATAATTGGTATCGTCATTGGCGCGATAGGTAACATGTAGTGCAGGTAAAATTGACCAATAATCATTGCTGTTGGTGGTATCAACAACTTTGTCTTCGTCGGCTAAGTAGGTGTACCCAGACACTTCGGTATCAGTGCGGGTAACGCGTAAGCCGCCTAATACTTCCCAGTTGTCGCTGGCTTGGTAAGTTGCCATACCGTAGAGCGAGGCGTGGGTTTCTTCAACATCAAAGTTTCTGCCCAGCGCCCCACCGTTGCTGATGAGTGCTGATTCACCTACATCTAGCTTGAACTTATTGCGATTTTGCGTCCAAAACTGAGCAAGAGCATCGGTGGAAGCCACTTGTGATAGCTGCGTGCGATAATCAAACTTGGCTTCGCTTAAGTAATCGCTGCGACCGGGTTGAGCGCTTAAGGCAAAGTCTGCAAGCGTTGGCGCTGCGCCAAATTGTTCGTTGTCCCACGCGTAAAACTCATCGGCAAAGTCAGCTTTACGGACTTTGTCACGGTATTTTGCCCCAAACTTAACGGCTAGCTGGTTATTGTATTGCCAGTCAAAGTCGGCATTAGCGACGAGTCTGTCTTTTTCGTTGACGTAGACCTTGTATAGCTCAACCCAAGACAAGCCCGTTTTGCTTGGATCGAGTGTAAAGCCCGAGGGGAAGTGATTACTTATGGCGTTCCAAGGGTTACTGCCGCCGTCTACTTGGTTGTAGGCATAATTTTTACCGGTATCGCGGTCTTCAAGTCCAACATATCCCACATTTTTTTGATCAAAACGGGCGACAAAATAGCTGTTGTCTTCACTGTTGGGTTTGTCGCCATAGCGGAACTCATTTTCGTACGTGGCTAGTTGCCAAGAGAGCGTTTTATCAAAGCCAAAGTCATGTTCACCCACAATTTCAAAGCCTTGCATTTCGGTGATGAGTTCGTTGCGAATATGCTGCAGTTCAGCACGGTCTTTATCAAAACGCAGCCTGTGCTTATAGTGGGTTTCATCGTCAATTAGTGTGCCATATAGCGCGCTGGCGCTGAGCGTGCCGTTTTCAAGTTGATATTCCAGCGAGCCATTTAAGCCGTAAGTTTCACGGGTTCCGGTATAATCACGCAGCTCTAAACGGTAAATGCCTAAGCCATCGTTACCTCGGCGCGGCTCATAGTTATCGGTTGCCCAATCACGCTGCCACGCTGTGGCGTTAATGATAAAACCTAGCTTGTCGTCGAGTAGGCGGTCGCCATACACCACATTGGCAGAATAGTTTGTGCCATCGGCCAGTTCGTTTTGGCCCACAGCGAAGTTGGTTTTGAGAATAAAATCATCAGCGCCTTTTTTGGTCACGAAATTAACATTCCCGCCAATCGCATCACCTTCCATGTCAGGAGTGATAGCTTTAGACACTTCCACAAACTCAATCAACTCGCTTGGAAAAAAGTCGAACGCAGTGGCGCGGCTGGTGGTTTCTTCTTCTGCGGTTGGAAGGCGGTTACCGTTGATGCTGGCCGAGCTCCATTGTGACGGTAAACCACGCACTGCAACAAAGCGGCCTTCACCTTGGTCACGCTCTATCGACACACCTGGAATACGTTGCACGGCTTCAGCGGCATTTCTATCTGGTAATTTACCAATCCCATCGGCAGAAATGATACTTTTGATATTACTAGCATTTTTTTGGTTATTTGCTGCGGCCATTGCGCCACGGAAGATTTGCCCAACCGTGACCACTTCTTCCATCGTTTGTTGTTGGTTTAATAAGATTGGAGACAAGGTAGTGACTTTGCCATCAATCACCTCAACCTGAAGCTCAGTTTCCTGATAACCCATATATTTCACCACTAGGGTGTAGCGACCTGCTTCCAGTTTTGGTAGTTCAAAGCGACCACGATAATCAGATACAGTGGAAGCATCTTGGCCTTTGACCGAGATAACAGCGCCAGACAGATTACTTTGTGGGTCTTTTACTACACCAACGAGTTTACCTGTCGCAGCATATAAGCTGGGACTGGTGGTGAGTAACACGGCAGCTGCGATTTGGGTGAGTTTTTTCATTGCTCTTTTCTCAAAAGTTTGGGTTAAGTTTTCTGGTCTAGTCCAGTTTGTTGCAGATAGAGTAATGACGGTTTTTTACAGTCCGATGACATAAAGATTAAAAATTAACTAGCGCCGGCTGCTCTTGAGTATTTAGTACGTTTTATAGGAAATAGGAGGTTGTTATTAGATGTTTGGCTTAACTGAATAAGGTTTGTCATACTCGCGTTATCAGCAACCGGTTTTCAGTAAAGGAATAGCAACGTGATTTATGCTTTGATTGCGGCGATTGGACTTTCTCTTTTTATCTATAGCATCACAGCTAGACAACTAGATAGGGCGGAGCTCACCGCCCCGATGTGGTTTATGCTAACCGGTGGAGTTATCGGGTTAGCGCTTGGTAATACTGAGGATGGACAGCAGGCATTCGCTGTTGATATTGATGGTTTACAAACACTGCTGCCAGTTATTGAGCTGACGCTTGCGATTTATCTATTCTCCGATGCTGCAAAAACACGACTACGGGTGCTATCCCACAGTTTCCAGCTACCAGTTAAATTATTGCTCGGGCTGCCATTAACCATGGTATTCGGTGCTTGGATAGCTCATGAGCTGTTTCAGTTATCTTGGTTGGCTTGCTTTTTAATTGCGGTAATAATCACTCCAACCGATGCCACTTTATGCAAAACCTTCATTCAGGATAAGTCTGTGCCCACCAGATTACGTGAGGCAATTAATGTAGAAAGTGGCCTAAATGATGGCCTATGTATTCCGGTATTTCTGTTCTTACTGGGAGTGTTAGCTGAGCGAACGCAAGCGACAACTGAATCATTTGCTGGGATTTTTATACGAGAAGTAGGGACTGCACTTGTTGTCTCGGGGTTACTGACCGGGGCGATCATTTGGTTACTTAAACGTGCCTATCAACATCATTTTTTTGCGTCTAAAACCAGCCCTTTTCTCTTTGTTGGTATTGCTTTTTTAGTTTTCTCGGTAACCCAAGTACTGCATGGCAGCGGTTTTATTGCTGCATTTGTCAGCGGTTTGCTGTTTGATAAATATTATCGTGATGCGTTTAAAGATCAGCTTATCGAGGAAGGGGAACACCTCGCTGAATTTGCGGCTTTTATCATTTGGATTGTGTTTGGTTTGTCGGCCAGTGTGGTGCTTTTGGCAGTCACAGAGTGGCAGGTTTGGGTGTACGCAGTGTTGGCGACCGCCTTATTTAGATTGCTCCCAGTATACCTTTGTTTATTAGGTGGTGATCTGACAACCAAAGAGCGTTTTACTTTAGCATGGTTTGGCCCTAAAGGCTTGGCGTCGGTGGTGCTAACCTTAATGCTACTCAGCGAAGAGTTGCCAAATGGTTTGCTAATTACTCAAGTGGCGATGGCAACGGTGTTGCTGAGCATTTTTGTATTTGGGCTATCTAGTCGACCCATTTCTAAATTATTTACCAGTACTTTAGGCAGAGAGTGATGACTCTACATCATGAAAACTATACAGAGTAACTTCGCGCCAAACTGTATTGTTATATTATAACTCATTGTAAAGTAATATAATTTTTGTCACTTTGCTGAAATAAAAAAGTCATGTAACGCGCCTAGACTGTGCCTGCCTTACAGACAAATATTACGTTTCAGGAACAGTACAATGAATAAAAAGTTACTTACAGTTGCTATCTCTGCAATATTACTTACCGCGTGTGATGACGATACTAAAACCGTTGAGGTGATCAAAGAAGTTGAAGTCATCAAAGAGGTTCCAGTGCAAGAAGTGACACAAGTAAAGAATGTGATCCTTATGATCGGCGACGGTATGGGACCACAGCAAGTTGGCTTACTTGAAGAATACGCTCAGCGCGCGCCAAACTCTACTTATAAAAATAAAGGCAACCAAACAGCGCTTTCTAAACTTGCTGCGGGTGGTCATTTGGGTCTATCGCTTAATGCGCCGCATGGGGCAACAGGCAGCCTTGTGACTGATTCCGCTTGTTCTGCAACACAGTTAGCTACAGGCATTGCAGCTGGCTCTGAAATGATAGGTCTTGATGCCGAAGGTAATAAAGTTGCAACTATCTTAGAAAAAGCTAAAGCAGCCGGTAAAGCAACAGGTCTTGTGTCTGACACCCGTATCACTCATGCAACACCTGCGGCTTTCGCCGCACATATGCCGCATCGTTCTTATGAAGCAGAAATCGCCGAACAGTTGGTACGTTCAGGCAATGTTGATGTGATGCTATCTGGTGGTGCGCGTGTATTTGTACCAAAGAGTACACCAGATAATGCAGAGCTTAAAGCTCAGTTTGATGCGCTTGGTATGCCAAGTAGTGTGTATAAAAAATCAAAGCGTGGTGATGAAACAAATCTCGTTGTTGAAGCAAAAGAGCAGCACGGTTATGGCCTTGCTTTTGATAAAGCACAGCTAAATAGTTTGGAAGGTGAGAAAGTACTTGGTCTATTTGCAAACTCAGGTATGAATGACGCCATTGCTTATAAAGCTTGTCAACAAAACGACAGCTGTACACAGCCTTCACTAAAAGAAATGACAATTAAGGCTTTAGATATTTTATCTAAAGATGAAGATGGCTTTTTCTTAATGATTGAAGGTGGTCAAATTGATTGGGCGGGTCACGCAAACGATGCGGGTTGGATGTTAAACGAGCTGCTTAAATTTGATGAAGCTGTTGAAGCTGTGCATGAATGGGTAAAAGACCGTAACGATACACTAGTCGTTGTGACTGCAGACCATGAAACGGGCAGTTTTGGTTTTAGTTATTCAAAGCATGAGCGACCAGAAGCACAGACGCTGTCTGGTGATGGTATGTATGTTAACGGTGTTGCAAAAGAATATCACCCCAAGTTTAACTTTGGCCCACTTGCGCAATTAGACAAGCTTTACGCACAAACGGGCACCTTCTTCGATATTCTAGCGGCAGCAGCTCCAGATGAAGCCTATGAGAATGTGTCTGGCTCAACGTGGCAAGCAACAATTGCAGATATGACAGCGTATACAGTGACGCTAGATAACGCGGCAAAAGTTGGTCAGAGCGTATACGATGAAAATAGCGCGGATATGATCCCTGCGTTTGAAGACTTTAGTGATTTCTATGTGTATGCGAAAGAAGACTATACAGGTAAAATTGCACGAGCGCTTGCGTCAGAGCAAAACGTTGTTTGGGGCACGGGCACCCATACCGCTGCCCCTGTCCCTGTTTATGCTTATGGCCCGCAAGGGGTAACTAAGCAATTTTCAACGATGCAGCATCACGTTGATATTGCTAATAAAATGATGGCTGCGCTTGGTTTAACTGAATAAACCAAGCCCAAAAGTCATTAAGCCACAGCTATGTGGCTTTTTTCTGTCATTAAGGCCAGAAACTCATTTTGTGGTAGCGGCTTTGAATAGTAATAGCCTTGACCAAAGTCGCATCCTGCTTGTTTTAGCAGTTGATGTTGAGTGGCTGTTTCGACGCCTTCAGCAATAACACGTAAGCCCAATCGATGTGCCATTAGAATGATGGTCTCACAAAGTGTTAAATCGTCTTCATTAGTGGCGATACTGTCCACAAAGCGCTTATCTATTTTTACAAAATGGCAATCTAATTGTTGTAAATAAGCCAAAGAAGAATAACCGGTGCCAAAGTCATCAAGTGCAAATTGAAAACCATGTTGTTTTAGTCGCTCAACACGTTGCTTAGTACGACTATCATTATGCAGCATCATACCTTCAGTAACTTCGAGCACGACTTGCTTTGCAGCGATGTTTAACGTGGTTAATTTGTCATGCCAAGATGCAAGTGTGCAGTTTTTCGCGGCAAATTGTACCGGAGATACATTAATACTTATTTGGGTATCATGACCTAAGTGCTGTAACTGAGTCAGGGTATCCAGTGATTGTGTGAAAGCAAAATCACCAATATTGTGAATTAATTGGGTTTCTTCAGCTAAGGGAATAAACTCAGCTGGGCTTACCATACCTTGCTCAGGATGACGCCATCGTATCAGTGCTTCTGCTTTTACAATATGGTTGTCATGCAATGACACAATCGGCTGATAGTGCATTTCAAACTGGCTGTGATTGAGCGCTGTTCGGATACCTTTAAGCATTTGCATTCTTGATTCTGCTACTTTTCGCAAAGTATCATCAAAGATGACATAGCCGTTGCGGCCTTGTTGCTTCGCTCGATACATTGCTTGGTCGGCGGCTTTTAATAGTGACTCAGCGCCATTACCGTCGTTTGGGGTCGCGGCAATTCCAATACTCGCAGTAATGTGGCACTGCTCATCTTGGATCTCAAATGGCTGTTTTAATGCGGACTGAATTTGCGCGGCGAGTGCCTTACACTCGGTTTTATCCTTATCATCAGGTAGGACAAACACAAACTCATCACCACCAATACGTGATAAAAACGCCTGCGGCGAGATTTTTTTGAGCCGCTCGGCCACGGATTTTAGTAATAAATCACCGTAATAGTGACCTAAAGTATCGTTAATATCTTTAAAATTATCGAGATCTAGTAGTAATACAGCCGTGCGTCGTTTGCTACTATTAACTTGCTTTTTCAGGTGCTTTTTGAGGCCAACGCGATTGTGCAGATCTGTGAGTTCGTCAAAATGCGCCTGTCGCCAAATTAGCGCATCTTTTCGTTTTATTTCTGTAATATCGGTGAAAATAGCAACACGACGGTAGATCTCTCGATTCTTGTCATAGACACTGTCGATGGTTAACCACTCGGTATACAGTTCACCATTTTTCTTGCGATTAACGATTTCACCTTGCCAGCGACCATGTTCATTTAATTGTTTCCACATAAGTTTATAGAAGCTGTGATCATGCTGCCCAGAGCTTAGTATGGAGGTAGATTTACCTAATACTTCTGCACGGGTGTATCCTGTCACTTTAGTAAATGCAAGGTTAGCGTCTAATATAAAGCCATTAGCGTCGGTAATTATCATGCACTCGCTACTGTTATTGTAAACTAGCGCCGCCAGATTTAAGGCTTCTTCTTGGTGTTTACGCTGACTAATATCACGAAAAATAAGCAGGGCTTGAGGGTGTGACTCAATCGCACACAGGCGACACTCAACAACTTGATTGGCTGTGGGGGAAAACTCCAGTTGTACGTAGGTGTCATCGTTTAACATCGCGAGCTCTGCACAGATCCTCTTGTATATATGCTCGGGCAACAGTGCCTCTAGGGTGTGAGCACCATCTGTGTAAGCACCATATCGAGACAAAATTTGTGCGTGTTGGTCTAGGCGTACATAACTATCTGGTAAGGCATTAATCAACGCTCTGACTACCGCGAGTCTGTGGTTGGCGTTATCTTCTGCGGCTAGCCTCGTTCTTGCCATGTGTGCAAAACGTTCAGCAATATGCTCAAACTCACTCGGTACTTTTGTAGCTTCAAAATCAGAGTCTTGTTTACCGGATTCTAATTTGGCAATTGCGTGCGTTAAAGTCCGTAATGGTTTAAGCAGTTGCTGTTTTAGCTGCCAATGTGTTTGCCAAAATAACAGGGCGACCACCGAAAAGAAAATCCCCAAGAATATGGCAAAGCGGTTGTCAATCTTGCTTAACTGAGATTCAAAATCAAAACTAAAATAAATTTGTAAAGCGCGGCCGCTGCTATCTAAAGGTTGTTTAACATAGACTAAGCGGTTGCCTTGTGGCGTTTTAAGTAAGGTTGCTTGCTGTTGCAAATTGCGAGGCCAAGCTGTACTTACAGCGCGACCAAGCTCAGCCTTAGAGGCTGGGTATTGTGCAATGATCTGATCTTTTGCATCAGCTATCATAACGCGCGTCCCAACAGGCAAAGGTAGTTTTGCAAGGGTTTGACTCCAATGAGTCAAGCCTTTTACGGCAACGAGCATAAACAAAAACTGCTGTTGTTGATCATAAATAGGCAGTGCAAAGTTCACGGTAGCGCGCTGCATGCTTCTGTCTATCTGGTATTCACCGACACTGAATTTGGCGGTGCGCATGGCCGCTTTAAAATAGCCTCTGTCAGCAATATTAATGGCACCTTGTCCGGTTTGGTGCGTGGTACAGAGAACATCTCCTTGGGCGTTGACTATGCCTAGGTTCGCCAAATTTGGGCTGAGAAGCATCGCATGATACAAAAGGGCAGGGCAATTGCCATTGTCTACTTTAAGGTGGTCAATACGAGTCGATAATTGCTGCAACACAAGTTCTGTATCGGCAAGCTCTACCTGTTGGATAGCCGCAACCTGCTTAGCATAATGTAAAGCTTGTTGTGACTGTTGTGTTAACGCCTGCTGACGTTGCTCACATAATAAGAATAAAATAATGATCAAACATGGTAAGCAGAGTAGAACAAGTAAGCGATAAAATCGAAACTTTATTGAAGAATTTAGAATAATCCCACCTGTGGAGCTGATCAAAGAGCGCGAATGATACCGAATCCAAAGGGGACAACCAAGCAAATTTGCATAAATAATTCACTGTTTTTGGGACTGTCACGCTCTCCTTGAAGTTAGGAATTTTTAATTTCTAATTTTAAAGTATGAGATGATTATCAAGTCAAAATTATTGGTGTTTTTTCTGTTCTCCACTTTTTTCCACCAAATTCATGATCTTCCACAAATCCCGCGATTTTTCTGGCTTGCAAAGGTGTTAAAGGTACCGACTTAGCTTGACAAAAGTGCTTGTCAAGCCCTAGACTGTTCTTCTGTGGTAAAAAGTGGGTTTTAGTGGATCAAACTGGATCAGCCAACTTATAAATAGGGTCACTCATGTTTCGAGGTGCAAGTTCGCTAGCTTTGGATGACAAAGGGCGCTTTGCGGTACCAACCAAGTACCGTCAACCGCTGCTGTCTGAAGCTCAGGGGACGGTTATTTGTACTATTGCGATCAATGAACCTTGTTTGTGGCTTTACCCACTCACCGAATGGCTAGAAATTGAGACCAAATTAAGTCGCATCTCTAACACCAATCCCAGAGTAAGGCGCTGGCAACGCATGTTGCTCGGTCATGCTACAGAATACCAACTAGATAAAAACGGCAGAATTTTATTAGCTCCGGCACTACGAGCACATGCACAGCTTGGGAAAAAAATTATGCTAGTTGGATTGCTAAATAAATTTGAAATTTGGGATGAAGAACGCTGGTATCAGCAAATGCAAGCAGATACTGAAATTGAACATTCAGGAAACTTTGAGGAAAGCCCTGAATTGGAAAACTTTTCCTTGTAGGGGTAGATAAATTAATGAGCGAAGAGTTTAAGCATATTTCGGTGTTAATGGCCGAAACATTAGATGCTCTAGCAATCAATCCCGAAGGTATTTATATCGACGGAACATTTGGACGAGGTGGGCACTCAGGCGAAATCCTCAAGCGATTAACCTCTGGGCGTTTGCAAGCGATTGATCAGGATCCTCAAGCGATCAAAGCTGCTCAGAAGTTTGCTGATGATACGCGCTTTGCAATCGCGCGCAGTCGTTTCTCAGAAATAAAATCAGTCGCTGAAGAGGCTGGAATTTTAGGTCAAGTCGACGGTATTTTACTGGATATAGGCGTGTCTTCTCCTCAACTTGACGATGCCGATCGTGGTTTTAGTTTTATGAAAGACGGGCCACTGGATATGCGGATGGATCCTGATTCGGGTCGAAGTGCTGCTCAATGGCTCGCTGAAGCTGAGCTAGAAGAAATGGTGTTTGTGATAAAAAAATACGGTGAAGAGAAGTTTGCCACCCGTATTGCACGTAAAATCATCGAAATACGCGAGCACACCGCAATTACCACCACGGCGCAATTAGCGCAATTAATTGATGATGCTGTGCCTGTGAAAGATAAGCACAAGCACCCCGCAACTCGCACTTTTCAAGCTATTCGAATTTACATTAACAGTGAGTTAGAAGAAATTCAGACGGCATTGCAAGCCTCCCTAGCGGTATTAAAACCTGGTGGGCGGTTAGTGGTGATCTCGTTCCATTCCTTAGAAGATCGTATCGTAAAGCAGTTTATCAAGAAGCAGAGTAAGGGAGAGGCGATACCCAGAGGTCTGCCTTTAACGGATGAACAACTTAAACAAAATCTCACCTTAAAGGCAGTGGGTAAAGCCATTAAACCGAGCGATCAAGAGATTGCACTGAACCCACGCTCTCGCAGCTCGGTATTGCGAGTGGCGGAGAAGCTCTAATGAATGCCAGCAAGCAACGCCAACCGAATCTGTTTGTCGAAATTAGCCACTTCTTAATTTCTAATAAGCTGACGGCGTTGTTGCTGGTGACGATCTTGATTTCTGCACTTTGTGTTGTTCAGATCACACATTTAACTAGGCAACAATTAATACTACAAGATGAGCTATTACAGCAACGTGATGAATTAGATCTGCAATGGCGTTACCTCGTTGTTGAAGAGGAATTTTATTCACAGCATGCAAGGATTGAAGAGATTGCCAAGATGCAGCTAGAAATGAAACGTCCAACAAGTAAAGACGAACAGGTGATTGTGCTGCCATGAATAAGCCAAAGCAAAAGACTCAATCAATCATCACTTGGCGCTTTGCGCTGGTATGTGGCGTGATGCTTATGGTTTTTATGACTTTGGTCGCACGAGCGGCATTTTTGCAAGTCATAGAGCCTGATAAAGCGATTAAAGAAAACGAAAAGCGTACAGTTCGTGTTGAAAAGTTAAATGTTCAGCGCGGGATGATTTTTGACCGAAATGGCAAAGAGCTAGCGGTAAGCGTACCTGTGGTAAGTGTGTATGCTGATCCTTTGGCGATCGATAAAGCGTTGGCAAAAAAGGTACTCCGTAAAGCTCGCAAAGAGGGAGAAGACCACAAGGCATTGGCACAAAATGAGCCAGAGCTGACATTGCGAAAACAAGCTTGGTATGACGATGAGATCCGTTGGAAAGAACTAGCCGATGTGCTCAGGCTAAAACCACAAAGTGTAGATGAACGGCTTAGGGGAGACCCAAGCCGTCGTTTTGTTTATTTAAAGCGGCAAGTGACAGCAGTCGTCGCTAATTATATTCGTCAAATGCGCCTACCAGGCGTTCACCTGCTTGATGAGTCTAAGCGCTTTTACCCAAGTGGTGAAGTCACGGCACATATGATAGGTGTAACCGATATTGACGGCAAAGGTATTGAAGGTGTGGAGCGGATGTTTGATTCTGCACTCACCGGCACTGCTGGTAAACGAACAATCCGTAAAGATGCTCAAGGCCGTGAGGTTCAGGTTTTATCTGAAGAACAACGGGTTGAGCCTGAAGATGTGTACTTAAGTATTGATTTACGTATTCAAGCCATCGCATACCGAGCGCTCAAATCCGCAGTTTTGAGCTACAAGGCGACTTCTGGCTCAGCAATAGTAGTAGATGTTCACACTGGTGAAATTTTAGCTTTAGTAAACAGTCCAAGTTTTAATCCTAATGATCTGAGCACGGCAGCGCCCTATAAACGTCGTAATCGCGCCATGACAGACTTATTTGAGCCAGGTTCAACACTAAAGCCTTTGGCGGTGTTAGCAGGATTACATTATGGCGCAATCCAAGCTAATGACACGATAAATACACACCCTGGTTGGATGAACTTAAGTGGTGGGTTAGTTAAAGATACACGTAATAATGGGGAGCTAAGCCTCAGAGAAATTCTTAAAATCTCCAGTAATATGGGGGTGGCTAAAATTTCGCAAATGCTACCGAAAGAAGCATTCATCAATTTATATCAACAAGCTGGTTTTGGCGAACCGACAGGGTCAAATATGATTGGTGAAAGCGCCGGATTGTTTTATCCAAACCGTCGCTGGTCTAACTTCGAAATAGCAACCTTGTCCTATGGCTACGCGGTTTCTGTGAGTACGGCACAAATGGCAAGGTTATATGCCATGTTTGGCGCTGGGGGCATATTGAGACCTTTGACCATAGTGAAGCAAGACGAAGTCCCAGAGGGGAGACGTATATTTAGCGAGCAAGATACTCAAGCTGTAGTGGAAATGATGGAATCTGTGTTTGAGCGTGGCGGCACCGCCCATAACGTAAAAGTTGATGGGTATCGCGCTGCGGGGAAAACCGGTACTTCAGAAAAAGCAGTAGCAGGCGGCTATGGTGATGAGTATGTTGGTTATTTCGCGGGGGTTGCACCGGTGAGCGATCCGCGACTTGCGGTGGTTGTTATGGTTAATGAGCCAGCAGGTGATGTTTATTACGGCGGCCAAACTGCGGGACCGGCTTTTGCAGAAATCATGTCTAATGCACTAAGAATTTTAAATGTAGCGCCAGATAAAGGGCGTGTAGCGTATGTTTCAGGAGCCGATAATGATGCGTGATTTGGCTCAAATATTAAGTGAATTTGGAGTCAATACTCATACTATTGAAGTTAAGAACTTACGAATTGATAGTAGAGCGATTGAACCTGGAGATTGCTTTATTGCGTTACAGGGGCATACCCAAAACGGCGCTAAATATGCTGCCAGTGCAATTGCGCAAGGAGCTAAGTGCGTATTAGCTGAAACAGCAAGTGAACCAAATGTGGCACCAGAGCAGGTTATTTTTGTGGATAACCTAACTGAGAAACTAGCGGCTATCGCTGCCCAATTTTATTGCCAGCCAAGCAAAAAGCTGAAATTAACAGGGGTGACCGGTACCAACGGCAAGTCTACGACTACTGCCATGATTGCTAATTTAGCCACTTTAATTGGCCGCGCAGGAGCGGTGGTTGGGACTCTTGGCTTTGGTCATCCTGATACACTTATTCCATTGGCAAATACCACGCCATCAAATGTCGACTTACAACGTATTCTCGCTACGTTGAGCCGCGATTTTACGCACGTAGCTATGGAGGTTTCCTCTCACGGTTTAGTTCAGGGGCGCGTTGATGAGTGTAACTTTGATGTGGCGATTTTCACTAACCTGACTCGTGATCACCTTGATTATCATGGTGATATGCAAAGCTACGCAGAAGCCAAAAAATTACTTTTTACTCGTTGTGCGCCTAAGCACAAGGTCATCAACATTGATGACGAGGTTGGCGCTAGCTGGGCGCATGCCCTCAATGATGAAACTCTCGTTGCTTACGGGCGCTGGGATGCAAAACATGCGTTCAAGCAATACGTATTTTTTGATGCAGTATCAACACATCCGCATGGTTTGAGCGCGACATTAAAAACCAGCTGGGGTGAGTGTCAAATTAACGTGCCACTCTATGGTGAGTTTAACCTGTATAACTTAACTGCTGCGTTTGCCAGCTTACTCCTTCAAGGAGAAAGTCTCGAAACACTAGCCTGTGCCTGCGTTAAATTATCGCCGGTAGCTGGGCGTATGGAGCCTTATAGTGCACCAGAAAAGCCAACTTGTATTGTCGATTATGCCCATACCCCCGACGCTTTAGCGCTAGCGTTACAAGCATTACGTGCACATGTCCCAGGCGAACTTATCTGTGTGTTTGGGTGTGGTGGTGATAGAGACAAAGGCAAACGTCCTGAGATGGCCCGAGCGGCGGAAAAGTTTGCGGATAAATTGGTGATCACCAGTGACAATCCTCGCAGTGAAGATCCTAATGTAATCATTGCAGATATTAAGGCAGGACTCATCAACCCTGAGTATGCTGTCTGCCAGCCAGATAGAGGGCTGGCCATTCAACACGCGATAGCGCTGGCTGATAAAAATAGTGTGGTGTTGATCGCGGGTAAAGGTCATGAAGATTATCAGATTATAGGTACTGAGCGCATTGATTTTTGCGATAGGCAATGTGTTACAGCGATTTTAAAAGGGGAAAAGGCATGATCAAGATGGATTTCTCTTGGCTTGCAGCAGTCTTAAAAACCTCTTACAACGGGGAGAATTTGGCAGTCGCCAACATCAATACGGACACCAGAACCATTGAGTCTGGAGAAGTATTTTTAGCGCTTAAAGGGCCTAACTTTGATGGCCATCGCTTTTTGGAAGTGGCTAAGGCGCGGGGCGCGATAGCGGCTATTGTATCTTGCCCTGATGAAGATATTGATTTAGTGCAGTTTGTCGTTGATGACACCCGTATTGCTTTAGGTCAAATTGGTAAAGCTGTGATTGACACTGTGGCGCCTAAAACCATTGCGATCACCGGCAGTGTTGGAAAAACCACGGTAAAGGAAATGTGCGCTGCTATTTTAGCGCAAAAAGGCAAAGTGTTAGCAACAAAAGGTAATTTTAACAATGATATAGGTGTTCCTTTAACCTTGCTGCGGTTGACTGAAGAAGATCAATATGCAGTGGTTGAATTAGGTGCTAATCATTTAGGGGAAATAGCCTATACCACCGCGCTCGTGAGTCCTGATGTTGCCACTGTATGCAACGTTGCACCTGCACACATTGAAGGGTTTGGCTCAATAGATGGTGTAGGTAAAGCCAAAGGGGAAATCTTTTCAGGCCTAAAAGTAAATGGTGTCGCTGTGATTAACGCTGATAGCGATTACGCTGCGATGTGGCAAGAAAACCTAACTGTCACGAATGTTAAACGTTATAGCTTGCATGAACAGCTCGACATATGGATGGACGAGGTGGCGCTAGACGAGTTGGCTAGACCTACCTTTAAGTTATGCCGAGACAACCAGAGTGTCAGGGTTAGCTTACCACTTTCAGGACAACACAATGTCAGTAATGCGCTCATTGCTGCGGCGTTAACAACTGAGTTAGGTGCCAGCCTTGAAGAAGTGGCTACGGGTCTTGCACAGATGGCTGAAGTGAAAGGCCGAGTCAACATGATCCAAGTGTCAGATACGCTACGAGTTGTTGATGATACTTACAATGCCAATGTCAAGTCGGTCAATGCCGCCATTGATTTACTGGCTTCGATGTCAGGATATAAAGTATTAGCGCTAGGTGATATGGCTGAGCTTGGTGAAGGGGCTCGTGAGTATCACAAAGAAGTAGGCGAGTACGCGAAACAGCAAGGCATTGATGAGTTGTTTTCTTTGGGGGTGCTAAGTAGTAGCGCCAGTAATGTATTTGAAAAACCAAATCGTCATTTCTCCACAAGAGAAAGTTTGATGAAGGCGTTAAAAGTAGTGTTGGCTGAGCAATCAGGCCGATGCACGGTCATTGTAAAAGGATCACGTAGCGCGCGGATGGAATTGCTGGTTGAAGAATTAGTAAACGCTGGCCAGTCGGATAGCGAGACAGGAGAAGTAACATGTTAGTTTGGCTAGCCGAGTATCTTACCCAATACTATTCGGGGTTTAACGTTTTTTCTTACCTCACTTTAAGAGCGATTTTAGGTATTTTAACAGCCTTGATGATCTCTTTATATTTCGGTCCAAAACTTATTGCGGCACTACAGCGCATGCAGATTGGACAAACAGTACGCGATGATGGTCCTGAATCTCATCTTTCTAAATCTGGTACACCAACCATGGGCGGGATTTTGATCCTTGCAGCTATTTTTACCAGCACGTTACTTTGGGGAGATTTGAGTAACAAATATGTATGGGTAACGCTGTTTGTGATCGGCAGTTTGGGTATTGTGGGTTTTGTTGATGATTATCGCAAAGTGATCCGAAAAGACAGTAAAGGCCTTATCGCCCGTTGGAAATACTTTTGGCAGTCAGTGATCGCAATCTCTACCGCTGCATTTTTATACTTCACCTCAACCAATGCGGCTGAAACAACCCTAGTTGTACCATTTTTGAAAGATGTCCTGCCGCAACTTGGTTTGTTCTACTTGGTGATGAGCTATTTTGTGATTGTGGGCACTTCAAATGCCGTTAACCTTACAGACGGTCTTGATGGGTTGGCGATAGTACCAACTATCTTGGTTGCTTCGGCTCTTGCCATTATCGCTTATGTGACTGGTAACGCGAATTTCTCAAGCTACCTTCATATTCCTCATTTACCACTAACAAGTGAGTTGGTGGTGGTCTGTACTGCAATTGTTGGTGCTGGACTTGGCTTTTTATGGTTTAACACTTATCCCGCACAAGTGTTTATGGGGGATGTTGGCTCGTTAGCCCTTGGTGGTGCACTTGGCATTATTGCAATTCTGGTGCGCCAAGAATTGGTGTTGATCATTATGGGTGGCGTATTTGTTATGGAGGCACTGTCCGTTATTTTACAAGTTGGCTCGTACAAGCTCCGAGGACAGAGAATTTTTAGAATGGCACCTATTCATCATCACTATGAACTAAAAGGCTGGCCTGAACCTCGCGTGATCGTGCGCTTTTGGATCATTTCAATCATTTTGGTGCTAGCAGGTCTTGCCACGTTGAAGATTAGATAATGACGTATATTGAACAATTACAAAAAAAACATATCACCGTACTGGGGCTTGGCGTCACAGGACAAGGGATTGTGCGTTTTTTGTTGTCGCACGGTATCAATCCAAAGGTGGTAGATAGCCGTCCGGTTCCTCCCTGTGCAGATTGGCTGAATCATAATGCACCGGATTGTGAGGCGGTATTTGGCAACCTTGCAGATGCCGCTTTGGCACAGACCGACCTTATCATTATCAGCCCAGGGATCCCGCTTTTTGAACAGAGCGTGGCACAGGCTATTGCTAAGGGAGTGGAGGTAATTGGTGATATTGAACTATTTGCTCGACTGAACACTCGCCCTGTTATTGCTGTAACTGGGTCAAATGGCAAGTCGACAGTGGTGAGTTTAGCAACAGAAGTACTCAAAGCCGCAGGGTTAAAAGTTGGACTTGGCGGAAATATTGGCACGTCAGTACTGTCAATACTTGATGATGAACGCGATGTGTATGTGTTGGAGCTATCTAGTTTTCAGCTAGAAACAACCCACAGCTTAGCTTGTTTGTCTGCGATGATCTTGAATATTACAGAAGATCATATGGACAGGTATCCAGATTTTCAGGCCTATATTAAAGCCAAGCAGCGTATTTATCAGCATGTTGAACATATTGTTTTTAATGCTGAAGATCAACATACCTTTGCAGAACATGGTCAAGGCAGCAGTGTATCCCTCACTGAAGGGGATTATCATTTGATGAAGGTGGCACACGAACCTTATTTTGCCTACAAGCAAACGCCATTATTGCCTGTAAGCTCGCTTGCGATGGTGGGTAAACACAATCAGTTTAATGCTTTGGCCGTGTTGGCATTATTGGCGCCGATGCAGCTGCCAACTAGCGCATTTGTCACTGCATTTGGAGCGTTTCGTGGCTTACCTCATCGCTGTCAATTGGTCGCGGATGTTGCTGGCGTGCGCTATTTCAACGATTCGAAAGCCACCAATGTAGGGTCAACGGTGGCTGCGATTGAATCATTAGCAAGCACTAAGCGAAATATTATCTTGATAGCCGGCGGTGATGCCAAAGGTGCCGATTTAACACCGTTGAAAGCACCGCTAAACGCACACTGTAAAGCTCTATTTTGTTTTGGTCAGGACGGTGAGCAGTTTATGCCGCTGCTGCGCAACAGCCATAGAGTCAATAATCTTAAAGAAGCGGTTATTGCGGCAAAGAGTATTGCTACCATTGGGGATATTGTCTTGCTTGCGCCTGCGTGTGCCAGCATAGATATGTATCCAAATTATATGGCTCGCGGTGATGAGTTCGTTCAGTTAGTGGAGGAACACACGCTTGTTTAGTATCACAAACCTAAGAGAGGCTTTAACGCCTCGCCAGTCCGAAAGCTTGTTTGACGTGCCATTGATGTACTGCATGCTGATGCTTATTGGAGTGGGGTTTGTGATGGTCACGAGTGCATCAATGCCGGTTGCCGAGCGCCTGTTTGATAATCCGCTGCACTTTACTATTCGGCATGTCATTTTTTTAGTCGGCTCTTTTTTACTGTTTTGGTTTACCTCAAATATTCCGATGACTTGGTGGAAACGGAGCAATCCATATTTGTTACTTTTTGGACTGATATTATTGGTTGCAGTACTGATTATCGGCAGAGAAGTGAATGGCGCGAGACGATGGATCCCGTTGGGGCCGTTTGGTCTGCAAGTTGCTGAAGCGTCAAAGCTATTTTTCTTTAGTTATATTGCGGGTTATTTGGTACGCAAACGCGATGAAGTACAAGAGAATATCAAAGGCTTCGCCAAGCCCATGATAGTATTTGCGGCTTACGCATTTTTAATTTTAATGCAGCCTGACTTAGGAACTGTAGTGGTCATGTTTGTCACAACGGTTGGTTTGTTATTTTTAGCAGGCGCAAAGTTATGGCAGTTTTTCACTTTGATGTTAACAGGGGTTTCTTTGGTGGTGTTACTCATCATCATTGAGCCTTATCGAATGAAGCGAGTAGTCGGTTTTTTAAATCCTTGGGAAGACCCATTTGGTGCCGGTTATCAATTAGTACAGTCGTTGATGGCTTATGGACAGGGAGGCTGGTTTGGTCAAGGTTTGGGCAATAGCATCCAAAAACTACAATACCTGCCAGAGGCGCATAACGACTTTATTTTTGCTGTCATCGCTGAAGAGCTCGGCTTTGTTGGTGTATTCAGCATTATCATTTTACTGGGTGTGTTAGTGACTCGAGCGCTTTTTATTGGTCAAAAAGCACTGAAGGCCAATAAGGAGTATGAGGGGTACTTTGCGCTGGGGATTGGTATTTGGTTTGCTTTTCAAGCCGTTGTAAATATTGGCGCAAGTGCAGGGATCTTGCCCACCAAAGGCCTCACTCTGCCATTTATCTCTTATGGTGGTTCGAGTCTTTGGGTGATGACAATTGCGGCTGCTATTCTACAGCGTATTGATTTTGAAACTAAAATGTCGACAAGGCAAGCAACATCCCGTGGAGGTAGGCGATGACAAAGCGTCTTCTTGTGGTTGCGGGCGGTACAGGAGGGCACATTTTTCCTGGTATTGCTGTAGCGCAGTTTCTACAAAGCCAAGCCTGGCTAGTGAGCTGGGTTGGGACTGCCGATAGAATGGAAGCCGACGTGGTTCCACGTTACGGCTTTGAGATAGATTTTATTGCCATGAAAGGGGTTCGTGGTAATGGTATAAAACGCTTAATTACCGCGCCATTTATGGTGCTGAAGGCCATACTTGCAGCCAAAAAGATATTGCGACAACGTAAGCCCGATGTGGTTTTGGCTATGGGAGGCTATGTGACGGGGCCTGTTGGTGTGGCTGCAAAACTGCTTGGGATCCCTTTGGTGATCCACGAGCAAAATGCAGTTGCGGGAATGAGTAACAAACTGTTGGCTAAAATTGCCACCAAAGTATTGGCAGGGTTTCCAGGCGCATTTAGTGAAAAGCTCGCTGATGTCGTAGGCAACCCTGTGAGAGCGAGTGTGGCCGAGATAACAGAAAAATCGCCTTCGGTACCGCTAAACATATTGATAGTGGGAGGCTCGCTTGGCGCACGAGCACTCAATGAAGTGGTACCTGAAGGGCTGGCTCAGT
The DNA here is from genome assembly GCF_023716725.1 of Pseudoalteromonas sp. SCSIO 43201. Classification (NCBI taxonomy): domain Bacteria; kingdom Pseudomonadati; phylum Pseudomonadota; class Gammaproteobacteria; order Alteromonadales; family Pseudoalteromonadaceae; genus Pseudoalteromonas; species Pseudoalteromonas sp. SCSIO 43201. The sequence goes on from NZ_CP072683.1 coordinate 659,424, forward strand.
TACAACAACAAGCACCTGATGTATCACTGGCAGTTCGCCATCAAAGCGGCAAAAACAATCAAAATGACGTGCAAAAACATTATGAAAATGTGGGTGTTAATGCTGAGGTCAGCGAGTTCATTCATGATATGGACACTGCATACGCTTGGTCAGATATTGTAATTTGCCGGGCAGGCGCCTTGACTGTAAGTGAAATCGCGGCTGCTGGAAAAATGGCAGTATTTGTGCCTTTTCCACACGCTGTTGATGATCACCAAACAGCGAATGCTCAGTTTTTAGTCTCAGCGGGGGCTGCACAGCTAGTACAGCAATCACAGTTGAGCGCTGAAACACTCACGCAGATATTATTGCCCTTAGTCACTGAGCCGAAAAAAATTGCACTGATGGCAGCTAAAGCGAGACAATGCGGTAAGTCGGAGGCAACGGCTAAAGTTGCCCATATTTGTACAGAATTATCGAATTAGGAATGTAAATGGAAGCTTCAAGCAGAAGAGCAATGCGACGTATCAACACCATCCACTTTATTGGAATTGGTGGTGCTGGTATGGGTGGTATTGCCGAAGTGCTGGCCTTTGAAGGTTACCGTATCACAGGTTCAGATATTGCTAACAGTGCAATGACTGAGCGTTTAAGCAAAATGGGCGCTGAGGTTTTCATAGGCCACCATGCCGATAATGTAAAAACCGCAGATGTGGTTGTAGTGTCTAGCGCAATTAATGAGCAAAATCCAGAGATCCAAGCTGCGCTTGCCAATCGAACACCGATTGTTCGACGTGCAGAAATGCTTGCCGAACTGATGCGCTTTCGCCACGGTATAGCAGTCGCTGGAACGCATGGCAAAACGACAACAACAAGCTTGATTGCGAGTATTTTTGCCAAGGCACAGTTAGATCCTACTTTTATCATTGGCGGTCTATTAAATAGTGCTGGTAGCAACGCCAAAGTAGGTAGCAGTGAATACCTTATTGCGGAAGCAGATGAAAGCGATGCGTCGTTTTTACACTTGCAGCCAATGGTATCTGTAGTTACAAATATCGAAGCAGATCATATGGATACTTATGATGGTGACTTTGAAAAAATGAAAGACACCTACATAGAGTTTATCCATAATTTACCGTTTTACGGTTTAGCGGTTGTTTGTATTGACTCCCCTGTAGCAAAAGAGCTACTACCTCGCTTTGCAAGACCCACTATTACTTATGGCGAAGCGGCGGACGCTGACTATCAGTTATTTGATTTCACACAAACACAGAGTGAATCACACTTTAAAGTAAAAACAAAAGAAGGTGAGGTGCTTGAGGTTACACTCAATATGCCAGGTAAGCACAATGCTCTCAATGCTGTGGCGTCGATAGCTGTTGCTAAAGATCACAACATTGAAAATGATGCGATTTATCAAGCATTAGCGAGCTTTGAAGGCGTTGGTCGTCGTTTCCAACATTATGGTGCATTTAAAAACGAAGTTGGAGAAGTGATGTTAGTTGATGACTACGGACATCATCCCTCTGAAGTCGCTATGACCATCCAAGCTGCAAAAGCTGGCTGGCCAGATAAGCGCCTTGTGATGATCTATCAGCCTCATCGTTATAGCCGCACAAGAGACCTATATGAAGATTTCGTAAAAGTACTTTGTGATGCTGATAAGTTACTGTTGTTGGATGTTTACAGTGCTGGTGAAACACCAATTGTTGGTGCCGATAGTAAAAGTTTGTGCCGTAGTTTACGTCAACGTGGCGTAGAGCCTATTCATATCAGCGATCATGCTGAACTTGCGCAAGTATTAGCAACCACGCTACAAGATGGGGATTTAGTGTTAACGCAAGGGGCTGGTAATATTGGCCAAATCGTAAAACAGCTAGCCGCAACAGGGCTATCAATAGAGCAATTAAAACAGAGTAAGTTATGAGTAGTCAGTTTGGTAAAGTAGCAGTATTACTTGGTGGCAGTTCAGCTGAGCGAGAGGTTTCGCTTAAGTCTGGTAATGCGGTATTAAATGCTTTTGTTAGCCAAGGTGTTGACGCAATTGCTTTTGACCCAGCAGAGCGTAATTTATGGGAACTGAAAGAACTCGGTGTGGAACGCGTATTCATTGCGCTACATGGTCGTGGTGGCGAAGATGGCACGATTCAGGGCGCTCTTGAGTTTATGGGGATCCCATATACAGGCAGCGGTGTATTAGGTAGCGCGCTTGCGATGGATAAAGTTCGCTGCAAGCACTTATTTCAGTCGGCAAAGCTCAGCACTGCACCTTACGCTGTCGTAAGCAAAGAAACGGGATTTGATGCTAAGGCACTCATAGCACAATTTGGTAAAGTTATGGTCAAGCCGAGCCACGAAGGCTCTAGTATTGGTATGGCACAAGCCGATAGCGAAGAAAGCCTCACTGGTGCACTAAATAACGCCTTCAAATTTGACGACCAAGTTTTAGTAGAGCAATGGATCACAGGTCGGGAATTTACGGTGTCTATGCTAGGTAAAAATGCGCTCCCCGTTATTGAAATGCGTACCCCACGTGGGTTTTACGATTACGAAGCTAAGTACCAAGTTAATAGCACTCAATACTATTGCCCTGCAGAGATTAGCGCAGCGCATACTGAACAATTACAGGTGATGGCAAAACACGCGTTTGAATTGGTTGGCGCGACGGGATGGGGGCGAGTTGACGCAATGCAAGATGAGCAGGGGCATTTCTATTTATTGGAAGTCAATACCGTTCCCGGCATGACAGAAAAGTCTCTCGTGCCTATGGCTGCAAAAGCAACGGGTGTAAGTTTTGAGCAATTAGTTGTTCGCATTTTGGAGCAAACCCTTTAAGATGCGAGCATTTTTGGTGAAGGCAAAGCTTATCAGTTCCAAAGTGAACTGGCCCCTGTTCTGGGGACTGGGCTTTTTCTTTGCTGTTATTTTTACATTGATACGAGGTACATACTGGGTAAGCGATTGGTTAGTCGTGCATCATGATGCACAGATAAAAACGCTAAAAGTACTTGGTAAGCCTTATTTTACCAATGAAGATGACATTGTAACGGCGATAAAAACGACCGACTTAACGAGTTTCTTTAAATTGGATGTAAAAGCGGTGCATGAGGCCGTAAAGTCGCTTCCATGGATTGCCACGGTATCGGTTAGAAAACAATGGCCGGATACACTGCAAGTATATGTGGTGGAGCATAAACCCGTTGCACATTGGAATAGCGACTTATTACTCAATAGTGATGGTGAAGTATTTCAAGCGATAAGCAACAAATTACCAGAAGGGCTACCGGAGTTATATGGCCCTGAAGGCAGTGCTGAGGAAGCTTGGCACACATTTAAGCAGTTTAAAGCTTTATTGGCCGTGAACCAGTTTAGGTTGGAGAGCCTCGCGCTTTCTGAACGTTTTGCTTGGCAATTATGGCTAGATAACGGCATCCGCTTGAATTTGGGACGAGAAGATAAAGCCAAACGAGTACAACGTTTTATAGATGTATATCCTCGCATGGAGCGCCCTGAAGGCAAAGTGATAGACGTGATTGATTTAAGATACGACACGGGACTGGCAGTGAGTTGGAAAGAACCCATTGAGCAGAAAGAACAACAAAATAACAAGAGTGAAGCATGACGAAGTCGGCAGAAAGAAACTTAGTGATTGGATTGGATGTGGGCACATCAAAGGTCGTCGCCACGGTTGGGGAAATCACTGTGGACAATCAACTTAGTATTGTCGGTGTTGGGCGCCAAGATTCTCACGGAATGGACAAAGGCGGAGTGAATGACTTAGACCTTGTTTCTGAATCCATCAAACGTGCCGTAGATGAAGCTGAGCTAATGGCAGATTGTCGAATTAGCTCGGTATATTTGGGGATTTCTGGCAAACACATTCAATGTCAAAATGAAAGCGGTGTGGTCGCAATTAACAACGCGGAAGTGACGGATGATGATATTGCCAATGTTATCCATATTGCACGCTCTGTGCCTATGTCTGCTGAGCGCAAAATGCTGCATTCATTGCCACAGGAATATAGCATCGATATGCAAGAGGGAATTAAAAACCCACTAGGCATGAGCGGTGTTCGAATGGAGGCAAAAGCTCATATTATTACATGCTCGAATGATATGGCTAAAAACATCGAAAAGTGTGTTGAACGCTGCGGTCTACAAGTTGATCAGTTGACGTTTAATGCACTGGCGTCGTGCTACTCGGTACTGACGGAAGATGAAAAAGAACTGGGTGTTGCAGTATTAGATATCGGTGGTGGCACCATGGATATTGCAATTTATGTTAATGGTGCATTGCGTCATACCGCGGTTATTCCTGTTGCTGGAAATCAAGTGACGGGAGATATTGCAAAAATATTTAGAACACCTATTTCGCATGCCGAGTCTCTGAAAGTACAATATGCGTATGCCGCAAGCCAAATGGCCTCAAGTGAAGAAACCATAGAAGTACCAAGTGTGGGTGGGCGACCTGCACGGATAATGTCGCGTCATACATTATCTGAAGTAGTAGAGCCTAGATTCAGAGAGCTATTTGAATTAGCGCAAGACGAAATTCGTCGTTCTGGGTTTGAAGACCAAATTGCGGCTGGCCTTGTGCTCACCGGCGGTAGCGCCAAGATGCAAGGGGCACAAGAAGTAGCTGAAGATATATTCCAAATGCCAGTCAGAATAGGTAAACCGATTGGTATTAAAGGATTAACTGATTATGTGGATGACCCTGCATATGCAACAGCCGTTGGCCTATTACAATATGGTCGATCGCTGCAATCGATGAATGCACAGAAGTCGAAAGCAGATGTAGAGGGGAGTTGGTGGAACCGTGTTACAAAATGGTTCCAAGGCGAGTTTTAATACTCAAGTCGGAGAGTGAAGATGTTTGATATTATGGAACAGCACAGCGAAGAAGCTGTCATTAAAGTCATCGGTGTTGGTGGCGGTGGTGGTAACGCCGTAGAACACATGGTGAATCAAGAAATTGAAGGTGTTCGTTTTATTGTTGCGAATACTGATGCACAAGCGCTACGCCGTTCATCTGCGGATGTTACGGTACAGCTTGGTACACAAATTACTTCGGGCTTAGGTGCTGGCGCAAACCCTGAAGTGGGTAAAAGCGCAGCGGAAGAAGACCTTGAGACTATAAAAAGTAGTCTAGAAGGCGCCGATATGGTCTTTATTGCCGCAGGTATGGGTGGTGGTACAGGTACTGGTGCTGCACCTGTGGTTGCTCGCGCGGCAAAAGAATTAGGTATTTTGACTGTCGCTGTAGTTACGCGCCCATTTGACCTAGAGGGCAAAAAGCGTATGGCGGCAGCAGAGCAGGGGATTGCCGAGTTGTCAGAAATTGTAGATTCACTTATTACAATTCCGAACAACAAACTGCTTAAAGTTCTTGGTAAAGGGACTACACTGCTAGATGCGTTTGCTAAAGCGAATGATGTACTCTATGGCGCAGTTCAGGGGATCGCAGAGCTGATCACCCGTTCAGGTCTAATCAACGTTGACTTTGCAGATGTAAGAACGGTGATGTCAGCAATGGGGACAGCTATGATGGGAACTGCATCAGCAACAGGCCCAGACAGAGCGCAAGAAGCTGCTGAAGCTGCAATTTCTAGCCCTTTACTCGAAGATGTTGATTTAACTGGCGCAAAAGGTATCTTGGTAAATATTACTGCGGGTATGGATATCACTATCGAGGAGTTTGAGGTCGTCGGTAATCATGTCAAAGCACTGGCGTCAGAAAATGCGACAGTTGTGGTTGGTGCGGTAATTGACCCTGAAATGAGCGAAGAGCTAAGAGTTACCGTCGTTGCTACTGGTCTTGGTGGAGATCGTCGTCCTCAGTTTGGTATTGTAGACAATGGTTTCAAGCAAGCGTCAGGTTCGGATGCGGTAGGTGGAGCACAATCAAGCTCACAAACTAGCATGTATGTACCAAGTTTTACACAGCCACAAACGTCATCAGCTGAGCCTGAACAGCCAGCTGAAGCGCCAGCTCCTCAAGTGCAAGAGCAAAAAGCAGCACCGAAGCCGGCCACAAATGCGAGCAATGATAGTAAGGAAAAAGGCGACTACTTCGATATTCCTGCTTTCTTGCGTAAGCAGTCAGACTAAAGTTGGTATAAAAATTAAACAGAGATTGGCAGTTTGGCGGAACTATGTTATACTCCGCCGCCTATCTGAAATTTAAGTGGGCGAATATATGATTAAACAACGTACGATTGCACAAGTCGTAAAAGCCACAGGTGTAGGTTTACACAAAGGTGAAAAGGTCACGATCACTCTCCGACCAGCTGGTGTGAATACAGGTGTTGTATTTCGCCGCGTTGATCTAGACCCAGTTGTTGACTTTGAAACAACGCCAGAAGCTGTGGGCGACACGCAACTGTGTACGTGTTTAACGAATAAAGACGGTGTTCGCTTGTCTACTACTGAGCATTTAATTGCTGCGGTAGCTGCACTTGGGATTGATAATCTAATTGTTGAATTAGATAGCGCTGAAGTGCCGATTATGGATGGCAGTGCATTGCCATTTATCTACTTAATTCAGAAAGGCGGTATTGAAGAACAAAATGCTGCTAAGCGTTTTATTCGCATTAAAGAGAAGGTGCGTGTTGAAGACGGCGACAAATGGGCTGAAATAGAGCCTTACGACGGCTTTCATATCGACTTTGAAATTGACTTCAACCATCCTGCAATAAATGCGAGCCGCCAACGTATTGGTTTAGACATCACTGCACAAAGCTTCACTGAAGAGATCAGCCGAGCGCGTACTTTTGGTTTCATGCGAGACATAGAGTACATGCACGCTAATAATCTTGCATTAGGTGGCAGCATGGATAACGCAGTGGTGCTGGATCAGTTTAAAGTATTGAATCCTGATGGGCTTCGTTATGCGGACGAATTTGTAAAGCACAAAATTTTAGACTGTGTTGGCGACATGTTTATGGCGGGCCACAACATTCTAGGAAAAATTTCATGCTACAAATCAGGTCACGGCCTTAACAACATGTTACTGCGCGAGATTATGGCGACAGAATCAGCATGGGAGTGGGCAACCTTTGAAGAGCCGGTCAGCATGCCTGCACCAGGTATGGAAGCTGGTATCAATACTGCAACTGCTTAAAAATCTTAATTGGTATTAATAAAAAAATGACGCTGAGGCGTCATTTTTTTTGCGCTGCGGTTGCGTGTTTGGCTAATTTTTCTAGCTTGGCCTTCAATGAAGGTGGTGCCGACTCTGCTAATGCCAGCAGTTGCTCGCCAGTTGCTTGGCTCATGTTACGGTTAGCTTTGTAAGCTGTGGATGGTGACTCAACAGTATTGTTTAGCCGCTGTTGTGCCTCAGGGTTTGTTGTGATTTTCACTAAAGCGCAGTCATGAACACCCGCCTTTCGAAAAGCGCTAAGTATATCCATTTTTAAAAAGTTGAGGCGTGTGGCTAGGGTCGCTGAAGCGGCCTCTATTGTGAGTGTGCCTTCTCGATAATGCGCGACTCGACACTTCTTACTCAAAATAGGTCCGAGCGTCTCGACTAAGCAAGTTTGTAATTGTGCGGCCTGCGCACTTTTTTGGCCATACTGATTGAGTTTATCAGACCACCCACCCATAACTTCATCCAATGGCTTTGGATTGTAGCGATTTTTAGCCAATGACTTACTTCCCGTAGGTTGAAAAATAAAAAATAACCGCCATATCAACAAGCACAGGTACATGACGTATCGTATTTGTCGTTTCTCAGTCTCTTTGAATTATAACAGAGACTCGATATTGAGAAATCCATAAGTACTAATATTTGTGTGAATACAAATCTGGGATTTGAGAAATAAGCGAGTTAATACCAATTTTCTTAATTAAGAGGTCTATTTTGAGACAAGAAAATCTTGTCGATAACTAGGCAAAAAACTTGCTATTTAGTTGTTCTAAATAAGAAATTTTTAACGCTGTTAGCGTCAGATTTGCTCCTTCAAATTGAGCAAGTATTAAGTCAAATTGGTATAACTTATTTCTTAAAAAAACTCATCTAGCGTATTTGCCCTGAGGGTTTGATAAGGCGTGCCCTAACTTGCTGTTAAGGCAAAGCTTAATTTATCTCATTGTCTAGCGTCGAAAATGGCTGCTAGAAAGGTATTAATTATCTGAAGCCCAGGCTATTTACCTTCTTTCGTCATGTTATCTGTATGGATAAAGTGAGCTTCTGTCAGTTTACACCCTAAATTGATCAAGTATTGAGCAAGATAGTGTTAGCTATCATCAGCCGTGCGCTTGGTCAATTTGTGTGAAAAACTGGCTGTGCGAAAGGTACTTATTATCCGTTGCTCAGGTTATATGACCAGTCAAACCAAATCGATGAGGCGCTTTAGAGTGATGTGTCAATAAAACTTGATAACGTGCAATAGTAACCTTACGCCTAACAGTAAAGATTTCTTGCAATTAAGGCCGGTATTATTTGCTCAATAAGGTTTGCAGAAGCAAAGAGTCTGGTATGATAGGGCATAATTTTAATTCGGCAATGCACAAATGCTCACTCCTAAATTGGCAATCTAGCAACTTGAATTTAGGAACGCTTTTGTCGCCAGCAGGACAAGCGCGACCCAGTCTTAATAACACTGGCTTAGAAGTATGGGTCAGCCAATACACAGAGTGAATCGGTTCAAACATGTTAGCTAATATTTTTACCAAAATTTTTGGTAGTCGTAATGATCGCACCATCAAAAACTTAAGAAAAACAGTCGCCTTAATCAATGCCTTAGAAGAGCAGTATACCAAATTAAGCGATGACGAATTAAAAGCCAAAACCGCTGAATTCAAACAGCGTGTTGAGCAGGGATTAAGTTTAGATGACTTATTACCAGAGGCGTTCGCTACGGTGCGAGAAGCATCTAAGCGCGTATTTGGAATGCGTCATTTCGATGTGCAAATGATAGGTGGTATGGTGTTGCACCAAGGTCGCATTTCAGAAATGAGAACGGGTGAAGGTAAAACATTAACTGCGACGCTACCTGCATATTTGAATGCACTCTCTGGTAAAGGCGTACACGTGATCACGGTGAATGATTATCTAGCGAAACGTGATGCTGAAACCAACCGCCCACTATTTGAATTTTTAGGGTTGACTGTTGGCTGTAACGTACCAGGTATGATGCCGCAACAGAAAAAGCAGGCTTACGGCGCCGATATTACTTATGGGACAAACAACGAGTTTGGCTTTGACTACCTGCGCGATAACATGGCATTTAGCGTTGAAGAGCGTGTTCAACGTCCTCTGAACTATGCTGTTGTGGATGAGGTGGATTCAATCCTTATCGATGAAGCGCGTACACCTCTTATTATTTCAGGCCCAGCCGAAGATAGCTCAGAATTATATGCTGAAATCAATAAGATCGTTCCTGAACTTGTGCAGCAAGAAAAAGAAGATGAAGAAGGCGTTGAAGGTGATGGCGACTTCACTATTGATGAGAAAGGCAAACAAGTTCATTTAACTGAACGTGGTCAAGTTAAGGTCGAAGAGCTACTTACTGAGCGTAATCTAATTGAAGAAGGTGATTCGCTCTATTCTGCTGGCAACATTTCATTGTTAAGTCATGTTTATGCTGCGCTTCGCGCTCACAAACTGTACCAAAAAGATGTTGATTACGTTGTTAAAGACAACGAAGTTATCATCGTTGATGAACATACAGGTCGTACGATGGAAGGGCGTCGTTGGTCTGAAGGTTTACATCAGGCTGTTGAAGCAAAAGAAGGCGTTCGAATTCAAAATGAAAACCAAACGTTGGCTTCAATCACTTTCCAGAACTATTTCCGCCTTTACAACAAGCTTGCAGGTATGACAGGTACGGCGGATACGGAAGCATTTGAGTTCCAATCAATTTATGGCCTAGATACTGTTGTTATCCCAACCAATAAACCTATGGTGCGAGATGACCGTGCAGATTTAGTCTACTTAACTCAAGAAGAGAAGTTTGAAGCTATTCTTGAAGATATTCGAGGCTGCCAAGAACGTGGCCAACCTGTACTCGTTGGTACAGTATCAATCGAAAGTTCTGAATACCTTTCTCACTTCTTACGTAAAGAAAAAATCGAACACAACGTACTGAATGCTAAATTCCATGCGCAAGAAGCTGATATCATTGCAGATGCAGGTTTGCCAGGAAAAGTGACTATCGCAACAAATATGGCGGGTCGTGGTACTGACATTGTGCTTGGTGGTAGCTGGCAGTCGGATGTTGAAAAACTTGAAAATCCGTCTGAAGAGCAAATTGCTCAAATTAAACAGGAATGGAAAACTCGCCATGATGCTGTACTCGCGTCAGGTGGTTTGCACATCATTGGTACAGAACGCCATGAATCTCGTCGTATTGATAACCAGTTACGTGGTCGTGCTGGTCGTCAAGGTGATGCTGGTTCAAGCCGCTTCTACTTATCAATGGATGATGCGTTAATGCGTATTTTTGCTGGTGAACGCATGACTAACATGATGCGCAAACTAGGCATGCAACGTGGTGAGGCTATTGAGCATCCATGGGTGAACCGCGCTATTGAAAATGCACAGCGTAAAGTTGAAGCACGCAACTTTGATATTCGTAAACAACTACTTGAATATGATGATGTGGCAAACGATCAGCGTAAAGTAGTTTATGAGCAGCGTAATGAGCTACTCGAAGAAGGTAATATCTCTGAAACTATCACTGCTATTCGTGAAGACGTATTGAATGCGACTATCGATCAATACATTCCACCACAGAGCCTGGCTGAAATGTGGGATGTTCCAGCGTTGGAAGAGCGTTTGAAAAATGATTTCCATGTTGAGCTTCCGATTGCGAAATGGCTTGAAGAGGATACCAAGCTTTACGAAGAAGTACTTCGTGAGCGCATTATTGAAGAAGTAGATAACGCCTACAAGCAAAAAGAGCAGATGGTGGGTGAGGATGTACTACGTCATTTCGAAAAAGCAGTGATGTTACAGAGTCTAGATCAGCACTGGAAAGATCACTTAGCGGCGATGGATCATCTGCGCCAAGGTATCCACTTACGTGGCTACGCGCAGAAAAATCCAAAGCAGGAATATAAGCGTGAATCGTTTGAGCTGTTCTCACAAATGCTTGAGAATTTGAAGATTGACGTTGTAGGTGTTCTGAGCAAAGTACAGGTTCGTGCAGAGGAAGATGTTGAGAAAGTTGAAGAGCAACATCGTAAGAGTGAGCAAGCACCACGCGAATATCAACACGAAGAAGTTGAGCGCGTAGGTGGTGAAGCACCACAGGGCGCTGTAGTGAGCGACCGCACTGAACCAAAAGTGGGCCGTAATGAGCCATGTCCTTGTCAGTCTGGCAAGAAATATAAGCAGTGTTGTGGCAAGCTAAAATAATTGAATAATCATTATTTAATACCAATTTGACTTAATACTTGCTCAATTTGAAGGAGTAAATCTGACGCTAACAGCGTTAAAAATTTCTTATTTAGAACAACTAAATAGCAAAATTTTTGCCTTGTTATCGACAAGATTTTCTCACCTCAAAATAGACCACTTTATTAAGAAAATTGGTATAACTTTAAAAAAGCGACGAACAGTCGCTTTTTTTATGAGGAAAATCATGGAAAAAAAACGAGTAGAAGTTGCTGTTGGGGTAATTGAAAAAAACCAAAAAATCTTTGTTTGCTTGCGCAGCAAAGATCAACACCAAGGTGGGCTGTGGGAATTTCCTGGCGGTAAAGTTGAAGCTGAAGAAGACGTATTCTCTGCCTTAAAACGTGAGTTAAAAGAGGAAATCGGGATTGATATACACAGCTCTACTGAGTTGATGAGGATAGAGCACGATTATCCTGATAAAGCGGTGTGCTTACATATTCATATAGTTACTGAGTTCGCAGGAGAAGCACATGGCGCTGAGGGGCAACCATCACAATGGGTAGCGATTTCGAACTTACACGAGTTAGACTTCCCAGCGGCAAATAAAGCCATTGTGGAACGGTTACAAGCGGCACAAAAAGAGTGACAAACTTTGTTACTAAATACCAAGCTTGAATGATAGTCATCCATATGGAGCATCAGTAGACTAGTGTATGGTCGTCATACGACGAAACTCTATCAGGGGAATTTACATGAAAAAATTATCATTGACCGCTGCAAGTGTTGCGCTTGCACTGGGGTTGATTGGTTGTAGCGAACAACCGCAAACACAACAACAAGTTGAGCAGCCTAAGACACAAGAAGTTACGCTAAGCTCGGGTATTGAGCTTAGTAATATAGATAAATCAGTTCGTCCTCAAGACGACTTTTACTATCATGTGAATGGACATTGGCTCGAAAATACGATTATTCCAGCAGACAAATCCAACTATGGCTCATTCACACAACTGTACGATGACTCCCAAAAGGCATTGCGCAAAGTACTCGAAGAAGCAGCCAATAATAGCACTGCAAAAGCGGGATCAGACGAGCAAAAGTTGGGTGCGTTTTATCAAAGTTATATGGATGAGGGTGCAAGAAATGAGCTGGGGCTAACGCCTATCAAGCCTTATCTTAGTGAGATCCAAGCGCTGAAAAGTAAGTCAGAACTGCCAACTATCTTTGCTAAAATGCGTTTAACTGGCGCACATACTCCTTTTGGTTGGTACGTAAATAATGATGCCAAAAACTCAAGTGAAAATGCCCTATACATGTTCCAGTCGGGTTTAGGCTTGCCAGATCGTGACTACTACCTAAAAGATGATGAAAAATTCACTAAGATCCGTGAGCAATATCAGCTATATATAGAGCAGCTCATGGCCAAAACTGGGCATAAAAACCCAGCGCTAGCCGCGTTAAATATTCTAGAGCTAGAGAAGCAAATTGCTGAAGCACAGTGGACGCGTGTAGAAAGTCGGGATGCAACCAAAACCTATAATAAATTAACCGTTGAAGCTTTTAACGAATCAATGCCAGATTTTGATGCCGCAGCATTTTTACGTGCATTAGGGATCAAAACGGACTCATTGATCGTCAGTCAACCGAGCTTTTTTGAGTCATTATCTAAAATAATTGCAAGTACCGATTTAGAGGTGTGGCAAGACTATTTTGCTTTCCACTTTACCAATGACTACGCAGAGCTATTGAGCAAAGATGTGGTTGACCTTAAGTTTGGTTTCTTTGGTAAGACGTTACGTGGCGTTGAAGCACAAGCACCAACATGGAAAAAAGCCGTTGATGCGAGTAACTCAGTACTTGGTGAAATGCTTGGGAAGATTTACGTTAAGTCTTACTTCCCACCTGAAGCTAAAGCACGAATGGAAGAGTTGGTAGCCAACCTGATCAAAGGTTTTGACCAAGCTATTGACGGCCTTGAGTGGATGAGTTCAGAAACCAAAGTCGCAGCAAAAGAGAAGCTCAATAAGTTTACTCCTAAGATTGGTTACCCAGACAAATGGAAAGACTACTCGGCACTAGACATTAGCCCAGATGACTTAGTAGGAAACTATGTTCGTTATAGTGAGTTTGCTAATCAGGAGATGATTGACAAGTTAGGCAAGCCTGTTGATCGTGGTGAATGGTTTATGACGCCACAAACGGTAAATGCTTACTATAACCCGGTAAACAACGAGATCGTATTCCCTGCGGCCATTTTACAACCGCCATTTTTTAATCTAGAAGCTGATGATGCTGTAAATTACGGCGCAATTGGTGCGGTTATCGGCCATGAGTTAGGTCATGGCTTTGATGACCAAGGCGCTAAATATGATGGCGATGGTAACCTTAGAAACTGGTGGAGTGAGTCTGACTTAGCTCAGTTTGAAACGCGTAGTCAAAAATTAGTTGAGCAGTTCAATAGCTTTAAACCATTTGAGGATGCAGCGGTAAATGGCCAGCTGACGCTTGGTGAAAATATTGGTGATTTAGGTGGATTAACGGTAGCTTACAAAGCCTATCAGATTTCTTTAGCTGGCAACAAAGCGCCTGTTATTGATGGCTATACGGGTGAGCAGCGGTTCTTTATGGGATGGTCACAGATCTGGCGCCGTAAATACCGTGATGAAGAGCTGCGTAATCGTCTAATGACAGATCCGCATTCGCCAAGTCACTATCGAGTCATTGGTGTATTACCAAATATGCCTGAATTTTATCAGGCGTTTGATGTGAAAGAAGGTGATAAGATGTACCTGAAGCCAGAAGACAGAGTAAAGATCTGGTAATTTCGCACACATCTATTATTGCGGGTTTACTCAGTGCAAAGAGTAAATCCGCTCTTCTCATTACGCTTTAACTTTTCAAATAATCTCAGTAGAACAACACCCTACCTACAAAAATAAGATTGCCTTTGTGACAAAAGCGAGTAGCTTACATTTGCTTAGCATAAAGAGATTAAAAAATAATGATAGCGCTGTCATTTTAACTTTTATATGATGTTTGGGAACAATAAGTGATTAAATGCTGTTCATATTGAATTGGACATGAAGACTGGGAGCAAAAGATGAAAATAAAAACGACTTTGCTTGGGGCGATGATTGCTGGGTGCGCGTTCTATACACAAGCATCATTGACTCAACAGCAACTCACGCAGTTTGCAACTGACACACATTTTGAATTTGCCGTAGAAAATAATTTCAGCAACGGAGCTGAGGGGTTCAGTGGCTCTATTACATTGACTAATAATTCAAAAGTGGATCTACCTAAAGGGCAAAGTGACTGGCAAATTTATATCCACTCTGTACGTCATATTTCAACCGAGTCTTCAAACGGATTACGATTTGAACATATTAATGGCGATCTTCACCGTATAACACCGACAGCATCATTTGCAGGATTAAAATCAGGCGAAAAACTACAGCTTTTATTCGATGGTAGTGCATGGGTTGCTGCATACAGTGATTTTATGCCGCGTGCTTTTATGGTGTCTGGTAGTAATAAACCAGTGATATTTGCTAACACAGATACTGAAGACATGACCCAGTTTGTTGCGCCATTTGAACGTGAAAACCAGCTTAAAAGATACAACACACCAACCGACTACACCAAAATAGCCACAGCTGAATTACGCTATGAACGTAATCAAAGTAATGTTGACGTAGCAAAAGTTGATGCGCTTAAACGTATCATTCCCAAACCAGAATTTATTGATTTTAATCGCGGTGAGATTACCTTAAATAGCGATTGGCAAATCCGTTATGCTGGACGGCTAAAGTCTGAGGTTGAAGTCTTTCAAGAGGACTTGTCGGAATACGGCCTCAACCTAAAGGCTGAGCCAAATCATATCTCTGAAGGTAACTTACCAACTATTCGCTTGAAAGTTGCTAAAAGCTTAGGTCGAGACTATGACTACAAGAAAGCCGGCTCATACACCCTAGAAATAGACGACGATGTCATAGAAATTGTCGGAATTGATAACGCGGGTGTGTTTTATGGTATCCAAAGCTTGCTCGCGCTCTTTCCTGCTGGAAGCAAAAATGAAGTGACTTTGTCTCATGTGGAGATTAAAGACTCTCCTCGCTTCGACTGGCGCGGTATGCACTATGATAATGCTCGTAACTATCACGGTAAAGAGGCGCTATTTAAGTTAGTTGAGCAAATGGCACGCTATAAGCTGAACAAGTTCCACTGGCACTTTTCTGATGATGAAGGGTGGCGCTTAGAAATTCCAGATCTTCCTGAGCTGACTCAAGTTGGAGCTTATCGCTGTTTTGATCTAGAAGAGCGTGAGTGCTTACTAACTCAGTTGGGCACTGGTCCTTTTAAATCTGGAACGGGTAATGGTTACCTTTCCCGTGAAGATTTTGTAGAGTTACTTAAATTTGCCAAAGCACGTCATATTGAGATCATCCCGGAAATAGAAAGTCCAGGACATGCTCGGGCAGCTATTAAGTCTATGGAAGCACGCTACCATAAGTTAATGGCCGCAGGTAAACGTGATGAAGCAAAAGCTTATTTACTGACAGATATTGATGATAAATCTGAATATTTAACGGTACAGCTTTATAAAGACAACTCGATTAATGTGTGTTTAGACTCAAGCTACGCTTTTATGGAGAAAGTTGTATATGAGCTCCAAGATATGTACCGTGAAGCTGGGACTATCTTAAATACGGTGCACTTTGGTGGAGATGAAGTCGGTAAGGGGTCTTGGACACAGTCACCAGCTTGTGATGCGTTATTTGCAAAAGCAGATAATGGTGTTGCCGGGCCTAACGATCTTAAGCCTTACTTCACTCAGCGAGTCGCAACATTACTTGCTAAAAGAGGGATAACACCGGGCGCATGGGAAGATGGCCTAATGTATAATACCACGACAACTTTCAAGCGTGATGAATTTCCGAATCCACAGTTTTTAGTAAATACATGGGATAATATTTGGGAGTGGGGGGTTGCAGATCGCGCGCATCGCTTTGCCAACAATAACTATCAAGTTATTTTATCTCATGGCACTCATTTGTACTTTGACCATCCGTATGAAGCACACCCGCAAGAACGTGGTTATTATTGGGCGACTCGCTACACCGATACTAAAAAATCTTTCTCGTACATGCCGGATAATGTTTATGCTAACGCTGACTTTACCCGAAACAGAGAGCCGATTGAAAACTTAGAAGCATTGGTTGGTCGAGCGCTACCACCGTTGAGAAAGCCACAAAATATAATTGGGATGCAAGGACAGATATGGAGTGAAACAATCCGTACTGAAGAGCAAGTGTTGCGGTTAATCTTCCCGCGTATACTCTCAGTCGCCGAGCGTGCATGGCATAAAGCCGATTGGGAAGGGAGCAAAATAGATAAAGCGGAGTTAGACAAAGACTTTTCATTATTTGCAGCCGCACTATCACTGAAAGAAATTGCTAAGTTGCAAAATGATGGGGTTAATCCAAACCTACCTGTGCCAGGTGCCAAAGTGGTACTTGGAAAGCTCAAAGCTAACAGTGCATTTCCTTTTCTTCCTATCGAGGTGAGTTTGGATAATGGCGAGTCTTGGCAACGATATACTGGACAGATAAGTATTGCTGATGAAAGCAAAGTGCTGCTCAGAACACGCATGGGTGACAAAAATGTCAGTCGCGTTACGGGGTTAAATTAATTTACTTTGAACCACTGCGCGCTGTTTGGGTTGGCGCGCTGCTACAAACACAATAAAAATATTCAATTAGAACAATTGAGTGTAAAATTTTTAGCGAGTCTATATGGATGTAGACTCCTAACGTTTGTAGCGCAGTGAGGAAATGTATAATGTGCTTTTAACAGCTTTAACGCATAGTTAAAGAAGCAAAAAGAGTAAAGCGCAGCCTTCTACATACAAAAAGCTGGATGTAGCTGAGCGCCTTGCTCAAAATCTATCTGGAAATGAAACAGATTTTAACGTAAAGTTAAATGTCAGCGCTGTCATTTTTGTAAAAGAAAGACTGTAAAAGCAAAAATAAAAAGGCAAAAGCCAAACGAACAATAAACGATGAGTAATGTTTATGGAAGCTACCGTGTCGAATACAACAAAACGAAGTAATGCTATCCCAATGGCGATAGTCGCCGCCATGTTTTTTATTCTTGGCTTTGTGACTTGGCTCAACGGGTCTTTGATGCCATATTTGGAACAAGTGTTAAAACTTACTCCATTCCAATCTTCATTTATCCTTTTTTCTTTCTATATTGCGGTCACGTTTACTGCCGTGCCTTCAGCACTTGTTATCAGAAAGGTCGGCTACAAAAACGGTATGGCTATCGCCATTGCAATGATGATGTGTGCCGCGCTACTTTATATTCCAGCTGCAAAAACACAGATCTTTGCACTATTTTTATTTGCACAGTTCACCATGGGAATTGGGCAAACATTATTGCAAACTGCGGTAAACCCATATGTGGTTCGTATTGGCCCTGAAGAATCAGCTGCGGTGCGAGTGAGCATCATGGGTATTTTGAACAAAGGAGCAGGTGTGGTTGCACCATTGGTGTTTACAGCTTTAGTGTTAAGTAATTTTACGGATATGGCAGGTAAAGACTTAACTCAGGCCGACATCGACGCGATGGCGAATGGCTTAGTAGGGCCTTATCTTGGTTTAGCCGTTTTTATTGGCATATTTGCTTTAGGTATCAAGTTTGCGCCACTGCCAGAGCTTGAGAAGGAAGGTGAGGAAGAGCATGGTTCAGTAAGAGAAGCATTACAGCACCCGAACCTAAAACTTGGCGTCATTGCGCTGTTTTTATACGTTGCGGTTGAGGTAATTGCAGGAGACACGATTGGCTCGTTCGCACTAGCGCTTGGAGTTGAGAAGTATAGCGTCATGACTTCTTATACCATGGCATGTATGGTTGCAGGTTACATATTAGGTATTTTATTAATCCCAAGAGTGATCTCTCAAGAAAAGGCTCTAACCGCTTCTGCTATTCTTGGTGTATTACTGACACTGGCTATTTCATTTGGTAGCCCCGACTCGTTCATTATCTCAAACCTATTTGGTTTGTCAGCGTTACCTGATATTCTATTAATGGTTGCAATACTCGGCTTAGCTAATGCTATCATGTGGCCTGCAATTTGGCCTCTCGCATTATCTGGACTTGGCAAGCTAACCAGTGTAGGCTCAGGGTTATTGGTTATGGGAATTGCCGGTGGTGCATTTGGCCCTGTATTCTTAGGCTTAGCTAAAGGTACGTCAGGTACAGTAGAGTCGCAGCAAATAGCGCACCTTGTAATGCTGCCTTGTTACTTATTTATTATTTTCTATGCTGTGAAGGGCCATAAGCTCAGAAAGAAGGCGTAGCAAAATAACGTAAAGCATTTCTATGTATGTAGAAATAATCCCGTGTGTGATGCCACCTGAATAAGGTGGCATTTTTTATTTCTATACCTATCTATCAGACCATGTGGTTATACCAATAGACTTACTACTTGCTTAATTTGAAGGGTTAAACCTGACGCGAACCGCGTTAAAAATTTCTTATTTAGAATAACTGAATAACCTGAGCTTTGGATAATTAATACCTTTCTAGCAGCCAGCTCTAGCGCTAACTGCGTTGAATTTACTTCCAGCAGCCGGCTATTAGCACGTACACGTATATTCGCCTTGCCTACAGAGCGTAGGTACCTTAGAGAGAGCGGGACGCGGTAGCGGAGTTATCGACAAGATTCTGTCGCTTCAAAGTAGACCACTTAATTTAGATAATTGGATATCGATGTTTTTTAAAGTGTGAAAGCAGTGTGGTCGGCAAGCTAAAACCAATCGTTTTTTCAAATCAGCCAGACAATTTAGTCAACAGCAGAAAATGGCGTAAAAAACGGTTTGATTAGGATGAATTAAGTACTAATAAGGTAAGAACTACTATAATGCAGGAAAGAATGGGGCGACTGATGGGGCTCGAACCCACGACAACCGGAATCACAATCCAGGGCTCTACCAACTGAGCTACAGCCGCCACAAAAAGAATTGAACACCTCGTTTGGTGTGGCGCGCATAATACATAAGTTTTTAAAAAAAGCAAAGCGAAATATGCAAAAAAACGGAGAAAAAGATTTTTTTGCATAAAAATTCTGCATACAGCAAATATTCATATATCCTATGTATGATCCGGACGATCTAATAATATTTCTAATTGACCAGACTCACATGAGGCTTAGATAAGAAGTAATCTAACTCATTGCTATCATCGATGGCTCCGTTTTGGCGTGGAGCTGACGCTGCTGTACTTATAGCGCTTCAGTGGGGGGGGAAATTTGTTCTAGACAAGAAGGGGTTGACGCAGTTAGCGTCAAACCATCAGAGCAACAAGTATTCAGTCGATACAAACTACTACTGCGTAACACAAATAACAAGAGGAATGGGGATGGAAGCTATCTGGAATTGGGTTAACGAAAACTCAGACTTAATCTTGCACTACGCACTTCAAGGTGTGATTGCGCTAATTATCTTTTTTATTGGTTTGAAGCTTGCCAAACTCAGTGCGAAGCTCACAATCAAAGCATTTAGTAAACGCAATGTCGACAAAGCGGTTGGCTCTTTTGTTGCTAACATAGCATATGCAATAGTGTTTGCTGCAACACTTCTGATGGCGCTGTCTCAAGTTGGCATAGAAACCACTTCATTTATCGCAATTTTGGGTGCCGCAGGTCTTGCTGTGGGCCTTGCACTACAAGGCTCTTTATCTAATTTTGCATCAGGCGTATTGATCATCATGCTACGCCCTTTCAAGTCTGGTGACTATATTGAAGCAGGCGGTAAGGCCGGTAGTGTACAAAAGATAGAGATCTTTTCGACAGAGTTACGTACACCAGATAACAAAGTAATTGTGATGCCAAACTCGTCGATTATGTCTGGTGCCATTGTTAACTACTCGCGTGAAAAAACGCGTCGCATTGATTTGGTGATAGGGGTTGGTTACGATGCCGACCTTAGAGAAGCAAAAGCAGTATTAAAATCCGTACTCGACAACGAACCAAGGATCCTAAAAGAGCCGGCGTACACTGTTGCAGTTCTAGAACTGGCAGATTCAAGCGTTAACTTTGTGGTGAGACCTTGGGTTGAAACGCAAGAGTATTGGCCAACTTATTTCACCCTAGTAGAAAATATAAAAATTGCACTAGACGACGCGAATATCACGATTCCATTCCCGCAAATGGATGTTCATCTACACAAAGATCAGTAAAAAGGTTAGTTTGAAATGAAAGTAAAGGTTTTAACCTGTTGTATTCTTATGGCTGTTAGCACAACAGCAGCGGCAGAAGGAAAAGCGAAAAAGCCAAAGAAAGTTTGGGATGTAACAAGTGAGGTAGGTGCGATCATAACCAGTGGTAATACTGAAACAACCACACTAAAGGGTGGCATAAAAGCAAAGCATAACCTCACAAATTGGCATAATGAATACAAGCTGGATGGCTTCTATAAAGAAGACACACGCGAAAATGATGCCGGTGAAGATATCACATCACGCACTAACGAAAAGTATTCGGCTTCGGTACAAGGTAACTACAAGTTAAATGAAGATCACAGTCATTTATTTGTATTTGGCTCTTACGTATCTGACTACTTTGGCGCGTATCGCAGTGAAGCTGTGGCTTCTGTGGGTTATGGCCAGCGTTTATTTGAAAATGATGATATGTACTTAAATGCTGAAATTGGTCCTGGTGTTAAGCGTTTTGAGCACCAAGATGATAGTAAAGAGCTAGGCGATAATGGCGAGCTATTAGCTGGTACATCTGAGAGTGAGTTTATCGGTGTTGGTAAACTAGACTATCAATGGCAAATTTCTGACAACGCACGTTTTACTCAGCTGATCGCGATAGAATACGGTGACACAAACACCAAAACAACGTCAGAGACCGCACTATTATCTAAAATCAACGGCTCGCTGCAGATGAAAGTGGCTTATAACATTATTCATAACTCTGACGTAGCAGACGAAAAAGAAAATACAGACACTGAAACCTCACTTACGTTGGTTTACAGTTTCTAACAAGTATCTTGCCAAAGGGTACCTCAGTGCCCTTTTAATTCTTTTAAACTTCGGTAGAATGCTCAAAGTTTAACAAAAATCCATAATGGAAGAGATTTCAGTGAAGTTCTTCAGAATATTATTTCTCTCAGTATTTATACTTATCTCGCATCAAACCGTTGCGATTACACCGAGTAAACAGCAAATTGAGCAGTTTAAAAAGCTTCCAAAAGCGCAGCAGGAAGCGCTTGCGAAACGTTACGGTATAGATTTGAACACCTTAGACGGGAATACTAAAGGTGATAAAAAAGATGAGGAGAAAGATTCCTCAATTCGACCTCGTGATCAAAAAGATTTGCTGGAGGAAGAGACAGAGGAAGACAAATACAAGCCAAAATTAGAAGAGTTAAAACCTTTTGGTTATGAGCTTTTTGCAGGAGAGCCAACGACCTTCATGCCATCAGAATTGGCAGCGATACCTGACACTTATTTGTTAGGTATAGGTGATATGGTGAAGATCAATCTGTATGGTAAAACCAATGAAGAGCATGAAGTCCAAATTGACAGAGAAGGTCGCCTCGCTATCCCAAATTTAAGTCCTATCCATGTGATTGGACTGTCATTCAAAGAGCTAAAAGCACTGATCTCAAAAAAAATCGCAGAAGAAATGATTGGAGTACAAGCCTTTGTTTCTATGGGTGAGCTAAACCCTATGCGTATCATGGTTGTTGGTGAAGCATACAAACCAGGTAGCTATACGGTATCTCCTCTTGCCACTGTGACGCATGCGTTGTTTGTGTCTGGTGGGGTGAGTGATAATGGCTCATTAAGAAAAATTCAAGTAAAAAGAGCTGGCGAGCTTGTTACTACTTTTGATCTATATGACTTATTATTGTTTGGCGACAGCTCAGATGATGTTGTACTAAAACCTGGTGATGTTGTATTTATTCCGCCGGCTGCGAAAAAAATCAAAGTTAAAGGTGAAGTAAATCGCCAAGCTATTTTTGAGCTTAAAGATTCTGACTCACTTGACAGTGTCTTAGCAATGTCAGGCGGTTTTAAAGCGAATGCAAATAAATCAAAAGTGGTAGTTTCACGCTACAACGGTGATGGTAAACGCATTACGCTTAACTATAATTTTACTCAGAGTACCAGTTACAAGCCGCAAAATGGTGATGAGATTTCCGTAAATGCGGCTTCCACACGGTTTCAAAATACCGTCACTGTAGTGGGGGCGGTAACGAGTCCAGGACACTATGAGTGGCACCAAGGTAAGACATTAAAAGACGTATTTAGCGCACCACGTGAAGACTTACTATCGATAGCAGACTTTGGTTATTCACTTATCATCCGTGAAGTAAACTTCAAAGGTGACATCGACATCTTACAGTTCTCATTACAAGATATTTTTGATGGTAAATCCGGTGACATTGCACTGTCTTCCAACGACACGATTGTTGTTTTTAGCCGTTATCAATTGAAAGAAGAAGAAGAGCAGCTATTAGACGATTTAGCTTACAATAAAGAGCAATTGAAGCTGCGTGAAAATGTCAAACTGTGGGAGCAATTTGAGCGTGACGAGTTCTTAAAGTACATTGGATTGAAAGACGATGAGCTTTTTGAATTAGAAGAGGAAGAAGTCAAACTCATCACCAGCATAGGGGCTCTTTTCGAAGAGCCGGAAGAAATTGAAGAAGATGACTATGCAGTATTTAGCCGTCAAAAACTTCTTGCGCCTATAGTTGCTAAGTTACAAAGGCAAGCAACGCCAACTGAGCCTGCAAAGTTATTTGCTGTTAATGGGCAAGTTAAATTCCCAGGCGTTTATCCTCTAGCTAAGCAAGCGAACTTCCAAAAAGCAGTACAGGCAGCCGGTGGCTTTCTTGAAGCAGCATACCTTGAGCAAGTTGAGTTGACCCGCGTTATATATAATGATGGTAAACAAGTTGAGCATATTCAATTTAACGGCTTAGATGAACTAACAAGCCCCACGCACGCACTAACGAGTAAAGATACAGTCAATATCTTCCCGAGACCAAATTGGCAGGATAGATTGCAAGTAAAAGTTGTGGGTGAGGTTAGGTTTCCTGGTATTTATACCATCAAGCGCGGAGAGACGTTGGAAAGCCTACTTACCAGAGTTGGAGGACTTAGTGAGTTTGCCCATAAGGATGCGGCAATTTTCACTCGTGAATCAATTAAGCGTAAAGAAACCTCGCAAATTCAACGCCTAACGCAAGAGCTTAGACGCGATATCATTACGAATACCTTCCAAAAAAGTGCGACAGCAAATACTTCGATGCCTTATGAAGATATGGATAAAATTTTACGTGATTTATCTAAGGTTGAAGCATTGGGGCGTCTTGTTATTGATTTAGATAAACGCGCGACAAAAACGATTCAACTAGAAGATGGCGATGCGCTGTATATTCCAGCGATGCAAGATTCAGTGAGTGTTATCGGAGAGGTCAATCTTGCCGCGACACACTTATTCGATGCGGGTAAATCGGTTGACGACTACATTAAAGCCAGCGGTGGTCTAAAACAGAAGGCTGACGATGAGCGCATTTACATTATAAAAGCTAATGGGTCGGTTGTTCTACCAGGTTCAGGTTCATGGTTTGCGGTGAGCAATTACGCAAACCAACTAGCTCCAGGTGATACCATCGTCGTGCCACTAGACGCGCAGCATATGGATCAACTGACTCTCTGGAGTACTGCGACTCAAATATTGTCACAAATTGGTCTTGCAGCAGCATCGCTGGCAACATTGAATAAAGACTAATACGTCATAAAAATCTAACACAAAAAGGGTACGGGAAACTTGGGTTTCCCGTATTTACGTTTTATGCAGAAACTAAAAAAGCACATCATCAATACCATTGAGTTTACCCGAGGAGCTGTGCGACCTTTTTTTGTTGCTGTGCCGACGTTAAGTCGACTTTACTATTTACTGTTTGACCGCGCATTTGGCTACGAGCAGCAGGCGATACTAAAAGCAAAGATCCAATATCAAAAGCATCAAGGGATCCAAAAAAGCGCCAGTGCATTACTCAGGCGTAACATTCATAGGCTGGAAAAGGGGTTGATTATGCGGCCTCGAAAACCAGTATTTGCTCTGGACTATATTGCTGAAACTGTGTCTGTGTATGAGCGGGCTACACAAGTTGATAATCTAGAACAGACAGATCTAAAGTGGGCTCATTCGGTGCTCAAACAGTACTTTGACGTCTGTGATACCAGTCATCCTATTGTTAAAAGTAGTTACCTTACTTTTCAAGCCATTGAGTTTGAAGATGATTGTAGCGCCATACCTTATTCAAGTAGTCAGCGAGTAAAGCATGATGTTTCTTACGAGCAGCTCAAAGCACTTGCTACATCAAGGCGCTCAGTGAGGTGGTTTGAGCAAAAAAACGTAGATAAATCACTATTAATTGATGCTTTG
Source organism: Pseudoalteromonas sp. SCSIO 43201 (assembly GCF_023716725.1). Taxonomy (NCBI): domain Bacteria; kingdom Pseudomonadati; phylum Pseudomonadota; class Gammaproteobacteria; order Alteromonadales; family Pseudoalteromonadaceae; genus Pseudoalteromonas; species Pseudoalteromonas sp. SCSIO 43201. The sequence goes on from NZ_CP072683.1 coordinate 684,221, forward strand.
ACTATCGCAACCCAAGCACCCAGTGCATGTAATCGTCAAGCTTATGAATTTATGTGGATTGATGATGAGCAGATAAAGCAAAAAGCTGCCACGTTACCAGGTGGCACGGCGGGCTTTGCAACCCAAATCCCTTGTTTATTAGCGGTAGTGGGTGATTTGTCAGCGTACCCTTTTGAGCGAGACCGTCATGTAATTTATATCGATGCGTCGTTGGCCAGTATGCAGTTTATGCTAGCATGCGAAACGCTCGGATTATCGACGTGTGCGTTAAACTGGCCTGAATTACACAAATTAGACGAGCGAGCTGCGCGCTTACTTAATTTACCCCAGCATAAGCGTATTGTAATGTTTATTGCCGTCGGATACGCCTTAGCTGATGGTGGCATTCCATTTTCAAACAAAAAATCAGCAGAAGTGCTACTAACACGTGTGGAACCAAAAGAGTGATTAATATAGAAGTAAAAGGGGTTCAGTTTTCCAATAAAGGTGCTGAACTAATGCTGTTGTCTGTGTTAGAGCAGCTAGATAAAGAAATAGGTGAGTACAATCTAGTATTGTCTCCAGGTCCAAACCTTCCCTACAAACAAAGAGCTAGATTAGGGGCGTTGCAAAAGCTTAGTTTTCGGAGGGGACCCTTCGACTTAACGGGGTTATTCGGCAAATTACCGCAATTTGCTAAACGCCTACTTAAACGTTATGGCATTGTAACAGAGGCAGATGTCGATATTATTTTGAACGCCAGTGGTTTTTCGTATGGCGATCAATGGCCATTAAATGATTTGAAAAATGCAGCAAAGGAAGCTGTACGATTCAAACAAGTAGGTAAGCCTTATATTGTGTTACCGCAAGCACTTGGTCCGTTTAACAAAGTAGAGCATGCAAAAGCGGCTCGAAAATTGATAAACTCAGCGACAAAAGTATATGCCAGAGATAAAGCATCCTATCAGGCTTGTGCCGCACTTAATGAAGTTGGCACGTTACATCAAAGCCCTGATTTTACGGCGCTAATAGAACCAAGTATTATTGAACCATTTGCGACAAAGACGGTCTGTTTTATTCCAAATAATAAAGTGATTTCTAAATATCACCATGAAACAGCACAAACTGGCAGCGAAGCATATATTGCATTTTGGCGTTATCAAGCCGAGTTTTTTAAACAGCATGGATTCGATATTTTGCTCCTAAACCATGAAGGTGCTGAAGATAAGCATTTGTGTGAACAGATAGCTGAAGTTATAGGGGAAAGTGTTGAAATCGTCGATGGTTTGGGTGCAGTTGAAATCAAAGCGCTGTTAGGGCGCTGCCAGGCTGTGGTTAGTAGTCGCTTTCATGGTTGTGTCAGTGCGCTATCACAAGGTGTTCCTTGCTTGGCTACCAGTTGGAGCCATAAATACGAAATGCTCTTTGAAGAGTATGGCTTAGCAGATAATATTTTGGATTACCTAGCGAAGCCTGAGCAAGTAAATAAGCAGCTAACGCAATTTATCAATAACCTAGATAGCCAGAAACAAGCCGGTTACGGGCATGCGACGAAGGTAAAACAAGAAAATCGAGCAATGTGGCAAGCCGTAATTGCTGAAATTAATGGGTATCAGCCAAAATAAGCTGATAAAATAGACCGCGTATAGAAACAAGTTGGGTGCCAAATACTTTATTGGGGCTCAACCAAAAAATACAGATGTAGCTCATCAACGATAGAGGAACTAAAGATGAAAAAAGCAAGAGGTTTTAGCTTAATAGAACTGTTGATCGTATTGATCATTCTAGGGTTATTGGGTTCCTTAGTTGCACCTAAGTTATTCTCAAAAGTCGGTTCATCTAAAAAGAAAACGGCTGTAGCCCAGATGCAAATGTTTGAAACGGCGATCGATACGTATCGTTTGGATATGGGCACTGTACCATCTTCACTAGAAGAGTTAAGACGCAGCAATGCAGCTAATTGGGATGGTCCATATCTGCCAAAAGATATTCCACTAGACCCGTGGGGTAAACCGTATGTGTATACCGTGCCAGGCAGTGACAATCGCCCTTATGACATCCTGTCTTATGGCTTAGACGGTAAGCCCGGTGGTGAAGGCGAAAGTGAGGATGTAGTACATAAATGATGGATATTAAATCGCTACTGAGTGAGTCATTCAAAGTATCAAACTCGGACATTGATAAAGCTGCAACTTATCAACAAAGATATGGTGGACGTTTAGAGAATATCCTCATCAATATGGGGTGTTTAACGGAAGATGATTTACCTCCCTTATATCAAGTTCTGCTTGGTTATGAGACATTTGAGCCCGCACATTATCCAAACTGGCAGCCAAGTGACTCGGTAGCGTTTGAGTGTTACGAAAAGTTAAAAGAGCTTAACTGTGTCTTGTTATCCGCGGATAACGACAGCTGGGTCATTGCCTGTAAAGACCCTCTTGATACAGAGCTGTCGCAGTATTTGATGCGCCAAAACGTAGCGATTACTGTATTAGTTGCAACAGAAGCGCAATTACAAAGCTTCTTCTATGAAATTCAGAGTCAAACAGAAGCAAACTTCAGTGAAGATGAGCTCACCGGAGCTGAAGAAGCAAGACTGCGGGAACTCGCTTCAGAAGCGCCGACTGTTAACTTATTAAATTCATTGATTACTAAAGCGTTATCTCGTGGCGCATCGGACATGCACCTTGAGCCATATAAAGGGCGTTTTAGGGTGCGATATCGAGTTGATGGTGTACTGCATGAAGTTGACTCATTAGCACCGAAAATGCAGTTACCAATTACCACTCGTCTTAAGATCTTATCGGGCATGGATATCGCTGAAAAACGTCGTCCACAGGATGGCAAGATAGAGATGCGTATTGCCAATCAAGAATTAGATATTCGTGTATCAGCATTGCCGTTGAATGAAGGTGAAAGCATTGTTTTACGTTTTCTGAGAAAAGACTCTATTCGATATGATATGTCTGTGCTTGGCTTGTCAGAAGATACTCAAGGGCTAATCAATCAAGACTTGAAAAAGACCACGGGTGTGATCTTACTGACCGGTCCTACAGGCTCAGGTAAAACCACTACGTTGTATACCTTTCTTAATGAGCTAAACACCGAAGACGTAAAAATTATTACGTTAGAAGATCCGGTAGAATACCAGCTTGAAGGTATTAACCAAGTACAAGTAAACCCTGAGATAGGGTTTGATTTTGCCGCAGGTCTTCGCTCTATCGTCCGACAAGACCCTGATATCATCATGGTCGGTGAGATCCGAGATAAAGAAACGGCACAAATTGCGCTTCAATCAGCGCTAACTGGTCACTTAGTATTTAGTACAGTACATACTAACGATGCCGCGGGTGCTTATACTCGACTACTTGACTTAGGTGTTGAAGAGTTCTTATTAAACGCAGCCCTTGTATCAGTGGTTGCTCAGCGTTTGGCGCGTCGACTCTGTGCGCATTGTGCACAGCCTGCTGAAAATGCAGATGAACTAATCAATAAGTACCCTCTACAAGAAATAGCTGATATGGCGGGTATAAAAACCTTAAACTTAAAACAGCCCAAAGGCTGTGAACACTGTAATAATTCAGGTTTCAAAGGACGTATTGCAGTGAATGAATACCTCCGTTGTGATGATGATATAAAAGCAATTCCTAAAAATGATCAATTTATCGGTAAAGCCAAAGCCCATAACAAAAAGCTACAAAGAAGAGACTTGCTTGAAGATGGTCTCTTTAAGGTGATCACCGGTGTTACCACGATAGATGAAGTCTTAAGGGTTGCAGGCTAATGGAGTTTGAGTACAAGGCAATAGACAGTAATGGTTCCCGCCACCAAGGAACCATTGAAGCCAACGACCAAGCACAAGCTCAGCAACGCCTCAATGCAGAGGGGCTTAGTCCGATAGAAATAAAGGCAATTGCTAAGTCATCCTCTTTTTCTGGGTTATTTACGCAAAAAGTGACGCTCGATCAACTGGAGTTTTTCACCAGTGAACTCTCCTTGTTGCTCGAAAGTGGGGTAAGGGTAGACAAAGGGATTGATATTATTCGTCAATCTAATTCCGATCCAGCACTTGGGCGGCTGCTAAATCAAATTGCCAGCTCGATAAAAAAAGGGGAATCGCTCAGCCAAGCGTTTGGTAAACACGAAGCACTGTTTGGACCGCTATATATTAGCCTGCTAAAAATTGGTGAAACCTCTGGTAATTTACCCGAAGTGTTGCAACGCTTAGCGGCAGATCTTAAATTTCAAAAAGATCTCAAATCACAAGTAAGTACCGCACTTACTTATCCAAGTGTGATTTTCTTTGTCTGTTTGATGGCTGTGTATTTTGTGCTGACATTTATTGTACCGAAAATGTCAGGGATTTTTACCGACTTGAGCCAAGCGCCGTGGTACACCCAAATGATCATCGGGGTGAGCCAATTTTTTATTGATAACCAGTTGTTTATTATTGGTGGTGCAATTACGAGTTTAGTCTTAGGTGGCTACGCTCTACAACAGCCAGAGGCAAGAAATTGGCTATATGTACAAGCCAGTAAAATCCCTGGTATTGGCGCTATTATTACTACCTCTGAAAGGATTAGATTTGCCCAATCTATGTCAATGATGTTAGAAGCCGGTCTGCAACTAGACACTACACTTGCGCTAACAGCTGAAACATTAAAACACCCAGATTTTAAACGTGACGCAAAACAAGCGCTAAAACAACTAAAGTCAGGTAAACAGTTGGGGGTTGTACTTAGTAAAACACGGATATTTCCTGACTTCTTTCTATCCATCATCAAAGTGGGTGAAGAGACAGGGCAACTACCCAAAGTATTTAATGAAGTTGCAAATCGCTCACGTACAGACCTAGAGCAAGTGATCAGTAAATTTACCACAATGCTAGAGCCTATAATGTTACTATTTATGGGGGGCTTTGTTGGCGGTATTGTTATCACGATGCTGTTAAGTATGGTGTCTATTAATGATGTTCCACTCTAAATCCAGTCAAGGCTTTTCACTCATTGAGTTAATGATAGTCCTTGCCATTATGGGGGTGGCGATGAGCTTAACGGGTGGGCTTGTCGTGAAAGCCGTCTCGAAAAGGACTGAAATAATAGAAATAAAAAAAGTGGAAAATATATTCAAAAGAGTAATGTATAAGTCTTACTTTTCGGGGCTTGAAACACATATATCGATAGTCGGAAACACGGTAATAGTGCATTCATCCGAGAATGAGAAGGAGGTTATTAAGTTCGAAGTGATCCAATTTGTACCTGAAGATTTTATAATCAATACAAAGGCTCAGATATTTCCAAATAAATATGGGATTATTGACCCAATTAAAGGGCCGTTATTTTATAGTACTCCAGCGATCTTTGATAATTATGCTGAATAAAAAACGTGGGTTTACTTTAATAGAAGTACTTATTGCTGCTGTTATTTTATTTACCGCAATTGCACTTACTTCGGAAATTTATAATTCCAGTGCCAAGTTTTCATCAAAAGCGGTAAGCACAACTAACTACAGCCAATTTGCTTCCATTGCTATTTCATCTATTAAAAGTGACCTGCGTTATGAGTTTAAAAAAGAGGCACTTGCAGAGCTGTACATTGGGAAACTAACGATTGGAGGTATGGAGTTTGTATGGACGGCTTCAAAACTCAGAGAGGTCAGCCACTATAGTAATTTAGCTTCTGAGAACACGCCGAAAGCGAAATATGGAAAATATACTGTATCAGTGGATGTCGACGCTGCAAACAAGCAGTTTAATTTTGAGGTCTTTCTATGGCCGTAACTAGACAAAGCCACTTAGGCTTCTCCTTGATTGAGCTAATGATAGCAACAACACTTTTATCGCTGATTATGTTTTCCGGTTATTACGCATATAGCTTATTTAGTGATAGTTGGTCTAAAAGAAGCCAGCAGTATTGGAGGGGCGTTAATACGAGCATAGGAATTGAGGCGTTTATCCGAACTGTTGAATCAATTAATGCTCATGTTTTAATTAATGAAGATGGTGAAGAGTCAGCCCTATTTGAAGGTACTAGAAATAAAGTAATATTTGTATCTAACAGCCCTATTTTTTCAGACTCGCTAGCACTTGTTTCCTTTGAAGTTTTACCAGTGTCCAATGAGTATGCTTTAATCTATTCGGAGTTACCCCTTGACAAAGTAGGGCTATACAATTGGCCTACAAAAGATTTTCACTGGACTAATAGAGTCACACTCATAAAAAAATCCAAACAATTAGAGTTTAGTTACTTCTCGTATAGTAATTTTAAGGAAGCTTTAGAAAGTATAAACGTTTATGAAAATAATCTATTGATTCCAGCGCCTGAAATGCAGTGGCTGTCAGAGATTAATACGAAAAAGCATAGGGTATTACCTGCAAAAATTAACTTAAGACTTACTGATACAGAGCAAAAAGAGACTTATATTACTGTTGATCTCCCCAATGACTCAGCAAGCAAAGTGGTCTGGAATATGAGGCAGGAGTTTTAATGTACAAAGTCCAAGGAGTTGCATTAGTTCAAGTGCTAGTGATTGCGTTGATATTGAGTATCATGAGCTTATTCGTTTTACAGTCAGTCAGGCATCAAGTTGGAGTTTCACAGTCGGCAGTAAATAAATTCAAGCTCAAACTAGTGTTAGAAACGGCTGAAGCTGAGCTCATAGAGGCTTTAGTGATGTATAGGCCTTATAGAGACACTAATTCATCGGTTGATATAATTCGAAATTGGCGGTTTGACAATACTCCGTTTAAATTGCGTGAGAACATTCATGCGCAGATCCAAGATATGCGCTCACTTGTTAATCTTAATTATACTGATGCTACTTTAGCGTCAAATACGTTAAATCGTTTGGGGATTGATCAAAAGCAGGTTGAGGTGGTTATTGCTTCACTTGAGGATTGGAAAGATAAAGATGCGCTTGTCCGTCCGAGTGGTGCTGAAAATGATTACTATCAGTCAGCAGGTTTATCTGGACCAAGAAATAGTTATTTACAATCAGTTTTTGAATTTTTAAAAGTAAGAGGTGCCAAAGACCTAAACCATATAGACGTTAAAAATTATTTTACTGTTGCAAACCAAATCGGCTTTAATCCAATGAATGCTCCGGAATTAATATTAAATGCTTTGTTGAATGATACCGACAAAGTGAAAACCATTATACGGGAACGAGATGCTGGTACACTCACAGACTATAAGTTTCGGGAAATAACAGGCTTAGAGGCGAACGAGTTTCTTATTTTTGCAACAGGTAGCTACCTCAGGGTACAATTGGAAGTTGTCGATAATGAAGCTACGTTAAAGAAGTCTTTTATTGTTAGGGTCAAACCCGCTGCGAGAGTAACTCCAATAATTATTAGTGAAGTTAAGTGGAATTAGTGTGAATTTAGGAAACTTTATACAAGTAAAGTGGTTTGGTGAAAAGCTTAAATCACAGATTGGATATTACGATGATAGGCTATATTGTATAAGCCATGAGGGATTTACACCTAGTGACAGAGTTCCGAAAGTTGTGATTTTGGCGAGAAAGTTCTATACCTTGCGCACTAAAGATTATGCTTCAATTTCGAAGCAAGAGCTTAACAAAATTCTGGAACTCCAAAAGAACTCTAGTAAGGCAAAACTGACCTATACAGTAAATGAAAATAGTTCAATCGATGGTTTCACTGTCACATATATAGAACTTAAAAATCTACCGATGACAGTGACTTCAGCGGCTATCTATATTCCTGAAACAGAACTTTTTAATAGAGAAGTGATTGCCGAAGTGAATACGCCCAATTCCAGCTTTTATATTGGAAAAGGCACATCAGTGGTGAAAGGAGGGTTGATATCGACTTTTGAAGCATTTAAGTACAGTATTGGCCAATCTAGCGATGCCAACAATAAAACGTTCAACGCTGACGAGTATGCAGAGTACTTGCTGAATCTGTTGCTTATGACAGATTTTAAAAAGTTCAGAGGCAAGATAATTCTCAACCAAGGTATGTTGGCGAACCCCTTAAAGCTCCATTTTCTGTATATCTTACCTCTGATATCTATTTTTATTGTACTTCTATCCGTACTTGGTTGGAATGAGTTAAAAAGGTACCAACTAGAGTCCAAAAGTGAACACCTAGCACCAGAAGTAAGTGCACTGCTAGAGTATCGTAATACGATAGATAAAAATAATGCGCTTACACAGACCGTTACAAATATTGTTCAGCAAACCAAATTGGTCCACCCTATATGGGATGTTCTGAATATTGCGATGAATAATGGTTTTTACGTGGACAGGTATGAATATGATGGTAATTCATTTGAAATTTCTGGTCATGCGAAAAATGCTAACCAAGTGCTTAAAGCTGTAAGTGATATAGAGCTAATATCAAACGCTTCGATTCGAGGTGGTGTTCGTAAAATTAGAGGTGATGACCACTTCACTATAAGCTTCCAAAGCAAGGTACAGAATGAAACTAATTAAACGCATCCCACATAAATATCAACACTATGGGTTGATCATGATAGTTTTGCTTTTTGCTCTGTATGTTGTTGACCCTCTTTTTGAGTATACAAATGAGGTAAAAACTGATGTTCAAGTGCTACAGATAAGGGCTAGCAAGCTAAATAGTCTTGTGTCCCAATCAGGTACTCTACTTGAAGAAAAAAATATTTCAGAAGTACAGAGTGAGCAAGCGAATGCGTGGGTTTTTCCACTAGAAAGCGAAAGTGCCTTTAAGCTAAAAATCCAACAACAGTTAGAAAATATATTAACGACTTCTGATTGTAATGTAGAGCGAGTGGGCTGGGAAATAGCCACACAACCATATGAATCAATTAAAAAGTGGAGTCTAGAGCTAAAGCTTAACGGTAACCCTATATGTATGGCAAAAGTTACCAGAGCACTTGAAAGCAGCCAGCCGATGTTCGCTCTTGACAGTTTTCTATTTCAAACGAGAAGCTGGGATGGCGGTATTGCTCATAACATTGAAGCTACGCTTAAAGTAAGTATATATCAACAAGGGGAGGTGGGATGATAATTCGTATTAGTCTAGTTATTTCATTGGTAGCTTCCTCATATTTACTGACCGGCTTAGCCGATACAACGGAGTTGAATAATAGTAATACAGAAGCTAAAGCACTTCGTTTCGCACCATCCCAATCACTGCTGTCAGCAACTACTGAAGCTGAGAAAAAGTGGTATGCGTTATCCGCTGCGCAAAAAGTGAAGCAAGAGCGCGCGGTTGCACCCGAAAAGCCTAAGCCTAAAAGCCAGCAAGTACTTACTTTCGATGGAATAGAGTTTACGTTATTAGGCATCTTCAAAAATCAGCAAGATAAATTTGTCTTACTTAGCAGCAGAGAGGGCGGTATGCTCAGAGTGAGTGCAGGTGAGTCTATTACTGAAAATGTACAGTTAAAATCAGTAGCAACAGATAGTATGACAATCCTTGTAGCCAACGAGGAGCGTAATATCCGATTATTTAAAAGAGTTAATGAAGGTAACAATGGATAAGAAGTTATACCAAGTGCAGATCATTTTAGTTACGGTGCTCATGCTCAATGGGTGTATGTCTACCAATTCTAATATTGGGAAGGTTTCGGTCACGCAGTCTTTTTTATCTGAAGCAGAAGCTGAAAATTCACAGGCAGCAGCTGTTGATGAACAAACAGATACAGACCAAAACCAAGGCTTTACCAAACTTCAATCCATCGCGAAACCGGCGCAAACGAAACTAGAGGTTGATTTAGCCAATAAGTTTTCTAGTGAAAAAGCGTTTCAGCTTTCAGCTAATGAGTTGCCGCTGAATGAGTTTGTTCACTACGTATTAGGTGAGTTATTGAATGTATCTTATTTCATAGATCCAGAAGTAAAGAAGAATGTTCAGCCTGTTACCTTATCTTTGCAAAATCAAGTAACTGAGCGCAGGTTGTTTCAGTTAACTCAAGACATACTTTCTAAAAATGAAGTGCGTATTGCACTAAACGAAGATATTTTTTATGTATACCCAGCGATTAAAGATCAGGGTAAAACGGATATGGCGTTTGGGTTTGGCAGGACTGAAGAGTCTGTGCCATTGGTATCCAGCATAATTTATCAAATGGTGCCAATGAATTATGATGTTACCCTTGATACGCGAGTGCTTTTGAATGCTTTACTTGAAGCTAAAAGCTCGGTTGATGAAGCACAGAATCTTGTAAGAATAGAGGGGTCACGAGAGCAGGTGCTAAGGGCGCTAGAAATTATTGAAATTATTGATGTCCCTACATTTGCGAATAAAGCAATTGCGATGGTTGATTTTAAATATATAGATTCAACTTATTTTGTAGAAAAAGTATCAGAGTTATTAGATGAAGAGGGAATAAGTACTAAGGCTGCATCAAGGCAGTCAAAATCTGTTACTTTTGTTCCCCTAGAGCATTTAGGCAAGATCATCATCTTTGCGACTTCAGACCAGATACTAACAAGAATAAAGTATTGGGCGAAAGTGCTCGATAAACCAGCCTCGGGCTCGGAACAAAGCTTTTATATATATCGTCCACAGTATGCACGAGCTGCTGATATAGGAAGAAGTTTAGCACCACTTCTAAAAGGGCAAATTTCTGGAGGTGAACCTAGTGGGGGGACAAACTCAGGTACTTCGGTGCCCAGCTCCTCGAATAGACCTGCGACCGATACCACTCAAAAAAGTAGTTTTGCAATCCAAAGTGATGAGATAAGGCTAGTGGTAGATGAGCGAGCCAACGCTTTAATATTCTATTCAACGGGCAAATATTACCAAGATCTTCAGCCTATCATAAAGCAATTAGATATTATGCCTCAGCAAATTATGATGGAAGTTGTTATCGCGGAAGTGAAGCTTACTGGTGGGTTCTCAAAGGGAGTACAATTTGCACTGAGAAGTGGGGCGGCCGGTACTAGTACAGAACGTTTTAACTTTAATAGTGAAAGTGGGTTTAGTTATTCTATAGTCGGTTTACCTGGCAACGTAAATTTGAATTTGAATCAGAAGGCCGGTTTAGTGAATGTGCTATCTCGACCAACTTTATTGGTCAGAGATGGAGTGTCAGCAAATATAAGCGTTGGTGATGATATACCTACAATAGGTAGTACAACAACGGATCCTATTAACAGTGAACGTGAGACGACGACGATACAGTATCGTAAAACGGGTGTAGACCTTAATGTAACTCCTACTATTAATGCACAGGGCACTGTTATAATGACGATAGAGCAAACTATATCTAACGTTAATACAGAGGCAAGTGGTAATTCGTCTACTCCTGCTATTTTTGAGCGTAGCCTTAGCACAGAAGTTGTGGCGGGCAATGGGCAAACAGTATTGCTAGGGGGGTTAATCAGTCAAAATACCTCAGAAGGTGGTAATCGTGTTCCTGGCCTTGGCAACATCCCTCTGCTCGGCCACTTTTTTAGGTCTGATACTCGCAGTACTGATAAAACGGAATTAGTTGTGTTAGTTACGCCTAAAATTGTTAAAAGTTCCGATGATTGGGTGAAAATTAAACAAAGCTTCAAAAAAGGGTTAGAAAACCTAGACTTTTAGCTTGATTATCGAGCACGTACGCGCTATTTTAAGCACGATTAGTGATAGTGTTTGATAAAAATAAATAACAAGCATTATGCTGATGCGCAATCATACTCAAAAGTCAGAATTGTATTTTTGTAACAATTGGCAAAAATAATGACAATGAGAGTTTTAACTTGACTTTAAGTCAGGTTAAAATTAGATTTGCATAAAATCGGGAATACCGATTGTAAAGTTCTTGGTTTATTGACCTTCCTAATCGATAAACCAGTTTCATGAAACTAGGAGAATGGAAATAATGAAACTATTCAAAAAGGCGCTACTAGCTACAGCTATCGTAGGTGCATTTGGCGCAAACGCTGCAACAGTAACTAGCGACCCAGTAAAACTTTCTGCAGAAGGTGTAGCAAACAAGCTTTCGGCAGCTAACGTTGCTTTCGATGTTGATTTTGTAATTGGTAAAGAAACACCTGCAGCATCAAAAATTACTTTAACTTTTGACCAAACAATTAGTGTTAAAGATCTAAATCTAAACACTGGTGTTGATAACATTGTAAACGTTACTTCTGACGGTAAAGGTTACGTAACAGTAGACGGTCAAGCAGTTTCTGGTACAAACCCAGCGTTAGTTACTTTTGACTACGGTACAGGTTCTTTTACTTTTGACAAGTTTAAAGTAGACGACACAACTAACTCTATTGAGTTCGTTGTAAACCTAGGTAACCCACTAACTGCAAACTCAGCATTCCGTATGTCTTTTGCTACAGATGCAGGTGTTGATTTCTCTGGTGCTGGTAACGTAGCATACAAGGCTACTACAGTTGCAGGTGCAGAGATTGAAACTGGTACAGGTGTTCTTGCAACAACTACAAGTCAGTTTGCATTCAATGTTAAAGCACCTTTCAATGGTTTGATTGAGCGTTTAGAAAAAGATACTTTCTCTAAAAATGCTGATTCAACTGACAAGCAAGAAGATAAGCTAGTATTTGAACTGTCTAACAACGAGTCTTCAAGCTTACAGGCTCACCTAACTGCTACAACTCACACAGTTGTTTTAGATGGTAACTTCAACAATGGTGGTAGCACTACTACTACACCTGTAACTCAGCTAGTAAATGGTGACTTCGCTCTTACTAACGCATCAGCTACTGCTGTAGGTTCTCTTGCACTAAGTGCAGTTGGTTCTACTGCTAATCAAAAGTTGACTCTTACGCTTCCTACTGCAAACGTTGCAGCTACAGGTGCGAAAGTTCCTTTCAATCTTACTTTTGATTCAGGTGACGCTAAAGTAATCCCTGAAACTAAAGACATTTTAGCTACTTACCAAGTTACAGTTTCAGATGCTGGTGTAACGGGTCCTATCACTGTTTCTGAAAACGTAGATGCTGGTAAGTGGGCACTTGATGCAACTATCATCAACATCCCTTACTTCCCAGTTGGTTTCACAGGTCTTAGCACTTCAGTTCACTTTGCTAACGAGTCTACAAATGCAGCTGATGTACTAGTTGAAGCTATCGACAATAACGGTAAAGAGTACAAAGGTACACTTGCTGACCTAGCTGGCAACACAGTAACTAAAGTTGGTCAAGACACAGTAATGAAGGCGCTAGGCCTTGACACTACTAAGTCTTACAAGCTAAGTGTTACATTCAACATCGATGCAAACACTGGCGATGTTAACGCATACGCGTTCAGCAACGCTGGCGATGCTCGTCAAGCGCTAGTAACTTCTCAGCAAAAAGGTCAAGATAAATAACCTTTTTTAGAGTAATATAAAAAGCTCAGCAATCGCTGAGCTTTTTTGTTTATGGAGGTTTAATGAGAGTCTTTTCATTACTGTTACTTTGGATTGGTTTTAACACACAAGCTGCTTGTAATTTTGATGTGGTCTTTACTACTATACCTGAAACCAAACAGCAGAAAGTTGAACTTTCACCGGACGTACAGTTATTGATAGCACAAAGAATTGCGAAGCAAACACTGAATGGTTCTGTGGTGGCAACTAATGTAACTTGTCAGTACCTAAAGGGTAAAGAATACACAAATTCAGAGTCAGAGTGGCAAGCTTATTTGGATAATGCAATAAGAGGGCTTGGCAAGTCAGGAGTAACTGAGTTGGAAGTACGTATTATTGGTTCAGAAGATAAGATCTACACTGGTGCGTTAGCTAGCCTTGAGTACCAGTTTGAAGCTAACTTTGGTGGTAATCAGCAAATAATAAAAAACTTAGCTCTTTTAGATATGGAGAGTAACTCGTTGATCTCCTTCTCTGTAAGTGGTAGCCAGTCTGAAAAGGAAGGCGTAACAGATGAATTTAAGCGAGTGATTAGCTCGTTTAAGCTAGCCAACTAACCATAGGGTCACGCCAAGTGACCTTATGGTTTATCCATAACATCGTTAACTTACTTTAACCAGTGTAGTCAAATAAGCTCTAGTACTACGATAAAACACCATAAAGCCAATACTTGCCATGCCATAGGCCACCACACTCGAAATGGCTGCACCGACACCACCATATTGTGGTATCAATACCGCATTTAGTACTATATTCACAATGGCTCCTATTAGGTGGCTATGCAAACTTAACTTGTGGTTATTAGATAAAATGAGCCACCGGCTCATAAAAGCTCGGCTAAAAATAAATAAACAACCAAAGATATGTATTTGCAAAATCAAAATACTGCTGCGATAAGCCTCTCCAAACAGTAGTAAAACGACAGGCTCGGCAAGCCAAAGAGTGAATGCGATGACGATGATTGCTGCGATGCTGGAATATAAGTAGCTGCGCCTTTGTAGTTGCCAGTAAAGTTTTGGTTGAGCGCGATATAAGCTTACTAATTTTGGCATAAATACATTAGCAACCAGCACTGGTAACACATACCAAAACTCGGATAACTTAGCCGCTGCGGCGTAATGCGCTACCGCTTGGGTATCTACTAAACTGGCTAGCATAATTTGGTCGATTTTTAAGTAGAGCACCGCTGCAAGGCTTGAAAGCAGCAGCCATTTTCCGCGCTGAAGCAATAACCGTGCCCCACGTTGTAGTCTAGGTGCGGTGTTGAGTCTCTCTTGTTTAGAAGGGGGCTGTCGTTTAAGTAACAGTAAATAAGCCAGCGCCAGCAAAATATATTCAAGGCCTGTGAGTATTATCCAAAGTGCGATTGGCAGCTCAAGTATAATTGCCACCAGTAGTGCAATTTTACACGCCACTTTGATGACTACCCTTGGGACAAGTGTAGCAGTGATGGATTGCTTAGCGATAAAGAAAAACTCAATAACGGTCGCTGCATTGCCTACTTGTAGCGCCACGAGTAAAGCAACTAAATAGGCATCAGTCGGGGTTAGAGTGAGCCACCCCAATCCATAGGCGATAGGAATAATAAGCACTGCAAATATAAACCGCACCAGCAATGAAGCATTTAAGTAGAAAGCGCTGTTATGAGGGTATAGAGTAAAATATTTGCTACTTACATTGTTTAGCCCCATTTGGGTAAACACAAGAAACAGCGAACCGAATGCTACAATGGTTGAAAATTGCCCAAATAGCTCTGTACCCGCATACCTGGCCATGAGCAGTGCGCTTGCAAAGCTAAAAAACAGTACAACAACGCGCTCGATGATTAATAGTGCGCTATTTATAAAGAGCTTTCGTCTCACCCAAAGCGCTCTCTAGCTACGTCTATGTTCTTAAGCTCTTGTTCACAGAGCTTAGCAAGGTGTGTTTTTATTTCTTTGGAGCTAAAATATTCTTGCAGTGTATCTACTACTTTTTGAGTTTCATGGCTTATTTGAGACTCAGTCGCATTGTGTACTTTAATGTCAAGTGGACGACTAAATTGTTGGGTGAACTTGTCACTAAACGCGTTAAGGTTATCTAAAAAGCCAACTAGGCCAAAGCAAGCGAGGTTTTCAATAAATCTAGTATGCTGCGCCTTTGCCTCATCAGGTGTGGCAGGGTAGCGGCCACAAATAAAAGCGCTTTGGGTATTGGCCATTTGCCACCCTCTGGTACTAAAAAGTATGGTATTTGCTTCGGCAATTAAGTCATCGTTACTAAAATTATTGGGAGGCATCACAGGTAAATTGTTTGTGAGCTTGTTAAAGATATAATTTGATTTAAGTCGGGCAATTGGATCTCTCAACATCGTAATAAAATGTACGTCGCGATAGGTGCTTAAAATATCGTGATTCACCCCCCAGTGACCACTAACATAATGTCGTTCAAGAGATAAAAAGTATCGTAACAGGCCTTGTAGTTGGATGAGATGGTGCTCACTAAAGCGGCATTGGCTATCAAGAGAGTCGAGGGCTTGTCCAAAGTTGGTCATACTTGCGGCTATACTGGTGTCTCGGCACAACCTAGCATCTTCTGGGGTTGCAAGCGCTTTACGAAGCGCGTTGTCTATAGCGCTGCCACCACATTTACCAATATGAATATACGCGGCACGCTTTGCAACTGGGGTGTTGGTAATAGGGGTTACAGTAATATGGTAGCCAAGTTGGCTGGCTAAGCTTTTGACGAGCTGTTTCAGCATAGTGGGTTAGCAAATTTAGATTTTTCAATATTCTAGCATTTAAGACGTCGCACAGAAACAAAGCGACATGGTACAGTGGCTGTTATCTTGCGATTAGCTTGTGCTATTGTATAAAATTTGAGAGTTTAAGCGGAAGTGACTCTGAAAAGCGCTTGATATATAATACGCCTCTGGTCGAATCTTTCGGCAATTAATGAATAATTCTCACATAGGTCAATTTTAAGTGGTATTAAGTAACATTATCATTTTTTTTGCAGCTTTTCTTAGCTTGTTCATATTTAGAAAGCTGGCAAAAATAATCAATCTCGTCGATACCCCCAACGAGCGGAAAAACCATAAAGGGCGGATCCCTTTAGTTGGTGGTGTGGCAATATTTGTGATTGTGTGTTGTTACTTATGGCTGTCAGGCAATGGCATGACCAATGTTGGGGTATATCTTATTTGCGCTGTAAGCTTGCTAGTGATTGGCGTGATTGATGACCTAATTGATGTGTCATTTAAATTGAGGCTTATAGTTCAGGCCGGTGTGGCATTTGCCATGATTTTCTTTGCTGATTTAATGCTCTCACAAGTTGGTACTTTGGTGGGGCCATTTGAACTCAATATTGGTATGTTTGGCATAGTAGCTACGGTCATTGCTGTGGTTGGTGCTATCAATGCATTTAACATGGTAGATGGCATTGACGGGCTGTTAGGTGGTCTCGCTACTGTTTCTTTTAGTTCGATGGCGGTGCTATTTTACTTAGCTGGGCTCACTGAGCTGTTTGCTTTTACTATCGCTATTGTTGTTGCCACTTTACCCTATATTTTGATGAACTTAGGGATCCCTTTAGGTCGACGGTTTAAAGTATTTATGGGCGATGCTGGTAGCACTGTTATCGGGTTTACTGTTGTGTGGTTATTGCTCGAAGGCTCTCAAGGTGGCGTTGTTGCGATAGACCCTGTTACGGCACTATGGATTGCGGCTATTCCAATTATGGATGCGGTTTCTACAATTATGAGGCGGATCAAAAAAGGCCAATCACCTTTTAAACCCGACCGTGAGCATCTACATCATATTCTACAAAGACTAGGTGTGGGCCCTAAAATGACTTTATTAGTCATCTGCTCAATCGCGAGTCTTTTTGCGCTAGTCGGTATCTTTGGGCAGCTTTACAACGTTCCAGATTACGTGATGTTTTATGGGTTTATTTTTTGCCAGCTAGTTTACAATCAAATTATGGTAAACATCTGGAAAATTACTGTACTGGTGCGGAAGTTTTTTGGTATCTCTAAAAAGCAAGAGGCAAACGAAAGTGAAGAGCGCGTAGGGTAATGCGCTTATCTATTTGCTTTTTATAAAAACGATATTGTGATGCTGAATAAACTTATCCGACAAGCTGGTGTATTGCTCAGCGGTAACTTGTTTGCTTCTGTACTTAATTTTTTATCTGTCGCTATTTCTTTAAAAGCGCTTGGCGTTGAGTCTTTTGGTCAGGTGACCTTATTGCAAGCGTATATTCTTGTGATTAGCTTGTGTTTTAACCCACAAGCTTGGCAAGGGCTGATCCGGTATTTCAGCCTTGAAACAGACCAAGCAGGGCTGCTTACTTCAACATTAAAATATGACTTAATATGCGCAGTGCTTGGCACTGTGCTTGCTATTTTAATCGCCCCACTTTACACCGAAAGCTTTAAGCTCAGTGAATATACTGAGCTTTTACAGTGGTGTGCTCTTTATGTCTTGATTAATCAAACTAGTGTTGCCATTGGTATTTTACGCTATCAGGAGCGCTATAAAGCCCTTGCATTACAAAATGTGATAAGTGCTGTACTATTTTTTGTTTGTGTACTTGTGGGCTTTTGGTTGGCGTTAGGTGTTGACTACTATGTTGCTAGTTACCTGCTAACGCTTGGGCTTGGTGTTGTATTTATTCAATGGCTATGTTTGCCTTATACACTTTCGTTGTTTAAGGCGCGTAAAGACAACAATGTTATGCTTTCAAATGCCCGTAAAAAAGAGTTTAACAAGTTTAATTTTACAGTGCATATGACAGCACTTGCCGACATACCGGTCAAGCAACTAGATAATATCCTAGTTGGTGCGGTGGTATCTGTGAGTGCAGCAGGTGCGTATCGAGTGATCAAACAAATTGCCACTATTTCAACAAAGGTAACAGCTCCGCTTAATCAAGTTTTATACCCCGAAGTTAATACACTGCTAGCAAGCAAAGAGTACAGCAAGGTTAAGGGCGCGATGCTAAAAATTATTACCTTGTTGTTGGTTCCTTCATTAGTCGTAGTGGTGCTGGCAAGTGTTTCTACAGAATACTGGATCCCGGTGATGTTCTCTGAGGAGTTATTAGCGTATAAATGGCACATCATCACATTTTTGCTTATTCACGCTATTGCCACCGCATTTACCCCCGTACACCCAATATTTTTGGCATTAGGTTATGTGAAACGCTTATTTATAATTACGCTATTTTCCAATTTGGTATTGTGTGCAGGTATTCTTCTGCTAGGGCCGCAAATTGGACTGTGGGGCATCGTAATCGCAATATTTATACAATATGTATTGACCATTATATGCAAATTACCGCTCATTTTAACCAGACTTGCACGAGAAATGGATGAAAGTACTACATTACATACCTAGCTTTTCTGTTACGACAGAGACTTTTATTTATGATCAAGTCGTTGCACTAGAGCGCAGTGGGATTGAGTCTGCGGTACTGACAGCCAAGCGCTTGAATGTACACAGCAGACCTTTTGATAAGGTATATACCGCTCCTATCAAGTCTATTATTAATCCACGTATTACACAGGCCTTTGCTTTACGTTTGCAGTTACTTCCCTTTATGATTGACTATAAAACATGGGCACGTGTCATAGAAGAATTTAAACCTGATGTGATCCATTGTCATACGGGTAATGCTGTGAAGACATGGATGCATGTTAATGACAAACTGGGTTTTAATATTCCCACTTTGGCATCCTTACATGGTTCAGATGTTAACAGTGAACCCTTGATCCGTCCTAAGTATCGCGCAGTGCTGGAAGAGGCGGGTAAAAAGCCTTTTATCAAATGGACTGTGCCATCTGCATTCTTAAAGCAAAAATGTATGCTTAACTTAGGCACGCCAGAGAATAAGATAAGCGTAGTACACAACGCATTTAATCCTATATTTTTGGCGGAGCAGCAAAAAAAAGCGCTTGATGAGTTAAGGATTATTTCTGTTGGGCGCTTTATTGGCTGTAAAGGGCATACTTTTTTAATTGATGCCTTTTCTTTATTACTAAATCGCTACCCTAATGCAACGCTTACGCTTGTGGGGGGCGGTGAGCTTGAAAGCCAGTTAAAAGCCCAGGCAGAAGCGCTCAATATCGACCAAAAAATTACATTCATAGAGCAAGTTCAGCACGCTCAGCTACCAAAATTACTGGCCTCACATAATGTATATGTGCAGCCCTCAATTAGAGATGAAATTACGTTTCAAGAGGAATCATTTGGTGTTGCTGCGCTAGAGGCGATGGCAGTGGGGTTGGCTACCGTAGTGTCTGAATGTGGTGGGCTTACCGAGCTTGCGACACTTACAGACACCAATGCCGTTGCTGTGGTACCACAAAAAGACGCCAGCGCGATAGCAACAGCGGTTGGGCAATTATTTGACCGTCAAGCTTGTCTTTCTTCTTTTGAGCGTGACAAAGTTGGTGCGCTATTTTCATCTCAGACGAATACATCAGCTATCTTAACGCTGTTTAACCAACTTGTATCTGAAAAGTAGCATCACTCGTGTTAGAAAAGCTGAATTAATTCGTCAGCCAGCAAGAATGGCTCTTTTCTATAGGTGTTAGGCTGGTAGTTAGGAGCTTGTTCGATCAGTTGTGCAATATGCCTGGTATTATGGCAAACCAAGGCAAAGTTATGCTCGGTAATATACTGTGCCAAGTCTGACTGATGTTTATCAACCCTTTCTACATTGGGTACTACGATACATTTTTTCCCCATCTCCAGCAGCTCAAATACCGTACCTGCACCTGCGTGGGTAATAATAAGGTCTGCATTAGCTAAGCATTCTGAAAAACGCTCGGCAAAGCTAAAATATTCGCCATTAACTGGGGTATAGCTACCACTACCTATTTGAAATGTTGCGTGACAGTGTGGATATGATTTCACTGTATTATCAACGTCTTTTATTAGGCTATCGAACGAAGAAGAGCCAACGGTTACTAAAATATTCATAATCTACCGCAGTATCTTGCATTTTTGTATAGACGGAGCTGCTCTTTATTTTGTACCCAAAATTCATTACTCAGCTTAGACATTAATTTTCCGGTGAAAGAGCGGGTATAGAAGCGGCAAAAGGTTTCAATAAATACAACTTTTTTACCTTGTAGCCGAAGTAGTAAAGAAGGCAGTATAGCTATGCCTGGCCCTGTCGAAATGATCCCGCTTACGCGATATTGACGACAGACTTTTAAGGTCGTAACTATCGCTTTCATCGCTCCATACATGGCCATGCCGATAGATTTAATACGGTTTTGTTTGTGGCGTACATCACCGAGGGTATAATGTTCTACACCTTGGTGAAGAGCAGAAGGGCCCAAAGAGATAAAAGTTAGGTTGGAGTCAATAAGGTGTTGGAAAAGTAGACTCATTTCTTTTTTATGCCCACCCTCACCATAGGCAAGGATGACAACCTTTTGTTTCGACATAGTTACTGCTTTTTACTTAATTTTGTAGTGATCCCAAAATACTTACGTATTTTTACGGTGATCCGCCAAATGCGGCTCATCACATAGAAGTATACGAGATTTGCAGCAATAAAGCTCCAAAACATCACATAATCTGGAATATCAAGTGACTCAGCGATGACCCCAACTGCGGCAAATAGTAAGGCAATGCTACAGATTGTCAGTAGCGCTTGCCTAGATGAAAGCCCTAAACGCATCATGATATGGTGAAGGTGCTCCCTGTCAGGCATAAAGGGAGATTGCCCCTTCTTGATCCGTCTCATTATAGTAGAGAGCGCATCCATGATAGGGATTGCCGCTATCCATAATCCGGTTACAGCACTAAATGAACGCTGCTCACCTTGAGAGCCTTCAATTAACATCCAGACTACAGAAAAGCCTATAACTGTGCTGCCTGCATCACCCATAAAAACTTTAAAGCGTTGGCCAAATGGCACACCAACGTTCATCAATATATAAGGAATAGTTGCTATTACAACAACAAAGCAAAATGACAATAGCTGGGTATGCCCAGACATAAAAAACAGTACAGACATTGCGCCGAATGTCACTGTTGCCATGCCTCCTAATAAACCATCAATACCATCTACCATGTTAAAAGCGTTGATTGCACCAATTACAGCGATAAAAGTCAGTAAATAGCCAAGATACGGGATGTTGAGCTCAATAGGAGCGATAAGCTGCCCAAGATCAATTAAGATTAGCTCTGCACTTAACATCATCACAAGAGACATTATGGCTTGTATGAGTAACCTGAGTTTGAAACTTAAGTCTTTTAAGTCATCCCACACACCAATTAGCAATAAAAAGCCAGCGCAGCCAAGATAAATATAGGAATGAGAGAGGGTAGTTGGAAACACATATAAATAGCTAAAAACAACAACAAATATTGATAAGCCACCGACCAAAGGGATGGTACCGGAGTGTATTTTTCTTTCATTGGGGGTGTCTACAAGATTAATCACCTTTGCTAGTTTTCTAAAGAAAAACAAGCTGATGAATGTAGCAAAGAAAACGCTTAAATTATTTATTATCACTTGTAACAGCGCCTAAAGTTAAATTGAGCCAGTTAGTAAAAGTAGTCAAAGCTACTTCGTGGTTCGCTTTAAGTTCTAATATCGCAACAGCTCGGTTAGAACCATTACCGCATTACTAGTAGGTTACCAGTAATAAGTTAGTAAAAAAACTGCTTCCCCAGCGCATGATGGGCTACTTAATTAAGCGAACGGTTATTTTTGCCCTTGATAACACAGCCTACTTATCTCAGGCACCTTGAAAAACGAGTTAGCAAGGTATAGTAGCGCATCGTGCTTTGTTAGTCACACTGGTTAGCTGTACTTAATGAGCAAATAGCATACACGAATAATCTAACCGCTTTCGTTTCTTTTTGTAAACAAACTTCAAAAATATGAGCTAACGGTAAGTACATATCGAGTAAAAGAAAAGCGTTAGCACAAATACAAGTCAGCGGTTTTGGCGGTTGCATTTGGCTACACTTAAACACCAAAAATGCTATTTTAATAAATCTTCCGTTTGTTATAATGCCCGCCTTTTAGTTAGCTAAAGTTGGTTGAGAAATTCCATGGAAAGTAATGTTGTAGCCACAGAACAAACGATAAACTTCACATTTGCAAAATTAATGCGATACAAATGGGTTGTGATTATTGGAACACTGCTTTCAGCCGCGCTCTCTGTATTGGTAGCGATGGAACAACCCAATAAATACACCGCTAAAGTTTATTTAGTACCATCTAACGCCAAAGAGGGCGGAGGGCTATCTAAGCTGGCTGGTCAGTTCGGTGGTCTTGCTAGTATGGCGGGAATTTCTCTTGGCGGCTCAGAGGGAAATGATGTTGATGCGGCGATTGAGTTTATGAAAAGTCGTGGCTTTTTGCAGCCATTTATCGACAAGCGCACCTTGCTTCCTGAAATACTCGCACTTGAGAAATGGGATTCAAATAATAACGGCTATATCTACAACCCGGAGCTTTATGATGTTGAGACAAAAACTTGGGTAAGAAGCGCTCCTCCTGGCAAGCAAGTTATTCCATCAGCATGGGAAGGTTATATTTCTCTGTTAGGTAGCATAGATGTTTTATATATGAAGAAAAAAGGTCTTGTAGAGCTAAAAGTCACTACGCTAGCACCTGAGTTATCAGTGAATATAACCAACTGGCTGGTTGAAGACATAAATGAATTTTGGCGCACAAAAGATAAACACGAAGCTGAAGAAGCGATAGAGTATTTAAAACAAAAAGCTGCAGAAACCAGTGTTGCAGAGTTACGTACTGTATTTTACGAGTTAATAGCAGAGCAAACCCGTTCAAAATTATTATCGTCTATTGGTGACTACCACTTGGTAAAACCTTTGTCTCCTGTTATCTATCCGGAAGAAAAGTCGGGGCCATCACGTGCTCTGATCTGTTTAGGAATTACCTTTATCGGTGGCTTATTGTCTTTGATTGTTGCATTTATTCTAGCGCTTAGATCAAAGGCATAGTTGGTTATGACAATTACCTCATCCAGAAAACCATGTGTACTGCTGACAAGCAACCAATATAAGCCAAATATAGGTGGGATTGAAAACTCGCTCTACCATCTTTCTCAAGAATATATCCAATTAGGATATGAGGTTATTATCGTTGCCAGCGATTTAAATCCTGAGAACAAGTCACTGCCGGACGTCGAAGTTGAAGATGGCGTAACTATTTATCGTTATAAAACTGGTCGTGATCAAGGAATTGGACGAGGGATAAAGCATATTCGTAATGCTATCTCACTTTATAAAACCGTACTAAAAAAACATGACCCTGTGCTTGCAGTTTGTCGTTTTCATTTCAATGTAGTGTACCTAAAGGCGTTGGGGTATAAAAACCTTGTATATTTAGTGCCAGGTGTGGTGGAAAATGAAACCAAGGCTAGTTTACGACAGCAAAGTACTATTCTAGGAAAAGTGAAAGGTTCGTTGTCTTTTTCTTTGCATAAATTAATGCAGCGCTGGGCATTCTCTTGCTCTGACAAGCTATTTGTATTTAGTGAAAATATGTTGCAGCAAGTCAGAAAAATTAACAAGGATAAAGCCATTAGAACGTGTAAACCTGGGGTAAGCTTATCACGCTTTAGCCTGGTTTCTCGAAGCGAAAAGCACCAATTAAGAGAACAATTAGGCGTTGCTGATAATGGTAAAGTGTTTTTATGTATTGGCCGGTTTGTAAAAGCCAAGGGCTTTGATACGGCAATTGAAGCATTACAGTTGCTAGACGGTGATGCAACGCTGTGGTTATTGGGGGAGGGAGCTGAAGAGAAGGAGCTTCGCGCCTTATGTAACCGCCTTAATGTGGACGACAAAGTTAAGTTTTTAGGACGTCAAAGTTGCCCCGAGGAATATTATAAGGCCGCTGACTTTTTTATTATGTCATCAACTTATGAGCCGCTTGGGCAAACCATTCTAGAAGCCTTATCTTGCGGTTTACCGATAGTTGGAGCTTGTGCTAGTGACAAGGTGATCACAGCCACAAGCGAGATCCTATCAGATACTAACAATATACTACTCAACGCACATTCTGCGAAGTCATTTGCCGAAGGGATGAATACCTTTATGGCGCTTGAGGATAGTGATTACGCCGAGCTACAAGAGCAAAATAGAGCATTAGCAGAGCAAAAATTTAGTTGGAATAAACTGGCTAGGGAGTTAGCAAGTGAAGACTAAATTACAATACCTCATACTGAAAATTGCGAGTCGCTTTATTAAGTCAGCGCTGTTGCAGGAGAAAGTTGATAAGTTAGGTTATACGCTGGTTATGGATAAGTACCGTGCTCAAGGTGCTGAAATTGGTGAAAACACCATCATTATTGATACCAAACTATCCTCATCTAGTAAGGGGGATCGTTTTTTTATTGGTAGAGACTGTACTATTACAGGGGCAACGTTACTCGGTCATGATGCTTCTCCAACGCTTTTTATTAAAGAGCTTGTTATTCATCCTGAAAGTTATAAAAAAGGTTCAAGACGCTCGTATCGGTCGCCAATCACAATAGGCGATAATGTATTTATTGGTTGGGGCAGTATCGTTTTGCCCGGTGTGAATATTGGCAATAACTGTGTTATTGGTGCTGGCAGTGTTGTAACGAAAGATATTCCTGAGGGAATGGTAGCAGCAGGCAACCCGGCTAAAGTGATAAAAACCACAGCAGAATATGTGAGCGCATATAAAGCTACGCTCGAAAAAGAACCCGGTAATTTCTGATGTTGAAGCAGTTTTTTGTCAGTAATGAAGCCCCATCTCTTGCGCATAAGTTGTGCTTGCTGATGATGAGCGTCTACTTACTTGCGGATATTGCTGCGGGCTTTACGGTGATCCAGCTTGGCGTCAACCTTAAGTTGTCGTTACTATATAAACTGCCATTAACGGTGTTGATTCTAGTGCTCGTGTTACTGCTGGACGCCAGGTATTTTGTTGCTTTACTCTCTTTGCTGGCAATACTTCTTATTGGTCCTATTTTTCAGCTTGCCAATGAAGCAGATGGTGGAGCGTTCATTAATGATTTTTCAAATGTATACAAGATGCTTATGCCGATATCCATTTTTGTATACTTTGGTCTGTTATCAATACGCTGGAAGTCATTCACTGCCAAGTGGTTAGAAAAGATCCTACTTACCAACTTTGCAATATTATGCTTTAACCTATTACTCGGTGCACTTGGTTTTGGCCGCTCTAGTTATGAACTCAGAGATGGTGAAACAGCAGGTTCCAATGGCTATATTTATGCTGCAAATGAGTTAGGTGCAACAATGGTGGTACTGTTTTCTTTTGTGCTGCATATTTGTTGGAACAACCATCGTCGCTGGTATCCTGTACTTTCGTTGTTTACTGTGCTTTGTGGTTTACTGGTAGCAACCAAAACAGCCATGCTTGCAGCGGCATTACTGGTTTTTGTTATTCCGTTGGCCAATGAAAGAGAGCGCTTTTTTCAGATGACAAAGCTTAAGCTCTATACGCTGGTTCCGATGACAATCGGTGTTGTTATTATTGCACTGGTTATTACCGACTTACTTGAAGCGTTAGGCTTGTATGATCGCTTTATGTGGGTGCTCAGTCAAAAGGGAATATTAGGCATAGTGTTATCCGGCCGAGATGAATATGCACGAGACTTGTTGGTGGTCTATGTTGACTACTTAGCGTTTTGGCAACAGGCCATTGGAGTCGGAACTGCTGGTATTGCAGAGTATCTTCCCATTAAATATGCCGCCGAAATTGATGCGGTGGACGTGCTGGCCTATTTTGGCTTTTTTGGGTTATTAATTTGTTTTGCCTTTTATATATTAACGTTCGTTAAGGCAGCCTCACAGTTTGTTAAATGTGAGGCTGTTTACAGTCCAAGTGTTGTTGTCGGTACATTTATTTTGCTATTTTTAGCACAATTAAGTGGCCACGTTTGGATTTCTGGTACGCTAGGGATATCATTTGGGTGTTTTGTTTCATTATTATGGGTTGATAATGAGAAAAGGAGTAACTCGTGAGTGCATCTTTACCCCTAGTTACCGTATGGATCCCAACTTGTAATCGACTGTCATTGCTGAAGCGGGCGGTAAAGTCGGTACAAAATCAAACATACAAAAATGTAGAGCTGTTTATAGTTGATAATGGTTCTACGGATGGAACCGTAGAGTACCTAAAACAATTAGCTACTGATGATCAACGAGTTCGTTATCATTGTTTTGAAACCAATCAAGGGGCATGTTCTGCAAGAAACTATGCCATTCAGCATGCACAAGGTGAGTATGCCACGGGACTAGACGACGATGATGAGTTTTTACCGTCGAGAGTTGAAACATTACTCAATGCGTTTGATGAACGTTATGCTTTTGTTTGTAGTGGTTATATTTGGGATTATGGCAAAATCCAGCGAGCGTTATTAGATTCAGATTTGGTAATTAATATCAAAACTCAGCTCAACTTCAATCAAGCATCTAATCAGGTATTAGCAAAGCGAACGCGTTTAATTGAGGCTGGTTTGTTTGATGAGTCTATGGTGTCATCTCAGGATTGGGAACTTTGGACCAGAATGATCTTAAAATATGGTGCGGCTATTCGTATTAGTACACCGACATATATAGTGCATACGGCGCATGATAAGCCAAGAATTACAGACAGTTTAAATAACCGAGTCGTTGGCTTTGAACAGTTTTATGAACGTTATGGGCATTTGATGTCTAACACCAACAAAAAGTGCTTTAATTTTTTGGTGCACTACAGTAAAGGGCAAAGAGTGGGCTTTGGCACTGTAATAAAGTTTTTTACCCCTGCAATTGCAACAAAATTATTAAGAGCTTGGCTTGCCTCTTTGTTTCCCAAGTTGGCAAGAAAGCGCTTAGAGCTGTTTAAAAGGGATTAGAGTGAGTAAAATCTGTTTTATTGCCAATTTATTTCCTTCTGAAAAAGATCCTTCGTTTGGCAGCTTTGTTGGTAAAAACTACGAACAATTGAAAAGCCAAGGAAATGATATCGTAAGTAAAGTCGTGATTGATTATCGTGCTTCGGGTATGGATAAATTACGTTGTTATCTGCGCTTTATTGGCCGTGGTATAAGAGCGATTGCTAAGCGAGATTATGATTATATCTACTTTCACTATCTTACTTACTCCACGCTTTGCTTATTGCCTTTCTTGCTCGTTAATAGACCTAGATATGTGGTCAATATTCATGGTGATGACCTCGTTGGTGATACACCAATACATAAGGTAATGGGATCTACCTCCAAGCTGGTATTGAAATATAGTGCTGCTGTGATTGTGCCTTCTTCTTTTTTTAAAGCGACACTTTTAGAGCTACACCCTTGGTACGACAAAGACAAAATTATTGTCTCGCCATCTGGCGGTGTGGATTTTTCGCTGTTTAAACCTGAAGTTGTTGCTCCTAAGTCAGGGTTTACACTTGGCTATGTGTCAAGAGTCGATGAAGGTAAAGGCTGGCAAGAGCTATTAGAGGCATTGGCCATATTAAAACGATCGCGACCTGAGATATTAGAGGGCTTTAAGCTAAAGATGTTTGGTACAGGGGCTCAGGTGGATGCACTAAATACTCAAATTGAAGCACTTGAATTAACGTCACTCGTTACTTATTTTGGCGCGTTAAAACCACAAGAGCTTGCCAACAAATACTGTGAGATGGACGCATTTATTTTCCCAACACATAGAGAAAGTTTTGGTTTAGTTGCGGTGGAAGCGCTAGCTTGTGGCACGCCAGTACTCGCCTCTAATATTAGCCCTGTCAATGAGGTGGTGCTAGATGGCAAAAATGGTCTACTCTTTGAGGTTAAAAATGCCAATGCTATCGCCGCAAGCATTACAAATATTTTAACAATGAAGAAGCAACACTTTGCAACTTTATGTAGCCATACTCGAGAATCTGTAAAGCACTATAATGCTACGCAAGTTGCTAAACAGCTAGATCAAGAGTTAAAAAAGCGATTATCAACATAGGAATTATTGATGAAAATTGTAGTAGTAGGGACTGGATATGTGGGCCTTTCTAATTCGATACTATTAGCACAGCACAATGAAGTGGTAGCACTTGATATAGATGAAAAAAAAGTTGCGTTGATAAACGAAAAAAAGTCTCCCATTGTAGATGAAGAGATCAGTGATTATTTGGTGAATAAGGAATTAGACCTCAAAGCCACAACTGATAAAACACACGCGTATCAGGGGGCAAGTTATGTGGTGGTCGCGACACCAACAGACTATGACCCTGACACCAATTATTTCAATACTCAATCTGTTGAATCTGTGATAGCAGATGTGAAGCGCTACAATCCAGATGCTGTTATAGTTATAAAATCTACCGTACCAGTTGGTTTTACAGAAAAGGTGAGCGAGCAGTTTGGGTTGGGTAGCATACTCTTCTCTCCAGAGTTTTTAAGAGAAGGTAAAGCACTCTACGATAATTTGCACCCTTCACGTATTATTGTGGGAGAGCGCTCTAAGCGAGCAGAAGTATTTGCAGGGTTATTGCAACAAGGTGCTGTAAAAGCGCATATCGAAGTGCTGTTTACTGATCCAACTGAAGCTGAGGCCATTAAGCTATTCTCTAACACTTATTTAGCAATGCGTGTAGCGTATTTCAATGAATTAGACAGCTACGCAGAGTCGCACGGTTTAAACTCTAAACAAATTATTGAAGGCGTGTGTTTAGATCCAAGAATTGGCGATCACTATAACAATCCATCTTTTGGTTATGGTGGTTATTGTCTACCAAAAGATACTAAACAACTGCTTGCTAACTATAAGGACGTACCGAACAATATTATTCAGGCGATTGTTGATGCAAATACAACAAGAAAGGACTTTATTGCTGAGTCTGTTTTAAAGAAAAAACCTCAAGTTGTGGGGATATATCGCCTGATAATGAAGTCTGGATCAGACAATTTTAGGGCCTCTTCAATTCAAGGGGTGATGAAGCGCATCAAAGCTAAAGGCGTTGAAGTAGTAGTTTATGAGCCCGTGCTAGAAGCGGAAACCTTCTTTAATTCTAGAGTGATAAATGACCTAGAACAATTTAAAAGTAGCTGTGATGTAATTATTTCTAACCGAATGGTTGGTGAGTTACAAGACGTTACCGAAAAAGTCTACACAAGAGACTTATTTGGCAGCGACTAGGCTTTACGGAGTTGAAAATATACGTATAATACAAGGCCTACTTAGTTAGGCTTTTTTTATTTAGGGAACTGAACGCATGGAATGCTGGTATTTACTCTATTGTAAACCAAAACAAGAATTTAGAGCACAGTCTAATCTAAAAAATCAGGGGATCGTCTCTTGCTTCCCGACTATCACCAAGCGTAAAACCGCCAGTGCAAGGTCTGCTGTGCAACCGCTGTTCCCTAGATATCTATTTGTTAAGCTAGATCCACATTCTTCACACTTTTCTGCGGTAAAACATACCCGCGGCGTTACTGACTTTATTCGCTACGGTACAGATCTTCAAATTGTACCTGAAGAATTAGTTATGCAGCTTATGAGTAAAGATGAAACACCTGTAGAGTGTGATTTCAAAGAAGGTGACCTCGTACAGCTCACTGAGGGATGTTACCGGGATGTGCAAGCAATTTATCAGCAACCAGACGGTGAGATGCGCAGTATTTTACTGATTAAACTACTCAACCAATATACAAAAGTTGTTGTAGATAACTGTACAATAAAAAAGGTACAATAGAAACTTCATCCTTTATTCTTATTTATATGTTGCAAGAAAGGTGTAATCTAACTTCTGCGATACAATATAGTCATGGCTTGAAGTCCCTAAAACAGTGATGTTAAGCCATTTTTCCCTATAAATTAGGTGTGACTTTACCTACCGTTACTAAATTGTGCGGATAGTAGGAGCGAGTTTACCTCGCGATCTTTTATTAGTGAGAGCCTTTATCTCACACCATTTTGCAGTATGGTCGCAATCACGGTAGACCTCACTGCACACTGTTATGGCAGGAGTAGGAGCGAGTTTACCTCGCGATAAAAAGCCGATGTAAAACGGTTCAATACGTGCGGCCATAGAGCCATTCAGCATTTAGGAGCTGCAACCTAAGGGCGGAAGCGTGCCTAAATCTCAGATGCAAAAGCACTTTGTTACTGGCACGGTAGGTGCGAGTTTACCTCGCGATCTTTTATTAATGTGAGAGCCTTTATCTCACGCCATTTTGCAGTATGGTCGCAATTACGTTAGACCTCACTGCACACTGTTATGGCAGTAATAGGAGCGAGTTTACTTCGCGATAAAAAGCCGATGCAAAACGGCCAGATATGATAAGGCTGCAAGGCCAATCAGCATTTAGGAGCTGCAACCTAAGGGCGGAAGCGTACCTAAATCTTAAATGCAACAGCACTTTGTTACTGGCATTGTAGGAGCGAGTTTACCTCGCGATAAAAAGCCGATGCAAAACGGCCAGATATGATAAGGCTGCAAGGCCAATCAGCATTTAGGAGCTGCAACCTAGGGGCGGAAGCGTGCCTAATCTTAAATGCAAAAGCACTTTGTTACTGGCACGGTAGGAGCGAGTTTACCTCGCGATAAAAAGCCGATGCAAAACGGCCAGATATGATAAGGCTGCAAGGCTAATCAGCATTTAGGAGCTGCAACCTAGGGGCGGAAGCGTGCCTAATCTTAAATGCAACAGCACTTTGTTACTGGCACGGTAGGAGCGAGTTTACCTCGCGATAAAAAGCCGATGCAAAACGGCCAGATATGATAAGGCTGCAAGGCCAATCAGCATTTAGGAGCTGCAACCTAAGGGCGGAAGCGTACCTAAATCTTAAATGCAACAGCACTTTGTTACTGGCACGGTAGGAGCGAGTTTACCTCGCGATAAAAAGCCGATGCAAAACGGCCAGATATGATAAGGCTGCAAGGCTAATCAGCATTTAGGAGCTGCAACCTAGGGGCGGAAGCGTGCCTAATCTTAAATGCAACAGCACTTTGTTACTGGCATTGTAGGAGCGAGTTTACCTCGCGATAAAAAGCCGATGCAAAACGGCCAGATATGATAAGGCTGCAAGGCTAATCAGCATTTAGGAGCTGCAACCTAGGGGCGGAAGCGTGCCTAATCTTAAATGCAACAGCACTTTGTTACTGGCACGGTAGGAGCGAGTTTACCTCGCGATAAAAAGCCGATGCAAAACGGCCAGATATGATAAGGCTGCAAGGCTAATCAGCATTTAGGAGCTGCAACCTAGGGGCGGAAGCGTGCCTAATCTTAAATGCAACAGCACTTTGTTACTGGCATTGTAGGAGCGAGTTTACCTCGCGATCTTTTACAGCATCACAGCCCTTAACGGTTATTGTGATATTTGAAGTAATCAAAAAACAAAGCCAAATATAAACAAGTCACAGGTATAACGCTTATCGTCATTAAATAATGAGAAAACACATAATAGAGTGAGATATTACGTAAAACCCAGTACTCGCTTGCGATTAACTAACGTGCATGCTTTAATTAGCCGACTACACTTTTATTGTCTTAATACTATTTAATAAAGAACAATAAAAGCAATTAAAAGAAAAGATTATAAAACTTTTGGGAAGATACAATGGCGCTACGCTGTAAAACGATTATTGCTTCGGCAGTACTGTTGACGATGAGTGGTTGTACACTCATTCCTGGTGGTCACTTTGAAGGAATAGGCTCAGGAGAGCAAACTGCAAATCTTGAACGCGATCTAGAAAAAGTAAACATTCACATTATTGACTCACAGTTGGTACAAGAACACAAAATCAAACGTGCCAAAGAGATAGACCGCTCATCACTGGCAGGTATAGATGTTTCAAATTACGAATACCGCCTCGGAGTAGGTGATGTAATTACCATTGGTGTATGGGATCACCCAGAGCTTACTATTCCGGCAGCAGTTCAAAGAACTGCAGAATTTGATGGCTTCCGAGTTCAAGCAGACGGTACTATCAACTTTGCATACGCACCCAAAGTTCCTGCCGCCGGAAGAACAGTGAGTGAACTAAGAGCTAATATTGCAAAGCGACTAAGCCGAGTTATTGAAGAGCCACAAATTGACGTTAAAGTTGTAGGCTTCAAAAGCCAAAAAGCGTACGTCACTGGTGAAGTAACTAAACCTGGTGTATATCCGATTACAGAAACTCCTGTCACTTTAATCGATGCTATTAATCAAGCTGGCGGCTTAACAAAAGATGCTGACTGGGAAACGGTTACCTTTACTCGCGGTGATAAGACAGAAACGATTCAATTAGACGACTTTTACGCGCAGGGTGATATTTCGCAAAACCGCCTATTACAGCACGGCGATATTGTACACATTAGCCGTAATGACAAGCGCAATGTATATGTGCTGGGTGATGTGATAAAAGCGGGTAAAGTCGATGTAAACCGCTTTGGTCTTAGTCTTGCCGAAGCACTGACTGATGCCGGTGGTTTTAACGAACGCACCGCTGATGCAAATGGTATTTTTGTACTACGTAAGCGCGATTTCCAAAAAGATGGTGTGCTTGCGGATGTATACCAGCTACATGCAAAAAATGTAGCATCATTGGTGCTTGCCGAGCAATTCGAACTACAACCACAAGATATCGTTTACGTAACCAGTGCGCCTCTTGCTCGCTGGAACAAAGTTATCAGTCTATTATTGCCGTCACTGTCAACAGTGGACGCAATACAAGATATTGACAACCAATAGTGTGAAAGCTCATGTTTGATAGTGTGTTAATGGTTTGTGCGGGTAATATTTGCCGCAGTCCAACCGCTGAATATGTATTAAAAAGCAAATTAGCGGGTAAAAATATTCAAGTGTCATCAGCGGGCTTAACCGCGCTGGAAGGTAAATCAGCTGATGCTATGGCACAAGAACTGACTAAAGCACAAGGGATCGACATGAGCCCACACCAAGGGCGCCAGTTAAATAACGCCCTAGTTGCTCAAAATAGTCTACTCTTAGTGATGGAGCATAGGCATCTTGATGACCTATGTAGCCGTTACCCTCAAGCGCGTGGCAAAACGTTTTTACTCGGAAAGTGGATTGGGGACAAAGAAATTCCCGATCCCTATCGCCAGTCTAAAGAAGCATTTGAACACGTATATCAGCTTATCGACAGCGCCTGTGGTGCTTGGCAACAGTATTTATAAGGAATTAAGAGTATATGAATGCTCAGCCAAATCTAATTTCTGCGCAAAAACCGAAACAAGAAGAATCCCAAGAAATTGACTTAATGGCACTTTTTGGTGCACTTCTCGATGCCAAATGGTTCATTGCAGGCGTAACTGCACTGTTTATGCTACTCGGTGTGGCATATGCCATATTCAGCACACCTATCTACCAAGCAACAGCAATGGTACAAGTAGAGGAAAAGGGGGGCTCAGTACCTGGCTTTGACGACATGTCTGGTATGTTTGAGAGCACCTCAGCAGCGGTGACTGAAATCGAGCTACTTAAATCAAGAAGTGTGATTGGTGAAGCCGTTGATACTTTAAACTTAGATATTGTGGTAGAGCCAAAGCTGTTTCCGCTTTTTGGTGGTCGTAGTTATCGCCAATTTGTTGCACAAAGCGAGGGTGAAGTTGCTGAAGCCAGTTTTGGGGCAGGCTCCTATGCTTGGGGTGGTGAAAAGGTAGAAATTCACCGCTTTAGAGTACCTAAAAGTGCCGAAGGTTTAGAGTTTTCCCTAGTAGCACATGCAGACGACAGCTTTGCTTTATTAAACGCTAATGATGAAATTATTCTATCTGGTAAAGTGGGTGAAGAAGTTAAGGTTGGGCAATTTGAACTCACGATTAAAACGCTTATCGCGCGACCGGATACTGAGTTTTCAATCGTAAAGCGTAACCGCTTACAAACAATACTTGACTTACAAAGTGCAATCTCAGCATCTGAAAAAGGCAAAGACTCTGGTATTATTAATCTTGCGCTGCAAGATAAGACGCCGGCCTATGCTGAAAAAGTATTAGACAAAGTAGCGAGCATTTATGTGCGCCGGAATGTTGAACGCAACAGCGCAGAAGCACAGCAGTCACTTGAATTTTTAGAGGTGCAGCTGCCAGAGGTTAAACGTAGCCTAGAGCGTGCTGAAAAGGCATTTAACGACTATCAAATTCGCCAAGAATCCATTGACATTAGCTTAGAGACTCAAGGTGTACTCGAGCAAATCGTCACGCTTGAAACCAAATTACAAGAACTTGAATTAAAGCGTTTAGAGCTTGGTCGCAAATTTAAGCGTGAACACCCCTCTTACCGTGGAGTGGTGGAGCAAATAGATACTGTAAAACGCCAGCGCAATGAGCTTACCGGTGAGGTACAAGGGCTACCTGAAACGCAAAGAGAGCTACTGCGTTTAAAACGTGATGTTGAAGTAAATAATGAAATTTACACCTTACTTCTTGCTAAAACTCAAGAACTAGATATTGTGCGTGCAGGTACAGTTGGTAACGTACGCATAGTTGACTACGCCGAGGTAAATACTACTCAACCAGTAAAACCCAAAAAGGCGCTTATCGTAGTTATGGCAACTATGTTAGGTGGTATGCTAGCAATTGCAATTGTACTTATTCAAAAAGCGCTGCATAAAGGCATAGAAGACCCTGGCGAAATAGAAGCCTTAGGTATACCTGTTTACGCAAGCGTTCCATTTTCTGACTACCAAGTAAAGTTGACCGGCTTTGCTAAGGCTCGTAAAGGTAAAACCGCAAAAGCAAAATCTATTTTAGCGATTGATAACCCAGCAGATCTCTCTGTTGAAGCGCTACGAAGCCTACGTACTAGCTTACACTTTGCGATGCTAGAGGCTAAAAATAATGTAATAGCCATCTCTGGCCCAAGTCCGGGTGTTGGTAAATCATTTATCACTGTAAACCTAGCAACAGTATTAGCGCAAAGCGGTAAACGTGTATTAGTGGTTGATGCGGATATGCGCAAAGGCTACCTACAAACACAGTTTGGCATGAAGTGGGATGACGGATTAAGTGATTACTTATCTGGCCGACTAAACTTAGCCCAAGTGATTAAGCCGACTCAGGTTGAAGGTTTGCATGTAATGACTCGTGGTCAAATACCACCCAACCCTTCAGAACTGTTAATGCACCAAAACTTCAGCAAATTAATAAGTGAAGTGAGTAAAATGTATGACTTAGTTATTGTGGATACACCACCTATTTTAGCGGTAACCGATCCTGCAATAGTTGGCGCTCACGCCGGCACTACTTTATTAGTGACTCGTTTTGGTCAAAACCACATAAAAGAGCTAGAAATTACAAGAAATCGTTTTGAGCAAAATGGCATTGATGTAAAAGGAGTTGTATTTAACGGTGTAGTTCGTAAGTCAACCAATGCCTATGGTTACTACGGTTATTACAACTACGAGTATAAGTCAGAAAATCAATAACCAGCAGCTGGGTGCGCAACTGAACCGTCGGTGTTATTGCAACTAAACCATTATGGAGTGAAAATGAGTCTCAAAGTGGTAGCCTCAAACAGTGATGCTAGCCGAATAAATATTGAGTCAGAGACAGATGCATTCGAGATAAAAGAGCATTTTAAATCGAGGAAGGAAGTATTGTCTCAAAAAGATGTGTATGTTTACTGTCCCAAAGGAGTGGAAGAAATTATAGGAGCGATAGTTGAAGATTACTCCTTTGATATGATAGTGAATGACTATAGTGTTCGAGACTTTTCTAAAAAAGTTGTATGTCACTACAGAAGTAGCGATTTATCTACAGAGCAGAGAAGGTTTTTGGTTAGGGCGACTGAACATGGTGCATGGGTAGAGCCTCTAGTAAGCTACCTTGATGAGCGGCTTGGTTATACCGAAGTTAAGCTGCTTCATAGCAGTTACTTCCTACATCAAAAAGCATTCTCAATTTTGTCTAATAGGCAGATGCAGCGTACGAAACGATTGTTAGATGTTGCGAGCTCTATTTTGTTATTACTTTTAACATTACCTTTGTCTCTTGTCACAATGATCTTGATAAAGCTAGAAAGTCCTGGACCAATACTTTTTACACAAAAAAGAACCGGACAATATAACAAAGAATTTAAAGTGTTAAAGTTCAGATCTATGCGTAATGATGCTGAAAAGGATGGTGCTAGATGGGCGGCTAAAAACGATGCAAGAGTCACAAAAGTGGGTAAGTTTATAAGAAAGACTCGCATTGATGAAATTCCTCAATTGGTTAATGTTCTTAGAGGTGAAATGTCTATTATTGGCCCGAGGCCAGAGCGGGAAGTTTTTATAAAGGATTTGGAAAAAGAAATCCCATACTATCGTTTTAGGCATGCTGTAAAGCCTGGTGTTACGGGGCTTGCCCAGGTTAAGTATCCATATGGTGCTTCTGTTGAAGATGCTATTTGGAAACATAAATTCGATACTTATTATATTAAGCATCATTCGCTACTATTGGATTTTAAAATCCTGATATTAACGATTAGAACAGTAATGTTTGGTATGGGACGCTAAGTTATGGCTGAGCCATTAGTATCAGTTGTAATGCCCGCCTATAACTCCGAAAAATACATTGCCAAAAGTATTGAATCCGTCATAGCGCAAACATACCAAAATTGGGAGCTATTAATTACAGACGATAGATCATCTGATAGCACTCAAAAAATTGCAGAACAATATTGTGCAACTGACAAGCGCATAAAATTATTTGTAAACAAGGAAAATGCTGGAGCTGGCGTAGCAAGAAATAACTCAATAATGCATGCGAAAGGGCGATACATTGCTTTTTTAGATTCTGATGATCTCTGGCTCACTACAAAGCTTGAGAAGCAAATTGCGTTTATGCTCGAGCATAACTATGCCTTAACTTATACTTCATATCAAAAGTTTACTGGAGATTGTTATTTAGGGGTGGTTACTCCGCCATTGAGTACAAGCTATAGTAAATTGCTCAGTAGTAATGTAATTGGTTGTTTGACAGCTATTTACGATACTGAAATTGTCGGAAAACAATTTATGCCGTTAATACGTAAAAGACAAGATATGGGACTATGGCTGAAGGTTTTAAAAATAACTCCTAAAGCCTACTGCCTACAAGAAACACTTGCTTATTATCGTATAGATTCAGGCATGACTCAGAATAAATTTTTAGTCCTTAAGTGGCAATGGCGTTTCTATCGAGAGGTGGTAAAGCTTAACTTTTTAAATGCATGTTATCATTTTAGTATTTATTCAATTAAAGGTTTTATAAAACATTCTGTATGAAAATACTTGTAACTGGTGGAGCAGGGTTTATAGGCTCGGCGGTCGTACGTCATATAATAAAAAATACAAAAAATAGTGTATTAAATGTTGATAAATTAACATATGCAGGCAATCTTGAGTCACTTAAATCAATTGAGCAGAGTAAACAATATAGTTTTGCAAAAGTTGATATATGTGATTCACAAGCATTAAAAGACGTTTTTTTCAAGTTTAAACCTGATGCTGTTATGCATCTAGCAGCGGAGAGTCACGTTGATCGTTCTATTACGGGTCCCAGTGACTTTATTCAAACAAATATTGTAGGTACTTATACTCTACTGGAAGTTGCAAGGGAATATTGGAATAGTCTAGAGGCAGATAAAAAGACTGCATTCAGGTTCCATCATATTTCTACAGATGAAGTGTATGGTGACTTACCCCACCCTGATGAAGTGAAGGGGGAAAAAGAGTTACCATTATTTACTGAACAAACAGCTTATGCACCAAGTAGCCCTTATTCTGCAAGTAAAGCTTCAAGTGATCACCTAGTGCGAGCATGGTTACGTACTTACGGTTTTCCGACAATTATAAGCAACTGCTCAAATAATTACGGCCCTTATCATTTTCCTGAAAAGCTCATTCCGCTTGTTATTTTAAATGCGCTAGAAGGTAAAGCGCTACCTGTATATGGTAAAGGGGATCAAATACGTGACTGGTTATATGTAGAAGATCACGCTCGCGCGCTTTATAAAGTAGTATCAGAAGGGCTTGTAGGGGAAACGTATAATATTGGTGGTCATAATGAAATGCAAAATATTGAAGTTGTGAATACTATTTGCACTATTCTTGATGAATTAGTTCCAAAAAAGTCAAGGTATTCAGAGCAAATTACATTTGTAAATGATCGTCCAGGCCACGACCGTCGATATGCAATCGATTCATCGAAAATGAGTAAAGAACTAAATTGGACTCCTGCAGAAACTTTTGAAACAGGTTTACGTAAAACAGTACAATGGTATTTAGATAATCAGACTTGGTGTAATAATGTTCAAGATGGCTCTTATCAAAGAGAGAGACTTGGTGAATTAAATATTCAATTCCAAAAAGGGTGATATGAAAGGAATTATTTTAGCTGGAGGCTCTGGTAGTCGATTACATCCTATAACTATGGGTACTTCGAAACAGTTATTACCGATATATGATAAACCAATGATCTATTATCCGCTCTCGGTTTTAATGTTAGCGGGTATTCGGGAGGTACTAATAATTACCACGCCTGAAGAGCAGCCTAGTTTTATCCGGTTGTTAGGAGATGGGTCAAAATTTGGTATTAACTTATCTTATGAAGTTCAGCTATCCCCTGACGGTTTAGCGCAAGCGTTCTTAATTGGTGAAAATTTTATTGGCAGTGATGATGTATGTTTAGCTTTAGGAGATAATATTTTTTTTGGTCAATCCTTTGGAAAACAGTTAAAAAAGGCTGTTCACGATTTAGATGGTGCAACAGTATTTGGATACCAAGTATTAGATCCTGAAAGGTTTGGAGTAGTTGAGTTTGATGAAAACTTTAAAGCTGTTTCAATTGAGGAGAAGCCCAAATATCCTAAATCTCGTTGGGCTGTGACCGGTTTATACTTCTATAATAATTCAGTCATTGAAATCGCTAGAAACGTTAAGCCATCTGCAAGAGGGGAATTGGAAATCTCTTGTATTAATCAAGCCTACCTTGAACAAGGTAAACTGACTGTAGAGCAATTAGGGCGTGGTTTCGCTTGGCTAGACACTGGTACACATGATTCGTTACTTGAAGCTTCGCAGTTTGTACAAACAGTTGAAAATCGGCAAGGGTTTAAAATAGCATGTCTAGAAGAAATATCACTTAGTCAAGGTTGGTTAACAAAAGAAGAAGTGCATAAGAAAGGAAGTGAATTATCCAAAACAGGATATGGTCAATACCTTATGAATATTACTAAATAATATAAGTTAAGATATGAAAGTGATCAAAACAAATATAGATGGTCTTTTGATTATAGAACCAGAAGTTTTTGGTGATGAGCGAGGTTACTTTTATGAAATGTACCAAGCTGAGCGTTACAAATCTCTTGGTATATTAGAAAATTTTATACAAGACAATCGTTCGAGTTCATCGCGAGGTGTTTTAAGGGGGTTACATTTTCAAAAGACCAAATCTCAGGGGAAACTAGTCACTGTTACAAGTGGTGAGGTATTTGATGTTGCAGTGGACTTAAGACCAAACTCAGAAACTTTTGGAAAACACTGCACGGTTTTATTAACTGCTGAAAATAAGCGTCAATTTTATATTCCTCCAGGTTTTGCACACGGATTTTGTGTTTTAAGCGAAAAAGCTGACTTCCAATATAAATGCACTGACTATTATGACCCCAGCGATGAGTCCGGAATCATTTGGAATGATTGTGAGCTAGGTATTGAATGGCCAATATCATATCCAATACTTTCACAAAAGGACTTATGTCAACCGAAATTTAGTGATATTAAAGAAATGCTCTTAAATACTAAAAGGGATAAATGATGTCAACTTATACAATTTTTGGGGGGAGAGGTTTTATTGGGAGTGAGATAGTTTCTCAATTAGTTAATTTAGGTCACAGCGTGTTTGTTCCCCCCCGTGATGATGAAACAATTTATTCTAAAAATTTAGGTAGGGTGGTTTATTGTGCAGGGTATGGAGATTGTGAAAAATCACCTTTTGATGTTCTCGAAGCAAATTGTATTCTGCTTTCAAAAATTTTAGAGAAAGCTAATTTTGAACGATTAATTTATATTTCATCAACTCGCATATATATGAATCAAACTGATTCAAGAGAAGATATGGATATTACAATATGTAATGATGACCCGCGAAGACTATTTAATTTGACAAAGCTAGTAGGTGAAGAGCTATGTTTAAAAAGTAGGCGTGATATATGTGTACTTAGACCGAGCAATGTTTACGGCCTAGCTTTAACCAGTCCTCTTTTTTTACCTTCGATAACTCGTAATGCGGTGAAAGAAGGTGTCGTAAATATGTATATTTCTAAAAGTTATTCAAAGGACTACGTATCTGTTATTGATGTTGCTAATGCTGCTATAAAGCTTTTGATTTCAGAGAACTCCGAGAAAAAAATTTATAATGTAGCGAGTGGATTTAATGTAAGTGCTGCT
The DNA here is from genome assembly GCF_023716725.1 of Pseudoalteromonas sp. SCSIO 43201. Taxonomy (NCBI): domain Bacteria; kingdom Pseudomonadati; phylum Pseudomonadota; class Gammaproteobacteria; order Alteromonadales; family Pseudoalteromonadaceae; genus Pseudoalteromonas; species Pseudoalteromonas sp. SCSIO 43201. The sequence goes on from NZ_CP072683.1 coordinate 724,871, forward strand.
GAAATTGCAGATCTATTGAGTAGAAAGACAGGTTGTAAAATAAATTGGCATACTTCTAATAATGAAAACGATGATCAATTCCCTATTACTAATATAGATAGCATGAATAAAGAATTTGGTTTTATTCCTCGAAATGTGCTTGATGATTTAGAAAATCTGATAGAAGAGTTCCAAGAAAAGTTAAAGGTTATTGACTAGTGTATATATTAAAAAAAATGATAAAATCAGTCGTTAATTGTACAAGAAACGTTTTCTTAATTGTGTTTGGAAATAAGATAAAGATCGGCTCAGGGGTTTACTTAGATCTAAATACTAATTTAAAAGGTAATAATTTGATTAATGATTATTCCAGGCTTATCTCAGTTAATCTAGATAAATACTCTTATGTATCTCCATTTTGTATTTTAATTGATTGTAATATCGGACGGTTTTGCTCTATCGGCCCTGGAGTTAAAGCTGGTTTAGGAGTCCACCCTATAGATGGTGTTTCCACTTCTCCATATATTTACAATGAACAATTGTTTAAAACCCGAAGGGAAGAAGATTTTTCTTCTGTTGAAATTGGACATGATGTATGGATTGGTGCAAATGCATTAATTATGGGGGGGGTTAAAATTGGGATAGGTGCGGTTATCGGTGCTGGTGCTGTTGTGACTAGAGATGTACCTAACTATGCTGTCGTTGTAGGCTGCCCAGCAAGAATTATAAAGAAAAGATTTAGTGATGAAAAAATTGATAGATTGATAAACTCAAAATGGTGGGAGATGGATATCCAGTCAATAAGAAGGATGGAAGGTGAGTAGATATATCGTTGTCGGATCGTCAAATGTTATTTTTACGCATTCGTATGGTATTGGGCTAAAAGAAAAAGGTAAATTAGCTGGTTATATTGATATAGGTCAATATAATGTAGAGTATCCAGAATATCTAAAAAATACACCAATAGTTAAGGTGTATAATGACAACGTTAATGAGTCTACTGGTGTAAAAAATAAGCTAATCAAATGTGTCAAGGTTTTTTTAAAGAAAACGAAGCTTGACCGTAATGCGTTTGTTATAAAAGTTATGGATAGGGTTGTGATCCATAAAATAAATGAAAAAAAAATAGAGGAAATAAATCGTTTTTTTGATAGTGGTGAAAATAGAAAAATATTATTTTTATGGAGTACTACGGTAAAAAAAGAGAAAAAAGTTATTGATGTATTAGTGAGCAATAATCATAGCACATTAGTGGTGAATACTTACCCTGTAAGGTCTAATAATAAATTGCATGATTTTGATTCTAGCTATAAAAAAGATTCTGATTTCTTTAATTCTTTTAACCGGTTGTTAGTTCCAACTGAGCTAATGAAGAATTTTTTGGTCGAAAAGTGTAATGTGAAAACCAGTATAGTAGTCGTTCCTGACTATTTACATCCTGCAATGTATTGTAATAATGCAACGCTTTATAAAAGTAAAAAAAGCAATGTGAAAAAGATAGTTTTTTTGGGAAATACAAATTTTTCAGAAAGGACAATAGATGATGTCTCTTTGTTGATAACAAGTCTTTCTAAAAATAATGTTAAAGTTTATTTGCAGGGAAACCCTGAAGAATCAACGGAAAATTTAAAATATTTTACACCATTTACTTATCAAGAAATAATGGAAGGAAAACTCGCTCAGTTCATGAGTGATTTCGATGGTGTTTTAGTTGCATATAACAATATGAATAATGCAAGAACTAACCTAAGCTATCCAACTAGATTTGCGCTTGGGCTATTAGCTTGCAAACCTATTTACCTAGAGAAAGGTGTTTTCAAGGGGATTGAAAAGCATCCTTCCGTAATTACATATACTTCAGTTCAACATTTGGTAGAGAGTATAGAAGCTACGAATAAAGTTGTGTTTTCAGATATTGAAAAGACCAAATCTGACTATGAAAAATTAATCGAACTGTTGGTAGACGATGCTGAGTGTTAAACGTACATTATTTGTAGGTGCTTCATTATTAGCAATTTATATACTGTTTTTCTTGAGCTATGCAAATTTAGTTGGCCCAAGCTTTGGATATATGGGGTTTGGTAATGATTTTTCTAGCAGCAGGTTCTTTTTCTCATTTTTATTTGTTGTTTTTACAATTTCCTTTATTGCATTTTGCAAGAATGATTTTGATAGGTATATTTGTGTTTTATTATTTGTATTTGTAACCGCCCCAAATATAGTGATTTTTTGTTTTATGCCATCAGACTATATAATTGTGCTTTGGTCGGTTTTGTGTGTACCTTTGACGCTGTTATTTATGAGGGTGTTGCCTGTATTTAAAACGAAAACAGTTTCAAATGATTTTCAGTGTAAGTTTTTGTGGTTTTTTCTTGTCTTTTTATCAATGTTGGTTTTTCTTGCTCATGGTTTTAAATTGAACCTAGATGTGTTTATGTTGAAAAATATTTATGAACTTAGACTAGAATCTCGTGAGTCAAGTACCAAATCCTCAGTATATGCTTATTTTACACTCGCTAAAGTTATATGTCCTATAGCAATAATTTGGGCTTTTGATAATAAAAACAAATTGATGGCTTTGTTTTCTGTTTTTGTACTTACATATTTATATATGACAACTGGTCACAAGTCTGTTTACTTTAGTGTTTTTATTATTCTGGCTTTCATGGTTGGAAAGAATAGTCACTTTGATAAGTTGAAGTTATTTCTAATAGGTATAGTTCTATTGTTTTGTATATTGCGACTTTTGAGTGAGTTTTTTGAATTGACACTTTTTGAGTCATTGTTTATTAGGCGGTTGTTTTATATCCCAGCGTTGTTGAATATATATTTCTTTGATTATTTTAGTGATTTAAAGCTTTATTACTCTGGGTCATTTTTGAGTCTTTTAATTGATTATCCTCTCGATAGGGTGCCAGCTAGAGAAATTGGATTGGTATACTTTAATAGTGAAGATATGAGTGCAAATAATGGCTATTTAAGTGATGGTTTTGCAAACTTTGGTTCGTTAGGTATATTAATTTCTATTTTTTTTACGTCGTGGGTTTTTAAGTTTTTTAAAGCTTATGAAGTATCTCCTAAGTATTACGGGATAATTTTTGTTACTTTTTATGCGTTTCAAGGAAGTGGTTTGAGCGCCTCACTATTCACGCATGGTGTTTTTCTATTGACTTTAATGATTCCTTTTTTCTTGAGGGGGAGCAAAAAGGGCATATGAACTCTTTGTTTTTTATTTCTGCAAAAGCCCTTTCATTGCTGGTCGTTTTTTTTTGTACCGCATTTATTGCCAGAAAGTTAGGCCCTGTAGAATTTGGTTTATTCTCTGAGATAAAGCTTTACATTTCTGTTGTTTTCGTTATTTCTGTATTTGGAAATGATGCGTATGTTATTTCTTCAATGTCGTCAAGTGGTGATAATAAGCAGAAAGTTACAGTTATTTTATTGGCTCGGGTTGTTTTATTTTTAACCTTATCTTTTCCTATCATGATAATAATGAACTCTGAATTCTTTTTTTCAGTGTTTTTGATTTATTTTTTCCAGTTGTTGAATCTTGGCTTTTTAGCCTTTAGCGCAACTTGTCAGGGGCGTCGTTACTTTGTTTTTTGCTTTTTTTCTTTTTTTCTGACAGGTTTAGTTATTTTAATATTTTCTTTTTATGATTTTTGCTTGTATTTATACTATATACCGTTTTATTACTTTTTACTTTTTTTGATTACCTTTAAAGTTTTTTTTTCTGAAATTGTGAAAATAGACTTTTTTATTTTTGTAGATGAGTTAAAAGTTTTGATTTCAGATGTGTGGCCGCTCATTGTGTCATCTGTTATTGTTTTTATTTATACAAGAGTTGATTTTTTTATTATTTCTCAGTTTTTAACTTCGAAAGAATTGGGAATTTATAGTGTTGCTGTACAACTTTCAGAGCCTTTTTCTTTTATTGCATCTGCGTATGCTATGTCTATAATTTCATCTTTAAATAAAATGCAAGTTCCTTCATTAGGAAAAGAAAAGTTCATAAGTGATAAGCTTAAGGTGTTACATTTCTTGGTTTTTATTATAATTGTGTTTTATTTTTTATTTGGTGAGTTGATAATTCAGGTATTCTTTGGTGCTCTATATGTTAATTCATATGAAATACTTATGTTATTAATGGTTAGTAAGTTTTTTGTCTTCTCTAACCTTTTTTTTAGTGTTGTTATGGTTGTTGAAAGTAATTATATCGCTCGACTTAAAAGAATATGCATAAGTCTCGTTGTTGCTATAGTGCTAAGCTTAATCTTAATACCACAATATGGATTGTTTGGTGCTGCATTGAGTGTGATAGTGTCTCAATTTATTTCAGTTACAGTTGTAAATGCTTTGTCAATAAAAACCAGGGATTATTGTACTATGTTTATTAGGAGTATTATAATATGGAAATAGTGCACGTTTGTAATAATTTCGTTGGAACTAAGGTTCATTTGAATCAAGTTAAGAGTATTCAGTTAGAAAATCCCAGCGTAAAACAAAGTGTTATAATACCTGTTTATGATTCGAGTCACGTTGAAATAAATAACGAATTAATTCCAGGGGTCTCGTTGTATTATGAGGTTTTTAATGTTCGGTTTTTGAAGTATTTTCCGCTTGTTAAATTGCTTTATATATCGATATATTTGGTTGTTAAGTACAGCTCTACTTTTAGGCGGGCATCAATTGTCTATTCGCATACAATTTGGACTAATGGGTTTTTGGGTTATCTATCAAAAATGCTTTTTAATGCCGACTACATAGTTGCTGCACGTAGTAATGATTATCATACTTTTCTTAGAAAATTGCCTCATTATAGATTTATAGTCAGAAGGATAGTGAAAAATTCACGGGCGGTTGTTTTTATTAGTGATGTTTACCAAAGTAATTTCCTTAATAGATATCCTTATGTTTTTAAAAATGTTGAAAATACTGTGATTTATAACGGTATTGATCAATTCTGGGTTAATAAGTCGAAGTTACCTATAGAGTTTAACAAAAGCCTAAAAACCAATGATGTACTTTTTGTCGGGAGATTTAATAAAACAAAAAATATTTCAAAAGCCATTAGAGCTGTAGAACTGGTGAGAGCTAAGAATAGAGAAGTAAGGTTGCGAATCGTTGGTGGTGATAAGGAAGAGTTGCTGTCTTTATTGGGAATTGACGCATTACCTAGTTGGGTTATTGTTGAGGGTAAAATTGACAAAGAAAAGCTTCATGAGCTGTATTTACGGTCAATATGTTTGCTTGTTCCGTCAGTTCAAGAGACTTTTGGTCTTGTATATATTGAAGCTTTATCATCTGGGTGTTCAGTAATACATTCTAAAGGTGAAGCAATAGATGGTATATTTAAAGGTGAAGAAAATATCATTTCTGTAGATCCATATAAAGTCTCGGATATTTCATCAGCAGTAGCAACGTGCTATGGTACCTCCTTTTCTTTTAATCGTGAAGTTATCGAAAAGGTTTTTAGCTGGAGCTCGTTTGCTAAAAAAACCATAAATTTAATAAATCAGATAACAAAATAAGTTTTATTAGACAGTGAAACGGAATAAAAATGAAAATTGCAGTTGTTGGCACAAGTTATTTAGACCTCTAAAATGTAATGTTGCTAGCACAATACAATAAAGTGGTTTCACCGGACATTGATAAACCAAAATGGCTCTGTTGAAAGATAAACAATCACCCATTGAAAATATTGAGGTTAGTGACTTTTTACAAAATAAGCAACTGAACTTTACTGCCGCTACAAATAAAGAGCCTGCGCTTTTAAGTGCTGAGTATGGTGTTATCGCAACGTCTACCGACAGAGACAAATTATTTTAATATGAGTTCTGTTGAGTCTGTTATTGCTTATGCTATGGCAATCAACCTTGTTCAATTATGGTTATTAAGTCTACTGTGCCAGTGGGTTATAGAAAATCTGTAAAAGAAAAGTTTGGTGATGATAATATTTTATTCTCCCTAGAGTTTTTTGTGTGAAGGTAAAGCACTTTACAATAATTTCATCCATCACGCATTATTGTGGGTGAGCAAAGTGAACCTACACTGGTGTTTGCTAGTTTGCTAGTTTGCTAGTTTGCTAGTTTGCTAGTTTGCTAGTTTGCTAGTTTGCTATCGAAAATCATGGGTAAGGGTGGTGGTACATTAGTGTTATATATAGGTTAGTCATTTAATAACAAAGGCTCGTAGGACAAAAAAGGTGCGCCTTTCTGGCTTAGAGGTTAAATCAGAGTCAAACCCTCATGGCGATATTGAAATTGAATGCACAGGATTACGCCCTGGTGAAAAGTTATATGAAGAGTTATTGATTGGTGACAATGTAAAAGAAGCCTCTCATCCACGGATCATGACAGCCAACGAGGTAAAACTACCTATGGCAAAGCTAGAGTCTTTTATGAGTGCAATGGATACAGCTTGTCATAACTTTGATCATGAGCTTATTCGTAAATTATTGTTAGATGCGCCTACAGGGTTTAATCCTACAGATGGTATTTGTGATTTGGTGTGGAATGAAAAACGCCAAGTGCTTGAAGCGCAACGTGAGTCCGAGCAGAAAGTGGTTAATTTAAGGAACTTGTAAGGCTTTTGTCGCGGGGTAAGCCCGCGGTTATGGATGTGGCGTTTCGGTGCTGCTGTCGCGGGATAAACCTGCTGCTATGAGGTTGATGCTTGGTGCTTTTTTCGCGGGTTATGTGTTCGTAGCAGCGACTTTATGTCGCGACGTTTTTATTGCAGGGTAAGCCCGCGGTGACGGACGTGGCGTTTCGGTGCTGCTGTAGCGGGATAAACCCGCTGCTACGAGGTTGGTGTTTTTGTCGCGGGTTATGTGCTCGTAGCAGCGACTTTATGTCGCGATGCTCTTATCACAGAGTAAATCCGTTGTTACGGATGTGGCGTTTCGGTGTTGCTGTCGCGGGATAAACTCGCTGCTACGAGGTCGGTGCTTGGTGCTTGGTGCTTGGTGCTTTTGTCGCGGAGTTATGTGTCGGAGCAGTGACTTTATGTTGCGAAGCTCTTATCTTGGGGTAATCCCGTTGCTTCGGGAGTTGTGTTTCGGTACTGCTGTCGCGGGGTAAACCCGCTGCTACGAGAAAGGCGTTTCAGTGCGCTTGTCGCGGGGTTGGGTTTTTCTATACTTCATTGTACGATATCTACATAATACTTATAACGGTGGTTGAGTTGGTTAATTTGCTCTTTCACATTTAAATCTAGAATTGAAAATAAAAATCGGTCTGCGCACATGTCAAAAATAAATACGATTCTTGCAGGTAGTATTGCACTTGCAAGCATGCCTGTTTTAGCTGATACCCAAATAAATAATTACACGGCTTTTGCTGGTTATACAGGTCTGTTCAACACGCCAAGTGCTGAGGTACTAAAAAAAGGCGCGATTGATATTGGCTATAACAACCAGCTTGATGTTCGAGGTCTAGCGTATGTTGATGGCCATAACTATATCTTCTCTGCTGGTGTGTTTGATGGCCTTGAAGTTAGCGGCGTGATTGCGTCAAATACCATGCACGATAATATGTTTGCAGAAGGCAAAGGTCAGCTTCGAGATCTATCGTTTAACTTTAAGTATCAAATCCCTTTCAGTCCTAAAGAATGGTTTAATCTTGCTATCGGTGCTAAAGATGTTGGTGGCGCTGCCAATAACTACGAAACTTACTACCTAGCAGGCTCTCGTGAATGGAACGATTTTAGGTTTTCTGCGGGTTTTGCAGTAAGCGACCGTGCTACAGGGCAAATGGATGGTGCTTTTGCGGGTATTGAATGGCAACCATTAGACTGGTTTGCATTACAGCTTGAACATGATGCAGATGCTGTGAATGCAGGCTTACGGTTAACAGTACCTAAAGAGTGGATTTACGATGTAGGTACGCTTACGTTGACTAGTAAGTTCTACAGTAATACCGATCATGCTGAAAAGGACACCTTTTGGGGAGTTAACTTTTCTATGCCATTATTTAAGCAGGCTCAGTTGAATGACCCTACTGAAGCGGCGCCTGCGCCTATTTTAGATAACCACAAAAAACGAGAAGCTGCATTTAAAGCTCATTATCAACAGCAACGAGAATTAGCTCAAAAGCCGCTAGAAGAAGCTAAACAAGAAGTAACTGAGCGAGATGAGTTTAGAAAGTCCCTCACATTACAAACTCGTGAGCTTAAAAATGCCCTAATTGATGATGGCCTTGAGGCTATTAGCGTTGGCTTCAATCGTGACCCACATATTGTGGTAAGTTTTGAGAACTATGTGTTTAATCGCAATGATATAGACGCCATAGGTTTGGTACTTGGTCGAATTGCAGAGCACATTGATGAACCAAATGCCAAATATACTATTCAGTTGCTAAACCGCGGTATACCTATGCTGTCAGTGCGTGGTGATATAGACAATTACCGTGAGTTTATTAATACCAGCAGCACGCCAGATATGGATATTCGCCGCGGAGAAATGGATCCAATCGGCAGTGTATCTTGGGTGGGTATGCCTAAGGTCAATAGCCCTTACTTTAGGCCTCGCGTAACAGTTGGGCCTTCACTAGATTCACATTTTGCGACTGAAATAGGTGTTTACGACTTTTCACTCGCAATTAAAGCCGATGTAGATGTACCGATGTGGTATGGCGGTGGTATTAGCGTTAGCGCTGAAACGGAAGTTGCTAAAACAGATGACTATGAGACCGGTAAACCATTTGGCCGCTTTGCAAAAGACAGTGGTGTTACCCAAGCAACAATCTATCAAACGTTAGATTTACCTTACGGTATTTATAACCAAACCCATATTGGCTTCTTTAAAGAGTTTAACGATTATACTGGCATCAAAAATGAGACCGCTTGGCTAAGTGAAAATGGTCGTCACCAAATTAATGCAGAAATTGGGTATTTAGAATATGACGACTTTGATTTAGACAGGGATTATCAAACCTTGTCATATCGTTATAACTGGGTCGAGCAGGACGTGAGCTTTCATGCCACAGCCGGGCGGTTCTTTTATGAAGATAGCGGCGTAAAACTTGAAACGCGCTTTTGGTTTGGTGACAGCTATATCTCTGTATTTGCACAAGATACTGATGTCCAAGTAGCTGGTATCGCATTTAGTATTCCACTTACTCCACGCAAAGATATGGCACCTACCCGGTATGGCCAAATTAAGGGCAATGAAGCGTGGCGTCATGAGGTAAGTACGCGTATTGGTGAATCGGCTAATGCCTTAGTTGTTGGTCGTGCTCATACAGTTAAAACCCCTGTAAATTTAGACAAAACATTCCTTAATCAAGGGCGCTTATCAAGCAGTTATATTTATAGTAACTTGGCAAGGCTGAGAGAAGCGTATTTAACTCATAGGTAGTACAGAAGGCGCGGGGCAAACCCGCGCTTTTAATTTTTACACTGATAAACCGGACGTTATTTTTATCGTCAGGAAATTTTTTCCTACCACATTGGTCGTATTTTGGAGCGAGTTTACCTCGTGATATTTTGATTTGGCTCTCGCCTTTACAGTTCAGTTAGTTATCGGTATTGGTAACAATTTACCTTTTATGGCGAGTTAATAAGCCAAGAATGATAGATACTAGCTAAAAAGATGGGCTTGGTGTGTCTGTGGTCTTCTCTGCTGTATATTTGTACTTTACCATCGCTACTTTGTTAACTAATAAGCATTAAGTAAGCGTGTTTTTGCCACATATTTGACTTTGTTCATTGTTTATTTAATATGCCACAGGTATCCTACTTTCAACTGATCACAGGCGGTTGGAACTACCGCTTTTCTGTGATAAATTAAGGCAGCTAACTTCGACTATCTGGTTGTTTTATCTCGAATAGGTAAAGTAGCTAAGTTGGCTTTAGTCAGGGAGCGACTTAGTCCCTGTCTGTCTTAATTAAAATGATTTAAAAAACTTAAGCTCATATTGTCCACAATATGGCTTTTTTTATGAGTTAACGCGTCATCAAAGCGAAAGTTAACAAAAGGAAAACAAGGACTAATCATGATTACAAATAAAAAATCTCTACTAGCGCTCTCAGTAGCGTCTGCACTAACGCTTTCAGGCTGTTTTAGTGATGACGATAACAACGTTACTATTCCGCCAACAGAACCTACAGATCCAGTAGTTGTTGCTCCGGAAGCACCAGCAGCGCTTCCGCTTGTTATATCTGCAAGCGTTGTTGATCAAGAAACTACTAATGTATTACCAGCAACGATAAAGTTTTTTGAAAATGGTGAGCCTTCACAAAATATCGTTGATGTAAACGGCGAAGTAATAACAGAAGTAACGGTAGAAGATGGTACAGTTGTCTTTGCAAAAAAAGAAGGTGCTGATATTTCAGAAATTACTGCTATCGTCACTGCAGATAACTACCTTGGTAAAAGCTTTGTATTAGGCCTAAACGCGTCAGAAGGCGTTACTGCTGTCAATACACAGTTAGCGCTGGTTTCTTTAAATGGTACTGGTATTGTTGCTGATGTAGAGACGGCCACAATCGAAGGCGGTACAACAGCTGAGCCTATCAGTGCAGGTAAAGCGTCTGGTAAAGCTGCTGCGGGCGCACAAATTAAAGCTGGTACTCAATTGCTTAATGCTGCAGGTGAGCCAGTATCTGGTGAAGTTTCACTAAACGTTGCGGGTGCTGATGCATCATCTAGTGCAGCAGCTTCCATTATCCCTGAAGGGCTAAATGGTATGGGTGGTGACTCAGTTTCAGTACCTGCTGGCATTGCAACTGTCATTATGAATGATGCCAACGGTAACAAAGTAAAGAGCTTTGGCGGTGATAGTATTACTGTCTCTATGTCCGTTCCTGCTTCAACCATGCTAAACGGCGAAAAGATCAAAACTGGTGATACAATGCCGTACTCTTCATATAACGAAGATACAGGCGTGTGGACTGAAGAAGACAGCCTAGTAACTATTGGTGCTTATAATGCTGAAACAGATATGTTTGCAGCTACACTTGAGACTAAGCACCTTTCCTCATTTGTACCAGTGTCTAGAGTTGCTCCATGTACATCGGCGGCCACAGTAAACTTTACCGGTGAAGCTGTACCTGCTTCAGGTCTTTACGTTCGCTTTGTCTCAAACTCAATTAATCTGACTCGCGCTCTTGCTGGTGGTTCAACATCACTAGAGTTAGCAACGGCTGGAACAGCTGCAAACCTTGGTATTACTGAAAATACAACGGTAGAAGTTCTGGTATCTGATATCAATGGCACTTCTTGGGGAAGTGCTGCAAACGCATCACTTTGTGGTACAGTTGATATTGAGCTTGCGAATACGAACCCAACAGTAGATGAAACGTTCTCACTAACCGCTGCATGTACAAATGATGAGACGCAGACCATTGATATGTCAGCTGCTTTGGTTACTTACGGACAACCTAATAGAGCTCGTTTGGTTGCATCTAGCACAGGTAATGGTCAATTTTCTTTGACGAACTTAGTTGAAGGGGGTTCTTATAGCGTACAAGTAGATCCTCGTATTGAAGGTGCATCACCTCAGTCTTTCGAAATTACAGCAGATAGTAACGGTGAGTCTGGTAACATTCCTGTTACTTGTGAAGAAGTTACAGGTGCATAAGCATTTATCGTTATTGTGAGCCGTCTTAAAATAAGTTGACGGTTTGTCAAGGCCAATGATTTTATCATTGGCCTTTTTCGTGGTGTATTCGTATGGACTGTTGTATTTTGTCCACCCATATAAGCTGCCCAGCCCAACTACCTTAACCCTTTTAGTTCTTATGTTTCTACAATAAAATTATTTTACCTCCAGCCTAGACAATCCTTGAAGCTTTTCTATATTTAAATCTCAACATATCAAAATGCGCCACCACGCCAATGGGCGCTTGCTAAAAGGGAACAAGGATCCATCATGATTTCGAACAAAAAATCTTTACTCGCTTTATCTGTAGCGTCAGCTTTAACACTATCAGGTTGTTTTAGTGATGATGATGACAACAATGTTGTGGTGGTACCACCAACAGAACCAACAGATCCCGTAGTGGTTGCACCTGAGCTGCCTGATGCGCTGGCTTTGGTTGTGAGCGCAAACGTAGTGGATGCAGCAACGCAAAGGGTGGTCGACGCTAATGTTCGATTCTTGGAAAACGGTGTTGCATCTCAAAATATCGTTGATGTTGATGGTAATGCCATCTCCATGATTGAGGGGACTGGCGGAAGTTTTGCATTTACAAAAAAAGAGGATGCAACACTAACAGAGGTAACTGTGAGTGTAACCGCTGACGGTTATATCGGTAAGAGTTTTGTGGTCAACTTAACGGCAGAAGAGGGGCAAACGGTGTTGCCCGTGCAGTTAGCGATCACCTCAAAAAATGCTGAGGGTGTATCAGATACTGTGGTTCCTGCAACGATAGGAGATGATGGTTCGTCTTCTGAAGCGATTGTAGCGCAAACTTCAGGTAAAGCGGCCGCAGGGGCTAACATACCCGCAGGGGTTATTTTGCGAGATGCGTCTGGCAACCTTGTTACTGGCCAAGTTTCGGTCAATGTCAGTGGTGCGGACGCTTCAAGTAGTGCTGTTACTGCTATTTTACCTGAAGGGCTGAATGCAGGCGGCGCTGCTAATGTCGAACAAGCAGTTGGGGTGGCAAACGTGTTAGTGAATAGTGCGACAGGTAGCAAAGTTAAGCAGTTTTCAAACCCAATCACAGTAACGACTTCTATCCCAGCAACAACAACGTTGAACGGTGTACCAATCAAGACTGGCGATGCATTGAGCCTCAAATCTCACAATGAAGATACCGGTGTATGGACTGCAGAGTCTACCCAAGCTACGGTTGGGAGCTTTAATGCTGAGACCAATACCTATACTGGGTCTTTTCAAACTGACCATCTAACGTTTTTTGCTATAACGCGTTCAACGCCAGCTTGTACCAATGATATGGTGGTTAATTTTACTGGAGCAGCCGTGCCTTCTGCGGGCCTTTTGGTAACAGAAACCTCATCTGATGCAAGCGCAAGTGGTTACGCGCCTGGGGGCTCAAGCTCTTTGAGAATATTAAGTGGTGCGCTTGCGACTCGTTATGGCGTTTCTGCTGAGGCAACGGCTCGAGTCAGGGTATTCGACTTCTCTAATAACATTTGGTTTGACTCGGTAAGTGAAGTTCCAGTGTGTGGAACGGTGCAGGCTGAGCTTGTTGAACCTGTAACCTATGTTGCTGAAACCTTCAGTCTAACAGCTACGTGTAGTAACGATGCTACTGTGTCTGTACCACTTACTGCTTCGGTTGTACGTTACTCTCTACCTGGTTTTTCTGCTAAAACAGCTGTAAATTTAGGTGCCGGCTCTTATCAGTTTTCTGACATGGTTGAAGGTTCAACATACAACGTGAGCATTAACCCTCGCGTCAATGATACCAATGGCCCCGTCGCTGCTCAAACTACGACTATAACTGCAGGAGGTGCTGCAGAGTCATTGAATATCACAATATCTTGCTCTGAGGTAACAGGAGCCTAATATTTTATAAAACAAAGCAGTAGAGCTGGCATTTAGATCAGCTCTACTAAAAATAACTTCCACAAGCTGCACCTGTTTTGAAGTAACGGGTGATCAGCGCCATAAAAACTTCATTCCAAAGCTGGAGAAATTTAAAACCTCTTCTATAGTTTTTATTTGATATTAAAAAATGCGCTATTGCGCACTCGTGCGCTTTCAAAATCGGAACAAGGATTAATCATGATTTCAAATAAAAAGTCTATACTAGCTTTATCAGTGGCTTCTGCACTGGTGCTTTCTGGTTGTTTTAGTGATGACGACGATAATGTTGTTGTGCCACCGCCTGAACCAACGGATCCTGTAGTGGTTCCACCAGAAAGCTCAGATCCGCTTACTCTAGTGATCAGTGCGAACGTGGTGGATAGAGCCTCAAATGATATTGTGCCAAGTACAATCCGCTTCCTAGAAGGTGGAGCGGTATCAAGCAATATTGTAGATGTAGATGGAAATGCGATAACATCACTGAGTGATGACGAAGGTGCTTTTGTGTTCACCAAAAAAGATGGCGCTGAATTGAGTGAGGTGACCATTCGGGTGAGTGCTGAAGGTTACTTTAGTAAAGACTTTACTGTAGCACTTGAGACATCAGGAGACAGCACCGCTGTCAATACTCTGCTCCCTATCGTTGCCAAAACTGGTGATGATGTGTCTGACACAACTGTAGAAGCGTCAGTAGGTACCGATGGTACAACCACCAGTGAAATTGTTGCTGAAACAACGGGTAAAGCTGGAGCTAGTGCAAAAATCCCTTCAGGTGTTGTATTACAAGATGCTGACGGTGCGGCTATTTCTGGCGCTGTTTCACTTAACGTGAGTGGTGCAGACTCAAATAGCTCAGCAGCAGCCTTAGTCTTGCCTGCAGGCTTAAATGCCGGTAACGACTCTGGCAACATACTTCAAGCTATTGGAGTATCAAATGTTGTAATGACAGCTGCAAATGGTAAAAAAGTTAAAAAATTCTCAAGCCCAATTACCGTTTCAATGTCTATACCTGCTGGAAAAAAAGTCAATGGTGTAGAGGTTAAAACTGGTGATATGCTAAACCTCAGATCGCACAATGAGGACACTGGCGTATGGTCTGCTGAAGAACAAATGGTCACAGTTGGCGCGCTAAATGAGGCCACTAATACCTACAATGGCACCTTTCAAACAGATCACTTAACCTTCTTCGCTGTTACAAGAAATGAACCTCGCTGTGACGCTGGCGTGATAATCAATACATCCGGTGCATCAGTACCAAACACAGGGTTACTTGTGACTATGCAGTCTTCAGATATGGGGGAGTTATTTGCGGTTACACAAGATGGTAACACCACATTGTTGACTGGACCTCAATCGTCGCGAGTTAGAGTATCAGCAACAGCGACGGCGAGCATAAGGGTATTTGATTTTTCAAACAATACTTGGTTTCAATCAAATGGTGAAATCCCTGTTTGTGGCACGTTTGATACACCGTTGACTAACCCTGTTACATTAGTGAGTGAAAACGTCTCGATAACAGCGACTTGTACAAACGATAGCACCGTATCTACACCAGTACCTGCTGCCGTTGTGAGGTATGCTCAGGGTAGTAGCTCAAGGAGAGCAGCCGGAAATGCGGGGGGCGGCACTTACACACTAAGTGACATGGTTCAAGGGCAAACCTATACCGTGTCAGTTAAACCAAGAATAGCTAATGCGACAGGCCTTGTAACTGCAACAATTACAGCGGACGGTACAGCTGAAACAATTAATGTGCCGGTGACTTGCTCAGTAGTGACCGGTGCATAGAAAAGAATGATTAGTCCAATCATCTAAGCCGCGGAGACGCGGCTTTTTTCTGGGTAACCTTTAACCATTCCTTCAGAGTGGCATTAATTCGGACTGCAAAAAGTTTTGTATAATCAGAGGCTACCCTATATCAAGAAATTGCACCTACCCAAGGAGCTGCGCTGGAGTGTGAGTTAGTCGAGCCTAAAAAAAGCTGAAATCTTGCAAGAGTAAGCATAAAAGCTGCGTTATACACGATAAATTCATTCAAGCCCTACTGCAGATTATCTCGCTTTTATCCTAAATCTCAGATCACCGATATACATCGCTTTTCTCAATAACTTCAATCTCATACCCATCAGGATCGGTGATAAAAAAGAACCTGGCAACTAGCACATCTTGATTGTAAAAATCTTTAATTGCCTTTGGCCGGTAGCCAAGTGCCAGGGCTTGCTCAAAGGTAGACTCTAGTTCATCTACAACAAACGCAAGGTGCCCGTAGCCATTTCCATGAATGTATTCTGATTGCATGTCATGGTTCCAAGTCAACTCTAGCTCAAACGAGGTTTGCCCATTACCCAGATAAATAAGAGAAAAGTTGCCAAAATCTATACGTCGTTTTACAGTCAATGCAAATACGTCGTGATAAAATCTAATTGACTGATCAGCATCTTTTACTCTGATCATGGTATGTATCATTTTTGCCATTTATAACCTTTGGAATGTTTATGTGTGAGCTATACGCTTCAACGGCACCGCATCGATATGAAGTTGATCGGCGCTCTATTCGTATTCAAGGCGTGGTAACAAGCCTTGCGTTAGAAAACGAAATTTGGTCTGTGTTAGAAGTTATTGCAAAACAGGAGCAACTATCACTCGCTGAGTTTATATCTACACTGTATCAAGAGGTGATAGAACGTCATGGTGAGATTAACAATCTTGCTTCTATGTTACGGGTAACTTGCTTAACTTACCTCGCACATCATAAATTAGCAGGGGTAGAAAAGGGTAGTAACTGAGTACTACATTAGTGGCGGTCTAAAAACCTTTGCCAAGTTATGTTCGGATTGATAACTCTAAGCTGAGAGGTGATCTGCTTTAATATCGCTAATGGCGGGCGGGTTACTATATCGCCATCATCCTTTAACCCAAGCAGGTAATGCAAGCTACTCTTATGACCTTGTTGGATAGCGGATATTCGTATTTGTTGCTCAAAGTTCAAACGAAGGCTACTAATAGCCGTTTTCATCCCTTGTTGATCGACATTGGGTAAGCCGCATTTTTGCAGGTAGCCCTGTCGCTCTCCTTCTCCTGAAAACCAAATTCTGACTTTTTCACTGTACCTTCCACTTTTGGCCGGTAGATCAAATAAAATACGTTGCTGACCGAGCTTTTTGACCTGCGTTAAATATTGCTCAAGTCCACTTTGCCAGAGCGCTGGATGAATAGGGACCACGCGAGGCTGAATTTTACCATGGGTGTTAAAGTGCAATAGGTGAACATGGTCTTGTTGAAAAATATCATCAAGGGTAAGCGAGCCAATTTCGTCGCTGTAGGCACCAGTGTAGTAGCTCAGTAATGGTAGCCAAAAGTGCCAATGTTTGGGCTGTTCCCGTTTTAATTTTTCGTCGGTATAGATGTACCCGTTAAATAGAGTATGAAGTTCCATTGTTGAGAATGCTCGTCTGCCTAAATGAGTTTTCATACAATGATCAACACCTTGAGTATTAAGAGCGGTTAGTGTAGCGGGTTTTGTTTTTTTACGGAAGGGTATGATATACCGCGCAGGTCACATAATCTATGGGCTAATCTAAACTTGAAGTAAGAAGCGAGTTAATCAACTAAAAGGCAGTATCCTAAAAGTATACTACCACTACAACGAGAGGTTGTTGCTTTCTGTAATGGAAACTACTGCCTTTAAGTTTAATGCAGTAGTATGGATAACAGCTGCTAAAGAGAATGCTGTTATCCATAAGAGCCATTAGTATAAGTCGCTGCTAAGTGCGAGGTGTGATAGTCGCTATCCCAGTCTGTGGCTCGGCTGTAATTGCTTTAAAAATTGTGAAAACGCCTCACCTAGCTGTTCATCTCGGATAGCATATTCAACAATCGCTTTTAAATAGCCAAGTTTATCGCCACAGTCGTGCGATCTACCACTCATATGAAAAGCTTCAACGGTTTCTTGCTCCATCAGCATATCAATGGCGTCAGTGAGTTGTATTTCACCGCCAGCACCCTGTGGCGTCTTTTTAAGGAGCGGCCAAATATTTTTAGAAAGCACATAGCGGCCAACTACGGCGAGATTAGAAGGTGCAGTCTCCACATCAGGCTTTTCTACCATGTGCTTGATGGGGCTGCTCTCACCTGGACAAAGCGTTACACCACCAATATCGGCGATACCATATTTGCATACGTCTTCTTGGGGAACAGGCTCTAACATGATTTGGCTGGCTTGTGTTTGTGAAAAACGTTGTAGCATTGCAGCTAGGTTTTCTTGGCCTTGATCTGCGGTATATTCATCTAAAATGACATCAGGTAATACAACTACAAAGTCACTATCGCCAACAATGGGTTGTGCGCACAAAACGGCGTGACCTAGACCTTTTGCTTCACCTTGGCGAACGTGCATAATGGTGACATCTTCAGGGCAAATTGAGCGGACCTCATCGAGTAACTTACGTTTCACACGTTTTTCGAGCGTAGCTTCTAACTCAAAGCTAGTGTCAAAGTGGTTTTCAATTGCATTTTTAGAAGAGTGGGTTACGAGTACAATTTCTTTTATCCCAGCAGCTACGCATTCTTTAACGATATACTGAATAAGCGGTTTGTCGACCAAAGGTAGCATTTCTTTAGGAATTGCTTTGGTCATTGGGAGCATTCGGGTACCAAGACCCGCAACAGGAATTACTGCTTTCATAAAAGTCCATATTTTGACTGATTTCCAAGTTTCATCGGGCATTGTATCTTTCTGTCAAAAAGTTGCAAATTAGAATAACTTGATAGTTAGACAGAAGGTGTGAACACTTGTTTATTTTTTATGTTTTTGTATCGAGGGGGAAGTATTGAGCGCTTAATGCCAATTTGCTTAATTAAGTGGTCTATTTTGAGGCGAGAAAATCTTGTCGATAACTCCGCTACCGCGTCCTGCTATCGCTAAGGGACCTACATCCATATAGGCAAGGCAAAAATTTTGCTATTTATTTGTTCTAAATGAGAAATTTTTAATAGAAAAAGCCCCTAGTGGGGCTTTGAATTATCCACTGGAAGAGGATGATTAGAAGTTTACTGTGATCTCATTTGAGCAAAGCTCAGCAGATTGACACACTTTATATGTGTAGCTAGTTGCCTCTAGGTCACGAGCAAAGTCTCTGTACTTACCAGTGTTAGAAACGGTTTCAAGTAGTCGACCATCTCGGTAAATTGATACCTCGCTTGCGCTGCTACCTTCCCATGATAGTTCAACACGGATAAAGCCCAAGCGAGATTTATTTGCCCGCACAAGAGACAGTGCGACTTCGTCACTGCTAACCACAACAGATTGCGTCGTTGTGTGACTATTTCCTTCGCTATCGGTAACGGTAAGCGCTACGCTATATTCACCAGATGCTGCAAATTCATGCATAGGGCTTGCGTCAGTGCTCGTGCTACCATCTCCAAAATCCCATGCCCAGCTGACAATATCATCATTGGGATCACGGCTTTCATCTGTAAAGGTTACGGCTAAACCTGATGCACTATAGCTAAAGCCTGCCACCGGTGGTTGTGGTGCTACTTCACCAAGACCCGTTAAGTTTAAAGTCCAGCTGTTAAGAGAGCCGGTGTCAATACCGGCATTATCAGAAACAGATAATGTCCAGTCACCCGTTGCAACTTCACCATTAAATGCCGCGGAGTTGAAGGTTTGATTAATGTTGTCTGTGCTACCGCCTTGACGGTTGTGCAGCGTCGCAACAGTTCCTGCTGGTGACGTTAACGTCACAATTAGGTCTCCGATGAAAGTATGAGTAATATCTACAAGCGTATTACTGTCAAATACTGTCACAGTATCAGCAACAGTGATCACAGAGGTAATACCCGCTGCATCGTTGTCAGGAATATCAACTGTGGTGGTATTATCATAGCTAAAGTCACTTAAGCCCTGCGGAAGTACATAAAGTCCAACTTGTTCGCTATCAGCTAAATCTCCAGATGTCGCGTTTAGAGTCAAATTATATTCGCCCCACTGCGTCGTGCTGGTGGTTGGTACTGATAACGTTACTGTATCACCAGGCATTGCTGTATCAGCAGATAGTGTTGCACCCTCAAGAGGTGAAGCCACTGCAAGATTGATGGAACCTTGCCAATCAGCAACAGATGTGAACGTGAACTCATAAGTTGCAGTATCACCAGCAACAATTTCTAGATTTGCTGGACGTGCTGAGACTCTAAAGCCTGGCTCAGGATCGGCATCAATAACAGCTTGATTTACATTTAAACGCGTACCAGAGACTGTTTTATCGGTAAGATCTGCGTTTACGTCACCACTTTGCATAAGTAGATTTTTAAGCTCAACAGCACTCAGTGTTGGGTTAACTGATAGTACTAATGCGGCGGCACCGGCAACGTGCGGTGTGGCCATAGATGTACCTGAATAACTCGCATAGCCACCGGGTACGGTAGAGAGAATCGCGCTACCTGGCGCACCCATATCTACCGATGTTAACCCCCACTGTGAGAACGAAGACATGGCATCAGTATGTGTTGTGCTGGCGATAGAGAAAACAGTGTCGTGATCATAGCTTGATGGATAGTGTGGATTTACATCATTATCAACTGCGCTGTTCCCCGCTGCGGCAACAAACAGAATATCCGCATTTTCACTTGCTGTAATCGAATCAGACAGTGCCTGGCTAAATCCGCCACCACCCCAGCTGTTATTTGTTACACGAACATTGTGGCCTGCATTTTTCAATGCAACCATATAGTCAATACACTCGATAGCATCAGAAGTAGAGCCTGAACCTGACGCATCTAGGAATTTACAGCCTACAATGGATACCTCATGGTTGACACCAACAACACCTGTTGCATCATTGCCAGTGGCACCAATTGTACCAGAAACGTGAGTACCGTGACCTTGGTCATCCATAGGGTCGCCGCTACCTGTGATTGCGTTGATCCCGTAGACGTCATCGACATAGCCATTACCATCATTATCGATACCATCTCCAGCAATTTCGCCAGGGTTTACCCAGGCATTTGCTGCAAGGTCTGGGTGTGTGTAGTCCACACCTGTATCAATAACACCGACAATCACATCACGCGAACCAATACTAATGTCCCATGCCTCAGGTGCATCGATATCAGCATCTGCTGTTCCACCTGTTTGGCCGGTATTGTGCATACCCCAAAGTTCATCGAAGCGGCTGTCATCAGGGATCCCAAGTGCTTTGACCTGATAGTCTGGCTCTACATACTCTACCGCAGGGTGGTTGGCTAGTTTCTCAATAGCTTGTTTTGCTTTGATGCTATCAAGCTTAAAGTTTGCTAGTCGTCCTTTCAAGACATGGCGATATTTGTCATCTACACCGTCAGCGTTTAAATCCGATATTTTTGCTTTAACAAGATTTCTTGCGTTAGCGCGCAGTGCCGCGGACGTATTTTCTTTAAATACCACTAAAATACTGTCGTCAGCAGTTGCGGTTGTTGTGTCAATTTGAACTGCTGCTTGAGCGGTAAACGCAAATGCAGGTAGCAAAGCCAAAGACAATGCAGAAAGTTTTGATCTCATTTTAATAACCTTTTTAATTTCAAGCGCTTTTTATTATCACGCTGTTTTAGTTGGTAGTTTTCTGGTAGTGGCTGTGGTCTTTTTGGCAACGCTTTAAAACGTAGACGCAGAAATTCGGCTATGCAATGTAAAAAAAGGGTTAAATAAAAAAATCAGGCATTTTTATTGGTTTGCAAATTTAAGAATATATTATTTAGTTCTTTTTTGTGAGTGGAGATAAACTAAACGCGATGGAACTTTAGTCATACTTTTTTTGTAGTTAAATTTTTGATTTGTAATGAGATGTGATTTTTTATAGGTAAGTTGATGTAATTATGAGGTTATATATTTCATAAAATCTTTCTATTTATCTTCGGATGTTCCCAACTTAGAGTTAGAGATGGCAAAACGTAATGGAATATATTATTTCAGCATATCAAGGTGGCTGCTTTGATATAGATTATGTTTTTCACTCAAATGTAACACTCTGGTAACTGGCTTAGGTAGGAGCGGCTCAAATTATTGAGCCATAACAGGACGTTGATTAGGTGAAGGTGGTATTTAACTGAGTAAAGGCAACTGCTCAGACGCAACACTGAACACTTAATTTTAAAACAATATAATAAATCTCTAAGGAGAACAGTGTGAAGTTTTCAAAATCAATTGTGAGCTGCGCCATAGCACTTGCATTAACTCATTCGTTTGCTGCACAGGCTGATACAAAATCAGACAACAAAGCGCTTTCTACTTCTGCACTTTCACAAGTTGAGCAAATCAATGGTACTAGTAACCAGTTAAAGCTTTCTCAAACTTCAAGAAGCCACGGTGATAACGAACTAATCTCCGTTCAATCTGGTGTTTCCAACCTAACCGATGTAACAACAGTTGGTGATGATAATACGACGACAGCAGAGCAAAATGGTACAGGTAATGTTGCTATTATCACTACAACCGGTAATAACAATGAACAAGTGTACAGCCAAGACGGAGAGTCTAACGGCGCGCTTTCAGAAGTAACAGGTGATGATAACAACATTGATGTACAGCAATCAGGTGCTGGTCTGCTTGGTATTAATAACGAAGCGATTAACGTAGTAACCGGTGATCAGAATACCATCTCGGTGTCTCAAGGTTCCGGTGGTCAATGGTTCTATAACCTAGACATGCAAGGCAGCCAAAACGAAGTCTCTGCAACACAAACTGGCACTTGGAATGAGGCTACATTAGAGTCACTGCAAGGTGATATGAACCAAATAACCTTGACACAAGACGGCTTGTACAATCAATACAAGGTGGTGAGTTTACAAGGTAACGAAAACGAGATTGAATCTAGTCAAAGTGGTGATTTCAATGTGGTTTCAATTGAGACAATCACAGGTGATGATAATCAAATAGAAATAGAGCAATCAGAAGGTAATAATAATAGCGTTAGCGTGTTTGAAATTTCAGGCGATAGTAATGAGCTAGCGATAGAGCAAGAGGGTTCGGGTAACCAGTTTGAATCTGATTTACTTGTTGGTAGTGACAATGAGATAACCACAGAACAACGACGGGAAAACAATAACATTTTGGCAGATGTTGTTGGTGACAATAACGAGTTTAGCGCACTTCAGGTCGGCGATAACAATGATATGTACCTAGGTGTTGCAGGGAACAACAATGAGTTTTCAGCCGTGCAAATCGGTGATGGTAACGTTGCGCATATCACCAATTTCAACGGTAATGATAATGATGTTGAGGTGGTTCAAACCGGCAGCAATAATGAAGCACTTGTACAGTCATCTTATCCAAACGTGAACTTGGCAAGCAATAACAATGCGCTTGATATTACTCAAGATGGTGACAGCAATGGTGTCGCTGTGACAATGAGCAGTGTTTTTGAAAGTAGCGCTAACCAAGTTGATATTGCTCAGTCTGGAGAGTTCAATGCCATTGATCTGATGTTAGAAGGCAGTCGCAATATGTTAGACATCACACAAACTGGCACTAATAACTTTGTTATGGGGATGGGATCTGACGCTTTTGTTATCAATGGTGATGATAATGCCCTAACAATTAGCCAAATGGGTGATGGTAACTTGGTACAAGGTGGCATTACAGGCAGTGGTCAAAACATCACGGTTACACAAGTAGGCGACAATAACGTTGCTACAATAACGCAGCAGTAACTGCGAATAAACGGGGGCTTAGTGAGCAGGCCCCCGCTTTGTACTGGTATCAATTTGTCTTGATGCTTGCTCAATTCGAAGGAGTAAACCTGGCGCTAATAGCGTTAAAAAAGTCTTATTTAGAACCACTAAATGGCAAAATTTTAACGGTGTTATCGACAAGATTCTTTCGCCTCATAATACATCACTGAATGAAGCAAGTTGGTACTGTTTAGCCTATTTATCCTCAATTAATACTTGGCTCTAAACTGTAGTCTATAAGGAATACTCTCATCAACATCGCCAAAATAACGAGCAGATAAGTCATGACAAAAATAATAATACTACTAAGTGCGCAACTTTTTTTAGCCAATATAGCAGTGGCACAACAAGATGTTGAGATCGATGGTTTAGTGATGGATCAAAGTATTAGCCGGTTTGGCCATCAATTTTATTCCCAATTCTCACAACTTTGGCGAGATGTGCCAAATTCAACTGGAATTAACATTACGGTTAAAGAAACCGTTTTACCAAGAGCTGGTACTCGATTGGAAGTGTTAATGAATAATAAGCCTGTGTACGCAACTGCAATGGGAAGGCGAGGTGGCTCTGTTGACGAGCGTGTTGAAACCGCGATTTTTACGGTAATGGATGCGATGGCTAAGGCGCAGTATCAGCAAAGTGGGTCTGAAGATTTGGCAGCTAGTGGGTGGTAAAATGAAGATAATAAAAATAACATTGTTACTCGGTGTGTTGGGCTGTGTTCACAGCAAAAATAGTATGGCAACTGAGTTGGTCTACAAGCCAATTAATCCAGCTTTTGGTGGTAACCCGCTAAACGCCAATATGTTACTAAGTAAAGCGCAATCACAAAATAAACACCGAGCGCCGATCATTGAAAAGACTTATGATGAAAAGTTTCAAGAATCGCTAGAGCGAACATATCTCAATCGTTTGGTCAGAGAGATCACTGATGTGGCTTTTGGTGATGATGTAAAAGATAGTATTTTTGATCAAGATGCCACATTTATGAGTGGAGATTATCAGATCCAAGTGATCACAAGTACGCCAGACACCATTACGGTGAGGATTACTAACACTTCGTCAGGTGAAGAAACGATCCTAGAAGTTCCTAGGTTTTCAGTCTCTCCCGACGGAGGGTTTTAAATGTACCGACTAGTAGTAATTGCCATCACGCTCTTTGTAACAGGTTGCTCTAATCTGTCTCGTGTTTTACCTCCTTCGCAGAGTGCTGCTATCGCATTAACAGAAACACAAACGTTTGCAGAGCTAAAAGCGCTACCTAAGCCCAGAGGTCGAATACCTGTTTCTGTTTATTCCTTTCGCGATCAAACCGGTCAATATAAGCCACAAGATAATGTTAGCTCTTTTTCTACCGCAGTTACGCAAGGCGCAAACTCAATTTTGATGCAAGCGCTACACGAGACCGACTGGTTTATTCCGGTTGAACGAGAGGGGCTACAAAACCTATTGACCGAGCGTAAAATTATTCGTGCAGCCAATGATGACAACGATGCTGCGCCATTACCGCCACTTACAACTGCAAAAATTATTTTAGAAGGCGGGATCATCAGTTATGACTCTAATATTCGCACGGGTGGATTAGGTATGGAGTACTTTGGTATTGGTGCTTCAGAGCTTTATCGAGAAGATGTCATTTCAATTTATATGCGCGCTGTTGATGTGCGTACTGGGCAAGTATTATTGTCTGTTGCAAGCAGCAAAAAAGTACTCTCAATGGAAGTTCGAGCCGGTTTTTTTCGTTACGTAAGTTATAAGCGGCTGGCGGAAGCGGAAGCAGGGTTTAGTGATAATGAGCCGATGCATATTTGTGTGACTCAAGCGATTGAAAAAGCGTTAACGTTAATAGTGAAGCAAGGGATAGAAAAGGGGGTCTGGTCAGCGGCTAATGCTGTTTAGTGTACGGGCTTGGTCGTATAGAGTCAGGAGTAAAATGCCGAGGTAAGCACCTCGGCAATGGTATTACTGTGCAAAGGCATCTTGTAGTGGCGGGACTACTTGTTTTTTACGGCTTAGTACACCGTCTAACCATACTTTGCTTGCTTCTGGTTCAACATTATAGGCTTTAGCAATAATTGCTTCATCATCAGATGCGATTAGCATTTGTGAGCCTTCTTTCATGATGTCAGTCAGCAGTAACATCACACTGTGGCGATTACCTTCAGCTTTTAACTTGGCAATATCAGCGTGTAGCTCATCTTTGATGTTGTCGAACACAGCAAGATCAACGACTTCAAGTTGGCCGATCCCAACAAGGTTTCCATTCATATTGAAGTCTTTAAAATCACGCATTACTAAATCACGCACTGGAGTGCCATCAACTGCAGATTTTACTTTGAACATTTCCATGCCCAGTGCTTTTGCGTCATCAACACCAGCAATCTCAGCTAGCGCTTCAACACATTTAATATCTGCTGTAGTACAAGTCGGTGACTTAAAGATCACGGTATCGCTTAAAATTGCACACATCATGATGCCAGCAATATTTTCTGGGATTTCAACATCGTAAAAGTCATACATCATTTTGATAATCGTGTTACTACAACCGACAGGACGGATCCAACATTCTAGTGGGGCAGATGTGGTCAGATCGCCAAGCTTATGGTGGTCAACAACGCCGACAATCGTCGCTTTATCGATGTCATCAGGTGCTTGCGTCTTTTCAGTGTGATCTACGATGTAAACCTCTTCACCTGCGTAGCTCATTTTCAGCTCAGGCGCTTCAAAACCAAAACGGTCAAGGATAAACTGAGTTTCAGGTGATACATCACCTAAACGTGATGGGATTGCCTCTTCACCAATTTGATTTTTTAAATATGCAAGTGCGATTGCACCACAGATTGAATCTGAATCTGGGATCTTATGACCCACAACATACATTGCCATTGACGGAACTCCTAAAAATTTTGCCCACATTCTAGCAAAATAACTTGTTAATTAAATAGTCTAAATGTGCAATTTACCCCAGTTAGTTTGAGTTCAAGATAGCAAGCCTGATTTAGGAAAGCATTGGCTTTTATAGCTGTGAATGTGGTAACGAGCATCTATAAGTGAGGGAAACTTTAGCCTTATTCATCTGTGCTGATGTTATACTCATGAAATGAATAATTTCGCTATTTGATAAGCTTAGTTAAGCGCCAAAGCGAATCGCTAAAAGAGCTTACATTACCAAAAGTAGTGGCTAGCGAGCAGATAGCTATAAAAATAAATGCAAAAGGTCAGTAGACGCTAGGAGATGGCTATGATCCAAATGAGCCGTAAAGCATGGAATAACGTGGTTATATTTTCCATGCTGCTGATGATTTTCTTTCTCAATGGGTTACATTACAAATTGAATCCAACAGATGAAAAAATGGGAATACAGGCGGTGTTACCAGCGCAAAGCTTTATCCTGACAGTAGCTTTTCCTGGTTATAAGATTGAACGTATTGGTACTAGCTGGCGTATAGAACTGCCAAAAGGCGCGACGCAGTCTTATAGCGTATCAGAGCTTAGTGCGATGGTCTCAAGTTGGCAAAAAGCCCAGCTTAACGTTGTTGAAAAGCCACCACAACTAGGTGAAGCGCTTAGTGTCGCGCGTATTTGGTTAGCGACACATGAACTGCCATTAAGCTTTCAGTTATATCAACATAGCAACAGGCTGATTTTGTTTGATAAGCATAAGCAGCGCTGGTTTGAACTTGATGAAGCACAGGTGCGCGCCTTGTTTTTACCCATATTATTTAGACAGCAAGAAATATAGAGCTAATTATGCCTGAATTACCAGAAGTGGAAGTAAGTCGGTTGGGCATTCAACCCTACTTAACTGAACAAGTGATCACCCATGTAAAAGTCTATAACGAGAAGCTAAGGTGGCCTGTACCCCAAGACGTGCATTTGTTGGAAGGGGAGCAAGTCACCGCCGTGAAGCGACGCGCTAAATATCTCTTAATTGAGTCGGCTCATGGCACCGCAATATTGCATTTGGGTATGTCGGGGAACTTGCGCGTTGTTGACCAAGGTGAACCGCTTAAAAAGCATGATCATGTCGAAATTATCCTCGCTGGTGGCAAATCACTTCGGCTGAACGATCCCCGCCGCTTCGGGGCTTTTTTGTGGCAAGCAAAAGGAGCACTACACCCAACTTTAGCAAAACTGGGTCCCGAGCCTTTGACCGTTGAGTTTACTGCGGAGCATTTGTTTGCAATGAGCCGTGGTAAAAAGCAAGCAGTTAAGCAATTTATTATGGATAACCACGTAGTCGTGGGGGTAGGGAATATTTATGCGAATGAATCCTTGTTTAAAGCTGGGATCCACCCTAAAAAAGAAGCAGGAAAAATATCCCTTAAACGTTATCAGGCACTTGCGCCCATAATTAAGGAAACCCTTAGTGCGGCGATTAAACAAGGCGGTACTACGCTAAAAGACTTTGCACAAAGCGATGGTAAACCTGGCTATTTTGCCCAAGAGTTACTGGTGTACGGACGAAAAGGTGAGCCGTGTGTTACTTGTGAAACTTCATTGAAAGAAGTCCGATTAGGACAGCGAAGTACAGTGTATTGTCCCAAATGCCAACGATAAATAGTTTTAGAGTTTGCTTATTTTTTTAAGTTTGTTTTCGCAGTCGTTTGATTGGTATTGTATAAGGTAGAGCCTGTGTAGGAGAGTTGCTTTATGTCAGTCAGGCGATAAAGAGTTTGTGCTGCTGTAAAGTCTCCTTGCCCCCTGATAGAGCAACTCAGTAAAAATGTGGATCAAGCGTTGCCCTTTAGGTTTACCCAAGTGCGCCTTGTTCACGATTGCCCAACTTCTACTTTGACTATTGGGCGGCAAGTTGAGCACCGCGACCAAAGTACACTCAAGGAGCAAAAATCAAAGGTCAACAGGCTCTAGTTACCAGCCGTTTTAAAATCAATTTTAACTTGGTTATCTTGTAATGAGGCTGTGCAAGGTGGATAGCTGCGGGTTGTTTTATAAACGCGATCAAATATATGTATTTCAACGCCAGAATGCAGCGCTTTATTTGCAGATAATTTTGTATTTTCTAACAGTTCATGTAAGTCATGGTCGAGCTGATAGAGCTGCTTCTCTAGCTGCTCGGCTTGCTGGCAATAGTGCATTTGTGTCGCACCTATCTTTGTTTTTAGCTGTTGCTTTTTCTCCGTGTCTTTGACTAACTCTGCTTTTTCAATAGCTTGTTGGAGTTGGTCTAAAGATTCATTGGTCGCTGCGACTTCTTTGAATAATGTGTCGGTATCTTCAGTGATTTGAATCCCTTTACGGGCTAAGTAAATCATCATTTTAGCCCCAGAACCACTGCCTATCTCTCCTGCTACTATCATCTGAGCATCAATGATAGAGCCGCCGATGAGTTTGCCATTAGGGTGCTCCCCAGTGCCTACTTGAACCAGCCGCTGCGCTTTGATATCACAATGGTTACTTTGCTTATTGATAAATATATTTTCACCTTCAAGGTAAGTATACTGACCATGAGCGATCTCGACATTGCCTTTTGCGCTGAGTTTGCAAGTTAAGCCTTGTTCGTTATTTTGGTGGTCAACATGACCTATAACGCCACCTTTTACTTCGATATTCCCACCAGCAACTAGCTCTCCTGATTCTACTGTGCCTAATATCGTTATATCTCCTTTTGCTGTAACCCGCATGCCCGGTTCAACATTGTGTGTGACGACTACGCTCCCATTGAAGTCAACGTGGCCACTTTTTACAGTTACATCAGCAATGGTAAAAACATCGTCTACCCGCATACCGTTGCCTATGTCTGATGGACACCCCGCAATTGTTGCTATGAGCTCAAGAGGGTTACTGGGGTTAATTTCTGTACCTTCACCTGCCATCAACTGAAAAGACTCTCCTGCTTTGGCTTCTATGCTTTCACCCGTGACAGTAAACCCTTCTTTACCTGGGGTTGCTGGTCTTTGTGTAACCAGTAGATCTCCGGGGGAAACACTTGCGAGCTTGCCAAAATCACGCATATCCACAGTGCCATCTTCACGCATTCTTGGTTGTTTAAGGCGTTCTTTTAGCGTTTGTACATGAGGTAATAACTTAGCGGACTGACCATCTTGTGGTGGTCGACCTTGTGCGATGATGCCAGAAGCTTCTTCACCGGGAGGTAATTCAAACTGTTTGCTTAAAATCTTTTCTAGGTAGGCTTGCTTATAGCCACGACTAACGCCTGCTTTGATTATAACCTTCTTGGCTTCTTCTAATGCGATCGCTTTACCACCGCGTGCGGTTTTGAGTTGCCCAAAAGCTTGCATTTTGTCGTCGCTGAGTGTCACGGTAAATTCAGCGTCATATTGTTTCGCGACAACAAGCTGACTTTCAGGGAAGTCACTCTTGAAGTAAGCGTCAATAGATTCATGGTCAACTTCACAGTCGGCAAACTGCGACTTTTCAAGGGCTTCGATGATAAAGGCTGCACTTGGCGGTGAAGCAGATTTCACATCCATTAAAATGTTGCCATTATGCGCAAGTTTGAACACGATCATCGCCTCGTTTATTTTTTGTCCTATAACTTCAGCTTGCTAAATAAACGTTAATTGGTCAAGTGCTTAGGGTGATTTTCTTACCTAAATATGGGCTCAGTTACAAAACACTCGACTATTGTCCATTTACACTAACTTTATAGGGCAATATAGATGCCTCAACTTTGGGTGGGGGCAGTCTTGCTATATGGTAAATTAAGTCTCTGTGCTACTGAACGTTTTATCGCTTGATGGCATGCGTAATGAGTATGGTCGCTAACAATCTCAACTTAAAAGGCTTCAGGGTCGCTACGTGCTTTATGTAACAACAGCTTAATCGCTTCAGGGATGACTTTTTTATGTGTTGAAATAGCATAAAAATATTCATAAATATCAGGTAAGTCTTGATAGTGCGTTAACACCCCTTGAGCAATTTCGTCTTTTACCACCACTGCTGGCAATACCGCCACAGCACCACTGTCTCTTGCAAGCAGTCGCATCATTGCCATGTCATCCACCTCAGCAAGTATGTTAGGAAAGAACTGGTGTTGCGCGCATAAGGCATTAAAAGCAGTGCGGAGATCAGAACTGGCTGGGGGTAAAATCCAGCGGGTGTTAGCAAAGCCTTTTGGAAACAATGTATCGGGTTTGTTTTGAGGTGGGCCTACAATGGCTAGCGGTTGCTTTGCCACGAGCTGACATTGCCAGTATGGATCGGATGTATCCAAGTTAACGGTGCGGTTGGTTAGTACTAAATCCAGTTCGTGCTTGGTTAGTCCGTTTAGTAGCTCAGAGATACTGCCTGATTTCAATTTAAATTGAACATCACAGCGCTCCATCAACGGGGTGATGAATGCCTCGACAAAGTTACGTGAGAGAGTTGTTAAAACCCCAATCGTAACATGAGTGGTAGATTGCACGCCTTTACTTAATAACGCCTCAAGTTCCTGTCCTGTAGTAAAAATATCATCCGCATAGCTAAGTACTTTTTTACCCTGCTCGGTAAGTATTAACTGTCGGCCGCTGCGTTCAAATAATGCAACTCCGCTATTGTGCTCTAGCTGCTTTATCTGTGCTGAAAGTGCAGACTGTGACACATGCAGATCTTTAGCTGCTTGAGTCAGGTTACCTTGTTTGGCGACTTGCCAAAAGTAATAAAGGTGATGATAGTTGAGTCGGCTCATTTATACATAACAAAAACAGAACGAATAGTTAAATTATATCTATTTTTATTAAGTTAAAAAGGTTGGAATAATACTGATACCGTAAAATTCGATAACGAAGTGTAGAAATTGATGCTTACCACCTTGGTGATTTTACTGCTCCTCCATTTTGTCGTTGCCGCTTTTGTGATGGGAAAAAGCATGGCTCAAAATGGTTTTTTATTCCGTGTTACTAACCTTTTTGCTCTGGGCGTTGGCTTTTGTTTGGTGTTAGCTTGGGGGTATTGGAGTACCTCAAAAAGCAATGCAAACACACTGTTTGAAATAAACTTTTTGCGACTTTGTGTGGTTTCTCTTATTGGCTTTATGAGCTTTGTGTTACTGCGCTATTCAATTCATTACCTTGATGGCGACAAGTTACGAGGACGGTATTTTCGCAGCCTGCTGATCACATTGCTGTGTGTGACTGTGGTGGTATTAAGCAATCACTTGATACTATTTTGGGTTTCTTGGGTTGGAATTAGCCTAAGTTTACATCGTCTTCTAGTGTTTTATCCAAACCGGCCAAGAGCTGCCTTGGCTGCACATAAAAAGTTTATTTTGGCGCGGTTGGCGGAGTCAGCACTCTTAGGTGCTTTTATCTGTATCTATTTAACCACAGGCTCACTGCAAGTTAATGAAATATTGGAATTTTATTCGACATATACAGGCGCGATCACAGCTTTGGATCAAACCGCCGCC
Organism: Pseudoalteromonas sp. SCSIO 43201; assembly: GCF_023716725.1. NCBI lineage: Bacteria > Pseudomonadati > Pseudomonadota > Gammaproteobacteria > Alteromonadales > Pseudoalteromonadaceae > Pseudoalteromonas > Pseudoalteromonas sp. SCSIO 43201. The sequence goes on from NZ_CP072683.1 coordinate 756,428, forward strand.
ATTTTATTGGCTGTTGTTGCATTAATAAAGTGTGCTCAGCTCCCCGTTCATGGGTGGCTAATGCAGGTTGTTGAGTCTCCAACGCCTGTCAGCGCGCTGCTGCACGCCGGTATCATTAATTTAGGTGGTTTTCTGGTGATGTTATTTGGAGCCTTAGTCTTACGGGTAGAGGCTGCGAAGTGGCTGCTTTTAATTGTTGCAGGGATCACCACGTTATTAGCGTCGCTTATTATGACTACGAGGATCAGCTTAAAGGTTCGTTTAGCTTGGTCTACATCAGCGCAAATGGGGCTCATGCTGGTGGAATGTGCGCTTGGGCTATACGAGTTGGCGCTGCTACACTTGCTTGCTCACTCAGCGTATAAAGCACATGCCTTTCTTAATGCGAGTCAATGGGTTCATGAAGACTTAACTCGACGGATGAGCAAGCAAGTAGAGCCGCCTTTGTGGCAGTGGTTTGGCGCACTTGGTGTTGCCATGGGTTTGGTTTATGGTGCAGCAAGCAGTATCGGGTACCAAGGGCCTGTAAGTATTTGGGCACTGATGATAGGCGCACTGACAGTATGGTTGGCACTGCGGTTCGAAGCTCAGGTGCTGCGTAGCTATTGGAAAATACTCGGTATTGCGTTGGTACTACTGGTTGTGTACAGCGTACAGAAATGGTTATTACATTTTATGGTCGCTTTACCCGACGAGCTAAGAACACAGGCTTTTTCTGCTTCAGACGTATGGCTGCTCACCATAGTGATCACATTAGCGATAGTCAATTATCTACTTTACTATCGCGCCCACTTACCTCTGGTACAAAAGCTGTCTCGATTATTATATGCCGGTCTCTATTTGGATGAATGGATGACTAGATTGACCATATTACTTTGGCCTGTGCAGCTGCCTCGTACCAAAAAGCAAAAGTATCTCGCTAAACATCATTATACCCCCAACCTTGAGGAGCTGAAGTAATGTTCAATCACAGTAATAACCAGAGTGTATTGTCAGCGCCACAGCAACAGCAATTGCTCGACGCAGAAATGCGGATCGCGCCAACTTGGCCGCTTGATCAGTTAATTGCGGTTAATCCGTTTTGGGGGATAAAAGCCTTGTCATTTGATGTGGCGGTGAGCAAAATGAGTGCGTTGGCACAAGTTAACATGTTGATGCCCATTGATTTCTATCTTGAACAGTGGCTACAAGGGGCTATCGCGCCTGCTGCGCTACAACAAGCTGCCGAGTACTATCAGGTGCCGCGCAGCAATAATGAATTACTGAATTGGTTAAGGCAAAGTCGCCGAAAAGAGTTACCACATTGGCATACATTGGCTGATCTATTTGACCGCTACCGCTCTGAACACAAGATGCCATGGCAAGAGGAAATAACCCATCAAATTAGCCAATTTTGCGCTGCCCACTATCAGCAAGTGCAGCCTATCTTGAAACAAACCCAAGGACACAAAAAGCTCTGCGTTTATCGTCATTGGCATGAGACGGTTTCTCAAGATTTGGGCATAAGTATCGTGATGGGGGAACCAGGTTTAGTCGAATACTTTAAACAGTTACCGACAGAACCTGATACGGTAATAGCACTGACCGTTGAGACATTAGGCATTGAGTCCACAGCGATTGCGGACTACGCACATATGCTGCTGTTAGATATAAATGGTTGGGCGTCATGGGTTGGGTACGAGCGTTGGCAGGCTAATCTTACCGGCAGCCCAACTTCTGACATGCGGGCGCTATTGGCTATTAGAATGGCATGGGAGCTTGTGATTTGGCAGTATGTTAGTAAACGTTATCCTACGATGTTTAGTCAAATCAGCCATCATTGGAACAGGCAAAAGCAGCAGCTACCTAAAATCATCGCGGAGCATAAGCAAGCACTCTCGCCAAGGTTGTTATTCCAGCGTGCACTAGAGCTTAGCTATCAAACTAAGTTAGCTCAACAATTCGAGTCTAAGCAAGCACATGAGAGCAACGCAAATATACTACAAGCTATATTTTGCATTGATGTGCGCTCAGAGGTAATACGTCGGGCATTAGAAAAGCAGCACCTTGGTATTCAAACGATGGGATATGCTGGTTTTTTTGGCTTACCGATAGATTATCGAGCCTCAGATAGCGGCTTTGAGCGGCCACAACTACCCGGTTTATTAAAAGCCCCATTAAAGGTAACACAAATACACGAGCCACAATCGCTAACCACACAACGTCAACATGCGGGGCGCTGGCAGAGTTGGTCACACTCTGCCGCAGCTTCTTTTTCTATGGTTGAATCGATGGGGATGAGCTATTTTTACAAGCTGTTACGTAAAGTGTTTATGCTGTATCCCACCGCGCACCCTGTTGATAGCCACATAGGTACAACAGCATGGCGGCTCACTCAAGATGAAAGAGAGATTTCGGCTACTGAACAAGCTCAATTGGTTGCACCTATCTTAGCGGGTATGGGACTAACAACATTTGCAGATACAGTTTTGTTAGTAGGTCACGGAGCAAAAACCACTAATAATCTTCACGACGCGGGGCTACAGTGTGGCGCATGCGGTGGTCAATCTGGCGAGGTTAATGTAAAGGTACTCGCCCAGCTATTAAATGATGTTGCGGTGCGTAATGAGCTGATAAAACTGGGGGTGAAGATCCCTGTCACAACTCGGTTCATCGCGGCATTACACAATACTACAACAGAGCAAATTGTAACTTATGGCGAACTCAAACCAGAGATCAGTCAGTGGCTAAAACAGGCATCACATCTAGCCCGCATTGAGCGCTCAGAGGCACTTGCAATCAACCCAGATATTTTGTCACAGCAACAGCTAGAACTGCAGTTTAGCGCTCGAACCAAGGACTGGTCTCAAGTACGTCCTGAGTGGGGGCTTGCGAATAACGCTGGATTTATTATTGCGCCTCGACAGACAACGCAGGGGCTAGACCTACAAGGTCGAGTGTTCTTACATGAGTACGATTATCAGCAAGACCCAGAGTTAACTAAATTAACCTCAATTTTAACGGCGCCAATGCTCGTTACTAATTGGATTAATATGCAATATAACGCCTCAGTCACCGATCCTGGTAAGTATGGTAGTGGTAATAAAGTACTTCATAACGTGGTAGGGGGGCGAATAGGCGTTTTTGAGGGTAATGGTGGTGATTTGCGAATTGGTCTGCCACTGCAATCAGTTTATAACGGTGAAAAGTGGATGCACACACCACAGCGTTTGAGCGTAATAGTCCAAGCACCGACAAGCGCCCTTGAGCATGTGATGGCTGAGCATGAAGTGGTGAAACAACTGGTGGAAAATGAATGGTTATATTTAATTTCCATTTCACCAAAATGCAACGTACTAAAGCGATTTGAACGGGGGCAATGGCACAGAATTTAAGTCAAAATTGGTTTTTATTATCGCCATCAAGTGCCAAGTGTAATGAGATATGCAAGAGTAAGCTCAGCTAAAACTGCCAACAATATCACGGTATCGAACATAATGAGATATGTCACCAAATCGGTGACATATCTCAAAATATGGCTGGTTATTCGATGTTTTGAATTTGCTCGCGCATCTGTTCGATCAGCACTTTTAGTTCTACAGCGGCGTTGGTGATGTCGCTGTTGATCGACTTTGAAGCAAGGGTGTTAGATTCGCGGTTAAATTCTTGCATCATAAAGTCTAAACGACGACCACACGCGCCTCCTTTTTTGAGGATTTTGTGGGTTTCTTTAACGTGTGACTTAAGACGGTCGAGTTCTTCGGCAACATCTTGTTTTTGTGCAAGATAAATAAGTTCTTGCTCTAAGCGGCCTTCGTCAATGTCGGTTTTGAGTTCTTCAAGCTTTTGAGAAAGCTTTTCACGTTGCCATTTTGTCACCTCAGGCATGTGCCCTTCAACAATGGCAACTTGTTCTAATATACCGTCGAGGCGGGTGGTGATCATGGTCTCTAGATTTTCACCTTCACTTGCACGCGCCGCTTTAAAGTCTTCAACTAGATCGTCAAAGCCACTTAACAGCTCGCTGTTTACGGAGTCCAAATCAACTTCTTCGGCTTCCATCACGCCTGGCCAGCGTAGAATATCTACGGGATTGATGTCGCCACCACTTTGAGATTGCAGCCACTTTGCGCTTTCAACAAGTTGCTTCGCGAGTGCTTCGTTGACACTGAGTTGGCCTACGTGCGCTGGGTTGGCGGTGAACTTTAGGAATACTTCAACTTTGCCGCGTTGTAGGTGTTTACGCAGGCGCTCACGTATTACTGGCTCTAAGCCTCTAAATTGTTCCGGTGCGCGGATAAAGGTTTCAAGGTAGCGTTGATTAACTGAACGAATTTCCCAAACCCCAGTGCCCCAATCACCTTTCACTTCTTTGCGGGCGTAGGCGGTCATACTATGGATCATATAAAGTCCCTAAAATTTAGCTTGGTTTAACCGCAGCATTATAGCCGAATTTCCACACAGCCCTAAAGTGAATTTTATTTTTAGTCGGATCGCGTGGCATAGTCTTTGTGATCCCTTTATAATGTACGGCAAATTTTGATGATGGGGGAACGTGGATGCGTCCAAGCGAAAGAACTGCAAATCAGATCAGGCCGGTTACATTTACTCGTAACTATACTATGCACGCTGAAGGCTCAGTAATGGTGGAGTTTGGTAACACAAAAGTGTTATGCACAGCTTCTGTAGAAGCCGGTGTACCACGCTTTATGAAGGGGCAAGGCAAGGGCTGGATCACCGCAGAATACGGTATGCTTCCGCGCTCTACACATACGCGCAACAACCGTGAAGCAGCGCGCGGTAAACAAGGTGGCCGCACCATGGAAATTCAACGCTTAATCGCGCGTGCTTTACGTGCCGCGGTTGATTTAAAAGCGTTAGGTGAAAACACAATTACCATTGACTGTGATGTTATCCAAGCTGATGGTGGTACTCGTACTGCGTCAATCAGTGGTGCTTGTGTGGCATTGGTTGATGCACTAACGCACATGCGTGCAAAAGGCATGATTAATGTAAACCCATTAAAATTTATGATCGCGGCAATTTCGGTTGGGGTTTATAAAGGTCAGCCAATCACGGATCTCGAGTATCTTGAAGACTCAGAAGCCGAAACAGACATGAACGTGATCATGACTGAAACCGGTAAGCTCATTGAAGTACAAGGTACTGCTGAAGGCGAACCTTTCTCGTTTGACGAGCTAGACGAGCTACTTGGCTTGGCGAAACATTCAATTAGAGAAATTATTGATCTACAAAAGCAAGCGCTAGCATAATCAACACTCGGTAGGAAAACATGAAACAGTATCAAAAAGAGTTTATTGAATTTGCCTTAGAAAAGCAGGTGCTGAAGTTTGGTGAGTTTACGTTAAAATCAGGCCGCACAAGTCCTTACTTTTTCAATGCAGGCTTATTTAACACGGGTCGTGATCTTGCCCGTTTAGGCCGTTTTTATGCGTCAGCATTGGAAGATGCAGGTATTGAGTTTGATGTGTTGTTTGGCCCAGCATATAAAGGTATTCCTATTGCAACCACTACAGCGGTTGCCCTTGCCGATCATCACAATAAAGATGTGCCTTATTGCTTTAATCGTAAAGAAAAGAAAGAGCACGGTGAAGGCGGCAACTTAGTAGGTTCTGCACTTGAGGGTCGTATTATGTTGGTTGATGATGTTATCACGGCGGGCACTGCTATTCGTGAGTCAATGGAAATCATCGCTGCCAACGGTGCCGATCTTGCTGGTGTATTAATTGCGTTGGACCGTCAAGAAAAAGGCAAAGCTGAGCTTTCTGCTATTCAGGAAGTTGAGCGCGATTTTAATACTCAGGTAGTTTCTATCGTTAAGCTTGCTGATCTGATCACTTACCTTGAGCAACAAGGTGGTATGGATGCACACCTAGATGCAGTTAAAGCATACCGTGATAGCTATGGCGTAGCGTAATACAGCTCGCGTTTTGTATTATTGAGCGGTTAGGTTTACTAGCCGCCTATTCTCTTTTCACTTCTTTTACTTTGCGTTCGTACAATCAAAGGCACTATATTTTTCTGAGCGTTAAGTGAATTACTGATATTTAATTTAAACTGACTATGGGTATATGCCGTAGCGCCCAATTAGCTAGCTCAACGCGGTTGCGTGAGTTCGTTTTTTTAAACGCGCTATAGATATGAGTTTTTACTGTATGACTACTTATATTTAGCTTGTCAGCGATATCTTCATTTTTGGCACCCGCCGCGATTAGTTTGATCACTGATTTTTCTCTACAGGTGAGTATACTTAGCTCTTCACTGTTTAAGACTATATCGCTATTAGGCAGCGTTTGAGGGAGTGCAGCAAGTAGCTCACTAAATGCGGTAGAAATAGCACTTCGACAAAACCAAAGCTCACCTTTTAAGACTCTGCTAAGTCCTTTAAATAGAGTTTCGGGGGGGGAGTTCTGGTAAAGTAAGCCTTTCACATTACCAAGTAATGCTGTTTTTTCATTTACTTCTTCGGGATTGGCATTGAACAACAAAACTTTATGGGTTGCGGCCAATAGCTTAACTTCAGCACTTATCAGCTCGTTACAGTCTCGGTGTTCAGTATCCACCAAAAAAAGAGCGGTTTGTGCGCGTAAATTTGGCTCAGGAAGTCTGGTATCAACTTTAACCGAGCTGCCTAAGGTTTCTAACACTTTTATTAATAGTGTGTAGTTGGTAGAGCTTGTATCGGCTTTGGCGTGAGTTAAGATAAAAAAGTTGCGTTTTTGCCACTCGATGAAATCATTAGAGTTTTCCTTAGTAAGCATGGATGTACTCAATCCTTTTTTATTTTATTTAAAAATTAATATACATAGTTTTTACAAAAAGTTAAGTTTTTTATAATTTGGGTTTGCTGAATTAACGACTCTATTTTTGGCGTTAAAACGTTAGGCAATGAGACGCTATTGTTGAATTTTACTGGAGCTTCAGTGCTTTAGAATGGTCATGTAGGTAAAGGCCAGCTACTTAGGCAAGCCTTTATCGAATAATACAAAAGTATAGTGTTATCCCTAGCTGAGGGGGTATCTTAGCCTCAACTTGAGATAAGAAGTTAGTTAATCAACTAAAATACCTAAACCCAGACGTGCAACATCACGCTAGCCGGAAGCTATCTCTTAAAACAAATTTTACCCTAAGGGATAACAGCGGCTAGAGAACAAGTTATCATCTATACCAATTTGACTTAATACTTGCTCAATTTGAAGGAGTAAATCTGACGCTAACAGCGTTAAAAATTTCTTATTTAGAACAACTGAATAGCAAAATTTTTGCCTTGCCTACACGGATGTAGGTACCTTGGCGATAGCAGGACGCGGAAGCGGTGTTATCGACAAGATTTTCTTACCTCAAAATAGATCACTTAATTAAGAAAATTGGTATTACTTATACAATGCTCTCCATGCACAGGTGCGGTAACCGTTTTTCTCAAAGTAGAAGCGGCTGCAATTATCGTCATAGTTGTAGTTACCAACGTCTATGCGATAGCCACTGATGTACCAATTATGAAGTGAAATATGCCCGCCATTATAGAGTAAAGAGAAGTGCACATGAGGGCCTGTTGATTGACCTCCTTGGCATAATGCTGTTGATTTGTCGTCGGCATAGCGGCCGAGCCACGCGCCTGCGGATACCACATCACCAGTATTATATTGGAGGCTTTCCATATGGTAGTACTGAGTTGAGTAGCCACTTGAGTGTGTTACTCGAATATTACATCGTGAGTAGCGCGTGACGGTACCGCCGTGTGCGGCTTGTACCCAAGGTGTATTACTACCCCAACCACCAGACCCATTATTAAAGTCCAATGAAGAGTATGGGTATCCAGATCCGGTATTCGAGTGTGCGCCACCACTATACCAAGCGTAACCTGAAGGCCAAGGAAAGTTGAGAGTGAAACTGGCGAGTGTGCCTACTTGTGAGTCTTTTGAGGCCGTAAAGTGTGAAACGCCATCTTCCTTGAGTGCCAAAGATTCACCATTAAATAATGTCTGATAAACATTAAATAGTTGATTGACTGGCATATTAGTCAGATCAGCAAGGGCAACGGTGGCTTCATTTACTGCTGGAAAGACTTGTAAGCCCATTTCAGTTTGAAGTTTTTGGAACGCGTAATATCGACCACTTAAATTTAGCGCGATATCTTTAAGTTGCGCATCGAAGCCTGTTTCATGCGAGAGTTTTCCAAACGGTGCTAAGTATGCCTCTGGCGTTGGCGTGCTAATGATGCCAGATGACATTTCCATTAAAGCGAGCAATAGCTTTGGATTGATACTGGCATAGCCTGCGTAATGCAAGATGACCTCTAGTTTATCGTTGAGATGGGGCGCAGTTGTATCAAGAGTTTGTTGCCAATCAACATACTGCAGCGCGTTACTAAATAGAAATAGATCTGGGTTCACGGCCATCAGGCTGGTGATTGGTAAGCTACGAACATGCTCTGCAGTAAAATCAGGTAGCGAGATTGAGTCGTGTTGACCTGCTGCTGTAGCTTGGTGCGAAAGCAATGCGAGTATACATGCTGATAGGTAGTGGTGTTTCATGTTGTATCCTTTTTGTTTGTTTTTTGTTCAAACTAAGTTATAACCAAGTGTAATTATTTTGTAAAATAAAAGTTTTGTCTTGACTGGATTTAACAAAGGGGCTGTTTGGCTCGAAGTGTTCGGACGAAACAAAAATAATACATAAACTATGCAATCGCTGAGGTGAAGGCCATCCAAGAGTGAATGATGCCAATTTTCTTAATTAAGTGATCTGTTTTGAGGCGAGAAAATCTTGTCGATGACACCGCTTCCGCGTCCAGCTCTCGCCGAGGTACCTACGTCCTGTAGGCAAGGCAAAAATTTTGCTATTTAGTTGTTCTAAATGAGAAGTTTTTAACGCTGTTAGCATCAGGTTTACTCCTTAAAATTGAGCAAGTATTAAGTCAAATTGGTATGAGTTGTTCTGTTATTGCTCAGTTGATTCAGTTTCGTTATATAGAGCGTATGGGAGCTGATTACTTTTGGCGAAGTACATGGCTTTATCTGCTTTTGCAACCAGTTCAGCGGCCGAAGCCGCGTCGGACGGATAAATGACAGCGCCGATACTTAAACTTAACTTTACTTCTTGAATACAGCCGCTTTCATCTTGTAAACAATAGGTATCGCTAAGCAAGTCATATTTGTGTTGTACGAGCTTTTTAAGTTGGTTTTTTTCGCAAAGATTGGGTGCAATAACGACAAACTCATCTCCGCCATAACGGGCGAAAAAATCAGATGCACGTTTGTACATTTTGAGCTTCGCTGAGATTATTTTTAACAATTGATCACCGGCTTGGTGACCAGCGTATCATTGACCGGTTTAAAGTTATCTAAATCAATGAACAGCAAACCAAATCCGTGACCATATCGCTCAGAGCCTGACATGGCTTTTTCTAGTTCAGTATCAAATGCTCCACGGTTGTGAAGCATGGTTAGTTTGTCCATGACAACTAAGTGTTCTAAATTGCGATGCATCTCATAACGTTCTTTTGAAAATGTGATAGTGCGAGCAAGCAGTGGGCCGCTGAGTTCATGCTTAGGTATATAGTCTTGTGCACCTAATTGTATGGCCTTTTCTCCAAAAAGCGTTTCTGACACGCCTGTTAACACTACGATGGGGGCGCGTATATTAAGCTGTTTTACTTTAATTAAAGTGGGTAGTCCTTGGCTTTCTTCGATATTTAGGTCGAGCAATAACACGTCAGGCTTAACTGTGTTGATTGCATGATCAAGCTGTTCGAGATTGATAAAGTGCTTCACATTAAACTTTTATCTGCCTTCGACTTTGGCAAGCGTGCGCTTTACCAAGTAGGCATCTTCATCGTTGTCTTCTAGAAGGTAAACAAGACATGTATTCATAGTTATCCCTGCACAACTCGATTGTTATCAAACCAATATTGTTTTATCAACTTAATTAATGACTCTAAATCACGCAAACGTCCAGATTTGGTGATGTAGGATTTTGCACCGAGTTGATACGCTTTGCGGATATCACTGTGATGTGTAGAGGTGGTGTAACACACCGTAATTAAATTATCTATCATGTGCTCAGCGCGTAAGGCTTCCATTACCTCGAAGCCACTCATCGCAGGCATATTCAAGTCTAACAACAGCACTTGCTTGGGGGTTGTACAGGTGTTGAGATAATCCAGCAAAGCATGACCATCTGAAAAGATTTTCAACTCAGGTGCGTTATCTATACTGCGATAGGCACGTTCAAAGAAATAGACATCATCGGGGTCATCCTCAACTAATAACAGTTCCATTATTACCCCTTAGCTTTATTTGCAAAAGCCATTACAAATAAAGCACCTTGTTCGCACTCTATACACTTAATGGTGCCGCCGTGTAACTTAATAATTTGACGACACAAAGCAAGTCCTATTCCACTACCGTATTCTTGTGTTGTACCAAAGCGTCTAAATGGCTCAAATATTTGTTGTCGTCGTGATTTTGGTATTCCTATCCCATTATCTTGATAATAGATCATGGTTTCACTACTACTTTGAGTAACTGAAATACGAATAATAGGTACCGGTTCAGGTGATTTAAATTTGATGCTATTACTTATTAGATTTTGCAATACTTGCAAAAATAAAGAAGCATCAAGCTGTAGCGGTACTTCAGCGTTTTCAAGCTTAATCTCGGCTTGACTTTCCTCTAAGCTAAAGCTCATCACTTCACAAACATCCTCAATTAGTATAGACAAGTTAGTGGGTTGTCGCTTTAAAGTGTGTGAATGTAAGCGTGAAAGTTTTAGTAGGTCTTGGATCATGACTCGCATTCGCTGACTGGCATCAACCAGCCTGTCGATTTCAAACTTTGCATCGTCATAGTCTTTAAATTCAGGCGTGATCCTCTGTGCTAAGCTATCCGAAAAGGCGGTGATCTTTCTCAGCGGTTCTTGCAAGTCATGAGAGGCGATATATTCAAAGTGCTCAAGGTACGCGTTTGATTCCTGTAACTGAAGTAAGAGTTCTGTGTACTCAGTCATGTCGACGAAAGTACCTAACATCAATTCAGGTTCACCGTGTTTATCACGGGTGATAATGGTATCTACTGAGTAGCACCACACCCAATGCCCATCTTTGTGTTTAAATCGATACTTTATAGGAATAAGCACGCCATCTTGGCTAGATTTGATTTCTTCTATGTGCTCATACACCAAAGCGCGTTCACTCTCATGGAAACAACTATCAAGGTCACAGAGCTCTAGTTCTTTCATGGTGTAGCCCAGTATTTGTGTATAGCGTTTATTGATCCGAGTATTTTTATGTGTTTTCAAGTCGTAGAGGTAGAGGCCACACACCGCAGAGTCAATCATTCGTTGTAAGAAATTGTGATTGTCTTTGAGTTCTTTTTCAGCAATTTTTCGTGCAGTAATGTCTACAGCTACCCCGACAATACGCTCAACATTTTGTTTATGATCTTTTAACGGGTAGAGGGTAGTCTGATACCAGTGCGCTTTGCCTTTCAGTGGCATCATTTCGGTGTAGTCGATTGGCTTTGCAAGCTCTACGCAGAGCAAGTAGTTTTTTTCTATTCTGTCGACTAATTCTGCGTCAAGTGTCGCGCCTCTGAGCTCTTTCAGTGTTTTCCCAAGCACTTGTTCTAATTTTACTCCGGTGCGCTGACAGGCAAATTTATTGTACTCTAAAAACCGAAAATCTTGATTTGGTTCGACTTTCAATAACCAAATGGCTTGGCTTGAACCTTCGTAAATGGCATTTAAAATTTTGCTTTTCTCCGCAACCTGTAATTCAAGGGCTTTTCTTTGGTGAATATTTCTCAGCGCACCAGACATAATATGGGGTTTGCCATTGTCATCAAACTGACTGTTACCTACAGCAGAAAACCACGCATATTCACCTTTATTATCTCTGCCTAAATACTCTACAAAGTATTGTGCCTTCGTTTCAAAGTGTTGCTCGATAGCGGCTTGTACTTTATTTTGATGATCAGGGTGGATGTGTGCAAACCAGTCATCAAAAGTCACGTTTTCATCTTCTCTTTTGCCTATCATGGCTTTTAACCCAGCAGAGTAACTTACGCTATTGTCAACAACGTTCCACTCCCATATCCCATCTTCTGTTGCACCAATGGCTCGTTTCATTTTATCTATAGAGTCGGCAAGCGCTTGTTCCGTCTTCTTTAGGGAGGAAAGGTTATTGAATACTGCAAGAATAAGATGGGTACCATCATGAGGTTCTTGCACTAGTCGCATTTCCATCGGAATTTGGTTACCAAATTTATCCCGAACATGGCACAGTGACTCTTTACTGTAATCATTTTGATCAAGTAATGATTGGCTTACAGATTCGAGACTATCGAAGGGGTCATCCAAGCTGATGATGTCATGTAATCGTAATCCGATAAGTTCATCGGGGGAGTCATAACCAAGTTCACGATAGAAGTAAGGGTTACACTTACTTATCGAAAGCAACCCATCGAGCAGTAAGGTGCTTGTTGGCAGCGTATTGAGCATAAATTCAGTGACCCTATGTTGATCAAGCTGGGTATGTAGGGCTTGCTTTTCATCGGTGACACGTTTGAGTTTTGCGCTAATACTATGAAATTGGTTTGGCGTTGGAATAGCGACTGCGCTTGGAATAAGCCTGAATAAGTATACCGCTGTGATCATAGAAATAAGGGCGGTTGCGGCTTTTGAGATCCCGTGTATACCATACGCACCATGCCAAACGGTGTAGACACCAATAAGATGTGTTAAGCCACATAAGGTAATGAAGCTACAAAACAGCACGAATACCCAATTCTTGCCAACATCAGGTCTCTGTTTTGCATAAATGATGATCGCCATGGGGATGGAAAAATATGCAGTCGCGATCAGAATATCGGAGATAACATTTGTCCATAGCAAATGAGGTTGCCACAAGTAGCAGTGGCCATGGGGCATGTAGGCATTGTGAAAAAAAGACTCAAATGAGTTCAAATCCATGTTATTTCCCTACCTTAAGTGATACCAATTCCAGAGGGTAACTATCAAGCTGTGTTGGCTCTTTAACCTATTTGAGAAATATTCCTATACGATTGAATATAAAGTTTTTCGGCCTACACAGTTGCAGCATTAATCTTCGAGTTATTAGCTCTATCGTTTTCTTTGCAAAATCGCGCATTTGCTATAATGCAATTAAAGATAATTAATTCGTTTCTAAGCTTAATTTGATTGTAGTATATCTATTTGAAACTTCGACGGGGTCAAATCTGAACTATACCAATTAGCCTAATTATTAGACGTTCATCAGGTTAGTAAGCGCGCTATTTTGAGCTAATAAATTACAGATTAGAATTGTCTGTATAGTTGTTTGAGATAAGGCTATTCCTACCGTTAGCATCAAAATTATGCTGTCGTCTGAAGCAAGTAGAAAAACAAATGGTATTTCTGAGGCGAGTGAAGGATGAAAAGAGAAAGTGAAGCCTTTAGGCTTCACGGATTTGGTTCAGTAAGGCGAAGATACTTTTCAGCCAGTTGATCTAGGCTTTCCTTATAATTTGGATCCGGCTTGATACAGTCTATTGGGCATACACTCACACAAGTTGGTGTATCGTAATGCCCCACGCATTCTGTGCACTTATCTGGGTCAATTTGATAAATTTTATCGCCCATATAAATGGCTTGATTTGGACATTCAGGGTCACACATATCACAGTTGATACATTTATCATTGATCAAAAGTGCCATGACTAAGCCTTTTTAAATGGGTTTCGTGTGTCCTCATGCTGACCTAAATTACGCATTAAAATCGCATGGTCTAAGTCAATATCCTCCGGCAATGGGATCTTTACAACATGGCCTGAGCCTTTAGCGTCATCAATGGTCTCACCTTTTTTATTTTCCATGTGTTCAAGGTTAAAGTGAATATTCCCTTTTGGTGTCATCAACTCAAGGCTGTGTCCTGTGCAGAACTTGTTCTTTACGTCGATTTCAACTAAGCCATTGTTTGTGCGACCTAGCACTTCACCGACAAATTGTTGTTTATCTGAGATAGAGTGGCCGTAGTCGTAGTTTTGGTAGTCCTGATGTACATGACGCTTTAAGAAGCCTTCGGTGTAGCCTCGGTGAGCAAGGTTCTCTAGAGTTTTCATTAAGCTGGGATCAAATGGCTTACCCGCTACTGCATCATCGATAGCTTTACGATAAACTTGAGCAGTACGTGCAACGTAATAGAAAGATTTGGTACGACCTTCAATTTTAAGGCTATGTACGCCCATACGAGTCAGCTGGTCAACATACTGTACAGCACGTAAGTCTTTGGAGTTCATGATGTATGTGCCGTGTTCATCCTCAAACGCTGGCATATATTCACCTGGACGGCCTTGCTCTTCGAGCATAAAGACTTGATCGGTTGGCTGGCCTTCACCCAAAGTAGGAATAATGGCCTTTGGATCCACTTTATGCACTACGTCACCGGTTTCGTCTTCTTGACCTGGCTTTACGTCGTAACTCCAGCGACAGGCATTGGTACACGTCCCTTGGTTTGGATCGCGCTTATTGATGTAACCAGATAACAAACAGCGCCCAGAGTATGCCATGCACAGTGCCCCATGGACAAACACCTCAAGTTCTGTTTCTGGGCAAAGCGCACGGATCTCTTCTATTTCTTGTAGTGATAGTTCACGAGAAAGAATTACGCGCTCAATTCCTTGTTTCGCCCAAAATTGTACCGCAGCATAGTTGACTGCATTAGCCTGTACAGAAAGGTGAATTGGCATATCAGGCCACTTGTCACGTACGAGCATAATTAGTCCAGGATCGGACATGATAAGCGCATCTGGTTTCATCGCGATGACGGGTTCAATATCACGTAAGTAGGTCTTTACTTTGCCATTATGCGGCGCAATATTTGACACCACATAAAGCTTTTTATTCTGCTGGTGAGCTTCATTGATACCTATCTCAAGGTTCTCAAGGTCAAATTCGTTATTACGCACTCGCAAACTATATCTAGGTTGTCCGGCATAGACGGCATCGGCACCGTACGCAAAAGCGTAACGCATATTCTTTAAACTGCCGGCTGGAGAGAGAAGTTCTGGTACAAACATGGTTTACCTCATACATTGAACTGATTACGGGTCAGCTGTTGAGTGATTTCGTGCGCTGATTCTAAAAAGCGGCGCAGTATAGAAGAAAGCCTGTAAAATAATTTTGATGTAGATCAGGTTTTTCGATGTTGTCTGTGAAGCAAATAGATTTCCCTGTCAGCTGGGCTGTAGCGGTGAATTATGGACGTTTATTGATATTAAATTGACTAAACTTCTTTATCTTCTCAAAGAAAGCGGCGTGAGATAGTAGGTTTTTTCTACCAAACAACGTATAATTCGCGCCCGTTAATATTCACAACAATATTTTGGAGCAAAAGATGGCTTTAGAGCGTACTTTTTCAATCATCAAGCCTGATGCGGTAGCTAAAAACCACATCGGTGCTATCTACAACCGTTTTGAGTCTGCTGGTCTTAAAATCGTTGCATCAAAAATGGTTCACCTTTCTCAAGAGAAAGCTGAAGGTTTCTACGCAGAGCACAAAGAGCGTCCTTTCTTTGGTGCACTAGTTTCTTTCATGACTTCAGGCCCTGTAATGGTTCAGGTTCTTGAAGGTGAAGATGCAGTTCGTAAAAACCGTGAAATCATGGGTGCTACTAACCCTGCAGAAGCGTTAGCTGGTACACTACGTGCTGACTACGCAGACAGCATCGACGAGAACGCTGTACACGGTTCTGACGCACCAGAGTCTGCTGCTCGCGAAATCGCTTATTTCTTCGCTGAAGAAGAAATCTGCCCACGTACTCGTTAATTCGAGACTTGGTGCCAAAAAAGGGCTTTCGAGCCCTTTTTTTGTCCCGTAGCCAAATGGTGTTGATATGGGACAAGCGTGCTTTGTAAAGTAATCACACTACTTCACAAAACACGTTTCATTATTTGTGATGTTTGCTGCTTTTTTGTACAATGTGCAGTTGGCAATTAAGCTGTTTTTACCGTCTATAACCGAGGTTGTTCATGACCACTATTGAGAAAAAAATTAACTTACTTGATTTAAATCGCGAGGGGATGCGCGAGTTATTTGCATCATATGGCGAAAAGCCGTTTCGCGCGGATCAGGTGATGAAATGGATTTATCATTTTGGTATCGATAATTTCGATGAGATGAGTAACTTAAATAAAAAGCTTCGTGCACGTTTGCAGGCTGAGTGTGAGATTAAAGCGCCTGAAATATCAGTAAAGCAAGAGGCTTCAGATGGCACCATCAAATATGCACTGTTACTCGAAGGCGGCCAAGAAGTTGAAACCGTGTGGATCCCAGAAAAAGATAGAGCCACACTGTGTGTATCTTCTCAGGTTGGCTGTGCGTTGGAATGTACTTTTTGCTCAACGGCGCAACAAGGCTTTAACCGTAACTTAAAAGTGTCTGAGATCATAGGTCAGGTTTGGCGCGTGGCAACCGACATTGGTCTACATAAAGGTGATAGCACTAAGCGCCCAATTACTAACATCGTGATGATGGGTATGGGTGAGCCTCTGTTAAACCTCAATAACGTTGTACCAGCGATGGAGCTGATGATGGACGATTGGGCGTTTGGCCTATCCAAGCGCCGCGTCACGCTCAGTACATCAGGCGTGGTACCTGCGCTTGACATCTTGAAAGAAAAAATAGATGTGGCACTTGCAATTTCACTACATGCACCAAATAACCCACTTCGCGATGTGCTTGTACCAATCAATAAAAAGTATCCAATTGAAGAGTTCTTAGCGGCATGTCGCCGTTATATTGATGGCTCAAAGGCGAATAAAGATGTCACCATTGAGTATGTAATGCTGCAAGATGTTAATGACAGCACGGATCATGCCCATGAGTTAGTAAAAGTGCTTAAAGGCACGCCATCAAAGATTAACTTGATCCCGTTCAACCCGTTCCCTGGTAACGAATATGGCCGCTCTAGTAATAGCCGTATCGATAGATTCTCGAAAGTGTTACAAGCGGCTGGACTGACTTGTATTGTGCGTCGTACTCGTGGCGATGATATTGATGCTGCATGTGGTCAGTTGGTTGGTGATGTTGTGGATAGAACCAAGCGTCTAGCCAAGAAAAAGCAACGTGATGACAACGCCATTGCTGTCAATGTGAGTGCACAATAACAAATAATGAGCTGGCTTGGGTCAGCTCATTTCATCTGAGTCTCAGATAAGTTCTGGTTATCTTACAAAAAATGGGTGAATCTCGTAGCCTTTTGGGTAATATAGTGCAGATATAAAACCCAGTGGCATTCAAAGGTGAGTGATGCAATCGCGAAATTATCGCAAAACAGGATTGGCTGCATCCATTCTCGCAGGTGCGAGTTTAGTTTTGTCAGGTTGTGTGACGGAGCGCAGCTATCGTGCTGATGGCCGTCCAGTAGCCGAGCAGCAAGTCAATAACACCAATGCTGCTAGAACTCGTATCGCGCTTGCACTTCAATATCTCAATTCAGGTAATACTACGTCAGCGAAGTTTAATCTTGAGCGCGCGTTGCAACTCGCGCCAAAGCTGGCAGAAGCACATTATACGCTGGCCTATTACTATGAGCAGGTGGGAGAGCAACAGCGTGCCGACAATGCGTACCAAGCTGCATTGGATATTGAACCTGATAATCCCGATACGCTAAATAACTATGGCACGTTTTTGTGCCGAGTAGGGCAGTACGATAAAGCTAATGCGTACTTTTTTAAGGCAATTGAAGTGCCAAGTTATCTCAGAGTAGCAGCCAGTTACGAAAACTTAGCATTATGTGCTTTGAAGCAAAATGAATATTTACTTGCTGAGGACTATTTGCAAAGCGCTATTAAGCATAATGCGCAGCAGATCTCTTCACAGCTGGCTTTGGCCGGTCTGTATTATGCGCGCAGTGACTTTTTGCGAGTCGAAGATATTCTAGAAAGTATTGAAAAGCGGGGTTTTGTTTCTCCCAGAAGCCTGATGCTTGGCCACCTTGTTCACATGCAAATGGGACATTTACAAAAAGCGCAGGACTTAGCAACCACGTTAGTGCAAAGCTATCCAAAGTCAGCGCAGGCGGCCTTGATATTAACTGACAATACTGTGGCGAGTGAGTTTGAACGACTGAGGAATCGATACCGAGAAGCGCAGCTTAACAAGTTGGCTGGTGCGTCACCCAGTCATATCGTTGCAAATCCAAAGATAAAAATTAAACGTAAAAAAACGCAACGCAAATCAACGCCTATATTCACTGCTGATTCACCTGTAGAGACTAATAATTTTGCGCCAGTAGCAAAACCTGAGGTAGTTAAAAATTCTCCAGCGGTAACTACGTCATTGCGCTCTGATGAGCAAGTTGAGTTCTATCAACCAAATCCTGCAGATGTCACCTTTAGTGAAGTGCCAAAGGAACGTCATGTAGTGACCGCGGCAGCAACTAACACTTCTATACCGCTGCTAAACAGCGAATTAACGCCACCAAGGGTAGCGTTTCACACGGTTATAGCAGGTGAAAACCTATTTAGTATTTCTGTAAAATACGACATTAAAATGGTCGATTTGATGCAGTATAATCAAGTGCGTGAATCTGCAAGGTTAGTTGCGGGTCAAAAGGTGTATCTAAATAATCCCAATGTGATCCATAAAATCGCTGTGGGAGATACTTTGCTCAGCGTAGCCGATCGATATGGTGTGTTGATCGATGAAATTATGCGATGGAATAAGCTAACTCCTGACGTGGCGCTGCAAGCAGGCCACGGATTATTAATAGTAGACCCAACAAATTACGTTTTATGAACCAAAATATGAAAGAGCAAGAAGCACCTGAACAAGAGCAGCCTTCAATCGGGCAAACTTTGGCGACTGCAAGACAAAATGCTGGGATCAGTTTTGCTGAGATTGAATCACGTCTAAAGATGACTCATGCCCAACTCACTAAGCTCGAGCAGGACGATTATCAAGATTTAGGGCCTGAAACATTTGTGCGTGGTTATATTAAAAACTATGCCGCATTGCTTGGACTAAATCCGGTAGAGGTACTGGCCATGTACCAATCACCAGTGGTACCGCCGCAGAAAAAACGAATGCAGAGCTTTTCGCGTCGTACGCACAAAGAGGCACATGATAGCCGTTTAATGATGGTGAGTTATATCGTGCTTGCTATTGTGTTGGGATCCTCAGCGTTGTGGTTTTGGCAGACCAATACTTCGGAGCCTGAAAGCGCTCAAGAAAGCGCGATCACCACAATTGAAGCACCAGAGCTTGAAGTACCAGAGCTTGAAGTAACAAGCGATCAAGAAGAGATACAAAACGACGAGCCAGAACAGTCTGAGAGTACAGGCGCGCTAGAAGAGCAGCCAACAAGTACGCTTGAGGTGGCGACATCAACGCCTGCTCAGAGCAACCCGAAAGAGCAGACTAAACGCGCGCCAGGGATCAGCACGGTGGTGATGTACTTTAATGAAGAAAGTTGGGTTGAAATGTTTGATGCAACCCAAGAGCGCGTGGCATTTGGGGTTAAAAAAGCAGGATATACCATGACAGTTGAAGGGAAAGCCCCTTTTTCTGTTATACTCGGCAAGCATCGGGCCGTAGAGGTCACACTTGATGGTAAACCTGTGATCTTGCCAGAGTTCACTAAAAACCGTCTAGCCAAATTTAATTTACCGTTAGCAGAGTAGTCAGCATGTTTTCAGAACCACCTATTAAGCGTAGAAAGTCAACGAGGATCTATGTCGGTAATGTGCCTATTGGTGATGGCGCACCGATAGCGGTGCAATCGATGACGAATACTAACACCCTAGATGTCGATGCAACGGTGGCGCAGATAAGAGCTATCCAAGATGCGGGCGCTGACATCGTTCGTGTTTCTGTGCCGACCATGGATGCCGCTGAAGCATTCAAAAGCATTAAAGCACAAGTAGACATTCCACTGGTGACAGACATTCATTTCGACTACCGCATCGCTTTACAAGTTGCCAAGTATGGCGCGGACTGTCTGCGGATCAACCCTGGCAATATCGGTAGTGAAGACAGGATCCGCGCTGTGATTGACGCCGCTGGTGAACACAATATCCCTATTCGAATTGGGGTCAATGGCGGGTCACTTGAGCGAGACTTACAAGAGAAGTACGGTGAGCCAACACCTGAGGCTTTACTTGAGTCCGCGATGCGTCACGTTGAGATTCTTCAGCGTCATAACTTCGATCAGTTTAAGGTATCGGTAAAAGCGTCAGATGTATTTCTGGCGGTGGGCGCTTATCGTCTACTCGCTAAAGAAATCGATCAGCCACTACATTTAGGGATCACAGAAGCTGGTGGCTTTAGAGCCGGTTCAGTGAAGTCGGCAGTGGGTCTTGGCATGTTGTTGGCTGAGGGGATAGGTGACACCCTGCGCGTTTCTCTTGCTGCTGATCCAGTACAAGAGATAAAAGTTGGCTTCGATATCCTTAAATCGCTGCGTATCCGTTCGCGTGGTATTAACTTTATCGCTTGCCCAAGCTGTTCAAGACAAGAGTTTGATGTGGTCAACACCATGAATCAACTTGAAGAGCGTCTAGAAGATATCACTACGCCAATTTCGGTGTCGGTGATAGGGTGTGTGGTAAATGGCCCTGGTGAAGCATTAGTGAGTGATTTAGGTCTTGCAGGTGCAAATCGCCGCTCAGGGCTTTACATTAATGGTGAACGTCAAAAAACACGTATTGATAATGATGATATTGTTGCTCAGCTTGAATCTCAAATTAGAGAGTATGTAGAGAAAAAAGAGAGCGAAGAAAAAATCGATGTAAAAATCATCGACTGATACGGATGTAATCGTTAAGATAAGCGAATTTTCAAGCTTTATACAGGTACGCAAACAATGCTACCTGAGCATGTGTTTAAGCAATAGCATCAACCAACACATATTGGCTGATGGCAAAGAATAATTAGGGTTTTCAGTGACAAAACAACTTCAGGCAATCCGTGGAATGAATGATTGTCTGCCAGGTGATACACAAATCTGGCAGAAAGTAGAATCGGTATTAAAAGAAACTGTGGCTGCGTTTGGCTACCAAGAGATCCGTTTTCCAATCGTTGAATCGACTGATCTATTCAAACGCTCTATTGGTGAAGTGACCGATATTGTTGAAAAAGAAATGTATACCTTTGATGATCGTAACGGCGACAGCTTAACGCTACGTCCTGAAGGGACGGCTGTGTGCGTACGTGCTGGTAATCAACATGGTTTACTGTATAACCAAGAGCAGCGTCTTTGGTATATGGGGCCAATGTTCCGCCATGAGCGGCCGCAGAAAGGTCGTTATCGTCAATTCCACCAATTTGGTGTTGAAACTTATGGGGTCGCAACGCCTGATATTGATGCTGAAGTGATCTTAATGACGGCGCGTCTATGGCAGCAATTTGGTATTCAAGAGCACGTCAAGCTTGAGCTTAATTCATTGGGCTCTAACGAAGCCCGAGCTGAATATCGAGATGCTTTGATAGCTTATTTAGAACAGCATAAAGCGGTACTTGATGAAGACAGTTTGCGTCGTATGTACACTAACCCGCTTCGAGTTCTTGATAGCAAAAACCCAGACATTCAAGCAGTTTTAGTCGATGCGCCAAAGCTTTCTGAGTATTTAGACCAAGAGTCGCGTGAACATTTTGCGAATTTATGTGAACGTTTAGACGCAGCTGGCGTCGAATACCAGGTTAATGAAAAGCTGGTACGTGGCCTAGACTACTACAACCGTACTGTATTTGAGTGGGTAACAACCAGTCTTGGTGCTCAAGGTACAGTGTGTGCCGGTGGACGTTACGATGGCTTGGTTGAACAGCTAGGTGGAAAAGCGACACCGGCTGTCGGTTTTGCGATGGGTATCGAGCGTCTTGTGTTAATGTTACAAACATTAGAGTGTGTTGGTGAAATCCGCCGTAATGCTGATGTTTATGTAGTTGCTATGGGTGACAAAGCGGCAATCCAAGCTCCAGTAGTAGCGCAGCAGCTACGAGATGAGGTTGCAGGACTTCGCGTGATGGTACATTGCGGTGGGGGCAACTTCAAAAAGCAATTTAAACGTGCAGACAAAAGCGATGCAGTCGTGGCATTAGTGCTAGGCGAAGATGAACTGGCGCAAGGCAAAGTGACTGTAAAATATTTGCGTGAAGAGAAAGAACAAATCACCTTACCGCTTGCAGAAGTAAAAGCACTGCTTGCAGAGTTGGTAAGCTAAGAGGTTAGAATGGAAATTTATTCAACAGAAGAGCAACAAGAAGAAGCAATAAAGCGATTTTTCCGCGAGAATGGTACAACCCTAGTGATAGGGGCTGTATTAGGGTTAGGCGGTTTATACGGTTGGAAAGCCTATAATCAGAGTCAGATTGACACCGCAGAAGCGACATCTGAAGCCTACAGCCAAATCGTAGAAAGTGATGACGTACTTGCAAAAAGCGAAGCATTTGTTGCAGATAATGCTGATTCTAACTATGCCGTATTAGCCGCATTTGTTGCTGCAAAAGAGGCAATTGAAAAGAATGACTTAACATTAGCCGCAGACAAATTAACTTGGGCTGCTGAAAATGTAAATAATGCTGAGCTCAAAGCAACGGCATTACTTCGATTAGCACGTGTTCAGGCTTCTCAAAAGCAGTACGAGCAGGCGCTAGCAACGTTAGCAAAACCGATGCCTGAGGCATTCAAAGCACAGCAATCAGAAATCCAAGGCGATATTTACCTAGCGCAAGGTGAGCAAGATAAGGCACGTGACGCTTATCAGTCAGCACTAGAAGCGGCAACAGGTAATAATAACCCCATGCTGCAAATTAAACTGGATGATTTAGCACAAAAGACAACGGTTTAAGGAGTTGCCATGAAGAAGTTAACTATGGCCTCTTTGGCTCTATGTGTGGCAGCACTTACGGCTGGGTGCTCATCAAATGATGACGAAGAAGAACTGATACTGCCTGAAATCAATAACCAGTTTGAAGCGAATATTGTGTGGCAAGAGGGCGTTGGTGACGGTGTAGAGCATTATTTCTCTCATCTTGCCCCTGTGAGCTACCAAACAACGGTCTTTGCTGCTGCGCGAGAGGGTATAGTCACCGCGTTTGACGTCGAGACAGGTAAAGAAAAATGGCAAGTTGATGTGCGTAAAAATACCAGCTTTTGGCCATGGGAAGACAGTGACAGTGCTAAGTTGTCAGGCGGTATTACCCAAGCATATGGTAAGCTGTACATCGGCTCTGAGCATGGACAGGTTTTTGCCTTAGACCGTGAAACCGGTGAAGTGGTGTGGCGTAAATCAGTACCTGGCGAAGCGCTTTCTGCCCCTTCTGCTGGGGATGGCCTGCTATATGTTAACTTAGGTTCAGGTAAACTCGTTGCTTTACACCCTGATACAGGTGAAGAACGTTGGCACTACGAACAAGAAGTGCCAGCACTGACCTTGCGTGGTTTAAGTTCGCCAACCAGCGCCAATGGCGGTGTACTTGTTGGTGAAGAAAGTGGCAAACTGACGGCATTAATCGCCGAGAATGGCTTTACCGCTTGGAGTACTGATGTTGCGATAGCAAAAGGAGCTTCAGAGTTTGAGCGTTTGGTTGATGTAGACACTAAGCCTGTCGTGAGTGGCGCATATGTGTATTCTATCGCCTATAATGGTAAACTAGTGGCTATTGATGTTCGCAGCGGTAACGTAGTATGGGATCGTGAGTACAGTAGTTATCGCGACTTAACGCTAGACCTAGATGTTATTTATTTGGTTGACAGTGACGGGGTGTTATACGCCCTAGACAAAAACTCAGGTATTGAACGTTGGACACAAGCTGCTTTGCGTGGCTGGTATCTTACTGCCCCAACAGTTGCAGGCAATTATATCGTGGTCGGTGACCAAGAAGGTAATTTACATTGGTTGGATAAAAACTCAGGAGAGCTAGTATCTCGTACTGAGTTTGATGATTCTGGGTTTTATATTGAGCCAATCGTCGTTGATGACAAGGTATTTGTATATACGCGAGATGGTGAACTTAGCGCAGTTCAAATTCCAAAATAACCTTCTGAATTTTGAATATTTTATGGGGCTTCGCTTTCGCGAAGCCTTTTGTTGTTTATAAAAGAGGTAGTCTATGCTTCCTGTGATCGCTCTGGTTGGGCGACCTAATGTGGGTAAATCCACACTATTTAATCGTTTAACACGTACTCGAGACGCGTTAGTTGCTGATTTCCCTGGCCTCACTCGTGACCGCAAGTATGGCCAAGCAAATTACGAAGGCTATGAGTTTATCGTGGTGGACACGGGTGGTATTGATGGCTCAGAAGAAGGCATTGAAACTGAAATGGCTGAACAATCTCTGCTGGCAATTGAAGAGGCGGATATTGTACTATTTTTGGTTGATGCACGAGCAGGCATGACTGTTGCTGATCAAGCAATCGCACAGCACCTTCGTAAACAGCAGAAAAAGTGCTTTGTCGTGGCTAACAAGACGGATGGTATTGATGCAGACTCCAATTGTGCAGAGTTTTATCAATTAGCATTAGGCGATGTACAGCAAATAGCAGCAGCACATGGCCGTGGTGTCACTCAACTACTCGAGTTAACCTTGCAGCCAGTCATTGCAGAGCTTTCTTTACAAGAAGAAGCCGTGGCGCAAGATGATGAAGACATTGCGGAACTTTATCTTGAAGATGAGGAAGTTGAAGCTGGCAAAACTGGCTTTGAAGACAAGCCTGTAAAACTTGCGATTATTGGACGCCCAAATGTTGGTAAGTCGACACTGACAAATCGGATTCTAGGCGAAGACCGAGTGATAGTGTACGACATGCCAGGTACGACACGAGACTCAATTTACATCCCAATGACTCGCAACGACAAAGAATACGTACTGATTGATACCGCAGGTGTACGTAAACGCAAGAAAGTCAGCGATGTTGTTGAGAAGTTTTCTGTGATAAAAACATTACAGGCAATTGAAGACGCAAATGTAGTTTTGCTAGTTGTTGATGCTCGTGAAGGGATCTCTGATCAAGACTTAAGCTTGCTTGGCTTTGCTCTGAATGCGGGTCGTTCATTGGTGATTGCAGTGAACAAGTGGGATGGTCTTGATGACTACGTAAAAGAGCGGATCAAAACAGAGCTAGACCGAAGGCTGGGTTTTGTTGATTTTGCACGATTACACTTTATTAGCGCGTTGCATGGCACCGGTGTTGGTCACTTGTTTGAGTCTATCGATGAAGCCTACGAGTCGGCAACTAAACGTGTGAGTACAGCAATGTTGCGTCGCATTATGGATATGGCGCAGGCTGATCACCAGCCACCTTTGGTGCGTGGTCGTCGTGTGAAGCTGAAGTACGCACACGCAGGTGGTTATAACCCTCCGCGTATTGTTATCCACGGTAACATGGTGCACGAACTGCCAGATAGTTATAAACGTTACCTAATGAACTATTATCGCAAGGCTTTAAATGTGATGGGAACGCCAATTAAAATTGAGTTCCGCGAAGGGGACAACCCGTACGCAGGCCGTTCAAATAAAATGACGTTATCACAAAAACGCAAGTTACGTGCGTTTGCAAAAGAAAATCGTAACAAGTCTTAAACTATTTGGGCCGAACGATTGTTCGGCCCAACCTTTCTGTATAACCTCAATCTTGCAGCCCTCAGCAAGACCAGAATAATACTGGTGCAATAGATTCAACAATAAAGTCAGCCACCGATAAGCTGAGTATGTTAATCTAGCTAAAAATGAAAAATAAAGAATGCGAATGCTATGCACGTACATATTTTAGGGATATGCGGCACCTTTATGGGTGGTATTGCCGCTATAGCGAAGTCTTTAGGTCACAAAGTTACTGGCTCAGATCTCAACGTTTATCCACCAATGAGCACCCAGCTCGAAGCACTTGGCATTGAGCTTACTCAAGGCTATGACCCACAGCAATTAGTTGATGCTCAGCCTGATGTGGTGGTCATTGGCAATGCCATGAGTCGCGGTAACCCCTGTGTTGAATATGTGCTGGAAAAAGGGCTTTATTATACGTCAGGCCCTGAATGGCTTCGAGAAAATGTACTAAGAGAGTCTTGGGTACTCGCTGTTGCTGGTACACACGGAAAAACGACTACCGCAAGTATGCTGGCTTGGGTGCTCGAATATGCTGGGTTACGTCCAGGGTTTTTAATCGGCGGGGTGGTTCAAAACTTTGGGGTGTCTGCGCGTACTTCGGACACACCATTTTTTGTCATCGAAGCAGACGAATATGACACCGCATTTTTTGATAAGCGGAGTAAGTTTGTTCATTATTTACCGCGTACACTAATCTTGAATAATCTAGAATATGATCATGCGGATATTTTTCCCGATTTAAACGCCATTCAGACGCAATTCCATCATCTTATTCGTACGCTACCGAGCCAAGGTAAAGCCATCTATCCTGCCGACGATAAGGCATTGCAAGAGGTGATAAATAGAGGATTTTGGAGCTTGCAGGAATCCCTTGGCAAAGAATGGTCGTATAACCTCATCAAAGCAGATGGCTCTAGTTTTACGGTACTGTTTGAAGGAGAAGAAAAGGGTGTAGTTAACTGGCAGACCATCGGTGAACACAATGTCAAGAATGCCATGGTGACGATTGCAGCCGCAAGACATGTTGGGATCCCAATAGAAGTAAGTATTGAAGCGCTAGGCCAGTTTATCTCACCTAAACGACGCATGGAGTGTAAAGGAGAAGTCAACGGAGTGACGGTTTATGATGATTTTGCTCATCACCCCACCGCTATCGCAACGACACTTGCAGGGCTTCGAGCAAAAGTAGGTGATGCACCCATCATTGCGATTTTAGAGCCGCGCTCAAACACCATGAAGCTTGGGGTGCACCAAGAGACTTTAATGCAGTCATTAGCAGTAGCAAATGAGGTGTATTTATTTGAGCCTGAAGGCTTGTCTTGGTCGTTAAAAGCACAGGCTGAAAGTGCTGGACGGCGGTGCTTTGCTAGTGTCGATGAAATTGTTACACAGGTTGTTGCAAATCAAGCGCCGAATCAACATGTTTTAGTAATGAGCAACGGCGGCTTTGGTGGTATTCACGATAAATTATTAACTGCATTAAAAAAGTAATTTGTATGTCAGAACAAACATTTAAAGGGCCAATTACATTGGCATTCAGTGGTGCCTCAGGTGCACCTTACGGACTGCGGTTGTTAGAAGTATTAGTGTCGTTAAACTATCAAGTTTATGTGTTAATCTCTAGCGCAGCTCGAGTGGTTTTGGACACCGAGTCAAATGTAAAGCTATCTGGTAATGAGCAAAAAGCGAGCGAGCAGCTACAAACGCTATTCGCAGCCAAACAACAGCAAATACAAGTGTTTGGCAAAGATAATTGGTTTAGCCCTGTGGCATCTGGCTCGGCGGCACCAAAACAAATGGTGGTATGCCCATGTAGTGCAGGAAGTGTTTCAGCCATTGCGTTGGGAGCATCTGATAATTTATTGGAGCGTGCCGCTGATGTTGTGATCAAAGAGCGGGGACAGTTGATTTTAGTGCCTCGTGAGACGCCTTTTAGCCCAATCCATCTTGAAAACATGCTTAAATTAAGCCGTTTGGGCGTGACGATTATGCCTGCCGCGCCAGGGTTCTATCACCAGCCACAAAGTATTGAGGATTTAGTCGACTTTATGGTGGCGCGAATTCTAGATCATCTGAACATCGAACATACTTTAGCAAAACGCTGGGGTTATGGAGAATAACAAAATATGACAATAGCACTGAACATCGAAGGATTAAAAAAGGTCTATAGTAACGGCGTCGAAGCAGTGAAAGGAATAGACTTACAAGTACAAGAGGGTGACTTTTTTGCTTTGCTTGGCCCTAATGGCGCCGGAAAATCAACAACAATTGGCGTTATCGCTTCACTGGTAAATAAAACCCAGGGCCGTGTTGAGGTATTTGGCCACAGTATTGATACCCATTTAGAAGACGCAAAATCTAACTTAGGGCTTGTGCCGCAAGAGTTTAACTTCAGTCAATTTGAGACGCTAAATCAGATTTTAGTGACACAAGCAGGCTACTATGGTGTGCCAAGAGATGTTGCACATCAACGAGCAGAAAAGTACCTCAAGCAGCTTGGACTGTTTGACAAAAAAGATAAGCAAGCTCGTACCTTGTCTGGTGGCATGAAACGTCGCTTGATGATTGCCAGAGCGTTGATGCACGAACCAAAGCTACTTATTTTAGATGAACCAACAGCTGGTGTTGATATTGAACTACGTCGCTCAATGTGGGATTTCTTACGTGAAATAAACCAACAAGGGGTGACGATTATCTTAACTACCCACTATTTAGAAGAAGCTGAGTTACTGTGCCGCAATATTGCGATTATCGATAAAGGCACCATAGTAGAACATACAACTATTAAGGCATTACTTGCTAAGTTAGATAAAGAAACCTTTGTACTAGACCTCAAGTCTCCCATCAAGCCGGTGACGTTAGATGGTTATCAGTTTACTCGTGTTGATGATCATACGATTGAAGTCGAAGTTGCTAAGTCACAGGGGCTCAATGGGGTCTTTTCACAGTTAACGCAGCAGGGGAATCAAGTATTGAGTATGCGCAACAAGGCTAACCGATTAGAGGAGTTGTTTGTGGGTCTATTAGAGCAGGGCAGAGGGGTATAATCGTGCTGAAATACGGCGTCGCGTTAAAAAGTATCTGGATAAAAGAGTGTATTCGCTTTTTGCGAATTTGGGTGCAAACTTTAGTACCTCCTGCGATCACAATGACGCTTTATTTTGTGATTTTTGGTAGCTTGATAGGTTCTAGAATCGGTGAGATGGGCGGCTTTAGCTACATGGAGTTTATTGTGCCTGGCCTTATTATGATGTCGGTTATTACCAACTCTTACTCTAACGTAGCTTCTAGTTTTTATTCTACTAAGTTTCAAAAAAGTATAGAGGAATTATTGGTTGCCCCAGTACCAAATTATATTATCGTGCTCGGCTACATGGGAGGTGGAATGGCCAGAGGCATGCTGGTCGGGTTAATCGTCACCATTGTGAGCTTATTTTTTGTTGATATCCAGATCCACAATCTTGCGGTGATTATTATCACAGTGATCTTAACCTCTGCGGTGTTTGCCTTGGGAGGGCTTATCAATGCGGTATTCGCCAATAGCTTTGATGACATCAGTATAATTCCCACTTTTGTACTTACTCCACTTACCTATCTGGGAGGAGTGTTCTACTCCATCACCTTGCTACCTGAGTTTTGGCAAGGCGTATCGCAGATAAACCCAATAATCTACATGGTTAATGCATTTCGCTTTGGCTTTTTAGGAGTCTCTGATGTAAATATCGGGGTGGCCTTTACAGTACTTGGCATCTTTATCTGTGGTTTATTCCTATTAGCGCTTAATTTGATTAAACGTGGTGTTGGGCTCAGGCACTAAGTGCGCTTGCGCTTAAATGGAGTGCTGTAAATGGTGGCAGCACTCTTGACTAATTTCAGGTAAAATCACCACAATTTCTTCCAAATTATCGATAGGTTATGACAGAAGCAAACTCTCGTAGTATTACCACTAATCAGCAAGGGCTGCATGAAAAGCTCGATGAAATCGTCACAAAACATTTAAAAGCTGAATTCAAAAAGCCGATAGCAGTGCACACTCAACGTGCTTTTGATGAGGTAAATAAACGAGTTCAGGCATTTGATGGACCCATTATTTTGGATTCGTGCTGTGGAGTAGGGGAAAGTACCGCGAACCTTGCTAAGCACCACCCTGAAGCGCTTATAATTGGAATTGATAAGTCTTCCCATCGCCTTGAAAAGCATGACGTAGAATATAAACAATCCGACGAAGGACAATATATTCTGGTACAAGCTGACTTAAATGATTTTTGGCGACTTGCGCTGCAAGCTAAATGGCAACCTAGCCACCATTACTTGCTCTATCCAAATCCTTGGCCAAAGGCTAAGCATATTCAAAGGCGTTGGCATGGCAGCGCAGTATTTCCCTATATTGTGAAATTAGGTGGCCAGCTAGAGCTACGTAGTAATTGGAATATCTATGTTAAAGAGTTCGCCAGAGCGCTTGAATTAAGCGGTGTTACTGCACATGTTGAAGCTTACGAAAACGAGCAAGCAATCACGCCTTTTGAGCGTAAGTATTGGGCAAGTGGGCAGTCGAGTACGCGCTTGTTGGCACAGATTTAATGCTCAGCAATGCGATTAAATCAACATAATTCAACCTAGGGGTGGTTGCTTTGTGAGGCAAGAAAATCTTGGCGATAACGCCGCTTTCATGTCCTGTTATCGTCAAGACTTACTCAGGTCAAATTGAGCAAGTATTAAGTTAAATTGGTATTCATATCAAAGGTGGCCACTTGCCTTGCCTACCCAGCTTCCCTCTAATCGCGCCACTCCAGCTTCTTCTAGTTGTTTAGCCTGGCGACTCGTGGTCACACATGGGACAATCAGGTCAATGCGACGAGTGTTGCAGTGGTCAGCCAAGTAGGCGACGGAGCTCATTAGCATCTCGTCATCACTGAGCTGTTCACAAATACTTTTCTCGAGGCAAATTGCGTCGAGTGGTAATTTCAATATTCTGTTTATTGTAAGAAAGCCGCTATTCACGCCGCTGACAGCAACATTGGCACCTTTAGCTTTTAGGGACTGCATCATTAAGTTCATGTCGCTAAAATTCTTTAGTACATCACTCTCATCAAACTCAAACGTGATAAGTTGAGGTTGCGGGTATCGTCGCAATATTTGACTGATATACTCAAAATATTCAGGATCAGCTATTTCTGCATGACTGAGTTGAATGCTCCAGGCATGGTTTGATTTTCTAAATCGAGTAACACATAGCTCAAGTAATTTCATACTAATTTGCGCGCGTAACTTGGGTTGCTTCATTACCGGATAAAAGTGCTCTGCATCAATAATTGCACCTCGCTCATTGAGAATACGAGCGCTGCACTGATATTGAATATTGTTGTGATCATGACAGGCCTTTCTGGGAGTAAAAAAGGGTATGATCCGATCTGATTCACACGCGCTTTGCAATAATCTTGTTAGGTGTAAGTTCTTTGATTGTTGCTGTGGGTTTATTTGTAACTGCGAGTCAAAATAACAAATCTGAATATTTTGTTGTTGTGCTTGTCTAAGTGCTAAAAAGGCATTCTCTAGCAACAAGGCACAGTTGCCTTTGGCAACGCCTGCGCACAAATTTACATACAGATGCGGCGCATCATAGATAGGTTTGGCGCAAGGAAAGGACTCAGTTAAATTGGCAAGGTAATGCTCGCTATTCTCAATACTCGTCACCAAGGCTATTTTAGATGTTGTTAGGCGATACACTTCAAATGGATGAGTAAACTCTGAGAAGTAACTCATTACTTTAGCCATTACATTATCACCAACCTCTGTACCATAAAAGCTTATGATATCCTCCAGCTCTTTGACCCAGACAACACTTAAGCACAAATGTTGAGATTTAGAATGTTTGAGTGCTTGCTCCAAGGCAATTCGATTGCCAAACCCTGTTCGGTTATCACTCGTCAGAGTTTTCTTGTAGTACATAAAATATAGGCTGACGACAACCAAAAACATGATAAAGAAAAAGCTTGCATCAACTGCTGCATCTATCACACTCTCATTGAGCCTACTCTCAAGGTCATGAATAGTAATATCTGCGCCTGCAATATAAGTTGTACCATCTGGAAGCACAAAAGGAATGAATACACTTTTAAAATGACCCCATTTATCTTTCGCTACTTCAAAGACCGGCTCCGTTGAGTGAAAGGCACTTTTTAACGTTACAGAAGCTTCAGAGTAGATGTCTTGATAACGAGTGAGGCGTTTTAATTTGAGGTCTTCGCGAGTATAGCTTGATGCCGTAAAATGGACGTTAGGCGCTTTTAGCACCATAGTGTAAACATATTCTACGTTCAATGCGTTTGCAAGCTCAGTCAGGGCATGGCTTTTTTGTTTGAATTCAGCAGCTGTAATACTATCGAGAGAGCTGTGATAACCTTTGCCAACCATCACGTTTGCGCTGGTGGCTGCGTTGATAAGTTGCGCATCAATACTAGCCATAATGTCACGTCGTGTATCATAGTAGTTTGCAACAACGTAAATGGATAAAGCAGCTAAGAAGATCAACGATGCTAAAGCGAGCCACGCAACTGGTAATCTTGGGGTATAACTGGTCAGTCCCAATAATTGCGAGATTTTGGTCGACTCTCGCACTTTATTAGCTTTGAGTGGCTGAGCGATACTCCGAGTATTCATGATAATCCTTTATCCACCGATTCACTTGGTGTAAACGACGAAATACCGTTTCGGATTCAGGTGGTGTTGCCTTGTTACATAATATAAACAATACATCATAAGTTAATCACATGAAAAGAAATTGAGCAAAAAAGTTCCGCATTGATATTCTGCAAAATGTATTGTTGTCGAATAGGAGCTGGTCTACTCATAAAAGCTGAATGAGCATGACATTTTATACCTTATTTGTACCTGAAAAGTAAAATAAAAACGACAAATTTGAGCTCTAGCCTTCATTGAACTTTCGCTGGTTTTTCATAAAATTGTCAATGTTTCATGAATTTTGGCGCGACAATAGAAGACAATTCCTTTTCTTTACAGTAAAGTTAGCCATTTCATAGATCACAATCTCTTGTGTTATTGGCATTGCTCTAGTCTATTTTGATGGGAGAGTGTTAGTACACCTTTTGATGTTAGGTAGTATTGATGGGTCCAAAGCGTTGCGCCGTTGCCTCTGAAGAAAGCTTAATGCGTATATTTACAGTGCCTGAGGCACCTGATTCAACTTTGAGCAGAATCGAGCAAGAAATCTCGAGTAACTTGGCTGGTTTTTTGAATGAAAATATAGCTGCAATCGAGAAGCCACTTCATGAAGTTGAAAAAGACTTTCAGTCCGCACAGATCCCTGAAGTGCCAATGTTTGTCTCCGATTATGCTCAAGATATTATGGAGCAGCTAGTTGCGCATTCTGTGCATACTGCAGCGCCTAGTTTTATCGGGCACATGACCTCCGCGTTACCACACTTTGTATTGCCACTGTCCAAGTTAATGGTAGGGCTGAATCAAAACTTGGTAAAAATAGAAACCTCAAAAGCATTTACGCCACTTGAGCGCCAAGTACTTGGGATGGTTCACCATCTTGTCTATGGCAATAACGATACTTTCTACAATAAATGGATGCATAGTGCCAAAACCTCCTTAGGTGCCTTTTGCTCAGGAGGCACTATTGCAAATATCACTGCGCTTTGGATTGCACGCAACCGCTTATTAAAAGCGGACGGTGATTTTAAGGGGATTGGCGCATCCGGTATAGTTGCCGCGATGCTGCACTATGGCTACAAAGGATTAGCCGTACTGGTGTCTGAGCGTGGTCATTATTCATTAGGGAAAGCGGCTGATGTGCTAGGTATTGGGCGCGATAACTTCGTTTCCATCAAAACATCAGCTGATAACAAAGTTGATGTCAGTGCGATGCGACAAAAAGCACATGAATTGGAATCCCAAGGTATTAAAGTATTAGCGCTTGTAGGGGTCGCTGGCACAACAGAAACTGGTAATATTGACCCGCTAGAGGATATGGCTGATCTAGCTGAAGAGCTAGGTTGCCACTTTCATGTGGACGCCGCATGGGGAGGGGCAACATTACTTTCTAATAATTATCGTCACCTTCTCAAAGGGGTAGAGCGTGCTGACTCGATCACCATTGATGCGCATAAGCAGATGTACGTGCCTATGGGGGCTGGGATGGTGATTTTTAAAGACCCCGCAGCATCTGATGCGATTGAACATCATGCTGAATATATATTGCGAAAAGGCTCAAAAGACTTAGGAAGTCATACGTTAGAGGGTAGCCGGCCCGGTATGGCGATGCTTGTGCACGCATGTTTACGAGTGATTGGCCGTCAAGGTTATGAAATGCTCATTGACAAAGGCATTGAAAAAGCACGCTATTTTGCTGAATTGATCAAACAGACACCTGATTTTGAGCTCATCTCAGAGCCAGAGCTTTGCTTGCTTACTTACCGATATGTTCCGGAAGCAATTAAATTGGCAATAGAGCAAGCGGATAAGCAAGAGAAGATAGACATTTATGCAGCCTTAAACAGATTCACTGCAAGTATGCAAAAGCGGCAACGTGAAGCCGGGCGCTCGTTCGTATCACGGACACGTTTGACTCCAGAGCAATATGAGCGTCAACCTACGGTTGTATTTAGGGTGGTATTAGCGAACCCGCTAACCTCTGAAGCCATGTTGACCGATATTATGGAAGAGCAGCGACAATTAGCTAAAACGGATCCGGTTTTCAAAAAGTACCTCGCGAAATATATTAATTAACTTGAGGTTTGGATAGGGAATGGGCTAACAAATTGTTTTAAAGTTACGCTAAATTACTTCCCTATCTAATCAACACCTTTCGGCGACAGAATTGCGCTTGCGTCCTGTGATTAGCATAGTAACTATACCCGGTTGGCAACGTGAATTTACATACAGGCAGTTATTCAGAGTCAATTCAACACGGTTTACGCTTAAATATCTCTTTTAAAAGATATAACTATCAGGGTTTTAGGTTGAATAGTCTGAACTTAAATTCTATGACTGACCAAAAAATATGGCTTACCCGAGCACACTGAAGGTGATTGGGTTGTATTACCACCAAGTTACTACAATTTGATTGGCTATTTGACTTGATTGGTATTAATCTAACTAAAAAGAGTCTACTCTTCGTATTATGTTGAAGAACTTTAGCAATGTAACCCAACGCCTCAGACGACTTAGCTCACAGGAGTTAGATGTATCTGGCACTTTTCAGAGCTTTCTGCTCGATTTACTTGATGAAGGTAAGCAGACCTTGAAGGTCGCTCGTGTGTCAGTATGGTTGTTTGATGACCTTGATAAGCCTTCAGAGTTAATCAATGTTGCTAATACTGATTGGTCTGGTAAAACACTTCCAGAACAGCTTCCAACACTTCAATATGAAGACTTTGCTGCTTATTTTACAGCGATTAACAGTGGTCGCTCTATTGATGCGAATGATGCAACAACAGATCCAAGAACCTGCGAATTTCACGATATTTATTTAGTCCCTCACAACATAAAAACGATGCTGGATACCGTTATTTTTAAAAATGGAATACCTCATGGTGTAGTGTGTTGTGAAGGGGATAAGATCCGTACCTGGCACAAAGATGAAATTGCATTTGCAGAAATGATTGCAGATTGCTGTAGCCGCCGCTTGCTAGTTAAAGCGCTATGGCAACTGCAATCACAACTAACAGAGCTGGCATTTAAAGACCCACTCACGGGGCTGAGCAATCGACGCTTTTTGATGGATAGTGCAAAGCGAGAAATGAGCCGTCACGCCCGCTTTGAGCACCCTTTTAGTCTGATGATGCTGGATATTGATCATTTTAAAAAGATAAATGACAACTATGGCCATGAAACAGGGGACTTAGTATTAAAACATTTTGCTGAAATTTGTGTTAACACGCTAAGACTAGAAGATTGTATGTGTCGCTTAGGCGGTGAAGAGTTTGTGGTACTATTGCCAAACACATCGATAAACTCAGCAATGATTATCGCTGAACGCCTAAGAAATGAAATAGAGCAAGCCCGAATAGCGACGCCAGCAGGAGAGATTAGCGTTACCTCAAGTTTTGGTGTTGCACAAGTCAATACCAGCTTACCGTTTAGCCATGCGCTGAAAGCAGCTGATCATGCCGTGTACCAAGCCAAAGCGGAAGGCCGAAATTGCGTGGTTCCAGTATAATAATCCCTGCTCTTTTTTGATACTTATTTTAAACAGGTCGACTAGGTGATTCCTGCGTTAAAGTTTTTATCCAATCTGTTTTTGCTTAGGTCGCCCTGTTTATAGCATACGATTATGTAAATCTTGCACAAAACTTTCTTACCTCAAAATAGACCACTTAATTAAGATAATTGGTATTAAACTGATTTTACCTTGCCCAATATTTGTGCTTAAGTTATAAAAGGTTACGATTTTGTGTATAGCGGAGTGGGGAATCTGTGTTTGTTAAAACGGTGATATACGTAGATAGCGTTGAAGAAGTGCTAGACTTTTACTATCAAGCGTTTGGTCTGAGCACTTGTGATATGACCGATGATGGCGACTACGGCGAATTAGACACAGGTGAAGTTAAATTAGCATTTGCAAGCCACCCTTTAGCACAATCTCAATTCAAACAAGACTACATTCGTTGTCACCCAAAGCAACCCGCACTGGGCTTTGAAATTACCTTAAGCTGCGTTAATGTACCTGAATGCTATGACAAAGCTGTGGAGGCTGGTGCAGAGCCATTAAGTGCTCCAAGCCAAAAAGGGAGTGTGACACAAGCTTATGTTAGAGCAATAGAAGGGACGCTGGTCGCTCTGGTATCAAAAATATCTACCAATGAGTAATACTAATTAATTCTAATACAGACTCAATTTGAAGGAGTAAATCTGAGTTTACCTGCGTTAACAATCTATTATTTAGAAATAATAACCTGATAGAGATGGTAACTTGTTCTCTAGCAGCTGTTATCGACAAGATGTTCTCGTCTCAAATCAAAACAGCAAGCTAAATTAAGCGAATTGGTATAAAAAGCGTGGTGTAAATTGACGAGGCGCATATCAAGCTAGTACTAATACCAATTTGACTTAACACTTGCTCAATTTGAGGGAGTAAACCTGACGCTAACAGCGTTAAAAATTTCTTATTTAGAACAACTAAATAGCAAAATTTTTGTCTGGTTATCGACAAGATTTTCTCGCCTCAAAATAGACCACTTAATTAAGCAAATTGGTATAATGCGCCCATGGCTATAGCTGCGTGAATCGTTATTTTATTCAATATCAACTAATAAGCGTGCAAGACCAACTGGTTCAATTTCAATACAGACATTGTCATCATTCCAGTTAAGGCCAACCAAAGCATCATCTTCTTTTAAATCTAGCACCCATTCGTCTAGGAAACTTTCAATATCTATGCTCATTGGTGAAAATTCGCTCCACTCATCACGGCACTGTGCTTGCGCTTTTTCTTCACTATCCCACAAAAGCAATACATCGGTTTCGTCGAACTGGTTAGAGTCAACTACAACCATGCCACCATCGCTTGAGCTGAGTGCCCAAACACTTTCAGTATTTTTTACTTGTCCAATAAAATCACTGACTTCTGAGCCAATTTCTTCTTCATTCATTATCGTCGTTCTCAATTTCGTGGATCTGTTTTCTGGGCAATAGGCTGATGTTGTAAGCGGTCATGAAAAGCCACTAGATTATCATAATCACTCAGGTCGATAAGCTCTCTAAAGAGAACCCAGTCAAGTAGGCAGTATAAACTTATTTGCAGATAATCACAGTGTAAAAACGTATCGCTTGTACATGCTTCGTTTAATGCGTGAAGTGTGTGACCAATTCGTTCACGTTGCAGATTAAAAAAGAGCTTATCTTGTTCAATATCGAAGCCGGAGCGTTTGCTAAGTAACAGTTCAATCAGTGAGTCACTGCACGCATTGATTAGTATTAGCCAGTTCTCTTGATCCCAGCTAGGCACTGGAAGCTGGTACTTTTCACGTAGATAACGGATGATAAGATTGGAGTCGCAGACAAGTTGTGTATCGTCTAGTAGAAATGGTATTTTTCTGGCTGGGTTGTACTGTACTAACTCGTTGTGACCTTCTGGCGAAAAAATATCTATATGATGATAGCTTAATTCTATTTGCTTAGTCGCCGCCCACATTCTGATCCGACGGGCGTAAGGGCTGGTATTTGAGCCTATGAGTTTCATGCCATTATTCCTTAAACTGACGTTCTGTTGCTATTGCAACAAGCGGTGTGAGGAATAATGGCGAAACTCATATGATTTCGCAAGTGAATTAGTCGTTACGACTGGTCACTTCTAATAAGTGATATCCAAACTGGGTTTGCACAGGGCCTTGTACCTGGTTAATTGGCGCTGAAAAAACGACCTTGTCAAACTCAGGTACCATCATGCCGGGGCCAAACTCTCCCAACGCACCACCATCTTGACCTGAAGGGCAGTTGGAGTACTGTTTAGCGATTTCTGCAAAATCCTCCCCTGCGGCGATTCGTTCTTTTAGCTCCAAGCATTGCGCTTCACTATCGACTAGGATATGCCTTGCACTAGCGATTGCCATAATTTCTCCAATGATTAATTGTTATTCATACTTTATTCTAATCTAGGCAGATAGAAAAATCAGCTTATCTTGGTAATAGTTTTTCAATTTCGCTGGTAAGTTCTTCAGACATTGGCTTGGTGCGGCTATTAAAACGCTTGATAGTTTTACGGTCAGCTGAAACCAAATACTTGTAAAAGTTCCAGTTTGGTGAGCTAGTAACTTCATTCAAATGCTCAAATAGTGGGTTTGCATCTGAACCTCTAACCGCGGTGGTGGCAAACATATCAAAGGTTACACCATAATTAATAAAGCACACCTTTGCGGTTTCTTTCTCATCGTCTTCTTCTTGAAAAAAGTCATCAGATGGAAACCCAAGCACAACTAACCCTTGATCTTTGTACTTTTGATGAAGCTTTTCTAGCCCTTCAAATTGGCCAGTGTAGCCGCAGTTACTCGCTGTATTTACGATAAGCAGTGGTTTGTCTTTAAACTGGCAAAAGTTGATAGATTCATCGGAACGTAGTTTGCGCATTTCAACATTGGTGAAATCGTCGCAGCTTGGCGACTGTGCATTTGCAGCGCCACTTAATAATAAGCTAAGCGCTAGGCTCAGCGTGGAAATACTTTTTAGCATCAACACTTTCCTTTTAACGAAATTATCTCTTATCATACGGACACATCCATTTAAATGATCAGCTAAATGAATATACGACTTGCTAACTCACAAGATCTCAGTGTTATTGTCGACATTTACAACGAGACAATTCCAAGTCGCCAAGTAACAGCTGATACAGAGCTTGTCAGCATAGCACAAAAACAAGACTGGTTTGATGCACATACTAAATGTCGACCAATTTACGTTGTTGAGTTAGATAATATAGTGGTTGCTTGGCTGAGCTTTAGCAACTTTTACGGCCGTCCTGCGTATGCTGGTACCGCAGAAATAAGTATTTATCTGGCAAAGTCCGCGCAAGGTAAGGGGCTTGGCAGCCAGTTAATGATGTTTGCTGAAGCGCAGGCACCAAAGCTTAATATCACTACTTTATTAGGGTTTATTTTTTCTCATAATGCGCCTAGCATTCGCTTGTTCGAAAAACATGGCTTCCAAAAGTGGGGAGAGTTACCCCATATTGCGGAGATGGACAGAACTCAATATAGCTTAACTATATTAGGTAAATCTTTACGATAATCTTTTAGGTGTTTGTCTCTGTTGATTTTTGATGGCGGCTAAATCGCCGCTATTTTTTAGCGTCTCGCTATTCTTCAACTAAACTAAAATTCAGGTTTTTGGTTGAAGGATCAGGGTATGACGAGTCAGGTACTGATTATTGACAGCAGCAGTGTTCAAGCAATGCGAGTCAAGGTGTTGTTTGAGTTACTCGGTGGTGACGTTGAGCATGTTCATTATCGCAGTCTTGAAGCTGACCTAGACCTAGATAGGTTTGATGTTGTGGTGGTTGCACATGGTGTTCCCGCAAGTAAATTATCTCCAATTCAACAGCTTAGGCATCATGACAAGCTCGTTTTGCTAGCTCCAAAACCCGATAATGCAGAGCATTTGAAGTCATTTAGTGAAATAAATCGTGCGTTACCAAATGGTATTGTGATCTATCCGTTTTTTGCCAATAAAGATATTACCGGGTTATTGGAGCGCTTGCTTGAGGTCGGTGCAACCAATTCTCTGGTTTTGCCGAAAGTCTTGTTGGTTGACCACCATACCCCCCGTTTGGAGATGCTTGCAAATAGTCTTCGAGGCGCTCAGCTTGCAGTGATAACTGCAACTACCTTGCCCGAAGCACTACATGCTGCAGAGCAGCACCCTGTCGATTTATTGATCTGTGACTTTAATTTAGAAAAAGACACAGGTCTTGATGTATTTAATAAAGTGCGCCAAGTGCACCATAATTGCCGTTGCTTACTGATGACGTCTCGTGTCAATCAGGTAGATATGTTAGAAGCTGTGCGACAGGGGGTTGAGGATGTGCTTATCAAACCGTTCGATGAAAGCGATCTGTTGCAAAGCTTACATAAACTTTGGCAAACAGAGCTGCTGAGACGCCATAATCAAGAGCTGGTGGAGCGGTTGCAGGACACCGTAGATGCGCTTATCGAAAGAGACAGCTTGTTACGCGTTATTTATAAGCACACGCCTGATCCTATCATGCTGTTTAATCGCCAAGGGCACATTATTGAAGCGAATGACTCGTGCTGTGAATTATTTGAACTCACAGAGGAGGAGCTACAACCTTTATCTATTTTTGAGCTATTTGATGAAGTGTCAGTTTTACAATTGCGCGACTTAATGAAGCATATCGGTATGCTAAAACATTTTGACTGTGAGCTAAGCCTTCCTAAAGTCGGAGAGCGCAGCATTCCACTTATGGGTACTTTTAACGAGATAGATCATCACGGTGAAATGGCCTTTGCGGTCATTTTTAAAAATGTGTCTAAGCTCAAAGAGCAGCAAGAAATGTTAGAAGAGACCAAAGAGCTGTTAGAGTTTGAGGTACAGGCGAGAACCTCACAATTGCTAAAAGCGAAGGAAGCGGCTGAGGCAGCTAACTTATCGAAGTCAGAATTTTTAGCCAATATGTCTCATGAACTTCGTACGCCGATGCACTCGATATTAAGTTTTGCGCGATTTGGGCTAGATAAGTTGATGAGCCCAGAGGTACCCATCGATAAATTAAAAAAATACTTGTCACGTATTGAAACCAGCGGAGAGCGCTTGTTAGTGCTGCTTAATAATCTATTAGATTTATCAAAACTAGACGCTGGTCGTTTTCCTTTTAATCCCAGTTTTCATAACTTAGTAAACATTATTCAAAGTGGTATTGAAGATGTTTCAGGGACTGCGCTTGAGAAGCGCATTAAGATCCGCTTTGAGAAGCCAAATCGAGGAGTAATGACATTCTGTGATCCAGAGCAAATAAATCAAGTGATAAGAAACTTGCTAGGTAATGCTTTGAAATTTAGCCCCGAAGGAAGTGAAGTGAGTATTGTGCTTAGCTGCGAAGGGCAGGATATTCATATCAAAATCATTGATCAAGGAGTTGGGATCCCAGAGGATGAACTAGAACAGATTTTTGCTAAATTTGTTCAAAGTAGTAAAACCGATAGCGGTGCAGGGGGTACTGGTTTAGGGCTTGCTATTTGCAAAGAGTTCATCTTGCTGCATAAAGGGCAAGTCTATGCACAGAATAACCCTGATGGCGGAGCCAGTATTCACATAAGCTTACCATTGGTTGAGTATACTGAAGGAGTAATCTAGTGTAATGATGCTGGCTGGCAAGCTTCACGGTATCGGTCTATAACTAAGAAGACTATGTTTTTATACTTATGGTATTGAGTATGTGTCCTATTTAAAGTTAGAAATTGTGCAGTAACAAACGCAGACTTCGTTACTTGCTTATTCATAAGTGTTTAACATGTGAATGGCGTACTTTTCCACTGGATTAAGTTATAAATTGAGATAATGGTGATAACTGGACTCAGTTGGATACGGAGAGTGTGATGTGTACTTAATACTGTCATATACCAGTAAAGGATAGCACCTATGGCGTTACAAAGAATCTTGGCGGTGGATGACGAGCCGTTTAATTTAGAAATCATTGAAGAAATTCTTGAAGATTTAGACTTTGAGCTTAAAACGGTTGAGAGTGGAAAGGCGTGTCTTGGCGTTATTGAGGAGTTTGATCCTCAGGTTATTTTACTGGACGTGAGCATGCCGAAGATGAATGGCTATGAGGTGTGTAAAGCAATAAAAGCCAACCCGAACACCCAGCACATTATCGTCATGTTTGTCTCTGCAAGAGGATCAGTTGAAGAGCGTATGGAAGGGTATTCAGTAGGCGCCGAGGATTATATTGTTAAACCATTTGGGCAAGGGGAATTAAAAGCCAAGTTACAACATTTAAGTCAGATACTCAAAGAAAAAGATGTGCTCGCACAGCAGGTTGAAGACGCTACTTCTACCGCGTTTAGCGCCATGGCAAATAGTAGCGAGATGGGTCAAATCGTCAATTATATTGAGCAAATAGGGGAAATTGACTCGATCCCAAGGCTTGCTGCTGCACTATGCCAATGCTTGAAAGGACTAGGACTAAATTGCAATGTAGAGGTAAGGCTTGAAGGGCAAAAACATCATTTTGCAACAACCGGAATATGTTCACCTATCGTGATTGAATTATTTGAAATTCTTCATACCAAGGGAAGATTACATGAATTCACAAATCGTATTTTGGTAAATTACCCTTGGCTGAGTATCTTGATTTTGAATATGCCCAGTGACGACCAAGAAAAACATGGTCGCTTACGAGATCATATCTGTTTTATAGCCAGTGTTACTGAGCAGCAGCTTCTTGCGATACTTACAAAAAGAAAACTAACACAGCAACGAGAAGACTTAGAAGCGGCAATCACAATGGTGCAGGGCAAGTTCAAAAGTATGATTTCACTACTTGATAAAAATCGTCAAGAAAATGAAAAAGTGTTTAGAGTGCTGCAAGAGCTGTTCGAAGAGCGGATCCCTACAATGGGGCTAGACGAGGATCAGGAGCAGTTTATATATCAAAATGTAGATAAAGCAATTCAAAGCTCTGTTGCCCGAGAAGCCAGCGTTCATGAAGTGAGAGCTGCCTTTCATGATATTGAAGAAGACTTAAAAGTACTCTCGCGTCGGGCTGAGCGATAAAAGAAAGACGTAAATTGCGAAGCGGAGCTTAGGTTACGCATCACGTGGCAGTCCTTTTTCTATGATACGGATTAATCTTTCATTTTTACGTGTAGATTGAGCACATTTGCCCCTTTGTTGTTGCAGTGCCCAATCTATATGCTCGATCACCAGCGCGGTGGTGCTTTGACGCTTGTCTTCTAATGCTCGAACTATTTCCTCGTTATACGGAGCATTACCAAGGCCTACGGCTAAATTGCGCAGCCATCGCTCGTGTCCAATTCGACGTATTGGGCTGCCTTCTGTATTTTTTAAAAATGTTTCTTCACTCCAAGCAAACAATGACAATAGATCTTTATCTTTAAGGTGCTGCCGAGGAAGAAAGTCGTCTTCTTGGGTCAGTTGCCCGTAGCGGTTCCAAGGGCAAACCAATTGGCAGTCGTCGCAGCCATAAACTCGGTTGCCTATTTTTGCACGAAATTGCTCAGGAATAGCACCTTGTAGCTCTATCGTTAGGTATGAAATACAACGTCTAGCATCGACAACATAAGGAGCGACAATAGCACCGGTTGGACATAGAGTCAGACAAGCTGTACATCGACCACATCCTTCATCTTCATGAGGTTTGTCGATTGGCAGTGGAATATCAACAAAAAGCTCACCAAGAAAAAACCAAGAGCCTGCTTGCTTATTGATGACTAAGCTATTTTTCCCTTGCCAGCCCAACCCCGCTTTTTGTGCTATTTGACGCTCTAGAACAGGTGCTGAATCGACAAATGGCCTAAAGCCTAGAGACC
This sequence comes from Pseudoalteromonas sp. SCSIO 43201, assembly GCF_023716725.1. Lineage (NCBI taxonomy): Bacteria > Pseudomonadati > Pseudomonadota > Gammaproteobacteria > Alteromonadales > Pseudoalteromonadaceae > Pseudoalteromonas > Pseudoalteromonas sp. SCSIO 43201. Next base: position 800,060 of record NZ_CP072683.1, read on the forward strand.
CAACTTGCTGCTCTATCATTTTACCAAGCTGTTTTAGTTTATTACGCATCACTTTATGATAGTCTCTACCTAGTGCATAGCGTGAAATATAAGCCGTTGTTTTATTTCCCAATGCCTTGGCAAAACTGGCATCGGGAGGGAGGTAATTCATTTTTACTGAAATAATACGTTGTGTTCCTTGAACCAGCTCCTTAGGGCGAGCTCGTTTCATTCCATGTGCAGCCATATAGGCCATTTCACCATGGTAGCCGGCATCCAACCAACGTTGTAATTGCGCCTCGTGCTGGCTCAGATCAATGTCTGTGATACCCACTTCTGCAAAGCCAAGTGCTTGGCCCCATTGCTTAATTTGTTCGGCAAGTTCACTATAATTAATGTTATTGGTTGTCACAGGAAGAAATAATGGCTAATGAATACTCGGATAATTTACCACAAGTTGCCTACACATCCCAGCAAGTACAGCATTACGAAGGTCAAGCAGCTAAATTATCTGGTACTAACTTAACCACGCTGATGCGTCGTGCAGGTCATGCCGCATTTTCTTATGTGAATGACACAATGTCATCCCATGAAAAGGTGCTCGTTATCACTGGTAAGGGAAATAATGCTGGCGACGGTTTTATAGTTGCGCAGCTGTGTCGGGAGGCTGGTATTGCCGTAACTGTACTGACATTGTTTGAACCTAAACGCTTAGCTGGAGATGCCCAGCAGGCATACCGTCAATACCATGGGAAGTTGGTGTCTACATATAATGAAATAGACCTGAGCCAATTTACGACCGTGGTCGATGCTGTATTTGGAACTGGATTTCGCGGTGAGCTACCGGAGCATGTACGTACTTGCTTTGACTGCATTAATAATCTCCCTATCAGGAAAGTAGCACTCGACGTGCCTAGCGGTGTAAATGCAACAACTGGAGAAGTTGCGCCATCGGCACTGATGGCATCTACAACGGTTACTTTTATCGCCCTCAAACAAGGTTTGTTAAGTGGCACAGCTAAACGTTTTGTGGGTAATTTATTACTCGCAGGTCTGGGTGTTGATAAAGCATTTAATTCACAGGTTACAGCAACATCGAATTTCTTAAATCATGAAACTTTGATGGCAACAAGGCCGCAAAGAGCACTTGATAGTTATAAAAATTCACATGGCCATGTGTTAGTGATAGGTGGTAATCATGGCATGGCTGGAGCGGTTCGGTTAGCCGCAGAAGCCGCATTGAGAGCCGGAGCTGGGTTAGTTTCGGTGGCAACACACCCAGATAATACCGCCGCGGTGCTATATGGTCGTTATGAATTGATGGTGTATGCCGTGGCAACGGCTGAAGCATTATTACCGCTGCTTAACAAGGCAAGTGTGGTGGTACTAGGCCCAGGGCTTGGGCAAGATCTGTGGGCGCAAAGTCTATTTCGAAGAGTAATACAAACCAAATTACCATTAGTGCTCGATGCTGATGGCCTAAATTTGCTAGCTAAAGAGCCTGTTGCAAGGTCAAACTGGGTATTAACGCCTCATCTTGGCGAAGCAAGGCGGTTATTGAAAAATGTAAACGCAAAAGTAGATGAAGCTGATAGATTTGCAGTGGTATCAAATATTAGCAAGCAATACCAAGCAACTACTGTGTTAAAAGGGCCAGGTAGCCTAGTGGCACAACAGCAAAGCATAAATATCAACCGTTCAGGTTGCGCCGCAATGGCAAGTGCTGGGATGGGGGATGTATTATCTGGTATTATAGGCGGCTTATTAGCGCAAGGAATGGAAGCATTTGCGGCCACAAACCTGGCCGTGTATATTCATGGTTTAGCTGCTGAACAGGCCGCTGATGATGGTGCAAAAGGTATGCTAGCTGGGGATTTATTCGAACATATTCGAGGTATTTTAGGGTGACAACAGGACATATTAAATTCGATTTGGCTGATGAGCCAGCAACAGTTGCGATGGGTAATAAAATTGCCCAAATTGTCCGCCAAGGTGCCGTGTTGTTTTTACATGGTGATTTGGGCGCAGGAAAGACCACACTTACCCGTGGAATAGTGCAAAGCCTTGGTCATTCAGGTAAGGTAAAAAGTCCTACCTATACCTTGGTTGAACCTTATGAATTAGAAGATGTCTCAATATATCATTTTGATTTGTATCGACTAGGTTCTCCAGAAGAGCTGGAATATATGGGGATCCGAGACTACTTCGCAAACCATGCTATTTGTGTTGTTGAATGGCCAGAAAAAGGGGAAGGATTCATACCAAGCCCTGATATCGACATTACGATGCAATACGCAGGTGAAGGTCGTCAGGCTATTCTTCAGGCGAAGTCTAGTCGCGGTGAGGCGTTACTAAAACAATTACAAGACTATGCGTAATCATCTCAACAGTAAGTATTTTTTTATTTTTTTGTGCATGCTGGTTATAAGCATGCACAGCGTTGCTCAAAATGCCATTGAGAGTGTACGTGTGTGGCCTTCGCCAGAAAGTACTCGTATCGTCTTCGATATGAGTAAAAAGCCGGATTACAGCTACTTTGTGTTAAAAAATCCCTTACGCTTGGTGATTGATCTCGAAGGCACTAAACAGAAAAAAAACTTCCCAAATATTGCCGATGAGCATCGGGTGATTAACAAAATTCGCCATAGTAAACCTAAAAACAGTCAATCAGCGAGAATTGTGATTGAATTAAGTCGCAGTGCCACTCCAAAGGTATTTGCACTCGCACCAACAGGGCCATATAAAAACCGTCTGGTGGTAGATTTATATGGCAAACAAACAAGTGCCTATAGCGATAACAAAACAGCTGCTCCGCGAAAAACGCTAGTACAAGATAGAGATATTGTGATTGCCATTGATGCAGGCCATGGGGGGGAAGACCCCGGCTCCATTGGGCCATCAGGTATTTATGAAAAGCTAGTGACGTTACAAATTGCAAAACGTTTAGCGAGATTAATTGACAGCCAACCGGGCATGAGTGCGAAACTCATTCGTACAGGAGACTACTACTTAAAGTTAAATACCCGAACGGCAAGAGCAAGAGAGAGAAAAGCCGACTTTTTTGTTTCCATTCATGCTGATGCTTTTACCAGTCCACAACCAAGTGGGGCATCGGTATGGGTACTGTCGCTACGAAGAGCTAACTCTGAAATCGGTAAATGGTTGGAAGATAAAGAAAAGCACTCTCAACTTTTAGGAGGAGCCGCGGATCTAATCAAAGATACAGCAAATGAGAAATACCTTGCCAAAGCGCTGCTTGATATGTCGATGGAGCACTCGATGAAAACCGGATTTCAGGTTGCTGAAGAAGTTGTGAAGGAGCTAAAAAAGGTCGCAAAAATGCATAAAAGCCGCCCTCAAGCTGCAAACTTTGGCGTGCTAAAGTCCCCTGATATTCCGTCGATTTTAGTGGAAACCGGGTTTATCTCGAATCCAAGAGAGGAAAAGTTATTAACTTCACCTCATTATCAAGAACGCCTAGCCCGCGCTATTTTTAGTTCTATTAAGGGGTATTATGAGAAAAACCCACCTGACAACTCGCTGTTTGCTCGTATGCAGTCTAACAAGCCGGTAACCCATAAGGTAAAAAGTGGTGAATCTCTGAGTGTGTTAGCCAGCCGTTATGGCATAACAGTCAGAGCTCTTAAAAAAGCAAACAACTTAAAAAACAATACCTTGTTTATCGGCCAAGTATTAACTATCCCAAAAGCGTAAACCATGACAATAGAAGTGCTTCCAGCTCGGCTGGCTAACCAAATTGCCGCAGGTGAAGTGGTAGAACGTCCGGCTTCAGTGGTAAAAGAGCTGGTGGAAAACAGTATCGACGCTGGGGCAACCAGAATTCAAATAGACATTGAACGTGGTGGTCACAAGCTGATCCGCATCCGTGATAATGGCAAAGGGATCGTTAAAGATGAACTTATGCTGGCACTGTCGCGTCATGCCACCAGTAAACTGAAAAGTTTAGATGACCTTGAGTGTATTGCATCGCTTGGTTTTAGAGGTGAAGCCTTGGCATCTATTAGCTCAGTGTCACGCCTGACACTAAGCTCTAAGCCGAGCACTCAGGAAACGGCTTGGCAGGCTTTTGCTGAAGGCAGAGATATGGCTGTTCAGATCCAGCCAACGGCGCACCCAGACGGTACTACAATCGAGGTAAAGGACTTATTCTTCAATACACCAGCGCGGAGGAAGTTTTTACGAACCGAGAAAACGGAGTTTAGCCACATTGATGAATTGGTAAAGCGGATCGCACTGAGCCGTTTTGATATTGCAATAACCTTAACTCATAATCAAAAAGTGGTTCGCCAATACCGACCGCGCGCGATGGAGCATGGAGTGCAACGGGTAGCACAAGTTGGTGGCAAGGTGTTTTCACAGCACGCCAGCTTCATCGAATCAGGCCACGAAGGTCTAAGACTATTTGGTTGGGTGTTACCAGCAGGCGTTACTAACTCGACCCAATATACTTACGTAAATGGTCGTATGATGCGAGATAAGCTTATCCTCCACGCGATCCGCCAAGCATTTGATGAATCAATTGGTCATGAAGAACTTCCTGGGTTTGTTGTCTATCTAGAGCTTGACCCTCGGCAAGTCGATGTAAATGTCCACCCAGCTAAACATGAAGTGCGCTTTCATCAAGCACGTTTAGTACATGATTTTATTGTTCAAGCGATTAAGCAAGTTGCAACAGCGCAAACGGAGTTATCTTGCGATAATGATACCGTATCGCTGCCCAGACCTAGCTCTGAGACGCCTTTATTTACACCTCAAGAGCAACAAGATGAGACTTATCATCAAAGCTATCGCTCAACACTCCAACCTAAAGCGCCATCTCATAGACATGAAAGCACTAGTCAGTACCCGAGTCTCGCCACACAAACACCAAAAGCAAGCCGTGGTCATACAGATAGCGCCGCGAGTAAAAAGAAACAGGTAAATGTTAATCAGCTTTATCAAGGCCTGTCACATCAACAAATGCAGCACTTTGATACGATAGCTGAGTCGACAATACCTACTGAGCAATTGACCAAAGCGCCAAGCTTGGCTGCTAAATCCAGTTGGATGTCGTTGCCTCATGGCAAAGTAATACTCGAACAAGATAATCAGCTGCGGTTTGGGGACTGTAAGCATGGCCTGTTGCCTTACTGGCAAGCGCAAATTGAGCAAGACGGCACGCTGCAAGGTAAAGCATTGTTGTTACCTGTGCGAATTAAACTGGATAAAACCGCACTTGCTGCTCTTCAGCAACGGCAAACTTGGCTCGCGATTTTAGGTTTTTCTATCGAGCTATTCGATACTCACATTTTAGTTAAAAAACTTCCTGTATCGCTATACAGCATCGATGTGGGGGAAATCTCAAAAGCGATGTTGGAGCCGGAACCGGAAGCTGAGCTCACTATCTGGTTACAATGGCTTGAGACAACCACGCCTAGCGCTTATTTTGATAGTCAGCACTTTGATTTAGTTAAAGATAAAATGCTTTCAAACACGGCATGTTTGGCTCGCATTCATGAAAATGCTGCTACAATAGATGGCCATAAGTTAGTACGCTTTTTGAGTGTTGATTAATTTGCCTAAGAAGTAGGTATTAATTCCGATGCACAATCAGCTATAATATAAGATTAGTGTAGTTTATTAGTAGGTTAGATGTGAACAAGTTACCTGTCATCACCCTAATGGGGCCGACAGCTGCGGGGAAAACTGCGTTAGCGATAGAATTATGCCAAACGCTTAACACCGAAATCATCAGTGTAGACTCTGCGTTAGTGTATCGTGGCATGGACATTGGTACGGCTAAGCCTTGCGCGCAAGAGCAAGCAATGGCACCACATCACCTCATTGATATTATTGACCCTGCGCAAAGTTATTCGGTGGCAGAGTTTCGTGCTGACGCTATCAGACTGATTGATGATCTGCATCAACGTGGAAAAGTGCCCATCTTGGTTGGTGGCACTATGATGTATTTTAAAGGGTTGATAGAGGGGCTTTCGCCATTACCTGAGGCCAACGCTGAGGTAAGAGCTGCACTTGAACTTGAGGCGCAACAGATTGGGTGGCCGGGTCTACATCAGCAATTAACAGAGATTGACCCTGAAGCGGCACTAAAAATTAGTGAAAATGACTCACAACGGATAAATCGAGCGCTAGAAGTCTATCGTATTTGTGGTAAAACGATGACCGAACTACAGCAAACGAAACAAGCGGTATTACCGTATCAATTTCATCAATTTGCGATAGCGCCAAGTGACCGAAAAGTCTTGCACCAACGTATAGAAAAAAGATTTAAAATAATGTTGGAACAAGGCTTTAAAAATGAAGTTTTGACCCTATATAATCGAAAAGATTTACATCCTGATTTGCCGTCAATTCGATGTGTTGGATATCGGCAAATGTGGGAGTATTTAGCTGGCGAATGCGATTATGAAGAAATGGTTTTCAAAGGCATCGCAGCTACCAGACAACTGGCGAAACGGCAATTAACTTGGCTGAGGGGGTGGCAAGATGTAACTTGGCTTGACACCGATGGTCAAGAAAACTTGCAACGTGTTCTAACTTCGCTAAGCTAATAGTAGTTGTTAAATCAGCGTGTTCTGATTAAATCAACGACCTGACATAATAACACCTAAAACGAAGGATAAGAAAATGGCAAAAGGCCAATCTTTACAAGACCCATTTTTGAATGTCTTGCGTCGTGAGCGCATTCCTGTCTCAATTTTTTTAGTAAATGGTATTAAATTGCAGGGTAAGATCCAGTCATTTGACCAGTTTGTGATCTTACTTGAAAACACGGTAAACCAAATGGTTTATAAACATGCCATCTCCACTGTGGTTCCTGCTCGTGCGGTAAATTTCCAAAATGCAACTGGAAGTGACGCGAGTGACCAGAATGAAGAAGGTAATTATTGATTTTAATTAGTAGGAGCTTAATGCTTGTTTGACCGTTACGAAGCCGGCGAACAGGCAGTCTTGGTTCATATAGAATTTCCACATGAGGGTGATCGAGAAGATCTACGTGAATTGGAAATGCTAGTTTCTTCTGCTGGTGTTAGTAGTGTGGCGGTTGTGCAAGGCAGCCGTCAAGCACCTCATGCGAAGTTGTTCGTCGGAACGGGTAAAGCTGAAGAAATTGCCGAGATTGTCAATATCCACAACGCAGATGTCATCATATTTAACCACCAACTCAGTCCCTCACAAGAGCGCAATTTAGAACGCATTTGTAAGTGTCGGGTGTTAGATAGGACTACACTGATCTTAGACATTTTTGCCCAAAGGGCGCGAACCCATGAAGGTAAATTACAAGTTGAGCTTGCTCAGCTTAGGCATATCTCAACACGCTTAATACGCGGGTGGACGCACTTAGAAAGGCAAAAAGGGGGGATCGGCTTAAGAGGCCCCGGTGAAACACAGCTTGAAACTGATAGGCGTTTACTACGAGAGCGGATAAAAAGTATTCGCAAGCGACTAGAAAAAGTGGCTATTGTTCGAGAGCAGGGGCGTCGAGCGCGAAGTCGCAATGAAATTCCAACCGTTTCGCTTGTTGGTTACACCAACGCTGGCAAATCGAGCTTATTTAACCACATTACGGATGCAGAGGTGTATGCGGCAGATCAGCTGTTTGCAACACTAGACCCGACACTACGAAAGATTGAAATTGACGATGTTGGTGCTGTTATTTTAGCGGATACCGTTGGGTTTATTCGCCACTTACCGCATGACCTAGTCGCGGCGTTCAAGGCAACACTAACAGAAACACGAGAAGCAGATTTACAGCTCCATGTGATTGATGTTGCAGATCCAAGAAGAAAAGAAAATATAGAACAGGTACAATTGGTTCTAGAGGAAATTGAAGCAAATGACATTCCTCAGCTTTTGGTCTACAACAAAATTGATCTAATGGACGATGTTGCGCCTAGAATAGATAGGGATGACGAGGGAAAACCTGTCCGAGTGTGGCTCAGTGCGCATACGGGGGCTGGAGTTTCGCTGTTGTTCGATGCGATTAAAGAGCTGTTAGCTAAAACAGTTTTTACCGCCGAGCTGGCTGTGCCTCCTGCACTTGGGCGTTTGCGTGGCGCTTTGTTTGAGCTTAATGCGGTCAACGAAAAAGGCTATGATGAGGAAGGCAATTGGCTTGTTTCAGTAAGAATGCCACAGATTGAATGGGAAAAGCTCAATAAAGAATTTGGGCAAAATCTCAATGATTTAGTCACTGGCAGTTAAAAATCGTTAATTTCGAGCGTATTTTTATATGAGAGTCGCTCGATTTTTGTTAGATTTAACCTAATTCATTTAAATAACAATGGAGTATAGCTATGGCCTGGAACGAACCGGGTAATAATGGCAATGATAACGATCCGTGGAAAAACCGCGGAGGGCGGGATCAAGGCCCACCTGATCTAGATGAAGTATTCCGTAAATTTGGCAATAAGTTCGGTGGTATCTTCGGTGGAAAACCGGGAAAAGGTGGTAACGGCGGACTAGGCGGAGCGGGCTTCGTCTTTATTTTAATTATTGCTGTTATTGTATGGGCATTAAGCGGTATTTATACCGTCAAAGAAGCCGAACGTGGGATCGTATTGCAGTTCGGGAAATTTGATCGTATTGCAGAACCCGGTCTGCGGTGGAAGGCCACGTTTATTGAACGTGTTATTCCTGTAGATATCGAAGCCGTGCGGTCACTTTCTGCATCAGGTTTTATGCTGACAGAAGACGAAAACGTAGTCAGCGTGGAGTTTGAAGTGCAGTACCGTGTTGTCGATCCAACACTATATCGTTTTAGTGTGACAGATGCGGATCATAGTTTGCAACAAGCGCTAGATAGTGCTCTACGTTACGTTGTTGGTCACTCGCGCATGGATCAAGTACTTACTACTGGTCGTGAAGTAGTGCGTCAGCGTACATGGGATGAGCTGAACAGCATTATTGAACCTTACAATCTAGGCTTGATTGTGACTGACGTTAACTTTAAAGATTCTCGTCCTCCTGCGGAAGTAAAAGACGCGTTTGACGATGCGATTGCAGCACAGGAAGATGAAGAGCGCTTTATTCGCGAAGCGGAAGCATACGCAAGAGAGATTGAGCCTCGTGCTCGTGGTCAAGTGACTCGTATGACTCAGGAAGCTGAAGCATACAGAGAACGGATCATTCTAGAATCTCAAGGTGAAGTTGAGCGTTTCGAAAAGCTTTTACCAGAATATCAAGCGGCAAAAGAAGTAACACGTAAGCGTTTATATATCGATGCTATGGAGCAAATTTTAGGTCAAAGTTCTAAAGTTTTGGTTGATGTTGAAGGCGGCAATAACATGTTGTATCTGCCACTAGATAAAATCATGCAATCACATGCTAGCGGCTCTTCTCCAGTACGCTTGCCGAGTCAAAGTGACATCGAACAACTGCGCAGAACGATAGAAGGTAATCAGCAGCAAAACAGCTCTGTGAACTCCAGCAATGATAGATTTAATCGCGATAGATTCGGTAACGGGAGATAATAAATATGAAGAATTTTAGTCTCATTCTATTAATCACTGCCGTGATCATGTCTTTCTCTGGTATTTTCGTTGTAAACGAAGGACAAAGAGCGATTGTCTTGCTATTCAGTAAGGTACAAAAAGACGCAAATGGAGATGCTTTGGTGTATGAGCCAGGGCTTCACCTTAAGGTGCCATTTTTTAGCCAAGTTCGTAAACTCGATGCGCGTATACAAACATTGGATGGACAACCTGACCGTTTTGTCACCAGCGAGAAAAAAGACCTTATTGTAGATTCATACGTAAAATGGCGCGTAAATGACTTCAGCGCTTATTATCTTCGTGCTCGTGGTGACAAACAATATGCTGAAACGCTACTGAAGCAAAAGGTGAACAACGGACTTAGAACAAACTTTGGTTCTCGTACAATTAAAGAGATTGTGTCAGGCGAGCGAAGCGAGCTGATGGAAGAAGCCCTTGTTCAAGCATCCGAAAGTGCAACTGAGCTAGGTATTGAAGTGCTAGACGTCCGTGTTAAGCAAATCAACCTTCCTAATGAAGTAAGTAATTCAATTTTCCAGCGTATGCGTGCGGAGCGTCAAGCTGTAGCAAAAGAGCACCGCTCTGAAGGTCAAGAACAGGCAGAGAAAATTCGCGCAGATGTAGACCGCAGGGTAACTGTAATGCTTGCAGATGCAGAGCGTAATGCTCGTGCTGTCCGTGGTCTCGGTGATGCAACAGCTGCCAACATTTATGCTAAAGCATACAATAAAGACCCTGAGTTCTTTGGCTTTGTACGTTCACTCGAGGCGTATAAAAATACCTTCAAAAATAAGAATGACGTAATGGTGTTATCGCCAGACAGTAAATTCTTTGATTATATGAAGGATGCAAAAGCGCAGTAGTAACGTGCTTTACTATACTGACAAACCCCGCCAGCGTGTGGGGTTTTTCATATTTGGCAAAAATTCAGATGAACACTGCGTTTAACCCACTTTTATTAGCGCATAATAACTATGGCAAACAGGGTATTAACAGAACACGGCCTCTAATACCAATTCACCTCAATACTTGCTCAACTTTAAGGCGTAAATCTGACGCTAACTGCGTTAAAAATTTCTCATTTAGAACAATTAAATAGCAAAATTTTTGCCTTGCCTATATGGATGTAAGTACCTTAGCGATAGTAGGACGCGGTAGCGGAGTTATCGATAAGATTTTCTTGCCTCAAAATAGATCATTTAATAAAGCAAGCTGGTATAACAACAAAAAAGCGGCATATTAGCCGCTTACAGTTGGATCAATACAGTTTATTGTAAAATTAGAACACGTATTTTACAGAAAGCTGTAGTCTGTCTAAATCGCCTTCTAAGCCACTTTCAGTCTCACGAGTACCGATTTTATATTCAGCACCAAAAGTCAGCTTCTTCACTGGAGAATAAAGTAAATTAGCACTGTAACTTATGCTTGATTTTGTAGGATCTCCCGTCACCGCCAGTAGATTACTTTCGTTGTCAGCATTAAAAAATGAGTATAAAAATGTAGAGCGGAATTGATCATTCCAATTGTGTTGATATGCAACAAAACCAGATGTTGAGTCAATTGCATGCAATGAATTACCATCGTACACAGCACCATTAGCAACATTTAGTCCTATGTAGCGGCCAAGTCCTTGACCTTGAGTGAGCATAAACTTCAGGTTATTTTTGCCAAAATTGACACGGCCAGATGCACTGATCCCAAATGAGCTTTCAGATTCATCAGCTCCACCCACTTTATAAGTGATCTGCCGAGCAAGGGCAGCTACCGCGATATGCCCCCAGTCTGCATTATGTGTGTAGCGAGCCGTAAAATCAGGCATGCTCGCATCATCCGTTACTACTCGACCGCTATCGGCTGTAGTTACTGTGCTTTCAGGGTTTTCGATTGAAAAAGACCAGTTGCCTGTGGTGTATTTTGCCATTGCTTGACGCACAAACACGGTACCTTCTGCAGGGCCTACAAAGTCCAAAGTTTCTGGTAGTGCACTTACATTTTGGAAGTTTGACCAAGCTTGACCAAATAAAAAGCCTTTATAGGTAACAAAAGCTTGTCGAATACGAGGGGAGTAGGAGTTACTGACACGCTCATTACCGCCGACAGAAGCAATAAAATCTAATTCAATTTTAGTTTTGATACTACTGCCATCATCAAGCTTGGTATCGGTGGCCAAATTGAAGCGAGATTGACGAGCATGCATATCAAAAACAGCGTCGCTGCTTGAGTTTGTGCCAACAGGAGTGGTGCCTGGGACATAAAAATCTCGACCTATATGTTGTGCACCTAACGAGCCATCAGAAAAGTCACTCCAAATTGCATCAAGTTTTATATAACCACCGTAATTTACTTTCGTGTCGCCAATCTCAGCTGCTGTGGCAGGAAGCGCACAAAGACTGCTGATAGCAACCGCAAGCAGTTTTTTATTAATGTTATTCGTTGTCATAATCCTGTTCCTCAATTGCTGTGCCTGACAGTCAGCATCAGCTGATATTCATTTAAATCAACACTAACTGTTGTGGAAGGTGGGTTTTTACTCAATTATCTATTGGTCTATTAGACTAAGGTGGTAGATGGTCTGCAACCCGAGAATTTGGGCTTTGCTGTAAATTTTAAATTGGTAACAAAGCATTTGTTGCGATGAAACTTATTCGTTTTCATAGGTTCTACAACTAAGGTCTAATACTTAAACACCCAAGGCTGGGTGATCCTTATGAAAAGCGTGTCTAGCAGACCTAGACCTCTAAATATAATGGAGATGACTATGTCACAGAGCATTTATTCAGTTCCTGAAAAAATCAAGAACGCCGCATTAATCAACGACGAACAATACCAAGAACTATATCAAAAGTCGGTTGATGACCCCGCAGAGTTTTGGAAAGAGCACGGTCAACGTTTAGATTGGTTCAAACCCTATAGCAAAGTTAAAAATACCTCATTCGACAAAGGCCATATCAATATTAAATGGTATGAAGACGGCGTACTAAATGCCTCTTATAACTGTATCGATAGACACCTCGAAAAGCGCGCCGATAAGGTTGCATTGATTTGGGAAGGTGATAACCCGGAACAAACAGAAAATATTACCTACCAGCAACTTCATGACGAAGTCGCCAAATTGGCAAATGGTTTGAAGCACTTGGGTGTACAAAAGGGCGATCGTGTCGCTATTTATATGCCTATGACACCTCAAGCAATCTACGCAATGCAAGCTTGTGCTAGGATTGGTGCCATCCATTCGGTGGTTTTTGGAGGGTTTTCGCCTTCAGCAATTGCAGATCGCATTAAAGACTCTGGTGCTAAAGTGGTCATCACCTCCGATGAAGGACGCCGTGGTGGGAACTGTGTTCCATTAAAAGCAAATGTCGATGAGGCGGTAGCGCAAGCTGGTGTAACCAGCATAGAGCATGTTGTGGTACATCAACTGACCGGTGGTGATGTTGAATGGAATGCGCATGATGTATGGTGGCATGAATTAGTTGCTGATAAACCTGCGGAATGTGAACCTGAAATGATGAATGCGGAAGATCCGCTATTTATTCTTTATACCTCGGGTTCAACGGGTCAACCAAAAGGGGTTGTTCATACTACGGGTGGATACCTAGTATATGCTTCTATGACACATGAGTATGTATTTGACCTTCAAGAAGACGATATCTACTGGTGTAGTGCTGATGTCGGTTGGATCACCGGACACAGTTATATTGCCTATGGTCCACTTGTGAATGGTTGTACTCAAGTTGTATTCGAAGGCGTGCCAACCTATCCAACGTCCGGACGTATGGGTGAGATTGTTGATAAACATGGCGTTACTATTCTTTACACCGCGCCTACCGCTATCCGTGCTTTGATGGCTAAAGGTGATGAGCCGACTGCAAGTTCAAAGCGCGATAGTTTACGTATCTTGGGTTCGGTTGGTGAACCAATTAATCCAGAGGCTTGGTCTTGGTATTACGAACAAATTGGTAATAGTGAGTGTCCAATCGTAGATACTTGGTGGCAAACCGAAACGGGCGGCATCATGATCACGCCATTACCTGGTGCAACGGCACTTAAGCCGGGTTCTGCGACCCGTCCATTCTTTGGCATTGCTCCAGCACTATTTGATGCAGAAGGTAATACGCTTACAGGTGCAATGGAAGGCAATCTGGTAATTTTGGATAGCTGGCCCTCTCAAGCGCGTACCGTGTATGGCGATCATGAACGTTTTGAACAAACCTATTTCTCTGCTTATCCGGGCGTATATTTTACGGGCGATGGTTGCCGTCGGGACGAGGATGGTTACTATTGGATCACAGGTCGTGTTGATGATGTACTTAACGTTTCAGGTCATCGTTTAGGAACTGCTGAAATCGAAAGTGCGTTAGTTGCCCATGAGGCGGTTGCTGAAGCGGCCGTGGTAGGATACCCACATGACATCAAAGGCCAAGGTATTTATGTTTACATCACACCAAACGAAGGCGTTATGGTGTCTGATGAGTTAACCAAGGAAGTGAGAAGTTGGGTTAGGAAAGAGTTAAGCCCAATAGCAACCCCAGATATGATCCAGTGGTCTCCAGGTCTGCCTAAAACGCGCTCCGGTAAAATTATGCGCCGCATTTTACGTAAAATAGCTGCGAATGAATATCAGCAATTAGGTGATACTTCTACCCTTGCTGATCCAAGTGTTGTTGATGAATTAATCGAGAATAGATTAAATCGTTAACAGAATGACTTGAATTGCGACCTAATATAAACATACTATAACGGCTGTTATCTTTACGATAACAGCCGATTTTTTAGGAGCATAGCATGTATCAGTTTTTAATCGCGGATGATCATCCTCTATTTCGAGAGGCGCTTAAGGGGGCTCTAAAAGCGCAATTTGAAGGGCTAGAGGTATTCGAATCTGAAAACTTTGACACTACGCTCTCGGTCTTACAACAACAAGAAGAACTAGACCTACTGCTGCTCGACTTACATATGCCGGGCAATGGTGATTTATATGGACTAATTCGGATCCGAGAGGATCACCCAAGCCTCCCTGTTGTTGTCGTGTCGGGAAGCGAAGATCTTTCAATCATCTCAAAGGTCATGGGTTATGGTGCGATGGGGTTTATCCCAAAAGCAGCATCGGTCGAGCAAATTACAGAAGCTATCGAACAAGTGCTTGATGGAGAAAGTTGGTTACCAGAAGGAATGAAAGACAAAGTCGCAGAGCTAGAGGGGGAAGATAAAGAGCTTGCGCAGCAGGTTGCGTCATTAACACCGCAGCAATATAAAGTGTTGCAATACCTTCATGAAGGCCTGTTAAATAAACAAATTGCCTATGAATTAAATATCTCAGAAGCGACGGTAAAGGCACACATTACTGCTATTTTCAGAAAGCTAGGCGTCTATAATCGTACCCAAGCCGTATTGATTGCTTCAAAACTACAATTAGAACCTATTGAAGCGAATGAGTAACCTCGCATCATTGCTTGCAAGACGCTTTCCTTGCAAGCAAGACTCTTTTAGCTTAACTCTTTAAACGCCTGACTTAATCCCTCAATTGTTAGCGGATACATTCGGTCTTGCATTAATTGATTTATTAGCTCGATTGAATGGTAGTAAGACCAATAACTTTGCGGCTGAGGATTAAGCCAAGCCACCTTACTAAAGTGATTGGTTAAACGGTTCAGCCACGTGGCTCCAGCCTCTTGATTCCAATGCTCTACGCTACCGCCGGGATAGGTGATTTCATAGGGGCCCATTGTCGCGTCACCAACAAATATTAGCCGATAGTCTGAGCCATAACGGTTAATTAGCTGATAAGTGTCAAGCAATTCGCTGTCACGACGGTCATTATCGTGCCAAACATGTTCGTACACACAATTATGGAAGTAAAAAAATTCAAGATGCTTAAACTCACCGTGTGCGGCACTAAAAAGTTGCTCACATAGCTGGATATGGTCATCCATGGAGCCACCAATATCAAACAGCATCAAGACTTTAACTGAGTTATGTCGCTCTGGTGCCATTTTTACATCTAACATGCCGCCTTGTCTTGCGGTGGCACGAATAGTCTCATTCAGATCAAGCTGATCACTTGCCCCGCTGCGTGCAAATTTACGCAACTGCTTAAGAGCTAATTTGATATTGCGGCTGCTAATATCAGTATTGCAATCGAGGTTGCGGTATTGCCGTTTGTCCCAAACTTTTACTGCTCTGCGATGGCGATTTCCATCTTGGCCAATGCGGATCCCCTCAGGATTATAGCCGTAAGCCCCAAAAGGTGAAGTGCCCCCTGTACCAACCCACTTATTGCCGCCAGCGTGACGTTTTTGTTGCTCTGCCAAGCGTGCTTTCAACGTTTCAATGAGCTTATCGAGTCCACCCATTGCGTTGAGTTTGGCTTTTTCTTCTTCAGACAGTGATTTCTCAAACTCTTTACGCAGCCAATCCTCAGGTAATTGCTGCTGTTGAAGTTTTGAGAAGAGGTCTATTGACTCTATTCCCTCAAAGTAATCAGCAAACGCACGATCGAATTTATCAAACAAAGTTTCATCTTTCACGAAGATGGTTTTTGCCAAAAAGTAAAAGCCGTCCAAATCGGCAAAGCACACCTCTTTATCAAGTGCTTCTAGACAGTCCAGTAATTCTCGCAAACTTGCTTTAATACCGTAACGTCTAAGTGTGAGTACAAAATCAATAAGCATGATCAGCGTCGGCTCATAAAGGCGAGTTTTTCAACCAAAGAAACATCTTGTTCATTTTTAAGTAGTGCGCCGAATAATGGCATCAAGCCACCTTTATTGGATTTATCGTGTAATGTCTCAGGGGAAATATCTTCTGCGAGCAATAGTTTTAACCAGTCAAGCAGCTCACTCGTACTGGGCTTTTTCTTTAAGTTTGGTGTGTCGCGTAATTGGAAAAAGCTTTCAAGAGCACGTTGTACCAAGCTCGATTTAATATGTGGAAAATGCACATCCACAATTTGCTGCATCTCTTCTTTGCTTGGGAAGTCGATATAATGGAAAAAGCAGCGGCGTAAAAAGGCATCTGGCAGCTCTTTTTCATTATTTGAAGTAATAATAACGATGGGGCGCACCTTTGCCTTTATTTGCTCGTTAGTTTCGTAAACGTGAAATTCCATTTTATCGAGTTCTAACAGTAGATCATTGGGAAATTCAATATCAGCTTTATCGATTTCATCTATGAGTAAAACAGGGCGTTTTGTGGCGGTAAACGCCTGCCATAATTTTCCTTTGATGATGTAGTTACTAACATCGTTAACGCGAGGGTCGCCAAGTTGGCTGTCGCGCAAACGCGAGACCGCATCGTATTCGTACAAGCCTTGCTGGGCCTTGGTGGTTGACTTTATATGCCATTGGATTAACTCTGTGTCTAAACTTTTAGCAAGTTCTTCAGCGAGTAAGGTTTTACCTGTACCAGGTTCGCCTTTAATTAAGAGTGGTTTTTCTAATACGATGGCCGCATTCACGGCCTGTTGTAGTGCAGAGGTAGCAATATATTGATCAGTACCTTTAAACATAATTCAGCTTCTTGTGGTCAGATGAGATAACCGCATCTTGCCACAATCAGCTTTTCGCTGCCAACCCTGCTTCGGTTTCAATTAAGGTAAAGCGAGGTACCGCCTCGCCTTCGACCATAACGTTTTCTAAAAACATTTCAAGTGGCCTAACCCAAAAGCTCATATCTCCATATAGGGTTTGATAAACCACTTGTTTTTCCTGCGTTTCACTGTGTGTTGCCAAAGCATGCACACGATAAAGTTTTCCTTTGTAGTGGCGGTAAATTCCAGGTGTGATATCCACTAATTCAAGCTCCAAAAAATAAAAGCCGTACGTGACGGACTGAAATGTTATAATCCGTGCCATTAAGACTGAAGGTGTTTAAAGATGAATTATATTGCGCTGGACGATTATAAGAAAGCTTGGGTTTTCAAACATAAAGATCTTCCAATCGAAGCTGCCGATTTGGCATTGATAAAACCAATGTCTGCGGCGCGTGCAGCGGTGCTTTGGAGCACCATGGTGAGCAACGAAAAAGATCACCCAGATTTTTTTGATAAAACAGATTGGGTTGGCAAAGCTGAGTCATGGCAAGAAACCCTTAGTTGGGAACAGCCCTGGGAGGCTGGTGAGCAATTTCCAGAAGCGATTGAGCAATTTCTTGATTGGCAAGCCAATACCACGGTGTATTTTTGTCTCTCTCGAGATGATGTAATTGAGACCCGCTTTGATGTGTTCAAACGGTGTTGGCAAAACTTTATGTTTTTGACGGATGGAAGTTTCCTAATTGGTAAAAAACGTAGTTCGGTAGTCCAGTTTATGGCTGAAGGAGAAGCTAAACTAGGAACTAAACCATAAGGCTTATTCAGCTGCGCACTTTGCTTTGATTTGAAACATGGCTAGTGTATAAAGGATGTACACCGGTCTACGTTGATAGATTGTACCGATAGGAGGCGTTTTGGAGCAGCAGCAAAATACAATTTGGTATGATGAAGCATCACGCCTGATGTTTGCAGAACTTGTAAATGTATTTTATGCCAGAGAACTGCCAAAACTTGCTGAATTATCTGATCATCAACGTCTTCAGCGTTTGTTAAACAGCCTACCGTATTATGTGGAGCGTGCTGCTACTCACATTATTCATGGTGATGTACCACTTGAACTAGACAGCTTTAATGGCTGTTGGCTGGCAAAACAAAAAACTCAGCCAAAAAGTGATAAAGTAGCCAATGAGGCATTTTTTTTAAACAAAGTAAAAGTTGGGTTAGTGGCTCCAGTTCTTTGTGCTGAACTTTCGGGTGTTACTGTGCGATTAGATAGTGTTGATCAAATTTGCGCTTCAGGAAAAGTCCATTGTAATCAGTTTGGCTGGTTTGCGATGAACGGTGACAGTTTAACGCCACCGGAGACGCAATCTATTGAGCTGTTAAAACCCACAAAAGCCTTGATGGTTGCTGCGTGCTGCGGTCACACTTGGCATTACGGTAAAGCGGCACCACCGCGCAGGCTAACATTAAGAGAAATGTTATTAGCCAGTGCGATTAATTGGTCACACGTACAAAAAATAAAGACGAGTCAATAATCCAAAAGTGGCTCAATGGTAGAAGTTTGGAATAAACGATGCGATTTTTTCAATTAGCGCTGTTCGTGTTAGCGCTATTTATTCAATATAGACTCTGGTTCGGCCACAACGGCGTGGAGGATTACACGCGGATTAAATCTGTAGTTAAATCGCACCAAGAAACTAACACCAACCTAAGCAAAAGAAATAAACTACTCAAAGCGGATATTGAAGATCTCAAGCTGGGCCTCGAAGGGGTTGAAGAGCGTGCTCGTCATGAGCTTGGTATGATCAAGCCTGGCGAAACCTTCATCCGCGTATTACCTAAAGTACCCCATGAAAAGAAACGATAAATTAGCGGTTATTATTCCAGCTGCCGGTGTCGGCAGTAGAATGCAGGCACAGGTGCCTAAGCAGTATATCCCTTTATTGGGCAAACCTATTTTAGTTCACACATTAGAGAAATTAGCGAAACTGGATGGCGTTGAGCAGTTCATGGTGGCCGTATCGAAAGAAGATAGCTATTTTACTACGAGCTTGCTGCCGGACAGTCGCTTTGGTCACTGTGACGGTGGTAAGGAGCGTGCTGATTCTGTGTTGCTCGCTCTACGAGCGTTAGCTTCGAGTAAGCCTGATTGGGTACTCGTGCATGATGCTGCTCGACCTCTCGTCGCGCTTGAAGACATTCATCACTTGATAGCAAAGTGTGTTAATGAGGGACAAGGTGGCATACTAGCTGCCAGAGTTAAAGATACGATTAAATGTGGTACTGAATTGGTGCAAAAAACGGTGCCGAGAGAGTCTTTATGGCAGGCTTTCACACCGCAAATGTTTAAGTATGAAGAGTTATTGGCGGCACTGGAGCTTGGGTTAGCGCAAGGCGCTAATATTACAGATGAAGCGTCAGCGATGGAATTACAAAAAAAACCAGTTCAGTTGATAGCCGCACGCACAGATAATATTAAGATCACCACTCCGGAGGATTTACCTCTGGCGGAGTTTATTATTCAACAACAAGGTAAGCAGCATGATTAGAATTGGCCACGGATTTGATGTTCATAAATTTGGTGGTGCTGGACCGCTGACAATTTGTGGCGAAAAAATTCCTTATGAACAGGGGTTTATCGCTCACTCTGATGGAGATGTGGCGATTCATGCGTTATGTGATGCTTTATTAGGTGCGCTCGCACTTGGAGACATTGGTAAACACTTTCCTGACACCGCGAGTGAATTTGAAAATATAGACAGTCGTATTTTGTTGCGCCGTGTTATGGAACAAGTGAAGGCTCGAGGTTATCAAATTGGGAATATTGACGTCACCATTGTAGCTCAAGCGCCGAAAATGCGACCTCATATCGATGCGATGCGCGGTAATATTGCGACGGACTGTGAAACCCAACTAGACCAAGTTAATGTGAAAGCAACTACCACAGAAAAACTGGGGTTTGAGGGGCGCAAAGAAGGGATCTCAAGTCACGCAGTCGTGCTGTTGGTTAAAACATGAAGACATTAAATTATCTATATGGTAAACCCCTCTCTGATGGTGACTTCAAGTCACAACCAGAGGACTTTCGGGTTGACGAGATCTTAGACATACCTTTTACTGGTGAAGGTGAGCATGTTTGCTTACAAATCATCAAAAAGGGCGAAAATACCGCATATGTGGCGAAGAAATTAGCAGAGTTTGCGCAGCTCCCTCCTCGTGAGGTGAGTTATGCTGGTATTAAAGATAGGCATGGTGTTTGTACCCAATGGTTTAGTGTACCGGTGCCAATAAAAAAACCTTTGGACTTTAGCGCGCTCAATAGTGACTCAATCTTTATTGTAAAACAGGTAAGACATAACCGAAAACTGAAAACAGGCTGCCATAAAGGTAATCGTTTCGCCATTACGTTACGTAACGTCACTGAGCCACTCGATATTTTGTCTCGTATTAACGCAGTACGTCAGGGAGTCCCAAATTACTTTGGGGAGCAGCGTTTTGGTCATGATGGTCACAACCTTGATATGGCACAGAGATTGTTTGATGGTGAAAAAATTCGAGATAAAAAGCTCAGAGGCCTGGTTTTGTCCGCGGCGAGGTCACACCTTTTTAATCAAGTCGTGAGTCGTCGAGTTGCTGAACATGGCTTGGCAACCACCTGGCATCGTGAAATATTCCTTTTAAATGGCAGTAATGCTTTTTTTGAATCAGATATTGATTGCGAATTAATAGAACGACTGTTAGGTAACGATATTCTGCTTTCTGCGCCATTAGTTGGTAAAGGTGAAAAAGGGTTACTACCACAAGAGCGAGAGTGGTTGAGTTCATTTTCACAGTGGCATAATGGGTTGGCTGAGTTTGGTATGAAGAATGAGCGTAGAGCACTCAGATTAATGCCACAAGAGTTCAAAGTTAGTATGACCGAACAAAGTTCTATGGTACTTGAATTTAGTTTGCCAAAAGGTACTTTTGCAACCGCTGTGCTCAGAGAGCTTGTCAATCACTGTGATGCTAGTAAGAAATAGTCAAAGTTCCAGGTGAGTAATATTAATTTGCTTAATTGAGTGTAAGCGGACTAGGTTAAGAGAAGATGGTGTGGCAGCGCTACTACCTAAGCTTGCTATTGCCAAGGTACCTACAGTGCTATAGGCAGACTAAAAGTTTGTAACTTCGACGTTTTAAGGATGAGGTCTTTATTGCAGCGAACGTTAAACTTACGCCTGCAAATTGAGTAGGTATAAAAGCAAAACGATATTAACTGGTGCTAGCAGTCATTGTGAAGAGTGCTAATATTAAGTCAACGGCTGGTTCGGCTTGCTTGCAACCTATTGACTAATCAAAATAAAAAATCAGATGGCAACAAGCTACGCATTGCCTGCCAAAGAAGAGGTAAAAATGAAGATCCTATTAAGTAATGATGATGGTGTTCACGCCAAAGGGATTGCTATTTTGTATCAAGCATTGTCTCAGATAGCTGATGTTACGGTGATTGGCCCAGACCGAAACTGTAGTGGTGCTAGCAACTCATTAACGCTTTTAAATCCTTTACGAGCAACGACATTAGATAATGGCTTTATTTCGGTGAATGGCACGCCAACGGACTGTGTTCATTTAGGTGTCAGCAAACTTACTGATGAATTGCCTGATTTAGTGGTTGCAGGTATTAATAATGGCGCCAATCTTGGTGATGATACGCTATATTCAGGAACCGTTGCTGCTGCGACTGAGGGACGGCATTTAGGGCTACCTGCCATTGCGGTATCACTGTGTTCAAAAAATGAAGCGCACTATGAAACCGCCGCACATGTGACAATAGAGATCATTAAAAAGTTGGCAAATCACCCACTGCCAAAAGACCAAATCATTAATATCAATGTACCAGATATTCCCCTTGATGAACTCAAGGGAATAAAAGTAACGCGTTTGGGAGCGCGTCACAAAGCTGACACGATGACAGAGCAAATAGATCCTTGGGGTAGAAGCGTATATTGGTACGGCACTCTTGGGCGTGAAAGTGATGCTGGAGAAGGGACTGATTTTCATGCAGTGAATAATGGTTATGCTGCAATTACTCCGTTAAAAGTTGATATGACCGCTCACGAAAGCTTAGATGCAGTGGCTAGCTGGTTATTGTAGAGGCGCGTGTGCTGAATAATTATCAGGGCAGCGCCAATGCGCTAGTGGCGCTGTTAAAACAACAAGGAGTTGTAGACAAACAAATACTTGAGGTAATGGCAAGTACCCCAAGGCACTTGTTTGTCGACGAAGTGTTGAAGCATAAATCTTATGAAAACACAGCGCTTCCTATTGGACAAGGACAAACTATTTCTCAGCCTTTTATTGTCGCAAAAATGACTGAAGTATTGAAACAAGTTGGCGTAAAGGGAAGTATATTAGAGGTTGGTACTGGCTCTGGATATCAAACTGCTATTCTTGCACAGGTTTTTGAGCAGGTATTTAGCATAGAGCGAATTAAATCATTACAGTGGCAAGCTAGAAGACGGCTTCACTTATTAGATTTATACAATGTCACAATGAAGCATGGGGATGGGTGGAAAGGTTGGCCATCAAAAGCCCCGTTTGCTGGCATTATTGTCACCGCAGCAGCACAATCGGTGCCTGATGACTTACTTGCTCAGCTACAAGACGGAGGTGCAATGATCATCCCAATCGGTGTTGAGACGCAAACGTTGACTTTATTTGTCAAAAAGGGAGAGCAATATATTCGTCATGCCTTAGCGCCAGTACGCTTTGTACCTTTGGTTGCCGGTGAAGTGAGTTAGACAATAATATACAGCCGATGTCAAAAACTCTAGCTACTTATCCGAAGCTCAGGCTGTTTACTACTCAACTGCGCTCAAATTAATTTAAGCAAATAGCGTAAAGGCGGCCTTCAAATTAGATAATCTGGACTCGAGATATTGATACCAATTAGCCTTAATACTTGCACAATTTGAAGGGGGAAATCTGACGCTAACAGCGTTAAAAAATTCTTATTTAGAACAACTAAATAGCAAAATTTTTGTCTGGCTTCCACGGAGGTTGCTATCGCAGCGTTAGTAGAATGCGGGAGTAGTGTTATTGACAAGATTTCCTTGCCTTAAAAAAGCAAACTTTACTAAGATAATTGATATAAATTGTTCTCGAGTAGCTGCAATCCCATACTACTGCGTTTAGCTTGTTTGCAATAGGCTAGCTATTGACGCAAAAGCTTGCCTTAGATTAAGAAGTAGTCTCAAGCCAGAGTAATAGTACACCTGTTGAGCTTAGGTCTTTAGTTGACTCGAGTCCAAGTTAAATTAAGGACAAGTTGTAGCTTTGACTTTTAGATGCCGTGAAGCTGAACTCACATAGCAACTACATAAAATATCTCTATTTTTTCCAGTAAAGTGTGAAAATACAATAAATTTAAGTTAGATTAATATGAAAGTAGTCCTTATTCATACTGGAAAATATAAGTAATGCGCAAGCCTAGGGTCATTATATCGATTTGTTTAAGCGGCTTGCTTGTTGCTTGTTCATCAAATCATACCCCAGCACCTGTTACTACATTGTATTCTGGTAAGACCACTTCGACACATAAAATTAATATAAACGGAAGTAGTTACAAAGTTAAAAAAGGCGATACTTTATTTGCAATTGCATTTAGTGCTAACAAAGATGTAAGAACGCTTGCGAAAATCAATAAAATTAAGCCCCCGTACACTATCTATCCGAATCAAATTATACGCTTAGAGTATCCAGTAAATAAGAATAAAAAGAACAATAAATATACAAAAGTAAACCGCAAGTCTCAGTCTTTAAAACAAAAAAGTAACAAAATCGCTAAAAAAGAGCTTGATAAGCCAAAACAACGAGAGTATGTTCAAAGACAAGCCACACAAAAATCTAATAGTGCCAAGGCTTTGTATAATAATAAGGTACTATGGAAATGGCCGACTGAAGGAAAGGTAACACGTCAGTTTTCAGTTAAAGAAAACGGTTACAAGGGTTTAGAAATCTCTAATAAACCTGGTACTTCAGTAAGGGCTGCTGCTGGCGGTGTAGTTGTATATGCAGGGAGCGCACTGCGAGGATACGGTAATTTAATCATTTTGAAACATACAGATGATTATCTAAGCGCCTATGCTCATAACGCTAAGTTACTCGTCAGGGAACAGCAAAAAGTTAAAGTTGGGGAAAAAATTGCCGAAATGGGTAGTACAGACGCTTCTAAGACGGCACTGAGGTTTGAGATCCGTTTTAAAGGCCAAGCTGTAAACCCGGCAAAATACTTGCCATAAAGTATGTGAGTACATCGATTAGGTCGAGTACCCGTACTTTTATTCGCTTGGGGAGAATACTTATGGCTCACACTGCAAAATTACCTACAAAATCAACTCCAGAGTTAGATAAGTTTGACGATGACAACATCGACGAACCAAAAGATGAATTGCTCGAAGATCTCGAAGATGACGAAGATGTTTTTGCCAAAGAAGAAGTGGTTAAAAACTTGGACGCTACTCAGCTTTATTTAGGTGAAATTGGATTTTCCCCTCTGCTCAGTGCAGAAGAAGAAGTGTATTTTGCACGCAAGGCACTCAGAGGCTGTGAAGCTTCACGCAAACGGATGATTGAGAGCAATTTAAGGCTAGTTGTGAAAATAGCGCGCCGTTACAACAACCGTGGCTTAGCTTTACTTGACCTGATTGAAGAGGGGAACCTGGGGCTCATAAGAGCTGTAGAAAAATTTGACCCGGAACGCGGGTTTAGATTTTCTACCTATGCAACTTGGTGGATCCGCCAAACCATCGAGCGAGCGATAATGAATCAGACTCGCACTATTCGTTTACCAATCCATGTCGTAAAAGAGCTCAATGTGTATCTGCGTACAGCTCGAGAGTTGACGCAAAAGTTAGATCATGAACCCACTGCGGAAGAAATCGCTGAGTGCCTCGATAAACCAGTCGAAGAAGTCAGTAAGATGCTACGTTTGAATGAGAAGATCACCTCAGTAGATACGCCTATTGGTGGTGAAAATGACAAAGCACTGCTCGATATTATCGCGGACGAAAAGGGTGGTGGTCCAGAAACTGAAGTACAAAGCAATGATATTAATAAGCATATCGTTGACTGGCTTGGTGAACTTAATCCAAAGCAGCGAGAAGTGTTGGCAAGACGCTTTGGTCTACTTGGCTATGAACCATCTACGCTTGAAGATGTTGGCCGCGAAATAGGCTTAACTAGAGAGCGTGTAAGACAAATCCAAGTAGAAGCACTGAGACGTTTAAAAGACATTTTACAGCACGAAGGGCTGAGCACAGACAGTTTATTTGAACAACAGTAAAATTAGTATTATGAAAAAAGCCGCAATTTTGCGGCTTTTTCGATTTTCTAGCTAAAAAGCTGGACAATAGAAAGCGATTATAAGCTTTCTATCTTAGCTTTTTGTTCAAGTAGCTTTGTTTTCGCATCGCTAAACTCAGCTAATTTCGCTTTTTCTTTAGCAAGTACTGCTTCAGGTGCATTGCTTACAAACTTTTCGTTCGCAAGTTTTTTCTCAACCTGAGCTAGGCCTTTTTCTGCTTTTTCAAGCTGTTTAGCAATACGCGCAAGCTCTGCTTCAACATCAATCAGGCCTGCCATTGGGATCATAATCTCAAGGTCGCCAATAAATGCAGTTGCACAAGCTGGTGCTTCGTCTTTGCTTGCGAGTAAGTCTACTGTTTCCAGTTTCGCTAATGCGCTTAAGAAAGCTTGATTTTCTTCTAGACGACGCTTGTCTTCGTCGCTTGCACCAGCAAGTAACACGTTTAACGGCTTACTTGGGCTGATATCCATTTCACCACGAATATTACGGACAGCGATAATAAATTGCTTCACCCACTCAAGGTCTGCCATCGCTTGCGCATCAACTTTGCTTTCGTCAAATACAGGGAAGGCTTCAAGCATAATTGTCTTTGCTTCGACCCCAGCGATTGGTGCTACACGTTGCCAAATGGTCTCTGTGATATAAGGCATTAGTGGGTGCATCAAACGAAGTAAGCCTTCCAACACGGTAATAAGCGTATGGCGTGTACCACGCTGCTGTGCTTCATTGCCTTTAAACAGAATTGGCTTTGTTAGCTCAAGATACCAGTCGCAGAATTGGTTCCATGTGAACTCATAAATCGTATTTGCTGCAAGGTCAAAACGGTAGTTATCTAAGTGCTCAGAGAACACCTTAACCGTATTTTGGAATTGCCCTAAAATCCAACGATCGGCAAGAGAATACACTTTTTCGTTCTCATTGAAGCCACAGTCTTGTTCTTCTGTGTTCATCAATACATAACGGCTAGCATTCCAAAGCTTGTTGCAGAAGTTACGGTAACCTTCAAGACGATTCATATCCCAGTTGATATCACGTCCCGTTGACGCCATTGCTGCTAGGGTAAAGCGCAAGGCATCTGTGCCGTGTGCTTCAATACCATCGGCAAATGTTTTGCGCGTGTTTTTCTCAATTTTTGCAGCTAGTTGTGGCTGCATCATGTTGCCCGTGCGTTTAGTCACTAGGCTCTCAAGATCGATACCATCAATCATGTCTAGTGGGTCTAACACGTTACCTTTTGACTTAGACATCTTATCGCCATTTTCATCGCGAATAAGGCCAGTCACATAAACGGTCTTAAATGGAACTTGAGGTTTACCATCTTCATCTTTGATGAAGTGCATGGTCATCATGATCATGCGAGCTACCCAGAAGAAGATAATGTCGAAACCAGTAACCAAGGTATCTGAAGGGTGGAATACCTTTAGATCTTCTGTGTTTTCAGGCCAACCTAATGTTGAGAAAGTCCACAGTGCTGAAGAGAACCAAGTGTCTAATACGTCTTCATCTTGTGTAAGTACTACGCTTGCATCAAGGTTATGGTTTTGACGTACTTCTACTTCGTCACGGCCAACATATACATTACCTTCATTATCATACCAAGCTGGGATCCTGTGGCCCCACCAAAGTTGACGGGAAATACACCAGTCTTGAACATCACGCATCCAAGAAAAGTACATGTTCTCGTATTGCTTAGGTACGAATTGAATATCACCATCTTCTACCGCTTTTACCGCAGGCTCTGCAAGAGGAGCTACGCGAACATACCACTGATCGGTAAGTAGTGGCTCGATAACTACGCCAGAGCGGTCGCCGTAAGGCACAGTTAGGCTGTGGTCGTCGATTTTCTCAAGTAGACCAAGCTGCTCAAACTCGTCAATAATTAGCTTGCGCGCATCGAAACGGTCAAGGCCGTGGAAACGCTCTGGAATTGGGGCATCCATCGCTTCAAGTGGCTTACCATCAAAAGTAAAGCACTCACCCGTATTCAGAACAGCTGCGTCTTTGTTGAACACGTTGATCATTGGCAGCTCATGACGCTTACCAACTTCGTTATCGTTAAAGTCGTGCGCTGGTGTGATCTTTACGCAGCCTGTACCTTTCTCCATATCCGCATGTTCATCAGCAACGATAGGGATGCGACGGTTGACGATAGGAAGTAGAATTTCTTTGCCAATTAAGTCTTGGTAACGTTCATCATCCGGGTTTACTGCAACACCAGTGTCACCTAGCATGGTCTCTGGACGTGTGGTTGCTACGATAATGTAGTCTTTACCATCTTTAGTGGTTACGCCATCCGCAAGCGGGTAGCGCAAATTCCACATATGACCCTGTTTATCTTTGTTTTCAACTTCTAAATCAGAAATCGCAGTGTGTAATTTTGGATCCCAGTTAACAAGGCGCTTACCGCGGTAGATTAAGTCATCTTGATATAGGCGCACGAATACTTCTTTTACCGCTTCAGACAGGCCATCGTCCATGGTAAAACGTTCTCTATCCCAATCTACAGATGCACCTAAACGGCGTAACTGTTTGGTGATTGTGCCACCTGATTGCTCTTTCCATTCCCAGATTTTATTGATGAATTCGTCACGGCCTAAATCATGGCGTGATTTACCTTCTTCGGCTGCAAGCTTACGCTCAACCACCATCTGAGTTGCAATACCTGCATGGTCAGTGCCCACTTGCCAAAGCGTGTTCTTGCCTTTCATACGCTGGTAGCGGATCAACGTGTCCATGATAGTGTCTTGGAACGCGTGGCCCATGTGTAGACTACCTGTGACATTCGGCGGTGGGATCATAATCGAGTATGCGTCACCATTGCCTGATGGCTTAAAGTAGCCATTTGACTCCCAGTCTTGATACAAAGACTGTTCAATATCTTGTGGATTGTAGGTTTTATCCATTACACAGAACCCTAAAAATGCTATTTCTCAATGTCTTCAGTGGAAATTGTTGCGCCAAGTGCACGAAGTTGCTTAAAGCGTTCTCGCGCGGCTTGCTTAGCGCTGGCTTCAACAGGCACAAAATCTATCACCTGCTCAAAGCGACGAATAAAGTCAGGGATGACCCGAGCCAGATTAATGAGCACGGGGCGACGAGCAGCAGGAGGCATAGTGCCAATTTCCACTGGTGCGCCGCCTTTGGGGCCTTCGCCTTGTAAGTTGTGGGGCACAAATCTGTCTGCGTCAAAACACCAAAGATGCTCATCGAATAAATGAGCGTCGTCAGTATTATCCACGTTAACAAAGATACGGTGTCCAGCTTGATATAAGCTCGCCGCAGTTTGTGCTGCCAGATCAAAATGAGCCGGAACGCTAACCCCCGGCTCATCGTTTTGTTTTAACACGTAAAAGCGCGCTTTGATAGTCATGATAATAATACCAATTGCGAGGAGTCCTGAGGTTTGCCACAGACTCCACAGCTGCTCAATATCTGTAATGTTTTTACTGTGATTGAGTAGACTAATAAAGTTAGTATGCGCGGCTTAGTTTAAAACTAAATATAGCGCCATATAAATGCACATAAATAAGGCTGTATTCTGCCATATAAAGGCAATACCATCAATCAAGAACCAAACTAAGCAGAATAAAATATAATAAGTGGTGGGGATCGCCGACTTGGGAAATTTAAGTACTCTGTAGCCTTCGGTTATGATGGGGAAATAGGCCGTGATTTGATGTCGCGAACTTGCTTAAACAAGTTCGCGACCAAAAGTGTTAATCTTGCTGTGCATCTGTGATATTGGCGCGATTCAGTAAATATTGCATCAGCATAGGCACAGGACGGCCCGTGGCGCCTTTGTTTTTGCCGCTACGCCATGCGGTACCCGCGATGTCTAAATGCGCCCAGTTGTATTTTTTAGTAAACTTAGATAAGAAGCATGCTGCTGTGATTGTGCCAGCTGCACGACCGCCTAAGTTAGTAAAGTCTGCAAATGGGCTTTCTAACTGCTCTTGATAATCATCCCAAAGTGGCAGTTGCCATGCTCTGTCACCACTTTGCTCAGATGCTTTGAGTAAATCATGGGCTAGCGGGTTGTGGTTAGATAACAAACCTGTGGCATGACTGCCAAGTGCGACAATGCAGGCACCAGTGAGTGTTGCAACATCTACAACCGTCTCTGGCTCGAAGGCTTCAACATACGTTAAGGCATCACATAGCACCAACCTACCCTCGGCATCCGTGTTAAGTACTTCAACGGTCTGGCCAGACATAGTTGTTAGAATGTCGCCAGGGCGATAAGCATCGCCGCTAGGCATGTTTTCACAGCCTGCTAATACACCTATGACGTTAAGTGGTAGCTGCATTTGTACTACTGCGCGCATCAAACCAAGCACGCCAGCGGCACCCCCCATGTCGTATTTCATTTCGTCCATGGCTTCTCCTGGTTTTATAGAGATGCCACCGGAGTCGAAAGTGAGCCCTTTACCCACGAATACGATTGGTGCTTGCCCTTCATCACCACCATTATAGTGGATCACCGACATCACCGACTCGTTATGGCTGCCACGGCCAACCGCTAGGTAAGAGTGCATACCCAGCTCTTCCATTTCTTGTTCGCCAACAAGGTTTACCGTCACATTATCAAAGTCTTCAGCCAATTGTTGTGCCTGCTCACCTAAATAGCGTGGGTTACAGATATTTGGTGGCATATTTGCTACGTCTTTACACAGCTTGCTTCCCGCGGCGATCGCTAGGCCATGTTCAATCGCGCTTTCACCAATAGTTAGTTCACGGCGTGTGGGGACGTTAAACACTATTTTGCGAAGTGGGCGTCTTGCTTCGCTCTTTTTACTCTTTAATTGATTAAAGGTATATAAACAGTCTTGTGTGGTCTCAACAGCTTGGCGAACTTTCCAATAGGTGTCACGGCCTTTTACATGTTGTTCTGTTAAGAAACATACCGCTTCCATTGAGCCGGTTTCATTCAATGTATTGATGGTCTTTGAGATGATTTGTTTATATTGCTTGTCGTCTAATTCTCTTTCTTTACCACAGCCGACCAATAAAACACGTTCACTTAACACGTTAGGAACATGGTGCAGCAGTAAAACTTGTCCTGGTTTGCCTTCAAGATCACCACGTCTGAGTAAGTTGGAGATGTAGCCTTCGCTTATTTTATCCAGCTGTTCACCAATTGGTGAGAGACGGCGTGGTTCATATACACCTACAACAATACATGCGCTGCGCTGTTTCTCTGGACTACCACTTTTAACGCTGAATTCCATTGCGACTCCTGAGTCTTTGTTATGTCTTTTTGAACTTTTGATGTCAACACACTTTCCTACATTAAAGTCGTGATTATGCTTTAACCTTAGGTAGGATATTGCGTTACATTGACATATAATAAACTGACTAAAATAATCAGTTTACTCAATTTTTCCCACTATTCCAGTGAAACGAGACGTTTTATAGGGACGAACATTGCTTATTTTCCGCTATTTAACGGGTGAGGTACTAAAATCTCAGATTGCGGTTTTTCTCACCCTAATGACAATTTTTTTGTCACAAAAGTTTGTACTCATTCTGAGCTCTGCATCTGAAGGAGGTATACCCGGTAAGTTAGTGCTTGCTATGCTAGCCTTGAAATTGCCGCAACTTGCTGGCTACATTTTACCGCTGAGCCTCTTTCTTGGGATAATTCTTGCGTACAGTCGCATCTATGCTGACAGTGAAATGACAGTATTAAAAGCCTGCGGGGTAAGCGAATGGTATGTTGTGCGAGTGACGTTGGTGTCTAGCGCCTTCTTTGCGTTACTTGCGGCTTGCGTGAGCATGTATATAGCGCCATGGGCCAGTGAAAAAGAGTATCAGCTAAGAGAGCAGGCTGATGCCGAGTCAGGGTTATCTGCCCTTCGTGCAGGTAGGTTTCAACAAACCGGAAACGAAAAAGCGGTGGTATTTGTCCATGGGATCAGCGATCAGGGACGTGAACTAAACAAAGTATTTGTAGCACAACTCCCTGAAAAAGATTCCAATCAGGCTGCACGCTTAGTGTATGCCCAAAAAGGCGAAGTCATAGAATTAGAGACCGGTGAGCAGCAGCTGTTGCTTCATGACGGTAAACGCTACGAAACCGATGGTTTCAGTCAGGCGCTAAGTAGAACTGAATTTGGTAGCTATCAAGTGCAAATTAAAGAACAAGAAATAGAGCATCAGCGTCGAAAACTAGAGGCTATTCCTAGTCTACAGTTACTAGAAATGGATACGCCTGAAGCCAAAGCACAATTTCAGTTGAGACTGTCAGTACCTATTTCTATTTTGTTGCTAACTCTGCTCGCAGTCCCACTGAGTGTGGTTAACCCAAGGCAAGGCAAATTTGCGAAATTGGTTCCTGCTATCGCATTATATTTGGGCTATTTTATCCTCCTCAATGCCGGTAAATTTTTACTAGCGGAAGAAAAAGTTCCTGCATCTGTTGGTTTATGGTGGATCCACCTATGTGTACTATTTATTGGTGTTTATTTAATCGCTAAGGGACGGCCGTTTGGTGTTTGGGTGCGATCGGTATTTATGAAGCGGGAGACAACGGCATGATGAAGACACTAGATTGGTATCTAGGCCGAAGTATTCTGCAAACTACTGGGTTTGCACTGCTGGTATTTGTGGGTATTAATACCTTAATCAAGTTTATTGAACAGTTGCGCTCTGTGGGTCGTGGAAGCTATGACCTGCTTGGTGCGATGTTATATACCCTTTATAGCATGCCCAGTGATGTCGTGGTGTTTTTTCCTATGGCGGCATTAATAGGTGGCTTAATTGGGCTTGGCGCGTTGGCATCTAGCAGCGAACTTATTGTGATGCAGGCCGCTGGTTGGTCACGCCTGCAAATTATAATGTCAGTAATGAAGACCGCGGTGGTACTGGCGTTATTTATGATGGCTTTAGGAGAGTGGGGCGCTCCTAAGGCAGAGCAAACTGCAAAAAAGCTCAAAAATGAAGCTATCTACGGTGGTGAAGTTTACAGTGCTCAGCGTGGTGTTTGGGCTAAAGACGGGAGCAATTTCATCAACATCAGTAATGTTGAAAAAAGTGGGCAATTAAAAGACATTGCCATCTACTACTTCGACGATTCGCTAACTCTTGCAAAAATTGTGCGTGCGCAATCGGCACAAAGCACCCCGAGTGGCTGGCAATTGCAGGATGTTGAAGAAGTGCTTTTGAGTCAGCAGCAAATCACTACTCACTATTCCAAATCCATGTTGTATGAATCTGAGTTAAGTGAGGACAGGCTTGGCGTAGTCTCAGTAGAACCAGACGCGCTATCTTTTACGGGGTTATGGTCGTTTTTAGCGTATTTGAAACAAAATGAGCAAGACGCAAGTAGTTACGAGCTGGCGCTATGGCGTAAGGTGATGCAGCCGCTGACGATAGGGGTGATGCTGTTGGTCGCACTTTCTTTTATTTTTGGGCCTCTTAGAACAGTAAGCATGGGAGCCAGAATTATCATGGGGGTGATCACTGGTTTAGCATTTCATTTGAGTAATGAAATTTTTGGCCCCATCGTGATGGTGTATCAAGTGCCTCCCGTTGTTGGGGCGCTGATGCCAAGTTTATTATTCATTGGATTGGCAATACATCTACTAAAAAGACAAAATTAATACCAATTTGCTAACTTTACTCCCTTAAATTTAGTTGGTATTCATGCTGATTGGTATTACCTTTTCAGCTAAAAAATATAGGCCTTCAAGTGAGGCCTATATTTTTGCACACAGAATAACGGTTATTGCTGAGCGAAAATTCAGTCCAAGCTGTTGTATACCTTTTTATTTTCTTCTTTACTTAATACGATAACTTGCGTTCCACAGAGCAAATCTTGCAGCGATCTTTTCTTCTTAAAGTCGATTAACACTAATAAATTGCCAAGCCCAAGTAGAGCACATAAGCTTCTCGCAATTGCGGTTGGCCAAGTTAATAACTCACCATTATGTGTTTGTACTTTTAAGCGCCAAGCTCGCATACCGATAGTCTGGCCGCTCTTTGTCCAGAAATAAGCGAAAAATAGTACAGATACAGCCACTAGTAAGACTGTTCTTGCCGTATATAAAATTGGGGTTGCTTGGATCAAAGCAGACACATCTTCATGGCTACCTAGTGACAAGAGCCCAAATGAAATAAATCCATTAATAATAAGCAGAAATACAATAGTCGTAAGCATGGCAAATGCAATTACAACTAAGCTGTCGTATATAAGTGAAGCCAAACGGCGTGCAAAGTTCGCAGGAACGATGTTGGACATAACAACTCTCATCATTACAAGGTTGACGCGTATTCTACACATAAACGTGTAAAACGTTTACTCAATTACATTAACTAATGGCCTAGCAATACGTTACCTTTATCATTTTTACAGCAATAAAGTTGACGTTTGGCTGAAATCTAGCATCTTGTGTGCAAATAACAAGCAGTTAACGCGATATTGCAAAAAAATTACTTGCCGTTCTGCATCGCCTTTGTATAATGCAAAGCATAGAGACGAAGGCAAATAAAAAAAGCCCAAGCTCAAAGTGGTTTTTCTTTATTTTCTCTTGTTTTAGAAGATGAAAGAAAAATTATGCCAGTGTGATGGAATTGGTAGACATGACGGATTCAAAATCCGTTGCCTTCGGGCGTGGCGGTTCAAGTCCGCCCACTGGTACCACTTTTTATAACCCTTGCTTTTTAGCAAGGGTTTTTTTATGCCTCGAATTTGTGCATTGAAAATAGCGGTGTCGAACTCACAGCAAGTGGATAGCGCCACGCAGGTTGCGCAAATATGAGTTTAGCGTTGACTGTGTGGCTAAGTGTTAGCCCGTATCGCGTTCTGAAAATGCGAAGCCAAACCATAATAACGCAGGCCAGAATAGATAAGATAAAATTTCTAAATTTTCGAAAAAGCTGTAGCAGATTAGTACAGTGAGCAAGCAAAACGCAATTTGCGAGGTTTTTGAGGTTTGTGCGTGCCATAAAAAATAAAGCGCTGATATAATCATCGGAATAGCCAGTGCGAATGCACCGACTAACCCCTTAACAAATAGCAGTCCGTACCAACTATGATGCGACCCTATCGGCATAAACTCAACCATCTTAGGCCCTCTTTCAACAATGCCATGCCCCCAAATCGGTGCTTCGGCCTGCCAGCGTTGGATAGCAATATTGGCAAGCGCCTGTCTGACTCGGGTAGAGCCTGGTCTTTGTTGCTTTATGGCTTCATAAGAGTCCATGATGGCGTTATAAATAGGTTCTCCCAAGAGTAAGATGGTCGGCACAATAACTCCAAGGCAGATAAGGAGCCATGGCTCTTTTAGTTTGTCGCTAAAAATCACAAGTGGAAAAAGCATAATAAAAATAGCTATGCCGGCTCTTGATTGAGACAACAGTAACATAGCCCAGCACCCTGCAATTGCCCAGCGGCGTATTCGTTTGTTTTTTTCTTGTAAACAGAATACTAAATACGTACATGCCATAAAGCCAGCAGCAGGTGCCCATGGGGTGAAAAAGCGCCAACGTCCAGCCCCTGTTTCGGGGTTGATACCATAAAAACTCACCATAAAGAAACTTTCGCCTGGGCCTCCTATCACTTTTAACGGAGACAAAAATATATCTCCGGGTAATCTGACAATGTAAAAAGCAAGAGAAACTAGCGCAAAGATAAAAGTATGAATCGCAATAATACAAACGCCACGGACAACAACTTCTTTACGGATCTGTGCAAGATTTGCAATCAATGGGAAAATTGCCAGTAGTGCCCAGCCTTTCATCCACCCTATTGACGATTTTATTGTTTGTGGCAGCCCGAGAGACCACTCACTATGTGCCATTAGTAAGGCTACAAGCATGACTAACATAGCGATGAGCCAGAGCCAAACCATGAACGAAATGGGAGTATATTTGCGATGTGTCTGGACATACATACGCAGCATTATAACAAATGCGATTATCCACCCGATTACTGAACCCATCACGTATAGCATACCCAATAAAAACATCGGGTAGGTAAGAACAAGCCCAGCCCACACCAGCATCTCTTCGGTACTGATGAAGCGCTTGTCCTGCCCTGGCAAGGCGGCTTTCATTAACATCATTAGCTCCTTGTTTGGTTGTCCTGATTAGCTGCGTCTAGTCTGGCTTTTGCAAAATAGCTGACACTATCTCTCTGCGCTTGTTCACCATGAGCATGCCCATTGTCAGGAATATCATTGCAGCTAATGCTGCCGCTATCGCAATACTTTTTTTCGGGCTTGAGGCATTGATTGCAAGTGAAGGCGGTGTCATCAATTGGATCACAGGGTATGATGCAAATACGTCTGCTTTGCTTGCTTCTAGGCGAGCAGCTGCTGAAGTAAATACGGCTTCAGCTAAGTCAAACTCTCTTTCTAGCCGATCTAATTCAGCGGCTTCACGTGCATATATTTTGATTTTCTCACTCAATAATTGTGCTGAACTTTCGAGTTCAGAGCGCTTGGCTTCGATGCCTTTTTTGGCAGCAAAAGCGCTTATAAGATCAGCAAACAGTTGCGCTCTATTTGGATTGCTCTCAAGATCCATTGTTTGGAAAGCATGTGCCGCATGTGGGCCTACCAAACCCTCTGAACGTGTGCGAAGGGCTTGTTTTGACTGCTCAAACCTAGCAAGTTCTGCTTTTACTTTTGGGTGTCCTTCATCCCAGCGAGAGCGGTATTCACTTAATTGTGATGAGGACTCTGTAAGTTCAGATAGGTAGGCTCTAAACTCACCATCGGATTGTAAAGCGAAGGCCTGTCCTGCCATAGACGGTGAGACACCAAGGTCAACGCTTAATTGCGTGACATAATATTCAGAGCGGCCAATCTCTGCTTTTGTTATAACAATTTGTTCTTTGAGGTTAGCAAGGGTGGCAATATGTTGTGTTAGCTGGTCTTTGGATACAAGTAAGGAGCGCTGTTGGAAGTCTGTAATATTATTTCTGGCAATGTTAAGGCGCTCTCTGTATTGATCTAACACAGCTTTAATGCTCTCGTCTCTGCGAGATACTTCATCAGCTCTTAAAAATTTAAGTTGCTCCTGCAGTGCGTTGAATAACGCCCATGCTTTTTGCTCTGCCAGCTTGGCTGACGAGGCGCTTATCTCGACATTTAGAATTGACGTTTGCTCAGTAAGTCTCACTTTTGGTCGACCAAAACTTTTTACGTCCATGCTGAGTGATGTTGCTGCACTTTCAAGTAAATTTCTGCTCATCAACATTTCTTTGTAATTGACTCTAGGGTTGTAACCTTTTCCAAAAGGAGCGCTGGTGGATGAAACGACTTGACCTACTTCATCTAGCGATACATTACTATTTGCACCTGTACCGGGTAAAACCATATCTAAATCACTGGTGTATTTTGGGGGCTGTTGTAAATAGAACAAAACCAGCAGAGTGATCACGCAATAGCTGATCAGACAAGTCACCAGGTATGGTCTTCGTAATGTGCGATAGATTGATGCTCTAAAGCGACTATATGGAGTCGTAGTTTGTAAGTGGTTACTCATAACAAGTCCCCCTTAATTTAGAGCCGAAAACGGCGCGATTAAGTCAAGTAGTGTACCCGCGATGTCTCTAAGGTTAGTAACATCAGAGTCGTAGCAAGCAATGGCATCATTTGGCATGACATAGGGGTTAATTAAATCCCGATATGGCATTCTCATTAACTGTTCAACAGAGCGCTCTATTACTTGAGTTTGACCTGTAATTGGGTTATTGCTCACCAACGCCACACGTCGAGGGGCATTAGTGTAGGCTTTGCCACCAACACAGTTTGCAGAGATAGCAGCTTGAAGTAAACGCGTTCCATAGGGTAAGTTGCTAGAAAAACGTCCAATAGCTGCATTGGAGTTGCTCATTGCTGAGTCAATTAAATTTGACATAAACACCCTGAATCCTTTTGGTGTTATTTGTGACGGTCTAACTAAGTGCGGTTGAAAGCAACCAGTACTTGGCACTATCACTTGATCGCCAGCAATCAACGCATAATCTTTAACAGGTTGACCGGTTAGTATGCCGCTGAGGTCAGCTTCAATCTGCCAGCCTTGTCTGATTAGTATCACTTGATCAAGCTTTGCGTCAGGACGGATCCCAGCCGCAGCTCGGATAGCTTCAGACAGCAAGCGTTGGTTAGAATAATCACCAGAGGCACCAATGCGCTCTTCCATTACTTGCTCTGGTAAAGCAGAGTTAATAGTCACTCGTCCGGGTTGAAAAACAGCACCGGACACAGGAACTTCTATCGCTGCCCAATTTAACACTTTAACGCTGACATCAATGGTATAAGCTTTGAATATTTTTGCTTTCGTTAGGGTCAACTCTAATTTTTGTGCTAACTGGTGACTAGTTAAGCCCGACGCTTTTACTGCGCCTGCGACCGGTAAGAAAATGGAACCCGTAGTATCGAGAATATAACGGCCGTTAAAGCCCTCACCATACTCCATGCTCAGTTCTATCAAGTCTCCAGGGCTTAAGGGGAGAGACTCTGATGAAAGTGAAGTGGTGATGGCATGTAGCATTTGTTTTGAGTCAGGTAAGAGTAATGGTTTGTCGACACGAAAATTAGTGGGGGCGGCGAATTGTTGTGCATCAACACAATCAATATTAGTGGCAAACACGGAACTTACGGCTTGGTGTTTGACGGCTTTACCTGTAGCGTTTGGATAGCCATAAAACTGCATATCGTCATCTTCAAGCTCCACTAATGCAGCGTTGTTAGCGCATCCCAGTAATATCCCACTCACAAGGGTAACTGTAAGTATCTTTATCCATGTGGCTTTATGTACATGTTTCATAGTGGGCTCCTTGTGGATGCGTTCACTTTGGTTGTTGCATTAATTAGACCAAGTTAATGGCTTGATACAATCAAAACCCAGTTGTATTACCATCATGTTGTTACTTCACCATTTTATATTAAATAAAAACAATAACTTACTAGTAGTTCGCAGCTAAAGGTTATGTGTAGTGTGCCTTTACGAGTTGCAGCTAAGCTGCTGCGCTGAGAAGCCCACTTTTAATTCTATATTAGTAACTATATGCGGCATTTTGAGATTTGCATTGCAAAATGAAAAAGGCCAGCTGAGCTGGCCATAAGGTCGAGGGCTTATGCGGTAGTGCGTTTTTGTAATAGTCCGATGGTGCGCATCGTTAGTCGCTCAATGGTGGAATAGACTTTATTGGGCAGAATGCACAGCAGTGAGCAACACCAGGTTAATGTAGTTCTGGTTGGTTCTTCTGTGAGTATTCTCCAGTTAGTCCAAATCGCTTGATGAATAAGTTTTAATGCTTGGAATTTATTCCGTGACTGCAATGCTCGGCGGCTGAGATATCTAAGTTGATAGGCCTGAGCTAAAGAACCAAACTGCTCAAAAAACCAAGCATGTTTTTTACTATTTTTATTTATAGCGTACTGCCAGCTTTTGAATTGATTTGTTAAATTAGCAGACAAACCAGATGCGTTTACACGATAAAAAGTCAGTGGTTCTTCAATACCTTCAAATTTCCATTGAGTGTTTAGTGCTATGCGCAGCCATGTCTCGATATCTTCTGACTGTTTTAAATTTTCATCGAAATACTGGCGCCAGCTTCGTTTTCCATCATTAAATGCGATCTGGCTAAGTACATCTTTTCTAATGACAGGCGCAGAACCATTGCCGATAGGATTTCTACATAGTATGGTTTTAGCATTGATGTGCTTAAGTGATGGAAATTGTCCAATACCTAATGGTTTGCTCTGCTCATCGACAAATAAAGAAGGGCAGTAGCTAACCCCTAACTCATAATCACGATCTAAGTGATATACGTGCTTTTCAAGCTTTCTAGGATCCCAAAAGTCATCAGCATCAAGAAACGCAATATATTTACCACGTGCAACACGGATCCCAGTATTTCTAGCCCCGGAAAGTCCTCTATTTGGTTGGCGAACAATTTTTATCCGTGCGTCTTTATAGTCAGTCAAATAGTTCAATGTATTGTCTGTACAGCCATCATCGACACAAATAACTTCAAAATTCTTAAAGGTTTGATTCAACACCGAGCAGATACACTCATCAATATATTTTTCGACGTTGAACATCGGGATAATGACACTTACTTTTGGATACACCTTATTTTTTGAACTTTTCATAGTACTCTCCGATAAGATTTTAAGCTGGATCAGGCTGTAGATATCTTGATGTGATATCAGCCAAAGGAAATAGAAGCCAAACTATGCTGCCGCCTAATAAGGTAACAGCAAGTTGAACGGGTGAACTGGGCATGACAATTGCGACGCTAAGTAGCGAAACGACTAATGCAAACACGCAAAAGTGGCAATCTCGCTTGTACTGTGCTTCGCTTCTTAGCACTGTGGTGTAGGTGTCGACCCATACTGAGCTTACCGCCACAAGACACAGCAACGATGTGGTATCAAAACTGCTTTGCCATTGTGACGAAAATAAAATTGGCACGTATACTGGCACTGCTAGGGCTTGAATCATAAATATGCTTGATACTGCAAACGTTGTTATAAAAATAAGCTTTTGACTATTGTGGTCGCTGTTGTTTTGCAGTGCACGGCGGCATATAAACGGATATAGCGCGCTGGTGTAGGCTTGACTAATCGACATCGCCAGCCCAATTCCTGCGCTTTTTGCAAAACTGTAGATCCCAAATAACTCCGGCGTTAATAACCGTGCTGCGATAAAGGTATCCATGTTTATTCTTAAAGACCGCAATATTTCGCTGATGGCGAGTTGCGATGAGGACTTAAGTAATAAACGAAAGGTGTCTTTGTGATAACTCAGTTTGTGTGAAAGGCAAGGTACGAACGAAAAACACGCGAGCCACAGAAGGGCGAAACACCACTTGGCTATGACTACAGCCATCATGTGCGCATCAAAATAGAGAGCAACAGCAATAGTGACATTTTCAACAATAATGCACGCGCTACTTATTAGGCTAAATAAGCCCATTCTGTTACTACGTTGAAGAAGAAAAACGCGGGTACTTACTGCGGGAAAGGCAAGATATGTGAGTGCCATTAAAGCAACCAAAGCGAATATATCATGCTCTGGAAAAGCCCATTGTGCACTCCATCCTATGGCAATTTGAATGAGACACAGCGACGTACAAAGCAGCCATTGTATCAACAAACCATTTCCTAAAAATAATGGGAGCGATTCATCCGAGGCGCGAATTATTTGCACGCCAGCGCCAGAGCGAAGAAGTAATCTAAGTACTTCATGGATGGTTAGAGCAAGCATCACTGCACCATACTCTGTGGGGGTGAAATACACCGCCATGGCCATGATGCTAAAAAGTCGAGAACCTTTTGCAACGATTTCAGCACCAACCAAATATGAGGTGTTGGATACAAGAATACTTGATGTGCTTTTTGGATTACTCATAGCAGGCGGCCTCTAGAAACTATGGGTATACAGTTCCAAGAAGCATGCCAAATAGAGGTTAAATAGTAATTTTGCTTATTCTATTGATTTTTATTGGTTTTTATTTTTTTTCAGGATGGTGAAGCAAATTTGGAGAGGAAAATCGCACTTTGCGAATTTTATCTTTTGCAAAGTGCAATTCATTTTACGTGTACTAAATTAATGCTATGAAGTCGCCTCTGACCATTGTTGTATCTTTCTATATAAGGTAGAGGGGCTAACTTCTAATAGGCTCGCTGCTTTTACGACATTATCATCACATAAAAGCAATGCTTGTTCAATGGCAACACGTTCAACTTCCGCTAAGGGCGCTACGTTTTTACTCTCTTTTTGAATGCTAGTGGAACCTTGTCCTATCGGTGGAATGTCAGCAGCCTTTGGGTTCAGTTCGGTTTTAGTAACCAAGGGGGTTGGGGTATCACCAGGAAGGTGCGCTTGAACAACATCATAATCTATTAATGGCCCGTCTGACATCACAACAATGCTATGCACAAAGTTTTCTAGTTGGCGCACGTTTCCTGGCCAGTCAAACTGTAATATGAGTTGCTCTGCACGATCAGAGAACCCAACAAAAATTTTATTCTCTAATTCGCTAAATCGTTGTAAAAAGTGTTGTGCCAGTAGTAAGACATCCCGCCCCCTATCATGCAGTGGCGGTAAATCGATAGAAATAACATTGAGTCGATAATATAAATCTTCCCTTAGGTGATTATCTGCAATAGCTTGATAGGGATCTCTGTTGGTAGCACAAACAAAGCGCACATCGACTTTTTCAGTTTTTGCACTGCCCACTTTTTGAAACGAACCAGTTTGCACAAAACGTAAAATTTTAGCCTGTAAAGCAATATCCATTTCTCCTAATTCATCAAGAAACAGAGTACCACCATCGGCCTCGGAAGCTGCGCCATCACGATTGGCAATTGCACCAGAGAAGGCGCCTTTGATATGGCCAAATATTTCAGATTCCATAAGATCTTTAGGGATCGCGGCGCAATTCAAGCATATAAAAGGCTCATTACTGCGTTCACTTGAGTGGTGAATGGCCTCTGCTGCAAGTTCTTTACCCGTACCGCTTGGTCCCGTGATGAATACATTTGCTCTACTTGGTCCTGCTTTTTCTATTGCTCTATATACGGTTTGCATGGCGATAGAATCACCAACAAAGCGATGAAACCCTGCGCGGTATTCGCTTTTGTAGCGTGCGAGGCTAGAGCGCAGCATATTGCGCTCGGCAATCAGCATCTTAGTCTGTAACGCCTGTTCTATCGTTAATTTAATACTATCAATTTCGAATGGCTTTTGCAGGTAGCCCCAGACTTTTCCTTGGTTAATGGCATGGATCAGCCCGTCTAAATCCGTAAATGCAGTAAGCATAATTCGTAAGGTATCGGGGTATCGCTCAGCTACTTTGCCAAGGAACTCTATCCCCGACATATTGGGCATCATTTTATCGGAGATAACGACATCAATTGGACGTTCCTCAAGTAGTGCGAGGCCTTCTTCACCACTGTTTGCTGTAAGAACTTCGTATGGCTCATCTCTTAACGCCCTGATAAGGGAGCGAAGTATAAGTGGCTCATCGTCTACAAATAGCAGCGTAATATTGTGTATTGGTTCCATTAATCTCTCACTACTTTGGCTTTCCTGTACTTATTTATAGCAGCTCAACGGCTATATAATCAAAAAGAAGTGCTGTTTAATTACACATATTTAGTTTTTTATCCGAACTGAAAAGGCTGCGCTTCTTAATACAGAAGCGCAGCTGTCATTGAGGCGAGCAGAGTCTTGGAGAATTAGCACTGCTCTAGAGGCCGTTTTTAGTGCAAATTGCGTTAGCACCGGACTCTGTAGTCAGCTATTTATGCGTAATTTCATCAAGTTATTCGCAAAATGCTCCAACTAGGCAGCGAAGTAATTTGATGTGAACATTCACGCAATGCATTACCTCGTTCCTAAACCTCTCGCTCATCAGTAAAACTGATGGCTAATCGTCGATTGCTTCTCTACTGGTACTAGTAAGTGATTGTTCTCCAACATGCCATCAACACTGATCAACAGGGTCTTATAGTGAGCAGGAACATCGAGGTTAAGGCCAAGTTGTCCTGCTGAGTTAAATCGGGTAGTCGCTAACAATGACTTTTCCATCATAGCTTGCTCATCGTACTGGCTTACGCGACTCTTTAACGCATAGACTTTTACTGTTTTAGTTGCCAAAGAGGCACCAAAAACATCATTGCCACTTAAATCTAACGTAACGGCACTACTGGTTTTAAAAGCAAACTTAGGTTTGACATGAAGCTGCTTGGATGTTGCTGCGGTCGAGCTTAGCAGCATGGGATCCGGCTCATACTGGTTGGTTTTAATTTGAGAAACAGGTTGAGATGCTGTTTTCATCTCAGTTTCGTTGTTTGTATCGCCGTCACTGCATCCAAGTAGTGCCAAGCTTACGAGCATAAATAATTTTGTCTGTTGGTTA
Source organism: Pseudoalteromonas sp. SCSIO 43201 (assembly GCF_023716725.1). Taxonomy (NCBI): domain Bacteria; kingdom Pseudomonadati; phylum Pseudomonadota; class Gammaproteobacteria; order Alteromonadales; family Pseudoalteromonadaceae; genus Pseudoalteromonas; species Pseudoalteromonas sp. SCSIO 43201. Next base: position 843,319 of record NZ_CP072683.1, read on the forward strand.
TGTATTTTCATCACAGCCTCCGATTACTGTTCACTATACGTATGTGTTGTTCTTTCGTTGGTGAGATACCAATCTTGTGCCTGTTCACCATTACTCTCGACCCACTGCTCATAGTCTGGATAAGCCCAAACAACATCAATATATTCTCTTGGGTAATTCCAGTCTTCACTGATCATTAATCCCCAAGATAGGTTTTCAGCTGTTCTAAAGTAGCGACCAATGGCAGCATCTGACGTATCATCTTTTCTACCAAGTCGACTATCGTCAAATAAGTCAGTTGGTGGATAATCAGCCATATGTACTTCCCACGAGCGATCCCAACTGCGATATAAGAAAAAGTCGAAGTCTGCCAAGGCCAAAGCGGAAATGCTGTAGTCGAACTTTACATCTAGTGTAAATGGTACTGGGCTGAAGTTGTCACAGCTCATGACCGTGTTAAAGTGGGAGCAACTGCCTGATTGTCCAGTTGTCGTAAACACATGAGTATTGCGCCAAAGTGTAATAACTGCATTTGATTGATATTCTTCTGCGCGTTTTTCATAAGTTTGCCCATCTATTTGGATACTTGCTTCTCCAATTAAACCTGGCTCTGAATCCATCAACCTCAATCCAAATCCGTTATTGTTAGCTGCCCCTCTGGCTGTTATAAAGCCATTTAAAATAAAGCCGCTAACTTGATTGTCAGCATCATAAGTTATACGGATCTGCTGTTTAACCACTAAATCGTTGAGGTCATGATCGCCGCGATTTGGCCAATTATCTTCAAATGCGAAAGTTGCTATACCCGATTCTGATGGGAAATACTGGCTGGATACACGATCATAATCGTTTGGAAATTCATCTTGGTCATCAGGCACGCCATCTGCATCACTGTCGTTCGACTCCGGCATGGGGTTTAGATTTGTGGCAGCAATAGCACTAGCGGGAGAGCTTTTCACACTGAACAGAGCGTCGTTAAAGTCGTTGTCACCCCATGTTCTTGGTAAGTCTTCAAAGCCTATTACGACTTCATCCTGCTCCTCGTCATAGAGTAACACACAGTGCTGCTTGAGAGACTCATCAGCTTCTGGATTTAAGTTAGATAAGGAGTAGTAGTAGGGAACCCTGAATGGTTTAACTCCAGTGTAATACCAAAAGCCATTAGCAGCGATAAAAAAGCCAATACTAGTACCGGCAGGAAACTCACCAATACTTACCCGGTGTCCATTGGTTAAATGTGGATAGCTGAGGTTGGGAAAGACGATGGTTTCTTGCACTTCTTCCGGTGACTGTGGTGGATTCTCTGGGTCAAACGTAAAGTAGCCGAATGAGTTTTTGTAACCAGCGCCTTCGTGAATGAATGTGATAAATACTTCTGCATCCTCAGATAGGTGGATTGTTGAACCTTGGTCGCCAGTGATAAAAGCCTCGTTTACTCGACTTTCAGGGAGTGCATTGGCGATCCGCTGAAAAAATTCTGGCGTGTATTCCCCGCGGTTGTAGGTAAGTTGATCAGGCTTTCCGGTGTTTTGGTTATAGCCTAGTGGCCAAGATTGGCCAGAGTTGAATTGCCATACGTAGTTACCGCCTTGCTGCTCTACTGAAAGAGATGCTGTGCTCACGCATAGTGTGCTTGCAACAACCAACGACTGCGGTAATAAAGACCTATTTTTCATAATTGCCTCCGTGGGCATGAATGGAGATACGACTCACAACGCAGTTATCATGCCAAAATAAAAAGCTTATACTTATTAATGTTTTACGTCTTTTGGTGTACTTGTAATTTGAATTTTTCGCATTTTGCAGCGCAGTGTGGTTTGCACAATGGTGAAAAAGATTAGAAAGTCATGAAGAGTGTCAATTAGCTTTCTGTATTGCGACTCTAGTTATTGAGTTTGTTTGAAGTCAGAAATAATAAAAGTATTTTAAATCAGTTTGTTACTGTATTTTGTTTTGTTCGAAAGGTTTGTTATTGGCAGCTGGAGTGGTATTTGCATACCCTTATATCACCTTGGAGGTGATCTATGACAAACGACAACATACTAATATTCAGCATAGCCTTGAATGGTTATCAAATTCGATACCGCCGCCATCTTGCAAGCCAGCGGCGTTACGCTGAGCGCATGGGGTACGACTACACTGTGATCACAAAGCCTTGGGTGACAAATCTTGGTGCGGAGTGCTGCTGGTTAAAGCTGTATCTATTACGCTCAGCGCTGTCGGCTGGCTATGATTATGTGTTGTTTGTCGATGCCGACGCTTACATTCAAGACTCTTGCCCCAACCTATCGAGTGTTATTAAGCCTGATAAGTTTTTGTTTATGGCAAATGGTTATAGCGGCAGGCTAAACTCAGGGGTGATGTTAATGAAGGCCTGTCCCGAAGCGTTGTTGTGGCTCGATAGTATTATCAACGCTATCACTGAGCCTGTTGTCGATATTGAGTCAGTAGGGTGGGGAGAAAATGGTCATGTCATTCACTTTGCGAAAAATTGTGATGGACTTGAGCTATTAAACGAAAAATGGAATAACACTAAAAGCCCACAGTGTTCAGACTATATTAGACATTATAATTACGGACCGATGAAAAATTCAGTAGTCGACCGATTATTTCACAAATTAATATTTAAGCTTTCAAAGCTACTGCTCCACTGCAATTTAAATAATAAGTCAGAAATGCCGCTTAAATTAAAAACGGTAAAAGAACGCATTCCGATATTATTCCATCGTGTCATTTCCGAGTACAAACACTTTTCCTGAGGCCCTATAGGCCTCTTTTGTTATCTGGTATTTGTTTTTTAATTTCATTTTTTAATTCGGAATTGCTTTTGCATTTTGCAACAAATTTACTCTGATATTTATCTATTTTTATTTATAAACAGTGAGTTATAGGTTTGGCACGGTAATCGCAAAACTAAGACAAAGCAAACCACACTGAGGTGGATTATGAAAGTCTTAGATTTTGAAACTCAAGTCTCTAGTTCAAAAAGCACACGCATATTCGCGGTGATGATAGCTTCTTTGCTACTGGTACTCCTTATGCCTCTATATGCCGTTAATGTGGTCATAGCGGTTTTATTCTTTTGTGCACCGATAAAGAAAAGATCTTGGATGGACATAAGTGGATGTAGGGTAGAGTTGTACCAGTGGAGTAAAGGCATATTTGCTGATAGCGCTGCATTATTTAATGTCATCAAAGGAGACATTGAGTTCGTGGGAAACCCGCTGGTGAGAGACAATGTTTCTATCCCAAAAGTAGATAACTTCCGCTCGCCGTGTAGCAAATCAGGATTATTTGATTATCTACAGCTTCATAGTCTTACCGGATTAAAGGCCGAAGACCCACAGGCACTGCTTAATAAGCAGGTACAACAGAGCGTCTTGGCCGACCTTGTCATGGTGTTTAAGATTCTCATCTGCCGACTGCTTTATTCAGGCAAGACACTTGACCACACGTCGCGTCCCGTTTTTGGTCTGTCATTCAGTAATTGTCAGATGGAAGAGGCGGTTTCTTGGGTACTTGACAGCACGGCATCGCAAACTTGTCGTACCGCGTTTTTTATCAATGCGAATTCTATCAACCTTGCGGCTGAAAACTCTGCGTTACGCTCAGCGTTGAAAAGCAGCAACCGTAATTTTATCGACGGCTCGGGTATGCGCTTAGCTGTAAGAAAAGTTGGAGTGCAACTAGCTGATAATTGCAATGGTACAGATATGCTCCCGCAACTTTGCGAACGCATGGAAGCGTCTGGAAAATCAGTATTTTTACTTGGTGCAAAACCCGGTGTTGCTGAAAAAGCGGCGCAGTCCCTACGTCAAACATATCCCAATTTGCGGATCGCAGGGTCACACCATGGCTACTTTGACGACGATGAAGCTGTCATTGCGCAAATCAACCAAAGTAAAGCTGATATCGTGCTGGTGGCATTAGGCTCCCCTCGTCAAGAGATATGGTTAGATAGCAACAAACATAAGCTTGAAGCCTGCTGTGCGCTAGCGGTTGGTGGATTATTTGACTTCTTTTCCGGTGATGTTCCAAGAGCACCACTTTGGCTGCGTGAGCTAGGACTTGAGTGGGTTTGGCGATTAATACAACAGCCTAAAGCTAAGTTTCACCGCTACGTTATTGGAAATCCGATATTTTTATTCCGTGTTTATATTCTGAATCAGGCATTGAGAGGGCTTTAATCATGACTACTATCAAAAAGTTATCAACCAATATGGCATTTACTCAAACTGCAACCGCGCCCGACTCAACCTCAGTGCGCGACGGTCGTCACCACGGTATCCCTGTCATGCTACAAAGAGCAATAGCTGGACTCGGTATGCTATTTATCTCACCATTACTTTTACTCGTGATGTTGCTGATTAAACTAGAAAGCCAAGGACCATGTGTGTACAAGCAAGTGAGAGTGGGTAAACTCGGTCGTCGCTTCACTATGTATAAGTTCCGTTCTATGTATATGGCGGATGACCCGAAATTCAAAGCGCCAGATCCAAGCCAAAGTAACCGTGATGGCGTATGTGCAAAATTTCATAATGATCCTAGGATCACGCGAGTAGGGCGTTTTATTCGTAAGTACTCGATTGATGAATTACCACAGTTATTCAATGTTGTATGTGGGGACATGCTGCTAATAGGTCCACGACCAGCGCTAGAAAAAGAAGTAAGTGCTTATCAAGTGAGAGAGCTTACGCGTTTAAACTGTGAACAAGGGCTTACAGGTCTCTGGCAGGTAACTGGGCGCGCTGACACTACTTTCGAGCAGCAAGTTATGTTGGATAAGCAGTATATAGATAACCAGAGTATGGTTCAGGATATTAAAATTATATGCAAAACAGTTCCATGTGTATTAGGAGCTCGCGGTGCATACTAGTGCGTAACCGAGACTATTGACACTGGTAGTCTGTGTATCACAGCAGCAGTATTCGAGCCGACAGTAAAGCGTTTCATCTGCCTCAGCTTAGACTACATACTGCTCGTCAAATAAAACATCACCTAAACAGGGCGACCGGTTATCTCGGTGGCCCTGTTTTCATTTTAATAATATGCAATGCAATCTGCGAATAACGCCAAGTGAAATGCAATATAATTCTTTAAAATCAACATCTTAAATTTTGGCATGCTAACTGCAGTACCAAGTTATCTTCTTGAATCGGTGGAATTAGCATGATGAAAAATTTGGACGCGTATCTAGTCGGGTACTACGGCATGAGAAACAGCGGTGACGATGCCCTCATGCAAGCAACAATGCTAGGTGCTAAGACATTTCTTGGCAGCGCTTCGATTGCGGTGAATGCCCCAATCAATAATCCCATAGTACGAGAGTCAGGATGTATAGGCCAAACTGACGTAGTATTTCGCGGTCATCAACGGCTTAAACATTATCACAGATCGCTACACTCAAAAGCGGTGATATTTGGTGGCGGGTCGGTGCTACACAGCTGTCGCGATATCGCGCAGAAGCGTCATATGATAGCACTTGCCGGCGCTAAAAATTCAATGGCGCTAGGTGTAGGGATTGAAGGTTTTAGTGATATCAATGCTGAGAGACAGTGTAAGAAGTTTTTGAATGAGTGTGGACTTGTCACTGTCAGAGACAAGCAAAGCTATGAGATTGCGACTTTACTAGCGCCACATGCCAATATTAGGCATACATTTGACCTAGCTCCGTCTTTACTACATTACTTCGCTGATAGGCTAAACCCGGTTGAGCGCCAAGGCATCGCTTTTAATTTTTGTCCAAAAGTGACCACACCATTTGGTGATGTTAATGAGCAAGCAGAAGCCAACCGTATCAACAAAGCTGCTAAACTGATCACGGCAACTTGGGAAGCCACACGAGAGAAAATCTATTTGATTGAGCTGAATGACCAGCCGCTGATAAGCGATAGGTTAGTTCACGACAAAATTATAGCTGCGCTGCCCAGTTGGGTGGAAGTCCAGCGCATAAGTTATGTTGCCAACCCATTAGCGACACTTAAATGTATCTCCATGTTCAAAGCCCTGATAGGGATGCGCTTACATGCGCTGGTTTATGCTTACATGATGCAAACACCTTATCTTAGCCTTGAATATCATAATAAATGTGCACAGTGGTGTATGCAAACAGCAACGAGTACTGACAATCGTTTTGATGCCAATGAGTTTAGTGTTGCTGAGATACATAATCGAATTACCCACGGGCTGAGATATGGCTTCATACAGCCGAAGTTTCCTCTACATCAAGCAATTTCTTTATCAATTTCTAATTGGAGCGAGAGCCATGAGCAAAATACAATTCTCCGTCATTATTCCCCTATACAATAAAAGCGGCTGTATTGAGCGTGCGTTAACAAGTGTTATGGCGCAAAAGCATCCCGCAGCTGAAATTATCGTAGTCGATGATGGCTCAACAGATGATAGTGTAGACAAAGTACGAGCATTGGACTTGGATAACCTAAAGCTGATCCAGCAACCAAACCAAGGCGTTTCAAGTGCGAGAAACAACGGGGTAAGACAGGCATCAAGTCGTTATATTGCATTTTTGGACGCAGATGATACCTGGTCCCCCTTCTTTCTTGCGAAAATAGCTCAACTTGTCCAGCGCTTTCCTAACGCAGGGCTTTATGCTAGCCGCTACCAAAAAGTGAGAGGAGAGTGTGACTATCTTGATGCAAAAATTGCGTTAACGCACTGGAACCCTGATGGTTATCAAATGGATAACTATTTTGAAATTGCTGCCAATGGTGATTTGCCATTTACCGCTTCAAGCATTGTGTTAGATAAACAGACTTTTCTGAAAGTCGGTGGTTTTCCTGAAGGGGAGTGGATGGGAGAAGACCAAAGTTTGTATGTGCAAGTTGCATTGAATTCAACCATCGCGTACACACCTGCAATCGAAAGTTTTTATTATATAGGTATTGCTGACAGTGCCTGTGATAAAGCTCCCCCAAGCACCATTTGCCCCTTTGCTGAGCGTTTGATGACAGAGATTACACTAGGCAAAGTAGCCGATCGCACCGCCAGCATGGCGAAAAAGTATATAGGCGCACATTTGTGTGATTTGGCCAAGCGTAACATTAAACATCGAAGCTATCGAGCCGCACTTGGTCTGTTGGCTCACCCTGCAGCAAAGAGCAGGGCATTACATTGGGGGCTTTATAGTTTGATAGCAAAGCCTATGTCATTACTTAGCCGATAATTAAGAATAGTTTTACTACGCCAAAACAGAGTCATTGATTTGTCCCTTTTTGGCGTAAAACTCGCTATTTTCTTATCTTTGCCTATGCTTCAATAAAGCCAGTTGTTGCGATACTAAGTTTTAGTTTACAGTGATTTAAGCACATACTTTTGGTAATAATATCTCAGTATACTCGGTCATATTAGTAAATTGCAGTTCAAAATGTGTCTGGCGTGATTGCAAGTGGCATCAAAAAATACGCTTTTTACATAGTCATGATCTCGCATATGCGGTGGATGTGTAGCATGTTAAGTGAAGAGCATAGGACAACTGTTTAGTTTTGAGCTGGCGACATTAACCTCATTAAGCGGTCATGAGTAAAGTACGGTGATAAGAATAACGATAGAAAAACCAACCATAGCGCTATTACTTTTATTTAGCTCGGTATTTTGGGGGCTTACATTTTATGCCGCAAAGCATATTGCCCACTCGATTGTCGTGCAGGAGATAAGCGAGAGAAAAGAAGTCGTGCGCTCAAATATTGCCCTAGTTCGAGCCAAAATAGAAAATGCAATCTTTATGGATACATACTTGGCTGAGAGCTTAGCTACATTTGTGACGATTGATTCGGACTTTGCTATTGAACATTGGTCTCTTGTAGCTGCAAAAGTGGTAGATGAATCGAGGTTAATTCGTCATGTCGGTCTAGCGCCAAATAATATTATCAGTCATGTGTATCCTGCTGAGGGAAATCGCGCTGCAATTGGATTTGATTTTCGAACTCGCCCCGAGCAGTTTCGTACCGTTGAGTTAGCTCGAACTTCAAAGCGCGTATTTATTGCCGGACCGTTACAATTAGTTCAAGGGGGAGAGGCACTTATCGCTCGGTTTCCGGTCTTTTCTGATTACCCGGTAAACACAGAGTATTGGGGGGCTATCAGCGTTGTACTAGACTATCAGAAGTTACTTGATTCTAGCGGGATATTGGCACTTGATGACGCGAAAGTGGCTTTGCGTGGACGGGATGGTCAAGGGCAAAACGGAGCTGTGTTTTTTGGAGATAGTGCGCTGTTCGGCGCACCAGACGTTACGATTCCGATCAGTTTGCCATCAGGTCAGTGGCAACTTGTTGCTGATTACCAAATTGATCCGAGCACTTATTCAAAATCTGAAAATCAAGTACGGCTTTTTGTTCATGTGATAGCACTCGTACTTTTTTTATCTTTACTGATCCTTTATCGCGCTTACTATCTTGCACGTACGGCTTCGTTGCAAGACGAGCTCACAAAATTACCTAATCGTCGTCATGCTATCCGTCAACTGAGCTCATTACTTGGAAGAACAGAGCCACCATCATTTGCACTGCTCAATTTGGATTTAAATGATTTTAAGCTAGTAAATGATAAATTCGGTCATGAGGTTGGTGATAAATTGTTGCTGCATGTGTCGTCGATATTGAGGAGCTCAGTAAGGGTGTATGACTTTATTGCTCGGTTTGGAGGAGATGAGTTTATCATTATTGTTCATCGTGTCTCAGAAGAAGAGCAAGTAAATTCTATAGTTCAACATATAAAGCAGCAAATCCAGCAGCATCCTTTTCAAGTCGATAGGCACTTGATAGCAATTTCAGTGAGCATCGGACATGCTTTCCCTCAAGCTGGTAATACGAGTGTTTCAGAGTTAATGGCGCGAGCCGACCATAATATGTATTACGATAAAAGTGTGTTTCGACAACAAAATCACAATGCTTTAGAAATTGATTAGCGTAGCTATTTAGACCGAATTGGTATTACTACCCATTTTTTCAACTCGGCCAATATTAATCCCTATTTGTACAAAAGTGCGATAGGGGTCATTAAAGCACGTTTGAACTGTACTAAGCTTATAGAAAACGCGGATAGGAGTTGTGTTGTGCAGCTAAAACAGTCTGTATTATTTTTTAAAGTCGCAGCGTTGGCATCGGCTCTTGTGATTATTTGCACGAGTTGGTTTTTGTATTACGAAGTGCATCTCAGTGCGCGGCTAACCACAGAGCTTGGTGATGTGCAAAAGGCGTTACAACGGGCAATGGATAATGCGGAGTTACTACATCAGCGTGGAAAGAAAGAACCAGCCTCGGCGCTACCCCAACTTAAATACAGCTACCAAGATAGTTTTAGCAACCTACTTAATTCACTGTCACACGAGCAGCAGTTATTGCCGTTACTATTACAGCTAGATACAGTCTCTAAGTCATATTTTACCAAAAAAGAAGAATTGACCCAGCTCTACGAGCAACTTGGCTATGATGAGAACTCTGGCATTTATGGTGAATTTAGGCGCAGTGCCCACGCATTGCAGGCTAGAGTGTCTGGGCAAACGACAGCAAAATTAGAAATTGCCGTACTAGAGTTGCGGCGTCGCGAAAAAGACTTTTTGTTAAGAGCGGATCTGAGCTACTTACAAATGCACGAGCAGTTGGTTCAAGAAACACAGCATTTACTTGAGCAAAACCAATCAGATGTTGAAGTTAAAAACTTGCTACAACGCTATGTTACGGGGTTTAACCACTACGTTTCTGCATTACAGAAATTAGGACTTCACAGCGCACAAGGGGTGAGAGCTGAATTACTAACTGAAAAACAAAAGCTAAGAAGTCAGTTTGAACTGGTTGCAGTAAGAACACAAACGCTGGCACAGGAGCGAAAAGAGAATATTATCGTGTATGGTCTCACGCTCATTATATTAATGAATCTTGCGGTGCTGATTCTACTCAATTACCAAAACAGTAAGGTGACGCGCCATATTTTGGCTATTAATAAAGTGCTCGTAAAAGTAGCCAAACTTGAAGATTTTAGTCTTCGGGTTGGAATAGAGGGAAACGATGAGATTGCGCAAATCGCACATCACCTAGACGATTTATTGTCGTTTATAGAAACCTTATTAGCACGCCTCAGCGCAGCACAGCAGCGACTTATAGAAGAAGCGAAAATGGCGAGTTTAGGTAATATGGTCAGTGGTTTTGCCCATGAATTAAATACGCCGCTGGGCGTGGCCATAACCAGTCAATCACATTTAAAAGAACAAGTTGCGACGCTTAAGTCACAGCTTGAGCTTGGCAAACTGCAACGTCAGACACTGACAACCCTAATTACTGAAGCTGAAGCTGCTCTGTATCTTTTAGAAAATAACTTGCATCGTACCGCTTCGCTTGTGGATGACTTTAAGTTAGTGGCTGTGAACCGTGAATATGAGGAGCAAAGTCGCTTCAACCTGAATCACTTAGTACAAAGCGTATTTGACTGTTATCAGTCAGAGATGGATCGAGATGATTACTCTGTCGAAATAGAAATTCCGGAAAATTTAGTCTTGAATAGCTACCCCTCTGTATTCAGTCAAGTTGTTGGATATTGCATCAATAATTGTATTAAGCATGCCAAGGTAGCCGGTCAAAAACTCAACATTGTGGTGTCAACCGTGGTGATAAACGATTATCTTCATTTTTATTTTAAAGATGATGGAGCGGGGATAGATAAAGCGCTTTTACCAGTAATTTTTGAGCCGTTTGTAACTTCTAAGCGCTTTTCTGGTGGCACGGGACTGGGCCTAAGCATTGTGTATAATTTAGTAACTCAAAAGCTCAAAGGGGAGATCAAAATGCAGAGCCCCGCACATGGTGGCGCATGCTTACACATTATTCTAAGTGGAACCGAATTTTTCTTGAATGATACCAATTAGCTTAATTCAGCTTTCTATTGTGAGGTGAAATCAACCTAGCTAATGTTGAAACTGGTTGGAAAAAGGCGTTAATCATTAATTGGTTTAGATTGTTTTTTGTTCTAAATAAGAAACTTTTAATGCAGCTAGTATCAGATTTACTCCTTCAAATTGAGCAAGTATAAAGGCTAATTGGTATATGTATTGATTGGCATGAAAAACAAGCACAACCAAAAAGGCCAGCTTTATCTTGCTGGCCTTATGTTGAAGGCGGCTTGCGAGTGTTAGTCTTGTTTGCTCGCTACCCAGCCATCAACAAATGATTCAAGTACGTTAAGTGGCACTGGGCCATTTTTAAGTACAACATCGTGGAATTCTCGAATATCAAACTTGTCACCTAGTTCTTTTCTCGCCGCTTCACGAAGTTCCAAAATCTTCAACATCCCAACTTTGTATGCGGTCGCTTGTGATGGCATGACAATATGACGCTCAACCATCTTCACAGCATCTGATTTCGCATTTGGTGTGTTGTTTACATAGTAATCGATGCCTTCTTGACGTGTCCATTTCATAGCATGAATACCGGTATCTACTACTAAGCGACAAGCACGCCATAATTCCATCGCTAAACGACCAAAATCAGAATATGGGTCTTCATACAATCCCATTTCTTTAGGTACAAGTTCAGAGTATAGACCCCAGCCTTCAATATACGCAGTATAGCCACCAAACTTACGGAACTTAGGCATATCTTCCAGCTCTTGCGCGATAGCTATCTGCATATGGTGACCAGGAATACCTTCGTGGTAAGCTAGGGCTTCCATTTGGTAGGTTGGCATGGCCTCCATATCGTATAAGTTAGCGTAGTAAATACCTGGGCGAGAGCCGTCTGGTGCTGGTTGCTGATAGAACGCTTTACCCGCTGACTTTTCGCGGAATGCTTCTACACGCTTCACTATCATGTCAGCTTTTGGTTTCACGATAAATAGCTCATCTAGGCGTGATTTCATATTATCGATCATCGCTTTTGCTTCTGCTAAATATTGCGCTTTGCCAGCTTCTGTATTTGGAAGATAAAATTGCTTGTCGGTTTTCATGAACTCCATAAAGGCTTGTAAATCACCTTTAAAACCAACTTTATCTTTAATAGCGCGCATTTCGTCATGAATTCGAGCCACTTCCGCTAAACCGATATTATGAATTTCTTCTGCACTTAATGCTGTTGTTGTGGTTCGCGCCAGAGCATTATTATAAAACTTTTCACCGTCAGGGAATTTCCATGCACCATCGCGATTATCTGCTTTTTTCTCCAGTTTATGTAGATAACCGATTAGCTTGTTATAGGCAGGTTTTACTGAGCTAGTTAACGCTGCGGTGGCTTCGCTAATTAATGCTGACTTTTCTGTTTCCGTAATTTCAAGCTTAGCAATTTTACGCTTAAAATCTGCCAATAAGGTTGAATCATCACCTGAGCCAAATGGTGCGCCTTTGATGATGTTTTCACTTGATTCAATAACGTGAGGAAATACAAACTTTGGTGCAATAATACCTTTGTCTGCGCGCGCTTTTAAATCAACAATTAGCTGATCAAACACGGCTGGCACGCCATTCAAACGTGAGATGTACGCTTTTGCATCTTTAACATCAGCGATTTGGTGTTGGTTGATCAAAAACGCTGGCACCATCGAGTGTGTACCAAACATTTGATTTACTGGGTAAGAGTGATGACGCCATTTGAAGTCTGCAATGGTATTTTCTAGGCTTTGCTTGAATAAGTCATAGCTAACTTGCGTATTTGCGTCTAACTTGCTGCGATCAATGGCTTTCAGAGCGGCTAGGTCCTGCTTTGTTAATTCGAGGTTTTCAAGCTGGCGAGCTTCACTACTGTCATCCCACTTGTCATAGTCCTGTTTGATACCCATATAAGTTTGGTAAATTGGACTGCGCATAACGCCACGCATAAAAGATGCTTCAAAAAGCGCATTGGCTTTTTCAACTTCACTTTGCACGATTTGTTGCTCAGCATGTTGCGCTGGCGCTTGAGAGTGTGTGGTTTGTTGACAGCCAGCAAGAAGCGCGACGCTTACCGCTGCTGCTAAAATGGTTAGTTTACGCATTTTATACCCTTTTATTATATTTTGCCTAAAGGCGGTTTTCATACAGGAGCCAAGAATACTCCTGCATAATTTTGAGTTCTGATTAAACAAATAACTCTAGCAGATCGTTAAGATAGCGGTGGCCTTTATTTGTAACTAGCCATGAATCCGCTGTTTCTTCAAGAAGCCCCTTATTTACAGCAGTATTAATTTGCTGGGAAATTGCACTGAGTTGAAGACCCGTGTACTCGACAAACTGCTGCTTCGATGCTGGTGCTTTCAAGCGAAATACGTTCATAAAAAACTCAAATGGTTTGTCATCGTTTGCAACATGCCACTGCTCGTATAAATAAGGCTTGCTCAGATCCATGTAGCCACGAGGGTGCTTTACTTTTACTGTTCTGAGGATTTTCTGTTGCTCTGGTAATGTAATTTTGCCATGCGCACCACAACCGATCCCAAGATAATCGCCAAACTGCCAATAATTCAGGTTGTGTCGACATTGCATTTCAGTTTTGGCATACCCCGAAATTTCATATTGTTGATAACCGTGCTCTGCAAGCAAAGCCTGGCCGCGCTCTTGGATCTCCCACAGTGTTTCGTCTTCAGGTAAGACAGGAGGTTTAGAAGCAAATTGCGTATTTGGTTCTATTGTTAATTGGTACCAAGAAAGATGTGGAGGAGACATTGCTATGGCTTTTTTCAAGTCCTCCATTGCATCATCAACTGATTGATTGGGAAGGCCGTGCATTAAATCAAGATTAAAGCTGTTTAGGCCCGCTTGATGGGCTTCTTGTGCTGCATTGAGCGCTTCTTGTTCGCCATGAATACGACCAAGTTGAGTTAATTTATCTTGCTGTAAGCTTTGTACACCAATGGAAATACGATTAATGCCAGCAGCAACATAGTGTTTAAACTTGTCAGTTTCGACTGTACCTGGGTTGGCTTCTAGTGTTACTTCAATATCGTCTTCAAACCCAATTAGGGTTTTTATTTCACTCAGTAAATAGCGATAAGCCTCACCAGAGAGTAGGCTTGGCGTACCACCGCCAATAAAAATACTACTGAGCTTTCGACCCTGCACATAATGTAGGTCTGCTTTAATATCATGAAGTAAGTGTTGAATATATTCCGCTTCTGGAATATCTCCTTTTTTTCCATGACTGTTGAAATCACAGTATGGACATTTTTGCACGCACCAAGGTACGTGCACATAAAGACTTAATGGAGGTAGTTTCACGCGAGGCCTTGAAAGTGACTGACGAGTTGTTTAAGTGCTTGTCCTCTATGGCTAATTGCGTTTTTCTCTTCCTTAGTTAATTCAGCAGATGTGCAGTCTAAACCACCTACTTTAAAGATAGGGTCGTAACCAAACCCTTCTCTGCCTTGTTGGGTTTGAGTGATTTCACCTTCCCAGCTCGCTTGGCAGATAATAGGTGTTGGATCATCAGCATGTCGCATGTAGACCAGCACACACCAAAAGCGCGCACTGCGCTGCGTTTGCTCACCAAGCTCGGCCAGTAAATGGTCGATATTATGTTGATCACTGGCATCAATGCCTGCGAAACGCGCCGAGTAAACACCAGGAGCACCGTTGAGGGCATCTACTTCAAGTCCTGAGTCATCCGCAATTGCTGGTAAACCTGAAATTTTAGCTGCGTGACGCGCTTTGATGATGGCATTTTCTACAAAGGTAGTGCCAGTTTCTGCTACTTCAGGGACGTCAAAGTTACTTTGAGGTAACACTTCAATATTGTATTGGCTTAACATCGCGCTAAGCTCATTGACTTTACCTTGGTTACCTGTGGCAAGAACCACTTTATTTGCCATATTTTCTACTCTTCATAAAACTTTTGTGAGAACGTAAGCTTGCGTGTTTGCTTATCTTTGGTTATTTCGACATTAAAACGAAAAATATCTTCATCGTCATAGTCTAATTGAGCAAGATAATAGACCGCTTCACCTTCAACGACCTCTTTAAAATTTAACGGAACAACTTTGCCCAGTAAGTTTTTAGCACTACCCGTAACCTTTGCTTTAATTGCAGGCTTACCGGGTTTATCTGCCAAAACAGAAATATTTACAATCGCTTTGTTGCCACTTCGAGTTAAATTATATGCTTTAGCAATGTTGGGCTGCACAAATGTGGATGGAAAAGCGATGTAGTGCACTTCCCAAGGTCCTAAGTCTTTAAATTGGCCACCTTGCTGTTCACTGGCATAAACAAAAGGGGAAAGTAGTATAATAAAAGCAGCAATCAGTTTTCTCATTTCTCGCTCCTATCTTAACAAGTCCATCATCAGAATTTGTAAAAACTGCATCCCAATGATAAGCACCAAAATAGATAAGTCTAACCCACCTAAAGGTGGAATAACTTTACGGATAGGTCTTAGCATTGGCTCTGTTAATTGTTCAAATACTGCAGCGACCGGGTTGTAACCTTGCGCTACCCAGCTTAAGATTGCGCGAATTATTAGAATCCAAAAAACTAGGCTAAACGCTTCTTTTAAGACGGTAATCGCACCCCCAACCAATGCACCGAGCGCATCGAAGTAACCACCAAACAATGTCATCAGAGCCGCCATTTTGGCAAAGCCAACAATGAATGCCAGTACTAAGGAAGCGAGATCTAATCCACCAACGCCGGGGATAATTTTACGCAGTGGGTTGACTGCAAAAGAGGTTGCCTTAACCACGGCTTGGCTAAGCGGGTTATAAAAATCCGCTCTTACAAGTTGCAGCCAAAATCGTAGTAATACGACCATTAAAAACAGATCAAATACGATCCCAACTAAAAATTGCATGGCATTCATTGGTCACCTTTTAAATTTCTTGTTCCATTGCTTCAGCGCGCGCGATACAAGCATCCATCGCGTCTGCTACGGTTTTTGGTAATTGTTGCGCTTTTAAATGCTCAACAGCCGCATGTGTTGTACCACCTTTTGAAGTGACGTTAGCACGTAATTGGGCAATACTAATATCAGGCTGAGAAAGTGCCATTTCAGCAGCGCCAAGCGCGGTTTGTTGAACTAATTTTCTCGCTTCTTCACGACTAAAGCCAAGTGCAATTGCTTTTTCTTCTATGGCTTCCATAAATAAGAAAAAGTAAGCTGGCGACGATCCAGTTACGGCAATCACATCATTGATTTTTGACTCTTCATCAAGCCAAAGCGCAATGCCTGTAGATGAAAATACTTGTTCGACATAACTTTTCTCTTCATCGCTGATGTCAACGCCATACAAGCCAGATACACCTCTACCTAACAATGAAGGAGTATTTGGCATACAACGTACCATTTTTACTGGCTGTCCTAGCATCTCTCTTAAGCGCGCAACTGTGATACCTGCGGCTACAGAAATAAATAGCTTACTACTAATATCAATATCTGCATCTTGAAAGGTCTGACATAGGTCGGCCATCATTTGTGGCTTGACGGACAACACTATGACGTCAGCAGCAGCGACAGCCTCTAAGTTGTTCTGCGTTGTTCTTACCGATAATTGTGCTGCGACGTTGGCAAGTTTCTCTGCATTACGGTTGGTGGCGATAATTGACTGGGCGTCAAAGCCACTTTTGATCATGCCACCGATAATGGCATAGCTCATGTTGCCTGTTCCTATAAATGCAATTGTCTTGTTTGACATTATATTATTCACCTCACTGTCGTTTGCCAAAAATATCAGTACCAATGCGAACCATAGTGGAACCTGCTGTAATGGCAGTTTCTAAATCACCACTCATTCCCATCGATAAGGTATCTAACTGTGGATATTGGTGCTTTAGTCTATCAAAGCAAGCGCGCATTTGCTGGAAATATTGCAATTGCTTTTGTTTATCATTGGTTTGTTCGGTAATTGTCATTAAGCCGCGCAGCTCTAATTGACGACATTGATGAATAAAAAGGGCGAGTGATTCAACGTCGTCCGGATGGCAGCCTGACTTTTTATCATCACCGCTGATGTTTACTTGCAGCAGTACGTTAAGCGGCTTGAGGTTATTTGGTCTTTGTTCATTTAAACGCCGTGCAATTTTTTCTCTATCCACGCTTTGCACCCAGTGGAAATTCTCAGCAATCAATCTCGACTTGTTTGACTGAATAGGGCCAATAAAGTGCCACTCAAGCGCTTTGTTGTCTTTAAAGTGTACGACTTTGTCAACGGCTTCTTGTACATAAGACTCTCCGAACTGAGTCTGGCCTGCGGCAATCGCCGCTTCGATGTCAGCAATTGGTTTAGTTTTAGATACTGCGAGTAACTTTACTGTTTCGCTGAATTGACAGTTTTGCTTGGCTTTTTCAATCCTGCCATAGGCGTTATCTAAGCGTTCTGCTATTGTAACCATATAGTACTTGTGCTCATTTTGGAGTTATAAATGGATATTACAGAATTATTGGCTTTTAGTGTGCAACACAAAGCATCTGACTTACACCTTTCGTCTAGTGTTTCCCCTATGATCCGCGTTGATGGGGACGTGCGTCGGGTTAATATCCCGCCGCTTGAAGCAAAAGACGTTAGCAGCCTCATCTACGATATTATGAATGATAATCAACGTCGTGACTATGAGCAAAACCTCGAAGTTGACTTCTCATTTGAAGTGCCGAATTTAGCGCGCTTTCGTGTTAACGCCTTTAATTCAAATCGTGGACCCGCTGCGGTATTTCGTACTATACCAAATCAGGTCTTAAGTTTAGATGAACTGGGTGCGCCAGATATTTTCACCAAAATATCGGATACACCGCGTGGGCTAGTACTGGTGACAGGCCCTACAGGCTCGGGTAAATCCACCACCTTAGCTGCAATGGTGGATTACATCAATAACAACAAACATCATCACATTCTTACTATTGAAGATCCGATAGAGTTTGTTCATCACAATAAACAAAGCTTGATTAATCAGCGCGAAGTACATCGTGATACACATAGCTTTAATGCGGCGCTGAGAAGCGCACTGCGTGAAGACCCAGATGTTATTTTAGTTGGTGAATTGCGTGATTTAGAAACTATCCGTCTAGCTTTAACCGCAGCAGAAACCGGCCATTTAGTGTTTGGTACTTTGCACACAACCTCTGCTCCAAAGACGATTGACCGTATTGTTGACGTTTTTCCTGGAGAGGAAAAAGACATGGTGCGCTCTATGCTTTCAGAGTCGCTGCAAGCAGTTATTTCACAAACACTAGTGAAAAAAGTAGGAGGAGGGCGAATAGCTGCACATGAAATTATGCTTGGGATCCCCGCTATTCGTAACCTTATTCGAGAAGATAAAATTGCGCAAATGTATTCGGCAATTCAAACAGGGGCAATGCACGGCATGCAAACCATGGATCAATGTTTAACGAATTTGTTAAATAGAGGCTTGATCACTCAGCAAGATGCTCGTGCTAAGGCTCATGATAAAAACCAGTTTAGCGGCGGCTATTAAACAGTGGTGTGGTAATGAATATAGAACCATTTTTACAAACTATGGCAGATCAGCAAGCGTCTGATCTCTTTGTCTCAGCAGGCCTTGCTGTGAGTGCTAAGATTGATGGCGAGCTGAGGGCGCTAAGTGAAGAAAAGCTTGATGCTGAGCAATCACTAAACCTTGTTACCTCGATAATGAGCGAGAAACAAAAGCAAGAGTTTTTCAACGCCAAAGAATGTAACTTTGCAATCGCTAATGAGATTGGTCGCTTTCGTGTTTCTGCATTTTGGCAACGAGATTGTGCGGGAATGGTGTTGAGGCGTATCGTTACTGCTATCCCTGACGTCAATGAGTTGGGCTTACCTTCGGTGTTAACTGATGTCATTATGTCAAAGCGTGGCTTGGTGCTATTTGTTGGAGGCACTGGAACCGGTAAATCTACCTCGCTGGCAGCATTGTTGGGCTATCGCAATCGTAACCAACGAGGGCATATCTTAACGATTGAAGATCCCATAGAGTTTGTGCATCAACACCAAAAAAGTATTATCACTCAGCGAGAGGTCGGAATTGACACGGATAGCTTTGAATCAGCACTAAAAAGTTCACTGCGCCAAGCTCCTGATGTCATTTTAATTGGTGAGATCCGTTCACAAGAAACCATGGAATATGCGCTTAGCTTTGCGGAAACGGGTCATCTGTGCGTTGCGACGCTACATGCTAACAATGCTAACCAAGCGATTGATCGCATAATGCACCTAGTGCCTAAGGAAAAGCACGACAAGCTCAAATATGACTTGGCACTCAACTTGCGCGCTATTGTAGCGCAGCAGCTAGTCCCCTCGTCAAAAGGGGAAGGAAGAGAAGCTGCAATTGAGGTGTTGCTGAACTCTCCCCTTGTTTCTGAGCTAATTAAAAAGGGCGATATTGGTTCTATTAAAGAAGCCATGGCAAAGTCAAAAGAAATGGGAATGCAAACCTTCGACCAAGCGCTGTTTGAACTGTACAAGCAACAGCGTATCAACTATGCAGACGCGCTGCACCATGCTGACTCACCAAATGATTTGCGTTTGATGATTAAGCTTCAAAACAACGATCAAAAAGGTGCAGGCTTCTTACAGGGAGTGACGGTTGATGGCTTGGATCCTAAAAGCTAAATACCGTAGCGCTATTTTTAGTAGCTTAATGTGCTTCACCAGCACGTTATATGCCGGTGAAGCGATTAATGTATTCATTCGTGATGATGTACTCACAGCCTACGAAGACTTTGTTGGCGATCGAGACGTTACGACAATCACTGATTTCAATGAAGGGTATTTACGCCGTGATGTGATAGATATGGTTATCGCACTTCAGGCATTAAAGATAGGTGGGTTCAATCTCCAGTTGCAATTTACTCCTGGTTTTGTGAGCTTTAGAGAATCAAACCTACTTGAGAAAGGAGAGCAGCTCCTTCATTTTGATAGTTATTGGCAAGCAGATTTAACTGCCAAAGCGCACCTGCTCTTTATCAGTGCGCCAGTTATCAAAAAAGGACAATATTATGCAGGGATCTTCCATGCGCCAAGTAACCGCGCTGTAGAGCAACTTAAAGATGCAACGGGATTGAGTAAGTTAACCGCAGTTTCCAGTCCAAAGTGGCACACTGATTGGCAAACCTTGCATTCGCTTTCACTAAAAAAGGTATTTGCTGAACCTGAATGGATCTCTCAAGCGCGTATGGTGAGCAAGGGCTGGGTTGATTTCATGTTAATGCCACTGCTGCCAAATCTGGATAATCGCTTTACGTTATCAGAGGTGGAATTAGTGGCAAACAAACACTTGATTGTATTACTAAATGATAGCCGACATTATGCGGTGTCTAGGCTTCACCCTGAAGGCGAGCGAGCACTTGCAGCGTTACAAAAAGGCCTAACGATGTTACGCCAACAAGGCCGAATTACAAAGGCATACAAGCAGGCAGGTTTTATTCCCAACCTAGATGACTACCAAGTTGTTAATCCACAATAACGGGTATGT
The DNA here is from genome assembly GCF_023716725.1 of Pseudoalteromonas sp. SCSIO 43201. Lineage (NCBI taxonomy): Bacteria > Pseudomonadati > Pseudomonadota > Gammaproteobacteria > Alteromonadales > Pseudoalteromonadaceae > Pseudoalteromonas > Pseudoalteromonas sp. SCSIO 43201. The sequence continues at coordinate 863,669 of NZ_CP072683.1, forward strand.
TTAGCATTTTATTTATTGTGCGTCACCTGGATGTTGTCTTGTTAGCCAGTTCACTATCGTCTCAATGGCATCTGGAGCAAAATGTTGCTTTTCAATTGAAAATAACGCATCAAACGGAAGTTCTGGCTTGAGTAAACTGTGACTTGCATTAGGAATAGTAACTTGTACTAATCTTGCTTTGGATGATATAGAACTTGCATAGGCAGTGGCGAATGCTAATTGACTGTGTTCAATATCGACATGGGTATCGCTATCGCCGAAAATAGCAAGCATAGGCACTGTGAGCTGACTAAAGCCCTCATGGACATCGGCATCAATATTATTACGAATAAAGTTAAATCGTGCTTCATCGGCGATGGGATCAGACATAAAAGGGTGTTGGTGTAATGGCGATGAAAGGTAGTGGTCGTAGCCTGTTTTGATAAGGTGATACTCTTGTTGGCTCAATTCTTTGATCTTAGCGATGGCTTGCATATCATTAGCATCGATTTTTTCCTCTTCAAGTAAGCGTATCCACATGCTGTACTGGCTTTGTGCCAACCAGTTTGCGGCACCACCGACCAAGATCATCGAGTCAATATTCGGTTCGTCATATAAGTGAGCAAAAACCCAACTGGCTTGACTAAAACCCAATAGATGGATTGGGTTATATTCATAGCCATTACGCTTCAGGTAGCTAATTACGTCTTTTACTTCAGCTGCTCTTTGCGTCATTGATTGTGTCAGCCAGTGCCCTTGAGACTGTCCTATGCCAGGTTTATCCCACGAAAAAGCTGCGATGTTTTCGCTGAGCAATGATTGAATTATAGGTAAATAAAATCCGTTTGCGGTGCTATCCATCGCACCGTCACCATGTACGAGAATAACGATTGGATCAGAGTCTGTATGACCATCTGGTAGATAAAGTCGCCCTGTTAACTGATTGTCCTGGGAGTGAAAGACGTGTATTGAATATGGGTAAGCGCTTTTATTTGATTTGCCATTACATGCCGATAGCATGCAAAGCAGACAAAGTGTCAGCAATATTTCACACCATTTAAACTTCACCATTGCTAGTTTTTCCTTAATGAACTGAGGGAGTTAATACCAAGTTGCTTAATTAAGTGGTCTATTTTGAGGCGAGAAAATCTTGTCGATAACTAGGCAAAAATTTTGCTATTTAGTTGTTCTAAATGAGAAATTTTTAACACTGTTAGCGTCAGATTTACTCCTTCAAATTGAGCAAGTATTAAGTCAAATTGGTATAAACTATACGGATATGAGTTGTGAAAAACTGTCATTTGTCGTCAAATTGTGATGCCTTTTGGTAGACAAGCCAATGAACGGGGTGTGAATGCTTTTTAACCGAACCTGAAAACACTATTATGTATTTATGAGCCTGTTGTTCTGTGTCACTACTGCGTGAAATTTGTTTGCAACAGGCTAGTTATTGGCGCACAGACGCCTTCTTGAGCGTAGGGTAATTACTATCACCTTGAAGTGAAATCTAATCTTAAGATTACAGAGTATGGGGGTTATTCCCACATTGCTTCAAAGTAACTTTCGAGAATAATACACGCAGACATGCCATCGATCTTGCCTTTTGCGAGGTTTTTGTAACCACCTTGTTCAAACAGTCTAGCCCTTGCGTCCGCTGTGGTCAGGCGTTCATCTTGCGTTTCAACCGGTAGGCGGAAGTGATTATGGAGTCGATTAGCAAACTTTTTCGCACGAAAGGTTAAATCCTGAGTGGTGCCATCCATGTTGAGTGGCAAACCAACAACAAGCAAATCAGGTTGCCACTCATTTATATACGCGGCGATATCATCCCAATTTGGAATACCATCATTCGCTTTAACTGCGCCTAAACTCGAGGCTGTGGCTGTAAGTTCTTGGCCGATAGCAAGTCCGATACTTTTAGTGCCAAAGTCAAAGCCAATCACACTGCGCTTGCCTTTTTCGACCTTATCTTTTTTATTTTCCATGAATACTTCGTATGTTAGTTTTTGCGTAAAGCGGTTATGCGTGGCCGGCTTGTGAGCTTAACTGCGCGACGTCAATGCCGAGCATTTGTACGGCTTTTTCCCAACGCTTTTCAGGCGGTGTATTAAAAATGATCTCAGGGTTAGCCTCAACCACTAACCAAGTGTTTGCTTTCAATTCTTTTTCCAATTGGCCTTGAACCCACCCGGCATAACCAAGTGTGATGATAAAGCCCTCTGGCGATTGTGGGGAGGTGAGCGAGGCCAGTACGTCTTTTGAGGTGGTGATCATAATATCAGAGCTAAGTTCTTGGCTAGAAGCATAGCCCAACTTCGGCGTGTGTAGCACGAAACCTCTGTCGGTATGGACAGGCCCCCCAGCATAAATCTTTACTTTTGATGTTTGACTCGACTTGTCGTTATCAATATCGATTTGGTCGAGTAATTCTCCAACCGTGACGTCAATAGGGTGGTTAACAACCAGCCCCATAGCGCCGTCTTCGTTGTGCTCACACAGATAAGTGACTGTGTGATTGAAAAAAGGGTCATCCATGCTAGGCATTGCTATTAAAAAGTGATTAGCGAGTGATTTCATAATCAGACCCCCTCAATGATTAACTTTCAGTATGGTCGAGTTTTCGCTCGATCGCATCATAAAACTTATCCATAATTGAAATATCGTACGCGGCTTCAATTTCTTTAACACAGGTTGGGGCAGTCACATTAATTTCGGTGAGCTTGTCGCCGATGATATCAAGCCCAACGAAAATTAAACCTTTCTCTTTTAGCGTCGGGGCAACGGCTTCGGCAATTTTACGATCTGATTCGTTAATTGGTCTAGCTTCACCGCGACCGCCCGCGGCTAAATTACCTCTGGTCTCGCCCCCTTGAGGGATACGCGCAAGGCAATATGGCATCACTTCACCATCAACCACCAAAACTCTTTTATCGCCATCTTTAATTGCTGGAATATAATTTTGCGCCATTGCGTATCGTGAGCCGTGCTCGGTGAGCGTTTCGCAGATCACCCCAATGTTAGCGTCGTCTTGTCGAACCCTGAAAATCGAAGCGCCACCCATGCCATCCAAAGGTTTTAAGATAATGTCACCATGCTTGGCTAAAAATGCACGAATTTGAGATTGGTCACGGGTGACAAGGGTGTCTGGTGTGTGCTCGCTAAACCATGCTGTAAATAGCTTTTCATTGGCATCACGGAGGCTCTGGGGTTTGTTTACAACGAGCGCACCGGCAAGTTCTGCACGTTCTAAAATATAGGTGGCATAAATATATTCTGTATCGAAAGGAGGATCCTTACGCATTAATATTACATCAAGATCGCCCAAATCGATTTCTTGTTTTTCAGCAAGCTCATACCAGTGAGAAGTATTATCAAAGACCTGTGCTTTGGCGGCAGTTGCTTTGGCAACTCCTTGGTATAAAAACAGATCATTCATTTCCATATAATACAATTCATAACCGCGTTGCTGTGCCGCCAGCATCATTGCGAATCCCGTGTCTTTTTTAATGTTAAAGCCACTGATTGGATCAGAAATGATCCCTAACTTAATTGTCATAAATACTTCCATTGAACTTGCTGAATGTAACCATGATATGGGGGTTACTCTGTGTATTTAAAGAGCCAAATCACCAAATTGTAGTTGCAGTGCGCTTAGTACTGTTAAGGCCGCGGTTTCTGTTCTTAGCACGCGAGGGCCCAAACGTACATCAATAAAGCCTTGCTCTGCGGTGGCTACCAGTTCTTCATCAGTAAAGCCACCTTCTGGGCCGACTAAAAAACGTATCCCAGATTGAGTGTAAGGTAGCGTTTTAATAGAGTGCTCAGCACGTGGGTGAAGGGTAACTTTTAGCTCATCACTATGTTGTTTTAACCACTGTGACAGCTCTATTGGAGGGTGGATCACTGTGATGGTGTTGCGTCCCGACTGCTCTGCTGCTGCGATGGCGATTTTTTGCCATTGCTGATGCTTTTTAGCTAGGCGTTCTGCATTTAATTTTACACCGCAGCGGGTTGTGAATAAGGGGGTTATTTCACTGACACCAAGCTCAACTGACTTTTGAATAGTAAAGTCCATTTTATCACCTCGGGAAATGCCTTGACCAAGGTGTATGGCAAGCGGAGACTCTACATTATTGTCTTGAAATGTTTCAGGGACAGCAATAACTTTCTTTTTACTCACTTCGCTCAAATGACACAGATACTCTCCACCTTGACCATTGAATAAGCTTACTTTGTCCTTGGTCGTCATTCTTAAAACGCGGCCGATATGGCCAGCAGCATCATCATCTAAGGTTACAGGAATACCAATTTCGAGCGGTGAATCTTGATAAATATGTGGAATACGCATAATTGAAAATTGAGTGGCTGTTTTTGGCAATGGTAAGCGCTTGTGCTTCGTTAGTCTATATCAGCGCTTGTTTATATCTCAATTTGAGTCTGGCACTTAGAATATTTGCACGTAATGGCTATCATTGATCTACAACAGGGTTGTCCAGTACTTTTTCCTTTGAGCATAACAAGCCTGTGAGCTTAGCAAGAATTAAATCCGGAGCTGGTAAGCTTACAATGTTGGGGTGGCATGATAAGTGATTTAATGTGGTAGAAGCCCGAAGCATATTTAAGGTAAAGCCTTGTGGTGACTGCTCAATTAAAAATCGGTGCGGGTGAAGGGAGTCAAAAATAAATCGTTGTTCTTCGCTTGCAAGGTGGTAGTCAAGGGAGTATAGCAACACTGCACTAATATTATGGTGGCGATGCAGATACGTCGCGAGTTCAGAGACGCTGATTTCATTATCAAAGTCACAATAGCAGTAGTCTTTAATCTGTTCATTAAACATCATTTTGAGCATCTGTTTGGTGTTATCGCCAGCAATGATAATGTTGCTGGCAAGACCCTCATGTAAACTTTGTATATGCGCGACGAGTTCTAGGCTAAAGTCCCAGTTGGAATCAACTAGCAAAAATCCGTCACTTTGTGCATTCATACAAGGCCATGTTACGCCGAAAACAAGTTAATAAGTAAATAGCCCATAGAACAAAAAACCGCAAACTCTAAACAGGCGATCCCGACATTGTCTTGGTGATCGACTTCAAGGCCAATGTTGACCTTTGGCAAGGATAGATGCAAAAGGACATGACTGCCCAGATACAGAAATATCCACATCACACCGCAATGAATAACGACAGAGAATAAGTTTTCGACGACTTTAGCCCCATGGTAGGGGGCACTATGAAGACCTGCATAAATGGCTAAAGCTAGGCCAATGGTTTTCCCTGCATAGCGGATCCCAATCGAGGTGTTTCGCAAATTAAAGTTTTGCTGCAAGGACGCGCCCTGATTGAGTTTAGCAAAGCGACTTTCTCTTACTTTACTGTCTAACGTAAATAAAAGCTGTAGCAGTAAAAAGCCAAGTGCTACCACAAGCAAATCACTCCAGCCTTTCGGATGCACCCAGTGATACATGCCTAGCACCAAAATCGTATTGCCCAGCAACATACCCGAGTCAACCATCGCGGCGCAGATATTCTGTTTTAAAATCGCTTCTTCTTCATTGAATTGATATAAAATCCACTTGCGATGGATCCATTGCCCAAAATATATAAACGCGATAACTAAGCTGATGTGGAATCCGACTTGCAGTGGATATGCTTGCGCTCTCACCACACCTAGGTCATTGAATAAATAGGCGACACAAATACACAACATGGTTATTTGACTTGCATAACTGATCCCAAGAGCAAAGTTGTCACGTTGGGCTAGCTCTTCTTCAAGTAGGTTATTGGCAATGCGTTGGATCATTAAACGTAACAAAATAGTGAGTGCACAGACGATAACAAAGCAAATTAAAATCGCCAAAAAATTGATATTGTGTAAAGACAAATAACTCATACTCGGTGTAAGGTTGTGTTTTAGATAGAGTTACTATAACACTGCTCACAAAGAGAGCCAGCTAACCGTGGAGTTTTTATGTCGGAATTGTTTTCACAACAGGCATTAAATGCGCTTGCGCTTGAACGTTTTAAAATTGTTTTTGGCGATAAAACGGTGCAGCCCAAACTGGCTCGTTTGCTCGCTTTGAGTGACTTTGCATTTCGTATCTTGTCGCGATTTCCCGAATGGGGCGCATGGCTTCTTGATGATGCACAGATGAAAAGACGCGATTGCCCAGCGGTGTTTGACTTTTCTGCCCCACTGCCTGATGAGCAACAAGCCTTTGCACAATTACGTCATTACCGGTTGAAGTATTGGTTGAAGGTGATGTGGCTGGATTTGGTAGCAGATAACCCAATTGATGACAGTATTGGCTATATTTCAGCCCTGTCAGACACCTTGATAGCCAATGCCTACCAATGGGCGTACTCATCTTGTGAAGTACAGTCAGGTTCTCCAAAGGATGAAGCTGATAATCCACTTCCAATGACAGTATTGGGCATGGGCAAGTTAGGTGGTAAAGAGCTAAATTTCTCGTCTGACATTGATCTTATTTTTGCTTACCCTCGAAGTATTTCGACTACAGGAGGGAGGCGTAGCATCGAAGCACAGGTGTTTTACACTCGTGTGGCTCAAAAGTTAATTGCAGCACTAAACCAAGTGACTGTGGATGGCCAAGTGTTCAGAGTTGACATGCGGTTGAGACCTTTTGGCGATAGTGGCCCGCTGGTGATGAGTTATGCGGCAATGGAAGACTACTATCAAGATCAAGGTCGTGAGTGGGAGCGCTACGCCATGTTAAAAGCGCGTCCCATTGGTGAGCCATCAGCGTATTGGCAAGAGTTTTATGATTTGATAAGGCCTTTTGTTTATCGCCGTTATATTGACTTTTCAGTAATTGACTCTTTGCGCAAAATGAAACAGATGATAGCCCAAGAAGTTAGACGCAAAGGCTTAACAAATAACATTAAGCTTGGTGCTGGTGGTATCCGCGAAGTGGAGTTTATCGTACAAGCATTGCAGCTTATTCGAGGAGGGCGTGAAACACCATTACAAACGTCGTCGTTGTTAACTGCGCTTGAACAACTAGAAGCGCTAGATATAGTGCCTAAAGAGGTTAAAAACACGCTCTACAATCATTACCTGTCACTTCGAAAAGTTGAACAATACTTACAAGCATTCGATGACAAACAGACTCAAACTTTACCCGATGATACACTTGCTTGTTTGCGCCTTAGCTACTTATTGCAGTGTCAGGATTATACTCAGGTCGAACAAACACTTCAGCGAATAATGGAAGAGGTTCGAACTGAGTTCAATCAAGTTATTGGTGAGCCGCCTGAAGAGGCGGTAGAAGATGATGACAGCGCAGTTTATGCTTGGCAAAGTGCGGAAATTATGCAGCTTGGTGAGTGTAATGCGACACCTTGTTTTCCACAGTGGCAGGCTGATCTGGAAGCATTTAAATCCGGGCTAAGTAAAAAACAAGCCGGTACCCGAGGCAGAGATATTCTAGATAAGTTGATCCCTGCGCTATTACGTGAATTGAGCAAACAGAACATCGAACCTGCTTTGGCACGTGTATTCAGTGTTATTAATAAAATTGTTTCTCGAACCGCTTATCTAGAGCTGCTATATGAAAATCATGGTGCGTTAACACAGCTAATTAAACTTTGTTGTCACAGTGCCTGGATTGCAGAGCATATTGCCAAATACCCCATCTTACTCGATGAGCTAATAGACCCACAAAGTCTATATAAACCACTGCCATTAAGTGCTTATCACAGCGAGATCCAGCAACTCTTTTTACGTATTGACGAGCAAGATGTAGAAACACAAATGGAAGCGCTGCGCCAGTTTAAGCAAACTCATCAGCTTAAGATCGCAGCAGCAGATGCCACAGGAGTGCTCGACATAATGAAGGTGAGTGACCACCTTACAGCCTTAGCCGAAGCGATTATTGCAAAAGCGGTAGACATTGCTTGGGGGCATATGGTGGCTCGCTATGGTGCGCCACAAGGAGCTACGATTACAGAAAAAGGCTTTGCTGTCATAGCCTACGGTAAGGCCGGTGGCTATGAATTAGGTTATAACTCAGATTTAGATTTAGTCTTTGTACACAATCGAGATGGTGAAAGCTACACGCAAGGTGAAAAGTCGATTTCATCGAGACAATTTTACATGAAGTTGGCACAGCGTCTTATGCACTTGTTCAATACCAAGACGCTATCGGGTATGTTATATGAACTTGATACCCGTCTGCGCCCAGAAGGAAATTCAGGTTTACTGGCGATTAACCTTGAGAGCTTTTATCAGTATCAACTTGAGCAAGCTTGGACTTGGGAGCATCAGGCTTTAGTGAGGGCACGTATGGTACTCGGTGAAGAAACAATGCAAACACGTTTTACTGAAATTCGCCATGGGATCCTGACGCAAAAGCGCGATAGCACTAAATTAGTCGATGATGTGTGTAAAATGCGTGAAAAAATGCGCCAGCACCTAAATCAAGACAACGAGCAACGGTTTGACCTAAAGCAAGGCGTTGGCGGCATGACAGATATTGAGTTTATGAGTCAATACATAGTGCTCCAATATAGTCATACCTATCCTCAACTGTGTAAGTATACGGATAACATCCGTATTTTAGAGCAAGCAGGAGCTGTTGCTATGATAGAAAAACTTGAGATGGAAACACTGGTTTCAGCGTATTGCCTATTTAGAGATAGGTACCACTTTAACAGTTTGAATCAGCTCGGCAGGGCGGTTGAGCGCAGCGAATTTACACAATACGCTCAACAGGTTACACAAGTTTGGCAGCGCTTATTAGGCTAACCGGCCAACTTGCGACAATTTTCACGTACGTACAGCGGTGGGTTTTGAGTGATCACCGCAGCACGCTCCCGTGGACAGAAGAAAGTATATACTTGAAATTCGAAGTCATCGTTAATCGCCGTGCCTACCTGATATAACGCGGTGACAAAGTCAGTATCAAGGCGGAAGTTATACTTCACCACATAATCTCGTTCAAGGTACCAAAACAGCTCTACACCTTCTTCCTTTGCTTGTTTTGACAGCACATCTTTTAATGTATCTCCGGTGTCGAAGCGTCTTGGTTGTTTTTCGCCTGTCCACTTCGAGTTTGAAGGTTTTACTGCCAATGCTCTTTGGGCGAGTGCATCATCTAACGGGTAGGTTGGCTTGCCTAATGTAATCACGTACTTTTCGCGATCGGTATCGCGATCACTCATTCTATTTCTGAAGCTTTCGTAAAATTGTGATAACCCTTGGGCGGCAACATTTGTGGTTTCTTTAAAATTTAAATTCTTTGATGCGCCAAAAAGAAAATAGTAGGCAGCCCATATCAATAGCACACCCAAAGAAAGGTGCTTGGTCCAAAACCAAATTGCGGATACATTGCTTTTTCTTCTTTTTTTTGCCATAAAAAACTACTCCGAGCTGCTAGTATAGCGAAGGTGCTTTCTCATCTGGACGCGTTTTAAAGCGTCGATGTACCCACATGTATTGATCTGGTGCGCAATTGATTGCTTGCTCCATTCTCTCGTTAACACGGGTGACATCAGCAAGGTTATCACCGCTTGGAAACGCTTCCAAAACAGGTTGTATTTCTAGATGATACATCCCTTTGTTGTCCCTCGTACAGTGTAAGCTTAAAGTCTCAGCATTTTTACTAGCAGAAAATAACAAAGTACCAGTAGTAGTAGCTGCATCAGGTACTGCAAAGAACGGTGCAAACTCACAGCGCTTGCGGCCATAATCCTGATCCGGTAGGTAATAACACACACGCTTACTTGCCAAAGTTTTTAGGAGCCCTTTTACGTCTCGTTTGGTGACTAGGTATTCGTTAGAGCGCAGTCGACCACGAGTCATGAAAAACTCCATAAGCGGATTGTTATGGGGACGATAAAATCCAACCCCTTGTATTTTGGTACCCAGAACTCGACTAACCATTTCTAAATGCAGCATATGCGGCACCAGCATGAGCACGCCTTTACCTTGTTGCTGAACAGCCTCAATGTGCTCTACTCCTTTGATTGAGCCAACAACGCGGTTTACACGCCATGTAGGCCACCACCAAGCCATGCCGGTTTCAAGCGTTGCTATTGCTGTGTTCTCCATATTTTGTAGCAGCATGGCGTGATGCTCAGCTTCAGTAAGATGCGGAAAACATAGCTTTAAGTTCACATCAGCAATGTGGCGGCGTCGTTTCATATATTTGTGGATCAGGCGGCCAAGCCCTTTGCCAATGGCAAACTGCCAGCGTTGTGGTAACCAAGAAATGAGATAAAGAAAAAAGACACCCAGCCAAGTTAGCCAAAATTTAGGTGCTAGAAATGACCATTTAAAAGGTGAATGCGTAACCAAAGTAATATACCTAAGACTTAATTGAAGCAGCTAGTTTATCGATATTGCTGTAAAAATACAAAAAGCCAGCATAGCTGGCCTTTTCAGAGGTAATAATTTAAGTACTTAGCCTTCAATCAAACCTTGGTTAATTGCTTCAAGATCAGCACGAGACAATGTCCCTGAAGCTTGCTTTAAACGAAGCGAAGACAACACATAGCGATAGCGAATATCCGCTAAGTTACGTTTGGCGTTATACAGGTTTTGTGTGCTTACTAGCACGTCAACAATAGTACGAGTACCTACATCAAATCCTGCTTCTGTGGCTTGCAATGCGCTTTCTGCAGAGACTACCGCTTGCTCAAGTGCACGATAGGTTGCAACATCAGAAGCCACTTGGTTATATGAAGTGATGACCGAGCGTGTCATGTTGCGCATTGCCGCTTCCATATCTTCGCTACTAGCTACAAAATTAGCACGAGCTTGATCTGTCGCAGCCACCGTTCGACCGCCAGAGTAAATTGGCACGTCGAGCGTTAGTCCTACCGTGGTTTCATCACCACGAGGGGCATGTTGTCTGCCGGTTAAATCAGTTAAGGAGTCGCTGTATGTTGCGCTCAAATTTAGCGTTGGATAATGGCCTGCATTTGCAAGGTCAATCTGATCTTTTGCAATCTCAACCGCAGACTTAGCAACTTGTAAGTCTAGGTTTTTACCTTTTGCAATTTCAATAAAATCAGAAGTATCTTGCGTTGGCTTTACAGTTGAGAACGTTTCTGTATTAAGCTTATCCAACTTAGCATGGTACTTACCCGTAATGGTACGTAGTGTCTCTCGAGCAGTTTCCACTGCATTGCTCGCGATTATCTCATCGGCGACTGCACGGTCAAACTGAGCTCGCGCTTCATGAACGTCAGTAATTGCTGTCAAGCCCACCTCATAGCGCTGTTTTGTTTGCTCTAGTTGGCGTTCAATTGCGCGCTTTTCAGCTTGGACAAACTCTAGGCTATCTAACGCACTAAGCACATTAAAGTAACCTTCAGCGATACGAACAATCAGAGATTGCTTTTCACGCTCATACTGAGTCATAGCCTGCATTGCACGTTTTTCAGCGATGGATAAGCTCTGCCACGAAGCCATATCAAAAATGGTTTGATTTAGTGTAATCGAACGGCTAAAAGTATCGCTGTCTGATTCTACTAACGTATAATCTGTGGCATCGTTTTGACTATTAGGAGCACCTTCAGAATTGGTATCTGAGTAGCTCATTCTAAAACCAAGTTGAGGTAACAACACCCCTAGGGCCTGGTCTTGGGCATACTTCTGTGAATCCGCCTGTGCTTTTGCTTTTAATACCGTGGGATCGTTAGCCGTTGCAATGTCGTATACTTGCAGTAAGTCTTCCGCGTGGGACAGGCTGCTTGAAAGTGCGCACGACAACCCAACAACCAACGATAGTAGAGTTTTTTTCATTTTTCGCTCAGTCCTTAGACAATTTTTATACTGTCAGCATGTTACCCTGTTTTTACAGCCCAATTAAAGACTTAATGCGTAAAACATCGCCAACAAGTGTAACAGAATATATTAATACCTTCGGGGTATTGTAAAGTGGAAAAAGTTAAAGGTAAACGACTTCGTTTACTTTTTAGAGTATGAAGCTAATATAAGGGCGATTGGTTAGCTTTTAAACCGTTGCTGTCAAAAATAACAGGATTATTTTATGAAATCTTTGAGTCAGTTTAATAAAGCCGATGTCACTGTTTCTTCAATGGAAACAGTCTTTGATGGCTTCTTTACCATTCACAAATACCAATTTAGTCATGCTCTATTTGCCGGTGGAGTCTCACCAACCGTTACCCGAGAGATACTTGAGCGAGGGCATGCCGTTGCCGTATTACCCTATGATCCAGTGACAGATAGGGTGCTACTTGTTGAGCAAATTCGAATAGGTGCATTGGCCTCTAAAAACACACCATGGTTACTGGAGTGTATAGCGGGCATGGCTGAAGGAAGCCAAGATTATGAAGCCGTAGCGCGAAAAGAAGCAAAAGAAGAGGCAGGGCTTGACCTTAATGAAATGATTTATATGCGTTCTTACCTATCCAGCCCCGGTGGCACAACGGAGCGATTGTATTTATATCTGGCGCTTACCGACTTGACTGACGCTGGTGGAATTTTTGGCCTCGATACAGAACATGAGGATATTAAAGTACATGTTATTCCCTTTGAAGACGCCTTAGCTCGACTGGATAATGAGGAAATCGATAACGCTGCGACTGTTATTAGTCTACAATGGTTGGCACTAAATAAAGCGCGAATTGTGCAAGCAGGATAGGAGTTGTATTTTTGTCACAGATGCTCAGTTCAAAGCAGTATATTCAATCTCTGCCTCGCTACATTACTTTGTGTGAGCGTAATTATTTACGGATGCTTAAATTGCTGCCTGAGGAATCGCCCGGGGAGTGTCGTATTATTGATCTGGCCTCTGCTCGCTACAGCCTGACAGTAGAAGGCGTGAGTAAGTACACCACAGACATCTTAATTGAGCAAGTTGCGGTGGTGAGTGAACATTTACCACATTTCTCTTTGTCTGTGCGTTTATATCACGATGCGAAAGTTGCTGAAGTTATCCATCGTAATTATCATCGCCGGATCAAACCCTCTTATGGCTACCCAAACCCTGATATGCATCAGAAGGACGAAAAGTATCAAGTTAATGCTTTTTTGGCTGATTGGTTAATGGTGTGCTTAGAAAAAGGCCGAGTACAACTAAACTGGGATGTGAATAATGGCATGGTTTGAGTCTGCATTAACAATCAACAAGCAGCAAATTAGGATTGGACACTTCAGCGATAGTCATTTATTTGCTGACGATTCGGGTGAGTATTTTGGTGTGAATACTGCAGCCAATCTACAACAAACATTGGCTGCGATGGCACAAGAGCATTGCGATGTGGTCATATTTGGCGGCGACTTAACTCAAGACCATACGACCGAGTCGTATCAAGCTTTCGCCCGTTTGGTCACTAACAGTGAGCTGCATTGCCCAGTATTGTGGGTGCCAGGGAATCATGATGACATCGCCTTACTTGAGCAAATTAGTACTGGGAAGATTTTTCCCCACAAGAGGATCACAGCCCCGTTTGGTGAAATACTGTTGGTAAATTCAAAAGGCGAAACACCGGCAGGGTGGTGTGAAAGGGCGCATCTCGACGCGCTAAAACGTCATATAACACAACAAACGATTGTGTTTACACATCATCACCCTAAGTCCATTGATGGATATTTAGATAAACACATGCTTGAAAATGGACCTGAACTGCTCAACACGTTAGTGGATACCAAGCAGGTCATAGGGCTGTTTCACGGTCATGTACACCATGAGTATCAACAAACATTTCGTACATTACCTATTTATGCCACGCCTGCAACTTCAATTCAGTTTGTAAAGCATACTAAAGAGTGGCAGCAGTGTGATTTAGGGCCCGCATATCGTCTAATAACCTTTAATAACAACGGTATAAATACAGAGGTCAAATGGCTCGACAGGTAGTCTATATTCATGGCTTTAACAGCTCAGAGCTATCCTTTAAGGCAACGGAGTTTGGTGTGTATATGCGTGGAAAGCCAGAGCGTTATATAACCCCTAGGCTGCATTTCGATCCTCGAGTTGCACTCGCACAGTTGGATAGCATCATTGATTCTGATACTGTGTTATTAGGTAGTTCACTGGGTGGATACTATGCCACCTACTTTTCACAGCTAAAAGGCTGCAAAGCTGTGGTGATAAACCCTGCTGTTAGGCCTTTTTTATTACTTAACGACTACCTTGGGCCACAATACAACCCATATCAGGATTGTCATTATGAGTTACTGTACGAGCATGTTGAAGCGTTAAAAACAATATACACACCAAAGCTTAGTAATCCAGAAAACTTGCTATTATTGCAACAAACAGGTGATGAGGTGCTGCCTTTTGAAGAAGCGGTACGCTATTATAGTCATTGTCGTCAAATTATAGAGTTTGGTGGGGATCATAGCTTTGTCGAGTTTTCACGCTATTTTACTACCATCGCCAAATTTTTAACTATCACAAATTGAAATCTGTGCACAAATATCTGCGTAAATCGTCATGTTGTGCATATACTAGCGGATAAAAAGATAACCAGAACTAGCCTATGAGTCAGCAAAACTATAATGCCGAAGCTATTGAGGTACTCAATGGCTTAGAGCCAGTTAAACGTCGCCCCGGCATGTATACCGATACCACAAGACCAAATCATTTAGGTCAAGAGGTTATTGATAACAGTGTCGATGAAGCCTTAGCTGGGCATGCCACTAAAATAGATGTGATCCTACATGAAGATAACTCGTTCGAGGTCATTGATGATGGCCGAGGAATGCCCGTTGATATTCACCCTGAAGAGGGAGTACCTGGGGTTGAGTTGATATTAACCAAGTTACATGCCGGTGGTAAGTTTTCCAATAAAAACTATCAATTTTCAGGCGGTCTTCATGGCGTTGGTATCTCGGTGGTGAATGCGTTATCGACTCGGGTTGAAATTACCGTTAAGCGCGATGCTCAAGTCTATGAAATGGCATTTGAAAATGGCGATAAGGTAGAAGACTTGAGGGTTACAGGCAGCGTCGGTAAACGCAATACTGGAACCTCAGTGCACTTTTGGCCTGACCCCAGCTATTTTGATTCTGCCAACTTTTCACTTACCAAACTGAACCATTTACTCAAAGCCAAGGCCGTATTATGCCCAGGGCTGCGCATTCGTTTTGTGAATAAACAAACGAAAGAGACACAAGAGTGGCATTACGAAGCTGGGTTAGAAGATTATCTAAAAGACAGTGCCGAAGGGTACGAAGTGTTACCAAAGTCTCCTTTTACTGGGAGCTTTAGCGGTTCTACTGAAGGCGTCGATTGGGCGCTTCATTGGCTACCGGAAGGTGGCGAGTCTATAGCTGAGAGCTACGTAAACTTAATCCCTACCGCGCAAGGTGGAACGCATGTAAATGGCTTGCGCCAAGGCTTGCTTGAAGCCATGCGTGAGTTTTGCGAATTTAGAAACTTGATCCCGCGTGGTGTTAAACTGACACCTGATGATGTGTGGGATCGCTGTAGTTATGTTTTATCGGTAAAAATGCAAGATCCGCAGTTTGCCGGTCAAACGAAAGAAAAGCTGTCTTCGCGCTCCTGTGCCACTTTTGTGTCAGGTATCGTCAAAGATGCTTTCAGCCTCTGGCTAAATGAGCATACAGAAACCGCGGAGCTACTGGCTGAGCTGTGTATAAGTAATGCTCAAAAGCGTTTGCGTGCAGCAAAGAAAGTCGTTCGTAAAAAAGTCACTTCAGGTCCAGCCTTACCCGGTAAATTAACCGACTGCTCAGGCAGTGAAACAGAGCGCTCTGAAATCTTCTTAGTGGAAGGGGACTCAGCAGGTGGCTCGGCAAAACAAGCGAGAGACCGTGAATTTCAAGCAATCATGCCACTACGCGGTAAAATCTTGAATACTTGGGAAGTCGAGTCGGGTCAGATCTTAGCGTCACAAGAAGTGCATGATATTTCTGTGGCATTAGGCATCGACCCAGATTCTGAGGATTTATCTGGTCTTCGCTACGGCAAAGTATGTATTCTTGCGGATGCTGACTCTGATGGACTTCACATCGCCACTTTATTATGTGCTTTATTTGTAAAACATTTCCCCGAGCTTGTTCGCAAGGGCCATGTATTTGTTGCCATGCCGCCACTGTTTCGTATTGATGTTGGTAAAGAAGTTTATTACGCCCTAGATGAAGACGAGAAAAAGGGCATTTTAGACCGCATCGAGGCCG
The DNA here is from genome assembly GCF_023716725.1 of Pseudoalteromonas sp. SCSIO 43201. Taxonomy (NCBI): domain Bacteria; kingdom Pseudomonadati; phylum Pseudomonadota; class Gammaproteobacteria; order Alteromonadales; family Pseudoalteromonadaceae; genus Pseudoalteromonas; species Pseudoalteromonas sp. SCSIO 43201. Next base: position 879,783 of record NZ_CP072683.1, read on the forward strand.
AAAAGAAACGCGGTAAAGTTAACGTGCAGCGCTTCAAGGGGTTAGGTGAAATGAACCCAATGCAACTACGCGAAACTACCATGGATCCGAATACTAGACGTTTGGTGCAGCTGACATTAGATGAGCCAGAGCAGACGCTCGAAATGATGGACATGCTGTTAGCAAAAAAACGCTCTAGCGACCGCAAGGTATGGCTTGAGCAGCACGGAGATAAGGCAGAGGTTTAAGATGAAAAAACAATATAAACTGACCACAATAACGAGTGCATTTGCCGCAGTTTTGCTCAGTTCACAAGCACTTGCAAGTGACATTCTATCACGCCTAGTGGTGCCAGACGGTTATAAAGTCAGCTATTTTGCCAAAGATGTTGAAAATGCAAGGCAAATGGCTGTAGGTAAAGACGGCACCGTTTATGTCGGGTCGCGCAAAGCTGGTAAAGTTCATGCGCTTATCGACAATAATCGTGATGGTATTGCTGACAAAAAAATCCTAGTGGCAGAGGGGCTTAATATGCCCTCTGGTATCGCATTAAAAGACGGTGATTTATACGTTGCCGAAGTGGAGCGTATTATACGTTTCAAGCAAATTGCAAAAAATCTCAAAGCCCCAGTAAAGGACGTGGTATTTGATGATTTACCTGATAAACGCCATCATGGCTGGAAGTATCTCACGGTATCGCCAGAGGGGGAGTTAATTATCCCTGTTGGTGTACCTTGTAATATTTGTGCTGAAGACCCTAAATTTGGTCGTATCTTCTCATTAAACCTAGAGACGAAAGCGTTTTCGACGGTTGCTAAAGGCGTGCGTAATACGGTGGGGTTTGACTACCACCCCGTGACTGGAAAGTTGTGGTTCAGCGACAACGGCCGAGACATGATGGGAGATGATATTCCACCTTGTGAAATCAACCGCGTGGATGAAATTGGTCAGCACTTTGGCTTTCCTTATGTACACGGCGGTAGCGTGCTTGATCCTGAATTTGGCAAAGGTAAGTCCGTGACTGACTACACGATGCCTGCACTGGCGTTGCAAGCGCATGTTGCACCGCTGGGCATTCATTTCTATCGTGGTGAGCAATTTCCAAAAGCAATGAAAAACCAGTTGTTTGTTGCTGAACACGGCTCATGGAATCGCAGCAAAAAAGTAGGTTATCGGGTGATGCTTGCCACAATAGAAAATGACCAAATTACCGGTTATCAACCTTTCCTTAGTGGTTTTATGGAAAACGAAACAACCTATGGCCGACCTGCTGCCGTAGCTGAACTTAGCGATGGTAGCCTACTCGTTTCCGATGATTACGCCAATGCAATTTACCGCATCAGCTACAACAACAAGTAAGGTGTAACATGACAGATCCTCAAGCTTTGTCATTACAAGGCATTGAACAACTTGCAATGGGACGTTTTACAGAAGACGCCTATTTGAATTACTCCATGTATGTGATCATGGATAGGGCGTTACCGCATATTGGTGATGGCCTAAAACCTGTACAGCGTCGTATTGTGTATGCGATGAGTGAGTTGGGTTTATCTGCCCAAGCTAAATATAAAAAGTCAGCTCGTACTGTTGGTGACGTACTCGGTAAGTATCACCCACACGGTGATAGTGCTTGTTATGAGGCAATGGTACTTATGGCACAGCCTTTCTCATACCGCTATCCGCTCGTGGATGGTCAAGGTAACTGGGGAGCTGCGGACGATCCTAAGTCTTTTGCCGCAATGCGTTATACCGAAGCGCGCTTGTCTAAGTTCTCTGAAGTGTTACTAAAAGAATTAGGACAAGGGACAGTAGATTGGACGGCTAACTTTGATGGCACCTTGGATGAGCCAAAAGTATTACCTGCTCGGTTACCTCACATTTTACTAAATGGTGTTACAGGTATTGCGGTTGGTATGGCAACCGATATTCCACCACACAATGTGCGTGAAGTAGCACAGGCCTGTTGCTTATTATTGGATAAGCCAAAAACTGAGCTAGAAGAAATTCTAGAAATAGTGAAAGCGCCTGATTATCCAACCGACGCTGAAATTATTACCCCGCAAGAAGAGATCAAGAAGCTATACACTACGGGGCGTGGCTCAATCAAAATGCGCGCTGTGTACACTGAAGAGCAAGGCGAAGTGGTGATCACAGCTTTACCACACCAGTGCTCAGGTGCCAAGGTATTAGAGCAAATCGCTGCCCAGATGACGGCCAAAAAGCTGCCGATGGTAGCTGACTTGCGTGACGAGTCAGATCATGAAAATCCGACGCGTATTGTTATCGTGCCGCGTTCTAATCGGGTTAAGGTTGAGCCATTAATGGCGCATTTATTTGCCACCACAGATCTTGAAAAGAACTACCGTGTAAATCTGAATATGATTGGTTTGGATGGTCGTCCACAGGTCAAAGATTTACGTCAGATCTTATCTGAGTGGTTAATATTCCGCCGTGAAACGGTGCGCAGACGCTTACAGTATCGCCTAGACAAAGTACTGGCTCGTTTGCATATTCTTGAAGGCTTGATGATTGCGTTTTTGAATATCGATGAGGTCATCGAAATCATTCGTAATGAAGACAAGCCGAAAGAAGAGTTGATTTCACGTTTTGGCCTCTCAGATAAACAAGCGGAAGCGATATTAGACCTAAAACTCCGCCACCTTGCAAAGCTGGAAGAAATGAAGATCCGTGGCGAGCAAGATGAGCTAGAAAAAGAGCGTGATGGGCTGGAAAAAACCTTAGGTTCTGAGCGCCGCATGTCAACCCTGATGAAAAAGGAGATCCAAGAAGCCGCTGAGCTCTATGGTGATGACAGACGCTCTCCAGTCGTTGAGCGAGGCGAAGCCAAAGCGCTGAGTGAAAAAGATTTAATCCCATCAGAAGCGGTCACTGTGGTACTGTCTGAAAAAGGTTGGGCACGGGTTGCTAAAGGCCATGATATTGATGCTGAAGGCCTAAACTACCGCTCAGGAGATAGTTATAAGGCCTCCGCTAAAGGTAAAAGCAACCAGCCTGCGGTATTTTTAGATACCTCTGGCCGCGCTTTTGCGACGGATGCACATAGCTTGCCATCGGCTAGAAGCCAAGGTGAACCGATGACGGGCCGCTTTAATCCTGCGCCCGGGTGCAACTTTGAGCATGTCGTTATGGGTGAGGAGAAGTCTACATATTTAATGGCTACAGATGGTGGCTACGGCTTTATCAGCGACTTTGCTGATATGGTCAGTAAAAATAAAAATGGTAAAGCATTTGTAAGCGTACCGAAAGGCGCACACTTGATTGCACCTATAGAGGTATTTGATGTTGCCACAGATAGGTGTATGGCTATCTCAAGTGAAGGTCGTATGCTGCTATTCCCACTGCGTGACTTACCCAAGCTTGGTAAAGGTAAAGGAAATAAGATCATCTCTATTCCAAGTGCCAAAGTGCAAAGCCGAGAAGAGTTCGTCAAGGTGCTTGCAGTGGTACCAGAGGGGGTTTCCGTTACCCTACATGCAGGTAAACGAAAGTTGACCCTTAAACCGAGCGACTTAGAACATTACTATGGTGAGCGCGGACGACGAGGCAACAAGCTACCGCGAGGCTTACAGCGTGTTGACAGTTACGATTTAGAGAAAAGTAGTGCTGATTTAACTGAAGAAAGCGCAAACCCAGACAGCGAACAATAGTAAAAGTACTGCCTTTCCTGAGCGTAAACTCAGCTGTCTAAGTCGAAGCAAAGAAAAAGCCGCTACATGAGCGGCTTTTTTATGCAATATTGCACTACGCAATCGATGGATATTCTCGATATGCTTTTTCAAGCTTTTTAGCTTGCTTTTTAGAAACACCAACATACTCAAGCGCTACTCTTAAGCGCGCACGAGAAAGGTCAGAGCCTAACACTTCCATTGCATCAACTACTGAGGTTGATGATGTTTTGCCTGTAATAGCAACAAAAATAGGCTCTAAGAACTCTTTTATCTTAAGCTCATGATGTGTAGCCACTGATTTTGCAATAGCGAAAATCTCAGACTTATTCCAAGTACGCAGCTTTTCCAGTTCCCAAATAAAGAATTGAAGTGCCTGACGAACGACTTCCTCGTCCGCTTTACCCGCTGTTAATAACGCTGGGTCGTACTCAGGTATACCGCCAACAAAGTGACCAGCTAGGCCAACTAAGTCAGATAAGGTGTTAATACGCGCTTTGGCTTCAGGTAGTACTCGGGCTAACATATCGCCATTGAACTTCCAATCAACAAAACGCTGGATCAGCTCGGCATCAGTTAAATTTTCACGGATCCAAAGTCCATTTAACCAGTTTAGCTTATCAATATCAAAAATAGGCCCACCAAGTGACACACGCTTCATGTCAAAGTGCTCAATCATCTCAGCTAGGGTAAACTTTTCACGCTCATCAGGCATTGACCAACCCATACGGCCTAAATAGTTAAGCAGTGCTTCTGGCAAGAAACCCATTTCTTTATAGTAGTTAATTGAAGTTGGGTTTTTACGCTTTGATAATTTTGACTTATCAGGGTTACGCAGTAGCGGTAGGTGACCAAGTACTGGTGCTTGCCAGCCGAAATCTTCGTATAGCTTTAATAGCTTAGGTGCTGAATTAATCCATTCCTCTCCACGGAAGATATGGCTTATTTCCATGTGGTGGTCATCGACTACGTTAGCAAGGAAGTAAGTTGGGAAGCCATCAGCTTTCAACAATACTTGCATGTCTACGTTTTCCCAAGGGATCTCTATTTCGCCGCGTAGGTAATCGTTAAACTTGAAGGTACCTTCTTCTGGGATCTTCATACGAATAACGTACGGTTTGCCCGCTTCTAGATTTGCCTTTACTTCTTCTTCAGATAGGCGTAAACCACGGCCGTCATATTTAGGGCGTAACCCCTCTGCCATCTGCGCTTCACGCATCTCATCTAATTCTTCAGCCGTTGCAAAACAATAGAATGCTTTGCCTTCATCAACGAGTTGATGGGCAAACTTTTTATACAGTTCAGAACGTTCTGATTGACGATATGGGCCAAACTCGCCACCGACATCCGGACCATGATCCCAGTCAAGTCCTAACCAGCGCAGGCTGTCCATGATAGCTTGCTCAGACTCAACAGTACTGCGCACCTGATCGGTATCTTCAATACGTAGTACAAATTCGCCGCCTTGTTGCTTGGCAAAACAATAGTTGAATAAGGCAATATAAGCCGTTCCTAAATGCGGATCACCCGTAGGAGAGGGTGCGACACGAGTACGGATAGTCATCAAAATTCTCTTAAAATGGATTAGTCGATTGATGGGGCTATGCTAGCATAGCGCCCGATTGGCGCAAAGCGAGGTGCGCAATTTAAGCTGCTTTTTCCAGCTTTTCTAAGTAGGCAACAATGTCATTAGACTCGTATAACCACGTGACTTTGTTTTGCTCTTCAATACGTAAACAAGGTACTTTAATTTTTCCGCCTTGCTCAAGTAACTCTTGGCGGTACTGTTCATCGTTTTTAGCGTCTCGAGTTTCTAGCTTCAGCCCTTCACGCTTGGCTGCACGGCGGACTTTGACACAAAATGGGCAAGCTTTAAACTGATATAGCTTTAAATTTGCTGTCATTGCATCTAGCTTTTGCTGCTGCTCTGCGGCACGCTTTTTACTGCGTGGGGTAAAAATAAAATCAAAAAGTAAAATTAGACGTCCTAAAAACCATCTCACAAATTGCATAACTTTTCCCAAACCTGTTGCTTAAAGTAGTACCAATAATACCAATTAGCGCTAAAACTGGCTGCTAGAAAGGCATTAATTATCCGCAGCTCAGGTTAATTAAGATAATTGGTATAAATTAGGCAGGGGAGTTTAGCATATTCTTTGAACGCTATATATAATACGAGTTAAAACAACTCGATTTCTGCACATTCGTAGTGTGACTCAGATAATCCTAATGAGAGGTAGTTAGTCACTCGATTACGACCATTGTCTTTAGAGTAATAAAGCGCTTGATCGGCTTTGTGTACTTGCTCTGACACTTGCAGTGTGTCAACTACTTCTGTAAAGCCAATACTCACGGAGACGTGTTCGACCTGCGGGAAGCGGCTGGTGGCAATATGCTCTCTGAGCCTTTCTAGTGCTATAAGCGCAGCATCATCATCAAAGCTTTGAAAGAGTATCGAAAACTCCTCACCGCCGTAACGAAAGGTATAATCCTCGGTTCTGAAATTCGCCTTAATAATTTGTGCTACTAACAAAATAACTTCGTCGCCAATAACATGGCCAAAGTTGTCATTAACTTGTTTGAAATGATCAATATCGATCATGGCTAAGTACCACTTGCGCTCATCACTGGCTTCTCGGCAGACCGTAAAACCTTCTCCATTGGTTATTTCAATTACTTTCTCATCAAAGGTTTGGCGGTTTAATAATTGTGAAAGTGGGTCGATTCGAGCAAAATGTAACGTTGCCATTTGATGAATAAAGACATTGAGTAAGTGCTTTAATAGAGTCGCCAAGGTAAAGTTAAGTTGACCTTTAACATACAAGAAACCGACTAATTCGGTGTGATGCCATAGCGGTATGATACTATCACCGCCATGTTGAATAAGGTGTTTATCTCCCTCTATTTTATTGGTTTTGTTCAGCACTGAGGTTGTTGAATCGATGCTAAGGCAGACATCGCGATGGCTTACAAATAGGGGGTTAGGTATTTCATTTGCACTGAGGCTTTTACTAAAGTAAAAAGCATAATGGGTTTCACAGGCATCGGCGACAATATGTTCCAACGCTTGTGCCAGTTGCGACTCACTTTTTTGTGCCAAGAGCTGTACAGTAAGTTCATGACCACATGGTGAATAGCTAGTTGACATAAGTAGCCTCGTGATTGCATTAATACCTGCTAAGTGTAGAACAACCAGCCAAAATTTCAGCGATATTGATGCTTTTATTGGCTTCCTTTTATGTCAAAATCACCATGTTGTCGCGATGAATGATCTCCTCTTCGGTCTTAAACCCCAAGCGCTGTGAAAATTCGTTACTATGACAGCCAAGCACGAGACTCAGGGCTTGACTGTCTAAGTTGGTCAAGCCTTGCGCTTGAAGCTTACCATTTTGACAAAAGACTTGGATCAATTCACCACGTTGAAACTGACCTTCAACGGCAACAATGCCTTTTGCGAGTAAACTTGCGCCTTGATGGCACACCGCCTTGATAGCACCGGTATCACAAATAATGCGACCTGATGATTTGGGACCCGACAGCAGCCAACGTTTACGCCCACCCACTGGCGCATCAAATTTCAAAAAGGTGGTAGCGGGGGCGGTCTGAGATAGTACCTGAGGGATAATGTCATATTCGCTACCCTTAGCAATTACTACATCAACACCGGCTCGCTGTGCAATATCAGCAGCTTGTAATTTCGTGGCCATACCACCAGTACCAAGTTGAGTGCCGCTATCTCCCGCCAGTGCTCTTAGCTCATCATTTATCTGGGTTACTTGCTCGATGAGCTTAGCTTCAGGGTTAGCGCGGGGATCGGCGGTGAAAAGTCCATGCTGATCGGTTAACAGCACCAGCTTATCGGCATTGGCTAAAATGGCAACGTAGGCAGATAAGTTATCGTTATCACCGACCTTTATTTCTGATGTTGCTACCGCATCATTTTCATTAATGATAGGTATAACGTGATGCTCTAATAATTTAGTGAGCATATCCCTTGCGGTTAAATAGCGTTCACGGTGCTCTAAATCCGCCCGGGTGAGCAACATTTGCGCGACATTGACATCATAAATACCAAAAAGTGACTGCCACAAGTGGATTAACTGGCCTTGGCCTATCGCTGCAAGCATTTGCTTTTCTGCCAGTGAATGCCCAACTTGTTGCGACAACACACCACGACCTGCCGCAACTGCTCCACTCGACACAATAATGATCTGATGGCCTGCTTCTCGTAATGTAACACACTGCCTTACCAGTTCTACCAGTCTTGGCTTGTTGAGTGTTTGGCTGCCTGCAGTTAATACACTAGTACCAAGTTTGATCACTATGATTTGTTTGTTATTTTTGGTCATGGTTAGTTGACTACGTTTTCAGCAATACCTGCTTTTATACCACGGACATTGGGCGCTCCCAAGTGATAAATACGCGAATTTTATTTCTAACTTTAGGCAAATTGGTATAATTGGCAGCACTGATTTCGATCAAAGCTTTTTTACACTGTGTGTGAGAGAGTAATGTCATGCAACGAAAGAATAACTAGCTGAGTTCACAATGAAAAAACACAAGAAGAACAAAGAGATTATGATGTTACCACTACTTTTTGTGGTAATCGTGATGTGTGTTGGCGGCCATTTTATTCTTCAGCCTAGTTACAAAGATAGCCATTTAGTTGAATACTCTCTTGCAGCGCTACCTTTTCTAATGTTTGCCGTCGTTATTATCGCGATAAAAATCGCTATTAAAGCGGATAACGACGAAAATAACGAGCGCTAGCGCTGCGATTAAAAATGTGACCTACATACACGATTATAGCGGGTGGTAGCCAAACCAAATTGGTGTAAGGGAAGTGCTTTGGCCGCTGTGGGTGAGTTTTATATTTAAGTTTTGGTCGAACAAATCAATAGCAAAACAATCATCGACTTCATGCAAATCATCCTTATGAATATGGCTAAATCCAGCCAGTAGGCGCGCCTTTGCTTTTGTTTTTGCTTCATCAGCACTTGTGGCAACAAACAAGCCAAAGTCGTGTGCCTCCGCTAAACTATTCGGCTTATACCCGCCTAAATTAACAAAATACAAATGTTCAGCTTGTTGCACAGCCGCTTCAGTAAGCTCTACGGCATAACCATCAGCATGCTCTATAATTGTGTAGCTATCCATGTGTACGGCGTTTTTATCACCAACCCATTGCTGTTTTAGCTTAGGGTATGCTTCTTCAATCGAGTTTGCGGCAACAAACCGAACATCGTGCATTTCGATATGGCAACCTTTGATACGACCACCGAGATAGACAATAAATAATTTCACTACTATGGTTCCCTATTTCGCAACGTTAACAAACTTAAGGTAATAAAGTTAAGTATACAATTAACGCAAAGGCTTGGCTTTAGTCCTGTAGATGCTTATGCTGAATAATACTAATTAACCTTAATTCTAGGTCAATTTGAAGGCGTATATCTAATACTAACTGCGTTAAAAACTTCTTATTTAGAACCACTAAATAGCAAGGTTTTTCCTTGCCTACAGGACGCGGAAGCGGTGTTGTCGACAAGACTTTCTCGCCTCAAAATAGACGATTTAATTAAGAGAATTGGTATAAAAATTCTCAGTGAAGGACACGAAAATGAAAAAAACATTCCTCGCGCTTTTGGCTGTTTTTAGCCTCTGTGCAACAGCACAAGTCACGGTTATACATAATGTAAATGGCTACACGCCAACTAAATCACAAGCAGTTACGCGGTTTTCCTCGTTAGTGATAAAAGATGGAAAGGTCGTTAAAACCAGCGAAAAGGACCTCAGTGAACAATACCCCAATGCAATAAAGTTTAATGGTGAAGGCAAAACTTTATTACCAGGATTAATTGATGCGCACGGGCACATTATAGGGTTAGGTAACAATTTGCTGACCCTCGATGTACGTGGTAGCAGTTCCATTGCTGAAATAGGTAAACGGCTCACTGCTTACGCTAAAACACATAAAGGGGCATGGATAATAGGCCGTGGATGGGATCAAACTTTATGGCCCGGTGGGCAATTTCCAACCGCAGCGGACTTAGATAAGTACGTTAAAGATAAACCCGTCATGTTAACTCGAGTCGATGGTCATGCGATTTGGGTCAATACTAAAGCAATGGAGCTAGCCAATATTTCAAGTGCAACCCAAACTCCTGAAGGGGGAGAAATCATAAAGCTTAGCACTGGGCAGCCGAGTGGTATCTTTATCGATAAAGCTGAGGAGCTGGTTCGTCGCCAAGTCCCAACACTGTCTCAAGAACAAGTGAACTTAGCTTTAGATAAAGCCGCAGAGCACTTGTTGAGTCTTGGGATCACATCAGCGCATGATGCAGGAATTGACCACACCACATGGCAGGTTTACCAAGCTCGAGCAAAACAGCGCACTATGCCGCTTCGCGTCTATGCGATGCTCAGCGCCAGCTCACCTAAACTGGGTGAAATGTTGGGGGCAGGGATAATCAAAGACACCCAAGATCAATTATCTATCCGCAGTGTGAAAATCTATGCTGATGGCGCACTGGGTAGCCGAGGTGCTGCATTAATTGGTGACTATCATGATCGTAAAGGTCATCGCGGGCTGATGCTTGAAAACCAATCCACGCTTGAATCTCTGATAGTACAAAGTATCCGTCATGGATACAGTGCACATACCCATGCTATTGGTGACAGAGCGAATCGTATCGTACTTGATGCTTATCAAAATGTGTTTACTAAAGTGGGCGGGAGACTACTGAGAAATCGGATTGAGCACGCACAAATTGTTCACCCTGATGATATACCGCGTTTTAAAACCTTGGATATTATCCCCTCGATGCAGCCTGTGCATGCAACATCGGATATGCACATGGCAGAAAAACGCTTAGATGATAAGCAGCTTCGAGGAGCGTATGCTTGGCAAACATTTTTGAAGCAGGGCAGTAGAGTAGCTGCTGGATCTGACTTCCCCGTTGAATTGGCTAACCCATTTCATGGTTTACATGCTGCTATTACCAGACAAGATCACCAAAACTTACCCGAACAAGGCTGGCGTCCGGCTGAAAAGCTCACCAAGGTGCAAGCACTACGAGCGTTTACCTTAGACGCTGCCTATAGTGCATTTCAAGAGTATAAATTAGGGAGTTTAGAGCAAGGTAAATGGGCTGATTTTATTCTTATTGACCAAGATTATTTTACCGTAAACGACGATGTTATTGACGATATTCAAGTTGAGCAAACGTGGATTGCGGGTGAATTAAAATACCAGCGTTAGCGCTTTTGCAGTTTTACCAAGTGGTAGGTGTTAACGAGAGCCAGTAAGCCATTCGTTAATGCCACCGGCCACGCTTGAATAAGTGCGCCGTAGGCAGTAAAACAAATACAGCCGATCAAATTAAACCAACGCAACTTGGTCACATCACTCATCATTAAAGATAAGACCAAAAAAGCAGAGGCTAAATAGCCTAAATATTCCCAACTCATTTGTTCTCTCCCCTAAGTTGCGTTAGCATATAGTTTATGCTCGAATTTGTGTCTCGTGCAGAATAATATCGATTAGTCTTAATACTTGCTCAATATGAAGGAGTCAATCTGGCGCTAACGGCGTTCAAAATTTTTTACTTTAGAACCTCTAAAAAGTAAAATTTTGCCTTGTTATCGACAAGATTTTCTCGCCTCACAGTAGGTCACTTAATTAAGCAAATTGGTATAAAAAGGCTAACCCACAAACCCCTAGAAATTAGCACCAATCACTTAGCTCTAACACGGGAAGTGGGGGTTTAAAGGTAATATCATGCAATAAATTCGCGCAGCGATGTAATGTGATACTACTTAAACAGTGTGAGTTAGCGTAAAACTTAAAAATTCATGCTAACGTCATTATAGTTTAATAAATAGGACATTTGTCCGAAGAGCCATCTAGATGTTTCAATATCATTTTTCAACCAATTTGGTCGAACAGTTACTCGCTTTTGCTGGTAACAGTTTTCAACACAGTAAAAAGGAAGTCTTGATCCACCAAGACGAGCCGCTGAGTAAGCTTATATTAGTCACCAGTGGAACTGTATCTTTTAGTTATGATGTCGGTAACGGTCGTCGTTTGTTGCTTGGCCAACTAGATTGTAACAATACTTTGATTGGGGAAATTGAGGCACTGAATAATCAGCCTTGTATTTACACGGTAACGTGTTTGAGTGATGTGACATATCACCTAATCGAGCTAAAATACTGGCGAAAGTTACTGCTTGAGCAACCTGAGCTGAGCTTGTACACAGCACAAACCATTGCGGCAAAATTCACCGAAAATCAGAAGATAAACTTAGACAAATTATTATTACCTTTGAGCTATAACATTGCTAAAGATTGTTTGTTGCGCGCGGAAAACTCTAATCCGACACTATTACGAGCCTACTCAACGGTTAGCGCCGAAGCTGAACGATTTGCCACTACCGAGCGTGCTTACCGTCGAGTGGTGAGTGAATTAGTAGAAAAAGGACTTATAGTGCGCAGTAGTGAAGGATTAAAACCAGTAGACATTGATACGCTTGAAGCGTTTGTAGATAGCTTTGCGCAAGCTTGATGGGGATCATAGCCAAAATACAATAGATTATCGGAAGTTTAGGTTAATAAAAAGGGCGAGTAACACTCGCCCTCATTGCTTTTATATTAAACTACTTAGCGAACAAGTGCTTAATATTAGCGAGATCTGACTTACCCTCGATTAACTCTTCAGGGGTTAACCCCGAAAGCTCATGAGGAAATACTAGCCATTCATCAGACTCATGAATAAAGTAATCTGGTGTCATGGGCACCTTCTTATTCGCAGGCTTGTAGTATGGACAAGCTACGCGAATATCTCGCGGTAAGTTTAACCGCATTAGCTCTTCAAGTTTTTCCTTTAATGCGAAAATACTGCGACCAGAATCAAAGACATCATCAACAATCAGTAATGAGTCGTCAGCATTCGCATTTTCGACTATATAGTGCAAGCCATGTACTTTGATTTCTTTCGATTGCTTGCCAATGCCATAGTAAGAGGAAGTACGCACTGCAATGTGATCGGTTTCGATGCCTTTGTAGTCGTAGAATTCTTGCACTGCAATACCAATAGGCGCACCACCACGCCAAATACCAATAATAAAGTCAGGTCTAAACCCATCTTCATAAACTTTAGCGGCTAAGCGAAATGAATCTTCTAGCAATTGTTGCGCTGTGATATAGCACTTATCTGACATAAATACCCCGTTAGGAAGCCCGTGTGATGGTGATAAGCAGCAACTGCTGCCAATTGATACCAACTACAATTATTCGCAAGTCACAGGAACTTGCGTAACTGGTATAACCGAATATTTTAACGTAAAGCAGTCGAAAATGCTGCAATATTGATGTCTTTTTATTTTCATTTTTTGATTTATACCAATTATCTTAATTAAGTGGTCTATTTTGAGGAGAGAAAATCTTGTCGATAACAAGGCAAAAATTTTGCTATTTAGTGGTTCTAAATGAGAAATTTTTAACGCGGTTAGCGTCAGATTTACTCCTTCAAATTGAGCAAGTATTAAGTCTAATTGGTATTAGATCTTGGTTTGACGCTAAGTCTAGATCATTGCAACAAATCGAGTGCGCTTTTTAGCAGCTGCATTTGCTCCATGCTTAACCCTGACTTTTCCAACATTTGGGCTGGAATGCAGGCGCAGGATTGCTCTAGTGCTTTTCCAGCTTTAGTTAAGTGAATAATTGTGTGTCGTTCATCATCCGGTGTTTTGTTCCGTGAGACTATTCCATGCTGCTCAAGCCTTTTCAGCAAAGGGGTGAGTGTGTTGCTATTCAGCCCCGCTCGCTTGCCGATTTCTTTCACTAGTTGTCCGTCTTGCTCCCACAGAATAAGTAGCACTATATATTGCGGGTAAGTGAGCCCAACTTCTTTGAGTAGCGGCTGATAGAGTCTTGTAACTTGTCTCGACGCGTTATAAAGCTTGAAGCAAAGCTGGTTATCAAGGTTGAGCTGAGGGTTGGATTTACTCATTTAACGCAGTAGCTCTTCAATGTCTTGTGCAATTTGTGCCGGTTTTGTTATTGGTGCGTAGCGCTTTACGGGCAGGCCTTGTTTATCGAATAAAAATTTGGTGAAGTTCCATTTTATTTTGTTACCAAACATTCCAGGTAATATAGATTTTAGATACTGATAAAGCGGATGTGCGTTATCGCCATTAACTTCTATTTTTTCCATCATTTGAAAGTCAACACCATAGTTGATTAGGCAACCTTCTTGAATTTGCTTTGCATCGCCTGGCTCTTGTTTCCCAAATTGATTACAAGGAAATCCAATAATCACTAAGCCTTGCTCGGCATACTGTTGATGTAGCTTTTGTAGGCCTTCGTATTGTGGAGTTAAGCCGCATTCACTGGCGGTATTGACTATTAGTACGACTTTGTCCTGTAAGTCCGTAAATGAAAATGTCTTACCTTGGAGTGTGTTTGCTTCAAACTGATATAAATTAGCCATATTAATCTCTTGAGATTTAATCGTGTGCGATCTAATTTATCGGCAAATTCTCAATATTGCAAGTGGATAATCTCAAATGCAAATGACTATTTAACATTGAGCTAATCGTCATTATGGCTGGATGGGTTTGTATTTGGTGCTCAACATTGCAAGTCTGCGAGTGATCAGTAGATGATCTGGTTTTGGTAGGTACTTTAGGTGCGTCGTAATATAAAGCTTGGTAGGGTAAAGCGCCCGTATCATGGCGTTTGCTTGTTTTATAAATGCCTGTGTTTCGCGGGTGTGACTACAGGCTATATGGCCTTCTAGATGAGAGAGGTTATTCGCAAGAGGTAAGGAGCCTATCAAGTGTGCTTTATCTTTAGGGAAACTATTTTGAAATACTGTGGGGTAGGCTAATATAAAGTCAACCTTACCTGAACTAAACTCCTTAATAATAGTATCCGCCGATGTTTTGTATGGCTGGACTGAGACATTGTGTGGTGCTAGCTCAGATAATGCAGCATCAATAGCTGTACCATACGATTTGCCGATTTCTCGAATAATGGTTTTATCAGGGTAGAATACCATTAAGCTATTCAATGACTTTAGTTTGCCTGTGCTATTAATTAAGCTGGCATCGATGGGCGTGCTTTGCTTAAAGTAGTAGAGGCGGTGACTGGGATACAAATGAATAGGAATAGTGAACAAAAAAGTTTGCTGTCGGCTTGGCGTTTTAAGTCGTGATACAGCACATACTGCTTGGTCACTGGCAAGTAACTGATTTAGCTCGCTCGGCGTGACTATTTTAAAATCAAAAAAATCGCGACCAAACTGATTGAGTAGAAGGTTGTTTGTATCTGACTCTAGGTTATTCGATTTTTTTGAAAAAAGTCGAAATTCATCATCAGGTTCAATAGAGAGTAGGAGAATTTTTGCATTACAGCTACCACTAAGTATGAGTAGCAACATCAGCATATATTTCATCATTACCCCAATGTGATAACACCTATTTCTACTTACTATAGAACATTCGCTGTTATTTATCTTTTAGGTTTATATTCTCGTGCACTTTCGTAGGCTATAGCCAGCTTGACGTCGTCATTCATTTGAATAAAGTCATCTGTTAACAATTTCATAAATGATATAGATGTATCAATCAAGCGCGTTTTAACGATAAGTTTTTGTACTGCGTTTTAGAACCTGTCATCATAGCGGTAGTTTTGATTATTGGGGCAAATACGTTATGACTAAAGTGTGGGACGGGTTCATCCGAGGTTTTCATTGGCTGCTTGTGGTTGGATTGGTTACTTTATATATCACGGGTGAAGAAGGTATGATGGAGCTTCACTTTGTTACAGGTTATTTGTTACTGGCGTTAATGGCTACTCGACTTATTTGGGGGCTATTTGGCAGCCAAACGGCAAAACTTAGCGCGTTATTTCATTCACCAAAAGCCATAGTGAGTGCCATCAAGTCCAGTAAAAGTCATGTTGGCCACAACCCGGCTGGCAGCCAAATGGTACTGGTGTTTTTTGTCTTGATTATTGTGCAGCTGGGGTCTGGATTAATGACGACAGATGATATTTTGGTGGAAGGTCCACTCGCCCAGTATGTTTCTTACGATTTAGTTGAGATTGCAGGTGACATCCATCACACCAATATTGACATATTGCTCGCGGCGATTGCTATTCATATCGTGGCGATTGTAATGTACCGCTTGAAAGGTCAGAATTTAGTTAAAACACTGCTAACAGGCAAGCAAGAGAATGCTGCTGTTGCGCCAAAAATGAAGTCAGGTATTGTCGCTTATTTTATTTTTATAATATTGTCGGTGCTGTTACTGCTTACTTGGGGCGCTGAGCCGCTGAATAGTTTGTTGTAATATTTCGCAACAGAATATCCGAAACAGATTCGACCTCTAGTGCTAAAAATTCTGGTAATATGGCGCAATTTTATTATCTAGGTTAGAGAAAAGTAACGATGTTAGAGCCGTATTATCAACAACAGGCAAATCAGATCACCATTACCAGAGAGCAAGGCAGCTCATTTGCCAAGGGCGTTGCGGACGATTACAACCCATTACATGATGTAGATGCAAAAAAGTTCTGTGTGCCAGGGGATCTACTTTTCTCATTAGTACTTAAACACTATGGCTTGAGTGAAAGTATGCAGTTTAGCTTTGTAGGAATGGTTGATGAAACAACCGTTCTTACTTTCCCCGAGGGCAGTGCGCAGTTTGATATTATGGCAAACGACAAAGTAATGCTCTCTGTAACACGCAAAGGGGAGACAAGTACATGCTCATCGCTTATCGATAGTTTAACTACAAATTATGTTGAATTTTCTGGAACTACCTTCCCACATGTGATCATTCCATTGATGGGTGAGCAAGAGGTAATGATAAACCCCGCAAGACCTATGGTTATCTACGAATCTATGAGCATTCAAATGGATGATATCTCAGTCAGTGAAGTATCACTTGAGGCTGACAAACCTGAGTTTAGCTATGATGGCAAGCGTGGAAAAATCAATTTACGCTTTAACCTAACCGCAAATGGTACAAAAGTAGGTTTTGGGGAAAAGCATATGCTGGTTTCTGGGATCCGCGAATATTGTCAGCAAACAGTCGATGAATTAATTACCTATTATAACAACAGGAAGTTAACCTTAAAACCTGCTTGTTAAATTTTTGATGTTTATATGGGTGCAACACGGTTAAGTTCACCCATTGAATAACTTTGACCATTTCATTCCTACCTTACTTTCTAGTATCTCATTCCTTTTCATTGCCCCTTTTTTAATCTTTACGCTCAAAGTATTGTTTTTGGTTAAATTCCAAACGTACGTGTAATGACGTGTAATTCAAATCGGTGCTACTTTTGGATTATAGTTGCTTTTGAATCATTAGTTCTGTTTTTGGTTTTAAACTTGTGTTTTTACAATTTTTACTTTTATTTTTTACAAGTTGTTGTTTTTAATGGGGTGGTATTAATTTCCTTTGATTACAATTTAACTTTATGCACTATTGTGTGTTTTGGTTTTGTTGTATAAGATTCGTCACCGCTAGCAGCATTAAGCAATAAATTTACAGCAACTAAGGTTTGAGTAAGCAAAAGCTAACCTCTTGTTTATAAAACTTGTTTGAACCTGCTTCTTTACTTGAGCAAGCATTTTTGGTGGATATTGCCTTTGCACCGAACGCTTACCAAGCTACCTACTGGATGTAAGTTAGGCGAATTTATGCCCAAAATGCTGGCTTTTGAAGGTGAATTAAGCGTAGTTAGCGTTAAAACTGGTAGCTAACTTCCATTAATCATCAGTAGAACAGGTTAAACATCAAAACTATCAACTGGATACTGTAGTAGCATGAATCAAAAAGGTTTCACTCTCGTCGAACTATCAATTGTCTTAGTGGTGATTGGACTGTTGATCTCCATTAGCTCGGTTGCCGGAAACATTCAAAGAAATGCAGAGTACACCAAGATCCAAAGCCGTTTTGTTATGCCTTGGGCACAAACCTATAAAATCTATTTTGATTATGTTGGCCTCGTCCCAGGAGACATAACTCCCGCCACTGGAAAAATAAACCAAGGCAATGGCGATATTTGTGATGCTGATTTGCGCAAGTTTTTTAATGATGCCGGTATTGAACTGCCAACTGGCCGCGGCGCAAGTCGTGAAGACAAAGCCGTTTTTAATGCTTTAGACAATAACCCTCGCCAAATAGCAGTGTGCTTATCTCACGTACAGCAGTGGCGTATTCAAGGCTCAGAGATTGCAGTAAATGCAATACGTATCAATGGATTAACCCCCGATTTGGCAGCAAAGCTAGACACTGCAATTGATGGCCTTAGTAACGCCAGTGACGGTATGTTTCGCCTCATTACTGGCGCTAATGCCGATGCCGATTGGCCTGTAGCCAATGACACCAATTTACAATCGGTAGATGCTTACTACCGTATGCCATTTTAACTTTTAACTCTCTAACTACTTGGAACAATAGCGATGAAGAAAACATATCGTCAGCAAGGCTTTACTCTTGTTGAGATGTCTTTAGTACTGGTTGTGATAGGGCTCATTCTTGGCGCGCTGTCTGTCGGTAAAGATATGCAGCGAAATGCTGAATACAAAAAGATCAAACAAAAATTTGTTGACCAATGGGTACAGGCCTACAACCAATATTATGACCGCATGGGCGTGGTAGTTGGAGACCGCCCAAAAACGCCAACATTAGCGGTGAATGCGGTAAATGTTACTGACAACAATACTATTAACACACTGCTTGGAACTGCTGATAATGCACTTTCTCAAGCAAATATCACAGAGCTTTGTTCAACGCCTGCAACGGTTGGTCAAACAGCTGATTTACTAGGCTACTTCCACCGTGCTGGTATTGGTTTGCCAACAGGTCGAGCGAGTGGTTATGAAGACAGATATGTCTACCTAGATACCAATGGTAATCCACAACAGCTCACCGTTTGTTTCCAATTTTTGGTAGCAGGTGCAGACCATGGTGCTGGTAACGTCATGGTGATCAAGGGGCTAACTCCTGACTTAGCACGCTCACTAGATAGCGCCATTGATGGCCTTGTGGATGCTGACGATGGCCGCTTTCGTTTAGATAACGCAATCACGCTTGGCTTGAGTACAGGTAATGGCGGTGATGGTTGGCCAACAGGTAACAATACAGTAACAACAGCTGGCACAGGTGGTGCGAGTAACACGACTTCAGCGGTAGAAGATCATCAGCAAGTTTCTACCCTTACTGCATTTTACCGCATGACTCAATAACAGGAACCAGAGAATGAAAAACCAACCTCTTCAGTCGAATAAGCAAACGGGTTTTACGCTAGTTGAAATGGCTTTGGTGCTGGTTGTTATCGGGCTAATTTTAGGTGCGGTATCAATTGGTAAAGACTTGCAGCGTAGTTCTGAATATAACAAAGTAAAGCAAAAGTTTGTGGATCAATGGGAACAGGCTTACAACCAGTATTATATGCGCACAGGTGTGGTTGTTGGCGATAGCCTAAGTACGCCAACGTTTGCAGTAAATGCCGCTGGTGAATTTACTAAAGACAATCAAAAAACCACAACGGTATCGCAGTTTTTAGAGCTAAATACAGGTGGAGACTACAGTCAAATTGACGAGCCGCCGCGTTTATGTCAAGGACAAAACATCGACCAATACACGCAAAGACGTGAAAATAGCACTGAAAATCTACATAGCTACTTTGATGCGCTTGGTATTCGTATGCCAGCGGGGCGTGCAGAAGGTCGTGAAGATCGTTATGTCTATCTAGATACCAATGGTAACCCGCAAGAAATTCAAGTGTGTTTCCAGTGGAACAAGCCAAACTCAAATTCAGGCTCAGGTAACGTGATGGTTATTGCGGGCTTAACTCCAGATCTTGCGCGTATGTTAGATGAGATGATCGACGGTCAAATCAACGCCGCAGAAGGTCGCTTTAGAGAGCAAGCGACTACACCACAAGTGAGCTGGAGCTTCACGAACAAAGACAGTCAAGCAAGCACCACGGCTTCAACCGCTTCAGGATTTACAGACGAAGCACAAGTAAAAATTGTCACTGCACACTACAAGATGAATCAGTAAGGTAGCAAGAATGAACAAGAATAAAGGTTTCACGCTAGTTGAAATGGCGGTCGTGCTGGTGGTAATTGGCTTGATCATCAGTGCTGTGTCAGTAGGACAAAACCTACAGCGTAACGCCGAAGTACAAAAGCTTAAGCAAACATTTATCGACCAGTGGGTAATGGCATATAACCAGTACTATAACCGCACCGGTGTTGTACTAGGTGATAGTGAGCAAGAGCCGCGCTATATGGTTGCGGGTAAAGAGTTTGAGTATGTCGGTATTCGTCAACAAAATGCTGGTGGCGCAGGGGTGCCAGGTGTTGAAGGAAGTGATATTCGCTTGCCAGAAACACTGCCGCGTATTTGTGAGGGGGCAGGGTATACTCGTATCGGTATGGACGATGACCGTGCGCTAGCTGCACAAAGTTTACATGATTTGATGGATCGCCAAGGGATCCGCATGCCAGCAGCTCGTTCTGAAGGTAGGGAAGATAGATTTGTCTACCTTGACAGCAACGGTAACCCACAAGAAGTTCAGGTATGTTTCCAGTGGAACCCTGAGGGGCAAATTCACGGCAGTGGCAATGTGATGGTGCTAAGAGGCCTTACCCCTGAGCTGGCTCGAGAGTTTGACCGTATGATTGATGGCAAAGCAGATGCAATCGAAGGTATGTTCCGTCAATACAACCCTAATCCAAATTCACTGACAACGTCTGGTGAGTCTGGTCGCGAATGGTTAGGTAACAACACCTATGCGATGAACGACCAAGTTGTGGAAAGTCGTGAAGGACTTAACCGAGACGAAGATGCCGTAATGTTAGTGACTGCGGTTTACAAAATGGAGCAATAAGAGAGCAGTATGATTACTCGCATCAGCTTAGCGCTCATTTTGCTGTTATCTATCAGTTTGCCTGTAGTGGGATACCTACAGGCTTCTGCCCATAAAGCATTAAGATCAGAGCGTTTAGTTCTTTCTGAACTAATAAATCAACAACAGCAGCAAAAGCGCTATTTAGCTAAATTAGAGCAGCGAAAAAACTTCGACGCTGCGGTTACTAAGTTAACCGAGAAAGCAAGTTCATTAGGGCTTGGTGAGTCTAGTTTGCAAGCGTATAAAGTTAACTTCCGCCAAATGATCCCTATCGCCGAAATTGATGCTTATATGTCACAAACACATAGTCAGCCTGGGCGCTTTTATGTACCTCAAAACTTTCAGTTGAGTCGTGAAGGGATGAGCTTGTCTGGCAGTATCACAGATAGAGTGAAAATGCTGGAACACAGCCAAAATGAAGTACAAAACTTCTTACTGTCTTATAAAGGCACAGCATTGGTGGTACAGAAATAATGTCAAATAAGTATTTAGTTGAAAGCCATGGAAAGCTGGTCTTAATCGACGGAAAAAACTGGCAGACGCTAGAGCATAAAGGCGTAAATAACTTTGTCGGTACCTTGTCTGAAAACGTTCATTTGGTGACAGACTTTGCCACAACTGCGGCGTTTAAGCATATTCAGTGTGATTATAAATACGCTGAATTTATCTTATCCAAAGAGTTAAAAGACAGTGGTGAAATTGTAGGTAATGTGCAGTTGCTTGCGATCCAAAAAAACAAGCAAGCGCAAATGAACAACAGTGTGTTTTACGCACCGGTTAATCTAGAAACCTATAATCGTTATCAGGTGATTGCAGATAATACGTTACACAATACCCTGTTGTTTTCTTATTATCAGCTCTACGCCAGCCTTGCGGCGACAAATAAGAGCAATCAGGTACGAGCTAGCTTCGTTGTCACAGAAAGTGATATTAGTATTTTACTCAGTCAAAAGGGTAAAGTGGTTGGCTTTGAGTCATTGCCTAAGGTGATGTTCCAAGGTGAAAACCGTATCGCAAGTTTGACCAATGCTTTGCGTACGCTTGAGCGCCAATTGCGTTTGAAGTCGACCTCAGTGTCGGTACATTTTTGGTTAGAACCAGACGCAAGTGTTGATTGGGCTGAAGCGCTTGCCAGTGAATTGCAGCTTGATTTAGAGCCTGTCACAGCAACTCCTGTGATTGTTGATGGCCAGCCTATGTTTAGTTCACTAGCACCTCACTTGGGTAGCTTATCGCTTAAGCATGCACTGAATCAAAGCGAGTCAAAATACCTTTATTTGGCTAAAAAAAGCTTGCCATTGGTGGCTAGCTTATTGCTTGCAGCAAATGCTTATATTGGCCTTCAATACTTCCAAGTCAGCGAAAGTCATCAACAGCTCAGTGCTCGAGTGCAGAGCATGCAAAGTACATTAACTAAGCAAATTCCAAACAAAGTCATTCAGCAAAACGACTATCAGCTCTATTTGGATGATTTAGAACGTATTCAGCATGCTTCTAAATTGCCCGGCTATCATGAAGTTCTCGCTGATATTGCAACGGCTATTCCACAAAACTCTGTGGTTTTTGATTGGATAAGTTTTGATTACCCAAAACAAACTGACGAAAACAAGCTTTTTATTAGTTTAGTGGGGACACAAACTGCGCAATCAGACGATCCAATAGAGCACTTTAACCAATTTGTTAAGTCACTCACAAGTCAAGGTTACAAGCTTAGAGATAGCTCGGTACAAACCAGCTTCAAAGGGGTTAGCTTTGCATTAGATTTGGAGCGTCCACTATGAGTAAAAAATTAGGATTAGCAGGCGTTGGAATAGCGCTCGGCGCATGTGTTGTTACAGCGGTTGCGAATTGGTTAGCACCTGCTCAAGTGTCTTTTAACGACCCTGTAAGAGTACCGCCCTTACACACTCTCAATTACTCTAAATTTGATGAGGAGCGGCTGCATGCGCTGTTGCCTATCCTCGACAAACAAATTGTGATAGCTGAAAACGATAAGGCATTGTCACTGGGTATGCTTGGCTACGTGGCAAGAGATGCCAACTTTGACTTACAAAGTGTGATTAACCAGCATAGCTTGAGCATGGTTTATAAGTCAGCAGATAAAATGTACGCAGTAGTCGATAACCAAGTGTATGAGCTTGGCCAGACCTTACCGTCTGGTGCAAAGCTTGTTGATGTGCAAGATAGAACTGCGGTGTTTTATCAGCAAGGCCAGATGGCGCGGTTAAGCATGACTGGTGAGGCGCTATAAATGCCAAGTATCGGGGTAATAACACAGCGTAAAACCCGCGGCTTCACGTTGTTGGAGCTTGCGGTTTATATCATGGTTGTAGGGATCCTCATTTCTGTTGGCACTGGGATGATGATGAACAACAGTAAAAAGCCCGGAGTGCAGGCAACAAGTAGTAATGAAAAGCTTGCCGCCTCAGGCTCTAATCTCAGTTTAGATGCTTACGCAGCACCACTTTTGCTGTTTACGCAAACCCATTATCGCTTACCTTGTCCCGATACCAATAATGATGGTAGTGAAGATTGCCCTAATGCAGCAACGCCACCTGAATTATTAAAAGGTACTTTGCCTTTCACAACACTCGCGCTAGAGCAACGACCCGTTGATACTTTTGGCAATGCCCCATTTTATGCCGTTGATTTTGCATTGACTCAGTTAGTAGACAGTGCAACAAGCAGTTGGGATGGTGGGCGACTGAACCTCGATGATTTATGTGAAAAAACCAAGTCTCGTTATAGAGCTGCTATCAGTACCAACAGACTGTCGGTGATCCGAGCTCGGGGATTGAATTGTCAGGCTGCTGATGTTTTTAATCCAGCTTTTGTGTTGGTCTCAGGGGGCGCACAAGATTTGGACAATATAAACGGTATGCTGGATGGCGAAAATGGCAGCGGCAATAATTGCTACGAATTTTCAGGTCGTGAGAAGTCAGCACAGTATGACGATGTGGTGCACTTTGTGTCGATGGCAAACTTAATTTCGCAGGTATGTAATTAGTTATGGTTCGCAGTCAACTTAAGCGTATGCAAGGGCTTAGCCTTGTTGAATTAGCAGTGAGTATGGCCGTTTTAAGTTTATTACTTGCAGCTATTTTACCTGTTATGACCTCTGGTATTGGTGCTGGAGGGAAAAGCGAAGACTCACCAACTTTATCAATCAGTGAGTCACGCTTACTACTTGATGAAATCGATGGGGCAATTTTAGGCTTTTTACAAACTCACCACCGTTTACCCTGTCCTGATATCAATTTAGATGGCCGTGAAGATTGTACGGTGCCGTCTGGGGTTACGGTAAATCCGACGGAGCACGGTGTCAGTGGCGATAACAAAGTGCATGTCGGTTATTTACCTGTCGCGGATTTGCAAATCGCACTTAATGCTGATGAAGAATGGCGTAGAGTGAGTATTGAATACGGCGTTTACAGGCAGCAGCAAGACAGCAAAGATTTGGTCATCCAAAATAATCACTATAATCAAGTCCCTGTAAACCACGAGCCCCTTTGTGAAGAGGGCAAAAGTGATTGTGCGGTGAATCGTTACCGTGTAGCTGATAGCAGTACCAGCTTATATTTTAGCTACTTAGGTAGAAGCTTTAATAAAACCAGCGACTCTGATGACCTACAGCAAAGTGATGGCTATCAAACTACAACCAATACCATCAACACGCTTGATTTTTGCCAGCAGCTAACAGCACTTGAGCGCGGCAATGAAATTAGTGATGTGCTCAGTGCCAAAAAAAATCAACGCTTATTTACAGAGCGTATCCAAGCAAAAAATGGGACAGCGGGGATTATTTATCCCGCCTACGCACTGTCTATTTCTCGCTCACAAAAAGTACTTACGGGTGAAGGCTATTCTGAGCGAAATACCGATGATGTATTTGAATTTCAAGCAGAGTCGCGTACTGCAACGAATGAGTATGATGACACTACGCTCATTAAGTCATTTGCACAGCTTAATAGAGAGTTGAATTGCGGTAAGCGTCTTAGCCAAGCAAACACCTCTTTATTTAAAGGTATTGCACACATTGCCAATGAGAACATGTATCAGCTTCACCTAGCTAACTCTGAAATATATATGCTCAACACCGCAGAGGGGATAGCTCGACTTGAGCTTGATGAGATTTTTCTTAACTTAGACAAGCTTTTCAATATTGCGGCAATAAAGGATGCCACAGATGACATGATATCTTCTAAAGGCGGTGCTGCAGTGCCTGCGGGGTTTGCCTTAGCGCTTGCAGTTGCTGATCTCGTTAAAGTGCAGTGGTATCTAGACACGAATACAACAGAACAAAGAGATGCTCGTGACACACTCAGTGCGGCACTTGAATATCATGACAAACTTATCCAGCGAGCTCAACTTGCCGGTACAACGATGCGAGCAGAGCTGCAAAAAGCACGTGAAATAGAGCAGGCAGGTCAAATCAAGTGAACAGTGTAAATTCATTTAAAAAGCAACAAGGCATTTCATTACTTGAGCTGGCGATATTGACGAGCCTGCTGGCTGTAATTGCAGGTATTGGCTTTGGTGCATTTAACAAACAGCAAACAAGAAATGACTATTTGGTCACTGAGTCGAGTATTTTTGCCGCTGAAGATATTTTAGTTAATTATTTACAAACCAATCTACGCCTCCCTTGCCCAGATACCAATCAAGATGGCAAAGAAGACTGTGGTTCTCGTTATGGTACCTTGCCTTACGAAACCTTAGGGCTTGATGGCGTAATTACAGACGCTTGGAATCAGCCTATTCGCTATCAGGTTAGCTCAGTGCTTAGCAGCACAAATGCGACGAATATGTATACCTTGTGTCAGCATATTAGAACTAATGAGGTTGCAAATGCTGGTCAAACCGGGTTTACCTTAATCAGCGGTGGCCTCAAGGATTATGACAATGGTCAGTTAAGCGATGGTAACGTCGATACTGTGAGTCAAGTTGGCTCCGAATTAATTTACAACAGGGAAAATACCTACCTTATTCCTGGAAAAACAGAGCGAGCTATCAGTGACGATAGAGCGGTAAGCAAAGGCTTGGTTCCGCTACTTGGAGAGCTAAATTGTACCGGATTACTGGTTGCAGCCAATAGCATGGAAAGTCAAATTCGACTATTGGACATTCAAAGAGAAGCCTTTAACTCTACGATTGGAACGCTAGACGGCACACTGAGTGACCTCTACATGGTACGAGTGAGTTCCGGTGTCAATATGGCAGTAGCAGCAGCGCAAGCCGCCTCTGCAGTTGCTGGTAATTTAGACGGCGCTGCTGATGCAACTAGTGGAGACCCTTCTACAATGAGTGCCGTTGCAGCATCTGCAATTGATATCGCTGCGGCTGCTGTTGCGGTTGCCAGTTCAATTGAAGCGCTAGTGAATGCTGAAAAAACAGAAGACCGGGCGAAGTCGCAAAAAAGCAAAGTTCAGGAATATATTGGAAAGCTAAATTCTACCTGTAATACCTTAAGAACATTCACACAAGAACAAAAAGGGAGTGCAATTTCATGCGACTAAATCACGCAGGTTTTAGTTTATTTCCTTTAATGGTTACTCTGCTTGCGATAACCGCAGGAGCGGCTGCGCTTAGCGCCGTGGTGGCAAAGCAAGATGAGCTAGATGTGGTATCACAACAAAAGCTATCTGCTGAGCGAGTGAATGAAGCAATCAACGGTTTTATTGCTATTCATCATAGGTTACCTTGTCCGGATAGTGCCGACTCAGATGGTCTTGAAGATTGTGCCTTGACGAGCACCGAAGGTTTAGTCCCGTATAACACCTTGGGGCTAACAAAGCGCGATGTTCGAGGATTAAATTATGCGCCATACCGTGATTCGCTGAACGGGCAACGCTTTGATTTAGCGTCTTCGAATGAGCAGGTTCGTAAAGTAAACTTTGAAGGAGGCATTCCTCAAGACGTTACCGTGTCTGATGTACCACCAGATGACACGCAACCAGAAACCTATACGCCAGACCCTAACGTAGCCCATAACCAAAATGTTCAAGCGCAATTAGACGCGTTTAGAGCTGGTATCATCGTTAATAAAGCTTATAAATACAGTAGCGATGCGGACAAGCGAGGTGACGCAATTGCCAATGAAATCAACCAAAGCTATATCTCTAAACTTGCATCTGAGCGCAGAGTAAAAATCACCTTATTGGATGGTGATACGAACAAAGCGGATGACTTCTCGGAAAACTCTTCGGTATATAAGGAAGTAACACAAGCTGAGGCTAGACTTCATAAAGTGGTAGACTTTCATGAGTACTACCAAAAATTAGGTGAAGTGAGTGGTGATGCTAACCAAATCGTAAACACCTTGTTGACTCGCTCAGATATGTCGATTGCTGAGGTCAACGCACAAAGAGCAGAGCTTGAGCAATTAATCGATCAATTTAATCAAGAGGTGAGTAGCTACAACGGGATAACCAAATCTGACGCAACGTTAAACAATTACTATAAGCAAGGGTTTACCAGCTTGGATAGTTACGCAATTGCAGCTGACCAATTGACAGATTTGAACTCTAGTAATGAAGCATTGATCCGTACCGCGATGAATCAAGCAGCCATGGATTTTGCAAATAAAAGCACGCGAGCGTCAAGTACATTATATGAGGGCTTTAGTAAAGCGCTTAGCGACGTGCGTGGTCAAGTAGACGATTATTATACGGGGAAAATAAAAGAAAAATCGGGGGATGATGTCACTGAACGTGATGTTAAAGGTGACTTTAAATCTCGTGCCGAGTTATTTGATTACACCCTACCAGATTCACCTACTGCTGCAGAGCAAGAGAAAAAAGCAAATTATGACAAACTCAAAGGCCTTTATACTCGCCTTGATAATGTCATGACCAAGCTATTTCGCGATACATTCCAGCGCTCAGATGGTGTGATCACAGAGTTTGAAGATGCGTTTAGGTCAGATCAAGCTGAGGTTGATAAGTACGAGAGTAACAAAGACTCACCAGCCCACGTTTGTGAGCAGATGGCTGAGCAGTACAAAGACCCTAAATATGGGTTTAGTGTTGCAGAATGTAAAGTGCAGGAACAAGCAGGCAACCTATTAAGTTACCTTGATAAAGTGGCAAAAGCTGGTGCGACAGCTCCTGATACTACCGATGAGAGTGATTCACCTTATGATTACCCTGTACTCACAAACTTGGGAGATTTTTGCTACAAGCTAGCACTGCTGGACTGGGTAGATAATTCAAAACCGAATAATATTTTTAAATCATCAATTGAGCAAAATGTTGGGAATAGCTTATATACATCCCTTAATAGTGCAGGTTTCCAACCAGCGCTGCGGATGAATTTTGCATCTCAGCAGTCGCTTGCCTATGTGCTAATCAGGCTCGGAAACAACCAGCGTTTAGATAGTCGAAGCCGACTTGTAAATAACAATGGATTGTTCGCTTCAGAAGCGCAAGCACATTCGAATACCTATGATGATACGACCGTACCCGTTTCAGTTTCTAACCTGAGCACGCAATTAGGTTGTCCAGCATTACTTGAAACCTATCGTTCAATTGAGCAAACCATTGCAAGCAGCGTACTGACTTACAACGACGCCAGTGGTGTATTGGTGTCAGCAAACAGAGCTGAAGCCCAAGCTATTGCAGATATGGCGATGGCACCAGCAAAACTTGCTTCAACGGTCGCAACGACAGCCGCTTCAGGGGTTAAATCCGGTGCCAAGTTTGCCGCATGTGCAGCCTCCTTAGGTCTTGCTGTGAATATGTGCGTCTCAGCTGGTATGCAAGTAGCTGCAACGGTAAGTTACGGCTTAGCAGCGGCGGCAGATACTGCCGTAATCGGATTAACAGCAAAGCAGCTTCACGAAGCTAAGAAGAGCGTATCTAGCTCTGAAAAGGCGAAAAAGAATGCACGTAATGTAGTTCAGCTAGCAATCGATAACGCAGCGATTTTAGATGCCAATGGCGGCCTAAAAGAATTAAACAATTAATCACCAATTTCAATTAAAACGACTTAACGAGAATTTTATGAAGTTAACTCATTCTGCTATAAAAATGACCATGATATCCGCTACGTTTGTGTTAGCAGGATGTACTGCCAATGCGCCACGTCATCAAGTCGACCTTAGCAAGTCTTATCATAAAGAGCAGCCTGAAGCACATGAGCTGATCGCAGAACAGTCTCGCAGCGCTTGGGAGCGTATGCAGAAGCTAAGAGCAAGCCTAGAAACACAAGCATTAGATGAAGCAACACAAAGCATAGTAGAAGTACCTGAGTTTAACCCACTCGATGAAGTTAAGGTTACTTTGTCGGTTGAGAATGCGGCACTGCACCAAGTGCTGAAAGTATTTGCAGGTCAAACTGGATTGAACTTATTGGTACATCCAAACCTACTCAACGCTGATTACTCAATTAGCATGGAGTTTAAAGACGTGAGTGCGTCTATGGTGTTTGATCAAATCATGCGTATCGCAGATGTTTCTGGCGCTATTGAAAACAATACTATCATCGTCAACCCGATGGAAGACGCGGTATTTAACTTAGCGTTTATGGAGTCTGACGTAGAAAGTACTTTTGCCACTGGCGGCGACGTGTTGGGTGGCAGCAGTAATGGCGGTCAAAATGGCGGTTCAAGTGGCTCTGGCAACAACCAGATCAAAGGTGAATTTTCAATTTCTGGCGTTGCAATGCCAAACTCAAACCCCTATGACGCCCTAGAGAACATGTTGCAAAAGCTCGTTGGTAGTAACAGCAGTGATATTCTTGCAGGTACGATTGCTGGAGCAAGCACCATGGCTGAAGTAGGCAAGCTATCTCGCCTTGGTAGTGCCGTGCGCAACGACCTTGCAATGTACTCACTCAATCGCACCACAGGTACGCTATTTGTAAGAGCAAAGCCGTCAGTGATGAAAACGGTTAAAACACTGGTGAACAACTATGAGCAAATTCATAGCGGTCAATTACTAATAGAAGCACAGATCATTGAAGTCAACCTTAGTGATGATTTCCGCTGGGGAGTAGATTGGAGTATTTTACGTGATGATATTTCGAGTGCTTTCTCGGCAGGTACCCGCAGTGTATCAGAAGCGGTTGGCACGTTTGGTAACCTTTCTCAAGGTGCGCGTGGTATTACGTTAACGACCCCACCAATGGGCGGCTCTGGTACTTCAGACTTTTCTTTCCACAAATCAACGGGCAGTACATTAGTTGCGATTGATATGATGCAAAAATACGGCGATGTTGGCGTGCTATCTAACCCGACAATTCGTGCGAAGCATGGCCAGCCTGCGATCATCAGTGTGGGTACATCATCAACGTATATTTCAGACACGCGTATCACGACGAATGGTACGGGTACAGGGCTTTCGACTACTCAGGAAGTTCAAACGCGCCAAGTATTTGATGGTTTAATGGTTGGTGTGGTGCCATTCATTGCAAAAAATGGTGATATCAACCTGTCTATCCACCCTGTACAAAGCAAAGTAAATCCGTTGAGCCTCGGTTTAGTAGAAGCGGGTGCTGATGTGAAAGTGACCCTGCCTGAGGTTGAATTAAAGTCGATGTCGACTCAGCTACAGGTGAAAAATGGTAACACAATCATTATGGGTGGTTTGATTGATCAATCAGACTTCCGTAACGAATCAGAAGTTCCAGTGCTAGGCAGCTTACCAGTACTTGGTAACTTGTTTAAGAAAAAGAGCAACGGCACAGGAGTTCGTGAGCTGGTGCTAGTACTAAAGGTTAACCTGATTTGAGTCTAATTTTTGATTCACTCAAAGCGCTGGAGTCAACGTCATCGTCGACGCCAGCAGCTTTGTCCTCAACGACCAACACTCGCTTTACCAAAGCGCTAGTGCCTGTTTGCGTAGTAGGGGCACTAGGCGCGGCGTATATACTTTGGGATTGGCAGAGTACCAGTTTGGTGCCTGCTGCCACGACAGCAGATACCAAGGTGAGGGAAGACACGCAACGGTCAAGGGAGTATGGTGCTAAAGCTGACCCCTTGATAGTGGTGCAGCCGAGTGATGCGAATGCAGTAACAACAGATGACGCGCAAGAGTTGCCGTTGCAAACTGAATCGCCTTCGAGTGCGCCTGTGTTGGAGTCTCAACAAGCGGAAAAAAACGTAGAGCAAGTTGCCGCGCTTGCTGAGCCAAAAACACCACGTCTAGCGGTGAGCACGGTTGACACCGACGTGTCAGATATTGATGCGCAGCAACCTCAAAATGCCAATACTAGAGCACAAACAGAGGTGGTAGAGACGGCTATTTCAGTGAAGCCTGAGGTGAGAATTGATTTAAATATCAAGGCTCAAGCAAAACAGTCACTCGCTCAGCGTTTTGGCGATATTCGCCGTGCGATGCAATTACAAGATTGGGAAAAACTAAGCATACTACTGCAAGAGTATGATGCTGATTTATCAGCAACGAGCCCATTTATTACCAAGGCGTGGGCATATATGTATATGCAGCAGGCAAATTATCAGCAGGCAATTAGCTACTGGCAAAAAGCGATTTATTTAGTGCCAACAGATGAACAGTCAAGAATGAACCTTGCCGTTTGCCAGATGCAGCTCAAGTCGTATGACGAGGCTCGAGCCTTACTAGAGCAAGGGTTCAAGGAAATAACCTTGCAAAACCGCGCGCGCGGTTTATTGTCGCGTTTGCGTTATCTACAGTCTCTTCAAGTATCATCATGACACGATTGCAGTTTCCCATGCCAGCGATGGATCATCATATAGAGCGCCTCGGGATGACACATCACCCGTTTCCGGCGGTACCCGATGGTAATCATTATTACATGCACGATACTCTGCAAGCATTATTGCATGAAGTTTTGTTTACGCTCAATCAGCGACGTGGTTTTGTGGTGATCACAGGTGAAGTGGGATTGGGTAAGTCGACCTTTAGTCGAGTGTTACTCCAAGAGCTTGCCACTTTGCAAGCGGCAACGGCGCTGGTGCTCAATAGTGTGGTGCAAGAAACTGCTTTACTTGAGCAAATCATTGTGGATTTTGGTTTAACGCCATGCTCAAAAGAGATGCCGGAGTTACTACATCAACTTAATCACTTTTTACTATCAAATAAAAAGAATGCCGTGACTTCTGTCGTTGTGATTGACGATGCACAAAATCTGTCAGCCGCGAGCCTAGAGTTGATCCGGTTGCTAACCAGCTTCGAAACCAGTTCCGAAAAATTACTACAAATAGTGCTGTTGGGACAACCAGAGTTACAAGACACGCTGAATACTAAGTCGATGCGACAACTTAAAAGTCGTATTGCGTTATCTCGTCAGTTTTTGCCGTTATCTAAGGCTCAAATGGCGCAATATATTAAATATAAAACCCAAGCGTCAGGGTATGATGCACTTCAAGTATCTCGCTTAGCTTTGACCTTGATATACCGAGCAACCCGCGGGGTGCCGAGATTAGTAAACCTATTAATGGATAGAGTACTGATTGTGTTGGCGGCTAAGCAAACGTCAGTGGTCAGTCGCGATATTATTCGACTTGCGATTGTCGATGTCGGTGAAGCGTTTTTTTATTATCGCAGCAGCCAAAAAAAGATAATCTTTGGCTGTATTTACATCACAATGATGGTTTCAGCTGCCTTTTTGGCGAGCAAGTTTGCTGTGGTTGATAAGGTCAAAGGCCACTACGATGATTGGCTGCAAAGTAGTGCGGAGCAACCAATCACGTCAAGAGAAACACAAAGCGAAGCGCCTTCAGACTCCACCAATACAACAGTAAGCGAGCTTGAGCCGGTTTCCCTATCGATTAACAAGCCTGAGGTGAAACCAGCGCCGCAGGTGAGCATGGTCACTGATGCTGCGCCAGCAGTCATTGATATTACTCCCACCACAGCAGGTAATGGCACTACAACAACGTCTAAGAATGAGAGAGCTGAGCGTGCGCTACAAGAACTCACGCAGCGTTTACTACCGGAACAGGAAGCATCATCACTGTGGCAGTTTTACGCAAAAGAGGACGTGTTGGCAGCGCTGGCTGCGCAAAATAGCACCATTATCATCAATTGGTTGCAGCGTAGCGGTAACTTACAGGTGGTGTCATTTCCTCTACATGCCGTTTCTGAGCAAGGGCAAGCAGTGTGCTTTGCCGTTAAACACGAGTGTATTTTTACCTGGTCAGGTTTGTCTTCGCTGCAAGGGGAGTTGAGCAACATGCAAATGGCACTGGCAAACGCAGGTTTGTACGGTGGAGACATTGACGGCATGTTGGGCGTACAAACACTTGGGGCGATTAAGAAGTTACAGTTTGTATTGGGGCTACCAGCCACAGCCAGTTTAGATCAAGCAACCTTGTTTGCACTTTATCATATTCAATTTTTTAGAATTTAGAGATTTTTCATGACACAAGAAATGAAGACCCTAGCGGAATTATTACTCAGTGCAGGGGCTATTAAACAGGATGAAATCGATTTTGCGCTGCAAGAGCAGGTGATCACTGGCGAAAAGTTAAGTGAAGTACTAGAGCGTAATGGCTTTGTAAGTCAGCGTGCGCTGGCTCAACAACTGGCAACATTACTAAAGCTACCTTATATTGACCTAGCTCACTATATCCCTGAACCTGAAGCATTAAAAAAGTTCAATTTTAACTTATGTAAAGGTAGCCAGTTTATTCCACTAAAATGTGATGAGCGCACCCTAACGATTGCAACGAGTAATGAGAACATAGACGGTCTACGGGCGCTTGTATACAAATATTGCCAACTACATTTAGACATCCACCTTGCAGAAAAGGGGGTGATCCAAAAGCTGTTACATAACCACTACTTTTACCTGAATAACCCAGTAGAAAAGATTCTCCAAGACGAAATCGACCACCTTATTGCCGATAAAGAGTCTGTGCGCACGCTAGACACGTTGCTAACTAACATTCTACGTTTTGCGGTTAAAAAACGGGCGACGGATATTCATATCCGACCAATGGAAAAAAGCATTAGTGTGGCATTTCGTGTTGACGGGGTAATGCGCTCAGCATTTGCATTACCTAAAGAGCTCAGCCGCTTAACCTCAACGATAAAAATGCGTGCATCAATGGATATTGCTGAGCAGCGTTTACCGCAAGATGGCAGCTTTGAAGTTGTGGTGAATGGCTTGAGTTATGATATCCGTGTATCGACGCTTGGGTGTCCTTACGGAGAAAACTTAGTGGCGCGTATTTTACCAAGAGAGGTGGAACTGCGTAGTTTGTCACAACTGGGCTTTTTACCTGAGCACCTTGGGTTAATTGAAAGTATGTTTAACAAGCCTTCTGGAATTATCTTACTTACCGGTCCAACCGGCTCGGGTAAAACCACTACGCTGCATGCTGGCTTGAGCAGTTTAGATATGCTCAAGAAGAATATTGTCACGGTTGAAGATCCGATAGAGTACCGTTTACCACTGGCGAGACAAACTCAGGTCAATGAAAAAGCCGGGTATGGCTTTGCTGATGCAATCAGACACTTCCTCCGCCATGACCCGGATGTCATTTTAGTCGGTGAGATCCGTGATAATGAGACCGCGCATACCGCTGTGACCGCGGCTGAAACCGGTCACTTGGTATTATCAACATTACACACCAATGACGTGATGGGAGTAATCCCAAGATTGCGCTCACTTGATGTGAGTAACCACATGATTGCTGACTCTCTCGTCGGCGTGGTATCTCAGCGTTTGGTGAGAAAAAATTGCCGCCACTGTAGCGAAGAAGTCCAAAGCACAGCAGAAGAAATGCAATACTTGGGTCTGGATAAGCCCGTGGTACTGACAAAAGGTGTCGGATGTGAGGCATGTGGCCATACTGGTTTCTTGGGACGTGTGCCTGTCTATGAAATTATGTCAGTAGACAAACCTCTATGTCACCTCATTGAGTTAAATAAGCCAGTGTCAGAGCTATATGCACATGCAAAAGCGGGTAACTACGTGTCTATGCACAGTGTTGCTACTAGCTTAGTGTTAAATGGTACGACGACGGTTGATGAGCTGCAAAACTTAGTTGCTAAAGAAGTGGAGTACAACTAATGGCGTTATTTAAATATAAAGTCATTGACCGCGATGGCCAAGCAATGAAAGGGGTGGCTGAGCTGCCTTTTGATAACCCAATTTCTGCCCATGAATATTACGAACGAAAGGGCTGTGCCGTTATTGCATTAGAGCCGGTAAACGCAGTATGGCAACCTTTTTATGCGCTATCAAACTGGTCGACAAAGCGCAAAATTAAAAAGTCGGAAATTGCAGACTTTTTGCGAAACATCGCGGTTATGCTTAAAGCCGGTATTCCTATTATTAGTGCACTTCAAGATGCTGCTGAATATGCGGAAAACCCAGCGCTTAGAACTATTGCGGATGAATTAAGAATGGCATTAGAGTCTGGCAACAGTTTGTCATCCGCAATGGAAAAGCAAGGCGAAGTATTTCCTGACTCAGTGCTATATCTGTGCCGTATTGGTGAAGAAACTGGCTTACTCGACCAAACATTGCTAAATGCGGCGGAACATATTAATCGTATTGGTCGTATTAATGTGGATGTGAAAAAAGCACTGATCTATCCAGTTGTGGTGTTATTCGCAACTTTACTGGCCTGTGTGTTTTGGATGTATTACACCGTCCCATCTATGACAGAGCTATATCAGCAAATGCAAGTTGAGCTGCCTGCCATTACGCTGATGGTGATGAATATCTCGGATTCACTGCGTCATGACACGCTTTATTACATCGCGGCAATTATCGCAGTGTTTTTTCTGATTTCGGTGGCTTATAAAAAACATCGAGGGTTTAAATATTGGGTTTCAAAGCTCGCACTTAAGATCCCCGTTGTTGGTAAATTGATCCGTTATTCAAATATGGCCTTTGTGTTTGAATACTTTTCGCTGTTGGTGCGCTCAGGAGTGGATATCTACAAATCTCTTGGAGTAATTGCCGCGGCGGTACCCAACGAAGTTTATAAAGAAAATATAAAACTGATTCAACAAGGGGTCGCCAAAGGTAATAGCTTGTCTGATGAATTTAAACGAACTAAGTCGTACCCTAACTTTATCATCAGGATGCTGATGACAGGTGAGCGCAGCGGTAAGCTTGAAGATCAAGCGCGGTTTATCTCTGATGAATATACAACCCGTGTTAATGACACCATAGATAAACTAAAAACCTTAGTTGAACCTGTGGCAATTTTTTTAGTGGGAGGATTTATGATATTCATTATCGGCGCGCTATTCCTGCCAATTTATAACCTAATCGGCAATATCGGTAATTTCTGAGTTTAGTACTATGAATTTATTAAAGTTTAAAACTGTGGTTGCAGCGTCATTAGTGGTCCTTTCAGGGGTAGCGCAAGCGGAAGTGGAGCTAGTATTCAAGTCCGGTCTTGGGCAGCAAAGCTTCAAGATTAAAGGCCATACCATGCGTATGGATAACGCAGCACAGTATCAGCTATTTGATGCCTTGAAAAACAAACTATATGTCGTTACACCAACGTCAAAAAGCTACATGGAAATGAGCAATAACATGTTTGGTGACTTGTCTGCTTTGTTGACAAAGCAAGAGGCTGAGTTAAAAAAATTACAAAGCCAAGAGGGGTTAAAGAATGTAGCTCATCTTGAAACGGCAAAAAGTGCGCTGCGCATGGCTGAGCAACAAATCAAACAGCTTAAGAGCAATGGCAATAATCAATTAAAAAAGCTAAACCAGCGTGCACGGATTAATGGTATCAGTTGTGAGCTTTATGAGTTTAGCGTGGCCATGCTACAGCAACAAGTGTGCTTTGCTGACATCGCCGATATTGGCTTATCAGCTCAACATGCCGCTGTGTTTAATCGCTATCAACAGTACGTTGGTAGCCTCTCTGGTTATACCATGCCCACGCTTGAGAATAAGATCAGTATTGATGTTTCACCTTTGGGTAGCCTACCTGGACAGCAATCATCGTCACAGTTTGTGCGGGTGAAAGAAGTGAAATTTCCAGCTAAGCAATTTAGTATCGATCCAAGCTATAAAAATATGATGGATATTCCTGCTTTGTCACGGAAGTAAACCGTACAATTGAAATTTATTTTAAGCGAATTATTATTAAGGGCACCGTGGTTTTTAGCAAGGCAACTGTGTGCCCTACTCAGATTTATTTAAACGTGATACAACGCAAGAGGCGTTAGTCAAGTGGCAAAAAACAGTCGACTTGTTAGCGAAAATACTCTCAGCGCCTGCAGCATTTGTGGTACAAAAAAAACAAGACGGGTTTACCGTCATGATTTCCAGTACTCAAGCGCAAAACCCTTATCCTGCTGGTGGCTTTATTCCCCAAGAAACCAATATATTTTGTAAGCATGTCTTGGCTAACAATCGCAATCTTTACGAGCAACATGCCAGCTGCAATGCCAAATGGGATGATAATCCGGAAGTCGCCGAAGATGGCTTTGAATCTTATTTAGGCGTGCCCATTCACTGGCCGAATGGTAAGTCATTCGGCACTTTATGTGTAATGGACTTTAAGCCAACCGATTATGCTCCATCAATGATTGAATGTGTTGAGCACCTGCGCGATATGCTCGAAGATGACCTCGTCATGATTGAGCGTTACAGCAAAATCAAAGCGATTGCGATGCAAGACCCTTTAACCGAAGTGTTAAATCGTCGAGCGACGGAACTGCTCGGTGAACATAAACGTGACATAGCATTTAAGCTTGGCGCGTCGTTATACTGTATTTTTTTAGATTTGGATGGATTCAAACCCATCAACGACAGTTATGGTCATGAAGTTGGCGACCAAGTATTGCAATGCTTAGGTAAAGCGCTGAAGGAAATAAGCGGTGAAGATGACATCATTGGGCGCTATGGTGGCGATGAATTTATTGCTATGGTGCAACGGGTCAATGAAGATGACGTCCAAGACTTTATTTATCAAAGCGAAGCTGCATTTTACCAAGCATTAAAGGCACAGCAGTTACCCAAGTGTGGCTTTTCGGCGGGATTCGCCAAGTGCGACAGTAAATTTGAAAGCATGGCGAGCTTGTTCTCACGTGCCGACAAGCAAATGTATCAACAAAAGCCACGCTAGTGCACAGTGGCTTGGGTTGAGATGATGGATTTTTACTGTGAAAATTATGGTCATCAAGTTGTTAAAATGGCCAAGATCAGAGAGAATATAGCAATCTTTGTTCGAATTTAGCGTGGCCGAGTTTTGGTTCGGTTACCAATGCCATAAGTAGAATTTCAATGTCAAATATGAGTATCTTGCAGGAAGTGTCGCGCAGACGCACTTTCGCGATCATTTCACACCCTGATGCGGGTAAAACCACCATTACCGAAAAAGTACTTTTATTCGGAAAGGCGTTACAAAAAGCAGGCACAGTTAAAGGCCGAGGTTCAAACCAACACGCCAAGTCTGACTGGATGGAAATGGAAAAAGAACGTGGTATCTCGGTAACCACTTCCGTGATGCAGTTTCCGTATAATGATGCCTTAGTCAACCTATTGGATACTCCTGGGCACGAAGACTTCTCGGAAGATACGTATCGTACGTTAACTGCGGTTGACTCATGTTTGATGGTGATCGATGCGGCAAAAGGTGTAGAGGATCGTACTCGTAAATTAATGGAAGTTACGCGTTTACGTGACACGCCAATTGTTACCTTTATGAACAAGTTGGACCGTGATATTCGTGACCCGATGGAGCTACTTGATGAAGTAGAAACCGAGCTGAACATCATGTGTGCGCCAGTTACTTGGCCAATTGGCTGTGGTAAAGAGTTTAAAGGTGTATATCACATTCACCGTGATGAAACGATTTTGTACCAAACTGGTCAAGGACATACAATTCAAGACAAGCGCATCATCAAAGGGCTTAATAACAGCGAACTTGATGCGGCTGTAGGTGAAAGCCTCGCAGAGCAGCTGCGAGAAGAGCTTGAGCTGGTCATGGGTGCTTCACACGAATTTGACCAAGAACTGTTTTTAACGGGCGAACTCACTCCAGTGTTCTTTGGTACGGCACTGGGTAACTTTGGTGTTGACCACATGCTTGATGGCTTAACCGAGTGGGCACCTACGCCACTGCCGCGTCAAACAGATGAACGTGAAGTAAAAGCGGACGAAGAAAAGTTCTCTGGTTTCGTGTTTAAGATCCAAGCAAATATGGATCCAAAACACCGTGACCGTATTGCCTTTATGCGAATTGTGTCGGGTAAATATACTCAAGGCATGAAAATGAATCATGTGCGTATTGGCAAACAAATCAGTATTGCAGATGCGGTAACCTTTATGGCAGGTGACCGTGAGCGTGCCCAAGAAGCCTTCGCGGGTGATATTATCGGTCTACATAACCATGGCACAATTCAAATCGGTGATACCTTTACCCAAGGGGAAACGCTTAAATTTAGTGGTATTCCAAACTTTGCACCGGAGTTATTCCGCCGTATTCGCCTAAAAGATCCATTGAAGCAAAAACAGCTACTCAAAGGTTTAGTGCAGCTTTCTGAAGAGGGTGCTGTACAGGTGTTTAGACCGCTTATCAACAACGACTTGATTGTTGGCGCGGTTGGTGTGCTGCAGTTTGACGTGGTTGTAGCGCGTTTGAAGTCTGAGTATAACGTTGATGCGATTTACGAGAGCGTAACAGTACAAACAGCACGCTGGGTAAGCTGTGATGATGAGAAGAAAATGGCTGAGTTCCGTCGTAAGTGTGAACAAAACTTAGCATTAGATGGTGGTGACAACCTCACGTACATCGCTCCAAGTCGCGTAAATCTGAATTTATCTATGGAGCGTTACCCTGACGTGAAGTTCCATGAAACTCGTGAACACTAATCGCTGCGCATTAAAGGAAAACAAATGAACATTAAAAGTATTTTAATTGAAAAGGCCAATGCAGCGATGCAAGCGGCTGGTATCCCTGAAGGTACAAACCCTGCGGTAACACAAAGCACGCGTCCACAGTTTGGTGATTACCAAATTAACGGTGCAATGGGAGCTGCAAAAGCATTAAAAACCAACCCACGAGAACTGGCGCAAAAAATAATCGATAACTTAGACGTTACAGATCTTGCGGATAAAACAGAAATAGCAGGCCCAGGTTTTATTAATATTCACCTCAAACCTGAGTTTTTAGCTACAAGCCTTGAAGCGGCAAATACGGATGCCAAGCTAGGGGTTGCAGAGCATGCGACACCTGACAAAGTCGTTGTGGACTTTTCTTCGCCAAACCTGGCCAAAGAGATGCACGTTGGTCACCTGCGCTCAACTATTATTGGTGATGCCGTTGTACGCGCCCTTGAGTTCCGTGGTGATACCGTTATTCGCCAAAACCACATGGGCGACTGGGGTACCCAGTTCGGTATGCTAATCGCGCACTTAGAAGATTTGTTAAACCAAGGCGTTGATCTGGAAAATGTCGCACTTGCCGATTTAGAAAGCTTCTATCGTGATGCTAAAAAGCGTTTTGATGACGAAGCAGGTTTTGCCGATAAAGCTCGTGATTATGTAGTCAAACTACAAAGTGGTGATGCACATTGTAAAAAGCTATGGCAAATGTTTATCGACACGTCTGTTAAGCACTCAGAAGAAGTATACGGCAAGTTAAATGTTACGCTAACGCGTGATGACATCATGGCAGAAAGTGCCTACAACGACCGTCTTGCAGGTGTTATTACGCTACTAAAAGAGAAAGGCATTGCAGTAGAAGATCAGGGCGCTCAAGTCGTATTCCTTGATGAACTAGCAAATAAAGACGGTGAACCTTCTGTGTTTATCGTGCAAAAATCAGGTGGTGGCTTCTTATATTCAACCACTGATCTTGCCGCCTGTGATTACCGCTCAAATGAGCTAGATGTTGACCGCATCCTAATTTTTGTTGATGCGCGTCAAGGGTTACACTTTAACCAAGTTGAGATCACTGCACGTAAAGCTGGGCTACTTAAAGATAAAACCAGCTATGAGCCAAGCTTGTTCGGTACTATGATGGGTAACGATGGTAAACCATTTAAAACCCGTACCGGTGGCACCGTTAAGCTATCGGATTTACTCGATGAAGCGGTAAGCCGAGCAACGGAAAAGCTTGCTGACAGAGCCTCTGATTTATCAGATGAAGCACGCCAAGAAATCGCTCGTAAGGTAGGGATCGGTGCGGTGAAATATGCTGACTTATCAAAGCATAGAACCAGCGACTATATCTTTAACTGGGATACAATGCTGAGCTTTGAAGGGGCAACAGCGCCTTACTTACAGTATGCTTACACTCGCGTTCGCAGTATCTTCCGCAAAGCAAATGTCGATAGCACAAGTCTAACTGGTCGCATCCAAATTCAAGAGCCGCAGGAAAAGGCACTTGCGCTTAAACTATTGCAACTTGAAGAAGTGCTTGATCTGATGATCAGCGAAGCGACTCCACACGTACTATGTAGCTACTTATATGAGCTTGCCAGCTTGTATATGACATTCTATGAAGCGTGCCCAATTTTGAAAGAGGACGTGGCAGCAGAAGTACGCGAAAGCCGTCTGTTGCTTTGTAATCTAGTAGCTAATTCACTGAAAACAGGTCTAGACTTGCTAGGTATTGAAGTGATGGAGCAAATGTAAGTTCGTTTTAACTTGCATTAAGGTATACTAGAAGCCGCTTTATAGCGGCTTTTTTATACCAATTAGCTTCTTCATGATAAGCAAAAAGTAGGTGAAATCGGTATTATTAAGGAAATTGTGATGAAACTTGAAGATATTCGTAGAGAGTACACCAAAGATGGTTTGCGTCGTGAGATGCTAAAGGACACGCCAGTCGCGCAATTTGAACTGTGGCTTGAGCAGGCAATTGAAGCTAAATTTGCAGATCCGACAGCGATGGTAGTTGCAACTGTAGATGAAGATGGGCAGCCATCTCAGCGCATAGTATTGCTCAAACATGTTGATGAAAATGGCTTTGTCTTCTTTACTAATACCGGCTCAAGAAAGGCGCAAGAGCTAAAACAAAACAACAAGATCTGTTTGCATTTCCCATGGCATGAGATTGAGCGTCAGGTAATTGTTTATGGGGAAGCACAACCATTGCCAACTAGCCGTGTTGCCAAGTATTTTTTGTCACGGCCTAAAGAAAGCCAGCTTGCTGCATGGGCGTCTCAACAATCACGCCCGGTCTCATCGCGTCAAGCATTAATGCAAACCTTTAGTAGCATGAAAGACAAGTTTGCCAAAGGCGAAATACCACTTCCTGATTTTTGGGGCGGTTACTGTGTTGTGCCCACCAAAATTGAGTTTTGGCAAGGGGGAGAGCACCGCCTTCATGACCGTTTTATGTATGTGAAACAAGCTGATGGCAGCTGGGAAATTGAGCGACTTAACCCATAAACTTGCTTTTATAGATAGCCACTGCCACCTTGATTTTAGTGAGTTGGCAGCGGGCTTAGCCACGCATATAAAAGCCGCCCAAAGCGCGGGGGTTGAACGTTTTATAGTACCAGGTGTTACGCTTACTCAGTCGCAACGACTGCTTGAATTTAAAACTGATCACCCGGAATGCGCGATTGCAGCGGGTCTGCATCCTTATTTTATCGACAAATACCACGAAGGTGATATGGCAAAACTTGCCCAGCACGCCAAGCTTAACCGTGCACAGCTGTGTGCCATTGGAGAGTGTGGCATAGACGCTACTTGTGAAGCGCTAGCGCAGCAAGTTTCGCTTTTTGAAGCGCATGTTAGGCTGAGTAATTTGCTTGAGTTGCCACTTATTGTCCACCACCGTAAGAGTCATCATCTGATAGCCGCAGTGTTTAAGCGCATTAAGCCAAAATTTGGTGGGGTGATCCATGCTTTCTCAGGCTCAAAACAACAAGCTGAATATTATATCAGTCAGGGTTTTAAGCTTGGAGTTGGAGGGACTATCACCTATCCAAGGGGTGAAAAAACAGCACAGATCATCTCACAATTGCCACTTGAAAGCTTAGTACTAGAAACCGATGCTCCATCCATGCCGCTGAATGGGTATCAAGGAAAGGTCAATACGCCCAAGCGCGTAGTTGAAGTATTTGAAAAGCTCTGTGAATACCGCCCTGAAACACCAAACTTGTTGGGTGCCATGCTTTATCAAAATACCAAACAGTTATTTGGTATAAGTTGACAATACTGGCATAAACCAAGGTTGATGCTGTAATACCAATTTGCTTAATTAAATGGTCTATTTTGAGGCGAGAAAATCTTGTCGATAACTAGGCAAAAATTTTGCTATTTAGTTGTTCTAAATGAGAAATTTTTAACGCTGTTAGCGTCAGATTTACTCCTTCAAATTGAGCAAGTATTAAGTCAAATTGGTATAAATACCCATTACGATAGGCATTCACAGCAAATATATACGGGGTCAGGTTATCGGGCAAACGTACTCTTTGTGACGGTATAAAACATCCTTATCAGCAATAAATAAGAGGTAAAAGCGCCGTTGTTGACTGCAACTTTTACGCCACGCATCAAACCGTGATGGTTATGTTAATTGCTGGTTGATGATATTAATCATCTCCTTGCCATATTGATGGATAAAAAAGTGTCCACCGTCAAAATATTTGTAGGTACAAGGTTGAGCGGTGAGCGCTTGCCAAGCCAAAATATGTTCATCTAAAATCTCATCCTCTACACCGTGAAATACGTGAATAGGAGTTGGGAGGGCGCGTTGCTCGGCAACATAGGTATCGGCAATCTTGAAATCTGCTCGCAGAAGTGGAATTAACAATTCCATCAACTCAGCATTGTCTAGTACCTCTTTCGGTGTGCCATTTAAATCGCGTAACTTTGCTATAAAGGCATCATGAGGAAGGTCATGTAAATATTTTTTATTCGATGTGCAGTGTGGTGCTCGGCTGGCAGAGGCAAAGACTTTACTAGGTAAAGGAAGCCCCAAAGTGTGTAGCTCGCAAGCGAGAGCATAAGAAATACGACTACCAAGACTGTGACCAAAAAACGCGTAGGGCTTACTGGTAATAAAGTCTTTATACAGTAATAGCTCCTCTATCACTTCAGGCATATTATCGATAGCAGGCTCCATGAGTCTCGCCCCTCTACCTGGCAATTGCACAAAGACCAGTTCTATATGGGTATTAGCCCGTTCAATCCACGGGGTAAAAATCGTGGAAGAGCCTCCCGCATAAGGAAAGCAAAATAGCCTTAGAGTGGCATTCGGGTTTGGTTTTGGAATGATAAAAAGTTTATTGTTCATATCCTTTGTCTTTGGAATTTATATAAATTACCATTGATATTATCAAGTTATTTACAATAGTAATAGTGTTAGCCTTGAATCAATGTCGATTTGGCGACCCAAGTGTTTTTACTTTCTTGCGAATTTTGCGTTTGACTTCCCAACCTTTTAATCCCCTACCAATTTGCCACGTAAATACCATCGTGATAATCAACATGAGTAACACCACTCTGCCTAGCTCATGAAAGTGAGCATGGCTTTGTGACATCGCAGCTTCGGTTAAATATACCATGTTAACAAAGCCCAATGGTTGGCCTGTTGGGGTATAAACTGGTTCAGAAATAATACTTTTTGTTTTACTTAAACCTGGAAGTGTTTGAGGCAATTGTTGGTACTGCATGGGCGCT
The DNA here is from genome assembly GCF_023716725.1 of Pseudoalteromonas sp. SCSIO 43201. Taxonomy (NCBI): domain Bacteria; kingdom Pseudomonadati; phylum Pseudomonadota; class Gammaproteobacteria; order Alteromonadales; family Pseudoalteromonadaceae; genus Pseudoalteromonas; species Pseudoalteromonas sp. SCSIO 43201. Next base: position 923,927 of record NZ_CP072683.1, read on the forward strand.
GTGTTACCGTCATTACCAACAACAAAGCGTCCTTGAAAGTCATAAATAGAAACTTGTAAAACAAAGTCATCACCAGCTAAATGGTTAGCGAGCGCACTCAATCTTGGGTAATCATTACGTGAAAGTGGTAAGGCAGCATTTTTTGCTAGTTGCTTGGTCAAGCTGCGCGCTGTGAGGTCAGCGCCATTGTGCAATAACCGATGCGATTCAAAGCTGGTGTTAAAAGCAAGCCAAGTAACCATAACCAAGCAGATAGCGGCGATACACAAACGCAACAGTCTGCGTCCTCGAGATGAATTTAGGGCTTCTAGGACATGTAAATTTTTCATATTTATCAAATATTACCTGCTTTTACTGAGCATAGATACTGACAGTTAAGCGCAATCGTGTTAAAAATCGCCTTAACGCTATCAAGGAGCAACTTATGCCGTCAATCATTCAATTAGGCGATATTGAGCTAAAAACACCTATTCACACAATGATGTCGCTGGGGCAGTGGTATCATTATCAAAATAACACAAGTCTCTCGCAAGTAAATCCGCCGCTTGCTAATACTTGGCAAACACTTTGTTTTTTTGGTGAAGAGATAGCTAGTGAGCACTTGATAAAATTAGCTAAGTTTATTGCTGAGTTTACCGCGCAGCCTATTTATGTGTGTGCCTATCAACCACATAAATCGCTGCCTGTGGCGCTGGCCTTTAGCATTGATACCTCACATTTGCCTACTAAGGCACAGGTTAGGGCTGTGGCTGATGCGTTACATCTACAAGGTGCAATTATAAGCCAAGCACCAACGCTTGAGCGCCCTGGGTTGTTGGTGATGGATATGGACTCAACCGCAATTCAAATCGAATGTATTGATGAGATTGCAAGATTGGCTGACAGGTTTGATGAAGTGGCAACTATCACAGCGCAGGCCATGGCGGGGAGCCTTTCGTTTGCACAAAGCCTACATCGTCGTGTCGCCTCCCTTGAAGGTGTGAAGCTATCGCAGATCCAAGCGTTAAAGGAAAACCTCCCATTGATGCCTGGTATTGCAGTGCTGTGCCAATCATTAAAACAGCATGGCTGGTCTTTAGCCATTGCCTCCGGTGGTTTTACTTGGTTTGCAGAAGCGCTAATCGCACCGTTACAGCTCGACGCTGTTTTTGCTAATACCTTAGAAGTGGCTAACGAGCAGCTAACTGGCAAAGTGTTAGGAGAGATAGTGGATGCCGATAAAAAGGCGAAAGTGCTTGAGCAGTTAGCAGGCCAGTTAAGTATACCTATGGCGCAAACAGTCGCTATTGGTGATGGCGCAAATGATCTGGTGATGATGGCAAAAGCACAGCTCGGTGTAGCCATTCACGGCAAGCCAAAAGTGGTTGAACAGGCTGACGCCGCTATTTGTGAAGGCTCACTGCTACAGCTGTTATATTTGCTTGGGGTGCCGAATTAATATACGATTTGTAACGTAATAAAGAGTAATGCTTTATTTGTTGATTTTTTGTTTCTGTTTGTTACTATCTGCGCTATTAGGTTCACAGATGGCATAGAAGCAAAGCGTGCAAGGCATGACTCATTTACTGCTTCTTTAACATTCGTATAGTAACGATATCATGTTAGGGATATAACAGCGTTGTTTTTCTTTAAAAATAGTATAACAGGGGATGACCTTCGCGCGCTAAGAAAACGAAAGGGAGTCACCATGCAACAAATGGCAGATAAAATTGGTGTTTCTCTCAGGACGATAGAGAATTGGGAGACTGATGTTGGCCAGCCACGAATAAACCAATTTTTAGAAATATGTATTTATTGTTCGGTTGATATCAAAGGGCTTATCGCTCAAATTCGACAGAGTGAAGCGGAACAAAAAGACTTAAAAAAATAGGAATTAACGATGAAGAATTTAATGTCGGTATTTCTTGCTCGTTTATTGGGGTGTCATACATTGCAAGAAAGTAAACTGCATCAACTTCGGCTTGTTGAGGTAGACGTTAAGCTTGTTTATGGCGGAAGTGGTACAGAAAATGGTGGCCGACCCAAACAAGTCAAAGAAGATTCAACTAATGGGTAATGGAATTGAGTTTTTACAGGTAAAGTATGAAATATTTATTAGCACTTCTTTTTATTCCTTTTAGTATCTTTTATTTCAACTCTCAGCTTGACCAAGTAGTTATGTTGACAGCAATAGCAATAGTTGGTCTTGTCTATTTCTCAGATACTAATATTCGTCATATCTGTATATTACTCTTTGTTACTCATCTACTGGGGTTTTCTTTTTTCCATTTTGAACTGTTTGCACTTAGCGACGAGTCTATTCAAGTTTGGAAAAATAATCGTATATATCTCATTCATTTTCTAACTGATGTAGTGATGTTTTTATTAATAGCCACTAGGCCGATTTTGTCTCGAAACTGGTTGACTAGAAAAGGTAAAGAAACAAAAGAGGTCTTAATGACCAATGCTGATATGGCATTGATGACAGTGTTTCTTTTATTTATATGTATAGATTTACTAGCCATGGCAGAAAATTTGATTCGTAATTTAGAATATCTTGGAGTAAACGAAGAGTTTGCCAAGCAGTTTTGGGGGTGGGATTGGGTGTTTTATAATTATTCTTCAATCAAGAGTATTTTATTAGGCCTCGAACTCGCTGCTGTTTTGTCAATCACCACTAAAATGGCTAGACAAAACTTTACCAGAAGAAAAGCCGCTACCTAGATATATAAAGTCAACATGGCTGGACTTTATGTTTTCAATCTAAAGTCTAGCCTCTTTCCTATTACCAGTGCTTCAATGAGTGCCCCAGGCACACCTACACATGCTAAAAAGCTAAAACCTTAGACCAAGTAAATTGGTTGAAATCGACCAGTATACAAAGCAAGCGCTCTACCAGCGGCCAATTTGTATTCGTCTTGGGACGCTGCGCCATTGTTCAAATTGAGACTCAATATGCGCATTGTGGCTACGAAAGAGTGTTTCAATATTTTGCGCTGGTACAATATTGCAAGGATTACTGCCTTCTTGAAGCAAGTATTCAAACAAAGCGTTACTGTTGTTCTCAATCATAAATCCAGTGAATAGATAGGTGTTAGCGTAAAGGGTTGTATTTTGCAGCGTTTGCCATTGGTCTTCGCTGTTGAACAAAGTGCTGATATCAAGTTTTGTATAGTGTGTGCGCAGCAGGCCTTGTTGCGTTAGCCAGTCCTCAGTTGAGTTGTAGATCGTAAATCGACCCGTCTCATTTATTCTAAGGTGCTCAAAATACTCCGCTATGCCTTCCGTTACCCACCTAGGTGTTAAGCCAAAATAATAAAATACCAGCGCATGCACTGACTCATGCAGTAATGTTCTTAAGGTTTGTTCATCGCTACCACCACCATTAACAAACCCTTGGTTTTGAAACAAAAAATACATCCCAGCAGTACCACTAGGCTCGACATTACGGGCAAGAAGTAACTCGTTATACTCATCATCGTTGGCTGCAATATACATATTTAGCTGGATAGGACTGAGCGCTTTTTTTTGTGCCGATTGATTGATAAAGTGCTGAAATAGCAGGTAGACCACTTGGAGTACTTGCTGTGCTTGAGCACGGGCTTGTGGATTAAGTTTTTTACCTGTTAGCTGTAATTGCAGCTGTTGGTTGTTTTGGGACTGCGCGTTTAACGAAAACACTTTATTTTTTAAAGTTGCGCAAGTTGGCGTTGTCATGCCGCTAAACATATTAACCACATCACTGTGGCCTGTCAGGTGCTCCAGTACTTGCTCTGGCTTTTTCGTGGGCACTCTTTGAGTAACTGGTTGAGTAACTCGTTGAGTGTTTAGCTGCGGTTTATATGTCGGTACATGAGAGGGGTCTATTACAGCACGAAGTTTATTGGTTTGGATCTCCAATTGTTTGCCAAGCTCTTGTAATAAAGACTTGGGCGAGTCTTTCGATGCGCTAGGGTAAATTAGTACCAGCAAAAAAAATAGGAATATAATAAGTAGCAGTGCAACCAGTCCTCGCCAAATCAAAGTCGTTCCCTTTGTAATATCCCCAAAAGCGCTTTTGTTATACTGTTCCTTGGTTGTCTTGGCAACCGCTAATTAATACCAATTTGACTTAATACTTGCTCAATTTGAATGAGTAAATCTGACGCTAACCGCGTTAAAGATTTCTTATTTAGAACAACTAAATAGCAAAATTTTTGCCTTGTCTACAAGACGTAGATACCTCGGCGTGAGCAGGACGCGGAAGCGGTGTCATCGACAAGATTTTCTCGCCTCAAAATAGACCACTTAATTAAAAAAATTGGTATAAACGGTTCTTTTTTATCAATAATGTACCCATAACAAAAATTGTCGCCTATACTCTTTCTAAAAATAAATAGGCGTGCAGATGAAAGCAGTTTGGTTGATAGTGATACTGGTTTGTATCAGTTGCAATACGAGAGCGCTTGAAGCTCATGTGAACATTACCACTGGACAGTGGCCGCCTTATTTAGATCAGGCGCAACAAGACCAAGGATGTGTGGCCAAGGTAATAAGAGACGCATTTGCACTTTCAAATATCAAAGTGCGGTTTTTATTCATGCCTTGGGAGCGAGCATATCAAGAAGGGATGAAAGCTTCCTATATTGGCAGTGCTTATTGGTATTACAGTGAGCAACGTAGCCGGGACTATCACTATACTGAGTATCCACTGACAGAAGAAATCGCGCGATTTTATCACCATAAAACACTTGATTTTCAGTTTACTAGTTACGCCGATCTAAAACCGCATAAGTTGTTACTAAACCGGGGTTTAACTTATCCTAAAGCTTTACTAGACGCTATTGATACGCATGCAATAAAAACATCCTATGCGACTTATACAAGTAAGAATATTGCACTTATTTTAAGAGAGCGCGCCGATATTATGATCATGGATGAAAAGTCAGCTAAGGCTTATCTAAAGGAGCTCCCTGTTGACGATGCAAAGTTATTGGTCGCCCAACCCGAGCCAGCCTTTGTGCAGCATGGGTATTTACTTATCAACAAACACCATAGTGAATATTTGGCACCATACAACAGGGGATTAAAGACTTTGTTAAGTGATATGGATTATGTTGCGCGTTTTAAAGCGCATTGTGAACGTGCGCTTGAATCATAACTGTCTTCTATAAAGCTATCCTCATTAAATCTTTATCTGGTCTGACCATTTAAATCACCTTTTAAATTTTCGTGATTCTTGGTTAAAATTTATGCACTTTAACTGTTGTTTTTACACTCAGTTTATTATTGAATTGAGCTGAATTTTGACAGTTGTCATGGATTTTGATAACGTATTGTGCAAATTTGGTATGACCAATTTACCTATGAAGTTAATTCTTACCAAATTGATTAAAATAAGTCAGCGAGCTGGCTAGGTCACATCATAAAAAATTGGCGTTATTTCAATGTCTTTAAAGATTAAAGCAGCAAAACTATCGGACGTAATACTAGAACAGCTTGAGAATATGATCCTCGAGGGCTCGTTATTACCGGGTGAAAAGTTGCCGCCTGAGCGTGAGCTAGCTAAGCAATTTGAAGTGTCGCGTCCATCACTACGTGAGGCTATCCAGAAATTGGAAGCAAAGGGGCTTGTAACCCGTCGTCAAGGTGGTGGTACGTATGTTAAGAATCAGCTCGAAGAGGGGCTAACTGATCCATTATTCGACTTGATCAGTAAACACCCTGAATCTCAGTTCGATTTACTTGAGTTCCGTCATGCACTAGAGGGCATTGCAGCCTACTATGCGGCGCTCAGGGGCACAGAGAATGACTTTGCAAAGGTACAACAAAGCTTTGACAACATAGCACAGATAGGTGATGACCTGATGCAAAAGGCAAGGGCAATTAATGCTTTTCACTTTGCCGTTGCAGAAGCGTCGCACAACGTCGTCCTGCTTCATCTTGTAAAAGGGATGCAGTCATTGCTTGAGCAAAACGTGCTGCAAAACTTAACTGTCTTGGTGCAAAAATCAGATGTCAGTGAGCAGCTCGGTGAGCACAGAAAGTTGTTATTAGATGCGGTGATCAATGGTAACCCTGAACAAGCAAGACTTGCTAGTAACGCCCACTTAGCCTTTATCGAAGAAGCGTTATTAGAAGCCGGTAAAGAGCGCTCGCGAATAGAGCGCTCACTGCGTAGAACTAAGCAGCAGTAATCGGGCTTGATTCAGTAAGAATTGGCACAAATAGAATAAATTCGTATTTTAAACATAAGGAACACTCCATATGTCTGAAGTCAATAAAATTGACGTAGACGCGCTAGAAACCCAAGAATGGTTACAGGCGCTTGAGTCGGTCGTAAAAGAAGAAGGCGTAGAGCGCGCTCAGTTCTTGTTAGAGCAAGTATTAGAGCAAGCGCGTCTTGATGGCGTAGATATGCCAACAGGCACTACGACTAACTATGTCAACACTATCCCAGCAGATCAAGAGCCTGCGTATCCAGGGGATGTGAACCTTGAGCGTCGTATTCGCTCTATCATCCGTTGGAATGCGATTATGATCGTACTTCGTGCGTCGAAGAAAGATCTTGAGCTGGGCGGGCATATGGCCTCTTACCAGTCGTCAGCTGCATTTTATGAAATGTGTTTCAACCACTTCTTCCGTGCACCAAACGAGAAGGACGGTGGTGACTTAGTATATTACCAAGGCCACATTTCTCCGGGTATTTATGCTCGTGCATTTGTTGAAGGCCGCCTAAGCGCTGAGCAGCTAGACAACTTCCGCCAGGAAGTCGACGGTAACGGTATTTCTTCATACCCACACCCTAAATTAATGCCTGAATTCTGGCAGTTCCCAACGGTTTCTATGGGTCTAGGCCCAATCGCGTCTATCTATCAAGCGCGCTTCCTTAAATACCTAGATGGCCGTGGTCTAAAAGACACCTCTGAGCAACGCGTTTATGCCTTCCTTGGTGATGGTGAAATGGACGAGCCAGAATCACGTGGTGCAATTTCATTCGCTGCCCGTGAAAAGCTAGACAACCTATGTTATCTAATCAACTGTAACCTACAGCGTCTTGACGGCCCAGTAATGGGTAACGGTAAGATCATTCAGGAGCTAGAGGGCCTATTTAAAGGTGCTGGCTGGAACGTGATCAAAGTGGTTTGGGGTTCTGGTTGGGACAAGCTACTTGCTAAAGATACCACAGGTAAATTACTACAACTGATGAACGAAACAGTTGATGGCGATTACCAAACCTACAAATCAAAAGATGGTGCGTTCGTACGCGAGCACTTCTTTGGTCGTTACCCAGAAACCGCAGCATTGGTTGCTGATATGACTGACGAAGAAATCTTCGCGTTGAAGCGCGGTGGTCATGAGCCATCTAAGCTATTCGCGGCGTTTAAAGCAGCACAAGAAACCAAAGGTCGTCCAACAGTTATCTTAGCTAAAACCGTAAAAGGTTACGGCATGGGTGCTGCGGCTGAAGGTAAGAACATTGCTCACCAAGTTAAGAAAATGGACATGACGCACGTAGCGCATCTACGTTCTCGTCTAGGCCTTGATGACTTAGTGTCTGACGAGCAATTACAAGACCTGCCATACTTAACGCTGGAAGAGGGCTCAAAAGAGCACGAGTATTTACATGCTCGCCGTAACGCGCTGCACGGTTACACGCCTAAGCGTCTGCCTAACTTCACAGAAGCATTAACGCTACCTGAGCTAGATGCGTTTAAACCACTACTTGAAGAGCAAAAACGTGATATTTCAACAACGATGGCTTACGTTCGTGCACTAAATATCTTGTTGAAAGATAAGAGTATTGGTAAAAATATCGTACCTATTATTGCTGACGAAGCACGTACTTTTGGTATGGAAGGTTTATTCCGTCAAATCGGTATTTACAACCCACATGGCCAAAACTACAAGCCTGAAGACCGCGATATTGTTTCTTACTACAAAGAAGCAACCTCTGGTCAGGTACTACAAGAAGGTATCAATGAGCTAGGCGCGATGTCTTCATGGGTGGCTGCGGCAACTTCATACAGCACCAACGATTTACCAATGATCCCGTTCTATATCTACTACTCAATGTTTGGTTTCCAACGTGTAGGTGATATGGCGTGGATGGCGGGCGATCAACAAGCGCGCGGCTTCCTACTTGGTGCAACCGCTGGTCGTACAACGCTAAATGGTGAAGGTCTACAGCACGAAGACGGTCACTCGCACATTCAAGCAGGTACGGTGCCGAACTGTATTTCTTACGACCCAACGTTTGCATTTGAAGTAGCGGTTATTTTGCAAGATGGTATCCGCCGTATGTACGGTCCAGAGCAAGAGAACGTGTTCTACTACCTAACGCTCATGAACGAAAACTACCATCAACCTGCAATGCCAGAAGGCGCTGAAGAAGGTATTCGTAAGGGTATTTACAAGCTTGAAAGCCACACTGGCGACAAAGCACAGGTTCAGTTAATGGGCTCGGGTACTATCTTGAACGAAGTACGTAAAGCGGCGCAAATTCTAAGCGACGACTACGGTATCGGTTCTGATGTATTCTCTGTAACGTCATTCAACGAGCTTGCTCGTGACGGTCAAGATGCTGAGCGCTTTAACATGCTAAATCCAGAAGCAGAGCAAAAAGTACCTTATATCACGAGTGTGCTTGGTGATGCGCCAGCAATTGCAGCTACCGATTACATGAAAAACTATGCTGATCAAGTACGTGCATTTATGCCGAGCGCATCTTACAAAGTACTTGGCACAGACGGCTACGGTCGTTCAGACAGCCGTGAAAACCTACGTCGTCACTTTGAAGTGAACGCAGGTTACGTAGTAGTTGCTGCACTTGGTGAGCTAGTTAAGCAAGGCAAGATTGAAAAATCAGCTGTGACTGACGCTATCAAGAAATTTGATATCGACACCACCAAAACTAACCCACTTTACGCATAAGAGGACGAGTAATGGCAATCGAAATTCATGTTCCAGATATTGGTGCCGATGAGGTTGAAGTAACCGAGATCCTAGTAAGCGTAGGTGACACGGTTGCAGAAGAGCAATCGCTTATCACGGTTGAAGGCGACAAAGCATCAATGGAAGTACCTGCCTCTGTGGCAGGTATGGTGAAAGAAATCAAAATAGCTGAAGGCGATAAAGTCTCGACTGGTTCTTTGATTATGGTGTTTGAAGCAGCAGGTGAAGAAACAGCTGCAGAACAGCCTGGGAAAGAAACTAAGCCAGAAGCAAACGCTTCAGGTAAGACAGAAGTGAAAGAAGTTCATGTACCAGATATTGGTGGCGATGAAGTTGAAGTCACAGAAATCTTAGTGGCAGCTGGTGATGTTGTTGAAGAAGAGCAATCACTTATCACGGTTGAAGGCGACAAGGCTTCAATGGAAGTACCTGCACCATTTGCTGGTACTATCAAAGACGTGAAAATCAACGCGGGTGACAAAGTGTCAACGGGTTCATTGATCTTCACTTTTGAAGTTGCTGGTAGCGGTGATGCGCCAGCAGCTTCTGAAGCGCAAGCACCAGCACAGGAACAAGCGCCAGCAGCATCAGCTGAAAAAGAAGTACACGTACCAGATATCGGTGGTGACGAAGTTGAAGTCACTGAGATCATGGTTGCTGTAGGCGATAGCGTTGAAGAAGAGCAATCGCTTATCACGGTTGAAGGCGACAAAGCCTCAATGGAAGTGCCAGCACCGTTCGCAGGTACGATTAAAGCCATCAAAGTTAATGCTGGCGATAAAGTATCAACGGGTTCTTTAATCTTCGTATTCGAAGTGAAAGGCGCGGCACCTGCACCTCAGGCAGCAGCTAAAGCTGAAGAAAAGCCAGCGCAATCAGCGGCTCCAGCAGCGAAATCTGAAGCTCCAAAAGCATCGGCACAAAAAGATGATTTTGTGGCCAATGATCAGTATGCCCACGCATCACCAGTAGTACGTCGTTTAGCGCGTGAGTTTGGGGTTAACCTAGCTCGCGTTAAAGGTACAGGTCGTAAGAGCCGTGTACTAAAAGAAGACGTACAAAACTACGTGAAAGAGCTGGTTAAGCAAGTTGAGTCTGGTCAAGTCGCAAAAGGTGGCAACACTGGCGGCGGTGAACTTGGTCTTATTCCTTGGCCAAAAGTAGACTTCAGCAAGTTTGGTGAAGTTGAAGAGAAGAAGCTTTCTCGTATCAATAAGCTATCAGGTGCAAACCTTCACCGTAACTGGGTACAAATCCCACATGTTACACAGTTTGACGAAGCCGATATCACTGAGCTTGAAGCGTTCCGTAAAGAACAGAACGTACTTGCAGAGAAGAAGAAAATGGGTGTGAAGATTACGCCATTAGTATTCGTGATGAAAGCCGCTGCAAAAGCACTAGAGGACTTCCCAACGTTTAACTCTTCACTATCTGAAGATGGTGAGAGCTTAATTCTGAAGAAGTATGTTCATATCGGTATCGCGGTTGATACACCAAATGGTCTTGTAGTTCCTGTTGTTCGCGACGTGAATAAAAAAGGCATCATTGAGTTATCACGCGAATTGATGGAAATCTCTAAGAAAGCACGTGATGGTAAGCTGACATCTTCTGACATGCAGGGTGGCTGTTTCACTATCTCAAGCCTTGGCGGGATCGGCGGTACGGCGTTTACGCCAATCGTTAATGCTCCTGAAGTGGCGATTCTTGGTGTGTCTAAGTCAGACTTCAAACCAAAATGGAATGGTAAAGAGTTTGAGCCGCGCCTAATGGTGCCGCTAAGCTGTTCATACGACCATCGTGTCATTGACGGCGCACTAGCAGCTCGCTTTACTGTGACTCTTGCAAACTACCTAAGCGATATTCGCCAGTTAGTAATGTAAGAATAGAAACCGTATCACTTAGGTGATGCGGTTTTCTTGTATTTTATTGTTCCGCTTGATATTTAGGCGGGACAATAGAGAGTGTGAATGATACACTTTCGAGCAATAATAACTCTCTCTGCCCTGTGCCCCGAATCGGGTGTTTGGCAGGCACTTTGGGTCGGCTACTCTTAACGAGTAAACCCGTTCAAATAACAGTTAAGGTAATAACATGAGCAACGAAATCAAAACTCAAGTTGTTGTACTAGGCGGTGGTCCTGGTGGTTACTCTGCGGCATTCCGTGCAGCAGACTTAGGTTTAGACGTTACACTAATCGAATCTCGTGACACGCTAGGTGGTGTGTGCTTGAACGTTGGTTGTATTCCTTCAAAAGCCCTTCTTCACGTTGCAAAGGTAATTGACGATGCAGCTGAAATGGCTTCTCACGGTGTTTCTTTCGGTGCTCCACAAATCGACCTAGACAAAATCCGTTCATGGAAAGAGTCTGTAATTGGTCAACTAACTGGCGGTCTTAGCGGTATGGCTAAGATGCGTAAAGTTACTGTCGTTAACGGCTACGGTAAGTTCACAGGCTCTAACACCATTGCGGTTGAAGGTGCTGACGGCGCGAAAACAGTAACTTTCGATAATGCAATCATTGCAGCAGGTTCTCAGCCTGTAAGCCTACCTTTTATCCCTGAAGATGAGCGTATCATTGATTCTACTGGTGCACTTGAGCTTAAAGACGTACCTGAAAAGCTACTTGTACTAGGTGGTGGTATCATTGGTCTTGAGATGGGTACTGTTTACCGTGCATTAGGTTCAGCGATTGACGTAGTTGAGTTTGCTGATCAACTAGTACCTGCGGCTGACAAAGACGTTATCAAGATTTACCAAAAGTACGTTAAAGACAAGTTTAACGTGATGCTTTCTACTAAGGTTGTTGCTGTTGAAGCGAAAGAAGACGGTATCTATGTATCTTTCGAAGGCAAGCAAGCGCCAGAAGGCCAAGTTCGTTATGACAAAGTACTAGTTGCTGTTGGTCGTACACCGAATGGTAAGCTAATCGACGCAGACAAAGCGGGCGTAAATGTTGATGAGCGTGGCTTCATCAACACTGACAAGCAAATGAAAACCAACGTTGATCACATCTTCGCTATCGGTGACATCGTAGGCCAGCCTATGCTTGCGCACAAAGCGGTTCATGAAGGTCACGTTGCTGCTGAAGTTATCTCTGGTAAGAAGCACTACTTCGATCCTAAATGTATTCCTTCAATTGCATACACAGATCCAGAAATCGCTTGGGTTGGTGTGACAGAGAAAGAAGCAAAAGAGCAAGATCTAAGCATTGAAACTGCGGTATTCCCATGGGCGGCTTCTGGTCGTGCGATTGCTTCTGCACGTACTGAAGGTTCAACTAAGCTTATCTTTGATAAAGAGTCAGGCCGTGTGATCGGTGGTGCTATGGTTGGTATCAATGCTGGTGAAATGCTTGGTGAAATTGGCCTAGCAGTAGAAATGGGTGCTGATGGTGAAGACCTAGCGCTTACTATCCACGCTCACCCAACGCTAAACGAGTCAATCGGTCTAGCTGCTGAAATATTTGAAGGTTCAATTACTGACCTACCAAACAAAAAAGCCGTGAAGAAAAAGTAAGTTTTCTGAGCTTTTAAAAAACCCAGCCTTGCGCTGGGTTTTTTGTTTTTGGGGCTCTAGGTTTTAACTCGCGCCTTATAACCTTGGCAGCGCAGCTTCTAAGCAGTATGCTTATACCAATTTGACTTAATACTTGCTCAATTTGAAGGAGTAAATCTGACGCTAACAGCGTTAAAAATTTCTTATTTAGAATAACTAAATAGCAAAATTTTTGCCTTGTTATCGACAAGATTTTCTCACCTCAAAATAGACCACTTAATTAAGAAAATTGGTATTAGACAAGGGGCAAAGGGGTTGAGTTATACATGGAACAAATTGAGATATTTGAGATCCCAAGTCCGTGTAAGGGGATCTGTCAGGTAAATAATCGCGGTTATTGTGTCGGGTGTTATCGTAGTCGAGAAGAGCGCTTTGCATGGAATTCATTAAATAATGAGCAAAAGCGTAAGGTGATTGCATTATGTCAGCAGCGCTATAAACGATACCTACAACGTAAAGCGAAAGCGGGGCAGGGAGACGAGCAAGGAGGAGAAAACTTTAAATTTGATATTTAGCCTTGAGCATATCTATCACACCTTTTTGCTCAAACTCTGAGAGCTTTTTTTTGATAAGAGGTAGTAATGTGGCATGCCTTTTATGCACAAAATGAAAACTTTCAACTACTTCTAAGTCCTTTATTTGCAAGTTGTCTTCATTAATATTTCGCAGGTGAGGTTTTAAATGAAAATCGAGGAGCAACGCGCCTTCGACTTGTCTCTGCATGACTAAATTAAGCTGAGCAACCACGCTTTTTACATTGATGATATACGCATCAGCGCCATGCTTGTTCAAGTAGGTGCTGGCAACGGGATAACCACTGCGGATAGTGAGAGACTTTAGGTTGTTTAGAGTACAATCACTGCATAGAGTGAATAACTGCAATGTAAATTGGAATAAAGGATAGTCTACACGCCTGAGGTTTGGGTAATCATCCTCGATACTTGCCACTCGACCAAGTTGACCATCTAAATTACCGGCATTTGCCGCTATCAGAGAGCTTTTATGATTGAACTCCTCAAGTCTCATCTCAATGCCGAGCTCTTTATAAACCAACTCCATCAACTCAATGACATATAACGCTTGTGGTGTTTGAGGCGGTTTGTTGAATCTCATTACTTTTGGTATTTCACTTGCGGTACAAGTAACGGACAAAACGACAAGGACTAAACACAGGAGTGTAGCTTTCAATCTGGCTCCTTTTAAATGCTACAAATGGTTACTCTGCGTTCGATTATACATACTTTATTGTATAAAGGCATACCTTGTTGGGGGAGAGGAGAAATTTTTGCTGCTGTCCCACTAAGTCATTATGATAAACTATAGCCATCCATAATCTACTTCGAATAGCACGATGAGCCATAACTTGTGTTTGTTGCCAAGGCAAGAAAAGTATCAGATCCAGCTTGAATATGAAGCGTCATTTTGGGCTTACCAAATAAAGCGTGGCAAAAAAAGTCGCGAAGCAATCTATGATGCGATTAATCAACGCCCTCTCTCTGAGCAAGACATATTAAAGCAAAAGTTTGAATACTATCTCAGTTTGATGCTTGCCTGATGTATATCATAGAGCGCTTAGCGCCTATCATGACTCCTTTGGTGAATAAGTTTTATGATGCACATGGAGCAAGAGGAAGAGCGGCAAAGCATGATCTTGTTTGGGTCGTTAAAGACACCACAGGTATTATAGCTGCATGTCGATTGCAACCAGTAGCAGAACACTGGTTGCTAGTAGGTGTGTATGTTAGCCAGTCGTGGCGTGGTCGGGGTATTGCAAAGGCACTTATTACTGACGCGTTGAGCCAGTTTCAGGGAGTTAATCCACATAGTCCAGTTTATACTTTCGCATATACTCATCTACGCTCCTTTTACCTCACGTTGGGGTTTTGTGATAAGGCGCAACCGCTTCCCGATGAACTTGCGTCACGCTTGGCGAGTTATCTTGGACAAAATCGTCAACTCGTGGCAATGTATTACGCCTAGTTAACAACTTTGGCTTTTTATGTTTCGCCTGTGCTTTATTTTTTGTATTGTTCTGTTTTCTTCATTAGCAAGTGCTGTACAAATCTCTCGATTATCACCCGCTGAAGGGCTCTCCCAGAGTTACGTAAATACACTGTTAATTGATCAGCAGGGGTATTTATGGTTGTCAACAGAGGGAGGGCTTAACCGTTATGATGGCTATCAAGTTTTAGAGGTAGAGGGGCCTGATGGGGTGCTTGATAAAGTGCAGGTTAACTATATTTATCAGGATAATTCAGGCGGTGTGTGGATCACTACTTCCATCGCAGGGTTACTGCGTTATGACCCTACGACCGACCGCTACCGAAAGTACATTGAGCCTCCCTCAACGGAGGGAGAGTTTTACAACAATATGGTTGACTTAGTGCTAACCAAAGATGATCAGCACATGTGGGCAGTCAGAACAAATGAAGTGGCGACACTTGATATTCGTTCTGGTCAATTAGTGACAGAAGTTACCCTGCCATTGAATGAAGACAATGGCTTTATTAGAGCTGTTAATCAACATCAAGATATTTTATTTATTGCTACATCAGAGCGCTTGTTTGCGTATCATTTACCAACAAAAAAACTGCGTCAGCTTGAGCACATTTCGGATGTTGCACATCCTTATCAAACTAACACTAAATCGCTATTTATTCTCAATAATAACAAGCTGCTGCTTGGCGCAGTTGAGGGTATGTATGAGCTTGATATCTCGCAACTGCTGCAAGATTTTGACGCCAAGGTAACATTTAAAACGCTACTTCCTGATTTGAATATCTGGAAAATACTTCAGCACGATCAGCAAACCTTGCTGCTCGGAACAGATAAGGGACTCGTTTATTACGATATTTCCGAGGGTACGGCAGTTCGTGATAAGCGTTTATCGTCAAGTGTATTTCTTCCCTCAAATACCAGTGTGATCGACATTGCAAAAGATGACCACGGCGGGATCTGGGTTGCGACCAAAGAGGATGGTGCATTTTACTTACCGGATAGCACCTTAGCCTTTGACAATGTTAGCGATTTGACCGTAACGGGCGAAGGCTTCTCGCACAGCAATGTTTGGGCAATGCACGAAACGCGAGACTATATTTGGTTAGCCACAAATGATGGCTTAACCCGGTACGACCCAAAAACGAGAGAGACCAAACAGTTTTTTAAAGGATATATGGGTGATGATATTCTCTCTGAGTTTATTGTATGGAGGATAGCTCAATACAAAGATAAATTGTGGCTAACTACCGTAAAAGGCCTATTTGTATTCGATCCCGTTACACATAAGTTAACTAGGCCAAAAGCCAATAACGCGCAAGACCAAGAGATATTAACCGCTTTTGTCAAAGGTGGACAGCTATTAAATAATGGTAAGTTCTACTTTGTGAATAGCGATAAAGGAATGTTTGTTTATGATATAGATAGCGCAGAATTAACGCATTTAAAGCAATCTTTTGAAGGCGTTGATCCGTTTCTTGCTTATGGCTTTTATCCACCTTTGCCAAACGATTTAACCAAGCCACTCTATTATAATGCGGGGGTGCTATTTCAGTATGACCCACAGCGTGAAACACTAACAGAAATATACAAAGCCCCAAAAGCAAACAAGCACCTTGCGGTGGACATCACCACATATACGATAGATAAAAATAACATCTTGTGGTTGTCTTTATCTTCGTTTGGTTTAATCGGTATGACATTAGACGGTTACGAGCCAATTTATAATATTGACTTAAAAGCACATAAAATAGATACATTGATGTACGAAATGCGCCAAGATGACGAGGGTATGATATGGATGTCTTCACACAAGGGGATTTGGCGGCTTGACCCAGATAATTTGCACCTGCAACAATTTACTACCGAAGATGGCATTCTCTCTAATGAATTTAATGGCGGTGCCTCTGTGGTGTTGCAAGATGGTAGGATTGGCTACGGCATGCTCAAGGGCTTTGTGCTTTTTGCTCCTGAGGATAACCGCCCTAAAAAACCGCTGTTGGATCATGTCAATATTACCAGTGTGGACTTAATTTCTCGGCCAAATCAAAAAGCGGGTTTGAAGCAGTTTGAGCATATAGAATTAGAACATGACGATATTGGCTTAGAGGTGTCTTTCTCAGCAATGGCATTTAGCTATCAAGATAGGATCATCTATGAATACCAGATATCGGGTGGTCAAAAAATCCTGAGCCGCAATCAAAATCGAGTTGTTTTTCCTAAATTGAATCCCGGTGAGTACGCACTAAAAGTATGGGCAAAAGACCCCCTTACTGGCGACTATACGCCTCCTGCAAAATTGACGATAAAGGTTAATTATCCTGCGTGGCGCTCACCAGTTGCGATAGCGGGTTATGTGTTTTTAACGCTGATGCTATTGTCGCTTTGGAGTTATCGAAAATATCGCGTTGAGCAGCTTATCTTAGCTGCCCACAAAGCCACACAAGATCGTGAGGCTCGGCTAAAAATGGCACTTGAAGGAAGTAACTCAGGGGTATGGGAGTGGCATGCTGGGAGCACGTTAATTTATCAACCGAGACTTATCAATGAACTAGATTACGATCTTGAAAGTGTCGGACTTGACGATTATCTGCAAAAAATACATCCCGCAGATAGGGCAATGTTCAGACTACAGTGGCTAGAGTTTGTGACTACAAATAAAGGGTTTATCGATTGTACATACCGCCTAAAAGACAGCCAAGGGCAATGGCGATGGTATAAAGACTTTGGCAAAGTGCTGGAATGGGAAGATGGTAATCCCACTCAAGTAGCTGGAACTTATACTAACTTGACGCGTGAACGTTTATTTGAGGAGCGGGCAGCACTATTTGGCGCTGCATTTGAGCAAACTCGTGATTGGGTCATGATCCTAGACAAAAATTTACGTATTCAAGTATGCAATAGAGCGATGCAAAATGCTTTCAACTTGGAGTCAATCCCATCTTCTAGTACTGCCGTGAAACTTGGTGTATCGCGGCAAAAGCGCATAATGTATCTGCGAAAAACGATGGCTTTGGCTGTGCACCAACACATTAGCTCCGAAGAGGTTGTAACTCTACCAAATGGTGATGAACGTGATGTTTTAGTGAAAATATCTGCAGTAGCCAATAGCGAGGGGGAGTTACACAGCTATGTGGTGGTGTTAACAGATATTAGTCAACAAAAGCGCAGCGAAAAAGAACTATATCAATTAGCTAATTATGATTTACAAACTAACCTGCCCAACAAAGCGCTATTGATGGATAGAGTGCAACATGTGATTAAGCAATCTCAAGTTCACCCAACTCAACATGCTTTGCTGGTTATCAAGTTTAGCCGTTTGCAACACCTTCATGATATTTACGGTACAGATTTTGTGGCCGAATTATTACCCTTGCTGGCGAAAAAGCTACGTTGTTGTTTTCGTGAATTAGACAGCTTAGCCATTGGTCAAGACAAGTTGTTTTATGTATTGATGGAGGGATTAGATCACCCTGAACAGGTTCAGCAGTATGTGCAGTGCCTACTTCACTCTTTTGCCAACCCATTTAATGTGTCAGGTCAAAGTGTAGCAATGCAGCCTGTTATTGGAATTGCAATGTATCCTGATGATGCCTTAGATGCTTTTGCCCTGAGCCAAGCGGCAAAAGCAGCACTTGATCATGTGCTCATAAAACAAGTCTCAGCTTATCAATTCTTCCGTGAAGAAATGAACGGCAAAGTAAGGCGCTCACGGGAAGTCGAACAAGCATTGATGAACGCGCTAAAAAATAACCAGTTCA
This sequence comes from Pseudoalteromonas sp. SCSIO 43201, assembly GCF_023716725.1. Taxonomy (NCBI): domain Bacteria; kingdom Pseudomonadati; phylum Pseudomonadota; class Gammaproteobacteria; order Alteromonadales; family Pseudoalteromonadaceae; genus Pseudoalteromonas; species Pseudoalteromonas sp. SCSIO 43201. Next base: position 942,151 of record NZ_CP072683.1, read on the forward strand.
GTAATCACTACCAACCTATCGTCGATGTTCAAAGTGGCAAGTTGCTAGGTTTTGAGTCTTTGTTGCGTTGGCCTGACAATGATGAGTTTTGTGCCCAAGAATTTGCGTTAGCCGCTGAACAAACAGGTGTAGTGACAGAGCTTACACTACAGACACTATCGCGGGCGCTAATCGAGTTGAGACACTGGCAAACCATACAACCAGATGTATATGTATCTGTTAACTTATCTGCGATTAACTTTGACTATGAAGGGCTCGTTGAAGAGATAGCAAGTCTGTTGCAGCGCAGTAAAGTGGACGGGAGATATGTGACGTTTGAAATTACAGAAACCGCGATGCTGAGCAACATTGAAAGTGCAGTAGAAGTTATGAAAGCGCTCAAGTCACTGGGTTGCAGCATTTATATGGATGATTTCGGCACTGGATATGCCTCATTGACTTACTTGCAGCAGTTGCCACTTGATGCAATAAAAATAGATAAGCAGTTTATTGAGCAAATTTCAGAGCAACCAGAGAGTTATTTAATTGTTCGCTCGTGTGTGAATCTAGCCCATGGGTTAGGGCTTTTGTGTGTTGCTGAAGGTGTAGAGAGCGATGTTCAACTGCAAAGAATAACAGCAGAGCATGTTGATCACTATCAGGGATACCGATATAGTCCCGCGGTAGCTGGCGAGCAAGTGGCTGAGATGCTAAAAATGCAGCAGCGGCTATAGCCGCTTGCCGCAATGACGACAATACATGTGATGCACACGTTGGCTTGCCATTAGTTTAATGGCTTGGTTGGCTTCTAGCTGGCTCAGCCCTAATTCAAGTCTTAACGCTTCTAGGTGTTCTTTTTCATTCTTATCAACCTCACCATCCACTAAAGCATGTAGCACAGCCTCATGAAAGGCATCTCTGCGCTTTCGCATCTGATCTGCAAAGCTTGATGCCAACAACCCTGTGGGGATCGCCACCATTCCCATACTGAGTAAGGTGATCACACCACCAAAAAATTGTCCTAATGGGGTTATAGGGACAACATCACCATAACCTACAGTGGTGAGTGTCGCCATCGCCCACCACATTGACTTGGGAATTGAGCCAAACTTATCCGGCTGGACATCATGCTCAATTAAATAAATACCGCAAGAAGCCATAATGAGCACAACACTCATAATAAAAAATGCTGCTAACAAAGAACTAGACTCTTCTTTAAATGCTGCGAGTAATAGTTGCATTGCTCTTGAGTAACGCGTGAGTTTAAAAATTCGCAGTAAGCGGATCACCCTTAAAAAACGCAAATCAAAGGCAATAAATGCCATTAAAATAGTGGGTAATATTGCGATTAGATCGATCAGCGCAAGAGGTGATACTAAATACTTAAGGCGCTTTTTCCAGTTTGGTAAATCAAGGTGGCGATAGTCGAGTTTATCTACACAGCACCATAGCCTGAGCAGATATTCCACTGCGAATATGGCAACGCTGACAAGCTCCAGGGTGAGAAAGTAATAATGATATGCCTTCGCTAAGTCTCGCTCAGATTCAAGTACAATCGCGACAACATTCGTAAGAATGAGAGTAATAAGAAATATATCAACCGCGCGACCAACTTTGCGATATTTACCTGTTGCTTCTAAAACCGCAGCGGTTTTTTCTCTGATGTGAAGTTGCATCAAAATGCTAGCTCTCCAAACCCTATTTGATACCAATTTGACTTAATACTTGCTCAATTTGAAGGAGTAAATCTGACGCTAACAGCGTTAAAAATTTCTCATTTAGAACAACTAAATAGCAAAATTTTAGCCTTGCCTACACGGATGTAGGTACCTTGGCGATAGCAGGACGCGGTAGCGGAGTTATCGACAAGATTTTCTCGCCTCAAAATAGACCACTTAATTAAGCAAATTTGTATGATTAAAAATGTAACACCATCTGGATGGTGCCTTCTTCGAAATCTCGCGAAACCGTAAATCCAAGTTTTTTGGCAAGGCCTATCATGCCACTATTTTCCGGTAACGTGATCCCTTCAATACTCTCAACGCCTTGTTTTCGGCAGTGCGTGATAGCCGCTTCCATGAGAATCCTGCCAAGTCCCAACCCCTGACAATCAGAACGCACGACCACGGCAAACTCTGCAACTAAATTATCAGGATCCATCAAGACTCTAGACACCCCTAGTGTTTGGTAGCTAGATTTATTCGGTATAGTGACAATAAAGGCCATCTCACGGTCGTAATCGATTTGTGTCATTTTTGCCAGCTGATCATGGTTAAACTGCGGTAATTCACCGAAGAAACGCCGATATCTATCCTCTTTAGTCAAAGATTGATCGAACTCTTGATGAGCTCGCTCGTCTTCAGGACGAATAGGGCGCAGTGTTGCGGGGCGGCCATCTTTTAAGGTGACGGTGCTGACCAACTCCTTAGGGTATGGGCGTATTGCAAGACGCTTACGTCCTGCAACTGGCTGATAACGTTTCAAGGAGATAGTGGCGTCTAATACCTGAAACTGTCCCGAGCAGGCTAGTATGGGATTGAGCTCCATATCTTTAATATCGGGCTGATCAACCACCATTTGCGACACTCTAGTGAGTAAGGCACACAGGCGATATTTGTCTACCTTTTCAGGTAAAGCGCGCTCCTTTATGACGCCTTTATCGTGAGCTGCGGCAATAAGGTATTTGGCAAGGTTCATATTCAAAGGCGGTAAAGCTACTGCTGCTTGTGAAAAGTTTAAGCCGGTACCAGCTTCGCCTAATAAGATCACTGGACCAACACCAGGCTCGGTCTTAACCGCAATTCTTAATTCTTGCCCACCAGCACGTTTTGCCATTCTTTGTAATGAAAAGCCCTCAATTTCGGCATCGGGTGCAGCTTCACGGATCCGCAGCAGCATGGCAAATGCAGTTTGTTCAACTTCTTCAGCATCATTGAGGTTAAGTACTACGCCTCCGACTTCAGATTTAGAGGGAATATCATGACTAATGAGTTTAAGCGCAACTGGAAATCCTAGTCTCTGAGCTTGTTCTTTTGCTTCCGAGGGGGTTAAGGCAACTCTTGTTTCGATACACTCTACATCGTAATTGGCAAGTATTTGGGATGCCTGATGTGTTGCAAGTTTAGCGGCACCTGCATGTAAAAACTCATTGATCAGCGTTTTACTCTGTTTATGCTGAAGGTGAGTTTCATCACTGTAAGATTCTGGTGTTTGGGTGAGGTGCTTTTGGTTACGACGATAGCTAACTAAGTGCATAAATGCACCGACAGCTCCCTCCGGCGTGCGATAAGTTGGGATTTTTGCATTAGCGCAGACAAGCCTTGCCGCGTAAGCGGCTTCCTCTCCCATAAAGTTTGTCATTACATAAGGGCGTGCCATTTTTGGAATTTTAGCCAAGGTTTCGGCAATAATTTCGGCATAGGCCGTACTTGGAGCTAAGGCTGAAGGGGTATGAATGATCAGTAAATTTTTAACTTCATCTGCCTTGAGCAAAATCTCTAGCGCCTGTTGGTAGCGCTTTGGTGAGGAATCGCCAAAAATATCGATGGGGTTGCAAGCATGATCGGTCTGTGGGATCAGGGCGCTAAGTGCTTGCTTAGTCTGCTCACTGAGCACGGCTAATTTGCCGGAGTTTTGCAGCAGCGTATCCACTGCCATAATGCCAGGGCCACCGCCATTGGTTAATATAGTTAGCTGTTCTACTTGCAGCAATTTGGGGTGCAGGGCAAGGGTTTGAGTGGCAGCAAATAGCTCTCTCAGATCATTTACCCTCAGCATACCTGCGCGCTGAAACATAGCATCATACACAGCATCATCTGAGGTATTTCCTCCGGTATGATTGAGAGCGGCAATAGCACCAGCTTTGGTTTTTCCCGTTTTTATAGCAATCACAGGTTTACTAAAGGCCGCCGCTCTTGCTGCGGAGATAAACCGTCTAACATCATCGATATTATCAATATAAAGTAATATGGCCTGTGTCTTCGGATCGCGACCTAAAAAATCAAGCAACTCATCAAAGTCAATATCAAGACAATCCCCGACAGAAACAAAATAGGAAAAACCAATTTTTTTATGCTGTGCCCAATCTAAAATAGTGGAACAGACAGCCGCAGATTGTGAAATAAAGGCGAGCTTTCCAGGTGCTGCTACAGTATGAGAAAAGCTGGCATTAATTCCCAAATGAGGAATTAATAATCCAAGGCAGTTTGGACCAAGTAATGTTACTTTTGCTTCTTTGGCTGCTTCTTTTAGCTGTTGTTTATGCTGATTATCAAGACCTGCGGCAATAATAACAGCATGTTGACAGCCTATTTCACCCAGTTCGGTGATTATTTTAATCAGCGTTTGTTTGTTGGTGGCTATGACGGCGAGGTCGGGGACTTTCGGAAGCTGTTTGATGGTTTCATAAGCCAGTACACCATGCACCGCCGCGTGTTTTGGGCTAACAGGCATAATTGGCCCTTTAAATCCGCCTTGAAGCAAGTTGCGCATCACGATAAAGCCAGCGCGATCAGGGTGGTTAGAGGCCCCAATTACGGCAATTGATTTTGGGTTAAAAAATTGGCTAATGCGTTTTACGCTCATATTGATTCCTAATTCAGCCTCGGCTCATATCTATCACTCTACCATTTTGCTGGCAGTTTTCGAGCGCTACAGTGGTAGACTTTGATCTACCCCCGTTATAATACCAATTAGACTTAATACTCGCTCAATTTGAAGGAGCCACTCTGACGCTGACTAGGTCAGGTTTTTTCACCTTAAGATAGCGCACTTAATTAAGCAAATAGGTTTAAGAGTTTGAAAGTCACAACGAAGGCATAACCCCGAGGATAGAAAGATGTCGACTATGAGTAAATATTTAGCCCCAGCCGCGCTATTATCACTGGCAGTGGTGATAAGTAGTTGGTTGATAAAAGACACCATTCTTGCAGTAAAAGGCATGGAGCGAACCGTTAGTGTGAAGGGCTTATCTGAACAAGAAGTCAAAGCAGATACGGTAATTTGGCCGGTGTTTTATCGTGATGCCGATAACGACCTTGAAACGCTTGTTGAGCGCACCGAAAAGAAAAATGCAGCCATTCGGGCATTTCTAACCTTGCAGGGGTTTGATGCGTCCGAGCTATCGGTGTCGGCACCTTCTATCACAGACAAATATGCTCAAGAGTATGGCCAAAATAATCAAGGGTTTCGTTATGTAGCAAAGGCTGGAGTCACGGTATATTCTAATAATCCTGATAAAGTCTCCCAAGCATTGGGTCAGCTGAATGAACTGGCAAAACAAGGTATTGCTATCACTAAAGATGACTATCAAAATCGAGTAGAGTATTTGTTTACTGGTCTTAATGATATTAAGCCTGAAATGGTGCAAGAAGCGACGCAAAAAGCGCGAGAAGTGGCGGTAAAATTTGCTAAAGATTCTGACTCTGTGCTTGGCAAAATAAAATCGGCAAGGCAAGGGCAGTTTAGTATTCGTGACCGAGACAGTAACACACCACAAATTAAAATCGTGCGCGTGGTAACGAGTGTGGAATATTACTTATCCGATTAAAACGCGTTTATTACGCGGCTAAGCGAGCAAAAATGACAAATTCGTCAAACAAGCAAAGCTCCTTCTATCAAAGGGGTTTTTCTTGTTTATTTCTTGCCAATTAATAACTCGTTTTCGATTGGTATAAACTCACTGGCAGCACGGATCAAAGAAGCAGCGGTAAGTTGCGGCACGCCGTAAACTTCAACTCGAGTATGGTATTTATCTCTAAGTTTACTGGCGAGTAAATCAAAGTCACCATCACCAGTAACTAGAATTATCACATCGGACTTTGCTGCGCACTCCATCGCATCAATTGTAATGCCAACGTCCCAATCACACTTCGCTGATCCATCGGCACGTTGAATATAAGGCTTTAATTTCACCTCAAAGCCTATTGCTCGTAAGATATTCTGGAACTGTCTTTGTTTATCATCACCTCGTTCGCTGGAATAGGCAATGGCTTGATATACCTCGCGATCAGCCGTTGCTTTGCGCCAAAACGCATTATAGTCAAAGCCCGTTTGGTAGGCTTGCTTGGTGGTGTAATAAACATTTTGAGCATCGACTAAAATGGTGACTTTTTCCATAACGGACTCTTAGCAATAGGTTTGCTTTATGATAGCAAGATTAGCGCTTGTTTAGCCATTTAGTCATCGCGGCATCATAGGCTTTTTTAATGGCTCCGCCATCGCAAGGGCGGGGCGCAGTACGCCAATTCTTATTTAACCCCTCCGGTGTCGGAATACTCGGATCGGGTCTAACCTCAGCATAACACAGGCCATTTTCGCGGTAGACGGTGTATTGAGGCGTAGACTCGAGTTGTTCTCTTTGCATGCTCGCAGCGGTAGTTTGATGCCTTTTAGGCACGGTGATCCGCTGCGGCTTTGCTTGATTTGGGCTAAGAACACTATCACTGGCCGAGCGCTCTAAAAGTTGCTGGCGAAATTGCGAGATTGCTTTTCGATGATCTAGCTTTTTAGGTTGTGTGGTGACGGCCGTTTTGGCCACGTGCTTGGTTGTATTTTCAACCGCTGGCTTTGTTGGGTCTACTTGTGTCGCTTTTGGTACTTCGACTACATTGTCCTGCTGTGTCGGTTTTAACTCTTTTACTGGCTTATCTTCAGTGATCGCCGGGGTCTTAACAGGCTCCGACTTAGGCTTAGTAGGCTCAATAACCAAATAGGTTTTCATTGCTTTAATTGGCAACGGCTTTGAGGGGACGTAGGTACTTTGCTGCAGGTACCACCCGAGCAGTAGATGCAGCAAAATAGAGCCGATGATGGTGAAACTAATCAGGTTGTTTTGGAGCAGCCGCATTATTCTTATTAAATCCTTGAGTCGTGCGGAGTTAGAGTTTAATAAAGGCTTAATTGTTCCCTCAATAGGCAAATTAATCTGTGACTAATTGTGCGGAAATATGTTTTAGCAAGGTGAGTTCACGTAAAACGGACATCCCTTTGTTATTTGCATCATTGAGTTTTGCTTCGTTATGCGCGATGGCTTGGTTTATATTGATCCACACCGGTTTCATACCATTGGCGTGTTCATAATCCTCCATGGTAGGGGTATCAAATTCGCCACAAATCTCACAAACATAGCAATAAGAGATTATATGTATATTGTCATGATCGGTTTTATACCAAGGGCGGTACTCCTCATAGCGGCCAAACGGCGTCACCCCTGTGATGGATACTGCACCCGTTTCTTCTTTTAGCTCGCGCTCCAATGCTGCTTCTAAGCTTTCACCCTCGTCGACGCCACCACCTGGTAGGGTGTAATCGTCATAACGCTTGGTGTAAAGCAGTAAAATATCACTACCCCTAAGGACGATAGCGCGAGCGGTTTTTCTGGTAAAACAAGTACCCTGAAGTGGAATGGCTGGAGTAGTATTAAGGTTCTGCATGGGGTTTAACTTCAATCTAGATAATTAAGGATAGTGTGATAAGGCGATACGCTAAGCCTCAGCGTATCGCGATTGGATGGTCTAAAATGGTGCTGGATACGCTTTGAATACAGTATCAATCTCTGCTAAGGCTTCTGCACACAAGGGAGTTTCAAACGCGTGAATATTTTCTTTAAGTTGTGCCATGGTCGTAGCGCCAATTATGGTTGAAGTCACGCCATCGACTTGGTTGCACCATGCCAGTGCCAGCTGAGCCGAGGTCATATTGAATTCGTTGGCAATGTCTACATATTTAGCAACGGCTTCTTGAGCTAATTGCGTGTCTCTGAATAAGCCCTGTCGTTGTACCAAAGTCCAGCGGCTGCCTTCGGGTCTTGCGCCGCCTAAATACTTACCACTTAGCATTCCGCTGGCAAGCGGTGACCAAGGTAAATAGGCAATATCTTCGTTCACACAGCTCTCAATGAGGTATGGCCAATCCTTTGCGTGTAACAAGCTAAATTCATTTTGAATAGAGACAGGCTTTGGCAAATTGTGTTGTTTGGCCAAGTTAAGATAGGTGTGAATTCCCCATGGCGTATCATCTGAAAGACCCCAATGGTTAATTTTTCCGGCTTGAATACATGTTGCTAGCCCCTCTAAAATATCTAACATCCCATCACGTTCTTCATCACTGTTAAGAGCTGTGAGTGGCAACATACCAGGCCATTGCTTACCAAAGTGCGGGGAGGTGCGATTTGGCCAGTGTAACTGATACAGGTCTATGTAGTCGGTATTTAGGCGCGCTAAAGAATCGTCTACGGCTTGGATCACGGCCTTACCTGTAATGGCATTACCTTCACGGATCCAGGGTAAGCCAGCACCTGCAATTTTTGTTGCAACAACGAGCTTCTCGCGCTTTTCTTGATGGCGTTTTAGCCAGTTACCTATGATAGCCTCGGTTTTACCATAGGTATCTGGTGAAGGGGGAACTGCATACATTTCAGCGGTATCAATGAAGTTAATACCACGGCTTAGTGCATAATTGATCTGCTCGTCGGCATCATGCTGGTTGTTTTGTACGCCCCAAGTCATGCTTCCAAGACAAATGCGTGAAACTTCAAGTGGGCTACTACCAAGTCGTGAGTACTTCATGCAGGCTCCTGATTAATTACTGAATGATTAAATATAGCCAAAGTAACGGATCTAGTGCTTTGAACTGTATTGATATTGTTAGCATTATCTCTGTTTTGCAGTGCAACTTGCAACAGACATCCACACAAGTATAGTCCAGATCATTGTGACCTATGTTCAAGATTGCAACAGTTGCAAAATTAGCACATAATAAACACTGTTTATTTAGACAGTGTTTTGGCGTGCGTAAATTTATTCATATTGATATGGACGCGTTCTACGCCTCGGTAGAAATGCGTGATAATCCAGAGCTTGCAAAAGTACCTATGGCTATCGGTGGACGAAGTCATCGTGGGGTACTATCGACGGCAAACTATATTGCCCGGCAATATGGAGTGCGCTCTGCTATGTCGAATTATCAAGCGAAAAAACTCTGCCCGCAGCTAGTCATAGTCCCTGGAAGAATGGACGTATACAAAGCAATTTCACAGCAAATTCGAGCTATCTTTTCTCGCTATACGCCGCTTATTGAGCCATTGTCTTTGGATGAAGCTTATCTTGATGTGACGGACTGCGAGCTATGTTGTGGTAGTGCGACCCTTATTGCTGAACAAATTCGAGCAGACATATTCAAAGAAACAGGTTTAACCGCTTCTGCAGGGATAGCACCGATTAAGTTTTTGGCTAAAATTGCCAGCGATGAAAACAAACCCAATGGTCAGTGCGTTATTCCCCCTCACCAAGTAAGCGCTTTTATTGATGCGTTACCGCTTAAAAAGATCCCTGGTGTAGGCAAAGTGACGCAACAGAAGCTTCTTGCGATGGGGCTTGAATATGGGAGTGATGTTAAAGCGCTATCTGAAGCGCAATTACGCCAGTCATTTGGTAAGTTTGGCACTGTGTTGTGGCGACGCTGCCAAGGCATAGATGAGCGCCGGGTTGAGACTGACCGGGTGCGTAAGTCTGTGGGGGTTGAGACTACTTTTGCAGAAGACACGCTCGACCTAGCTACGCTTAAGCAGGTCATCACAGAAAAGCTCTTGCCAGAGCTTACACGCCGAGCACAGCCTTATCTAACGCGTGGATTTAACAAGCTTGGTGTGAAAGTGAAATTTTACGATTTCACCCAGACTACAAAAGAGTGCCAATATCAACATATTGATCTGGCCATTTTTGAAGAGCTGCTGGTGGAAGCCATGTCACGGCAAAAATTTAAACCAGTTCGTCTGATAGGGTTGCATATTGGTTTAAATGAAAAGCCGGGTGATCAAGCACAGCTTGGGCTTTTTGATGGTTAGACTAAAAGATAACTGCAAATAATTTATTTTATGCTAGCTTCGAAGTTGTCGTGGAACAAACTAATCACGCAATGTGCGTTTAATTAAAACAACAACAAGAGGTAAGCATTATGCAATCCATAATGATCGTACTTTTCGGCATTATAGGGATGTTATTTGGATGGTTTGTCTATTCCAAATTTATTGCTGAAAAAATCTTTAAAATGGATGACAACTTTGTCACGCCAGCTCATGAATTGGAAGATGGTGTTGACTATGTACCGACGAATAAAGTGGTACTATGGGGGCATCACTTTACTTCAGTCGCAGGTGCGGCACCAATTGTTGGTCCTGCTATTGCTGTTTATTGGGGCTGGGTGCCAGCGGTGCTTTGGGTTGTATTTGGCACTATATTTTTTGCTGGTGTTCATGATATGGGCGCGCTATGGGCAAGTGCTCGCCATAAAGGTAAATCGATGGGGGCGCTGTCTGAAAGCGTCATCGGTAAGCGTACTCGTTCATTGTTTATGATAGTGGTCTTCCTTGTACTGCTCATGGTTAATGCAGTATTCGGCGTGGTGATTGCAAACTCTTTTGTGGGTAATCCTAATGCGGTATTCCCAGCTTGGTCGGCTATTGTTGTAGCGCTTATCATCGGTCAATTGCTAAAACGAAAAGTGCCGCTCGTGCCGCTGTGTATTATCGGAGTTATTGTGCTCTACGCGACCATTTATATGGGCAGTAGTATGCCGATTACCTTACCAACCGAAATGTTTGGCCTCGGTGATAAAGCAAACTGGATCATCATTTTATTTATGTATGCAGCGGTGGCATCATTACTACCTGTGTGGATGTTATTACAGCCACGTGATTTTATTAATGGTATGCAGTTGCTGGTTGGCTTGGTTTTATTATATGGAGCGGTGTTTGTGGTGATGCCAGATATTACTGCACCGGCATTTAATACCCATACGGTCGAAAATACCCCTAGCATTATCCCGCTTCTATTCGTAACGATTGCCTGTGGTGCGGTATCTGGCTTCCACGGAATTGTCTCCTCAGGAACGAGTTCTAAACAACTAGACAAAGAAAAAGATGGCCGTTTTGTAGGTTACTTAGGAGCAGTTGGTGAAGGCTCATTAGCACTGATCACTTTGGTCGCCGTGAGTGGTGTGATGCTCGCAGTATCGCCAGAAGAGTGGCACGAAATTTATAGTCACCTTGGTGCCGGTAGCGTATCAGCCTTCATTAATGGTGGCTCAAACCTTATTAGTACGGGTTGGGGGTTACCAGTTGAAATCGCATCGACGCTACTTGCGGTTATGGTTGTTCTTTTTGCAGGCACGACGATGGACTCTGGCGTTAGGCTACAGCGCTATATTATCCAAGAGTGGGGCGAGATCTATAACATCAAGTTCTTGAACAACAGTATTGTCGCAACTTTATTTGCTGTAGGGTGTTGCTTGTTACTTGCCTTTGGCGCTGGTGGTGCATCGGGTAGTGGTGGTATGGTGATTTGGCCGCTGTTTGGTTCGACTAACCAAATCTTGGCAAGCTTAACTCTGCTGGTTATCTCAGTGTACCTTATCAAATTAGGGCGTCCCGCCAAGTACACTTTAATCCCAATGGTGTTCGTACTGGTAATGGCGTTCTTTGCTGGTGTGATCAAGCTAGGGGAATACTATCAAAAAGGCAACTGGCTGTTGGTTGTGCTTGACGTTATCGTGCTGGTGGTCAGTATTTTGGTGATGTTAGAAGCTTGGTCGGTGATAAGCAAAACTAAAGCAAAACCAGATGAAGCCCGTGATATGTCGTAGTTCCCTTGGAACTTACTCATAAATCACCTATAGTCGGCCCTAATTCTAATATAGAAAAGGGCCGTTTTTATGTCTTTTCCAATTGCATTACCTTGCAACACCTTATTTGAAAGCGATGCTGATGCTATCGTTGTTGTTACTCATGATATCCAAAATCTCGGCAGTGCACAGCTTGACGAAGTTGCGGCGCCATTTTTAGCCGTTGATGCACGTATTGCTCAAAAGGCAAGCTTACTTGTTTCAGACAAAGTGCCGGGCAACCGTTTAGTGATTGCACCAACTGGGCCACTTGATAGAGATTATGATGATGTGCGCCGTTTCTTTGAGGCAGCAAAAGCCGGCATTTTAGAAGCAAAAGCAGCAGGTGCTGTAAAACCTGTGCTTGCTGTTGTTAATGTGCCTGCCGATGCTCGTTACGAAAATGCTCGTGCTGTAAGCTTTTTAGGTGCATGCCAAGGTTTATGGCAGCCATTAGAAGCTCGTGAGTACCGTGGCGATGCAATTGAGCCAATCGAGGCGATTTATGTTTTTGAAGCATCAGCACAAAGCTGCGATCAACTGAGCGCAATCGCGGCTGGTCAGTATGCTGCACGCGATTTATGTGGTACCGAGCCTGAGCGCATGGCACCGCCACGTTTTGCTGATTACTGCGTTGAGCTGTTCCAAGGTTCTGCGGTAAGCGTTGAGGTTATCGCTGATCGTAAAATTATGGATGAGCAGTATCCTTTACTCAGTACTGTGGCGCGTGCGTCTTACGCCGTTGAACGCCATCACCCTCGTGTTGTAAAAATGGCATACGAGCCTGAAGGTGATGTTGAGCGTACTCTTATTTTTGTTGGTAAAGGTCTTGTTTACGATACCGGTGGTGCCGACCTTAAAGTAGGTGGCTTTATGGCAGGCATGAGCCGAGATAAAGGTGGTGCGGCTTCAGTGGTTGGTTTTATGGAAGCGGTTGCTAAGTATCAGCCAAAAGGTGTTAAAGTGATTGCATATCTTGCAGTGGTTCGTAACTCGATTGGATCTGATTGTTTCGTACCAGATGAAATTATTGAGAGCAGGGAAGGGGTTCGCGTTCGTATTGGTAATACCGACGCTGAAGGTCGCTTGGCAATGGGCGACTTGCTCAGCGAGGCAAAAGATTTAGCATTGGGTGAGAAAAACCCTGAGATCTTTACGGTTGCAACACTGACAGGTCATGCAGCACGCGCTATGGGTCCTTACAGTGCTTACGTTGAAAATGGTCCTGCACGAGCAGCACACGTATCTCGTAAGATTGCAGATATGGGTGACCTGTGGGCTGACTGTGCGGAAGTGTCCCGCAGCCGACGCGAAGATTATGATTTTGTCCAACCACGCACCCTGGCAGACGATGTACTATCGAGCAACAACGCACCATCGGCCGTGACAGCTCGTGGTCACCAATTCCCAATGGCATTTTTGGCAATTGTTGGTGGTTTAGACAAGCATGGCTGTAACGCCGAGTTGCCAATTCCGTATGTACATATGGATATTGCAGGTAGTGGTGTTGAAGGCGGAGACTGGCAGCATGGCAAGCCAACTGCTGCAACCGTAGCAAGCTTATTTGCAAGGTATTGTATTTAATACCAATTGAATTAATTCTCTAATCAATTTGAAGGGTGAAATAGCATATTAGCTTCGTTAAAAATTTCTCATTTAGAACAACTAAATAGCAAAATTTTTGCCTTGCCTATATGGATATAGGTACCTTAGCGGTAGCAGGACGCGAGAGTGGTGCTACTAAAGCTATTTTCCCGCTTCAAGATAGACCATTTACTTAATACAACTGGTATAAGATTGATAAAAGGGAAGCATTGCAGCTTCCCTTTTTGGTTGGGTCAAATTAAAGAGAAGATTATTTGGGATCTAGCCCTCTGCGCTTTAAAAGCGCTGCAGTCGTCGGCTCTTTTCCGCGGAATGCTTTGTAAGAGTCCATTACAGGTCTTGAGTTACCAACTGATAAAATATGTTTACGATATTTTTCGCCATTTTCAAGTTTAAGGCCACCGAGCTTTTGCACGTATGCATAGGCGTCGGCTGCTAATATTTCACTCCACATATAGGCATAGTAACCAGCAGAATAGCCGCCTCCCATAGAGTGCGCAAAAAATGCTGATTTATAACGCGGTGGAACGTAATCGAGGGCGACTCCATGCTTTTCCAGTGCCGCTTGTTCAAATTCATTGATATCAGTGGGAGCATGCTCGGGGGAAATTGTATGCCACTCCATATCTAAGAGCGCAGATGCCATGTACTCCAAGGTATCGTAGCCCATATTAAAAGTTCGTGAGCGGATCACTTTATCAAGCAGTGTGTTTGGGATGGGCTCGCCGGTTTGGTAATGCTTTGCATAGTTACTGATAACTTCAGGATGTGCAGCCCAGTCTTCCTCAAAGGTTGAGGGAAACTCAACAAAGTCACGAGAAACAGCGGTTCCAGCAAGGCTCGGATATTTTACGTCAGAAAACATCCCGTGTAAGCCATGTCCCATTTCGTGAAACATAGTTGTCACTTCATTGTAGCTCACAAAGGTTGGCTCACCATCAGGTGCCTTTGCAATATTCATGACATTGATAACCACAGGCTTTTGGTTTAATAACTCAGATTGCCCTACAAATGAATTCATCCAAGCTCCACCACGTTTACCTTCTCTTGCAAAATAGTCGGCAAAGAATATCGCGAGACTTTCACCATTGTTATCGAATAGTTCATAAGCCTTAACGTCTGGATGATATACAGGTAAGTCAGGGCGAGCTTTGAAACTTACGCCGTACAACTTATTCATGGTATAAAAAACACCATTTTCTAAGACGTTATTAAATTCGAAGTACTTTTTCACTTCTGTTTCGTCTAGGTCATAACGAGATTGACGAACTTTTTCAGCGTAGTATGCCCAGTCCCAAGGTTTGATGTCGAACGAGTGCCCTTCGCTTTGAATAAGCGTTTTAATATCTGCTGCTTCCTTTTCCACGTTGGAAACAACGGCCGGCACCATGCTACCAAGCATGTCGTAAACTGCTTTAGGGTTTCCAGCCATTTGCTTTTCTAGGCCGTAGTCTGCCCAGCTTTTATACCCTAACAGCGCTGCTTTTTCAGCCCTTAACTGTGCCAGTCGGATGATAATCTGAGTATTGTCATTATCACCTGACTGAGCACGATAAGCAGAAGCTTGCCAAATCTGTTGCCTAAGTGCTCGGTTGGTTAAAGACGCTAAAATAGGTTGACGAGTTGTGTTGGTAATACCTATTAAGTGCTTATCTTTATGTCCTGCTGCTTCAGCCGCGCGTTTAGTGGCAAGAATTTGTCTTTCTGTTAAACCGTCCAATGCGGCTTTATCATCAACAATCACTGATATGGCAGACGTTTCTGCTAATAGGTTTTGTGAAAACTGGGTAGTTAGAGATGAATGTTCTTCATTGATTTTGCGAATTTTCTCCTTATCTTCAGCACTTAGTTTTGCGCCAGCTCGCACAAAGTTGGTGTAGTAAACATCCAATAAACGCTTTGATTCTGAGTCCAGTTCGAGTGAGTTACGATTATCATAAAGCGACTTTATACGGCCAAATAATGCGGCGTTCAAATTGATGTTATCGCGGTGTTCTGCGAGCATTGGGGCTAGTTCTTTTTGTAATTGACGACGCTTTACCGAGCTATCTGTGCCTATTAAGTTAAAAAATACACTACTGGTTCGCTTTAGCAGTGCACCACTTTTTTCCATTGCAACTAAGGTGTTTTCAAACGTAGGCGTTGCTGGGTTGCTTGCTATTCTTTCGACTTCTTCAAGGTGTTCTGCCATTCCTAATGTAAATGCTGGCATAAAATGCTCATCCTTTATTTTATCAAACATTGGAGTTTGATAGGTCAAGGTGCTGACATTGAGTAATGGATTTATATAAGCTGTTTCTGCAGAGACGGCAGATGTCATCTCAGTTGAATAATTAGAGCAACCTGAGACAAACAGTGTGGAGTAAATCGCAGCTGCGATGACAGTCTTTTTCATAAACATTCTTCTTGTATTGCTTATTATGTTATAATATATCAGCTTCTTGTGTTTTATATTGCAACTTATCGCATAATAATGGTGTTATAACGATTTTCAGTTTTACGTTCCGTTTGTTTGCGTAGCCTAAACGTAGAGTAGTAAATGCCTTCCTAGCCGTTAACTTTGATTCTGACTACGTTCAAATCTACTTCTAATACGTATACTTACTCTTGCTAGCGGGCGAAATTACCGCTTCAATCGCCTAGCGGAGCTACTTCTAAAATTCTCAGATAAGACAAGGTAACTCTAAAATAGCGGTTAGCTTTTTGTGTATCCAAGCCTAAAGTGAGACAAGAGATTATCCGCACAACTGATGTGTTGGAAATTTATGATCAACGACGACTGCATTGTGAGCATGTAAACTTTCTTGATGCTCTACCCTAAACCAGTAATCTATAAATTGAGGGCATGTTTCTAAAAATTGCTTGACTCTGCGCGCAGCATCTTCGCAAAACATTAAATTTTCTGCATTTAGCTTCGCAAATGCCTGTTCATCTTCGCGTTTTACCGCAGTTTGAACTGGCGTGCCAATGGTTTGTTCTAGCGCTTTTATAAGGTTTGGAATGAGGGGTAACATCCGTTCTGTTAGTTTTACTGTTACGTAAGCGAAAGAACGCTGGCTATGAGGTGTGGCAATGCTCCCTTTTAGAGAGGTTATCCACGTCATTAGTTCGTGTTTTGAAATCATCTCATGGGAAAACTGTTCTTCGATCTCTTCACTTAATGCTTGTCTAGAAAGTGCCGCTGAACAAGGGCAGGTACTTGAATAGGCAATAGTAAGTGACAACTCATAGCTAAGCTCTGAGTTTATATACTCACAATTAAGCGTGATAGGGTAACTTTGATAGCCGAATTGATCGCTCAACAATGCTGGTTTATCTATGGTTACTTCAAACTGTAACTCAAGTTTGGCTGCTTTGCTCAATCCTTGCTGAGATTGAACCGATTCTTTTAATAACGCTTCAATCGTTTTAATATTCAAAGGAGTCGTACTTAGTATCTCTCTCAAGCGAATGTATAACCGGGACATATGGATCCCTTTCGCCTCAGGTTTATCAAGGCTAACAAAAATATTTGCAAGAGCGTTAACCCTTTGGTAAGAGGTGCTTGATATTTCTACTTCTAAAGGTATGGCAATTTTTTCCATACCGACCCACTTTAGCGGTAAAGCTGTTTTTGCAAGCTGCCCAGAGGCAACATCAGGTAAAGATACTGTCATAGTCATTTCCGGTGAGGTTTCTAGGGCCTGTTGATCTTTGCTGTTTGATTTTTGTTCTCCTGAGTGTGTTTTGGTCGCGACGCTCGACTTGCCGCCTAGTAATCTATGCAAAAGTTGAGCAACAATGAACAAAGCGCACTCAGCTGAACCCAAAGGGCAGCGCTTGATTAGCATTTCTACTGTGTTCTCGCCTGACTCACATAGAATAACTATGCTACGCAGGCTCTGTCTTGTACAAATACCAATCAAACTGCTGCAAAAACAAACTTGAAAGGTAAACATGCCCTAGCGATTAAAAATTAGTGGCATAGCGGCTTTGGGTGTATTAAGCGGTTGTTGGCCGTCATAAACGAGACTGCCATTCACCCAAGTTTTTAAAACTTTAGCTGAAAAACGGTGACCGTCGAATGGGGTCCAGCCACAGTGATAGTGTGTTTTCTGATGGCAAGTGAGCGTTTCTTGATGAGGGTTCACGAGCACTAAGTCAGCATAGTATCCTTCACGAATAAAGCCTCTATCTACAATGTGATACCTTAACGCTGGATTATGTGCCACCTTCTCAACGAGTTGCTCTATAGATAAACGCTGATGATGCACATGGTCGAGCAAGCTTAACAATGCATGTTCAACTAAAGGCAAACCCGCAGGTGCTTGCTGGTAGGGGAGTTGCTTTTCTTGCCAAGTATGAGGCGCGTGATCAGTAGCAATAATATCTATTTGATTATTACGCACTGCTGCTAACAAAGCATCACGATCGCTTTTCGCTTTAATCGCTGGGTTGCATTTTATTAGGTTACCCTGCAGTGCATAATCTTCTTGACTGAACCACAAATGATGAACACATGCTTCTGCCGTAATATGTTTGTCGCGAATATCGCCTGAAGGGAATAAGCTCAATTCTTTTTCTGTTGTGATATGCAGTACATGTAAATCGCTACGATATTGTTTCGCTAAAGATACAGCGTACGAAGAGGATGAATAACACGCTTCGACGTCACGAATGATGGGGTGATCTTGAATTGTTAAACTGCCACTGCGTCCGATGCACATGGATAAATTCTTTTCAATCACTCTTCCATCTTCACAGTGGGTGACAATTAGGGTGGGACTTTCTCTGAAAATTGCGTCGAGAGCTTGTGGATGCTCAACGAGTAGATCGCCTGTTGATGCCCCCATAAAAACTTTAACACCGCAGTACTTCTTCGCATCTAAACGTTTTATTTGTTCTAAATTATCTTCGGTTGCCCCTAAGTAAAAACTATAGTTTGCCAGCGAACTTCTAGACGCAATCGCGTATTTCTGTTCAAGAGCTTCAATGGTTGTAGTCGCAGGGCTTACGTTTGGCATTTCCATATAGCTGGTGATACCACCTGTCACAGCAGCTCTGGATTCTGAGGCTATATTCCCCTTCTGTGTTAAGCCGGGCTCACGGAAATGTACTTGGTCGTCTATCATTCCAGGGAGTAGAAAATAACCTGTCGCATCGACAATATAGTCATTTGACTGTGCCGTTATTGAACTTTCAATTTTATTTATTCTGTTATCAACGATAAGTACATCACATTCTTGTGATTGATTCTCGTTGACCACAATTGCATTTTTTATCAGTGTGCTTTTCATATTGTAGGGACCTATTTGTCAAGTTTGGCTTTGCAAAGGTTACATAAGCCAGGCAACTCTAAGCGTGCATTTGCAGCTGAAAATCCAGTGCTTTCTACCGCTTTAAATAGATGCTTGGCAGCCTCTTGAACAGAATCTATTTCTTCTATTTGATGGCAGGATTTGCAGACTAAGATCACGGATAGATGGTGATGGCACGCACCATCTAGACTCTTACAGGCTATATATTTATTTGCAGAATGGATCCGGTGTGCCAGATTGACTGATTCTAAGAATTCAAGAATGCGGTACACGGACATTGCTAGAATAGGAGAGTTGGTGCTTTTATTGTATTTGTCAGTAAGTTCATACGCTGATAGCGGCTCGACTGTTTGCAATAATATTTCAAGCACGCCCTGTCGTTTTTCAGTTAAACGCAGCCCTAACGATTGGCATTTTGCTTGAGCCTGTTTGAGAATAAAATTTCGTTGAGTTTTGTTCACGGCAATGACGACATAATTCATTCAACTATTGATACAATATAACATATCAATCATAATTGATACAATATAACATTTATTGGAGTCGTTATGTCTAAACTATCAACAATATCCTTGCTCGTTGCTGCACTGTTACCACCAAGCCTTGTAGCAAAGTCCGTAGAAGGTACAGTCGTCAATAAAGCTGGTAAAGGGATTGCAAATGCATCAATTGAGGTCGAAGGAACTGATATTCGCGTACTCACAGATAACAATGGTCATTTTCAAATTTCGGGCGTTGGGCTTGGAAATAAACAAATCCATGTAAGAGCACCTGGTTTTGCTCACCTGCATAAGGCGCTCACTCTGGATCAAGGTGGCGTTAAAAACGCAATGCTAATGTTAAATCGTTCTCCAATAGAAGTTATAGATATTGTTGCTACCCCTGTACATATGTCGGCGATGGAATCGGCAGTTCCAGTTAGTGTTTTGTCAGGTGAAACATTGCGTCGACAGCAAACCGCTACACTAGGGGATAGCTTAGAAAAACTGCCTGGCGTCAATACAAATTTTCACGCCAAAGTAGCGAGTACACCAATTATTCGAGGTTTGAGTGGCCCGCGAGTGTTGGTGACGCAAAATGGATTAGATGTCAGTGACGTATCTAGGGTTGGTCCTGATCACTCAGTCGCCTCCGAAGCCTCAACGGCTCAACAAATCGAGGTGTTGCGAGGACCTGCAACTCTTTTTTATGGTAGCGGTGCGATTGGAGGAGTGGTTAACGTCGTCGATACAAGAGTTCCAACCGATAATACAACTCGCGGAGAATGGAATCTGGAAAGTAATTCTGTTGATGACCAAAATACAGCCTCGTTTAATGCGACATCGGGTATTGGTTCTGTGGCCTTATATGTTGATGCATTCTGGCGAGAATCTAATGATTACGAAGTACCTGTTCCTGCTGAAATTCATGAGCATAGTGAAGGGAATGACAATGATGAACATCACTATAAAGTAGCAAATAGTGCTGAAGAGTCTGATGGTTTTACTGTTGGCTCAAGTTACTTATTTGATCAAGGTTATGTCGGTGTGGCTGTTGAGAAATTTAACCGCAAATACGGCATTCCGGGGCATACGCATGGTGATGAAGAAGCACATAATGAGGCTGAAGAGCAGGTTTTTGCCGACTTAACACAAACAAAAGTGCAACTATTAAGCGAGTACAAGTTTAACAAAGGTTGGCTTGATAAAGTGAATGTGCGTGCTGGTTTTACAGAGTATGAACATGCTGAAGTTGAGCACGGCATGGTTGGAACAACATTTAAGAATGATACCAATGAGTTAAAAGTTGATTTACTACATCAGCCTCTGTCCGCTTGGACTGGTGGCGTAAGCTTACATTACAAACACAGTGATGTTGAAGCTCAAGGTAGTGAGGCGTTTACGCCGCCATCTGATACCCAAACACTTGCGATAGGAGTAATGGAGGAAAGGCGATTTGGTGATTTTTTAGTGCAGTTAGGTGGTCGTATTGAGCAAGTGGAGATCACCGCAAGTAATGTGCCTTTACCGAGTATTGATGCCCACTCGCACGATACTGAAATGCATGACCACATCGGTCACGATTCAGAAGCAACAAAGATATATGCGGTTGAGCACCAGTTTACTCCTATCAGTTTATCTTCGGGTCTTGTATGGGGCTTTGCGCAAAATTATAACCTTGGGTTATCTGTTTCACACTCTGAACGAGCTCCTTCTTCATCGGAGTTATTTTCCTTTGGTCCGCACATAGGAACTAGCACTTATGAAGTTGGTGCTTTGTTTAAAATGGATGAGTACGGTCATTTCGAACTCGATGAGAAAGGTATAGCGCTAGAAAAGTCGCACAATATTGATATTACAGTGCGAAAAACCCAAGGTGATATAGGCTTTATTTTTAATGCTTTTTACAACCAAGTAGATAACTACTACTATCAAATAGAAACTGGGTTTTACGCCGAGAACGGCCATAGTCACGACCACGACCACGACCACGACCACGACCACGACCACAATCATGAACATGAGCACGATCATGCTTCCGAATTACCGATTTATTTATTCAAGACAGATGATGTGGTTTTGCACGGTTTTGAAGCGCAAGTTGCTTGGCAATTGACCGACGAGTTGAAAGTTGATGTTTTCTCAGACTTTGTGCGCGCCAGATTAGAAGAAGGCGGCGATTTACCTCGTACACCACCTCTGCGCTTTGGGTCGCAGTTTAGTTATCAGACGGATAACCTCAGTGCACATATCCATATTACTCGATATCAAGAGCAGGACCGGATTGCACCAGAAGAAACCACGACCGACGGTTATACCCTAGTTGATGCTAGCATCTCTTATGATCTTTCGATGTTAAATCAAGATCTCTCTATTTATCTTAGAGGGAGCAATCTGACGGATACAGAAGCTCGAGTACATAGCTCATTTTTAAAAGATATTGGTCCTCGTCCGGGTCGCAGTTTTGCACTTGGTATTCGCGGCTATTTTTAAGAGTCTCAATCATTATGTACCTGTTAGCTAAAGCCATACAGGTACATAAGTCACTGAGTTATGCAACAACATAGATTTTAACTATGTGTAGCACTAGATTATTACCGACACGATTCACAATCAGCAGGGGAAATTATGGTTTCACGTCGAGGGTTTTTAAGGGGGGCAGGCACCCTAGCATTTATTGGCCTTTCTAAAAGCGCATTTGGCAGAGTGCCACTATTAGATTTTAACACGATGATAGCTGGGTATGGACCGTTGATCACTGACCCCAATGGCTTACTCGATTTGCCCCAAGGTTTCAGTTATCAAATAGTATCAAGCCTTGGGGATGAAATGTCCGATGGTTTTACTGTACCAGATAAAGCCGATGGTATGGGCTGTATTGCTTTAGATGAAGAGCGGGTTGCATTGATCCGCAATCATGAATTGAAACCAACAGATTTAGCAAAAGCCGATAATAGTATTCGCCAACATAAAAGTGATCTTGCTTTTGATACAAATGGCTCAGGCATCGCGCTTCCAGGTGGCACAAGTCATATTGTCTATAACCTAAAAACACGTCAAAAAGAACAAGAATATTTATCCTTGGTTGGCACTATTCGCAACTGCTCTGGTGGAATAACGCCTTGGGGGAGTTGGCTTACTTGTGAAGAAACAACTGCAACTAAAAATGATGGTTTTACACAAGATCACGGATATATTTTTGAAGTACCAGCGACTGCAAAGGGTTTAATTAAGCCACAACCTCTAAAAGCAATGGGGCGGTTTAATCATGAAGCTGCTGCTGTTGATCCCAAAACAGGTATTGTTTATCTCACGGAAGACCGGGGAGACAGTGTGTTTTACCGCTTTATTCCAAACGAAAAAGCAAAGCTTCACAAAGGCGGGAAACTACAAGCGTTGGTTGTGAAAGAAAGCCCGCAATTTGATAGTCGAAATTGGAATAAAAAAGCGATGCCACTTCATCAGGAGTTTATCGTTGAGTGGATAGATTTGGACGACCCGCAAAGTGCTAAAGACGATTTACGGATCCGTGCTTATCGAAGTGGAGCAGCGTTATTTGCTCGAGGTGAAGGGATCCATTGGGGTGAAAAAGAACTGTATTTCTGCTGCACCAATGGTGGGAAAAAGCAGCTAGGGCAAGTGATGAAATATCAGCCATCTGAATTTGAAGGGACAGAAAAAGAACATCTCAGTCCAGGAAAGCTATCTTTATTTGTGGAAAGCACTAGCCAGTCTCTCTATAACTTTGGTGATAATCTCACTGTATCACCAAAAGGTCATTTAATTGTGTGTGAGGATCAGTACTCGGATATTGTAAATAACTACCTAAGAGGAGTGACACCAAATGGTGAACTTTACAATTTTGCTAGATTAACCAAGCAAACTGAACTTGCAGGCGCTTGTTTTTCACCAGATGGAGGTACGTTATTTGTCAATGTCTACTCACCAACTACGACACTAGCGATTGTTGGACCTTGGGAGTGCTTCAATGAATCCAGTACATAATTAACTTGTTTGGACAATTTAAATTATCTTTTGGTGTGGTTACACTGGTGAGGAATATGACAACACCAAAATAACGAGTGCAGTATGACAACAATATTCCAAGCACCTCAAGCGGTGGTGATGATCCGCCCACACCATTTCACTTCAAACCCCCAAACCATGCAAGATAACGCTTTTCAGCAAGCTTGTAGCGAAAACAACCCTAACAATAGAGCTTATGTTGAGGTCAGTAACGCAGTGCACACGTTAGAATTAGCTGGCGTGAAAGTGCACTTATTTGAGGACACCTCTACGAAGACTCCTGATTCAGTATTTCCTAACAATTGGTTTTCGACTCATAGTGATGGTCAATTGACGATTTATCCTATGTATGCACCAAATCGACGGCTTGAAGTGCGCAGCGACATTATCGATTTTTTACGTGCTCAGTATCAGGTGACAAATATCAATGACTATAGTCATCTAACCGCTGAAGAAATATTCCTTGAAGGCACCGGCTCAATGGTTATCGACCATCAAACAAAAGTGGCCTATGCGGTAAAGTCTAAGCGCACCAACACAGATTTAGTTAATCAGGTTTGTCAGCAATTGGGGCTACAAGCCGAGATATTTAATGCCTATGATAAAAACCAAGTATCGGTTTATCACACTAATGTCTTAATGTGTGTTGCGACCGACTTCGCCATGATATGTCTAGATATGGTGCCTGAACATCAGCGGACAAAACTTGTTGCCTGTTTAACGCAAAGCGGTCACACGCTAATTGAGCTATCTTATGAGCAAATCCAACATTTTTGTGGCAACGCAATTGAGTTGCAAGGGAGCACCGGTCGCATACTTGCGCTTTCTACTACGGCTTATCGGGCGCTATTACCAGAGCAAATTACTGCCATTGAAAAGTCAGCTAAGCTAGTTGCTATTGATATACCGACAATTGAAGCCGCAGGTGGCTCGGTGCGTTGTATGATTGCTGGAGTCCATTTAAATAACCGTTAAAAAATACTAGATAAATGGCAAATAATAATAAAATAGGAACCGCCTATGTTTGAAAGTGCAGTTAAGAGTATCAATGGGCTCTTATGGGGAGAAGGCCAGATACTTATTTATATCCTGTTATTTGCAGGGTTCTGGTTCACTATTCTTTTGCGAGGAATACAAGTGGTTAAATTTCGCCACATGTTTAGCCTATTAAAAGGCAGTAGCAAAGGCGATAAAGATAATATCAGTTCTTTTCAAGCATTATGTACCGGGCTATCCGCAAGGGTCGGTACTGGGAACTTGGCAGGTGTGGCGGTCGCTATTTCTCTTGGCGGTAGTGGCGCTATATTTTGGATGTGGATGATAGCTATTTTGGGGATGGCAACCGGTTTTGCTGAAAGTGTGCTTGGTCAAGTCTATAAAGTACGTGATAGTCAAGGCGAATTTAGAGGAGGCCCTGCCTATTATATCCAAATGGGGCTAGGTAGTAGGGCACTGGCCATATGCTTCGCACTGTGTTTGTTTTTGGGCTACGGCTTTACCTTCAGCGCAATGCAAACGAACACCATTACCGACGCGCTTAATTACGCATTTAATATCCCAACTGGGTACTCGGGTATTGTGATCACTGTACTTGCAGGTGCAATCATCCTTGGTGGCTTTAAAGCGATTGCTCGATTTGCCGAAAAAGTGGTGCCCGTAATGGGATTAGTCTTTGTGCTCGTTGCCATCGTCATCACAGTGATAAATTACTCGCAAGTGCCGGGCATGCTGTTAGATATTTTGCGCAGTGCTTTTGGTTTGCAAGAAGCGGGAGCTGGCGCTCTTGGTGCAGCCATTAAAAATGGCATTCAGCGCGGCCTTTATTCAAATGAGGCTGGAGCGGGAAGTGTGCCGCACGCGTCAGCCAGTGCGACACCGATACCCAACCACCCTGTGACTCAAGGTTATATTCAAATGCTAGGGGTCTTCTTTGATACAATCGTACTATGTAGCTGTACCGCTGTGATAATTCTCTTAGCCGATATCGATATCGGCAGTGAGATGGAAGGTATACGCCTAACACAATCTGCGATGACATCCCACTTTGCCGCAGGGGGCGTGTATTTTGTCGCGGCAGCAATCACTTTATTTGCTTTTACTTCCGTAGTAGCAAATTATGCCTACGCTGAAAGTAACTTACATTTATTCCATTTAGATAATAAAGTTGGTCGTTCAATCTATACCGCGTGTTACTTATGTATGATGCTTTGGGGCGCCTCTGCGACACTTAAGCAAGTGTGGGATCTAGCTGACATTGCACTAGGGTTAATGACCGTAGTTAACGTCATCGCGATTGTCCGCCTTACGCCTACTATTTTGGCGGTTACAACCGATTACCATAGTCAAAGTATGAAAGGTAAAGCACCGGTATTTGACACCAAAAAGGTAAAAATACAAGGAGTAACCGAGTCAGGAGTTTGGGATAATAGTCGTGAGAATCACTCAGCTTAAAACGTTGAAAGAAGGGTTATGGAGGGCTTTTTACCCCAGTTTATTCACAGGAGTTTTGAAGTAAAAGTGTTGTTATATTTTCTATCATTTACTCTATTTAATTTTTTTATATTCAGTGTATACTGCCGCGCGCTTTTTATTTCAATATTTTAAATTAAATATTGCTCTTTTTTTAATCTGTAAATTTTGATGTGATAATGAAAATAAAACTATTTGGATTGGTATTACTATCCTTACCTATTTATGCAGAAGCTGAGATCAACGTATACTCAGAAGCACTTATTGGTAAAGCCAATAGTGAACTTTATGCGAAGGACGACTTTGACGGAAGTAAGCGCGCGTCATCTGCCATGTCTGATTCATTTGGACTTAGACTGGGTTTCGAGCTTACCGAGCAGTTAGCTCTTGAAATCTCTAAACACTATCATGGGGAAGCACCTGCCGAATATACAGTTCATAGGTCTACCACAATCCCTGGAAGTAATGAGGGTCCCTTTACAACTTCATATAACGTTGTCTTGCCTATTGATACTGAATCTCTAAGACTTGGAGTTAAGGGTAAGATAGCGTTGTCTAACAAAGTTAATGCGAATATAAGAGTGGGAATTGCACACTGGAAATACAAAGATGTGCTCCCCGCACAATTAGTTTCTCCAGATAATACCGGCTCAGGTGATAGTGGTAATGATATTTATACTGCTGTAGGATTTAATTATCAACTTACAGACAATCTCTATGCAGGTTTAGAATACGCCCTTATAAATATTAAAGAGTCGCAAGAATATGAGTATGGGGGCATCGTTAAGTATGAGCATAATTTACACGAATTATCCATAGTGCTCGGTTGGGCTTTTTAAACCGCAGATTCTCGTCGCTGAGAAATTAGCGTCAGGGATCTATTTAAAATTGGTCAAATTGATTGGTTTTGTATCATCTATTTTGGTAATCGGGTTTGGGCTCTTCTCAATGATGAGATTACCCAAACCCAGCGATGATTAGCTATCACCAGCCATCGTAGCGCTTTCTACGAGATAAAAATAGTGTCAGGATCACACCGATAATGATGCCACTAATCCCGATGATACCTCCGTAAGTCAGCAGCTGGTGCTGTTCTTTTTGGACTTTTTGCTGCTGTGACAAGCGTTCATCTTGAAGTTGCTGTTCAAGTCCGGAAATGGTCTCTTGTAACGCTACGTTTTCGGCAAGTAAATTGGTATTATTTTGTTGTAAGATGGGCAGTTGTTGCTGAGCGTCATTGAGCGCTGTTTGAGTATCAACCAGCGTTTGATTCAGGTTCTCAAGCTGTTGTTTTAGTCCGGCCTCAGTGGTAATGAACTTACTCTCTACCCAGCCTTCTCTTTCCTTGTCATCTTTAATTTGGACAAATCCATCTTCAGCGCCACTAAGTATAGTGATTGGTGTGCCTGCATCCACAGAGCCTAAAATCCGATAATTTTTACTTGGACCTGTGTGCATGAAAATATAAAGATTGTCACTTATATAGCCATTTGGCTGCGGTGGGTTTGCTGGGGTAGTGTCGGCAGGCTCTTCAGCAAAAATGGTAAAGCTTATTAAGAGCAGGCTCGCAATGATAAATTGCTTAAGGTTGAACATGCGTGGGCCTTTTATTCTTAGGGTGGTAAAGTTTACAAAATAGTAGGGATTTCACAGCTTAATAGCAAGGCTTTGTTTATTTTGAATAAGCCGAAATAATTGATTACATACTGGAAATTACTAAAGCGTGAGAGCTAAGCTTACGTATCAAAAATCCCGACATTTAGCGAATTTATCCAAACTATTTGTTGATTTAGCACATATTTAGCGGGATTTTCATCAGATAAAAAGATTGCAAACTCGGCTTCCTTTGTATATTTTGATCTTCCCGTAGACAAATAGGTAAAACACTGCCCTAATGGACACTGAAATAGAACTGAAATTCTTGGTTTCAGATAATGAAGTTCCGCTGATCCCTGCACTTCTCACACAGTTTGCAAAAACGGTCACCAACAAACCCGCTAAAAATTTAACGAATGCTTACTTTGATACGCCCAATCGTGAATTACGAGCGCTAGATATTGGTTTAAGAACTCGTTGTTGTAACGATGAGTGTGAACAAACAATTAAACTTGCAGGAGAGGTTGTTGGTGGGTTACATCAGCGGCCTGAATATAACTTACCTATTCAGTCAGGGCGTCCAGACTTACATGCTTTTGATGTTAACATTTGGCCTCATGGCATGCAGTTGGAATCCATTGCACAGAATATATTCCCGATCTTCAGTACTAATTTTATTCGTCGTACATGGCTATTGGAGACGGATTCTGGTACTAAGATAGAAGCGGTATTAGATAAAGGCGAGATCGCCGCGAACGGCCAAATTGAGCCAATCAATGAGCTCGAGATAGAATTAATTGAGGGACATAAAGAGGATTTATTTCTTTTGGCTGATCACCTGATAAAACAAGCAGGCATGCGCTTAGGGTTATACTCTAAAGCAGCTAGAGGTTATCGAATAGCGGACGACAAGCCGCTGAAACCAAATAAATTTATAGGTTTTGTCCCTCTTAAATCTCAAGCGACGCAAGAGCAAGCACTCATCGCGACGGTAAGCTACGGGATCCAATTTGTACAAAAGCATGAACAGTGTTATTTCAATAAACCGAGCTTAAAAACACTTAAGCGAGTCATTGATGGCATTTCACTTATTCGTCATGCGTTTTGGCTATTTGATGATATCGTGGATAAAAGCTTAACTGAGAGTATTCGCAATGAGTTGAAGTGGTTGTTGTCAGAGTTGGCTTGGGTTGAGAATGCCATCCACCTTAAAACTTATACTTCAAAGCGTCATGCTTATTATAAAAAGCTAAATCAATTTCCTGAGTTAGCTCATGTGATCACCGATTTACGGGATGTACAGCCAACACCGACAGACATTGAAGACTTATTTCATTGTACCCGTTATAACCGGTTGATCCTCTCGTTGACGCGCTGGTTGGTTGATAGAGCTTGGCGTAAAAATTGGGATCAAAAGGCACTGAGCGCAGCGCAGCTGCCAGTTACTGATATTGCTAATCAACTTTTTGATAAAGATTGGCAAGCGTTGAAAAGCCTGTTGCCGCAAGAAAAAACGCTATCAGAATATGATTACTTACAAGTAAGAGCAAAACTAGAAAACACGCTGCTTAGTGGCAATTGCCTAGGCAAACTTTACGATAAAGAAGCACGCAAAGCATTTAGAACGCCATGGATTGATGTGGTGTATGGCATCTATGAACTTGAAACCTTGGCTTATTTGCATCAACTTTGCCAAAACCAAAATTCTGACGCATTACAAGAAGTACAAGTGTGGCTAAAACAAAAATCTGATTTTTTAGTGAGTGCCATGGAACAAAGCCGGCAATCTTCAATGCTATCTGAACCTTATTGGTGTTGATTAAAAAGAGCGGGGCAACCCGCTTTTTTTAATGTGTACTGTCATGCATACTCCCTTTAAACTAAACCGACTTGAGCGACAATTAAAAAGGCAAAATGGTGTCATATATTAAAATAACTTTGCTTTGGATATGTGTGTTGTTAGCACCATTTAGTCAAGCAAATGAACGTTTATATGAAGTTTTCATCAAAGAGCTTCAGCAAAAAGAAACTCGCGAGCAAGCTCTGCAAAAAGTTGATTTGGTGCTTGAATCGACTCTTGCGCCTGAAGAAATAGCAGAGGTACACCATAAAGTAACCGTCGCATTAAAAAATGATTTTAAATTAGAGGATGCGCACCGCTGGGCTGAGCGCTTCAAGCAAATATTGCTTACGTATCATTTGCCACAATATGAGGCAAAGTACTCGTTGACCTATGGGGACCTCATGCTCAAAGAGGGGAAGTTCAGCGATGCGATTAGCTATTTAGACTTAGCTGTGTCTCAGCTATCTGCACTTAATATGCATCGGTTGTTATGCCATGCTTATCGGTTCCGTGCGGGTGCTTACAAAAATAATGGTAGTTATAAAGATGCCATAGAGAGTTATGAGTTATCGATTGAAGTGGCAAAAAAATATGAGTTTGCGGATTTACAGGTTTCGTCTATCACCCAATTAGCTGACGTATATTCCGACCTTTCTTTACCAGATAAAGCACTTAAATTATTGCAGCAGTCCATTGCGGTGTTGAAAAGCCAACAACACCAAAATACGTCACTACTTGCCCAAGTTTACTATAACCTAGGTGGAGCCCATCAGGTGATTGGGGATCACGAGAAGTCCCTTCAAGCCTATCAAACAGCCTATAATTACGACCTTGAAAGTGGAGCTGTAGTTTACTCGGCTTATACCTTGATCCGTATCGGTCGTGAGCAAATCAAACTTAAGCGCTTTGATGAAGCGCAAGCATCGTTTGAAAAGGCTTACGAAATTTTCGAGTCTCATAAACATACCAGAAATCAAGGTTGGGCCAAGAGCAACCTTGCTGAGCTTAAGCTCAAAGAAGGTAATAAAACAAAAGCCAAAGTATTTGTTGAGCAGGCACTTGAGCTTATCGACCCTATCCAAAGTAAAGTTCTTTATCAAGAAACGATGACAACGTATGCACAAATTGTGTTGCCAGAGCGTGCTGAATTTTTTATTGAAAGCATGAAGCAGATCGTTGCTGAAGAAGAAGCATATCTTGGCCTCAAAGAAACCGCATTGCGTGTCTTAAAAGACGCTTATAGTGCACAAGGTGACTTTGAATCCGCGCTTAACTATCAGTTGCAATATACCGAATCCAAGATCTCTCAGTTAGAAAAAGAAGCTAGCCAAAAAGCGCTTGCTTATCAATTGGATACAGAGTATCAGAAAAACCAATTTGAGTTACAGAGTCTAAAAACACAACGTGAGGTTGAGCTTGCCGAGCAGCGCATCCAGCAAATTGTTACGGCAGCCGGAGTCGGTGTTTTAATTATTTTCTTGAGTGCGTTTTTATTACTAGCGAGAAACAAACGTCGTGCACTGGAGCTGGAAAAACAATTACTCAACAAAGCTTTGGATTTAAAACAGCAACTGCTTGCTGATATATCCCACGAATTGAGAACGCCGCTTACTGTACTTAAACTACATATTGAATCATTGGAACATAATTTGGTGGAAAACCCAAAGCAGAGCTACAAAGTGCTTAACCGCCGCCTCGATACGCTTAACACTTTAATCAAAGATATTTACGAACTTGCGCAGGCCGATACTGGCAGTCTTAATCTTGCATTAGAGCGTGCCAATGCCAAACAAGCGTTTATTGGCTTTGTAGAAGATATTGATGATTTTGTGACGGATGAAGGGCTTGAATTTAACGCCAATATTGAACTTCCAGACGATCTGGAAATCGACATTGATGTAACAAGGCTGGCTCAAGTATTTAATAACTTAGCTCGCAATAGCGTAAATTATACCGACAAGCCAGGTGAAGTTTCCGTGGATATTGGCTATCGGAATCAGCAACTCTACTGTGTCATTGAAGATTCAAGTCCTGGAGTGGACGATGAAGCTTTAGGGCGTTTGTTTGAGCGCTTGTTCCGGTGTGATAAGTCTCGTAGTCGAGATCTTGGTGGTTCAGGTCTGGGTTTATCCATTTGCCAAAAGTTGGTTGACTTGCACGGTGGCAATATCACAGTAGCGCACAGCGAATTAGGCGGGCTGAAAGTGAGTGTTATTATACCTTGTGGGTAATGTTAGTCTATCTTTACCTAGAGCTAGGTAGTACAGATAAGAACGATTTTATATCGCGATTTAGTAAAGTCTCGCCACATAAAGTGGCTCCTACCTGAGTTTATAGACTGAATGTAGGAGCGATTTTACATCGCGATTTAGTAAAGTCTCGCCGCATAAAGCAGCTTCCCGCCAGAGGTTATACATAATATGTAGGAGCGGTTTTATACCGCGATTTAATAAAATCTCACCACATAAAGTGGCGCCAACCTGAGTTTATACACTGCATGTGGGAGCGATTTTACATCGCGATTTAGTAAATTCTCGCCACATAAAGTGGCTCCTACCAGAGTTTATACACTGCATGTAAGCGGTTTTATATCGCGATTTAATAAAATCTCACCACATAAAGTGGCGCCGACCTGAGTTACATACTGCATGTAGGAGCGATTTTACATCGCGATTTAGTAAATTCTCACCACATAAAGTGGCTCCTACCAGAGTTTATACACTGCATGTAAGCGGTTTTATATCGCGATTTAATAAAATCTCACCACATAAAGTGGCGCCGACCTGAGTTACATACTGCATGTAGGAGCGATTTTATATCGCGATATAGCACAAAATCTCACCACATAAAGTGGCGCCGACCTGAGTTTATACACTGCATGTGGGAGCGATTTTACATCGCGATATAGCACAAAAGCTCGTCGCATAAAGCAGCTTCCCGCCAGAGGTTATACATAATATGTAGGAGCGATTTTACATCGCGACAGGCGCAACACCGCAACTATAAAAAGTTGCGTTCAAACCGTTTAAGCACAATAGGTTTGACCTTTGCAGTGGTCAATATTAATACAATAAAAGCGATGATAAACCAGATAGGGCGATTACCATGCTCTGCATACCAGCTCACTCCATTAATTAGCTTCACATCAGTTTTCAGTGTATTCGCTTCGAATTGTGGAATGACATGCTGAACTTTACTAAGTGGATCGTACACACCAGTTATACCATTGTTCGTTACCCGGACTAATGGACGCTGCAGTTCTAAGGCACGCATGCGAGCGATCTGCATATGCTGATGTGGACCATGGGAGTCACCAAACCAAGCGTCATTACTCACAGTAAAAAGGATATCTGACTCCGCTGTAAAGTTGCCCCTTACCAACTCGCTAAACGCAATTTCGTAGCAAATTGCGGGTAGTACATGTAAGCCATTTGCAAGTAAATTAGGCTGTACCGCTTCACCTCGAGTAAACGACGACATCGCTAAGTTAAACAGAGGTGCGATAGGACGTAGTAGGTCTTCAAATGGTACAAACTCACCAATAGGTAGCAGCTGATGCTTTTGATAGCGGTTTTTGTGCAGATAGTGATATTGCCCTTCGCTATCTTCTTTTTCTTTTTTACCAAGCGTTATCAGCGTATTGTACGCAGTTCTAGTATCAAATTGATAATCGGGAATACCAGTAATCAAGGCTGTGCCGTTGAAGGCTGCGGCTTTGTCTAGATTTTCTAAAAATGGATAAGCTATATCTTCAAATTCAGGAATAGCAGCTTCCGGCCACACAACTAGGTCAACGCCTTGCCAATTTGGCCTAGTCATATCTCGGTATTTAGACATGGTTGGCCAAAACTGCTCAGGCTCCCAACGTAGGCTTTGTTTGATATTACCTTGCACAAGCAAAGTGGTGACCTCGTCTCCTGAATATTTTAATGTGCCCTGAATTAAAGGAACACTGTAAAGCGCTGAAATACCCAAAAAACTTACAATAGCTAGATATATAGCGCGTTGTTTAAGTAAGTAATACAGGCTAGTTACCACTAGAATAATTAATAATGTCAGGCCAAACTCACCAACCCAAGGAGCTAAAGTATTCAGTGGTGAGTCTGTTAAGGTGTAGCCAAATCTAAGCCACGGAAAGCCCGTTAATAGGTGAGCACGTAACCATTCAGTAATCGCAAAGCCAGCAATAAGGGCGAGCACCCGTTGCCATGGTGTGTGAGTAAAGTAGCTGGCAAAAATAAATGCTAATGTTGGGTAGAGCGCCAAGTAAGCACAAAGTAGCGCCATTAACAGTACAGAGATCGCTAAAGGAAGACCTCCAAATTCGGCAATAGAGACATGTACCCAGCTGATACCAAGGGCAAACCAGCCAAAACCAAATAGAAAGCCATATTTAGCCGCAAGTTTTGGAACAGGCTTATCGGTAAGCCAAACAGCGATAAGCAAGCTCGCAAAGACAACGGGCCAAACACCAAAAGGGGAGTAAGCAAAAGTAAGTGCACAGCCAGAAAAGAGTGCTAGCCATGCGAACTTATCTTTTGCGAGGTTACTCAGGTTAGATACTAGAGTCTTCAACATGTTCAGATTTAGGCACACTTACTTGAATTTGTAAGATCCTCCGGTTGTCGGAGTTAGTAACCTTAAACTGAAGGGGATCTATGTCTATGGTTTCACCGCGGCTTGGCATGTGGCCAAACGCATGAAGAATGATACCACCAATGGTATCTGCTTCTTGGGTATCGTAGCTGGTTTTGAAAAACTCGTTAAATTCATCCAAAGGTGTAAGAGCTTGTACGGTATAAACATGTTTGGATAGCTGACGAATATCCTGTTGTTCTTCGTCGTCATCATGTTCATCTTCTATTTCACCAACAATGGTCTCAAGAATATCTTCAATGGTAACCAGCCCAGATACACCGCCGTATTCATCAATCACGATAGCCATATGGTAGCGCTTTTGACGAAATTCGTTGAGTAACGTATCAACACGTTTACTTTCAGGCACGACTACGGCTGGACGCAGATAATCACGGAGACTTGGCAAATCGCTCTGTTCACGCAAAATCAAAGGTAAGAGATCTTTGGCAAGTAAGATGCCCTCCACGTGGTCTTTATCCTCACAGATCACCGGGAAACGTGAATGTGAAGATTCTACCATCATAGGCAGTTGAGCACTGAGCGGCTCATCCACATCTAGTGTAATCATTTGTGAACGCGGGATCATGATATCGCGCACTTTCAGCTCTGATACACTGAGTACACCTTCCATCATGTCCTTGGTTTCTGGATCAATCAGCTGGCGCTCTTGCGCATCAGCAATGACCTCAGCCAGTTCTTCTTTATTTTGGGGTTCCCCTTGCAGCATCTGCGTGATGCGTCCCAGCCAGGTCTTGCCAGAAGAACCCTGACTACTTTGCGAGTTATCGTCGCTCATTAGTTGTGTCTGCTCCGTTATTTTAACAATCGTCTCTGTATGGATCTGCGATATGCAAAGAAGCGAGAATCTGCTTCTCTATTGTTTCCATTTCTACCGCGTCTTGTTCATTTATATGGTCAAATCCAAGTAAATGCAAGCAACCATGGATAACCATATGGGCGAAATGGTCATGAAAGGTTTTTTCTTGCTCTACGGATTCTTGGTATACCACTTGGGGACAGATAATTAAATCACCAATAAGTGGTAACTCGATCCCAGGTGGTGCATCAAATGGAAAAGATAATACATTAGTTGGCTTATCTTTGCCCCTGTACTGGCTATTTAGTTCTTGGCTTTCCTGCTCGTCAGCGATGCGAATCGTTAATTCTGCTTCTTCGCGAAATTGCGTTAATGCGTGTTCAGCCCATACTTGGAATTGTGCTTCGGATGGCAAGTTGTCAAACTCACAAGCCACTTGCAAATCTAGCATTAAGTCCATGGTTTATTCCTCAGAAGATTGCTGTTTTGCTTGTTGCTTTTCAGCTTTAGCAAAACGTTCTTGCTCTTCTTTCTTTTCATATGCTTCTACGATGCGAGCTACCACTGGGTGTCTAACTACATCGTGAGATTTGAAGAAATTAAATGAAATCTCCTCTACGTCATTGAGTACTTCAATGGCATGACGAAGACCAGAGCGCGCGCCGCGAGGTAAATCTATCTGCGTGATATCGCCGGTTATTACCGCCTTTGAATTGAATCCAATCCGAGTTAGAAACATTTTCATTTGCTCTGAGGTGGTATTTTGACTCTCATCTAAGATAATAAAAGCATCATTAAGTGTTCGACCACGCATATATGCCAAAGGTGCAACTTCGATGACGTTTTTTTCAATTAAACGCTCCACTTTTTCAAAGCCAAGCATCTCGAATAGTGCGTCATAGAGTGGACGAAGGTAAGGGTCGATTTTTTGTGTTAAATCACCTGGTAAGAAGCCTAACTTTTCACCTGCTTCAACCGCAGGGCGAGTAAGTAGAATACGACGGATCTCTTGTCGCTCTAACGCATCAACCGCTGCTGCAACCGCAAGGTAGGTTTTACCCGTACCGGCAGGGCCGACACCGAAGGTTATATCGTGTGTTAAGATATTGGCGACGTACTGGCTTTGATTTGGATTACGGGGCTTAACTACACCGCGACGAGTCTTAATATAGACTTCTTTATCCCACACGGTTGGAGCGTCTTGTTCCAGTACATTCGCTTCTGTGATTGCCAGATGAACCTGATCTGGCTCGATTTCTGTCATTTTTCCTTTCACAGGCTGAGTATCAACATATAGAGATTTTAGAATATCCACAGCAGCTTTTGCTGTTACTGCTTGCCCGGTCACTTTAAACCAATTGTCACGGTGGGCGATTTCAACTCCAAGGCGACGCTCTATTTGTTTTAAATTTTCGTCGAACGGACCACAAAGAGAGGAAAGGCGGTGGTTATCTGCGGGTTCTAAGTAAATTTCTATATTCTTAATCTGATTACTCAAAATGTCTTCCTATAAAAATGGCGCTAGCCGAAGCTAGCGCGCAATTTAAAAATGCTAGGGGGTAAAAGTACCAACACCTAATTCATTAATTTCAGGCTCTTGTGGCGCTTTGTTTAAGATATCCGCAGGTTTTACGTCACGACGTAAATCCATTTCAGCTTCAGTTCGGATAAGCTCACCACGTAACGAGTTTGGTAACGCCTCAGTAATACGTACATCGACGAATTGGCCGATCACAGAATGCGGGCCTTCGAAGTTTACAACGCGGTTATTTTCGGTTCTACCACGAAGCTCCATAGGGTTCTTCTTCGATGGACCTTCAACCAAGATACGTTGCTCGGTATCGTGCATTTTGCGGCTAATATCTTGCGCCATTTGGTTGATACGATTTTGTAGAATATACAGACGCTCTTTCTTTTCAGACTCAGCAACGTCATCTGGTAAATCCGCGGCAGGTGTACCTGGGCGTGCCGAGTAGATGAAACTAAAGCTCATATCAAAACCAATATCATTGATAAGGTTCATCGTTGCTTCGAAGTCTGCGTTTGATTCACCCGGGAAACCAATAATGAAATCTGAGGACATGCTTAAATTTGGACGGATTTTACGTAGCTTACGAATGGTTGATTTGTATTCAAGTGCGGTGTGACCACGCTTCATCAGGTTCAAAATACGGTCTGAGCCGCTTTGTACTGGCAAGTGTAAATGGTCAACAAGTTCAGGCACATCAGCGTACGCTTCAATAATATCCGGCGTAAATTCTACTGGGTGAGAAGTGGTATAACGAATACGATCGATACCGTCAATTGCAGCAACATAGCGTAGCAAGTCAGAGAAATAGCAGATTTCACCATCGTGCATTTCACCACGATACGCATTTACGTTTTGGCCTAATAGGTTTACCTCTCGCACGCCTTGTTCTGCAAGCTGAGCGACTTCTAAAATAACATCGTCTAACGGACGGCTAACCTCTTCACCGCGGGTATAGGGTACAACGCAGAACGTACAGTACTTAGAACACCCTTCCATAATCGACACAAATGCCGATGGACCTTCAGCTTTTGGCTCAGGTAAACGGTCAAACTTTTCTATTTCAGGGAACGAAATGTCGACAACAGAGCCTTCTTTACTCTGCACCTGCTTAATCATTTCCGGCAAGCGGTGTAAGGTTTGAGGACCAAACACGATATCAACAAATGGAGCACGTTGTCGAATTGTGTCACCTTCTTGCGATGCGACACAGCCACCTACGCCGATAACGAGATCTGGATTTGTGTCTTTTAATAGTTTCCAACGACCAAGTTGGTGAAATACTTTTTCCTGCGCCTTCTCACGAATCGAACAAGTATTGAGTAGGATCACATCAGCTTGTTCAGCTTCTTCTGTGAGCTGATAGCCATTTGTTGAATCCAAAAGATCCGCCATTTTCTGGGAGTCGTACTCATTCATTTGACAACCCCAGGTTTTAATATGCAGTTTTTTACTCATTTAAATATTGCCTCGTTTACAACTCGGTGTTTAGCACTACGCTTTCTCGGGCAGACGATACTGAAAGTGATATCATTATGCCTAAAGGACGCGTATTTTATATGACCTATCTTGTCAAGCCAAGTATAGATTTTAACTTTCAAAATGTGGATCAATACAGTGCGTTTTAAGCAAACATCTGTTTTTATATGCGTTACAATGCGCAAAGACTCTAATAACGGGAATATGGCATGAAAAACAAGGCTCTGATAGTGGGAGGCGGCATGGTAGGTGCTGCTTGTGCGGTGAAGTTAGCTAAGCAAGGTGTTGACGTTACCCTGATTGAACATGCACCGATATCACCTGACGTAGTGTTGGCAAGTGATAAGGTCGATATTCGGGTGTCGGCAATCAACCGTTTTTCGGAGCATTTATTAGATGAACTTGGCGCTATGCCGCTACTAAGAAATACCAGAGCAGCCGTTTACAAGCAGTTAGAAGCCTACGAGGATAAGCCTGGGCAATTACTCTTTGATTGTGAAGAATTAAATGCGTCACATTTAGGGCATTTAATTGAAAATAACTTGATCCAGGCTGCACTTTGGCAGCAGTTTTACGAATTTAATATTAAAGTAGTGTCGCCAGAGGGATTCCCTACTCACATAACCCGAGACAATGATTCAATTACAATCCATTATTCACAACAAAACTATACTGCTGATTTATTGATCGCAGCAGATGGTGGTCGCTCGGTCGTACGTCAATTGAGTGGCATTGGTGTTACTGGGTGGCAATATGATCAACATTGCATGGGGTTGCTCATTAAATTAGATGCGCCACAGCAAGAAAAAACATGGCAGCAATTTAAGCCATCTGGGCCTATTGCATTTCTGCCCATGCAGTACCCCTATGCCAATTTAATTTGGTATGACAATGGCAATAAACTCAAGATGTTGAAGCAATTAGACAAGCAAGCGTTAAAACAAGAAGTACAGTCCGCATTTTTTGAATTACCGGGTGATTTTGAGATTGAAGATGTCGCTGTGTTTCCACTTGCCAGACAGCACGCCAATGCTTATGTTGCCGAGCGAATAGTGTTAGTTGGCGATGCGGCGCACACTATTAACCCATTAGCGGGGCAGGGCGTAAACCTTGGCTTCAAAGACGTTGTAGCGCTTGCCCAAGCGTTGGATCCTAGTGAAGATATAGGTGACAGCGGTGCACTTAATCATTACGAATCTAAGCGTAGAAAAGACAATCTCTTGATGATGAGTATGATGGATGCGTGTTATTTTGGATTTTCAAATCAAGTCACACCACTAAAGCATCTACGAAACCTCGCGTTGAATGTAGCGAATAAAGCAGGGCCGCTAAAAAAAGAAGTACTTAAGCACGCCATGGGGGGCGTGGGCTTTTAATTTGTTTGTAAACATTCTAAGAAAAGGGCAAACAGGGATAAGAGCGGTCGCACAATCTTTCGCTTTGCCTTTAAATTCTACATCTTTGTAAAACCCTCTGGCTAGACAAGGAAACAACTAAGTTGTGCTTTAGTAACAATGAGTTGGAACATCCCTTATCGAAACCTCAGGTTAAAACGAGTTTATCGCGATGATAGTTTCATATTGTTCAGCAGTAACAATAGTTCTTAGGTTAGCAATAGCAGAATATTCGACATTATCGATGCAGTATTGATTGGATATATTATGAAGGGTATAAAAGATGATATAAATGGTGCGGAAAGAGAGACTTGAACTCTCACATCCGAAGATACTGGAACCTAAATCCAGCGCGTCTACCAATTCCGCCACTTCCGCACATTACATTTTTCTTAGCTGCATCTTAAAGAGATGGCTGGAGTACCAGGATTTGAACCTGGGAATGGCGGGATCAAAACCCGCTGCCTTACCGCTTGGCGATACTCCAGCAATAGAGGTAAGTTCAAATCTTATTTAGCCCAGATTTGATTTAGGCCACCTTACCGCTTCCACTTCGTGTCGAGACGATACCCAGCAATAGAGGTAAGTTCAAGTGTTTTTAATTCTACTTGAAAGAATATGGTGCGGAAAGAGAGACTTGAACTCTCACATCCGAAGATACTGGAACCTAAATCCAGCGCGTCTACCAATTCCGCCACTTCCGCAAATCTTTTAGCATTAGTTATTAGAACCTAAATCCAGCGTCTATATCAAGACAACTGCCAATTCCGTAACTTTCGCATTGTATTATCTGGAGTATTTGAAACGTAAATCCAGCGTCTATTTCAAGACATCTGCCAATTTCTCAACTTCAGAATGTTGGCTGGAGTACCAGGATTTGAACCTGGGAATGGCGGGATCAAAACCCGCTGCCTTACCGCTTGGCGATACTCCAACGAAATAAAATCTTTTTTAGTTCTGACTTAAAAGAACATGGTGCGGAAAGAGAGACTTGAACTCTCACATCCGAAGATACTGGAACCTAAATCCAGCGCGTCTACCAATTCCGCCACTTCCGCAAATCTTTTTGCATTGGTTATTGGAACCTAAATCAAGAGTCTACATCTAGACAACTGCTAATTCCGCTACTTCTGCATTTAAAGAATGGTGGCTATGCCCTGATTTGAACAGGGGACCCCATCATTATGAGTGATGTGCTCTAACCAGCTGAGCTACATAGCCATTGGCTGGAGTACCAGGATTTGAACCTGGGAATGGCGGGATCAAAACCCGCTGCCTTACCGCTTGGCGATACTCCAACGAAAACTTGATTATTTTAGTTCTAATCGAGAACATGGTGCGGAAAGAGAGACTTGAACTCTCACACCCGAAGGTACTGGAACCTAAATCCAGCGCGTCTACCAATTCCGCCACTTCCGCATTGTTGGCTGGAGTACCAGGATTTGAACCTGGGAATGGCGGGATCAAAACCCGCTGCCTTACCGCTTGGCGATACTCCAACGAAAACTCAAATCTAACTTAAATTGTTGAACCCAGGATTTGAATCTGGGGGGGATGAGTGAGGGATCAAAACCTCTCTCTTCTCTGCCTTACCGCTTGGCGATACTCCAACGAAATAAAATCTCTTTTAGTTCTGATTTAAAAGAACATGGTGCGGAAAGAGAGACTTGAACTCTCACATCCGAAGATACTGGAACCTAAATCCAGCGCGTCTACCAATTCCGCCACTTCCGCACATCTTTTTGCTAGCTAGATGAGTTTTGGTAGTAGTTAAAATATGGTGGCTATGCCCTGATTTGAACAGGGGACCCCATCATTATGAGTGATGTGCTCTAACCAGCTGAGCTACATAGCCATCTTTTTAACTTCTCATCATCGCTGATGCGGGGCGTATTATGCGTATATGCCCCCAAGCCGTCAACACCTTTTTTGCAAAAAATCAGTTATCACAGTTTATTTGCAGATAAATTAAGCGAAACGGCCTGTTTTTATATCAAATCCTAAGGGGGGATTGCAAATCTTTAACAATGCCGATTGAATTTTAAGCTAGGGTATTGTGTAAAACAGGTTGCGAGAAAGACATCAATTACCCAAAGCAGTAGTTATTTAGCGAGATAGTCTGATCTCACATTAATTTTTTCGGGTTTAGGAAACAAAAAAGGAGCCGAAGCTCCTTTTTATGGTATGTCGTATCGCTAAAACGTTTACACGTTAAATAAGAAGTTCATCACATCGCCATCTTTAACGATGTATTCTTTACCTTCCTGACGCATTTTGCCTGCATCTTTTGCACCAGACTCACCACGGAATTCGATGTAGTCATCAAAACCGATAGTTTGTGCACGGATGAAGCCACGTTCAAAGTCTGTATGGATCTTACCTGCGGCTTGTGGTGCTGTTGCACCAACGGGGATAGTCCATGCACGCACTTCTTTAACACCTGCTGTAAAGTAAGTTTGCAGCTTCAATAGTTCATAACCACCACGGATAACGCGGTTAAGACCTGGCTCGTCAAGGCCTAAGTCGTCCATAAACTCTTTCTTGTCTTCTTCGTCAA
Source organism: Pseudoalteromonas sp. SCSIO 43201 (assembly GCF_023716725.1). Classification (NCBI taxonomy): domain Bacteria; kingdom Pseudomonadati; phylum Pseudomonadota; class Gammaproteobacteria; order Alteromonadales; family Pseudoalteromonadaceae; genus Pseudoalteromonas; species Pseudoalteromonas sp. SCSIO 43201. The sequence goes on from NZ_CP072683.1 coordinate 983,516, forward strand.
GCTCAGACAATTCAGCTTCAATCGCAGCACACACAGGAATGACAACGGCATCTTCAGCAGCTGCTATTTCACGTACTTTGTCAAGGAAAGGGTTGTTTTCAAAACCATCTTCATTAACGTTTGCAATATACATGGTTGGCTTGATAGTCAAGAAGTTTAAGTAGCTGATTGCTGCCGCTTCTTCCTTAGTTAACTCTAACGAACGAAGTGTTAGGCCCTCATCCAAGTGTGCTTTTACTTTTTCAAGTACCACAAGCTCAAACTTTGCGTCTTTGTCGCCACCTTTGGCTTTCTTAGCGTTACGCAATACAGCGCGGTCAGCCGCATCCATGTCCGCAAGCACCAACTCAGTATTGATAACGTCAATATCTTCAGCTGGATCAATTTGGCCTGCTACATGTACGATATTTTCGTTTTCGAAACAGCGTACAACGTGACCGATAGCATCGGTTTCACGAATGTTTGCTAAAAATTGGTTACCTAAACCTTCACCTTTGGATGCACCTTTAACCAAACCTGCAATATCCACAAACTCCATAGAGGTTGGGATAGTACGCTGAGGGTTGACGATTTCAGCTAGCTGATCAAGACGAGAATCTGGTACAGGTACTACGCCGGTATTCGGTTCGATAGTACAAAAAGGAAAGTTTGCGGCCTCAATGCCCGCTTTAGTCAACGCATTAAATAAAGTAGATTTACCTACGTTCGGTAAACCAACAATGCCACATTTAAAACCCATAGTGTTTATTCCTAAATTTCTACCGTATTATCTCAATCCACATTCGCGAACCGAGAAGCTTAGGTATGACTCAATTAAGTCGCAGCAGTGAACTGTTACGGTTTAAATGAATGTAGTCTATTTTGCGCCTTTAACACACCGTCTTTTGCGAGTATTTCCATACATCTGACTGCTTCATCAACAGCGGCCTCAATTTTTTCTTGATCCGCTTGTGGGGCTTTGCCTAAGACCCAACCAGTTACCTTGTCTCTGTGTCCTGGATGGCCAATTCCAACACGTAGTCGCATAAACTCTTTGTTGTTTGCCATTTTTGCTATGATGTCTTTTAGACCATTATGACCACCATGGCCGCCACCTTTTTTAAGTTTGGCAATACCGGGTTCAATATCCATTTCATCATGAGCAACGAGAATACTCTCAACGGGGATTTTATAAAAATTGGCAAGACTCGAGACTGCTTTACCACTCAAATTCATATAAGTAGTAGGGATCAGTAATTTAAACTCTTGATTGTTGATGAGCACTTTGCCAGTAAGGCCATGGTGCTTAGAGTCTGGTTTAAGGAGGCAGTTGTATCGTCTGGCTAGTTCTTCAATAAACCATGCGCCAGCATTATGACGGGTGTTTGCGTATTCGGGGCCTGGATTTGCCAGGCCCACAAGCATTTGAATATTATTCAAGGTGCTAACACCTGAATAATTACTCAGCTGCGTCTTCAGCAGACTCTTCAGCAGGAGCTGCTTTAGGAGCGTTTACTGAAACTACTGCTTGGTCGTGATCTGCACCTTTAGCAAGCTCAACTGACACAACACCTGCTGGAAGTGTGATATCAGATAGGTGTAGAGTTTCACCAGCAGCTACATTCGCTACGTCAACTTCGATGAACTCAGGAAGTCTTGCTGGTAGGCAAGTGATTTCGATTTCAGTTAGTTGGTGAACGATAGTGTTACCGCCTTTCGCTGCTTTTTCTTCATTGATGAAGTGAACAGGGATCTTAGTGTGTAGCTTCTGTGAAGCATCAACGCGTTGGAAGTCTAAGTGAGTGATCTTAGGCTTGTACGGGTGACGTTGGATATCTTTAAGAATTGCTTCAACAGACTCACCGCCGATGTTTAGCGTAAGGATGTGAGTGTAGAAACCTTCGTCTTCTTGCGCTTTTAATACTTTGTTGTGGTCAAGAGTTAGTGAAACTGCATCTTTACCAGCACCGTATAGGATTGCAGGAACTTTGTCAGCGCGACGTAGGCGGCGGCTCGCACCAGTACCTAGGTCAGAACGTACTTCAGCGTCTAATTTGTATACAGACATGGATGTCTCCAAAATAATTTAAGTTAATATGTCAGAGAGCTCGCGACCAAGCTCCCTGCCTAAAAAAGGCGCGCCAATATACCACTAACGCACCTGCAATGAAACCTATAAAACAAAAAAAGCACCAGAGGTGCTTTTTGACTAATCAGTTTTATTGCTGATTAGTGTTGAAACATCGCAGAGATAGACTCTTCGTTGCTGATACGACGAATAGTTTCAGCCATCATATCTGCAAGTGTTAGTACTTTGATGTTATCGAGTGCTTTTAATTCATCTGAAAGAGGTATTGAGTCAGTTACGATAACTTCGTCAATCACTGAGTCACGTAAATTCTCAGCAGCATTACCTGAAAGCACTGGGTGAGTCGCATAAGCAAACACGCGTTTTGCACCATGTTCCTTAAGTGCAGCTGCAGCTTTACATAGGGTGCCACCAGTATCAATCATATCATCGACGATAATACAGTCACGGCCAGCTACATCACCGATAATGTGCATCACTTGAGAAACGTTAGCTTGCGGACGGCGCTTATCTATAATAGCAAGGTCTTTGTCGTCTAACAGTTTTGCAATCGCACGAGCACGAACAACGCCGCCAATATCAGGTGAAACCACGACTACATCTTCAAACTTACGCTCTTTCATGTCTTCGATAAGCACAGGGCTTCCGAATACATTGTCTACAGGTACGTCGAAGAAACCTTGGATTTGTTCTGCGTGTAGGTCAACAGTAAGGACACGGTCAACACCAACACTTGATAGGAAATCTGCTACCACTTTCGCAGTAATTGGAACACGAGCAGAGCGCACTCGGCGGTCTTGGCGTGCATAACCGAAATAAGGAATAACGGCTGTGATACGACCAGCAGATGCACGACGTAGCGCATCAACCATGACGATTAACTCCATTAAATTATCATTTGTAGGAGCACATGTTGATTGGATGATGAATACATCTGAACCACGAACGTTTTCGTTGATTTGAACGCTAATTTCACCGTCGCTAAAACGGCCAACAACGGCATCACCTAACTCTATAAACAAACGTTTTGCAACTTTTTGAGCTAGCTCAGGTGTTGCGTTACCAGCGAAGAGCTTCATGTCGGGCACGGTAGGGTTCCTCAGGCACTGAATTTTTTTGGACTAACATGCAATGACCATGAAATAAAAAAGTCAAAACAAGCTAACTTAAACAATTTACTTCTAGTTTTGCCAAGCGCGTAATTGTCGATGACAAATTGACTCACTTGTATTTTGGGCAATAAAGCCCTGCCAAGATGATGGTAGAGTTTCGAGCACACGCAGCGCTGCCTCACGATTTTCAAACTCCGCGAAACAACAAGCTCCAGTACCAGTCATTTTGGTTGGTGCATATTTTAGCAACCACGTGAGGGTCTTTTCAACCTCGGGGTAAAGCTTTTTGACAAGAGTTTGACAGTCATTGCCTGTATCCGAGAGTTTCCAACCGTTTTTAAGCTTAGGAGTAGCACGAGGCAAATCTGGATGCGTGAAGACTAATGCAGTGCTGACATGAACCGGCGGGGCAACCACTAAATACCATTTTTGTGGAATATCCATTGGCTCAAGCTGCTCCCCAATACCATGTGCAACGGCTGTTTTACCTTCGACAAATACAGGTACATCCGCACCTAAACCTAAGCCTATTTTTGCAAGTTCTGAAATAGTAAGTTGACATTGCCAAAGTGTATTTAGTGCCAGCAATGTGGTTGCTGCATCCGAAGAGCCCCCTCCAACCCCTCCACCCATAGGTAGTTTTTTATTTAGGTGGATTTCGACTCCTGCTGTAACTTTTTTGTACGGCTCGAGTGTTTTAGCGGCTTTATAAATGAGGTTTTGCTCAAGTGGGATATCCGCAATGTCGCCAGTAATAATGATATTTTGATTGGTGTCGGTGAGTGTAAAGGCTAACTCATCGCCAAAATCTAAAAAAGTAAATAAAGTTTCTAGCTCATGGTAGCCGTCTTCTCGACGACCGTTGATATGCAGAAAAAGATTTAATTTTGCCGGAGCGCTTAGTGTCAGTGTCTTCATTTGAACTGCCATGAAGTGATTAATACTTTGACCTCAATGTTGGTCGATGAGAGTTTCATACGGCTCGGTAACCACATGCCATCTTGCATTTTATATTGTTGATAGGTGATTTGCCACACTCGGCCTGATGGGCTTTGCCATTGTGTATTGCTTATTCTACCAAGATCATCAAGTTTGTTGGCTGGTGCTTGAACTTGTCCAGTTAACCACTGTGGAGCTTGGTTTACAGGTAGCGACAGTCCACTTAAGCGTTTGACTAAGTCACTACTGTCCATACCTTTGTGGACATTGTCTTCAAAGGTCAGTTCAGAGTGTGTGTCTAGCTCAGCAAGTTCAAATATACGGGTGCCGACAAAGCTAGTTAAGATCAGATTTTGTTTGTTTTCCTTTAAATACCAATTAAAGTTGGCTGATTGACGATTGTCTGGAGCAATGAATGCAAGTTTACCTCGAGCTTGCCAATTTTTTTGTTGTTTTAGCTTAGAGCGCCAGTCTTGTGCCGCATTTTGCTGAGGTAATTGTTGCGCACAGCCTGTTAAAATTAATAAAAATATGAGTAAAATCAAATGAAGTTGTCTCAAAGGCCTTTCCTTACTTTCCATATTCGATTGATTTTTGGTAAAATTGCCGACTTTAAAGCAGGGCTCGAGCAATACTGGCATCTATGACCATCATCGCACTTGGTATCAATCACAAAACCGCGTCTGTAGAATTACGTGAAAAAGTGGCGTTTTCTCCAGAACAGCTTACAGAAGCATTGCACCAACTCCAACATTCTTCGCAGTTTAAAGAATCTGTGATTGTGTCGACCTGCAATCGAACCGAAATCTATTGTAGCCTTGAGTCTGCTGATCCCCAAGCATTACTCAATTGGCTATCTGAGTTTCATAACATAGAGCAACGAGCCTTAACGGAAAATGTCTATGTGCATATGAACCAAGATGCCGTAAACCATTTAATGCGTGTGGCTTGTGGGCTGGACTCTTTGGTACTCGGTGAACCGCAGATCCTTGGGCAAATCAAACAGGCGTTTAGTACAGCAAAGCAACATCAAGCTATTCATCCGACCTTTGAGAGACTATTTCAAAAAACATTTTCAGTGGCAAAGCAGGTGCGTACAGAGACAGACATTGGTGCCAGTGCTGTTTCAGTCGCCTATGCCGCGGTAAATTTAGCTAAGCACATTTATGGCCAGTTAGACAGAACACAGGTATTACTGATAGGGGCTGGTGAAACCATTGAACTGGTAGCAAAACACCTCTCGCAGCATAACCCTAAATCTATTACTGTTGCGAATAGAACCATTGAGCGTGCGCAAAACCTAGCAACAGAAATAGGCGGGAGTGTGATTTCGTTGGCACAGCTTCCTGAGGCGTTACCTGATGCCGATATTGTCATTAGTTCCACGGCCAGTACTTTGCCGATTATAGGGAAGGGTATGGTTGAGCAGGCGCTTAAAAAGCGTCGACACAAGCCAATGTTATTTATCGATATTGCAGTACCTCGCGATATTGAAAGTCAGGTATCAGAGCTAGATGCTGCTTACCTTTACTCTGTTGATGACCTTCAGGCCATTGTGAATGAAAATTTGGCAAGCCGTGAGCAGGCTGCTATTGAAGCGCAGCAAATTATTGATGTCCGTACCCAAGAGTTTTCTGAGTGGCAGCGCTCGCTGCACTCCGTAGATGTCATTCGGCAATATCGCCAAAGTGCACAAGAAATAAAAAATGAGCTCGTAGAAAAAGCGTTAAATCAGCTACAATCGGGCAAAGACGCAGAAAAAATTATTATCGAATTAGCAAATAAGCTGAGTAATCGACTAACCCATGCACCCACACGCGCCATTCAAGAGGCTGCGAAAGAAGGTAATATCGACAAGTTAGCGCAACTTAAGCAAACATTAGGAATTGAGCAGGAATAACAGTTAATGAAAGAGTCTGTATATCGTAAGTTAGAAACCTTAGTAGAGCGCTATGAAGAAGTGCAAGCCATGCTAAGCTCACCTGAGGTAATTAGCGATCAGAACCGCTTTCGCGCCTTATCTAAAGAGTTCTCAGAATTAGAAGATGTAGTTAAAGCGTTTACAGCCTACCAACAGGCTCAGGAAGACGTAGCAACTGCAGAAGAAATGCTAAAAGACTCAGATCCAGATATGCGAGAAATGGCGCAGGAAGAGTACAAAGAAGCCAAGGCAGCTATTGCAGCACTTGAAGATGACCTCCAGGTACTAATGTTACCTAAAGATCCAAAAGACAATAATAACGTGTTTTTAGAAGTGCGTGCGGGCACTGGAGGTGATGAAGCTGCCATTTTTGCAGGTGATTTATTCCGTATGTATAGCCGCTACGCAGAAACACAAAAATGGCGCGTAGAAATCATCAGTGCCAACGAAGGTGAGCATGGTGGTTATAAGGAAGTGATCGCAAACATTAGTGGTGACGGTGTTTACGGAAAACTTAAATTTGAGTCTGGTGCGCACCGAGTGCAGCGAGTACCTGAAACAGAGTCGCAAGGTCGGGTACATACTTCTGCGTGTACAGTGGCGGTGATGGCAGAAATTCCTGAAGCCGAAGCCATAGAAATTAATCCATCAGATTTAAAAATTGATACTTTCCGTGCCTCAGGTGCCGGTGGTCAGCACGTCAACAAAACGGATTCTGCCATCCGTATTACGCACTTACCAACAGGTGTAGTGGTGGAGTGTCAGGATGAGCGTTCACAACATAAGAACAAAGCTAAAGCCTTGTCAGTACTGAGCGCTCGTTTACAACAAGCTGAAGACGAAAAGCGAGCCGCAGCAGAAGCGTCTGAGCGCCGTAACTTAGTAGGTAGCGGTGACCGCTCTGAGCGTATTCGTACCTATAATTATCCTCAAGGACGTATCACTGACCACCGCATAAATTTAACACTTTATCGCCTAAACGAAGTAATGTCGGGAGAGCTTGGTGCGGTTATTGATCCGCTTGTGATTGAATATCAGGCCGACCTACTTGCAGCAATGAGTGATGGCGATTGATGTCAGTGCTCACTATTGCTCAGGCTATTGCTTGGGCAACTAAACAACTGCATGACTACTCCGAATCAGCAAAGCTAGACAGTGAAGTGCTGTTACTGCACGTCATTGAAAAAAACCGCACTTACCTCTTTACATGGCCTGAAGCGGAGCTCTCAAAGCCTCAACAATCATTGTTCGAAACTTACATCAAACGTCGCATCACCGGTGAACCAGTCGCACACATTACCGGCCAAAGAGAGTTCTGGAGCTTACCGCTTAAGGTTAACAACAGCACACTTATTCCAAGACCTGATACAGAAACATTAGTAGAGCATGTACTCACACTGACCATGCCAAATGATGCAAAAGTGCTAGACTTAGGCACAGGCACAGGAGCAATTGCGTTAGCTTTAGCGAGTGAATACCCCTCATGGGAAGTCACCGCGGTTGATGCTTCAGCGGCAGCAGTTGCGTTAGCTAAGGAAAATCAAGCTCAGTTAGGCTTTGATAACGTGACCATTTTACAAAGTGACTGGTTCGACGCTTTGGCTGAGCAGCGGTTTGATCTTATCGTCAGTAATCCACCGTATATAGATGAGGAAGATCACCACTTATCTCAAGGCGACGTTAGGTTTGAGCCGCGCAGTGCGTTAGTCGCTGAGAAGCATGGTTATGCTGATATTTTTCATATTATTACCTGCGCCAAAAGGCACTTAAACGCTGGCGGTTATCTACTACTCGAACATGGCTTTGAGCAAGCGAGTAAGATCCGTCAGTTTTTTGCAGAAATGGCGTATATTAATATACTTACCATAAAAGATATGGCAGGGTGTGATAGAGTGACGTTGGCAATGCTGCCTTAAAAGCCACGAATCCACACCAGAATTAGGCGCTACAATAGGATCCGCAATATGGATGATTTTTTGTTTTCAGATGAACCCGCTGATGTAGTAGAACCTGAAAAGGTTGGTACTTGGAAGGTCATTATTGTTGATGATGAACCTGAGGTGCATGCGGTGACTAAGTTGGCGCTCAGTGACTTTGAGTTTCAGAATAAACGGCTCGAGTTTATTAGTGCCTATTCCGGCGAGGAAGCAAAAAAAGTTGTGGATAGTCACCCTGATGCAGCGGTTGTACTGCTTGATGTGGTGATGGAAAGCGATGATGCCGGCTTACAAGTTGCTAAGTACATTCGTGAAGTAGCCAAGAACAACCACATCCGTATCATTCTAAGAACGGGGCAGCCTGGCCAAGCGCCAGAGCGCCAAGTGATTGTCAACTATGATATTAATGACTACAAGTCAAAAACTGAACTGACAGCGCAAAAGCTTTTTACCGTCGTGATGTCGAGTTTGCGTTCGTATCGAGATATTCTGGCTATTGACCAATCTAGACAGGGGCTGGAAAAAATTATTAAAGCATCTCGAGATATTTTCGCGACACATTCAATCGAGAGCTTTATAGAAGGAGTGCTTCAGCAGTTGACGTCGCTCCTTGGCACTGTTGATCAGGCAATGTATGCAACTTCCCTTGCAGCAGGTAAAGAAGCTGGACAAAGCAATGACCAGTTAGTGGTGTTTGCAGGGCGCGGTGAGTTTGAAAGCAGCGAGGGTAAACCTATCGCTGAAGTGCTAAGCAGTGACCAAATGGATGCTTGCCTAAAAGCGCTTCAAGAAAAAGATATTGTTTATAAAGATAATTATCTATTTGCGTATTGTTCTAGCGATTATAACCACGCTTCGATGCTGTTTGTGTCTGGGATCCCTGAGTTTTTAACTGAAACGCAAAGACACCTGATTGATATTTTTGCGCAGAATATGCAGTTAGCATACGAAAACGTGCAGCTTCAAGCTGAAATAGAAGATACCCAGCAAGAATTAGTGATCCGCTTGAGCGAAGCGTTGGAGTTACACTCTACAAACACAGGAAATCATGTGAAAAGGGTGGCTTATCTGTGTCATGCCTTAGCTAAGGAGATAGGTTTGTCCGACAAAGAGGCAGAGCTTGTCAAAATGGCATCACCTCTACACGATGTCGGCAAGGTGGGGATCCCCGATGCCATTTTAAACAAACCGAGTAAGCTTACAGATGAAGAATGGAAAGTAATGCAGACCCACACAGAAAAAGGGTTTGAATTACTCAAAGACTCACGCCGAGAAATTGTCAGTGCTGGCGCGTTGATAGCTAGAGATCACCATGAAAAATGGGATGGTAGTGGCTACCCTAAAGGGAAAAAAGGTGATGAGATCCACCTTTACGGCAGGATTGTAGCGCTGGCAGATGTATATGACGCACTACGCCACAAGCGCTGTTATAAAGAAGCATGGAGCAAAGAAGACGCACTGCGCGAGATTACCGCACAAAGAGGTAAACACTTTGATCCTACACTTGTAGATGTATTCAATCGCTGTATAAATGAGTTAGAATCAATCTTACAACGATTCCCTGACTAGAGATTTTTATGGATTATATGGCGTTAAAACACACGCATTTATTGTTTGTGGTATTGAGTATTGTGCTGTTTTACACCCGTGCATTTTCACGCTTGGGTTCTGGCAAGTTAGCAGCAAATAAAGGTGTGTTCATTACCAGTCACAGTGTTGATACTTTATTGCTGATCACTGCTGTTGTTCTAGCTGTGACTGCAGGGTTGAGCCCAGGGCAGCAGCCTTGGTTGTTACAAAAAATTATATTAGTGTTTGGTTACATAGCACTTGGTTTTGTGATTGCAAAAGCAGGAGCTAAGAAAATAAAAATAATAGCCCTTGGCACAGCAACGCTTGTATTGCTGGCAATCGCACACTTGGCTGTTAGCAAGCAAAGCTTGCTTTTTTAACCGACATCATAGCGCTTCTATAGCACCTCTGTAATTAACCGAGATTCGGTTTAATTAGTTCGCGACTAGGATTACTTTTTTACGCCTTTTGGCAATATGACAAAAAGTGGTAAACTAGTCGCTCTTAATAAAAGCATTCAAGAGAAACTGAATTCTATGAAGAATGATATCTGGTTAGATGAGAATGACTTATCTCTCGATGACAATTCAGATGCATTTTCCTACCCACCCTTGATCCGTTGTATCAAGGCTGAGCAAAGTTGGGATGCACAAGCTGACACCAATGAAACGTTATGTCAGTTAGCTGAACTTGAATTTGCCGTGGATGAGATCCGCCAAAAACAAAAAAACCAGCATAAGTGTTTAGATGGCGTTTTAGATGCTTTTTATACTCAGTGGTTATTTAGTGGCAGTAGTCAAGACGTTCCTGAGTACAAACTCAACAGCGTATGTTATGCACTTTCAATGCGCAGCGGCACCAATACTGCACTAGGACTTATTTTAGTTCACTTACTTGAGCGCGCAAAACTCAATGCGAGCTTGGCCTTAAGTCAAGGTGAAATTATTGTTCATGTTGCACTGAGTGAAGAAGAAGGATATGTCGTTGAACCAAGCTCTGGTCATCAAACTTGGTATATTATGCCGGAGAATGAAAGTAAAAAAGACCAAGAGCAAGATCAAGAACCAATGGAGCTGATTTTCAACGAAGAATCCGTAAAGCTATACCTATCTCAGCAAAAATGGGCCTTTATTGCAGTAGAAAAGTTTGGTCATGCGTTGAGTTGTGTTGAACAACTAATGGATATATTAGGCGATGATCCTTATGAACGCCGTGATAGAGGTTATTTGTTGAATCAATTAAATTGCCCAAAAATGGCAAAGGATGATTTGCAATTTTTTATTGATGAATGTCCTGACGATCCGACTATTGAAGTGATCCAACACCAAATAAAAGAGTTGGCCGATCATAACAATATTCTGCATTAAAAATAGTGTCATAAAAATAATAACAGCGAGGAGTTATGGAGCAAAGTACTGCGCTTGTTACAAATAATGCGGTCATTATGGGACTGTTGGCCGTAATCCTAGGCTTCGTTTTTTACACCTCTAGCCAAAAGAGTGGCTTTTGGGCGAAGTTTTACAAGTATATTCCCGCGCTATTAATGTGTTATTTTTTACCGTCATTGCTCAACACATTTGGTATCGTTGATGGTAATAACAATGATGTATATACCGTTGCAAAGTATTATTTGCTCCCTGCTTGTCTAGTATTGCTCACTTTAAGCATTGATCTTAAGTCTATCGCTGGGTTAGGCAAAAAGGCAATTATCATGTTCTTGACGGGAACGGTGGGTGTGGTGATTGGTGGTCCAATTGCGCTTTTACTTACAGCTACTTTTATGCCAGAACTACTCGGTGTAACTGGTCCAGAAGCCGTATGGCGCGGTATGGCCGCGCTTGCAGGAAGCTGGATTGGTGGTGGTGCCAATATGGTGGCTATGAAAGAGATTTATGGTGCAGGCGGAGAAATCTTCACCATCATGGTAACGGTTGATATTGTTGTCGCAAATCTGTGGATGGCGTGCTTGCTCTATATGGCGGCGCGAAATAAAGAAATTGACGCTAAAACGGGTGCAGATACCTCCTCAATCAACCGACTAATTGACAAAGTCCAGGCGTTTGAGGCTGAGCACGCAAGACGTCCAGAGTTAAAAGACTTTATGATCCTTGTTGGGTTTGCCTTTGGCGCTACGGGGTTGGCGCACTTTGCTGCTGATCTACTTGTGCCATTTTTCAGCGCTAACTATCCAGAACTAAAGAAATTTTCACTTCATAGCAAGCTTTTTTGGATCATTGTATTAGTGACAACGATTGGGTTGGCGTTATCGTTCACCAAAGCTCGCCAGTACGAAGCGGTTGGCGCGTCAAAAATTGGCTCAAGCTTTTTGTACATACTCGTTGCAACGATAGGCTTACACATGGATATTACCAAGATTGTGGAAGCACCTAAATATGTTGTTATTGGTGTTATTTGGATGGCGGTGCACGTCGGGCTATTATTTATTGTAGCTAAAATTATTAAAGCTCCAGTGTTTTATATTGCTGTTGGCAGTAAAGCAAACATTGGTGGTGCAGCATCAGCCCCGGTAGTTGCTTCGGCATTTCATCCCGCGCTTGCGCCGGTTGGGGTGTTATTAGCGGTACTTGGCTATGCGCTTGGTACATATATGGCTTGGTTATGCGGACAATTGCTTCGTGTGATTGGTAGCTAAAGGATAAAAAATGAATACAGATATTATTAACGTCGCGGGACGTGAGGTTGCTAACGATAAGCCATTTGTACTGTTCGGTGGCATGAATGTGCTTGAGTCACGTGACTTGGCAATGCAAATCGCAGAGCATTATGTTGAAGTGACGAGTAAGCTTGGGATCCCATACGTATTTAAAGCGTCATTTGATAAAGCCAATCGCTCGTCAATCAATTCTTACCGTGGCCCTGGCATGGAAGAAGGCTTAAAGATTTTTGAAGAAGTCAAAAAGACTTTTAATGTACCAGTGATCACTGATGTACATGAGCCATTTCAAGCAAAACCGGTAGCAGAAGTTGCGGATGTTATTCAATTACCTGCCTTCTTAGCCCGTCAAACTGACTTGGTTGTCGCGATGGCAGAAACTGGCGCGGTGATAAATGTGAAGAAGCCTCAGTTTTTAGCGCCACACGAAATGCGTCACATTATTAAAAAAATTAATGAAGCTGGTAACGACAAGGTGATCTTGTGCGAGCGTGGAAGTAGCTTTGGCTACAATAACCTCATTGTTGATATGCTGGGAATGGATGACATGAAGCGTATGGCACCAGTGATTTTTGATGCGACACATGCGCTACAACGCCCTGGTGGCCGTAGCGATTCTGCTGATGGCCGTCGTGCTCAAGCAGCAGAACTTGCTCGAAGTGGTATGGCGCTGGGATTAGCTGGACTTTTTATTGAGGCGCACCCAAATCCAAATGAAGCAAAGTGTGACGGCCCTTGTGCGCTGCCGCTTGCTAAGCTTGAAGGCTATTTACAGCAAATGAAGGCAGTAGATGAGCTTGTTAAAAGTTTTGCGCCACTGGACACCAGTGCTGCTGATTTATAATCTATAGCCAAGCAATTTTGTGTGACTTGATTGCTTGGGTATATTAATTGCCCGCGTATTGCGGGTTTTTTTATAGGCATGAATAAATGTCACGACGAGTTCCACCATTAAACGCATTAAAGGCCTTTGAAGCGGCGGCACGGCATCTGAGCTTTACCAAAGCAGCAGAGGAGCTGTATGTCACGCAGGCAGCGGTTAGTCATCAAATTAAAATCTTAGAAGAACATCTTGGGCTAAAGTTGTTTTTACGCAAAAACCGCTCGCTACTGTTAACCGAGGAAGGGCAGGGCTATTACCTCGATATAAAAGATATTTTTTCACAGTTAATTGATGCCACTGAAAAATTGCTGGCGCGAGGTGCAAAAGGCTCGCTGACGGTGAGCCTGACGCCGAGCTTTGCGATTCAATGGTTGGTGCCAAGGCTCAGTAATTTTAATGAATTGCACCCAGAAATCGATGTACGGATAAAAGCTCAGGACCATGATGACAATTCATTAACCGACGATGTAGATGTAGCGATTTACTATGGCCGTGGTAACTGGAATGGTGTGCAAACCCATAAATTACATACTGAATATTTCGTGCCATTATGTAGCCCATTTTTATTAACGGGTCCAAAGCCGTTAAATCAGCCAAGCGACCTCGCGCAACATACTTTATTGCATGACACTACTCGGCGAGCTTGGAAGGCATGGATGAAAACCGCGGGAGTCAGAAACGTTGCGGTCAATACAGGGCCTATTTTCAGTCACTCCTCTATGGTATTACAGGCCGCAATTCACGGCCAAGGTGTGGCGCTGGGCAATAGCGTACTGGCAAGGCCGGATATTGATGCGGGTCGACTGGTTATTCCATTTAGTCATCACCTTGAAAGTAAGAACGCCTACTACTTAGTATTTAGAGAGTCGCAATCGGAACTGGGTAAAATTGTCTCATTCAAAGAATGGATGCTCGGTATGGTAGAACACGAACAAGAGTTAAATAGTTTATGAGCACAGTAAATATTGAATGGCACTATGCAGAAAACCCAGTTGCACAATTTATTTTTGCCCACGGTGCTGGCGCTGGCAGTGACAGTGACTTTATGCAAAAAATGGCTAAGTTACTTGCTGCGGCGGGGGTTCAAGTGGGCTTGTTTGACTTTGAATATATGCAGCAAGCAAAACGCGAAGGGAAAAAACGTCCGCCTGAACGCGCTCCAAAATTACTCGCTTACTTTGAGCAAGTCTTAGCGGCGGTCGAGCCTGATTTACCGCTATTTATTGGTGGTAAATCGATGGGGGGGCGCATGGCTTCGATGTTGGCCTGCGAGACATCAGTAAATCTTCAAGGTGTTTTGGCATTTGGTTATCCGTTCCATCCGCCGGGAAAACCTGAAAAACTGAGAGTAGATCACTTTCCTGAGCTAAACTGCCCAATGCAAATTTTACAAGGTGAGCGGGATACCTTTGGCAACCGCACTGAAGTGGATGCGATGTGCTTCCCAGAGCAAATAACGGTAAAGTGGCTAAAAGATGGCGATCACTCATTAAAGCCGCGTAAAGTAAGCGGTGTTAGTGAAGCTGAAAGTCGTGCCAATGCAGCAGCAATTGCTGCTAGCTTTATCAAGGAACATTGTCATGGCTAAACTTTATCTCATCGTGGGTAGTGTATTTTGCTTGCTGTCTGTGGCGCTTGGGGCTTTTGCTGCACATGGTCTAAAAGGCCGTCTAAGCGAGTATGCGATTGGCATTTTTAATACTGCTGCACAGTACCAAATGACCCATGGCCTTGCCATTATCGCGACTGCATTTTTAATCAAATGGGGGCTAAAAGTGCAGCTCGTAGGTGGCTTTTTTATCGCTGGCGTATTGCTGTTTAGTGGCAGTCTATACTTACTGGCGTTAACTAATATGAAGTGGCTGGGCCCTATTACGCCTATTGGCGGCAGCTGTTTTTTGATAGCTTGGATCTTATTGATTATTCAAGCTGCTAAATCTTCCTTTTAATTAAGTCTTACTGAGAATCTGATGTCGAGTATCGTTATCTATTGTCGTGGTGGTTTTGAAAATGACGCCGCTGCTGAAATTAATCATTATGCTGCAAAGCATGGTATTGCAGGTTATGTAAAAGCCAAACCTAATACTGCGTACGTAACGTTTGAGTGTTTTTCGCCTAATGATGCTGAGACATTAGCAAAGAAAATAGACTTTAAAAAGCTGGTATTTGCTAGACAGTGGTTTGTTGGTACTTTGCAAACAGATATGCCGATTGAAGATAGAGTCAGTGTGATAAAAGAGGCGGTGCAGGACTTCCCCTTGTGTGGTGAGCTGCGTGTAGAAACACCGGATACCAATGAGGGGAAAGAGCTTTCTAAATTCTGTAAAAAGTTTTCGACGCCTTTATCAAAAGCGCTTGAAAAGCAAAACAAACTGACTCGTGAGGTAAAGTCTGCCAAACCTGTGTTGCATGTGCTGTTTTTAGCGAATAACACAGCGTATGTGGGTTATTCATTCAGTGATAACAACTCACCTTTTTTTATGGGGATCCCGCGCCTTAGAATGCCTTCGGATGCGCCAAGCCGCTCTACTCTTAAGTTAGATGAGGCATTTCATGTATTTGTGCCAAAAGCTCAGCAAGAAACGCGTGTGAGATCAGGCATGCGAGCAGTTGACTTGGGGGCGTGTCCGGGTGGTTGGACGTACCAGCTTGTGCGCCGTGGTATGTTTGTTGCTGCGATTGATAATGGACCCATGAATGAAGACTTGATGGAAACAGGACAAGTGAAACACTTCCGTGAAGATGGGTTTAAGTATCGCCCAGAAAAGCGCAATATTGATTGGTTGGTTTGCGATATGGTTGAGAAGCCCACCCGAGTCGCAGACTTGATGGTAGATTGGGTAGTTAATGCGTTTGCTCGTGAGCTTATATTTAACTTAAAGCTACCAATGAAAAAGCGTTTTGACAGTGTGTATGAATGTCTCACTTTAATTCATGAAGAGCTGCAAAAATACAATGTTGACTACGAAATTCAAGCAAAGCATTTATATCACGATCGCGAGGAAGTCACGGTGCACATTAATGTATTGAAAGTACCACAAAACTTGTATAGCTGATTGGTAGATGCTTATTTGTGGTAGGTGCGATTTTACATCTCGAGACTTTTACAAAATCGCCGTGTAAAACGGCTCCCACCCCAAGTGGTTCGCTGATTTGTGGTAGTAGCGATTTTACATCTCGAGACTTTTACACCATCGCCGTGTAAAACGGCTTCCACACGAGAGGTTCGTTTATTTGTGGTAGGAACGATTTTATATCGCGAGATTTTTACAAGATTGCCTTGCAAAACGGCTCCCACACGAGTGGTTCGCTGATTTGTGGTAGGAGCGATTTTACATCGCGAGATTTTTACACCATCGCCGTGTAAAACGGCTCCCACACAGAGTAGCTTATTTGTGGCAGTAGCGATTTTATATCGCGAGATTTTTACAAGATTGCCTTGCAAAACGGCTCCCACACGAGTGGTTCGCTGATTTGTGGCAGGAGCGATTTTATATCGCGAGATTTTTACACCATCGCCGTGTAAAACGGCTCCCACACAGAGTAGCTTATTTGTGGTAGGAGCGATTTTACATCGCGAGATTTTTATACCATCGCCGTGTAAAACGGCTCCCACCCAGAGGGTTTGCTTATTTGTGGTAGGAGCGATTTTACATCGCGAGATTTTTACAAGATTGCCTTGCAAAACGGCTCCCACACAGAGTAGCTTATTTGTGGTAGGAGCGATTTTACATCGCGAGATTTTTACAAGATTGCCTTGCAAAACGGCTCCCACACAGAGTAGCTTATTTGTGGTAGGAGCGATTTTATATCGCGATCTTGTTACAAGAATGCGATGCATGGCTGCTCCCGTATGCGTTTAGTAGCTTGTCACTCGGTTGATTTCCGTCAGTGATGTCACGCCAGCTGCTGCTTTTTTTAAGCCAGATTTGCGCAAGTTATCAAACCCTGATTTTTCCGCTTGTTCAGCAATTTCCAGTGAATTTCCACCTTCCATGATTAAATGGGAAATCTCAGGGGTGATCTTTACGACTTCATAAATACCCACTCGACCTTTATAGCCGTCGGTGCAGCTGTCACAGCCTTTTGGTGCAAAAAGAGTGATCTCCTTAATTTGATCAGCGCTAAAGCCTTGTCCCAGTAGTGCTTCGTCAGGCAAGGTTTCTGGCGTCTTACATTTAGGGCAAAGACGTCTTGCAAGACGCTGAGCAATGATCAGGCTGACTGAGCTGGCTACGTTATAAGCTGGCACACCCATGTTCAAAAGGCGGGTAAGGGTCTCTGGAGCTGAGTTTGTATGCAGTGTACTTAACACCAAATGGCCGGTTTGCGCTGCTTTGATGGAGATCTCTGCGGTTTCAAGGTCACGGATCTCACCAACCATCACAATATCAGGATCTTGGCGCAGAAACGCTCTAAGGGCATTGGCAAACGTCATATCTGCTTTAGGGTTGATCTGAACTTGGTTTATACCTTCAAGGTTTATCTCCACAGGATCTTCCGCGGTACTGATATTTCGCTCTGGTTGGTTAAGAATATTCAAACCGGTGTATAATGATACAGTCTTACCTGAGCCCGTTGGGCCAGTAACCAAAATCATCCCCTGTGGTTGCTCAAGCGCATCCAGATACAGCTTTTTTTGTTCAGGTTCGTAACCTAGTACGTCAATCCCCAACATAGCGCTTGAAGAATCTAAAATACGCATTACGATTTTTTCACCCCACATGGTCGGGAGTGTACTAACACGAAAGTCGATACTTTTACGCTCAGATATTTTGAGTTTAATACGACCGTCTTGAGGCTTTCGCTTCTCTGCAATGTCTAAGTGAGCCATGACCTTGATACGCGCAGCTAGGCGTGTTGCCAATGTATTAGGGGGGCTCGCCATCTCATGTAGCAATCCATCAATACGAAAGCGCACTCGGTATTTCTTTTCATATGGCTCAAAATGTAGATCCGATGCTCCTTTTTTTATCGCATCCATCAATATCTTATTGATGTAAACAATGATTGGCGCATCATCTTTGTCTTCACTGGTATTTTGGGGTTTTGGCTCCTCTTCAACGTCAAGATCAGCAAACTCTTTAAATTCAGCCTCTGAAATCGACAGTCCGCCGGTGGCATCAAACAATTGATCGATTTTAGTCTCGAGCTTTTTATAGTCTGCAACTAACACTTCACATTGTAGCCCAGTGCTAAATTCAAAGTTTTCAAATGCACCAAAATCAGTGGGATCTGATGCTGCAACATACAGTTTTCGACCTTTTTGTACCAGCGGCAAAATATGGTGTTTGCGGATCAATTTTTCTTTGACTAGTGCTTGTGGAACTTCACTGACATTAAAATGATCTAGATTAAAGTAAGGAACTTTAAACAACTCCAAACATTCTTCAGCGAGTTCTTTTGAACTCATTCCTGAGCTGAGGCATATCAATTCAGCAGTGGTGTTAGCTTCTGACTGGCGAGATTTTATTTGCTCGGCAGTGACTCGCCCGAGAGTAATAAACTTACGCAGTAGTGGGGAATGATGTTCCATAGTACCTCTTTGCCTTCACATTCAATGCTTGTTCAATATTTATTATTACGCTGAGTGTAGATTAAATTATGTCATTTTGACTACTTACCCAAGACGCAGTTCCTTATGTGTGCCGCTTCTGCTGTATTTTTGCTTCAGTTAAAAATGTCTGGTGTAGTGTGTCTAACGCTTGCAAACTTTCTTCGAGCGGACGGTCGTTGTTTAATATGTAGTCTGCTTTTTTCTGCTTTTCTTGCCGTGGCATCTGCGCTGCAATAATACGCTTTACCTGAGTAGGGTCTACATTATCGCGTTTTGTCGTTCTTTGTATTTGTGTTTCAACTGACGCATCAACGAGTAAAGTGGTATCGCAATAACGTTCTAGGCCATTTTCAAATAACAACGGTGCGGACAAGATAACATAGTCGCTTTGTGCTTCGTTTAGCTGCGTGAGCAGTGTGTTACGTATCAGCGGGTGTAATAGCGCATCGAGCCACTGTTTTTTATGATCATCTGCAAAAATAATCGCTCGTAATTTGGCTCTGTCTAACCCCCCATCTGCAAGGAGAATATTGTTACCAAACTTATTAACAATGGCCTGTAGTCCTTGAGAGCCTATAGCCACGACTTCACGGGCAACGATGTCAGCATCAACGACAGTAATCTTTTTTTGTTGTAAATGTTGGGTGATCGCAGTTTTGCCCGCACCAATGCCACCTGTTACCCCTAAAATCCAGTTATTTGTTTTTAGCATTGTTTTTCATCACATGATTAAGTTAACGTACCAATGCTGAAGCTGCTCGCCATACATCAAGGTGATCCAGCCAGCGATGGCCAAATAAGGGCCAAATGGAATCGGCGTGGCTTTGTCACGACCCTGAACACTTAATTGTATACTGCCAATAATGGCACCAACTAGGCTAGACAATAAAACGATGGTTAAGATGGCTTCCCATCCCATCAAGGCACCAAAAATAGCGAGCAATTTAAAATCGCCATAGCCCATGCCTTCCTTTCCGGTCAGCAATTTAAATAGCCAGTACACACTCCACAAGCTCAAGTAGCCAACGGCTGCGCCAATAATTGCCGTGCCAGGAGACACTCCCACACCTAAACTGCTGGCAATAAGCACCAACCATAATGTTGGCAAAGTAAGTTGATCTGGTAATAACATTTCATCGATGTCAATAACCGTGAGCGCGACCAACACCCATGTAATAACGATATAAAGGACAGCTTCAAGGCTTGCACCAAAGTGCCAAGCAACCCAAGTTGCTAGTATTGCGGTTATTAATTCAACAAGCGGATAGCGCACAGAGATAGACGCACTGCAATGGTGGCACTTGCCTTTTAATAGTATCCAGCTTAGCAGAGGTATATTTTGCCATGCTTTGACAGGTGCTTTGCAGCTTGGACAATGAGAGTTTGGCTTGACTAAATTAAATGTTTCGGTATCTGTGCTTGGTGGCGTTTTAAGCTCATCAGCAAGTAAAACTCGACATTCTGATTGCCAGTTGTTTTGCATCATTTTGGGTAAACGGAGTATAACCACATTTAAAAAGCTACCGATACAAAGACTAACAACAGCTACTGTCAGTAACCAATACCATAATTGTGTTTGCATCAAGTGAATAATGTCGTGCATAAGTCGTGCGCTTATTTTTATTTAAGTGAAACTTCCGAGTCGCGCTCGGTACCTATTTACTAGACTGTACTTGATGTCTAGATGTGCGGCAGTGTACCACATCAAGTTGAGAATAACGCAACACTGCCAAACGGTCTAAACCACAGAGCCCAGCTGGAAAATAGGTAAGTACATTGCGATAATGAGGCCACCAATAAGAACGCCTAATACGACCATAATAAGTGGCTCTAAAAGACTTGAAAGGCCGTCGACGGCATCGTCCACTTCCTGCTCGTAGATATTAGCGACTTTAGCAAGCATACTGTCTAACGATCCAGACTCTTCACCAATTGACACCATTTGCACTACCATATCAGGGAATACTTTGGTGTTGTGCATCGCCCAGTGCATTTGGTTACCGGCATTGACCTCGGCCTTAATTTCTCGAATGGCATTTTTATAAATGATATTTCCTGACGCGCCAGCAGCCGAGTCTAGTGCATCACCAAGCGGTACACCAGCGGCGAAGGTGGTTGAAAGGGTGCGTGCATAACGGGCAACGGCCGCTTTTTTTAAAATATCGCCTACAATAGGCAGTTTTAAGATCATGCGATCATTAAAATGTTTAACTGCACTACTGCGAATGAGCATTTCTTTATAGGTATAACCAAATAAGCCAACACCAATTAAAAATACCCACCAGTATTCTTGCAAAAACTCAGAAAAGCCTATCACCATTAGCGTGAAAGCTGGTAGCTCCGCACCAAACCCATTAAATATATCTTGGAATTGGGGAACAACAAAAATGAGCAAGATGGAGGTGACAATTAGCGCCACGACGATAACTGCAATAGGGTAGAAAAGTGCTTTTTTAATTTTTGATTTTAGCGCTTCGGTTTTTTCTTTATAGAGTGCTACTCGGTCAAAAATTCTGTCTAAGGCACCTGATTGCTCACCAGAGTGGACTAAATCACAATAAAGTTCGTCAAAATATCTTGGATATGCGCGGAGCGCTTTTGCAAGGGGTTGACCGGCTTTGACTTCATCAGCGACATGTCCCATAAGTTTAGATAGAGACTTGTTTTTTGTACCTCGTGCCAACATTTCCAATGTTTGTACTAGGGAAACGCCAGCTGTTAGCATCGTGGCAATTTGTCTGGTGATAGTCGCAATGTCTTGCGAGGTGATTTTTTGTGTACCAGACAAACCAAATAGAGGTTTGGGCTTGCGTTTTACCTTGGAAGGAGTAATGCCTTGCTTTCGTAACTGGGCTTTGACTAGGGCAATGCTTGAACCTGTTATCTCACCTTCTAAGCGCTTACCTCTATTATTTACTCCGACCCAAATAAAGGTGTCTAAAGTATTGCTAGATTCGATAGATTTCTTATTCATGGATTAGAGTGTTTGATTGAAAGGTGAATGGGGAGAATAACCCTCCCCAATACTTAATTAGCAAAGGTTTGTGATGCTTGCTGTTGTACAAGATCCACTTTTTGTGAATACGTACGTTGAAGGTGCAGGATCTGCTGGATCAATTGTTGGTGGAGTTAAAATATATGTAAAACCACCTGCTACAGCATTACCTGTTGCTGTAATCACACCTGTAGTCTCTGTAATTGCTACGCTTGCTAAGTTAGTTGTAGCTGTTGGTGCTGCAATACCTAACTCACCAAAAGAGTCACATGCTGTAATGACATTATTGTTTGTCTGCAAACACTCAGTCATAGTAGTTCTTACTGATGCACCAGCGGTAACTACTTCAGTAAAGCGAGCTTTAACAGTGTAATCTTGATAAGCAGGCAGTGCCACTGCTGCAAGAATACCTACGATTGCAACTACAATCATTAGTTCGATTAGGGTAAAACCACCCTGTTGTTTTTGAGTCATGATGTGTCTCCTAAATTTTAAGTGACTTAACGTTACGATGTTTACGTTAAGCGTTTATTAAAACCTTTGCAATAATCACCAATCTATTCTATCAACAAACTGGCTGGTGCTTTATCTTACATACCAGAAGGTGGTGTTTAGCATTTGCTATTGATTTCACCTAACTCAATATATCTTCTTGAGATTTATCTGGTATGCCTGTGAGCCGTCCCTAATCTTTTATGAGTGTAGCACTTAATTAGTTCTCGCGTTCACAATTAACAAATACTTTAATAGTAAACGTTGAGCGCAGCAATCAAATTTTAATAATAAATTATTGATTTTTTTGCGGTAGCGCAAACTTTCCTAATATAGGTTCAAAAAAGAGATGGAACTAACCGTTACTGAACTTTAAGAACTTGTTACACTCTAATTCTTTTGTCGTATTTAACGGGTTTTCAGTAAGTTTGTCAATGAAATAGACAAGTTTCTCTATTACGCAGGATTACAGATAAACAGACGATTTAGGGCGTTAAAAACGCCCATAAAGATAACAATGATTATTCAAATCGCATTGACAGATCAATACTTTGCACGTGTTTGGTCAATGCGCCACTGGAGATAAAATCAACACCGGCTTGTGCGTAGGTTGTGAGCGTCTCTATTGTCATGTTACCAGACACTTCCAGTTTTGCTTTGCCTTGAGTAACCTCTACCGCTTGGATAATTTCATCCACGCTGAAATTATCCAACATAATAATATCGCTGCCAGCATCTAAGGCTTGTTGTAGTTCGTTTAGATTTTCCACTTCAACTTCTACCGGCTTGTCCGAGTGGTTGTTACGCGCAGTTGCAACAGCGGTGGCGATGCTGCCGCACGCTGCGATATGGTTTTCTTTGATAAGATACGCATCAAATAGACCAATGCGATGATTTTCACCACCACCGCACTTAACTGCATATTTTTGCAATGTTCTTAATCCTGGAATGGTTTTACGTGTATCTAATAGCTTGGTTTGCGTGCCAGCTAACACCGCAACATAGTTTGCAGTGGTGGTTGCAGTACCCGACAAAGTTTGGACAAAATTCAGCGCGGTGCGCTCAGCTGTTAAAATAGCTCGAGCGGAACCTGTGGCTGTGAATAAGCGAGTGTTAGCAACAACGAAGTCACCGTCGTTGACTAGCACTTCAACAGCGACACTTGGGTCGACTTGCTTGAAGACTTCTTCAATGATTGCTTTACCTACAAACACACAGTCTTCTCTGGTGATCACATAAGCATGAGCGTGTTGCGACTGAGGGATTAGGGCTGCGGTAATATCGCCATCATTTGGAGTTTGGTAGTTGAGATCTTCATCTAGTGCCATCGTTACCAACTGGCGGATCAGGTTTTGGTCAATCATAGAGTTGTCTTTTTGTTGTTTGCTGCAATAGTCGAATTTTACGCGCCTTTGCAAAGGAGTACAATTGATGGAGGCAATTTCATCGCACAGCATAAAGATATACCGGCAGATAAAAAGAATGTAATAACGTGGCTAAAATTTGCGCCTACCTTTTGTCTTATTTTGTCTTTATAATCGACGCTAACCCAAAGCATGGAATTAAAACTTTGAATTGGCTACCTTTTGCAGAACGAACGGCATCACCTCACTATAATGAACGCCCCATTGGGTGTGAGGTTGATTTGTTGGTCATTCACAATATCTCGTTACCTGCGGGGTGTTTTGGCACGCCTTATATCGACGCACTTTTTATGGGCAAACTTGATTGTCATGCTCATCCAACATTTGCTGATCTCAAAGGGCTTGAAGTGTCGGCGCACTGTGTGATCAAACGCGATGGCAGCATCACCCAATATGTCTCATTTAGTGAGCGAGCATGGCACGCTGGTGTGTCCCAGTGGCAGGGAAAAGCAGGGTGCAATGATTTTGCTATCGGGATTGAATTAGAGGGGACAGACACCATCGCCTACACTCAAGCGCAATACATGAGTTTAGTAAAAACAACGCGTTGGCTTCAGCATTACTATCCAAAAATCACAAATGATCGTATTGTGGGACATAACGATATTGCACCCGGGCGTAAAACAGATCCCGGCGCTGCTTTTGATTGGCAACACTATTTTTCCTTGTTAAATAACCAAGAGAGTTAAGTAAGCATGATTCTAATTTCTATCATTATTGCGCTTATAATTGAACGACTCGGCGCCCGTGCGCAGCACTGGCAAGCTGACTTTTATCTGCAAAACTATCACAGCAAAACCAAATCATGGACACGTTCAGGCGGTATATTAGGAACACATTTGGGTATTATGATTTGGCTTGTGCTGCCTGCTTTAGCGGTTGCGCTAATTTATAACTTTAGCGACTTTGCGGTTTGGCAGTTTGCAGTCAATATTTGTATTTTGCTGATTTGTTTTGGTTGTGCCAAATATCGCAAGCTGTACAAAGGATACTTAAATGCCTTAACTCGAGGTGATAACGAGGCGGCATCACTGTATGCGTGGCAGATGGGGCAAGATAAACTGGAAGATGAGCCTGGCGGCGAGACTTTTGGACAGACCCTTTCTTGGATTAACTTTCAACACTATTGTGGCGTGATATTTTGGTTCGTGGCACTTGGTGCTCCGGGGGCGGTGTTGTATGCGGCAGTTAGGCAGGTTGTACACTGGCAACACGAGCAAGAGGCTCCGCCTATGCAGCATGTATCTGAGCAACTATGTAGGCTGTTTTATTGGCTTAACTGGATACCTGCACGGATCGCCAGTTTTGGTTTTTTGATCATCGGTAATTTCACCAAGGGCACCTCCACTTGGCTAAAGCATGTATTAGATTTCAAAACCACAAATCGAAAGATAATCACAACCACAGCGTTAGCAGCTGAACAGATTGAACAGCAATTTTTAGGGTGTACCTTTGAGGCCAGTTGTATGATGCGTTTGGTTAAACGCAACATTTTATTTTATCTCGTTATTATCGCTATTTTAACTTTGTTTGGCTGGATAGAATAACCTCATTTTATATAACAATTAGAATCGACAAGAGCGGCCGTATGCGCTCGTTGCCACAACGTCATACGGCTAATGCTTAAAGTTGGCTTCTAGCCAGTGTTTTTTCTTTTCTTCCATAGCGTGAATAAGTGGTGCATCAAATCCCATGTTATTGATCACATATTCACTTACATCAACCAAATCACAGACACCTGTAATTGACCACAGCGCTTCTTCTAAGTCCTTGGCTTTATGAATCGCGTAATGACTGACGTAGCGCAATTCATTGGCCAAGTAATCCATATCTGGGCGACCAGTTTTTGATACGTAGAGCTGATATACGAATAATAGGTCGTTGCGCAATGCTTTTTTAGCGAATAGATATAAGCTATCAAGTGATTCCTCTTGTGCAATGACTTGTGAGCTTATCGCTTCATGCTGTGTTTTTTGCTCCGAGTCAAACTTGATAAAAACCAAAAATTTCAGCGGCTTATCCTGCCTAGTTTGCCCTTTTAACACGTCACTTAGCTTTTCTTCGACAAAGCGCTCAGGAAAAATCGCTTTTGCATCTATGGTGTTGTCACTGTTATCGCTAAAAGAGTGGAGCAGGTGGTGCAAGGATGTCGGGTACAGGCCTTGGCCGATAGCACCAACGGTATTGTGCGATGCTTCTTTGTGCAAATACAGTGGAAACTGACATACTGATTTTGTCACCATATTACGTAGTGCTGTGGATAACCCCGGGACTTTTGGCGCCTCGTCACAGGCAACTAATTTGTCTTTGTTGTTGTCTATTAATACTTTAAAGAAGCTCATTGCATTATGGTCAAGCTGACCAATTTTTTGCACCTTTAAGTTGATAATAGTACTGGTTTTATTGACCATCATAACTTCATAGCGCAACTTGGTTAAATTGTGCTGCTTAGTTAGCTTCTGTAGATCCACTAAGTCAAGGTGAATAGAGTCTCCCTTTTTAACGGGGATCGCTTCTTCACACTCCACTTGCAATCCCATAACCGAAAAGTCACGGGTAACACAATTGAATACGCCATGACCATCAACCGTGACAATCGCTGCCGTTTTATAGAGATAGCGGCGATGCGCCCTGAGATTAACATACTCCAATGCAACGACTTCGAGCGAAGGTGGCGTTGATGACTTGCCGTGGCCAAACTTTTTGAGCTGATTGACTAGCGATTTTTCATAATTGAGGTGTAAAAAACGTTCGCTGATTGACGGGGTTGTGACGTCGGTCAATTGCATTAAGTATTTTACATTTTGGATAAACCCTTGCACTCGTGGTGACGGGCGTTTGTTAAGCTTTTCAACGTTTTTCCCCGCGCTCGCAGGCAAGGATAAAGGAATAAAGGCATCTTCATGATGACTTGGCATTAATTGCACTTTAAAGCTTTTAAAACTGTCTTTTTGGCTACCAAAGGCAAAAAACAGATCGTTAAGCTGCGGCAGTTCGGCTAACTCAAAATCAAACGCAGAATAAAAATACATTTTACCTTGGCTTGAGTGAGTGAATACATGGCATACCGCCTCTTTTACCGCACCAGTTAATTCAAGTAGGCGTTGCACTCGCTTTTGGTTGAATACGCTGTATAGTGCTGATTGTTTCTTTTCATCTTCAAAGTAATAATTAAGACCCGCATTATTCTCATTAGTGAGTACCATACTTGGAAACAGTTTTTGTTGCTTTTCACTTAGAAAAACAAACAAAGAGCACACTCGTGGCAAATAATACTGCTCATAACCTTTACAGACTACGGCATCTAAGGTGTTATCTAAATTAATTTTGTAGCGACGTTTGTTACCATGAATAAAGCTGTTTAAAAAGTCATCGAATCCTTGGTTTTTTTCGATAAACGTTCTTTTTAAACGCACTTGGTTATATTCTATGGTGCCAGGCTCAACAGCGACCACCTCATACTGGATCCCTTCTTTTAAACCAAGTTCAAAATCTTGTTCAAGGCCAACCAAACGTATTGAGATAATTTGACCAGGGTCAACTCGCTGATTGGTCGGTAATTTTATTTTTGCACCACTTAATGAAATATCTGAAGTTGTGGCTGAAATCTTAGGTTGGTTTTGTGCTAACTCAACCGTAATTTTAATGGAGTAATTCATTCGCTCTTCAGAGCGGCTCTCATAAGAAGCAAACCGAATAAGCTTTGTATAGTTATGGTTTTCAGCGTCTTTTTCTACTTCTTCTTCACGCTCTTTTGCTTGCTTCTGCATCACCTTGTAGTTGTTTTCGGTGCACATCACGGCTTCATAAACAGCTAGGGTATAGCCGCCATGTCTTGCCACTTCCTGCTCAAAAACATCGATAGCAACATCATCCATAAAATGCTGTTTGCCCTCGTATTCATAAGGCTTAACTTGACCAGCAACTTGTCCTCTGAGGTCAATAAATCTAGCCACGGGCTGAGACAACCTAGACATTTCCATTTTCAGTAGAAATTGATCTGGCTTGGATAGCTCCGCAGTGCGTTGCTTAAAAATGCGATCAAAAGCAGGGTCGCCAAGATCCAGCTTTAAATCATCAATTAAGCTCTGATATTTTTGTAATCTATCTTCAGGCATAAATAGTTTTACACGCGCTCGTTTTAATGTGACCTTAGGGTCACCGCCAATATTATGTCAACATTGGCATATTATTAGTTTATTCTTAACCGATTATTATGTTTAAGCAAGATATATACCTGTAATTTATGGCAAAAAAGAAAACAGCATTTGTATGTAGTGATTGTGGAGCAGAGTTTGCGCGTTGGCAAGGGCAATGTTCTGAGTGTAAGGCGTGGAATACGGTAACGGAATTTCGGGTTCCATCGGCTAAAGCTGCGCCACAAGGTGGCGTGACCTCAGGTTATGCAGGCTTTGTTGAAGCGAAAGTACAAACCTTAGATGAAGTAAACCTTGAGCAGTTACCCAGGTTTTCAACTGGTTTTACCGAGTTTGACCGTGTTTTGGGCGGCGGGGTTGTTCCAGGAAGCGCAATATTAATCGGCGGTAGTCCAGGTGCTGGTAAAAGTACTGTGTTGCTGCAAACTATGTGTCGCTTAGCCGAGAGCATGAATACATTATATGTGACGGGAGAGGAATCCCTACAACAAGTTGCCATGCGAGCAACGCGATTGGGCTTGCCTACTAATAAACTAAAAACGTTAGCAGAAACCAACGTAGAAACCATCTGCCAGCTTGCGCTCAGAGAAAAGCCCAGCATCATGGTAATAGATTCCATTCAAGTTATGCACATGAATGATATTCAATCAGCGCCGGGTTCTGTTTCTCAAGTTCGAGAGAGCGCCGCATATTTAACACGCTTTGCAAAGCAAAATCAGGTTGCCATTATCATGGTTGGCCATGTAACTAAAGACGGAACATTAGCAGGGCCGAAAGTACTAGAGCACTGTATTGACTGTTCAATCTTATTAGAGGGTAGCGCTGACAGCCGCTTTAGAACGTTGCGAGGCAATAAAAATCGCTTTGGCGCGGTCAATGAGCTAGGTGTCTTCGCGATGACCAGTCAAGGCTTGAAAGAGGTAAGTAACCCGTCCGCTATTTTCCTTAATCGCGGTGAGGCACAAACTCCCGGTTCTTTGGTGATGGTGATTTGGGAAGGTACACGGCCGTTATTGGTAGAAGTCCAGGCTTTGGTTGACTATTCGCAGCTGGCGAACCCTCGTCGTGTCACGGTTGGTTTAGAGCAAAACCGTTTAGCCATGTTACTTGCGGTGTTGCACCGCCATGGTGGATTACAAGTGTCGGATCAAGATGTTTTTGTCAATGTGGTGGGTGGGGTCAAAGTCACCGAAACCAGCGCTGATCTGGCCTTGATTGCAGCGCTTGTGTCGAGCTTTAAAAATCAATCACTAGATAGGCAGCTTGTGGTATTTGGTGAGGTGGGGCTTGGTGGAGAGATCCGCCCTGTACCTAGCGGACAAGAGCGTTTGCGTGAAGCTTCAAAACATGGCTTTACACGAGCCATTGTGCCAAAAGCAAATCAACCAAAAGAAAAAATTGAAGGGATGGAAATCGTTGCTGTCTCGAGCCTAAGTGAAGCACTTGAGGCGCTTTTTTAAAAACGGAGTAAAAAATGAATAAAACCACAGTAGTATTGGTGGCCGCAGCCTTAGCTGGCGCTGGATATGTTGGTGTAAACTATTATGTCAATGACCAGATAGAACAAGCGATCACTCAAAAGATAGCTGGTTTTGAAGCTGACACGGGTCTTGATGTTGATTTTGCCAGCAGCTCCGTTGATTTGTTGACACGGGATGTAGAGATCACACAATTACAGATTTCATCATTAGCGCAAAGTGCTCCAGAGTTGACTATTGATAAGCTAAGTATTGCCGGTTACGAGCAAGACAAGATAAGCCCACTCACTGAGCTCGAATTTGTTGGGATAAAACTCAACAGTAAAGCTGATGTATTTTCACAAGGTACTTCACCTGAGCTGCTCGCGGCAACATATCATGTGAAAACCAGCTTCTCCTTTGATGAAGCATCTGGCGACAGTGAGTTTGCGCTGATGGTCTTAGCTGATGAAGTAGCACAAGGAGACTTCACTATCTCTTTAGGCAACAGTAAAAAATTGATGGAAGTCTCGTTGGCGGCATCGAAGCTGGATAGTCAAACATTAAGCCTTGAGCAGGAATTGCAATTACAGTCGCAATTAATGGCCGCGATGCAGTCACTGCAATTTAAGTCTCTTGCGCTTACCATCAATAATCAGGGTAAGCTCTCAGAATTTATTGAGTCGGAGGTGGCTCAGCAGGGGATGACCTTAGCTGACTTTCGAGCTGCTGCTGCGCAGCAACTACAGATGATGTTTTTGCCACAAGAGGTACAACAGGCTATCAATGACTTTGCTTTGGGAATGAACGCCCTTTCGCTCTCTATCACATCAACACACAATCAAAATTTCATGGCGTTGAGTCAGCAGTTACCCGTTGCTATGTCACAAGACCCAGAGTTACTCGCTGAGTTAATCAAGGTAGAAGCCAGCGGCAAGTAAAACTGAGATAAAAAGCCACGCACTCACAACCTCAATGTAAAGGGAAGTGCAAAACTTTCCCTGTACACTGAGGTTGTAAAAAGTGGTGAATTTTAGTTCAGCTTTGAGGTTGATCATACAATTCGTTGGAGTTGCGCTGGCTGCGGTGGTAGCATTGGAGTATCAATTGCTTGGGAAAGTATCATGAGCGAATTCAAAGACTACCAGCAAGCTCAATTGCTATTAGAGAAACACGAATTATTTATTGCCCCTGCCGAAGTTCACGGCACTATATCTGGGCTATTAGCCTGTGGCCTGAATATCGAAGATTCTGAGTATTTAGGGTTACTAAGCGACGTATTTAATGACGGTCAAAAATTCTCAGCGCCAATACGGGAATTTTGCATCGACCTTTATAAGCAAGTCGCGGAACACTTCAACGACGGTGAGTTCCAGTTTGAACTATATTTACCGCCGGAAGACGAATCATTGCATGACCAAGCGAATGCCTTGATAGCTTGGGTATCGGGCTTTTTACTAGGCTTTGGTCTAAAGCAAAAAGACTATGGCAAGTTATCTTCAGACGTGAAAGAGGTGATCAACGACTTTAGCGAGATCACAAAGCTGGATACCGGCTTTGAAGACTCTAACGAAGATCAAGAAGCATTACTTGAAGTGATTGAGTATGTCCGAGTTTCTACACTGTTGTGCTTTGCCGAAATGGGTAAAGAATCGCAGTCTGTTGGCACATCAAAAACGATACATTAATTATGATTAAAAACAGCGAGTTTGTAGCACGCCGTGCGCGCCTTATTGCAGCACTTGATAATAATGCCGTCGCAATTATTCCTGCGGCTGTTGAATTAACCCGTAGCCGCGATACTGAGTTTCCGTTTCGTCAAGACAGTGACTTTTTTTATCTCACTGGCTTCAAAGAGCCTGATGCGGTTTTAGTATTAACAAAAGACCGCGAGGGCAACGGTCAGTCTACGTTGTTCTGTCGTAATAAAGATAAGGTTGCTGAGATTTGGCATGGTCGCCGTATGGGCTATGAGCAAGCTAAGTCGCAACTTGAACTTGACCATACCTTTGCACTTAGTGACTTAGACGATGAACTACTCAATCTTGTGAATGGCCGCAAGGTGTTGTTCTACGGTCAAGGCACGTACAGCGCATTTGATGATAAGGTTTGGCAGTTACTCAGCACACTACGTGGCGCGCCGAAAAAGGGCTATCGCGCACCTGAGATAATCAAAGATGTCCGTCCACTTGTGCATGAAATGCGTTTGTTTAAGTCAGATGCGGAAATCGCCGTGATGCGCGAAGCGGGCAGAATTAGCGCAGAAGCACACATACGCGCGATGCAGTTTGCAAAGCCTAGTGCGACGGAATACCAGCTTGAAGCTGAAATTCACCACCACTATGCAATGAACGGTGCGCGTCACCCAGCCTATGGCACCATCGTGGGTAGCGGTATCAATGCAACGATTTTACACTACACCGACAACTGTGACGCGCTACAAGACGGTGACTTGATACTGATTGATTCGGGTTGTGAACTGGAAGGCTATGCGGCAGATATAACTCGTACGTTCCCAGTAAATGGCCAGTTTACTGATGCTCAGCGCAAAGTATATGACCTAGTATTGGCAGCACAATATGCCGCCTTTAACGAGGTTAAACCCGGTGGCACGTTAGTTAAAGCAAATCAAGTCGCGATGAAAGTATTGACTGAGGGACTTGTAGATTTGGGTATTCTTGCGGGTGACGTAAACGAGCTGTTAGATGCTCAGGCATGTAAAGCATTTTATATGCACGGTTTGGGTCATTGGCTTGGTCTTGATGTTCACGATGTTGGTGAATATAAGTTAGACGAAGCGGATCGTCCATTTGAACCTGGTATGGTGCTCACCATTGAGCCAGGTTTGTATTTTGACGAAGATGCGCAAGTTCCTGATGAGTATAAAGGAATTGGCATTCGTATCGAAGATGATTTGTTGGTTACAGACACCGGTTATGAAAATTTAACCGCGTTGGTGCCAAAAACCATCACAGAAATAGAAGCATTAATGAATAACTAGTGGACACATTGCGTGCAACAGTTTGATGTCGTCGTGGTTGGCGGTGGTATGGCAGGAGCCAGCGCCGCTATTGCCATGAAAAAAGCCTCTCCGCAGGCGAACATTGCGGTTATTGAAGCCTTCGCACCGAAAGGTAAACAGCACCCAAGTTTTGATGACCGCAGTATTGCACTTGCTGCACAGTCGGTTGCATTTTTGGGCAAGCTAAATCTATTTAATCCCCAGTGGCAATACGTTGAGCCAATCACACAGGTCAATGTTTCTGATAGAGGCCACTTTGGTAAAGCGTGGATCCGGCCTGAAGATTATGGTGAGCAAGCCTTAGGCTATGTGGTTGAAGTCAATCCTTATGGCAGCTTTTTACATGAGCAACTCGCAGGCCTTAACGTCACGCTATTTTGCCCAAATCAGGTGACTGAAATAACACAATGCCCTGAGCAAGTTTTTCTAACGCTTGATAATGGCGAGCAAGTATGTGGTCGTTTATTGGTCGTTGCCGACGGCGCAAACTCTCCTACGCGAACTAAACTCAATATCGGCTTTGATAGCATAGGCTACGAGCAAGGGGCGTTGATCGCCAATGTGCAGGTTGACTCAGCTCATGGTGGTCAGGCGTTCGAGCGTTTTACTGAACATGGCCCAATGGCGCTACTGCCAATGAGTGATAACCGTTATTCACTGGTGTGGTGTATGCCTAATGAAAAACTCAATGAGTTTGAAGCGATGGCGCCAGCTGAATTTTTGCAAGCATTACAACAAGCCTTTGGTTATCGCGCTGGGCGCTTTGTACAAGTGGGCATGCGAGCCAGTTATCCGCTGGTACTTGGTCGGGTAGAGCAGCTCACGCACCATCGCGTTGTGGTGATTGGCAACGCCGCGCATGCTATTCACCCCATTGCAGGACAAGGCTTTAATTTAGGCCTAAGAGATATTCAAGTACTTACCTCACAATGTCAGGCCGTTGCGCCCGAGAAGTGGGGGAGCTTTCAATTTACGCGTGCTTATCAACTGGCGCGAGCGCAAGACATTAACACGGTGATGACATTAACCGATGCGCTCGTTCGACTATTTTCAAACTCATCAAGAACGTTCGCCTTAGGCCGCAGTTTAGGTCTACTCACCATGGCGCTGTCCAAAACAGCAAGAGCGCCACTGGCTAAACAATTGATGGGGTATAAAGGATAAAGGAGTTGGCATGCAACAAGTGCAAGTATGTATTGTTGGTGGTGGATGTATTGGATTAACGCTGGCGCTGGGACTTGCGCAGCAAAATATCTCGGTATTAGTGTTAGACAGTGGTGAAAAGCCAGCCCCATTGGCACAAGAATACAGCGCGCGCGTAAGCGCAATAAGCGCTGCAAGCCAAGCGTTATTTGAGCGCTTAGGGGTATGGCCCGATATTAAAGCGCAGCGCGCCGCGGCATATACTCGTATGGATGTACGTGATAAAGATAGCTTTGGTAAAATCGCCTTTGACAGTGAATCGCTAGATTTACCTGAGCTTGGTCATATTATTGAAAATGACGCCATTCGCTATGCGCTGTTAATGGCGCTCGAAGCAGAGCAATCGGCTAAGCTGATGTGGAACACCAAATATCAAAGCCTGCATCAAACAGATTCTGATTTGCTGTTAACCTTAGCCACTGGTGAGCCGGTGATGGCAAAGTTAGTAGTAGCAGCTGACGGTGCTCGTTCTGCTATTCGTCAGCAGTTTAATATGCCAATCACTTATTGGGATTATGATCACCATGCGCTGGTTGCAACGATAAAAACCGCAGCGCCTCATGATGCAACGGCAAGACAAGTGTTCCTCCCCGATGGGCCGCTAGCTTTTTTGCCGCTTGATGACCCATACACCCATTCAATTGTGTGGTCTACCGCACCAGATAAAGCAAAGCAGCTACAAGCCATGTCGGGCGAGGCGTTCAATAAAGCTTTAAGCGCAGCAATTGATATGCAGTGTGGCGTGTGCGAATTGGTTGGCGAAAGGCATGTTTTTCCTCTGACCATGCGCTATGCAAAACAGTGGGTGCAAGGGCGTATCGTTTTGATGGGGGATGCGGCACATACCATTCATCCACTTGCAGGTCTTGGTATGAACCTAGGGCTAAAAGACGCTGCGTATCTGATCACTTTGTTATCAGCACCGCAAGAGCAATTTGCCTGCACACGGATACTGCGTCAATATGAGCGCAGCAGAAAAGCCGATGCCCAAAAGCACATTGCCATGATGCAAGGGCTTAAAGAACTGTTCGAAGGCAATCACCCGCTGAAAAAGTTAGTGCGGGGAGTGGGTCTAAGCTTGGTCGACAATCTCGGCCCTATTAAGCACCTGTTCGCTAAAGAAGCTGTCGGCGGTAAATAAAAGAAGGATCGCCGCGTAAAGCGGCTCCTACAGCGGTTTCAGATTGTAGGTAGGAGCGGGTTTACCCCGCGATCTTTTCCTAAATTAGTATCGCCGCGTAAAGCGGCCCCTACAGAGATTTCAGATTGTAGGTAGGAGCGATTTTACATCGCGATCTTTTCCTAAAACAGGCATCACCAACTTTATAAATCCCCAATTCCATTACTTAAATAAATACAATTCCAGTAAGGGTAATCGCCAATCTGTTTTGCCAACCCAGCTCGAAGCGGGTTTGCAACTATGTATCTTGCTTGGTTTTTTAACATGGTGTTATGCAAAATACAGGTGTCATAAAAACCTTTTTGCCATAGCTGCCTAACATTCATTGTTCTTAACTTAGTTGCTATTTTTCCTTTTAACGACTTAATGGTATCAGATAAGGAACACACATCCTTTAGTTGAAACAAAAGATGTAAATGATCGGGCATCAGCGTATAGGCAATTAATTTGATAATGTTATCCTGCTCAAGGTGGTAAATTTCGCGAATAACAAGTTGATTGACTGCGAGGTTATTAAAAATAGCAGTTTTGTTTTTACAGCAAATGGTGATTGCATAATATTGACCTGCCGATGAAACCCGACCTTTTCTTAAACGGCAGCTATGTGGCATGACTCTCTCCTTGAGTTCGTTAATAAGTGCTAACGTAAGTATAGGACAAGATCGCCGCGTAAAGCGGCTCCTACAGAGGTTTTATATTGTAGGTAGGAGCGATTTTACATCGCGAGCTTTTCATAAGTCAGCTTCACCGCGTAAAGCGGCTCCCACAAAGGTTTTATATTGTTGGTAGGAGCGATTTTACATCGCGATCTTTTCTTAAATCAGTATCGCCGCGTAAAGCACCTACCACAGAGGCTTTATGTTGCTGGTAGGAGCGATTTTACATCGCGATCTTTTCTTAAATCAGTATCGCCGCGTAAAGCGGCTCCCACAGAAGCTTTATATTGTAGGTAGGAGTGATTTTATATCGCGATCTTTTCTTAAATCCGCTTCGCCGCGTAAAGCACCTACCACAGAGGCTTTATGTTGCCGGTAGGAGCGATTTTACATCGCGCACTTTTCTAAAATCCGCTTCACCGCGTAAAGCACCCGCCACAGAGGTTTTATATTGTAGGTAGGAGCGATTTTACATCGCGCACTTTTCTAAAATCCGCTTCACCGCGTAAAGCACCTGCCACAGAGGTTTTATATTGTAGGTAGGAGCGATTTTATATCGCGAACTTTTCTTAAATCAGTATCGCCGCGTAAAGGACCTCCCATAAAGGTTTTATGTTGCTGGTGGGAGCGGGTTTACCCCGCGATCTTTTAACCTAACCTCAATGCAATAAATTCGGCGAGTTTATCAACGGCATGGGCGGACTCTTGGGTGTTCTTGACTAGGCTGATACCAATTTTCCCGAGCTTGGGTAATATTTGGGTTTGGGTCTGATAAGGCAATTCCGTAGGAACAGTGCTTTTGGCCAGCACAGTGATCCCGAGCCCCTCTTTTAAAGCTGCAGTAAGGCCGGTTAAATCGGCATTACTGTATACAATACGGTATTGCAAGCCAGCTTGTTGCAGCGCTTCAATAGCGCGGCGGCGATAGATACAGCCTTCTGGTGCGGTGACTAAAGTGACAACCGAATGCTGCGCAAGTGATAAATCGCCAACCCAGACCAACTGATCTTGCATAAACACCGGATACTTGGACGAACTGAGCTCTTCGTTAAGCGCCAACACTAAATCAAATTGATCTTGCCTTACCACAGAAAGTAAGTGTTTACTCAGCCTTGATTTAACTTCAAGTGCAACATCGGGATATAAAGACACAAAATCACCAATAATCGAGGGTAAGATCCGCGCTGCAAATTCACTGGGAATACCCAATCGCACTCTGCCTGTGACACTTTCAGAGGTAAATTGCTGAATAATTGCATCGTTTTGCTGCAGCATTTGTTTGGCAAGTGGTAAAAGTAGCTCGCCATATTGATTTAATATCTGCCGCTGTCCTTGTTTTTTAAACAGCTTGCAACCGAGCATGTCTTCTAAGCGTTTAATTTGCAAACTAACAGCGGGCTGAGACAAGCCTAGTAGCTCGCCAGCCTTGGCAAAGCCACCGACATCTACCACAGTGACCAGCGTTCTTAATCCATCAATTGATAAGTTTTTCATATAAGGAAATGCAATTTATAAAACCCAAGTACATTAATATTATTTATCAATTGATAAGTAAATACAATTTGTTGTTGAGTTTGCGCATCCTTATACTTTTGCTCATCGAAATTTCACTAAGGTAGTGCCATGAGCGTCACGCCAATTATCTTTGCAAAGCACCGTCAGGGCAGTGTTCCGGCGCAAAACCATTACAAACCAACGGATGCTGTTGTGGTGCTGGACTTCAGTGGCTTTGAAACCACGCCTTTTTTAAGTCAAATTCTCACCCTTAATTTAAATAAATTAATGGCACCAGGCTTGGGCTTTCAGGGCAAGCTAGACAGTGGCGAAAATTTTGCCGTGTACTATTTTAGTGAAACTGCTTACCGCTTTGTTGTCAGTGAAAGAGCTGCCACTGAGCTTGCAACATTGATTGATAATCATGCGGATGAGTTTGATATTGAACTGGTACGTCGTCACGACTTAGCCGCAGCAACCTTAAGTGGTGAACTTGCGTTTGAGCGTTTGATTCACGACTTTACGTTAACACCAGGCCTCAGGATTTCAGACAAAAATGCCTGTTATGGCAAACAAAGCGGCGAAGTATTTATTACAACCTTGCTGGTGGACGAACAGCAACAATACCAGTTGATTGCACAAGCTGCTGTGTTAGATAAGTGGCAAACAACGCTTACTGATGCTGGTTTTAAACTCGTTTCATAAATTCCGTGCAGTTATCGTAAGTGCGATAACAATAACCCCCTCAGTGCCCAATATAAGTTGCTGAGTAAAAAAGTGAAGGATAAGTATGACTTCTAAAACAGTACTACACGCTAAGCACCTAGAAGCTGGCGCAAAAATGGTAGACTTCCACGGTTGGGAAATGCCAATCAACTACGGCTCACAAATTGAAGAGCACCATGCGGTGCGCCAAGACGCGGGCATGTTTGATGTTTCACACATGACGATTGTTGATATCGAAGGTGTAGACGCTAAAGCATTTCTACAAAAACTAGTTGCAAACGATGTAGCTAAGTTAACAGTGGCAGGTAAAGCGCTATATACCGGTATGCTAAACGAGCAGGGCGGTGTAATTGACGACCTTATCATTTACTTCTTCACTGAAACGCAATACCGCCTAGTCGTTAACTCTGCAACACGTGAAAAAGATCTTGCACACATTAATGCTGTGGCAGCCGGTTTTGACGTGACAGTGACAGAGCGCCCTGAGTACGCAATGATTGCGGTACAAGGACCAAATGCGATTGCGAAAACAGCGACTATTCTAGACGAACAACAACAAGCGGCCGTTGCGGGTATGAAACCATTTTTCGGTGTGCAAGCTGGCGAGCTTTTCATTGCAACAACAGGTTACACCGGAGAAGCAGGTTATGAGATCGTAGTGCACAACGACGGTGCTGCGGATTTATGGCAAAAATTATTAGACGCAGGTGTGCGTCCAGCTGGCTTAGGTGCACGTGATACGCTACGTTTAGAAGCGGGCATGAACCTTTATGGCTCTGATATGGACGAAACGGTTTCTCCGCTTGCGGCGAACATGGCATGGACTATCGCTTGGGAGCCAGAGGATCGTGACTTTATTGGCCGTGCAGCTATTACTAAACAGCGCGCAGAAAAAAGCACTGACAAGTTAGTTGGTCTAGTACTTGAAAGTAAAGGTGTGTTGCGCGGTGGCTCTAAAGTTATCGTAGAAGGTGGCGAAGGTGTTATCACTTCTGGTACATTCTCTCCGACTTTAGGCTTTAGTGTCGCGCTTGCGCGTGTACCTCGTTCAGTTGGCGAGACCGCACAGGTTGAAATGCGTAAGAAACTAGTTGATGTTAAAGTAGTTAAGCCAAGTTTCGTTCGTAACGGCAAGTCAATTATCTAATTTTAAGAATAACATTGGTGTCGCTCACGGGGCGTCACCACAATCGACCAAAGGAACAAAAAAATGAGCAACATTCCTAGCGAGTTAAAGTACGCTACTTCACACGAGTGGGTTCGCGCTGAAGGCAATGGCGAGTACACAGTAGGTATCACTGAGCACGCACAAGAACTTCTAGGCGACATGGTATTCGTTGAATTACCAGACGTAGACGATGAAGTTGACGCGGGTGAAGACTGTGCAGTTGCTGAGTCTGTAAAAGCAGCATCAGACATCTATGCACCAATCGGCGGTACTATCATTGCGGTAAACGAAGACCTAGAAGATGCCCCTGAGACTGTAAACAACGATGCGTACGGTGACGGTTGGTTGTTCCGTATTAAAGCGTCTGACGAGTCAGAACTAGACAATCTACTAGACGCTGAAGGCTACGCAAATTCAATCGACGAAGACTAATTTGTTGATAGTAATAAAAGCCCCTTTTTAGGGGCTTTTATTGTTGCTTTTTGAGCAAGGGTGCTTGCTCAAGGTATGACGAGTTCATACCAACGCTTTTAGAATACTGCCGTTACCAAGGTATCTTTTTTAGATAAAAACAGTATTCACCTTTTTCATTTGGATCATAGGAACCTGGACTAATGTCAAACGCCAAATCTCTTGAACAGTTAGAGCAAAAGCAAGATTTTATC
Organism: Pseudoalteromonas sp. SCSIO 43201; assembly: GCF_023716725.1. Classification (NCBI taxonomy): domain Bacteria; kingdom Pseudomonadati; phylum Pseudomonadota; class Gammaproteobacteria; order Alteromonadales; family Pseudoalteromonadaceae; genus Pseudoalteromonas; species Pseudoalteromonas sp. SCSIO 43201. Next base: position 1,022,818 of record NZ_CP072683.1, read on the forward strand.
CGTCGCCATATCGGGCCAAGCCCAGCACAGGTGAGTGAGATGCTAAGCGCTCTTGGAGTATCTAGTGTTGAAGAGCTGATCGGTCAAACTGTACCTGCTTCAATTCGCTTAGAAGAGGGCTTACAGATCGGTGAAAGCCGCACAGAAGTGGAAACCCTTAGCTACCTGAAATCAGTAGCGAGCAAAAACAAGGTTTTCAAATCTTACATCGGTCAAGGCTATCACCCAACTCATGTACCTAATGTTATTTTACGCAACGTACTTGAGAATCCGGGTTGGTACACCGCTTACACCCCTTATCAGCCAGAGATTGCGCAGGGTCGCTTGGAGTCGCTACTTAACTTCCAAACGCTGACTATGGACATTACCGGCCTAGACTTAGCCAGTGCGTCACTACTTGACGAATCAACCGCAGCCGCAGAAGCAATGGCGCTTGCAAAACGTGTATCTAAAGCGAAAAAAGCAAACACCTTCTTTATTGCAGACGACGTACATGTGCAGACTATTGACGTAGTATCAACGCGTGCTGAGCAGTTTGGTTTTGAAATCGTAGTAGGCCCTGCTAGCGACGCTGCTAACCACGACATTTTCGGCGCGCTATTCCAGTATCCAACAACATCAGGTGAAGTGGTTGACGTTACTGACCTAATCGCACAAGTACAAAACAAAAAAGCGATTGCCTGTGTTGCCGCAGACATCATGAGCTTAATGCTACTTAAAGCACCAGGTAAACTAGGTGCAGACGTAGTGCTTGGTTCTGCACAGCGTTTTGGCGTACCTATGGGTTACGGTGGTCCACACGCGGCATTCTTTGCCACGCGTGATGCTTACAAGCGTTCACTACCAGGCCGTATTATTGGTGTGTCTAAAGACCGTTTAGGTAACGACGCGCTACGTATGGCGATGCAAACTCGTGAACAGCATATCCGCCGTGAGAAAGCGAACTCAAACATCTGTACTGCACAGGTGTTACTTGCGAACATGGCTGCGTTTTACGCGGTTTACCACGGCCCTCAAGGTCTTAAGATCATCGCTGAGCGCATTAATCGCCTTGCAAGCATTCTTGCCACAGGTCTTAAAGCAAAAGGCATAGCACTTAAGCACGATACTTGGTTTGATACTATTACGGTTAAAGCGGACGACGCTGACAAGCAAGCAGCTGTGGCGCGTGCGGTAGCAAAAGGCGTAAACTTTGCCCTTAACCATAACGGCGAATACTCAATTGCAATAAACGAAACCACAACGCGTGCGGACGTAGCTGAGCTATTTGACATTATTTTAGGTGACGACCACGGCCTAAATGTAGATGCGCTAGACGCACAAGTGTCAGGCGAGAACATCACAGGTATTCCTGCAAGCTTAGTGCGCGACGATGAAATTTTAACGCACGCGAACTTTAACAGCTATCATAGCGAAACCGAGATGCTGCGTTATATCAAGCGTCTTGAAAACAAAGATTTAGCACTAAACCACTCAATGATCTCATTGGGCTCGTGTACCATGAAGCTAAACGCAACCGCTGAAATGATCCCAGTAACTTGGCCTGAGTTTGCAGAGTTACACCCGTTCTGCCCAATCGACCAAGCAGCGGGTTACAAGATCATGATGACTGAGCTGCACGACTGGCTTGTGAACATCACAGGTTACGACGCAGTATCACTACAGCCAAACTCAGGTGCACAAGGTGAGTACGCAGGTCTTATTGCTATCCGTAAGTACCATGAGTCTCGCGGTGAAGGTCACCGTAATATTTGTTTGATCCCAAGTTCAGCGCACGGTACAAACCCAGCGTCTGCACAAATGGCAAGCATGAAAGTGGTTGTGGTTGACTGTGATAAAAACGGTAACATCGATATAGAAGATCTACGCGCGAAAGCCGCTGACGTAGCTGAAAACCTATCGTGCATCATGGTCACTTACCCGTCTACACACGGTGTATACGAAGAGTCTATCCGTGAAGTATGCGACATCGTGCACCAGCACGGCGGCCAAGTATACATGGACGGCGCAAACATGAACGCACAGGTTGGCGTGACTAGCCCAGGTTCAATCGGCTCTGACGTATCACACTTAAACCTACACAAAACATTCTGTATTCCACACGGTGGCGGTGGCCCAGGTGTTGGTCCTATTGGCGTTAAATCGCACCTTGCGCCATTTATGCCTAACCACAGCGTGATCAATGTAGAAGGCACAAACGTAGGTAACGGCGCGGTTTCTGCGGCACCTTACGGCTCTGCAGCTATTCTACCTATCTCGTGGGCATACATCGCAATGATGGGCAGTGAAGGCCTAAAACAAGCAACAGAAATGGCAATTGTAAACGCTAACTACCTAACGGCGAAGTTAAGCGAGCACTTCCCAATTCTATACCGTGGCCGTAACGACCGCGTTGCTCATGAATGTATTGTTGACCTACGCCCATTGAAAGAAGCCACAGGCATTACTGAAATGGACGTTGCTAAACGTCTACAGGACTACGGCTTCCACTCACCAACGATGTCGTTCCCAGTAGCGGGCACACTTATGGTTGAGCCAACGGAATCTGAGTCTAAGGTAGAAATCGATCGCTTTATCGAAGCCATGGTTTCTATCAAAGGTGAAATCGACAAGATTGCATCAGGCGAGTGGTCTATCGAAGATAACCCATTAGTATTTGCGCCACACACGCAAGCTGACGTACTAAGCAACGACTGGAACCGTGCATATGATCGCCTCGCAGCTGCATTCCCAGTACCAAGTGTAGCAAAAGACAAATTCTGGCCAACGGTAACCCGTATCGACGACGTATACGGCGACCGTAACCTAATTTGCTCTTGCCCAGCGGTTGATACTTACCGCGACGCGTAAGAGGTTGTAAGTCGCGCTTTTGCGCGACTTAGCTAATATTGAAAAGCCGCCCTTTGCTAAAGGGGCGGCTTTTTTGTGGGCGTGGATGTGGTGGAGGCTCGTGTCTGGCTCTTTTCTTGGTGTGTAGGAGCGGCTTTACGCCGCGATCCCTTATAACGACGCATACCTGCGACTTCACACCAAATCTTTGTGTAGGTCGCCATTTATGACGACAAATAATATGCCTCTTTGTTTTTGCCTTGCCGGCGAAGCGACATGAGGTAAAGTTTAGAGCTGGATTCAAAAACAAGTCGCGACATAAAGTTGCGGCTACAAATTGTTCGTAGCCGCAAATGGTAATCATCTAAAGATCGCGGCGTGAAGCCGCTCCCACTTTATCAACTTCAGCTCGGCGTTGAATAGATTAGTCTGTTGCTTGTCATCGCCGAAGCGATATGAAGTAAAGTTGACGACTGGATTCAAAAAAAATTCGCGGCATAAAGTCGCTGCTACAAATTGTTCGTAGCCTTAAATAGCAACCATGGTAAATAATTGAATGCTGCGTAACAAATCCAAGTGGACAGCGTGTTGTAATACGTTGTTGAAAGTAAGTATCTATAAAAGGTACTATGAGGATAGTTCTCAGCACTTAGCGCTCAGATTAGCTGCTGCGACATAAAAGCTTAGGTTAGATTGTCTGCTTTTCTCGTATCGCCGTGTGGTGTTTGCGGCTATCGCGATTTATAAGGTTTAAAAATGATTCCAATAAATAATTCAATTGTTTCCGGAGTAGCATTGTCGGAAATAAATGGCGAAACAAAAATGCTATTGATGAAGCGTACGAAAGGTGGCTTCTGGTGTCATGTTGCAGGTTCAATGGAAGAAGGCGAATTACCTTGGCAAACCATTGTTCGAGAGTTTTATGAAGAAACTCAGATAGAAGTAACTGACCTGTACAATGGCCAATTTTTAGAGCAGTTTTACGCATCCTATTCCAACGTTATTGAGGTCATTCCTGTATTTGTAGTCAAGTGTCCAGCCAATCAAAAAGTGGTTCTAAATGATGAACACACCGACTTTGAATGGTGCAATTTAGAAGAAGCTTTGAAGCTCGCACCGTTTCCAGCGCAGCACGCAGTGTTCAAACATGTATGGGAATATTTTGTAGATAAGCCTATTAACGAGCTTTTTCGTATAAAGCTTGGCTAAGGAGCAGTTCGGCAAAATTGAAGATTGGATTTAAAAGAGTTATTGCTACATATTGTTTGTAGCCGCAAATGGCAACCATCAAAAGCTCGCGGCGTAAAGCCGCTCCTACCAGCTCAACTTCTGCTTGGTGTAAAATAGCTTGGTTCGCTGCTTATGGTCGGCAAGGCAATATAAAAGTAAAGTTGAAGAGCGGATTTAAAAGAGTTATTGCTACATGTTGTTTGTAGCCACAGACGGTAACCATCAAAAGATCGCGGCGTAAAGCCGCTCCTACTAGATCAACTTTTGCTCGGTGTAAAATAGCTTAGTCCGCTGCTTGTGGTCGGCAAGGCAATATAAAAGTAAAATTGAAGAGCGGATTTAAAAAAGTCACAGCTACATGTTGTTTGTAGCCGCAAATGGCAAGCATCAAAAGCTCGCGGCGTAAAGCCGCTCCTACCAGCTCAACTTCTGCTTGGTGTAAAATAGCTTAGTCCGCTGCTTGTGGTCGGCAAGGCAATATAAAAGTAAAATTGAAGAGCGGATTTAAAAAAGTCACAGCTACATGTTGTTTGTAGCCACAGATGGCAAGCATCAAAAGCTCGCGGCGTAAAGCCGCTCCTACCAGCTCAACTTCTGCTTGGTGTAAAATAGCTTAGTCCGCTGCTTATGGTCGGCAAGGCAATATAAAAGTAAAGTTGAAGAGTGGATTTAAAAAAGTCACAGCTACATGTTGTTTGTAGCCGCAAATGGTAAGCATCAAAAGCTCGCGGCGTAAAGCCGCTCCTACCAGATAAACTTCTGCTCGGTGTAAAATAGCTTGGTTCGCTGCTTATGGTCGGCAAGGCAATATAAAAGTAAAGTTGAAGATTGAATTTAAAAAAGTCACAGCTACATGTTGTTTGTAGCCGCAAATGGCAAGCATCAAAAGCTCGCGGCGTAAAGCCGCTCCTTCGCGTGCACTTATCGCCCTAGTGGACGGTAATAGGGAGATCGTTTACCACTAATGATTGGCCATTTTGCTGAGCACGAAGAAAGCTCGCAGCCAATACGTCGTTGGGTAGGGTACTGATGTCGTCAACGGTTTCGACCATACAAAATGTAATGGACTCCCAGCCTAAGTCTTTAATAAAGGCCTTAAGTTTGCTGAGGTTATCTTCATAATTTTCATCTGTGGTTAGCAGGCCGATGGAGTGCTTGTTGCCGGGTTTGTATTTTCCTTGTTGAGCGATGGTGCATTTAGCGTAACCGCTCAGCACATAAACGGTATCTGTGTTTTTGTTCATATTGGTGATGTTCTTAAGCTAAATTTAATTTTGATTTCAATGCACTTTTCGAACCAAGCTTGTAAATATCCCTATGACTTTTTATAAGCCTTTAAAATATTAGATAAAAAAGTCTATTTATCTGCTTTTGACTGCAAGGGGTGTCAATTTTTTGATTGTGGATTAGTCGGTGAGGGTAGCGATGAGATAGCTCAAAGTTTACTGTGTGGCTTGATAATTACAGGTATTACCTATTGAGGAGGCTGTGCAAAGGTTTAGTTGCTTCAATGGAGGCGACTTCTAAAGTTATCGCATATTTCTTGTTGCTGGTACGATGAGTTGTTACTCTCAGGCTAAATAACCTGATCTGCGGATAATTAATGCCTTCTAGCCGCCAGTTTTAGCGCTAACTGTAGGCACCTTACTAAGAGCAGAAGCGAAGTTTTCCCTAGCACTCTCTGGCTAGACAAGGAAAAACTAAGTTGTGCCTTAGCAACAATGAGTTGGAGCATGCCTTATCCAAACTTCAGGTTAAATAATCATAATTAGGGGCAATATCATGCAGGAATTTTTCGAGAAGTTCGCAATCAAAACAAAAATCAATGTAGTGTGGGGAGAGATGGATGCGTTGGGGCATGTGAATAACGTGTCTTACTTTCGTTATTTTGAAACTGCGCGTATCGACTTTTTAAAGCAAACTGGGTTACTTGCTATTTTATCAGAGCCGACTCATAGTCCGGTTTTGCGTGATACGTACGCGCAATACAAGCGCCCAGTGACTTTCCCCGACACTTTGCACATTGGTTCATATATTACTGATATCAAAAAAGATCGTTTCACTATGCGCTATGAGGCATTTAGTGAATCGCAACAGGCAATCTGTACCACTGGGTATGCCAATGTGGTGATGTTTAATATGAAAACAGGCCAAAAGTCGCCAATTCCAGAGAATATGCTGGCTATATTGAAGCAATACGAGATGGACGATAATCAATAGCCGCATAGCGTTTAGTGGTTGTTTGGTATTACTGTTTTGAAAGCGGTTGTGGCGGATAGCCGCCACTACAAGAATACGCTATGATTCTGATATCAAAAAGTAAATACAGCAGCCAATGGCAACATTAACCTCCAAGCAGAATATTAACGCGATAGTCACAGCTATCAAGGCTGAAGAACAAACGCTTCGAGCACGTTACCCAATTTTAAATCAGCAAAATAGCATTGCTATGATGATTTTACTGGTGTCGTTAAGTGCACTGATTGGCGTAGCGCTGCTCTACTATTTTGCCATTATTCCTGCATGGCTATGTGTTCTGTTGGCGGCCTTCATAACTTCAATTTCTCATGAGCTTGAACACGATTTGATCCATAGGCAGTATTTTAGTAACCGTCCGATGATTTATCATTTTATGATGCTGGCAGTGTGGATGATGCGGCCAAATACTGTCAATCCATGGTATCGAAGACGCATTCATTTACATCATCATAAAGTATCCGGTACAGAGCAAGACCTAGAAGAGCGCTTGGTGGGTAATGGCATTCGGTCTCCTTGGCTACGAGCTGTGGTGGTCAGTGATGGGTTACTTGGTTTGTTAATTAATGCTAAACGGTTTAGTCGAGAAATCAATGATTTTAAATTTTTACAGGTATTTAATGCTGGCTTTCCGTTTGCCACGGCTTATTTTGTGACTTTGTATGGTGTGATTGTCTATTACACTGTGCAATGGGTACAGCCATTTGCATTACCCAAGTGGGGAGCTGAGCTACTTGCGGTTGCTGAGTTTTTCATGGTGGTGCTAATTATACCTAATGTTATCCGTTCAGCGTCTTTAAACTTCGTAACATCTTCCATGCATTATTACGGTGGCGTGAGTAACATACTGGAGCAGACTCATGTGATCACCAGTCGCTGGTTTTTACCGTTTCAGTTGTTTTGCTTTGACTTTGGTCGCACGCACACAATTCATCACTTTGTGCCTAATCAACCATTTTATATTAGACAGTTAATCAGTAAAAAAATCCGCCCGATTATGGCGCTGCATGGCGTGCGTTTTAATGATTTACAGAGCTTAAGGCATGCAAATCATTACCCTATTGAAAAGCCTGCCGCTAAAAGTTAGACAGCTGCTATTACTATATTTTTTATGGTAGTGAGCGCTTACAAGGGGCGGGAGGCCGTTAATCTTTGGTTACCCAGTTCGCTTTTGCTTGGACAATACTCATGCCAAATGTCGCACGGAATGTGCGGCTTAGGTGTGCGCCATCAGAAAACCCAGCGATGTATGCCGCGTCAGTTGCTGAGCATCCTTTTATTAAAGCTTGTAGTGCGCAGTTTAGTCTGCGCCATAAAAGAAATGGACGCCAAGCTATCCCAATTTGAGCTTTAAAAAGGTGAAGAAATCGGCTTTCACAGAGGTGAAGTGTCTGTGCGACGTCAGCTGCGCGCCAGTGCTTTGGTTTGATACACTCAGCGGCAAAACAAGCGTTTAACTCGTTGAGTAAGCATTGAATTCGTCTATCTGTAACGAGGCTTTGGTTTAATCTAAGCGAGGTGCTGTCTATCGATAGAGATTGAAAAAGAGGAGATAGGCGGTTGTAAGCCTCCTCTCTATCTTTAGGTGAACGCATACTTTTGTCAGCACTTTCATGAACATGCAAAAAAGGTTGCGCTTTTAATAACGTTGTAAGCTGCTCTCCTAACCTGCTGGTGGGCTCAACTAACACTAGCCATCCTTTTTGTATTTGCAGGCAGTGGCTTTGTTTTGAAGCAATAATGGTCAAGCCATGTAACGTGTTGCCATTTAACTCGTACGTGTGTTCATGTTGCGGCCAGATGACTTGCAGCGCAACATGTTGGTGATAATCCGCGTCTATGTGCGAGCCATAAATAAGCACCACGCCCACGTCTACCCATACTGTAGGTACTATCACAGCATTTGCCCCTTGGGTTGTATTTTGAGTTCCATAGTAATGTGCAGTGAGGCTCCTTACAACTTGCCTCAGGGCGTTATTGCGCGGCGGTTATTTCAGGTGCTGTGCTAAATCGTCGGGGATTGCCATTGGTTTGAATGGGTTCACATTGGTGCCACCAGTATTCCCTTTGGGGATCCAGATTTTAGAAAATAACATCGCAGCAATAATTCGGGCTATTTGTCCTAATATTTCTTTTTTATTCTTTGTTTTGTAACCAAGCTTAAGCATCCACCAATGGGATTGGGTGTGTGCAATCACAAAGGATTGCCCCAGAATATGTGCTCTTTCTAAGTGATAAAAACAGCCGCTATACTGGGCGTGTTGATAGTGCCTGTTGGCTGCGGCCATTTCCGCTTGAAATGCTAACTTTAATGCAGGTTTCATGGAAGGTGCCCTCTTCGCTTATCCGGTTGCTGTGGATTTTTTATCAGCAAGTTTCAGTGTTTTTGCTTAGCTTAATGTTACGCGCAAACAGCTCAGGTTAATTGAATAAACTGGCTATATGTTTGTGCTTGTTGGCTACAACATACCCCTTTGCCCATACAATCTGGCCATTTTTGATCACCGCAACACTTAAGCCTGGTAGCTTATGTTTAGTCATTGAGGTCATTATGCTATGAGGTTGGTATTGCTCTGTGGTGATGCGAACATGCGGGTAGAGGTTAGAGGCGATATGTTCAATTTTATGGCTATTGGCTTGGCTTTGGTGTGGCAAAAGCCAAGCCGCCAACATTGCTAAAATTGAGAGCTGATATTTCATTATTCTTCCTTAATTTATTATTGTTTTTGAAATATATACGTTTTTCTGTAGTTGTAATTAGGGGAGGTATTTAGAGTGGGTGGCTGTGTGGGTGACGAAAACGACAAAGAGCGGCCTATTCGATGTGAGCCGCTCTGAGTAAAAGTTAAGTTACAATCAGGCGATTATTTGTGTCTCTACTGGTGAGGATCTGCTCGGCATTAAATTCTACTGAGCGCTTTGCCATGCGGTCATATAACAGCACGTTGACGGTGGCGGCTAAGTTCATGCAACCGGTGGTTGGTACGTACACTACGGCGTCTGCTGCATCAACAAGTTCTTGTGGTAGGCTGCCATCCTCTGGGCCAAAAATGTATAGCGCATCACTAGGGTGAACAAACTGAGGTAGGGGGGTGGCGCCTTCAACCAATTCTACACATATGAGTGCACGACTGGGGGCTTTTAACGAAATAAAGTCATCAACATGTTTGACGGTAATGTTATTGGCAATATTTTTAGTATCAGTGTGGTACTTGGCTGCTTTTGCATAACGATTGCCATTGAAATAGACAGCCTGAGCTTCATAACAGCCCGCAGCTCGCAATACTCCCCCGACATTGGTAGGTGATTTAGGGTTGACTAATCCAATTGCTGCAAACGATTTGCTCATACTTTTCTATTCTCACTAAAAGGCAGTGTTACCACCATAAAACGCTAATGGTGATTGTATCATGTATTACCGTATTTGGACTCTTTGCGATTATAAGATAGAGTTTCAAAGCTCGTAGCTGCCATATATTCGGCCTTTTTATGAGCGGGTTTATCCGTTCTAGCCCCAATGGACATAGCCTCCAGTATCTTTTCAACTTCGACGGCTGCTAATGGCGCTTGGTATAACTCACTTCTAACATCGAGTTCAGGTTAATTAGCGCTGTGTCAGTGTATTGTAATACCACTTTGACTTAATACTTGCTCAATTTGAAGGAGTAAATCTGACGCTAACAGCATTAAAAATTTCTTATTTAGAACAACTAAATAGCAAAATTTTTGCCTTGCCTACAGGACGTAGGTACCTCGGCGTGAGCAGGACGCGGAAGTGGTGTTATCGACAAGATTTTCTTGCCTCAAAATAGACCACTTAATTAAGAAAATTGGTATTAAATCAAGGTAAGCCAACATGGCTAGAGGAGGGGGAGAGGATATTATGGCTGTTGAGTTAAAGCTCGACCCACAAAAAGTGGCTTTGCAGGTCGGTTGTGACTCGAATTACTCGTCTTCTAATTCATCGTCAGATAGTTCGTTTGACTTTCTGACGCATGGCTTTGCTAGGATCTCAACATAAAAAGAGGTCAAATTCTCTGTTTGTGTTTTATCTATTAATTTGTTTAGTTGTGATACATGGACAGGTTCAGCTTCGGCTTCAGTGTTACCAAACTTACAGTCAAAATCCCAATAATCAGCACCGCTAGGCAATGTTTTATTGCGTTCGCGCTTTAGGTATTTTTTTAGCTCATGCTTTACCGCGTCAACGCGTCTTTCAAGTTTGATTTTAGGGTGAATTAGTTCAAATGTTTTTTTCATAATTGCCTTCAAGCAAAAAATACTCAATCGGCAAAACAGTATGCCTGAGTAGGTAATTTGTATTGATTTGAGCGTAAAGCCTACGCTTAAATCAATACAGAAATGTAATAGAGTATATTACGATATATTTTACGAACTGGCGAGGAACTTTATGTGCACTCAAAAGATTTTAAGCCGTTACGGACTTTACTGTATCGAGAAAGTTAGTGTTAGTTGACTGTGCTGGTGCGCAGACAACTAACAGAGTTTGTATCATCGCTATCGTTACAGATTAATCTGTTTTTTGTTGAGTTCGATTTGAGTTTGTTGACGTTAATCTTAATGATAATTGCTCTAGCTTTTCTGAAATTGCGGCTTGAGTCATTTCAAGCTGCGCAAGGCTGCTACCGATTTCTATCTGTTTAGTATCTCGGCTCTGTGATTGGGTGTTTAATTTGTCTACGGTACTTTTTAAAGCGGTAATTTGACTTTTCAGGTTTTCTGCTGACTGTTGCTGCTCCTCTAATAGCGATAGCTTAAGTCCCATTTCTGTCTGGCTTTGTGATAGCGTATTTACTTTTAAATTGATACCAGATTGGCTCTTAGTCGCACTATCAAGCTGTGATTTGAGCTGTTTGATTTCCGATTGATTACGACGCCAAGCAGAGCCCCATAGTTTATCCATTTGTGACCATAGCTCATCGGTGCGTTCTGTGAGTGTGGCAAGCTTGGCTTGCATCGCACCTGCCGACAGATCCATCTCTTCATCAGTCGCTGAAAGAGTATGCTCCAACTGGGCAATACGCGTTGTTGAAGCTAGTAATTGAGCTTGCGCTTCTGATAGTTGCTTGTACAGCCCAAACACTGCTACTGCCAAGGCAACAATAGCAGCGATACTTATCCAGCCGATGATACCTGTTTTTTGGTTTGTTACTGATTTTGATTCTGAGGGGTTAGCAGCTGATGCGGGTAACTTGTTATTTGTTTGATTGAGAGAGTCTTTAAACGCCTCAACCTGATCTAAATCGGGTGTAATACTTGGCAGCTCAGGCTCAATTCTTTTATCCAACGTCTATTCCTCTCTTTTGGGGTTTATCTAGCATTTTGCAGCTTAAACTAATTGGGTTGATTCTCCAACCAATTTGAGAGATAAGGTGCCGTCACTGGCGGTATTGAGGGGGTCACAGGATATAATACCAATCAACCTTAATACTTGCTCAATTTGAAGGAGTATACCTGACGCTAACAGCGTTAAAAATTAACTTTTTAGAACAATTAAATAGCAAAATTTTTGCCTTGCCTACAGGACGTAGGTACCTCGGCGTGAGCAGGGCGCAGAAGTGGTGTTATCGACAAGGTTTTCACGCCTCAAAATAGACCAATTAATTAAGATAACTGGTATAACTACTCAGTGAACTACTTAAAGAAAAAATGCTTTTGCTAGAGTACGCGCACAAAAGGCTATTTTTGAAATCGCTAGCTAGGAAAGGAGAAGAAGACGCGCTGCGACACGTCTTCTCAACTCAAAATAGAGCACTTCACTAAGTTTTTAGTATCGTGTTGTTAGAATGCTACCTATTTTTTGTGCTTTAGGAGCTGGTCGAGTTTTTCTTCAACCCGCAAAACATCTTCTCTGGTTGCTAATACTTGCTCTGGCTTGCCTTCTTCCTCGTGCATTACCTGCATTGCATCGACAATAATACCAATAAAGAGGTTGAGCACGGCAAAGCTGGTGATAATAATAAACGGCACAAAGAACAACCAAGATTGTGGGAATAACTCCATAGTCGGGCGAACAATTCCCATAGACCAACTCTCTAGTGTCATTACCTGAAAGAGCGTGTAAGCGGACGCGCCAATAGAACCAAACCATTCCTGCATATTAGGATCTGGATGCTGGCCAAATAATTTTGTGGTGAGAACCGCAGACACATAAAATACAATACCAAGTACACCAATAACCGAAGCCATACCCGGTAGTGAGTGTCCTAGCGCACCAATAACTCTGCGCATCTGAGGGACGACAGAGAAAAGTCTTAAAACCCGTAAAATTCTGAATGCACGCAGCACCGACAAAGCACCGGTTGAGGGAGCCCATGAAATAGCGACAATCACAAAGTCAAAGATATTCCACCCAGACTTGAAAAACTTTACGCGATAAACAATCAGTTTTAGCGCCAGCTCAAGGGTAAAAATCAACAATATGACTAGGTCAATTTTATGCAGTAGCGCCGCATTGTCTTTGCCAAACTGGGTGGTTTCAAGTCCCAATGTCACAGCATTAAACAAAATTACCGCAATAAGAAAGTTCTGAAACGGTTTTGCTTCTACGAGCGCAGTCAGTTTTGACATTACATTGTTTGAAGGTGTCATGTGTGTAAAACGAATAACTAAATAGGTACGCCATAATGTAGGGCAAAACATAGTTTTTCAAGATTAAAATAACCAAAACACGATACAACTGCTCTAAAAGCCGTGGCAGTAGACTAAGTTACTTGTTTGGGGAGTGATTGAAATCTTGGTTTTATCAACTAATCCTCCGGCCCGAGTAGGGTATAGGTGAGGTGCTTACGCATATCTTTTAAAATCACCCCTTTTTTCAGCATGGCGGCGCTTAAACGTTTTTGCCATTTTAGGAGATCTGGTTTTGCAGCTTCCAATGTTTTTTCATTCTCAAATTGGAAAAAGAGTATTAATGAGCCGGGGAACAAGTGATATTCGACATCAAACCAGCATTGCACCATGCCGGGAATTTCAGCTAGAGCTTGTTCTTCAAGCTTGTCTGCAATGGTGAGTACCAAGGCTTGCTGTTTTTCTTGTACTTTTGAGAGCTTTTTCATAATGGAGTCCTGATATAGTGTTTTAGCCCAGCGCGCCATTATAACTAACCACTTTGAATTACAACAGCACAGATACTGATGCGATAACGCATTTGCTATGCTGGTGGTACTAGGTATTTACCAATTGACGCTGAAAATATCCTTTTAGAAAATCCAGCAGTAATCGCACTTTTTTAGAGTTAGTATTGCCTTCGGGGAACACGCCGTAAACATGAATGTCAGGTAACGCATAGTCATCCATAATAGTAACGAGTGTGCCTGCATCAATTTTGGGGCGGGCATCGTAAATAGGAATACGACCAATACCATGTCCCCCCTCTACAAAAGCCGTGCGAGCAGCGGCATTATTTGTGCTGATGTCTCCTTTCATCGTAATACTGTATGCGCGATTGCCTTTACTTAACGTGAGGGTACCTGAAGTGAGTTTGTAGATCACCCAGCGATGTTGATAAAGGTCGGTGGGGTGTTTTGGTGTGCCATATTTGCGCAAATACTCCGGCGACGCGCATAAACAAGTTTTTAGTATTGAGAGCTTACTGGCTTGCAGTCCTGAGTCAGGAAGTGGTGCGCCACGAATAGCTAGGTCAATCCCTTCTTTGATGATATTCACGACTTCATCTGTGAGCATAATATCGAGCTGAATTTTTGGGTACCTAGCACTAAATTCGTTCAGCGCAGGCACGATGGTTTGCAGGCCGACGTTAACCGGACACGTGAGTTTGATTAGGCCAATTGGCTCTTTCTTTAAATTTTCTATTTGTTGGTTTGCGGCAAACGCTTGTTCGGCAATAACACGGCAGCGTTGATAATATTCGCTGCCAGCTTCAGTCAAAGAAATGGTGCGCGTGGAGCGGTTAAGTAGCTTTATACCCAATTGTGTTTCTAGCTTTTTGACATGGTAACTTACCACAGCACGGGATAAGTTAAGCTGTTTTGCTGCACCGCTTAATGTTCCTTGTTCAATAACTTGTGCAAATACCACCATACTTTTTAGCTGCTCAAAAGAGACGTTCATATTCGCTCCAACTCGCCTTGATAAACTAGATTGTATCAATTTTTTGAACAAAGAGTTAGCTTTTGTCTGCATTGTTAGATTGGGTTTTAGCTCATATCCTATTCTTTAGCGTTACCAGATGGTGGTAACAAATCCAACTTGAGGGCAAAAGTAATGACAAAGAAAATATTGATGGTACTTACTTCACATGCAGAGTTAGGTGAGACAGGTGAGAAAACGGGATTTTGGATAGAAGAGTTTGCTGCGCCTTATTATGCTTTTATTGATGCAGGACTTGAGGTGACGATTGCTTCACCTAAAGGTGGTCAGCCACCAATCGACCCAAAAAGCCAAGAGGCTGATTTTCAAACTGAGAGTACTAAACGTTATTTCGATGACAAAGAGGCGCAAGCGCAGATAGCAAACACTCAAGTGCTTTCACACATGGATGCTGCACAGTTTGATGCCGTATTTTATCCCGGTGGTCACGGACCGCTGTGGGACCTTGCAACCAATAATCATTCAATTCAGTTAATCAACGCTTTTTTAGCAGCCAAAAAACCAGTCGGCGCGGTATGTCATGCTTCAGCAGTCTTGATGGATGTCATGACGGAGTCAGGCGATTATTTAGTCAAAGGTAAAGCAGTAGCGGGCTTTACCAATAGTGAGGAAGCTGCGGTAGGTCTGACAGAAGTGGTGCCATTTTTATTAGAAGATGAACTGGTAAAGCGCGGTGCTGATTTTCAAAAAGTCGATGATTGGAACACCTTTGCGGTGAGAGATGGTTTACTGTTTACAGGACAAAATCCAGCGAGCTCTGAACTTGTCGCCGAGAAAATGCTGACGTACCTAAACCTCTAATATTTAGTAAAAGGAGCCAATTATGAGCAATTCACTAAATCGAGCTCAAAACGCACAATCGAATCGCCGCATCACATTGGCGTCACGCCCGAATGGTGCACCAACGCAAGAAAATTTCAATTATGAAGAAGCGCAGATCCCAACGCTAAAAGAGGGGGAGGTGCTTCTTCGTACCGTCTTTTTGTCTTTAGATCCTTATATGCGTGGCCGTATGAGCGACGCAAAATCCTATGCTGATCCGGTAGCTATTGGCGAAGTGATGGTGGGTGGTACGGTATGCCGAGTTGAAAAATCAAATAACCCTAAATTTACCCAAGGTGACTGGGTACTCGCGATGAGTGGATGGCAAGACTATAGCGTTTCGGATGGTACTGGCTTACTTAAGTTAGATAGCAATTTACCCAACCCATCATACAGCTTGGGCGTTTTAGGAATGCCGGGGCTGACAGCTTACATGGGATTGCTGGATATAGGTCAACCTAAAGCAGGCGAAACGGTTGTCGTTGCAGCAGCAACAGGCGCTGTGGGGAGTCTTGTTGGACAAATTGCCAAACTACAGGGTTGCAAAGTCATTGGTATTGCTGGTGGCGAAGAAAAATGTCGCTATGCAGAAAGCGAGCTTGGTTTTGATAGATGCCTTGATCATCGTAGCGATGATCTCGCTGAGCAGTTAGCTCAGGCTTGCCCATCGGGTATCGACGTCTATTTTGAAAATGTGGGTGGCAAGGTGTTCGATACGGTGTTGCCGCTTTTAAATCCAAGCGCTCGGATCCCATTGTGTGGACTTATTTCCCAATATAACGCGACAGACTTGCCATCTGGGCCTGATCGCCTGTCTTTGTTGATGGCGACTTTGCTAATTAAGCGGATAAAAATGCAAGGTTTTATCGTCTTTGATGACTACGGCCATCGTTTTGATGAGTTTAGTAAAGCAATGTTACCGTGGCTGCAAGACGGAAAAATTAAGTATAGAGAACACTTAATTGACGGAATGGCGAATGCTGTTGAAGCGTTTATTGGCCTGCTTGAGGGTAAAAACTTTGGCAAACTTGTTGTGCGTTTAGGACCTGATGAGCTGGTATAACGCTTAGTTAGTTTTAAGGCGTAACTTAATCAAATACGAATAAGTATATCCACAGAAATTACTTATCTACAGCTAAGCTTAAATGAGGAAAAACAAAATGTTAACTGTACACCACCTAAACGCGTCTCGCTCTACGCGGGTAATTTGGCTGTTAAACGAACTGGGTTTAACGTATGACATTGTCAGACACCAACGCGACCCCGACACGCACCTTGCACCGGATAGTCTTAAAGCGATCCACCCGCTCGGAAAAGCGCCTGTACTGGTGGATAACGAACATACTTTATGTGAATCAGGCGCAATAATGGAATATATTTTAGATAAATCTGAGTCTAATCAAATGAGACCCGAGCATGGGACTCCTGCATACTACAAGTACTTGGAGTGGACACACTTTGCTGAGGGATCTTTGGCGTTACCAGTGATTGCATCAGTAGTGATGAAAATGGAACAGCGTCAAGGAGATCAAGCCATGGACTCGTACATCAATAAAGAGATTGATGTTGATTTCTCGTACATTGATGCCACCTTGGCAGAACAAGCGTTTTTTGCAGGTGAGGAGTTTTCTGCGGCTGACATTATGATGACGGTGATGTTAGATATTGCAGATAATATAGGGTTAATTAGCACGCGAAAAAATATTAAAGCATATCTTAGTAAGATCCATGACCGAGCAGCTTATAAAGCAGCACAGGAACAAGGGTAAAAGTGAGATACCTCGGTATCTTCTTAGTTGTTATTTTAATGTAAGCTTTTCTTCATTTAAATGAAACAGGGGATGGCTATTTTTAGCATGCACAACAACGTGCTTAAAAACCACCAATTGCCTTAATTAAGTGGTCTGTTTTGAGGCGAGAAAATCTTGTCGATAGCTAGGTGAAATTTTGCTGTTTAGTTGTTCTAAATAAGAAGTTTTAACGCTGTTAGCGTCAGATTTATTCCTTCAAATTGAGCAAGTATTAAGTCAAATTGGTATTAATATAATAAGGAAATATCCAATGAAGAAAGCTATTTTACTTCCCCTGTTGCTTTTAGCCGGTACTGCACAAGCAAAATTTGTTACTTGCACTGATGAAATTGATAGTATTTATATGCACAGTGATGGTGTTGCTTGGATAACACCAGAGCAACATGAAACTATCGAGCTAAAGCCAACACATCCTGATTACTATAAAAACCTAGGTATCTTGTATTCAGCAATGAAGCTTGGGAAAACAGTGGTTTATACATCAGATAATGGCGAAGAGAATACCAATAAGTGTCATGATACTGATGAAACTTTATTTCCATTATTTAATATAATAAGGGTGTATTAAATCTGGCTCTTGCTCATTTTAAATTTATATTTTTGATGAGAAATAAACGCCCTAATAGCTTAGGCTTTCGATATTTTTATTCATAGTGTAAAGCAAGGTGCTGTTTTTTAAAGTGCTAGGGCTATAGTCCTAGCACTTTTTATATATAAAAATATTTAACTGGATTATTTTAATCTATCCATTAAATACACATATTCAAGACTCTTAACCATGGCGCGTTGTTCATTATTGGCAGCACCAGCATGGCCTCCTTCTATATTTTCAAAGTAAAGTACGTCGAATCCCATGTCTTTCATCTTGGCAACCATTTTTCTAGCGTGACCCGGGTGTACACGGTCATCTCTGGTTGAGGTAGTGAAGAATACTTTAGGGTATTGCTTATCTTTACTGAGATTGTGATAAGGAGAGTAAGTTTTAATGTATTCCCACTGCTCAGGTTGATCCGGATCGCCGTACTCACCCATCCAGCTTGCGCCAGCTAAAAGTTTGTTAAAGCGCTTCATGTCGAGAAGAGGGACCTGGCATATCACAGCATTGTATAAATCTGGTCGACGTGTAAATGCAGCACCCATTAATAGTCCACCATTGCTTCCGCCCTGAATGCCTAGGTGTTGTGGCTGAGTAACCTTGTCAGCAATGAGCTGCTCGGCAACGGCTTCAAAGTCTTCATAGGATTTATGACGGTTTTCTTTTAATGCAGCTTGATGCCAACTAGGGCCATATTCTCCACCGCCTCGGATGTTAGCAAGCACAAATACACCCCCTTGCTCTAGCCAGTTTTTGCCGATACTAGCGGAATAGAAAGGTTGCATTGATACTTCAAACCCACCATAAGCATATAATAGTGTTGGGTTTTTACCATTAAGCTTTAGTGATTTTTTGTGGACAATAAAATAAGGTATTTTTGTACCATCTTTTGAGGTTGCAAACTTTTGTTGAGTAACGAACTTACTTGAATCAAAGTGTGAGGGGTTACCTTTGAGTTTGGTGATTTCTAATGATTGGCCATTCACGAGATACAAACTAGCTGGCGAGAGAAAATCAGAATAATTCACAAAAAAATCATCTCTGTCTGGATCGGTATCGAAGACAGAAAGTGAACCTGTTTCAGGGAAATTAACTTGATCAACTTGCCACTGGCCATTGGCTTTAGGAACGTAGCGGAACACTTTATTTTTCACATCATCCAAGACCGTCACAAGAATGGCGGACTTAGTGAAATCAAGCGATTCAATCGAGCGTGTTGCTGTTGGTTTGACCAAACTGGTAAATTTGATGTCTTCTTTTTTAATGTCATCAATGTTGGCGTAGATCACCTCTGCTTGTTCAAATCCTTTCCATGACGACTTCAATTTCACGAAGAATTTACCGTTATTTAAACCTAAGAAGTCTGAATCTTCGGGAATGGGAAGCTTTAGTTTGTTTCCATTACTAATCTGAAAGATATTTCTTGTATAAAAGCTCGTCGCTTCATACAGCATGTGATATGACGTGTCATTGTCATAAATTGTAAGGCCACCTACGTTAATTGAGCTTGGTTTTGCTTCCAAAATTGTCTTAGCGTCCTTTAGTGGCGTTCCTCGTTGCCAAATTTTGACGATTCTTGGATAGCCAGAGTCAGTCATTGAGCCTTCGCCAAAGTCGGTTCCTACAAAGACCGAGTTGTCGTCATAAAAAGAAATAGTGCTTTTTGCTTCGGGCAAATAGAAGCCGTCTTTAACAAAAGACTTAGTTGGAATATCAAACTCTCTTACAACCTTTGCATCTGCACCGCCGCGCGACAAACGCACTAGACAGCGTTCGTATTTGGGGTAGTGGCACGTGATCCCACTGTATACCCAATTCTCGCCTTCGGCTTTAGCAAGTGCATCAAGATCTAGGATTGTCTCCCATTTTGGATTATCTTTTTTGTATTCCTCTGAGGTTGTTCTTCGATAAATCCCTCTGACATGATCTGCATCTTTCCAGAAATTGTAGTAATAACCCGCTCGTTCAGTAGCGTATGGGATGCGAGACTGATCATTTAAAATATCTAATGTATTTTGATAAATGTTCTGATACGCAGGACTACTTTGGAGATACTTTAGAGATACCTCATTTTGTTTGCTGACCCACTCAAGTGGTTTTTCACCTTCGACCTCTTCAAGCCAAAGGTAAGGATCTGACTGTGTTGCCATTGTTTTACCCGAGATTGCTGATAATGCGCAAAGTGCAGTAGCTGCAGCGATGTGTTTCTTCAAAATGATGTTCCTACATTCACTTAATTTCGTCCTTTTTATCATTTGATGGCAAAAATAGGAATGTAATATTATCAAAAAAGTTACATCGATTTACATTTCGTCCGCGTAGGGCGCATAAAGCGATTAGCTTTATCAGCAGTATTTGATAGCTCGAAAGATTGGAAAGTGTGATTTTTTGAATGAAAGGTAAACGAAAGCTACACGGTAGCGTGGCATTCGTTTACCTTAAAATGGGTGTTTTATCTAAAATGTCAGATTAATTACGGCCTCTGAAATCTTTTAAAACATGATCGTTAGGATCTAGCTGCTGATTTTCAACCCACTCTAGCCATTGCTGCAATGAAATAGAAAGCTGCATTGAGTAATCCAAAGAGATCCATTCTTTCTTGTCCGGCGCAAAGTCATAATGAGGCTGAGCTAGGCTTTTACCATCGACACGAATATTAAAGGATTCACCAGCACCCGTATTGGCGAAGTACAGACTATCGATTTGTGCGAAGTTAATACCATCATGGATTTCACCTGTGTCGCCACCTCTATCTTTACCCAATGTGTCGCTGTTTATAAGCGGTACCGCACATTCAGGCGTTTGCTCTCCAAACTGTGAGATCATCAGTGGTGTATTACGCTCACTATCAGGTAAAGAAGCGGTGCCATGGCAAGACATACAAGAGCTGTTGGTGTTATCGGCAGGACCATTCAAGCGATTGTTACAACCAAGGTGTCCAACTTGGCGTGTCATAGCACTGCCACTATACTTGTTAAGTTCATCAACTAAAGACCAGTTTATCACTGCTTCTGAAAAGCCTTTCTCTCTTGGATTCACTGGTGTATTAAACGCTAAGTGGCCTTTTGCAGGCGTATCGTTACCCCACATTAGCCCTAGCCATGTCATCTTCTCCCATGGGTTTTTGACTTTTGCTTTGCGTTGCCCGTCCGCCACAAAGGTGCCGTATACCCAGCCTGTATCTTTTGCTCTGTCGTCTCTGACGGCGACATCAAATTGAAGCAGTTTTACGTCATCCCAAGCCTGACTGTTACGTTTACATTGCTTACTTTCTTCAATAAAGTTACATTCCTTGCGCTCGTTACCATCTTTATCTTTGCTTCCTGGTGCTACTTTACATTCACAGTAAGCGGGATCTGAGATATTGGCATTCCAGCTTGGTAATCCTGCTAACACAGGTATTTGAGCGATAGTTGAAGTATTAAATAATGGCTTAATAATGACGGCACCTTCGTGGAATCGTACGCCTTTTTTTGGTAATTTAGCTGTGCCATCTTCTTGCCACACTTCCCCTAAAGTGTATGCTGCTGTAGCATTATAAAAGCCGACAGCCCACATGGTCGAGGCATCTGTACCCGAGCTATCTTGCACCGAAAAAGTGACTGGAGCTTCACGTGTTAAGCCCCTAATGTACTCCCGCCCTGAAAGTGGATCGTAAGTTTGAAATGGAATGTGGAACCAAGGTCTATATTTATTTTCACACGTATCAAAGTCCCTTGAAGCAACTCTTCCTTTGCCCGCAATATTTCCTTCAAGGCCATAGGCATAAACAAGCTTTATGTATTCTTTGGCAAGCTTGCTTTTTTCTCGTTGTGAGGTACTTTCATCGAATAGTGCATCAAACTTGGCATCATACCAAGGCTGATTTTTCTTCGGTTCAATAACAAGCTCTCGTGGGTATTTATCTGAGAGTGCGAATATTCCTTCATCCCATAGCGTTGTTGGTACATTAGAAATAGTTTGGCCTTCCCACATCTTTGTGAATTTGGGGTTTGGGTCTTGCCAATAGCTAGGATATGTTTGGGTACAAGTATTTAGCTCTGTATATTGGCCTTTGTACATTGATTGTTTGTACCAAGGCTCAGCTTTCGCTGTTACAGAATATGACGCGAGTGCAGACAATACGAGTGCAGCCGCCTTTACTGTTGATGAGTTACTGATGTTCATTATATTCCCTTTTGTTACTTGATACGCAAACAGAAAGCGTTCGCCACGCCAGTCAAAACGAATAGCAATCGCATTAGTGCTTAAACCAATTTGAAGGGGGGAAGTACCATACTCGCTTGGCTAACGGCTTAATTTATAAAAATTAAGTTATAATATTTGCCCTACCAACATGAATGGGTAGTTCTGCCGCAGCGAGCCATGGCACAGCGTGCCTTCCCCGCATCAAAAAAGCTCATTTGGTCGATGTAATTGCTATAAGCTGAGCTTGTCTGTAGTTATCATCGGTGACAGAAATGAGTTTTGTTGATATTACTCGAGTAAATTGTAGTGCTGAGTGAAACACTTTGGTATTACACGAGATTACGTTAGATTACACTTTGCTTTTGCGGTATTGAGTTTTTATACCGTTACAGAGGGCTTGCCCACAGCAAGTGGGCAAACTGATAAGCGGATTAATCGTTGAATACAGCAAGGTAAGTTTCGTAAACGAGAGACTTATTTGCGGAAATTGCAACGTTTATCTTAGTACCATCTACTTCATCTACAATCAATTTTCCTGAAGTATCTTGCTCTTCATTCATGGCTTGCTCGATGCGGATCGCAAAGGGCTGAGTTGAAACAATATCTGGATTGGTAATAACACAGGCGGCAAGAGGATCCCAAAAAGATAAGAAGCTGCCGATCCCTTCTTTGTTGTCAGGATAGTCAAGTACTTCAGATAAGAATTGGGCTTGCGGCGACTGAATACGCTTGAGTTGTGTCACAAAGTCATTGTCAATTGGTACATCCTGTGTTGCATTTAATGCAACCAAAGTGACAGGGATCCCAGAGCCAATAACCTCTTGTGCACCGAGCGGGTCGATAAAAATATTCCATTCAGCCACGGCATTTGAATAGTAAGGGTTGTCGCCCAAAGTATCGAGTATGTTACCACTTGCGCCAGGCGTGATGTACTCATCAGTAAGGTTTCCGCCCATCATGACTATTTGCTCTATGGCTTTGAAAATACCTGTTTGTAACTGTTTATCAGTTTTGGCTGCTTGGAATAGTTGCCCAAAGTTTGTTCCACCTCCAATGGATAATACAGTCACCTTATCTGATGTGGACAAAAAGTAGTCGGTTAACCATGCTTGTGCCTCATATATATTTGCTTGCCTATTTTCTTGGGGGAATGTGGCTTGATAATGGCTATCAGCACCTTGTCTGACATTGGCAGGGAAAACATTACTATATCGCAGTGGTGCATTCGCACCTTTTAGAATAGGAAGCTTTTGCGTTTCATCGCTATACAAGGTCAAAAAATTAGCTAAATTTTCCACCCCTTTAGACAAGTGAGCGGCGCCACAGCCGGTAACGCTGATAGCTAATACTTCTATTTGTGGATGTTGTAGTAGGTAAGCTAATGCCATGTAATCATCAAAGTCCATGTCGGTATCAATGATAACTTTTGTTAATTTGCTCATTTTCATTTCCTGTCTAACTGAGTGAGTTAGGAATATAGAAAATAAACAGCAGTAAAGATATTACAGTGAGTTACATAGCATTACACCTATGTTTGCCTGTTACAGCAGCTCTTGTTAATTAATTATCTTAATTTCTGCGTTGCTAATTTTTATAGGTAGTTCGTGTATTTTAACGAGTGCTCGTGCTTGCTAGTCAGAAGCAATACTTGAAATCTTTTAATAGTCATCAAAATAGCAATCAGCCGTTGTTGTTATATCACTCATCAATAAATACACTGAGCAATATTGCGTAAGGAGGGGGGGCTAAAGGATGCTCAGTGTGCGTTTATTTATATTAGTCTTGGCTATTTTACTTTCTGGATGTACTGTTGCTAGCCAAACTTTAACACCTAATCAGTGGCGATATGCAACGGATCTACATGGTAGCCAGGCTACATATGATGAAGGATTAGTACAAAATGGTGTGGTCTCGGTGCACTTTACTCGGGTTCCTCGTGTTGATAAAGCGAACAATTCTTGGGTGGAGTTGATATACGATCTACCCCAACAGTTAACCCCCGCATTTATTGTTACCCTTGCCTATAAAAGTGATAAAGCCGTCATTGTTAAACTCTCACAACAAGAGTATGGGGGGTTGGGCGATAAAAGCTACGCCCATTACCAAAGCGTATTGCCAGCCTCAAATTCTTGGCAGGTTGTTCGGCTTTCTCTAAGTGATTTTGAAAGGCCGAGTTGGACGCCTGAGTGGTCCAAAGATAAAGGGATTGTACTTGAGCATATTTCCGCGCTTTATTTTGTGCCTGATCTCAAGGACGCAACTGGTGGAGAGGCGACGCTTAGCGTTAATCGTCTAGAGATAGAGTAGTTGCGCTTGACGAATATCTCAGTGAAGCAAAACTGAGTTGTTAAGGGTTATATAGCGAGCTTAATTTAAACCAGTGCTGCTGCGTTTAACGTAAAGCGCTTCTCTTTGAATTCTTTTTTATTGATTAGCTCGGTCTCATACTGTTTTTTAGTACAAAGATGAATGAGTATGATACAAGACAGCTTCCTGGTACGAACAAATTATCAAGCGTTTCAACTTTACTCCCACAGATGTGAAATTCTGACTAAACTTAAGTAACTCAGTCAATAGTGAGTTTGCATTGTTATGTCTAGCCACAACTATATAGTGGGCACCAGCGTACTGTTCGCATCGCTCAATTGCACGGGATTATCGGCGAGTGAGGAGGACTTGTTTTCATTGTCACTCGACCAGCTTTTAGAGGTAAGAGTTGAGGCAAGAAAAGTTACTGAGAGTTTACAGCGCACGCCAATTTCAGTGTCGGTTTTATCACAGCAACAAATTCAACAGCGCAATATCACGGATTTATTGAGCGCGAGTTATTTCATTCCCAACGTTGATGTAACAACGACAGGAGAGAATTCAGGCTGCACCCATTGTGCAAATATTACCATACGAGGAGTGGGTCAGGTTGATCCAATACCAACAACGGATCCCAGTGTTGGTGTCTATGTTGATGGTGTTTATCTTGCTCGCTCCGCAGGTACTATGTCGCGATTTTTAGATGTGGAGCAAATTGAAATACTGCGGGGGCCTCAGGGGACACTTTTTGGTAAAAATACGATAGGCGGTGCTGTTAATATTCGTACCAGCCCTGTAGTGGATGAAACCATCTTTAAAACCTCACTAACGCTTGGAGAATTTGACCGTCGAGACCTAACCATGGTGGTTAATCAACCGCTCTCAGAGCACGTTGCGATAAGAGTGGCAATGGCAAAATATGACAAAGATGGCTTTGTTCGCCGTCTAAATGGTAGCCAAGAAGGAGGCGAAGATGATTTTAGTTTGTCAGCTAAGCTACATTATCAGGCAAGCGATGACTTAAGTTTTCGCTGGCAGTATAGCCGTCAAACACAGAGCCGGGGGAGTGCACCTTCTATACTTGCTGCCAAAAATGATGATGCGATTTTAATCCAGCTTTACAATATATTCGCAGAACTTGGTGGTGGGGTGGAGCCAATTGAGCCGCTACAAGTTTTTGATGATAAGTATCTCAGTGCCTCAGAGCAAAGTAACAGTAACAGCTTTAGGCATACAGGAATTTCGCTACAGGCTGATTATCGGCTAACTGATGCGATGTCACTCAAATCCATTACCGCTCACCGGTCGCTAGATGCCTTTTATAGCCGAGACTTCGACAACAACCCTGTTAATATTGGCGTCACTCAAGACTGGCAATGGCAAAACCAACGTAGTCAAGAGTTTAATCTAACTGCACAGTTTGACGATTATGATTGGTTACTTGGTGTCTATTATTTTGATGAAAATATCAGTTATCGTGCAGACTTTAACTTTTTTGACGGATTATTTCAGGCGCTTGAAGCTATCCCGACACCGATTGATGGCTCACCTTTATCTGCACCAACCGATATTGGCGGTGCGGGTAACCCATTAAATGCTGCATTTGATTTCCACAATCGCTTTTTAAATGAAATTGAAAATACTAGCTATGCCATATTTGGTCATATGAATTATCACTTTTCACCAACTTGGTCAGGCATTGTAGGTGCAAGGTATACCCGTGAAGATAAACGCCAAGAGGTGACAGGGTTAGCCTTAGAGGCGGACGTGCTGCTTTTATCTCGCACTAACCAGAGTGAAGCTGGAGCTGTGACACCAAGTTGGAAAGTGTTTTCCCCTATGCTTGGCCTTCAATATCAACCCAATGAGCATGCAATGTTTTATTTAACGGGATCAAGAGGGTTTAAGTCCGGTGGTTTTAATGGCTTACCCAGTTCAGCTGCGGCAATCCGACCTTTTGAACCAGAGCATTTAACCGCGTATGAATCGGGCCTGCGTTCGCAGTGGCTTGATAACCGTTTGCGGATTAATATTTCCGCTTTCTACTTGCAACATAAAGACATGCAGTTGAGGGGAGGGGAGTCGACTCAAGAAGGAGTCGAAATATTTATTGATAATGTAGGTAAGACCAAGACGAGAGGGGTTGAGTGGGAGTTCGAAGGGTTACTTGATGACGATGTTGGTGCCTCTATCTCAGGCGCTTTTACCCGCTCTGAATTTGTAGATGTGGGCAATGCCACTCAAGTTACACTCGATAGTACCCCCATCCGTACACCCAAGTGGTCATTAACGAGTAGTATTTGGAAAAATTGGTATCTAGGTGGGAATAAGCGACTACATACTCGATTGGATTGGAGCTACCGCAGTAAAATGTATACAGATGTCTTTAATTCTCCCTTTGCACAAACTGACCACTTAAGGTTGCTAAGTGCAAGAGTTCAATTGGACTTCAGCGAGCATCTAAGTATTAGTGTACATGCTAATAATCTAACCGACGAATATCACTTTATTGGCGCTAATGATTTTCGTGAAGTATTTGGTATTGCGGAGTATTGGCTAGCACCACCAAGAGAAGTAGGCGTGACCATGACGCTTAATTTTTAAGTGCTAAAGAACAGGCGTCATAAAAATAAGTTGTTTATTGTAAAGTGAGCGTTGGGTGTGCTTCTTAGTGTCATTACAGTGTTTGGCTTTGGAGTGACCGCCTGATCTGGGTAGCGTACTTCAGTTTGAGATAATAAATATCGACCCCCTGCTATCAGCCTGTTTTAATGATGGGTTTAATCCACGTATCATAACTGTTATCCTGCGCGGCAACTATGGTAGTTGAGATAGAGCAAATGATTAACGATAACGATGTCATAGAAACTTTAGAAGAGCTTGAAGCATTTTTATTGCTCATTGATAACGGTGGGTTGGGTCTTCAAAATGTTGCAGGGGTAGCATTGGCGACTAACAATAGTGATGGCAGGCCGTTTGTTGCTGTTCTTGATGATAATCACCAGCTGCTATTGGGTCGCTGGGTATCTCAAGCTGTGCATGAAAATGGTAAAGATTTGGTACGTTATGGGCCAAAAAAAGCCCATTAACTACTTCAAAGCAACTTCAAAGTGGGTTTTCAGTTTTGTTAGCCCACGATTTGCCGTCCATTAGGTGGCTCGCTAGTGTGCTACGGAAGCTATGATGCAAGCCACGTCCAGTAATGTGGTCTCTATGTGGTTATTGTTCATTCTCAATATACACTGAGTCACTCGCCATAAGTTCTATTGCGACTATTTCAGAGCGGTTCATTGTTAACTTATAACGCTCAAGCTGGATCCCTTTTGATGATTGAAAACGCATCACTAAGTTTATCTGATAGCGTCGCTCTACCGACTTCTTCGATACCTTTTTGCCATCTAGGTTATATAACTTACCAGCGCCTTTTTTTAAGTAGCGCGAGAAAGCGCTCATATTGAACGTAATACGCTGTTGTACCTCTTCATAACCTGGGAGGAACTTGTCAATTTGCACTTGGTTTTTGCAGCAAAAGTGCATGAGGTGTGCCGCTTGTTTATTTTGTTGACGACGTTTTTTTAGTAGCTTATCGACATCTTCAGGTAAATCTTTTTTACGGATATGTTCAAGCCAAATCGTTTGTGTACAAACGATTGCATCCGTAACGGAGTTTTTAAACTTATTGCGCCATTTAGGCCGACCACGTTGAATATAACGCCATGCCCATTGCGTTAAATCCTCTTTGAATGTTTCTCTAAGGCCATAGATCACCCCAAGTAACGCGATAAGCGCCACTGTAACTTCTTGGAAGTTAGAGCGAGCATTGAGTACGATAAACATCACAAATGCCATGATTATTCCTGTGACAACCCCTCGCACTAGGCGCTTTAGGTTGGTACTTAAGTCTATCGTTTGTTTATTAAAAACCACGCCATATTCGATTAGGCGCTCGAGTAACTTCATTTTGTTGGTAATGCGGTTTGGATCGCTTAGTGTAACTTGGGAGTTATAGCGTTGCTCCTCGCGATATTGGCTTTCACGTTGACAAAACTGCGTAATGACACTGCGCTCTTGACTAAAGTCGCTGGATTTTGGACCGGTTGACAGCAGTTTCAAAAAAGCCTGCTCTGTATGCCAGCTTAAGTAGTTATCGGCATTTTGATAATAAGGTTGTAGTTTATTGTCTGGTGGTGTGTAGCGCCTTAGTTTCTTCAGCAAACGCTCGGTTTCTACAACTAATAACTGTGCGGCTGGATAAAACTCATCGGCTTCTTTTAGCTTCAGTGTCTGCTTTACATCAGCATCTAATGCAATACGGATCTGATAGCAGAATAAATTTAAGTTGACTCGATAATCTGTTTTCTGACCTTTACTTTGACTGATAAAACGGCTTCGCACCAAGGGTAGATGAAGTTGTTCTGAGTAATAGGCGCTGTGGCTTTTGATGTTGGCATTAAAGTATTCGACTTCATTTAGGGTGCTGCTATTGATCCCCATATCAGTTGGGATCGAAAAATACAGGTCGAGTTGATTTGTCTCTTTGGGAAGAAGTTGATAATTAACTTTAAAAGATAGGCTTTCGTCTTGGCTTAGTTTAGCTCTACTCACTCGGGTATGATACCTCCTTGATTGGTATGTTTAGAGTATAACATACCTAACTCTAAACTTGCATGTTGATACTTGTAACGTATTGTTTTTAAATTGGATTTAGCTTTTTGGTGGGGGGCTTTGATATTACGTCCAGCCAACGCACTGGCACCAATACTCTGTCGGCAAGGTGAACTTGCACGTCAATCGTTCATTGTTGGGAATAAATTCGTCTTGCCTACAGGAGGTAGGTACTTTAGTGAGAGCTGGATGTGGGGGCGGTGTTATCCCCAAAATTGTCTGGCTAGATAAGAATGCAACTTAATTTATTCATTAAAAACAATTGGTTATATCATTCCTTATTCCAGCTTCAGGCTAAGTAAATTAACCTGAACTTGGCATAACAATTTGCTCTCTAGTTGCTGCTATCTCTTAATACAGCGCTAAATTTATCTGCTATGGACGCACAAATTTGCCTTATATTGAGAAATGGCTTGCAGTTAGAGTGGTATTACGCTTTGAAGTGTAGGTGTGTTATACCAATTTGACTTAATACTTGCTCAATTTGAAGGAGTAAATCTGACGCCAACAGCGTTAAAAATTTCTCATTTAGAACAACTAAATAGCAAAATTTTTGCCTTGCCTATATGGATGTAGGTACCTTAGCGATAGCAGGACGCGGTAGCGGAGTTATCGACAAGATTTTCTCGCCTCAAAATAGACCACTTAATTAAGCAAATTGGTATTAGCTGATTCACTAACTTCTTCAGCCCCTTAGTTGTCTGAAATATCAGTTATCTTTTGTGCTTTAGGTAAATCGTTCTTGATTGTAAGCGCCATCAAAAAAATTAAACCAAGTGGTGCGGCGACAGCCGAGAAAAAAGCAAGAACCGAGACTAAAATGGGGGTTTGGGTTTTTCGCTTCCCCAAATAGAACCCTAAACCTGCAAATACGATAGCGAGGATAAATACCGCTTGACCAAGTAAATTAGCGTCTATGTTCATTGATACTCTTTATCATTGATTGATGTGTTATATATTTAACTCTTTATTTATAAAGACGTTACGATAGCATGGCGGTGGCCATCATTATAGATTATTTTAATTTTTCGCCGCGCCGCCAAATTGACTTTTTACAAACTAAGTGAATCCCCTTCGTTTAATATGTATATGGGGGTGGCTGTTTTGAGTGTATCTTGCATTTTTAATAGGCGGAATAAGGCTGAATGTGATGTCCGGTCTCCCATTTTCCAACTGGCATTACCATAGCCCCATGGCACCATTACTTTGCAGCCTAGTTCCTGTGCGGCTACTAGAGCATCTTCTGGTGTCGTGTGTACTTTGCGATACCATTTAGGGTGTTCTTCACTATGATATGACGCAATCGGAAGTAAACAAATATCAATATCCCCGTATTTTTGCTGAATATCTCTGAAGTGTGGAGAGTATCCTGTATCACCGGCAAAAAATAATGTGTGGCCCTGATGCTCTAATACCCAGCCACCCCACAATGCTGCGCCATGATCTTCATACAGAAAAGGAACCCAAATGCGGCTGCTGAAGTGATTAGCGGGAACAAAATGTGCAGTGACATCACCGAGTTGTTTACTGGCATACCACGCCATTTCGGAAACTTTGTATCCATCATCAGGAAAATGCTCGGCAAATCCAAGTGGCGTTAAAAATTGTGCCTTAGTGCCAATGGTTTTTACATCATCTTTGTTGAAATGATCGTAATGTAGATGTGAATACATAACTGCATCAGTTTGTTGAAGCTCAGCTTTACTTAGCGCGGTTGGCAGGTTGCGGTTATATCCTTCTGAAAGGCGAAATGCCCAGTTTACAGGCCAATCAAATTGCGCCGTTACAGGGTCAAATAGGAATTGTTGTCCGTCTGGTGAATTAACCTTGAAACTGGCATGCCCAAGCCATTGAATTGTAAATCCAGTTGTCAGTGACAGTGATGGATTTTCGCCAACATAGGTGCAATCTTGCATTTGTGATTTACACGTAATGCGTGGTGTAGGAGGGTAGCACTGTGCTTCACAGGTAGCAGGATAAGCTTCAAACGAATTATATAGATTGCTGTACCTGTCTTCATAGCCCTCGATAGCACTATGTTTTATCACTGAAGATGGCGGTGTAATACGTTCCACAACATTGTTGTTACTGCATCCTGTTAAGGATAATAAGATGACGAAAGTCAGCTTTTTCATTGGTTTTCCTTATTATTTTTGCTTTTGAGTTTACCAATAAAAGGGAGCGTGGTGTAGTCGCTAAAAATCAAAGGGGAGGAGTATAATGCCTATTAGACTTAATACTTGCTCAATTTGCAGGAATAAATCTGACGCTAACCGTGTTAAAGATTTCTTATTTAGAGCAACTAAATAGCAAAATTTTTGCCTTACCTATATGGATGTAGGTACCTTAGCGAGAGCAGGGCGCGGTAGCGGGGTTATCGACAAGATTCTCTCGCCTCAAAATAGACCACTTAATTAAGATAATTGGTATAAAAGCAAGCGCCAGCGATGCTATACGCAGGCGCTTGTGTTGTCAGCCTGTTTCCGTGCCACGTTCTTGGGCTTCAAATTTATACCCAGCCCCATAAATCGAGTGGATAAAGTCATACTTGGGGGCGATATTTTGCAGCTTTTTACGAATATTCTTGATGTGACTGTCGATGGTTCTGTCGCTAACGATATGGCTATCGTCGTAAATATGGTCCATCAACAAATTGCGACTGTAAATGCGACAGGGGTGGCCATACATGGCTTTTAATAACATAAACTCGACATGAGTAAGCGTTGCTTTGGACTCTTGAAAAGAGACAAACAAGCGTTCTTCGTCAAGTTTGAGTTTGCTTTCAGTTTCCGACATATCACCGCGTTGATTCAGCTCAACTCGTCGCAAAATTGCTTTTACTCGAGCGACGACTTCTTTTGGACTATACGGCTTACACACATAGTCGTCGGCACCCACCTCTAAGCCGAGCAAACGGTCGATTTCTTCAACCTTTGCAGTGATCATAATGATAGGTACCGTTGAATGTGCTCTGATCCGTTTGCAGATCTCAATGCCATCTACATTGGGTAACATCAAGTCAAGCAAAATTAATGCAGGTTGTTGCTCCTTAAAAGCCTCTTCTGCCAATGCCCCATCGTATACGAGGTGACTGGTATATTCAGCTTGTGCAAGATATTTACTTAATATATCAGCAAGCTTTGGTTCGTCTTCAACAATTAAAATATGTTTGTTTGGCACGGGAGGTATCCATTATTTTTTCAGGGTAATAATAATAGCTAGACCACCAAGTTCGCTCAAGTTTGCTGTGATTTCTCCGTTATGTGCAGCAACAATGCTCTGGCAAATCGCAAGCCCAAGACCAGAACCCCCTGTTTTCCTGCTTCTTGCCTCTTCCACACGATAGAGTCTATCAAATAGCTTATCTAACTGTTCACAAGGTACCGCAGGGGCGCTGTCTTGCCAGTAAATGACAGTTTTCCCTTGTTGTTGTTTGACCTCAACCTCTACGATGCCAGGGCATTGCTCTGAGGAGTCGGTATAGCGCAGCGTATTTTGTAATAGATTATCAAATAGTTGACTGAATCGTTGGGCATCACATTCAATCTCAATATTATCATCACACTGTAGCGAATAGGTGAGGTGATGTTTGTCAATTTGATGACTAGCTTTGCTAAAAGTATGTTGCAAAAGGTCATGGAGATTTTCTCTATCCATGTTGTAAGTAAGTGCACCACGGTCAGACATTGATAGTTGATGTAAATCATCAACTAAACGAGTGAGCCGTTGAATTTCCTCATTGAGTGAGATAAGTTGTTCAGGATCACTGGTGATAACACCATCAATCATACCTTCAAGCTCTGCCCGAAGCACAGCAATGGGCGTGCGCAGCTCGTGAGAAATATCAGCTATCCACTGCTGTCTTGCTACTTGATTTTGTGCCAAGGTGTCCGCGAGACGATTCATATCTCGGGCCAGTAATCCCAGCTCGTCATTACTGTTAATCTCGACTCGTGAGTCATAATTCCCCTGTGTAAGTGTTTTAGCATTACGGCGTAACAGCACGATGGGGCGCACCATATACTTACTAAACGGTATTGCAATGATCAGCGTGATCAGTAATGCAACAAGCGCGATGACAACAAACTGCTGTCGTTGTTGCTGAGCGAATAATTGATTGAACTCGTTACTAATCAGTGCACTT
This sequence comes from Pseudoalteromonas sp. SCSIO 43201, assembly GCF_023716725.1. Lineage (NCBI taxonomy): Bacteria > Pseudomonadati > Pseudomonadota > Gammaproteobacteria > Alteromonadales > Pseudoalteromonadaceae > Pseudoalteromonas > Pseudoalteromonas sp. SCSIO 43201. Next base: position 1,055,798 of record NZ_CP072683.1, read on the forward strand.
TGTTCGACGCCAAGATATGCAACCACATGGTCATGATTTGGCGCTGATAAATGCTCTCCTTGATAAACAGGAAACCAGAATGATGAATGTATGCTCTGAGCCTTACCCATGATGATATTGCCTTGCGGGTCTTTGAGTAACAGGCGTTTTTTGTTACCCATACGCGGTGGTCGGTCTTTCCGTCTAGGTCGCTCAGTTGCAGTCGCTCGGTGGCGTGGTGGAGGTCTAAAGCGTGCTTTAGGAGGAGCGTCATCTGGCAGATCATAAAATTGGTGAACAATATCATTCCATGACTCTGAACCGCGATACACCCAGTTTAGCGAACCATAACGCTCATAGTTTTCGGCAACTTGATTGACTACCTCTTGAAGTTGCACGCGAGTCGTATTTCTTAGATAACTGGTGAAGCTTTTCTCAAATGCTAATTTATTGGCGATATAAATAGCCAGCACTAACGCAGTGTTGGCTATTAAAATGATTAGCAAAAGTTTGACGCGGATGGTCATTTTCATAGTTGTTACTACTGCGCCTATTAGTGGTGCGCGCGTAAGCGCAGGTTATCAGGATCGGGTGTGTTACGGTTTGGTACCCATCTTTTTACACATTTTAGATCCTTGGCACACTTGTCTGTGAGTGTATGTAAAAATGCAACGAGATCTTGTTTTTGCTGTGGTGCTAAGTTTGCAGCAACAAAAGGGGACTGTCTTAATAACGTCAAAGCCGCTTCACTATTTTCTCTAGCTTGGAGGTTTAGTGTGTCACATTGAGCAGATAAGGCAAACTGCTTTAAGCCACAAGCGCCACCCTGTTGGAAAAACCGTTCAATGGTTTGCTCAGGGTTTGAATAATGATCCACCACTTGCTCTAGCGTCTCATAGGCACCAGCGTGGCCATAAGGAGCCGTTAATGCGATATTGATAAGGCTCGGTACTCTGAATGCAAACAGATTACGGGGTGTGGAGTCAATCGCTGCTCGGCCAATATCGGCACGATTTTCTTGCGTGCCAATTCCATACTGTGGAAAGGCTAGATTAAAGAAGCCATTATTAGTGAACTGTTCGCCACTGTGACAAGCGACACACCCTGCACCGCCTTCGTTGACAGGTGTGAAAAATAGCTTCGCCCCCCGTTTTTGTTGCTCGTTTAACGCTGAGCGATCGCCTCGGGCATAACGGTGCCAACTGGTGTTGACCATCACAAAGGACGCTTGGTATTGTCCCAAAGCAAAGGCAATACTATCAAAGGTTATTAAGCTCTGCGCGTCGGCTTGAGAGTTAAATGCGTTTCTAAACGCGTGCAGCCAGTCATTAGTAGCGAGGCTACCGGCTTCGTCGCCATAATCACCGATCCGTTGTGCTATATGCGCTCTGACTTGTTCATTCGTTGTGGCGTTTTCAAACGCTTCGCCACGCATTTCTTCTCTTGAGGTCACAGGAAAGCGAGATAGCGTTGCTACAAGGGAGTCTGCGGCGTTAGGGTCTGGTTGATTAAAGCCTGAATCCGGTGTGCTGATAAAGCTGCTTTCGTTACCGGCTTCATCAGTTATGGTGATCCGTTGCACACGACCATCCCAAAATAGCGCGCTGTTTGCCAACCCAGAGTTAAAAATAGTGGGAGAATTGCGTGGAATATTAATTTCATCGTTCACCGCTTGACGTCCCGGACCTACCACGTCAACATCTAGTGCGTTAGTACCAATTGGCAGAGAAAGTCCGTCGGCACCACCAAGCCTCGGGTCATGACAGCTTGCACACGCCACGGACTTTTCACCTCCGAGCGCTTTGGTAAAAAACAACTGCATGCCAAGTTGCGCAATCGGTTCTGATATTTTAGGTAGTTCCTCAGTACCGAGTACCTTACCCGTTATCCCATGATTAGCAATAAGTGCAGACAATTCAATATCCAATGTTGATAAAGGTGCTTGCTTTGGTGGCGGTGGTAAGCGTTTGTGTTGCGCTAACACAGGTAAACAAGTGAGTGCTGTGAGTAGCACGGCTGTACCGAAGATGTTGACTTTATTCATCATTATTCCCAACCCTATTGTGTTTTGAGCTTTTAAGGTGGCAGGCAAAAGTGCAGAGAATGTGAAAAATGAAATTTTTACAGATAAGAAATCCTAACTTTATATCTTAGTGATTGACTCAAGCTGTTAACTTTCTGACTGTTAAATACTTATTATTTCTAAGTCGCTGTGTAACTTGATTTAAAAAGATAGATTATTAGACGCTCAATTATTTCGAGGGGTAAATTAGTGATAAAAGCTAACGTCAATGTCTGTGAGTGAGTCTTTGGCTTAAACTGGAGTAATGCGCCCGCAAAGTTGCAATAGCATGTGTCTCAGCTATCTTTTAGACAGTAGTCCTATGTTATAGTTTTGCCAGTGCCTACCAATAGACGTCAATTCTTACAAGCTTCATTTGCAGTAGGTGCAAGCCTGCTCTTATCGGAGCGCGCAAAAGCGTCCTCTGAGTCGGATTTGGAAGAAAAAGTTAAACGTCAGCGTGCTCTTTACACCTTGCGCCTCGCTTCTCCTTATCCCATCTATCAATCCGAATTTATTCCACACATGCACGTTGAGTTTAAATCTCTCGTTGAACGTTTCACTAATGGCAAAGTGTATGTAGATATCCATCATAATGGTGTATTAGGCTCTGGACGAGAATTAATGGCAGCGGTGACAAGAGGCCAAGTAGAGGCGATACTGATTTCAGTCTCTAACTTGTCTAGAGCCGCACCCGCATTAGATATTCTCAATATTCCATTTTGGGCAAGCGCCAATCAAGCCTTTCTTAATTTGATTTGCTCGCCACAATGGCAATCCATGGTGATTGATCCAATTAATCAACAAGGGAAGCTGACTGTACTGATACATCACATTGTGGGAGCAAGAACCTTAACCAGTACCAAGCATTTTAACCGGTTAATTAATTTGCCTGAAAAGCTTGAAGGGGTTGTGCTCAGAGTGCCTGCATCAAAAGTATTACACCACTTTTATAATATGACGCCTGCTAATGTTGTAGATGTACCATGGGCCAAGGTAGCTAAAATGGCGCGAACTGATCATATTGACGTGATGGATCCCAGTGTGATTGGGCTTTTTGCCGGTCCAGATAAACTAAGGCATCAAATAGGTCATGTATCTCTGATTGAGAGTGTGCCAGATGCGTGGGTAACAGTTGCGAATCAAAAGTGGCTCAATAATTTACCTAATAAGATTAAACTGGAAATCCAAGAAGCGGGGTTACAAACGTTTCGTACACATGTGGCGCAAATTGAACAACGCCAGCAGCGCTGCAAACGAGCATTGATGGCACTTGGTGCTAAGATTTACCATCTTAATGAGGATGAAAAGCAGGACTGGCAGCAACGATTTGGTCACCATAATGCTCAGTGGAATGATATAAAACGAGAGCTCTTGGGTAGTACTCAGGCATTCCAGCAGCTTGTTGATGCAACAAAACAGCGCTCCAGTGATAACTAATTAAGCTGAGCTGCGTATAATTAATGCCTTTCTAGCAGCCAGTTTTAGCGCTAACTGCATTGAATTCACTTCCAATGGCCAGCTATCGGTGAGTAAATTCGCCTTGTCTACAGGATGTAGGTACCTTAGCGAGAGCAGGACGCGAAGCGGTGTTTTCCCTAAAACTTTCTGGCTAGGCAAGGAAAAAACTAAGTTGTGCTTTAGCAATAATGAGTTGGAATATTCCTTATCCAAACCTCAGGTTAATTATTTGTGACTCAGTCGCCAATCTCGGCGTTAAAACTGATTCGTTGTACTAAAAATTAGCAGTGGGTGTAGCGCGCTGTTGTACACGAAAACATCACCGTTTGGTAAAAATTCTAATTGAATTTACATAACAATGGCTATTTACATAATTAGACGATCGGTCTAATATTCAATTTATGAATGAAAGTAGTATAAAGCGGCGTCGTGGCCGACCAAAAAAAGAGCAAACTGGTTTTAGTGAAACTAAGGCGGCATTGATCCGAACAGGTATGGAAATTCTCACCGAAAAAGGTTTTGCTGCTACTGGGATTGATGCCATTTTGCGAACGGTAAATGTACCAAAAGGGTCTTTTTATCATTACTTTGCGAGCAAAGAAGCATATGGTTTAGTACTGATTGAACATTACTCATCGTTTCTAAGTGCAAAGCTCACTAAAGCTTTATCCGCTGAGGGTCTTGAGCCGTTAGCCAGACTTGCACTATTTATGGAGCAAGCTGAGCGGTCGATGGCGAAGTATAATTACACACGAGGCTGTTTAGTTGGCAATTTAAGTCAAGAAATTGCTCAGCTACCAGAATCTTTTAGAGACAAACTAGGTGACGTTCTGAATGAGTGGCAAATCTTGGTCGCTCAATGCTTTGAGCACGCCAAGCAGCTTGGTCATATTTCAACTGAGCACCACTGTGATGAACTGGCCTACATGTTTTGGAATGGTTGGGAAGGCGCAGTTATGAGAGCCAAGCTTGAACAAAGTGGTGTACCACTTCAGCGCTTTTCAACGTTTTTTATTCGCTCGATTCAAATGCCGGATTAACCAAGCTACATCTGAGCAGGGTATGCCCCGCTTTTTTGTAATTTAATAGACGATTGGTCTAATTAATGGAGACGATATGTATAAAGCAATAGTCATTGATAAACAAGGTGGTAATTACGTCGCAACACTTAATGAGGTAACTGGATCAGAACTCATGCCTGGAGACGTTGATATAGACGTGTTGTACTCAACGCTAAACTACAAAGATGCGTTAGCTATTACTGGCAAGTCTCCCGTAGTTAGGCACTTTCCTATGGTTCCTGGTATCGATTTTGTGGGGAAAGTGTCTACTTCGTCGCATCCCGATTATCAGCCTGGACAACTTGTGATCCTTAATGGTTGGGGAGTAGGTGAAAAGCACTGGGGAGGTCTGGCACAAAAAGCGCGAGTGAACGGTGACTGGTTGGTTCCTTTGCCGACTCAATTTGAGGCAAAAGATGCGATGGCTATCGGCACCGCAGGGTATACCGCAATGTTATGTGTGATGGCGCTTGAACGCCATGGTGTGACACCTGAACGAGGGGAGGTACTTGTGACTGGTGCAGCAGGGGGCGTAGGAAGTGTTGCCGTCGCTATTTTATCAAAGCTTGGCTACAGTGTTACGGCGCTAAGCGGGCGGGTAGAGCAAGAAGCTCAATTTCTTAGCCAGCTTGGTGCGCAAAATGTGATCCATCGCAGTGAGTTAGAAGGAGCTGGAAAGCCGCTTGCAAAAGAGCGTTGGGCTGGTGTGGTAGATGTAGTTGGTTCACACGTTTTAGCAAACGCCTGTGCTAGCACACAATATGGTGGTGTAGTTGCTGCTTGTGGGTTAGCTGGTGGTATGGATTTACCTGCCACAGTGGCGCCTTTTATTTTACGAGGGGTGACGTTGGCAGGTATTGACAGTGTGATGTGCCCCAAAGCGTTAAGAATTGAAGCATGGCAGCGATTAGCAAGCGAACTTGAATTAAATAAACTCAATATGATTGCCCATGAAATTACGTTGAATGAGGTGATTGCCGCAGCAGCGGACTTGCTTGATGGCAAAGTAAGAGGGCGCGTTATTGTTGATGTTAACGCTTGATGTTTGGTTAAGCAGAGTTTTGTCAAAATTTAGGTCGACCGCTATTGAGCAGGTCGATACGATTACCTACAATACAGCATGCTTAAATAATTGAAGAAACAAAATGACAGATTCAACTGAAAAACCAGCATTACCAGATAGGCTTTCTATCAACCCTCGTAGTCCACATTACGCAAAAGAAGTACTAGAACACCACATTGGCATTCGTTTTAATGGTAAAGAGCGCACTGATGTTGAAGAATACTGCATCAGTGAAGGCTGGATTAAGGTAGCATCACCAAAGGCATTAGACCGTCGTGGTCAGCCTTTGCTACTGAAGTCAAAAGGGACTGTTGAAGCTTACTATTGCTAAGCTTAACAAATATTGAAGATACAAAAATGCCGGACGTTGTCCGGCATTTTTTTAAGTCAAATTGGTATTACCACACAATCAATGTGCTGAAGTTAACCAGCTCAGAAATTGACGTGCTTCGCCGCCATTGGCGAATTGTGTGATCTTACGGCCTGTGCCGTCAGCAAAGATCACTTTAGATTTGTTCACCGAAATTGAGCGAATTGGTTGCTCAACACGGATCTCTGTTCCGTTATATGTATATGACATAATAAAACTCACTTTTATAATGCACAGCAAATTAGCTGATGCTTTTAATAGTAGATGAGCTTCATTACAGTTTAGCGAACAGGATATACTGTACTCACAACGACCCGATATGGGTATGACAGTCTGTACCAACATGCTGTTGGATTTTATTTCGCCTGACTATATTAAGCTCTGTTTGTATGTTTTATGCGGACTTACTGGATCAGGGCAAGGAGGCATTACTTGAGGTTTGCTTTATCTAGAGTGGAATTAATAAAGCAAGTCTTGAATGATACAGAATAGTTCTTATAAAAGCAAGCTTTTATATCGGTACAGCAAGAAGTGTTTTCGACATATATCCCGAGGCGTTAAGCCCCGAGATATAACCCACTTATTGGCATAGTGCTTGTTTGAGAGGTTGTTCACCATTAAATAGCTCAAACGTTAGATTCTGAGGATGCAAAGTGGCAAGGTAAGCTAGTGCGTCAGCGACATTCTCTCGATTTATTACAGCGTCTTCTCTATTTGCAGTGCGTGAAGTGGAGAATCCACCAGTTGCGGGCTCATTAAGTAATGTACCAGGTCGAACGATGGTGTAGTTTACGATACTTCTTTGTAGGTATTGGTCGGCCATGTGTTTGGCTACCAAGTACGGTTTGATTTCACTTTCAATGTTATCAGGATCGTCGGCACCAATAGAGCTAACCATAATAAAATGTTTAACGTTTGCTTTCACAGCATAATCAATAGCTTTAATGGCGGCCCATAAATCAATCAGTAGGGTTTTGTCCGCACCCGTTTCTCCACCGGAGCCTGCGCTAAATATTACTTGCTCGATGTTGTCAAAAGCAGCGCTAAAATCGTTCTCAAGATCTTGCTCAGTGATAGTGAGTTGCTCAGATTCAATATCTGCTAACTTGTCTTTATTACGCACTAACGCCACAACGTCGTGGCCTTGTTCCAGCATTTTCTTTGTCGTCATTTTTCCAATTTGACCACTGGCACCAATGATTAAGGTCTTCATAGATAAACTCCTTTAAAGTGTTTGCCTAACTAATACCAATTGAATTAATTATCTAATCAATTTGAAGGGTGAAATAGCATATTAGCTTCGTTAAAAATTTCTCATTTAGAACAACTAAATAGCAAAATTTTTGCCTTGCCTATATGGATATAGGTACCTTAGCGGTAGCAGGACGCGAGAGCGGTGCTACTAAAGCTATTTCCCCGCTTCAAGATAGATCATTTACTTAATACAACTGGTATAAGACCTTGGGATCGTGGCGCAGATTTAAACCCCTGTAGTGTGAAATAAGTTATAAATAGGCGAGAAATTGCTGAGTTAATCTAAAAATTGCGGTGGTCAGGGAAAAATTGACCACCGTAGGAAAAGCAAAGCTATCTGTTATTTTGTTACTTTGCGAGCTCTAAAGTTACGGCCTTTCATTTTCCCTTCTGAGATTGTTTTAAGCGCCACATTGGCAACACTGCGCTCAACTGCAACGTAAGATGACATCGCAGTGACTTTGATTTTGCCGATTTGATCACCTTTTAACGCTTGATTTGAGGTCAGTGCTCCTAAGATATCACCCGGTCTTAATTTTGCCTTCTTACCGCCGTCGATTTGAATGGTTACCATCGGTGCTCGGTTAATTTTGTTATTTAATACTTGATCGCTTGGCAAGGTATTGGGTTCAATGGTTTTGCCTAAATAGTCTTCGAGGGCGTTTACTTTATGTGATTCCTTATAGCTCATCAAAGAGCACGCCACGCCTTTATTGCCTGCACGTCCAGTTCTGCCAACGCGGTGAACATGTACTTCTGGGTCATGTGCGATATGGTAGTTGATCACCATATCGACGTGATCGACGTCGATACCTCGTGCGGCGACATCCGTTGCTAATAAAATGGTGACGCTCTTATTCGCAAAGCGAACCAATGTGCGGTCACGATCTTTTTGCTCTAAATCACCGTGAAGTGCTGCTGCATCAAAACCTAAACTATATAGGCTGTCGCATACGTTCTGGCATTCTGCCTTGGTGTTGCAGAAGATAACCGCAGAATTAGGTTGAAATTGCATTAACAGTTTTTGGACTGCAGGCAGTCTTGCATCGTTATTGTCGACTTCATAAAAGTATTGTTCAATCGAGCTATCATCGTGGGTTGATTCAACTGTGATTTTGGCTGCATCTTTCATGATATGCTGCGCAAGCTGCTCTATTTTTGGCGGGTAAGTTGCGCTAAAAAGTAGGTTTTGTCGTGTTTTAGGGCAGTGGTCAATGATACATTGTAATGACTCTTCAAAACCCATCTCCAGCATTCGATCTGCTTCGTCTAGTACAAAGGTATTGACTTCATCTAGCGACAAGCGACCTTTGCGCAAATGCTCTTCAATGCGTCCTGGCGTACCCACAATGATGTGCGCGCCGTGTTCAAGAGAACCAATTTGCGGACCCATAGGTGCGCCACCACACAGTGCCAATACTTTAATGTTATGGATTGCACGGGCAAGCTTGCGAATTTCAACAGCAACCTGATCGGCAAGCTCTCGAGTTGGGCATACGACCAAAGCCTGCACACGAAAACGTTTCACATTTAAATTATGTAATAGTCCCAAAGAGAAAGCGGCGGTTTTACCTGACCCCGTTTTACCTTGGCCAATAACATCTTTACCTGCCAAGATAAGCGGTAAGGTTTGTGCTTGAATGTCAGTCATGGTGTGATAACCCAACGAAGTGAGGTTATCAAGTAAGGCGCTGGAAAGTGGAGTGCTGGAAAAAAGTGGCTGAGTCAAAGTCGCTGTCTCTGTAGTTCTAAAACAGCAATTATAACATGGCTCGAATGGATAGCGCGTGTAAGGCCGTGATAAAATTTTTTACCACGGACAAGTGCGTTAAAAAATGATTTTAAACATTTCCCATGAGCAAGGGTAGGTTGCATTACAACCAATAACCGTCGGCTCTGCATTTGCGCCCGAGCCACCATTACCAAGAGCCTGCACATAGTAGCCGTTGACGGATTTGAGCGCTACTTTATCACCGCTTTGGATGAGCGCACCGGGGTTATTTGGCAGTTCAATCGTGAATGTCTCCCAGATAGAGGCTGCGGTTCTATTGGCGTTGAGTTCACCTCCACCACCTTGTTAGGCAACAAAGTAGTAGCCAGATGTAGTCTGAATATGAACTTCATCACCGCTATTAAGGTCTCCGCCATTAATATCTATCAGGGTAAATTGCTCCCAAGGACCTATGGCTAACCGGTTTGCGTTGACCGTGCTGCCGCCGTTACCTTCAGCCACAAAGTAATATTGTCCGCCAGTTTCGAACGACACATTCGCGTAGCTAGTGGGGCTACAAGGCAGCGTAGTAAAAGTAAGATCTTCACCTTGGATTGTGGTGCGTGGGGGTTTTGGATCTCCACGGAAGCGAAAATGGTATTCAGTCCCACAGCTTAGGTTTGAAATTTGAGCACTTACGGGGCCATTTACTCCAGGTGGTGTTGCAAAGATACTACTGCCGTAGCTTGTGGTAGTGCCATAATCAAAAATCTCGCCACTTAGGCCTATGGTGGAAGAAGAATAGCCATTTAATTGTGTGGATGTTTGGGTGATGTTGCTTGCAGGCTGGGTTAGATACTGTGTACCCGCGTGCGCTAAAAAAAGGTACTGCTGAATGCAGTCAATAGTAGTAACTTGAACTTATTCATAGCCTAGCTCCTTTGACGAAAAAGGCTGTTACGATTAACAGCCTTTTTTAGCTTAGGAGAAGGTGTCGTAAATGCTATTACACCTGCTTACACCTTTAATTGCCAGAAGTGGGCTTATGGCGTGGTGCACGCTTGTCTCCAGCGTGTTGGTTCTTTGGCTTATTGGTAGACTGTGATGGGCGACGTCTGCGGTTGCCATTGTTGTTACCAGTAGGTTTGCCGTTACCACTTGGCTTATTATTACGAGGACCTGAATTTTGCTTGGGTTTGTTTTTCGGCTGAGCAGAAGTTGCTTGCTCAGCGTCTGTTGTCTTTGGCTTTTTCGGTTTCTTTGGTTTTTTCGGCTTGATTGGGCGCGTATCTAACTTTGACTCAGGTACGGCAAGTTGCGGTTCAAATCCAGGTTCCACTTTACGCGGCACCAGCTGTTGAATTAGTCGCTCAATACCAAATAAATCGCTTGCGGTTTCTTGGGTAACAAATGAGATAGCTTCACCCGTTGCACCAGCACGGCCAGTTCTACCGATACGGTGAACATAATCTTCGTAAACATTTGGCAGGTCAAAGTTAACCACGTAGGGCAGTTCCTGAATATCCAAACCTCTTGCTACAATATCAGTGGCAACAAGCACACGTACTTCACCGTTTTTAAAACCAGCAAGGGCTTTCATACGAGCACTTTGACTTTTATTACCATGGATTGCTGCGGCATTGATCTTGGCTTTTTCTAGATCCTTAACCAAGCGGTTCGCCCCGTGTTTTGTGCGGGTAAATACCAACACTTGTTGCCAGTCATGCGTTTGAACTAAATGTTTGAGTAAGTTGGTGCGCTTACTTTTATCTACTGGATACACCCACTGAGTAACACTTTTGGCGGTGCTATTAGCAGGTGCCACAGAAACCTCTATAGGATCATGGATTAATCCTTTTGCTAACGCTCTAATCTCTTCAGAGAAAGTTGCAGAGAACATCAAATTTTGCCGACGAGCGGGTAGTACTTTGATGATGCGTTTGATATCGTGAATAAAGCCCATGTCTAGCATGCGGTCGGCTTCATCCAGTACCAGTACCTCAAGGTCATCAAATTTGACCGCATTCTGTTGGTAAAGGTCTAGTAATCGCCCAGGTGTCGCTACTAAAACATCAATGCCTTTACGCAGCTTCATCATTTGCGGGTTGATCTTCACACCGCCGTAAACGACTTCAGAGCTGATAGGGAGGTGCTTGCTGTAGAGTTTAACACTTTGCCATACTTGATCAGCAAGCTCACGTGTTGGTGTTAGGATCAAGGCCCTTACATGGTTGGCTTTTGGTTTAGAGCCCGACATCAAGTTTTGTAGCAAAGGTAGCGTAAAGCCAGCGGTCTTGCCTGTACCGGTTTGCGCTGCGGCCATCACATCTTTCCCAGCTAAAATGGCGGGAATAGCTTGTTCTTGGATCGGCGTTGGCTGGTCGTAGCCTTGCTCAACAACGGCTTGATTTATTTCTGGGGCTAAACCTAGGTGGCTAAAGCTCATGATTTGTTACTCTGTAGTAGGCGGCGGGCAAGAGTACAGTATTTACACCAGTTACGCAATTTTGCCACCGCCTAAATTACTGTTAAGTGTTCTCTGCTACGTATAATAGACTACAGGGGTTTAAAAATACGCTGTTCCTCGCACCTATACCAGTGATAGCGTTCTCGAGCATAGCAGCACATCCTTGTGTGCTTAATTTCGAATAAAAATCTACCCTTTGAATAAACTGAGTTTACCAGAGAAGTTTTTAAGGTTTGGGAAAATCTGCAGCAGTGCATTGTCGTCTACCCCCATCCAGCTACCAAGGGTTGCAGCCAGTTGGTCAACAGCTGTGGTGGGAATGAGCCTGCCGCTACCCGCATCAAAGGCATGGTTTAATTCTGGGGGAGGGATATCGCCGAAAATAGTGCCACCATTGACTGCACCACCCATAATAAAGTGATGAGCGCCCCAACCATGATCAGTACCATCACCATTGACAGCAAGGGTACGACCGAAATCAGATGCGGTAAATAAAGTTACTTGCTTCTCTAAACCTAAGCTGGCAATGGCCGTATTAAACGCCACAAGTGCGCCATCAAGCGCTGATTGCAATTTAGGCAAGCTCTGAGCTTGACCTGAGTGAGTATCAAACCCACCCATGCCAACAATATACACTTGTCGTTTGGTGTTGAGTTGCTGCCTTGTTGCAATACTTTGGCAAACATTCTTCAGCTGTTGCGCCAATGGTGTGGTAGGAAATTGTGGTAAGGTAAAACTGGTATTGGCAATGGCATCATTGTATTGCGAATTTGCCGCCATGGCGCTGCGAGTAAGCGTATCTAGGTCTTGCTGAAGTATATTATTGCTACTACTGTTTTCTTTGCCTGCAAAGTAGTCAGCGAGTGCTTGGTTGTTGTCGAACTCTTCTAAGATTTCTATTATTCCAGCTTTGCCATCACTCACATGGTATGGAAAGGTATTACTGCCGGTTAACCACAGATCAGCCTCGGCTGTGGTAATGGCATTAAAAGGCGTCTGCTGCGTTTTTCCTGTATTGATAAGCGCATCATTAATTAACCCGCCCCAACCAAATTGTGCCCCTTCCGTTTTACCAGACATCCAAGTTGACTGCTGATCATTATGAGAAAACAATCGAGGAGGCACACTTGCAGTGGCTTGTTCTAGATGCGAGGCATTAACAGGTTCAAGTAATGGTCCAACATTGCCAATTACGGACAGTTGTCCTTGAACATAGAGTTTCGCAAGGCCCGCCATTTCTGGAGGTAAGGCAAATTTGCGTTGATTAAATCGAGAGGGAGTACTGAGGGCGTGCAAATTTTGTGGTGTTCTTGGCGTAGGGTAAGCACTGAGTAGTGAGGACCTGTGATTTGCCCACTGTTGATAGTTACTGTTATCCAGAGGAATAATCGTGTCATGGCAGTCCATTCCACCGTATAAAAATACACAAACAAGGGCTTTATAATCTTCGCCTTGTTCTGCTGCCGCAACGGCTTGACTCAACGAAAGCAAGGACGTTGACATCATGGTCGCACCGCTTAGTTTCAAAAAATCACGTCTTTTCATCTTGTCTCGTCCTATTTTTGAATCAAATAATCTGCTGAGGTCATCACGAGTAAAATCGCCCATTGCACTCGAATAAGGCTATCTTGTGGTTCCTCCATCGGTAGTGTCTCAAGAATTTGGGTGATCTTATTCACTGTATGCTCAGTGAGCTGATCTGCGCTTAGGAGTAGATTTAAATGAGCCAATAGCGCTTTTGGGTCATCTGCCAAAGTGAGTTCGTATTCATAGTCTGCAAGAAAGCTATAAACAGCTTGACGAGCATCAAGCGGTATATTTTCGGCGTCATAATCCGCTTGTAAATCAGCCACATCAACATCTTGTTGATAGCCAAAAATATAATAGGTCATAAAGTTAATATAACCTGGGATTGACGAGGCGTTGGTAATTTGGAACTCAGGTGCAACCAGTTGGTTTTGCGATATTAGCGTTCCTGGTGCACTGTAACCCGGGCGAAAAAAGTTAAATACGCTACTGGAACGATAGGGGTGTTGATTTAATGCGTTTGCTGAACGAGTATCCCATAGTGGCTCTTGATACTCAGGCGTAATATTTTTTACCTCGAAGGCTCGTGCCCACTGCGTAAATCTTAATATTGGCTCTCTTAACTTGCCACTGCGCGCTGTTTTCTCGCTCCTAGCTTCTTTGTCAAAGATAATTGCTGCAATCGTTGCGGTTAAATCTCCCCGTTGGCTAGCGCCCACTTTGGTACCATCGGGCAATACGTAGCTACCAGAATCAAAGCTTTCTACTGCCCGAGCGACATAGCCAGATGAAGGGTTTGATGTTACTAAACGTTGGATTAACTGCTTAACCACAAATGGCCCAACATTAGGATGCGAAAAGGTATGATCTAATGCGAGCGTGATTGATTGGTTGACATCGGTGCCAGCAGCTATGGTGTAGCCTAAAAAGGATTTGGCTTTAGTCGAATGTAGTTCAGGGTCGCCGACCATAGGTAGCGCGTACTCCTCTTGAGCGGCTTGTTCGGCGCCTGACTCATCAAGCACTAACCCAGTAAAAACACGGGCAAGACCAGTAATATCTTTATTGGTATACAACTCAATGGCTTGGTCATTGCTATCGCGTTTCTCGCTACCGTCTGGGTTTAACTCAACAAGGCCCAAAGTAAAGAGCTGTAAGATCTCCCGAGCATAATTCTCATCAGGCATCCTGCCTGTTTGCTCGTCTCCCTTTTGGTTTCCTAAATATGTTAAGTAAGTTCCCATAGCGGGTGAGTAAGTTACCGCCTGAAGCAGCTCTCGATAATTGCCAAAGGCGTGCTCAATGAGTATATCTTGAAAGCGTGCTACTGCCGCTGGGATGTCAGTGAGCTCGTCACCACCGGCATTAGAAACTACTAAAATCTCAGATAAAGCGAAAGCTACTCGCTGACGCAGTTGATCTTCGCCAGTGATGGCATCTTGCCAAAACCCGATACTTGTTGATTCTACGAATAGGGTATTAAAACCGCCGTCTTCGGGGGTATATTTTGCAACTGAATTCATTTTCAAGCTTGGTTTTAGTGCTATTTGGTCGATGAACCATTTAGAAGCAGATGTACCGACAAGCGTGTTGAGCTGTTGTGGTGTAGCGCCAAAAGTCGTTTGGTGTAAAAACGAGGCCGTACTTTGTGGTGTCGCAAACACATTATCCACTGCAATAGGTTGCGATGGCTCGGTAATTTCAGTGTTGTCAGTGAGCTGCTGATTGGCTTGCGCGACTTCGGTTTCTTGCGCACCGCCACAGCCAGTCGCTGATAGGGTTAACACACACCAAACTGAAAAGTATTTAATGACTGATCTCATAACTTAACTCAAATAGTGAACGATAAGTTATGAGTGTAGGATGATTTTTGACTTTAGTGTTTTACAAGTTTGCGTGCGAAACCATACAAAATTGTAAACTAACCAAGTCAAAGCTTAGCTCAATCTATTAATGAGTTGGCACTTCAATATTAAACACAGCGCCCGGTTGACCCTCCAGCAAATAAATCCGAGCCTCATGTATGTCACAGATTGCTTTGACAATGCTAAGCCCGAGCCCATTACCTGAAGAGGAACGGCTGGTATCGGCACGATAAAAGCGCTCGAAAATATGTGCTTGGTCTGATGTTGCGATGCCAGGGCCATTATCACCGATTTGTAGTAATACGCCAGATGAGTGACTTTGCAGCCTGATCCATACAGACGCCCTTGGATTAGTATATTCAAGTGCATTTTCTAACAGGTTACAGACCAATTGCGCGAGCAAATCCGCATCTCCATAACAGCTGATATTTGGCAATATCGAGATGGATAAGGTTTTTTCTGCGTCTTCAAAAACCGGAGTGAAGCTATCAGTTAGATCTAAAAGCAGTGTTGATAAGTCAATCTGTTTAAAGCCTTGTTGATATTTTCCAGATTCAATACTATTCAAGCGGATTAAATTATTAAAAGTCGAGATGATTTTTTCTAATTCTTCACAGGCCTTTTCAAGGTGAACGGCTAATTGTACCGGATCGTCTATGTCTTGACCCATAGATTGTAGCCGGTTTGCAACGCGGGTTAGAGGCGTTTTAAGGTCATGGGCAACTCCCACAGACATTGTTTTAATATTGTGATGGAGCTTGGTAATTTCGTCGAGCATCGTGTTGATCACACTGCATAATTGTAGCAGCTGTGGGTCATCGCTTTTTGCGACGGTGCGATGCAGCTCAGGTGCTTTAGCCACTAAAGAGAGTTGTTGACTCAGCTTGGTAATGGTATTGCCTTGCATTTGTCTAAAATAGACAAAGATGAGCAAAGGCGGCAGCCAGCAAAATATCGCTAGCCACACAATAAATTGTTTTCTAGCGTCCTGGGCAATAACAACATCGTGGTCAAGACGCTGCCATAGATGTAAATAAAGACCATCGTTGATTTGCTGTGCCTGATAAAAAATGTGTTGTGCTGCTTCATCTATTTCTGTTTGTAGCTGCGGATTTGCGGTGTTTGCTCGCTCAAAACCTATATCGCCACCAGCGATTGTTACGTCCTTTTGGTATAACGCCATAAGCCAGCCTTCCTCTTGCCAATGCTCCTGCGCTTCTTCTTTGGTCCAAGTTTCATTTTCTGCTAACTCAAATACTTCTACCAAAGACTCCAACCCATCACTATGGTAAAGCTCGACGGCTTCCTCAATAAGTTCAAGCATTTCGGTTTGTTGTCTGGACTGTTCACTTTGAGACACAAAGTGCGATACCAAAAGTGCTAGACCACATGTGAGTATCCAACATAGAAAAGAAAATTTAAACGCCAGTACCAAATGGTATTTTTGAGTATTCGTTTTCATATTATTGTTCAGAAAGTAAGTAGCCACTGCCACGAATGGTTTTGATAACTTCACTGTTAAAAGGCTTGTCTAACTTGTTACGTAAGCGGCTGACATGTGTTTGAACTAAACTGGTTTTTGGATCAAAACTAAACCCCCACACGTGTTCTAGCAGCATCGTTTTGGTAACCAGTTGATTAGGATGAAGCATTAAAAATTCCAAAATCTGATACTCTTTTGGCATCAGCTCAATCTCGCTTTCACCTCTAAATACTTGCCTTGATGTTCTGAGTAGTTTTACACAACCAACTTGTAATTCATTCACGGTTTGCGCAGCTGGTTTGCGTCGATACAGTGCTTTTAGTCTTGCATGCAACTCGACAAACGCAAAGGGCTTAACTAAGTAGTCATCTGCACCAGCTTCCAAGCCTTCAACCCGTGCTGCGGTGTCACTCAATGCCGTTAGCATAATGATAGGAGTTAAGATGTTGCTCGCTCTAAGGATTTTTACTGCGTCTAGGCCATCCATTGACGGCAGTAGCCTATCAAAAATAATGGCATCGAATGAGGTGGTGGAGGCTTTTATTATTGCATCTTTTGGACACTGCGTATGATCCACAGATTCTCCAGCTTGCTTTAAGCCATTACAAATAAACTCTGCAGTGTCGTGGTCATCTTCTACAAGCAATATCTTCATTGTGCGGTTTGTTTGGTCGTTTAGCTATAGCATAACGCAGTTTTCAACGGGTTCAGAATACAATTTTGTAAGATTATTGGAGCGTAGCGGTGTGAAATTTTTTTGCCGGAACCAAGGTCTGATGAGTGGCTGTCCATAAGCGAGTCGGCACTCGCCAGCGCAGTTTGTTATCTCAAGCTCGGTTTAATGAGGTTTTTATTTTTATGATTAGATATTCCTTGGCAAGGTTTTATGGAATAAGTGCGTTCGTCGCTTGGTATGGCGCGGTGCTATTTTTGACGCAACCGGCGCAGGCAAGCACAAAAGTTACCGCCCAACAATTTGTTGATTTACAACAAGGGCAATCACACTTTCCCGGGTTTAGAAAGGCGCATGCCAAAGGCGTTTGTGTGTCGGGAGAATTTATATCGAATGGGTCGCTAACGCACTATTCGGATGCTGAAGTTTTTAGTGCAGGCGTTCACCCCTTTATTGGCCGGTTTTCTATCGCTGGTAACAATCCACATGCTGATGAGTTGAGTGCGCCTGTTAGAAGTTTTGCACTCAGCTTTGTTACCGGTTCAGAGCGTTGGAATATAGCCATGAATACACCTCCGGTAATGGCTGTGAGCAATCCGTATGACTTTTATCAGCAACTTGTCGCCATAAAGCAGGGGGGTGATGCAATCAAGACATTTTTTGCCAAGCACCCTGAAAGCGCAGACTTTTTAGCATGGAAAGCAAGTTACACACCCACTGAAAGTTTGGCACTCGAGACTTACCATAGCATCAATGCCTTTTACTTACATGATGCACAAAGCAATAAGCAGGCCGTACGTTGGCAAATGTTACCATTAGGCGAGGCGAGCAAAAACCCGTTTACAGACAGTGCGGCGCTGCAAAAAGAGTTGGCGGCCAGAATTGCACAGGGCAATGTTCGTTTTACATGGCAGTTTACTCTTGCGGCACCGGCTGATGATGAAAATAACCCCGCTATTCAGTGGCCAAGTAATCGGGCTCAAGTAAACGCAGGGGAAATTAACATTACCCAGTGGCAACCACAATTGGAAGGAGCGTGCCATGCACTGAACTTTGACCCTTTAATCTTACCAACGGGGTTATCGGCAACAGCCGATCCTATTTTAAGAGCACGTTCGGCCGCCTATGCTGAGTCTTATAGACGCCGTGCGAAAGAACAGTTAATAGGGGCATTGGGAGGGCAAGAAAGTGAATAAGCAGGTGACTCGCTATACTTTTACCATGCGATTATTACACTGGTCGATGGCGGTTTTGATATTGTCTATGGTATGTGCAGGACTTGCCATGGTGAGCTCACTGGAGCCATGGCAACTGAGCTTACTTGGATTGCATAAGTCATTTGGCGTGCTGGCGTTAATATTACTGATATTGCGTTTTATCGTGCGAGTACAATCGATAGCCCCAGCGCTGCCATCAACAATGCCCGTTATTCAAGTTAAGCTGGCAAAGTTTAGTCACTGGCTTTTGTATTTTTTAATGTTAGTCATACCGGTTAGCGGTCTATTGATGCAGTACTTTGGTGCAAGACCAATTGTCGTGTTCGACCTATTGACTATGCCAGCGGCAATGGTGGCAAATATTGAGTATTTTGCTGTGTTTCGTGAGGCACATGGTTTTGCGGTGCTACTACTGTTACTTGTTCTGGTCGTTCATATTGGTGCTGCATGTTTCCACCATTTTATACGCAAAGATGGCGTGTTTAAAAGCATGCTGTAATTGACGCAGAGTCGTTGTAAGTAAAAACAGTTAATCACTGCGCTATAACACTAATGTGCAATATCGGTCTCGAACGCTCCCATGTTGCACATGGTTTATTAAATGGCGCTAACGCTGCGCTATTTCACAGTTTCTGGCGAGTTTTTATCATCACACAGGGCGCCAAAGTCGAGTCGCACAAGGTAAATAACGAGTGTTAAGTAACGAGAACCAAAAAAGTTTTGGATATCTTGTATGTGTTATTTGAACTAGCTGGTCTTTTTCAGACCGTTGTCATAATTTGTCTCTCAATCCATTAAGTGCAGGCTTAAAGTGTAGACGGTTGCTTTGGTATACACATATTAGCGGTGGGTGTCAGCGACTTTGCGTTGTAATGATTATCCGGCCGGCTCTAGTGGTATTGTGCTGTTGGATTGTGTATTTTACTCAAACAACAGCCTCCTTACTTTAGTCTAACTTAAGTAGCGTTGCAGTGGCGTTAAGTCTACTTTGGCTTGCAATTTGGCTGCGATTAAATATAACCCCGCCAGCTTTCGATGAATAAATAAAGCGTCTACAGGTGGTGTGTGCCACTCGTTGGAATAGCGATTTAAAGCCAGTCCTTTTTCACTTATCTCTTTACTTAGCTGGCTGTTAGCAAAATCAAATGGGCCGTCACACCTAAGTGGAGTTGTTGCAAGTAAAAACAGCTCAATAACCGCGTTACAGTACTCGGGTGCAATATCAGTATCAAAATATCCAATGTCACATGCAGCCTGCTTAACAGCTTCACGGTTTTGCTCTCTCGCTGCCCGTAACAGGTTTTTATACCCAACACTAATCGCATCGTTGACGATGCGCGTCGCGCCAAAATCTAATAACACGATTTGGTGGGTGTCTTTGTTATATAAATAGTTACCAAAGTTAGGATCTGTTTGTATCAATTTAAGCTCAAACATTTCGATAAAGAACAGCTCAATGAGTGCAGTCATTATGTCATTGCGAACAGATTGTGGTAAAGCAACGGTCTCTGCAAGCGGCGCGCCACAGACATATTCCATACTCAGCAGATGCTGGCTACTTAGCGCTTGATGTACAGCTGGGACTTTAAAGCGCGTGTCATCAGAAAGTCCTCTGGCAAATTGCTGTAAATAATTTGCTTCTAATTGGTAATTGGTCTCCGCGAGAAGCTGCGACTTTGCTTCCTCAATTAAAGGAGCAATACTAACCCCTTTAGGAAGTAGCCCCGTCATTTTGATTAGGCTCGCGACATTGTCTACATCGCTATGAATACTTTGAGCCACTCCTGGATATTGTATTTTGATTGCAAGAGGCTGCCCATTCTCGGTGGTTGCTTTGTGCACTTGCCCAATCGACGCTTGTGCAAAGCTTTTCAGTTCAATATGACTAAACTTATCGAGCCAGTCCTGCCCTAATTCATGCTCCAAGACACCAATGAGCTGCTTATGTGGCATTGGCATAGCGTCTGCACGTAGGTGAGTCAGCAGCATGGCAAGTTCCGGTGGTAGCAGATCTCCAGCATCCATTGAAAGTAACTGTCCTAACTTCATTGCGGCACCGCGCAAGTGACTCAGCTTCTTCGCAACTGCATCAATATTTTTGCTCTGTAGCAATAGATCGTTTCGTTTCACAGGTTGCCCTTGAAGCGCCTGCTTTGCGCCTTCAAATAACATATTTGATGCAACTTGACCTGCCAATCCACCCAAATGAGCAAGGCGACTCAGCCTTGATGATGGTACCTTTCGCGAATGATTTTTCAAACCTAACCTCTTAGCGGTACAGCGTTATGGTTACACAATACGTCATAACCTTATCTCGGGTTCACCTCTTAGTGAACGGATCAAAGCGTGACTGCGTATATAACATGAGTTTCCATTTATGGAGGATGCTATGTGGTGCGCAGATTGTGAAGCAATAGAGTCGTATTTTTTCGATAAAACATATTTTTGGTTTTTCTTACCGACTGGTAATGCAGAGCAAAACCTAAAGCAGATGTGTACCGAAATGGCCTTAACTCCAGAAGGGGTAGAAAGCAAATGTGTGAAAGTTGTAGTAGAAAAACGCGGCCTTAGTACATTTTTAAACAATATAGGCGGTTGCTTAGCTGGCCCCGAATTTGGCCAATCTAAAGTGACGACTATGGCACATGATGGTCATCCGGATATTAGTGCGATTAGTCGAGTGGCAAGTGTCGAAACATTCGTGCGCCGTTATCAAGCGCGTTGGATAAAAACGGCAGTTGACAACGAGACCTACCAAAGTTGGTTCCAGCCTATTGTGAGAGCATATTCAGAACCGGGAAACCTAGATGTGTTTGCCAATGAAGCGTTATTTAGGCTATTCGATAATGAAAATAATATGGTGCCGCCAAACTTCGTTTTTAACTTAGCTGAGCAAAGCGGATTACTCTTTTCTCTTGATTTAATCGCGCGAAAGTCTGCTGTAGAGCATGCCGCAAAGGCGGGTTTACACTCAAAAATATTTATAAATTTCAACCCTTCCAGTATTTACGATCCGTCATATTGCTTACGTTCAACAGCCTCTGCTATCAGCGAACTTGGGTTTCAGCCACACGACATTGTATTTGAGGTCACCGAGACACATCAAGCCCGTGATATGAATCACTTAAGAGGTATTTTGGCATTCTACCGAAGTTGCGGTTTTGGCGTTGCACTAGATGATATTGGTTCTGGGTGGTCCAGTTTAAATATGTTGGCGCAACTAAGACCGGACTATATAAAGATAGATATGGAATTAGTAAGACACATAGACTCCAATCAACACAAAAGAAACATTGTCTCTCATCTTATTCAGCTTGCTCATGAAAACGGCATCGCCGTGATAGCTGAGGGTGTAGAGAGTCAACATGAAGCGCAAGTGCTACGAGAAATTGGAGCTGACTTTTTACAAGGCTATTACTTTGCAAAACCAGCGGCATTGAGTTCTCGGTTCTCCAACAATCTTGAAGACGAAATTACGCAAGGAGTGAAGCCTCTATCGAACGCAGCTCACAAGTTTGATACGTTGTGATGGACAAGTAAGGGTGGGGAGCTTATGAAGTTAGCGCTAGTAGTATTTAGCCTATCAAGGTAGCCGATGTCTAAATAAAATAATTAAGATGAAAATTTCTCTTGCTTCTATTTATCAGTTTACTTTGTAACAATGTCGTGTAATTGTTAGTCAGTATTATACCAGAGCATAGCGGTTTATTTAGGTATTTTGATAGTTAATAAGGCGTTATATTTATAGTTTAATTAATGAGGTTACAGAATATATGTCAAAGGAATTGAAACCTTCATCAATGAAAGTGCAAGAGTTTTTATCCAAAAATGGTCAAGACTTTGTAGTTCAGGAAATGCCTAGCTCAACTCGTACAGCTTCAGATGCCGCAGCATCTATTGGGTGTACAGTTGCTCAAATCGCAAAGTCACTAATATTCAAACATGGAGAAACCGGTGAAGCGGTACTCGTTGTTGCTTCTGGTTCTAACATGGTATGCGCTGACAAAGTTAGAAAAGCAACAGGTATTACGCTTACCAAAGCTGATGCTAATTTTGTACGTGAAAAAGTTGGTTATGCAATAGGTGGCGTGCCACCAGTCGCTCATAATTCATCAGTTCATACAATATTAGACGAAGATTTGAATCAGTACTCTGAGATTTGGGCTGCGGCGGGAACTCCTAACTCAGTGTTTAAACTAAATCCACAGAAGTTAAGTGAGCTTACTCAGGGTCAATGGATAGATTTAGCAAAATAAATATTACAAGTCGCTAAAAGATTATATATTGTTCATTAATGCAATTGCCTTTTATAGGTATTTGTGTGTGCTGACCCAATAATGGTATGGCTTGTTGATGACCGTTTGCTTTCAATTGCTTGCATTCGGTCTATTACAGTGACAAAACGTTGGGAAAGCTGCTTTCTATGGTTAGTCGAAAATATTTAAAACTATGGCTGCTAAGCACTTTTAAAATGATGAAGTATCACTTGTCACTTGAAGTAATTAAAAAATTCGAGGCTTAAGAATTATGGTTATTAAAAATAATACCAATAGAAGCATAGTTGGATTAACAAGTGGTATTAATTTAAAACAGTCTGTATATATTATGGTAACTTGACAATGTCTTTTTAATTCTTTTAAAATGCGCCACTTTTTTTAAGGATTAAATTATGAAAAAGACCATCATTTCCCTCCTTTTAGCGACATTACCGATTTTTATTTCTGGTTGTAAAACTGCTTCTAACACTGAAAGCACAGAAGTAGTTAAAAATACGATAGAGCTTGGCAGTGCTGAGATTAAAAAATCAGGTCATGCACAGCCTCTTTTTCAAAACAACCAACTTGTGGGGTATGAGTTCAAAAAAGGCTTTGCCGTACCTGCTGAGCTAGGAAACTTTTTTGGCTTTAGCTATCAGGTAAATCAACTAATCAATAGCACGACTGAAAATCCAAACAGTACGAGCTATGTTGCGACTAAAGTACCAGTTACTGTAACGGTTGTGCATCCAGAGATCATGATCAATGGAAAACCAGAAACAACCTCCTCTTGGGAAGATACATTATATTTTGGCCGTGATAATTTTGCGATGTGGAAGTTTGAAAACGCGAATGAGCTTGTTAACGGTAAGTGGACTATATCTGTTGCTTATCAACAGAAAGAAATCGCGACCAAGAACTTTTTTGTGCGTGTACCACCAAAGATGCCAAAAAAAGTGACTCAAGTTTGCCAAGTCGAAATTGATAAGTTTCCACGTGCTTTGCAGCAAGCAAATACAGCATGTTGTACGAACAATGATGCACAAGCATGTTATAACTTTGCATGGCGCGGTCTAGAGCGTATACGAGATAAAAAAGGCGCGGCATTATATTATGCAAAAAGCTGTGAACTTGGTGATATTTCAGGTTGCCGTCAAGCAGCAAAAATGGCAACGACCCCTGAAAAGCGCGATGCGTTTTATCATAAAGGTTGTGATTTAAAAGATATGGATAGCTGTATTGAAGTAAATCGGTTGAATTAACCTCGACTTGATTCATACGCTATCAGTTTGTATGAGGCAGGAACACCTGCCTCGTCATGCAAGCTAACCCCCACTTTTTGTGGCTTTATTTGCCAATTTTTTTGTGTGCTTGAGCAATTCAATATTACCAATCGCACCGTGACCAGGAACGACGATCTCTACATTAGGGTATCTTGATAGTACAGCAGCAACAGAATGCGGCCATTGCTCAATTTGAGCTTCTCCAGTATAGCCTAAGCTCTGCGATTGAAGGCTACGCACAAAGCATCCTCCAAATAGCAATTTGGATTTTGGTAGCCAAACCACGATGTTATCAATTGTATGCCCGCCACCAGGATAAAAAACTTCTAATAAGCCGTCAGCTAACACAAATTTATTCTTCTTGATAGAGTGCGTAGCTTGGGTCTTGCCTGCTTTTTCTAGCAAGTTATTGGTAAGGTCTGTTGCATAGGTTGAGACTCCATGTTCATTGAGCCATTTAATACCAGCGGCTCTGTCATCATGAGAATGGGTAGATATACTCCCTAATAAAGTAAACTTCTGCGAGTGTATCCAATCAACTAACTTTTCCGTATCTCGAGAAGACCATGGGGTATCGATAATAAATACCTTCTTATCTTCAACAACAATTAAGCCGTTTGCGCTTACCAAACCCCAGCCGGCAATCTGACTATATGATTTATGAATAAATACTCCCGGAGTCACCGGTTCAATTTCTAGCTCAGGTATTATTTCGTTGGCAGCAGTGTAACTGCTATATAAAATTGTTATAATTATTAAGTAATACATAGTCATGACCTATTTTTATGTGAAAAACATTATCCTCATTACAAATTGAACCAAAGCTTAACCTGAGTGGTATTAAACTTAATACAATCAGGTATTACAAGCTAATGTGGTGTAGACGTGTTACAAAGATATTTCGTTAAAAAATCGCTTTAAATTTTATTTTAAAAAATAGGAGCTGTAAAAGCATGGTGCTGGATAAAAAAGAGATTAAGTCACGTTATGAAATATCAAAGCCAGTATACGGTGATGGATATAATATATCGTTGAAATTGGGCCAGGATGAATTGCTGACTAGCTTTGTTTCTAAAAAAGAAGATTTGGCAGCAAGAGTTGATAACATTAGAGAGTTTGCTGGTGATGAAATAAACTTTCATGTGATTAAAATGGACGAGGAGGAAGGCTTCTTTTTTAAATTAAGTAAGAGTGACAAACTTTACCGAGGCGATATATTGGCTTCAAGTGATATATTTGACTTTAGAAGTGAAGTAGAGTCGTTAATTAAGAGGGTGATGCGAGAGTCACAAACAGTTGAAGTAGTTGATAATCCTGAGTAAGCACAGCAAACAATTTAATAAACCCACGACTTAGTTGTTGTGCTTAGCTCATTGGCAGTGTTAAGTAATGTTTAATTTATGCTTGTCATGTAACCGAAAAAACCAAACTCCATGATAAAAACGAAAACGATCTTCAAGCACGCTCAGTCCAGTATTTTGGTGCTCCCTAAGCGCTTTTTGCTATGAAATATGGCTATCCAAGGAGTCCCATCAAGCATATCTTAGTTTCATTGAAAATAACGGAGTGTTAGACAAGCTAAGTGCATTTCTTTTTGCACCACCAAGCATTAAATGCTTCAATATAACCGAGATCTAAAGGCTTAAGTGTTGAGTATTTGATGCACTAATTATTAATTGATTTCGGGCAAGAAATAATACCTGTGTAATCTTAATTAAGGTTTCTCTTTTATTTTTTAATTTAGGCTAAATAAAACATTATGTTGTATATTTTTGGAGGTCTCCCTGCGACTGGTAAAACTGAACTTGCTAGATTTCTTTCATCAATGTTCGGTGCAGTCCACATACGAGTTGATACAATAGAGCAAACATTAAAAAATAGTGGTGTTAGTGATCTTTACGATGAAGGTTATAAAGTTGCTTATGCCCTTGCACTTGAAAATCTGAAAAATGGTATTCCAGTAATTGCTGATTCAACCAATCCGGTAGCCGCATCTCGGGAAGCATGGTTGAATGTTGCGCGCACAGCAGAGTCATCGTATATCGAAATCGAAGTGATTTGCTCTGACCAAAAAATACATCGTGAGCGTGTAGAGAAAAGGCTGTCAGATATTCCTAATCTTATATTGCCGTCATGGGAAAGCGTAACGTCAAGAAAATACCAGCAATGGCAATCAGCTTGTATCGTGCTAGATACCTCAGGTAAAACACCAGAGCAAAGTAAGCAAGAACTGAATCGATTAATTGTGGCTCACAATGAAAAAAAGGATGGCTCTTTATAGACTCAACACCGAATAGCTGTGTATTCCCAAATTACTTTCGCTCGTACTATCAACAAGATCCCGATAGCTCAAGATAAACCAATAGCTGAATAAAGTGGTACTACTCCCAATTTTATTTTGGTATGTTATATTGTATCAAAGAAGCAATGGGAGTAAGCGAATGAAACGACAAATTCTGGGAGATAAAATTGCAATTGGGTTATCAATACTGTGTATTTTTCATTGCTTAATTTTCCCATTAATGTTCATCGCCCTACCTGTTATGGCAAGTGCCGCGGTACTGTTTGATGAGTCGTTTCATCAATGGTTATTACTGGCAATTGTACCTATCAGTCTACCTATTCTTACACTTGGCTGCATGCGCCATAAATCTACAAAAGTATTTTTGGTCGGTGTCTTAGGTATAGCCTTGTTGCTCACACCTTGGCTAATCGGGGAGGATAGAGTCAATGAAGCACTTGAAGTATTTTTGACCTTAATAGGCTCCTTAGCCTTAGTTTATAGCCATTTCAAAAATTATTCGCTGCGCCAGTTTATTGACTAAAAATACATTATATCGGGAAACAAATATGAGCAATTGTGTAGCACAAGATAGATCTACCCAACTAAGCCATTACCAAAGTGCTGAGCAAGCCAACGTGCTAACCAAAATTTATCAGCCAGAGTGTAATCTTGCGGTGTGGCAGCAGTCGCTATCAAGCCAATTACAAAAACAGATAAATGACTTTTTAGAAACGGCGCCTGACATAGACATAGTAGCGCAAATTGCCGCTAACAATATTGCTGTTGAGATGAAAGATGCGCTCAGTCGATTACATATAGATGATGAGATTCTAGTTTATATTACCGGCATAGTTGACATGTTTAGTTGTCTATTTGACTTAACCGTGGTTGGGTTACGACTTAAAACTTTACATTCTGCGATGTGCCCTAAATTCCATGTCGATAAAGTACCAGTAAGATTGGTCACGACTTTGGCTGGACTTGGCAGCGAATGGCTTGATAATAACCTAGTTAAAAGAGAAAATAACAGGCTGATCATTGACTCTAATGTAACAGTCAGGTCTTTAGAATGTGGTGATGTGGCGCTTTTAAAGGGGGAACGGTGGGCTGGAAATGAAGGCAAGGGTCTAGTACACCGCTCTCCTAAAACGGCAAATCATCAGAAAAGACTACTGCTAACGTTAGATTTTATTGCATAAACTAGGTTAATTATGACAACAACACTAAAAGCATTACTGCTCGCGTTTAGCGCTTCGATAACGATTGCTGGGTGCAGCTCAACAGAAGAGGGGTCAACTTCAGTTGCACCGCTCAAAATAGCGTCGTGGAATATTGAACATTTAGCTTACCCTGCAAGTTCAGGGTGTAGACCAAGAAGTCAGGACGAAATATTGGCGCTACGCCAATATGCTGATGGTTTAGATGCTGACGTTATTGCGCTCCAAGAAGTAGATTCGGTAGCTGCTTTGGAGCAAATTTTTCCTGCACAAAAGTGGCAGCTGGTATTATCGGCGAGAGAAAATAGCCGTACGTATGACTGTAGAGGAAGTAGTTACACATCGACGCAACAAAAAACCGCTTTTGCAATAAAAAAAGAAATAGCACTTAGCAATGTAGAGAGCTTTGGGCCGTTAGCGATGGGAGTTGAAGGTTTAAGGCATGGACTAGAAGTCACTTTACAGACTCAAACTGGTGAAGTATCAGTACTCAATGTCCATCTCAAAAGCGGCTGTTTTGTCTCCGATTATCAAGACTCTGATAGGCCAGCGTGTCAGTTATTGGCTCAGCAACTACCAGTGCTGAAATCATGGATCCAAGCGCATGCTGACGAGCAGTATGTAGTGCTGGGGGATTTTAACCACCGCTTGAGTCAGGACGGTAACGTCTTTTGGCGAAAACTGATTGATAACCAAACTCTAGAACAAGCTCCGCTGGTCAATGTGACAAAACCTCTACAGGGCTGTCATCCGCGTTACCCTGTGCCTATTGACCATATTCTAGTGAGCAAGGCGCTGGCAAGCTCAGTTGCTATTGAACCGAACGTGCATTTTTTTGCTGATATGCAAGAGGACAAAATGCTAAGTGATCACTGTGCTATTTCAGTGTCGATGCGTGTGCAATAAAACATAATACCAATTTGACTTAATACTTGCTCAATTTGAAGGAGTAAACCTGACGCTAACAGCGTTAAAAATTTCTTATTTAGAACAACTAAATAGCAAAATTTTTGCCTAGTCATCGACAAGATTTTCTCGCCTCAAAATAGACCACTTAATTAAGCAAATTGGTATAAAAAGGCGAGCACAGTATTATCTGTGCGCGCCAATTTACTGTAGATAGCGTACTTTGCACAAGCTATGCTAGTGCATTAGAACGTCCAGTTTAGGTTAGCAAAATAGGTTCGACCTATCGTATCGAACAAGCCACCGTCGGTTCCCAAGTAGTTTCTTATCAAGAACGTTATTCGCACCAAGGTTAAAACGCAGAGTGTCACTGTAGAAATAAGACGCCGTTAAGTCGGTATAAATCATAGTCGGCGTCTTAAATGGTATAGCGAAAGATGCGTCATAATTTTCTTTACGTTTTTGCATGCCAACATAGCTGGTAGAAGCGCCAAATCTGAACATATCATTCTCATAGCTAGGACTTAGCGTCGCTTTCCACTCAGGGAAAGCAAATAAGCTCCAAGTCTAGTGTCACTCCTTCTGCAAAGAGCTCTTTGCGCTTCTCCATGTGAGCTGGATTTGGGTAGAACGCCTAGTTTGAATTAGCATATGGCCTATCTTTTGCGTTAACTTGGTCTTCTTCATTATCAAAACCACAGGCTATGTTGTTTCTTGACAGTATAATGTAGGATAAGTCAGGCTTTGAGTAACATTACCCATAATAATAAAAATAATGACAGGAAGTTTTATGAAACGATATCTATTTTCCCTCTTAGGTTTAATTGTCATCGCCGCCGCTGGTTGGACGTTTACCCAGTATCAGTCTTATTACACTTCAGATTATGTTGATGTAGTGTTGTCTTCAGAAGTGCTTAATGAAGATCGCAAGGTCTTTATTCGCCTCCCAAAAGGATATGACAAGGCACATAGTTATCCACTCATTATTCGCACCGACGGCAACTTTAATCTCGCCCGTTGGGATGAGGTATTAAGCAGCCTTGCCGAACAAGGTAAGGTAGAAGATGCCATTTTAGTGTCTATTCCCAATCAATTTTGGACGCAGACCCGCAACCGCGACTTAGTGCCGCCTTATGCTCGACAAGATGTTGCGATTGAGGCCCGTCCAGAGAGTGACAATGATCCTGCCATTTTTGGTCGTGCAGATAGGTTTTTGCGGTTCATTGAAACCGAACTTTTACCTTATCTGGAAAAGAACTACTCAATTAATGACAATCGTATCTTAAGCGGATTCTCTGCCGGTGGAAGTTTTGTACTTTATACCATGGTGACTAAACCTACGCTTTTTGATGGCTACTTTGCTTTTAGTCCTGCGGCGTGGTACGACGACTCCGTTGTCGTAAGAGAATTTGCAAAAAGCCTAGCCAATATTCAAAGCAAACCTAAGTATATTTACCTCTCCATTGGCGGTGCTGAGAATGACATCATTACGGGTTCATTTCACGGCTTATTAGATGCACTTGAACAGCATGCGCCTGCTAATGTGCGATGGGGGCACAGCATTAGCGAGGGCGCAGGGCACTCACAAAACCCTGTGGTTTCAGTGCCACTTGCGTTAAGTGAATATCATCACTTTAGAAAAAATCAGTTAATGTAAGTGTTGCAATGCTTTGATTTCATTAAATAAATGCTTTTGTTCGCGTTCACTTAGCCTTTCAAGCTTAAGCATGGCTTGGTAGGTCTTTAGTAGCGATGGCTTATCTCCTTTTTGCTGATAAGCCATTGCCAATTGTTGCAGTGCATTGAGGGATTCTGAGTTGTGCTGGCTCACAAAGCTAAATAGGTTGATGGCCGCTGTGAAGTTACGTTCGAATAGGGCGGTATACCCTAGCGAAGTCAGTGCGTCGTAGGGGTAAGCCTTGAGTCCATATAGTGACTTAGCGATGGCGACATGCTTTTCCAGCTGAGTGACACTGGCAGCCGCTACTTTCAAGGATGGCTGATAATGGTTAAAGAGGTGCTGCAAACCATGATAGTAGCTCGGGTAGACGACGCTCATATGGGTTTCGCCGCTAAAGTGCTGCGCTTTGAAGTCAATTCCATTTGGCTTTCGCCAAGCATCATTAAGACGTTGAAAAGGCTGCGTTATGATTGCACTTTCGTCTGCCATGCTGATGTAGATACACTTGTTGATTAACGCTTTTGCCAGTAAGTCATTTAATAATCGCTCTTTATCCCACCAGAGGCTTGGACTTGCCAACATCACACCATTAAATAAATCGGGTTTCTCAAGTAGCGCATAGGTTGCAAACAGCCCGCCAAATGAGTGTCCTGCTAACGCGCGATAGCCTGATGTTCGATAATGCTTGTCTACATAAGGGATGAGTTCTTTGTCGATAAATTGCAGTAGCATTTCTGCACCGCCCGGATTTTGCTGCCGTGTTGAACCTGCAAAATGTCCCAGTACCGCAAGGCTGCCTTTGCGATAAGATGGGGTCAGATCTCGAGTGCGGTGTTCGTTGGTTTCGACCGCAACAATGATAAGTTCCGGTATTTTATGTTGTTGTGCCAAGAAGCGAGCCGCTGAAGCGGTATGTTCAAGATTGCTCTGACCATCAGTTAGATATAACACTGGATAGCTTGTATTGCCTTGCTCATAGCTTGGTGGCAGGACGATATGAACCGTTCTTTTTTGCAAAAAATAAGCGGACGAAAGCTGCAGTGTCGAGTTCGGATCTGCTGAGTTATTAGCAACAGCGCTACCAATTGACAGCAATGTAAAAATAGCCACGATAACAATGTGAGTAACTAACTTAGTTTGCATAACCGCTCGTTCCTTTCTTAACAGTCATCGCTAATTTAACACGAGTCAAAACGACAAGGAACGAGTTATA
Organism: Pseudoalteromonas sp. SCSIO 43201; assembly: GCF_023716725.1. Classification (NCBI taxonomy): domain Bacteria; kingdom Pseudomonadati; phylum Pseudomonadota; class Gammaproteobacteria; order Alteromonadales; family Pseudoalteromonadaceae; genus Pseudoalteromonas; species Pseudoalteromonas sp. SCSIO 43201. The sequence goes on from NZ_CP072683.1 coordinate 1,086,831, forward strand.
TAGCGGCGCTTAGGGGTTATTTGTTTTGTCTTGAGCTTTCCAAGGTCACTATTACTCCATTCTTATTGGTGCTTGCGTCTTCTCTAGTAGTTTAGAAAAGATAGGTTTTAAGCAAAAAAGAGAAAACACTGAAACGATTGCCATCACTAAAATGCCAATTAGTGGAATAACATAACCAAAGGTAAAACTAGCACCGACTACGTGTCCCAATATGCATTCTGCGCGGTAGATTGGATAAAATAACCCAGCTATCAATAGTCCTAAGGCTGTATACATGGTGAGGCTTTGATAACCGAACTCCCAAAGGGCTGATTGCAACAAGCTAAAGATTAACATCACAAAGAATGCGACCAAAAACTCAGTAGGAATAACTACGGGGGCTGTTTTTTTAATGCTCTCTGTGCCACTTGCTTTATGAAGCCGCAGTGCAGTAAGCCAAGCTAATGCGGGAATTATGATAATTCCCCATGCGTTAGATACTGCTGGAAGATCTGCTCTGTGAAGTAAGTAGTGACTCACTATTCCGCCATTTAAATGTTGCCACATCAGCGTTGATATCACGAGTAAGATTGCCGATGTAATTAGACCTTTGTTGGTTTTGTTCGCTTTGACTAAAAGCATGTTTCTACTCCTAACTAATTAAACTGTAATTTAACTAAAAAAGACCGCTGAAATGCGTGGCCACCACATCATGACAGCGGCCGCGCAAACGCCTATCGCGGTGATCACAAAACCTAAGCTCATCATCACCGCGATTATCCACACCGGTGCGCTAGCTGTGGTTTGGCGTTTTGCCCAAAAGTAGAGTTCTGCGAGTGTCATTGGTAGCAGATAGCAGGCAAACGAAATAAATATATCGACGGGGCCATCTAAGGTTGCGGTATTGCCATTGAAGCCTTGGTTGACCATGTACCAACCAAACAAATAAAGGCGAAACGTCCACACCCCATTAACCAAGAAAAAACTATGTACGGCATAGCGTTGATGTGTAGCGATATTTTTTTGTATGGCTGTACGCCAAGCAAAAAATATCGCAATGGGAATTAATATACCGTTGAGTGTGATACCAATGGCACCAACATCGCTTAGCCTAAGGCCGGTTACCCAAGTGAGGTATAACCCGGTGAGTGCGCCCGAAATACCGAGAATAAAAAATACTCTTCCGTTGTAGCGGTGAAAGCGTGGAAAGTGTTTTCGTACCGTAGGAATAAGTTGTAATAAGCCGCTGGTGGCCAAAATCACAGCGGGTAAAACATGGCTAAAAAATACCTTGGCATTTTTTGTGTGTCCACTCGCAGGTGAAGCAGCTGCACTTTGCTCTGTGAGCCCTGTGATGAGCGGGATGGCATATAGGCTTAAGATGTAAACAGCAAACATCCATTGCCCGAGTAATGCAACACATACCCAGCTCTTTGCAGCATCATTCAATACGCTAAAGGGGTTTAAGGAAACTCCTGTTGAATTGGTCAAGTTGAGGGAAGACAAAATACTTATCCTTATAAATCAATAAATTTGATATATAAAATGACAAGGTTTTTCGATCTCGTCGCTTTGATTTTGAAAATCAAAGCAAAGAAAGTTGGCCAAACTTTGAAAATGGTGGTGTTAAGTTTACTTACAAAGTTAATTTGAATGCTTTTGGTGTGACTGTTAGAGTTTCTGTGTCTATCAATATTCTTTCAATCACCATGACTATTGAAAATTACTATCTACTTCTGCTTAGCCTATGTTGTACTTTGGTTGTTGCTCAGCTCTTTGTAAAAGAAAAAAAAGCAGCACATTTACTCTTTGCTTTAGTGTGCGGTTCAATAGCACTGGCTACGACCAAAAAACTAACTCAAGATTCCTTAAATGGTTATCAGTATTTAATTGGCATTGGTGCTTGTGTGACCTGTAATGGGTTCTGGTTGCTTGCTCGGGCATTATTTAGAGAAAAAAATGCCATTTTACAGAGACATATTGTGTTTGCAGCTGCCATTGCTGCTTTGGTTGTGTGGCGACAAGGCTATTTGTTTATCGACAGCCAGTTACAAATAAATGCTGGCGGATTCGTGGAGTGGCTTAACAGTGCGGCGTATGAGCTTACCCTATTGTTGTCATCTAGTGTGCTCATGTTGGCATTTTGGGAAGGATGTCGAGGATTCTCCCAGTCTCAAGGGCCAGAGAAAGCACAAAGGGTGCTGTTTTTATGCGCTTATTTTATTTGTGTCGCAGGCACCAAATTGGCCGAAAATCGCTTTGCCGATAATCGTGAGGTTCAAGAATGGGCAGTGACAAGCGCAGCTATCCTCATCATATTGACAGCGCAAGTGTTACTGTATTGGCGATTTTCATCTCAACGTACAATAACATCCGTAAGGTACGCTAGATCAGGTGAGTCAACGCAAGCCGAGGGTGATAGTGAACTTCAGCAGCAGGTCGAACACTTTCTTATTACGCAAAAAGGATACCTCAAAGAAGGGTTAAAGGTTGCTGATTTAGCTCAGCAATTTAATCAACCGGAATATAAGATAAGCCGAGTGATACGACAAAACTTACAGGCGCGAAATTTCAATCAATTGGTCAATGAGTTAAGAGTTGAGCATGCTAAGGTGTTGTTACAAGACCCCACTAAACAACATTGGCCGGTACTTGTTGTTGGACTGGAAAGTGGTTTTGCGTCGGTTGGACCATTTACTAGAGCATTTAAAATCACCACGGGTACCACACCAAATCAATTTAGAAAACAAACTAACCACATGCAAGTGTTACGTGAAGCACAAGAGTAAGTGGCAATTAATCTAACTTGGTCAGTTTGTATTGTAGTTGCTGAATAGGCAATTCGATCGTCTGCGGGTCAAGATTTGGTGTAATATCACTGACCGGAAAAACGTTATCTATTTCTACCGCATTCGCAATGGCGTTAGTATCGCCATTGGTTAAAAAAGTAAGTTGGGTGTAATCACTGGGCTGTAAGCCATACCGAGCCAGTGTTGCCTTTAAATCTATACTGTACTCGTATGCGGCTAACAGGCTACCTGCGTTATCGTTGTATCTACAGATCCGCCATTGATAGCTACTTTCGATAAACTCCAGTGCCCAAATTCCACCTTTATCTTGGATCATTTGCTGTGGTTGTTTGCAGGGCTGGGGTAGGGGGAGCAAACGGCTGTGAGACCAAAACCCTTCGTGGTTTTGGCATAGTGAGTCGCTTTTACCAAGGTCAATAATATACGAGCTTAGACCATACTGGCAAAACTGGGAGGCGGGAATGAAAAAGGGCGCGCTGCGTTTGTTAAGTGTGCCAAACGCAATATAGCCCATTAATACCTCAGCCTTAGTCATCCAGCCAAGGTAAACATAGTCATCATCCTGCCAGCTTGTTGATGCGATTTTCCCCTGCTTAACGGTGTTAGTTAGTGTGAAATGGTCGCTTTTGCCATTAAATGTACACGTCAAACTATCTTGTGTAGCGTCGATGTTGCATGATTGCAGAGCTTGATTCTGTGATAGCCGATTTATTTTAACGTTTGGCGTTTGATGAGTTAGCGCAGAGGTGAACTTAGCCGCAGCAGACAACTGGCCGGTTTGATCTTGTTTAAAACGACATTTAGGCTGCACCTTTGAGGAATTGAGCACGACATTACCATCAAGTACTGCAAGCTCGCAGCTATTGACTCGGGTACAAGCTGTGAGCAGCACAACGCCAAAAAAGGCAATCCAGATGTTTTGCAAATTACAATACTCATTGATTATCAGCTACATCCTATAAACATAGCTGATAACACCTCGATTAAGCAATATGTGCAGCAATACCCGACTTTCCCATCGCGACTTCGGATTTTAGCATTTGGCCGTTGATATAATCGCCACTATTTTGTTTTCGGTAAGGGATTGGCTTTTCACGAAATACGTGTGTTAAGCGCTTTGACCAACTGGTAACTTCATCAGCTATACGTTGATTAGGCTCGCCTTTGGCGTCGAAAATAACATGGTTTTGTAGAACGTCCATACCTGGGAAAAACAAAGTCCCGTGCGTTATTGGGAATAGTAATTCGTCCATTGTGCCGTTTATCCCTAAAGGTGAGTAATCCTCATAGCCACCACCTGTAGTTACACAAATTAATGCTCGTTTTCCCTGTAAAATTCCCTCGCCGTAGCGCAATTGGTTTCCTTTGTTTTGATAGCCGTAAGCAAAGCCATAGGCATAGACTCTATCGAACCAGCCTTTGAGTATGGCGGGCACGCTGTACCACCAAAGCGGAAAGTGAAAAATAACCAAGTCGGCAGCCAACAATTTTTGCTGCTCTTGAATAACGTCTTCGGTTAGGGTGTTTGAGTAATATGCTTTGCCAGACGCTGCAATAATCGCAAGTGGTGCTTGTGAGTCATCTTGCGGGAAGTCGGTTGCATCAATTACTGCCTTCCAGTCCATTTGGTATAGATTTGAAGTTTGAACTTGCAAGCCCATACGCGTTAAGGTTTCGACGCTTGTCTTGGCGAGTGTCTGAGTTAAGGAAGTCGGCTCTGGATGTGCCGATATCACTAGTGCGGATTTAGTCATGATAAGTACTCTGTAACGAATAGGAGTTGTTACTATCTCTGTAATCTTGCTATAAATAAAATTGAATATTTTTACTCAAGGTATAAATTAAATGGATAGTAAAAAGATGGACTTAAATCTGCTTCAGACTTTGGTGGTGCTACTGGAAGAGTGCAATGTGACCAAAGCGGCAGATAGGCTGAACCTCAGCCAACCAGCAGTAAGTACTCAGTTAAGTCGGCTACGAGGATTATTTGATGATCAGTTATTAGTCCCTATTCATAAAGGCATGCTACCAACTGCCAAAGCGATTGCTTTGCTGCCGGAACTTCGCACCGCGATGAAGCTAGTGAGTAATGTGTTAGTAGAGCATCAAGATTTTACCCCTGAAACGGCCAATTTAACTTTTAAAGTGGCATGTACAGACTATATACAGCTGATGGTGATGGCAAAGGTGATACAGCGTTTAAAAGTTGCGGCACCTAATATCAAGGTCGTGCTTTGCCATTTGAAAATAGCAACGCTTGCAGTCCAGCTGCAAAACTCAGAACTTGACTTGGCATTAATGTCGCCGGAATGCGGGCCTGATTGGTTAAGATTTAAAATCTTATATCAAGAGAAGTACGTGTTGATTGGCAGGAAGCACCATCCGCAGCTAAAGCCAAAAATAACAATTGCAGATTATGTGAAGCTTGAACACATTGTGGTCTCTTTTGAAGGGAGTAGCACCTCTACATTCGTTGACTCAATCTTGCAGCAATATGGTAAATCGAGACAGGTAATGACGTCAGTCCCATCGTTTTTATTGGTTCCAGAACTGGTAAAAAATACAGACTTAGTTGCGCTCATCCCAGCTCGTCAGGCATCAAAGCTCGGAGCTGATTTTACGATCGTTGACAATCCCATACCAGACTGTACTTTTGATGTCGCAATGGTATGGCACGAAGTGCAGCACCAATATCCAGCACTTCGTTGGCTGCGAGCGTTTATAAGTCAGACTATGGCTGAGGTTTGTTAATTAGTTAGCCTTGCTTAGCGTTTTGCCCATTGTTGTGGAGCTCACCATCGTTATCGTAATATCTGTCTTCTTCAACAACAACTTGCAGTGCCAGCCAAGCTTGATGCGGAGTAAGAGACCAAAATAATTGACTGTGTTAGCAGAGTCTTTAATCGAGCGGAGGGGGTAGGAGTGAAATCCATTACAGCGTATCATTTTTACCAAACTATCCACATATAGTTTAGGCTAAATACCCAAAGCTCAGGAGAATGCATACCGAACTAAAAAAGCCTAAACAAAAAAGTGATACTCATTGCTTAGGCTCTCATAGTAGATGTTATATCGCTTTGATGTCGGTTATTGCTGCTCCATCTGCGTTAATTTATCGCCAATCGGGCGAGAAAAGTTGTAGCCATCATATTTATCCCAGTTGATTGACCAAGTCATGACACCACCGAAGTTTGGATACGCTCTGCTCGGCTGAATCGTTCCGCAGTCTACTCCTTTGGTTAAGCAATCTAGGGCATTGATTATGTTCCCGATAGGTGCTTGTCCTGAATTGGCGGATTGTGGTCCTGAAGGCAGTCCTATTGCAACTTGGTCGTCCCGTAACGGCGCAAAGCGGCTACCATCAGCAAGGTCAAAGCCCTCGATTAACATTTTGGCATGTGCCACCATCATATTGACCGAGCCTTCAGGCGCACTGCCAGGCTCGTAGGGGTTAGGTAATCCACCATTATTGTAAAGCTGGACATGAAGTAAATCTAAGGTATCTCGTAACTCATTGATAAGAGGAATATACGCTCCCCAAATACCTGAGTAGGCAATCATCCCGCCGTGAACATAAGGGTGCTCCGGAGCCATGGTTAGCACCATGTTGCCACCAATATTTTGTTCAATTTGTTTGATTGCGCGTGGTAGTCTTGCTTGGATCTGAGACCCATGCACGAGGTTAGAGCCACTTTCTAAATCAATATCCAAACCATCAAATCCCCATTCCTGAATGATGTCGGTTAAGCTACGCACAAATGCCGCCTCATCCGCGTCGGTGTTTAGTGTAATCGTTCCTTCAGCTCCACCTAGGCTTAATACAAAAATTTTGCCTTGGGCCTGTAGTGCTTGCATATCTGTCTTAAATTTAGCCGGATCGATAGGAGGGCAGTTAGAGCGAATATCCTTTTCAAATGGTTTAAAATGTACCGTACCATTTGAGCTTCTGTCATTTTCTGCAAAAGCGATATCAATGACATCCCAAGCCTGTGACATCTGATCAAGGGGAATGGGGCAGCCTGCTGGATTGACAAAGTTGTGCCAGTAACCAATGAGCTTGTGTTTTTTCTCAATCGGTTTATCAATAACCTTAAGCGTAACACCGCTGCTTGATACCTGCTCGTTGCTGTCATTAGTGGCTGTTACATGAAGGGTTTTTGCGCCTATGGACGTGGGGGAATAAGTATATTTAAAAGGCGCAGAGGTGTCAGTATTGAGCAGTACACCATCAGCATAAAATTGAACTTGTGTTACTTGTCCTACAAAAGCAGTAGCTTGAGCAATTAACTGGGTTGAGTTACCAAGCGTAAGCTGGCTACCGCTAGTGGGGGCCAATAGATCAACTGCAATAGGCTGATCAGTGACATTAATAGTAATGGTTTCTTCACTTTGGTTGTTTTCATTGTCCATCGCTTTTGCTGTTAGGAGCACAGGCGTGGCCGCTGTAGGTGTAAACTCATAGTTTAAGCTGGGTTGGCTCACACTCGAAAGCAGACTGTTGTCAGCATAAAGTGATAAATTAATGATGCTGCCATCGGGGTCTTGTGCATTGATGGATATAGTTGTCGGAGTGTTAATTAGCACCGTGCTATTATTGTCGGGAGTCGTAAATGTGACGTTCGGTGCGATAGCGCAGAGTCCTAAATCACTCCAAGCATCACGCCAATGTTGGCCTGTACCAGGTTCATAAGCCCACAGCGCATTAGAACTACACCAGCCTGAAACATCACAGCGGTATTTGTGATTATTGTGTGCGACAAGCTCACCAGCACGATAACTTTGTCCAGCACGATAGGATCTTAATCCTTGGCAACCACCTGCGGTTTTGCTTAGCACTTCAATCGCTACACTTGCTTCGCTGATAAGTCCTTGGTTATCCCTAACTTTAACATTGAGCTGAGTAATACCAAGCGGCAACGCTTGCCACTGAACTTGGAATGGGGGAGCTGTTAAGGTTGAAATCGTTTGGCTATTCGCACTGATGATAACTTCTGTAATACTGCCATCGGTGTCTTCAGCCGCAACATCAATATTTACTATGTCGTTTTGATAAAATTGTTGGCCATTAGTTGGGGTGTTTACCGATACCGCCGGAGGCAGGTTTGTACCGTTGGCCTTGACAGAAATGGTTGCTGAACGAGAAGTTGTGGAGTGCCCTTGAGCGTCTGTCGCAATCGCACTCACACTATGTTCACCCAGTGCTGCGCGCCATGTTGCTTGAAAAGGCGGGGTATTATCAACTGCAATACTCTGTCCATCGACCAAAAATTCCACATAAGATAAATCACCATCGATATCACTTGCATCTGCCGATAAAACAGCGCTGTCATTTTCACCCAGCACAGCGCCATCATTAGGGCTTGTGAGTGTAATGCTTGGTGGATGATCTTGACCTGAGCTACATATACCGAGATTTTTCCAAACATCATAGGGGCCTGAGTATGTCGTCGGGTCTTCGTTTTGACTATACCACTTGGCCTCAAATGCTTGGTTTTGAGTTTGAACAAGTGCGCCTTTTTTGTAGACCTGCTGTTGTGACCAATTAGCTAACGTACTGCAATCATATGCAGCAGCTTGGCCTGCAATGGTCAACAAACTACTCGTCCATACTAATTGAAGAATAGAAGTTGGTTTCATATTAAATCCTTACATGTTGTATGTTTTATAAGCAAAACGGTAACAGCATATAGGTAAAAAAATAGTTAATCAACATGGAAGGGTGAGAGGTGCTGAGCTAAATGTAGCGATATCACCACAATGCTTTATACCTTTTTAAAACAATGTTTTAGTTATTTTTTTGCCGTATCGTCCATTCAGGTTTAAAGCATATCTATCGGTAATTTTGTAATTTTTATGATTTTTCTCTTTGTTGTTGTTGTTTTTTTGTTGAATGTTTATCGATTGTGTGACAAGTTAGAGTTGATGACAAAATCAAAACACTAAACTCTTATTTCAAGGAAATGATTATGCAGTTAAAATTAAAAAAATCATCGCTGAAGCAGCTTAACGAGAAGCAGCAAGTATTGCCCTTGCAGCAAACCCCTAATGTAGGTGGGGGAGCTGAACCAAATACGAGGATCCCGTGCCGTTTAACAGAAACATTAACGGGTGATTTTGCCCATTGTCGTTGTTAGTGAGTAATACCAATTAGTTTTAACACGTGCTCAATCTGAGGGGAGAAACCTGACGTTAACTGCGGTAAAAACTTATGATTTAGAACAACTAAATAGAAAAGTTTTTGCCATGTTATCGACAAGATCCCCTCGCCTCAAAATAGGTCATTTAATTAAGATGATTGGTATTAGATCTTTTAATCACTAACACAATTAATTTAAATAACAAATCAAGGACAAGAAAATGAAACTTAAATTTAAAAAAACAGCGTTAAAACAATTAGACAAACAGCAGGATTTACCACAACAGCAAACCCCTAATGTTGCAGGTGGTGTGAGTGGTTTTCGTTGTCGCCCACCAATGTCTGAAACAGGCAATAGATATTGGCAATGTGAGTGCTAATAGCTCGCTTTTATAACAAAAAGCTCACTCTGTGAGCTTTTTTTGATGGTAAAAATAAAGGTTAATACCTCATTAACCTGAGTTGTAGATAACTAATATCTTTCTAGCAGCCAGTTTTAGCCGCCAAGTGGGTTGAATATCTCTCAATATCCAGCCGACTCCTTATTCAGCGCTTTGATTAACTCATTTTCATGTAATTTAAGGATTTACGTATTTTATAACGTCTAATCAAATTCAAGGGTTTGCGTTTTAAGCCGGCATCAATAACTGCTTCTGTGGCTGCGAGCACACGATTAGCACTTTGCCCGTCACGATAAGGATGAACTTGTAAGATATATTGTTCGATCCGCGCCTTTTGCGTGTCTGATAGGGTTAGTGCTTGCTTTACCGCAGCGGGTAGTTGCTGTGGATCAGTGATATTGATCAGTGCGTCTTGGGGTTGATGATTGTTAAAGGTGATCACAGGTTTGCCTATTAACAAAGATTCATCAACCGCACTTGAGGTATCTGAAATTACGACATCTGCCTGTTGGATAAGTGGGATCAAGTTATCATCACCCGCAATTTCAAAATTATCGATGGCTTCAAGTTGGGCATATAACTCTTGCCATTGCGTTTTTGTTTTTGGGTGAAACTTGAGTTGGATTTTGTAGTCACCAGATTTGGCAAGCTGCTTAACCTGTTCGTATAGTGCCTCTAACGAGCTCAAATTTGGGGAGAATGTTGGCGCGTAAAGTAATACTGGCTTTTCGTTATGACACTTGGTGTAATCAAAATACGGGTCAAGTTTTGGCCAGCCGGTTTCGATGACAGAAAAGTAGCCATGTTTTTTCGCTAATGCTTCAAACGGTTTGGTCGTTAGTGGACCATGGGTGCAATATAAATCAAAAAAGCCCCGGATCCCAAAATGCCCTTTCTTTTTGTACTCCAAACCATGGAAGACTTGTACTTTTGCCCCTGGGAAAAAGTCAGGTACAACGTTGCCTGGTACAAACACCGCCCTTGGATTAAACGCTTTTACAGCTTCTACAGTAGTGAGCTCAAGCTCATCATCACGCAGTGAACTTGATGCCACTTCTTGGCCTTTTAAAAACCACTTCACGATTGCACCATTTGCTCGGATCGCATCTTGTAGTGGTCTCAAGATAGCAAAGCTATATGGCTGTTCAACATAAAAAAGGTAGTGTTTAGGCATCGGAAGTCACTTTAAAAGATCAATTGATTAATGCAGTTTTGCCGCTGATGATACCGTTTTTATCACTTTATTACAAAGTTTTGACAGAGCCACCGTACTTGAAATCACGTTATATTCACGCTCGACTTTGGTCTTACTTTACCTCGGGTGTCCTTGTAAAACGCTGGTGTGTTTCTAACCCTACTTGAGCTGCTTCTAGCATAATTTTATCCATGAGTATCTGTACCGACTCAATCTCTCGTATTAGACCTTGAGATTGACCAATGAATTGCACACCGTGCTCTAAGTCACCATGGATTGTTGCTGCTTCAAGCTTTTCTGTGGCCGCGCCAAACAGCGAAAGCAATTTGATTTTGTCGAACTGAGACAGTAAACCTAAGAGTAGTTTCCAAAGTGGCATGTCGACCATTTTTGCCGCTTTAAATGACTTCATTACTGCGACGAGAAAGTGCATAGGGCGACGCGTTGCCTTTTCTGCCATGGGCGTTTTCATTACTCGAGCGTACAATCCATCAAAGTTTTTTGAGTAAATTGTTTGCTCTACATCTTTTTCCACAACTGTATTTTTAACATGTTGGTGTAACGGACTTTCTTTGGATGTTGCGAAGCGGGAGCCCATTGCTACACCACTTGCACCCAAAGCCAGTGCAGCGACTAAGCCTCTGCCATCAGCAAATCCACCAGCAGCGACAACAGGAATGTCAACAATATCGACGATACTTGGTACAAGACACAGAGAAGTCACAGCACCACCATGTGCTGCTGCTTCGTGTCCCGTCACAAGCAAGGCATCCACCCCAGATTTTTGCGCCGCAAGAGCATGCTTTTGGGTTACCACAGTGGCAATAACTTTCCCTCCATACTGCTTAGCAGCTTGCACTATCCAGTCTCCTTTACCGAGAGAAAAGTTAATAACAGGCACTTGTTCTTCGAGCGCGATTTTTGCGTTTTCTTTTGCTCCGGGCATCATTAAGGTAACACCAATACCAAATGGTTTATCGGTGAGTGTGCGTATTTTCTTGATAGCTTGACGCGTTTCGTCTTGACTGAGAGGGCCCGTCGCCAGAATGCCTAAGCCACCAGCATTACTTACTGCCGCAACTAATTCGGGTACTGAAATCCAGCTCATTCCTGGTAATATAATAGGTTTTTCAATGGCAAATAATTCGGTAATAGCGGTTTTCATTTTTCTTATTCTACTGGTCTGATGTGTTGGTGAGCATAGCTGGAATTTGCTGTAAAGTGAACATGCAGATACTCTCTTGTTGAAACTTTGAGGAGTAATACTGTTATATTGCCTGAATACTTTGCGTTTTTATGGTTAATTTTTGGCTCGGAGGGATGATGAACGTTATAGTACTATTAGTGTGTTTAATCGTAGCCTTAGTGATTTTAGTGCCTTTATTAGAGAAGTATCAGCAACGTATGGGGCTGGATAAAATGCAGAAATACAGCAAATATGTATTTCCGCTATTGATGGTAACCTTGGTCATCAAGTTTATATATATGCTGCTGGTTGAGTAATCTTTTGTAATACCGCTATTTACGACGCTTGATGTTTTGTAGCTTTAGCCAGCCAGGCTTTTGTGAGCGATTGAGCTCATTTAAAATAGTAGTCGCTTTTTCAATGGTGATCCGAAAGTCTGCAATATCTTTGTAGATCTGCACTGCAATTTTTTTTCGTTTGACTGCTGCACCTGCATCTAAAAACGATTCAAGAAGCTTACTTAAAAAGTGTGATATTGCAGAGCGCTCACGAGTATCATTATGCTCTTCAAGACGTAATTGCTGTTGTGCAAGTTTGCTTTTTATTTGACTCAATTCGGCTTGGCTATATTCACTTTGCGCATTTGGTAGATTTGCCAGAATGTCCACATGTTCCGCTAAATACTGGCACTCAAGCACGCTCAGCTCCTCTTGCAGTAAAATTCGACTCAGTCCATGTCTAAATTCGGCTTGAGTAATATTATGGTGAGTTAAGCGTTCACAATGCTGATGGAACAGATGCCATTTTTGCCACATGTATACATACCCCAAACCCGCCCCTTTAATATTTTGCATACCAACGATAATTTGGTGTGTTTGAGGTAAGGCGAGTTGAGCAATGATTTGGTTCAAGCTATCTGGTTTAATATCACTGTTCTGAACTAAAGTACATTTGCGGGTTGCTAATTGCTGCGCGATGTCATGGGCAAGCGGTTTTTGTGTGGTGAGATCTTCACATGCTAAGAGCGACTGGGCCAACTCGTTTGCTTCAATCTTCTTAAACAGCAAATAATGATTCTGCGTTTCTAAGTCTAACTTGGCCTTCAAAGCGGAAATCTCAGAGGGTGATATGTCACTGCACTTGGGGGCAAACTTTTCAATTAAATCACTTAACGTTTGTGGTGATTGGATGAGGTTGAAACGTGTAAGTAGGGCATACAGAGCTTGTTTATCATTATTGACAAAAATGTTTTCTAACAGATTTTCTAGCGCGGTCAGAAAATATTTAAAGAAGCCATCAATATTTGTACCGATAATGACAATCTGATCAATGTGTAAGTCATTGGCAAGAATATTTGCAAACACCTGAGAGCGAGCAACCCTATCGTTTCTATTGTTGATAAGGGCAATAACTTGGCCGTTTTTTCCTTGTTCTACAATATTTAAGCGTTTCCAATTTTCGATGGTTGCCAGTTTTTCATTCGCCGACATACTATTAATGAAGGTCTGGCTAACGTGGCCATATTTTGCGGGAGTAAACTGTTGTAATACTCCCACATCAGGAATAACTCGTGATGCGGTTTCTTTGTACACATAATCCTTATTGATGCCTATGTACTGCGCCATTTTACAAACCAACGCGATGTTGTCAGGATGTTCAACATAGGGATATTTTGCAAGAATATCGGCGGTGATTTGGTAGCCATCCCCCCAGTGGTTTTGGATCAAAGAGGTATTCTTTTGTTCTGCCGCCAAATTGAGCACTGATGCCATGTTCTGCTCAGAGGTAAAAACTTGGGTATTGTAGCCAAGAAATGCCGACATTTCTTTGGCCACATCTAGTCCAGTTGGCCCCAAAATATCCTCATGATCTGGGTAAGCATTGGTAATGGTGGCAAAATTGTCTTTCATCCATCGCACAAGAATTTTTACGTATCTCGGTGTTAATCCCATACATTCCCATAAGAAAATGTCTGCTTTGACTTGTTTGGCAAAGTGCAGCACATCGGCTTGCTCCCAAATACTGGCTTTATCAAAAGGTCGAAAGAGCGGGATTTCATATTGCTCACCAGATATTTTGGAATAGATGAGCATGGCTTCACAGCCAGTTGTTTTACTGACAACTTTAAGCGCCATACTGCTAAAAAGTGCCGATTTAAGGCGTTCTGTACCTGATTTTCCTCGAGTACCCCAGCCACCGATTGATACCGGAATATGTCTTCTATTACGCTTGATTTTTTGGCTTGCGACAATGTGTCGCGTCCAAAAATAGCTGATAAATGCCAGCACAAAAAATACCAGTTGAGAGATGCTATTTTGGTAAATGGCATCCATGTATTCTTTGAAACTACTCCATATTGTCAGAAAAACAGAGGTGATATTGGTTCGATTGTAGAGACGGTGAATGTCTTTAGGAACTGGAAACTGTGTCTCAGCTATATCTCCATAGCCAGTAAATTGCATGGTAAATCCCAATTGCTCGAGTGTTTCGAGGTACTTCTGCTGTTCAAGCTCATTACCTTTACGCAGTTGATCAAATTCAGAAAACTGCCATGAAATGACCCAATAAGCTTTGAGACGTTGCCACAGTGTTGGCGGCGGTAAGACCGATAGAATGCCATCTGGCGTGTAAGTTTTAGCGGCCTGTTTGTGATGATCGTTAATCAGTACGCTGAGCATAAAGTCTAACAGTGGTAAGTGAGGGCGACTCGATTGCTCTGTGATATTAAACAAAAGCTCTCCAGGCACTTTGGTTTCACTGATTTCAGCAGTGGTACAACTAGGTACATGAACATAGACACTGGGGTTTTTGGCCTTGGTATGTGAGTGGCTTTGCCTTTTATCTGTGCTTGGGTGTCTGATCTCATGAAGAATACGCCACAATCGACGCACCTGCTTATAACCCTGTTGGATCCGCCATCCGGTTTTTGTGCGGTTGGCGTTGAGACTCAGGCCATGTTGAGCGAGATAAGAAAGCGCCCGACCTAATTCATCCTGGGAGCAGGTAATTAATGTATCGCTTTGCTCATTCGCTTCAAGAGAAGCGTTGAGCTGAGCAACTAGCGCCTGATGGTAAAAGCTACTCAATTGCTCCCTAGCTCTTGTGATATACCGACACACTGCGATATTTTCTTCAGAGGCTAAACAAGCGTTGAGCGTGTCTATAAAGCGCTTAAAGCAAGCTTGTGGTTCTGACTCACCAAGCTGCATATTCAGCATGATCCTCGCACTTTGCTCAAGAGCCAAACGCTTTAAGGGTAATGGTTGCTTACTCATTAACGTTCGCTGCCACCAGTCAAATGAAAAATCATCCTGACAGAACCTATCAGCAGACAGCTGCTTGATTAGTGTAAATCGCACTGCGTTTTCAGTTTCTTGCTCGAACCGCTCCGTCAATAGTGACTTTGCAAACGTGTGAGGGTAAAACTCCACATACTCAATAGTGACCTGACGCACTCGAGGTAATACGTGTTTGCTCAGTGCTGTGAGAATCTTAAGGTCTTGCTCAGTGAGGGTGCTCTGGCTCACAAGTATTTTTGCAAAGGTACTTACTATGTAGAGTAATTCAGCATCGATTTTTGACGGAGAGTCGACTTCGTTGGCTTCTGCTAACATTGACCACATATATGCACGGCTAAATGTTGGGCGCTGATGAATGAGTAGTTCAAGAATGTCAACGACGGCTTGATAGGGCATGTTGTCAACTTCAAGAAACTCAATGAGCTTGGCTATCAGCTCACCATCTAATTCAGGATCGCCCTCTAGTTTGTTGAGCGTCGCGACCATATTTACCAACGCTCGGATTAAGCCGTGGCGAATATGCTGACTTTGGCTGTTGGCTAATAAGGTTAAACAAAATGGTTGCAAA
The DNA here is from genome assembly GCF_023716725.1 of Pseudoalteromonas sp. SCSIO 43201. Lineage (NCBI taxonomy): Bacteria > Pseudomonadati > Pseudomonadota > Gammaproteobacteria > Alteromonadales > Pseudoalteromonadaceae > Pseudoalteromonas > Pseudoalteromonas sp. SCSIO 43201. The sequence goes on from NZ_CP072683.1 coordinate 1,102,405, forward strand.
TCTAATCGCTGCCAAGCGCTTTCTAGGTTTGTCTGGTGCGTTTGTAGATAACGGTTTGTCAGCGTTCCAAGCTTGGCGATTAGAAACTTAATTTGTTGCCCCATTGTCGCTACTTGATGCTCATAACGAGCCACGACAGCACCTTCATCAAACCAACGTGAAAATGCTTTTTTATCTTGTGCTAGCATTGACTTAGTGGCACCCAGCTCTTTGGCATACGCTAAAATGTGGAGGGCTTTTTCCGCTGCAAATTCGGATTTAGCGATCCTTTGTACAAAGCTGGTATGGGAGACATCTAGCTGCAATATTTGCTCGTGTAGTGTCTCAATCTTATGCCTCAAAAAGGCAATGGATTGCAGGACGAGCCAATCGGTTTCATCTTCGCTTTCGGGACGATTATAGAGTAGCTCCCATGCACATAACTCATCAATTAAAGCATTATACTTATGTTGATACAAATTAAGCCAAAACTGTTCAGTTTCGGCAAAAAATAAGGACTCTAATTGATTTTTTAACACATTACTGGTCATGTAAATCTTGCTCTAATAAATGGCCTAGCTGCAACGACTCAAAGACGATTTCATCATGCGCGTATGGCGCGAATCCGGTTTGTTGTAGATTGCCTAAATGGACTTGAAAACCAATTTGGTGAGTGTTGTTAAACCAATCTTGTGTCCACGTAAGGCTGAGCCAGCCTGCGGTATGTGTGCTAAAGTCAAAACCCGTTTGCCAACCTACCTGGGTCAAGTACTGCCAAGTCGGGTTTGGACGGTGTTGATCCGCAAATACGTATCTTGATGTCAGACCTAAACGGAAAATATGACCTTCATGATATTGATTCCAATTAATTGAAAGTAACATATTATCAAAGGTTTGCCAGTCTTGATTAGATGTCAAAGTCGCACTGGAGTCAATATAACTATCGACCCAAGGTTGATAGCGTAGCCCTGCATGTGCTTGCCAACCGTGCCGGTGGTTGTTGCGGTAGAAGGTATACATATCAGGGCTAATTTGCGCATCGGCTATAAACTCATCTTTGTTGATACTGGTGTAAGTATAGAAAGGCTGCCACCACCAGATGCTTCTAAATCCCGAGTTATAGCGATGTATTTGTCCCAGTTTGCTAGATAAACGAGATGTGAGGTGACTGTCGCTTAACGCTGTGGAGTTTTGCCAGCGGTTACGTAATTGAACCTCAGCAAACCAATTAGTGTACTGAGATAGCCAGTCATATTTGCCATTGATTGAAAATGTATCTTGATGATGATTATCTAAGGTATAAAACGTGTCCAGTCGATACCAACTATTTTCCTCTTTATGTCTCAGCGAAAGGCCGAGATCTAAGGTGATGCGGTTGGGGGTTGGTTCTGTTGTTTGGACGATGTCGTCACTATCAAATACTAAAAATCCAGCGATACCCATTTGGCTTTCATCCATTTCGAGGTGAGGATTTTGGTATGGCGTAAGCATCGCGTTAAGATCAGGGCGCACTTGTGTATTGAGATGTACATCCGGTGTTGGAGTTAAGTTTACGCGTGATAGTGTGGGACTTAAAGACCAAACTGACATCCGCACGAGTGCAGCGGCACCTGTCGCGGTGAGGCTTACTTGCCCCGCAGGGTGGAAGTAATTGGCCTCCTTTCTCGTTCCATTTTCCATGCTTTCGATTCTTATTAAGCTATCTTGCGAAAGCGTTGCAGTGACAGGCGTATGTTTATCTGAGCGATAAAAAATTTGGCGAGTATCTAATTCAATATCATGCCAGCGGCCTCCACTGTAATATTGGGGAGTGATCCCGACCATCTGCCCAGAGATTGGGTTTAGCCAGCGTAATTGTATGTGACTCGCTCTGGCTTCATCCGGTTTAATACCATGAGTAAAAGTCTCACCGGCCTGTAACGTTAAAACAGTGCCAGAGCCATGGCCAATAAGTTCAACTTGGGCGGGTGGTGTACTGACTTGCATCGCATCGGAAAAGCGCAATGTGATGCGAGTTTGCAAGTGTTGATACTGTGTAAAGTCAATGGTCAGTAGCTCATTTGCACGAAGCTGTAACCCTGAAAGCGGGGTTTGTGTGAGATGGGCTGTGATTTGATCTGCATAACTTTTTGCTAAGTCGGCTTCAGTGCTAACTTTTTGAGTCCCAAGGTAACTTGTATATTGCTGGACTGGACGCCACTGCCCATAGCGCAGCAGGCGAGCATATAATGCTTGATGCGTAATATTGTCAGTTAAGCTTGTGTGTAAGCGCTGTAGCGCTGAGTGATATTGCTCATTGTTCAGCGTTTGTTGGCTTAAATGGTATAGGGCGTTTACCGCGACTTCTATTACTGAAAATTCAGTACTGACAATGGATTGAGCATCACTGATAAGTTTCACGGCTTGGTTATCGGCAGGGGGTGCTGCCGCCAGTGGTGGTGTTATCTGAATATCAAGGAAAAGTTCACTATTGCTAAATAAGTGGATACTTTCTCCCGCCGCTAAGTTTATCTGCTGTCGTGTGGCAATAGACAAGCGAGTATTGTCAGACTGTAACTGCATATTAGCAGGAATATCGGCATAGACAGGCAGTAGATTTATTGCTTTATCCTGCTGGTAATATAGCCATTGCGTATTTTTATATTGTTGCCCTTGAAATGCTGTGCGTGCGCTTACTTTCAAAGTAAGGGGAGTATTTGCTGTTAACTGTAACGCTTCACCTCGATCTACACGATATAATTGCGTTGGTTTGTCTATGGTATGGGCAAGGTGCTGACCATGATGACTTAAACTATATTGCGGTGAACTAATCTGATTAGATTGAAGTGTAGCTAGCAGCTGAACTTGATATTGTGCCAATGACATTGTCTGGCTCATCCACAGCGCTTCTTGATGCGCGCCAGATTGTATCAAGTAATCTAATTCAATGTTGTCACATTGATACTCAGTGATATAGGGGCTATACCCCGCACATAGCCCAGCTGCTTGTATATAATCTGTTGCTTCCACGTAGTGTGTCAGTAATCTATTGGCAGCATATTTCCTTAGCATGTCTGAATTGCTCAGTAGCAGTGACTTTAATAGTAACTCAGCATTTCCAGTGCGCGCCAATTGGTTCAACACATCAATATTAAGCTGCCATGCGAGCAGGGTAACTTGTTCGTTATAGCCATTAAGAAAAGGTTTAACTTTAGCCAATGTCTGTATCGGTAATGTGCTCGCCTGCATGCGCAGCTCAATAAGTGATTTGGTCGCATGAAACTGTGCAGCGCTAGTTAGCCCTAGATTTAGCTTTGGTGGTCTCAGAATTGTCAAAGAGAGATTGTAACTGTTAGCTCTATTGTTCCTGTTATGCGTCAATAATCGACTGATAAACTCACTACTACGTAAGCCTTCTTGAGTCATCGCGTTAAACTTAGGAAATGGTTGTAGTCTATTTACCGCAAGTGCAATATCACGTTTTAGTATGCTTCCTTGAACGGTTATGAATGTTGAAGCCGGATGGATAGGGAGCGTTAAGCGTTGAAAATGCGCACTTGGTGAAAGGTGTAGTCTGTACTGGTCATGCTCTGTATGTAATAGCAACTGTTGCTGCTGCGTTGCACGAACAAAGACGGTGACGGCATTGTCGATGATAGGGATGTCATCAAGATGATAAGTGAGCGTACTTGAGGATTGCGTATAGGCAATATGTTGACTTCCAGTGACCACTTTAACATCATCGGTTACGCTACGACTACCCAACGTGACGGCGACGTTCGCTGCTTGGGTGGTGAGTTTGTTTGGGCTACTTGGGGAGACAAAGCTGAGTGAAGAGGTAATACCCCGCAGGGCTTGCTTTCTCGCAATTGTTAGCACTGAGTCAGTAGCTGCTGTCTCAACATCGGTTCGGTCATTGCTAAAATACAAGCGCTGAAGTTGACTATCTAATTGTTGGCTCCAGTACGGATTAAAAAGAGTCTCTAGTTGTTTTTGCCCGGCATTGTCATCAAATATCCCACGGTGCATTTGCACTACATTGAGGTAGACAGGTACAGAGCTTGTTATAGTTAAGTAGCTGCCTTGTGGTACTGCGATATAATCTTGGTTAACTAGTCCTGCTTTTGGTTGTAAGTACTCAGCTGCATGTAGATCTGAAACAGAAATACGACTAATCACTTTACCATTAACCTTCACAGTCACGATACCGTTTTGGATTACTTCATGGAGATCCTTTCGCACTGTTATTTTTAACTTTTTAGCTTGCGTAAAAAAGACCGTGGTTTTGTCGGTTGGTGCAAGGTGATACCACCTCTGCGTACTCTGAGCGATTTGCAATACCTTAGTATCTAGACCAGGCAATGCTAAGGCGCGCCTAAAGGGATCGCGATGACGATGTACATTACCTTGCCAAAGAGCCAATAATTGTGCTTGCTGGCCATGATAAGTCACCTCAATTAAACGATGTTGCCGAGCACTGCCAAGTTGACATCGCTGTTCCACACACAACCACTGTGTTTTATCAATTTGACGCAGAAGCTTTGGTGTTTCGCCTATCCTAAATTGAAAGTTGTCAAGCGCCGCAGGCTTGATCACGAGCCAAGCATGGGCGGGCAGGGCTAGCCATTGACTTTGCTGTGGCTCAAAATGACGCTGAGCACTTGCTTGAAGGTGTGCCATACGTTGCAAGTCTATCCACTGTACACCAGTTTGCACTGCAACTTCTCCTGCGAAGGTGAGCTTGGCAAAGAGCAGTAAAGTGATTAGATAAGTGATCGCACGCATGAATTAAATTGCTCTAGCTGTTGATTATTTTTAGTTAATTGCTTTCTTACTTGATAGCTTAGTTCAATATGGATAAAGCTATATTTGGGCAGATCTAGTTGATGTAAAATATTTTTTGTACCACCGAGCTCTTTAACCTCTTGCGGATATACCATCACGCGATAACCTTCTTTGGCTAAACAGGTCTTTAAGTTCCATAGCGCGGCATTATTCTGTTTTCCTTGGCTGAGTATAATGTCACTGCTTCGACCGGCATCAGTTTTACGTTTCTTTTTACTAAATCCATGAATTTGAAATATCTTTGCGTCTTTGGAGGCTAACATGAAAGCAACAATAGCGGCACTGTGTAAGTTATTGTGCTGTTTTGCATAATCCATTGATTGTTGAGTGTCATCACGGTCGTATCTATGTTTGGTATTCGCCAGTAGCAATTGGCACGTGCTTTCAAATAGAGACTGCCCGATGACTAGAGTATGTTTATCATGAAAACGGTGTGGTACAGATACAACACATGGCAGACGTTGTGGTGCGTAATAAAGTTCACCGTGCTGCTCACCGCTTTGCTTTGGCATTAAGTGAAACTGTTCACCTGACTGCACCAGCTGCCACCCATTGAGCGCTTTAGGCTGAATAAGCCACTGCTGCATCGTGGTACTATTTGGTACGGCCGCGCTTGCAGGCAAAATATATAAAAAACAGATCAAAAAATAAATATTAATGTGTTTCATGCTGCCACCAATTTAGTGTTGCGTTTGGATGGAGATACGCCTCTATCACACTTATCCAAACATCATCAGAGAAGGAAAGTGCCAGTGTGTGCGGCGCCTTTACATCATTGAACAAAGGCAAAGTTATACTTGGGTACTCTACCAATTCACTATATTCGGGATTAAAAAACAATCTGCTTGCATCATTACCTGAATGTAAAACATAGTGTTTATTGGTAATAGTGTATTCAGTGCTAGGCATAGAAAGTTTGGTGCTATCTAGTGTGGTTTTCACTCTAATTTCTTCTCTAAAACCCGTGCTAAATACTTTGATGATAACAGCCGAAGGTTGGGTATCAGCATCACCAATAGCAAGTCTTAGCGGGTCTGATTTATCGACCCTATACACTCTTACCTTGCGTAGTGTGCGAGGAGATCCTTTATTGATATAGAGTGCTTGTATTGAGCTGTCTTGCTGTTCAAGGTTTAGCGTTTGTAAAGGCGCTTCAAATAGCTTAGGTTTACTTGTTTGTTTCACAATGACGCTGGTGGGGTAGCCGGTTGTATCCGCCAGAGTATAGAGCTCTGAGTGTGTTACTGCTCGATATTCAAATTCTTTATTAGGTACATCGGTGTCAAAGTACGCTTGCTGTATTGGCACCAAGACAATATCCGAAACCGGCAAAATATGGTCTAGATTTTTTGTCGCGTATTGTGGCAAGGGGCTTGGGATCTCGGGAGGTGCTTCAAATAAACGCACCGCGGTGATCTGCTCGTGAGAATGAAAGAGGTAATGATTGTCTGCTTTTTGACTAAACCACGCATCAACCCCTTGATAAGCCGTGTCGGTCGGATTGCAAATGGTTTCGCAGCGGTGTCTTACATAATTAAAGCTAGGGCTACGAGTTTGTAATTTCACCATGGCATTGTCTGCTTCTACCCTAATTTTATTCACTTTGTTAGGAAGAGTTAAATAGCGCTTCTCTTCTTGTGTGATAGGTAAGCGCTCTGTTGACTGCGTGATCAGCCGGTCGTATAAAGACAGTGTTGCCGCTGCGTTAAATGCGTATTTTCCCACCTCTTTGTCATTATGTAACAGGTAAAGAGTGATCTGTGTCCCCGCTGGGGCACGCCAGTCAAGAGCAATCTCACTGTTTGGGGTGACATAATAGTACACTGGTAAATCAGCTCGCAGGTCATAATAATAGCTGTGTAGCAAAGGTATTGGGTCGACGTCATTACTAAATACACGTACATTCGTTGGCGCATTGGCGCTGATTGTTACCAGCCCCGTGGGCAAATTGCTGAGCTTTAATTTACCTGATGTGGTGAGTATTGGGTGGAGCTGGCTGGGCGCGCTTATTTGGCTTAAGTCATGCCACTCTAATTCAAGTTTTGCGTCTTCAAAGCTGTCTACTGTGTATGCTTCCCCTTTAAAAACCCGAAAGCTCAATTTCATCTTTTCGGATACGTGTAAGTTATCTAGATTCTGCTGTGCAGAGAAATCATGGTTGAGTACGTTGTAGGGGAGCGACTCATAGAGCAAGTCTGCACGAAAGTCGATATTCGGCACCCCTTGTGGAGCTAGCTTTTGCCAATCCAGCATAACGGAATTATACCTTTCTTCATTGGTTAGCGCATTTTCACCAATGGTATGGTAATTAGTCATGCGTTCTCGCCACTCTGTTGGCCTTTTCAACCATGCTTTTGCAGGATCAGTTATGCTATTGCTAGTTTGGGCATGGACGCGAACCACCACGCCCTTTAGTTGTGGATCCTCTGGAATTAATTTGAGCGTAACGCGACTGGCTTGCTGTAACTCTTCCTTATTGAGGTAAAAAGATTGCCCTGATGATACCGCCAAGGCTTCTCTATTTTCTATGAGCTGTTTAATTTGTTGCTCGGCATCATTTGCAGCGACCTTAGCTGCATGATGGTAAACCCCATGATAAACCAAGGAATTTCGGGCATCCAACAAGCGATATTCGATAGCATAATTTACCGGTGTATCATCACTTGGGGAGGACTCAAATATACCATTTGATAGCACTCTTACCGACATAGTACGAGAAGGTGAAAAGGAAAATGTCAGTGGTGCATCAGTATTTAGCCAGTGCACATTAGAGCGGATATTAAATAGCGTTGAGGTGTTTGTTGGCTCCGCGGATTTTAGCCACACATAAACATTAAACCCTTGCCACATGGCTGCCAACAGAAGCGCGATTAAAATCAAAAGACGTAAGGCAAGGTTAATCCAATACATAACGTCCCTCTTGTACTGCTGCGCTATAACGGGTGATATCTATGACTTTGTTTCGCCTTGGAAAGTAGAGCGCCAATATCAATCCATCTCGTATAAACATAATGCCAAGCTCAGTGTTTCGCTGCGCAATAAAGGCATGTAGTTGGCAGGTATTTTTTCGAGCACATAATGCACTGAGAGCTGGTAAGTGCTGCGAATGCGTGTATTGTTTTTTAGCACTTTGTAAGGCGTCGATAAATAAGGCGTCTGGGTCATGCCAATCTGTCGGAGAAAGTGTTAGTAAATCAACCTTTTTGAGAGTTGGAGAATGTGATATTGCCAACAAGCGCTGTGCTAACGCATCGTCAGAGACGGCAAAATTTGACTTAAAGTCTGATGCTAACCACAGTGCAGCAAGTTCGCTGTTGGGGGCAAACAGTTGATAGCCAGATTGAGGAGTGGTTCCCAGCTCTAGCCCTCTTGTGGCGCGTTGACCCATGACAGTTTGTGTGTTCACGCCCAGCTTTTTGAGTGCGCGTTTTAACTGGTTGAGTGTTTCATTGTGAATGGGATTAGGTGTTGTAAATTGAAAAGCCAATGCTGAGGGTCTAATGCTTGATGGCGCGCTATGACTACGGATCTGTAAATTTAACAATGGTTTTTCATAGAAGTAGCGTTGAGCACTTTGGTAAACTACGTTGAATAACGAACGGATATTATCAGCGGCCATCACATTTGCCTCTACACTGGTATATGGATGAGCGCCCGCGATAGCAAGTAGCTTTGCCTGCGTGGAAATAAATAGTTGAGTAGAAAAGCCAAGCGTATTGCTCTCGAATAAGGGTCTTGGCACTGCAATTGTCAGAGCGGGTTTTGCGAGCACAGAAATAAAGTAAATTCCTTGTCCTAATTCATAAGCTTGGCTATTTTCAAGTGGTGAAATAGCGACAAATTGCCCTTGTGCACTGTCAATCAGCGCCAGTTGGTATTGGAGTAAATTTGCAATGCGGTTAATTTGGCTAAGCCTAACTTTAAAAGTGTTAGGTGTGGCTACGATATCTGGATTTTGTGTGATGGCAAACAATGGCCTTAACACTTCGTATTCCCAAAGTGCAGCACTGGTATCACTAAGAGGACTGAACGCTCCACTGCCTTTGGCGCTAATATGAGTTGAGAATTCATCGATGAGTGTATGGATGGGAGTATCTATAGTCTTAATCTCATCTTCCGTTATACCAGCATTTTGCATTCCATAAGCGCTAAGCAATGTTGAATAGCTATCCGAGCTAAGATAGGCCTCAATCATTGCGCCTTGGAACTGTTTATGTGGCAGAACCGTAGTCGCAGCAGTACCAAAATAGCTTTGCTGGATCCCCAATAGCGAGGCCAATTCTGATTGTTGAACTGAGGCTGGTACGGTATTGAAAATCCACATTTGTTTACTATCTTTTAACTTGTGGCTGTGCATCATCTGACTAACCTGACGGTTAATTTCTCTCAGTTGAATGACTTCAGACGATGACATGGCGATAAAGAAGTCGTGGAAAAATTCACTTTGTTTGCTTTGGTTATCACTATTTTGTATAGACTTGGCATTACCAAATGCCATGCCGCTACTTTGCCAATAAGAAAACAAAAGGTGTGCAGCTTCGCTTGCTAAGCGTTCAGTTGTGGGGTAAGGAACGCTGATTATATGATTTTTCTTAGCTGCTAGGTTAATGATAAACAAACCTCTTTTATAATTCTCCTGGGTGTCTTTTATTACCAATAACGCTGCGGTTTGTTGTAGTGAAAAACCCGCCTGTTGTAACAAAGCCGCCGCTTTTACAAAAGATGACTCGCTATTTTCTTTGAGTAGTATAATGGCCTGTTTAAATTGATTCCTCTGTTGCTCGGTGACGTACTGACTGACATTGATGTCGGTGGCACTTTGAGTATAAAGCTGACTCTTGTAGTCACTGACTACTTGATTCAAAGAAATATCTTCTATCTGTGAGACCACCGCGGAGCGTTCAATTTTTACAAATAAGCTTGGGATCACCATAATGGCAAAGCCGATACAAATCGCAATTAAACCGCCGACAATGGATGTTTGAAATGTTGCCCGTAACACCAAACCTAAGGCATTTTTTTGGTAGATTTTCAGCGCAAGCAAGGTCGATAACATATAACCAAAAGCAAAAGTATCTGTTACTTTGATGCTAGGAAAGTAAGCGACAACGGCATAATTTAAAAAAAGTTTGTAGAAAAAACCAAGGTTGAAAAAGAGTAGCATCAACCTTGCGCCCTCAATATTAGCATGCTTTAAACGCGTGAAATTTAAAATGAAATAACCAAGCGTCAGTATAATCGCTGTTTCGGCAAAAGAAGTGAGTAGTTTTGTTGGTTGCATGAGCTGTAGAGCCAATAAAGCTGGCAACATAATGCCATTAAATTCCCAGCCATACTTTAGGTTAGCACGCGAAGCGATAAAGGCTGTTATCACCAATATAATATAGGCTTTAGGCGCGGCGATAATAGAAGCAGCAACAGCTTCATACATTACTGCTAGGTTTGCGATACTAAAGTTAGTGAAGGTCATAAGACCAAAGCGGATGACTACATAAGTGACTACAAGCTGGATTGCGGTTACTTTGATGCCATATCTAAACCCGCCATTCCACATAACGTTTGCTGTCAATGCGATAATGATAAGGCCTAGGCTGTATAGCTGAGCTGCATAGTCAAAGGTAATATCCCACTGCAAAAAGTAGCTTGCGACTTGAGGCCAAAAAAGCACATCCATACTGACACGTACGAGAATGCTAAGGAGCACAATAGCAAAAAACCTATCTCTGCCAAACATTTCTGCGTACCCAAAGCGCTCAACTAGGGTTTTGGCAAAAAACCGCATTAACCCATATACCACAATGGCTTCAATAATAATTACCCAAGCAGAAGTAGGGCTGACGATAAATAACGGCACCAAATAGCCCGGCACTACGAGTCCCGTTAATGGAAAGCCAAACCTAAGATTAAAAAAGGCAACCACTGCTATGCCTATCCACACACAGGTGATAACCGATTGACCGAGTCCACCAGCGCTTGGAAATAGAGCGAGTGACCAGTCCACTACTGTTCACCCCACTTAAGAAACTGTACTTGGTCGTCTGATGAAAACTGTCGGGATAGTTGGGTTACAAACTCAGTACGATCATCGACTTGCTGAAGCAACTCCCCTAAGTCAATAAATTCAAATAAAACCCCACTGGTTTCGAAGGGAGTGCTTGTATTAAGCCCTGTAGAGCCTTTAACAAGGGTACGGATACAGAGTAGGTATGTATGATTATCGAGATAAATGGGCAACACTACCTTGCCGCGCTGCAAAGTTAAATAGCGTAATTTCCCTTTTGCCACTTCGTTATCCATTGAGGTACAAAAGCACAATAGATCAAGTGCAGACATATCAAAAACTGATAGTCCATGACGCCTAGCAAATTGCTCTAAAGACTCGTTTACCTGCACTATCTGACCAAACAAATTATATAAAATGCTGGCGCTTTGTAGCTGGTTAAAGACGTGCTCAAGCGAAGTCAATTTTTGATCCATCTCGCTCACTGCATCTTTGATTTTATGACTCAATGGTGCTTTAAGTGAAAACGTTAAGGCGCGAGCCAGCATACCTTTTTGATTTTTACGTTCGGTCGTAAATACTTTATAGTGAAAAAGCAGCTCACCAATTTGATGAGCAAACAGGTTCACATTTTTAATAAAGGCTTGTTCGTCAAAGTGTTTTTGAGGTATTACCGTTAACGCCCAAAACCCTCTAATATCTCCTGCATACATTAAAGGGGCGATATATTGTTGTTCATTTTCAGCCAGATCTTTAAAGAATACCCGGGTGATTTTAATCGTACCAGACGCCTTTATTGCATCGGAATAGGGAACTCGCTCGTAATCACGTCGCATCTCGACAATGTCACTTAGCTGACAATTAAGTGCACGTACCTCCGAAACACGGTGATCTCCTTCAAGGCGGGTAAGAAAGATACTTTTATCTAAATTTAGTTGCTGGTTTACAAGCTGAATGATGCCATCCCAAGGTTCTGGGTGTTCAAGAAAGTGACGCGGCAGGTAGCGCCCTAACATCCGCTGCTGGATCAACGTGATAATTGATTGCAGGTTTTCTTCTTCCGACCATTTCAATGAAATGAAAACCCACAATAGAGTTGACCATATTAGCGTGATTAGTTCGCCTATTGGTAATAAGACTGCATACCAATAGTGGGCAGCGAACCCCAAGATCAGTAGCAGCCCACTCATACAGACTGCGATTAGCACATTGATTAGCGTTGTATTTCTTTGATACCAAACTAGAAGTAGTAATGTGGCTATGAATACAAAAGTGATAACAATGCTTTTGTCTAACGGTTTGATAAAACTATTAGCAGCGAAGTTGTTGGCGATGAAAGCTTGCAGATAAACTGGAGGAAGTGCCTTATCAGTAAAAGTGCGAGGAGCGTTAAGTAAAGCAAAAGGAGAGTATTGCGCAATTAAGACAACTTTATCAGTAACTTGAGAAGCAAATACATCACCATTTAATACTCGTTCAGCGGTAAACTTTGGCAGGGAATAATAAGATAAAGAGTAATCTATGATTTTGTTTTGGTAGGTTCCATGCTCAGGAAAAAGCACGTCCCATAGTACATCACACGGCTGTGGTGGAGGGATAATACTGACCGCGCTGCCATACCAGTTTTGAGTCTCTGGTAAGCATAGGTTTGGGTTATTAAGAGGATAGTAAACAGCATCATGCTTACTGCCTGTGTCTTGTGCTAAAGCTACATCGGAGTACACCACAATACCTTTCGGGTCATACGCAGACAAAGTATTGATTAGTGACTCATGTTGCTGCTGTAAGTTTTTTGCCTCAATGACAACAATCTCTGTGGCTTGTGTTTTATTAAATTTGGAAAACCATTGTAATCCAAACAGATTGATCTGCTTGTAGACGCCAGTAAATGAAAGCAATGCTAAAAATGCAAATAAACCAAGAAATAGCCAAAACTCGCGCTGGCGTCTTACAAAGCTTATTTGGCTGAAAATAGACATGTATAATTACTCTTTTACTGCTGACTAAAAGTAAGCACCAATTCGGTTGGAGACGGGGTCGTTATTTTAATAAACTCTAATCCATGAATACCCCCGCTTTGCCATTGATTATTGGTAAGAGAAAGTGAGCGTTGCCAAGAGATCATCGCGACATCATCTAAAAAGAGTGCACTTTCGCCACTTGTAGGTGGCGTCATAGACAACCCAAATTGCACGCCTCTTGCCGGCAAGTTTTCATCGCCTAATGTAACTGAATCATCAGGAAGCGTTATGTCTTGTTGAAATACCTGCCAGTCGTAAGTGCCAGCAGGTAATAATTCAGGAGTGGACTCAGAAAATAGTAGGCTGTCCTCAGATGTCAAAATACGAATATCGGCATTAAATCTCCCTGCATTATTGCCCTTTGCATAGCCGTATAAAGTAAGTTCATGATAGGCCTGAGCTGTGCTTGGAGCAGGGGTAATGGGCATAGTACGAATAGTATGTTTGAAAGGAACTCGTGTTGCTGTCTCATCGAATTGTGTTCGCTGTAAACACAAGCCTTGAACACCACGATATTTTCCAACTAGACAAGGATAAGTATCGTCAGACTCGATAAGCCATCGTGATACTTCGCCTGTTTCAGCGTCGTTATCCCAATCTTCAAAGTCACCGAAAAAGAGTAAATCACGACCAAGAGTTAGCTGTGCCTGAGATTGATTTAGTGCGATGCGACTTACATACTCTGAGCTTTGCGCATATTGGCGCAAGTCAATAATGTGCTCACCTGCAGCTACAGAAATAACATGTTGCTGAGTGGTTTCTACTATTGATGGGGTATCAAAGTTCACTTCCGCAAAGCCTGAATGCAATGAGATACCAACGTCAGGAGAAGAAAACTCTGCAATACGCTTGAGTAGCGCATTTGCAAGATCGCCACTAACTAGCTTGGGAGTATAGTCTTCTAAATACACAGGATAGGCTTTTATTGCGTCTATTTTTGGTTCTCCTGCTGTTTCAAGTTCGACAATAGTGATTAGCCCTAAGAAGGTTTCAAGTCGGTTTTGCTCAAATACAAAGTTGCCTAACCCCAATATTGCTGGAACCCCGTTATATAAACCGAAGCCCTGAGCGACATGTGGATGGTGGGCTATCATTAAATTTGCACCACTGTTCGAGACGACATCGAAGCGATTTGCAATATAAGCGGTTGGGGCGTAGGAGTATTCATCTCCACCATGCAGCTGAGCAACAACAAAGCGACCGTCATTGCTTGCTTGGTTGACGCTTTCTCTTATGGCTGTGGTGTCGGTTAGATCAGCGGCTCCCCCTTTTTGAACTGAGGCTACGTAAGTGATGGTATGTTGATCGCCCGTGATAGAGGTGGCCGAGATAAAATCTATGGTCGTTTCCCCCAGCGTTAAGCTGTATGGCGCTAGGGCTGATTCGGTATCGTTTCCTGCGCCACTGTGGCTTAAGCCTGCTTGCTCAACATAGCGGATGGTATCGCTAAGTCCCTGTGCTTGATAGTCATACACGTGATTATTACCCAGTGCGACATAATCAATACCAAGATCGTTTAAAGCTACTAACGAGGCTGGTAAACTGAAAAATGCAAACTCTTTACTCGGGTGAACCGTTGTTGGATTTTGGAGAATGGGTGACTCAAGGTTTACCGAAGCAAAGTCGACACTGTTAAACAGCGCAGGCATATATTTCACTAGCGCTTGGGCATCAGCTCCGGCGCTTTGGGGTTGGATAAGTCCGTCGCTGGTGCTTGGCAACGAATTGCCCATCGTAATGAGTGAAGGGTTAAAGTAGCGACGGCCAAACATTGTGTCACCCGCGAATAAAAGCGTTTTTAAAGAATCTGAAGACGGCTTTAGCTGCAACTCTATGGTTTGTGGGTCACTATGTTGATTTGCAAAAGTAAATACCAAAGGTAAATAGTCTGGGTGCTGTATTGTCGCTACGTAGGCACCGAAAGGCAATGTGGCAAGATCAATTGTACCGTTTGCAGCAGAAGTAAATTGTAGGCTGTTAATGGTAAGCGTAGCGCCAGAGACAGCGTTACCGTCACGAGTTTGAATCTGAACACTTAGATTGGTCGCTTCATTGTCCCTGTCTTGTTGACTTTGGTCTTCGTTTTTATCTGTGTCAGAGGGACCCGTTTCATTGGGGTCTTCAACTGAACAAGCCGAAAGGGTGAGGAGTAACATCAGCGCAATTATCTTTTTCATTTTTATCGGCCTGCTTTCAAAAACGATACAATATCCAATTCTTTAGTATTGTATCTGTAACTGTTTAGCGGATGCAATCTTATGATGAAAATGTAAGCCACCAAATCAGGAGTTTAACAAATGTGGAAAAACACCTTATAAAACAAATTTTTCCTTACCGTATTAGTATAGGACAAGAATTTAATGCAGCCTCTAAAATTCTGTTCAATATTCTTTACGTTTTTCTAGTCGACTAGCTATTCTTAGAGTATGATCCCGTCAACCGTGTAAACCCGTTTTGAGGAACAAATGCGTCTAGAGATACATTGCGCTGACCGAATTGGTATTGCCCAAGAGATTCTCAACATCTTGGTAAGCTACCGTGTTGACTTAAAAGGTATAGAAGTCGATTCAGTAAATTGTCGGATGTACGTGAGTTTTCCACCGATAGAATTCGAACAGTTTCAAAAGATCATGCCAGAGATACGTTTGATTGATGGTGTAGAAGATGTTCGCACCACGGCATTTTTGCCTTCTGAGCGTGAACATAATGAATTAAATACACTGCTTAGTGCTTTGCCTGATGGTGTTATATCAATAGACGCAAAAGGTTGGGTTCGTCATTGTAATGATGCTGCTTGTCGCGACTTAAACATGGTTGAGACTGATGTTATCGGCGCAAATATTAACAACCTTTTGAAAGGTTTTAATTTTACCCGCTGGTTAGAAGGCAAAGAAGTATTAGGACAAACGACCCGTGTAGAAGTAGGCGGCGAAGACTTTATTGCGGATATTTTGCCGATTTCTGTGCCTCAAGGGGGAGACGGTGACGTTTTAGCCGGAGCGGTGATCAATATTAAGTCACAGTCTAGACTTGGGCAGCAAGTGAGTGCATTTCGTCGTTATGGCCAAGAGAGTTTTGCCACTATCCACAATCACAGTACAGCAATGCGCAGAGTGGTGCGTGAAGCGAGAAAAATGGCTCAACTAGAGGCTCCAATTCTCATTACTGGAGAAACAGGAACAGGTAAAGAGCTCTTGGCACGAGCATGCCACTATGCTTCAAATCGTTCATTAAAGCCTTTTATTGCACTATCTTGTGCTTCATTACCTGATGATGTAGCGGAGTCAGAGCTATTTGGTTACGCCGGTTATGAAGAAAATGCGGCACCAAAGCGTGGGGTACTAGAGCAAGCAGATGGTGGTACCGTATTTCTTGATGAAGTCGGTGAGATGTCTACACAATTGCAGACTAAGCTTTTGCGTTTTTTGCAAGACGGTACTTTCCGTAAGGTTGGCGACGAAAATGAAGTAAAAGTGAATGTGCGAATTATCGCTGCAACCCAAAAAGATTTACCAGCAATGGTGCAAGAAGGGGCATTCAGAGAAGATCTCTACTACCGAATTAATGTGCTAACGCTGGAGATTGCACCGCTTAGAGATCGCAAGGCTGATATTGCTCCGCTGGCTGAGCACTTTGTGCAAAAATACGCGCAGCAAAATGGTCATCCAGCGCCTACTTTTGCTAGAGAGTGTATCGAGTTTCTAGAGCAATACCCATGGCCTGGTAATGTTAGGCAATTAGAAAACGCAATTTATCGCGCGGTTTCGCTATTAGATGATAAAGAGCTGCGTACAGAACACTTGAATTTACCTACCTTTACTCATGACTTGGGCTATTTAGAATCAGACTTTGAAGGGACGCTTGATCAGGCCGTTAAGCGCTTTGAAGCGACATTATTACGCAAGCTATATCCAGCTTATCCGAGCTCAAGGCAGTTGGCGAAGCGATTGGGTTTGAGCCATACTGCTGTTGCGAATAAGCTGCGTGAATACGGGATCAATAGAAAAACGGTAAAAGTGTAATATTAGTAGCTGCACGCACACAGCGAGTATAAGGGCTACAGGGAGTAGCCTTTATGATTTTGTGCCCATGTCTTTGTTAACGCCATCAACTTTAATACCTTCTATCCCATCTTCATCAAAAGTGAGCGTGATACTTACGTTATCTCTGGCAAAAAAGTAATCAATGCCATTTACTGTGAGTATATAGTTGCCTTTTACGGTACCACTAAATTCCTTTTTCGTTAATGCAATATGATGGTCAGCAATTTGCCACGTAAATTCAGAAATAAACCCCTGATTAAACTCTTGGATCCACACTTTTGCGTCGTCTTTACTCAGCGTGATTGCAACTGAGTAAGACTCAGGAAGCTCCGACATGTCATATTGGTTTGCACCAATACGAAACTTTTCGGCTTGTTTATTCCAAGCAAAACCAAACGTAAATGCTTTATCTGCACCGGTAGGGTAAGTTAATGTACCTTCGCCTTTGAAGTCGAAGTCGGCGTAGCAAAAGCTGGAAAAAGTAAAGGTTACAGCGCTGACAATGAGGGAAAATATGTTCATGGGCTTCACACCTATTTTGTTTTTTACCTGAGGGCTGAAAAATAAATGGGCTAACTCATCGTATTGAAAGCATGCCTTACTTTTACAAAGCTCAGGTTAGTTAATCTAGTTTACTTGGATGGTTATCGCAAGATGGAGGCAGTTCACATCGAGGACATTAATGCAGCGTAGGGTAACAAAATAATCTCTTTAGAATATGAATTGCTATGCTAGAATCGAAAAATTATTTACTGGTAAGACCATTGTTATGAATTTATATTTTCGTTTACTGTTACTGTTTTGGAAAATAAGAAAAAACCAACAACACGCTAACTCTATTCTTGACCCGATAGACATTACATACCGCGCGCTACCTAGTGATTGTGATATTAATATGCACCTCACGAATTCAAGATACTTAGCCTTTATGGATTTAGCTCGGACCTGGATGACTGAGCGAGTAGGTTTATTCGCCGCGGTGATGAAGCGTCGTTGGTTTCCAATCGTGAATGCTACCGCGATCACTTACATTCGTGATATTAAGCCGCTACAAAAGTTCACCATCACAACGAAAGTGGTTGGTTGGGATCATAAGTACTTTTATATCGAGCAAAGGTTCCATTCGTCCCGTGGTTTACATGCTATTGCTTATGTCCGTGGTGTATTCAAACGCAAAGGTGGAATAGTTACCATTGAAGAAATGCTAGAAATTGCAGGATTTAAAGGCGAAGCACCAATTTTATCGCCGGAGATTATGCACTGGAAAGCTATGCTAGAGGCGAAAAAGAGCAGTAATTTGTAACGGTGAACAAAAAGATAAAGGCCACAATAGTGGCCTTGGGGATTGAGAAAGTAACAGTAATTTATTGTCTATACCGCAAAGGTATTAGAATTTGTATTTGACACCAAACATTGCAACAACAGGGTCAATCTCTACATCTGAAGTCAGTGCTTTAGCACCATTTGCATATACAGTTGCGTCAGTATCAATGTCCATTTTAGATATCATACCGTGTAGACCCCACTTTTCATTCAAGTCGTAGTTAAAGCCAACTTGTAACGCAATACCGAACGAACTGTCTAGGTCTACTTCTACATCATTTGTACCCAAAGTTGCTTTTAATGCTGCACTTGGCTCTTCGTCAAAAAATACGGTGTAGTTTAAACCTGCGCCGATAAATGGACGGAACTTAGCCGTTGCATCAAAAAAGTGATACTGAGCGATTAATGTTGGTGGTAAATGCTTTATATCAGCTATCTCTGCACCTGCGAGGCCGCCTGCACCATCTACTGTATGAGAGAACGGTGTAGCTGCGATTAATTCAAAAACGATGTTATCGTTATAATGGTAATCAAGTGTGATACCTAGCTGTGTATTTGAATCAGCAACTAAACCAAGCGCATTGTTTTCGTTGATTGCAGAAGCTGTGTTGTCAGGGTTTACATTAATTGCACCAACGTTAACACTGAAATTTGCCTGTGCAAATGGAGCAGCAACTAGCAATGTAGATAAAAGTGCAGCAGTTAAAGTTTTCATATTCTTCTCCTAACCCTATGTGAGGACATTTTTCAAACTGTGAAACAGTGTGTGTTTTCAATGAGGTCATCATAAAAGGCTTCAAAAAATGAAAAACTGTTCTAGATCAATTTTTAAATTGGATACGTTCAGAAATTTTTGAAAGTTTGATTTAGATTAAGTTTTGATGATGTCATGGCTCTGCATTAAAACTGCAATACTATGGTCAAAGTTAACGTTTTTAATACGAGTACGATTTTACAGTGTAATCGCTTCTATATATGTCACTAGCACCTCAGTATCTAAATACTCGCACATCTTATGCCATAGAGATCTTAACCCGTTTGATCCAAGCGCCTTCGGTAACACCTTGTGATGCAGGCACCATCGCATTTATGTCAGAACAGCTTGCAGGGCTGGGTTTTACCACTGAGCAGTTTGAAGTACAGGGAGTGAAAAATTTAATTGCGAGCTATCACTTTTCTGACGGCCCTATTTTGGCCTTTTCTGGTCATGTGGATGTTGTGCCTGCGGACAATCGAGGTTGGATTGTACCGCCGTTTAGTGCGCAAATTGTCGATGATGTAATGTATGGTCGTGGCGCTGCGGATATGAAAGCGGGTATTGCCTCAATGCTTTCTGCCACACGTGAATTACTTAATTTTCGCCATAAACTCCATGGCACCTTTTACTGGTTACTTACCTCTGATGAAGAAGGGGAGGCTGAGTTTGGCTCAAAACTTATCGCCGATCGCCTAGTAGAAAAAGGTATCGAATTAGATGCGTGTTTAGTTGGTGAACCAACAGCTCATATGGCCGTTGGTGATACGATTAAAAATGGTCGTCGTGGTGCAATATCTGGACGAGTTCAGATTAAGGGCAAGGCGGGACATGTGGCATATCCAGAGCAAACTATTAACGCTGCACACATAGCAGGGCAGCTCGTAAGTCAGCTATCATTACTACCTTGGTGGAAAGATGAGGCAGGTTCACAAACGACACTTCAGGTCACAGGGATCACGGTACCAAACATCGTTGATAATTTAGTGCCCTCAGAGTGTGAAATTACATTTAATATTCGCTACAGTCACGCCTATAAAAGCCAAGAGGTTATGCGATATATACAAGAATCACTAGCAAAGTCAGATGCATCGTTAGCGTTGACATGGGAGCGTCCCTGTGAGTCCTTTTACACTGGAGCTAAGCAAACACAATGTTTTTTGACGTTGGTTGAACAAGCGATAAAAGACATGACAGGACAATACCCTGCATTGAGTACGGCGGGTGGCACCTCAGATGGTCGCTTTTTTGCAACAGCTAAAACACAAGTGATTGAATGTGGCGTGAAGAATGATTCCATTCATCAAGTTAATGAGCATGTATCACTCATGGATATTGATACCATTGAAAAAATATACCTTTCTGTTTTAAAAAGATTTTTTATAAAAGATGAAATTTTTTGAAAAATTTTCTTGAAAATAAATTTGCTGACCATAAATACAGTTATGAAGACGCCGTAAGGGTCTGAAAAATTAAATAACTATTTGTTTTATTTGTACTTATTGGTTCATTTTGAAGAGTAAGTACGATGTATAGCTTTAAGAGGATACAAATTATGCGTACAGTAGATTTATCACCACTTTACCGTTCATTTATCGGTTTTGACCATTTAGCTTCTATGATGGATGCCGCTGCAAGAACAGATAAGCAACCAAGTTATCCGCCATACAATATTGAAGCTCTAGGCAAAGATAAGTATCAAATTACCATGGCTGTTGCTGGTTTTACCGAGCAAGAGCTAACTCTGGAATCAGAAAATAACACCTTGACCGTAAAAGGTAAAAAGCAAGACGCTGACGAGTCGAAAGAACGTAAGTTTATTCATCAAGGAATAGCGCAGCGCGGATTTGAACGTAAGTTTCAGCTAGGAGATCATGTTAACGTGTTAGGTGCAGACCTAAGTCATGGTTTGCTGGTTATAGACCTTGAGCGAGTGGTGCCTGAAGCGTTGAAACCAAGAAAAATAGAAATTGCTTCGGGCAAGTTGCTAGAAAATAAGTAACTTTCGTAAACTTTCAAGTTTTCCAACCCGCCGCCGTAAGGCGGCTTTTTCTTTATGCGCTATGCCTTACAATGGCCAACATAGTGTTCTTACTAAATACCGAGTATGGTGAGTTCAGTACGTCCTACTCTCTGCTTAATTTGAAGAAGTAAACCTGACGCAACCGGTGTTCGACAAGATTTTCTTGCCTCAAAGTAGGTCTGCAAATTAGTATCAAAGTAAACACGATAGCGAGTAGCGATATGGAATTAAAAGATAAGCTTATTCTATTGCTAAAATCTGGAGGCTTGTCGCTTGGTATAACAACGATTTTTTATACGCTATTATTTGGCATGTCTGCACAGTTCCATCACCAGATCCCATTTTCACCTTTCTCGGGAGAGTCGGGTATCGATATGATGTTGGTTTATAGTTTTTTGATTTTTTTGTCGAGTAGCATCTTTAGCTATTTTTTCTTGAAAATACATAATGCTCGCAACCATATGCACGTTGATGGATTGGTGATCACCATAAAATATATGCACCTAGTGTTGTGGCTTGGTGTTATTGGTATCGCTACCTATACGTTGCTACACATGAAGCAGCATACTTCTGTGTTGCAGCAAGCAAAAGACATAAGCACCACGCCGACACAGTTGGAAAAACTAGTCTCTTATTTACCAGAACATGGTGATGTGATTGATATCGCGGTTGCAAGCAACTCGAATACCTCGGCGGTGACGTTAACCTATTTAAGTTTGAGACGAGACTTCAGTACCCATTTAGCATTGGCCTCTAACCCCAGTACACCTAAAAAGGTGCTTGAAGAAATCATCGGATATTATCAAGGTGGACAACAGGATGTGGTCATAAATGCAGTGCTGCGCAATCCAAATGTAGCGAATGGCAGCACTAAATTACGCGTGCATTGACAACGTGATGAAGGGGAACCTATCAAAGGTCAGTAGGTTCTAGCGTCTAGCTTCAGTTATCACTTAGCTCTTTTCGTAGTGTATTTTGCATATGCTGAAGTGCAGAGATTTTGTCTCTTGCTTCTTGTAGTTGTGCTTCAGGTAACCCTGCTTGAACACCACGAGTGAGTAATGCGTCGAGTTGTTCTACTTTGCTATCCACAGCAGCAATATACGCCTGTTTTAACTGTACCTCTTTGTTATCCAAGTATGCTTGGTACGCTTCGGGGTCAGTTAAATCACCTTGGTATTGAAGCTCATTTTTGGAGGCATTGTTGATGGGCGGTAAATACTGTGGCGGATGAATAGGGGCTATGGTAAACGAATCATCTTTTTTACTCGGTGTCGGCTGTGAGGTGTCCTTCTTTGCGCGTAGCTCTGTGGGAAATTCAGCAGTCAGCGGATCTGCCTGTATTTCTCTTAATGGGCTGGGCTGGGGGGGCTGCCAACTGTTGTTGGCATACTTCAGCGTAAATAGCGCGATGATTAAACCAAGAAAAATAGCAACGGCTACCTGCCAATATTTCATAATATCGTTCCGTTATTTGTTCGCTTCCAT
Organism: Pseudoalteromonas sp. SCSIO 43201; assembly: GCF_023716725.1. Taxonomy (NCBI): domain Bacteria; kingdom Pseudomonadati; phylum Pseudomonadota; class Gammaproteobacteria; order Alteromonadales; family Pseudoalteromonadaceae; genus Pseudoalteromonas; species Pseudoalteromonas sp. SCSIO 43201. Next base: position 1,124,861 of record NZ_CP072683.1, read on the forward strand.
TGTTGATAATCTTGTTCAAACTTACTTTTAGCAAAGCTTTGTGTAAGCGCGAGCATGGCTTGATAGCGCACTGTCTCACTATTTATATCATAATATCCATAGACGGGAGAGGTGCTGAATAATACTAGCCACTGTCCGGTAGGGGTTCGGATACTGTGGGTCATTTGACCATGTTTATTGCTAAATGCTAATTGGGTTTCCCATTTAGGTTCACTTTGTCGTGTTAGCGGTTTGGGCACCGACTTCCACACCAAAGAAGGGCTAAACTTGTCGATTGCTTTTTGCCACGAATTTGCCTTGGTATAAGCACTAAATTGCTCTGCATCTCGTTTGCTTTTGAACTTGGCAGCGATAGCATCGACCTGTTGTATATACCTAAAACGATCTTTATGCTTAGCGTAATAACTAGCGACTGCTTGCATCGGGATTTCAGCGCGTAATGCCTCAACATATTCACTCGTTGCTCCATGCATTTCTTCTTTGACGCCAAGGTAAGCTAACATGCTTGGTCTTAACAGCTCACCTGCCACAACTTGCCGTAATTGTGATAAGTTGAGATTGTGTTGTTTTAGATGAGCACGGGCTTGGCTGAATAGAGCTTGCTGATAGAGGCGTTGCTCCACAATGGCACGAAGCAACTTAATATCTCCTTGATGTAATTTAAACCGATTCTGCATAGATTGGCTGAGCATGACTTGCTCAAGGGAGAGCGCAGATGAGTTTGTCAGCTTAATCTGTTTCCATTTGAGTAATTGCTCGGTTGTATACTGGCCATCTGCTGGATAGGTTCCAAGCAGTGCTTTAATTTGTGAACTATCAATCGGCAATGGATTGGATTGCTTTTTTATTTTCTTTAACTCAGTGAACCAATCAAGTAACGCAGCTGCGAGAAATTTATCGATATGATACTCAGTGCTAAAGCCAACACTGGATTGACGGTCAAGTATGCTTGGGTTAAATCGCTTAGCCTGCCAGAGAAGGAATTGGTTTTCTAGCAATTGAGTTTCTGTTTGCTGCAAGGTGAATTCTCTACCTTGCTCCAAGTACAACTTATGGATCAAGGGCAGTAGTGTTGGCGGTAAAGTAGGTGATGCAAAGCTTGGTAAGCAAAAATTGCTTACCAAGAAAAGTAAGACAAACCGCATTATCTCACGTCCATGGCGTGATTTAACAGGTGAACAACCATAGCGATTGCATGAGGGATGACCTGTTTTGCTGTATTCACACGATCATAATGATCCTTAGAGTTGAGTACTATGCCACCTTGTGAGTATGAAAAAGCACCGCCTTGGGTTAGTAATGGACGGATATCAGTCGAATGAGTATCAACGGCACTAAAGCTTGTCATTGCTTGTTTTACCAAGCTAAAGTCATTTAGCGACTCTTGATCATAATAATCTTTCACCCAAGATTCCCAACCAGAGTGATTGAGATCTGAGGTTGTCCATGTGTGATGTGGTTGAAGTAAGTCGGTGGTATGAAAAACAAAACCTAATACTTGCGGATTACCGCTTTCTACATAGCTTTGATACCAATATTGACCTAAATTATCGATAGGTTGAAATGGCATTTCTTCAAAGTCATCATACATGCTATATGTTGAGTGACTGTCGATACGGTAGTTTTTTTCAGTAACTCCGTAACTGTTATATTCGCTGTCATCGGCATTAAACCAACCCGTTTCACCACCGTGTCCATCATCTAGATAATCACCTTTTAACCAAGTCGCAGCCATGTTATCTATGGCTCCCCATACGGTCAGTTTTTGGTAGTTGTAGCCACCAAAGTCATTGCCGTGAGTATCTGCTCCCTGTGTGTGGTTTTGAAAGTGCCAATAACTTGTATATTTTACGATACTTTCTGCAGCCCCCCATAGCGGTGCTTGCACACAATCTCCCGTGATAGCACCGCAAAAAAATGTGTCTTCAAAATCATCTACATCGAATGCCGCTTGGCCTAAAACATTGGCAAGTTGCGAGACCGACATCCCATTAGCTTGGGCATACGCTTGTAACTTTGCGTACCGAGTAGTTGTAGGGTTTTTTGCCATGTAGTTAACGGCATCAATCACGATACGTTTGTGTGTTTCTTGACTGAAAGCTGCGCTGTGGCCAGCTGTAAAGAGCAGTGCAGCAGATAGTAGATAGTGTTTCATAGTTCGCCTTTCATTTATTTTAATTAGTTCTTCATTTGCTCGAATAAGCAAAGTGGGCTATTTGACACAATCTATGTGAAATAAATATTAAAATAAAGTTAAATGTGGATTCTGTTAAAAAGTATATTAAGATGCTTGTTGGTCACAAATGGGTCAGGTATGATCTCGGGTAGAATTTAGGCACATGTGCACTAAACAAAGAAACTATGAAAAAACTACTAATAATAATTAGTTTACTCTTGCCACTTTATGGCGTTTGCGAGGAACCAAGCGATGATCTTGAGGATGAGTTCGCATGGCAGCTGAGTGTGGGCGCGTTTTACGTTGATATGACAATGCCTGAGTTGATCGGAACAGATTCGACGTTCAAGCATGGTACCTTTCTCGTTGATGCCAAAATAGAGTATAAAAACTTTTATCTAAATACTCACTCTGGAGATTTTTTTGGTGGCTCTGATGTGGGCTATCAAATTATTAATACCGGTGAGTGGGGGATCGATGCCATTTACGGTAGTTATATGCTGCCGTTTTCCGAGCGAGGCTACCATGATAGCGATGACGTGGTGCCAGAGCTTAGAGGAATAAAAAAACGCGATCAAGATAACTCAATTGGTTTTTCCTATTATCGTCATGTTGGTGAGTTTTTAGCCGTTGCTGAAGTCGTTTACGATGTTTTTGGAGATACTGATGGTTGGGTATTTCACGTTGAGGCAACACGCAATTTTGAGTTAAGAAATTGGGATCTTTGGCTCAACTTTGGCGCTAACTATTACTCCAGCAATTTTCACAATTACTTCTATGGGGTCTCTGAGACTGAGATCAACCAATACCTTACGCCATACACTCCGGGCTCATCGACATCGGCGTTTATTCAGATGCAACTCAATTACCCTATTGCAGAAGACTGGGTGTTTAGCTCCGGTGCTTCATGGTTGATTGGTTCGCAAGATACGCTAAATAGTCCATTAGTTCGTTCTCGTCATGCCAGAGTCTTCTTTACTGGGGTGAAATATGTTTTCTAAATTGATCACATGGATTGTGCTGTCTCTGAGTATGCTCTTGAGTTATCAATTGCAAGCGCAAGAGATAGAAACTGTGGGAATACTGCATGCTGTACCGAGCAAATGTGTTGCCCTAAACCAGGGGAGGACGTGCTATGCTGATGTTAAAGTGACAGTTAATGCGCCTAGTGAAGGTGACTACTGCATTAGAGAAAGCTTATCTAAAAAAATACTGCAATGTTGGGCTAAAGCTGACACCTTCAAGTATGAACTTGATTTTAGCTCCGATGAGAGCTTGAGTTATGAGCTGATCTCAAAGAAAAGTCGAGATGTGCTAGCCGTGACCACTATTGAGGTAAATTGGGTGCATAAAGTGAAAACGAAAAAGCGTCGTTGGCGTCTGTTCTAATCTTGTTATACGAGACCAAACGCTTTATTTATCGATGCTCTTTCGTTGTTTCTGTGGGTAGTCGTCAACCGACACGCTGAAGCTTTACGTGTGTCACTCCATAGCTGATTGTCAGCAATAAACCATTATAATGACTCTATGTTGTTCAAGCACCAGTCAGCTCTGCGAAGAGTCGCTTGTTGCGTTTGTTCATCTTGTTTATACCAATTGCGGTATATCATACCTACGCGATGGTTTTTGCCAAACTTATCTTCGTGTCTAACCATAAAATGCCAGTAAAGGCTATTGAGTGGGCAGGCATTATCGGTTGACTTCTGTTTGACGTCATAATGACAGTCACGGCAATAATCGCTCATTTTGTGTATGTAGTTACCACTTGCGGCGTAGGGCTTAGTTGCAACAATACCATGGTCGGCAAATTGGGTCATACCGCGGGTATTTGGCATTTCTACCCATTCGATGGCATCGATATAAATCCCCAGGTACCAATCGTCTACTTGATTTGGGTCTATTCCAGTTAATAGACAAAAGTTACCTGTTACCATTAATCTTTGAATATGATGGGCATACGCATATTCAAGACTTTGGTTAATAGCTTCACTCAAGCAGCGCATTTTGGTTTTACCATGCCAAAAATACTCAGGGAGCTTGCGCTGTGCAAGTAAGTAGTTCTTATGGCTGTAGTCTGGCATGTTAAGCCAATATACTGCACGAATGTATTCTCTCCAGCCCAGGATCTGCCTTACAAACCCCTCAACTTGTGCAATATCAATGTTAGAGTTTTCTTGGTAGGCAGCAATTGCTGCGTCAATAACTTGTTTGGGACTAAGCATTTTAGCATTAATGGCAAATGAGAGCCGAGAGTGATAAAGCGTCCATTTGTGCTCACTATGACATGTCATGGCATCTTGGAACTGACCAAATAAAGGCAGCAAATGGTCGCAAAAAAAACTTAATAGTTCCTGGGCTTGTGTGCGAGTTGTTGGCCAAATTAATAGAGGCTGTGCTTTGCCTATGGTGTTGATTTGATGTCGTTCTAAGCGGTCGATAATGTCACTGACATTGTTTGCAAAGCATAGTGGCTCCGGGATTGAATCAAGGTCTGCTTTCTTTAATTTGTTACGGTTTTGGCTATCAAAATTCCATTGGCCACCGACAGGTTCATCTTCATCCATCAATACGTTAAAGCGCCGTCTTAGTTTCCGATAGAAGAACTCCATGGTCGTGTGTTTGGCTGGCTTTAGATAGGTATCCAACTCTTCAAACGGTACTAAAAAGTGTTCAGTGTCTACGGTGCGTAACTGCAAATTATCGAGAGAAAGCCCGCCGAGTTGCTTTAAGAGTCGATATTCATCGGGTCTTTGATATTCAAAGCTTTCTACCTGAAACTTTTTGCATAGATGAGTAACGAGCGCCGGCAAATCATCATATTGTTTAGTGTCGTCGAGGGTTAAATGGAGAACGTGATAACCTGCTTTAGTGAGTGCTTTGGCAAAATTTTCCATTGCTTTAAAAAAAGCACACACTTTTTGAATGTGGTGGTTAGTATAGTCTGTTTCCTGTTGCAGTTCTGCAATCACATAAAGGTATTCGTTCTTATTCTCTTGTGAAAACCAGCTATGTTTGGCGTTTAGCTGATCGCCAAGGATAAGTCTTAGTCCTTGGTATTTACTGTTCAGTCCAGACATTATTACTCCTCCAACGGCCAATCTACATAATCTCGGGTATCTAATAGCTTATGAGATGTACCGCGCCAGCGCATTATATATTCACCGTTGGGGTCAAACATTGACTGCTGCTTTGCTAGATTAAAATGGCGACCGCCACGGGGATCAGCGCCAACTCCCGCAATATATTGCCAATTCCCCCAGTTTGCGGCAACGTCATAGTCGATAAGATTTTGTTCAAAAAAGGCCGCACCGTAGCGCCAATCCAGTTGCAGCTCGTTGACAAAATAACTTGCTGTGATTTGGCGAGCACGATTTGAGATCCAGCCAGTCTCTCTGAGTTCGGTCATGATGGCGTTGATAAATGCACTGGGTGTTTTACTTTGACACCATTTTTGAAAACGCTCTGGATAAAAACTGGTTGTCGGTTTTTTATTTTTCACACCTGTAAATGCAAATAGCCGGTGTTGGTGTTTGAGTGCATACCACTGGAAGTATTCACGCCACAACAATTCAAACCAGATCCAATAGGTTGACTCATTCGCACCATATTGATGTTCAAACTGGTTAAGGGCGTGCTTAACCTGGCGAGGGCTCACTGCACCTGTTGCTAGGATGGGACTAAATTGTGTCGAAAACCCGTCGCCGCACAACGCATTTCTCGTTTCTTTGTATTGCTTGGCTGCGTCAGTTTGGAAATACTGTTTAAGCTTATCTTGCGCTTGCTTCTCTCCTGCATAAAAGTCCCCGCTGTAGTCTCCCGTTGCTGTGAACTTGACTAAAGTTGAAGTATTAGGTGGTTTTGGGGGTAACTGCGGGGCAGGTAACGGCTCGTTAGGCACTAACGCTTCAACGCGTTTTCTAAAAGGTGTAAAACTCGGTGGCAACTCATTGAGAGAAAATGGCAACATATCAGGCGTGAACAGAGTATGAGCGTACTCTGAAATGAATTTTACCTTAGGGCAGTGTGTTTGCAATCGTAGCCAGTATTTGTGTTCATCTGCTCCTGAGTGTACCGAGCGGCCAATATGTGTGACAGCACAGTTGCGGATAATTGCTACCAACCCCTGCAATTTATTTGCCTCAGGCACAATATAGAGCGCTTGATGACGAGCGTCTAATTCCTGTTTTAATGCAGCCACCGTCGCTTCTTCATAAGCACTAGCTGGAACGGATTTTGAACACTGTGCTTTGCTACTGCTCCAGATGTTGTTGTTGGGTAAATAAACACAAATAAGACGCTCAACCTGCGATGCTAGGGTAACAAGTGAGGGGTTATCTTTTAAACGACAATCATTATCAAAAACATAGAGTCCTATTTTCACACTTACTCTCGATCGATAGTAGAACAATAAGACTCTATACGGAAAAGGGGATAAAGTTGGTCAGTTATGCCAATTAATTTTAATACTTATCTCAATTTGAAGGGGAAATCTGACGCTAACAGCGTTAGAAATTCTCGTTTTAACTTGAAGTTTGTGTAAAGAATGTTCTAGCTCATTGTTGCTAAAGCATAACTTTTTTTCTCACTTCATTATAGAAAGCTTAATCAAACAAATTGGTATTATTTCTGGCAAGACTCAATTAAATACCGTAAGTGAGCACCTACATCCTGCGTTTTAGTCTGACCTTGCTCTAACAAAGCACTTGCTTGCTGCTTAAGCTCAGATAAGTCGTATTGTTCAAGCAAGGTTTTTAAATATCTGACTGTGTCAGCACCTTGCTGTAATAGCTCCGGAAACTGTTCAATCGAGATTTCTTGATCACTTAAACGCGCAATTGAATTAAGTAAATCGCTCAGATTGGCACTGTCTTGTAGCGCACCTTCGACTGAAATAAGAGCTCCCATTGGGTCAGCGTCGAGATTATTAGCCACACAAGCCGCAATACTGCCTGCTGCGGCTGATGCTTGCACTGATTCTAAGCCTTTGTCTCTTATTTGTTCAACCACTTCCTGTAATTCTTGGTGTTGAGATAAATAGTTCGCCTCAACTTTGGCTTTTGAGTCTTCAAACACATCGCATGCTGCCAGTGACAAGGCCAAAGTAGATGCAAATATAGCCGCTCTTAGCATATCATTTTCCTATAAAAACATTTTAAGGAAGTCTAATAAGCTAACGTCAAGAAGTCACGCTTAGTTTGCGCAGTTCCACACTTGATTTTGAGCGCTTTATCATGCGCAACTCTGAATTAAGCGAGCTAATTTGCTTGCTGTTGAGCCTTTTTGAACTCTTGTAACTCTACTACATTGCTTCGTTTAAAAAGCTCAGATCGAAGCATATTTTCTACTAACAGCAGTGCCTTGTTCCAAGCATTTTTTGCTGCGCTGGTAAAATGCCGACCAAGATGACATTTCAGCGTGTTAATAAAGGTGAACAATAACGCTGAAATATCTCGCTCCGATGTTCCCATAAACAGCAATGTACTTTTTTGTTGCCTTAAGTAATGTAGTAAGTTTGATTGTTGTGGCAGTCGCATTACGCAACTTTGAACAAAATCAAATATTTGATGCTCCCAAATAATCAATTGACCGGCGTTGTTCGGGATCTGCATCCGCAGATCATAATGTTGGAGCTGATTATACCAAGACGTACAAAAGCCATGAAAGTTAGGCCGGATACTCGCAAGAGTCTGAGTTAACAGTTGATACTGATATGGAGTAATGCTCATAGACGCCTCTTCAAATTGATGAAGAGCGGATCCTTTGCTCAAATTACATAATACCAATTGAGTATATTTCCTAACGATTTTAAAGTTTTAATGCGTTATTCGTTGCCTTACGTATTCTTATTTAAAATAACGGGTAGCAACGCCTTGTTTGGTTGGCAACGCGATTTCCAACTTCAAATCAGGTTATTTATTTACTGCAATTGGTATTAAACCTTGAATTGAGTATAGTCGATTTTAGAAAATGCGAGACTTTTTGATATTTTTTTGTGAGATTTTTCTTACTTTTTCTATGTGAGATGAGAGAACGATAAATTTGAACCATAGATCATGTGAGCCAGTGGTGTACTAACTCACATAAACAACCAAGCGTGGCCTATAGGGTTACCTAAAAGCGGTTGGCTTTATTGGTTGCTCAGATTACTAGGCAAGCCACTGAGCAACCTAAGTATATTAGTTTCTATTGCTTGATGGGTGATAGCAGCTTAGGATCGGTGACTAATTTTCGTACCCCATGGGCATGATCTTCATCAAAAGCGTTGTCTTCACACCAACGTGCAAGGCTATTGATGTCAACTTTGGCACAATTAGGGCGTACGCTCCAGCTCACTTGTAATGGTGAACATTGCTGGTTGTTGTAGCTAGGGCCTGTTGTGGAACCCAAAAATTCAACTGGAGTGCCAGTATTGGTTGGCAATGCGCCCGCTTGATGGTAGCCATTAACTTGGCCTTGGTAATCTAATTTAGTAAAGTCCTGCGCATTCTTATCGTTAACGACTAAAAAGACTTGTGTCTCTACACGTAAGTCAGGGTTTGCACAACTATCATTAAGACAAGCCCCGAGGGTTGGCCCTGGTTTTACATCACATGAACTGTGCACCCAGTGTACTTCTATCGTATCCCCTGGTTTGACGTTGTTACATACTTTTCCTTCAACCGGCGCTAACTCTGCCGCACTAAGGCTGGTTGTTGCATTACATTGAAAGCCTCCGTATTTTGGGTCATTAGACGCTATCGAAAAATCTTTCGCTTTGTGTTCTGCATTTTTATGGAAATGGATATTGCAGAGGTTTAGCTCCTCTTTTGGCGGTGCTAAAGAGAAAACGCGTTTGTTATCACCTTTAACACTGTCTATATCTCTGGGGGTTTGCGGGCCTGCTGATTCACACTGAGCTGCAAATGCTTCTAGGCTCAAGATAGACAATGCAGCCAATGTGCTGGATTTTATGACCATTCTCATGGAGTTTTCCTTTATTTTATGTATTTTATGATTTCACTGTCCCCAATTATGGATCAAATGTATCGTTTTTGTTATAAATAAATGTGTCAAAATAAAACTGGACGGATGAGTTGATAAGGTCGGAAAGGTCAATTGTGTAATGGATGTGGATAACAAGATGCGGCAGAGGCAGATAGTTCTAAATCAAGGTTGCTATCTAAGTGTACTGTCTCTATAATACGCAGCATATTTAAGCGATTGCACCGAGTTTTTCAATTTTCGGTATGATTGCCAGTGTTTTTGGGATGCTTACAATTCCCAGAGCTAATATATAGGCGTTTTAAGTGCCACTTCTTTAAAATAGAAGTAAAACAATTTTATGTGTTGGCGCGGGATGGAGCAGCCTGGTAGCTCGTCGGGCTCATAACCCGAAGGTCGTCGGTTCAAATCCGGCTCCCGCAACCAAGTTAAAGATTGAGTTCTTTGATTTCGCGCATTCTTTGTAATGCGCGTTTTGCGTTTAAACATCTGCATTTTTGTAAGTAGGTGGTTAATGTGGCTGAGATAGCTCGCAAACCAAGCACGGCCTTTGGCCACACAGTTTGTTATTCGTGTGACGCCCCGCTTGGTTCGGGGCGTTGTTGTATCTGGCGCAAGGTGTATGCTGAGCCCATGATCAAGCAGCTATGATTTGGGGCTTTAAGCCCTTTTTTTGTTTGTATGGAGGAGTTCTGTGTCAAAACTCGAGCAAGATTTGACTGAAATGTTGGAGCCAGCAGTTGCTGCATGTGGCTTTGAATTACTCGGTCTTGAGTTTGTGCAAGCTGGTCGTCATTCTACACTTCGTGTGTATATCGATCATGAAAACGGCATTAACGTTGACGATTGTGCTGAGGTTAGCCGTCAAGTTAGTGCAATTTTAGATGTCGAAGACCCGATTACGAACGAATACAGTTTGGAAGTATCTTCTCCTGGTGTTGACAGACCATTATTCAAACAAGCTCACTATGAGGCAGCAGTGGGAGAAGAAGTACGCTTGCGTACAAAGCTTCCGCAAGAAGGTCGCCGTAATTTTAAAGGCGACTTAGTAGCAGTTAATGGCGATATGATCACGTTGAAAGTTGATAACCAAGATTTTATCTTGATGTTAAGCAATATTGAACGTGCCAATATCATCGCAAAATTCTAACTTTGAGTGCGAAGGAAAAGGGCAAGCGAGGCATTACCTATGGCAAAAGAAATATTGTTGGTGGCAGAAGCTGTTTCCAATGAAAAAGCAGTCCCAAGAGAAAAGATTTTTGAAGCATTAGAGTTCGCACTAGCGACAGCAACAAAAAAGAAGCACGACGGTGAAATCGAAGTGCGTGTTTCAATCGACCGAAAAACAGGTGAATACGATACTTTCCGTCGTTGGAGAGTCGTTGAACCTCAAGAAGATGGGTCTCTAGAGAACCCATATGCGGAAATTACGTTTGAAGCGGCGCAGGTTGACGAGCCTGAAATTCAGCTAGGTGACTTTGTTGAAGAGCAAATAGAGTCAATCAAGTTTGACCGTATTACAACTCAGATGGCAAAGCAGGTTATCGTACAAAAGGTGCGTGAAGCTGAACGTGCACTTGTTGTTGATGCTTATAAAGATCAAAAAGGTGAGCTTGTAACGGGTGTTGTGAAAAAAGCAACACGTGATGCAATTGTTATCGACCTAGGTAACAACGCAGAAGCGGTAATTTATCGCGAGGATATGTTACCACGCGAAAGTTTCCGCCCAGGCGACCGTGTACGCGGTCTATTATATGAAGTGAAGCCTGAAGCGCGTGGTGCGCAGTTATTTGTGACACGCTCTAAGCCAGAAATGTTGATGGAATTATTCCGCATTGAGGTTCCAGAAATTGGCGAGGAAATGATTGAACTCAGAGGTGCAGCTCGAGACCCTGGCTCTCGCGCTAAAATCGCTGTAAAATCAAACGACAAACGCATTGACCCAGTTGGAGCGTGTGTTGGTATGCGTGGTGCTCGTGTACAAGCCGTTTCTTCAGAGCTTGGTGGTGAACGTGTTGATATCGTGCTGTACGATGATAACCCTGCACAGTTTGTTATCAATGCAATGGCACCAGCTGAAGTTGCTTCAATCGTAATGGATGAAGATACACGCACCATGGAAATTGCTGTAGAAGCAGACAACTTAGCACAAGCAATTGGTCGTAATGGTCAAAACGTTCGTTTAGCAAGCCAGCTTACAGGCTGGGAACTAAACGTAATGACAGTGGAAGAGATGGAGCGCAAGAGCGCAGAAGAGTCAGATAAACTGGTTAATCTATTCACTGAAAATCTAGACATCGATGATGATTTTGCGGCGCTACTGATCAATGAAGGCTTCTCTTCACTAGAAGAAGTGGCTTATGTACCAGTCGCTGAGTTTTTAGAAATTGATGGTCTGGATGAAGATACCGTAGAAGAGCTACGTAGTCGTGCGAAAGATGCGCTGACCACAAAAGCGCTTCGCGATGAAGAAAGCTTAGAAAATGCAGAACCTGCAGAAGACCTACTTGCATTGGAAGGACTTGAGCGCCACACCGCTTTTGTTTTTGCTAGCAAAGGCATAGTTACACTTGAAGACCTTGCTGAGCAGGGTATTGATGACTTAGTTGAAATTTCTGAGTTATCTGAAGAGCAAGCTGGTGAGTTGATCATGGCTGCACGTAACATTTGCTGGTTCAGCGAAGAGTAATTTATTAACGGAGGTAACATCACGTATGGCAGAAGTGAGCATTAACAAACTAGCCGAGAGTATTGGTACAACTGTTGATAAATTACTACAACAGTTAAAAGATGCAGGGATCACCAAAGCCGAGGGCGACCAAGTTACTGAATCCGAAAAGGCGACGTTGCTTGATCACTTGAGCAAGCAACACGGTGGCACTGGTTCAACCGGTCCTGAGCGTATGACTCTACAGCGTAAGAGTAAAAGCACATTGAGTGTTAACTCGTCTGGTAAAGCAAAGTCTGTATCTGTAGAAGTCCGTAAGAAGCGCACTTACGTTAAAAAGAGCGCAATCGAGCAGCAAAAAGAGCAAGAACGCTTAGCTGCAGAGGAAGCTGCGCGCAAAGAAGCAGAGTTAATGGCTCAGCAACAAGCAGAGCAACAGGCCAAAGAAGAAGCGGAGCGCAACGCGCGCGAAGAAGCGGAACGCAAGGCCAACGAGGAAGCCGAGCGCAAAGCTAAAGAAGAGGCGAAGCGAAAAGCGGATGCTGAACGTCAAGCCAAAGATAAGCAGAGTAAAGAAGTGGATAGCGCGCAACAAATTAAAGAACGTCAAGAAGCTGAACGTCTACGTCAAGAAGCAGAAGCAGCAGCCCTGAAAAAGGCAGAAGAGGAAGCAAAACGTCAAGCAGAAGAAGCTCGTCGTTTAGCTGAGGAAAATGAAGCTCGTTGGAAAGCGGAAGAAGAGGAACGTCTTCGTCGCGAAGAAAGCGCAGATCACCACCTGACAACTTCAACTTACGCACGTGAAGCGGAAGATGAGTCTGATGCACGCGAAGAAAAGAGCGCACGTCGTAAGAAGAAGAAAAAGTCAGCAAAAGATGAAGCCGCTGAAGCAAATGCTAAAAAGCTCAAAGGCAAAAAAGGCCGCTTGAAAGCGCCTACATCATTGCAACACGGCTTCCAAAAGCCAGCTGCAGAAGTGAAGCAGGAAGTTCGTATCAGTGAAACAATCACGGTAGCAGAGCTTGCGTCTCGCATGGCAGTTAAAGGCGCTGAAGTTGTTAAAACAATGATGAAGATGGGTGACATGGTTACGATTAACCAAGTGATCGATCAAGAAACGGCGCAGCTAGTTGCTGAAGAAATGGGTCACAAAGTTGTTCTAGTAAAAGAGAATGAGCTAGAGGAAAAAGTACTAAGTGACCGTAACGAAGAAGGTTCTCTTGAACCTCGTGCGCCAGTAGTAACGGTGATGGGTCACGTTGACCACGGTAAGACGTCAACACTTGACTATATCCGTAAAGCGAAAGTTGCAGACGGTGAGGCAGGCGGTATCACGCAGCACATCGGTGCATACCACGTTGAGACAGACAGTGGCATGGTTACTTTCCTTGATACTCCTGGACACGCGGCGTTTACGTCAATGCGTGCTCGTGGTGCGAAAGCGACAGATATCGTTGTACTTGTTGTTGCAGCGGACGATGGTGTAATGCCTCAGACGAAAGAAGCGGTACAACACGCAAAAGCTGCGGAAGTACCTCTAATTGTTGCTGTAAACAAGATGGATAAAGAAGGTATTGACCCTGACCGCGTTAAGAATGAGCTAGCTCAGCTAGATGTTATCCCAGAAGACTGGGGTGGCGAAACTCAGTTTGTTCATATCTCAGCGAAAACAGGTCTTGGTATTGATGACTTACTTGAAGCTATCTTGATGCAGTCTGAGCTACTAGAGCTACAAGCATCTAAAGAAGGTATGGCATCGGGTGTGGTAATTGAATCTCGTCTTGATAAAGGTCGCGGTCCAGTTGCTTCAGTACTGGTTCAATCTGGTACCTTAAATCAAGGTGATATTGTACTGTGTGGTCTAGAGTATGGCCGCGTTCGTGCAATGCGCGACGAAAATGGTAAAGAAATCAAGACTGCTGGTCCTTCAATCCCTGTAGAGATTCTAGGCTTATCAGGTGTTCCTGCGGCTGGTGATGAAGCAACGGTAGTTCGTGATGAGCGTAAAGCACGTGAAGTAGCGCTATACCGTCAAGGTAAATTCCGTGAAGTGAAGCTTGCTCGTCAGCAAAAAGCGAAGCTAGAGAACATGTTCTCTAACATGACCGAAGGCGATGTATCTGAAGTTAATATCGTTCTTAAGGCAGACGTTCAGGGTTCAATTGAAGCAATCGCTGATTCATTGACTAAACTGTCTACAGATGAAGTGAAAGTGAAGATTGTAGGTTCTGGTGTTGGTGGTATTACTGAAACTGACGCAACCCTTGCAGCGGCTTCAAATGCTATTATCGTCGGCTTTAACGTGCGTGCAGATGCGTCTGCTCGTAAGGTCATTGAAGCTGAGAGCCTAGATCTACGTTACTACAGCGTTATCTACAGCCTAATCGAAGAAGTGAAACAAGCAATGACAGGTATGCTTGCACCTGAATTTAAGCAGGAGATCATTGGTCTTGCTGAAGTTCGTGATGTGTTCAAGTCACCTAAGATCGGTGCTGTTGCAGGTTGTATGGTAACTGAAGGTGTAGTTAAACGTAGCGCACCAATCCGTGTACTTCGTGATAACGTAGTTATTTATGAAGGTGAACTTGAGTCACTACGTCGCTTTAAAGATGACGTTTCTGAGGTTCGTAGCGGTATGGAATGTGGTATCGGTGTTAAGAACTACAACGACGTTAAAGTCGGTGACCAAATCGAAGTATTTGAAACTGTACAGGTAGAGCGTACGCTTTAATTGTAAGTTATTAAAATACTTGAGATGGGGGCACTAGCCCCCATTTGTGATCTCATAGATTTTGAAATTTTAAGTGGTGAAAATGAGAGAATTTTCTCGTACAGATCGCGTCGCACAGCAGATTCAAAAAGAAATTGCGGTGATATTACAACGCGAAATTAAAGATCCAAGACTGGGCATGGTAACAGTATCAGCTGTTGAAGTATCCCGTGACCTGTCCTATGCAAAAGTATTTATTACTGTATTAAATACCAATGATGAAGACAAAACGAAACAAAGCGTTGCGATTTTGAATGAAGCAACTGGTTATATTCGTTCACTGTTAGGCAAGCGTATTCGTGCTCGTATTATGCCGGAACTGAAATTCGTTATCGATAACTCGTTAATGGAAGGTATGCGTATTTCTAACTTGGTTGACTCTGTGATCAGAGAAGACAACGCAAAGCGTGGTCCGGAGTCTGGAGATAAAGACCAAGAGGAAGAATAATGGCGCGTCGCACCAAAGGCCGTGCGATTGACGGCATCCTGTTATTAAATAAACCGCAAGGCATTTCCTCCAATAAAGCGTTACAGCAAGCGAAGGGCATTTTCTTTGCACAAAAAGCGGGTCACACCGGCGCTTTGGATCCTTTGGCAACCGGTATGTTGCCAATTTGCTTTGGTGAAGCAACTAAGTTCACTCAGTTTTTACTCGATACCGATAAAACGTATGTAGTGAGAGCACAATTGGGGGAACGCACAACGACATCAGATTCTGATGGTGAGATTGTTGAAACGCGGCCAGTGGACATAACGCTTGAACAGCTAGAACGAGAGATTGCCAGTTTCTTGGGGGAATCTGATCAGTACCCTTCAATGTATTCGGCGCTCAAATATCAGGGCCAACCGCTATACAAATACGCCCGAGAAGGTATTGAAGTTCCGCGAAAATGCCGCAAGATTAATGTCTATCGCTTTACGTTAGATGAATACGACGAGCAAACTCAACAAATCCAAATGACAGTACATGTCTCTAAAGGCACTTATATTCGTACTATTGTCGATGATTTAGGAGAAAAGCTTGGGTGTGGTGCCCATGTGATTATGCTGCATCGCAGCGAGGTTGGTCATTATCCTAGTGATAAAATGATTACTTTAGTTGAGTTGGAAGCCTTACTTGAGAAAGCTAAAGCACAAGAGGTAGCACCTTCAACCTATTTGGATGAATTATTACTGCCAATGGATACGGCTTTGGTTGATCTGCCGGTTGTTGATATTACCGCTGAACAAGGTATTGCTTTTGGTCACGGACAAACGGTTACAGTCGCTAACTTACCTGATGGCATTGTAAAAGTAGTTGCCGATGGTAAATTTGTTGGCATTGGTGAGCGCAACCCACAAGGGTTATTGAAAGCAAAACGGGCGCTGTCTTCGGCTCAAACAGAATCATAGTAACATTCCCCTATGCAATGGAAGTTTATACTGATATAATCCGCCAGCTTCCGCTTTGGCTGAATTAGTGATCGGCTAAAGCATTACTAAACTTATTTTGGAGTTATTATGTCACTAAGCAATCAAGAAAAAGCAGAAATCGTAGCAAAGTTCGCACGTGCAGAAGGTGATACAGGTTCACCAGAAGTACAAGTTGCACTTCTAACTGCTGACATCAACAAGCTACAAGGTCACTTCGCTAACCACAAGCAAGATTTCCACTCACGTCGTGGTCTTCTACGTAAAGTTAGCCAGCGTCGTAACCTTCTTGATTACCTAAAAGGTAAGAACGTTGAGCGTTATGCTGCACTAATCAAAGAGCTTGGCCTACGTCGCTAATATTTTTGATTTCTTGTTGGAAATTTGTCCAACAGCAAAAAAGGGGCTAATAAGCCCCTTTTTTTGTGGCTGTTCTATCAGTATACTTACAACCGTTTAAAAATACTTTTAAACGAGCGTCAATTGGTCTGCCAATTGTAGTGCTTAAGTAAATTATGATGAGTTTATTTAAGACTGTGATTGGTCCCTGTTGACGTTGAAAAACAATTTAGTAAGGAAAATATTGTGCAAGCAATTATTAAAGAATTTCAACTAGGTCAACACACGGTGACTCTAGAGACAGGTGCTATCGCACGTCAAGCTGACGGCGCAGTACTTGCAAGCATTGGCGATACTTCAGTACTTGTTACTGTAGTTGGTAAAAGAGAAGCAGCACCGGGTCAAGACTTTTTCCCGCTGACTGTTAACTACCAAGAAAAAATGTATGCTGCGGGTCGTATCCCTGGTGGTTTCTTAAAGCGTGAAGGTCGTCCTTCAGACGGTGAGACATTAACTGCTCGTCTTATCGACCGTCCAATTCGTCCTCTATTCCCAGATGGCTTCGTAAACGAAGTTCAGGTTATCGCGACAGTGGTTTCTGTAAACCCTGAAATTCAACCAGATATCGTTGCGTTAATTGGTACGTCGGCAGCACTTGCTATCTCGGGTATTCCATTTAATGGTCCTCTAGGTGCAGCGCGCGTTGGTTTCATCGACGGTCAATATGTACTAAACCCAACTCTTAAAGAGCTAGAGACAAGTAAGCTTGACTTGGTTGTTGCTGGTACCGAAAACGCAGTATTAATGGTTGAATCAGAAGCTGAAGTACTGACTGAAGAAGAAATGCTTGGCGCTGTTGTATACGGTCACGAGCAATCACAAGCTATCATCAAAGCAATCGAAGAATTCGGCGCTGAAGCTGGTAAAGCTGCATGGGATTGGACTGCACCTGAAAAAGACCAAACACTTACCGAAAAAGTTGCGGCTATCGCTGAACAAAAAGTAGGTGATGCTTACCGTATTACTGACAAAGTTGCACGTAAAGAAGCACTTTCTGAAGCAAAAGCAGAAGTTATTGAAAAACTAGGCGCTGAAGTTGCTGAAGGCGAGTCACTAGATGAGCAAGTGGTAGGTAAAGAATTCAGCTCACTTGAGAAGAAAATTGTACGTAGCCGCATCATCGCTGGCGAAAAACGTATCGACGGTCGTGAACCAGACATGGTTCGTGCACTAGACGTAATGACAGGTGTACTGCCACGTACTCACGGTTCTGCAATCTTTACTCGTGGTGAAACTCAGGCACTTGTAACAGCAACTCTTGGTACTGAGCGTGACGCGCAGATGCTAGATGACCTAACAGGTACTCACAAGCATCACTTCATGCTGCACTATAATTTCCCTCCATTCTGTGTAGGTGAAACGGGTTTTGTAGGCTCTCCTAAGCGTCGCGAAATCGGCCACGGTAATCTAGCTAAGCGTGGTATTGCGGCAGTGATGCCAACTCTAGCTGAATTCCCATATTCAGTACGTGTAGTATCTGAGATCACTGAATCAAACGGTTCATCTTCAATGGCATCAGTATGTGGTACTTCACTTGCGCTGATGAATGCGGGTGTTCCAGTTAAAGCGTCAGTTGCTGGTATCGCGATGGGTCTAGTAAAAGAAGGCGAAGATTTCGTTGTACTTTCTGACATCCTTGGTGACGAAGATCACTTAGGTGATATGGACTTTAAAGTAGCGGGTACAGCAAATGGTGTAACTGCACTACAAATGGATATCAAGATCGAAGGTATCACCAAAGAAATCATGCAAATCGCACTTCGCCAAGCGAAAGCGGCTCGACTACACATCCTAGGTGTGATGGATCAAGCGATTGCTGCGCCTTCAGAAGAGTTATCTGAATTTGCTCCACGTATCTACACGATGAAGATCCCAGCGAAGAAGATTGCTGAAGTTATCGGTAAAGGTGGTGCGACAATTCGTCAGCTTACTGAAGAAACAGACACAACGATTGAAATTGAAGACGACGGTACAATCAAGATCGCTGCAACGAATGGTAATAGCGCAAAAGCAGCTATCTCACGTATCGAAGCCCTTACAGCTGAACTTGAAGTAGGTACGCTTTACACTGGTAAAGTTATCCGTATCGTTGACTTTGGCGCCTTCGTTAATGTACTTCCTGGCAAAGATGGCTTAGTACACATCTCACAGATCAGCACAGAGCGTGTAAATAACGTGTCTGATCACTTAACTGTAGGCCAAGAAGTAAAAGTTAAGGTATTAGAGGTAGACCGTCAAGGTCGTGTACGTTTAAGTATCAAAGAAGCACTAGAGTCTAACGCTGAGCAGCCAAAAGAAGAAGGCGCAGAGTAATTTAAACATTACTTTTTACGTAGACTAGAAGTGGAAAGGGGCTGAATGGCCCCTTTTTTTATGCGCAGATGATGTTAACAGCGTTAAAAAATTCTTATTTAGAACAACTAAATAGCAAAATCTTTGCCTACTGATTGACGAGATTTTCTCGCCTCAAGATAGACCTCTTAATTAAGATCATAGGTATAATAATGAGTGCACCTTGCCGGTATAAGTGGTGGTAACGATGTTATCGACATGGCTCTTGCACCTCAAAATAGCTCACTTAATTAAGCAAATTAATATAAAATAATGAAACAAAACAGACTTTACCTAGTCTATAGAGGTTACAGCTAAATCGTATAATAGGTAATATTGGTGATTTAGTAATGCTATTTTGCTTAATACTCGCTCATTTTGAGAGAGCTTACGTCAGCAGAGTAAAAGGAGCTTTTAGTGAGTAATTAGGTTGCAACGCTATTGCTTTTTTATGTGGTCAAAGATAGTTTGGCGTTGGCTGAGTTGGGAAGCGGTTTTATTGGCAATATTTTATCGCTTTAAAATATAAAATTTAATTAAGCAAACCGATATAGCAACTCTAAACGGGCGAATGCCATTGAATGAGGAAGGAAATGAAGTTAGCGAATATAGTTGTGCCATTGATGCTATTAGGGCTGGTTGGATGTAAAAGCACACCGACAGAGGCCACTAAAAACATTGTAAATGTTCCGCTTGCAGTACCACTTCAGGCAAATTTTCGAAATGAAATTGCCATTGCTCGATTCAACGAGCTACTGTTACAGCCTGATATGGCGGTAGAACAGCGTGCTCAGCTACTTTATAACAGGGGTATGCTATACGATAGCATAGGGTTACAGACACTTGCGCGTATCGATTTTAACCGTGCGGTGCAACTTAAACCTGACTTGGCTGAGGTGTATAACTTTTTGGGCATCCACCAGACGTTAGAGCAAAACTATGGTCGTGCCTACGAAATGTTTGATGCCGTGTTGGAGCTTGATGAACAGCATGAGTACGCCTACCTGAATCGAGGTATTGCACTATATTATGGCGAAAGACCAGCATTAGCAGTACAAGACTTTAAGGCATTTTTAGCACGGGCGCCCAAAGACGCATATCGGATAATGTGGTTGTACTTAGCTCAGTCTCAAGTGGATCCCGAGCTTGCAAAACAAACATTGTCGGCGAATAGCGAGTCACTGGATCCAAATGAATGGTCTTCTCAACTCGTGGAGCTTTATCTAGGCACCTTGTCTGAGCCACAGTTTTTGGCGCAAATTGCTGAAGGTGTAAGTACACAAGAAGAATACGCACAACGTTTATGTGAGGCCTATTTTTATTTGGCAAAGCAAGCTCAGGCGACAGGAGATACCGCTTCAGCCATTAATTATTTCAAACTTGCGCTTGCGACTAATGTTTTTGAGTTTGTTGAGCATAAATATGCTCGTTTAGAGCTTGACTTGCTTGCTCGCTTAGATGAAGAACAAGACGCTAGTTAACTTTCTTCTATCAACAATTTTATTAGGGCTGCTTGTTTCTAGCAGCCCTAACTTTGCACACCTGTCGCCTGAGCAGCAATCTGGCCTCATAGTGGCGAATCCCACCCGCTACTTTCAGATTGCCCCAAAGTTCAAGCTCGCACCAGAACATGCAACGGATAAATTACTCAACACAATCGCGAGATTGCAGCAGCCTAATTGGGAATTTGAGCGTCTTAAAAGAATACTTGATGCTAGTCAAATGATTAAAGCGGAGCTTTTTCTGTTAGATGCTTGGGGGCGTTTTAGTCAAACACAACGACAGGCACTGCTGCACGACATCGTGAAGCAGGGGGCTTTTGACACATTACAAGCGCTGTCGACTCGTTACACATTGAGCGAGGAATTTACTACTTTGCTGCAAGTTTGGCGCGGTAAGCCAGTTAGCTCATTTTCACAAAGTGCACTTTTAGCGCCATTTCAACTAAGTTCTCAAATGCAATGGGGATCACAATCTTGCCAGTTTACGTTAGCACTTATTGCCAGTGATCTTAAGGGGCTGCATCATCTGCAGGTGCTAAAGCGTGCTTTCGAGCTAAGGCCAGAGCCAAAGAGGGGAGTATATTGCCTATCAAGACCGATTTATGTTGCTGAAAAGTTAAACTGCGAGAAATACCGCGGCTTTGCGACATGTAAATTGCAAAATAGCGATACTTTTGCACATTATGACCATCTGGTATTAATGGCTCGTGATGGTTTAGCTAATGTACGTCATCACACGATGACTTTAACGCCTGATAGTACCTATAACACGTTTATTCATGAGCTGATGCACTTTAGCGGTTTTGAGGATGAATACCCTGTCGCCACTGAAAAGGCAAAATGGTTATGCGCCAATTCAGGCCATAAGGCACCAAATCTTTACGTTGGTGAACAAGCACCAAACAATTGGGTGCCCAGTCGCACGTGCGAGCATGGTAAATTGCCGTCATACAAGCCATCTAAAGTACATTCTTTACTTGAATATCAATCAATCAAATTAAATGAAACCTACCGCAAGAAATGGCTCTTAGTGCTGAATTCACAGCGTTCCATAGATAACTTAGCGGTTAATTCTGCCGAATAATTTTGAATTTATTCTGAATAGTTTGTTAAGGTTGTCTAAAATAGCATCAGCTAGAAAGTGAAACCCTAGACAACTCAAACACTAATCAAGTATAACAGGGTTCATGTACGTGTGGTGAACGTGTACCGATTGCTCCAACTTGGAGGGCGCATCAGCATGTTAACCGAAACGAGCCATAACGACGCAAATAAAAGGTTTCATCTATGACTTTATTTTGGATACCATTGCTATCCTTAATTGGCAGTTTTATCTCTGCATTCACGGGAAAGCTCTCTCGTAATCAGTCAACTGCTATAACCTTAGTAGCGCCAGCATTGGCACTTTTACTCGCTATTGACCATGCGCCTGCTGTTTTTGCAGGAGAAACTATTCGATCGACATTCGAATGGGTTCCGCTTCTCGATATCAACATTGCCTTCAGACTCGATGGCTTGGCACTGTTGTTTGTCTTTATGATCTTAGGTATTGGTATGCTGGTTATCTTTTATGCCAGATATTACCTAAGCGCCAACGACTCAATGCCCAAGCTGTATGCTTATCTGATGCTCTTTATGACAGCTATGCTTGGTATTGTAATGTCCAATAATGTGTTGCAGTTGTGGCTCTTTTGGGAGCTTACCAGTATTAGCTCATTTTTACTTATTAGCTATTGGTGGCATAAATCTGAAGCGCGTAAGGGTGCGAAGATGGCACTGGCGATTACTGGCGGCGGCGGATTAGCACTGCTTGCGGGCCTTATGCTCATCGGTGATATTGTTGGAAGCTATAACCTTGATGTTATCTTGTCCAGCAGAGAGCTTATTCAATCACATGCTTTGTATGAAGTTGCTTTGATCCTTGTGTTACTCGGTGCGTTCACAAAATCAGCGCAGTTCCCATTTCACTTTTGGTTGCCACACGCGATGGCTGCGCCAACACCTGTCAGTGCCTATTTACATTCTGCAACTATGGTAAAAGCTGGTATATTCTTACTAGCACGTTTTTATCCTGCGCTAGCGGGTACAGAGCTGTGGTTTATTCTCGTAGGCTTAACTGGCTTAGCAACGCTGCTCGTTGGTGCCTATATTGCGTTATTTAAACATGATCTAAAAGGCCTTCTGGCGTTTTCAACGATTAGCCACCTGGGCTTAATCACTTTGTTGCTCGGCTTAGACACTGAGCTTGCAACAGTTGCAGCGGTATTCCACATCATTAATCACGCGACATTTAAAGCATCGCTATTTATGGCTACCGGAATCATCGATCACGAGACTGGTACTCGTGATATGCGTAAGCTCAATGGTATGTGGCGATTTATGCCATATACTGCGACGTTGGCGATGGTTGCGGCATCGGCTATGGCGGGAGTTCCTTTATTGAATGGCTTCCTATCCAAAGAGATGTTCTTTGCTGAAACGTTACATCAGCAATTGCTTGGTTCAATGTCTTGGTTGATACCTATCTTGGCGACAGTTGCGGGTGCGTTTTCGGTAGCATATTCAGCACGGTTTATTCACGATGTTTTCTTTAACGGTGAACCTATTGACTTACCAAAAGAGCCACATGAAGCGCCAAGGTATATGCGTTTTCCTATCGAAATACTTGTGGCATTGTGCTTGATTGTTGGTATGTTCCCAAATTTTGTTGTGGACGGAATGTTGAAAACGGCATCAAGTGCTGTACTTGGCGAAGCCGCGCCTGTGTTTGAGATTGCAATCTGGCATGGTTTTAATCTGCCTTTATTAATGAGTGGTTTAGCTGTTTGCGGTGGCTTATTCATTTACACACAACGTAAATATCTATTTCAATTCCAAGCTTCACTGCCACCGATGAATGCCAAAAAAGTCTTTGAGCGTACCATGTACAATATTGTTTCATGGAGCCGTGCACGCATCAACGCAATTGAAAATGGCTCACTTCAGCGTTACTTAATGCTGATGTTCATTGTAGTGCTAGTAAGTGCTGGTTGGCCATTATTTGAAATGTCGCAGCTGGTTGGAAATATGGAGCCAACGCCCATTGATGTTCACAATGCGATTGGTGCAGGGTTATTAATGATTGGTGCGATAGGAACCGTGATTTGGCACCGTACTCGTATGGTCGCACTATTAATGATTTCTGTCGTTGGTTTAATGGTATCGGTTGCCTTTACGCGTTTCTCAGCTCCTGATCTAGCCTTAACTCAGTTAACAGTAGAGGTCGTAACTATAATTCTACTAATGCTGGCGTTATTCTTCTTACCACAAAGGACGCCAAAAGAGTCTAGCTCTATTCGGGTGTTACGTGATTTAGGGATAGCTTCAGCCATTGGTGTGATCATCGGGAGCATTAGTTATGCGTTGATCACAAGGCCTCTGGATAGTATTTCAGAGTTCTTTATCGCAAACGCGAAAGTAGGCGGTGGCGGTACGAATGTTGTTAACGTCATCTTAGTGGACTTCCGTGGTTTTGATACGCTGGGCGAAATTACAGTACTAGGTATCGCGGCACTTGGCATTTATAAATTGCTTATTAATCTTCCACTATTTATGCCTGGTAGCGATAGTGAGGGTAGGCCTTGGGCTAAAGAGAAGTATCCTTTATTGCTAGCAAGTATCTCACAAAGCCTATTGCCGCTTGCGTTACTTGTGTCGGTTTATATTTTCTTGCGTGGCCACAACCTGCCTGGTGGTGGATTTATCGCAGGGCTTGTTACCGCAATAGCCTTTATTTTGCAGTACATTGCACATGGCTCAAATTGGATAGCTGAGCGCTTTGATGTGAATTATCGAAAGATTATCGCAACGGGTATCGCTATTTCACTCGCAACTGGTGTGGGGAGTTGGTTCTTTGACCGCCCATTCTTAACATCTTGGTTTGATTATTTTGATATACCTCTGGTTGGTAAAACTGAACTTGCCAGCGCGATTGCGTTTGACCTCGGTGTTTACATAACAGTGGTTGGTGCAACATTAATGATTTTGGCAAGCCTAGGAAAAGTAACGGCAAATGCGCCTAAAGAAGAGGTGAATATATAATGGAATTGCTATACGCATCGTGCGTAGGCCTGTTAGTTGCCTGCGGCGTATTTTTAATTTTAAGAGCAAGAACATTCCCTGTGGTACTGGGCTTAACGATGTTGTCCTATGCCGTTAATTTATTCTTGTTTGCATCAGGCCGGTTAACATTAAATAAGGCAGCTGTGCTTGGTTACAGTAGTGATTATGCAGATCCATTACCACAAGCTTTAGTGCTTACGGCTATCGTTATCGGTTTTGCGATGACTGCGTTTGTAGTGATTTTAGCTATCCGTGGGCGTTCTGATTTGGGGAATGACCACGTCAATGGCATTGTTCCTGAGAAAAAGGGTAAAGCATGATCCAACATTTGACCTCTTTACCGGTATTATTGCCAATGCTAGCAGGGGTGATCCTGCTTATGCCTCCTTGTGGAAAAAATGTAGACATTAGACGTAAAGTTTCCGTAATTATGTCATTGGTTACATTTGCAGTATGCGTGTCGCTTTTACTGCATGTGGATCAGACTGGAATTCAAGTTTATGCAATAGGCAACTGGCAAGCCCCATTTGGTATCGTGTTAGTTGCAGATCAGCTCTCGGCTTTGTTGGTAAGTTTAACAGCGCTGCTTTGTT
Organism: Pseudoalteromonas sp. SCSIO 43201; assembly: GCF_023716725.1. Lineage (NCBI taxonomy): Bacteria > Pseudomonadati > Pseudomonadota > Gammaproteobacteria > Alteromonadales > Pseudoalteromonadaceae > Pseudoalteromonas > Pseudoalteromonas sp. SCSIO 43201. The sequence continues at coordinate 1,149,792 of NZ_CP072683.1, forward strand.
TCGTTTGCTCACTATATAGCTGTGCTGGAGATGATGAAAAGGGCAGCTTCTTCCATCCATTGCTGCATTTTTTAGTGATGGGCGTAAATGGTGCGTTTTTAACTGGTGACGCATTCAATTTATTCGTATTTTTTGAAATTTTGTTGATTGCTTCCTATGCCTTGCTGATGCATGGAGGCGACAAGCACAATACGCGCGCCTCGTTACAATATGTTATTCTAAATTTAGTTGGCTCTTCGGTATTTTTGATTGCCTTAGGCATTTTGTATGGTGTGCTGGGCACGCTTAACATGGCTGATATGGCATATAAAATCACTTTCTTGCAGGGCGATGATGTATATCTTGCAAAAATTGGCGGCCTTCTGCTACTTGTCGTATTTGCTCTCAAAGGTGCATTGTTACCGCTACATCTCTGGTTACCTAATACTTATGCCACGGCATTGCCGGTTGTTGCAGCACTGTTCGCCATAATGACAAAAGTGGGCGTATATTCGATGATGCGCGTTTATACCTTAGTATTTGGAGACCAGGCAGGTGAGTTAAGCCACATGGCGCAAGAGTGGCTGTGGTGGCTTGCATTAGCAACGATAATCATGGGTGGAATAGGTGTACTTGCAAGTCAAGATTTACGTAAATTGTCAGCGAATTTGGTAGTAGTGTCTGTCGGCACTTTGGTGGCATTAGTGGCGGTACAATCAGTAAATAGTAGCGCCGCCGCAATTTACTATCTGGTGCACTCAACCTTAGTGTCAGCAGCACTCTTTTTGATCGCCGATTTAATTGGCAAACAAAGAGGGAAAGTCGGAGATAGAATAACCGCTGGTCGTCCTGTATCTCAACCCATGTTGCTCGGTATCTTCTTTGCTATCGCAGCAATTACTGTTATCGGTATGCCACCATTATCAGGCTTCATCGGCAAAGTATGGATCTTAAAATCAACGCTTGAATCGAGTCACACCTACTGGTTCTGGGGAGTGTACTTGTTGGTCAGTTTGGCCGTCTTGGTCAGTGTCTCTAAAGCTGGTAGTACAGTGTTTTGGCATCATACAGGTAAAGCGGATACACATTCTGCTGAAAACGCGCATCCAGCGCAAATAGTCGCAGTGCTTGTACTTATCACTTGTGCTCCATTAATGGTCATTTTTGCTGGGTCGTTGACTGACTATGCACTCTCAGCAGCAAATTCTTTGCATGACTTTTCTAGCATGACAAATGCAGTGTTAAAAGGAGCGAAATAAATGCGATTAGAAGCTCGATTTAAATGGCTACCTACGCCGTTTCGCAGTTTGCTACTCTTTTTGGTGTGGCTATTGCTGAATAACAGTGTTTCAGCTGGACACATTATTTTGGGCACCATACTGGCGATAGTTATCCCGCTAATCACCTATCGCTTCAGAACAAAACAACCGTTAATAATAAGACCTTGGCGTGCAGTTACTCATTTGCTGCTGGTTTTATACGACATTATCACTGCAAATGTAGAAGTAGCGATAAAAATCTTAGGACCAACAAAAAAGTTACAGCCAGGCTTTGTATTAGTACCGCTTGACATTGACCAAGCGATGCCCATCACTATTTTAGCCAGCACGGTATCGTTAACGCCGGGTACCGTAAGCGCAGAAGTATATCCATGGCCTGAGTCGCTGGGAGATAAACAGCATTCAGAACGTAAGTACCTGTTGATACATGTACTTGATCTTAAAGATGAGCAGTTACTGATTGACACCATAAAATCGCGCTATGAAAAGCCTTTAAAGGAGATCTTTGAATGTTAGAAACGGTAATTCTCATTGTCTTCGCTATGATAGGTGTGTCTCTATTACTGAACCTTTGGCGGTTAGTTGTCGGGCCATCTATTCCCGATAGGATCTTGGCGCTTGATACAATGTATATCAATACAATTGCATTGATTATTTTGTACGGCATGAGTATGGGGACCGCACTTTACTTTGAAGCGGCCTTGCTGATTGCAATGTTGGGTTTTGTGAGCACAGTAGCTGTATGTAAATACTTGTTACGTGGCGACATTATTGAATAGGAGCGGCAACAGAATGTCAGAGTGGATTATTTCTATATTATTGTTACTTGGAGGTTCCTTTGTACTGGTCGGTTCAATTGGACTGGTGAAGATGCCTGACTTTTTTATGCGCCTTCATGGCCCGACAAAAGCAACAACGTTAGGGATGGCATGCTTACTAACCTCTGCAATGGTATATTTTAGTACAACATCGGATGGTATTAGTGTGAAAGAAATTCTAATTTCTATATTCTTGCTACTTACTGCCCCTATTTCAGGCTATATGTTGATAAAGTCGGCCATTCATCACAGATTACCTAGTAATGAAAAAACAACGGGTAAGGATAAAATAAAAAAGTAGTGCTTAGGCACTACTTTTAGCATCCACCAGCTTCTATCAATGGCATTTACTCCAAGAGACTGCTTGAAAAGGAGCCTCTTGGTCTAAATGCCATGGCGAGCATACTAAAATAAATTATCTTCTCTCCTTTGGCGTTGCGCTAAACTTTAGCAGTTTCAAATGTATCTTCTATTTACTAGTCAATACGTTACTTTCAAATAAGTAGTATTTTTAGCTGCATAATTCTCGGTGCGTTATTAATTTTTTGCTACAGTTAAACAAGACTTCATACTTGCCGATAAGAATACATATGGGTAACTTGTGGTTCAGGTAAAAATGTTCAATTCATTGCTTTTACAAAACTGGCGACTAGAAAGCTTTGATTGTGCGGCGCTCAGGTTAACTATTTTTATCAAGTTAAGAAGAATGTATGGTGCAATTTGTTTGCATGTAAACGCTGAAAATTGGGAATGTTATGAAACAAGCTTCAATTAAAAACAAACTCTTATTTTTTGTAACAGTATTAGTAACGAGTTTAGTTGTTATATTAGTGGCAACGATGTGGTTTCATCTAGCGGAGGAAAATGCAAAGCAGAGCAAAGGAGTTCAACAAGCAATATACGATGAAATTTCTCAAGGGTTGGTAGCAAAAGCCAACCAATATGGTCAAAGGGTATCAGGGTTTGTTAATGAAGCCTATAGAGTACCCTATACTTTGGCTGGGATATTGTCCCATACTTCCAAGGAAAACCCACTGAGTCGAGAGCAAGTTCAAGAAGTGGTATTTGGTGCACTAGAGCAAAATAGGTTCGTCTCTTCCATGTACGCACAATTTGAGCCGAACGGTTATGACGGTGATGATACTCGCTTTACGGAAGGCGCTTCACATTCAGTCGTTAAATCCGGAACATTGGAGCTTTATTTTACACAAGAATCTACAGGACCTGTGCAACAAAAAGTTGAGTCAGCTGAAGCAAAGTACCTTGATAACATCAACGAATTTGGTTTGCGTGAAGCTGAGTGGTATCTCTGTGCAAAAGATAAAGTGGCGCCATGTATCATGGAGCCATATTTATATGAAATATCAGCGGGCAATGAGATGCTAATGACCTCGCTTACAGTCCCTGTTGTTGTTAATCGTCAATTTAAAGGCTTGGTCGGCGTGGATGTTAATTTGCCTATTTTCCAGACGCTGGTTGACGAGCTATCTGAGTCGCTTTATTCGGGAGCAGCTAAAGTAACCTTGCTGAGTGATTTAGGTCTTGTGGTCGGATCCAGTCATTATGACAAGCTTGCACGTCCACTGGCCGAGTCAACAACTACCGAGCGCGCTGACGTTTTACAGTCGCTACACAAAGGATCTGGTATTGAAGATTTAGAGAATGACTTGGTTGTATCCGTGCCAATCAATATCAAGTTACCTAATACAACCTGGTCTTTGGTCATTGAATTACCAAAAGCGATAGCACTCGAGTCTGCTACTACTTTGCAAAGTCAATTAGAGGAGTCAGCTAACTCTGTAGGACGCTGGATGCTGACAATTGGAGTGGTGATCGCAGCAATAGGGATCGCGATTGCATTTGTATTGGTTAACACGATTATTGGTCCTTTGACTCATATTCAAAAACGGGTAGAGAACTTAGCATCTAGCGAGGGAGATCTAACGCACGAATTAGAAGTGAGCCATCATGCAGAGCTTATCGCATTAGCTCAAGGCTTTAATCGCTTTACCGAAAAGCTCAGAAATATGATTGATGATCTTAAAGGGCTTGCGGAGTCTTCTTATGAACAGTCTCATCGCACTACAGAAGCTGCTATTAATATCAAAAATAAAGTCGCGAATCAGCATTTAGAAATCGACAGCGTTGTAACCGCGATTAACGAATTAAGTGCGACAGCCTCAGAGGTCGCAAGGGCGTCCGAGAAGGCGGCAGCCAGTACTAACCAAGCGGCAGACCAAGTTCAACAAAGCGAGCAAAGCATTATTAAAACGACTGAAACCGTACAATCAATGGCGGATCAAGTTATTGATGCAAAACAAGCTGTGGTTAAAGTATCGGAACGTAGCGATGATATTTCAAAAATACTCGAAGTGATCAGAGCAATCGCTGAACAAACTAACTTGCTTGCTTTGAATGCGGCAATTGAAGCCGCGAGAGCAGGAGAGCAGGGGCGTGGCTTTGCGGTTGTTGCTGATGAAGTTAGAGCTTTGGCATCGAAAACTCAAGCGTCAACAGATGATATAAGTAAGCTTATAGATAACTTGCAAAGCGAAGTTGCAAATTCCGGTCGAATAATTGAAAGCTCTGTAAAATTAGGCGAAGACGCAGTGAGTTACTGCCAAGAGTCAGCGCGGTTAATGAGCACACTAGTAGGAGAGCTTACCAGCATTTCTAACGAAGTAACTCAGATAGCGACAGCAGCAGAGGAGCAAAGTATGGTTACGGAGGAAATTAACACAAATACCACAGGGATCTCAGATGCGGCGGCAGAGCTATCTCAATTTGCGGATGAAGTAGAGCTAGCTGCAAGTTCTATGACACAAATAGTTGAGCAAAAGCATAAGCAGTTGAACTTGTTGAGAACTTAAGTAAAGCTAATCGTGGAAGGTTGTAGCAGTCACTTGATAGTTATGGCCTTTCTCGAAAAAATTGATTATATTAACTGTATCTATATACAGTTAATATAATCATGAAACTATATATCGCTGAAAAACCTTCCTTAGGCAGAGCAATTGCAGATGTTTTGCCAAAACCTCACAAAAAACAAGATGGATACATAGAGCTTGCCAACGGTGATGTGGTTTCTTGGTGTATTGGCCACTTACTTGAGCAAGCTGAGCCTGAAGATTATGACGCTAAGTATAAAAAGTGGCAGTTTCATGATCTACCAATCATGCCAGCGCAATGGCAGTTTAAAGCAAAAGCTAAAACAAAAAAGCAGCTTACTACATTAAAACGATTACTCACAAAAGCTGACGAAATATATCATGCAGGAGATCCCGATAGAGAAGGGCAGTTGCTTGTAGACGAAGTATTTCAATACGTATCGCTGCCAGAGCAAAAAAGAGCAACGATTCAACGCTTGTTGATCAGTGACTTGAATCCACAAGCCGTGAAAAAGGCACTGGCCTCAACACGTTCCAACCAAGAATTTATCCCTTTAAGTGTGTCTGCGCTTGCAAGAGCTCGAGCCGATTGGCTCTTTGGTATGAATCTAACCAGAGCATTTACGTTGGCTGGGCAAAAAGCGGGTGTGAATACTGTTTTGTCGGTTGGTAGAGTGCAAACTCCGGTACTCGGCTTGGTTGTTAGAAGGGATCTCGAAATTGAGAGCTTTGTATCTAAACCCTTTTATGAAGTGATCGCACACATCAATAAACCGGATTGGGGAGTTTTTGAAGCTAAGTGGGTGCCAAGTGAAGCATGTAAGCCTTATATGGATGAAGATGGACGTGTCTTGGTAAAAGCTTTGGCCGAAAATGTCGCTGCTCGGATCAATAAAAAGCAAGCAACGGTAAAGCAAGTTGAAACAAAACCCAAAAAGATAAATCCACCATTACCCTACAACCTTTCTTCTTTACAGATTGATGCAAATAAACGCTATGGTTTATCTGCTCAGCAAGTGCTGGATATTTGTCAAACACTCTATGAGAAACATAAACTGATCACATACCCCAGATCAGATAACCGTTATCTACCAAAAGAGCACTTTGCTGAAAGAGAGCAAGTGGTTTGCGCGGCAGAACATAATCAGGGGTTGGAAAGCAAATACGTTAAGTTAGCAGACATGAGCCAAAAAGGAGCGTGCTGGAATGATAAAAAAGTCGAAGCGCATCACGCGATCATTCCAACTACTAAAAAGCTTCGCAGTGCGCAGCTTGGTTATCAAGAACTGCAAGTTTATCAACTTATCTCGGTACAATACTTAGCACAATTCTTTCACCCATATCGCTACAATGAAACTCAGGTTGAATTAGAGATCGGTGGAGGCCAATTCAAAGCACAAGCCAAGCAAGTAATAGATAAAGGTTTTAAAGTTCTATATAAAAAACCAGAAACAGAGAAGGAAAGTCTTTTACCAGAGTTGCAAATAGGGGAGCCGCTACTATGTGACAAAGGAGAGGTGAAAGAGAAGCAAACTCAGCCGCCAAAACATTACACTGAAGCAAGTCTACTTGGTGCAATGACAGGCATTGCACGGTTTGTATCTGATCAATCAATTAAAAAGGTATTGAAAGATACGGATGGACTTGGAACAGAAGCAACTCGAGCTGGGATCATTGAGTTATTATTTAAAAGGCAGTTTCTGCGACGAGACGGTAAAACGATATACTCTACGGCGCTTGGCAAAGCATTTATTCAAACTTTACCAGAGTCGCTCTCATTACCAGATAGGACTGCGCTTTGGGAATCATTGCTTGGAAAGATTGCCAACAAAGAAACCTCCTATAACCAATTTATGCAGCCACTTCGTGACGAGCTGAGTGTTTTTATTAATAGTGCTCAGTCTATAAATATAACTGCGCTAAAAGAAGTACCGACAATGGCATTGAAAAAGCGCGGAGGAAAAAAGAGGAAATTTACTCGAAAGAGAAAGCCAAGCTCTACATAATTGTTTATGCTCGTAGTTGTAAATTCAGATATTGCCACTATATCAACCATATTGACTATTTATACAGATAACAGAGCATGAGCAATAAAATCCAACTTACCCCTGAAAATATTCAGCAAGTAATAACAGACCCAAACCCTGAGAAAGTGCTACTGTTGACATTTTATAGTGGCCAAAATCCCGAATGTGTTCAGCAGGACCAAATATTAGAGGGGATTGCTGCGACATATAGTGAGCATATCACGATTGGTGTTATTGATTGTGATGTTCAGCAAGCTCTAGCCTCTCAGCTTGCTCAACAAATTGGCTTACAAGCTTTACCTACCATCGTGGTTTTAAAAGGTGGAGCACCGGTCGATATGTTACCAGGTGTAAAAACTGAAGAAGAAATAAAAGAAGCGTTGTCGGCTCACTTACCATCGCCTGAACTAATATTACTAGACCAAGCTAAGCAATTTTTAGCAGAAGATGATCTAAACAATGCCTTTGTGTATGCGAAAAAAGCGTATGACATCGATAGTAGAAATACTCGAGTCAAATTGGTGTTTTCCGATATCTGCATACAAATTAAAAAATTTGATGAAGCGCAGGCTCTGTTAGATTCCATTAATGACGAAGAACGAGACCCTTATTACCACAATTTAGTTGCCAAACTAGCGCAAGCTACGGCAGCACAGGATTCACCAGAGGTAAGACGCCTAGAGCAAGCATTGGTGGCTGAACCAGAATCTTTGGACTTACGTTGCCAGTTAGCTCAAGCTCAGCTAGATGTAGGTAAAACAGAAGAGGCATTGGCAAGTTTACTGGTGGTACTTAAGAAAGACATGAACTTTGGTGAAGCAAAAAAGGGGTTTTTAGACATTATCGCTTCACTTCCAGATGGCGATAGTGTTGCTTCACAGTACCGTCGAAAACTATATAGCCTCCTGTACTAAAAAGCGAAGCTAATCGAGTCTTGAGATACAGCTGAAAAATTGTTCAGTTGTATCTTGCATCCTAGCAAATTTGATCAATACTTATGATCCCTCTAAAGAAATGGGTGACAGTTTTATGAAGGAAACATTTCATTAGTATGGATTTTAATAGGTTTTGTGTGTTTTTTGTTCGAGTGGCGGTTTTTTTGCAATTTTCTTTAAAAAAAGGGTTGCACTTAAATCGGATCTCCCTATAATGCGCATCCACCGACACGGGGAGCAACGCTGAAAAGCAACGAGCCAACGAGTCGGGAGTCAAATAAAACTTGAGTTTGAATACTTCGAAAGAAAATCAAAATTAAGTGTTGACAACAAGTGGGAAATGCTTAGAATGCACAACCCTCAGCGCTAACGGCGCAGTGGTGATGAGTCATCGCACCGGGTAACCGGAACTGTTCTTTAACAATATGAAGCAATCATCTGTGTGGGCACTCGTACAGATTGAGTTCTAACAGCAGAGTCTAGTTCGCTAGATGACGCAAACAAATTTAGAGTCTCAATTGAGCTGAGTGACCAACAGAATAAACATAGTTTATTCAGCACAGTCAATTCGATGCCGAAAGGTATCAAAATCAGAATTCAATGAGCATGAAACTTAGGTTTCAAAAAAAAACTTTTAATTGAAGAGTTTGATCATGGCTCAGATTGAACGCTGGCGGCAGGCCTAACACATGCAAGTCGAGCGGTAACATTTCTAGCTTGCTAGAAGATGACGAGCGGCGGACGGGTGAGTAATGCTTGGGAACATGCCTTGAGGTGGGGGACAACCATTGGAAACGATGGCTAATACCGCATAATGTCTACGGACCAAAGGGGGCTTCGGCTCTCGCCTTTAGATTGGCCCAAGTGGGATTAGCTAGTTGGTGAGGTAACGGCTCACCAAGGCGACGATCCCTAGCTGGTTTGAGAGGATGATCAGCCACACTGGAACTGAGACACGGTCCAGACTCCTACGGGAGGCAGCAGTGGGGAATATTGCACAATGGGCGCAAGCCTGATGCAGCCATGCCGCGTGTGTGAAGAAGGCCTTAGGGTTGTAAAGCACTTTCAGTCAGGAGGAAAGGTTAGTAGTTAATACCTGCTAGCTGTGACGTTACTGACAGAAGAAGCACCGGCTAACTCCGTGCCAGCAGCCGCGGTAATACGGAGGGTGCGAGCGTTAATCGGAATTACTGGGCGTAAAGCGTACGCAGGCGGTTTGTTAAGCGAGATGTGAAAGCCCCGGGCTTAACCTGGGAACTGCATTTCGAACTGGCAAACTAGAGTGTGATAGAGGGTGGTAGAATTTCAGGTGTAGCGGTGAAATGCGTAGAGATCTGAAGGAATACCGATGGCGAAGGCAGCCACCTGGGTCAACACTGACGCTCATGTACGAAAGCGTGGGGAGCAAACAGGATTAGATACCCTGGTAGTCCACGCCGTAAACGATGTCTACTAGGAGCTGGGGTCTTCGGACAACTTTTCCAAAGCTAACGCATTAAGTAGACCGCCTGGGGAGTACGGCCGCAAGGTTAAAACTCAAATGAATTGACGGGGGCCCGCACAAGCGGTGGAGCATGTGGTTTAATTCGATGCAACGCGAAGAACCTTACCTACACTTGACATACAGAGAACTTACCAGAGATGGTTTGGTGCCTTCGGGAGCTCTGATACAGGTGCTGCATGGCTGTCGTCAGCTCGTGTTGTGAGATGTTGGGTTAAGTCCCGCAACGAGCGCAACCCCTATCCTTAGTTGCCAGCGATTCGGTCGGGAACTCTAAGGAGACTGCCGGTGATAAACCGGAGGAAGGTGGGGACGACGTCAAGTCATCATGGCCCTTACGTGTAGGGCTACACACGTGCTACAATGGCAGGTACAGAGAGCAGCGAGCTAGCGATAGTGAGCGAATCCCTTAAAGCCTGTCGTAGTCCGGATTGGAGTCTGCAACTCGACTCCATGAAGTCGGAATCGCTAGTAATCGCGAATCAGAATGTCGCGGTGAATACGTTCCCGGGCCTTGTACACACCGCCCGTCACACCATGGGAGTGGGTTGCTCCAGAAGTGGATAGTCTAACCTTCGGGGGGACGTTCACCACGGAGTGATTCATGACTGGGGTGAAGTCGTAACAAGGTAGCCCTAGGGGAACCTGGGGCTGGATCACCTCCTTATACGATTTAGAACTTATTTGTTCGAAGTGTCCACACAGATGATTGTTGCTTGGCCTGATGGCTAAGTAATATTTGCTCTTTAAAAATTTGGAAAAGCTGAAAAATTAAATTCTGATAGATAACGTAAAGTTATTTATCGAGTTTTCGAAAGAAAATGCCGATTAATCATTTGTTTGATTAATTAGCGTCTACTTTAGTATTCAATATTAACTTCTGGCGAAGTTAAACTGTCTTTAGCAGTACAACTTAAAACTATTTTGGGTTGTATGGTTAAGTGACTAAGCGTACACGGTGGATGCCTTGGCAGTTGGAGGCGATGAAGGACGTACTAACTTGCGATAAGCCTAGTCAAGCCAGTAAGAGGCGCTTGAGACTAGGATTTCCGAATGGGGAAACCCACCTGCTTGCAGGTATCGTTAACTGAATACATAGGTTAACGAGGCGAACGCGGAGAACTGAAACATCTAAGTACCCGTAGGAAAAGAAATCAACCGAGATTCCGAAAGTAGCGGCGAGCGAAATCGGAGCAGCCCTTAAGCTTTAGTGTAGTTAGTGGAACATGCTGGAAAGCATGACGAAACAGGGTGATAGTCCCGTACACGACAACTTATCCAAAGTGAAATCGAGTAGGTCGGAGCACGTGAAACTTTGACTGAATATGGGGGGACCATCCTCCAAGGCTAAATACTCCCAACTGACCGATAGTGAACCAGTACCGTGAGGGAAAGGCGAAAAGAACCCCTGTGAGGGGAGTGAAATAGAACCTGAAACCGTGTACGTACAAGCAGTAGGAGCCTACTTGTTGGGTGACTGCGTACCTTTTGTATAATGGGTCAGCGACTTATATTCTGTAGCGAGGTTAACCATTTAGGGGAGCCGTAGCGAAAGCGAGTCTTAACTGGGCGCTTAAGTTGCAGGGTATAGACCCGAAACCCGGTGATCTAGCCATGGGCAGGTTGAAGGTCAGGTAACACTGACTGGAGGACCGAACCCACTAACGTTGAAAAGTTAGGGGATGACCTGTGGCTAGGAGTGAAAGGCTAATCAAACCGGGAGATAGCTGGTTCTCCCCGAAATCTATTTAGGTAGAGCCTCGGACGAATACTTACGGGGGTAGAGCACTGTTAAGGCTAGGGGGTCATCCCGACTTACCAACCCTTTGCAAACTCCGAATACCGTAAAGTACTATCCGGGAGACACACGGCGGGTGCTAACGTCCGTCGTGGAGAGGGAAACAACCCAGACCGTCAGCTAAGGTCCCAAAGTGTATGTTAAGTGGGAAACGATGTGGGAAGGCTAAAACAGCTAGGAGGTTGGCTTAGAAGCAGCCACCCTTTAAAGAAAGCGTAATAGCTCACTAGTCGAGTCGGCCTGCGCGGAAGATGTAACGGGGCTAAACATACCACCGAAGCTACGGCTGCGTACGTAAGTATGCGGGGTAGGGGAGCGTTCTGTAAGTGGCTGAAGGTGTGCCGGGAGGCATGCTGGACATATCAGAAGTGCGAATGCTGACATGAGTAACGATAATGCGGGTGAAAAACCCGCACGCCGGAAGACCAAGGGTTCCTATCCCATGTTAATCAGGGTAGGGTGAGTCGACCCCTAAGGCGAGGCTGAAGAGCGTAGTCGATGGGAAACGGGTTAATATTCCCGTACTTGGTATGAATGCGATGGGGGGACGGAGCAGGCTAGGCAAGCATGGCGTTGGTTGTCCATGTGAAAGGCTGTAGGCTGGCGACTTAGGAAAATCCGGGTTGCTAAGGCTGAGAGTCGAGACGAGCCACCACGGTGGTGAAGTTGTTGATGCCCTACTTCCAGGAAAAGCCTCTAAGCTTCAGTTCATACTGAATCGTACCCTAAACCGACACAGGTGGTCAGGTAGAGAATACTAAGGCGCTTGAGAGAACTCGGGTGAAGGAACTAGGCAAAATTGTACCGTAACTTCGGGAGAAGGTACGCTCTTACTTGTGAAGACTTCGCGTCGTAAGCAGGCGAGAGCCGCAGTGACCAGGTGGCTGGGACTGTTTATTAAAAACACAGCACTGTGCAAAATCGTAAGATGACGTATACGGTGTGACACCTGCCCGGTGCCGGAAGGTTAATTGATGGGGTTAGCTTAGGCGAAGCTCTTGATCGAAGCCCCGGTAAACGGCGGCCGTAACTATAACGGTCCTAAGGTAGCGAAATTCCTTGTCGGGTAAGTTCCGACCTGCACGAATGGTGTAACCATGGCCACGCTGTCTCCACCCGAGACTCAGTGAAATTGAAATCGCAGTGAAGATGCTGTGTACCCGCGGCTAGACGGAAAGACCCCGTGAACCTTTACTACAGCTTGGCACTGAACATTGACCCTACATGTGTAGGATAGGTGGGAGGCTTTGAAGCGCAGACGCTAGTTTGTGTGGAGCCGACCTTGAAATACCACCCTTGTAGTGTTGATGTTCTAACTTAGGCCCCTGAATCGGGGTTGAGGACAGTGCCTGGTGGGTAGTTTGACTGGGGCGGTCTCCTCCCAAAGAGTAACGGAGGAGCACGAAGGTTTGCTAAGTACGGTCGGACATCGTACGGTTAGTGTAATGGTAGAAGCAAGCTTAACTGCGAGACAGACACGTCGAGCAGGTACGAAAGTAGGTCATAGTGATCCGGTGGTTCTGAATGGAAGGGCCATCGCTCAACGGATAAAAGGTACTCCGGGGATAACAGGCTGATACCGCCCAAGAGTTCATATCGACGGCGGTGTTTGGCACCTCGATGTCGGCTCATCACATCCTGGGGCTGAAGTCGGTCCCAAGGGTATGGCTGTTCGCCATTTAAAGTGGTACGCGAGCTGGGTTTAGAACGTCGTGAGACAGTTCGGTCCCTATCTGCCGTGGGCGTTTGAGAATTGAGAGGGGCTGCTCCTAGTACGAGAGGACCGGAGTGGACGAACCGCTGGTGTTCGGGTTGTGATGCCAATTGCATTGCCCGGTAGCTACGTTCGGAATCGATAACCGCTGAAAGCATCTAAGCGGGAAGCGAGCCTCGAGATGAGTTCTCACTTTGACTTAGAGTCAACTGAAGGGCCGTTGAAGACTACAACGTTGATAGGCGAGATGTGGAAGTGCTGTGAGGCATTAAGCTAACTCGTACTAATTACCCGTGAGGCTTAACCATACAACGCCAAAGTGGTTTAGCGACAGAAGTTAATAGACTAAAGTAGACAAAAGAATTTAATAGCTTTTCTAGATTTAAGAATTAAACAAGGTGACCAACCTCAGCGATATAGCGAAATCGGTTCACCTTGCGCAAATGGAATGCTCGTGCGAGGCACGATGTCATTAAACATTTGCACCCAGATTTCCTGGTGACTATAGCGTTTTGGAACCACCTGACCCCATGCCGAACTCAGAAGTGAAACAAAACAGCGTCGATGATAGTGTGGGCTTCCCATGTGAAAGTAGAACATCGCCAGGGCCAAATTTTATATAAAAACAAAAACTAAAAAAAGAATTTTCCTGATGACTATAGCGTTTTGGAACCACCTGACCCCATGCCGAACTCAGAAGTGAAACAAAACAGCGTCGATGATAGTGTGGGCTTCCCATGTGAAAGTAGAACATCGTCAGGGCCTTATTAGAGAAACCCGTTGCAGTAATGTACCGGGTTTTTTGCTATGTGGGATTTGAAAATAAATCAACACCTCGCGAGGTAAACTCGCTCCTACCACGACATCAACAAAGTGCTGCACTTGCTGGAGGCGGTTTACTCGCCGAGCTTTTGGGCTTCAAACAAAAAGAATAAAAACATCCAACTTCGTAGCGAGCAGGGCCTTATTAAAGGTCGATTAACAGCATTCATCCATTAACCTAATCGACATTAGTACATCCAAGTGCGTCAAACCCGTTGCAGCAATACAGCGGGTTTTTTGCTATGTGTGATTTGAAAATAAATCAACACCTCGTGAGGTAAACTCGCTCCCACCACGACATCAACAAAGTGCAGCACTGGTAGGAGGCGGTTTACCCGCCGAGCTGTTGGGCTTCAAAAAAGAATAAAAACATCCTACTTTGTAGCGAGCAGGGCCTTTAAAGGTCGATTAACAGCATTCATCCATTAACCTAATCGACATTAGTACATCCAAGTGCGTCAAACCCGTTGCAGTAATGCACCGGGTTTTTTGCTATGTGGGATTTGAAAATAAATCAACACCTCGCGAGGTAAACTCGCTCCTACCACGAACTCAACAAAGTGCAGCACTGGTAGGAGGCGGTTTACCCGCCGAGCTGTTGGGCTTCAAAAAAGAATAAAAATATCCTACTTTGTAGCGATCAGGGCCTTATTAAAGGTCGATTAACAGCATTCGTCTATTAACCTAATCGACATTAGTACACCCAAGTGCGTCAAACCCGTTGCAGTAATGCACCGGGTTTTTTGCTATGTGTGATTTGAAAATAAATCAAGACCTCGTGAGGTAAACTCGCTCCCACAACAATATCAACAAGGTGCAGCACTGGTAGGAGGCGGTTTACCCGTCGATGGTTTCTGGGGGGGATTATTGCTCGAGAGCCCTTACAGCTTATGACTCTCGATAGAATTGATCCGTTTGTGATAAGTGTTTTTCATTGCAAAATAGATCATTTATTTAATGCAATAGGCATGAGTAATGTAACGATAGCTATGATCCGTCAGCTATCACCCTTATCTCCCGTTGCCTGTTCATAGAATTATGGGATGTAGCTCCTCGTGATGGGAGTCTATTAAAAGTAGCCAGTGGTGCATTCCCTAGCGCGATTTCTACCTCAAAGTGAAATGCCTTGGGGTTTTCTGGAGCATAGTTTTCTTTAGAGAAGAAAAAGCACGGATCACCACCAACACCCCAGCGGACACCCTTTTTCAAAATATATGAAGCACCTGGAATATTCTGCCACTGTCGTCCTGGTTGTCTGTATTGATAGCGCTGACGGATATCAATGGTTCTTCCCATAGTAAGGGGGCGCCTGACAATATAATCAGGGTTAAATGTTGAGTGGTCGTCAGTGACCGAGGCGCTTTGAGAGCCATTTGGTGGCATAAAAAAGCTTTGAGGTACTCTACTTAATAATTGGTTAAAAGGAGGGTCATAAGCCCTAGCGGTTGGATACCATACATGCTCCCTTGTTAGGCAGTGTGTAAAGGTGTTCACATCACCATTGGTACTATCAAATGTGAATTGATGTTTAAAAATATACCGTGCGTTATCAATTCTTATCATACCATGAGTGGGATCTCGAAATTGATACCATTGTAATTCAAAATCATGAAAAGCCATATTGTAATTCGTTGGGCGGGCAAAGCTGTCGATATTTAATGCGTTGCCTAAGTAAACTAATGCTGTTTGGTATTTTAGAAGTTTATCTACTGGCAGGCTGTGTATCTCACCCTCTATATTTTCGGCCGTTCGATTATTGATATTTCGATTATTTGGGCTGTTCTGCGCATTACCACCTAGCAGGAGAATGATATTGTTAAGAGAGGAGGCACTCTGGCGAAAGCCATCATTGGCGGTTCCAACGTGGTTCATAAAGTTACGCATTGAGACTATTGGCATAGTAAACTTTCCGTATTGTATTACAAATCAATGAAGTATAATTTTTACTTTTAGTTAAAATATAGTTTACTTAAGTAGAAAGCCAGAAATATTTATATCGAAGGTATACCGAGAGGTTATCTTAAGTAGAAAGTACCAAACCATAAAGATTGATCACAAACTTTATTCACTTATTTAAAGGCAAAATGATTTTGAATTGGGTACCTTCATTGATCATGCTTGCTACACTGATCCGACCTTTCAGTATTCTGATTAGCTCACTGGTTATCGCAAGACCGAGACCTGCATTGTGTTTGCGGTTGCTATTGCTGTTTTTGCCTTGAAAACTGGCATCAAAAATATGTTGTAGATCCATCTCACTGATCCCTATGCCCGTATCATTAACTTTGACATGTGCATAACCTTCATGCTCTTCTAGTATCAAGCTAATTTTCCCCCCCGCTTTTGTGTGCCTTATTGCATTATCAATTAAGTTTGACAGAACTCGGTCCAATTTACCTATATCACTGGTAATAGCCATAGTACTTTGAATAGGGGATATGACTATCTGTAATTGGTTAGCCTCAGCTTTTAATTTGAATTTTGCAGCAACGTCATAAATAACCTCCAGTAAATTAAAAGTTTCTATATTCATTTTTGCATGCCCAGCTTCTAGATGAGCAAGTTCAAAGATTTGGTCAATGAGGTGATTTAGTTGATTGATATTTTTACTGGCAACTTTAAGGTTTTCCATAATGGTTTTATCTGTGGTTTGCTTTTCTGTGAGCTCTATATAGCCTTTTAGCGATGCTAAAGGAGTGCGTAGATCATGACTAAGCTGAGATAGAAATTTCTTACGTTGTTCATTTTTATCGTTCAATGTGGTTAGTTGATATTGGATTTTATCCAGCATCGCATTCACACTTCGCCCTAGTCGGTGTATCTCGTCATTTTTTGCAGGCCAATTGATTTGCGCATCGGGGCTGATGTCAAATTGGTTTTGACTCACTCTGTCAATATACCTAGTAAGACGAGCAATCGGATTGGTTATCTTGTTGAGTAAAAATAAGGCTATTGCAAGGAGGAGTAATAAGGTGCCAAGTAACCATAATGTGCCAAGCATGACCTTTTCGGAGCTTTTCAGTTGCTCAATGATGTTGTTGTATTTTGAAGATCCAATAATGATGTATAAATAGCCTTGAAGTATATCTTTGTTAGTAACAGGTGCTACAGAGAAAATTTTACTGCCATGTGTACTTCTTGGGTCGTCACCTAAAATTGGTAGCGTATTGTTTGTGTTAAGTAACTGCTGTAGTGGGGTGATATCAATCTTCTCTCGTTTGATTTCTCCTGGCTCTGCACTGTATGTGAGCAAGTTTCCCTCTGGAGATACAAAGTAGAGTTCAAAGGCAGGCCCTAAGATCATCAGCGTATGGAACAAGTTGCTTAGCCCTTCATAGTCATAAACCCCTTCCCTGATAAGTGGGTTATCCGCAACTAAATGTTGAGCTAAAGATAAGTGAAGCTGTTGCTCGGCCTGCGATTTTGATACTTGTGATAATGCTTGAGTCCACCATATAAAAAGCATGCAAATCAGTAAAAATGTGACAAATAGCATGGCTGCTAGCTTTTTATATAATGTGAGTCTCATGCGTTCACTCCTTGAAGGGAGCTTGCGTTCAGCTTATATCCGACGCCCCATACGGTCTCTATGACAATATGATTGGAAATGGGATCTAGCTTTGCGCGTAGGCGATTAATGTGTGAATTAACAGTATGCTCATACCCTGAGTGTTGATAGCCCCAAACGGACTCAAGTAATTGAGATCGCGAAAACACATGATTAGGATGTTTAGCAAAAAACTGTAATAGCTCAAACTCAGTCGCTGTGAGCTCTAGCTTTATGTCACCAAGTAAGATTTCATGACAATCGGTATCGATAGTTAGCGCGCCAACTTGAATTTTATCATCTGAAGAGGTGGGAATAGAGCTTTTATCATTTAATTGACGTACATGTCTCAATTGGGCTTTTACTCTAGCTTGAAGTTCTCGGCTGTTGAATGGTTTACAAATGTAGTCATCGGCTCCGACTTCTAACCCAATGATTTTGTCTATTTCACTGCTTTTCGAGGTAACAATAATCACGCTACTCATTGGGTACAAAGATTTAAGTTCTCTACACAAGCTGAGTCCATCCATATTTGGTAACATTAAATCGAGCATAAATATTGCGTGTTGCTTCTTTTTTGCCATATTCAAAGCGTCTACACCATCCGCGATATGGGTGACGGTTAATGACAGCTCTTCTAAATGAACTTGAAGCAATCTAGCTATATCTTCATCATCTTCAACTAACAATACACTGTCTAACATATGCAGCCCTTAGTGGAGCGAAAGCGCCTATGGGCAGGCGCTTGCTCATGGGCTATTTGATTCGCTCAATTGTTATTGCCAACAGCGGATTATCAAACTTATGTATACTGGTTAACGTAGAGCTTGTTAAGCCATCATCGTTGCCAACGACTCCGCTATGCATGGTTACCATATTCTGGTTATCGTTACGTTCCACATTAAATCCTTCTCCACCATCAGCAGGCCCGGGGATACTCCCTTGGGCTTCAGTATTTAGCTCTGTACCAGCATCATACGCTGAAGTGCGATACATTTTTTTTTCACCGATGGGCATAGTGGACACATCTATGGCATTAAGACCGGAAAATCCATCATTTGTATTCACCATCATTGTCAATAAAGATAATTTTAAATTGGCGAGAGTCTCAGACTTAATCGAAATGGTTGACGTAGAGCCTGGCCCAACTGGGGTCTCTGTTGTGCTTGACGACATAGTCATACTTTGTGCTAAAAGTGCACTGTTATCGCCACCTTCTGCGAGCTTTTCAAGTTCGTTAGAGGCGGCGGTACCAACTTCGAAGTAGTGACCTGATTGATGTAGCATAACAGCAATAGGTGACATCGGCTGTGCTTGAGTGAGGTTGGTGATACTTACGGAAAACTCATAGTCTACCACCGGTGATGTTGGTGTGTCTGTTACCACTGTGCTGTTATTGTCATTGTCTCCACATGCACTCAGTAAGAGCGCTGATATGGCAACGAGTGTTAATTTGGTTTTCATCTCAGGCTCCTGTTACTTTACGGTGATTGTGAGTTTAGCAACTGGATTTAACCAGCGATGTACAGTGTTATGTAGGTCACTTGCCCCGCCAATTTGTTCATCATCTCCAACATTGCCTCTGTGAATATGGATCGTGTTGTTTTCTTCGCTGTTGGTAATGCCTAGCCCTTGGCTACCCGGAGTCACGCCCGGAGATGCGGGAATACCAGGCATACCTGGCGCACCAGAACCATCGACAACCAACTCATTGTTAGCTTCGGTACCTGCATCATACGCGTTAAGGTATACTTCATATGTACCTGCTTCAGTAGGTATGGGCCAACTATTTAAGCCGACAAAGCCATCATTCGTTGGTAGCATCATGGCAACCAACGATAGATATGTGTTTCCATTACTCGTTGAGAGCATCGCCATTGTTGAGCTTGCCGGGGCGAGTAACCCACCAGCAGGGTTCATTACCATATCGGCGTTGATACTTTCTAACACATTACTCAGTCCAGAAATATCACCTCCTTCGGCCATCGCTTGAAGTGGCTCTGAAGCAGTTTCACCCAATGAAAATAATGCTGTGCCAGGGGCGTGTGCAGTCACAAGCAAGGGCGTATAGTAAATACCATGAGTAAGGTTGGTTATTTTCACTTCGAGCTCTTGAGCAAGGGCACTACTGGCAAAACAAGTGGCTACTAGGGTGGTAAGGATCTTGGCTTTCATGATGTGGTCTTCTCATTTTGTATTGTTAGTAAACCTATCATGGCAAGGAGTTATTGAGAGGGGCTCACGGAATTATCACATTTTCATCACAAAATACCATCATGTTTATCACGGTACACCCAGCTTGGTGCCCGAGCGAAGTTTGTAAAGTTAAGCGAATCAGTATTGCGTTAGTTAATTTGTAAGTAGGTTTGTTTTTACAAGAAGGGGTGTACTAATTAGCCCCGATAATTGCTCAATTTGGAGGAGTAAACCTGACGCTAAGTACGTTAAAAATTTCTTATTTAGAACCAGTAAAAAGCAAAATCTTTACCTTGCCTACACGGATGTTGATACCTTGGCGATAGAGGACGCGTAGGCGGTGTTATCGACAAGATTTTCTCGCCTCAAAATAGACCACTTAATTAAGACAATCGGTATTGCTGACACGGACGGCTTCTTTTATTTTAAACGCTTCGGTGGGCTAGTCTTCTTCGTGGGTCAACTGTTCGAGTTCGCGATAAAGTATATCTTCATCGGCTAGATTAAGCTCTATAAGGCGCTTAAGGTGGGTAACACTATCTAAATCTATTTGGCGGCAGTGGACGCCGAGATGTCCTTCTTCAACATGGCGAACTTCAACTTCCATGGTAATTTTAATATCACTGCCGGGCAGGTAGAAATTTAAGCTTGCAGGGTCATTTTTAAGTGGAACATAACCTTCAGGTAGGGTGAGCAGCGCTCCGTTCAAGGATAGATCCAAGATTTTGCAGCTAAAGTCGCCACTAGAAGCCATAAACTGCGCCTCATTTGAAAAAATCACTCTAGAAAACCTTCTACGCTCTTTCATTACTTAACCCAATAATCCATATAGTTAAAATGATAGCGTATATCACGTTACTCGCTACTAAAAAGTGATAATTAATAGCTGTATTTTGTTGCTCTTAAGCATAATACCAATTTGACTTAATACTTGCTCAATTTGAAGGAGTAAATCTGACGCTAACAGCGTTAAAAATTTCTTATTTAGAACAACTAAATAGCAAAACTTTTGCCTTGCCTACAGGACGTAGGTACCTCGGCGTGAGCAGGACGCGGAAGCGGTGTTATCGACAAGATTTTCTCACCTCAAAATAGATCACTTAATTAAGAAAATTGGTATAAAGCTCATGATGCAGCCCGAAGTTGAAAATTTTTTGGTGCTATAAAAAAGGCCCCTGCAATGAGGAGCCTAATTACAATATTGATTAGCCAATTTTTTTATACTTGATACGTTTAGGCTCCGCGGCGTCAGCGCCGTAGGTTTTTTTCAGCCACGCTTCGTATTCAGTGTAGTTACCATCGAAGAAGTTGATTTGGCCTTCATCACGGTAATCCAAGATGTGCGTCGCGATGCGGTCTAAAAACCAACGATCGTGCGAGATACACATAACACAGCCTGGGAATTCCAAAATCGCATTCTCCAGCGCTCGCAACGTTTCTACGTCTAGGTCGTTGGTTGGCTCATCCAGCAGCAGTACGTTGCCACCAGCTTTTAGTAGTTTTGCTAGGTGAAGACGATTGCGCTCACCACCAGAAAGTTCTTTTACAAATTTCTGCTGGTCATTACCTTTAAAGTTAAAGCGGCCAACATAAGCGCGGCTTGGTACTTCAAAGTTGCCAATTTTTAAAATGTCTTGGCCGTTTGAGATCTCTTGGAAAACAGTATTGTTGCCATCCATATCATCACGGAACTGCTCAACGGTAGCAATCTCAACGGTTTCACCAATTGTGATGTCGCCGCTATCTGGCTGCTCTTGGCCACTTAACATTCTAAATAGTGTTGATTTACCTGCGCCGTTTGCACCGATGATCCCAACAATTGCCCCTTTTGGTACGTTGAAATTCAAATCGTCAATCAACAACCTATCTCCAAAACTCTTGCGTAGGTTGCTTACTTCAATCACTTGGTCGCCTAAGCGAGGGCCAGGTGGAATGAATAGCTCATTGGTTTCGTTGCGCTTTTGGTAGTCATTTTGCTGTAGCTCAGTAAACTGTGCCATACGTGCTTTTGACTTAGCTTGGCGACCTTTCGGATTTGAGCGCACCCACTCAAGTTCTTTTTCAATCGACTTTTGGCGTGCTTTTTCTGATTTTTCTTCTTGCTTCAAACGTGCATCTTTTTGCTCAAGCCATGAAGAGTAATTACCTTCCCATGGAATACCGTGACCACGGTCAAGCTCTAAAATCCAGCCTGCGACATTGTCTAGGAAGTAGCGGTCGTGGGTAATTGCTACCACAGTGCCTTCATAGTCATGCAAGAAGCGCTCAAGCCACGCGACAGACTCCGCATCTAAGTGGTTAGTTGGCTCGTCAAGAAGTAGCATATCAGGCTTTTCAAGTAGCAAGCGGCAGATAGCAACACGACGCCTTTCACCCCCTGATAGGTGCTCAATTTTAGCATCCCACTCAGGTAAACGTAGGGCGTCAGCAGCACGTTCTAGTGCATTGTCTAAGTTATGACCATCATGTGCTTGGATAATTGCTTCAAGCTCGCCTTGCTCTTTTGCTAGTGCATCAAAATCGGCATCTTCCATCGCATATTCAGCATATACTTCATCTAATCGAGTCAATGCACGCTTAACTTCACTAACTGCTTCTTCTATTGTTTCGCGAACGGTCTTGCTTTCATCTAATACAGGTTCTTGTGGTAAGTAGCCAATCTTAGTACCTGGCTGCGGACGTGCCTCGCCCTCGAACTCTGTATCAACCCCTGCCATAATACGTAGTAAAGTTGATTTACCCGCACCATTTAGACCTAACACACCAATTTTAGCGCCAGGAAAAAAGCATAAAGAAATGTCTTTGAGGATAGTGCGCTTAGGCGGCACAACTTTGCTCACCCGCGACATGGTATAAATATATTGAGCCATGAGTTTCCAATCTCTTTTTTGATTTAGACGTATTTTAGAGAAAGCCTTGACGGGCTGCAATGTTGATAGGTCATAACGCTTAAAAAACCA
The DNA here is from genome assembly GCF_023716725.1 of Pseudoalteromonas sp. SCSIO 43201. Lineage (NCBI taxonomy): Bacteria > Pseudomonadati > Pseudomonadota > Gammaproteobacteria > Alteromonadales > Pseudoalteromonadaceae > Pseudoalteromonas > Pseudoalteromonas sp. SCSIO 43201. The sequence continues at coordinate 1,172,257 of NZ_CP072683.1, forward strand.
CAGTGAACGTCAGCTTAGTTAACTGTTGTAATTTTTTATTTACCTTTTAATAAGTTAAACAATCGTACTGTGTATATATCCAGTTGATGTTTGTAAGTTTCTCATTAGTAGGTCATTTTTGACCTGTTTCGCAACCTTAAAATCGCTATTATATCACTACGCTGAAGAAAGTTATCGGATGAAGATGTTAACAGCGTTGTGGGGTTATTGGAATTAAACCCTGTTGGCAAGGATGAACGACTACGTTGTTTTCGCTTCTCAGTAAAGGTTATACCAATTTGACTTAATACTTGCTCAATTTGAAGGAGTAAATCTGACGCTAACAGCGTTAAAAATTTTTCATTTAGAACAACTAAATAGCAAAATTTTTGCCTAGTTATCGACAAGATTTTCTCGCCTCAAAATAGACCATTTAATTAAGCAAATTGGTATTAACTCAGCTAAGCAGAACAAAATTTCACTAGTCGTGTTTATTTTTTGAGGTAAGGAGAACTATGACACTTATAAACACAGCCACATCCAGACTGGTGGGTCAAATCAAGCCTGCACCTACAGGAGCAGAAATACTGCGTGTTGCACGCAGGCTCAGAGGCTATACACAAGCCGAGTCAGCGGCTCACTACGGTATTGAAGAGCGCACATTAAGACGCTGGGAAAATAGGGAATATAGCCCTCGCTGGAATGACGTGATTGGCCTAGTTGAAGATGTTTACTTACTCGATATTTTAGAAGTGATAGGAAAAATTCACGATGAACAAACAAGTGACAATTAAACAAGTTCGTACCGCGCTTAAACGTTGGGGTAAATTTTGGTGTGCCAAAGAGTTAGGTAAGGGGTTTAGCCGTCAGGCAGCTACAGAAGCAATAGGAAGTGTAGCGAGTCGTAACATGAGTGCAGAGCAGATCCATGTCCCAGATGAAATAGCGCAGCTAAGCGCCTCTATAGAGTTGCTAAGACCAGAGTGTAAGCGAGCCATTCGAGCAAAATATATGATGCACAGTAGCGCCGTAAACGCAGCCAAACTACTGGGCTTTGATAGTAAGCGTTCTATGGAGTTTTGGTTACTTAAGGCCGAGCAGAGTTTAATGGTTAACTTGTCTGCACAATAGAAAAGGAGGGGGATTGTATGTCAGTGATGAATACAGTTGAGCAAATCAAAAAACATGAGGGATTTCGGCAATTTCCTTATTTGTGTACAGCAGGAAAGCTAACCATAGGCTACGGACGCAACCTAGACGATAGCGGAATAAATGAAGATGAAGCTGAGTCATTGCTTGCCAGTGATGTTGAAAACGCAAAAGCGGCAGTGTCACGCAGAATTAATACGCAGCACTGCAATGAAGCAAGGATAGCGGTGTTAGTCAATATGGCGTTTAATCTCGGAGTGACCGGTTTGCTTAATTTTCGCCGGATGCTGCAAGCAGTAGAAAAAGGTGACTTTGAAACCGCTGCGCTTGAAATGCTAGACAGTCGCTGGGCAAAACAAGTGCCGATACGAGCACAAGAATTAGCACAGCAAATGATTTGTGGAGAGTGGCAAGCATGAGTCTACTGGCAAGTCTGTTTTCAGCTAAAACCGTGGCACCTATCGAGGCCATTGGTAATATCTTGGATGAGTTATTTACCAGCGAAGAAGAGGTGCTAAAACAAGAGCATCTCAAAGCGAGGCTGATAGCAAAACATGCGCTAGTACAAGCGCAGATCAACCAAGTACAAGCCTCACATCGCAGTGTTTTTGTTGCCGGTGCTAGACCTTTTCTGATGTGGGTATGTGGGTTTGGTTTTTTATTTTCATTTGTTGTTAATCCTATCTTACAGTGGTTAGTACCGGAGCAGGGCACACCCGATTTACCGTTGGATGTCATGCTAGAATTAACACTTGCCATGTTGGGGCTTGCAGGGTTACGCACGGTGGAAAAAGTAAAAGGAGTGAGTAAGTGAATCACCCAGAACAATGGCAGATGAAAAAAGAGTTGAATCTGGCTCATATTTTAACCACCATCGTCTTGCTGGTGTCTAGCATTATTTATCTGGGGGATTTAGATAAACGGATCACGACCAATTCTCAAGCGCTTGATCATCTCAAGCAAATTCGCAAGGAAGATCAAAAGCGTATAGAAAAACGCTTAGATTCCATAGACAAAAAACTTGATACCTTATTAAGCGCGCGCCGCAAAGAATCTTAGCAGCAAAGCTACTTCGGCAGAGCTTTTTATATCCAACTTAATTTACAAGGAGAGTAGCATGAATAATGCTATTGATCTGACGCGCCTATCTGCACCAGAGGTGCTTGAGACTGTTAGCTATGAGGCTGTTTACCAGCAATTAGAGGCGCAGCTACAGCAGCACTTCCCTGATTACCCGTGGTTGCCTTCAGATCCAGCAATTAAGTTGATGGAGCTGTTTGCCTACCGAGAAGTGCTACTTAGGCAGCGCGTAAATGATGCAGCGCAATCAGTTATGGTTGCTTATGCTAAAGGGTCAGACCTAGATCACCTGGGCGTCTTATTTGGCGTGCCGCGAGAGGAAAATGAGCCTGACGAACGTTATCGACTCAGGATCCCATTGTCGTTAGAAAGCCACTCAATGGCGGGGACAAACGGCGCCTATCAATATCATGCTTTTACCGCTTCTGCGAAAGTGAAAGACGTATATGTTGAGTCAAGCTTACCCGGTATTGTCGAGGTGTATATTTTGCCAGTAGCAAGTGTTGAGACACTGCACGAAAAAGAAGCGCTACGTACCGAGGTATTGCGATACCTAAATAATGAAGATGTTAGGCCGCTTACTGATTTGGTCAGAGTCCATTTGGTAGAGCCAACACAATACACGATTGAAGCTGATATTTACTTTAACGCAGGGATTAATACAGAGCAGGTTAAGGTAGCGATTAACCAAGCGGTTAATGCGTTTATTCAGTCTCATTATTTACTAGGTAAAGAAGTACCAAGTTCAGGTCTCATTGATGCGCTACACCAAGGAGGGGTCAGAAAAGTCAAATTGCACACAATGAATGACGATATTGTATCTACTGTGAAAGAGGCGGCTTTTTGTCGCACTATACAGCTGCACTTTCCAACAGAGTAAGGAGACTTATGGCGAATTATCATAAATTACTACCGCCAGGTACATCCCCACTGGTTTGTAACATGGCTGAGGCAGTAGAGCGTGTACCTGAAGAGCTCAAAGTGCAGGCAACCATACCAGAATACATTGGCAGGCAATGGCACCCTGCAACCTGTCCAGAGGTGCTATTGCCTTGGCTTGCTTGGTCACTGTCAGTGGATGAATGGGACGAAAATTGGTCGCTTCAGACTAAACGCGCATTTATCGCCAACTCAGTTAAAGTACATAAACATAAAGGGACTGTAGGCGCGGTGAAACGAGCACTGGCATCACTTGGCGTCAGTGTAGAGTTTTTTGAGTGGTTTCAAGAGATTGATGATATTGCCATTGCGCCATATCAATCAAAGCAGCCACATACGTTTATGTTTATTGCATGGGCGAATGAAATCCCCTACACCAGCGATGCTGTGGTGCTCAGCCCTGAGCTGTACCAAGCTGTAAGAGATGTTACAAACAGTACCAAGCCACAGCGTGCACACTTTGACTTTTTAGTTGGGGCAAAAATGCAGCTAGGGTTGCAAAGTGCGGCGATCGCCAGTGGAATGCAAGTTGCGCGAAAAACGGCGCACACTCAAGCTGTCAAAGCGCCAGCAGCGAAAGTGTCGGCGGCATTGGCCTTGGCAGGCACCAAACCCGTTGCGGCAACAAGCCAGTACATGAAAAGCATACCTGTGAATGCAAATATGCACACACGAGCACCACTGGCACTGCACCTTAATAACCGCCGTCACGCTGTAAGCCGTATTTATTTTACCAACGAGCAAAAGCTGCCAGCTGCCAAGATTGACTTGAGCTGTGCATTTGCAACCAGCTTATATATTAATAATCAACGTTTTCAAGTGGCAAGATTCTACTGCCACGCCTAATCATCGCAGCAATGCAATCAACAACCGTTATTGGAATAGCGACTACTTCACTTCAATTGATGTCATCAGCGTTTACCCAGCGGTAATACCGATTGGTATAACCCATTGCTGTTATCTCGTACCGATATGTATAAAACCTGAGCTGCGGATAATTAATGCCTTCTTGCAGCCAGTTTTAGTGCTAACTGCGTTGAATTCACTTCCAATAGCCAGCTATTGGTGCGTAAATTCGCCTTGCCTACAGGATGTAGGTACCTTAGCGAGAGCAGGACGCGGGAGCGGTGTTTTCCCTAAAACTCTCTGGCTAGACAAGGAAAAGCTAAGTTGTGCTTTAACAGCAATGAGTTGGAGCACTCCTTATCCAAACCTCAGGTTATTGAAGCAAATTGGTATCACTCAACAAAAGGAGACAGGTGCTGTGAGCACGATTTTACGGCCGACGATCACCACCAGAGGGTTGGAAGCAGTATTTAACGCCCAAAAAAATGGCTTTCAAGCGAAGATCAGCAGAGTAGGGCTTGGCACAGGCAACTACACGCCAGATCAAGGGCGTAGCCAGCTGCAACAAGAAGTCCACCGCATTCTGGTGGCCAGCGGCGAAGACAAGGGCAATGCCCAAATCCACATGAGTGTGATTGACGACACAGATCACAACTTTTGGGTCAATGAAGTTGGCTTTTACATCGAAAGTGAAGCAAATGGTCAACCCGAAGAAGTACTCTTTGCGGTGTACTCTTCACCAGATAGACCCATTGCGTATAAGTCGGCGGAAGTCGACTTATTACTGGCGTTTGATTTGGTCTTAACAGGGGTTCCTGCGGACTCGGTGACCATTGTCGATAATGGCGTCAACCTTAATATTCTTATCGCCCCAGAGCTTGCCAAGCTCGGCGCTGCACAAATCAATAATATGACCCGTCATCTTAAACAAAAGTTTGAACTGATGGCTAAAGGAATTTTATAGGAGCAATTTATGGCATTAGAACAAGATATTGCAAACCTGATACAGTCCACGGATGCGTTAACCGCAGTGGTTGACAATAAGGCACAGCAGTTGGACAGCCAAATGGCAGCGTTTGATGCGCGTATCGCAAAAAAAGAGCAAGATGTAGATGAATTTATCCAAGAAGCGATGCCAGAAACACGCTATGTACAAGATATTTTTATCGGTGGTTCAAAGGATTATTTTTATCCGGTGTGGTGGCGTTTTCCCAGCAACTCTGCAGGCACGAGTAAGTTAACGATTGCACGGCACTATTCTCGAAATAGTGACACTAGACCTCTAGATCCAAACCGACCTCACCAAGCTGCGCTTCTGCTAGAACTGGAAGGTAATGCTCATGCTTGGGATGGTGATGCTAACTTTATGCACATTAAGCGTTTTCATGAGCGTTATCATCCAACAGTTAGTCACCTTAGTTTCGCTGCGCAATGTAAATCTGAAAAAGTAGACGCAGCACTAGATAGTTATGGTGGAGGAACCGATGGAAGTGTGGGGCCATGGTGCAGAGCATTTAGTGGTTTGTATCTAAGGGGCGGAGGCTTAAGCTATCGTATAATCAAAAACTGGACTGGTGATGTCAAATACCATGACGGTGCGGATATGAATAGAAGAAACATCTACGAAACAACCCGTGACACATGGTCAGTTCGTTGGTTCGCAGAGCCAATTCCATTTGCCGAGCGTTTGGCGCCAACACTAAGTTCCATTCCATACGCAAACCACCCCTATACACCACCAACAGCCTAAAGGAGTAAACATGGAAATAAAAACGTTAAGAATTGGCGATGATGAGCTGATTAATGTCCCTGCGGATGAAAAAACGCTGGCGGATTTGGGCATTGCTAGCGCTGATATTCCTGCTATTTTAGCCGAGGCCAAACAAGCGCAGCTACTATCACAGTGTATGCACGCCAGAAGCTTTTCTTATCAAAGCGAATCAGACGGGCTGGCCTTTGATTATTTAGCCACTTTAGCGGAGTTTGGCGAAAACAGCGAAGCGACTCAGGAGGCAAAAGCCGCGTGGTTACAGGCAAGAACCACAATAAAGGCTCGCTATCCAAAACCTGAATAACGAATATGTACAACCACGTTAGGCTACAAAGCCCACCCTTTGGTGGGCTTTTTTGTGCCTGATTTACCACAGAGCTAATGCTCAATAGTTTTAATAAACAACTTAACCATATGGAGAAAAATATGGCACTAGAGCAAGATATTGCCAACCTCATCGAGGCATCAAATGACCTCACTGCAACCGTCGATAATAAAATTCAAGATATTACGGCGACCTTAAATAACAGCGTGCTTGATGCCAAAAATAAAGTGAATGCGGAGCTGGGTCAAATAGACCAAAGGTTTGACTCTGCTCGTAAGAGTCAGTCTCATTTTCGTGTGACTAAAAACCAAGCACTAATTCCCAATGAAGCAGGGACTTTTCCACTCTTCTGGAGTGGCGGTTATGTCAAAGAAGCGAGATTCTTAGAAACGGTGACGACCGGGATAGAAGCAGATCAACGCACACCACTTGCCAGAGAATTTCTACGCGCTATCAACTCTGATACCAAATACTTCGCTCAGAGCTTTAATATTTGGGAACTAGAATATTACCCAAATCGCCGGGGCGAGAGCGCGCATCAATTTGCTTACTTAATGTACCAGTACTTCAGAGCACCTACCGTTGTTACAGCAGCAGCGGTTGTGAAACATATTCGAGGGACAGTACCAAACAATTGGTGGTGTGAAGGCTTAGAAGCAAATCAAGAAGCAAAACTTTGCGGGAAGGTCATGAGTTTTGGTCGAAATAGATATGGCCATTGTCACCCTTATGTTCATGGTGAAGGTAAACCTGAGGATGAAACTGGCGTGATTCAAATTGCCCTTCCTGCCGTTGTGACAGGAGAAGTACCTTTGGATGATTGGGGACAATTTGCCTATTTAGGTGACGCTACACAAAATGCTTACGATTAAGGAGAATAAAAATGGCAAAACTAACAGTAAATAACCAAGTTGCTGATAAGTTCTATGACCCTAGTACCCCACATTTTGTAACGCAAGAGTTTGTTGAAGACACATTTGGCGTGGGAGCAACATTCACATTAGAGCTGAGTGAAGACGAGGCTGCGCTACAGAGCAAGCAATCTGCTCGTGAGAAAATAGCGCGACAGGTTGCAGACACTGACACACTACTAGGCACAACAGCAGACACGACACAGCTATTGCTAAACGAGCTGAGCAGTTTAGTGACTTCGCTTAGCACCGCGCAGTCATTAGAAGATGTGCGAGCTTCAGTGAGTGGACTGAAAGAAAAAATTGGTCATATTCACACCGATGTGCAATCAGGAAGATTAGCTTTTCCATATCAAGTTAAAGGTGAAGCGCAAGTAATGCAGGAAATTACTGAGCGAGCCAATGGCGTGAGTCAAGCACTACAAACGCGTGGGTGATAACACATTAATTGCACTCGGCAGGTTATTGTTGAGTGCTGTTTTCAAAGCATTGGGTTCCTTATGTCTTTAATCAATTTTAGTGCCGTTGATCTTGGCCAACTACCGGCATCTGATTTACTTGCACCGGTCCAATTTGACACTTTATACAATGAACTCAAGCAAGCACTAGCGGCGGCTTGCCCTGATCTTGGCGAGCCCTTGCCAAGCGACCCATTAGCGAAGTTGATGGAGGTGTTTGCTTATCGAGAGCTGCTCTTACGTCACCAAATTAATGAGGGCGCGCAGCAAGTGTTGTTGGCAAAAGCAACGAGCAGTGAACTTGATTATCTAGGCAATCGCTTTTTAGTCACTCGCGAAGTCGATGAAAGTGATGCTCGTTTTCGTGAGCGGATCCGATTGGCACTTGAAGGATTTAGCACCGCAGGGCCAATTGGCGCATATTGTTTTCATACGTTTAAAGCACTGCCTCAAGTAAAAGATGTTTTTGTGGAGTCCCCCGAATTTGCGCTGCTGCAAGTCGAACCGCCATTGTCAGAGCTCGTTCCAGCGCAAACGAAATTGCTGCACTGTACCCATGCCGCTCGACTTCATGATGCAGCGCCAGGGGATGTGGCGATAACGGTGCTCACAGATAGCGGTAATGGCATACCCAGCCAAGATGAAATAACAGCGATAACAGACTATTTATTCCAAGAAGAAATTAGGCCATTGACCGATAGACCAAGGATACTCGCCGCTGAGGTAAAGGAATTTACGCTTCATGCCAAACTGTATTTATATCCCGGCCCTGATGAGCAAAAAGTCAAAACGTTGGTCGAGCAGAGTGTGAAGCAGTGGTTGCAGGCGCATCATAAGCTTAATCACGATATTCGTATGTCTGGACTGTATGGCGCATTACATCAAACGGGCGTGCAACGTGTTGAGCTGGTCTCGCCAACCGAAGATATTATCAATGCGCCTTGGCAGGCAGCGTATTGTACGAAAGTGGAGGTAGAAATTGCAGGAAGAGATATTTAATACCTTACTACCACATACGAGCACACCACTTGAGCACGGGCTGGCAAAAGCGTTACGTAAAGTCTCCAAAACCCCAGTACCGCTCGGTAGTTTATGGGATCCTTGGCGGTGTCCTGAGCACTTTTTACCTTGGCTTGCCGACGCGCTCAGTGTGGATTTTTGGGACAGTACTTGGCCTGTTGAGGTCAAACGTAAAATCATCGCCAATAGCGTGCCAGATCACCGTATCAAAGGGACAGTCAGTGCAATCAAAAGCGCGCTTTCCACGTTAGCGGCAAAAGTTGAGCTAAAAGAGTGGTGGCAACAAGACAATCCCAGTGACTTTGCGCCGCATTCGGCGCAGATAATCGCATTGGCAGCGCAAAACTTAGACCCAGCAGGCAATACGCTGCTCACACCAAAATTACAGGCGCAGCTATGGCAAGCGGTGGTGATGACCAAACCATGTCGCAGCCAAATCAGCCTGAGCGTCGGGGTACAGCAAAGTGCCAGCTTGCTCGTTACTTCGGCAAGTCAATCGCTAAGCCTACAACGTAGCTGGATGCCCCAACATGCTGATAATGTTGAAAATATGACTGCGCTTGTGGTTGCCACGACAGCGGCTTCACACAGTATGGCCAAAGTATCAGGTAAGGTAAGTTCAGATCTCACCTCCGCGTCGAGTATTTTTATCCAAGCGGCACCTTTTGCCATCCAAATGCAGCGCCAACAATTTTATTGTTACTAAGGCCTTTGCTACTTGCGTTTTGTTTTCCCGAGTGTGTTTTGGTCGCGGTGCTCGACCTGCCGCCAAGTGATCTAAGTAAAAGTTGAGCAACAATAAACCAAGCTTGCTCAGATGAACAAAAGCAAATTTGAGAGATAAGTAAACCCTAATCTTTAAGGAATGATTTATGGAACACTTTACGCCGCTCATCACGCAGGCGGGATTAAATGCGGCCGTTAATGCCAAGGCCAATGGCTTTACCATTGATATAAGTGCCATTGCGGTGGGGACGGCTGGCTATGCACCTTCACGTAGCCAAACTCAGTTGCAACAAGAAAAAAACCGCGTTGTGATTGCTGGTGGGCAGGTTGTGGGGAATGGTCAATTTCATCTTACCGGTCATTTTCAGGACGATGAAGAGTATGCGGTGCGAGAGGTCGGGTTTTACCTTGCCGATGGCACCTTGTTCGCAGTGTGGTCTCACCCCCAAAACGTACTATTTTATCAAACCCCTATCGCACAAATTATTCAAGGGTTTGATTTACTGCTCAGCGCCGTGCCAGCAGAGACAGTCACGATTAACACGACCGGCGACTTAAGGCTTTTTTATGCAGCAGAATTTCTCGACATGCTCATGGCACAAACCCAGCAAATTAATGCACATATTCAAGCCAACCACAGGCAAATTCAATTTAACGACAGATTACTACAGCTAGGAGTGTAAAATGGCCGACTATCAGCCAATGACATTAGAGCAGCGCATCGGCGCACTGCAAGCCGAAAACGGCAAACTAATAGATTCAAATAATGCCCTTACCCAAACCGTGGTGGGTAAAATGGGGGAGATTAACCATGCGCTGAGTGATGCGCAGCAAGATGTTAATGAAGCGATTGCTCGCGTAGAGTCCAAAACCGATCAGGCGATCCTTAATTTTGCAGATAGCCATTCGGATATAAACATCAGTTATTACGATCAAATCGCTCATTCAAAGGCTTCACTAGAAATAACACCGGATCCAGAAGATGAATCGCGCTCTGAGTGGATGTTAGTGCCAACGACGAGCAGTGGTTACCATATTTATCCAACCGTCGGTGCACTTACTAAAGTTCATCTCGCTCATGGGTACTCATACGCGCCGGGGCACAGTGAAACACCACAATATGAACGTGACTGGAGCATTACTTATTTGCAATTTGTGTTTGCAAACTCATCGGCAACAAGTGCGCAAATTAATGAGCAACTGAATGCGTCAACGCTTGATTTAACCCGCTTTGGTGGCTGGTGGAATGGTTCATCAACGGGCACTATTCCGGTGTTAAAACTTGAGCACCACCACCCATATTCTCGATTGTTTGTCAGGTTTGTTAACCATACCTTTCATGCGGCTAATACTTCAAATCCACCACAAAACATCGTTGAGTTTGGCGGTAATGCAACATTTGCCGTAGACCGTGTAATTAACTATCCAAGAATTAAGGTGTAATGATGCAAGAGCAAATTCCTTCTCAACAAGACCATTTAGCGACGCTCGCATATTTAGACAAGCAAGTAAAACGGGGGCAAATTGCCAGAGAAGTCGCAGACGCAGACTCTATTGTTGGTACTACATCAGACACCAGCCACCTTTTATTGGTTGAGCTTGTTACATTGATTGACGGCTTGAGTAAAGCAACCACATTGGCAGAGATGCGCGCGGTGGCATCACAAGGTCAAACGCGTTTTGGCACATTGGCGAATAAAGTACTAAACCGTGAAATTCAATTTCCCTATCAAGGTAAAAACATTGAGCGTGTGTATCAAGAGATAGCAGCGCGCGCGACGGGCGTGACCACCATACTCACTTCTTCAGAATAAGGCTTTTTATGGCAAATCAAACTATTGATCTTACGACTTTGCCTGCGCCTAACATCCTCGAACCACTTGATTTTGAAAGCCTATTTCAAGCGCGTAAACAGCGCTTTATTGAGCTTGCACCTGAGTATAGCGATGCGTTAACACTAGAAAGCTCGCCGCTGGCGATATGTTTACAAGTGGAAAGCTATCGTGAGTTATTGCTAAGACAGCGTGTTAATGAGGCCGCAGCGGCAAATTTACTGGCCACCAGCAAAGGGGCAGATCTTGAGCATCTTGGGGCATTTTATGGGGTATCGCGGTTGCCTAATGAGCAAGACGAAACACTTAGAATGCGTATTCGTAATAGCACCATCGCGTCAAGTACCGCAGGCAGCGCAGCACATTATCGTCATCAAGCCATCGAAGCGGCACCGGGGTTAATCAAGGACGTATCGGTACAAAGCCCAGGGAATGGGCTGGTGGTTGTCACGGTATTAGCAAAGTTGGACGCTGACGCCGAGCAGGTGTTAACGCAAGTTAAAAACCGCTTGTTTGATGACTCAGTAAAAATGTTAACCGATACCTTAGAGGTCAACTTGGCAGAGCCGGTGTTGGTTGAGGTGAATGCAGAGCTATACCTAAACACCCATGCCTCGGAGCTGATTGTCGATAAGTTAAAGCACACGCTACAAGAAAAATGGCTGCAAGCCACGACGCTTGGTTGGGACTTAACGCCAAGCTGGCTACATGCTCAGCTTCATGGCACAGGGGTGCGACATATCGAGCTATTAACACCCACACAGTTAATTGATGTGGCCGCACACCAATACGTGATCCCAAGTGCTATCTCGCTTGTGCTAAAGCGGGGGTAATATGACCTTATTACCCCCTAATCACACCGAGCTACAGCAACGTTTACAGCAAAGTGTGACGGTGAGCGACGACATTGACCCGGGTATTTCATCTCTTTCTGGGTTTAAGGCAGAGCCACACATTAATTTGTTAATGTGGCTCGTATGGGAATATGGCTTAGAAGCTATTTTGCCATACTCCCAAGACCTACGAGAAACCCTCAAGCAAGGTTTGGTATGGCAGCGCCTGCGTGGCACTCCTAAAAGCCTAGACATGGCGCTGAACTGGCTTAATTTTGAAGATGCTGAGTTAGAGCTCACGCCTCCTGGTCGTCACTTTTATCGCTATCAACTCAGCGCTGGAAAAATTCCCGGTGACAAAGCCTTTAAAGATATTCATCAGTTGCTTGGGTTATCTGTGCCCGTCAGAGCCAAGCTCTCGCGTGTCTATCATGATTATGATGTGCGAGAGCTGCGATTATCCACGGGCGCATTTGGTCAACTGTTGTCGGATGTCTCTGGAGTGGCATTTTATGATGGTGAGCAGGTCTTGTGTAAAGCCAGTTTTGGTCGGCGTCATCAGCACGGTGTCGCACCCGGACAGATCAACGCTGCAACACAGTTGAGCCGCACCCATAGCCAGCGCAACCACTACTTTAGCGCCAAGCGTTTGAGTGCATATAAGCTTAGCGACAAAGACCCGTCACGCCTGCCTGTAAGCACAGCAAGAGTGCGGCTTTTATCATCGCATCGAGTGTGGTCAACACGCTCGTGGCAGGGTAAATGGCAACAGCGCTGGATAAAAGCAGATAGCCTGACGGGCAGGCCACTTAGTGCCACTATCAAACACTGGCAACATCGGCAGATGATGCCGTTATCCACTTCCATCGCTACCACAGGGCGGCTCAATGTTCACTGTAGTCATTTTGAGGTAGTACTTCCCGAATAAACGGAATAAACAATGCAATCTTCACACTTTGCCCCTGTTGTATGGACTACACAGGGGCTTGCTAAGTTGACTGAAGCCATAGAGCAAGGACAGCCTTTTACACTCACACACCTGTCAGCAGGTAGTGGCGGCTACCGTCCTTCTGAGGGGCAGACGCAACTGCAACAACAACAGCAAAAAGTACCTATTTTACAAGCCGAGCAGTTAACCACCACGCAAGTCCGCTTTAGTGCCGTATTTGAAGGAGAGGCCGAATACCCAGTAAAAGAGCTGGGGGTGTGGTCTGATAACACACTTGTTGCGGTGCATAGTGCCAGTGGTGAGGTGCTCAATTACAAAAGCAAAGATGTAGCCTGGCTAGAGATAATTTCACTTAACCTCGCAGCGCTGCCTTCACAGCAAGTTAGTTTTGCAACTGGGGTGTTCAACACCAATATTTTTATGGCAAAAGAGCTGGCGACGTCTGTTTATGCACATCTGAGACAGGGTAAAAGCCTAATTCAACAAGCCAACCAAACTTTGCAACTGGCGATGCGCCTAAGAAAAGCAAATATAGGATAATACATGACCATAGAAGCACAACTCGCTCAGTTGCAACAGGCCGCAACGGAGCAAACCGAAGCAAGTGTTCAACTTGCCAATAATATCACCGAGGGCCTACAAGAAATCGATCAGGTTAAGCAAGATATTGCCAAGGCGTATGATACGGTAAGTCAGAACAACCAAGCGCTGAATGATTGGCAAACTCAGTCAGGAAGCGTTAACCTTAAAGACCTAAACGGCAACAGCCACACACTGCCAACCCTAAAATCACTCGTTGCAGATGCACAAAGCGTTAACCCAAATCCCCATGTCATGACCAAAGCTCAATTTGACGCACTGCGCGATATGCGTAAACAGCAATATGCAGGCAGTGGGTTTGTGGAGTGGGGTAAGCATTATGATTCAGGTGTAAATGCTGAAACAGTTAACGAGGGGATGGATTTACTGTACGGGCAGCAATATCTAAACTTTTTAAAGCTGGGTAGTAAACACAAATCTTCGACTGGAAGCTCAAAAACTTATTTGCCAATAGTTGTGATAGATGGAACAACCTTTGAGCTATCCGATGGTGTAGGTTTAAGAGGAGATGGTACAGCGGTCACAAATGGTGACGAGTGGAAAAGAGCTCTATTCCCACCAGCACCCGATGGAACCAAAACCTATGACTCAGCAACTGGCACCGTAACCCAGCATAATAATGCTGAAGCCGCATTTGCAGCAGAAACTGAGACCAATAAGGTGATCACCTCTCGTAAAGACTTAGTATTTCTAGAGGCTTGGCATGAGAAAATAGCGGATAAAGACGTCGTGTACCCGCTCGGCAATGTGCAATATGGCGCAAGTAGCTATAAGGGCATTGGCCTTCGCAATAACCTCGTTGCTCAGGGATACTCCGCATTTGGTGAATGGGATAGCGCAACCAAAGGGTATGGCATTAAGTGGTCATCGCTAACAGAAGCGCAAAAAGCTATTTTCCTTGGCGAGCCTGAACATAATATTTACTACGACCCAGAAGCCAAAGCGTATATTCAGGTTAGATATCGAATTAGGGTCGAGCCAGACTGCGGCTTAGGCTGGAAAGGATATTTAAATGTATCGAAAGTAAGTGAGAGCTCTGTTATTCGAGGTACGCATCCACATTATCTGCGACTTCAAGGGGTAAATATTGATTTCAATACAATAGGTGTTGACAATTTAAAGCTGGCTTATACTGGTGCAGACAGAGATAAAGATATCGGAACTTGGGGGAGTCGCTCACATTGTCTTGCGATACCAATAGCCCTAGTACAGCGTCTCAACCAAGGTGCCTATCACCCTAGCTACAACCCTTTGGGCTGCAAAATGTGGAATGACGTTAGCACGGGAACTGGTGGCGTTGATTGGCATAAAGCGTCGGCCGGTCAAATGACAAATACTACTGAGTGCTTTAAACAAGTAAGTAGTGGCCAGGTAGTAGGCGCTCGTGAGCCAACTGGAAAATTAGGCCAAAACTGGTCAGGTCGTCCTGACCAATACAGATATCACGATGCCATCTACGCAGGCCAAGTTGAAGATTTGCGCCTAAGTGCGAAAAAGCAAGATGTGAACAAGTTACGAGAAAGCAAATTAAGTGACGCTATTGCAGGTAAATTTAGAGGCAAAGAGAAACTTCCGTTTACTAAACTAAAGTCTGGTTTTTGTTATGACTCAGGCATGACTATTTACATATTTCAAAATGTTCCTTCGTCTGAGAGTAGTTTAATTGGAAGCGATAAGTATTATAGAGGGGATGATATTGTAAAAAGCTACCCTAAATACTCAGAGTTTAAAGCCTCTGCGGTGGCAATAAAATTTACGGACGCAGGAGATACCGATTTAACAACCTTTGCAGGCGGTACTCCACTAGGGCAGTGGTTTATCATTGATAAATTTGATATGCAAAGTCATTTATTCATCGCGCTTATAAATCCCAACACAGGAAATCCACATTGGTTCAGCTCAGGCAGGGCATCAACGATACAGGCTGAGTTATTATTTCCTACAGAGCAAAGTAATGCAGAATTTGAGACTTTGTCTTGGACTGACATTGTTGCGACGCCTGACAACTTTAAATCTACATTTCCTGACGGGGTACAAGGACAATGGATACCAAAGTTACCAGACGGGACAGCTGGTTATCCACTAAATCGGAAGCTATCCGATGATACGTTATCAGCGACCTTTTCAAGCGACCATGGACAAACCTGGGTTAAAAATAATGTACAGTTTGATCCTGTAAAAAATATAAATTCAGCAAGTTGGGATGCGAATACCGTGGCATTGTTGCAGTATCAGTCAGACTCCGTGTTCACTCATGCTGCAAAAAGCACCACAGTATGTGGGGATATAGGGCGAGTCTATGCGACCCAAGCATATATGAGTCACTATGGGAATCGACTGCTGCCTAGTCTAACAGGACAGGTTGGTAAACGTAATAGCGGTGCTTATTTTCAAGAGTTCCTTAATGTTTCAAAACACGCATATTATAGCCCAACCCAAACGCTTGGATGGACATCTCATACAGGTGATGAACCAATCCATGAACCATTAAATCTTGATGTTCCAAATGATAATTCGCCAGCAGTAAAAGCGTTATCGACAATTACTGAAAAGAACGGACTGCTGTATTTACAGTTTCATGGTTCGGAACTCAAATATAAATCAATTCATCTACGTGATGTTGAAGTCATTGAAGCAGGTGTTGAAGCCAGCGTTGTAAAAGGGAAGGTATACAGGCTGCAAGGGTTTGATAATGCTCACTTAAATAGGCCTGTTATTGCGCTAAAAGATAGATTGAACTTCACTTTTTCAGCGTCTGCATTTGATGGTTATCGGGTAGCACATGATGGCCGTATCATGACAAGTTCAGGCGCTGAATATTCATTCATTAGAGTTCATAACAATGACTGGGGCGACGACCAAACCATCCCTATCATCAACGGTGAAAACACCAAAACCGACCTTAACGGCAACACCGTCAAAGTGTTCTGCCATCACACCCTATTCCCAATAGGTATTGCACACAATGGATAAGGAGCATGCGATGAACACAGAAGTGGATAACTTCAGCGCAGATGCAGTCGAGGCCTCGGCGGTGGGCTATGCAGACGTGCAAACAAAAATAATGTTGCGTCACCCTCAAGAGCAGATTGATGAAGTACTACGACTTGCCATTTTGCAAGAAGAAGCGGCATATCGTGAGGCGTATACCGCGTGGCAGACTGCAACGACAGAGGTGCAAGCACAAATAGCAGAGGTACAAGCGCACAATGCTGCTAACCCAGATGAACTAAGGCCAGTACCGCCGCTGCCTGCCGAGCCGATGCTAGACTTGCAAGCGAGAAGAGCGTGCTATCGTGCTGCGCATGTGGAGGTAGATTTAGCACTAACTACTGAAACCAAAGATGCACACATTGAGTACGACGACGATGCGCTTGTGGCTTATCACCACCCAGCCACGGTGTCGCACACCGCACGGCAACTGGCAGATACCAAGCGCGAGCGTTTTAAAAGCCAGCGCGCTGCCAACGTGTCGTCAATTACGGTTGAAGTTGACGGCTTAACCTTTGACGGTGATGAGCAAAGCCAGCAGCGCATGATTCGAGCCATCCTCTTGATGACAGAAAACGACACGCAGCGCTGGGTGCTTGCCAATAACACTGTGGCTGATGTCACCAAAGCACAGCTTATGCAGGCTTGCTTACTTGCGGCCGCACAGCAATCCGACCTGTGGATTGAATCTAACTAAACCTCTACTTTCTCACCGAGCTTAATTTTTAGCTCGGTTTCATTTCTGTAAGGAGTATTCCTTGGCCACTTTAACACAACAAGGCCGCAAGGCGCTTGCGCGGCTTTTGAGCCAGCAAGCTATTTATTTGGCATGGGGTAAAGGCGACCCAAGCTGGGACGACACCTTGTCGCCAACCCCAACCAATACCACTCAACTCACCAGTCTTATTGGTTATCGCAAGGCAAAGCAAATTCGCTTTTGTGAACCTGATGAGCAAGGGGAGATCCAAGTGCCGAGCGGCAAGTTCAGCTTGACCGACACGCCCAGCCAGCATCTGTATTGCCAGTTTACCTATGACTTTGAAGATGGCTTAGGTGAGCATATTCGAGAGCTAGGTTTAATGCTGGGCACAACAGCAAAAGCCAACGTGCCCGCAGGCAAGTATTACCTCGCACCCGACGAAGTGGCGCAGCCCGGCGAGCTCATTTTATTAGAGCATCGCACGGCGTTATTTCGCGACCAAGGGGTACGCGAGACCTTTGAGTTTGTGATCAGTTTTTAAGAAGAAGGCAATGATAAAAGATTATTACCAACAATTTGATCCCGCCAAACAATATAGTCAGCTGTTGTTTCGGGCAAGCAAAGGCTTACAAAGCCGTGAGCTAAACGATTTACAACTACAGTCTCAGCACCATGTAAAAGGCATTGCTGATGTCTTGATGAAAGATGGCGATGTAGTAAAAGGTGGTGATGTTGTCGTCGATAACACCCAGCAGCGTGCGACCATAGGGGCATCGTCGGTGTATTTACAAGGTGCGGTGCATGATGTGCCAACGGCGCAGCTTGCCATTAGGCTCGATAAATTAGAAGTTGTCGGGGTGTGGCTGGCAAAGTCTGTTGTTACTGAGCTTCACGACCCCGCACTTAGAGATCCTGCCATTGGCGCTCATAACTTTGATGAGGCCGGTGCAGCGCGGTTAAAAATATCGGGAGTATGGGGACTAAGCGATAGCCTTGACTACCCTGACAGTGACTTTTTCCCTGTTTATCAGATAGATCACGGCACGCTAATTGTTAAGCAGCCGCCACCGCAGCTCGACTCCATCACCAGTGCCCTTGCCCGTTACGACCGTGAGTCGAACGGTGGCAGTTATGTAGTCAGCGGTTTAAATGTCAGTTATCGCCAGACAAGTGCAACCCACCAGCATTTTAATGTGCAAGAAGGTAAAGCCCATATTAATGGCTATGAAATCGCATTTAATACCGCATTACCAGTTGCACTGGCCAATGATCCCGATGTGCGTGAGGTGATCAATGAACCGAGCCGATTTATTGCTAATGACCAAGGGAAAATGCGTATCGACCTGGACTTTGCGCCGGTTCAGCGTATTGATCAAGTGACCGCTGAGGTGAAAAAGCGCACTGAACTTACCCGAGGACATGCACAGACTGGACAAAACACCGACCCATTTGATGACGACTCGGTGATTGAGATTATGGCGATTTCACAAAACGGTGTGGAATACCGCCAAGGTATCGACTTTATTTTCGTCCGTAATCACATTAGCTGGCGTGAAGGCGGAGATAAACCCGCATCAGGCACAACGTACGATGTGATTTATACATACCGCCGTGCAGTGGAGGTCAGTGCAGATGAAACTGGATTTTGGCTTGAGCAGCATTTAAATGATGCAGAAGAAGTGCTGGAAAATGGCCTGATCGTGGTGGATTACCATTGGTATATGCCACGCATTGATTTATTGGTGTTAACTCCAAGTGGTAGCGTTGAGCGGATCAAAGGCGCACCAGATAGAATTAACCCGCAAGCGCCTTTGGTGCCTCATCAGCATTTGGGTCTTGCACAAGTGCGTCAGCACTGGGGTAGTGCACCACCGCAAATTCAAAATATTGCAATTGAAGCCGTACAAATGACCGATTTGGCACTAATGCAGCAGCAAATATCCGATTTGTATCAGTTATTGGCTATTGAGCGGCTTCGTAACGACACTACGGCACAAACACCAGCCAGCAAATATGGGGTGTTTGTTGATCCGTTTTTAGATGATGACATGCGTGATGTGGGGCTAAGCCAAAGTGGCTCTATAGTGGATGGTGAATTGATGTTACCGATGAGCGCTGATGTCACCCAGCTGACGCAAACACAGACCCTGTCGTTACCATTTGAACTTGAAGATGTGTTAGTACAAGAGAGTCGTACAGGGGAGATGAAAATCAATCCGTATATGGCATTTGAGCCTATTCCTGCGGACGTCACCTTAACCCCCAGTGTTGACCACTGGACACAAACTCAAACGCAATGGACAAGTCCTATTACACGCCGCTTAACTCAAGGTGGGGGGCGCGTACGCCGTGTTGTTGAACATACCACAACCGAGCGAGTAGGAGTGAGGCGTCAGCAAGCTGAGTTTTTGCGTTCTCGTTGGGTCGATTTTGCTATCTCAGGGTTTGACTCTGGTGAGCAACTTGACTCTTTACTGTTTGATGGGATTGAAATTATTTCAGAGGTACAAGCATGATCCAAGCAAATACGCGCGGTGAGTTAACTGGTCGATTTAAAGTACCAAATAACGTGCCCGCAGGTACTAAGTTGGTGCGTTTTATTGGCAAGCAAGGCTCCGCAGGCAGCGCCAGCTATACCGGTAGCGGCATCATAGAAGTCGAAACGCTACGCCGCGTCAATAACATTATTACTCAGCGCTTTGACCCACTTGCACAAACCTTTATTTTGGAGCAGTCACGCTTTATTGCGGGGGTTGAACTGTGGTTTACCGCCAAAGGGCCAGAAGCCGTTGAAGTGCAAATTCGTGAAGTAGTACAAGGTATTCCTACCCAAACTGTGCTGGCCAGTAGCAAGATAAATAGCGATGAGATAAAGCTAAATGATCAGCCAACGCCATTTACTTTTACGCCAACTTTTTTAAATGCAGATCAAGAATATGCTTTGGTTGTGCTCACCGATGGTGCTGAGCATAGTGTGGCGATTGCTGAGCTGGGCAAGCTTGACCAAGGGCATAACTGGGTTACGTCACAGCCTTATCAGGTTGGGGTGCTGTTGTCTTCAAGTAACGCAAGTACGTGGACGCCACACCAAGATAAAGATCTCACCTTTAGGTTAAAAGCCGCTAAGTTTACTGCGCCAAGCCTACGTGTGGAGTTAGGCTCTGTGGACGTTGAACAAGTAACCGATTTAATGTTGCTTGCAGTCGTGCAGCGCCCAAGTGCTGAAACTCAAGTTGCTTTTGAGCTTACCTATCCATCTGGTAATAAAGAAAAAGTGCTCAATGTACAAGAGTGGCAACCGAGCTCACTGGGCGAGACTATCACTGGCAAAGTGAAAGTCAGTGCTTTACTGACTGGTACGCAAACGCTAACCCCGCTGCTATTTGCAGGAACCCAATGTGTACATGGGCAGGTTGCTGACGCTGGTGACTATATCTCGCGTGAATTACCGTGCCGACTCGGTGGCGATGTAATGGTGACGTTTGAAGCCAATATTCAAAGCCACTCTGAAGTGCAGGTACTACTGCAAAAAGAAGCGCAGTGGTTAGCGCTTGAGCTTGATAGTAGCAGTGTATTAACCGACGGCTGGCAGCAGTTTACGTATCGCTTTAGCGGCGTTGATACCGCCACAACAAGAGTCAAACTGGTTTTAAAAGGCACGCCTTCACAGCGCCCAAGGGTGCGTAATTTACGTGCATTTACCTTGTAGGAGGCGCATTGGACATTAATCAATTTACGCCTTATCAGCACTATCCACTCCCTCACCCAGAAAACTTACTTGAGCAAGATGTCCAGCGTTTGATTAACGCCCTGCATGCGATTGACGGTGATATTCACCAACAACAACTTGCCAGTGCACAAGCGCAGCACGACCTCAATAAACGCTTTAACAGGCTTAGACTTAATCAAGTATTGGGTGAATCTGTACTACCAATTTAAAGGACTTTAAGAGGAAATCATGGCAACAATTCAACAAGCCGTTCAAGTAATGGTCGACAAACTTGTCGCAGATATGAATGGCACAACCCCCCTAAGCGCAGAAGAGCAAACCTTAGTCAGCAATGCAATAACCCGCCTTGCCGATAACGCCAAGCTAGAACAAGCCGTCGTTGCGGTTGCACAGGAGCATTTAGATGAGTCAACTCAACTTTTACAACAAGTGGCAACCTCAGCACTGCACAATATCGACACCGCAAAAGCAGAGCTAGGCGGTGCAACTGCGGAGTTGGTAACAAGGGCAGCAAAGCTCGCTTTATTGGATCAAATAGCGCCGCTGACACAACAAATTAGCACCGCGGTTAACCGAGCCAATGCCGCAGCGCCAAAAACGTTGTTTGCAAACAAATTAATAGATACGCCGAGTACGTCAACCAATAACCGCCGTGCCACAGCCGTGTTAGCAATATACGATAGCAGTGGTAAGTCGTATCTAACGCGACCAAGTTACACGGCGAATAGTGCTAATGACGCCTGTCGATTAGAGCATGTTGAGGTAACAGAAACTGGCAGTGGCGTTAACAGAATCAAAACCAGTTTTGTATATAACAACGCATTTGAGCAAAACCCAACAACAAAAGTGTATCAATATGGCGCGAGCGCATTGGTGCCTTTAGGATTAAAAGACCAGCCGAATGATATCGAGTATCAAGTGGTGTTTAGTACGCAAAAATCTCAATCGACTAACGTAACCGAGTATGGTGGGATTTTTGTGTCTGAGCAGGGGTTCACATCAAGGACGTTACCTAAAAAAGACTTAAACGCGGTAGACCAATTTGGCATCGCTACCCGCACAAGCCATCAACACCACGACGTGGCCGTGTTGTATAACAACCAAAAACATTGTTTAGTCGTCATTGATGCTGGCACAAACTTGGTGGTAGAAAAATACCGTGATGGCAATCATGTAACCAATATTGCCATAGCGAATAGTGATGAATACCAGGCTTATGTCGACAGCGGTGACTTTACCACATTGGCTTTTATCGCCAATACATTAGCATGGCCAAAAGGCAGAATTAAGTATGAAATTAATGAGCACAGTATCTCGAGCTATGCGCTAGATTATTATGGATTTTTTGGCGTATTTGCAGGTGAAACAAAAATGGCTGGCAATAGCTATAGCGCCCACTATGTATTTACAGCAGAGCGGAAGCTAGCACCGATAAACTATCATTTTACCAGTCATGGTGATCCTGCCAGAAACCCTGATGCTAACGGGACGGTTAACTCAGAGGGAGAGGTAGTGGTAGCGCTTGAATCTGTAAATGGTGAGGTACTAGGCACTTATCACTATCGGGTTACGACGGACAGGCAAGGGCGCTATGGTGGTATTGTAGCTACGGCAATACAAGTGATGAACCCATATTCGCAGATTGGGATTATAGATGAAGTATTAGCTTATAACTCAACGAATAACCTTGTGTATGGTTTCGCCAGAACATGCCGTGCAATTTAAGGAGTGAAAATGAAAACATATTATGATAAACAACAGGGCATGTGTATTAACGGTAACTTTTGGCAGGTGCACCCAGAAACAGGTAAGCCATGGGATACAGACTCGGCAGCGGACTTTTTGGATAAGGCTAAGGCACAGACGGATAATGACGATGAGGTAGCGCAGTTAAAGCAACAAGTAATTGCACGAGTCAAGCAGCTTGCCTATCAACAATTGCAAGGGCAGCAATGGCGAGTGGAGCGGGCTAAGGAGCGTGAGCTTCAAGCGACGCTAAGTGGTAATGACGCTGAGGCGACTCAGCAACGCGACAATTTAAAAACCATTTTGGCGCAGCGAGAAGCACTGCGAGTAAAAAGCGATGAGCTAGAGTCTGAGGTACAGCGCTTGACCACTAAAGCGGAGTTACTAGCGTATGTGATTGAGTTTTAAATACTAAGCAGGTCAGGATTGACCTGTTTTACTTCCTAAAAATCAGTAAGATACACCTATGCTTGAGAAAGTTAACAAGCACAGGTTTCCAATCTCCAAGGCCCACAAGCAAGTGTTTGCTGTGGGTTTTTTTTATTTTTATATTTCACAAGAGGACGTTATGGCATCATCTAAGTTGATTGATTTATCTGCGCTTCCTCTGCCACAGTTGCTAGACAATCTAGAATATGAACATCTGGTGGAGCAGCTTAAAAGTACGCTCAGTGAGCAAAACCCGGATATTAGCGCGGTACTCAAACTTGAGTCGGAGCCACTTACACAATTGCTCAATACTTTTGCCTATCACAGCATGTTATTGCAAGGGCGGATCAACGATGCGGTTAAAGGTAATTTATTGGCAGCAGCGACGAGCACGGACCTTGACCATATCGCTGTACGGTATGGGGTAAGTCGTTTGCCACAAGAGCCGGATGATAGATTTAGAAGTCGTATTCAACAGTCTTTTCATAGTTTAAATACCGCAGGAACTGCAGAAAGCTATCGCTATCATGCACTCTCTGCTGACAGTCGTGTCAAAGATGTGCATGTTGCGAGTCCTTCGCCTTGTCATGTTGTGCTGACAATTTTAAGCCATGAATCGCCTAATGGCTTACCTTCAGATGGATTGCTAAACAAGCTTAAAGCAACGTTTGGACTGAAAGCGGATACAGTTGATACCGTATCTGATGTGCTTGCATTACAAAAAGTGCGGCCAATAGGTGACAGAGTTGAAATTAAACCAGTGACAGTGAAGCCCTATACTCTTCACGCTCAAGTGCAATTAGCCCCAGGACCCGGCAAAGCACAAGTTAAGGCACAAGTACTGGCCAAGTTGAGAGATTTTTTTGCACAAACGGGTGTAATGGGCAAAGCGATAAAACGATCAGCACTGTTTGCCACTTTATATAGTAGTGGTGTGGAAGATGTTGTACTCGCTGCACCGAGTGAGAATGTCACAGTAGAAGGTCATGAGATCCCTTGGTGTGAAAATGACATCGCAGGTGTGATATTTGAAGGTGACGTGTGAGTGAGAGTCAACTTTTGCACCGCGGTGCTGAGCTACTTGAGCAAATACAAGCCGCTCAATCCCCAATTTTTGAAGTACTGAATGACGCGGCAAGCTGCCTCGAGGCATTATGGCAACCAGATACTTGTCCAATTGAATTACTACCTTGGTTGGCGTGGAGTCAAAGTGTTACGCAGTGGAATGAACAGTGGCCAGAGCCTATAAAACGCCAGATCATTGCGCAAAGCTATGAGCAACATAAACACCTTGGGACGCGTTTTGCCATTATTAACGCATTAGCGCCTTTTGGCTATGACACCCGTATCACAGAATGGTTTGAGCAAGTACCGAAAGGCCCAGTAGGAACTATCGCGATAGATGTTGCGGTATCTGATAGAGGGCTTGATGAGTCGTTATATCAGCAGATCTTTCAAACTATTTCCGCGAATAAGCGCCATAGTATTCAGTTTGATTTATCGCTCAGTTTATTATCCACAGCAAAAATTCAGCTAGCGTCAGCCACGCTATTTGGTTCTTCTGTCACGGTGTACCCTTGTTATGCCAGCGAAATTGTAAGCGATGCCCAAGTGCGTCTTGTCGCAGCCAGTCAGTCTTGCAGTTATACCCATATTAACCCTCGGAGTAGTTATGCCCCAACCACAATACTGGACCATGCTGACACCAGCGGGTCGCGCTAAAATAGCCAATGCCATTGGCACAGGCGTTAAAATCAACTTAGTCAAATTTGCTGTGGGCGATGGCAATATTTTACCTGATTCAGAACATCTCACGAGTGAGCGATTTAGAGGACTGATCAATAGCTCCAAAACGTTAGATAACAATCCCGCGATGCTTGAGGTTGTCGGTATTGTGCCTGCTACAGAGGGTGGGTTTTATGTTCGTGAAGCGGCTTTTTACACCGAAGACGACCAAGCATTTGCCATTGTTAAATACCCTGAAACGTATAAGCCAAATATTGAAGATAATGCCAGTGCCGAGCTTGGCATAAAAGCGGTAATTGACGTGGTGCAGTCAGAGATGGTTAATTTAAAAGTTGATCCCTCTATGGTGTATGCCACACAAAACTATGTAAATAGTGAAATTAATAAATTTGTAGGCTTGCTATCGCTTGATGGTGGCGCGTTTTCCGATTCATACCCTAATGTTCCCTCGTTAGACGGAGGCAGTATTTAATGTCGAACAAAATTCAATTTAGGCGCGGGCCTGCAGCAAACCGCACCAATGTTACGCCGAGTAATGGTGAACCAATATGGTTGACCGACAGCAAAAAATTATTTATTGGTGATGGCACCACCCCAGGCGGCGTAGATATTTTTACCACTCTTGGCAGTGCCATTCATCGTGATGCAGGCAGTGGTGCCAACCATGTTCTGTTGCTAGACAGTGCCGGTAAAATTCCTGAAAATGTGCTTCCGAGTCTTGCCATCGGTGAGCCATTTGAGGTCGCTAGCCAATCTGCTATGTTGGCGCTGCATGCGCAGCCCGGCGACTTGGCAATTCGCACTGATGAGAACAAGTCTTATATTCTTAAGTCGACGCCTGCAAATGTCTTGGCAAACTGGGTGCTGCTGCGCACACCAACAGATAATGTATTATCTGTAAATGGTAAAACAGGCGCTGTAACGGTTAACAAAGCAGATGTTGGCCTAAACCAAGTTGATAATTTATCGAAATCGCAGTTGTTTACCTCGCCGATGTTCACCGGTACGCCAAAATCCCCCACACGAGCACGCTCAGATAATAGCACCAATATTGCCACCACCGCGTGGGTGCGAGACTGGGTTAATTCATTAGGTCTTGCGGTTGAAGGCGGTGATATTGACGGGGGGGTATTTTAATGGGGCGACGGATCCAATTTAGAAGAGGCCCAGAAGCAACACGATTACAGACTGTACTTGGTAACGGCGAACCGGGGTTTTCAACAGATACAAAGCAGCTTTATGTCGGTGATGGCGAAACACTGGGCGGCGTACCAGTGTTGATGTCTAAGTTTATTGAGGTAGCCGCTCCAAGTGTTGCCGCTTGTGGTGCTCGTCATTTATTTCAAGCGGTAACTACACTGCAATTACCGGATGAAGCACAAAATGGTACAACCTTAAGCGTCATGTTAAGTCCCCATGCCGGGGCGACTCAAGAGTTACCGGCTCGGGTGTTGGCACCTGTGTCTAAAACGATTTCAGACGATGAAGGAAATGCAGATACTGAATATCACATGACAATATCAGGGATTGAAAGAATATTTATTTTTATTGATGGAGGATGGCAGATATGGCGTTAACTGATTGGGGTAATACTTCAGATTTGAATCAGGGAGGGTTTAAAGATGGTGTATTTCAAGGTAGTCAATCGCAGTTGTTACCATGGCCGGAGAGAACCAGACCAGACTTTGCTCCAAGCTTATTTTTTAGAGGAAGGGCAGTAATACCCAACCCCTACGACGAAGCGAAAGGTTATGTCCTGATT
This sequence comes from Pseudoalteromonas sp. SCSIO 43201, assembly GCF_023716725.1. NCBI lineage: Bacteria > Pseudomonadati > Pseudomonadota > Gammaproteobacteria > Alteromonadales > Pseudoalteromonadaceae > Pseudoalteromonas > Pseudoalteromonas sp. SCSIO 43201. Next base: position 1,198,779 of record NZ_CP072683.1, read on the forward strand.
TCTTTTGATAGAATTGACTATTATAACTCTGATGGAACCATAAAGTGGACCGTTTCAAGGTATGACATTTATAATCAGAGTTTTATGTTTGGGAATGAGAGTAAGAATCATATAATTCACACCATTAACGGCATACCTCACCTTATTGGTTATAGCTACTGTGATGATGGAAAGTGCTTCTATTCAATCAACTTAGAAAGCGCTGATGTTATCAGAGGTCCTTGGCTGGACTCACATAGTATACGTTTAGGTATATTAGATGATGGTAGGTTGTTCTCAGTTACTGGTGTTGCTCCTGATGTTTATACTTGTTTTATAGTCGACGAACTTACACTTACCAAGACAGTTGAAATTGAAGGGTGTGGTTATATTAATCGCTTAAGAGTCAGAAGAGCGAGTAATCAGCCTACTTATCGTGCGTTCGACGGTATCTCGCTACTTGGTGGAAATGTAACTTTGCTAGACAATTCGACAGGAGAGTTTGATTTTGACCAAACGAGCTATTGCTTTTTGTTCTTCGGGATTAATGCAAATTGTGACTTTTCTAAATCAAGTGACAAAGCGTTAATAAGAACAGCTCATCACCACGCCATCAATACATTCAATCACATTGTTCAAATATCTAGAGACTTATTTGCTTGTATGGGATCAATGCCATCGGTACACCTATCAGAAGGGCAAACCAATACACTGTTTTTTACCCGAAAGGAGTTAGAAGACTGGGCGTCAGATGTGATTTACTCAGCTCATGATATTAGAATACCTAAGCAGGCATAATAATGAGAATTCTACTTAAAATTAACTCAGGATTAATTGCCCCTCAATTGCCAGATGAACTGACGTTATTTAAAGAGCAAGAGGTGGTGTTAATAGAGGAAGAACTGTATTTTTTTGCTAAATATGTTGGTGAAAAGTCTCTTGCCAGTGACTACGATGTCGCTGACTTTATTACGCAAAGAAGCGAAACCAATCGCTTAAAAAAAGTGGTTATTGAAAATGTCTCCAATCAACTTGATGGTTACACAAACAACAGCAATGAATTTACCGTTCCGCAACAATCAAACGATGTAATAGCCACAGGGCAACTGGCAATAGACGACTGTAAATTTAAAGTACCATTTAAGCGTATCGATACTGGCCGCATTCAGTTAATGCCTGCACAAGTAAAAGATGGTCAATTTTTAATACCGCTTAGATTTGAAACAAACGGTATTTGGATAGTGGATCAAGCGTTGATTAACGCTGATTTGCCAAAGCCGGTGTTTGAACTAGAAGAGTATCGTTTCTCAGTGCTCTAAAAGCTGCGTATTTTCTAAAGCGGTCATAATTGACCTGTTTTACTCCCTAAAAATCAGTAAAATACACCTATGCTTGAGAAAGTTAACAAGCAAATAAGCTTCCAACCTCCAAGGCCCACAAGCAAGTTATTGCGGTGGGTTTTTTTATAAAAGGAGTTGACCATGGCATTTGAGCAATTGGACCTATCGCAGTTGCCTGTCCCAAAAGTAATCAAGGAATTAGACTTTGAGCAGCGCTTAACAGCATTAAAGCAAGCGTTAGTCGCGCAAGATGAGGCATTACACCCTGTGCTTGCACTTGAGAGTGAACCACTCACTAAATTGCTTGAGCTTATGGCGTATCGTGAGCTAGAGCAGCAGAGCATGCTAAACGACGCGGTTAACGCCAATTTACTTGCCAGTGCGTCAGGGAGTGATTTAGATGCAATCGCTGCAAGGTTTAATGTTGCAAGGCTTGGGAATGAGGATGATGAGCGTTTAAGAGCGAGAACGCAATTAGCGTTTGATGGACTCAATACCGCAGGGAGTGCGGCCTCTTATCGCTTTCATGCTTTGTCGGTGAGTAATGAGATTTGCGATGTGCAAGTTCATAGTCCGAGGCCATGTGAAATAGAGCTAACCGCCTTGAGTCGCATTGGAAAAGGTACACTAAGCGCGGAGCTGCTAAGTAAATTACACGACGCCTTTACTCCTGAATCGTCAACTCAGCCTGAAGTCTCTAAAGTGAGGCCGCTTGGCGATAGAGTCACTATCAAACAACCACAGATATTGACATTTAACATTGCAGCGGAACTTGAAGTTTTACCTGGCCCGTCGCCTGAGGTGATTGTGGACAGTGCCTCAGCCGCGCTCGAAACTTACTTAACAGAAAGGCGTCAGTTTGGTCGACAGATCACGCGAGCGGGCATTAGCAACGCTTTGTTTTTGTCCGGTGTCGAGAACATCAGGTTGGAGTCGCCAAGTGAAGACATTATACCTCTCAATATTGAGGTGGCGTATTGTGATCAAATGGATTTGTGGGTAAAGGTGAGGGGGCAGGATGACTAAGCTTTTACCTCATAATGCGTCAACGCTTGAGCAGTGGTTAGCAGCGCTGCAAGCCAAGCCTCGAACTATTCGAGCGGGGTTATTAGCGACCTTAAAAATTGATCAGCGCAGCGATGATGAACTCGTTGAAATTGCGTGTTACCTCTCGCTGAGAGAGGTCAGTTGCCTGGATGTACGCAGCGCACTTAAGCGCTTATCAAGTAATAAGCTGCTGCCAATTATTTATTCTCAGGTGTTTTTCCCAAGAGATGCACTTGAGCGCCTAGCCACAAGTATTGGATTAAGTGGGCTCTCCCTAAAGGATGATGAAGCACGGACTCAATTGCGTGATGCCTGTGTACTGAACGATACACGGCTGCTGTTGACGAGTCTTTGGCAACCGGAACTTTGCCCTGAGGCTTTATTGCCATTTTTGGCGTGGAACTACTCTGTGGATGAGTGGGATGAAAGCTGGTCTTTGCAGGTGAAACGCCAAGTGGTGGCTGACGCATTTACAGTACATCAGTATAAAGGCACACCGTTTGCGCTGCAAAAGGCGCTAGACAGTTTAAACATTGAAACTGAAATCAAAGAGTGGTGGGAAACCCACCAGACCCCGGGAACGGTACAGATCTGGGCGCTCATTAATCAAAATTTGGACGACCGACAACAGGGACTGTTGACCCCCCAAATGCTTAAACGCATTCGCCGTGTGGTAAATGCAGTCAAGCGCGGCGCTATCCATGTTGATTTACAGCTTGGGATTTCGCTTAAAGAGCAAATAGGAGTTTCCGCACTTGGTAATACCCCTCTGGGGCTAAGCAATACCAAGGTATTGGGCTTGGGAGTTAAGCCCGCTCAAGGTGTAGCGGGATTGGCGGCATGTGGTCATTGTAATCAGTATGGCTATCAAGCATTACAGGTTGCTGGTGGTGGTATTTTACCTGATGAAAGCAAGGCAAGAGTAGCAGTTGCGGCTGGCGCTTTACAGTTGAATGCGCATGAACATGATTGCCAGGGAAAAGGAATAAAGCCTGATCAAATGACGCAAGGAGTCGCGCTGGGCAGTGCTATGCAACGACTTCATTATCAACATTATCAATTACAAGGAGCGACGTAATGTCAGCACTAACGCTTCAATTTACCCACGCTGGACTGGATGCGCTCTTAAGTGCCCAGGCGCGTGGTTTTAAAGGGCAAATTAGTCACATGGCATTTGGTGACGCGGCGTACACGGCATCGCAAAATCAAACCGAGCTGCGCAGCCTAAAAGAGCGCGTTGCGATTGCCGACAGCGATTATCAAGATGGTGAAAGCACAAGCCTTAAAATTGCAGGCAAGTTTGACGCCCCACTGGAATATGCCATTAGAGAAATCGGTGTGTATTTAGATAGCGGTGAAGTGGATGCAAGTGGTGAACCTGAGCTTATTTTGCTTGGGGTTTATTCAAAAGCCAACACCACCTTAGGCTATCGTACACCTGACGTTAAAGTGTTGCAGTGGCTGACACTCAGCCTTGCTCAGTTACCCAGTGAAAGTATCGAAGTTAAATTGAGTGTCGATAACTTAAACCTTATCGTCGACAAAGAGCTCGCTGAGATGACGCTCACCCAGCTCGATACCATGCACCGGCAAATTAAGCAGGAACTACGTTTGCAGCAACAAGCTTGTGAGCTGAGTGAGCTTAGGCAATTACTCTCAAATGAAATTACACGTTTAGATACAACACACACGACGCGACTAGACGATAGGGTTGAAGCTATTCATGGTGTCTTTAACGGTGAGCTCGCCAATGTAACTCGAGTGCAACTAGATACGATGAACCGCCAAACCAATCAAGAAATCAGATTAACCACTCTTGAGCATCAATAAGGAAACACTATGTCAAATGACAATTTAACCATGACGGAGCGCCTGAGTCAGGTTGCCACACGTGCCAATGCACTGTGTCAAACTGTTGAAGATCAGGTTGGGATTATTCAAAGTACTTTATCGGAAGCAGTGACAGATGTTAAAAGCCAAACTTCTCAAGCTATTAACACGGCACAGACGCAGTTTTCAGAGTTTAGAGAGAACGCTGATGATAGGTTTAGTAAACGTCTAGAAGGCGATTCATCAAAAGAAATTATTGACCTCAAACACCTAGATGAAAATACATTTTATGCTCTGAGCTTTCACCACCCAAAGATGCTTGATGTGCGCTTGGAAAGGTACGTTAATTTAGATGGAAGGGGTAAGGGATTACTCGAGTTTCAGGTTCAGCTTCAAAATTGGTCTAATGGTGGAGACTTTCATTTCGCAATCCAAAAGGCACATGCATACTCTTCACATCCGTTTGTTGCAAAAGTGTTAGGCGTATCTACACCCTACACATCCTCTATCTGGCTGCGAGGCGGTTTTTCATACGTACTATATACGTCTGGTCATTACTCGAAGCGCGATATTATTGAATCGAGCACACAAGTTGTTGAAAAAATAGGTGACACTGAATATAACTTACCACCAGTCACTGAAGTGCATAGTAGTGTTGTTCCGAACAGATATATACGAGGTAACTAATTATGGAAAATGAACTATTTATACAAAAGCAGTGGGCTGAAGTGAGAAATATACGTCACAGACTGCTAGTCGAAACAGATTGGACACAAGTATCAGATGCTCCACTAAATGAAGCTAAAAGAGCTGAATTTAATGCGTACCGAGCGGCATTACGAGATTTACCTCAAAGTTTTGAGTCTCCAGAACAAGTAGTTTGGCCGACAAAACCAGAGCTTTAAAGTTTCAATCCCTTCGGGCGTTTCGTCCATCTTCGGCTGTTCATCTAGCCAATTTATAATTTGAGAGCACAACTATGCATCGACAAACCTTGATAGCTAAGGTGTTGACGTGTCTGAGTGATGGCTTGTCTGAGCTTGCAACAGTAAATTTACTAAAAGCAAGCCAGCAGCAACCTGACTTAACAGAGCGTGCACAGCTTACCCTTATCCCAATCGCTGAACGACAAGCCAGTGAATTGCAAGCAAAAGGCGCCGATAAAGGCGTCACCTATGGGCCTGCGTCCAATAAAAACCTGAGCCCAAATGCACTCGACAGAAGGGTGTTGACCTTGCAGCTCGAACTGGCGTTAGAAGAGGCTGATCCTATCGCCCTTGTCACGCGATTAGATAATGTGGTCAGTGCCGCTGAAGCTGCAATTATAAAGGACGAAACGCCCACCCCTTGGCAACATTGTATTTTTGAAAACGTCAGTATTGATTACAGTGACCAAGTCAGTTCTATGCTCGCCAAGGCGACGTTGGTTTGGCAATTTTATTATCAAGTTCACTATCCTGAAGAGCCGGGAGTGGAAATCACAGAGGTTTACCTTGGCCCTCGCGGTGGTGAACATCGTTTGATCGCCAAAGTACCAGCAACTGAGGTGGCAACATGATTGTAAATCAACACTTTTCTGACCTAGCAATGTCTGATCTACAGCAACGAGTCAACAAATTAATTAGCTTAGGTACGGTACATGAGGTCGATTATGAAACGGCGACTGCAAAAGTCAAAATGGGTGATTGGATCACCGCTAAGCTACCTTGGTTAACAGCACAGGCTGCTCAAGACATGACATGGCAAGCGCCAGAGGTTGGGGAGCAAGTGGTGGTGCTAGCACCATACGGAGATACTGCACAGGGGGTGATCCTTGGTAGTTTATATTCCAATGCTGCGCCTCATCATCACCAAAAGCATGTACTGGACGGCGGGGAAGCGTATGGGGCAATAGCGGATAAAGAAGCGGTTAGTCGTACTAAATATAAAGATGGTGCGATGGTGGAATATGATCGTGAGCAGCATATTTATCACTTATACGTGCCCAATACTAGCGGCAATGATGTGGCGCAAATTAAGGTGCACTCAGCACGCAATGTACATATTGAATGTGGCAAAGATGCCACTGTTATTGTTGGAAATGACGCCAATATACAAGTTGCAAATAACTTAACCGCCAATGTTGGTAATAACGCGGTAGTAAATGCAGACAACAATATTAATGTGGCCGCAGCCAATGCGCTATCGCTTGAGGGAAGCACCATTAGCATGCGCTCAACCTCGGGCAATATCGAGGTTGCAGCCAGCGCCACGTTAAAACTTAACGGCGCCAATATTAGTGCGCAGGAGTAAGGAGTTATGCCAGTCATCGCAGTGGATGGCGACATCACGAATGTTCACGCGCAATTTGTACCGGGGACGGCCAGTGCGACGCAGTCGAGTTTTACCGCAGCGGGCAAACCGATATTACGTGTTGGCGACCCAATTAGCACCCATGTTTTTGCACCAGACCCACGAGTAAAACATGCAGGTGCGACTATCAGCGCTGGTGCTGGCAGCTTTACTATTGCGGGTAAAGCCGTCGCCAGAATAGGCGATGCCACCAGTTGTGGCGGCAAGCTTGCAACGGCTGGTGTGGCGTCATTTACCGTAGGAGGGTAACTCAACATGATAGGAATGAACGCCAAAACTGGTAAAGCACTCGGTGGCGTTGAGCATCTAAAACAAAGTATCAGGGATATCGTCACCACACCGCTTGGTAGTCGTGTGATGCGACGCGACTACGGCTGCGGTTTGTACGAACTTGTCGATAGACCTTTTTCGCACACTTTGGTGGGAGACATTACCATGACCATAGCCGAAGCACTTGAAAAGTGGGAGCCACGTTTTCAACTTGATGGTGTTGCGGTACATCCAGCAGGAGAGGGCAAACTGTCCATCGAAATTAAAGGACTGTACTTAATCAACGGGGAGCCTGTCACCATTGAGGGTATCCAAATCTAAGTTATTTTTTATCCACCTTATCCGTTAGGGATAAGGTCAACAAACTCTAATTTATATGAAGTTATTAGGGCCATACAAGGCAGCTTGTATGGCCTTTTTTATTCTCTAACTGACATGTCTTTAAAGGAGATAACTATGTCAAAATTTCTACACGGTGTAGAAGTCATTGAGGCGCAATCCGGCACGCGTCCAATCAAAACAGTAAAAAGCTCAGTAATTGGTGTAATTGGTACAGCGCCAAGTGCAGATCCTGATAAGTTTCCGCTTAATACTCCAGTGTTGGTTGCTGGCAAACGTGCTGAAGCAGCACCGCTTGGTAACGAAGGAACACTACCTGCGGCAATGGACGGTATTTTTGACCAAGCTGGTGCAGTCGTGGTTGTAGTGCGTGTTGACGGTGCTGATGAAGCGGCAATCATGTCAAACATGGTTGGCGGTGTGGCAGCAGACGGTTCTTATGAGGGTGTGCAAGCTTTCTTAGGTGCGGAGTCAGTACTTGGCGTAACACCACGTATTCTTGTGGCGCCAGGTTATGCACATCAGCGCCCTGAAGGTAATCGCAACCCGGTTGTTACAGAGCTTGTAAATGTGGCTGAGCGCCTTCGTGCGGTTATTATCGCAGATGGCCCAAACACCAATGATGAAGATGCAAAAGCATATCGTGCAGATTTTGGTTCGCGCCGTGTTTATGTTGTTGACCCTCATGTCAAAGTATTCCGCGATGGTAAAACAGAAGTTGAACCGGCAAGTGCTCGTGTTGCGGGCATGATTGCCAAATCGGACAACGACCGAGGTTTTTGGTGGAGCCCAAGTAACACCAATATGAACGGTATTGTGGCAACTGCACGTCCTATCGACTTCCAGCTGGGCGATGCCAACGCACGTGCGAATATGCTAAACGAAAAAGAAGTGTCGACCATTATTCGTCAAAACGGCTTTAAGCTTTGGGGTAACCGTACTTGTTCTGACGACCCGAAATGGGCATTCCTATCAGTGGTACGTACCGCAGATATGATCAACGACTCACTACTGCGTGCGCACATGTGGGCGGTTGACCGTAATATCACCAAGACTTACATCGAAGATGTTACCCAAAGTGTGCAGTCTTACCTGGATAGCCTAAAAGCACAAGGTGCAATTTTGGGCGGTCAAATTTGGGCTGACGAAGAGCTAAACACTCCAGCAAATATTCAAGCAGGTAAAGTGTACTTTAGCTTTGATTTCACGCCGCCAACACCAGCTGAGCACATCACCTTCAAGAGCATTCTAACTAACAACTACCTAGAGGAAATCGTATAATGGCAATCTCTCCAAAAATTCTTAAAAAGTTCAAGCTGTTTGTAGACGGTAAAGGCTATCTAGGTATCGCTGATGAAATTCAGCTACCAAAAGTCACGGTAAAAACTCGCGAAGTGACATCAGGTTTCCAAGCGCCAGTTGAGTTAGATGTAGGCCAACTTGAAAAGCTAGAAGGTACTATTACGCTACTTGAATATAACGCTGACATGATGAAGCTACTTGGCGATTGGAGCGGTGCAACAACGCCATTAACGGCTCGTGGCGCAATCCAAGCACAAGGCGAAGCGCCTGTTCCTGTAGTGGTAACGCTTGAAGGCTTCTTCAAAGAAGTGGATATGGGCAGCTGGAAAGATGGCGAAGAAGCCAAGCTAACTCTGCAATATGCAATTCAGAAGTACAAACTACAAATCGGTCAAGATGTGATTTATGAAATTGACCTATACAACGACGTTCGTACCGTTAACGGTAAGGATCAAATGGCAGCACTTCGCGCAGCAATCGGAGCTTAATCCATGAAAGAAATCATTACCTTAGCATTCCCAATTACGGTCGATGGGCATGAATATGCAGAATTGACAATGAGACGACCAAAAGTACGCGATCGGTTAATGGTGGATAAAGCGGATATCAGCGAGTCTGAAAGCGAAATTCGTTATTTCTCGCACTTGTGCGAAGTTTCTCCTGACATTATCGAAGAACTTGATTGGAGTGATTTTGTTAAGTTGCGAGAAACGCTACAAGCTTTTCTCGTGTCCCGCCAAAGCGCTTAAAAGCGATGGTCATTGCCCTTGCCAAGTACACCGGCTGGGGCTTGGCCGAGCTGAACGCGCTGACAGAAGATGAACTCATTGAATGGTTCGAAGCAGCGCTTGATCATAAACAAGCGACAGAAGCGGGCTAAACCGATGACCGCAATCGCCCCTTAACCCTTTAAGGGGCGTATTTCCATATTTTTAGACGCTTTAGCTTAGGCTACTTACTCAGCAGCCTAAGCTAAAGCGTTTCATTTTTCTTTATTTTCCTCAGGTAACGCCATGACAAAAAAAGGTAAACAGGCTCGTTCGCGCGAGGCGAACAAAGTCAAAAATAAGTTGCCACAGGTAACTTCTCTTGCAAACCAAGTGGCACAGTTAGGCAGCATAGTTGCCAAACTAAATGCAAATTCAGCCACAGCAACCAGTGAACAAGTTCAACAGTTAATCACGATTATGACCCAGCTAAATGCCAGTGCGGTGTTGCATCCTGAGGCGTCATTTTCTCTCCCTGAATTTCAAATACCTAAAAGCCAAACCGGCGCAAGCGCAGGCGAAAGCTCTCAACTGGTAGAGCAAGTCGACCAAGTGATGTTGGCACTGCCTGATTCACTTAAGCATGCAATAGATGGTTTGTCTGACAAAGTGTCAGGGCTTGATTTTAGCCGTGCGGCGCAAACCGTAGATGTTGAGCTAGAGGCGTTGGCGCAGCAAGTGCCATCGATTTTTAATGGTATTTCTGTCGCCTCTGCTGTGGATGTAGTAGAGCAAGCTGCAAAGCAAGTCCAGGGAGCCGCCGAGCCACAGCAGCAGTTTTGTGTGGATGTTGAGTCATTAAGTCAAGCTTTGCCGGCATTGATGACAAATTTAGATGTTTCCGCATTGCCAACTCAGCTGCTTGAAACCGGCAAGACCTTGAGTGATATACAGTTCACTGAGGTGCTTAAAGGCGACCTTAGCTCACTAACAGCTGCGGCACCAACCCTATTAACTCAGTTTGGTTTCGATGAGGCTGCAAATGTAGTGACCCAGTTTGCCCCGGCGATGGAGCAGCTTGATCTCAAGGGTATCGTACAAGGTGACTTACAAAGTTTACAACAAGCATTACCTAGTTTACTTGATGCGGTTGATTTAGGTGCGCTAAACCAGACATTAGCTCAACAAATCCCAGCCTTGTCACAGCTAGATTTAGCGGGGCTTGCCCAAGGTGAGTTGGGATCGCTTGTTACCACTTTACCTAATTTGCTGGATGCAGCTGGAATGGAAGGGGCTGCGGATACGCTGTCAGCGGCATTACCTGCACTACAACAGCTGGATTTGGGGGCGATAGCAGAGGGTGATGTACAATCATTACTGCAAAATGGCCCCGCATTGCTAGACGCATTTGATATGCAAGGTGCCTCACAGGCGCTTGGTGCGGCACTGCCAATCGCTGAAAAACTCGATTTCAAAGGGTTAATGAGTGGCGAGCTTGGCAGTTTGGTTGATGCTGCACCTGAAGTACTTCGGGCGTTTGAGCTTGGAGATGCCGCAGACAAGTTACAAGCCGCAGTACCTGGTTTAAAACAGCTGAACTTAAAGCAAATAGCCAGCGGCGATGTGTCGAGTTTGATGGCTGCGGGTCCATCATTGCTCAAAGCGTTTGAGCTAGATGGCGCCGCAGGTGTACTGGAAAACGCATTACCAGCATTAGAAAAGCTTGATGTGGATGCGATTTTAGGTGGCGATATTCAGTCCTTAGTGAGTGCTGGGCCTCAGTTACTAAACGCATTTGGTTTGCAAGATGCCGCGAGTGTGTTGGAGCAGCACGCAGATTTGCTCTCCAATATTGATATAAAAGGTGTACTCAAAGGAGATTTATCTTCATTAACTAAAAGCCTACCAGATTTATTTGGTGAGTTTGGTTTTGAAGGAATGGCAGATGACTTGTCGGAGTCGTTCTCTGAACTTGAAACCGATATAAAAGATAACCAGCCTAAAGCAAAAAAAGGTCGCAAAAAACGCGGTAAAAAGCGCAAAAACAAAACCAACCATTCAGGTAGCACTGCTAAACCACCGCAGCAGGCAAGCAAGGGTAAAGGCAATAAGCCTTTTCTTCGTTTGCTCGACGGGGGCAAAGCACCAAGTGCAACAGCACAGCTAAATGCCGATGCGGAGCAACCAAAAAAAGCAAAAGGAAAAGCTAAAAAAATCAAAACTATGGCAGCTGCAAATGATCCCAGTGTACAAAAGTTGGGGCGTTTTTCAGCAGTCAAAAACGGTAAACTTAGCAGCGTATTTAAAGGCTCCAAGCGACTGCTAGGGCGCGTGGCAGCTCCTTTGAGTGTGGCTTTAGGCGCATTTGATGCGATGACGGCGCTCACCGATCCTGCCCTTAGCGCAAAAGAAAAAACCACCCAAGTGAGTGCTGCTGCAGGTGGTGCTGGTGGCGCACTAGCTGGCGCGGCTGCTGGTGCGGCGCTTGGCTCGGTAGTACCAGTGGTTGGCACTGCTATTGGCGGGTTAGTGGGAGGTGCACTTGGAGCAATGGGTGGCGAGTCAATCGGTGGGTGGCTTGGAGATAAACTGGGTGGTTTATTTTCAAGTGAGGCACAACCTGACGAAACGACATCTACATCGGTTGGTAGCGATCACAGTCGCCCACAAGCTGTGGCTCAGCCAGCTACACCTAATGCAGGCTCGGCCGCTAGCGAGGCGCTCGATTTTGTTAAGAGCAATGTTATTAACGAGCTGAACTTAGCAACGGGTACCGCTGCGGTATTGGCGTCCCAGCATGGAGTCGCCAACACTAAAGTGCATCGGGTGAGTAAAGCTGGTGACATGGTAGGCAGAGCGCTTAACGCACATACCGTGTGGGAGACAATGAATAATGACACCCTTTCACTACAGCAAAAGTCAGGCGTAATTGGTAGCACCTTAGGTGGTATGTTTTCAGCTGATGCTGTAACTGGGGCGATGTCAAAAAGTAAAAACCCGTATGTGAAAATGGCAGCACCTATGGCGGGGTATCTTACCAATAACTTAGTTGGATCTGCGATTAAAGGGTGGTTTACAGATGAAAAGTCTAAAACGGTTGCTGCTGATGCGATACTCGATCCAAACAGCTTAAGTACGCAGCCCACCAGCGGTGACAGTGCGGCCAACAGTACCTTACAACCAACCAGACATGGCGGCTCTGTTACTGTGAATGCAAACATCACCGTGAATGCAAAAGAAGCTCAGCAGGCGCAAGAAATCGCACAACAAGTGAAACGCATCTTAGAGCAACAGCAACAACAAGCTGAGCAGGCGCTCAGTGCGCGCTATTACAACCATGTAGCATAAACAAAAAGAGGGCTAAATGAGCAAGGTAAATCATGCTAAACATATGATGCAGCTAGGAAAGTATAAATTTTCAGTCAGTACGGCGGCATTTGATAAGCTCCAATATGAGTCTACATATCGTTGGGAAACTCATGATTCGCAAACTGACAAAGATTCGCCTCCAATGCAGTTCATCGGTGTTGGCGAGCAAGGACTCACGATAGAAGGCGTAATATTTCCACAAATAGTAGACAACGGCCTAAAGCAATTAGACATGATGCGAGACGAGGCGGCCAAAGGGGAGCCAATGACCCTTGGATATGTAGAAGAAAGTGGTAAGTCGAGTCCCAGTGTTGGTCGAGTTATGGGAAAGTGGGTGATCACGCGGATAGCGGAAACTCGTACTCTGTTTTTTAACGATGGGATCCCACGAGAAATACAATTTACGATGGAGCTTAGCCGCTATTAGCGGCAATTTGCCCTAAGGAGTGAACATGAACAAAGGTGTGACCTATATTACTCGAGATGGAGATTGTCTCGATTTAATCTGCTTTAAACACTACGGGCGCAGCAGCGGTATGGTGGAAAAAGTGTTAGAAGCAAATCATGGACTGGCTGAGCTTGGCCCGCTCTATCCTGAACAGGTCAGTATTTTTTTACCCGAGATTGCAAAACCTGCGGCATCTAAAGTGATTAATATCTGGGACTAATATGAACCTACAGCCACACTATTCAATTAAAGCCAATGGGAGTGAAGTCGCAAACACACTCAAAAACCGCTTAGTTGAAGTAAGCGTCACGACTCGAACAGGGCTGGCAAGTGATACCTGCTACGTACGCTTTGACAACTTAGCTGAAGCTCCCATTGCGCTCCCGTCCCCGAGCGACAAGCTAGAAATTGCGATGGGGTATAAAGAAGGGACGAAAGATCAAAGTGCACCATCGACTAAGTTAGGAATTTTTGAAGTGGGAGCTTATGAGCTGACCGGGCCAAACCGCTCTTTGACCCTTTTCGGCAATAAAGTCCTGTGGGATAAAGACTTTAAGGCGCTCAAGGTTCGCTCGTGGCCTAAAAATGGTAAAGATGAACCGGTATTACTGGATAAACTCATTAAAGAGATAGCTGCAGAATATGGTCTTCAAGCAAAGATTGGAGATAGTTTTCAAGGACTAGAAATTCCTCACATTGAGCAAAGTGAAAGTGACATGCAGCTGCTGAGTAAACTGGCAGTACAGTTTGATGCCATTATGAAAATTGCAGACGACAAGCTCATTTTTATGGCAAAAGGTACCGGGAAGTCGCTCTCAGGCAAAGCCCTACCCAGTGCAACTATTGGTAAAAAGCAGCTCACCGCTTGGAAGCTCAACGCTAATCACCATAAGTTGATAAAGTCGGTTGATGCTTACTTTTATGACCAAGCATTAGCACAGAAAAAGCAAGTGAGTGCGGGCAGCGGCACACCAAAAACAGCGCTGACCTATGTGCACCACACACAAGCACAGGCGCAAGCGGCTGCTGATGCGATGCTAAGCAGGCTCGCCCGAGCGCACCGAGTGGTCGCGCTTAGCGTTGTTGGTGATCCTGCCTTGGTTGCTGGAGGTGTGATCACCATTAAGGAAGTTGATGACAGCCTTGATGGTGATTGGTTTATTAGTGAGGTTAAACACGTTATCAATCATGCAGGTTTTGCCAGTCACTTGACTTGTGAAGCCCTTATACCAATTTGAGCAAGTACAAAGACAAATAAATATTAAAAAGGTATGCCACGTGGTTTGAATCTTAGTTGGTATGCCTCCTTTCTCCCTATGTCCCGAATAGGGTGTTTTTATATCAGGCGAAGTAGTTATACCGTGTTGAGTGTTTTTTTAGCAAATCGGTAGCAATTGTCCGATGTACGTAAAGTGCAAGATATAATCCTTTCTCCATGTGGGCCATCCTTATTTTGAGGCTCTGGCCTCTTTCCTCTTATGACATAAGCTGTAATTCGCTGTAATGGTATCTGGTATCAATTACTTCTACACTCAGTAATGCTTTTTGATTTAACAACTGCAAAAAAGGATTACAACATGTCACACCACTGCAATCAAAATCCCATTGTGTCGGCAGCTATCTATCCGCCTATTGGCGTGATGCGTGTCGGAAACAGTCCTGATGAGTTTTTCATTGGCCCTGAAGTTGATACTTTAATCCCGCGAGATACTCAATATTATCGCGACCGCACCGGTGCATTAAAACGTCAAGCGGCACGTTTTCGCATTTATGGTTTGGATGCAGAGGGAAATGTCGTCAAAGAGTTAGTCTCTGATGAGCAAACATCAATCACTTGGCGTGCACGCCTTGCAAATCAAAAAGCCTCTTGGTACGAATTTCAGTTAGCATTAGACATTCCTGAAGCAGCAGAAGCAGATCCTAGTTTACTGCGCAATTTAAACGTGAAAGACCGTAACGCGTTGCTGATCGACGGTGGTGAATGTCATATAAGTGGTACAAGCTCTGGTTGTGGCTGTAGTCGTTTTGAAGGCCGTTTTCAGGGTAAAAAAGTATATCTTGGCGAAATGCGCACGGATGAACAGGGCAGGTTGATAATGCTCGGTGGTCATGGTGTTTCCGAAAACCCACAAGGTCACGAAGCGGTTACTTTTGGTAATAACGAAGGTTGGTACGACGATACCTCAGACGGCCCGGTGATGGCATCTGTTGAATATCAAGGCCAGTGTTTAGCAGTAAAACCTGCATGGGTAATTTGTGCGCCACCGGATTATGCTCCGATGCAAAAGTCACCTCGTACGATGTGGGACTTAATGCGTCAAGTGGCTGTTGATGCCGATATGTTGCCTGCGCCTTCAGGAAAACCCTCTTTCAGCAAAGATATTCTGCCAATTTTTCAACGTATGACAAACCTACAGTGGGTTAATGCCGGTTTTGCCGCTGGGTTTGGTTGGCATAGCCCATTTGATTTTACGTCAAAGGAATGGATAAGCCGACTGAATGATAACTCTGACACGTGGAGAGAAGCGAGACGCAACTTATTTAACAATTTCAGGCAAGTCGAAAAAGTTGAAAAAATAACATCTGAGGGTAAAAAGAATGTGTGGGATCCACAATTTGCAGCCTCTGCACCGCAGCTGTGGCCGTGGTTATATGGCGATGCAATGAGTGTTGATGCCGATGATTCTCCAAGACAGTTTGTAACGTTGACAGATATTCAGTTGCACATGCTACAGCAGTGGTCGAACGGCGACTTTGAGTCTGATTATGATCCCAAGTACCAGCCTCCCGTGTATCTAGATGATGTTCCGCTGGCGCAACAGCCTGATATGTTAACCAAAGCCGCGATGGAGTTTTGCCTCGCAGATGCTTTTCATCCAGGGTGTGAAATGACATGGCCGATGCGTACAGCAGGATTGTATAGTGAAGCATTTCGCCTTAACCATGCACAAAACACCGCGCCGACTCATGGCACAAATTATGGTGTAGAAATGACACCTGCAATAGCATTACATTCGAGCGGCCCGATATTAACAGGACAAGTTGCAGGAGGGATAACACGGTGGATGGCCATACCTTGGCAAACGGATACAGCTAGCTGTCGAGATGGTTACAATGCTGCATATGACCCATATTTGCCGACCTTTTGGCCAGCGCGTGTACCAAATAATGTATTAACCGAGCAAAACTACCATACCGTGATTGATGAGTGTTTGTCACCAGAAGTACGTCAGGCTGCTTTTAATGACCGAGCGCTTTGGTTAGATGACTTACCTATCCCGCCGGATACAAAACCAAAAGAATTGTATCAGGCTCAGATAAACAGCATGGTCTCGAATTTTGCAGACTTAACAGTCGTATTGCCGAAAAGCGAGCCAGGTGTAACAGGTTTTCCAACGACCATGCAAGTTGGGATCGCGCCGCACACGTCAGCTCCGCAAACAGAGAAGTTGATGACCAGTGGGCATGGCAAACAGGGGGTACGTCCAGACTTATCACAAACTGACAAAGCCCATCGTCGTAGTCGCAAGCGCTAGTTGAATATGACGAAAAGGAAGTCAGACATTGTTATTGTGGGAGCCGGTATTGCTGGGTGCATTCTAGCATTAGCACTGCACCCACATTACCATGTTGTCGTAATTGATAAGCAGGCACAGGCACAAGAAAAGGTAGGTGAGTGCCTACCTCCAGCCGCATCTAGGGTGCTCAGAAAACTGCATTTATCGCACTTGCTACAAAGCCCTGAACATACAACCAGTCATGGCATGGTTTCTTTTTGGGGCAGCGACTATCCAACGATAGTGGATAACGTCAAAAATCCAGATGGTCTTGGCTGGCATATTCATCGGCAACACTTTGAACAGCAACTCAGAGATGAGTTGGCACGCCGTGGTATTTCGTTGTTATCTTCGGCTAAAGTAGCAGGGATAACCAAAGCGGATATGGACTGGCAGGTACAGGTTACCAGTCAAAAAAGTCAGAGTGAATTGACGACCCAGCTTTTGATTGATGCAACCGGACGAAGTTGCCATATTGCTAGGCAGCTGGGTGCCAAATTAGTGTTAAGCGACAAGCAAATGGCGCTTTGGCTGACGGCACCAGTGGCTACCTCAAAACAGCTTGCGGTGATCAGTGATGAAACACACGGCTGGTGGTATAGTGCACCAAGTGCCGCGTATCTATCACAAAATACGGGCATGCAGACACGAGTGTTTTCGTGGCAAGCACCTGCCGAAATCATAAAACGCAGCGGCATAGCTGATGTAGATGGATTTTTGACAAGAGCACGTCAGGTGAAAGGGTTTAGTACTTTGGTTGATTTAGTTAATCGTCAAGGTGCTAGGCTGCATCCTATGGTGAGTGCTAACTCTGCACGATTGGAGCGTTGTGCCGCTGACGGTTGGTTTGCAGTCGGTGATGCTGGTATGAGCTTTGACCCGCTTTCGTCGCAGGGAATGCTGCATGCTATGAATAGCAGTATTCAGTTAGCAGAAATTCTCGTCGCTCATGGACTGAGATCAACACGTGCTACTGAGCTTTATCAGTCACAAATGGATAGAGTATGGGCCAGATACCTAGAACATCGACAATATTTTTACCACGGTACAACACTAGCCTGAGTGCTGAACCCACGCAATAGAAATAAATGGCTTTGCCCTAGTCGTCGGTCGTTATCTTGCTTTTAGTGTCAGATTTACTCCTTCAAATTGAGCAAGTATTAAATCAAATTGGTATCAAATTAATGTTGTAAGTTGGGCGTCAATAAATTAGCACAGTTGTGGATTTGAGCTAATGTTAAATGAGGTTCGGTTAATCGGCTTTGGTCTTTGGGTGTACTATGCCTATCCAGCAAGAAAATGTCGAAGAGACACTCTTTTTTAGTCAGCTTTTGAAGCAAACGTCCGCAATTGAATTACTTAAACAAGTATTGATGCACTCCCATCATGCGGTGGTTATCACTGATGCTGATCGCAATAATGGCTATCGCATTGTTTATGCAAATAAAAAGTTTTGTACTCACACAGGGTATGAATTAGCTGAGCTGGTTGGTAACTCGCCTGCTATTTTGCAAGGCCCGAAGAGTAATAAGCGTGTTATTGCCAGGCTCAGTGCGGCATTAGAGCGTGATGGCTTTTTCTATGGTTCTTCTATTAATTATCGTAAAGATGGCAGCATGTATCCTGTAGAGTGGAACATATCTGCGGTGCGCAATGAACAAGGTGTTGCGACTCATTACATATCAATGCAAAAAGACCTAACCAACCTGCGACGACTCGCGGAGCAAATTCAAGAATCAACCACAGTATTTAAGCGTTTTTACTTTAATGCGACCCACAATCAAGCATTTGTAGGACCAGAAGCTCGCCGTTTTCGCAGCAAAGGTAAATCAACACCAGATGCTATAGAGTTATTCGATGAAACACTAGCTGAGCTTAAAAAAAATGAAAAGCTTCTCAATGGTAACCTGCGCTCTGAAGCGGCCGAGGAACTATTTGAAGATGCGTTTTTTGACATGGGGCCAGATGATCTAGGTGCTTTTTCTAGCAAACAGCAAAAGGGCCCTGAGTCAGCGGAAGGCTTTTGGCTAGAATGTCCAATTGAAGAAGATGACGTTGCTTGTTTACTCGAAGCTGTGGATGAGGTGGATGCGGAAGTTGGCTTGATACAGGCGAATGGTTATTCGCAGCAACGTATTGAGCTGATCATCAAACTGTATAAGGAGCTGGCTAACAGTTTATACTTTTGTGTTGAGTTTAATGATGGAGCATTAATTATCGATGAGGTTGCAGTATGTTTGACGCAACACTTGAGTGACAGCGATATTCCAGTTGAAATGTTAGTGATGTTCAATAAAGATTTGTTTGTGTGGATAAAAGAAGTATTTGACGCCAAGCAGTGCGATAATATTTATAATGGTGAAACCAACACGATTGCTGCGGGTCGGCAATTGATTGCGATGTTAAATTAATTTTAGCGTGCGTGAGCGACTAGCGCTTATACTGCTTGTTGGCAGGACACCTGCAGCTTTTTACTTATCCAACGTGAACCTCTAAGTGACATAAATGCCACATGTAAACTCCAGCATGGCGTTTGTATTGCCTTACTCATGATAAGCACTGAAGTGAGCTTGGCCTCCTAAAATCAAAGTATTCCTAACCTGTTTTATCAGTAATGTACTATAAATACATGGCACTGTTTTACGTCATCGCAGTTAAACGAATTGGTCGTGCATCAGCATAAAAACTGTGCATAATAATACCAAATTTAACGTAATACCAACTTTCTTAATTAAGAGGTCTATTTTGAGGCGAGAAAATCTTGTCGATAACTAGGCAAAAATTTTGCTATTTAGTTGTTCTAAATGAGAAATTTTTAACGCTGTTAGCGTCAGATTTACTCCTTCAAATTGAGCAAGTATTAAGTCAAATTGGTATAATTAATGAGGTTCAAGGATGGCTATTTGTCGTATTAAGCACGTAATTTTTGATGTGGGTAATGTCTTTGTTAGGTGGTCGCCTGAGGAGATTGTACGCCTTACTTTTGGCAGTGAATGTGATGTTGTCGGGTTATCTAAACAGTTGTTCCATAGTGAGACTTGGTTTGCGATTAACCGAGGGGAGCTGAGCGAAGCACAGACGAAGCAAGCCTTTATACAGCACTGCAAATTAACCTCAGAGCAAGCGGAGGAGTTGTTCTTTTATATCAAAGAATCACTGATCCCGCTGTATGGCACGCTTTCCTTAATGCAGCGCCTAAAAGCGGCTGGCTATAGTGCTTATGCCCTAACAGACAACGTACATGAAATTGTAAGCCACTTAAAAGCACGTCATACTTTCTGGCAACACTTTGACGGTGAAATTATTTCTGCTGAACTTGGCTGCATGAAGCCTGGCAAAGCTATTTTTACTCATTTACTGGAGCGCTATCAACTCGCTGCGGGTGATTGTGTGTTCCTCGATGATGTCCTGGCGAACGTTGAAGGTGCAAAGCAGGTTGGTTTACACGGCATTCAATTTTTTAACGCAGCGCAAGCTGAACGCCAGCTGCGTGAGTTGGGGCTAACATTTTAACCAGCGTTGACCTTTAAAGTAAGCCCCAGCGCGAGCGAAATAACCTGAGGTTTGGATGAGAAGTAAATTAACTTATTATCCGAAACTTAGGTTAGTCACACATATATTGGCGATTAGTGAAAGCGCAATTGCGACCACCGTAGCAAGATACAGCACCCGTGTGACAATCCTGACGATTAGTCGGTACACAGTCTAAATCGCTCAAACGGTTAGCTCCGCCACCAATTTGCGCAGTTGCTTGCGGTGCTATAGCTTGAGTATTGTTCAAGTTTTTAAGTGGTCTTTTATTCAGCTTAATTTTCATAGTTATCTCCTTTGAGTTGTAAAAGAGTATTAACAGCGAAGTGAACCACAGTTATAGCAAGAGCCAAATGCTTTGCTGTTACATAAATCGGTTATTTCTCTGTCACACCCCGCGGTAATATAACCACCTGCGATATTTGGAGTTTGGGCTTTTTCCAAAGTTGTTGTGCGGTTGAGTTGTTTTATATTTCTTTTTGCTAGTGTTAATTTCATCTTATTGTCCTTATCGTGAAAGCTGACATAGTCGTATAAAAAATAAACTGCAATATTGAATGTACCTAATGTAAATTTTTTGTCAAATATGTTTTTGGTGTGTTTCCTTTTTAGTTTCTCTAACGCTGTTTAGCTTAAACTCTTGCTGATAAGCCTTTCTCTAGCTACAAATTTAACAACTAGGGTATAGGTGAATTTACATTGTCAGTAGCCCAACGCATTGAGATTGTTTGGTCTTTTTATTCATGCAACACTGCATCATGAGAATAATTGAAAACGGAATGAAGATGCGAAAATTAACAGCACTGGTGTGGTCTTGCTCTGTCTCCTTGTGCGTAGGTGCTGCGCTTGGAAACACGGCGCATGCTGACGAGTCACCCATATTTAGCTCTAAAGCTACGGCGCAACCAATCTGGGCTGAGCATGGTATGGTGTCGAGTCAAGAAGCACTTGCCAGTCAGATAGGTGTAGAGATCCTTAAGCAAGGTGGTAATGCCGTTGATGCAGCTGTTGCGGTTGGGTTTAGTCTGGCGGTAACTTTACCAAGGGCTGGAAACATTGGTGGTGGTGGCTTTATGTTAGTGCATTTAGCAAAAGAAAATAAAACCATCGCTATTGATTATCGCGAAATGGCGCCAAGTAGCGCCCATAAAGGTATTTTTCTTGATGAAAACGGTGAAGTAGACCCTAAACTTAGCCTTCAACATGGCCTTGCTGTGGGTGTCCCAGGTACTGTTATGGGGATGGAGTTAGCACTAAAAAAGTATGGCACCATGACCCTTAGCCAAGTTATGCAACCGGCGATAAAGCTGGCGCGTGATGGCATTAAAGTGACCTCCGATCTAGCCAACTCACTATCTCATAATTACATTAAGCAGCGAATGCTAGATGTACCCGCGTCTAAGGCAATATTTTATAAAGAAGATGGCAGTAGTTACAAACCAAATGAATGGTTGGTACAAACTGATCTTGCTCACTCTTTAACGCTAATCGCAGAAAAGGGCAGTGCGGGTTTTTACCAAGGCGAGACGGCTAAGAAAATCGTTGCGGCAGTAGAGGCGGCTGGTGGCATTATGACACTTGACGATCTAAAAGCATATAAAGCGCTGGAGCGTCAGCCGCTAACAGGGTCATATCGAGGCTACGAAATCATCTCTATGCCGCCGCCTTCATCAGGTGGAGTTCATATCATAGAGATGTTAAATATGTTGGAGCAATACCCAATTGGTGAACTGGGTCATAACAGCGCCGCAACTATCCATTTGATGGCTGAAGTTATGAAGCGTGCCTACGCTGATCGCAGTGAATACTTAGGCGACCCTGATTTTTATGACGTACCAGTTGAGGCGTTAGTTGATAAGCAGTTTGCAAAGCAACGCAGTAAAAAGATACATCCAGATAAGGCAACGCCAAGTAGTGAAATTAAGCCCGGTAAATTGCTACCGTTTGAAAGTAACCAAACCACGCACTATTCCGTCGTTGATAAATGGGGGAATGCAGTTAGTAACACTTATACTCTAAACTTTAGCTACGGCTCGGGTATTGTAGCGGCAGGTACGGGGATTTTACTCAACAACGAAATGGACGACTTCTCGGCCAAACCCGGTAGTCCTAATGGCTTTGGGTTAGTCGGTGGTGAAGCCAACGCTGTTGAAGGTAAGAAACGTCCGCTAAGTTCGATGACCCCGACCATCGTCATGAAAGAGGGTAAACCCTTTTTAGTAACAGGTAGTCCGGGTGGCTCACGAATTATCACCACCACGCTACAGGTCATTATGAATGTTATCGATCATGGCTTGAATATCGCTGAAGCGACCGTGGCTCCGCGTATTCATCATCAATGGTTACCAGATGAAATTCGGATAGAGCGTAGTTTAAATGGTGACACCCGACGCCTACTCGAAAGTAAAGGGCATAGGCTTTCAGAAAAAAACGCCATGGGATCGACCCAGTCAATCATGCTTACCGATAAAGGGCTATTTGGTTCCTCAGATCCAAGACGAGCTGACAGTGCTGCGGTAGGATATTAACTCACTTCTCACCTCAGTCTAGAGTAAATGGAATAGGGGCGTAGTAGCCCCTAGTCTAGCAAATGCCACAAGGTTATAAGTTGAAAGCAAAACCTGCCAATCTATTGTTTATCCAAACCTTAGGTTAGTTAAGAAATATTCGTTTTTATTTTGCTAAGCACACCGCTTTTTTGTCTGAAATTTCACTATCACAAGTTAAAAAGGCTGCACCATTTTCATCCAAAAACTGTCCTTGCCACTTTCCTCCTTTACCAAGTTCAATTGATAAAAAGCCAAATTTGCCTTGTGTATTCACCACCGCATTTTCACCATCCAAGTTGTAATCATATTCACTAAAGGCATTGGTGTTACTTAAACTAACACCACTGTTACCTACGACAATTTGCGGCGGCCTAGCGGTGCTTGTTGCAAAAGTTGAAGACTGATAAATGTGCATATGTCCTGCGAGCGATAATTTTACATGATCGGGCAGTTGGCCAGATTTGGTGCGTTTCAATGCAGTTTGTAGCATTACGTTTAGGGTATCTTTGGTTGTTGGGTTCTCAACGCCCCAAATGGGTCTGTGGCTCATGATCCACATGGGCTTGGTTTTTAGTAATTCACTTCTGACATTTAGTCTTTGATATTGTTGCTGGTAAACTTTAGTTAGCCCATTATCGGCACTGGCATCACACGCATTCGCGCTATCCATTACCCAAATACTGAGCGGCTTTAAATTGATGGTATAGGAGTTTTGCACAATGATATGCGCGCTTGCAGATTTTGGTGGTTGAGTATAATCACCTTGTGCTGGGCATTGTTGTTGGTCTACAGCATCAGGGAGGGCTGCCCCTGGGCCAAAAAAGTAAAACCAGCCAACGCCAGCTCGACTACACAACTCGTGATTTCCCCGTGCAAAAATCCATGGTGCCGTAGCTGAAAGTTGACGCGTCGCAAAAAAGAAGTCGGCTTGCCAATTACTCCATGTGTCTGGCCTGGGGCTATTTAGCGCGTTTTGGCTGTAGTAAGTGTCATTTAAGCCACAGCTTGCACCACCGTAGCCGCCGTCACCTGCGTCATAGGCGTAGGTATCCCCAGAGATTGCGCCGCCAGTACCGCGATAATTGAGATCTCCCATGTGAAGCAGTAGCTGTGGTCGTTGTTGTGCTCCTTGCGCCGTAAGGCTTTTAAACGGCTCAGCAGCGCTGTTGTTTTTACACACTGACGATTTACAGCCGGTATCGCCGAAAACCGCGATTTTCTTAGGGTCAAAGGTGACTGGTGCTAACGAAAATGCGCTATTGGTGACTGTATAGGCAGTGTTTGATCTTAGCTTTGCTTCACATACGGTAACAGGAAAGTGCGCCGGGTTTGGGCGCTTTGCTCTTAATGTCATTGGTGTGACAGCTTTATTTGAGATAAGAGAGGGACATTGGCTGGCGTCGGTTAGTACACCATCGACAATCACTCGAGCATAAATATTGGGGGTTTCAGTAGTTGAGGGCGCAAACATAGTGTAAGCGCCGAGCACTTTGGTATTTGCTTGTTGTACAGCAAGTGTACTACTGCAAGCTATTAAATTGAGCGCAGCAATGGCAATGATAACGCGCATGACTTCATTCCTTTTTTAATGTAGTAGAAGGAAGTTTAATTGATTGTTAATAGTTTGCGAGCCTTCAATGCAAATATCTGTGATCACACCGATACTCTATCCTCTTAGTAGCAAAAATACCCCAACTAACGCAATTAACCCACCACATAGCATTGATTTAGTGATAGTTTCTCTGCGTAAAAGCCCAATCGTCATCACCATAAGCGGTGCCGTTGCAAAGATGGTTTGCGCGATGGCTGGGTCGGTATGATTAACGGATATCAACTGTAGCCATAGGCCGATAAAAGTACCAAAAAACACCGCAACAAACAGCCAGTTTTTGCCTTGAATTTGTTTCAGCGTGAGTGCCTTAAGTAGGCTTTGTGAACGCAGATAGGTGACAATAAAGGCCACAAATAAGGTACCTGAGGCGAGACGGATAAGTGCTGCCCACAAGCTGCTGATGCTTTCGTTAGTTAATGCGCCTTTGGAAAGTACCATACCCGCAGCTTGGCAAACAGCCGCTGTAAGCGCGAAGCAAACGCCAAGTATATAGTGCTTGTTGTCTACTACTGGTTGGCTACGACTTGGTTTGATTGCGAGCATTACGCCTACTGTCGTGATAGCAATGCCAAGCCAAGCTGATGTGCTAAGATAAACACCAAGAATAATAATATTTAAGATCCCAGCAATGGCAGGTGCTAGGCTTTCAATCACCAAAGTGCGTGCAGGGCCAATATTTCTAAGTGCAGCAAAGTAGGCACTGTCACCAATCGCTATGCCCAGTATGCCACTGGCAATCAGCCAGCCCCAACTAGAGAGTAAGGTGGGGTACATGGTATCAGCGGTGACGAGTAAACATAATATCATCAGAGCAGAAGCAATAACGCCTTTGCTGACGTTTAGCTCAAACGGACTGAGGTGATGGCTAAATCGCTTGTATAAAATTGTTGAACCAGCCCATACTCCGGCTGCTGCAATTGCTGCCGCTTCCCCAATGCCAATCATATATACCACGCTGCTTGTGCTTATTAATTTGGTGGCAAGTATACATACATTGAACAAAAAATGGGGAGGGAGCGAGATCAAATCGTTATTATGGGGTTTTGGACGTCCATACATCTAGAGGTTGAAATTTTCCTGTTTTTGTCCATAATAATGCCATTCGATTAGTCTGGAGCAGCGCATGCCAATCACCGTCACCGACGAACTCCCAGCCATTGCCCAACTGCGTCATGAAAATGTTTTTGTGATGCCACAAAGCCGTGCATCAACGCAAGAGATCCGCCCTATGCGACTTGCCATATTAAACTTGATGCCAAATAAAGTGGAAACTGAGGTGCAATTTATTAGGCTATTGGCCAATACGCCTTTGCAAGTGAATGTCGATTTACTACGGCTAGACACTCACCGCAGTTCTGAAAATTCAGAGCAACACCTAGACATGTTTTACCGCTATTTTTCAGATGTAAAAGAGCAAAACTATGATGCCTTGATCGTCACTGGCGCACCACTGGCGCATCTTGAGTATGACGATGTGGTGTATTGGCAAGAGTTACAGGCGTTTTTTGATTGGGCAGAGCACCATGTTACTTCAACGCTCTTCTCTTGCTGGGCAGCGCATGCCGGTTTGTATCACCATTATGGGTTAAAGCGAGTACTCAAAAATGACAAACTGTGCGGCGTATTTAAGCACCACTGTTATTTTGACCATGGGGCGCTGACTCGCGGCTTTGACGATGAATTTTTAGTGCCTCATTCTCGATATGGCCATATTGATGTCGACAAAATTAATACATGTAAAGACCTTGTAATTTTAGCTGGCTCAGAAAAAGTGGGTGCTTACTTAATAAAAAACCATTCTGGCAGTCAAGTCTATATCACAGGTCACCCAGAGTATGATGCTGACACGTTACAAAAAGAATATTTACGTGACTGTGAGAAAATGGCTAATGCACCACTGCCCGAGAACTATTTTCCTGAGAATGACACCACAAAGCGCCCCTCCAAAACATGGCAAAGTCACGCGTTTTTGTTATTCTCAAATTGGTTAAACTACTATGTTTACCAAACCACACCTTATGATATTAACTTAGTTAGCCAAGATGTAAGGACTAACAATTATGCCGAATAATGTAGCCGTAAACGGTGAGCAAATTGCAGCGCAGCTTAAGCAAGCAATGCAGCAACGTATTCTGATCTTAGACGGTGCGATGGGTACAATGATCCAAAAGCACAAATTAGAAGAAGAGGACTATCGTGGTGAACGTTTTAAAGATTGGCATGTCCTTATCAAAGGTAACAACGATCTGCTAAGCTTGACACAACCTGAGATTATCAAGCAGATCCATCGTGATTATCTCGCTGCTGGCGCGGATATCATTGAAACCAATACTTTTAATGCCACCACTATCTCAATGGAAGATTATGATATGGCAAGCCTGAGTCGAGAGATTAATCTCGAATCGGCGAAGCTTGCACGTGCGGTGTGCGATGAATTTACCGCCCAAGACCCCAGCAAGCCTCGCTATGTGGCAGGTGTACTTGGTCCAACATCAAAAACCTGCTCCATTTCTCCTGATGTAAACGACCCTGGTTTTCGCAATATCACTTTCGACAAGTTGGTTGCAGCTTATGTCGAGTCAACGCTTGCCCTTATTGAAGGCGGTGCGCACCTTATTTTGATTGAGACTATTTTTGATACCCTGAATGCCAAAGCCGCGTCTTATGGTGTGGAGGAAGCTTTTGAGCAAGCTGGGGTGAGATTACCTGTGATGATCTCAGGTACTATAACCGACGCGTCAGGGCGTACGCTGTCAGGGCAAACCACAGAGGCGTTTTATAACTCCATTCGCCATATTAAACCCATTTCCATTGGTCTGAATTGTGCGTTAGGCCCAGATTTACTAAGACAATATGTAGAAGAGCTATCACGGGTATGTGAAACGTTTACCTCTGTGCATCCAAACGCTGGGCTTCCCAACGAGTTTGGTGAATATGACTTAGAAGCCGATGACATGGCAAAAGAAATTATCGATTGGGGTAAAGAAGGATTTATCAACATAGTTGGTGGTTGCTGCGGCACCACACCTGAGCATATTAGCGCCTTTGCACGTGGTCTTGCACAAACCCCGCCGCGTAACTTGCCTGACATCGAAGTGCGGATGCGTTTGGCAGGACTTGAAGCCTGTAACTTAAATTAGGAATTCACCATGACACAAACAGCAGTATTTACTAACGTCGGTGAGCGTACCAATGTAACGGGTTCAGCAAGGTTTAAGCGCCTTATTCTAGAAGAGGATTACGAAACTGCATTAGATGTTGCCAGAGAGCAAGTTGAAAATGGTGCTCAGGTAATTGATATCAACATGGATGAAGCCATGTTGGACTCAAAAGCAGCGATGGTAAAGTTTCTCAATCTGATAGCGTCAGAGCCGGATATTTCAAAAGTTCCCATCATGGTTGACTCGTCTAAATGGGAAGTCATTGAAGCGGGCCTGAAATGTATTCAAGGTAAAGCCATCGTAAACTCAATCTCCTTAAAGGAGGGTGAGGCACCATTTATTCATCAAGCTAAAATTATCAAACGTTTTGGTGCAGCCGTGGTAGTTATGGCGTTTGATGAAGTTGGTCAAGCGGAGAGCGCAGATAGAAAGTTTGAGATCTGTCAGCGCTCTTACAAAATCTTGGTTGATGAGCTTGGGTTTCCGCCAGAAGACATCATTTTTGACCCAAATATTTTTGCGGTCGCCACGGGGATTGAAGAGCACGATAATTACGCCGTTGAATTTATCGAGGGCACGCGCAGAATCAAGCAAAACTTACCGCACTGTAAAGTGTCTGGGGGCGTATCGAACGTATCCTTCTCATTCCGCGGTAACAATCCCGTGCGTGAAGCTATCCACTCTGTATTTTTGTACCATGCGATTAAAGCGGGTATGGATATGGGGATTGTTAACGCCGGTCAGCTTGCAGTGTATGACGATATTCCAAAAGAGCTCCGTGATGCCGTTGAGGATGTGATCCTCAATACCGACGCTGGTGCTGGCGAGCGATTAGTTGAGATAGCGCCTAAATATTCAGGTATGGCGCAAGCAGACAAAAAAGAAGATCTAGAGTGGCGCTCTTGGCCAGTTGAAAAACGCTTGGAACACGCGCTAGTTAAAGGGATCACAGAGTTTATTGACGAAGACACCGAAGCCTGTCGTCAGCTGTTTGATAAGCCAATCCAAGTGATTGAAGGGCCTCTGATGGATGGTATGAACGTGGTTGGCGATTTGTTTGGCGCGGGCAAAATGTTTTTGCCACAAGTGGTGAAATCTGCTCGAGTGATGAAGCGCGCGGTGGCCTACCTCGACCCTTACATTGAGGCAGAAAAAGAAGAGGGCTCAAGTAACGGTAAAGTGATCATGGCCACAGTTAAGGGCGATGTACACGACATCGGCAAAAACATCGTGGGCGTGGTACTGCAATGTAATAACTACGAAGTTGTGGACTTAGGGGTGATGGTGCCAGCAGAAAAAATCCTGCAAACGGCCATTGATGAAAATGCTGATGTCATTGGCTTGTCTGGCCTTATTACGCCTTCTCTTGATGAAATGGTGCATGTCGCTAAAGAAATGACACGCCGCGGCTTTGATATTCCATTGCTTATTGGCGGTGCTACCACATCGAAAGCCCATACCGCAGTTAAAATTGAACCTCAGTATGATAAAGGTGTGATTTACGTCAATAACGCCAGTCGCGCGGTTGGTGTGGTATCTAGCCTGCTAAGTAAAACACAAAAGCCCGAATTTTTGGCAAAAACCGCGGATGAATACGTCAAAGTGCGAGAGCAACAAGCGCGTAAAAAGCCACGCTCAAAACCGGTTACCTTAGCGCGAGCTCGGGATAATGCTGCAAAACTTGATTGGCAAAACTATACGCCACCGGTACCAAGTAAGTTGGGGATCACTGAGTTTAAAGATGTGAGCATCAAAACTCTGCGCGATTACATCGACTGGACGCCATTTTTTATGACTTGGTCATTGGCTGGTAAATATCCACGTATTCTGCAAGACGAAGTGGTTGGTGAAGAGGCGCAAAAACTGTTTCATGATGCCAATGCCATGTTAGATCAACTAGAGCGAGATGGTAGTTTGCAGCCACTTGGTGTGATTGGTTTGTTCCCGGCTAACCGCGTGGGTGACGATATTGAGATTTACAAAGATGAGTCACGAAGTGAAGTCTTGGTTACGTCATGTCAGCTGCGCCA
This sequence comes from Pseudoalteromonas sp. SCSIO 43201, assembly GCF_023716725.1. NCBI lineage: Bacteria > Pseudomonadati > Pseudomonadota > Gammaproteobacteria > Alteromonadales > Pseudoalteromonadaceae > Pseudoalteromonas > Pseudoalteromonas sp. SCSIO 43201. The sequence continues at coordinate 1,228,202 of NZ_CP072683.1, forward strand.
GCAAACCGAAAAAACCGATTTTCCTAACTATTGTTTGTCGGATTATATTGCACCTAAAGGCACTCCTGATTATTTCGGTGCATTTGCCGTCACCGGTGGTCTTGAAGAAGATGACTTAGCAGAGGCATTTGATGCTAAGCAAGATGACTACAACAAGATTATGGTTAAGGCAGTTGCAGATCGCTTAGCCGAGGCATTTGCCGAATATCTGCATGAGCAAGTGCGTAAAGTGCACTGGGGGTTTGCTGCGGATGAAGCACTAAGTAATGAAGAGCTTATTCGTGAAAACTATCAAGGGATCCGTCCGGCGCCTGGTTATCCAGCGTGCCCTGAGCACACCGAGAAACAAAAAATTTGGCAACTGTTAGATGTTGAAAACCGTATCGGTATGAAGCTGACTAGTTCATACGCCATGTGGCCGGGAGCTGCGGTGTCGGGTTGGTACTTCTCGCATCCAGATTCTAAGTACTTTGCCGTTGCGACTATTCAAAAAGATCAAGTTGAAGATTATGCGACGCGCCAAGGGATGTCATTAGCGGAAGCTGAGCGCTGGCTCAGCCCAAACCTCGGCTAAGAAACGACATAAACTGGATGATGATATAGCCCTATTTCTATAGGGCTTTTTATTGCGCTAAACAACACATCCTATGACTGATACCAATTAGCCTTAATACTTGTTCAATTTGAAGTCAGAAATCTAGCTGCGTTAAAAATTTCTTATTTAGAATAACTAAATAGTAAGGTTTTACCTTGCCTACAGATGTAGTTACCTCGGCGTGAGCAGGGCGTGAAAGCGATGTGACGGACAAGATTTTCTTGCCTCAAAATAAACCACTTAAATAAAATAATTAACATAGTTCCAAATTCAAACCTTGAGCTAGATAAATTAAGCATCCAAATTTATTAGATAATGTTGTTTTGTGGTTAACAATGGAGACTAAACTAACGTATACTAGATTGAATAACTGTTAATAATAAGGTTTTCATCAACAATGAAAATGAAGTGGGTATGTTGGCTTTTGTTTATTTCGCCCATTAGCTGGGGAAGCAACCAGCTTGTTGTAGACATCATTAGCAGTGAAAATTTCAGTCAACGCTACGAAGACTTTCTTGCGGGTCGTCATGTATTAGATGTTGACACCTTTCATCCCACAACCAAGGGATCTCATATCGAAATCATCGAAATGGTGTTACTGCAACAAGCGCTGTTTCTCGGTGGCGAAACCCGCCAAGTTGTATTCAACCCAAAACCATCTGTCAATATTTTAGAGTTTTCCGATCTGATAGCAGGAGAGAGCTTAATTCTGGCCCGCAGTGTTTGGCATGAAAGTATCGTAGATTATCGAGGCGCATTATTTATTTCTGAGCCTATTGTTGAGGTTGGTGAATATGAGGCGGGTTTGTATGTTACAAAGCGCAATGTCGCGTTGCAACAGACTCCACTGTCCCAATTGAGGCAGCTTGATGTGGTTTCTAACCCGAGATGGGCAGTTGATTGGCGAGCCCTGATGAATACAGATTTACACATGGTGAGTTTTATAGGTCCATGGGAAACTATGTTAGAGATGGTGGAAAGCAATGTGGTTGATACCATGTTGATCAACTTCAGTGTGAGCGATTCTTTGGTGTTAACCTTTGAGGGGAAAGAATATGTTCCTATAGAAGACATTAAAGTTGTATTACCCGATTCTCGCCATTTCGTTGTAAGTAAAAATCACCCAGAAGGTGAGCAAATATTTGCAGCGCTAAATCGTGGTTTACACGTATTAAAGCAAAGGGGGATCATAAAGCGAGCACTTACTGAGTCTGGCTTTATTAACAAAAGGGTTGCGAATTGGCAGGTGGCTAATGCAAAAATGTTAGTTGAGGTAGATTGATGCAATTTTTGCTTATGGTGTTTGGTGTCGTTTTTGCACTTTTGCCGTCCTTTGGTACGTTGGCTTATGAATCTAAAGCACACATGCAGCAGATGTACGATGCTTTGCTACTTTCAGTAGAAGAAGACTATGATTTGTCGCTATTGCCCAGTATTCGTGCCCTCAAAGAGCAAGCACGGGGACAGGGTGATAAAGAATTGCAAATTAAAACCCTACTGCTTGAGGGGAGTGTAGTGCAACACTTTGGTGAGTTTGAAGCTGGGCTGGATCTGCATCAACAAGCTTTGCAACTCGCTGGATCTGAAGCTAACACTATGCTTAAGGCCACGACTTATCTTGCCATTGCACATCTAGATATCGACCTTGAAAGTTTTGATCTTGCACAGCGGTATTTAGACAAAGCGTTACAATTGATAGAAACAATTGACGATAACGCGCAGATACATGCTGAGATTATGCTCTGGCAAGCACGCCTATATATGGATAAAGGCGCATATCGATTGGCACTTAAAACCGCAGCCACGCCGTTAGCTTCCTCTGTTCGTCAAGAAACTATCGCACAGTTAAGCTTAACGCGTTCATGGGCGTATTTGCAGCTCGGTAAGTACCCACAAGCAAGAGCAATTATCCAAAAGTTGGATGAGCAAAACTACCTGATGAAGAATCAGCGGATGCGCATTATGGCTGCGGTGCAGCGAGCGCGGATCGCGTTACAAGCCGGTGAATATAAAGATGCGATAACACTTGCTCAACAGGGATTAGAAATCACATTAGGTACGCGATTTTTGCTGTTTCAGTCTCAGCTTCAATGGACATTAGCGGCAGCGTATGCCCAGCGAGGTAACTATCAACAGGCGCATCGATACCTAAAGCGATATACTGTGACTGAAAAGTCGTTAAATTTGCAAAAGCGTAATAGCAAACTTTTGAAACTCGAAGCGCAGTATTCGCTTGCGCAGCAACAACAAGCGCTTGATGCACTTGAGCGTGATAATGCTCAGCAGGCAAAGCTTATTATTGCTCACCAACAGCAGATTGAGAATGCAAGGCTCAATCAGCAGCGTTGGCTGTTAATTGCACTACTTACCTTTACGCTTATCACAGTGATTTATTGGCGCTGGCAAAATAGGCAGTACACCAAACGACTTGAAAGCCAAGTCACAGCACGAACAGAAGAGCTTGCTGAGCGCAACAAACGCCTGCAAACCTTGAGCTTTACAGACAGCCTGACAGGCCTTAATAATCGCCATCATTTTTTTAGTGTTATTGACAGTAAAATTGAAGCATGCCGTCAAGTTTGGCACGGTGCGCCACCAAAAGGCAATGCAGATCTTATTTTTGTGATTGTAGATATTGATCACTTTAAGGGGATCAATGACACTTTTGGTCATGCCGCTGGTGATATAGTTTTACAAGATTTTTCTGAAATTTTAAAGCAGTGCACCCGTGAGTCAGACACGATAGTTCGCTGGGGTGGAGAAGAGTTTTTGTTGATGATGCCTGATTTAGACTATGTGGCAGCACAGGAAGTGATGGAGCGGATCAGGCGGCAAGTGGAAATTTACCCTTTTATCGTCAATGACCAAGTTATCAATTGTACTTGCTCAATCGGCTTCGCTCCTTTTCCTTTTTACCCTAGTGAGCCTGAAAAGCTTGGCTGGGAGCACGTACTAGAATTGGCTGATGGTGGGTTATATCTTGCAAAAGCATCGCGCAGAAACGCGTGGGTCGGTGTTTTAGCAGGAGAGGGTGAGGAGCTTAGCGGCAGCAGTCCACTTGCACATAACCTACAGACGTATTTACAAACAGGGAGACTGAGCACGCTCTCAAATCTTGCTGATCTTATCTATTCTCGAAAAGCGGGGTAACAAGCTGTGCAGGCAATAGCATACATTATGGCGCCATTTAAGTGTATTATGTAGGGTAAAACAACCTAAAAAGTACGACCCGTTTTGTTACCCATAGAAGCTGTTATTCCCGATATTATTTCAACACTTGCCTCAGATAGTCGTTTGGTATTACAAGCGGAGCCGGGTGCAGGTAAATCTACCTTAGTACCGCTGCGATTATTACAGGCAGGCTTATTCGGTGATAAAAAAATTATCATGCTAGAGCCACGTCGAGTTGCAGCTAAATCTATTGCGCATTATTTAGCAAAGCAGCTAGGAGAAACCGTTGGTGAGCGGGTGGGTTACCAAATTCGCAACGAAAAACGCCTGTCGGCTAAAACACGGTTAGAGATAGTCACTGAAGGGGTATTAACACGCCGTTTGCAAGCGGATCCTGAGCTGGTGGATGTTGGCTTGATTATTTTTGATGAATTTCATGAGCGCTCTATTCATGCTGACTTAGCGTTGATGCTGGCATATGAAGTACAACAAGCTTACAGAGATGACCTAAAGCTGCTAGTCATGTCGGCAACCATAGATACCGCACTGTTATCTCGCTATCTCGATGATGCCCCGATACTGACGTGTCCAGGAAAAACTTACCCCGTTGACGTCGCCTATTTTGGTAAACCGTCGCAGTATTTGTCTGATCATGTTCTGCGTGCATTGCAACAGGTACTTAGGGTGCAAGAGAGTGGCGATATTTTGGTGTTTCTCCCAGGTCAAGGAGAGATAGTACGCTGTATAGAAGCCTGCAAAGCCACACTTGGAGAGGACATTATATGCTTGCCGCTATACGGTGGTTTACCATTGGCAGAGCAAGAAAAAGTATTGAGCAAACAAAGTGCCGCGGTGAGACGCGTAATTTTTGCCACAAATATTGCTGAAACCAGTCTGACCATAGAAGGGATCACGGGTGTGATTGACTCAGGACTTGAAAAGCGTCTGACTTATGATGTGAAAAGTGGCCTCTCTCGGTTGGATACGGTAATGATATCTAAAGCTTCTGCCACTCAGAGGGCAGGACGAGCAGGACGTTTACAGCCAGGGTACTGTTTACGTTTATGGCAAGAAAGTGCGCACAATACCTTGAGTGACTTTCAGCCAGAAGAGATAACGACCACCGATCTTTGCTCGCTAGCGTTGGAGTTAAGTGCTTGGGGTATAACGCAATACCAAGATGCTAATTGGCTAAGTGCACCGCCAGAACGACACTTTACGGTTGCCCGTCAACTTAATCACGCGCTAAACCTCGTTGATGAACAAAATAAAATTTTAACCGCTGGGCAAATGGCATTGGCGCTGGGGGTTGCGCCAAGGTTGGCAAGCATGCTATTGCATAGTAGCACATTACAAGAACAGCAAATTGCTTGCTTGTTAGCAGCGATGTTAAGTGAACGAGATATTCAAATACAAGCCAAAAACAGTGATATTACTCGGCGATTGTTGGCATTAGTTGAGTATAGTAAAGACAAAAAGACCGCCACTAGTGCCTACCGCCTGCATCGTGCGACCACTGAAGTTGTACTTACTTTAGCCAAGTCTTTTGCTAAAAAGTTGGGTATTGTGTTAAACATCGAACGCCTCTCACTTACCGATATACATAACCATACTGCTAGTTTGCTACTGCATGCCTTTGTTGACCGCGCTGCGCAAAAGCGTGCTCACGGTGACAATCGTTATTTACTTGCCAATGGTAGAGGCGTAACGCTACGCGAAGCAGATACGCTGCAAGGTGAGGAATATTTAGTGGTATGTGATGTGGATGGGAAAAACAAAGATGGCCTAGTATATCTGGCTTGTGCGGTGAGCCAGAGCCTACTCCTTGAACAGTTAGCCTCGCAGTTAAGCGAGGAAACCCATTATCAGCTAGACAATAAAAAAGAAGCGATACTTGGGCGTCGCCGTCTATGTTACCAGGCACTTATCTTAAAAGAACAAAACCTAAGTCAGATCCCTGCTTGTGAATTTGAGTCATGTGTGAAGGATATTTTAACTTCACAAGGACTTGGGCTATTAAACTGGTCCGCAAAAAGTCAAGCTTGGCTTGCACGAGCGAAATGGCTTGGCGAACACGTGGATGAATTTCCGTGTATCTCAGAAGCCCATTTAATCGCGCAGTTAGATACGTGGTTGCTGCCTTATCTCAGCGGTGTGAGTACTATTAAGCAATTAAAACAATTGGACATCTTTAATTTGCTACAGGCAACACTGACGTGGGATCAACAGCAACAATTAGCGTCACAGGCTCCCGAATTTTATATTACACCCAGTGAAAAACGTGTCTTGATCCGCTACGACGAGCATCAAGGTCCGACGGTGTCCGTGGTGCTGCAAGAAATGTTTGGACAGCTAGAGTCACCCATGTTGGCTGGTGGTAAGGTTGCGGTACGCTTCGAATTATTGTCGCCAGCCAAAAGGCCTATTCAAACTACCAGTGACTTAGGAAATTTTTGGCGCACCTCTTACTTTGATGTAGCTAAAGAGATGCGTGGCCGATACCCCAAGCACCGTTGGCCAGATAAGCCGCTAGAAGAAAAGCCTGGTCGCTCGATAAAACCTAAATCTCATTAATTGACGAAAGGCGAGTGGTAGGAAAAACTCCATCTTGTTCTTGTCTGCACAAATTAATGCTGTAAAGAGGCTTATATCTAGCTTTTATGCAGAAGTATTAGACATGATTGAAAATGGCCTGCTTTGTATTTAGGTCTATCGGAAAACTTCGCTCGCAACAAACGCGGTTACTCGTTAAGCTTGATGTAATACCAATTTGATTTAATACTTGCTCAATTTGAAGGAGTCAATCTGACGCTAACAGCGTTAAAAATTTCTCATTTAGAACAACTAAATAACAAAATTTTTGCCTAGTTATCGACAAGATTTTCTCGCCTCAAAATAGACCACTTAATTAAGAAAATTGGTATAAAACGCGTGGCTATAGTTGAGGGGGAGAAATAGATGCAAATAAAAAGCAGGCAGCTAGTTATTTTTTTATTGTTAATAATGCTGGTGTTGGCCAGTTGGCTGCCGCCATTTAACGCTGCGATGATGGCGTTTATTGACGAAGCGTTACTTCAGTCTTCATTGGTCTATGCTTCTGCTCGTACCGTGAATGGTGCGATTTCTTTGCTGCAATCGGCAGAACTCGGCATAGGCGTAGCGAGTATTCAGCCAGCTCAGTTGCTCGATCCTATCAATGACTTAGCAGAATACATATCTAATGTAATGCAGCTGGCGATAGGCTCACTGTTTATTCAACGAATTCTATACTCTATTTCAACCCATGTTATGTTTAGTATCGCGTTTACGGTAACCGTGGTTGGTTACATAGTGTGCTCGTACATGGGGCTTTGGCAACATGTGCGAACTAAAATACTAGCGACTATGATATTGATCCGGTTTTTAGTACCTTTCGTTATTTTATCGACAGGCGTCACCAGTCAGTTGTTGTTAGATAATGAAATAGATAAACAAAACCAAGTTGTCTCTAGTAGTGTTGATGTATTTCAATCACAGGCGACGCAGACCAGCAGCCAAAGTGCTAGGTTAAAGTCCAAGGTCACTGAGCAAAAACAAACACATCGTGGGCATATTGAACAACTAACCAATCAACAAGTTCAGCTGCACGGTGAAGCGACTGAGCTCAGCGCACAACTTCAAGCACTATCAAAAGACATTGAAGCGGCGCAAGCTAATCGCAGTTTGTCACAGTGGCTAACATTTACTAAAAGTGAAGAAGCTAAGCCACTTATAGAGAAGCAGCAACAACTAGACAGTAAAAAGGCAAAGCTAGATAACCAAATCGCACTCATTAATAGAGAGAAAGACCAACATCAACAAGCTATTAATGAATTAAATGAGCAGCTTCAAGGTGATACAGAAGGCACACTCAGTCGAGCAATTAAAGCGGTATCTGGTGGAATTACTGATATGCTTAATGCCGCAGAGTCTTTATTTATTGATTTTTTGAATGTGGTTTCGCTACTAATATTAAAATTAGTACTCATGCCACTGTTATTTTTCTATTTAGCGAGTAAAGCCTTTAAGGGAATTTGGCGATATCATCACACTGCTTCATGAGCATAATACCAATTTGACTTAATACTTGCTCAATTTGAAGGAGTAAATCTGACGCTAACAGCGTTAAAAATTTCTCATTTAGAACAACTAAATAGCAAAATTTTTGCCTCGTTATCGACAAGATTTTCTCGCCTCAAAATAGACCACTTAATTAAGCGAATTGGTATAATGTAAGCTTTGCTTAAAGATCAGAACGCAGTAACGTAAAGGGTATCAAAAAGCTGAGTAGTAGGCTCAGCTTTTGGGTTTAGTTGATGTTTTGCTCTAAGAACACCGACTTTTCTATTTGTTCAAAGATACCCTGATAATAATTAGGGTCGACTATCATTTGCGACTCGACGATTTCACCATCGCTATTTAGGCGTTTAGCCACCGCATTAATCCTAAGTCGACTACCGCTTTTTATTGGGGCAACATTGGCAGAGACATCAACAGTAAGTATATCATCCATGTTGTTGTCACCAAATATCCAGTTTAAGCCGAGGGTGAAATAGGTTGCCAGTGCTTTGGTGACCGCTTCGGTGGTATTGGTTTGGGTGGTGGAGTAATTTGCTATTAGCACACCTGAAGATGAGTCTGACGCACTGATAGTAAACTCTCTATCCAGCAGTGCGTTGACAAGTGCACGGTAAACCAAAATAGACTCTGCATCGCTATATTCTTTGGTTTGTAAGCTACGCACTTCCATCGTTGACATTTGTGGCGCGGAACTTTTACATCCACTCAGCATAAGCAGTGTTGTCGCAAGTACGACACCTTTAACGGTTGCTGTTACTAGGGCGTTCATTGATTATTGCTCCTAGAACGAACTGGTATGATACGCTACTTTTTCGACTGTATCTCTCTTATCAAACTTGATGACAACCGTGAGCGTCTTAGTACTAACCTTACTTTTGTCATAGCCCGTTGACACTATGCCACCGCCATTCCCTGAAAAGTAGCCCAATGTTCCCGAGTTCGTTTGAAACACTTGCTCTTTGGTAAATTTGTCATAGATCCACACTTCTTTGCCATCAGGATCGGTCTTGACAATATTAGGGCTGCCTAATGCAATAGCGACGTCACTGGCCGGAAGGCCATTTTTGATTTCTTTTTGAACCACACCAACAGTCAGGTTTTTATCTGCGGGTGTGTCGTTATGTGGAGTTGAATTACAGCCTGAAAGCGCCAGTACTGCACTAACAGAGCAGATGAGTAAGCGGTGCATTTTATTACTTTCCTTCGTTAATGTATCAGGGACTAACTTAGCTCAAAAAATTAGCAACTGCAATCACAAACTACAGACTTTGGCGACGCGCACTACATGCTTGTCCCAGCGCTGTTGAATATTGTCCCATTATTGGGAGAGTAAACGAAAAGGAGACTGTTAAATTGACTATATATCAACAGGTTACTTTTGGCATGGTGTTCGCTTTATGAAATCAAAAAACAGTGCGATAACACTATGGACATTAAAATCAGCCGCAATAAATCCTCTCGTCAGTCACCCATTTGGCGGTGGCTAGGTATAACGCTTAGTGTGTTTGTGGCACTGAGTTTTTTGCTATCTCAAGAGCATAATCAGCTTGATGCGAATACGATTACCTTTGCACCAATTCAAAAAAGCTCGATACAGTATAGCGTTTCTGGGTATGGAAAATTACGTTCGAAACTTAGCCGAGAAATCACCACAACATTTTCCGCTCAAGTAAGCACGGTCGAGTATCTTGCAGGCACAAAAGTGGAGCCAGATACCGTTATTATGCGCTTGATTAATCCTGAGCTGACGCAAAGATTGCAGCGTGAACGGTTAACACTTGCTAGGCAACGCGCCAGTGTTGACGCATTGAAGCTCAGTCAGCAAAGTGAATTACTTACCTTGCAAGGGCAAATAGCACTGCTCCATAGTGAGTGTGAGAGTGCCAAACTCCGAGAGCAAGCTGAGCGACTGTTAGTGAAACAAGGCATTGTTTCAGAACTTGATCATAAGCGCTCCGTCCTGACTCTTGAACAGCTAAAAACCCGCGTTTTACTCAGTGAGCAACAACTTACACAAATGCAAGCACTACATATTAGAAGTATTGAGATTGAGCGGGAGTTGCTAAAAGAATATGAACTGAGCCATGACATAGCAAAACAAGCAGTGGAACAACTGAACGTCAAAGCTGGGATCGCAGGGATGTTGCAAGCTGTGAATGTGAGTCAAGGGCAAGCAATTACACCGGGGCAAACTCTTGCGGTGGTGGGCAGTGAACGTCTGCTGGTGGCAGATTTGTTAGTACCTGAACGAGAGGCAAGTGAGGTAGTGATAGGGCAGCCGGCGATGATCAATACCTTTGTCGGTAAAGTTGCTGCAACGGTGAGTCGTGTTGTACCGGTTGTTCAAGATGGTCGTATCGCCATTGAGCTGGCGTTAACGGGGACCCTGCCAAGTAACGCGCGTCCGGCGCTGACCATCGAGGGTAAAATCTTTACTGCAAGGATACAGGACGCGCTCTCAATCCCCCAATTACCGTGGCTGTCTCCACAATCCAATAGCGACTTATTTGTTTTAGATAAACAAGAAAATGTACTCATCAAAAAAAGTTTCAAGTTTGGTAAACTAGCCGGCAATGCCATTGAAATACTTGAAGGCGGCTCAGCCGGTGAGCAAGTGGTGATGTCAGATATGTCAGCTCATCAACACTTAAAAAAAATAACAATTACATCACTCAATCGGTAAAGGAAAAGCAAATGGATAATACAATTTTGGCATTGCACCAAGTAAGCAAGGTTTACTACGGTCAGGATGTAGAAACCCATGCGATTAGTAACATCAGTCTAAACATCAAAGCAGGTGATTATCTCGCAATTACAGGGCCATCCGGCTCGGGTAAGTCGACGTTACTCAGTGTTTTAGGGCTACTAGAGGAGATCACCTCAGGCAGCTATTGCATTCAAGGTGTTGAAACCAGTTCACTCGATGCAGATACTCAGGCAGAACTGAGGAATTTACATATTGGTTTCGTATTTCAATCATTTAATCTGCTCGATGGGTTAACCGTATTTGACAATGTTGCGTTACCGCTACACTACCGAGAGCCAATTCTCACAGCTCAAGAAATCGAACAGCGCGTGATACGAGCGTTAACGCAAGTAGAGATGTCCCACCGAGCCAATCACAAACCGAGTCAATTATCAGGAGGTCAGCAACAGCGCGTAGCTATTGCCAGAGCGCTTGCGGGCGAGCCAAGTATTTTGCTGGTGGATGAACCCACAGGTAACTTAGATTCTAAGAATGGTGATGCGGTGATGGCCTTGCTGAACAGCCTCAATGAACAAGGTGTTACCATTTGTATGGTTACTCATGACACCCGCTATGCAGGCTACGCAAAACAGCAAATTCAACTGCTGGATGGAGTATTGGTGTCAAAAAGCAAAGTGTCTCACTCAGCTCATTTATCGGAGGTTATGTGATGACTTTGATGCAGCTCCAACGGCAAACCACACTGGCCATCAAAAGCTTACTTCAAGTGCCTAGTTTCTGTATTACATTAGTGTTGACCTTGGCGCTGACACTAAGCTGTTTTTTTGTTGCACTGAGCCTGTTTAGCGGCTTTTTTATTAAACCTCTTGATATAGAGAGTGAGTCACGCTTTGTGGTCATTGAGCAAAGCAATATCTATCAAGATCGGGTATTTGAAGGCATGCAAAGTGTTCAAAACATGCTTAATTGGCGACAAACCGAGGCGCTTTATCAAAAGCGTGCTTTGATCAGTAGTTTTTCGGATGTCGTCGAAAACTTACCAGGCTCACCTAAACTGACGCTGAGTTTTGTAAGTGATGACTACTTCACTATGATGAAAATGCCACTTGCGCTGGGTCGATACTTGACTACGACTGAAGATATTAATCAGAAAAACCCTGAAGTGATTATTTCCTATCCATTGTGGCAAAAATATTTCAATGGTGAAGCTCGCGTGCTGGGCGCGAGCTTACGGATTATTGATAAGCTATATACCGTGGTCGGTGTCGCTGCTCAGGCCTATTCAGACCCTTATTTTTTAAACCAAGGTAAGGGAGAGCTATGGTTAAGCTTCTCAGAGAATGAACGATTTTTTGGTACCAAGCGTGGTGAATATCATCCATGGACAAGTAGGCAGGAAAATCTCAAGTTATTGGCGATACTTACCGAGCAAGGCACACACAGCACTTTAGCGCAGCAGCTTTATCAAAACAGTCTCAGGCATCGAGGAGAATGGCAATCAGCAGAGCAAGAATTACAGGATATTAAACCTATCATACGTCTATACCGGGATGTAGAAGTAGCAGGCCATGATACCTTGGCTATTGTTGTGCTACTCAGTGTGATGTGTTTGGTGCTCATTGCCATTTTTAATGTAAGTAACTTATTCATCTCTCGCGCTCACACGCTTCAACAACAGCTTGTGCTGCAGGCAATGCTTGGTGCAAAGCGTGGTGTATTGTTTCGTGGCATTTTCCTCGAAGCGTTATTGCTAGTTGCAAGTGCCGTGGTGGTTGGGCTATTTTTTGCGGCGTGGCAACTGCGGCTAGTACAATCCCTGACTCACAGTTACTTACCGCTTATTGATACACTCTCTCTGGACTCTACTGTGTTGCTTAGCGCAGTTTTGATAGTGCTGTTGTTGGCGTTATTGTTTGCTTTTGTAACGTCGCGTATGGTTAATTTTAATCAACTCAGTCAAAGCATACGTACTTCGGGCAAAGGGAGTGTGAAAGCGCTCAGCATGCAGATGACCAAAACACTGGTTGCGGTTCAGCTATTTTTCACCACCGTGCTGGTGCTTGGTGCAACGCTTGTGCTGAGCAAAAGTGCGGATACACTGTTGCGACCCCTTGGAACTCAGGTAGATAATATATACAGTGTGATGCTACATATACCAAATGACTCGACGCCATTTCCCAAGCGCTACACACACATTGAAGACTTTAAACAGGCACTCAGAAAAATACCCGGTGTGGTGGGGGTAGCACATGGTGAAAGCCCATTACAAAACGACTTAGCGGTGGTTGCGATGCGGGATCTGGCTGGTGAATGGATGCCAAGTATGATCCGAGCAAATGTAGGTCCAGATTATTTTGCATTAACAGGGCTTTCGCTGATTGCTGGGCGCACATTTAGTGAAGCGGCGATTAGGGGGGACAAAGAAGAAGTCATTGTATCAGAAGCAGCCGCACATGCGCTAAAGCCGGGGGGCAATGTTCTCGGAGATACATTCTTTATATTTAACCCCGATGTCCCAGCTGAAGTGGTCGGGATCTCACAAAATTTCAACCATCCAAAACGTTATACCGAGCTTCAAGGCAAGACGGCTTGGTTGCCTGCGCTACCTTTTGGTTACCCATTTATTATTGAAATGGAACCTGATGTAACACTGACGCGTGCTCAAGTTCAATCGGCTATTCAATCCGTAGCAGGTCAGGCTGGTATATGGCGGTTTTTAGACCTAACACAAACATATCATAAGCTTACATATTTAGAACGTCTCACTTTGTTGTTAAGCTTTGGGCTATGTGGCTTTAGCTTATTGTTATGCGGTGTAGGTATATACGGCGTGCTCAGCTATAGCTTTGAGCAACGACGATATGAGTTTGGTATGCGCATGGCGCTGGGTGCGAAAAAACATCGTTTATATCGCTTGTTAATATCAGACACGCTGATACCCGTTTGTGCGGCAATTTTTGTCGCTGTGACAGCCGTAGTTGGGCTGTACTTGAGCGCGCCATCATCTGAGTGGCTTTTAGTCAAGCCAAGCTGGTTTTTGGTAGTGCTGATGACACTACTTACTTTTGCACTTTTCTGTGCAGTATATCCGATGAGACAACTCATCAATTCCGCTCCAATGAGCGCAATAAGGCAATAAAAGTGTGGGTAAGAACCTAATACCAATTTGAAGGAGTAAATCTGACGCTAACAGTGTTAAAAATTTCTTATTTAGAACAACTAAATAACAAAATTTTTGCCTTGCCTACAGGACGTAGGTACCTCGGCGTGAGCAGGACGCGGAAGCGGTGTTATCGACAAGATTTTCTCACCTCAAAATAGACCACTTAATTAAGAGAATTGGTATAAACAAACAAGAAGTAGGAAACGATGACAGCTGTTTTAATCATTGAAGATAATCCTGATGTGCGTATGTCTGCAACTATTTTGCTGCAAAGCCACGGTTATCGGAGTATCGAAGCTTCACACCCCGACGAGGCAAAAGTCATACTTGCAGAGCAACCTGTTGCACTGATTTTACTGGATATGAACTTCAATAAAGACACTACCTCGGGAAAAGAAGGGCTGCAATTTTTGATGTGGCTTCGGCAAGTGTCGATAGAGGTGCCTGTGATAGTCATCACGGCTTGGGCCAAAGTCGAGTTGGCGGTACAAGCAATGCAGCTAGGTGCGTGTGATCTAATCGAAAAACCATGGCAAAACCAGCGCTTGTTAAAAACCGTTAAACGCCACATTGAAACAAGGCAAACAACTACTGAGCCACCCACAAATAACACGCAAAATAAAATGCCCAGTCGTTTACTACAACAGGCACTAAGGGTTGCAAAAACCGATGCAAATGTATTGATATTGGGAGAAAATGGTAGTGGTAAGAGCCAGTTAGCAAGGTACATCCATAACAATAGTCTACGTAGTGAGCAGCCTTTTGTTAGTGTTAATATGGCCGCAATTCCCACAGAGCTATTTGAAAGTGAGTTGTTTGGTCATCGCCAAGGGGCGTTTACTGATGCGAAAGCGAATCGCACAGGGCGCTTTGAAATGGCTCAAAATGGGACTTTATTCTTGGATGAAATTGGCAGTTTGCCGGTAGCACAACAGGCAAAACTGCTCAGAGTGCTGGAAAGCGGAGAGTATGAAGTGCTCGGCGACTCAAAAACCAGTAACAGTAATGCGAGGATAATTTCGGCTACTAATGTTGATCTAAGCGACGCGGTGAAAACTGGACTATTTCGCCAAGATTTACTCTATCGTTTAAATACGGTTATCTTAACCGTCCCTGCACTTAGAGCGCGAGTCGATGAGCTACCCAGTTTAGCGACTCATTTCTTAGCGCTACATACCAAGCGCCATGGCAATGACACCGGTGGTGAACGCAGCTTAAGTAATGCAGCAATTGCAAAAATGAAAGCATACTCGTGGCCTGGCAACATTCGAGAATTATCCCATGTGATTGAGCGTGCAGTGATTTTAGGGGCGCACTCTGTGATAGGTGCACAAGATCTTGAGTTAGATGAAGATTTTCACGAGCAAGATATGCCGTTGCTAAGCCTTGAAGAGGCTGAAAAGCGGATGATAGAAAATGCTATTCGTCACTTTGAGGGAAATGTGGTTGCCGCTGGTGAGTTTTTGGGGCTGAGTAAATCTGCAATTTATCGACGTGTAGAAAAACATGAAATCAAATTAAAGGGCAACCAAGGTGGCTAAGCTCACATCCGTTGAGCAAAAACTATGGCTTGGTTTTGCGGTCCCTTTAGTCACTCTTGCTGTGCTATTAATTGCGACCATTATTTATTTTGAGCTGACTTTATTGGGGGCAATAACCTTACTTTTAGCCTTACTAGTGCCTTCTTTACTGTCACTTTGGTATAGCTACAACAAGGTGATGTCAGTACTTGATAACCTTGCTGTGCAGCTAGATAGCATCTCCAACGAGGAGCTAACTGTATGGCAATTATCTAGCTATCAAGGTGGTCGAGTCGCAGCGCTAAAAGCCGAAATTCAGTTAGTTGTTGAACGATTACAGCAAAAACGGCAAGAATATGGTCAAAACGAGGCTTTTGTCTTTAATTTTATCAGTGAGCTAACACTGCCAGTACTTGTGCTTGATGGTCACCAACAGGTTTATTTTGCCAATCGTGCTATGGCGGACATATATCCAAATATGACCCTAGATGGGATACCAGCGTCAAAATTGGCATTAAATCAGGTCGATGAACAGTGGCAGTTACAACAACACTCTTCGCGCTACAAGATAGCATCACACCCACTTTATCGCGGGCAGCGTGTCTATCAATTGCTGGTTTTTGTATCGGTGGAGCAAGCGCTAAGAGACAACGAGAAACAAGTCTGGCAAAAGTTACTTTCAGTGCTAAACCATGAGGTTCGTAACTCCCTTACTCCCGTGTCTTCCATGGCGCAATCATTACAACAAGACAGAGACGCAATTCCATTGGTAACGCAGCAAACAATGCTAGGGGTGATAGAGAGTCGTGCGGCACACTTACAGCAATTTGTTGCAAATTATGCGCAAATTGCTCAATTACCTGCGGTAGAAAAACAAACGATAGCGGTTGAAGTATTAGCTAACCGCTGGCAAGCGCTCTTTCCTGAAGTGCAAATAGACGTACTGAGTTCAGGTGTACTGTATTGTGATGAACCGCAGCTCACACAAGCCATGATTAATCTCGTGAATAACGCACTACAAGCAAATCAATTAGCTTCGAAGCAAGGTATTACACTCACCATTGAAAAACGGCAACAATGGCAACTTTGCCTACAAGATAATGGCGGTGGCATTGATAATTTAGATAATCTTTTTGTCCCATTTTATTCCACTAAACCGAACGGTTCGGGCATTGGTTTAGTACTCAGTCGAGAAATCATTCGCAATCAACAAGGCGAGCTGTACTTGAGTAATTTAGCGGACAATCAAGGGGCTAAAGCGCTGATCACGTTTCCTTTGTGCTAATTGTACAGAGCGTCTGTTATACCAATTAGACTTAATACTTGCTCAATTTGAAGGCGTAGCTAACCGCGTTAAAAATTTCTTATATTAGAACAACTAAATAGCAAATTTTTGCCGAGTTATCGACAAGATTTTTTCGCCTCACAATAGGCTACTTAATTAAAATAATTGATATTACCAGATCTGGGTTTGGGGTGATTAACGCCTTGCTGGCAACCAGTTATTGCCAATGAAGTTGCATCGCTATCCCCAAACCTCAGATTAAGTATTTCATTTATATAGCGCTTCGCGAGAGTAACATTATGGGTTACTGTTCACTTTTATAAACAGTCCCGCCATAGAGGTATCTGCGGAGTGCGTCATCGGTGCATTTTCAATACCAACAGCGGTAATAGTACCTGTGTCATGTACCGATAAACTTTGAATACTCGCAGAGCGCTCGGTGTGGTATGTTTCGATGGATAGATCAGACAAGTTTTCTATGTCCAGTTGTCCGATAAACCCATTGGTGTGTTCAACCCAGCTATTTGTGTCTACTTGCACACCACCGATATGACCGTAAAGATAAAGTGTATTATCAGCTATTGCCAACCCTCTCAGCACATCTTCTTTGTCTATGTTATACCAATACCGCTGAGGTATTCGTTCACCATGATAAACCTGTATTAAACCAACATCCCATTCACTCGAATAGCGCGTACTATCTGCTTTGCTTCGCCGCGCTGATACACCGATAAACACGGTATCTTGATGCACTTTGATATCGTCAATCAAAGAAGAGTGTTCATCGCTAATAAACTGCTCATTAAGCAACTCGCCATTGAGGTCAAATGTTTTTACAATGACGTGCATGTCACTTTGCGCAACATCTTGGGGGACTGCATGAACCGTCGAAAATTTATGGTTATATGCGGGGATTGCATCTGTGCTGATGTTTTGAGCGCTATAAAGGTAGCCATTATCAGAGATGGCAATTTCTATTGCTTCTGAAGCCCGAGAGCTATTACCCCAATACCGAATATCGATAGGTTTTTGCCACATTAGTTGTAAATTGGCGTCATATTTTGCAATTTTTCGTCCGCCATTATTATAACTAACATATAAGTTTTCATCATGGCAGGTGAACTTAGCATTATTAAAGCGCCACCACGTGATACTGGTTTGAGTGTATTTTGTGTCGCTAAGAGGGTCATCTGTCGGGATGATAGTGAAAGGATTGAGAAGCCAAGCGTTTTT
This sequence comes from Pseudoalteromonas sp. SCSIO 43201, assembly GCF_023716725.1. Classification (NCBI taxonomy): domain Bacteria; kingdom Pseudomonadati; phylum Pseudomonadota; class Gammaproteobacteria; order Alteromonadales; family Pseudoalteromonadaceae; genus Pseudoalteromonas; species Pseudoalteromonas sp. SCSIO 43201. The sequence goes on from NZ_CP072683.1 coordinate 1,245,974, forward strand.
GTCAGTGGGTATATAATATTTGACATCCATTGATAGTGCTTGCATTGGTACGCTTTTTAGCTGTACGCCAGTTTCATCATAACGCTCTAGTTGCACACTGAATATATCGTCGCCTTCTTGTATAAATCGACCAAGAATGTATTCACCCGAATCGAATACACAAGCATCAACAAACCCCTCAGTCGATTGTTCGAACTGATAAGTTTGACCGTTAGGATCAGTGATGGCATAAAAACCTTCTTTATTTCCCGATTCTTCAACACTTGACGTTTCTCCTAGCACTAATAGCTTGTCATTTTTTAAGTTAAAGACGCGCTCCAAAGCTGTGGTGTAACCCAAATCGCTGGAGTACAGGCTATTTTGTTGATCAAGTGCGCTGAGGTTGAGTTTATTTTCCAGAGGGTTAGGCGCAGGGTTGGGAGCAATATTTTTTGGGGGAGGCACAGTGTTTGAGTCTGAAGCGCTTCCACCGCAGCCTACCAGCGATGTGGTAGCGCAAACGAGTATAGTCAGTATTACACGCATAATAAAATCCTTTCAAAAGTAACACCATTTGCTTTACTCAGCACTCTATATTGAGGCAATGACATTACGTTTCCATCTAACAAAGTACCTATATGGGTGATGGGGGACTCCATCTGGTGATGTTAGAAAGAGGCTATTAACGCAATCTTAGTTATGTACTTCCTCAAACAGCTCAAGTGCTGAGTCAAAATAGTGAAACGGGTTAGCGAATCTGTAATTCATAATAAGTAGAGCAACCTTTTATACCAATTGGCCTTAATACTTGCTCAATCTGAAGGCGTAAATCTGACGTTTACTGTGTTAAAAATCTCTAATTTAAAACAACGACATAAGAAATTTTTGTCTTGCCTGCATGGACGTCGGTACTTTGGCGATAGCAGAACGCGGTAGCGGTGTTATCGACAAGATTTTCTCGCTTCAAAATAGACCACTTAATTAAGAAAATTGGTATCAATTAAGGTCAGAAAATATACTAACTTAGGTACAGGATGGAAGTGTAAAAGAGTGTAATTATGGCAGGTTAATTTGTTACGCTGATTGGGACATATAAGCCCTGCGTCTTAATCAAAGCTTGTATTGATACCAGGCTGATTTGTTGCATTACGACAAACAATCACGCAAACCAAATTTCAGATATTAAGTGCAAATCGAACAATTTTATTTAACTTCACAATTTACCCACAAACGTTGCGGATGATATAGGCTTACTGTTTAGGGGGAGCGAGCGTGGCAGAATTAGAACTTATTCGAGTTGATAAATACAGTGAACAGACAATGACACATCTATTGGAGCAGAGCGATTATCCGCGTCAACTTGGCTTGTTTGAGTTATGCTGTGCAACGAACATGGCATATTTATTATATGTAGATGGCAAGTTGGTGGGCTTCATTGCGATATGTATTTCACGCCGCAGAGAGTTTGAGGTCTGTGCACTCTATATTATTCCCTCAGAACGCAGAAAAGGGTATGCCAGCCAGTTTATGGCGCATATCTGGTCTATTTATAAAGGGTGCTGGAAGGTCAAGAAAGAGGGCGATACACCCAGCACTCGTGCATTTTGGCATGCTGTTTTGAATACCAAAGGCAAGTCTGCGAAGCAAAGTCAAAATACATTCGACTTCGCCGTTTAATACCACTCACCTTTTTCAAGCCAAAATGCGCGTCCAAAACCACCAACGTACCGTACTCGTGTAACAACCACTCGCCAAAGGTTAAAATCGCCGAGCATGGCATATTGCTGTGCCTTTTCATGGGTGGCAATAAACTGGTCAATTTGCGCGCGGCTTTCATCTCTCGATAATTTATGGGCATGGCCTAAAATAGTGACTCGAGCATTTTCAACGTCTGCGACATCACCATCGTCTAAAATCATAAAAGAAAGCTCAGAGTGTTTAATTAAATTCTTCGTGTGCTGTGCTATATCGCTGATAAAAAAATAAAAGTGGTTATCATCAAGAAAGATATATTGGGCGATAGAGGAAAAAGGAAACCCTTTTTGATTGCTTGATAGGGTAGATAAAAACGCGCTCTTATGTTTTTGACACAAGGCCTTAGCTTCTATGATAGCAGTTTTTCTCACTGTAATATGCTCATAAATAATCAGGTGGTTTTCCACTATGATCGCTAAAACTAAAAATAAAATCAAAAAGTAAGTAAGCAAAAGTAAGGTTTTGTAGCTACCTTTTTAATAGTTGAGTTCATAAAATTTAGAGTATTTACTTGGTTTTTTATTCCGTTTGTAACATAGTTTGGTTACTCAAATTAGAGCAATGACATTATGCTAAGTAAACTAACAATAAAACAAAAAATTACTTTAGGCTTTAGTGCATTAGGCTTGCTGCTGCTAATTGCAGGTATCCTAGCCTACTTAGCGTTAGCGCAAATCAAATCAGCCAATCAAGATATGGGCGAGGTCACACTACCAATTCAGCGCAGTGCTGATGCTCTGCAGCTTGAACAACTTAAACTCAGCAAGCTTATTGCCCAAGCTTACACATTAGAAAGTGCAGCCGAGATAAGTGACGCAAAGCAGCGATTCGCTGCTGGAAACGCGTTGTATGTTGAGCGCCAACAGCATTTGACATCATTAACGGAATCCATGCCTACGTTTGCAGAGCCGCTAAAACGTACACTTAACCTTGGTCGTAAACTAAGTCTTGCAGCAGAGCAAATGCTACAGGCTAAAGCCGATGCTGTAGAAGCACAACAACGCATTCATGAGCAATATCAAGCGTTGAAAAAAGATAAAGAAACGGCCAGCAATGCGATGCTGGATCTTGAGTTACTAGAGACCAGCAATACGAGACAATTAGAGGAAATGATAGGTACAGGGGTTCGTATTGATGACATGCTCTTTACCCTTGAAAACAATAGTGAGAGGATAAGTGGGCTATCACTTCAACAGCTAACGCCTCATCAACAAGACATGCTGTTTTTACTGGATAATATTGATAATAACGTGGCATTTTTACAGCGCCAAGCTGTAGGAATGAATGCGGAGCCGCTACTGGCGCAGTTTGGTGAGGGAATGGCTAGACTGAGGGAAAAGCTAGAAACGCCAGGTTACCTTTATAGCGCAGTAAAAGAGAAGCTAAATAAGCAACAGCAAGCCGCTACACTGTATAAACAATCTGAGCAGCATGGTTTTACCATTTTAGCTGAGCTTGAAAAAATGCAGCAAAATGCCAATGCTGCTTTTAATCGTGCACAAAGCGAGATCAGTGTACTAATCGAGCGGGCACAAAATGTGACTATGATACTGGTTATGGTGTTTATTGTGCTGGGGGCGTTTATTTCTGTATCAACCAGCCGTGCGATGTTAGGGCCTTTGGCTGCGGTAAATAAAATGTTGAGGCACTTAGCGGCTGGTGACTTTTCAAAAAAAATGAGCAAACGTAATGACGATGAGTTTGGACAGTTAATTGATAACATCAACCAAGTAAAAGACAACTTAAGGGAGTTGTTAGAGTCGATTAACAAGCAGGTACATGAGCTCGAAGCATTATCACAAGGTTCACTGCGGGAAAGTAAGCAAATAGCAGGGAATGCCACAGAGCAGATGCGACGTATGGACAATGCAAACCGGCTATCACAAAGTATTTCAGCCAGTGCCTTATCTGTGTCTGAGCGCTCTTCTGAGAGTCTTGCAAGCATTCACACTGCCAACCAACACAAAACCGAAGTGAGCAAAAATGCACAAGAAAATAAGCAGCATATCTTGTCTTTGAGTACACGTATGTCAGAGGCGGTCGAGAGTATGGCCAAGCTGACCTCACACAGTGAAAGTATTGGCAGTATTTTAGATACTATCGTCTCTATTGCTGAACAAACTAACCTACTGGCGTTAAATGCAGCTATTGAAGCTGCGCGTGCTGGAGAGCAGGGGCGGGGCTTTGCAGTGGTTGCTGATGAAGTCAGAACACTTGCGTCTCGCACGCAAGAATCAACTAATGAAATCAATCAAAAAATTGTTGCACTGCGACAAGATACACATACTGCCGCCGAGGCGATTAACTCTGGCCAACGAGATGTTGAATTCAGTGTCCAACAAAGCGAAGCGCTTGCACTGGCAATGGATGAGATAGCCACCGCGATTGCACAAGTGACTACGCTAAGTGAAGAAGTAAATCAAGCTGCGGGACATCAAGCGACAGACTGTCAACAAATAGAGCAAGTGATGCTAGACGCACAGAGCACTGCAAGCGAGAACGCTCAAGCTATGCAAAGTTTAGCAAGGGGCAGCGAGTCTTTAAGTAGTTTCTCGCATCGCCTTGCTACACTAGTTGAGCGATTTAAATTGTAATATCAGTGATGATGACAACGCACGTTACGAAGTGCAGTGTCATCGTTACCGTATTCAGCTAACAAGCAATGTCTTTTATAATTCCCTGACATGCGCAAGGATCCATAAAGTGTGGTACCGGATAATCTGGGTGGGCTTCTTTTAATGCAAGCTCTGCTAAAGATGCCACGTCGCTTTGTAGAACTTCATGAAGCTTGGTTTGAATATTTAGCTCGCGCAGCAAGTTTTCTATGTGGTTAAGCAAGTCGTCTGCTTGTCGTTCTATTGGGTAGTCCAACGAAGTAAGGCCACAGTATCTGGCGATTAAGGCTAGCTGCTGGTTTATTCTATCACCATACCATTTGAGTACAGGTAGCAATAACACTGCGTTGGCAAGGCCGTGAGGCGTGCCATACTGCGCACTTAATTGATGCGAAATAGCATGTACATAACCTACAGATGTTCTGGTAAAGGCTTGACCAGCGTAATGAGAAGCGAGTAGCAACTGCGCTCTTGCGTTTAAATCATTAGGGGTCTGTTGCACTTTAGGTAAAAACTCAAAAATGGCTTTACATGCGCAAAGCGCGCGCTCTTGACTGAATTTCAAACAGTTGATACTGAGGAGCGCTTCAATTGCGTGAGTTAAGGCATCAATCGCAGTGGTTGCGCTAATATGTGCAGGCATGCTGGTGGTTAATTCTGGCAACAACACAGCGTGATGGGGCACCAAGCAGAAGTCTGTTGCAGCGTATTTTGTATTGCTCTGTGGGTCGTTTACCACAGCTGCAACGGTAGTCTCTGATCCAGTTCCTGCGGTGGTTGGAATAGCAATATTGGCAGGCAAGCGCTTGAGTACTTTAAACAGGCCTTTTAGCTGGGTAACTTGCTTGTGAGGCCTGACAATTCTTGCACCAATGAGTTTGCCGCTGTCTAATACCGAGCCACCGCCAAGAGAAATAATAGCTTTACAGTGTTTTTGATGATATGTCGCGACACCATTTTCAATGTTGTCTATGGTAGGGTTGGGTAATACCTCACTGTAATAATGCGCGACCAGATTGGCTTTTTCTAATGCCTCTGCAACGATGTTATGGAGGTTTAGCTGTAATAGGACGTTATCTGTGACAACCAGAACGTTGTCCCCTTTTTGCAATCCCAGTGCTTGTATCGCACTGTCTAATCCTTGTTTACCCTGATGTAGTTTGGGGCTTGGAATACCAATAAAAATCACAATACATTTGAGTGCAAAATGGTAAATGCGATAGAACCAATTCATAGTTACCTACCTATAACTGAGAATAAGAGCGCGAAATTGGTAAGATGAAGCATTGTAAGGCTGTGTTAGCTGTATGACGCAGACTACAGTCCAATACCAATTAAATCGCGGTAAAATTTGTAAGGTTATACCAATTTTCTTAATTAAGAGGTCTATTTTGAGGCGAGAAAATCTTGTCGATAACTAGGCGAAAATTTTGCTATTTAGTTGTTCTAAATAAGAAATTTTTAACGCTGTTAGCGTCAGATTTACTCCTTCAAATTGAGCAAGTTTTAAGTCAAACTGGTATTAATACCTCCAGTCTGTACTGTAGACTTATCATATCGAGATTGCGAGTAAAATGATCAGCTGGGTGTTACGGCCTAACTTGACAGCCAACGTCAGTCATATGACGTTTTTCAAGTACTTGAGCTGCTGCTTTTTTTAATTTTTGTACGTAAGCTTCTGGCGCATTTTTACGAGCTGTGAGGTAAAGTGTTTTACTCAAGTCGGGGACTTCTAAGACTTTATCCCATTGCGCACGAGCGCCCATTCTAGTTGCCATTCTTTCAACAAAATTCTCCGCACCGAAGATGAAGTCTATTCTACCTTTTTCAAGCAGACCGCCAGCTCGATTAAAGCTACTGACCGATACAAGGTTATTGTCAGGATTAAAACCGTGCTGTTTCAGGTAATTCTCTGAGAGTTGGTCGGCACCAACGGCAACAACATGTTGTTTTATTTTTTCTATACTCCACTGAGAGTGAGTGTTTACATCGGCACGCTTATAAAACGCGACGTTCAATTCACACAGCGGTGCAATCCAAGTGTAATTCGCTTCTCGATCACTGGTCTTGGCTAATGAGTACAGCAATGCGTAAGGCGATTTACTGGCATATGACTTGGCTCGTGCCCATGGCAACATATAGATTTGATAGCCTAAATCGGCTTCCCACATAATGAGTCTGACAATTTCGCTAGCAAAACCGCCGATGGCGCCATTTTTTTGTTTGACTTGATAAGGAGGAAAATGCTCGGTGTAGATATCTATTTTCTTTGGTATGTCAGCGTGTGTATAAAAAGCACTGAATATAGCGATAACGCTCCCAATGAAATACTGCATATAACGTTCTCAAGGTCGTTTTAGGTAGTATAACTCATAATTTGGTATTGGTTTTCCTTGTGCCTTGATAATTTTTATTTGGTGTCATTATGGCATCATTAAAGTGCGTTTTGGTGTGTTTATAGAATTAAATAATGACGTAAACTAGTCTCCGTGGTTGAGGAGTTGTTATGCGTTTTGTTTCATTGATAATGGTCTGGCTAGGTTTCTTATTGGTGTCTATCCCTTCATATAGTAGTGAAGTTGCACTGGATTATGTGATGGGAGAGGGTGACGTTAAAGGCTTAAGGCTTGGTTATCGGCCAGCATACTTTAGTATTTCAGAATATGGGTTTAGTGAAGGTTCGTACATTTACTTTGAGTTGAGTACGAACTATTGGGAGTATGGCGACCCAAAACGTTCAGACACCAGTTTTGCAATTGCTTTATCGCCAGTGCTCAATGTGCCAATAACCAAACTCGGCACGATGCCTGTTAATTTTGAATTTGGTATTGGCATGTCATACGTCAGTGACACACGTTTTGCCGGTAAAGATATTGGTGTGCATTATCAATTTGAAGACCGAATTGGTATCAATTTAAGCGTAACACCATATAGCAAAGTGGGAATGAGGTACTTACATTACTCAAATGCTGGTCTAAGTGATCATAATCCAGGTCTGGATTTCTTTAACTTATTTTACGTTAGGCGGTTCTAATACGGTTTACTAAACCAACTTTCGTATTCAAACAGTAGGTTGGCTGTTATTGCTCAACCTTAGCGTGATTTTGCAAACAGGTCGGATCCGGTTTGCACAACGGTTTTTTCTCCCTTTTATGATTTCAAGGATGAAATCTTTTCTTACTTATTTCACGATTATTTTCCTTTGGTAACGCGTTAGAATCTACCTGCTGATGTTGCTGTTTTAGGAATGTTTTGGCCGCAGTGTTCAGCTGTAACGACAAATAACTTCTGACTAGCGTTATATTACGCCTTTTGAGATTGGGTATTTTATAACCTTTTATCTTGAGTTCAGGTGTAATACTGCGAACAAAAGTTTGACCTAAACTTAGGTTTAGGAATTAAGGTCTTTTTCCAAACAATAATAAAGCAGGAAGAACCATGGAAATAAGCTCTGTAACTACACGATTAACACGTTTCACCCCATTAGTTTGGGTGATGCTAATTGGCAACTTTTTTGTTCGTGCCAGCTATTACATGGTGTGGCCATTTTTAGCCGTAATACTGTATGAAAACTATGGGCTAAGCGCTACTGAGGTAGGCTTGCTGCTGACGTTATCTGCGACGGTCGCAGTCTTTTTAGGCTTTTACACCGGTAATTTGGCTGATCGTTTTGGTCGCACCAAAATGTTATACATTGCTGTCAGCATAGGAGCGATTTCTTTTTCTATGCTAGCGGTGACAGAGTCATTATGGCTATTCGCAACATCGGTATTTTTGGCCTGTTTGCCCAGAACGCTTTGGGATGCACCTAGTAAGGCGTTACTTACCGAAGAACTGGCAGATGTAAAAGACAGAGAACTAGCGCTTCACCTTCTCTATTTCTTAGTCAATGTAGGAGCAGCGCTTGGGCCTCTTTATGGGTTATGGGCGGGGCTCAACGGGGAGCAATTTAGTTTTATCTACACCGGTATATCTTATATCGGTCTACTATTTGCTCTGCTTTATTTTCGACCTAAGTTGAGTGAAGCACAGCTTGCAACTGCTCAGTCAGTAGCTAAATCTGTACCAAAGTTTTCAAAGTGGCTTGGGATTTTACGTAAAGATAAAGTATTTCTGATAGTGCTTGTTGCCACGACTTTGGTGTACTTAGTATATGCTCAGTGTGATTCGAGCTTAGTTCAATACCTTACCCGTGCTCAAGTACCTGAATTAGCATGGTTGATCTCAAGCCTCATAATAGCGAACTCAAGTGTCATTATTATCTGTCAGTTTCCGCTGCTCCATTTGATGAAAAATTGGCGAATTGAACATCGACTATATGCAGGCGGGATAGTTTTGGTGATATCTCAATTGATGATGGCTATCAATGATGTACAAAATGTCTGGGGTTGGATAGCAGCAATGATGGTGTTGAGTTTAAGCGAGGCGATTATGTTCACAAATATCAATGTGTACATCGATAGGTTGGCTCCTGATAATTTAAAAGCTAGTTACTTTGGTGCCGCTGGACTTTGTTCCCTAGGATATGCTGTGGCACCAGTAATAGGTGGACTTATCTTGGATCTGCACTCAGGTATGATGTTGTTTATAGTAATGACATTAGTATCAATCACGGCGCTTGGTTTTTATCGTATTGCTCAGGTAAAACCAAGCGTGGCCGCTGAAGCTTCTTAAATATCCCGCGCTCACAGTATATGCGGTGTTCGAACCTGTATCACCGCTTACCTTTTTAACTGGTATTAATTACCAGCCATTTTCTGTAAGTAGCTAAGGCGCTGTTGCTCCGCTGCGCTTGGCTGATATGGCTGACGCTCCAATGCGTCAAAGTAAAAATCGGTGATCTCATACTCAGAGACTTTACTGTCGCCAAATTGTGCCCGTTTTCCTGGCATGGGTGACATTTTCTCAATAACAAAGGTTTTTAGTGTAAATCGTGAAGGGCCTGACTTCGCTGAAAATGGCTCAAGCACTGAGTGATGGGCTTTTAAATGAAAGACCTGTTTACCCTCGCTGAGCTTTTGCTTTTCTACTAGATGACTTACGGGAGTGCCATCAGGTGTGAACAGGTTTGCGCGGATCCGATAGCTACCGCTTTGTTTTACCTCAAGCTGAAGCGGGATGACTAAATCGCTTTTATGGGGGTATGGCTGGGCAATCGTTAGTAAAGTCGCGCTGGGTTGATAGTAACGAGCATTGGCGGTTAGTGCCACGGGCTTGGCATTGGTTGGGTTTGCTCTAACTTGGATATTTAACTCAGGTGGCCAGTCTGCTTGTCCTGCAATTTCTCCTTGCCAAACCTCTGCTTTTTTTATTAATCGAGAGGTTGCGATGGTCTGTTGTGTCATTGGATCAACGATTGTAGCAACCGCACTGGAAAACTGACTGCCAGATAAACTAACTTCGATGGTTGCTGGATGAATAAAGCGATATTGATTTAATGTCAAAGACACCTGTTGGTTGGTATCTTCTAATAACATAGTAACGGCGTAAAAATGGTTGGGGTTGAGTCTGTCAAAATCCCCTTTCCCAAGTGGTTGTGAATAGGGTGGCAAGGAGATGCTGTACTCATAATGTGCTGCCGCAGATTGCGCTGCTTGTGCAAGGGGCAGGGCATCGATGAGAGGTTGTTTTTTTGACGCTGTGGCTTGCGCCGTAGCCGCCTTCGGAGTTGGTGTTATCGCACTTGCATTAAGGGGAGGAGTTGCCTGCAAGGCGGGTGTAGGTGAGGGAGGCATTGGGCGCTGCAAGGCAAAAAAAACTGCCGCAATACAGACGATGACTAAAAGCGTGCTGATTAAGAAAAACTTTTTCATAAACTTACTCTGTTAATACAAGGAACTGCGCAAGTCAGTTCCTCAACATAGAAATTAGCAAAGTGACACTGTGATCACAGCGAACTTAAAATCAATTGTGAAAAGCTTTGAGAGTCAGACTCGCTTACGTAGCGATAGGTTTTTTTCCAAAACCAACTGCCAGTTGTTTCTTCGTAAGTGTTGAAGCGAATAGTCTTATATCCAGCATTGAACTGGGTGCGTGCTGCGGTTACTTTGCCTTGATAGTCTCTATCAGGAAGATTGCCGTGACTATACTCAGCACTCATGAGAAGTGGGTAGTGATAGGGCATAAAGTTTGTTACTGCATCATCTTGTGCAGTGAGCTGACCATTGATAGCAACACTGCTACTACAGCTTCCAAAACTGCCTTTTGCCGACGCACCGCAAGAGGAATGAGTAGATACCACACCATCGTCATTGCCAGGTAAAAAGCCTGACGTGAGACCAAAATAGTCACTTGCATCAGCAACAAATCGCAGGCGTGGCGCATTGTCACTCGGGTATTGCGAGACTTGTCTGGCATTATTTACCTTTAAATCCCACATTATCCCAAACTCTTCGGGCATACTGCCTAGCCACGCTTCAATAGCTTGACGTGTTAGTCCACCGACTATGCCACCAGAAGTTGCCGCGTTAATTGCGGTGTCAGCTAATTCACTGCCCCCACCGGCACCTGCTAAATCAAAGGTAGCGACAATATTCAAAGGAGAAAGGCCTGCATTTTGCAACCAAGTTGCTTGGTTATCTAAGATATAACGTGCGACTAGATCACCGGTTGAGTGAGTCACAAACACACACCCTGGATCACAGGTGCCATTCTCGGCAAATGACTTTAATTTTGGCCAAATAAAGTCAGTGGCAATTTTACCTTCTAGGCGCTCATAAGAAGGCCAATCGATGCGAGCATCAGCATGGTTTATCCAAAAAGATGACCAGTACTCTTGACCTTCAAGCTCAACATTGGTGCTAGTTGGGCGGTTTAGTTGATCCGCTTGAAAGCCATGGATAAGAATGGTTTTATAGTTTGCGGCCTGTACCGGAGTGCTAAGTGCCACGCCGGATAATAACGCTGAAATAACAGCAGTGTATACAAAGTTAGTTTTCATTGTCTTCGTCCTTTAAAGCGCCAAGTGACACATCTATAACTAGCCTAAGACCGAGTATTAATCTCGTGAGCTCTTAGAGTTCGCACAACTACTTTCACTACTACTGAAACGCATCTTATTAGTATAATTTGACGTGCATCATTATATTCACGTCAGGTTAACTTACGCTACCTCTGGGTTATTGTGAAGATCCGAAAGTAAATTTAATGTTTTTTCACTACGTTTCACAAATGGGTTGGTGTCGTCCCAAACATAACCAGCCAAAACAGAAGTGATTTGGCTTTTTATTTTTTCCGGCTTGTTATTTGAAAAGAATAAACGGCGCAGACGACCGTCATACCAGCCTTCAATATAGGTGCGCATCACTGCGATACCATCAAGCATGTGCTGCTCATACTCTTGTTGCCAGTCTGCGGCTTTACCCTCAAGTTGCTTGACTATTAAGTCTGCGGCTCTAGCTCCGGACTCAATCGCAAACATAACTCCCGCTGAAAAAACAGGATCAATAAACTCGCTAGCGTTACCAGTTAGCACGAAGTTTTTGCCATAAAGCTGCTTAATCCCTTTGGAATAACCTTTAATCTCCTTAGGCTCCATGCAAAGCTCCATTCCCTCTAGCATCGCGGAGGCATGTTTATCACGAGCAAGATAAGTTAAAAAGCGTGCTTTGGTATCACCTTCTGCGCTCTCTAAATAAACCGGATCACCAACAAAACCAACGGAAACGCGGCCATCTGAGAAAGGGATCAGCCACGCCCAAACTTCTTCTTCGTGAACTAAAATAGTGACTTTATTGTTTTCAGCGCCTGTATTGACACCGTTTGCTGGTTTAAATTGTGCGAACAGTGTTGCACGTGTAGGTAAAGAAGAAGGCTCGTTTAAGTCCAATAAGTTAGCTAGCACACGGCCATAACCACTGGAGTCAACTACGAATTTTGCTTGGATTTCTTGTTGCTCACCGGCCTCGTTTACTACTTTAACAATAGGTGATTCAAGCTCTATATTAGCATCAACAACTGATGTACCGAACGCAATAGGTGCGCCCATTTTTTGTACTTCTTCTGCAAGTACATTATCAAAATCGTCTCTAGGTACTTGCCAAGTCCAAGTCCAGCCATCAGTATAATTTTTTGAAAAGTCGAAAAATTCGTGGAAATCATCTTGCTTAAAATTGGCACCAATTTTTTTCTGGTAATTGCGTGCGACAAGGGCTTCCATAAATCCCGCATCTTCTAAGTGCTGCATACTTTGTGGTAGAAGACTTTCACCGATGACATAGCGAGGGAAGTGGCTACGCTCAACAATTTTTACTGTGAGTCCAGCTTTGATAAGTTTTGCTGCGGTCATGGTGCCGGCGGGTCCAGCACCGATAATAAGTACATCTACATTTTCCTTAGCCATTTTGTAATTCCTTAATCATATATTGTGAGAAATGTGGCATTGAGTTAGTCCTAGAGTGATACACTTAAGCATCACACCAGGATTTTAATTTAACATTATATTAACAGTGAAATTGTTAAATAGTGTTCATAATTTCTGACATTTTTATTAAGTCATCAGGGGTTTTAATCCAGCTGTTGTGAGAGCCTGTCATCACGATTTCTTGGAGCTGTTTAATATCCATGACTGTATTAATAAGATTATGCTTTTTGTTGAGATATAAGTTGATAATACGATTGGATAGTTGTAGTTCTAAACTGTCCGAGGGGGAGATCTCTACCTCTGATCCGGCACTAAACAGGGTCACTTTTGCATCGCATACAAATCGAGGTTCAGCACAGTAATTGTAATTAATACTATCAGGTGCTAGCGCTGCAAATTCGGGGTATAAAGTAAAAGCTTCATCATTAACTTTTGCGTAGTCAAAACATGGGTCAACAAACACAATGTGCTCAATCGTGTCGCCGTTTTTCTGTAATAACTTTGCGACCTCTAGTACCAGTGTTGCCCCAAAGCTCCAACCAAAAAGTCGGTAAGGGCCACTTGGTTTTAACTTTTTAAGGTGGATAACATATTGCAGGGCTAGCGTTTGGAACTGGTAGTATTCATAAGCCAATGAGCCTTCGCACTTGTCTTGCGCAGCATAAATGTTGTTGAAGCAATAACAGGGTGACGAAAGTTTCGGGGCAAGCGATTGTAAGTAACTCTCAGCGCCTCCACCTCCTGGTGGAAATAAAAACCACTCAATAGGGGTATCCGTGCCATTCACTAATGCACCGATTTCTATATCGCTTAGGGTTTTTAGACTACCTTGTTCACACGCGCCAAGTGAATGTTCAACAATTTGTGTTAGCGTCGCTGCAAATGCAGTGATAAATTTTTGCGTTTGGTTGTCACCTAACTGACTTGCAAAGGTAAGTTGCAGCTGCATTTGACGCACTTGCGCATTGACTATTAATGCCATCTCGTCTCGGTTTTCTTCACTGCTTGCTTTACCAGAGTCAGCGCTTAGCATACTTATACCATTACCCTGAGTATCGCTATTGTTGTCAAGCTGTCCCAAATAATTGAAGCTTACTTTGGGCAGTTGGCTAAAAGCAAACTCGCCACGCCTTACCAGCTCACTAAAGCCAAGCCCTTTGTCTGGAATAGCCCGAAGCGTTTCTTTGCTACTAATAATCAAGGTAGACAAGTCGTCCTCATTTTTTAACGCAACGGGGAACATACTGGTAAACCAGCCAAGTGTTCTGGAAGTATCAATCTCATTGCTCAAATGTTCGCGGCCGTGGCCTTCTAATGTCAGGTGACAGTAGTCTGTGGTGAAGCTGTGACACCATGCTCTGGCAAATGCACTCAGTAACAAGTCATTGATTTCAGTATTGAAACCAGCAGGCGCATGGCGTAAAAGCTGCTCGGTAAAATGCCTATCGAAGCGATGTGTAAAGTGTTGCTGTGGAGCTGTTGCATTGAGTGGCTGGTGGGTATGTAGCACATTTTTCCAGTATGGGATTTGTGGCTCAAACGGATGTTGGGCTAATACTTCTGACCACTGACGATAGCTACTTGTTTTATTTGCAAGCATGCCTCCTTGGAGCAAATTGTTGAGATCTTCAACAAACACCCGCCATGACACACCATCGATGATTAAGTGATGGACAATAATGGCCAGTCTAGGCGCACAGGTTTCACTGTTCAACAGGACAGGTTGCCAAAGGGTGCCACTCCCTAATTCAAAGCGCCCGTGTATATTGGTCAGTGCTTGTGCCGTTTGCTCAGCATCAAGAGAAGTCGTATCTAAGTGGATCAGCTTTGGCACAGGGCAGCTTTTGGTGCTTTGATACTGAGATTGCCATGTTTCACCTTGGCTAAACTGTGCTCGTAATATGTCATGGTGACAATGAAGCTGAGCAAGGGCATTCTCTAGCGCATCTAGTGTAATATCATGTGGCAGCGCCAGCATTACAGATTGATTAAAATGCGCTTTATGTTGGTAATGAGAGGTAAGAAACCACTGCTGAATTGGCAGAAGAGGGATCTTGCCATCAAGTTCGCCCTGCTCTGCATTGATTATTACCTGTTCACTCGTTGCTAAAAACTGGCATAGTGCGTCAAGTGTAGGATAGGTAAAGATGTCTTTGGTGGATAAAGCATAACCTGCGCGCTTTAGCGCGGACATCAACTGAATACTAATAATGGAATCGCCGCCAATATGGAAAAAGTTATCATCCAGCCCCACTTGCTTGAGTCCAAGTACTGCACACCAAATCTGTGCAATCTGTTTTGCTTGTGCTGTCTGTGGGACTCGGCGGTGCTGTGCGTGAGAAAACTCTGGCTCTGGCAGCGCGCGAGCATCAATTTTACCGTTTATTGTTACAGGTAGCGCATCTAACACCACGTAGGCGCTGGGCAGCATATAACTTGGCAGTAGTTGACACAGCGATTGCTCTAGTGCAGCTTCATTGAATGACTCTGTGTTTGCGAGTACCAAGTAAGCGACAATACGTTTAATTCCATCTTGCTCGTTTACCTTTATAAAGGTTGTTTTAACGTGTGGATGCTGTTTAATGGCAGCTTCAATTTCCCCAAGCTCAATACGGTAGCCGCGAATTTTAACCTGAAAATCGCTTCGTCCAACGTAGTCAAGTAGGCCATCTTCACGCCACTTAACTAAGTCGCCCGTTTTATACATTTTGTTCCAACCATTTTCGAGATACTTAGTCGATGCGAATGGATTAATTAAGAATGCTCGTTCAGTTAAATCTGGGCGGTGCAAATAGCACCTTGCCATACCTGCGCCACCAATATACAGCTCTCCTGCGACTCCTGGTGGCAGTAATTTTCCTGTAGGTGACAACACGTAAGCAGACTTATTAGCAGTAGCACGGCCGATGGGCGCGCCTTGAGTGGTGTCATTGAGTAAACAGCATGTTGCATAGACGGTTGTTTCTGTAGGGCCATAAGCGTGATAGAGACTGAGATTGGGGGCTTGACTTTTTACTTGCTCAACCATAGTCAAATCAACGGCTTCACCCCCAAAGTTAATTTGTTTCAGTCCTGCGAGCACAAAAAAATCTTCGTTGGCTAAACGGTTGAATAGCGCAGTTGTGACGAAGCAGGTATCAACTTGATTTTGCAGGCAATAGCTTACGAGCTTGGTTGGATCAAGTTGGGTATGTTTGTCTATTAGATGTAATGTTGCTCCATGGCAAAGCGTTACAAAGCAATCAAAAATGAAGGCATCAAAGGTAATGCTTGACAGACTAAGCACATTGTTTAACAAGGTGGCGTCAATAAAGTGGTCGTCAGTAGCATAATTTAACAATGCTTCGTGGCTTACCTCTACGCCTTTTGGATTGCCAGTGGTCCCAGAGGTATAAATAATATATGCCAGATCAGATGGTTGTACAGATACCTTGGGCTCAACGGTGGCTTTATGTGATGGCGCGTCACTGACTAGATAGTCCAGAGCAGCTAATGATGAGCTTGCTAGTTTATTTAGCCACTGAGACTGAGTGATCACGATTTTTGCATCACAGTCTTTGGCAATATAGTCAATTCTTGAGTCAGGAAACTCCGGTGAGATTGGCACGTAACCACCGCCAGCTTTGAGAATAGCGAGGATGGCGACAATCGAGTCCAGCTGTTTTTCGTGCATCAACAATACCGGAAAATCCCCTTGGTACTCATGACCATATACCTCAGCCTTGTAGTGCAACAGCTGCTGCGCCAGCTGACAAGCTTGCTGATTGAGCGCTTCATAAGTTAAGTGTTTATCGTGACAAACTACAGCGACTGTATCGGGGGTACTCTCGACCTGAGTGCAAAGCAAGTCATTAAAATTATTGAACTTGCATAGTGCACGCTCAGTTTGGTTCCATTCATTAAGAATACGTGCTTTTTCTTCAGCAGTAATTATTTCAATATGATTGTGTAGTAGGTGAGGATCTACAGCAATCTGCTCAAGGATAAGCAGTAGTTGGTTTTGTAATTGCTCTATGCGTAGCGCGCTGAGCAAACTGCCGTCATACATTAGTTCAAGTTGCAAGGTACCTTGCTCTTTTGCGATTAGCGCCAGTGGGTACTCAACTTGTTCTGGCGCTGCGTCAAACTGCCAGCGAGCTTGCTGGGCTTCAGCTTGTTCGTTTTCAAGGTTTGGGTAATTTTCGAAAACAACTAGGCTTTGGAATAAACGTGTGCCACCTTGTTGCAGTGACGCGAGTGACACATTCGCATGACTATTTAAGTCTAAAATGGCCGTTTGGATCTTCTCAAGTTGCTGCGCGATGGTGGTATCGCTAGGCCAATCAAGATAAAGCGGTAACGTATTAATATAAGCACCAACACTTTGCGCGATCCCGTCAATTGGTAAGTCACGGCCTGCGATAGTTGTGCCAACAAGCGTAAATTCGTCGCGCGTGTAAATCTGGATAAGTTTATGCCAAGCAAATTGAACGGCTGCATTGAGTGTGACCGAGTGTTGCTGACACACTTGTTGCAACTTACTTAATGTTTCGTTTGGCAGAGTAAAATGTCGTGTCCGTGGGTCGTGGTTATGACGCAGTGTTTCTAAATCTGTTGAGTGACTAAACAAGGTATTCAGATCGTTTGCCTGTGATAAATCAGCGACATGATTTTGCCAAAAAGCTTTGGTGGCAGCTTGGTTGTCTCTTAGGTAAGCATGGGCATCTAAATAGGCATTATCCACCTGAAAAACAGGCGCTTGGCCTTGTAGTAATTGCGTGTAGTTCTGGTGAACGGTCTGCATAATGAGTGGACCGCTCCAGCCGTCACAAATGCTGTGATGCTCAGTTTTTATTAAGTGATAATGGGTTTCACCGCGTTTGACCACATGCAGGTTAAATAGTCCCGGTCTTGCAAAATTAAACGGCTGGGCGAGCGTTTCTTTTGCCAGCGCTGCGATGTGCTGCTCTTGTTCATCTTGAGGATATTGACTCATATCAATCACACTAAAGTTATCATCATCAACACAAGTGTGATTAACGATAAGCTGTAGCATGGTTTCTTCAACATCAAAGGCGCAGCGCAGAGCCGGATATTGTAGTGAGGTTAACTGCCATGCTTGTAGGTAGAGTGAGGGGTCGATTTTGTCGAAATACTGCATCTGTGACTGCACGCGATAAGCGGTGTCTGCGGGGTTGTTAAGCTGATGGAAGATAAAGCCTTGCTGCAAGTTTGTTGCAGGATAAACTGCGGCTAGGTCGTAGCGTGTGCACAGGGCATCTAAATGGCTGAAGCTGATACCCGTCAGGTTATAGTCGCTCGGTGTGTGTTTGGCACCAAGCGCTCTGGTGCTCAATGCTTTATCGATCACCGCTTTAAGGCTGGCGGTGAATTGGCTTTGGAACAGAGCAAATTGTTCATCAGATAATGCTGTGGTGCAATTCAACACAAGTTGACCATGAATAATAGCTGCGTTGATATCCAACACATAATGACCGTTATTCTCGGCGGCGACTTGTTGACCAGTAATGGCCTCGGTTAAGTAGAAGTCGCCACTAGGTTGTTGCGCTTTTGTGCCACCGATTTGGCCTAAATAGTTGAATGCAACGCTTGGCAAAGCACCGGTTACCTGTTTGGCAAAATAAAACTGACCAAAAGCAACGCCGTTATCTGGTAAGCAACGCAGCTGCTCCTTAGCATTGACGATAGCGTTTTCGAGGCTTTCACCTGCATGGAGTGCCAGTGGATATAAGGATGTAAACCAACCAACAGTGCGTGAATGGTCAATGTCTTCTGCAATGTGCTCACGACCATGCCCTTCAAGGGCAATAACCTGATTGTTACTACCAGTAATATGAGCAAGTGTCAGTGATAGCGCGGCAACAACAAGATCCCTAGGCTCGGTGTGATAACCCTGATTAGCCTCAAATAGCAACGGTTGCGTGAATGCAGAATCTAGTTTAATCACTCGGTTTTTCGGTGGGCTCTTGGCTGTTAAGTGCGTTTGGCAAGTATCAAGTACTTCCTGCCAGTAGTTAATTTGTTCAGATTGAACCTGTGCATATTGGGTTAAGGTCTCAACCCACTGGCGATAACTTGACGTTTTTTGTGCTAATTTTTTGCCTTGATAAAGGCTATTTAAATCCTCAATTAGGATCCGCCAAGAGACAAAGTCAATGATCAAGTGATGGAAGGCCAATACCAATACATCTTGGCCTTGGCGTTTGACGCGAATTGGCCGCCATAACGGGCCTGAATTTAACACAAACTGTGATTGCAAACGGGTTAACTGCTTGGCAAGTTCGTCGTCACTGAGTGTATCTGCATCGAGCCTAGTCAAAGGCGCCATGGTGCTATTTTGTTGGTACTGTTGGGTAAAGTGCGCTGTCTTTTGATTGAACACTAGGCGTAGCACATCGTGTTGCTCAGCCAATACAGACAAGAGTTCGACTAATCGCTCATCACTGATTGCACTTGGCATCACCGTGGCAAAAGTTTGGGTAAAATGTGCGGGATTAGCAAACTGATTGGCAAAGAACCACTGCTGGATAGGCAGCAGATCGAACTCGCCTTCAAGCTGGCCTTGTTCGGTTTTTATCTCAACCTGCTTATCGCCATTGGCATTGATAAGTTTTGCCAGCCGCGCCGGAGTTGGGGCGGCAAATATCTCTTTAACTTGTACCGTTAATCCAGCTTCTCTTAAGCGTGAAACCAGCTGAATACTGACAATAGAGTCGCCGCCGATTTGGAAGAAATTATCTTCAATGCCCACTTGCTCAAGACCAAGTACCTGCTGCCAAATCTCACAAAGCTGGGTTTCTAAAGCATTGCGCGGTGTCACATAGAGGTTATCGGCTTGAAGCTCTGGTGCAGGCAGAGCCTTACGGTCAAGCTTGCCGTTACCGGTGAGTGGAATATGTTCAACTAGGATAAAGTGACTGGGCACCATGTACTCTGGTAATGCAGCACTTAGGGCAAGCTTTAACTCGGTAATTTCAAGAGTAGACTCTGCAACAAGGTAGGCGGTCAATGCTTTGCCTTGCGGTGCAGGTACATCAATCACCACGGCGTTTTGTACGCCTTGCTGATTGGCAATGGCAGCGGCAATTTCACCTAATTCAACGCGATAACCACGGATTTTTACCTGCTCATCGTTACGACCGAGATACACCAAGTCGCCGTTGTCTAGGAAGCGGGCAAGGTCACCTGTTTTGTAGAGTTTGTTATGGCCGGGGTCATGACTAAACGGGTTATCAATAAAGCGCTCGGCATTAAACTCAGGGCGATTTAAGTAACCGCGGGCAACCCCAAGACCTGAAATATACAACTCACCCGGTGCGCCAATAGGCATGGGCTGGAGCGACTCAGATAATACATGAAGATTAACGTTAGGATAGGCTTTACCTATGCCTTGATGAAGGCGAGGGTACGCTTGTGCCAGCATCGCACCGACAGTGGTTTCCGTGGGGCCATATTCGTCGAAGATAGCATTAACATGGCCGCTTAAGGCGTCAATGGCCTGCTCAGTCAGCGCTTCACCACCGAGCATTAGGGTATCGACTTGTGCGTCACTGCCTGGTAAGAGTGCCATGGCAAGACTCGGTGTGGTTTTTACAAAACCAATATTCGCGGCGCTGAGGTGAACTCTAAAGGCGGCAGCATCAAGAATATCTCCCTCATAGACACACACGGTTTGCCCCGCGAGGAGCGGACATAAGGTGGTCGTGACTGACAGGTCAAAACAGTAGTTAGACGAAAAGTCGATGTTACGATACTTATCCCCTAACTGGCGGGTTAAGGCATGAAGGTAATAGAGCACATTGTGCTGAGTGAGCATCACGCCTTTGGGTTGTCCGGTTGTCCCTGAGGTGTAGATGATATAAGCCAAGTTAGTCAAAGCCGTTGGACGCACTAAATTCTCATGCTCCACTGCCAGCGTATGGGTGTTTACGCACAGCGCCTTCACGTCGAGCATCGCTGCTTTTCTAAGCACAGGATTAAGTGAGGGTAAGTGACTTTCCTGCGTTAGCACCAAGTCGGTATTGGTGTCGGTTAAAATAAATTCAACCCGAGCTTCGGGGTAGTCTGGTGAAACAGGGACATAGGCACCACCGGCTTTGAGCACAGCCAACATAGCAATGAGCATCTCGCTGCTGCGAGAAAAGTAAAGCGCGATAGGGGTATCGGCAGGCAATAGGCCAGCTTGTACTTTGGGGTGCTGAGCAATGATGTGGTTGGCAAGGGCATTGGCTTTACCGTTTAGCTCGGCATAAGACAGCGCGTCACCGCTGCTGGTTAATATAGCTGTTTGTTCAGGGTGACTCGCGGCATGCTGCTCCACGATGCTTGCCAGATCTTTATCGGTGGCAAATAACTCGGCGTTGTCGTGCCAAGTACGGAGTGTGTCAGTCTCCAATTTATTTTGTAGCGCTACTTTTGCAAGTGGCTGTGCGGTTCTGGCGATTACCTGATCGATAATATTAATAAAGCGCTCAGCAAGGGTTGCGATCCAGTCACTGGGAAATAGTGCGGTGGCGTAGTTAATATCACCAAATACTTCTTGGTCCCCATTTTGTAGCAGTAAACTAATGTCGAACTTAGCGACTTTATGGAGCGCTTTTATTTGTGACTCATCCACAGGTGTAAATAGCTGTTGACTGTTGTCATCACTATTATTTTTAAACTGCTCAAGTGAAAACATCATCTGAAATAGTGGGTGGCGAGACGGATCTCGTTGTAATTTCAGGGCGTCGACCAATTTATCAAATGGTAAATCTTGGTGTGCTTTGGCTGCTTTTAGGGTTTGGTGCACTTGTTGCACTAAGGCATTAAAGTCGAGTGCGTTATCAATATGAACTGGCAGGGCTAAGCTATTGACCAAAAAGCCAATAAGATTTTGCGTCTGACTTAGGTGGCGGTTGTCAGACGGGGTGCCGATGACTAAGTCTGACTGACCACTGGTCGCCTGTAAGGTCAGTGCCCAGCTGCTAAGCAGCACAACATAAAGGCTAGTTTGCTGCTTTTTGGCTATGGTCTTTAAGGCTTCGCTTCTTTCCTTACCCAAATGAATACGATGATCGGCACCGCGATATTGGTATTCCTTTGGCCGTGGTAGGGGTGAGTGTAATTCGAGCTGCTCAGCGCCTGAGAGCGCCTCAGTCCAGTGCTCTAAAAGCGTAGTTAAGGTATCGCCGCTGAGGTACTCGCGCTGCCATTTGGCGTAATCCTTGTACTGTAACTCAAGCGTTGGTAGCTCAGGCGTTTTGCCTGAAGCTAGCATAAAATAGGCTTGATGTAGTTCACGCATAAAGATTTCTGTAGACCAACCATCAAACGCAATGTGATGCCACATAAATAGCACGTAACGTTCAGCGCCCAACGTCCAACAGCAAACCTTGAACATAGGCTCATTGGCTAAATCAAATGGTGTACTGATCGCTTTTTTCACAGCCGCATTAAGCGCCGCTAAGTCAGCTACCGAGGTCGGCGCAATATCAATACTGGCGCTCAATACTTCTTGATAGTCATGGCCTTGCTTGTCTTGACGATAGACACTACGAAGTACTTGATGTCTATCTAACACGATATTTAGCGCGTTTGCTAAATGTGTCAGTTCGGTGTGCTCAGAGAGTCTCACCAAAAAGGGGATATGATAAGCGCTGGTGCCATTTTCTAAGCGTTCGATAAAGAGTAACCGCTCTTGCGCAAACGAAAGCGGATAGCGGTTTAATTCAGGTAATGTGTTAAACGCATCCTTTGAAAAAATTGCTTTTGCTTCAAGGTAATCCATTAACTGCGTTTTGTTTGATTTTAACTTTGCAACAAGCGCTGCATCTGGCGCTTGCGCGCCAAATGACAGCTCTAGTCCGCCATCTTGCAACCAGATTGAGAAATTGTGATCTTTGAGTTCAGCGAGCAATGACAACATGGCTAAATCCTCATGCTATTAGTTTGTTCTTGTTGTGATCCCGAGTCTGCTTTGATCTCGATATCGGCGCTCAGTGTTTCTAGGTTGTCGACGATTGCGGCAATATGGGTATGCTCAAACAAAGCCGAAATTGGGATGTTTAAATCCAGCTCTTTGTTACACGCATTCATCAACCGGATAGCTGAGATAGAGTCGCCGCCGATTTGGAAGAAATTATCTTCAATGCCCACTTGCTCAAGACCAAGTACCTGCTGCCAAATCTCACAAAGCTGGGTTTCTAAAGCATTGCGCGGTGCCACATAGAGGTTATCGGCTTGAAGCTCTGGTGCAGGCAGAGCCTTACGGTCAAGCTTGCCGTTACCGGTGAGTGGAATATGTTCAACTAGGATAAAGTGACTGGGCACCATGTACTCTGGTAATGCAGCACTTAGGGCAAGCTTTAACTCGGTAATTTCAAGAGTAGACTCTGCAACAAGGTAGGCGGCCAATGCTTTGCCTTGCGGTGCAGGTACATCAATCACCACGGCGTTTTGTACGCCTTGCTGATTGGCAATGGCAGCGGCAATTTCACCTAATTCAACGCGATAACCACGGATTTTTACCTGCTCATCGTTACGACCGAGATACACCAAGTCGCCGTTGTCTAGGAAGCGGGCTAGATCACCTGTTTTGTAGAGTTTGTTATGGCCGGGGTCATGACTAAACGGGTTATCAATAAAGCGCTCGGCATTAAACTCAGGGCGATTTAAGTAACCGCGGGCAACCCCAAGACCTGAAATATACAACTCACCCGGTGCGCCAATAGGCATGGGCTGGAGCGACTCAGATAATACATGAAGATTAACGTTAGGATAGGCTTTACCTATGCCTTGATGAAGGCGAGGGTACGCTTGTGCCAGCATCGCACCGACAGTGGTTTCCGTGGGGCCATATTCGTCGAAGATAGCATTAACATGGCCGCTTAAGGCGTCAATGGCCTGCTCAGTCAGCGCTTCACCACCGAGCATTAGGGTATCGACTTGTGCGTCACTGCCTGGTAAGAGTGCCATGGCAAGACTCGGTGTGGTTTTTACAAAACCAATATTCGCGGCGCTGAGGTGAACTCTAAAGGCGGCAGCATCAAGAATATCGCCTTCATAGACACACACGGTTTGCCCCGCGAGGAGCGGACATAAGGTGGTCGTGACTGACAGGTCAAAACAGTAGTTAGACGAAAAGTCGATGTTACGATACTTATCCCCTAACTGGCGGGTTAAGGCATGAAGGTAATAGAGCACATTGTGCTGAGTGAGCATCACGCCTTTGGGTTGCCCGGTTGTCCCTGAGGTGTAGATGATATAAGCCAAGTTAGTCAAAGCCGTTGGACGCACTAAATTCTCATGCTCCACCGCCAGTGCATGGGTATTGACACTGAGCGCTTTCACGCCTTTTCCAAGCACAGGGTTAAGTGAGGGTAAGTGACTTTCCTGCGTTAGCACCAAGTCGGTATTGGTGTCGGTTAAAATAAATTCAACCCGAGCTTCGGGGTAGTCTGGTGAAACAGGGACATAGGCACCACCGGCTTTGAGCACAGCCAACATAGCAATGAGCATCTCGCTGCTGCGAGAAAAGTAAAGCGCGATAGGGGTATCGGCAGGCAATAGGCCAGCTTGTACTTTGGGGTGCTGAGTAATGATGTGGTTGGCAAGGGCATTGGCTTTACCGTTTAGCTCGGCATAAGACAGCGCGTCACCGCTGCTGGTTAATATGGCTGTGTGTTCAGGGTAATTCGCGGCGTGCTGCTCCACGATGCTTGCCAGATCTTTATCGGTGGCAAATAACTCGGCGTTGTCGTGCCATTGACTGAGCGTTGCCTGCATTTGCTTATTGACCAAGCTAATGCTTTGATGGCGTTGTGTTAGCCGCTCCCCCAGCTGAATCAAAATGGCTTGCACTTGGTCAAGGATCCATTCTGCCCGCGCTGCGCTTAACCACTCAGCGTTGTAGTGCATTACAAAGTCTAAGCGGTCTGACTCGCTTTGAGCCACCACAGAAAGTGGATAGTCACCTTTTTCTATTGATTCTCTGAACTTCCAGCTGCCAGTATTTTCTGGAGTCGGGTAGTTTTCAAATACAAAGAGGGTATGGAACAAGCGTTGACCATCACGCTGTAATTTCGACAAGCTCATGTCGCTGTGGCTATTGAGTGCAGCTACGCCTTTTTGAATCGCTTTGAGGATGTCATTGCAACTTGCTTCTGCTTGCCAATTCACCACTAAAGGTAAGGTGTTGATGAATAAACCGACTGCTTGTTCAATCCCATTGACTGGAATTTCACGGCCAGATACGGTGCTGCCAACAATCGTTTGGTTATCACCAGAATAGGTTTGCAGTAACTTATGCCAAGCAAATTGCAGTGCCACGTTGAGGGTGACGCCAGCTTGCTGACAAGTATGTTGTAGTGACCTAAATGTCTCACCTTGAAGGCTAAACTGTACCGATTGCACTTGCTCAACAATTCGACTTTGCGACAAGTCATACTGGCCACCAAGCAACAAGTTTATATCGTTTGCGGTATTAAAGTCAGCTTGTTGCTGCTGCCAGTAGGCCTGCGTTTTCTTTGCATTTTTAAGATAATAAGCTTGCGCTTCTAAATAGGTTTGCTGGGTTTGCACCTCAGGTGTATCCCCAGCACAAAGTTGACGATAATATCCCGCAACCGCTTGCAGCATTAACGGTCCACTCCAGCCGTCATTAATGGCATGGTGCTCGGTTTTGATAAGCGTGTAGAAGTTTTCACCACGCTTAAATAAGCTGAAGCGAATAAGCCCAGGTTGGCTTAGATCAAACGGTATTTGTCTGTCTGCGGCTTGCGCCTCTTGAATAGCTTGTTGTTGGCTGTGTTCGTCAAGGGATGACAGATCTGTGATGGTAAAGTGACTGTCGTCAATACTGGCATCGCGACACACCACTTGAAGTAGGCACTCTTGCCAATCAAAAGCGGTGCGAAGAATTGGAAAGCGAACCGACGCTAAACGCCAAGCATGAATAAAATGCTCAATCTCTAGTGCTTGCTCAATATCCATGACGAGTTGCACCCGATAGGCATCATCTGTTGGGAAATTTACGGCATGATAGATAAAACCTTGCTGTAAACTATTAGCAGGGTAAAGCGCTTCAATATTATAGCGCTTGCTCAGCGCTTGATAATGGTCATAAGACAAATCATTTAACCCCAAGTCGCTTGGGGTTTGCTGCGGCGCTTGCGCGGCTAGTTCACAGCCTGCATTGATGACTTGGAGAAGCGCCATTTCAAAGTGCTCAACAAATGCCAAAGACTGCGATGGGGTTAACCTTGAAACTACATCAAAGTGAAGCGCAGTACCGCGAACTGCACCATTGATGTTGAGTAGTAGTGTGTTATCAGCCTGAGCGTTCGCCTTAGTCATCACATAACCTGCATGAGTATCATCGAGCTGCCAGTCTTGGTTTTGCTGCTGCTGATTCAATTGACCTAAGTAGTTAAAGCTCACCTGAGGGCGGATTGCACTGACTTTATCTGCTTGTACAAAAGCGCCATAACCTACGCCTTTATCTGGAATGTGGCGCAGCATTTCTTTGGTGTTTGCGATGGTTGTAATAACGTCGTTGTGGTGTTCAAGGCGCACCGGATACATACTGGTAAACCAGCCTAGGGTTTGTGACACATCCAAGCCGGGGTCGATATTTTCTCGGCCATGGCCCTCAAGTTGAATGTGGTTGATGCTACTTTCAAACGTGCTGTACAGGGCAATATTGAGGGCGGCCAACAGCAAGTCGTTTATCTCAGTGTTTAAACCCAGGTTGGCCTCTCGTAGCAGCTTAGCGGTTGTTTCTTGTTCTAACATGATGCTGTGCTGTGAGTGTGCTGAGTAAGTAGGTTGGCTGGTAAATCCTTGTTGTACCTGCTGCCAGTAATACGCCTGCTCTGGGTGAGTTGCAGGGTAGGCGGCAATGGCATCTACCCACTGACGATAGCTGGTAAGCTTGTCTGTTAGTGCTTTGCCACTCAATAAGGTTTGTAAGTCTTGGCTTAGCACACGCCACGATACGACATCAATAATGACGTGATGGAAGGCAAAAAACACCTGATTGCCCTGTGCTGTTTTTACTAACGCAGCTTGCCACAATGGGCCATTAAATAAATCAAAGTGGCTTTGCAGTTTGGTCAGCTCGTCAAACACTACACTGTTACTTAGCTCGGTTGCATCAAGTAATGGCACTTCAAACTCAATTGCCTCCTGGTACGCTTGTTTTATCCCGCTGGATGTCTGAACAAAGTGACAACGTAGCATGTCATGATGTGCGCTCAGCGCTTGAATAGCTTGCGTCAGTGCACGATGTTCAATGTGCTTTGGCAAGTTAAGAGTAAATGCTTGGTTCCAATGATTTGGATCTGGTAGCGCCAAATCAAAAAACCACTTTTGGATTGGCAGTAGTGCAAACTCGCCACTTAACGTGCCTTGCTCTGTACGTAGCTCAATGGTGTCGTTACTAACATGTTGAATGAGATAAGCTTGCGCTGCGATATTTGGGGCATCAATGATGTCTTTAACCTGGAGGTTAAAACCAGCTTTACGCAGTGCAGACACAAGTTGAATACTGACAATAGAGTCGCCACCGACTCTAAAAAAGTCATAGTTGACACCCACCTGTTCTAATCCCAATACTGACTGCCAAATACTGCATAGTTGCTTTTCTAATTCGCTGCTGGGTGCTTGATAATTGTCCTCATCCACCATGGTGGGAGTAGGCAGTTTTTTGTGATCAAGCTTACCATTGTTATTAACCGGTAATGCCGACATGATTTCAAAGTAGCTTGGGATCATATAGCTTGGTAAAACCTGAGCCAGCTCCTGCTTTACGGCAGTTAAGTCTAGTTCGCCGTTCTCTGGCACGATATAAGCGGCAAGCTGCTTGTTGCCAGCTTGCTCGAATACCACCACGGCAGCCACTTTGATTTGTGCCAATTCATTCAGTTGTGCTTCTATTTCAGAAAGCTCAATTCTAAACCCGCGGATCTTCACTTGGTGATCGTTACGGCCTAAGAACTCTAACGCCCCTGATTCAGACCAACGTGCTAAATCCCCTGTTTTATAAAGCTTATCCAGCCCAAGTTGTTTGGCCTTTTCGCTTGCAAATGGATTATCGATAAAGCGCGACGCCGTCATCTCTGGTTTATTCAGATAACCGCACGCAAGTCCGGCACCTGCGATAAATATCTCGCCTGTAGCTCCATGAGGTACAGGTTTTTGGTATTTGTCTAACAACAGCACTTGGCGATGATTGATGGCTTGACCAATGGGGACTGGACCGTCAATCTCGGCACACGGATAAAACGTAGTAAATGTGGTGCTTTCAGTTGGCCCATAACCATTAACAATCAGCTCTGGTCTAGCGCTTCTGGCAAGAATACTCTTCACTATGCTTGGGGTGATAGCTTCACCGCCAGTGATAACGCAGCGCACATGGTCATAGATAGTTGGCTGTTGTAAATACAGTGAATCAAATAATGTTCGCGTTAACCAAAGCACACTTACGCTGTGCTGTTTGATTAATCTCGATAGGCTGTCAGGCTCAGCACCTTGTTGTGCACTTGCTACGACCAATTTGCAGCCGTTTATCAGCGGTGTCCAGATTTCAAACGTGGCGGCGTCAAAATTTGGATTAGATAGGTGAATAAATACATCGTCTTCAGAGGTATTTAGTAAGTCGGTGTTTTGCACCAAAGAAACCACACCACGATGGGGTACGACCACACCTTTTGGTTCGCCCGTTGTGCCCGATGTGTAGATCACATAGGCTTCTGTGTGTGCGTTTGCATCTGTTAACACAGGTTGTGCGCCTGCAAGCACTAGGCTATCCAAACAGGTGATTTGCGGGTGAGCTTGACAACTTGAAACCAGCGCTGCAATGCGTGGGCGCAATTCACTTTGGGTCAAGATAAGGCCGAGCTGAGTATCGCTGAGCATATATTCGATGCGCTGATCTGGGTAATCAGGGTTCAGCGGCACATATGCACATCCGGCCTTTAAAATCGCGAGCTTCGCCACAACCATATCGACAGAGCGCTGACAGAATAGACCGACAAAGCGCTGGCTAACACTAAGGTCTACATGATCTTTAATGTAGGCGGCAAGCCTATTCGCATTTTGTTCTAATTCTTGATATGTCAGCTGTGTTTCGTTCTCAACCAGCGCGATTCGCGTCGGCGTTTTTTGTGCTTGCTGAGTAACTAATTCATGGATAGTAGTGTGCAAATAATCCGCATGCTCATCTACTTCAACCATTGGCGCTCGCTCATCAGCACTTAACAAAGAAATTTGACTATGCGGCTGGTTCTCATCAGCAACCAGGGCATCTAACACCAATGTCATCTGGTAGAGCAATCGCTGTGCTTTACTCGGTGCTAGCATGGTTTCGCAAAAGCTTAATTTGAGTAATAAAATGTCTTGCTGTTCAACGACACTGATGGTGAGCGGGTAGTCTACTTTCTCAATCATTTTATCGAA
The DNA here is from genome assembly GCF_023716725.1 of Pseudoalteromonas sp. SCSIO 43201. Classification (NCBI taxonomy): domain Bacteria; kingdom Pseudomonadati; phylum Pseudomonadota; class Gammaproteobacteria; order Alteromonadales; family Pseudoalteromonadaceae; genus Pseudoalteromonas; species Pseudoalteromonas sp. SCSIO 43201. The sequence continues at coordinate 1,275,122 of NZ_CP072683.1, forward strand.
TGACCACTTGAGTACATCTTGCCCTGCTGGCGTTGGGTAATTTTCAAATACAAATAAACTGTTGAACAGGCGAGTATTTGGCTCCTGTAGCTGTGACAATGAAACGCTACTGTGGCCGTTAAGCTCAGCAATTTTGTCTTTCAAAGCGCTCAGTTGGGTGGCAATACTAGCGTCTTCTTGCCATTCCAGTGCCAGGGGCAGGGTGTTGATGTATAAGCCAACACTGGTATGGATCCCATCAACCGGTAACTCACGACCAGAAACTGTCGTACCGACAATGGTTTGCTCAGCATCGCAGTAGTATTGCAATAATTTATGCCAAGCAAACTGCATCAATACATTCAATGTTAGTCCTTGTTGCTTAGCAAACGACTTAAGTTGCTGATAACGCTCTGAGGAGAGTTTTAACTCCCTTGCCGCTGCTTGTCTGATTTGTGAAGAGCCGGATTGGTCAATACTTTTGCTTAATAATCGATTGATATCATTGGGCTCAGCAAATTTTGCTTTTTGAGTCTGCCAATACGTGTCGCTAGATTTTTGGTTTTGCTGGTACAGCGCCTGCGTTTCTAGGTACGCAGTTTCCTCTTCTACGATCACCGGCTCGCCATTAACGAGCTTGCCATAGTTTTGGTGCACGGTTTGTAACATTACCGGAAAGCTCCAACCATCGCTGATACTATGGTGCTCTGCTTTAATCAAGGTGAAGTGTGTAGCGCTGCGTTTAACGATAGCAAAGCGCATTAATCCAGGTTTAGTGAGGTCAAATGGCGTATGGCGATCATCGTGTATTAATTTATCTATACGTGCTTGTTGCTCGATTTGGCCTAATGTACTGAAGTCGTAAAAGCTAAAGTGATCTGGAGTGAACCCAGCTCCTCCTTTGATCACTTGAATAATTTCATTATCCCAGTTAAATGCGGTACGTAGTGCAGGGTAGCGCATTGAAGCCAGTATCCAAGCTTGTTGGTAAGCATCAATGTCGAGCGCTTGATGGTAATCAATCACTAATTGGACGCGATACGCATCGTCGTTAGGCTGGGCAAGGTGATGGTAAACAAAGCCTTTTTGCATGCTGTTGGCATCATAAATAGCACGGATCTCAGAGGCTCTTTTGCGCTCTGTCGCGAGGAGTTGTTCAAAGTCCTGCTCAGAAAAAACCTGCTGCGACGTAAGATAGTCAAGTAATATGGTCTTATTTGCTTTGAGGTAGTCAACCCACTGTTGGCTGAGTCCTTGTTCACCGTGGACAATCTTCAACTTGTCTACGTTGGCCCAAAGCGCAATATTATCCTTTGCAAGTGATTGGCATAAATTCAACATGGTTTATATCTCTAATTCTTGTGTTTTTTCAGACTGAGTTGAGGTGTGTTCTTGTGGTGTTTCATGTAGCTGAGATTGCAATGCGGTGAGTTGCTCCTGTGAAAGGGATTCGGCACCAAAGTCACTCGGTGTACTTACTCCACCATGGGCTTTAGCCTCAAGCGCTACCTCAATTACTTCATATAATGCGTGTGTTAAATGACGTGCAAATGCCTCGGTGAGATTGCCATCAAGCAAGGAATCTACTTTTATTCTCAGCAGTTCCCCTTGAACTAGTGCATTGATATCGAGAAGTAAATTTGAGCTGTTCTGAGCTGAACTTGTCTCAGTTTGTAGCTGGTTGTCTATCTGCCATAGCGCATCACTTTGCCTGCCCATTTGACCTAGGTAATTAAAACTGATGCTTGGCAATGTTAAGCTGGTGTCTTGCAGTTGTGCACAACCAAAACCAAGTCCTTTGTTCGGGATTTGGCGCAGGGCCTCTTTGACATCAATAATGGTGTCGCCCAGGGTGCGCTGTTGTGTCAGCCGTAGTGGATATAAACAGGTGAACCAACCGAGAGTTTGGTTAATGTCAACATCATCGCGCCACATTTCACGGCCATGGCTTTCAAGGGTAACGGCGTGCTGAGTTTGTCTAAATGTTTTACTCAACGCTTGGCATAATGCCGCCAGTAATAACTCTTCACTTTGGGTATTAAACCCAGCGTTGGCGTCACGCAGTAAGTGAGTCGTAGCTTTTGCGTCTAATTCCAACCAAACTGTTGAAGGAGTGGCTGCCATAACTGGTGGATAGCTAGGCAAGTTGGTTGCTACACGTTGCCAAAATGTCATTTCTTGAGGGTGTGCCGCAGGATAAGACTGCATCATCTCCACCCATTGACGATAACTGGTACGTTTAGCGAGCAGCTCACCACGCTCTAGCAGTGTTTGCAGATCTTGGGCAATGATCCGCCAAGAAACAGCATCTATAATTAAGTGATGCAGCGCAAAGTGAAGTAGGTCATATTCTTCACAAAATGCTTGGATATGCGTGACTTGCCAAAGCGGGCCGTGACAAATATCAAACTGACTTTGTCGTTTGTTTAGTTCGGTAACAAGTATAGGAGACTGGCCATCCAGGGTATCAAGCGCTGCCATCGTGCTAGTATCGCGATATTCTTGGCTAATATGGCCTTCAAATTCCATAAAAGTTGTGCGCAACATATCGTGTTGTTCACTCAAACTATGTAATGCTTCTTGCAGTTGAGCGTGGCTATAACCAGTTGGGATTCGAATGGCAAAGGCTTGGTTCCAGTGGTTTTCATCAGGTAATTCCTTATTGAAAAACCACTGTTGTATTGGCAGTAAATCAAAACGCCCAGTTAATAGCCCCTGTTCTTGTACGATTTCGCGTTGAGTTGCCTGCACACTGAGAATGCGTTTACTCAGCGTGTATGCTGTTGGACAGTCAAAAATATCTTTAACTTGTAGCTCAATACCTTGCTGTCGGAGTGAAGCAACGAGCTGAATTGTCAAAATTGAGTCGCCGCCGATGGCGAAAAAGTCGTCTTTGGTACTGACCTTTTCAATCCCCAGTAACGATTTAAATGCCTCGCATAGCAGGGCTTGGGTTTCATCCTCTGGCGCCACGTATTCGTTTTGGCTTGTAAGCACGGGCTCAGGCAAGGCTTTGCGGTCTAACTTACCGTTACCGGTTAATGGAATTTCAGTCAATTCTGTCCAAGTTTTCGGTAGCATGTAATTAGGAAGCGCTTGTGATACTTGTGCTTTGACTTGCTCAATTTGGCCCATAAATTCAGGGTTAAACTTCAAGTAAGCGGCCAGGTATGGGACGTTTTGTAAGGTGCGGTCAATAACTACAGCTTGGGCGACTTCAGGCAGTTGGTTGAGTACGCCCTCGATTTCACCAAGCTCGATGCGATAGCCTCGGATCTTCACTTGGTTGTCGTTGCGACCAATATACTCCAGTTCTCCATCCGGTAAGCGTCTTGCTAAATCGCCGGTTTTATAGAGTTTGGCATGGTCTTGTTGAGCATCTTGCTCGGTTGCATATGGGTTGCTAATAAAGCGTGTTTGGGTTAACTCTTCACGGTTTAAATACCCCCGAGCTAGACCGGCTCCGCCAATATATAACTCTCCGCTTGCGCCGGGTTCGACTAATTGCAATTTGCTGTTTAATACGTAGGCTTTCATATCAGCAATCGGTCTGCCAATGTGTGACGCCTTAGAGCTAGAGTGCGGTTGCAATGCTTTATAAGTTACATGGACGGTGGTTTCTGTGATCCCATACATATTGACTAGTAGAGGCTGTTCATCGCCATAGTGATGCCACCATGGGTTGAGCATTTCAGGGTTAAGCTTGTCGCCACCAAAAATCACATATCTCAATTGGTCAAAGTTTAATTTGGCACGAAGGGCGGCGGCACTAAATTCGTAAAAGGCTGCAGGCGTTTGATTGAGTACAGTAATGTGGTTGGTTGAGCAATACTGTGCAAATGCTTCAAAATCACGAATAAGACGATTGTCAGGAATACACAGTTGGCCGCCATACAGCAGCGCCCCCCACATTTCCCAAACACTAAAGTCGAAGGTATAGGCATGATATAAGACCCATACGTCTTGGTGGTTAAAGCCATAGTCTTTTGCGGTTGCACTAAACAACCTGGCAACATTTTCGTGGGTTTGCATTACGCCTTTTGGTTTGCCTGTCGTACCTGAGGTATAAATGATGTAGACCAAATCTTTCGGCGACTGATTGATTTTTGGCGCTTCATTGCACTGTTGCTGGGGAGCAAGTGGTGTAACTAATGGACAAGTCACCTGCGCCACATGACATTTATCTTGCGCTGCCGCGTACTGCTGTTCATCGACTAGTAATAGACTTGGGTTGGTATCGCTCAAAATAAACGTTGTCCGCTCGCTGGCATGATCAGGAGACAGTGGCACATAAGCCGCACCCGCTTTAGCCACCGCAATAATTGCAATTAGCATCTCAATAGAAGGCTGCATATATAGCGCAATTAACGTATCAGCGCTAAGTGACTGTTGATACTCAGACTGGTATTGGTCTCGTAAATACAGAGCAAGGGCATTGGCTCTGGCGTTCAGGGTTTGATAATCAATAGACTGCGTTTGGGTTCGTAGTGCAATCCGATGCGGGTGCTCGATTGCCGCTTTCTCAAACCATTGATTTAGGGTGATGTCTGAGAAGAAGGTTTTATTTTCTTGGTTGCTGCGTGCCAAAATAAGCTGTTGCTCTGCCTCATCAAGTACGGGAAGTTCGGCCACATTTATATCGCTTGAGTGGGTAAGTAATTCAATAAAGCGTGCTTGAATATCGGTGATCCGTGTCATGGCGACACGAGAGAACACAGATTTTGCCGCGACCACTTTGCGGCACAGGCCGCCTTCTGTTTCAAAGTGGGTAAACTCGATATCAAATTGAGAAACGCCAGGCTCAATAGATACGCCTTTAACGAGAGTGTTACCTGCTGAACCTAGAGTCAGTTCATACCCCTGACGACCAATCATCAACGGGGTGATCCCCGGACGAATACCATTGCTTTTTAATCTGGCCAAGTAGTTACAGGTGACATTAATATGTTTTGCAGCGTCTTTATTGCTGTTACCAGAGAGTAATAACTGCGTCAGCTGGTTACTGACTTCATTGATAAGCGACGCGCCACTGTATTGCTCAATATCGCAAATAGAAACCGTTTCCACGTCAGAGTAGTGACCCAAAATTGCTCGCGTTTTTCGGGTACGACGAGCCATTGGAATACCAATGGTTAAGTCGGTTTGTCCGGTAGTATGAAATAAAGTCAAAAAGACACTGGCGAGCACCACGCTAAAGCTGGTCACGCCAGCTTGAGCGGCTGCCTGTTTTACTTGTTTTAATGCCTGCGGATTTTCTTCGCGAAAGGCAATACCGTCGTAATGGTGTTTGAGTGTCTCGGTATTACTTTGATAAAAGTCGATTGGATAGAGCGCTTGGTTTTCTGATTTGCTGTCGCGGGATGGCTTTTCCTCAAACATCACGTTGTAATCAAGTGGTGCAAGGTTAAGCTCCGTGTTATCAAGCACCGCCTCAATACAAGCGAGTAAGTCACTCATGAGCACTTGCAGCGCCCACTGGTCACAATTGATGTGATGACCTTTAATGATCAGTAACAGTCTAGTGTCAGATCCACAAACATAAAACTGAAAGGTTTCTTTTTCGATATTGATAGCCTGTTCAATTATTGTCTTAGCGGTGTCAGCATCAGTGTGTGAAATGAATTCTGGCGCAACATTAAGTAATAAAGGTGGGGTGCTGAGTAACTCCAGTTGCGGCTCATTTTTTGTGTCATTGATGCAGCTTGACAAGATAGGGTGGCGTACAAATAAAAGTTCGAGGGCTTGTTGTAATACCGGCTTGTTAAGCTCGCCGGTAAATGTCACGGCACAAGCGATATTATAAACCGGGTTGGCCAAATCAAGTTGTTGCGCTTGCCATACGTGAAGCTGTCTTGTTGAAAGAGGCTTGAAGTTGGCGTTAATAGACAGTGAGTTCATTACGTTATCCTTTTTTCGCTCTAACACAGCGGCTTTTGCCAATTTACTTTGTGGTATTTGGTTTGTTGTATGCGGGTTAGATGCCGTGTTACTGCACGGGTGATCACCTCACATGCAAGCGTTGGATGAGGTTGTAAATACATGTGATCGCCCACAACATGATGGTGCTGAAAATGGTTCTCACAGTAGGGATACCAAGCGCGATAAGACTCGGGGCTTACTAAATGATCCTGTGTTGCCAAAATAAGCTCTACAGGCATGGTAAGGGTAATATCTGTGCTTACGGTTTGCTCCGCGAGGGTAAAATCATCCTTAAACATACCTGTGATTACGGTTTCCACTTCTTGGCTTAGGCGGTGCGCTGGCAGCATATCAAGCTGATACAAAGTAGCGAGTAGGTCGCTATCACTCAGTTTCGCGTACTGTGTCACAGATGGAATACAAGGAGCACGACAGGCTGATAGACATACTAAATCTGGGGTTGCCAAGGCATGTTTACGGAGGTGATCAGCGAGCTTATACGCCACCATGCCACCGAGGCTATGACCAAAGAATACGCAAAGCCGCTCACTGCGTGACTGAATTTGCATATTTCTACTTAAGTGATCAAGTACTTCTTGCCAATCCTGCTGAGATTGTACCCCTGCTTTAGTACCGCGACCGGGTAAGTCGATACCGTGCAGCTGCCAATGGTCAGGTAAATACTGTGCCCACTTTCGAAAAAACAGTGATGAGCCGCCAGCGTGATGAAAGCAATAGAGATCAACTGGCATCATAGCTTGAGCTCCAACGTAGGGGTAAATGCTATCGACTGGCCGGTTAGCATGGTGTTGGTTCTCATAAAGTTGACAAGGTATTCAACGAGATCTTGATGGCTAAACACCGCAGGGCGGGCCCCAAGTACACCGCCTTTAAGATTGCGCTTTTGCATTCTTGCGGCTTTGCTATCAGTTGCAAGCAATGGGAGCACAAAACTATTTACCGCAAGCTTACTGCCTTGATACTCTCGAGCGAGTGTCATCATCAGCGCATTATGGGCGTGATTACAGACACTAGCAGTGGCTTCTAATTCGTAATTTAGCGTGTCTGATTGGGTCAAAAACACCAGATTACCACCACTCATCCGTAAGCTATCGGCGATTACTCTAAGCACAACAAAGGCATTTTCCAGCCGAGCTATCACTTGCTCACCGACGCTGATGTCTTCAAGCAACTTGCTCTCATCGAGGCGATTGGCACAATGTAACACCATCACTTCTTGTTGCTTGTTGTGGGTTTCAAACCAGTCTAATAGTACTGCGGTGTCAGATGTACTGAGCGGCGCATCTAAAGATAGATATGTAGCTTCTGGGTTTTGTGCAACAACCAAAGGGCTGGCATTAATCAGCAGTATCGGGTGTTTTTGTGATAATAAATGGGCAATAAAGTGGTTATCAAACTCACCAGTTGGATAGAGCAAAATAAACGCTTGAGCATTCATACCGCAAGCCCTCCGTCTAGCCGGAGGACATTTCCAGTTTGATAATTTGACGCACTTGAAGCGAGATAAAGCGTGGCATCCGCGATTTCCTTTACGCTCCCAACGCGGCCAAGGGCGGTGTGTTTTAACACCGGGTTGATAATACTGGCAGGAATATCATCAATCATATCGGTGGCGATAAAAGTTGGCGCGAGGGCATTACAATAAATGCCACAGTGCCCATATTGGCGAGCAATTGTCCGAGTTAACCCAATGATTGCGCCTTTTGAAGTGGCGTAGTTGGCTTGTCCTTCACGGCCGCTGATCCCGCTTTGCGACACCATGTTGATAATTTTGCCAGCGCTTTGTTTTGTCATTACAGGCAACACGGCCTGGCAGCACTGTAACGTGCCTTTAAAGTTTATGTCTAACACGTCGTGAAATGCGTCGTAAGACATTTGCGAAAACAAACTATCTTGGGTGACGCCAGCATTATTCACCAGCACGTCGACTCGACCTGTGTCGTTAACTGCTCGGCGAATAGCTGCATTTACAAATTCACAATCAATAATATTGCCACTTTGCTGGACAAAGCGAGCTTCATACTCAGGCTGATGTAATTCTGTAATCGGGGTTTGTGTGCGGCAAAGACCGTATACGCGAGCACCCCCTTGTAAAAAGGCCAGTGCAATGCCTTTGCCTATCCCTTTGGATACGCCAGTTACTACGACTGTTTTTCCAGTAAACACAAGCTAATTCCTTAATCCGTGTAAACAATGGTGAGTTCGGCTTTGGCGACCAACTCATCTTCAACATGTGCCTGCGCTTTGAATCGAGCCAGCGCGCCAAACTCGGTCTCTAATTTCGCAGTCACTTTTATGATCTCGCCCGGGCGTACAGGGCGGTTAAACTTAGCCTTCTCAATTGAAGACAGCATGCCTCCTGTATGGGAATTGTTGCAGCAAAGGCCACTTATTTGCGCCATGGTTTCAATAATGAGTACCCCAGGGAAAATAGGCTCATCGGGAAAGTGCCCTTGAAGCCCCGGCTCGTTATGTGAGATAAACTTAAGCCCAACAATCATCTCACCTGGTGAGTGTTCAATGATCTTGTCGGCGAATTTAAATGGTGCCTGATGTGGCAAGTTGTCGGTGATCATGATTTTTCATCTCCCCAGTCAAAGCAAAAGTAAACAATGAGAAAAAACACCACGCTGGTGACACCTAAAATAATCAATTGTCGACTGACAGCCACAAGCTCAACACCTTGGTTGGCTACTAAGCGCAGGGCATCCAAAAAAGCAGTAGTGGGCAGGAGCGACACAATTTCCCGTAACACAGTAGGGAAGTTGGCGGTGTCGAAGTAAATGCCTGATAAAAACATCAATGGAAAATAAAGTAGGTTGGCAATACCAGAAGATACTTCGACGCGTTGGCTGCGTGCGCCAACTAAAACACCGAGCATACAGATACAAAATGAGCCTAACGCCATGACTAAAATGATGTCGACAACATTGCCCTGTAGCGTGTAGCCAAATAAAAAGTGAAATGCCACAAACAAGATAGCCATTTGAAATACCAGCAAGAACAAACGTGCAAGCACGATCCCAATAATGTAATCGCGACGCTTAAAAGGGGAGAGGCGAAGGCGTTTGAAAAAGCCGTTCTGCCTATCAGATACTAGGCTATTGGCAATCGATACTAGTGCCAGGCCCAGAACCTGCAAAACGATGATCCCAGGGATCAACCAATCTGTATAACGGTAGCCTTTGACGCTAACCACATTACTTTGCATCACCTGACCGTTAGCTTGCTCTTTTAGGCGCAATAAATAATTACGTGCCATTAACGACTCATCGGAGTTATGGGTAGAAAACATCGCATTTGGTGCGAGATATACTTCAGGGCTTATCTCATTTTGTAACTTACGCAACACGGACCCAGGAGAGCTAATCACTTCAGCCAATTGTGCCGATGCGAAACTGTCTTCGAGTACAATTGAGTCCGTTTGCGACAGGCGGGTAACGGTGATCAGTGGGTCTTCCTCCATGGCTTTTAACCACTTTTGTTCAATTTGCTCACCATGCATTACGACCACATTAATTGGTGACATTTTTGGTCCGCCAGAGAAGGCCTGAATGAGCAATAAAGCGATGAAAATAGGCAAGCCGAACGTCCATAGCAACACCGCTTTATCGCGGAAGAAAGGCCGAATATTGACCATCATTAATTGCCAAAAAGGATATAGCTTTGTTTGACTTGGCTGCGTTTGGTTTAACTTAGTTTGACTTAACTCAGGCATAGCTTTGCGCCTCCATTGTGGAACCTGTAAGTTTTAAAAATACGTCGTTGAGCGTGGCTTTTCTTGGTTCTTTGATCACTGGTGTTTTAAAGGTGCGATTAATGATGGCGCTTGGTGCACCTGACTCAATGATTTGACCTGAGTTGATAATGGCCAAGTTGTCACATAAAAATTCGGCTTCATCCATGTAATGGGTGGTTAACAACACGCAGGTTCCTGCTGCTTTAAGATCTTTGATGATATGCCAAAACTCTTGGCGGCTGGTGGGATCAAGCCCTGTGGTTGGTTCATCTAAAAACACCAGTTTTGGGTTACCCACAACAGCCATGGCGAGAAATACTCGTTGCTTTTGCCCGCCGCTGAGCTCGCTCAGCCAAGCATCTTTTTTCTCGCTCAAATTGAAGCGCGCTAACAGAGTGTCAATTGGCGTATAACTTGGGTAAAAGCTGGCAAATAACTCAACGCATTCTTTTACTTTGAGTTTTTCGTAGAGGTTATTGTGCTGCATTACACCACCCATCAGGCTGCGTAATTTCGTTTCATCCTGCTTCCAGTTGAGTCCAAACAAAGTCACCTCGCCAGCAGTGGCACTGCGCAGCCCTTGAAGTATTTCCAACGTGGTTGTTTTACCTGCGCCATTAGGGCCAAGCAGTCCAAAGCATTCTCCTTCGCTCACGCTGAACGACACATCGTCTACAGCGACTTTGCGTGTTCTTTTATAGACCTTCCTTAAGTTTTTCACTTCAATCACGGTTGTCATGTTATTTCCTTACTGTTCGTAAAATACATCCCGTCATACTTCCCGCGAGATTAACGCTCAGGAGAAGGGTTTGATCTAACTCGGTATTATTCGTTGGTGTATTTAGTGCGTGCATTAAAGCTTGCACCGCTAACTCAGTACTATGTCGTGGTACGCATTGAGGTTGATACTTGATAAGTTGCGCTTGTGGTAAATGACAATCTAAGCTGGCTGCGATTGCACCAAAGGCGCTGTCGTGATGGGCACTTAACACGATATTGCCGACTCGACTCAGTTTACTAGCGTGCGCTTTCAGCAGCTTATCTAGTGAATTAGGCTGTTGCGTATCATTGATTTGAATAAACTCGATTATTTCAGCAAGGGGTTGGTAACCGGCAGGTAATACTGCGCTGGTGGCAAGTAGTGCTGCGCTAGCAAAATGGCCAATATCCGCATTGAACTGATGGGCAGCCCACACTTGCTTTGACAGCGCTGTGTCATCTTGTGACCCACATACCATTGCGTAACGGCTACGGCCTTCACGCATATCAAGCGTTGCACTCCATAAAGCATGTAAAAAATCGTTACCTAAGTCACTCACGCACGTAGCGGAGTTTTTAAAACCAAACCCCAAAGCTAACTGCCCCAAAGTGGCATTGACGACTGTGTTTGGAAAATGCGTGCTTTTAAGCTCTGCAATACCTTCACAGAACGACGCTAAGTTTTTATTGAGTGTTTCTGACGAGCCAATGGGGTTAGCGTAGTACGCGGCGAACTCGGCAAGTGGTAATTGAGTTAAGTCAAGTTCACTGTCTTGCAATGCAAACTGACAGGCGCCCAAGGCGAATTGGGTCACATTTGGCGTACGACGCTGAAATAGCGATGGGAATTGCTTTTTCAAGTTAAACTCACTAAAGCCATCGGTTTTGTTTTCTCTGGCGAAGTAGACTCTTTCATCACAGAGGCTGGTGGCGGTGAGTAAATAAACTGGTTGTAGTGATTGACTGGGTATGGGCTTTTCTTGGTGACTAAGTAGCATGCTAGTGTTATGACCGCCAAATGCTGAGTTAGTCACGGCAAAGACATCGACAGTGTGCGACTTTGGCTGGTTAGTGACTAATTGATAGTCTTTGCAGCATGGTCTAACTGAATCAACCCCAAGTGTTGCGGGTAATAGTCCGTCATCTTGGCTAACAAGTGTTGAGATAAGCTCTACCGCACCGGCTGCGCCTAGGGTATGGCCAAAGTAAGATTTGCTGCTGGAAACCCATGCTTTTTGCATCGCCTGAGTGCCAATTGCCGTTTGAATGCCATTGAGCTCTGCGCCATCGTTTGCAGGAGTACCGGTACCATGACTATTGATGTACTCAATATTGCTGGCTGTAACAGGCGCAAAAGAGAGTGTTTGTAATAGCGCTCGGCGCACACCGTCGCCTTCAGGGTTGGGAGCGGTGGCATGGTGCGCATCTAAACTAGAACCTGTAGCCAGCAATTGATAGCGTGCCGCCGCCCCGCGTTTGTTGATATGTTGTGCTGACTCGAAGATTAAGAAACCAGCACCTTCACCAAGGCTTAAGCCCATTTTTTCACTATACGGGGCACAAGGTTCAGGACTCAGTGATTGTACCGATTGAAAGCCACCATAGACCAGCTCACTTAGCGCGTCGGCGCCACCTGCAATCACTACATCAGCTTGGTCGTTCTCAATAAGTTGTTTGGCAAAAGCTATGGCGCTGCTGCTTGCTGTACAGGCTGAGGTAAACGTCATTATCGGCCCCTGAATACTAAAGTGACGGCTTACATCAGTTGCTATCTGGTGTGGAGGGTAAAACTTAAATCCTTTTTGATGTTTACCTTTTATGCTCTCTATTAACGAAAACATGCCACAGTTGGCATTACCTAAAATAAAAGCAACCCGAGTGTTGTCGACCTCGCCTAATACTAAATCTGCATGTGTTAGTGCTTCTTCTACAGCATGGATGGCATACTGACTTGCCAGATCCATTTCATAATTATCCGCAACATATGCTTCAAAATTGACGGCGAGCGCTCCCACATTATGTGCAAGCCCCTGAGTGTCAAAACGGTGAATACGGCCTATTCCCGTACGGTTTTGTTTGATGCAAGTCAGCATCGCTTGGCGATTTTCGCCAGCAGCACAGAGTACGCCATATCCAGTGATGAAAGTTTTTTGTTTATTATTCATGTACGCTTTCCTGTAGTGCCGAGAGGGTGATTTTGCCGAGTTCGTTTTCAGGAAACTGCGCGAGAAAATGAACTTGTGGCGTGGGTAAGTCTTTAAACCAACTCCTAATATCTTGAAGTGCTGGTGTGTGTGACAATCCTTCGACAAAGGCGACTAGCTCGCCTCCTTTATTGTTATTACTATCTTCAATAAAAAAGACCCGGTGGCGCAGCCCGGCAAAATGCTCCGTGAGGACTTTTTCGATACTTTGTAATGAGAAACGCTTACCGGCATATTTAAAAATCTGATCAGCGCGCCCCGCGTGAGAGAACTGGTGGGGGTTGCTAAAGACCAGTTTGTCTTTGAGTTCAAATGCTTCACAGTCAACCACTAAAAATGGGGAGCGGATCATCGTTTTTTGCTCAGCATTTTGATAGATGTCGACGACACTAAATTTGGTAAATAAAGTTTCGTTACAGGTAAGTGGCCGATACCCAATACCGCCAGTTTCAGTACTTCCTAGTACCTCAAAAGCACGGATTGATAACGCTTTTTGCTCAGTCAATTGAGTTAGCTTTTGCTCCTTCTCACCTTTGAAGGGGGCACCAGAGCTAATCAAGTAATGGTGTTGGTAACTGATTTGATCTGCAACAAAATCAAACATGGTTGGTGTCAATATCACGGCAATATGCTTGTTTTTGATAGGTTGTAAGTCCGGTGTCGATCCCAGCTCATAGCAAACAGGCTTACCAAGCTGGAGTGGGAGCATAAATGCCCAAATAAACCCAAACATATGGCGAATATCTACACACGCACAAAAGTAATCGACGTCGCCAAAGCCAAAGGTATCGGCAAAGGTAACAGCCTCAGCATGAAGAGAAGCGATGGACTTTTGCCAAATTTGCGGCTTACCAGTACTACCCGAGGTTTCAAAGCCAATGGTTTTATCGCTATATTGTTGTAAGAACTGGGTAATGGAGCCTGGTTGTACTACCTCATGTTGAGGTGTGATGACTAAGTCTTTCCAACTAAAAGCATCTTGTGAGGTCGTAGCGGTGGCACAGAGTACAGGTGTGATGTTATGTGCAAGTAAGATCATCACACTTTTAATAATATCGCATGGTGCACTATCTTTTATTACTCTTACTGTGCCGGTAATCTCAATATCTTTGCTTGCCTGAATAAGCGTTAATAGTGCCTGTTCACCTAGTGCGGAATGTTGATCTGTCCAAGTATCTAACAGGCTAGCTTGCTTTTGCTGTGTAAGCTTGGTGATGATTTGTTCTGCTAGTGTGTTCAGAGTAACAGTGCTCAATTCGCCCAAATCACTGAGCTTGAATGCTTTCTTACATGCTGCGGATAACTGCATGAGGTCGACCGAATCGAGAAATAGTGGCGCCTCTAGCAAGTTGGCATCATCATCTAATAGGTTTAATTGTTCTATATCTACTTCTAACTCAGCTTCAATCAGCTGTATGAGTGTTGAACGAATGGCACTGTTTGTTTGCATGGTGTCCTTCCAAGCGAAATGGTTACTAGTAGATCAACAAGCTTCGGCAGTCGCTTTAGCTGCAACTTGCTCGTGCACAAATTGAGCTAATGTAGCGACATTTTTCATTTTTTCCTGAATGGTTTGTTCTGGGTAATCTTTAAATTTGAGGCTGTATTGCTTCTCAATCGATACCACAAGGTCTAGCACTTCAATGCTATCCAAATCTAAGCCATCACCGATGAGCGGGGCGTCATCCTCGATTTCTTCAATGCTGTCTACTACTTCCAAATTATCAACAATGATATCTTGCTTAATAAATTGTGTTATTGACTCTAAGTTACTCATTTTTATATCCTTTTTGATTTTTGTGCGGTGTGTGTTAAGCGACTCTTTGAGAGTTTTGGAACAACAGCAGCCTGTGGCTGACGTATTCACACGTCAGCCAAGTAAGTCTGTCAGCTCAAAAAACAGCTCAGAGAGGTTTATTGCTCGTTAAAAAGGGCATTAACCATGTTGTTGATTTCAGCATCCATCGGTCTGTCTTCGATTACAGGCTGGAAGTTGCTGCTAATTTCGTCGAAAAACTCACGAGAAAGCTGGTTGAGTTTTTCCGCTTTCGCATCTTTTCCATCAACATAAAATGCCTGTCTGATTGCCATTGCCTGAATGGCAATAACTGGCTTGATAAGGTCGGTAATACGGCGCAGATCTCGTGCAGCAATGGTTCCCATGCTCACAATATCTTGGTTTAGTGCTTCTGTTGTGCGTGAAAATACTGACATTGGGCCTGCATTTTTTAGCGCTTCAGCAACAAGCGAAGAGGAGGTGATTTGCATTGCCTTGAAGCCGTGATGTACCCATGCTTTGTCGCCTAAGTCATCGCGGGCCACTAAGTTGTTAGAAATGCCGCCATTTAGACGATCGTCAACTAAAATGCCCAGCTCGCGCTCAAGTAATGCCCCCATGTTTGCAACCAGTGGCTTTAAGGTATCGCATACCGCCGCAACGTGGCCGCCGTAAAAATGTCCGGCATTGAGGATAAGGTCATTTTCATCATCAAAAAGTGGGTTGTCATTTACTGAGTTGATCTCTGTGGTGAGAATTTGTGAGGCCCACATTTGCGCGTCAATTAATGGCCCCAATACTTGTGGTGAGCAACGAATTGAGTAGCTATCTTGTAGTCTGAAGGTTTCCTGTTTACCAAACTCGATATTGTCGTCGGTACGATTTCTGCGCCCTAAACGTTGATCAACATTGGTTAGGCGCTCGAGTATTTTTGCGGCACAAATTTGTTGGCCACGGTGTGGTTTTAATTCGTGTACACGTTTATGGAACGGAGAAGCACGACCTTCTATCAGTTCTACATACAGGGCAATTAGCTTACAGCTAAGGTCAATTGCACGCTGAATGTCTTTGAGTGCATTGGTTGCGATGGCTGACATCACAGAGGTGCCATTCATAATTGCAAGGCCTTCCTTAGGCTTGAGTTTATAAGGCGTTATATTGAGTTCTTCCAACACCTCAGCGGTATCACGAATTTGTCCTTGATAATAGACTTTGCGCTTGCCGCCAAGTGCAGCACCGATATATGAAAGTGGTGTTAAGTCGCCGCTAGCACCAACAGAACCCATTGCAGGAATCGCAGGAATAATACGGTTGTTTAAAAAGGTTTCCATTTGAGATAGCAGTGCCCAGCTTACTCCTGAAAACCCTTTGGCATTACAATTCATGCGAATTAACAATGTGGCCGCACAGTCAGATTCTGACAGATAATCGCCCACACCACAGCCATGATAAGCGATAAGGTTTTGTTGCAACTCTTCGGAAAGTGAAGTTGAAATTCGGTTGCTTGCTGAGTTACCGAAACCAGTCGTTACACCATAAATGTCTTCTTGATTGGTTAGTTTGTCATCAAGGTATTGACGATTCTGATCGATTCTTGCCTTAAGTACTAACTCATCTAGTTTAACTTTAGAAGTTGGTTGACCTGCATACTCTTGTACTGACTCTAGAGAAAGTGATTGATCTTGCGAGATAAAAACAATACTACCGAGCTGCTTCTCGACCTGAATTGTTTCCTTTTCTGTGTTGTACTGGTTCATGACTTTCCTACTCTGACTAAAATAATGATTCTGATTGTGTTGTGCACAATGTTTATTTTTGCTGTAACTGACATACCCTATGAATGTGAGTTACACCCTGTTATAGGCGAGTACTACTTAACCAACGTCCCGTGAGTTCTAAACCTGTTTATATGTTCAATTATGTTCAATTCTATCGCGATACTATTGTCACTATTTTTGTTACATAATTATTTTGTTTGTAAATAAAAATTATTAAATGTGATTTTTTGATTGTTGTGTTTTAAGAATGGCGGCTAGGTTAAGTCTGAGATTTTGGGGTGTCAACACTGAAAATTTGCCATTTTAATGTTAATTAAACCTAACGTTAAAATAATTGAAATGTTAAGTTTTGGTGGCAGGGAAGAGTTGTTAATCACTATTTTATATCTTAATGAGATATAAAGAATTAATTTATTATTAAAGTGAATGCTCTATTTTTTGAAGGGGTAAAAAGTTTAATAAAACTGACTTATGACAAATGTCACTATTTTCAATGGTCGGATGAGGGAATAGATAATATTGATGAAAGTGGTCAAAAAAGTGAATTTTTTATGGATGTAGAGTCCCGTAAAAAGGTATGATTTATTCTGTGATTATTGAGGTTGCATGGATTGAAGTTATACCGCGCTGAGAAGCGTACCCGTATCCAGCAACCAAAAGCGTTAGACTTTTTTAATACTCTAGTACCGTACTTATTAGACCAGCTTCTCCAACCACTAAAAGGTATGAGCGATCTAAAGAGGCGTTACATAGACTCAGTACTTTGTCGCCCATCATTATATCTTCGTTACAGTCATTGACTTGATACCAACCAGTTACTTCACCTTTTGTTACTTCCACTTCCTGCTCATTTATGCTCAGCTTCATTGATGCTGTGGCTAAGATACGAACGGTAAATTGATTATCATGATCCTCTTTAGACTTGCGTACTAGTTGGATATCCAAAGTGTCATTAGCCTGCTGCATGACTACAAAATGATAATCTTTGTTATTGCTTACTTTGACCTTCTTTTGTTCTATCATTCCCAGCTTATTAATAGACTCGGCATAGAAGCTAATTTCTCTATTAACATTGTGCTCATGTGTAATGCGGGTCGGCGCAGAGTTGGAGGGTAAGACTTTGACTCGATATTTTTCATCTGCGGCATTACGCTCATCGCCATCTAATCTTGTATTAGCAAGGTGGAATGCAATTTCATAATCGGTGGCATTCACTAAATTGTATTCATTCTTGTATAGATCAGAACCAAAGTTGGCAGTCTCAATATCTTCTGATGAACAGGCAACAGCTAAAATACTAAGTGTAGTAATAGCAAGCGGGCGAAAATTCATTATTGATCTCCTTAATCAATGTGTTGAATTACGAACTTAATCAGATTGCGAAGAAAGAATATAAGATGGCCAAATGAAACGTTGCTTAATGATGTTCGGAATATGTTAAAAACTGTAAGTAGAAAGACTTTGTAACAAAAAGTGGTACGTTGTATTTGCGAGATACGCTTTTAACTCAGTGATTATTATTGAGATTTGTTATATGTTAGATTTTTAATCTGCTACAAATTTAAACAAAATAATAAATTCCAAATTTTTAATGGAATAAAAGGTAACATGATAGAAATTAATAATATTGATAAGTATTTTTCTAAAAATGCTTTATTTAAAAACTACTCTCAGAAATTTACTCATGATAAAACCTGCCTGTCTGCGCCTAATGGTATTGGTAAAACAACATTATTATGTATGATTGCAGGAGTAGACATTGCGTTCAGCGGACAGATCTTGTTGCAAAATAAAGAAGTGAAAAAGCGACAAAGCTGTGTCGCGTTAGCTTCGGATAATATTCCTTATCCTAGTTTCTTACCTGCTAAAGAGTTACTAAATCTCACGTCGACAGCATGGCAATGTGATTTTCCAGCCGAGCTTATTCACGACTTTCAATTTGACCCATTTTTAAACACGCGTTACGAAGATCTATCCTCTGGTAACAAAAAGAAGCTTCAGCTTATAAATGCGTTGATGCGTAATACACCTTATCTACTATTGGATGAACCCACGGCAGCTTTGGATGCTGCAGGTTGTGAATATATCGTCGAAGTGGTCAGCAATTATGAAGGCATGGTGCTGATGACAAGCCACGAACCAGAGCCATTTCTACAAGTAGGTTTTCACTGCGTGCCGCTAATTCCAAAACCGAGCAACTGATATGCTTTATTATTACCGTTACAGAAAAGCATCTTTTGTTTTATCTCTCCAAGGGATAAGCCAACAGATACAACAATTTGGTCTTATGATTGCGGCGCTGTTCCAAATCTATTTACTAGGCTTTATTGCGATATTATTTATGGGGATAGGTAAAATAGTTGAAAGCGATAGCCCCGCGACACAGGTGCAAATTGCGTGGGGATTACTTGCAGCACAGAGCTTTATTTTATTGGTATTTCGAGATGCCGTGCTGGACTCGACACATCGTCGCTATCATCACACCATATTGACCCAAACGATTCATCAAAAGCTAGCCGATGGCGTATCACTGCTTATTGTTCATCCTTTATTATTGATGAGTTTGATTATTTGTTATTCGATGGGACTTGAGAAACTGACACAAGCATGGCAGCTAATATTGTTTGTCGTAACGCAGTTTTTTGTCGCACTTTGTTTTATTTATCGTCCGCTTGGTACTGGAAGTGGGTTGTTACTTGCGGCGGCCATAGCGCTATATGCGACTAACATTACGTGGTACTTGGTTGCTTTAAACCTCATTATACTGGGATGTTCAACGCTGCTGCCACGCACACTCTTGATGTCAATATCTGTTACGGGGTTAGCGACATTTTGGCTAAGTTTTGCCTATAACCACTACTTTGTGTTGCTTTGGCGAATTGTGTTGAGTGCTCTGGTGCTGTGGTTTGGTGTAATTTTAGAAACTGAACGTCCAGATTTAGTTGCCAATTATGTGCCGGGGCTTGTGACTTTAATTTTATTGTGGTGGTCGAGCCTGGCTATCGATCTAAAACCTGAGATATACGGTCGTGTGGCATATTGGTTGAGTCTCGATAAACTGCAATCGGCTAAGCAGAGCATTTGGATAATTGTCCTGACGGCAGCCATTGGCTTTTCCGTGCCGGTTTATATTTTGTTAGGGATGACTGTAGTCAGTTTATTGCCTTACGTTTTTCTACCACTTTTGGTGTTAAGTGCATTAAAAGGTCCACAACATTTAGCCATGACTTGGCTCAGTACTTTAGTACTTAGCTATACAGCGTTTGTGCTTTTTTAATACCAATTTTCTTAATTAAGTGGTCTATTTTGAGGCGAGAAAATCTTGTCGATAACACCGCTTCCGCGTCCTGCTCACGCCGAGGTACCTACGTCCTGTAGGCAAGGCAAAAATTTTGCTATTTAGTTGTTCTAAATAAGAAATTTTTAACGCTGTTAGCGTCAGATTTACTCCTTCAAATTGAGTATGTATTAAGTCAAATTGGTATAATACCAACTGCTAGTTCGTAGCTTCAGAAAGGCGAGTCAGTTTTTTGATATCGCCTTCGATACTCTCCATTCTCGCGATGAGCAGATTGCCAAGGGCGTCGATATCGTAGTGCCAGATCAGGTGGCCTACTTTTTTAAGTCTAGGCTGTTGCTCTGGCATCAATGTGAGTTGCCAAATGTAGTCCTTTTTTGACCAAGCAGATTGCCAATAGATGTCGTTGCCGCGAATTCTTAAGTTACTAAATTGATTAGTTTGTTTTTGACTTAGCGAATATTTATTTATTGCTTCTGCGTCGCTTTCGAAGAGCGTTTCGTACTCAAGCAGTAGGGGTTGTTGTAGCACAAACCAAGTTTGTCTTGTGGGGTGATAAAAGACAAAATCCGCTGCGCTTTGATGGCTACTGATAAGCGCCCCAGACAAACTGTATTGATTTAAAGTTTCACCGTCATAAGCCCATAGTGTCTGTTCATCAATCCAGCCCATGCTTCTGACTGGCTGACTCAGTTGAGAGTCGAACTGAGTGAGTGGACGTTTTCGGTCGTATATCACTAAATCGTTATCACGGTTTGAGGCCAAATAGTTTAGCTCTGGGCTCCATACTAAAAAGCCAACGTACTCATGTCCCTGATGAAAAGAAAGCTGGCTGATTTTATCATCGCGATAAAGATACACCTCGCATACGCCGCTGCGCCTAGACATAAATGCGGTTTCCCCCAAGCTGTTGGTCAGTGGCAGGTAATCGATGCTTGAGCTTGAAAATAAGGGGAGGTTGTCCCGGTCTTTAATATTAACTTGGAAGCTTTCTAATGCGGCAAAAATATCCCCATGTTGATCGCTCGAAAAGCTTGTATAGAGGCCAATCTCCGTTTCTTTTATAGCCTGAATGTCACCGTCTCTAAAGTGCCGTGACAAGCTGCCATATTGACTCGCAATCACGGCTTGATGATAAATATCAAATGCCACGGAAGTCACAGGGACAGGCCATTTTATATGAACCGTACCATCGAGTGTTTGAAGTCTTGCCAGCCTCTGTTTATCTTGCACTAAGTAATAGGTTTTGCCTCCCCAACCTCGAATTGCCATTTTTAACTGCTCATTGGCTGCCAAAGCGAGTGGCAGTTTGACCATTTGATGGGACTCTAGCCGGTAAAGGTGCGCTGCTTTGGCATTGTATTGGCCGAACGTTAAAATAAGTTCCTTATCATTTTTCCAGACAGGTTTAGTACCAACCTGACAGGGGATAATTTGAGAGCTGTGGAAAAATTGCCCCGCAGCAGTCATCACGTGAAGTTGACAGCCACTGTCTTGATATTGCCAGAACGCCAGCTTATCTGAGTCGGGGCTCCAACTTGGAAAACTAATACGAGAGTCGAAATGGTGTGCATTTAACTGATAGCCTTGCTTGTTGGCAATCACAAGGTGAGTAAAATCTTTAATGTAGGCGATGAGATCTTGGCTTTGGTGGGCATCAACGTCAAATTCAAGGCCTAGATCATGGCTAAGGCTCGAGGTTTCGTAGCGTGATGGTGTTTTTTCAGTCGGTGTTTGATTAAAAAAGGCGATTGCGCCAAAGCATAACACTGCCATAACAACGGCGCTAAAAGAGAAAAAGTGGGACTTGGTTATTGTTTTTACGGGTTTTATCGTATGCTGAGACACCTTATCATGGCTTGTAAGTGGCGCGATAAAGCGATAACCCCGTTTGGGGATAGTTTTGATATAAATCGGATTTTTAGGGTCATCCCCAAGCACTTTTCGCAGTTTAGTCAGTAGCTGATACAGGCTATTAGGTTCGACAACCGCGTGTTGCCATAGCTTCTCAGTAAGCCAACATTTCTCTAGTACTTCGTTATGATGCTCAATAAAAAGTGCGAGTAACCTTGCCATTTGTGGCTCAAGTTTTACGGTTTCTTGGCTTTGCCTATGCGTTAGGCAGTCTTGCTGGAGATCAAACTGCCAATGTCCAAAACAAACCATCTCTACTTCCTGTGCCTGCACGCTGAGTACCAATTTCAATAATCAAAGCCAATTGTTCCTATAACGTTAGCGTTTCTTAAGATTAAGTCAATGTTTATAAAGGTTAAGTCAGCTTTCTTCAGAAAAAGTTAAGAACTTTTTACGGCAAAGTTTGTTGCAATAGCAGGCATAACTCTGAGGAAAGTATGTATGAATAAAAGCAATAAATTTTGGCTTGGTTTAAGTTATCCCATGATGGCAGGAGCTGTACTTGCGGAACCTATCGTGATTGATGGTAAGTTAAATGAAGCGCAGTGGGGCTCTGCTACGCACTTTGAACAATTTGTTCAGGTTGTGCCTGTAACTTTGGCATCTGCCAATGACAAAATTACAGCAAAAGCCTTTGCAACCACCGACGGTGTTTATATTGGTATTAAAAACTTCCAGCATAAAGCCGAGCGTAAGCGACAATTCAATATCCATGACCGCTTTATGCAAGCTGACTTCAATCGGGTAGTTGTGGACTTTTCAGGTGACGGCAGCAGCGCATATCAATTCTCGGTGACATTAGGTAGCGGCTCGCAAGATGGTGTTGTAACCCCGAGCTTAAACGTGGATTACGATTGGGATGGGGACTGGCACTATGCTAATCACATTGACGATACGTATTGGACCACAGAATTATTGATCCCTTGGCATACCGTGTCGTTTCAGCCGGGAGATGAGCAGGGGCTTAAAAACATTGGGGTTTCGGTACAATTATATGAGCTTAAAAGTAATTTTATCTATGCAAACCATGAGGATACAACAGCAAACAACGACTTTTTCTTGTCTATGCCAAAGATCGCAGCACACATCCCCGCACATTCTCAATTGGCATTTGTGCCTTACTTTGCGCATCAAGCTCAATTTGCACCTCTAAGCACTTCGCCTTCCGAGCGCCAGCACCAGTCCGATGTTGGTTTTGATTTATTCTACAAGCCTTCTCATCATCAGAAGGTAAGTCTTGCCGTGAATCCCGACTTTGGCCAGGTGGATATCGATGATGTTGATGTGAATTATTCGGCCGTGGAAACGCTTCGCACCGATAAACGTCCATTTTTTACCCAAGATATCAGCCTGTTTGAAGTTGCTGCACTTGAAAGCACTAAGCTTATTCATACCCGTCGTATAGGGGCATCAAGTGATGATGGTACACGTGCAATCACCCCCATAGATGCCGCGCTACGATTTGTACATAAAGGTAAGTCGGTACAATTTGGTACTTTTGTTGTGTCTGAGTCGGACTTTTCGGGTGATATCGGTAAGCAGTTTTTTGCCGCAAGAGCTAATTATCGCACGCAAGATTGGCAGGCTGGTGTGCTTGCAACCAAAACAGACAGACCGTTTCTTGAGCGTGATGCCACAAGTTATGCCCTTGATGGCCAGTATCGTAGTGATACTTGGTCTTTCAAAGGTGCGGTATTACAAACTGAGGTAGATACACAAAAGCAACGTGTTACAGGTGAAGGTGTATCGCTAGAAGCGGAGTATCAACAGTCGTTACAGACAAAGTTCGCTGCGCGCTACTTTGCAGTGGATGACGAATTTGATAATCGTGATCTCGGCTATATGAAACGAAACGACTGGCAGGTGAGTGAGCTTTATGGTGAATACTCAATACATCCAAAAGACAGCTGGTTTACCAGATTAAAGCAGTCACTCACATTAAGACATGAGCAAAATAATGCAGGAACAGGCTTAGCGGCCAGACAAGCATATTTAGCACAGTTTTTGCTGGCAAATGGTGGTCAGCTCAATCTCGGTCTAGATTATTACACTAGCGGTAAACAAGATAATTTAGGGCGAGGCACAGAGATGTTTGAAATGCCAAGTCGTACGGAGTCTCGGGTATTTTATCAAAGCCCTTATGTAGGAGATTTTTCTTGGGCTGCAAGTATAGAGCTTGACCAAGAGGGAATATCAGGCTCAGTACAGCAGTACGCCGTGGATTTGACGTGGATGCCACATTATAACTGGAACCTTAAGTTGAGTAATTTCTTTAGAAGCGGTGATGGCTGGCTAATGGCAAACGGGCACAACCGCTTGAGTGAATACGACAGAGATGAGTTTTCCAATAAATTTGAATTTAATGGCCGGATCACTGACAACCTTGAGCTTAGTGGTTCGCTACAGTGGACGGTACTTGAAGCGCGAAGTAAGAAAATTTATCAACTTACCAATGGTGATCTTCGCGAAGTTCATGGTGACACGAGTTTTGACGATAGGCGCTTGGCGAGCCAGATAAAACTGCGTTATCGAATGGGGGCATATTCAGACATTTTTTTAGTGTATCAACGAGGAGGAGCAAACTTTTCGACACTTGAAAAGTCTCAGGTCGGGCGCAGAGATTGGTTTGGTAGTGTTGCCGATTTATGGCAACAGCCAGTGCAAGACTTAGTGACGTTTAAGGTGCGATATTTATTTTAAATCACTAGAGCTGTGTTCCCCCGGCTCTAATACCAATTTTCTTAATTAAGTGGTCTATGTTGAGGCGAGAAAATCTTGTCGATAACCCCGCTACCGCATCCTGCTATCGCCAAGGTACCTACATCCTTGTAGGCAAGGCAAAAATTTTGCTATTTAGTTGTTCTAAGATAAGAAATTTTTAACGCTGTTAGCGTCAGATTTACTCCTTCAAATTGAGCAAGTATTAAGTCAAATTGGTATAATCTGCCAAGAAAAAAGGTCAGAAAACTCTGACCTTTATCCACGCTAATTGCTATTGATAGTATGGTTTATACTACCTAATAAACAAAAGTAGTTATGCTGCGTCTGCCTTAGCTGACTCTTTGGTTCTCGCTTTACCAGCAAGTAATTCTTCAGGGTCAAAGTCATCAACGTTGATAACGGCAAGGCGTTTTGCTTCAACGGCAGTTAATTTCGCTGCTTCGTCTTCGCTTAGTACGCCAGCTTCAAGCCCCATTGCTGCTACTTTATCAAGCTGCATAAACGGTAACTTTTTACCAGTACCACGGCATACCTTTTCAAATAAAGGCTCTACGGCAAGAATGTCTTTTAGCGTTTGTTCTTGCTTACCAAGCAAGCACAGAGGCTCGTCTTTTAAGTAGATGTGTGTTGCAAGACGGTCACGGGTTTCGCTAGGTACTTGAAGTAGCTGAGCAAGTTTATGCTCCATTTTGTCGGTTGGTTTACGAACCGGACGACCAAATGGGAACAATACCACTTTCAATAAGCCACGTAATGCAGCAGAAGGCATGTTGTTAATTAAGTCAGCAAGGGCACGTTGGCAAAGATATAGGTGCTCTTGACAAGACCATTGCACAAACGGTAAGTCTTCTTTACGACGACCTTCATCGTTATAGCGCTTAAGCGTTGCTGAAACCAAGTATAGGTAGCTTAATAAGTCGCCTAAACGTGCAGATATACGCTCTTTACGCTTAAGTGAACCACCAAATACAGCCATACAAATATCAGACATTAATGCCAAAGATGCACTGTAACGGGCAGCATTACGGTAATAAACTGCGGTTTCATCGTTAAATGGTACTTTGGTGAAACGTGCACCGGTCAGTGCTAGCCATTTAGTTCTTACCAAGTTCGACATGGTGAAACCGATGTGACCCATCAGGGATTTGTCGAAGCTGTCAAGCGCTTCTTGTTTATCCTTGATAGAGCAAGCTTCAAGTTCAGCCAGTACAAATGGATGGCAACGAATAGCGCCTTGACCGTAGATGATCATGTTACGGGTTAGGATGTTTGCACCTTCTACCGTAATTGCAATTGGTGCACCTTGGTAACCACGGCCAACGTAGTTGTTTGGACCTAGACAAATTCCTTTACCACCATGAATATCCATAGCATGGATGGTGGAAGCTCGCATTTGCTCGGTTAGGTGGTACTTTAAAATGGCAGAAACTACTGAAGGTTTTTCACCTAAATCTACCGCGCCAGTTGACATGGTAACCGCAGCATCAGAGCTATACGCGTAGCCACCCAGTTTCGCAAGTGCTTCTTCAATCCCTTCCATTTTACCAATAGGTAGTTTGAATTGACGACGAATACGACTATACGCACCACTTGCCACTGCAAGAGATTTAATACCACCGGCAGAGTTTGAAGGAAGCGTAATAACACGACCAACCGACAAACACTCAACTAGCATGCGCCAGCCTTGTCCTGCCATTTTTGCGCCACCGATAATGAAATCGAGTGGTACAAATACGTTCTCACCTTGTGTTGGACCATTTTGGAATGGCACATTTAGAGGGAAGTGGCGACGACCAATTTTTACACCTGGTGTGTTAGTAGGAATCAGGGCACAAGTAATACCTAGCTCTTCTTTATCGCCTAGTAAGCCGTCCGGGTCACGCATTTTAAACGCCAGACCAAGTACAGTCGCAACGGGCGCTAAGGTAATATAACGCTTGTTCCACGTTAAGCTAATACCCAGCACTTCTTTGCCTTCCCATTCGCCTTTACACACAACACCAAAGTCAGGGATAGATGAAGCATCAGAGCCTGCTTCCGGTGACGTTAATGCAAAACAAGGGATTTCATCACCCACTGCTAGGCGAGGTAAGTAATGTTCTTTTTGCTCTTCAGTACCATAGTGCTGAAGTAGTTCACCTGGGCCTAACGAGTTAGGTACGCCCACGATAGACGATAGCAAAGTTGATTTACTAGTAAGCTTTTGTAGTACACAAGATTGCGCGTAAGCTGAAAACTCAAGACCACCGTATTGCTTTTTGATGATCATCGCAAAGAACTTGTTGTCTTTTAAGTATTGCCACACGTCTTGCGGTAAGTCCGTCAGCTCGTGCGTAGCTTCCCAATCGTTAAGCATGGCACACACTTCTTCAACTGGACCATCCAAAAACGCTTGCTCTTCAACGCTCAAGCGTGGCTTTGGAAACTGATGAAGTTTATCCCAGTTTGGGTTACCACAAAATAGGTCGGCTTCCCACCACGTAGTACCAGCATCAATCGCTGACTTTTCCGTTTCTGACATTGTTGGCGTAACTTTTTTGAACGCTTTAAATGCCGGAGCCACGATGTACTGCTGACGCAGGTTCGTTACTGAAAGCGGAATAACAATCGCTAAGAAAATTAACCAAGAGATAATGCCGAATGCACCCGCAAAGGTGCCAACGAGCATAGTAACTGCTGCAATCCCGATAGCGGTATTCCAGCTTGCGCGATGATAACTTGCTGCACTGAGCAAGACAATCAAAGCGAGAACAAATATAAGTGTCATGTTGTTCTTCCTTATAAGAGGTCTGACCACCCAGTTAGACTAGCTGGTTAACGCTGATATTTCAAGCGTCTTGATATCATCACGATTAATTAATTGCAGTCTGTTTGTGACAATTTATTTACGTGTGCCACACATATTTGAAAATCACCGTAAAACCAGCAGTATTTTTAACTTCGGTAGTGTTAGATACTTTTGAAGTGTAAGTAACGTAGTGCAATGTGGCGAAAATGCACATGAATTTTCTTTCAAAAAATCCCTAGTTCTGTCCACTATAATTGCCAAAACTTCATCTAAGGTTGATATTGAAATCTATTATAAAGCTTCTACACTTTGGAGTGCCTTATCTGAAAAGTAATGTATTGATGGACTGCAAAGGAACAGCAAAATAGTGTCATCTACTTTTTCGGTGTTGGTATTACTTGCTCATTTTTAGTAGAGCAGTTGGTAACTGATTTATCTTTCATTTTGCCACTGACTTCTCGAGTAAAGTGGTGATAGTTGTTGTCTATGTTAAGGAGAAACAAGATGCAACAGAGTATATTTTGCCTCATTATTATTTTAGCCTTCGTTGCGATGTTAGCGGCTTTTCATTTACTTCCAGAAGCTGTAATTTTTAATGTTTTTAGTAGCTTATTTGCAGCCTTGATTGGCTATCGTTCATACACTCGATGGGCACTTTTGTTATGCTGTATCAATGTACTCGCGATGACCTTTTGTCCCTTACTTGACTCTGGTGGTTGGTTAAGTCTTAAAGGTGCGGTGGTGTTTGTATGTTGTGTGATGTTTTTTGCGATCGCATTTGGATGCAATAAGGAAGTAGCTCAGAATAAAAGGTTTTATTATTAGTTACCTACCTTGCCATGTTAGACTCCCGTCAGTGAACAGTTTTCGCACTTGAACTTGATAAAATTGGTTATAGGGAACCCCGATGCGTATATTAGCCGATCAAAATATGCCCCTGGTAGAGTCTTTTTTCTCAGATATTGGTGAAGTTATCCGTTTTGACGGCCGCAACCTGCGCCCAGAAGAATTAAGCGATGCTGATATTCTCCTTACTCGTTCAGTGACTAAGGTGAATGAAGCCTTGTTAGCAAAGGCCAAGCAACTTAAGTTTGTTGGTACAGCAACTATCGGTATTGACCACATCGATACACAATTACTGGCAAGCTCAGGTATCGCATTTAGCAGTGCACCTGGGTGTAACGCGATTGCAGTGGCAGAATATGTGATTAGCGCTATCATGGCCTATGCACAAGAAAGCGGCACTTCCTTGCAAGGGAAAACCATTGCTATTGTCGGGGTTGGGAATATTGGTAAATGTTTAGCTGCAAAAATTGGCGCGTTGGGCCTTAAAGTATTGCTGTGCGACCCGCTAAGATACCAAGACGGCAGTTTGGACTCTCATATCGAGCTTGATGATGCACTCAAGGCCGCAGATTTTGTTTCATTTCACGTTCCACTTGTAAAAAATGGTGAGCATAAAACCATACATTTATTGAATGAAGCACGAATTGCGTCATTAAAGCCTGGTATGGTGTTAATCAATGCAAGTCGTGGTGATGTTATTGATAACCAAGCTTTATTAAGGGCGCTAGAAGGCGGGCAGGCGTTAGAGTTGGTACTGGACGTGTGGGAGAATGAGCCTAATATTTTGCAATCACTACTACCATACGTACGTTTTGCCACTGTACATATTGCTGGCCATACACTCGAAGGCAAAGCGCGTGGTACACAAATGCTATATGAAGCGGTTTGTAATACGCTAAATCTTAAACCACAAAAAACGATAACTGACTTTTTACCTAAGCCTAGTGTTACTGCATGTAAGCTGCAAGATACAGCAAACGAGAACGACTTACTAAATTTGGTACATCTGGTGTATGACGTCCGTCGCGATGATGGCATCATGAGAGCTAACTTAACTTCACAAGGGTTTGATGCTTTGCGTAAAGCATATCCTGTGCGCCGAGAATTTAGTACAATTGAATTAAATGATGACTCTCCAATCAGTGACAAGCTTTATCAGCTTGGCTTTTCAAAGTGCAGCAGCTAATAACTTGATTGGTATATTACAGAATTGAGGAAGAACAATGTCGCAAAAATTTAATGTTGCGGTGCTTGGGGCAACAGGTCTTGTTGGTAAGCAGATTATAGAACTATTAGCAGAGCGAAAGTTTCCAGTGGATACACTTTATCCGTTGGCGAGCAGTCGCAGTGCGGGTGAAGAGATTGACTTTAAAGGTGAAAAAGTAGAAGTCATTGATGTTGAAACTTTTGATTTCGCGAATGCGCATATTGGACTGTTTTCTGCCGGAGGTTCGGTATCAGAAAAGTACGCGCCGATTGCAGCGGAAGCTGGGTGTGTTGTGATAGACAATACTTCTCACTTTAGATATGACTTTGACGTACCATTAGTTGTTCCCGAGGTTAATAAGGAAAGCTTAGCTGACTTTAGAAATCGTAACATCATCGCTAATCCAAATTGCTCTACAATTCAGATGTTGGTTGCACTCAAACCAATTTATGATGCGTATGGCATCGATAGAATAAATGTGTCAACGTACCAAGCGGTATCAGGGGCAGGCAAAGAAGCTGTTGATGAGTTAGCCAAGCAAACAGCTAACTTAATGAACGCAAGACCAATGGAAAATGAAGTTTTCACGAAACAAATTGCGTTTAACGTTATTCCACAGATTGATGCTTTCCAAGAAAATGGCTACACCAAAGAAGAAATGAAAATGGTGTGGGAAACTCAAAAGATCTTAGGTGACTCTAGCGTGTTGGTAAACCCAACAGCAGTTCGTGTCCCTGTATTTTTTGGTCACGCCGAGGCTATTCACCTTGAAACACGTATGCCTTTTGATCTAGAGCATGTAAAGCAGTTACTGGCGGATGCACCTGGTGTTGAGTTAATTGAAGATGAAACCGATTACCCAACACCGGTCAGCGACGCAAGCGGTAATGATACTGTATACGTGGGTCGAGTAAGACAAGATATTTCGCATCCTCTAGGGCTTAATCTATGGGTTGTTTCTGACAATACTAGAAAAGGTGCGGCAACCAATAGTATTCAAATAGCTGAAGCATTGATTGAAAGTTATCTTTAAGGTGCTTTGTTAAGCCGGTCCCCCCCTTAAAGTTTTTAAAATAGCTGACCATTGCGGCAAACTTATGCCAATAAGTTTGCCGAAAAGTCAATTAGTTGACTATTCTTCTTCTATATTATGCTTTTTCTATATCAGCAAAAAGCATTACAACCATGTTAACTTTCAATACGTTGCAATGGATATTCAGGTGTAACTGGTTTATAGTTTGCATTTGGAATAGAGCTTGCTTCAAAGCCATAATAATAAAATGTCGTTTAACGAGTGTTAAACATTTGAGTAAAGGATCGGCATGCGCGGTTTAGCCTTTTTTAGTATCTTTGTATTCGCACTACTTGCAACACCGGTATACACCCAAGAGGGGGTAGTGCTAAAGGGCCCTAAAGGGGTTGATTACGGGGCTCAAGGTCGATCTATAGGGCCTATCAGACCCACGGATACACTATGGCGAATAGCACAAAAAGTGCGTCCGGACGATTCAGTCACTATTTATCAAGTGATGAAGGCCCTCTATGACAAGAATCCGAACTCATTTTTAGATAAAAACCTCAACCACATGCAGTACGGTACCTACCTGCGCATTCCAACCATTAATGAAATCCGCAGCGTAGATCCTACGCTTGCCAAGCAAAAATCCGATCAGGACGATAGGCTGTGGGACATGAAACGCAAAGGGCTGCTAAACCCTAATGCGATAGAGCAAGCGGATAAAAAAGTCACACAAGCGCGCAAAGTCGACGTTGAAGAAGCAAAAGAAGACCTAACCAACCAATTACGCTCTTTAAAAATGGAGCAAGATATGCGGTTGATGGACTTACAAAAAGAGTTCAAATCTTCAGTGCGCAATGTAGAAGAGATCCTGTCAGAAAATAATAAGTTGAAGCAGCAACTTGGTGCGATTTCCACAGAGCTTCAAACAGTACGAACTCAGCTTGGTAAAGATAGTGAAATACAACAACAACTTAAAGCGGTAATTGACCTGCAAAATGAAATGATTGAACAACAGGCCGCGCAGGCAAAAGCTGAGGAAAGCGACGGTTTGGGAGATTTCTTCAGTTCTATGCCAGGTATTGCGTTGTTAGCGACTTTACCAGCACTACTGGCGCTTGCTGGGTTCATCATGTTTATGCGCAGAAAAAATCAAGCACCTCAAGCTGAAGATGATGATGAGTTTTTACCAAGCACACCTGCTGCAGGAGCCACAGCCACAGCAGCTGCCGCGACATTTGCAGCAGAGCCGGATCCGCTAGATATTGGTGTCGGTGATGAGGATACTTTAGGAAGTAGTGTACAACTGGATGATGACATACTGCCAGAGGATGATGAGATCACATTTGACTCTCTCGACGATGATTTTGAAGATGGCAACGATACACTAGATCAAGATGAACTTGATAGCTTACTAAATGAAGATATTTCGTTTGACGACAGTCATGAAGAAGACTTTATGCAGCAAAGCTTCGAGGACTCTAGCGATGAGATCCCTCTAGATGTTGACGATAGCAACGATATCTTGAGTGACGGTGATTTAGACGATCTCTTTAATGAGCCTCAGGATGAGGAGGTCGACGTTAGTGATGATGCGCTGGCTGCATTGAGTGAAGAACTAGCTGATGAACAAGTCAGTGCAGAAACTAACGATGACATTGACTCCATTTTAGATGGTGCATTGGATGAAGAGCCTGAATTCAATGGTGACCTTGAAAACGAAAGTTTAATCAATGCTGATGATATTGATGCTTTGTTGAACGAAGCACAAGATGAATCGCAACCAGAGCTGGAAGAAGAGCCGGATATACTTGCAGGGGATGACATTGATGCTTTGTTGGACGAAGCACAAGATGAATCACAACCAGAGCTAGAAGAAGAGACGGATATACTTGCAGGGGATGACATTGATGCTTTGTTGGACGAAGCACAAGATGAATCACAACCAGAGCTAGAAGAAGAGGCGGATATACTTGCAGGCGATGATATTGATGCTTTGTTGGACGAAGCACAAGATGAATCACAACCAGAGCTGGAAGAAGAGCTAGATATGCTCGCAGGCGATGACATTGATGCTTTGTTGGACGAAGCACAAGATGAATCACAACCAGAGCTAGAAGAAGAACCGGATATACTTGCAAACGATGATATCGACGACTTGTTGGACGAACCATTAGCAGAGCCTCAACCTGAGCTTGAAGATGAATTAGAGGTTGATGCAAACGATAATATCGACGACTTGTTGGACGAGCCATTAGTAGAGCCTCAGCCTGAGCTTGAAGATGAATTAGAGGTTGATGCAAACGATGATATCGACGACTTGTTGGACGAGCCCATAGAAGAACCTCAACCTGAGCTTGAAGATGAACTTGAAGTTGAAGCAAACGATGATATCGACGACTTGTTGGACGAGCCATCAGTAGAACCTCAACCTGAGCTTGAAGATGAACTTGAAGTTGAAGCAAACGATGATATCGACGACTTGTTGGACGAGCCATCAGTAGAACCTCAACCTGAGCTTGAAGATGAATCAGAGGTTGATGCAAACGATGATATCGACGACTTGTTGGACGAGCCTATAGAAGAACCTCAACCTGAGCTTGAAGATGAATTAGAGGTTGATGCAAACGATGATATCGACGACTTGTTGGACGAGCCATTAGCAGAGCCTCAACCTGAGCTTGAAGATGAGTTAGAGGTTGATGCAAACGATGATATCGATGACTTGTTGGACGAGCCTATAGAAGAACCTCAACCTGAGCTTGAAGATGAATTAGAGGTTGATGCAAACGATGACATCGACGACTTGTTGGACGAGCCATTAGCAGAGCCTCAACCTGAGTTTGAAGATGAATTAGAGGTTGATGCAAACGATGATATCGACGACTTGTTGGACGAGCCATTAGCAGAGCCTCAGCTTGAAGATGAATTAGAGGTTGATGCAAACGATAATATCGACGACTTGTTGGACGAGCCATTAGCAGAGCCTCAACCTGAGCTTGAAGATGAATCAGAGGTTGATGTAAACGATGATATCGACGACTTGTTGGACGAACCATTAGCAGAGCCTCAGCCTGAGCTTGAAGATGAATTAGAGGTTGATGCAAACGATAATATCGACGACTTGTTGGACGAGCCATTAGCAGAGCCTCAACCTGAGCTTGAAGACGACCTTGAGGTTGATACAAACGATAATATCGACGACTTGTTGGATGAACCATTAGCAGAGCCTCAGCCTGAGCTTGAAGATGAATTAGAGGTTGATGCAAACGATAATATCGACGACTTGTTGGACGAGCCATTAGCAGAGCCTCAACCTGAGCTTGAAGACGACCTTGAGGTTGATACAAACGATGACATCGACCACTTGTTGGATGAACCATTAGCAGAGCCTCAACCTGAGCTTGAAGATGAATCAGAGGTTGATGCAAACGATGACATCGACGACTTACTAGATGAGCCTGTTGACAGGACAGAGGAAGGTCACTTAAGTGGTATACTTGATGATGAAGAAGTAATTCCCGAGTCTCCTGAAGAAAGCGAAGATAATTTGCTATCTGATTTGGCTAACGAAGAGGCGTTTAATGAAGAAAACGCTGAAGCTGATGACAACAGTGAATTTGAAGATCCAGAGCTAAAGAGCGTTGACGAATTACTTCAAGAGCTTCAAGCCGAGGAACAATTAGATCTAGATCCAAGCGCTGATGATGAACTTGTTGATAATGAAGTAGAAATCGAACTTGGTGATGATCCGCTTTCTGATGAAGTTGATTTGAATGAAGATGAAGATCTCTCAGAAGAGGAATTCGAAGCAAGCGTTGAGTTAGATAGCTATCCTGAGTTAGAGCTTGGGGAAGATGCTACAACAGATATTGAAACAGAGACTGAAAGAGCGCTCTCTGAAGCGCTGCAACGCGATTCAAACTTTGATATTGAGGGAAACCTTGATGATGAGCTAACGAGTGATGCAGATCTTGAAATCGAAGACGCATTTCCAGAGCTTGAAGAAGTGACCTCACCGGGTGAAGCTGAACCATTATCAGATCAGGAAGCTGACTTCGACAAAGACACGTTACTTGAAGACGAGGCGTTACTTGAAGATGAAGCCGAAGAAGCACCAGCACCTGACGTGCCAACTGTACTTGACGAAGACGCAGCGCAAGATGAGGCTGAGCCACTCTCGGAGTTAGAAGCTGACTTCGACGAAGATACTTTACTTGAAGACGAGGCGTTGCTTGAGGACGAAGCCGAAGAAGCACCAGCACCTGACGTGCCAACTGCACTTGACGAAGACGCAGCGCAAGATGACGCGGAGCTACTCTCAGAGTTAGAAGCTGACTTTGATGAAGACACGTTACTTGAAGACGAGGCGTTACTTGAAGATGAAGCCGAAGAAGCACCAGTACCTGACGTGCCAATTGTACTTGACGAAGACGCAGTGCAAGATGACGCGGAGCTACTCCCAGAGTTAGAAGCTGACTTTGATGAAGACACGTTACTTGAAGACGAAACGTTACTTGAGGACGAAGCCGAAGAAGCACCAGCACCTGATGTGCCAACTGCACTTGACGAAGACGCAGCGCACGATGACGCGGAGCTACTCTCAGAGTTAGAAGCTGACTTTGATGAAGATACTTTACTTGAAGACGAGGCGTTACTTGAGGCCGAAGCCGAAGAAACACCAGCACCTGATGTATCTACTGCACTTGAAGAAAACGCAGCGCAAGATGAGGCTGAGCTACTCCCAGAGCTAGAAGCTGACTTTGATGAAGATACTTTACTTGAAGACGAAACGTTACTTGAGGACGAAGCCGAAGAAGCACCAGCACCTGATGCACTTGACGAAGACGCAGCGCAAGATGACGCGGAGCTACTCCCAGAGTTAGAAGTTGACTTTGATGAAGATACTTTACTTGAAGACGAGGCGTTACTTGAGGACGAAGCCGAAGAAGCACCAGCACCTGACGTGCCAACTGCACTTGACGAAGACGCAGCGCAAGATGAGGCTGAGCTACTCCCAGAGTTAGAAGCTGACTTTGATGAAGACACGTTACTTGAAGACGAGGCGTTGCTTGAGGACGAAGCCGAAGAAGCACCAGCACCTGACGTGCCAACTGCGCTTGACGAAGACGCAGCGCAAGATGACGCGGAGATACTCCCAGAGCTAGAAGCTGACTTTGATGAAGACACGTTACTTGAAGACGAAGTTGAGTTAGCGTCAGACACGCTTGACGAAGAAGACCTCATAAATGACGAAACTGCTCCGTTTGAAGAGGTGATCACTGAACTGGCTGATGGGGACGAACTTGATACATTGCTAAGTGAGTCTGACTCGGAAGTTGAAGTGCCGCAGGTTGATGAAGCCGAAATTGAAAAAGAATTTATGGCCGATTTTACTCAACAGGACTTTGATGCACTATTGAGTGAACTTGATGAACCAGCTACCTTCGACACCAATGATAGTGAAGATTTTGAAGTTGATTTTGATAGCTTATTGCAAGATGAACTCGAAGCCCATGACCCTCAAGACGCTCCTATGGAAGAGATTGGTGAGGGTGACTACTTGGAAATAGAGGAGTTGCTGGAGCAAAGCGATGATTTAGTCTCAGATGAAGAGCCTTATGTTGGTGCGAATATGGATGTTGGGCTAGGTGACTTTGATGAGTTACTGGCGGGTGAAAACACCACTGATGTTGATTTAGAAGACGAGGGCTTTTCTGCCAAACTGGACTTAGCCAAAGCATATATTGAGATCCAAGATTATGATTCTGCAATCTCTACGCTGGACGACGTGATAGACAATGGTCCTGACTCTGTTCAAGCAGAAGCTAAAGCGCTTAAATCTAGCCTTACTAGTTAGCGGAAACGGTGATTAGGCTGCCACCTTAAGGCCTGCCAAATAACAAGATGTGTTTTTGGCAGGTACTGGTTTTCACTTCAGCGCTTTAATTAAAGCCAGCAATCGCATAAAATGGTGTTTTTGTTATAGGTTGCGATAGAAATAGTATGCGAGTAGCGTTAGGCATTGAGTACAATGGGGCAAATTACAGTGGGTGGCAACGACAAAGCCACGTTAGCAGTGTCCAAGAAGAAATAGAAAAAGCGCTCTCGAATATTTGTAATCATCCGGTTGAGATCACTTGCGCAGGGCGCACAGATGCTGGTGTTCATGCTACTGGGCAGATCATTCATTTCGATACTGAGTCGGCTCGAGACATGAGTGCATTCACATTGGGTATGAACTCACAGCTCCCTGATGATATTGCCGTTCGGTTTGCTAAAGAGGTACACCCAGAGTTCCATGCACGCTTTTCTGCAACTGCTCGTCGTTATCGTTATGTCATTTATAATCATACATATCGACCAGGTATTTTACGCAGCGGTGTAACGCACTTCCATCATGAACTTGATGTAGAAAGAATGAAAGCGGCATGTCCTGCCATGATTGGAGAGCAAGACTTCACATCCTTCAGGGCAGTGCATTGCCAATCTAATACGCCATTTCGTAATATCCATCACTTAGAAGTGGAACGCGTAGGTAAATATATCGTCATTGACATTAAAGCCAATGCGTTTTTACACCATATGGTGCGTAATATAACAGGGTGTTTGCTGGATATTGGTGTTGGCAAGCAAGAGCCAGGTTGGATGGCTGAATTATTGGCTGCAAAAGATCGTACGCTAGCAAGTGCGACGGCAAAACCCAATGGTCTTTATTTGGTTGACGTAGATTATCCTGAGCAGTGGCAGATAGAAAAAATGCCTTTAGGGCCTCTATTTTTGCCGGAAGCGCTGGTATAACGGTCATATTTAGGTACTACCTTATACTCTTAAGACCAGTTTTTTATATCACCTATAGCTAAATCATGATTTAATTGGGAAAAGATGTCTGTCTTTGCTGACGGAACAGAATAAAGCACGATAGAGAGTTGCAAATGAGTTGGTTAGAAAAGATCTTACCTAAAACCACGAAATCTTCTGGTAAAAAAGAGATCCCAGAAGGGGTTTGGGCGAAGTGTACAGATTGTGATTCAATCCTATACAAAGCAGAATTAGAAAAGTCGTTAAGTGTGTGTCCTAAGTGTGATCATCATATGCGTATCACAGCACGTAAGCGCCTTGAAAGCCTTTTAGATGATGCAGATCGTCAAGAGTTGGGAATAGAGCATGAACCAAAAGATGTGCTCAAGTTTAAAGATTCCAAAAAGTATTCAGATCGAATTGTTCAAGCGCAAAAAGCCAGTGGCGAAAAAGATGCACTTGTAGCGATGAAAGGTCGAGTTAAAGGTATTCCTGTAGCAGCGGTTGCTTTTGAGTTCTCATTTATGGGTGGCTCTATGGCATCGGTGGTAGGTGCTCGATTCGTTGACGCAGTTAACGTTTGTCTTGAACACAATATGCCGTTAATTTGCTTTTCAGCCTCAGGTGGTGCTCGAATGCAAGAGGCGTTGATGTCGCTTATGCAAATGGCTAAAACGAGTGCTGCATTGGCTAAGATGAGTGAACGTGGGTTGCCATTCATATCTGTATTGACAGACCCTACAATGGGTGGAGTCTCTGCATCACTTGCTATGCTTGGGGATATTAACGTTGCTGAGCCTAAGGCATTGATAGGATTTGCAGGCCCTCGCGTTATTGAGCAAACGGTTCGAGAAACGCTACCAGAAGGTTTCCAACGTAGTGAGTTTTTACTTGAGCACGGTGCCATCGACATGATTGTTGACCGTCGTGAAATGCGTGATACGTTAGCGCGTATCTTAGCTAAGTTTATGGACTTGCCTTCTACTGAACAAGAGCATAGAGTAGCGTAAATTTTTCAGATTGAGCTATTCAAACCATGACAGTTAAACAGCCTAGCCAATCATCATGCCTTGATGATTGGCTTTGTTATTTAGAAGCTATTCACCCCGCCACGATTGACATGGGACTTGAGCGAATTACTCAAGTTGCTGAGCAAGTCGGTCTGCTTGAATCATTCAGTAAAATCATTTTGATTGGTGGTACAAACGGTAAAGGTACCACAGCGCGTTGTTTGGAAGCTTTGTTGCTTAATCAAGGCTTTTCTGTTGGAACTTACTCTTCTCCTCATTTAATTCGATATACAGAATGTGTCAGAGTTAATGGTGTCGAGCTCGACGAGCAATATCATATCGATGCCTTTAAGCAAATTGACGATACGCGTGGCGATACTTTGCTCACTCAGTTTGAGTTTGGCACCTTAGGTGCGTTAAGCATTTTTAAGCGTTGTAATGTTGATTATATACTGTTAGAGGTGGGGTTAGGTGGGCGCAATGATGCTACAAATATCGTGATGCCTGTTGCATCGGTCATTACCACCATTGACTTAGACCATAAAGCATTTTTAGGGGACACCCGAGAGTCTGTTGGTTACCATAAAGCAGGGATCTTTCGTGCCAATACGCCAGCTATCGTTGGTGATTTTAATATACCTGATTCGGTTACTGACTACGGAACAGAAATAGCAGCCAAAATGGTACTTGCGAACAAAGACTTTCACTTTACGCAGCTAGAGTCGCAATTTAGGTGGCAATATTTTGACAATGATTGGTACTTTGATAACCCCAATATTCCCGCCCAGAATGTGGCAACTGCGCTCACTGTCTTAGCGACACTTGATTTACTACCCAGCTTTGAATCTGTGCAATGTTGTCTTAGTGAAATTCAGGTTGAAGGACGCTTTCAACAGCTTAGTATTTTTCCTTTAGTGTATGTTGATGTCGCACATAACCCCGAGTCAGCTAGGTATTTAGCGACTAAGTTACAACATCTTCGGCAAAAAGGGTTTAAAATTCATGCCTTAGCGGCTATGCTTGCGGATAAAGATAAAGCCAGTGTATTAAAAACGCTAACCCCCTATGTCGACAGATGGAGTCTAGCGTCGTTGCACGGTCCCAGAGGGGAGCGCGCAAAAAACCTTAAGCCATTACTTGATACGGATAAGCAAATTACAATATATGATGATGTGGAAGGTGCATTGAACGCGCAAATTCACGGCCTAAAACAGGATCAAGCTTTAGTCATATTTGGTTCCTTCTTGACCGTTGCTCAGGCAATGACATATTGGCAAAACAACTTGAAATAACATTCGAGAATTAACACTTAGTAGAGAGTATAGTAGTGAACTCAGTATTTATAAATCGCTTGGTAGGGACGAGTATTGTTGTGGTTGCGGCGATAATATTTATTCCAAATATTCTAGACGGCGAAAAAGTCCATTATAAAGAGGGCTTTCAAGCGATCCCTGACAGGCCTGAGTTCAAAACCATAGATTTACAAGAAAAGCTCGATATGCAAGCCGCACTAGCACCTGAGCTAACTGAGGAGCATATTGAGAATGTTCCTGCAGACGATGAAAAGTTTGAGAGTAGTGGCGCGAAAGAGCGCACAGAAGAACTGCAAGCGGATAACACTCTCAAGCAAAGTGAGCCACAACGAGTGCTTAGCAATGATAAAATAGAAGTGGCTAAACTTACCCGACCAGAGACATCGAACTTTTCAAAGATGGCGTACGTAATTCAGTTAGGCAGCTTTTCTCACAAATCGAATGTAGATGCGTTAACTAACAAATTACGCGGAAATGGTTTTAAAGCGTTTACAAAACCAGTCAAAACACCAAATGGAACACTAACAAAAGTGTTTGTAGGCCCTTCTTTAAATAAAGCAGAACTTGAAGCTAAGTTACCAGAACTAAAGAAATTAACTAAATTAAATGGCCGCTTAACGCAATTTGAAGTAACAAAATGATCTGGTATTTAGCTGCCAAACCTTTTAGAATGCGCCCCACATTAACGACTTATTGGTTACTATGATCTGGGTTGATTACGCCATTGCAGGCATTGTTGGTTTATCGACACTTTTTGGCTTGCTTCGAGGCTTCGTCAAAGAAGCGATGTCACTTGTTGTTTGGATCGGCGCATTTTTCATCTCCAGCATGTTCTATCAATATCTCTCAACCTTCCTAACATTCATTTCAGAACCCCTTTTAAGAAATGCAGCCGCAATTGCCATACTTTTTATTGCGACCTTGATGCTAGGTGGGCTTGTTAACTATGTCTTGAGTGAACTGGTTCAAAGAACTGGTCTCTCGGGTACCGATAGGATCATCGGGATCGTATTCGGTGCACTTCGAGGCGTGTTAGTCGTTAGCGCCTTACTCTTCTTCCTTGATGCTTTTACCAACGCGCCAAGTACGCAATGGTGGAAATCATCAAACTTAATTCCTGAATTTGGTTTTGTGATCGAGTGGTTTTTTTCCTACCTTGAGCATAGTTCCAGTTTTTTAAATTCGGTAAACCGTTAATCGGCGAGGAAATTTTTAATGTGTGGTATCGTTGGGATAGTCGGAACATCACCTGTTAATCAGGCGATTTATGATGGCTTAACTGTTTTGCAACACCGTGGCCAAGATGCGGCTGGCATTATTACCATTGACAACAATACGTTTAGCTTGAGAAAAGCAAACGGTCTAGTGAAGGACGTATTTCATACTAGACACATGAAACGACTTCAAGGCAACATCGGCCTTGGTCATGTACGTTATCCTACAGCGGGTTCTTCAAGCTCAGCAGAGGCACAACCTTTTTACGTCAACTCTCCATTTGGTATTGCGCTTGCTCATAACGGCAACTTAACCAATGCTGAAAAGCTAAAAGAGCGTTTGTTTACTCAAGCTCGCCGTCACGTCAACACGACTTCTGATTCAGAGATTTTGCTGAATATCCTAGCCCATGAGCTCGGTAAAACAGACAAGATGAAGCTAGATGCGGAAGATATGTTTACCGCGGTAACAGAGGTGGTGTCTGTTGTATCTGGTGGTTACGCAAGTATCGCGATGATTATTGGACACGGTATTTTGGCATTCAGAGACCCTCATGGTATTCGACCGCTGGTGTTTGGTAAGAAGGAAACCGAGCGTGGCACAGAGTATATGTTTGCCTCTGAGAGTGTGGCATTGTCGATTGACGGATTTGAGTTTGTCCGCGACGTTGCCCCTGGCGAAGCAATTTATGTCACTGAAAACGGCGAATTCTTCTCACAGATCTGCGCTGCGAAAACGACTCTAGCACCGTGTATTTTTGAGTTTGTATACTTTGCTCGTCCAGATTCGAATATCGATAAGATGTCAGTTTATGCAACGCGCGTTAACATGGGCACTAAGCTTGGAGAGAAAATTGCCAGTGAATGGGGCGATAAAGACATTGATGTGGTTATCCCTATCCCAGAAACTTCGTGTGACATTGCCCTAGAAATTGCTTCTGTTTTAGGTTTGCCATATCGCCAAGGTTTTGTAAAAAACCGTTATATTGGTCGGACATTCATCATGCCTGGTCAAGAAATGCGTAAAAAGTCAGTGCGTCGTAAACTGAACGCAATAGACCGCGAATTCGTTGGTAAAAATGTGCTGTTGGTAGATGACTCTATCGTACGCGGTACAACTTCAGCACAAATCGTTGAAATGGCGCGTGAAGCTGGCGCTAAAAACGTCTACTTCGCCTCAGCGGCACCTGAAGTGAGATTTCCAAATGTGTATGGTATCGACATGCCATCGGCTTCTGAGTTAATTGCACATGGTCGAGAAGTGGAAGATATTAATGCAAGCATCGGCTCTGATGGTCTTATTTATCAATCATTGAGTGATTTGATTGCGGCGGTTCGCCAAGAAAACCCAGAAGTATCAAGGTTTGAGACGTCAGTATTCGATGGCCAATATATCACCGGAGATGTTGATCAAAACTATTTGAATCATATCGATGAGCTTCGTAATGATTCTGCCAAGTCAACGCGTGAAGCAGCTATGTCCGCAAGTCTTGAGTTACATAATCAAGAAACTGAAAGTACAGAAGGCGAGTAGTAAACTTACTCCCAAATGCGCTGGATGTTCAGCCATCAGCGTTAACGTAAAAAAGCCCAAGTGATACTTGGGCTTTTTCGTGTTTTACCAATTAGCCTTAATACTTGATCAATTTAGAGGAGTAAAC
Organism: Pseudoalteromonas sp. SCSIO 43201; assembly: GCF_023716725.1. Taxonomy (NCBI): domain Bacteria; kingdom Pseudomonadati; phylum Pseudomonadota; class Gammaproteobacteria; order Alteromonadales; family Pseudoalteromonadaceae; genus Pseudoalteromonas; species Pseudoalteromonas sp. SCSIO 43201. The sequence goes on from NZ_CP072683.1 coordinate 1,317,089, forward strand.
TTGACGCTAACTGCGTTAAAAATTTCTTATCTATAACGACTCGATAGCAAAGTTTGCATGTACATACCATGACGATAGCAGAGTAGGTGGTGTTATCGTCATGGTCTTCTCTTAAAAAAATTAAGTACTTAGCTAGCTGGTTGGTGCAAATGCCACTCACTTCAGCCTCATTAAGATAGTACTTGATTAGGCTTAGCATCGTTTAATAGCATTGTTAAACTGTCTACTAATTCATATAGCTCAGGCTCAATATCATTGAGAGGTTTAGCCTGTTTTAAACTTGTTTCTATGGTTTCAGCTAACTTTTTAAGCGCTGGCACACCGGTATAACAGCATGCACCATGAAACTTATGTATGACCTTGAGTAGTGTCGCACCATCTTCAGCCTGTTGCGCAGATTCTAGTTGTTGAAGTGTCTCGGGAACACTAGAGAGCAGCATATTCAACATCTCAAGCGCCAGATCTGGTTTGTTGCCAGCGCGTTGTAATGCTAACCCCCAGTCTAGTACTTGGCTTTCAAAAGGAGGGACGCTGTGCCGTTCATGTTCATTATTTTTTTGCCTTGCAATGGGAGATGAGGTGCTATGGTCGCAGATGATCTGCTTTAACATATCTTCATCAATTGGCTTGGTCATGTAGTTACTAAAACCATTTTTTAGTAACTCTTCTTTTTCACCTGCTAAGGCATGAGCCGTGACTGCAATAATGGGAGTATCTTCATTGAGAGATGATTCACGAATACTTTTGCAAGCACTGATCCCATCCATAATCGGCATCTGAATATCCATAAATATCAGATCATATTTTCTTGATTTACATAGACTCACTGCTTGAGCACCATTGTGGGCAGTGTCTATAGCTTCTACTTGCTCGTCTAAGAGCGTACATATCAGCTTTAAGTTTGCGTCATTGTCATCTGCCACTAGCACTTTCAATGGTAGGTTGGTAGTTTCAATTTCGTTGGCGCTCATATCGGGATGGTCTAGGCGATAAGGAGCAGCTAACATTTCACACAATTTTCTGTGGTTTAATGGTTTACTTAGGCAAGCGTCGGCACCGCTACCAATGAGTGCTTCACGCATGTTGTGAGAAATCGTGTTCACCATCAGGTATAAATAATCAGCGGACTGCCTTGCTTGTTTGATGTAGCTTTTTACAGTTTGCATTTGATCAACGCTGGCCATTGAGCCGATTAAACAAATATCATAATTAAAATCTTTTGCTAGTGCGTCATCAAAGTCCTCTTCACTGAGACAGCGTGTCACCTGCATATCCCAAGCCTGTAACTGCGAAACAACCGCATAGTGAGTATGTTCTTGTGGTTCAAAATACAGTACTCGCTTATTCTCAAGAGGTTTACTTGGTAAGTCATCGTTATAAAGCCGATTGGGTAATGCAAATACGGCATTAAAGGAGAAGCATGTACCATGACCTGGTGCTGAGTTGAGCGTAATACGGCCATTCATTGCCTCGACTATGTGTTTGGTAATGATTAAACCGAGTCCTGTGCCTCCAAATTTTCTTGTAATACTGGTATCCGCTTGGGCAAATGGGGTAAATAAGGCGTCTTGCTTATCCTGAGCGATACCCACGCCGGTATCGCTGACTGACACCAGTAATGAAGATTGAGATTCATCTATTAATCGATGATTAATATCAACTTTAATTGCCCCTTTTTCAGTGAATTTAATGGCATTGCTGATTAGGTTGGTAAGTACTTGCTTAAAACGTGTTGGATCGCCAATCAAATTATCTGGTACTTGTCTGTTCACCGAAATAGAAAACTCTAAGTGCTTGTCATGGGCACTTGGAGCCAATAATGTCATTACTTCATTGACGGCATCACGCAGCTCAAACTGAATATTTTCAAGCTCCATTGCTCCGGCTTCTAACTTTGAGAAGTCGAGAATATCGCTGATGATTGTAAGCAGACTGTTTGCCGACAATTCTATGGTATCTAAATAATCTTTTTGGTGTTTATTTAAAGGTGTTTTATAGAGCTGACGAGTAAAGCCGATGACGCCATTAAGTGGCGTTCTAAGTTCATGACTCATCTTCGCTAAAAAGTCAGATTTTACACGGTTGGCATCTTGCGCTTCTTTCTTAGCAATGTTGAGCTGAATATTTTGTGTTTCGTATTGCTCTAATGTTTCTCGGTAGTCACTGGTTGCTTGGTCAATGTGCTTTTGCATTTCGTCTTTTTGATTCGCCATTTTTTTACCAATGACAATTAGCCCCTGGCGTAGTAGCTCAAACTCACCTCGCATTGGCTCGTTAATAGCGATGTCTTGCTTACCCTCATTGAGTTTATCAGTGGCTAATATTAAGCTGGCAATGGGCTTGGTAAGCATACGAGATAAACGCATAGCTAACATGATACTGAGTAAAAAAGAGAAAATAATAACAATTGCACTTAAAATTAATGCTCGCTGCTGAGAAATGAGTGCTTGGTCTTTACTGATCTCGACGACCAAGATTGCTAGCGTTGCAGGTTCGGCACTATGCCAGTCTGTTTTTTTAGCTAGGTGATTTTTTACTGGTGAGTAAAAGACAAATGTATTTTTAAGAGTCGTCACAACCGTCGTTTGCAATGCTTGCACTTCGCCAAAATAGTGCAGCTTGTCAAATTCACTATGGTAATTGCTGGTTAGGATAAGCTGGTTTTGCTCGTCAAATAGAGCAATACTTTTTACCAAAGGTGCATGCTTATTGTGAGCTTGGCTTAAGATCCTGTGCAGATGGGACTTATCCTGTTTTTTTATCGGGTACTCTACCGACATGGCTAGTGATTCTGAAATACGATTCCCCTGACTAATCAGAATTTCCTCAAGCTCTACGTAGCGATTTATAGTAAAATAGCCACCGAGTAGCAAGCCAACGAGTAGGGTTGGCAAAAGAGTGAGTAGTAAAATACTGTCACGCAGGTTTAATTTTGTCATAGGGTCAAAAAAGTGCAGAGAAATCTGTAACTAAGATTATCTTTTACCGACGTGATAAGCAAACAAATGAGGAACCCAATGGCACAGATTTTTCGTGCTAAAAAAGCAACCAAACCGTCAAAACACCTTGCCCTTCAAATAGAATCTATGGATCACCAAGGCAGGGGAGTTGCGCGTCACGATGGTAAAGTATGTTTTGTAGCTGGTGCATTGACCAATGAACATGTTACTGCGCAAGTAACTCAAGCAAAGTCTAAATTACTTGAGGCAAAACTTATCAAAGTAATGACGGCCTCTGAGTATCGCACTCAGCCGTTTTGCGAGCATTATGAACAGTGTGGTGGTTGTAATTTGCAACATCAAAGCGTCGACAATCAGCTCATCGAAAAGCAACAAGCCGTAGAAAAACTGTTTGCGCGCTTTGCTAAAATAACACAGTTACCATGGCAAGCTGCTATTACCTCTGCACCACTTCATTATCGTCGTGCCGCTCGCATAGCCAGTATTTATGATAAGAAGCGTAACACGGTAAAACTGGGCTTTAGAGCCAGTCAGTCAAAACAGATAGTGGATATTGAACAGTGTAATGTGTTGGCTGCTCCTTTTGCTGATATTTTCATCACGTTAAATGCGCTGTCTCAAGCGCTCAATGAATTTAAGTTCATCAGCCACGTTCAGTTATGCCAAGCGGACAATCATAACTATGTGCTATTTCGACACACCAAGGCGCTTTCGCAAACGACTTATCAAGCAATTAGAGCTGGTCTTGAGAATTATCAAGTGGTGTTTGACGATGGGGAAAATGCGGTTGAATATCAGCAGCTACCAAATTATCGACTCCCTGAATTTGGCCTCGTATTAGAATTTCAGCTAAATAACTTTATTCAAGTTAATCAAGCCGTCAATGATGCTATGTTGCACCAAGCAGTTACTTGGTTAAAACCACGTGCTGATGAGAAGGTACTTGACCTTTTCTGTGGCGTGGGAAATTTTTCCTTAGTGCTCGCAAAATATGCAAATGCAGTGATTGGTGTTGAAGGCGAAGCGCAATCAGTTGCAATGGCAAGACAAAATGCGCAAACTAACCAAATCCATAATGTTCAGTTTCATTGTTTTGACTTAACTCGCGCTATCAGTGAAGCCACTTGGTTTGATCCAAGTGTAGACGTATTACTACTTGACCCTTCCAGGACTGGGGCACTTGAAGTGTTAGAGCAGTTACCGTTAGGACAGTTTTCACGGATCTTATATGTCTCATGCGATCCGGTTACCTTAGCTCGTGACGCGCAAGTGATCCATCGTGCTGGGTTTACGCTAGAAAAGCTGGGCTTAATGAATATGTTTGTCCACACAGGACATATTGAAACCATGGCACTGTTTGTAAAACAGCAAAAATAGCTTGAATCATCATGGTACATAGATTAAATGATGGCAATTGGGTTTAGGCTCTAAGTAAACGTTTTTATTCGCTCGCGAATAAGCGTATGGTCGAAAAAGAGAATGTAATCGCAATGACATGAGTACCTAAAAATGAAATGGGTACGGCGATACCCTCAGTGATGGTTTTATCACATGGGTAAGAAATTTTAAGGAGGTATCAAAACATGGTTGCTACTCGGCAGTCGCATCAAACCACGCTACCACTGGAGTTTGATGCACGACTCACTATCTTAAATTTATCATCGGATCAACGAGCATGGTTACAAAGAGCTTATGAGCTATGCCCCACTGATGAATCTAATGAGGATCTCAATAATGCCATTGAAATGGTTGAGATCCTCGCTGATTTAAACTTTGATAGTGAATCTTTAGCAACTGCGTTTTTAACTCCCTATTTTGTTGCAGGTACGCTCTCTGTTGAGCAGGTTGAAGAAGAATTAGGAAATAATATTTCCCTCCTGTTAAAGGGAGTCGAAAATATGGAAACCATTAGTACGCTTGCGCATCAAAGCTCAGGGAAAGTGCAAGTAGATAACATTCGTCGTATGTTACTTTCTATGGTTGAAGATGTCAGAGCGGTGGTCATCAAGCTCGCGGAGCAAATCTGTCATTTACGTGCGGTAAAAAAAGCATCTGAAGAAGAGCGAGTGGTTGCAGCCAAAGCAGCTGCTAATATTTTTGCGCCTCTCGCTAACCGGTTAGGGATTGGACAGCTGAAGTGGGAACTCGAAGACTTATCTTTCAGATACCTGCACCCTGATACTTATAAATCGATCGCCAAAAAGCTCTCGGACAAGCGCTTAGATCGTGAAGCCTATATGGAAAATATGGTCAGCTCGGTGGCGCAAAAGCTTGCGGATGCCGGTGTTAAAGCGCAGGTGTATGGTCGTCCGAAGCATATTTATAGTATCTATAAAAAAATGGTACAAAAGAGCTACGAATTTGAGCAGCTGTTTGACATCAGAGCAATGCGTGTCGTGGTTGATGAGATCCAAGACTGTTATGCAGCACTGGGCATTGTTCATACCAGTTGGCGGCATTTAAACAAAGAGTTTGATGATTATATTGCGACACCAAAGCAAAATGGTTATCAATCAATCCATACTGTCGTGTTTGGGCCAGAAGGCAAAACTGTAGAAATTCAAATTAGAACTGAAGCCATGCATCGAGATGCTGAGCTTGGGGTTGCAGCGCACTGGATGTATAAAGAAGGCGCGTTGCCAGGTCGAAATTCAGGATATGAGCAGAAGATCAGCTGGCTACGCAAATTGTTGCAGTGGCAAGAAGAGGTGGTCGATGGCAGTGAAATTGCGGATGAATTGAAAAACCAGGTTGTTGAAGACCGTGTTTATGTCTTTACGCCAAAAGGCGATATCTTTGATTTACCACTGGGGGCGACGCCTCTTGATTTTGCGTATTATATTCACTCAAATGTGGGGCACCGCTGTATTGGAGCAAAAGTATTTGGCAAAATCGTACCTTTCACTTACACCCTACGTACTGGCGATCAAGTCGAGATCCTCACTCAAAAGAATGCGTCACCAAGTCGAGATTGGTTAAACCCATCGCTAGGCTATATTCATTCTTCAAGAGCACGCAGTAAAATTCATCATTGGTTTAAACAGCAAGATCGAGATAAAAACCTTCAAGCGGGCAAAGAGCTTTTAGATAGTCACCTACAAAAGTTAGATATTACTTATAAAGACTTAGAACCTGCTATTGCACGTTTTAATTTTAAAGAATTAGATGACTTGATGGTAGCGATTGGTGCAGGTGACGTTCGGATCAATCAATTTCTTAATTATGTACAGGACAAACCTGAAGATACTCCTAAATTAAAAATTTCCTCACCAAAGCAAAGCAAAGGTGACAAAAATGCGGTCGTAGTTGATGGTGTGGGAAGTTTGATGAGTCATATGGCTAAGTGTTGTGAGCCGGTTCCAGGAGATGACATTGTTGGGTACATTACTCAAGGTCGCGGCATCGCGGTACATCGTTCAGATTGTGAGTCATTCGCGCATATTAGTGATAAGCATCCTGAGCGAGAGATCGCAGTAAGTTGGTCTGATAATGTTAAAGCCGCTTATTCTATTACTTTGAAGATAGAAGCACATGATCGCCAAGGATTGATCAGAGATATCAGCTCAGTGCTTGCAAATGAAAAAGTTAACGTACTTAACATGAATGTACAAACACAAGATGATAAGAATGTTGCTGTGTTTATGATGAAAGTTGAAGTAGATGATTTGTCCGCGATGCACCGGTTGCTGACCAAGTTGATGCAGATTGAAGGGGTATTCGATGCCAAGCGACTCTAAATCCAATGTTGTCCCTGATATTGAGAAACTGTTGCAGATTATGACGCAGCTGCGCGACTCTGACACAGGTTGTGACTGGGATAAACAGCAAACGTTTAACTCTATTGTGCCTCATACATTAGAAGAAGCACATGAGGTTGCTGATGCTATTGAGCGTGATGATTTTGTTCACCTAAAAGAAGAGCTGGGTGATTTACTATTTCAAGTCATATTCTATGCGCAGTTGGGTAAAGAACAGGGGCTATTTGATTTTGCAGATATAGTGCAGACGCTGAATGAAAAGTTAGTCAGACGTCATCCTCACGTGTTTGCAAAAAAAGAAAAGCTCACAGATGCGGAACTTGAGGAGCAATGGCACAAAATAAAGCAGCAAGAGAAATCAAGGCGACCAACTGATGAATTTGCGGCTGATATTCCAAGTAGCCTGCCGGCATTAACCAAAGCTTATAAAACCCAAAAACGAGCTGCTAAGCTTGGATTTGATTGGCCGAGTTATCACGGTGCGTGGGACAAAGTGCAAGAAGAAATTGCTGAAGTAAATGAAGCTCTGCAGGTTGACCCATTGTCTGAACATACGGCTGAAGAAATAGGGGATTTGCTGTTTGCTACCGTAAACGTAAGCCGCCACATTAAGAGAGACCCTGAACAATTACTGCGCCAAGCAAATGAAAAATTTAAACACCGTTTTGTGCAAATAGAATCGGTGCTTAATGAGTCATCACTTACACTAGAAGAAGCGAATTTAGCACAAATGGATGCTGCATGGGAAACGGTGAAGCGCCGTCAACGCGGTTGTAAATAGGATGTCGATCGCAGAGTCGTAGTACCTTTGGCTAAATATATTGTAGACCTGAGTCATTTTTAGCTGGAATGACTTGGGGCCTTTTGCTATACTATCGCCCCGTCTTGATTCTTATTTAAATTCCAATTTTCCTGAAATTTCTAGGGTTCGCATGAGTACAAAATTTATCTTCGTAACGGGCGGAGTAGTATCCTCCTTGGGTAAAGGTATTGCAGCTGCTTCTTTGGCCGCTATTTTAGAAGCACGTGGCTTAAAAGTAACGATTTTAAAGTTAGATCCTTACATCAATGTTGACCCTGGGACAATGAGCCCTATCCAGCACGGTGAAGTATTCGTAACCGAGGACGGCGCGGAAACAGACCTTGACCTTGGCCACTATGAGCGTTTTATTCGTACCAAAATGACCAAGCGTAACAACTTTACACAAGGCCGTGTATTTGAAGATGTGTTACGTAAAGAGCGCAGAGGTGAGTACTTAGGTGCTACTATTCAGGTTATTCCTCACATCACAAACGACATTAAGCGCCGTGTACTTGAAGGTGCAGAAGGCCATGATGTTGCTATTGTTGAGATCGGTGGCACAGTTGGTGATATTGAATCACAACCTTTCCTAGAAGCAATTCGCCAATTAGGGACTGAGCTTGGTCGTGAAAGTGCTTTGTTTATGCACTTAACGTTAGTGCCTTTCTTAGGCCCTGCGGGCGAAGTAAAAACTAAGCCTACACAGCATTCTGTAAAAGAGCTTCGCTCAATTGGTATTCAACCTGATATTTTGATCTGTCGTTCAGACCGTAAATTACCTGCGAATGAGCGTGCGAAGATTGCACTGTTCACGAACGTTGAAGAAAAGGCAGTTATTTCTCTGCAAGACGTTGACAGTATCTATAAGATCCCAGCGCTTTTAAAGTCGCAAGAGCTAGATGATATTATCTGCCGTCGTTTCTATCTTGAGTGTCCAGAGGCGGATTTATCTGAGTGGGAACAAGTATTATATCAAGAGTCTAACCCAACCGGTGAAGTGACTATCGGAATGGTAGGAAAATACATCGAATTGCCAGATGCTTATAAATCTGTAAACGAAGCATTAAAGCATGCGGGTTTGAAAAACCGTTTAACGGTTAACATTGAATATGTTGATTCACAGGATATCGAAAGCAAAGGTACTGAATTACTTGAACACCTTGATGCCATTTTAGTCCCTGGTGGGTTTGGCAACCGTGGTGTAGAAGGTAAGATTTTAGCTGCTAAATATGCCCGTGAGAACAGTGTACCATATTTAGGTATTTGTTTAGGTATGCAGGTTGCGCTGATTGAATATGCGCGCAACGTTGCGGGTCTTACCGGTGCTAACTCGACAGAGTTTGATCTGGAAAGTCCGCACCCAGTTGTTGGCCTTATTACTGAGTGGTTAGATGCTGATGGTAAGATTGAAGTGCGTACCGAAAACTCTGACTTGGGCGGTACAATGCGTCTTGGTGCACAACTTTGTCACTTGAAAGAAGGCTCTAAAGTGCGCGAAGTTTACGGTAATGCCGAAATCGTTGAACGTCACCGTCACCGCTATGAAGTGAACAACAACTATGTTAGCGAACTTGAAAAAGCAGGTTTGCAATTCACCGGTCTTTCAGAAGACAAAAAGCTAGTTGAAATTATCGAAAATAAAGATCACCCTTGGTTTATTGCAGCTCAGTTCCACCCTGAGTTCACATCAACGCCTCGAGATGGTCACCCATTATTTGAAGGCTTTGTTGCGGCGGCACACAGCCACCAAAAGGCGTCTTCATAACTAAGAAAAAGCCGTGCTCTTGCACGGCTTTTTTGTAGCAGAAGGTTTTGCCACAGGCACTAATTAAGTGTTTGTCGCCAAGCCTTTTCTTATCTGCCCGCGCCTCAATGTGATACGTGTAAATTCTTCACTTTGCGACGCAGCAGAGATAGGGCAAACTGTAAAGTGGGTTTATTGACCCTAATATTCGCCTGCAACAAAGCAGTGCAACACACACCACTTTGGGAATAAGAGGAATCAAGATGTCAAAAATCGTTAGAGTGATTGGCCGTGAAGTTATGGACTCACGCGGTAACCCAACAGTAGAAGCGGACGTACACCTAGAATCAGGTGCATGGGGTCGTGCATGTGCGCCATCAGGTGCATCTACGGGTACCCGTGAAGCACTAGAGCTACGTGACGGAGATAAAACTCGTTACTTAGGTAAAGGTGTCTTAACTGCGGTAAACTACGTAAATAACGAAATCGCGGCAGCACTTGAAGGTCAAAATGCGCTTGAGCAACGTGCAATCGACCAAATTATGTTAGATTTAGATGGCACTGAAAACAAAGAAAAACTAGGTGCTAACGCCATTCTTGCAGTATCTCTAGCAACAGCAAAAGCTGCAGCACAAGATAAAGGTGTTGCACTATACGAGCATATTGCAGACATTAACGGTACAGCAGGCCAATACTCAATGCCAGTTCCTATGATGAATATCATCAATGGTGGTGAGCATGCGGATAACAACGTTGATATTCAAGAGTTTATGGTTCAACCTGTCGGTGCAAAAAGCTTTCGTGAAGCGTTACGCATGGGCGCCGAAATTTTCCACAGCCTGAAAAAAGTACTTAAGTCTCGTGGTCTAAACACAGCGGTTGGTGATGAAGGTGGTTTTGCACCAGATCTTAAATCAAACGAAGAAGCGCTGGAAGTGATTGTTGAAGCGGTTGCTGCGGCTGGCTATGAAATGAACAAAGACGTCACGCTAGCACTTGACTGTGCTGCATCTGAGTTTTATGTAGATGGCAAGTATGACTTAAAAGGCGAAGGTAAAACATTCGACTCAGAAGGTTTTGCTGGCTTCTTGGCTGATCTTGCTGCACGCTACCCAATTGTATCAATCGAAGATGGCCTCGATGAAAGCGATTGGGCTGGTTGGAAAATTCTCACGGATAAAATTGGTGATAAAGTCCAGCTAGTAGGTGATGACCTCTTTGTTACTAACACTAAGATCCTAAAGCGTGGTATTGAAGAAAGTATTGGTAACTCAATCTTGATCAAATTTAACCAGATCGGTTCGCTGTCTGAAACGCTTGATGCTATCAAAATGGCACAAGATGCAGGCTTTACTGCTGTCATTTCACACCGCTCTGGTGAGACAGAGGATGCGACGATTGCAGATTTAGCGGTAGCTACAGCGGCTGGTCAAATCAAGACGGGTTCACTTTGTCGTTCAGATCGCGTAGCGAAATACAACCAGTTACTACGTATTGAAGAAGCACTAGGTGAAAAAGCCATTTATAAAGGTCGTAGTGAAATCAAAGGGCAGTAAGTAGCAACTGCTCTGTTAATTTTAAAAACGCCAGTCACAGGACTGGCGTTTTTATTTCTAACGCTCGTCATTCCAAATTTGACAATTTGCTTGACCGTTTCTAAACGTCCAACATATTTGGTCTGAGTTGCAGGCGCCATCTGTCATCCCGAGATCATTACCTCCTGCGACCATAGGTGTCATTTTTTTTGACATTGTGCCAGTTACACTGAGTTCTTTAATTGATTTCTTGTTGAACTTTAATTTCATTATCGTTTTCCTTCAATAAAAATATAAGCGTCAATCGAGGCTGTAATGCTATTTTAATTTACAGGTTAGCGATCAAGGCTCGATTAATTTTTACACTTTCATTTTTTGTTCGAAAAGTCAACAGTCGTATGCTCGATATGAGTTTCAGGTAGTCTATTACTATTTTGACTTGAGGCGCTCGAGCATAATACTAATTTGACTTAGTACTTGTTCAATTTGAAGGAGTAAATCTGACGCTAACCGCGTTAAAATCTCTTATTTAGAACAACTAAATAGCAAAATTTTTGTCTGGTTATCGACAAGACTTTCTCGCCTCAAAATAGACTACTTAAGTAAGAAAATTGGTATAATCTGAACGGTCAGCAAATGCAGCTGCTTAAGCACTAAACTCTTGAGCGAGTATTGATTGGGTAAAATTAGTTTTTAAGTAAAATCCTCTAGGGAGTGTTTGGATGCACTTTCCATTCGGACCAATAGCATCTGTAAGTGCTTTTGCGTTCGCTGCCTTTGGCCTTATTTGCATGACTTCGCCCAGGTGTCCAGATATTTGATCTACGTTGCCCGTTGCGATTAATTCAATTTGCTCTTCCCAGTCTCTACGAATCTGCTGTTCTTGAACTGGACTTGGTTGCCACAAAAAACCTTGCCCGATAACTCGTTCCACCACAGGAATATCTCTCTCAGCTAATATAGGTAACCAAAGGACGTGAGAAAGCTTCTTTTTTACTGTTGAGTTGTACCATGTTAGCCCGGTTAACTGAGTGAGTGGTACAACGGAGACGTAGGTTGTCTCTAGAGGTTTACCGTGATAACTAATTGGTAATGTCTTCAGCTCGACACCAATATATTCAAAATCGGGAATAGGTTTGGAGCCGGCGCTGGCACCCAAGGCGGCTTCAACCAGTTGCCCAACCCATCCTTTTTCTCTAAGTAAGTCTTGAGGTGTTTTAAAGGATAATTGCTCAGCAAGCTCACCTAATGTTAAGCCAGCGATGTTATCAACACGCTGCATAAGCTCCCCTACAGAGTGCGGTGGCGTAACGAATGACAAGTGATTCTCCAATATGTGGTGAAAGCATCATTATAAATGAAATCATAAGACGAAGTAAGTTGGTTAATTTACACTCAATTTGATTGTGGATTTAAATAGTCGCATGAACTTCTGTGTGTATAATAGCTATCACCATGATAAATATAGGATTATTTTTAAAGTTGTAGGTTGTCAACTTAGTAGAATTGTCAGTTCTTTGGATAAATACAGGGCTATAAACATAATTATCCACAGAATATGTGGAAAACATAAGATTTAAAGTGTGTAACTATGTATTTGTTGGTAATTTAAACGATAATTGATCGGGTTATGCACAAGTTGTGGGTAAGTTGAGAATATGCTGAGATAATTTAGGTATAGTAAGGAATTAAATTTGCCGTGACGCAGGAGTTGTGGAACAATCATTAGAAATCGACTTATAAATGAGGCACTAAGGTGATTGATGCCGAAGGGTTTCGTGCCAATGTCGGAATAGTGATTTGTAATAATCAGGGGCAGGTATTTTGGGCCCGTCGTTACGGACAACACTCTTGGCAATTTCCTCAAGGTGGAATAGATCAAGGGGAAACGCCTGAGCAAACGATGTATCGTGAACTTCATGAAGAAGTTGGGCTTAGGCCAGAAGATGTTGAAATTGTAGCAAGTTCTAAACATTGGTTACGTTACAAACTACCGAAAAGGTTAATTAGAAGAGATTCAAGTCCGGTCTGCATTGGGCAAAAGCAAAAGTGGTTTTTGTTGAAGCTGAGGTGCAAGGATGAGGATGTAGATTTATTACGAACCCATCATCCTGAGTTCGATGACTGGCGCTGGGTGAGTTATTGGTATCCAGTCCGCCAAGTAGTATCGTTTAAACGTGATGTTTATCGACGTGTTATGAAAGAGTTTGCTCCATTCGCAATGCCATTTGGCAAGCGTGAATCACATGGGCAAAAAGAGTTCTGGCGCAATAAGCGGTAAACTTAAGGAGCAGCAAGTGTTAGCAACGTTGAGATCGATTGCTGAATCAGTGGCACAGCAAAGTGACCTACAAAGCGCGTTAAATTGCTTTGTTACTATGGTTAAAGAGGCTATGCACACTGAGTGCTGCTCAGTTTATTTTGCAGATTATAGTCAAGACAATTTTATCTTGATGGCTACAGATGGGTTAAACCCTGAAGCAATCGGGCAATTCCGAATGGGATTTACAGAGGGCCTGGTTGGCCTTGTTGCTCAGCGTGAAGAACCTATCAATGTTGCGCATGCTCAATCTCACCCGAGATTTAAACTCTCCCCCGAAGTAAATGAAGAAGGCTACAACGCTTTTTTGTCTGTTCCTGTGGTTCATCAACGTAAAGTGCTTGGAGTCATTGTGGTGCAGCAGAAAATCGCTCGCGTATTTAGCCACGACGAAGAGTCTTTTTTGATCACGCTCTCAGCACAATTGGCCTCTGTGCTCGCAAACGCAGAAATTCAGACGTTATTACAGCAAGATGCAAGTAGTCATCGAACATCTGTCTTGAAAGGGGTTTCTAGTGCCCCGGGCATTGCTCTGGGGTCAGGTTATGTTGTGTTGCCTCACATAGACTTCAAAAGTATCGAAGCGCAGCATTGTGATAATAGCCAACAGCAAATTCAGTTATTTCATCAAGCTGTAGCGGCTACTCGTCAAGAATTTCATATTTTAGCGAAAACACTGAGCGACGATATCCCCAAAGAAGCTGTCGCTGTCTTTGAAGTGTACCAACAACTGTTAGACGCGAGAAGTTTAGGGACACAGGTTGAGTCCGAGATTGAGCGAGGTTGGAATGCCAAAACAGCGCTAAAAATAGTGATTGAAAAACTGGTAGCACAGTTTGATAGGATGAGCGACCCTTATATCAAAGAGCGCGCGATAGATGTAAAAGATATTGGTTTACGGGTACTTCAACATTTGGTGTCAACAGAACAAGTCATCAAGCAGTATCCAGACAATACGATTATAATTGCACACACTTTAACACCAACAATGCTGGCCCAAGTACCAAAAGAAAAACTAAAAGGCGTGGTGAGTGTTCACGGTTCAGTCAATTCACATGCGTCTATTTTAACTCGTGCCATGGGAGTGCCTGCTATTTGGGGGATCGAAGACATTCCCTTACTACAGTTTGATGGTAAGTCCATGATTATGGATGCGTACTCCGGCCGTCTTTATATCTCACCTTCTCAAATGCTTGTTAATGAATATGTGGAAATAAAGCGTAAAGACAATATGCTCCATGATAAGTTTGAAGCGGAGCATGATTTACCGCCAATTACACTTGATGGAGAGCGTATTAACCTGCTCTTAAACGCGGGCCTTGATCTCTCTACAGAAACCATGAGCGCAAGCTATTGTGATGGAGTAGGGTTATATCGAACCGAGTCGTGGTTTATGCAAAAAGGGCAGTTTCCTACTCAAGCAGAACAAGAAGTTTGGTATCGTGAGGTACTAACGCGTTACCATCCTGAGCCTGTCGTGATGAGAACGCTGGATATTGGTGGTGATAAAGTTTTAGATTATTTCGATATACGTGAAGATAACCCATTTCTGGGTTGGCGAGGTATTCGCGTATCCCTCGATCATCCCGAATTATTTTTAGACCAAATCAAAGCCATGATAAAAGCCAATGCCGGTCTTGGGAATTTGCAAATTATGCTGCCTATGGTGGGCCACAGTGAAGAAATTGATGAAGCGATAGCATTAATTGACCAAGCCTGCTTTGAGCTACAAGATGAATGGGCAGATCCATTTTACACAATCGATAGACCAGAAGTTGGTGTAATGCTCGAAGTGCCCTCAAGTATATACTTATTACCTGACTGGGCAACAAAAATTGACTTCTGTTCTGTTGGTAGTAATGACCTAACTCAATACCTGCTAGCCGTCGATAGGACAAATGCTCAAGTGGCAGATCTTTTTGACCCATATCACCCTAGCGTACTTAGAGTGCTGAATCATATTGCTCAGGAATGTGAAGCGCACGAGCTGCCGTTTAGTTTATGTGGCGAACTCGGCGGTGAGCCTGAAGGTGCGATATTACTGGTAGCGATGGGATATCGCCGTTTAAGTATGAATATTTCATCTTTGAACAAAGTGAAGTGGGTACTTCGCCGGCTCAATGTAACAGATATGGAAACGCTGTTGCAGACCTGTTTGACACAGTCTTCTTCAAAGCAAGTTCGTCGAGTGATAAAGGAGTTTATGATTGAACATAGCTTTGCAGAATTACTCTACACCAGTCATCAAGCAAAGGGTGCTTCTTAACGCTATTTACGCTACCATTAGCGCGCAATAAGAAGAAGAGCTTTTGATGGACACTATTTTACTCATCGTTTTACTATGCGCTTTACTTGGCTGTGCCGTTGGTTTTCTTGCAGGCCTCCTTGGAATTGGCGGTGGCTTGCTAATTGTTCCGATTTTATCAGTCATACTTACTAAGTTCGCAATCATTCCCAATGAGCAAGTTGTCATAGTCGCGGTGGCGACGTCACTTGCATCAATTATTTTTACTTCGACATCTTCTGCAAAGGCCCATCATAAAAATGACAATGTGCCATGGCATATTGCGCCTTGGGTGATGTTGGGAGTTGCATTCGGCGCGCTGGGAAGTGGTTTTGCGGCGGTATTGTTACCAGAAAAAATCGTTAGAATCATTTTTGTGGTTAGTGTTATCGGTATTGCGATGAAAATGGCGTGGAGCTCCAGGAAACCGGCACAATCAACCAGAGTAATGCCAAAAGGGCCAATCCTTTCGGTGTTAACCTCTGTAACGGGGGCACTATCCGCTATGATAGGTATTGGTGGGGGAGCGTTGATTGTTCCACTATTGACTTTTTTTTCACTTGATATGAAAAAAGCGATTGGGTGCGCTTCAGCGAGCGGCATCGTCATCGCAATTTTCGGCTCTTTTGGTTATATTGCCTCTGGTGCAAAACATGTGGATATTGAACACGGCTTTTTAGGCTTTGTCTACTTACCCGCTTTAGTCGGTATAGTAGCCACATCTTGGTTTATGGCGCCTATTGGTGCAAAAGCAACGCATCATTTACCAGTGGCAACGATTAAAAAAGTGTTTGCGGCGTTACTGATTATTATCGCTGGCAATATGTTAATAAATTAAGGAAAGGCTATGGCTTTGCAGTTTCCACAGATAGACCCTGTGATTTTTTCCATCGGACCGCTGAGTGTGCGCTGGTATGGACTAATGTATTTAATCGGCTTTATGTTCGCTATGTGGTGGGCGGCAAAAGAGGCGAAAAAGCCGAATTCTGGCTGGAACAAAGACCAAGTTGGTGATCTTGTCTTTTATTCTATGCTTGGGGTTATTTTAGGTGGTCGTATCGGCTATGTATTATTTTATCAATTTTCTCACTTTATAGAGAACCCGCTTTATCTATTTCGAGTTGACCAAGGTGGTATGTCATTCCACGGCGGCGCGCTTGGTGTAATTACAGCTATTGTTATTTATGCAGTTAAACATAATCGCTCTATTTTGTCAGTTGGTGACTTTGTGGTACCTATGGTACCGGTTGGACTCTTAGCAGGGCGTATCGGTAACTTTATTAATGGTGAATTATGGGGGCGAGTTACAGACGTGCCGTGGGCGTTTGTATTTCCAACCGGTGGACCACAACCGCGTCACCCATCACAGTTATATGAAGCGTTTTTTGAAGGGGTAGTGTTATTTATTATGCTAGTTTGGTTCAGAAAAAAACCTCGCCCAGCAGGCAGCGTTGCAGGATTATTTTTAGCCGGATACGGTGTATTTCGTTTTGCTATTGAGTACTTCCGAGAGCCGGATGCCCATATTGGCTTGTATGGCGGCATAATTTCGCAGGGCCAAATCCTATCTTTACCTATGGTAATAGCTGGTACCATTCTCATGGTGTGGGCATACAAGCGCGACAGTAAAATGACACCTACCGGACAAGCAAAAAGTTAAAGAGTAGTAATAATGAAACAATATTTAGAACTGATGCGCCATGTGCGTGACAATGGCACTAAAAAAGAAGACAGAACAGGCACAGGCACAGTCAGTGTGTTTGGTTATCAAATGCGCTTTAACTTACAAGAAGGCTTCCCATTAGTTACTACCAAAAAGTGTCATTTACGCTCAATTATTCATGAGTTACTATGGTTTTTAAACGGTGATACGAATATAAAATACCTAAACGATAATGGGGTAAGAATATGGGACGGTTGGGCCACAGATGAAGGTGACTTAGGGCCTGTATATGGTAGTCAATGGCGCTCATGGGTAGGACCAAACGGAGAGGTTGTAGATCAAATCAAAGATGTGGTTGAGCAAATAAAAACCAACCCGGACTCTAGGCGCTTAATTGTGAGTGCTTGGAACCCCGCGTTGTTACCCGACACACAATACTCACCAAAAGATAATGCTGCCATGGGCAAGCAGGCGTTACCACCTTGTCATACGTTATTTCAATTTTATGTTCTAGATGGCAAGCTATCCTGTCAATTATATCAGCGTAGTGCAGATATTTTCCTTGGTGTGCCTTTCAATATTGCGAGCTATGCGCTGTTGACTATGATGATAGCGCAAGTGTGCGAGCTAGAGGTCGGTGATTTTATTCACACCTTTGGCGATGCTCACCTATACTTGAATCACATGGATCAGGTAGACGAGCAGTTAAACCGAAAGCCGTTCCCTAAACCAACAATGAGAATTAACCCTGAAGTTAAGGATATTTTCGACTTTAAATTTGAGGATTTTGAGCTAGTTGATTATCAGTGCCATCCTCATATTAAAGCACCAGTCGCTATTTAGGAGTTAACATGAAAGCCGTTATTCCAGTCGCAGGCTTAGGCACTAGAATGTTGCCTGCAACAAAAGCAATACCAAAAGAAATGCTACCCATAGTGGATAAGCCACTTATTCAATATGTGGTTGACGAAGCCGCTGCAGCAGGGATCAAAGAGATCGTTTTGGTTACTCACTCCAGTAAAAACTCGATTGAAAACCATTTCGATACTAGTTTTGAACTTGAAGCGACGCTAGAACAACGGGTAAAGAGACAGTTATTAGAAGAAGTGCAATCTATCTGTCCAAAAGGAATAACGATGATACAGGTCCGTCAAGGTGAAGCCAAAGGGCTTGGACATGCTATCAATTGTGCAGCACCGGTTATTGGCGATGAACCTTTTGTTGTCATGTTGCCTGATGTGTTAATTGATGCTGCTACTGCTGATCTAAGACAGGAAAATCTGGCCCAGATGATTGCACGTTTTGAGCAGCAAGGTTGTAGTCAAGTTATGGTTGAGCCTGTCGCGGAAGAGGTTGTGTCACAATTTGGTATTGTAGATATCGGCGGTGAAATGTTGGCTGCTGGTGAATCTAAACCTATGCACAACATGGTTGAAAAGCCGAAACCTGGCACGGCACCTTCAAACCTTGCCATCGTTGGCCGCTATGTTTTAAACAAGTCTATTTGGCCATTGTTGGCAAAAACGCCAGAGGGGGCAGGAGGAGAAATCCAATTGACCGATGCGATAGCAATGATGATGGAAACTGAGCAAGTACAAGCATATGCGCTTTGTGGTAAAAGCCATGATTGTGGCAGCAAGATTGGTTATTTGAAAGCGATTATAGAGCATGCTGTTCGTCGAGATGAATTTTCCAATGAACTGATGCAATTTATAACAAAGCTTGCAAAATGAGTGTGAAATTAATACTCTTTTATATAGTGAGTTAATTATGGGAGCTTTGCTCCCTTTTTATTATATGAGATATTGATGTTTAAAAAACACTCAGCGCTCGCTTTTTTTTTTCTTCTTATTTTGGGTTGCAGTTCACAAAACAGTGAGTTAACCATCGCCAAAAAAACCTCTGAATATTCACAGGAAGAAATTGAGCAAGTCATCAAGGAATGGAATGAATCGAAAGAGCAAATTAAACGCTTATTACAGTCTGAAAACGACTTAAATAAACTCATTACACTATTAGCTGCACAACAGCCGCTCCCATCTTCGGATGCGCTATTGAATGGCAACCCATCGGTGGTCTCTCATCGGGCTGAGGATAATACTACACAGAGATTTTATGCGGTACTCACACCAAGGCTCACACAAGCAGCTGCGGAGAAAGTTGTATTAAGGGTAAATAGAGCATTACCCACGTTAAATACAATTACAAATGTTGGTATAAGAACAGAGCAAAAGGCATTTGGGGAGCGTTTTATTGTTCAAATGGGGCCTTTGGAATCAAATAGGGCTGCGAGCGTGGTTTGTAAAATCCTGGAAAAATATAATGAAAAATGCGTTTCGGTTGAATATTGAACGTTTTGTTCTTTAGTTATCCGTTGGTTAGATGGGTCGTAAAATATATATAAAAATAACAAAAAATAACTAAAGTTTCTTAGTATCGTACCGATAAATATAATGGAAATCCTAATAATAAACCTGAAGGTAAAGGAAAGGTAAATGATAAATAAAATTAAGGTTAGTTTAATCACGCTATCTTTGCTAAGTGTGACTTCCGTTGCTGTTGCGTCTCAAAACAAAACGTTTAATGCCAGTGTTACGGTTCAGAATGCGTTTACACTGGAAAAAGTAAACGATCTTAAGTTTGGTACGATTCGAGCGATGGCTGAAAGCACCAAACAAGCAACTTTAACGCGTCCAGCAGATTCTACAGAAGCACTAGCTGCAACCTCTCAAGATGGTGCTCAAATTGGTATTTTAACAGATGACTCTTCTCCAGCGCAGTTTACAATTTCAGGTGTAACTCGCTATGCCAACATGAAAATATCACTACCAACCTTAACGGTTGACCATGATGGTGATGCAGGAACACCAGAAGTAGCAGCAATTGAGCTTGTTTCAGCTGAAGGCCCGAGTGACACGGCTAAATTTGAACTTTTAAGCTTATCCTTATATGCGGTTGAGGGCCAGACACCAAACGCGGCGATTGAAAAAAATGGTGACGACGAATATGTGATTGCAGCGAATAATGAAGGTAAAGCTACTTTCAACGTTGGTGCATCTATTGGTACTGATAAAGATGGTGGAAGCTATTTAGATGATACATATTCAGCTACGGTAGCCATTACAGTATCTTACTAAGTTATGATATAGGCGATGATGTTTATCGCCTTTTTTGAGTGGTATGAAAGGATTAAAGTTTTTCGCGTTTGCTACAATGCTCTCAGGTATGAGCCATGCAAGCTCAATTGAGGTTCTTCAGAATCTTAATTTTGGCATTATTGTTGCTTATGAAAATTCGCGGGAAAGCATACTCAATATGACCCCTTATGGAGAAGTGTCGAGCACCAATGAGTTGTATATTTTCAAGCGTGGTGAACCTGCGGTTATTCAACTCAAGGGCTTTCCAGCCAATAAGCAAATTTATATCTCTGACTGTCGTTGTGAAGTAAAAATACAAAACCAGCACAGTAGTAACTTCTTTTTGATAAAGCGTCTGAATTTAGTTGATAAGGCTTTCACCGGTGTATATGGGGAAGCGGAAATAAAAATAGGCGCAATACTCGCAACGTCTGGCAATGGCCAACCTTATGTAGATGGAAGCTATACCGGTAAAGTGAGTATAGTAATTGAGTATTAATGAACTATGTATATCGCTGATTTAAAAGGGAGAATCTTGCGCTAGCTGTGTTGAAAATTTCTGCTTAGCCATGGGGAAGGTTTTATCGCCTACATGAAGAACAGTTAATTAGGCGAATAGGTATACTACAGAGGTAATGTGCCAATAATATGGGCTTAATGGTGAACACAAGGTAGCGCGTATCTAAAATGGATGCCATTTGGGCATGAGTTATATAACGCATACATTACTTAATAATTTGGTTTTAAATAAAAGAATATCATGAAGTATATCGTTTTTTTGTTCAGTGTTTTTGTGTCTGTATTTAGCACTTTCTCTTACGCTAACTTATTAATTTCTCCAACAAGAGTGGTATTTGACGAGCGTACTCGTACAGCCGAAATCGTCGTACTCAATAACTCCAGTGTATATCAAAGTTATCGTTTATCATGGGAAGAAAAACAAGCCTTACCCAGTGGTGGCTATAAGCTAATCCAAGAGGAAAATGTGATAAATCTGAGCTCAATGGCGAGAGTCAGCCCAAGCCAAATGAGGCTGGCACCAGGACAAAGACAGGTAGTCAAAATTGCACTGCGAAAGCCGAGGGCACTTGGCGCTGGAGAGTATCGCTCACATCTACTGTTTCAAGCGTTACCAAATGGAAATGACGGAAATGGTAATCAAGGAACAATTAAATTAGATATCGCGTTAAATTATTCTTTGCCTATTATGGCCCGACATAAAATCGACACACCTAACATAACGATTACCACAGTGGATGTAACCGATAAGGTGACAGTTGGATTGTCCAAAACCGGTGTTGCAAGTGCATTTGGTACCATTGAGGCATTTTTTAAGCCCCAAGGAGTTGCTTCTGCAAAGCGAGTGGCCATTACTGCAGATTATACGGTACATACCGAACTGGAACGCGCTCAAGCACAGCTAACACTATTACCTCGCGCTCGAATAAATGCTCCAGGAATATTAGAGGTCCGTTTTACTGGTTCAGGGGAGTACAAGCGCCATGTCTTTGCCGAAAAGACAGTAATACTGAAATAAACGCAGTTATTCATAGTTGTTGTATCACATGATGAAAAGTTAATAGCGATGCATTTCGGAAGTAAGCTAGTAATGGCATTGTGCTGTATTGCTACTGTGACCCCCTTGCAGGCGAAGCAAGACATTGATGTCAATGCGGTAGTGCGGGTGCTTAGTCAACTCGAAAGTACCTTGTCTGATATTAAGAAACCAGTACAGGCGGCACAAGCTGAGCTATATATTCCTGTCGGCGAATATTTATTTTTATCTACACACTTAAATGAGCGTCATTATATTGGCGAACTTATCGCGATAAAAAATGAACACTCTTTTTGGATAGAGCTGGAAAGCTTTGTCCAGATGATAGGCCTTGCTATAGAAATAAATGAGGCGGGGGCATCTGGCTGGCTAAAAGATCCTGACAACCGCTTTGCTATTGATTTGGCTCGCCAAGTTGTGTTTGTAAATGAGCAAGAATACAGCTTGCAGACAGAAGATATTTATATAGACCAAGATCAACTTTTCATAGAGTCTAACAGACTTAATGAATGGTTTGGTTTCTCACACACTGTAGATTATGGACGTCAAAGCTTGCAAGTGCAGAGTCAGTTTACCTATCCTGTTGAGGCGCAGATTGCACGCCAGTCAAGGGCGTTATCCAGAGAAAAATCAGACCGAGCGATACTTTACCCGAGGTCTGGATCGGGTTACCAAATGTTATCCGCGCCAGTTGCCGATATACAAGCAAGCTTTAGGCATAATCAAAATCAGAATGAATTGACTTATTCCGTACTTGGCTCACATGAGTTTGCGTATATGAAAGCTGATTACTATACCTTTGGCGAATATGATGACCACTTTAAACGTAACCGCCTTACATTTAGCCGTAAAAGTGAAAAGGGAGAGCTCCTAGGTATTGGTGCAACTGAAGTGCGAGTAGGTGATATCACTCCAGTTAATGTCAGTAGTTTGAGTACAGCAGGCTTCTCTGCTGGCATTAAATTATCGAATAGACCGATGAGCGCTTCATCAGCGAAGCGTAGTGTCAATATCACTGGAGAAATTCAACAAGGGTGGGATGTTGAACTATACCAAAATGGCGTGTTGCTTGCGCAAGAGTTAGACATTGAGAGTGGTGTATATGACTTTAGTGACGTTGAACTACAATATGGTGAAAATGAATTTGAAATCGTTAAATATGGCCCACAAGGTCAATTAACTCGTGCCAAGCAGGTCTACCAGTTTGATCCAAACTTGTCCTCCCACTCTGGTGAGTATGAATTCTCTTTAAATAAAGTTGGGCAGCGTCTTTTAGATAAGCAAAGTAATAGTGGCGATAACGGATGGCGAGTTGCAGGCACTTATCGCACCAGTATTACTGATGGCCTATCGACCTATATTGGCGCTGAATCTCATATGGGGAGCGACGATGATACCGCTACTTATTCTGTTGGAAGTTACTATAACGGATTTCGAAACTGGCTGTTGAATATCGAGCATGAAGCAACCACTGAAGGTGAAAGTAAAAGCCAAATTTCAGGCAATACTCGAGTGTTAGGTCAAGCGTTGACTGCAAGTATAAGCCGTAATACGCGGTCGAATTTTCAAGGGGATAGCGTTTCCAACAATGTATATCAACTAAACCTCTCAGGCCGGCTACATAACAGCTCGTTTGGGAGTTTGCGTCACAGAACACAATTTAGTGTCAATGACACGGCTGCAGGCCGGTTTACGCAGGTTGTAAATCGATTAAATTATGGGTTGGGTCGTTGGAATATTGGTAATCAGCTTACGTGGCGACAAAGTCTGCAATCAGAAGCTCTATTCGGCGCGACGCAAATTAGTGGCAGTCATGGCGGGACTTGGTATCGACTTGGTGCAGATTATCAGATTAATCCTGAAGCGGATTTCACTGATATATATGCTACCGTTACCCATCAAATAGATGACGATATTGAAGCGCGGGTGCGATTTGCTCACTCATTGCTTGACGATAGCGACTCTATAGAGTTTGGTTCAAACTTTAACTTTGAACGCTTTAGTCTGTTTAGCACCGCTTCTTATTCAAGTGAGCAACATTGGCAAGTTGCTGTCGCTGGAAGGTTTAGTCTTGGATACAATAGTCTATCCAGCAGTGTATTTTCCACTAAAAACACTTTATCTAATCGAGGCTCGCTAGTCGTTCGGGTCTTTTTAGACAAAAATAATAACAGTGTACTCGACGGTACAGATGAATTACTACCTGATGTCGAAGTGAGGGCCGTACACGCGTATCGCCGTGCTGTTACGGACGAAAATGGCGTTGCATTGCTAACTGGCTTGACCGAATATAGAGCCACAGATATTGAGCTTCAATCGACTTCACTGCCCGATCCTTTTATGATCCCAGCGCATGCTGGCAAGTCTATTGTACCTCGCGCTGGTTTTATAGAGCGGTTGGATTTCCCGATTGTTTATTCTAGTGAAGTAGAAGGTAAGGTATTTAAACAAGGTAAAGAAGAAGTTGCGTTTACTGAAGTGGCGCTGATTGATGAGCAGGGAGAAGAAGTTGCAACAACACGAACGCAGTTTGATGGCTTTTATGTATTCACAGATGTAAAGCCTGGCAACTATGAGGTAAAACTAGACCAAGAAATAACAGAGGCAAGAAACCTGAAAAGTGCGCAAAAAACGTTGGTGACTTTACCTTTACGAGGGGATGTGGTCAGTGGTGTTGATATTAACGTTATTCCAAAAGAAACAGAGCAGTTACAGGTTGCAAGCCTTGGTAAATTCAATGAACTTAATTTTTTGAAAGTGTATCTTCAACTTATCAAACCACGATTGATGGCTATAGAATCAATCCAACCATTTTATGTTCAAGATCAAGCGCACTATCTGCTTGGGGTAGCATTTAGCTCAGATCCAAAACAAGACTTGACAGCATTATGTTCGCAGGTGCTCGAACAGGGTATTAATTGTGATGTTAAAGCATTAGAGGTAGTACACTAAATGATAAAACCAGTATTTTCCATCACCAGCATAATATGCGTGCTCGCACTTCTATCTGGGTGTCAGAGTACAAAGCCAGAAGAAACAACAGTTAATTATGCAAAGATTACAGTGGAAGAATATCAGCAGATGCAAGAGGCCATTGCCCAGTGGCAAGAGGATAAAGTAGCAATTGCTAGGCTATTGGATGCGGAAAAAGATTTGCAAAAACTCATTCAAGCGCTGTCCGGTTACGTGTCAAATACAAAACCGGCTCAAGTAACTACCACTAAAAAACAGACTCCTTTGATTACACAAGCCAACGAGTCTCAGGCAGCAGTAGAAGAAGTCATCACACAAAATAGTTATCAACCAATAAAAACACAAGCTCAACCGGTTAGTGTGGACGACTCAATTGATACAAATAGTCAAAAAGTAGAATACAAATATGCCGTTCAGCTAGCTTCGTTAAACGGCAAAACACAAGTATTAGAGTTGACGTCGACACTAGAACAAACCCTCCCTGAATTGATAAAGAGCAAAGAAACTTTTTCGATTGAGACAGTTGATGGTAAAGGCGTTACGCGATACCGAGTTAAGTGGGGAGCCTTCGAGAACAAAGCGGCAGCACTGGATGCGTGCGACAAATTTAAACAGCATCGTCGAGCATGTTTTGTTACTGCATTTGGTGGAGAAAAACTTTCTCGTCTTTGAGTCACTGAAAATGAGCCGGTAATTAGTTGCCACTTTCTTGTCCACGAAAACCAGAAACAAGCGCTGGTTCCAATTGCGATAACAAAGCTTATGTGAAATACCAACGATAATGAACAACCAGCATCCTTATACCAATTTGAAGGAGTAAGTCTGACGCTAACAGCGTTAAAAATTTCTTATTTAGAACAGCTAAATAGCAAAATTTTTGCCTTGCCTACAGGACGTAGGTATCTCGGCGTGAACAGGACGCGGAAGCGGTGTTATCGACAAGATTTTCTCACCTCAACATAGACCACTTAATTAAGAAAATTGGTATTAATTATTCCTACAGTTCGTAAAATCGCGCCGTCCATGTGGCGCGATTTTTGCTTAATCGTAAGTAAGATCAACGATGGCTGACGACAATGAAATATCTTGTATTCATTTTTGTATTTTGGCTTACCGCGTGCACGAGCAGTGAGCAAGTAGGCAAAAGAGAACTAACCCAGCAGCGAGAAATATTACCAGATTTTGATGGCTTTGGTGCACAACTAGCGGCTGAACTTGGGCAATATGTGCGACCTTTCAAACCGAACTCAACAGTAGCAGTGACTAGCTTTTTTAGGGCAAACCAATTAAATGACGTCATAGTGGGGCAAGGAAGTGGACTTGGTGTGGCGCTACAAGAGTCATTAATAACCCATTTGAGCCAAATGGGAGCTGATGTTGTTGAGTACAGATTAAGAAGCGCTTTATCTTTGAGTGACTCTGCCGATAGTATGTTAAGCAGAGAGTTAAAAGCGATAAATCAACGTCAGAAAATTGACCTGGTTGTAGTTGGTACGATAGTTGAGAGCCGTGACAGCTATTTGGTCAATGCTAGGCTTGTAGAAACACTTCACAGTCGGGCTCTATCCGCGGCATCGCTTAGTATTCCTAAATCGGCATTATGGGGCTCTGAGAGAGCCACGTCTCGAGATGGTCTTATCATACGCAGTCAATATTAATGGAGATGAGTGTAATGAAAAAAATATGTAGTCTGGCTTTGCCTCTTTCATTGATGGTTGGCTGTACTCAGAGTAACTTTTTCGCTGTAGATACAGCACAAACGGAGCCAGTGAGAAATGGCTTTGAACAATCGTCCATGTTTCAGAGTAATCCAAATGGATTAAAGCAGTTTTCTATATCTCAGCAAATGGCTGGGAAGAATGTGACCCATTATGTCCAAAGTATCATGCAAGATATGGTCACGAACCTGAAGCATGTAAATGAAAAGACGCCTGTCGCGGTAACTAGTTTTGTATTCTTAGACAAAGAGTTCGATAAAGGGTCGCTTCTCGGTAATCAGTTAGCTGAGAGTTTTATTCACGAATTACATGCTTTTGGGATCCCTGTTGTTGATTTTAAAACGACAGATTACATTCGCGTAACACCTGAAGGGGATTTTATCTTTAGCAGAGACTTTCTTGAATTATCAGATGATCATCCATTTTTATATGTACTTGGTGGCACGCTAGTTAATCACCAAGGTGGGGTAATGGTAAACGCCAGGGTTGTTGGTTTGAGAAGTAAGAGTGTTGTCGGTTCTGCCCAAGGGTTTTTACCACAAAGTGTGGTAAATGCGCTGCAAGATGGTGCTTCATATGATGGTATTCGCTTAGAGCAAGCCAATTAATTTGGAGGCAGAACATGAAAAATGTAGTACTTTTTGCAACCACATTGGCACTGCTAGGTGGGTGCAAAATGACACAAGAGCAATCTCCTGCACCGATTGAAACCAAGCCCAGTGATATGGAGCTTTTGTATGCGCTGATGGAAGAACAGTCAAATGATGACGCGACCCTGTCGCCAGTAACACAAGACATGGGTTTTATTAGCTATCGTCATCGTAAAGCTGTCGCAAACTATGCGAGTCAAATTGCGTTGGAATTATCAGACACCATTCTGGGGCAAAAACCTGAATCGATAGCTGTGGCAAGCTTTGTGAATTTCAATCAGTCTTTGCGTGACACCAATCAACTGGGTAATCAAATTGCTGAATCTCTCATTCATCAGATGCAAAAATTAGGCTATCAAGCTCTGGACTTTAAAGCACTGGGAAAAATAGAGGTAGCGCCAAGTGGTGACTTAGTATTTTCACGGGAAGCGCAAAGATTAAAGAGCGTCAAAGCACCAAGTCATATTCTGTCTGGTACCATGATTTATCGCCCCCGTGGGGTAGAAGTTAATGCGCGACTTCTTGAATTTTCAACAAACTTAGTGATAGCGACAACGGCAGTCACGATCCCTTACTTTATTTTAGATGGTGGGGCTACGGCATCAAGATAGGTGTACCGCTTTTAGCTTCCGATTATTAATGCCTTCAGATGAAGGCATTGTAATTAAGCTTATTCATTGCATACGATTATAGATTGTGTTTATTGAAGTGTGGCTAGAAGCGTGATAATTAAAAATTAGGTGTTATCGAGCAGTGCATCATAATTGCATGATTTTACTCTTTAAAAGTTCATAAAAATCAGTATACTAAGTTTCAGTCAGTGGAATTTTGCTGGTACATTTTGCGCCACAGTCTTCGCTGTCCCCATAGTTTAATGGATAAAACAAGGCCCTCCTAAGGCTTAGATGTAGGTTCGATTCCTACTGGGGACGCCATCTCAATAGTGGCTTATCTGTTACAATTTTCTCCACTCGTTATCGTCCGCTCTGTGTCTGAACCAAAAGGATGACATGCTCAATTTAAAGGGGTAAATCTGACCCTAATTGAGTTAACAATATCTTATGGCAGAATAATACCAATTTGACTTAAAACTTGCTCAATTAGAAGGAGTAAATCTGACGCTAACAGCGTTAAGAATTTCTTATTTAAAGCAACTAAATAGCAAAAACTCTCTTGGCTACCGACAAGCTTCTCTTGTCTTAACATAAACCACTTAATTAAGATCACTGATATTACTTTCCTGTCCGGAGGTACATCACGTAATTGAAAAATTGGTATCACAGGGCAAACAGGTCGTCTTTCTCTATGTGAATTTCAACTAAATCATTAATTTGAACATTGTTAAGCGGTCGCTGTTCTTGGTTTACAGCAATAGCTGTCTGGGCGTTGACTTGGATGACTTGCAATTTATTCAACGTTTTAACTTGACGCATAAAGACATTACCACCAGCGTCAGTAAGGGGGCTGCTATGTGCAATGCTCAACACTTGACCCTCTTCCAGCCCATGCATACGGCCTAAGTTAATCACAACTTGCTCGTCATCAATATGCAGTATTTTACCATGGGTGGGTAAGCAGGCGATGGCCGAGTTCAGATCGACGCTGACTTGGTTCAACACAGTTTGAATTTCAGCCGCATAATCAGTTTGCCAAAACTGTTCACTATATACATCAACTAATTTGGTCTTTTTAAAAGGCCATACTCCTTGAGTACCGTACCTTTGTTGCCAGACCTTTTCATGAGAAAGAGCATCAAACAGTATAAACTCTATTTTAAAGCTCCTTAGATACTTATCGCTTTGCCAAAATGCAAGGTCGTTGTTGAGTTTGTTGACGCTAGAAATATCTGAAATTTGACTAAGTAATACATACTGACTATTTGTGTTTGCTGTTACTGTTTCGATTAACTGCTCGTTGTAATCGAATCGTTGACTAAAAAATCGATTTACATCTATTTTTTGAGCAAAATAGGGCACCGGTTCAACGCTTTGATTCTGATCTGATAGGGTATGATAAAGGCGCTCGCTGACAATCTTGTTAATGTCAAAAATTTGACCCAAAGTAGCTTGATGCTTATTTTTGAGTTGACTTTGTGTTATTGCAATTTGCTTATTGTATGCACTGGTAGAGCATTGACTTTGTTGTGGGGTGATATCGATATGTAGTGTTACTTGCCAAGCATCACCCACTCTTGATTCTGCAATTACATTAGCACCCTGAATTTCACCATTAGCGCGTATTTTCAACTGATCTTGCGTAAGCACACCGTCGGTGACGGTTTGCACACTGCTTACGGTTGCACCAGAAAAAAGTAGTGCTTGGGTGATGGCATCATTAACAGCCTGCTTTTTTGCTTTCTGATGGTCGCCATTTTTTATATCAGCCACCCCAGTCACCTCAAACCATTCTGCGTGAGATGGAATGTGGAATACCATACATATAAATGAAAGGCTCAGTGCGAATTGCGTTTTCATACTCAGATACTCAGTGTTAAGACTACTTATTACAACAGCAATACCTATGCCAAATTGTGGCAAGATTCGTGCATAATACTTATCAGTGAATTATTCATATCAATGATTGCTACTATTACCATGCTAGCAGATGGTAATAAGAATTGTATCAGGGCAGTAGTAGCACATCGATACATAGTGGAGAGAAGCAAAATGCGTATCATCAGTCCTAATAATGCTTGGATTATGGTTTGTGCTCTGGTTTTGCTTGGCGGTTGTTCAAGCATGATCGATAAGCATATTGAATATGAGACAGTCCAGCCTGATACTTTCCCAGTGCTACGTGCTGTTGGGTATGCGCCGTTAAGTGCCCAGCCTGGAAATACTGCTGGTGAAAAACAGTTAATGGCGATTAAAGTTTCAAAGCTAGAAGCATATCGAGAGCTTGCCGAACAGTTGTACGGTCAAAAGTTAACATCAACTACGACTGTCAAAGGTGCCATAGCACAAAATGATGGCTTAAAAAGCCAAGTAAATGGGTTAGTGAGAGGGGCAAAAGTGCTGAAGAGTTACGCAGTGGGAGATACATACGCTACCGAACTCGAGCTGGATATGAAGCGGGTGTATGATCTATACATCACGCAAGTTAAGCCGCAAAAGATTAAAAAAGTGTCGTATAGCTTCAAATAGCATAAATTTGCGTGTAACTACCCTGAGGTTTGGATAAGGGATGTTCTAACTCGTTGCTGCTAACGCACAACTTAATATTTCTCTTGTCTAGCCAGAGGGTTCTAGGCAAACGCATCGCTTCCGTGTCCTGCTCTCGCTAAGGTCCCTACGTCTTGAAGGCAAGGTAATACCAATTTGACGCTAACAGCTTTAAAAATTTCTTATTTAGAACAACTAAATAAGAAATTTTCGCCTAGTTATCGACAAGATTTGCTTGCCTCAAAATAGACTACTTAATTAAGAAAAT
The DNA here is from genome assembly GCF_023716725.1 of Pseudoalteromonas sp. SCSIO 43201. Lineage (NCBI taxonomy): Bacteria > Pseudomonadati > Pseudomonadota > Gammaproteobacteria > Alteromonadales > Pseudoalteromonadaceae > Pseudoalteromonas > Pseudoalteromonas sp. SCSIO 43201. Next base: position 1,347,617 of record NZ_CP072683.1, read on the forward strand.
TGGTATAAATTTACGCACCAATCGCTGACTATTGAAAGTGAACTCAGCGTACAGCTAGCGCTAAAACTAGCCGCTAGAAACGAATTAATTGTTTGAAGTTCGGGTTAACTACCTATAGCCAAGTGCTTTACTGTTTTTATTAGAACATGGACAAGGTTCTAATAATACGGAGTGCAACTCTTTATAGGAGCGGGGCGACGTTAAATTAGAGCATAAGGCGTGTTTAGGTAAAAAGTGCCAATTAAGCTTTAAGGTTCCTTACCAGTTCACCATCACTGCTCTTGACGTTGCCATCTTGACCATAAGTGACGGATGTTGGTGCACCAATTAAAATACTCTTTAGCTCTCTTGTGCTGACGTTGGCTTGATGAGCTGTTTTGGCGTTAACTTCATTTTTGGTCTGACATTCGGCAAGTAACGCGCGTACTTTACTCACCAAGGGCACTATCTCAGCGTGCTGAAATACTTTAGGGTCTGTCTGCGCTAGCTCCTTATCGAGCTTTTGAAGTTTGGATATATAAGAGAGTTTTTCCCGTGCAACCTCTTTGAGGTGGTCGCCACGGCGAGAGGCTAGTTCATCAAGCTCACGCGCCAGAAGCTGGGTCATCGCTTCTAGCGTTACAATTTGTTCACAAAGTTTGTGGTGGCAAAGCCGAACCAAATTATCCATATATTTCAAACTCAAATGCAGCTATGTTCTTCGCCAGTTTTTCGGCATCAACTTGGTATTTGCCTTCAGCTATCGCTTTTTTCAGCTCTTCGACTTTCTTGTCATCGAAGCCTGAAGACTGCTGTGCCTTTTCATTCACTGTTTTTAATTGCTGTGCTTGTGGTGTTAGACTGACGGAATCTGCCGCAGCTTTTGGGGTAGCGGGCGCTTTAGCCGCTGTAGCACTGGCCTCATTTCGTTGCAATTCAGCTTTTTGCTGTTTAACGTTGTTTGCAACGGTGGAGGACTGATTTTGACCGTTAACTTGATTGACCATGATTATAGACCCAATAATATTATACTCTCAGCCATAATATCGGCGCGAAACAGTATTACTTTAGCAAATTTTTCATAAATTCACCTCTACTGTTTCCACTTCTATTACTCTAGCACGTAAGGTTTTGCCTGAGCGAGTATTTTTCACAGTAATTAGTTCACCCCTGTTGCCATCTTGCATTGCCTCACCTTGAGTTTTAATAACAAGCCCCCCTGATTTGGCAAAAATAGTTACATTGTCGCCTTTGCAAACCATACAAATATGTGACTGTGTAAATGCTTGCCCTTCACGGATGTTTCTTTTACTGCGACTACCAATTAATAAGGTTTGGTCTTCTATATATGAAACTCGGCGAAACCGTTTAGGCTGCATTTCGACTTTAATGTCATCTTCCGTTATCACTCTACCTTTTTCTAGCATGGTCGCGCTAACTAACACTGGAAACAAGTGTTCAATGCGCACATGCACATACTGTGTCCACCCTTGTAAATCATCACATTTTATTTGAACAGTAACTTGGGTATTAAATGGTGGTGTCGCTGCTGTGCTGTGTACCAGTGGTGCTTGACACACTCTAGTGGGGATTCTTGAGTCAAGTGGTATAGCAAATATTGATAGTTGGCTATCAGGGTCAAGTTCTACCTGTGGAGCAACAAAATCGACAGCAGTTTGTTCCAAGGCTTTGTTGTCATATTGCTGACAGTGGCCATATCCTATGCTTATAAAATGAGCGAACAAACAAAAAAGTTGAATGTAACGGGTTTTTTTTAACAAACTCATGATGTTTCGACTATGCTTATGGGGTGAAACAAGGTATAAAGATTCTGCTTTAATAACTGCACCTAATCAAGGGTGGTAAACCATATCAGAGTCGAAGCAAAGATCGTTCCGATTAGCGGTTTATACAGTAGGAGATTGAAATGGCAGGTATTTTAGACTCGGTTAACCAACGAACACAACTGGTTGGTCAAAACCGTCTCGAGCTATTACTTTTTCGGCTTCAAGGTCGACAACGCTTCGGCATCAATGTGTTTAAAGTCCGGGAAGTGCTGCAATGCCCAGCACTCACGAGTATGCCAAAGTCAAACCCTCTAATCAGGGGGGTAGCCCATATTCGTGGTCAAACTATTTCTGTGATAGACATGTCACTTGCAGTAGGTGGGCCACCTATTCAGGATATTCGCAATTGTTTTATTGTTATTGCTGAGTACAACCGTTCCGTTCAGGGCTTTTTAGTTAGTGCTGTTGAGCGTATCGTCAACATGAACTGGGAAAAAATAATGCCGCCACCGTCTGGTGCAGGCCGTTATTCGTACCTGACAGCGGTAACTGAAATTGAAAATGAATTAGTTGAAATTTTAGATGTAGAAAAGATTCTCAATGAGATCTGTCCAATCAATACAGAAGTGAGTGCCGATATTGTATCTGATGGTGAGATGCAAAAAGATCTTGGTGAACGTATAGTATTCATTGCTGACGACTCAGCTGTGGCTCGTAATCAGGTAAAACGTGCGCTTGAGCCTCTGGGTGTTCAAACCGAGCTGGCTAAAAATGGTAAGGAGGCGTTAATCAGATTACGAGAGATAGCAGAAGTAGACTGTCAAAATAATGTCACTGAGCGCGTTGGATTATTAATTTCTGATGTTGAAATGCCTGAAATGGACGGCTATACATTAACAGCAGAAATAAAAGCGGATCCGAAATTAGCGCCATTGCATGTAATACTTCATACTTCATTGAGTGGTGTATTTAATCAAGCGATGATAGAAAAAGTCGGCGCTGATGATTTTATTGCAAAGTTTAACCCTGATGAGTTGGCAGCAGCGGTTAAAAAATGGGTTCACTGTGATTAAAGCTGGTGGTAGCACTTGGAAAATAAGCATTTAGAGCAAAAAGAGTACGATCAATTTAGAACTTTTTTGGAACAACAGTGCGGTATTGTGCTGGGTGACAATAAGTTATACTTGGTTAAAAGTAGGTTAGCCCCTCTTATGGCTCGTTTCGGTGTGGAAACGCTTTCATCTTTAGTGGTTAAAACGCTTAGTCCACATGAGCGGCAACTGCGTGCCGCCGTGGTTGATGCAATGACCACAAATGAAACGCTTTGGTTCCGCGACACTTACCCATTTGAGCTAATCAAAACCAAAATTTTGCCAGAGTTTAAAGACTTAAGGCGACCGGTAAAGATTTGGTCTGCTGCCAGTTCGTCAGGACAGGAACCGTATTCGATAGCGATGTCGGCGAATGAATATACAAGCAAGAGCCCAGGCTCGCTGAAGATGGGTGTACAAATTGTAGGCACTGATATATCTAACACTATGTTAGATATGTGCAAGAACGCGGAATATGATGCACTTGCACTAGCCAGAGGCTTATCCCCAGAGCGCAGAAAGAAATTTTTCACTGATAGTGGTAATGGCATGGCAAAGGTGGTTGAGCCAATCCGCAAAATGGTGAGCTTTAGGCATTTGAACCTACTTGATTCTTATGCGCTGATGGGAAAGTTTGATGTGATATTCTGTCGCAACGTGCTGATTTACTTTGCACCTGAGGTGAAGGCAAAAATAATTTCGCAGTTTGCGCAATCACTTAATCCAAATGGGTATTTGTTTTTGGGAGCCTCAGAGTCAATGGCCGGGTTAAGCGATGACTTCAACATGATCAGGTGTAATCCTGGTATCATTTATCAGAAGAAAGCTTAACACAATAATGGCAGCAGGGAAGCTTGCCTGTTGATTTATTGCGGTACAAAAACGCTGTACCCAGCAGGTGCCTTAAACTTTGACAACAACTTCACTAACTGTAACAGCCTCTTTCATCTAGTGAGCTATTTTTAGACTCTAAATTCTTACTGATAATATTAATCCACTTAACCAATTTGAGCTCGAAATAATAACTTATTATCCAGCCGCTGTGATCCCTAATACCAATTACCTTAATTAAGAGGTCTATTTTCAGGCGAGAAAATCTTGTCAATAACCGTCTTATGCTGAGGTACCTACGCTCTGTAGGCAGGCAAAAATTTCGCTATTGAGTTGCTCTAAATAAACAAGACACTTTTAACGCAGTTCGCATCAGATTTACTCCTTCAAATTGAGTCGGCATTATACAAACCAGTACCACTCCGCCAAGTTACTTTAAACGCTCTGCCGTTATTTTATTCACATAGGCATACTCTTGAGATTGTCACAATCGTGAAAGTCATCCCTTTAATGCCGATACAAATTCCCTATATTGTACTGTGTAAACTGATACAAAGAATATTAACTGCTATTGATATGCTACTACCCTCTTGAATTGTAAGGATTTAAAATAAATTTCTAATTGGCCTGAATATTGCTTTTACCTAATGAGTCAAATTTTTGGAGTGAGATAATGGCAATCAGTTTCGATAAAGCGTTGGGTGTACATCAGCACACAATGCTACTTCGTTCTCAACGTGCTGAAATTTTAGCAAGCAATATCGCAAATGCAGATACTCCAGGATATAAAGCGAAAGATATCGATTTTGCGAGTGCCTTGAAAGCGGCAAAGTCATCGCAAAGAAGCGGCAATGATATGGTCAGAACAGATGCCAAGCACCTAAGTGGTGGTACTAAAATGAGTAATTCATCTGAGCTATATCGTTCGCCAAATCAAGCAGATACAGGTGATGGTAACTCAGTTGATATACAGGTGGAACGAAACTTGTATGTACAAAACGCATTAGAGTACCAAGCCAGTATGCAGTTTCTATCTGGTAAGTTCAAAGGGCTTAAAAAAGCTCTAGGTAGTCAAGGGGCATAACGATGAGTTTATATAACGTTTTTGATATAGCAGGTTCTGGCATGAGTGCACAAAATGTGCGCCTGAATACGACCGCGAGTAATATATCTAATGCAAACTCCGTTAGCTCTAGCCAAGATAAAGTATATCGAGCTAGACATCCCGTTTTTGCCGCTGAACTTACCAAGGCCGCAGCGTCTCAAAGCAATGCTGCCGGTTCATCTGTAGGAGTTAAAGTGCTGGGTGTAGTTGAGAGTGATAAGCCACTTCAAGTGGAGTATAACCCCAATCATCCCAGTGCAGATGCAAATGGCTACATTTATAAACCGAATGTGAATGTGGTGGAAGAGATGGCAAATATGATTTCAGCGTCCCGTTCATATCAAACCAATGTACAAGTTGCAGATGCAGCAAAACAGATGCTGACAAAAACGCTGCAACTAGGCCAGCGCTAATTGGGAGTAACAGCTGATGAGTAATAACGTAAATGCCACATCAACGGGTGTAGATTCACTCTACTGGGACAGGCAAAAGCAGGCCGAGGAGCAAAAGCCCAGAGATGAGTTGTCGCAAGAAGACTTTTTCTCGCTACTTACTCAACAGCTGTCCTTTCAGGATCCGAGTAAACCTGCTGATAATGACCAGATGATTGCGCAAATGACGAGTTTTACAATGGCTGAGGGGATTTCGAAGCTTAATGAGAACTTTGACTCGTTAGCAGCATCCATGACTTCAAACTCGGCATTACAAGCGTCAACATTAATTGGTAAAAAGGCGTTGCTGGAGTCTACGACACTAGAGCATGGTGGAGATTCCTTATCTAAAGGCTCTGTTATTGTTCAAGAGCCGGTACAGAATTTATCCGTAGGAATTTATGACGAAGCTGGTGCCCTGGTGAATACATTAGAGCTCGGTGAGCAAAGCGCCGGTGCTGTGAGGTTTACGTGGGACGGTAAAAATAAAGACGGTGAAACAATGCCTCCGGGTGAGTACACCATCAAAGCTGAAGGGATGATTGAAGGTGAGTACCAGACACTTCCATCTGCGACATTCAGAAATATAGATAGTGTGAATGTTAATGGTGCAAATGGCATCGTTATTAACACGAAAGAAGGCGCGGTGCGCTTAACTGACATTGCTGAAATAGCATAATAGTTTTAGAGAATTAACCTTAAGAAATTAGAGGTGAGAGTATGAGTTTTAACATAGCATTGACAGGTATTGCGGCCGCGCAAAAAGACTTGGATGTAACGGCAAATAACATCGCTAACGTAAACACCACAGGCTTTAAAGAGTCTCGAGCAGAATTTGCTGATGTATACGCTTCGTCTGTTTTTAGTTCAGGTAAAACGAAAAATGGTGATGGTGTGCAAACCACTATGGTTGCGCAGCAATTTCACCAAGGTTCACTCAAGTTTACACAGAATTCACTTGATTTGGCGATTGAGGGTGAGGGCTATTTTGCCATGTCAAACTCATTACAGTCACAGGACTTCACGTATTCTAGAGCTGGCGCGTTTAAACTCAATAAAGACAACTTTATTGTAAACGCCAAAGGTGACTATTTGCAGGGGTTCCCAGTTGACCCCTCAACAGGTGATACCACATCATTGAGTTTGAGTACCACGTCGCCAGTACAAATCCCAGACGCGTCAGGCTCGCCTCGTGCCACATCTCAGATTTATACGTCGTTCAACCTTGATGCAACGGTTCAGCCACCGACGATTGCGTTTGACCCAGAGCAACGCGCGTCGTATAACTCCAGAACGGCTATTACCGTGTATGATTCGCTTGGTGAGTCTCATACGCTACAGCTATTTTTCAGAAAAACAGCTGACAATGAATGGTCTACCTATGCAACGTTAGATGACAAACCGTTTAACCATAATGCCAGACAGATTGATCCGACGGCAACGCCACCAATTCCGTATACGCCTGTCAGTGTATTTCGCTTTGATGCCAGTGGTATTCCATCACAGACTGCTGCTGACCCATCAGCAACGCCGCTAGTTTTTAATAATAATACCGGTTCGACTTTTAACCCGCTCAGTCTGGCAGGCCCACAAGACGCAACGGATCCGACAATTGGTATGTCGAATTTGCTTGATAATGGTGCGACTTTTCCCAATGATATTGTCGTAAACTGGCGCGATGAAGCAAACACAGCGCAAAAGCTGCCGACTCAATACTCGTCAGGTCGATTTGAAGTAAAAGCATTGGAACAAGATGGTGCCACAGTTGGCCGTTTGGCGGGAATTGATATTGGCTCTGATGGTAAGGTAGTTGCATCTTACACTAATGGCGACTCCACTTATTTAGGTCAAGTTGCATTAGTACGTTTTCCAAATTCACAAGGCCTACAAGCGATAGGCAATACTGAATGGAAGAAGAGTCTATCCTCTGGTGAACCACTGGCAGGGGAACCTAACACTGGTACTTTAGGCAGTATTAGCTCTTCAGCCTTAGAGCAGTCAAACGTAAACTTAACTAATGAGCTGGTTGACTTGATAAGCGCACAGCGTAATTTCCAGGCTAACTCGCGAGCACTCGAAGTTAATTCAACATTACAACAGAATATATTACAGATACGATAATATATTATGCCCTCCAAAGGCTGCTTCTCAAGCAGCCTTTTTTATTCCCGTCAAAAACACTTCACCATTTTGGCATTGAGTTTGCATTACATATACCAAGTTAGAATTTTATAGGTCATCGTCATGGATAAAATGGTGTATATCGCGATGTCAGGCGCTAAGCAAAGCTTACGTGGTGTGGCGTTAAAAGCGAATAACCTAGCAAATGCCAACACGACTGGCTTCAAAGCGGACTTTGCACAGGCTCGTTCAATGCAGGCATTTGGTGAAGGGTTACCTACCCGTGTGTTTGCAATGCAAGAGCGCCCAGGAACTAATATGACTGGTGGGGCAATAGTCGAAACCGGTCGGGAGCTAGATATAGCTGTTGATGATAAGTCTTGGATCAGTGTTGTTGACGCATCAGGCGAAGAAGCATATACCAAAGTTGGTACGTTGAATATTCGTAATGACGGTGCGTTAGTTACTGCTCATGGGCGTCAACTTATTGGCGAAGGTGGGCCGATTGTTCTACCCATACCTGTAGATAAAGTGGTGTTTAGCGATGATGGCTCCATTCAAGTTCGTCCACAAGGAGCGCCTGCTAATTTTCTAGAGGTTGTTGATAGGCTGAAGATTATAAAGACTGACAGCAACAAACTAGAAAAAGGAAATGACGGCCTATTCAGGCCCAAAGAAGACACTTTGGAAGATGGGTTCTGCGGTTTTTGTGAGGTATCACCTACCGCCAAAGTGATGAGCGGCTTCCTAGAAATGTCTAATGTAAATCCAGTTCACGAGATGGTTGATATGATCAATCATCAAAGACAATTTGAAATGCAAATTAAGCTGATGAAAACAGCTGAAGAAATAGATGAGCGACACACTTCGCTCCTACGCATAGTTTAAGAGTGAGGTAGAAATTATGAATCCTGCATTGTGGATAAGTAAAACCGGTTTGGATGCACAACAAACCGATATTTCAGTTATCTCTAACAACTTGGCTAACGCCAGTACTGTTGGATATAAAAAGAGTCGTGCGATTTTTGAAGATTTGTTATACCAAAATATTAACCAGCCAGGAGGAAGAAGCTCTCAGGATACAGAGTTGCCTTCAGGTCTGATGCTTGGGGCCGGTGCTAAAGTGGTGGCGAACCAAAAGAATTTCTCACAAGGCAACATGTTGAGTACAGAAAACTCTTTAGACTGGATGATCCAAGGCCCAGGTTTTTTTGAAATACAAATGCCGGATGGAACGACGGCCTATTCTCGCAACGGACAATTTACCACTGATGAAGAAGGTCGCGTCGTCACATCAGGTGCCGGCTTCCCGGTGTTGCCAGAGATGAACGTGCCAGATGATGCTCAATCAATCACTATATCGCAGGACGGTGAAGTATCAGTCCGTGTTGCTGGTCAAGCTGAAAATGTTGTTATTGGCCAGTTGACTATTAGTGACTTCATTAACCCTTCAGGTCTAGAGCCGATAGGGCAGAACTTATATACAGAGACAGCGGTAAGTGGTGCTCCAGTGCAAGGTAACCCAAGTGTAGAAGGGCTTGGTAAAATTGTTCAAGGAGCACTCGAGACATCGAACGTAAACGTTACTGAAGAATTAGTTAATCTGATTGAAACGCAGCGTGTCTATGAAATGAACTCTAAAGTTATCTCATCTGTTGACCAGATGTTGAGCTACATTAACCAGCAGTTGTAACTGGGTAGGGGGTAATATGCGTGCATTATATTTGGCCATAGTAACGGTAGCTGCATTGTCTGGATGTAGTACGACCCAAAACAAAAGTGTGGTGCGTGATGACCCGTATTATGCACCGATTTATCCTGAAGATAACCAAGTACAGATAGTAGCCACAGGATCACTGTTTAATACACAATTTTCAAATGATTTGTATGCAGATAAAAAAGCGTTGAGGGTCGGGGACATTATTACGATCGTGCTGCGCGAGACGACTCAGGCAACAAAAGCAGCTAATTCAGAGTTAGATAAGTCAAGTGACTCAAGCTTAGATCCCATTATTGGTTTGGGTGCCAACGCAATAAACATAGGTAATGAAGCAATTCAGTTTGGTGCGAAATCTAGCTCGTCATTTTCAGGCGATTCGAAGTCGAATCAGTCAAATAGTCTGTTTGGCAATATTTCTGTGAATGTGACGCGTGTTCTACCTAATGGAAATTTGGTGATCCGTGGGGAGAAGTGGTTAACACTTAATACCGGAGAAGAGTTTATTCGACTGGAAGGGCTGGTTAGACCGCAAGATGTGACTGCCGATAACACGGTCGAATCTAATCGAGTTGCGAATGCGAGGATCCAATATTCCGGTAAAGGCGATCAACAAGAAGTACAAAGTGCGGGTTGGTTAACTAGTTTCTTCATGAGTGCCATCATGCCATTTTAAGGATGCAGAAAATGATTCAATTTCTTAAGTATTTTCTCTTTAGTTGCGTTACTGCATCACTAATACTTTATCCATCCTTCGCTGCTGCAGAGCGGGTAAAAGACGTCAGTATGGTTGAAGGTGTTCGTTCGAACCAACTAGTGGGGTATGGACTAGTGGTTGGTCTTCCTGGAACTGGGGAGCAAACCAGATTCACAGAGCAAAGCTTCAAAGCAATGCTTAATAGCTTTGGGATCACTATGCCCGCATCGCTTAAGCCGAAAATCAAGAATGTGGCTGCGGTGGCAGTACATGCTGATTTACCTCCTTTTGTGAAGCCTGGTCAAACCATTGACGTGACGGTTTCATCGATTGGTAGTGCTGGTAGCTTGCGCGGCGGTACTTTATTGCAAACCTTCCTAAAGGGGGTTGACGGTAACGTATACGCTATTGCCCAAGGAAGTTTGATTGTTGGCGGGTTAGGTGCAGACGGTGCTGATGGCAGCCGGGTCGTTATTAATACGCCTACAGTTGGACGAGTGGCTAATGGAGCAACTGTTGAGCGAGCAGTCCCAAGTCCATTTACACAAGGCGATTATATTACCTTCAACCTTAATAGACCTGACTTCACAACTGCAAAGCGTCTGGCTGATACCATTAACGATTTGGTGGGACCAAATAGTGCAAAGCCGATGGACGCTGCCTCTGTTAGAGTAATTGCACCGCGCGACCCATCACAGCGTGTCGCCTACCTTTCGACATTGGAAAACCTTGAGTTTAAACCTGCGGACACCGCCGCTAAAATTATTGTCAACTCAAGAACTGGGACTATTGTGATAGGAAAAAATGTCAAACTTCAACCAGCGGCTATTACTCATGGTGGACTGACAGTGACGATTGCTGAACAGCAAAATGTTTCACAACCGAATGAGCTCGCAAATGGTGAAACCGTGGTTACACAGCAAAGTATCATTGATGTGGATCAGGATGACTCTCGTGCTTTTGTATTTGACCCAGGTGTTAGTCTTGACGATTTAGTAAGAGCGATTAATCAAGTCGGGGCCGCTCCGGGTGATTTAATGGCGATTCTAGAAGCATTAAAAGAGGCTGGTGCTATAAATGGTCAATTAGTCGTCATATAGTGTTTTATTATTAATCAATTAGTTAGCCTCACAATAGTGAGGCTTTTTTTTGGCTCGTATATTGCATTGTTTGAACTATAGAATTGTAAATAGTGCGTAGTGTTATGAATACCGATCAGTTAAAAAATCAAAGCTTTTTCGATTTAGGGAACCTTGACTCGATCCGTAAAGAGGCACTCAAGGGAGCTGGTGATCAGGGAGCGTCAGATCAAGCACTGAAAAAAGCTGCACAGCAGTTTGAATCGATTTTCACACAGATGTTATTGCAAAGTATGAGAAAAGCGAATGAAGCGCTGGAAGATAAAGATAGCCCTTTCAACTCTAGTGGCGTGAAATTCTTTGAAGAAATGCACGACCAGCAACTTTCTATGCACTTATCTGAAAAAGGTAGCTTAGGACTTGCAGACCTTATCGTGCAACAACTATCGCCTAACTCTGAGAAGTATAAGCCAGCTTCTGTCCTACGTGCTGACGCTGACATTGCGACCAACCAACCAGCTCCAACAACAATAAAGCGGTCAGATGCTTTGAGCACACAAAATAGTGATGAACAAACAGGGTTTGGTTCGCCTAAAGAATTTGTCGAAAGTGTCTGGAACTATGCGCAGTCAGCTGCGAAAAAGCTGGGGTTAAATCCTGCGGTAATGGTTGCACAAGCAGCATTAGAAACAGGATGGGGCAAACACATTATTAGCAAACATGATGGTAGCAGCAGTTTTAATCTCTTTAATATTAAGGCTGATAGCCGTTGGGATGGAGAGAGTGCCAAAAAATCGACGCTTGAGTTTGAAGGCGGGTTGCCTGTGAAGAAGCAAGCACATTTTCGTGCTTATCATTCATTAGAGCAAAGTTTTAATGATTATGTCAGTTTTCTCCAAGATAACCCGAGATATCAACAGGCGCTCGCCAAAGCCGAAGACAGTCATGCCTATCTTGATGAACTACAAAATGCGGGTTATGCGACTGACCCAAATTATGCCAACAAAATTAAGTCTGTTTTAAAACGCATAGATATATCCGATTTGGTATCTGGTGCGTTAACAAAGGGAGTCAGATGAAATGTCATTTGATCTATTAAACATTGGAGCTGCAGGAGTTAGAGCAAACTCAGAATTACTGCAAACTACCAGTAAAAACATCGCAAACCTAAATACCAAAGGTTATATCCGTGAGAGAACAGAACACGGTACGATGATAGGTGGTATGGTTGGCCGTGGTGAAACCGTGCGCCTACTTAATCAGTTCGCACAGCAACAGTTGAACCGAGATATTTCAAACCAATCTTATTACGAGCAGTTTGTGACTGAGTCCAGTCGCGTTGATACGTTATTTGCTCAAGAGTCTAACAGCCTGAGTAAAAGCATTAACGCAATGTTTAATAATCTTCAGAGTGCAGTCAACCTACCATCATCTACCACAAACCGATCTCTATTTATGACAGGTGCACAGGGATTAATTGATCAAATGGACAGGTTGTCAGGTATCGTAGTTGATCAAAGTAGTATTGTGAATGATCAGCTCGATATTTTTTCGCAAGAGGCAAACAACTTAGTACAAAAAATTAGTGAGTTAAACAAACAAGTGGCGAGCCAGTCAGCGCTTAACCTTAATAGTGTTGATCACAGTGTGCTCAACGAGCGAGACCAAGCAATTAAAGATCTAGCTGAACTGGTAGATATTGAGACACTCGATGGTGAAAATGGCGAAAAGCTTGTTTTTCTTGGCACGGGTGATGCCCTTGTTATGCAAGGAGGTGCGTTTAACTTATTTTCAAATAAAGGAGATCCTGATCCCAACCACAAATCACTTGTTCTGGATATCAAAGATAAAAATGTTGTGCAGTTAGAGTTAGATAGTGGCAGTTTGAAGGGAAAAATAGGTGGATTACTTGCTTTTAGGGACGAAGTATTAATTCCAGCACAAAATCAACTGGGTCAGATAGGACTTGCACTAGCGGATGCCTTTAATCAACAAAATAAGTTAGGGATGGACTTAGACGGTAATATAGGTGGAGACTTGTTTAAAATCCCTACTGTAGGTGGTTTTGCTTATAGCGATAATACCGGTACAGCTACATTAACGGCAACGCTCGAACCTGGTCGCGGCAATGAGTTGCCTGCGACTGACTTTCAAGTCACTTACACCAGCCCGACAACGGTAGAAATTACCGCAGTAGATGCTAAAGGCAATCCTATTGGTAGCCCTACAACTGGCACCATTGCCGCTGGTGTTATAACGGGTACTGGGGATTATTTTGGTTTGCAAATGAATGTCACCGGTGCTGGGGCAACCGGAGATAAATTTCTAGTAAAACTAAATCAACAAGCGGCTACAAGTCTAGAACTAGCGACACAAAGGCCTGAAGCGCTGGCACTGGCATCGCCTATTCGTACTGAAAAATCTGCTGATAATAACGGAACGGCGACAATTTCAGCGGGTACGGTAACGGATACCGACCCAACAACAAGTGCATTTACGGCCACTACGCCGCCAACATTAAATGATGGCCCGTATACGTTAACTAAAACGGCAAATGCTGATGAGTACACATTGACTAGTGCGTCGGGGGTGAATCACACCTTTACCGCGCCTGCTAATGGTAAAGATATCCTATCGACAGTTGGCGCAGCTCCTGCACCGTTTAATAATCTTGGATTCACATTCGACATTGAAGGAACGCCGAATACAGGTGACAGCTTCAAGATTAGTTTTAATACAGGTGGTTTTGATGATAACCGTAATGGTGCTGCGTTAGATGGCCTGAAGTCGTCAGATTTAGTGAGACAGAATGTGGAGTCTACCGGCAGCACCGAAAGTCATAAAACGTTTAACGAGGCGTATGCCGATATTGTGACGGGTGTTGGTGTTATCACCAACCAGGCAAAAACAAATAGTGCAGCATTTGAGGCACTTGCTAGCCAATCCAGTGCCTGGTTTGAATCTTTATCTGGCGTAAACTTGGATGAAGAAGCTGCAAACCTATTACGTTTTCAACAATCATATTCAGCATCAGCGCAGGTGATATCTGCAGCTAGAACTGTATTTGATACCTTATTAAGTGCCGCGAGGTAATTATGCGTTTATCTCAAAATCAAATTTTTAATTCAAATCTCAATTCTATTTTGCGTAATCAGCAAGATGTTAATAAAGCCACACAACAGCTTAATACTCAAAAGCGGGTATTGAGTGCGTCAGATGACGCTTCCGCGACCGCCAGAGCAATGTTGTTTGACGATAGAATTCAAGCAAACGATCAATACACAAAAAATTTAACGATGTTGTCATCGCGGTTGGATACCCAAGAGTCGGTTTTGGAAAATATTAAAACAGCGATAGATAGTGCGTATGCAAAATCCATTCAGGCGGGTAATGGTGGCCTGTCGGATGTTGACCGTGCATCAATTGCTGACGAGTTAGAATCAATCCAAGACACAATTTTGGATTTGATGAACTCCAAAAGCGAAGATGGAAAGTTTATATTTTCTGGCTATCAAGACAATACGCAAACTTACAGCTTCGATTCAGCGAGCGGAGAGTATGTTTACAACGGCGACCAAGGTCAACATAAAATAAAAATAGCAGAAAGTGTTGAAGTTCGTTCAAGTGACAATGGCTTTGACGTTTTTGAGAGTGCAGACAAACGCCTCAATATCACTTCAAATACAGGGGTTGTATCTGGCGGGGTGACTTCGGCATCTGTCTATGTTGATGAGCAAGCAGTATTTGATAAATTTCACAAAGCAAACTACAACGCAGACCCTGCCGCTCCTGCAGGAGCGAATACTTTTGATTTAGTCATAGCTGCAGGCACACCAAACACCTATCAGTTGGAGCAAGGCGGTACGGTTATCTCGACAGGTACCTTTGAAGGTAATGCGGTAAAAGTAGCAGGGATGGAGTTTAAGTATGATGGCGCAGCACCCGGGCAAATCAGCTTTGATTTAGAAAAGCCTCAGAAAGAAAATATTCTTAACACGTTGGAATCTATGATCACCTCTTTACGAGACCCAAGCATTACGGGGGAAGATTACAAACAGGTACTTGCGGATGGCATTACGGGTTTGGATAACGCAAAGATAAAGGTATCACAGGCTCAAGCAGGACTTGGTGGCAGACTTAATGCTGCAAAATTGGTCGAACAAGCTAACTCAGATCTTGATGTGGATAACAAAGCTAATAAAGCAGCGCTGATGGAAGTTGACTTTTACTCTGCGATTTCTGAGCTTACTAAGCATGAAACCGCCTTGCAGGCCTCTCAAGCTACATTTGGTCGTTTAACTAACCTTTCTTTACTGGACTACATTCGTTAAAACGCAGCCTTTACAGGCTGCTTCCCCTACAACTACTAAAACTTTACCTTTCTCACCCAACAGTTTGAATTATATATAGTTAGTAATTATTTAAGGCTGGTAATGTCTTGCCGTCAAAACTTTGTCAAATAGTTTGGTTTCAAGATAAAAATCTATACTAATCATGATGATAAATTTTTTTTAAAAAAAACACTAAAGGAAATATTTTGCCGACCGATAACTTAATTAACCAAGCCGGAGAGTGAAAAACATTCAAAGGTTGGAAAAGAATCTAAGTTTGAGAGTGAAAGACTCGATTTAAAGTGGGAGAACCATCATGGCACTTTATGTAAATACTAACGTAAGTTCATTGAACGCACAAAGACAATTAATGAATTCTGGTAACTCACTAGATACATCATTCAAGCGTCTATCTTCAGGCTTTCGTATTAACAGCGCAGCTGACGATGCGGCAGGTCTACAAATTTCAGACCGTTTAACATCACAAATTAATGGTCTAAACCAAGGTAATCGTAACGCAAACGACGGCATCTCTCTAGCACAAACTGCTGAAGGTGCAATGGACGAAGTTACCTCAATGTTCCAGCGTATCCGTACGCTAGCACAACAAGCAGCAAACGGCTCTAATACTGACGAAGATAGATTGGCGATTCAAGAAGAGATCCAATCTCTATCAAAAGAAGTAAACCGTGTTGCAGCAGATACAACGTTTGGTGGTCAAAACCTACTTGACGGCTCATATGCTGCTAACTTCCAAGTAGGTGCCGATGCTGTTCAAACAATCAGCTTCAGTATGCAAACTGTAGGCGCGACTACGAACAGCTTAGTGGCAAATGGCGGCTTTACGCTTTCAGGTATCGCAGGTATTGCAAGTGGTGTAACCGGAGCTTCGTTGAGTGCAACTGCCGGAACGATCAGTACTTCTGTTGGGGTTTCAGCGGATGCAACAAGTTTCTCTGGTGTTTTCACTGCATCAGGTATTTCAGTATCGACACAAGCTAATGCGCAAGCAGTAATGGCCGGTATGGATGCTTTGATTGCAGTAGTTGATAAGAAACGTGCTGAGCTTGGTGCGGTACAAAACCGATTCCAGTCAACAATTCGTAACCAGTCGAATATTGCTGAAAACTTATCTGCTGCTAAATCACGTATCAAAGATACAGACTTTGCGCAAGAAACGGCAAACTTAACGAAAATGCAGATCCTTCAACAGGCTAGCCAAACAATCTTGAGTCAGGCTAACCAGCGTCCTCAGGCTGCTTTGAGTCTACTAGGATAAGCATAGGAAGGTAAAGGTGCCTAGGCCGAATGGGGTATTTGCCTAGACACCGAATTGGATGATAAAGCGGAGGAGCTTAAAATCCAACTGCGTTCATTTAAACAATGAACACGTTAAGTAAAGCACATAGCATGCCAACTTTGTGCTGGAAAAATGACACTCACTCTCAAAATTAAAACAAAAGAGGCTCTTGGGCCTCTTTTTTATATAGATAGTTTATTGACGCAAGTTGGGGAGCCCCTGAGAACTGAGTCATCACTAATAACGCCTTCTTATGCTACTGTTGTAAATTACTCTTTGCGACTGGTCATAGCAGAATTAAAGAAAAATATTATTACTGCTAATCTTCTGATATTTCGCAGTTGAAACTCCTGTATTGATCTAGGTTGTTTGGCAGTACAGCAACGCAATAGAAGTTGCTACAACTACTTTCCTACTTCAACTCGCTCACTCTCTCAACTTATGCTATTGCTCAACTAGGGAATCTAACTTTTTGATAAATAGTGATTTTTATTGCCTGATTTTTGCGCTGGCTGCGTTGAATTCACTTCTAATGGCCAGCTATTAATGCGTAAATTTGCCTTGCCTACAGGATGCAAACACCTTAACGAGAGCAGGACGCGGAAGCGGTGTTTTCCATAAAACTCTCTGGCTAGACAAGGAAAAACTAAGTTATGGCTTAGCAGCAATGAGTTGGAAGACTCCTTATCTAAACCTCAGGTTAGATAATTCCTATCGACTTCACTATTTAGAATACGTATTTTATTGTTGGCCTGCATATTGCTTATATCTTGTCAGAGTTAATTTTGGCGTCAAAGTGGCAATTGGTTGCCTTAGTTGGTTGAACACCCGATGCATAAGTGCCGCTTTGTCATTTAACTATCTATCAATTAGATAATTGATTTGACAAAAAGAGAGTGAGTTATGGCTTTATATGTAAATACTAATGTCAGTGCTATTAACGCACAAAGACAACTAACTAATTCTGGCAATGAACTAGATACTTCTTTTAAACGTTTATCATCAGGTATGCGCATCAATAGTGCGGCAGATGATGCGGCTGGTCTACAAATTTCCGACCGTCTTCAATCACAAATTATGGGTCTGAATCAAGGAAACCGAAATGCTAATGATGGTATTTCTTTGGCACAGACTGCAGAAGGGGCGATGGATGAAATTACGTCGATGTTTCAGCGGATCAGAACGCTTTCACAGCAAGCAGCTAACGGCTCTAACACTGATGAAGACAGGTTAGCGATCCAAGAAGAAATCCAGCAGCTAGCCAAAGAAGTCAACCGTGTTGCCTCCGACACCACGTTTGGTGGTCAAAACTTGCTTGATGGCACATACGCGGCTAACTTCCAAGTTGGCGCTGATGCCGTTCAGACAATAGGCTTTAGTATGCAGTTTGTTGGGGCAACGTCTAATAGTATGGTGTCAAATGGCGGCTTTACTTTGTCAGGTATTGCTGGTATCGCAAGTGGTGTAAGTGGCGCCTCTCTTAGCGCTGTTGCAGGCTCCATTAGTACATCTGTTGGAGTCTCGGCTGATGCGACAAGCTTCGCTGCAGTTTATACAGCATCTGGTATATCTGTATCAACTCAAGCCAATGCTCAAGCGGTAATGGCTGGTATGGATGCGTTAATTGCAGTAGTGG
This sequence comes from Pseudoalteromonas sp. SCSIO 43201, assembly GCF_023716725.1. Lineage (NCBI taxonomy): Bacteria > Pseudomonadati > Pseudomonadota > Gammaproteobacteria > Alteromonadales > Pseudoalteromonadaceae > Pseudoalteromonas > Pseudoalteromonas sp. SCSIO 43201. The sequence goes on from NZ_CP072683.1 coordinate 1,365,722, forward strand.
ATAAAAAACGTGCCGAATTAGGTGCAGTTCAAAACCGCTTCCAATCTACAATTCGAAACCAAGCGAATATATCTGAGAACTTATCAGCTGCAAAATCTCGAATTAAAGATGCCGATTTTGCTTTAGAAACGGCCAAGCTGACAAAGAACCAGATCCTACAACAGGCAAGTCAGACGATACTCGGCCAGGCTAACCAAAGACCGCAAGCAGCATTGAGCTTACTTCAAGGTTAAAACTGAATAATCAAATTATTTAAAAAAAAGCTAAAGCTTTTTCTTTGTCAGTCGATAGCAGAGTTAGAGAACTATAACTTTAGGACTCTAACTCGTCGAAGCTGAAGGGTAGGGGTATCCCGACGCTTTGATTAAAATTGATAAAGCGGAGGCTATTATGGCTTTATATGTAAATACTAACGTTAGCTCATTAAATGCGCAGCGTCAGTTAATGAACTCTGCGAATTCACTTGATACGTCCTTTAAAAGACTATCTTCAGGTTTTCGTATAAATAGTGCGAAAGATGATGCTGCTGGTATGCAGATATCTAATCGTCTCACAGGTCAAATCAATGGTCTGAATCAGGGCATTCGAAATGCAAATGATGGTATATCATTAGCACAAACAGCCGAAGGTGCGCTAGATGAAACAACACAAATGTTTCAGCGTATTCGCACATTGGCACAGCAGGCTTCTAACGGCTCTAATACTGATGAAGACCGCTTAGCAATACAAGAAGAGATCCAGTCGCTATCTAAAGAAGTGAATAGGGTTGCTGCAGATACCACATTTGGTGGTCAAAACTTGCTTGACGGTAGCTATGACGCAAACTTCCAAGTTGGTGCTGATGCCGTGCAAACGATCAGTTTTAGTATGCAAAATGTGGGTGCTACTACAAATAGCTTGGTTGCTAATGGCGGGTTTACTTTGTCGGGTATAGCTGGTATTGCTAGTGGCGTAACCGGTGCTTCTTTAAGTGCGACAGCGGGAAGCATTAGTACCTCAGTAGGTGCTTCAGCAGATGCAACTAGCTTTTCTGGTGTATTTACTGCCAGTGGTATTTCGGTATCTACACAAGCAAATGCGCAAGCAGTTATGGCTGGTATGGATGCGTTAATCGCAGTAGTTGACAAGAAGCGTGCTGAGCTAGGTGCGGTGCAAAACCGTTTCCAGTCTACGATACGAAATCAATCAAACGTTGCCGAGAATTTGACGGCTGCGCGATCTCGTATTCAAGATACTGACTTTGCACAGGAAACTGCAAATTTAACAAAAATGCAGATTCTCCAGCAAGCAAGTAGTTCAATTCTTAGCCAGGCGAACCAGCGTCCACAAGTGGCGTTATCGTTGTTAGGTTAATGAACAACAGTAGCGTCAAGTTTGTGAATAATTCACGAACTTGACGTATACTGTAAACTAGGTTTATTTCGGAGGTGTGTTGTGAAAGAAATACAAGTTTCAACACATTCGGGGCCAAATGTTTTGCAGCAAAAGCCTGACGAATTGTCAAAAGATGAACGTGGAGCTGAGACGACAAGAGCAGTAGAGCAACTAGAAACAGGGCGAGACACGCACAAAGCTCGTGAAGACGAGCAAAGCAAAAAAAGTAACCTGGTTGCTGAAGTAAAGCAAAATCTTGAAAAAGTAAATCAGTTTATTCCCGTCACATCGACGAATTTACAATTTGAGTTTGATGAAGAGGGCGATCCGCCGATTGTCAAGGTAATAGATTCAGAGAGCAATAAAGTGATCCGCGAGATACCATCAGAGGAGTTTAGGGAAGTGGCTAAAGCATTGGAAGAGTTTGCCGATAAAGTATCTAGTAGAGGTTTGCTGTTCGATGAAACAGCATGAATTATCTTAAGGGGGAGTTATGCCATTAATTACTTCAGCTGGTGTAGGTTCAGGGCTTAACCTTGAAAGCATTATCAAAGCATCGATAGATGCCGAAAATGTTCCTAAAATGCAGGCGTTTACCAAGAAAAAGGAGTCGTTGACTGTAGAACTTTCCTCTATTGGTGAAGTGAAAGGTGCGGTTTCAAAGCTCCAAGATACGATGGAAAAGTTAGCAGACTCAAAAAACTTTGGTAAACGAGTCGCTAATATAAGACAGCCAACTGCGGGAGATATTATAAGCGTAACGCCTACCTCTGATATTTCTACAGGTAACTTTAAAGTCGCAGTCAAGCAACTTGCTGAAGGCAGCCGAGTTGTGTCTGCCGACGCTTCTTTTGATTCTACCGATTCCGTAGTCAGTGCTTCTGGAGGAACATTGACCTTCGGTGCGGGTGCAGATAAGGCTTTTACTCTTGATGTGGCGGCTGGTATGACGCTTGCAGAATTACGAGATGCAATAAATTCCTCAGACTCAAATTTCGGTGTGACTGCTAATATTGTTAATACAGGAAACACAAGTGTCGGTTCTAAGTTAGTGCTAACGTCAAACGTTACAGGCGATGGAAATAACTTGACCATCACGTCTGATACAGCTGAACTAGACGCTGTCAGCACATCTCCATTTGCAGGTGGTACAGCTGGTATGACCTCGGTTCAGGACGCGCAAAATGCTGTAATCACTGTAGACGGGTTAGAGGTAACTAGCTCAACAAATACTTTTAAGAATGCCGTACAAGATATGACAATTAAGGCATTGGAAGTGAGTGAAGGCAATGATATTGACGGTTATGAAACCGCAAAATTGAATATCGACTACGACCGCGAATCAGTGACAAAGTTGGTTGATGAGTTTATCGCAAACTACAATAACCTTATAGGTATGATAGGACTGCAAACTAGAGCATCAAAGCCCCTGAATGGTGACTCTTCTATGAGGTCGTTAAGCGACCAGTTAATTACTACGCTGTCATCAGAACTAGTTGATGCTGGGCCGTTTGAATCAATTTTTGATATAGGTATCGGTGTGAAAGATGACGGTTACCTTGAAAAATCATCCCTAGTCCGAAGCTTAAATGAAGCAATGGATGAAAATTTTGATGATATTGGCACGGCATTTGCTGGTGAAAACGGTGTTGCTAAGAAGCTTGAAGAGTTGCTTGGCAACTATGCTGATTCCAGTGGTATCTTGAAGCAGAGGCAAAATAGCTTAAATAGCCAGCTTGAAGATTTAAAAGATGATGTTAGCAACCACGAATACAGAATGGAATCGTTGGAAGAAAGTCTCAGAAAGAAATATGCTGGTTTGGATGTTTTAATTGCACAGATGCAACAAACTCAATCTTATCTGGGAGCACAGCTAGCGAATTTACCTGGTTTTACAAAGTCTAAATAAATTTAGGGGCAATGGTTATGTATAATGCTCGAGTAAAAAATTACCAAAGAGAAGCGTTAAAAACGAGAGTTGCAGGGGCTGATCGATATGAGATAATACAGATGTTGATGGCTGGTGCTGTTGAAAAGCTCGTACTTGCGAAAGTATCAATAGAGAAAAAGCAGCTAGAAGCAAAAGCAGAGCATCTGTCAAAAGCGTCGGCAATAATTGAAGCGCTTAGAAGCAGCTTAGATTTTAAAGTTGGTGGTGAGGTGACTGAGAACCTCTTCGCTCTTTACTCTTACATGCTTGACAGATTGCTCGATGCGTCAATTAATAACGATCCGGCGTTAGTTGATGAAGTTAGTAGCCTTCTTAAAGAAATAAAGTCTGCTTGGGATGCGATTCCGTCGGAGATCAGACACAAAACAATCGCCGAGAACCAAGACAGTTATAATGTCGGGTAACGTACTAAAGCAGTTATTTGCTCGGCTTGAATTGATCCGAAAAGACATTCAAAATGGGGAGCTGGATAGTGCTTCAAGCTTAGAGTCTTCATTAGCTGAAGACTTGAAGGAATACATCTCCGAAAAAAGGACGAGAAGTCAAGCTGAAGTTGATGAGCTTAGAATTATCGCTGAGGAATACGGAAAAATAATCAGTGAGGTTGCTGAGCTACAGCACTCTACGCGAAAAGAGTTACTTGAACGCAAGCAAAATAATAAAAAAGTTCTTATCTATAAGCAGTTTCGTTAATATGACCGATGACAAATCCCTAGAAAATCAGATTCAAGAATTATCAGATATCGCTGTCACTTCAATTGAGCAGTCAAGAAGAGAAGCGGAATTTGCAACAGAGGCAAATCGCAGGTTTGCAGATAATTTAAATAGCTTCTCTCAATATTATCCCAGCATTGCACAGGCTATTGAAGAGTATAACGTTGACGAAAATTTTTGCCTACATGTCGAGTCGGATGGTTTCGCTAATATAGACGTTCTGAAAAATAATGCGAGATTTTATTCCAGTGAACCCTCAAAGCAAATTGAGCAGCAAGTCGAAAAAGCGATAGCGGCTCCCGTTTTTACACTTACCGAGTACACGAAAAATAATTCTGACTATAGAGACATGCGGGTGCATGTCCGATATATGAGAGAGCTATCAACGTACCTACAATCGCTTTCAGACGCCGGTGAACCTCGAAAACTAACAAAGCTACCCGAGCACTTTCCAACCGCAATGATATTTGGTGTTGGATTGGGTTACCATATTCCTAAGTTACTCGATCATACATCATTCTCTTATACCTTTATAATTGAACCGGATTTTAAGCTGTTTTTTGCAAGCCTATTCTGTATAGATTGGTCAAAAATAATTAAAGATATAGACTCTAGCGGTGGCTGTTTATTCTTTTATTTAGGTTGTAAACCTGATGAGTTGGTGGGTGAGCTGAAAAAAACAGTTGAAAACATTGGTGCATTTTCAATAGTTAGAAGTTTCTGTTATCAACACTATCCGTTACCTGACATAAATGAAAGTATTGCTAACTTTTTCAAAGATTATTTTCAGTTTCAATTTGGTCATGGATTTTATAACGACGCAGTAACTGGGCTCTCACACTCATATTTTAATGTTGCCAAGGGTGTACCATTTTATGACGCAAAGCGAGCTCCTGTTTCAGAGTTTAAAGATGTCCCAATCATAATCGTTGGCAATGGCCCATCATTGGATGTGTGTCAAGATTTTATCATCAATAATCAAGACAAAGCGATTATATTTGCTTGTGGTACAGCGTTGACTTCATTGTTAAAAATGGGAGTGATGCCTGACTTTCATATTTTAGTTGAACGTCCTTATCGGAACTATCAAGCGGTTCTGGATATGGCTCCAAAAGAGGTATATTCAGAACTCAACTTGCTCGGCGTTAACACTATTTATCCTGATACCGTTGACCTCTACAAGTGGGTAGGCTTTTCCTTAAAAGGAAATGAAGCTGGAACAGATTTTATTAATGTTCAGTTAGCTAAAAAAGGGCATCGAGGCTTATCAACAACCGCATACTCAAACCCATTGGTGTCAAATACTGGTTTATCATATGCCTTACACTTAGGGTTCAAGAATATATATCTTTGCGGTGTTGATAACGGCCGTTCGGTAGATGGTGCTTCACACTCGAAACTAAGTGTCTACAGCGATGAGAATAAGGAAACCCAATTTAAGTACTGGCCGATGAAGCTAGATGGCAGCGCGTTACCTGGCAATTTAGGCGGTGTCGTTGAAACTAATCAGACCTATAGAATGTCTAACCGCCAGCTGGAAGACCTAATTTCTATCAAACCTGCGACAATATTTAATATCGGTGATGGTGCTTTAATCAAAGGCACTTTGCCGACAACCGCAAGTGATTTGATGGATTTGGATTATCACTTTGATAAGCAAAATATCATTGGGAAAATTAAAGCAGAATTTGAGGATCTAGGATTACAAGGGTTAGGTAATCAGTCTTTAGACAGAGAGCTGACGCTTGAAGTATTCGACCACCTAATTTCAATTGCTAAGGAGAGTGTTAGCACCGTTAACGATGCTTCTAATAACTTGCAACGGCAAGAGCGATATTTATTTGCCTTTAGAAACACTCGCTATAGTCACATTTTTCATATAATTAAAGGATCTTTGCTTTACTATCATTGTCCTATGATCACTCACTTATTTAAGTATGATGACAGCGAAAATTCTTTGGGGATATATAAAGACTTAAATCAGTTATGGATAGCCTATCTAGAAGAGATGAAAGAGCACTGTTCTGCCCAGCTGCTAGAAAAGTGTGACTGGGAGCTATACCATAGAAATTAACAAGGATGGACTTTAGGTAATGCGGCTCTCTCTGAGACCGGCATTACCTAGAGCGTCGTTCATACATAATGTATAATATTTTCTTCCCAGCCGTAGCCAATACAGGATTCATAAATAGCGAAATATGCTGATTTAGAACAAATGATAATGACATCCTCTTTACCTAGCGTCAGAGATTCTGGTTTTATGCAGTTGTGTCCATTAAAGCTAGCAGCTTGAGGGTTCGAATCCACAAGAGCAGTAGGGGCTTTACCAAAAAAGTGAAGCATTTGTATCCATTGTTCACTTGTGGGGCTCACACCCCATAAATAAATGTCTCTAGCTTTAAGGCATCGCATAAGTGCTTCGGCTAGTAAAGGACCATCAAACTTATGTGTGTGTAGTTCAAGGCTTGAAGCTCTGACGGAATAAGTTGGTGGAATAAGGTCTGATGTGGGGGGAGTAGTTGCTGGTAACGCGTCAAAAATAAGGCGCCACCATTTCTTAGCCGACTCGGAGCCACACTTTAGACGGTTTGAAGCTATAATTTTGTAGCGAAAAGTCTTTTCAGATTTATCAGAGAACCGTAGCTTTTTAAGTATAAGCTGGAATTCCGTGAATAATGTTGAGTATTGACCTGATTGTATTGCAAGGTCACATAATCCATTAATGATGCTATTTGATAGTTCTTCATTTGGTTTTTCAATGTGGGCTATTGCCTGTTTTAAGATAAATATGTTTGCACTGAAAGCTTTTTTTTGGTCTGAAGAGCGGCTTTGAGGCCTTTTTTTGTATATTACACCGACATCATGACTAACGATGGTATGTATATTTGAGAACGCGAGTTTTACGTGAAAATCGTAATCTTCAAATGATTCACCTATAGGTCCTTCATGACCAAAACCTCCTATATTCTCAATAGCTGATCTTGGATATAAACCACAATGGAGTGGTGCAATATTACCTTGAAAAATTGCGTCTAAAAAGTTATCAAACTTTGGAGTGCCTTCAATACTCTTCTTCCCAAAGACAGTTCGATAACCAATAAATGAAATAGTGTCACTGCTATTTAGTAGTTGTTTAACTTGGGTCTCTACGCATGTTGGTAGCAACTCATCATCTGAATCTAAGAACTTGAGATATTCCCCTTCACAAAGCTTAACGCCATAATTTCTTGCTTTTGCAACGCCCTGGTTTTTCTGATGAACGAGTTTTACATTAGGAGGATACAATTGAAAATCAATATTGAGTTTAGGCACAGAGCCGTCATCGATAATGATCACTTCTATATTGGTGTATGTCTGCTCAATACAGCTTTGAATTGCATAGTGAACATTTGTAGGATCATTGAAGCATGGTATTATAATGGAAACAAGAGGTTGTTTCTTTAATTGATTTGGAGAATGCTTTAGTTGTTTCATGTATACTCACTATTTCATAAGTCAAAGGTTCGAATATTTAGATTTAAGTATTTTTCATTTGAGCCGATAATAAAATTATATAGTATTACCAACAATATTTATGTCACAACAGTATCCTCAATTCTCGATTGTGTTACCTACAAAAGATAGGCCGGAGCTCGTCCTCCACTGTTTGAAACTTTTGCTGGAGCAAGATTTTCAAAATTATGAAATTATCATATCTGATAACGGCACCATTCCTCTGACCGAAACCAAAGCGCTTTGTGAGCTACTTTCAAACGTAAAAGTCAAATATGTACGCCCAATTAATCGACTCAATATGTGTGAAAACTGGGAATATGCTATACAATTTGCTAAAGGTGAATGGGTAACAATAATATCTGATAAGTTCATGTTTACAAAGCACTTTTTGTCATCGATCTCGAAGCTGGAAAACCTACATAGTTATGACGTCGTAACTTGGCAGTTTGAACATTTCGAGTGCAAAGAAGTAAACAATGAGCGTTTAAATGGTGAGTACCACCCTTTAATGAAGCCTTATAACAGCATTGAGTATTCAGCATCGGAAGAATTAGAGCGGAGATTTGAATTTTCTCAGCCGCTTTTTTATCGAAAATACCGTAACAGAAACAATTATGGGAAGATATATAGCGGTTTTGTTCGAAGTTCTGTTATAAAAAAAGTAAAAGAAAATTTTGGTTTAATTTTCCCGCCTTGTTCACCTGATTTTACTTCTATGCTAGGGATATTAAATGAAAACCCTAAGTGTCTAGATATAGGGATCAGTTTAATGTTGGTCTTAAATGTTCCAGAATATTCCTATGGAGAGCAAACTAAGAAATCGATCGAAAAATGTATTGAAAGCTCCACCTACTACTTCAGTAGCAAGGAGAAATTCAGAGAGTCAATGCTATTTAAAGGTGTGTGGTTTGGGCATAGCGCCAATATATCAGCCGACTATTTAAGGGTGTCACAGCTGTCACAATATGGATTGCTAAAGCAAGCAGAGGTCAATAAAGTTAACTTCTTGGGTTGGGCACTAAAAGAAGCACAGAATATTGATGAACCAGACTCCTGTGAAAAAGAATTATTGCTTTTAGAAATAAATAATCAGCTTAGCAAGTTCAGGGGGTCTCCACGCTTAGAAGATGATGTAGAGGCATGTGAATATGAAATTTATCATAGCGGGTTGATTAAATCTAACGTTCCTGTAAGTAATGTTGCAGCTTCAGAACTCGCTAGTTTACATTGGGAGAAAGGTATAGCAGCACCGAGAAAGAGTGTTTTTGAGAATGGATTATCTATTTACGATGCTATCAAGTATCAACAAGACTATGTCTGTACTTCAGTGAAGATGTTAGGGCTAAAACATGCTTTTTAAAGAAGCTGAAAGCTTTGATATTGGTTTTGTGGTCTTTGACTCACCGGGGCTTGACTTATTTGAATTATTTATCAATGAATTGAGTAAAAATAAAAGCTTTAAAATATTGGTAATAAAAGATTCTGATTTCTCTGATGAAATTGAGCGAAGAAGTAACGTATTTTTTTGTGGCGCAAATGAAAAGTATAAAATTGAAAGGTGCTATTTGATTGTATTTCCAGAATCGAATTTTCCCTTTGAAATTTTAACCTACTACAAAGGTTTCAGAGTCTTATTGCCCCATGGTCCTGATATACCTATTAAGAAGTCTTTAAAAGAATATGGTGGTATATTTGATTTTGACTTCATTCTTGCGATTAGAGAATGGATCCCATTTGATGATTCATTATGGCGAGATTCTATTCCAGTTGAATTAGATTATCGTAATTTTAGAGGGACAAGAATCGTTCCGTTTGGTTCGCCAAAATTAGATTATCTTAAAAGCTCATATGAGGGAGGATCAGATATTATATATCATCTCTCAAACCTTGATATTGAGTGTCAAGAGAAGCTTCAGTACTTACCCTCTATTATAGATTCTTTACTTAAAATTTTTCCAAATAAAAAGTTAGTCTTTAGGCCATTTCCACAAGACTTAGAGCATCCGTTGATAAAAAGCGTACGAGAACGATTTAAGGAACAGAAAAATTTCTTTTTCAGTGACTCAAAAAGCTATATTTATGATTATAAAAATGCTGGTACTTTTATTTGTCACCGTCAATATAGTGAGCATGTATTCTTTGAAGCATCGAACTGTCCAATTGTAGTTTTAGAGCTAGAGGAGTACATAAAAGACCCAAACTATTTGAGTGTTGCAACAAAAAAAGCTAAGCCTCAATTATCAAAACGGCCTTATTTTAACCAAGGAGCATCTGTTGATAGCTTTGTGGACTTTTACCGTCAGCTAAGGGAAAATAGCGGATCAACTCTGAGTGGCTTTCCTACATTTGGTAAGGTCAGCAATACTACGACAGACGAAAGAATTTACGAAGCATATCTCCTCGGTAGTAAGCCATATCATTGGCTAGCCGTTAAGCATTTTCTCATCTTTAGCAATGTACTATCCGTTAAATTAATTCTAGATTCGTTTTCCAAGACAAGTGACTATAATGGTTCAGGCTTACAAAGTTTTTTTTGGTCAAGCAGCTTTGAAATAGTAAAGTCTTGGTTTTGCGTGGATAAAAATAAGAAGTATGCATGTGAACTTTTTGAAATATTAAGCGCGATAGAAAATAGCTATAGTGTGGAGCTTTTAAACACATTAGGCAATGAGCCAGATTCATGGCTTAGTGTGAATACTTTTCAAAGCTTAAATAAAAAGAAAAAAGAAAAAAGTCTATATTTAAGGGGTAATAATGTAGCAGTTGTTAGTCTGGAAGATTTTTTTGAAGAAGTAGACTCTATACAAATATATGGCTCATCAGAATTAGCCGCTGAGGTGATAAAAAAAGCGCCACATCCAAAAAAGGTAGCACGAGTGGTTGATTCTGATCCTAACAAATGCGGAACTCGAGTAGAGGGTGTATTAATTGAGGATGCTTCTTCATTAAATAATAAAGATGGGCCAGTTTTGATTACTTCACTCTCATCGTATGAAGAAATTTTATACTCTGTTTCTAATAACATAAACGAAGAACTAGAGTTTTTCTATTTTAACTAACTGCCTTTGATTGGAGAATATTGTGACTAAAGCTGTTATTTTAGCTGGAGGCCTTGGTACTAGGATTTGCGAGGAGTCACATCTTCGTCCGAAGCCAATGATTATGATAGGAAGTAAACCCATACTATGGCATATAATGAAAATCTATTCAGCCAATGGAATCAATGATTTTATAATATGTTTAGGGTATAAGGGATATATAATTAAAGAATATTTCGCGAACTATTTTCTACATATGTCAGATGTAACATTTGACATGTCTAAAAATGAGATGACAGTTCACCAAAAGCATGCGGAGCCTTGGAAAGTCACTCTAGTCGATACTGGAGACACAAGTATGACTGGTGAGAGATTACGAAGAGTAAAAGATTATGTTGGGGACGATACATTTTGCTTCACATATGGAGATGGCGTTACTGATCTGCCGATTCAAGACACTATCTCGTCTCACAGAAATGCAGGAAAGGTTGCTACAGTTACTGCAATTCAACCCCCAGGACGTTATGGGGCATTGGATGTTGATGGTAGTAAGGTTGTCTCGTTTCAAGAAAAGCCAGCTGGAGATGGAGCTTGGATCAATGGAGGCTTTTTCGTGTTAGAACCAGAAGTGTTTGACTATTTAGATGGTATAAACGACAGTTTTGAAGATGCTCCTCTGAGAAAGCTGGTAGCAGATGAACAGTTAAACGCCTATAAGCATAAAGGTTTCTGGCATGCAATGGACACATTGAGGGATAAGAATCAGCTAGAAGCGCTGTGGCAATCAAATAAAGCACCTTGGAAGGTTTGGTGATCAATGTTCAATGAAATGTATGCCGGAAAGAAGGTACTGGTAACAGGGCACAGTGGTTTTAAAGGCAGTTGGTTATGTTTATGGCTTGAGCTTCTTGGGGCTGAAGTTGCTGGGCTATCTCTGCCTGAAGATAAAAATAGTACACACTATAACAAACTTGGTTTGACTGTAGATAACTATTTTGGGGATATTGCAGAGCGAGGGGTGATAGATAAGCTGATAAATGATTTTGAACCTGATATTATTTTTCACTTAGCAGCTCAGCCACTTGTGCGAAAAAGCTACAATAAGCCTGAAGAAACTTGGCAGTCAAATCTAACGGGTACGCTGAACCTACTGGAGTGTGCACGACACTGCACGAAAGTAAAAGCAATAGTTGTAGTAACCACGGATAAAGTATACGAGAACAATGGCGAAAAAAAGAGCTTTACAGTGGAAGATAAACTCATGGGAAGTGACCCATATAGTGCGTCAAAAGCTGCATGTGAAGTGTTAGTCCATAGTTATCGTGAGAGTTACTATAAACACTCAAATACTTTAGTAGCAACAGCTCGAGCAGGTAACGTAATTGGTGGAGGTGATTGGTCAGATGATCGCTTAGTACCAGACATTATAAGAAAGGCATATTGTGGCGACAGCCTCTCTATTCGTTACCCTAATGCTGTGCGGCCTTGGCAACATGTCTTGGAGTCAATAGCAGGCTACCTTCAGCTAGGGGAGCGGCTTTTAATTGGTGATAAAGTGTTTGCACGAGCATGGAACTTTGGCCCCGCGGTTGAGCATTTAGCCTCCGTGTCAGATGTTCTGTCATTAATGAGTCGTTTTATTCCAAACCTCGACTGGAAACCCACTCCTAGTTCACTTTATGAAGCTGAGCACTTAGCCCTAGATAGCAGTGAAACGTACGAGTTGTTGAAGTGGAAATCTATTTGGCCTATTGAGCAAGTTATTGAACATACAGCACAATGGTATAGAGAGTATTATATTAACAACAATATTATCAGCACCAGTCAACTTAACGCATTTATAAATGATTCGAGAAAAATTGGAGCAAAATGGTGTCAACCCTAAGATCACTCAGTATACAAGACGTATTTTTGTCCGAAAGGACCGCATTTTCTGATGCAAGAGGAAGTTTTGCTAAGTGGTTTGATGAACAAGCGCTACAACCGGTGATAGGCCATTCTTCAATTTGCCAAGTGAATAGTTCATATTCAGCACAAGCAGGTACGTTGCGTGGAATGCATTGTCAGCTTGGTTCATTGCCTGAATACAAAATGGTTAGATGCATTAATGGTAGAGTATTAGACCTCATCGTAGACCTTCGTCAACACTCAGTAAGTTTTCTAGAGTGTATTCAAATAGAGTTGGATACGCCAGATAAAATGCTCATTATTCCCCCAGGCTGTGCTCATGGCTTTTTAACTTTGGAGGAAGATTGCGAGATGCTCTATTTTCACACCGCACCGTACGAGCCAGAACACGAGTTTGGTGTGCGGTATGATGATAAATTATTGAGTTTTGAGCTGCCGATCCCAGTCATGGTTTATTCTGATAAAGATGCTCAATTCCAAACGCTTCCATGTGATTTTGATGGGGTAACAATATGAATTGCCGACACTGTGGAAATGAACTGGCACTAGAGATGGTAAATTTAGGATGTTCGCCAGCTTCCAATGCTTACCTGCGTGATAAAGATGCTTTTAAAAATGAAATAACTTACTCCCTACGAGTGCTTGTATGCGAACAATGTTGGCTTGTTCAAACAGATGATCAAGTTGAAGCGGAAGCGTTATTCACTGATGAATATGCTTATTTTTCTTCGGTTTCAGCTAGTTGGTTGAAGCATGCAAAATCTTACACAGAAGTTGTAACCCAAAAGCTAGGACTAAATAAAGACAGTTTAGTTGTGGAAGTAGCATCTAACGATGGATACCTCCTACAAAACTTTGTTAAAAATGGAATACCTAACTTAGGGGTGGAGCCTACCGCTGCGGTCGCTAGAGCAGCTAAAGCTCGAGGAATAAATGTAATTGAAGAGTTTTTTGATACAAGGCTAGCTAATGTTATTGCTATGGACTACGGAAAAGCAGATCTAATCATTGCTAACAATGTATTAGCTCATGTTCCTGATATAAATAGTTTCGTGCAAGGGTTTAAGGAATTACTTTCTGAGGCTGGCACGGTAACATTAGAATTCCCATCGCTTCTTAACATTGTTACACAAAACCAATTTGATACTATTTATCATGAACATTACTCCTACTTGAATTTATGTGTGGTAGAGGAAATTCTATCTAAAGCAGGTTTGAAAGTTTATGATGTTGAAGAACTATCTACTCACGGTGGAAGTTTGCGAGTATGGGCATCTCATCAAGAATCTTCTCATCATGTTGCTCCGTCAGTGAATGAGGTTAAACAAAAAGAAATTGATGCTAAATTATTCGAACCGTCAACGTACTTAGCATTTTCCGAAAAAGTCACTCAGATTTGTGAAGAGTTCAAAGCATTTCTCGTCGATGCAAAGTTGGCTGGGAAAACCGTTGTTGGATACGGTGCAGCAGCTAAGGGAAATACATTGTTAAATACGGCAGGCGTTAAAAATAATTTAATATCAGCTGTGTTTGACTCTGCACCTTCAAAACAAAATCAATATTTACCAGGATCCCATATTCCAATTTTGCCACCTGACGCTATTGAGTCATATAAGCCTGACTATGTCGTGATATTCCCTTGGAATATTAAAGATGAGATATGCCAATACTTAGCGACTAATAGTAGAGTTAACTGGAAATATTGCATTGCCATTCCAAACTTAGAGATCTTTGATGGATAAATTAGCATATACAAGACCAAGTATTACGCAGGAAGACGTACGACTCGTGACCGAGGCTGCAGCGGATGGCTGGGGAGAGCGCTGCTATGAATACGTTGATAAATTTGAAAAAGAGTTTTCAGAGTATATCGGTGTACCTTATGCGATGGCCACTTCTAGCTGCACTGGTGCTCTACACCTTGGTTTGTCGGCTCTTGGGGTAGGCAAAGGTGATGAGGTGATTTTAGCTGACACAAATTGGGTCGCAACGATCGCGCCTATTCTTTATCTCGATGCAACACCAGTGTTAGTAGACGTGAACAGGCGTTCTTGGTGTATCGATCCCAATGAGGTGGAAAAAGCGATAACTTCAAAAACAAGAGCGATTATTGCGACTCACCTTTATGGAAACCTCTGTGAACTAGATGAACTTGAAGACATTGCAAAACGCTATGGGATATATTTAATCGAGGATGCTGCTGAGGCCATCGGCTCGGAATATAACAACAAGAAAGCAGGCTCCTTTGGGATCTTCAGTGTGTTTTCTTTTCATGGAACAAAGGCCATTACCACAGGGGAAGGTGGAATGTTAGTTTCCTCTGATGAGAAGCTTGTAGAGAAATGTAGGCAGCTTAACAATCACGGCAGAGCGAAAAATGAACAGCGTCAGTTTTGGGCTTCAGAACTCGGCTATAAATATAGAATGTCTAATCTTCAAGCTGCATTAGGTGTTTCTCAATTGAAAAGAGTAAACGAAATAGTGCAAAGAAAAAGGGAAATCTTTGAGCACTATAAAAAGCTCTGTATGAATATTCCTGATGTGGTACTCAACCCAGAAAACCTAAATGAAGTCAATTCATACTGGATGCCCACGCTGATTTTTAATACTAAGGACTCATTCAACATAGACGAGCTGATTACACATTTGCAAAATAATCAAATTGATGCACGTCGTTTCTTTTGGCCATTGAGTGAGCAACCAATAGTAGACAATATGCAAAGTGGTAAAAATGCGCTTTATCTTTCTCGTAGAGGCCTTAACCTCCCAAGTTTTGTGGATATGACTTTTGAGCAGCAGGCTTATGTTGTGGATTGTATCTGCGGCTATTTAACATCAAAGAAGGTAACGTGAGAGTAGGTGTTTTTTGCGATTCGAAGGCCTCAGCAGTAAAAGCTGCTGTTAGCCTATACAGGCAAGTAAAAAGTGTGTCTGTGTTCTTTTTCGGGATAAATAACACCGAAATAGGACCTGAACTCGATGAACTCGGCTTCGAGTGTAAGTTCCATAGTAGTGCTGATGGAGACTTCAACAATAAATGCAAAGTATGGTTTCAAGAAAACGAAATAACTAGTGTTATATTATTTACAGAAAAAATTATTTCCGAAGCACTTTATGACAGTTTTAAAGTATACAACATACACCCATCCAAACTGCCGAGCTACAAAGGACTCAATGCCCTTAAAAGGGCATACGATGATAATTGTAGCGTTATAGCCGCTACAATCCACAGAGTTAACCATGATGTTGATGGCGGTGATATTAAAGCGCAAATTACGCATGAAGCGAATTTACAGTTCAATTACAGCATGTGGGAGCGAGTATCATTTATCCAAAAAGTATATTTAACTTTACTTTGGCTAGCTTATGCTGAAAAGGGAGGTGACTTCCCCTCGGAGTTAGAGCTGGATATTAATGTGCTATTTGAGCGATTTGTAAAAGAGATAGGGTATGACTAGTAATAATTTAAAAGTCGTTATTTCACAACCCATGTATTTTCCATGGATAGGGATGTTTCAGCAGTTACATTTGGCTGATGCTTTTGTGTTTTTAGATGATGTTCAACTCGCACGTGGTTTTTATAATAGAGTGCAAATTAAAACTGATAGCGGTAGCAAGTGGCTGTCAGTACCAGTTAAGAGGCTATCCCGCTCTCAGCTTATCATGTCCTCTGAAATTGACTACACGAAAAACTGGAAAGAAAATCACGAACAACTCCTTGCTCACAATCTTAAGCAAAGCCCTTATTACAGTGATGCAATTGAGGTATTTCGGGAAGTCGCGAAAGCAAATCATCAGAGTTTAGCTGAACTGACTATTGCATCTATGAGAGCCGTTGCACGCTATTGGGGCATGGATAATAATGTTGAGTATTATAAAGCATCTGATTTAGCTTGCTCAAAAGGAAGCGGAAGTGAGAAAATTTTAAATATTTGTAAGGGAGTTGGTGCTTCTACCTATATCACAGGTCATGGTGCTAAAAACTATCTCGAACATGAAAAGTTTGATGATAAAGGAATTACTGTGGAGTACATGAACTATAATACCACCCCTTATAGCCAAAATTTTGGCTTGTTTACTCCATACGTAACTTCACTTGATACGATAGCAAATTTAGGAAGTTCAGTTGGAACACACCTTCATTCAAAAACAACAAATTGGTTAGATTTTATAAATGAATAAATCCGAAGAATTTCAAAAAGAAGTGGCTGAGAATGTACGTAAGCTAAAGAATGCTGATGAATTAGAAGCGTTATCCGTCGAGTGGATCCGTCAGAGTGCGCCGTATAATTGGTCATATAATTTTAGTTGGCTTGGTCGTCCCGCAATTCAATTTCCAAATGATGTTTGGGCACTGCAAGAAATAATTTGGTCAACCAAGCCAGATTTAATCATTGAAACAGGTGTCGCACATGGAGGCTCTGTTATCGCTAGTGCGTCATTATTAGCGCTATTGGATTATACTGACGCTGTAGCTCAGAAAAAGCAATTAGATCCGTTAAGCCCTGGTAGAAAAGTAATAGGGATTGATATAGATATTAGACAACACAATCGTGATGCAATCGAGTCTCATCCACTTGCTCATAAAATTGAATTAATTCAGGGCTCAAGTGTTTCTAGCGATGTCGTACAATTGGTGTGTGAAAAGGCTAAAGACTATAACCGAGTTATGGTTATCTTGGATTCTAATCATACACATGATCACGTGATTCAAGAGCTTCAAGCATATTCTCCACTGGTTTCTGAAACTTGTTATTGTATCGTATACGACACTATTATTGAGGCTATGCCCGAGGATATGTTTCCAAATAGACCGTGGGGTAAAGGTAATAACCCCTACAGTGCTGTTAGAGAGTTTTTGAAGTCCACTGACGATTTTGAAGTGGATTCAGAAATTCACGCAAAACTTCAGATAACAGTCGCGCCGATGGGCTTTCTAAGAAGAGTTAAAAAATAGTTATGTGGTCAAACTATTGGCGTATGTTCCAAAAGCGAGGACCTCGTCTTCCATATAATTATTTTATTGAAAATCACATGTTTGACTTGCTTTATGGTACTAATACACACATGTGGCTCCCAAAAGAGGAGTACAAAGACAAGTTAAAAAATCTTGGTGAAGGCGTACAGTATGAAAGTAGTTGGACTTCTATTATAAAAGAATCGACAAAAAGAGTTTTCACCTTGAGTTCACACTCTCCTAGTGACTTTGATTATATAGACGCAGGCTGTGGAAAAGGGAAAGTTCTCTTAGTATGGCGAAAGCTATTGAAAAACTATACACCCTACATTTTAGGGATTGAGTACAGTGAAGAACTGCATAAAATTTGCTTAGATAATATCAATAACACATCTGGTGCTGAAGTTAATGTTCTTCTTGAAGACGTGACAAATGTTACTCTTAATACAAAGGCAAGTAATCTTTGCCTTTATTTATATAACCCTTTTTCAGAGAAGATACTCTCCAAATTCTTAGATAGTGTCATTCATTCCTATAGTGATATTTATATTATATATAACAACCCTGAAAATTTTCAGTGTTTATTTTCAAAAGGCTTTGAGGTGATTTATCAAAAAAAAGGATGGCATGCAAATTCAACTTATTCTATTTTTCATATAAAGAAATAAAGAAATAAAGAAATAAAGAAATAAAGAAATAAAGAAATTATGCTTTGCTTACTAATAATACTAGGCAAAGCATAATGAATGAAAGTACAAGTTGCTCTTAACAAACAAACTTAACACATTAGCTTTTTATAATATCTTGTAGCTTTTGTGAGCTCAAAGCTTCTAAATCTTGCGTACTGTCTATTTCATACCAGTGTTCATTATGGGTGGAGGCTGTTACCTCGTTACCACGATTAATGAGCTGTTGTATAAAATCAGTCATATACATTGATTTGGCTTCACTGTAAGGGATTGAGTTGTATAGATTTATAAAACTCTTCAAGCCGTGTTCTGAAAGTTTAATTAACCCCATGTATTGGGCTTCAGCATCTTCAACACATTTTAAAGGTTTGCCTAGCTCTAAGATCTGATCAGTATCTTTGTTCATTTTAAAGGACTCTGCATCTTTCAGAGGATCCTCCATTCTGTCTTGCCATAGTTGTAGCCACGAAAGATCTGCAGAAATACATATGTCTCCTGGTGTTACAAGTAATTTTTTGACAATACGAGCGTTGAAAATAATATCTCCATAGCAAATTAGAGTAGGTTGCTCTTGTTGCAAAACATCAATAGCTTTAAACAAGGAGAAAACCATGTTTGTTTGGTCATACTCGGAGTTATGAAACTGTCTTAGTTTATAATTATCAAAACACTCTCTTTTATATCCTGTAACTAGTGAGATATTAGCTTGCTCAAATGTATTAAATACATCTAGTTGATAATCTAATATGGGTCGCCCATGTACGTTCACAAGGGCTTTAGGTTTATCATTTGTGTAGGGTCTTAAACGAGTTCCCATTCCTGCGGCCAAGATGATTATATTCACGAATTAAATACCTCTTTAATAAGCGAGACGTCGTATTGAGAAAATTCACTCTCGCGTTCAGGATGCCACATTATACCAACAATAGGATACGTATTGTGCTTGATGGCTTTGATAACACCGTCTGTGGCTTTTGCTTCAACAGCGAATTCTTGTGGTACATGGTAGAAGCCTAAATTATGATAGCTATTAACTACTCTACTTTCTTCTCTATACATAATGGTATGTGTCGAGCCTACGTGACCGTCAATTTTCACAAGGGGTTGTCCAAAATAGTCCATCAAGAGTTGCGTGCCGCGGCAAATAGTTAAAAGAGGAGTTTGTGTCTTCATAGCATGCTCCAAAAGGTACACTTCGAGCTCATCACGCTCGGGTGTGCTTCCACCATAGCTAACGAGATCGTTGCCGCCACTGAAAATCAAACCTGACAGTTTAACAATTGTCAATACTTGCTTGGCAACCTTAAGATTATTTGGAAGTAGTATAGGGTAAAAGCCGCAATCTCCGACCAACTCAAGTAACTTTTGGTCTACAGCATCTCTCTTCTCTTGATACGTAACCCCGCAGTGGTCAACTCGCATAGTTATTGCGATGAATTTCATAGTACTAAGTCAACCTTCTCTTTTTCACAGTCAATAATAAGCGAAGTAGCATTGCTCCATCGCTCAAAATTGGCCTCGCCTGCACCTATGATGGCGGGTAGTTGTAATTCCTGAGCACGTATTGCCATATGCGAATTACACCCACCATACTTTGTAATTAGCGCAGCGATATCTTCCGCAAAAAGCCAATCGTAGCCAGGGTCTGCTGATTCAATACAGACTATCTTACCTTTCAAGCCGTTAGTTAAATTAACTTCGACATCTGCTGATATACTTTGTTGCGTAATAAAGTTAGGATGGGTAGCTTGTGGCGAGAATATAAACTGATCGCTGGCTTTAGTGATTAAGTCAGGTAGTTTTATTAACTGCGATAGTTGATAATACTCTCTTCCAACGGAGATGGAAGCCTGTACTTTTTCTTTAGCACTATGACTTGTAGAATGGAGGTTTAGAATATCCTCAATATTTGCATAGCTCAACTCTTCTCTTGATAAGTCTATTTGTCTGCCTAAGTTTTCAATTAAAACCAAAGAATCACTCAAGCTACGAGTAAAAATAAACTTACTATATTCTCTTGCCTCAATAGCTTTTTTTATAAAATTGAACAACTGTATGGAATTAATGTTGAGTTGATGTGTTTTTAGCGTTTCATCAATAGCATTTAGTTTTTTAAGCGAGATATTAAACTCAGCCGTTACTTTATGTGCATCTAACTTTTCATTTAGGATGAACTTATCAGGGTTTTCATCGTATCTTGGTGAGGTTATCTCATATGTACCAGGACGCAAATGGCCATACTTTTTAATCAATGCTTGAGACGATAGTTCAGTTCTATCTTTGAGAAATAAGCTATTTACGGTCTCAATAGATGAAAGGAAACATTCATAATCGTTTTGCGAGATCAACTTTGAGTAAACCATTGACTTTAAAAAACGGATGGCAACAAATCCAGCTCTAGCCAAGCCTGCAAATGGTAGAGTGCCAAAGGATTTGCAATCTTGAAGTAACCAAAAGATTTTATCAATCTTATTTAAATCAGAATTTAATACCTTTTCATGCCTTTCAATCAGTTGGGTAATTTTACACAGGTCACTGTTCACAGGACTGAATTCATCAATGATAATTTGCTCTGTTAAAGACTTAAGGCTATTTTCGATTAAACTGATTTCTGATTTGGTGAATCCATGCTTTTCCAATTTACAGAGTTGGTCAGGTGACTGGAAATCAAAGGAAGAAAAGACTATGTCAAACTCTACTTTATCATGAGAAGCAGGGTTTTCTATGAGCTGATCCAAGTAATGATTTGCTAACTTTTCTGCAAGTTCTTCAGGAATTGAGGCTGGAATAAATGAATTGAAACTCGCTCTCACATCGATATATGGAGTACCGCCAAGGATGGTCATCAAGTGCTGCTCACCAACATCTCTGTATTTATAAATAGCTCGATGTCGAGCCCACACCCCATCTGTTATTAAAAACTTGTACAGTGACAAAGCCAAAGGTCTTGGCTTTATACCTATGATTTCAGCCGGATTCCAGTCAGGCATTACGCCATATATAGTTTGCTTGCCAACCAAATATGGGTGTCTAGATGATAGCCTCTTCAACTTTTTGGCTATACATTGCTGTTCAAGTAACAACTGTTCAGATTTCTTGACTACTTTTTCTTGTACTATTAATGGCCTTACCTGCAATAGGTAAGTTTTATTATTTTCTATTGCAAACTCAATATCTAAGAACTTTGAGATGTTTAATTCTTTTAGCTCTTTTATCAAATTGATTACTTGATTTTGCCATGTGTAAGCACTCGCATCATATTGGTGGCTAACGAACCAAGTCCTTACCTCAGTGGCACCAGAAGTAACTGCTTCAGTATTCCTATTTTCATCTGCACTAATGACATAGTATTCAGCCCCAGTATCTTGAATATGACTAAAAGCAACGCCAACATAATCTGGACATAATAGCATTGGCTGAATAAATAAGATGTTTTCATGATCTAATTCATCATAGGAGGAGAATACGCTATTAATGGCACTAGTGAGGCTCAATTCATCCAAATTCACATTAAGCTCAGTGATATACTTACCAGCGTTACTCGTTGTAGTGCTGTCTTCTTGTACTGTACAAGAGCGTACAATAACAGGCGAATCAAACTCTTTTTGAATTTGATTCAAACAATCAGTACGGTTTGTTCTCCAACGTTCAAAATTAAGGGTATATACAGGAAGAATAGAAGCGCTAGACAAAGAGCCACTTAGCTCAATTAAGCGCTGCACTTTGCTTGGTAATTTTTGATCTCTGCTACGCATCATAGATAACCTTTTTCCATTCAGTAAAGATTTCCTCCGCCTTTACGGTTGCGTCATCTATTTCACCATTATTCAATATGCGCATATCGGGAAACTGCGGCAGTTCAGCAGTGCTATCCTCTACCATATGTGAGGGCTCATTTTGGTATAAGCCCTTGGGGTCCCTAGATATTCTCGCTTTGATATCAACATCTAAAAACACTTCAAAATAATTTGGTATATATTCACGATTCCAGCGTTGCACTTCGTGAAACATACTAATAGTAGGTACGATAACTACTTGCTTTTGATGAGTAAAAAGGCGAGCTAGTCTTGAATAACGATAGGAGCCAAGAAGTCGACTATTTGTATCAAATTGCCAGTGTGGATCTCTTATAGCTGCTCGTATTTCATCCCCGTCTAGTATGATGGGGTTAATTCCCATGCCTTGAAACTGTGGGATCAGTAAATTTGTTATCGTTGTTTTTCCAGCTCCGGATAACCCTGTTATCCAAATCGTTGAGCCTTTTTTATTCACCATCAAAAATACCTTCAGGTTTGTTGACATCGAAGCGAGAATGAAGTTTTTTAATTGTTAGCGCTCTTAGCACTGGGTGCATAATGTAACACGGCCTATTGGAAGGGGTATCTAAGGGAGTTATATCATAGCTTTCTTGCTTGATAAAACTTGCTAACGCGCTTGCCCTGATCCAAGGATCTAGAACATAGTCAATAAACTCAGAACTCAGATCACTAGGCTTGATATTAATGTTGAAAGGTTTGACTAACAGCGCCTTTCCTGAATCTAACTTGGGTGTCATATAAAATACACTAGCATGTAGCGTGTTATTAAATAGCAAGGAGTAGTAAAAACATGTACTTCCCTTTACCTCAGGCAGTTTACCAGGATGGATATGAATATATTTTATACCAACTTCAAACAGTGGTTGTTTTAGTATCCCTCCTCCTGTAAATAACCACTCTCTCTGTCCGCTGCTTGAAAGCGCAGAGATTACATCAGGGTGATTGATTGATTCAACATCTAACTCCACGATAGGAATATTTTCACCCTTTGAGAAATCTTCAATTGTTAGGTATTTAGGGAACAACTTTTCGCCAAACGGTAAGTCACGCGATTTACGAATACCATTTTCACCTCTTTTGTTGGCTAGTGTGATTATTATAGAGGGTAAAACTTTTTGGTTCGCAAGTACGTTAACATAAGCCAATGCTCTAGGGCCTGGGAAATATAATAATCCAAACTTTTGATTAGATAGCAAAACCATGCTCCAATAGTAATTTGTGCTCAAGCTCTAGCGTGTTAAGTAATATTTTTGTTTGTTCCTTATCTAACATCGTAGTAGGACTAGTAGTGATTTTAGGCTCTAGCCAATCAAGCATTTTTATCGTGCTATTCAGAGAGTTTAAATCTTTAAGTTCATGGCTATGAATAGCAAGAGCATTAGCGCAATTAATCGCGACATGTATTTGCTCTCTTTCTGTGAACGAAGAATACCCCTTTAGTCGAACAGAACAAAAGTCATTGTGAGTGGAAAAACGGTTCTCCAATATCATTAGCGTGGGTAGATCGAATTCGATATATTTCTGATTAGCTGAGTTGCATGTAGCCAACGACTTTTTAAGATATGCAATGAATTGTGCTCGTAGATGATGAAAATGAGCTATTGCGTTTTCATCATCTACGACCGGGAAATCATGTTCGTGACGCTGACTTGATTTCAAGGAAGGGTTAGTTGTCATTTTTCACCTTTAGGTTTAGCTGCTAATTGACATTGCCTTTGTTACAAATACTAAATCGGATAATAAGATATATGCTCAACGCACACCAAGACGGTTTCTCGACTAGAGTCTACTACGAATCTGGCGTTGTAAATTAGTCCTATTCACCTTTAAACACAGTTGCACTGCTTATCATACTCAAATTCCAATCTTTTTTTGGAGTATGCCAGTCTGAGCCATAATGAGCCTCAAGATATTGGGTCGCCTCACTTGGGATATTCATAATACAATTATTGAATGTTATGCCCTCCGTTAAGAGTAGGTGCTTACTTGGCATGCTAAACCCTCTTGACGAAATAACATAATACATTGAACCAGCATCGACATATTTAATAAATACATCTAGTTGTGGCAAATCGCTATGAGCAGAGCATGGCCTTAATTTATAAGATGAAATGTTACCTTTGTCGATACAATGGAAAGTAGAACTAGCCTTGTTAATGAATATTTCCCATGGTGTTCCAAACTGTTTGTCAAGTACAGGGAGTAACTCATTCAAAGCAGCGAAACACAGCTCAGTATCTTGACTGTTTATTGCAATATCTAAATCGTCATCCCAAGGGATAAGTGCATTATCACGAACAATACCCAATAATGTTCCTGCATCTACATAATAATTTAGCGCACTTGTATTAAGTGTAGCAGTGACCAATTCCAAGAGCTTCAGTGCATTTTTTTTAGCTGTCGGCTGTCCTAATTTAGTCTGTTTAATCGCATGAGCAGGTAAGATATGAATTTGCTGGCTTTTCACATGGAAAGTATGCTCAAGCTGATGCTTGATTTGTTCAAAAAACTCGCTAGCAATATAAATAAAGTCAAAATTCTGACTAAGTATCCAATTTGCGTCTTTGATAGGGTAGCCATTCAAATACGTGCCTTGCTTATTTTTATCATTATCTGTATAGCCAATGATTTCATGATCTGCTTTCAAATGGGCATAGGCTGCTTTGCCTGCCTCTCCAGCACCAAAAATGATAATTTTAGGTTTCATAATGTGTCGAAATTTCAGAATATGTCTGGATCTTAATGCAAATTATAGACCAGTTGAGATAATATGTATTTGTTTTATTTTGGAAAAGCACGGTTCTACTGATAACTAAAAGGTTTGATTTGCATTATATCATTGACATATTTTTGTTATGATATTTCTGAATTAAGCTGTTAAGAGTAATTGCTATGGTTTTTATATATGCAAACGCGAGTAGGAAACTTGGTTTTGGTCATATAATGAGGCAAATAGCATTGATAGAGGCGTTAATTGACCAAAATCAGCAAGTATTTCTTTTATGCCATGAAATTACTCAAGAGTTAGTGCTAAAGTTAGAGGCAACTGGGGTAAAAGTATGTCAACTAGAAGCAGAAGTCGACTGGGTACAAAAACTACCGGAAATGAATACATTAATTGTAGATGACTATAATGTTTCTGATGCAGACTTTGAACAATTACGGAAAAAAGCTAAAAGACTGGTTCTTTTTGACGACAATACATATCTCAATTTACCTTTTTTAGATTTAATTATTAACCCTAGTGACTTCAACAAGACTGACTTGCTAGCAAACAAAACTTTGCAAGGCTCTGACTTTAGGTTGGTTAGAAGTGAGTTTATACCTTATAGAACTCGTCCACGGTTTAAGCCAGGCTACATTTTTGTGTGTTTGGGCGGAAGCGATGCTCAGGCACTGTCTGTTGCAATCTGCAAGATGCTACTTACCTCTCAACAGGTCACTAAAATTGTTTTGGCTGTTTCCAGCACGTGTGATCACAGAACACTCTATGCTCTTGAGGGGCTCAAAAGTTCGACAAAGTTTGAACTGCATATAGACAGTAATAAACTCCCTATGCTCATGTCAGATGCGGATATAGCGATTACTGGAGCTGGTGGTAGTTTGTATGAGTTAATGTTTTTAGGCGTACCATCAATAGCGTTAGTAGTTGCAGATAATCAGTCTCAAGCTTTATATTCGCCATTGAATAATAATGCGTATAGCGCAATTGATGGCAGAGAAGAAATTGACATCATAAATATCGTAGATACCGCTTTATTGTTATTGGATTCAGCCGATAAAAAGAACGTGTACACTCAGCAGAGTGCAAAAGTAGTGGATGGCTTGGCTGCTTCGCGGATTTGCGATGCAATCTTGCACCTTATAAGACATTGAAGAAAACGATGAATAAATATAGTCAAAGTAACTTTAAACAATCAATGATGATTGATGGTATTGAGCTTGGTTCAAACAGTGGGCCATACATCATCGCAGAGCTTTCTGGAAACCATGGTGGCAGCCTTGACCATGCTCTCAAGCTGATTGATGTAGCAGCGCGAACGGGTGTAAGTGCACTTAAAATTCAAACATATAAACCTGATACGATTACTTTGAATCATAACGGCCCTGAGTTTGTAGTAAAAGAAAAGCTTTGGCAGGGAAGGACGTTATATGATTTGTATGAGGAAGCCCATACACCATGGGAGTGGCACGCGGCTTTATTTAAGCAAGCGAAAAAAAACAATATAACTTTGTTTTCTTCACCTTTTGATAATACAGCAGTCGATTTACTGGAAGAGCTTAATTGTCCAGCATATAAAATTGCGTCTTTTGAACTCACCGATATTGGCTTAATAAAGTACGCCGCGAGCACAAAAAAACCAATTATCATGTCTACTGGTATGGCGACCTTTGATGAAATCCAAGAAGCCGTTGCAGCAGTTGCTGATGCCGGAGGTACAGAGCTTGTCGTTTTACATTGCATTAGTGGTTATCCAACTCCAATTGCTGATTGTAATTTAACCACACTTACTGATCTGCAACGAAAGCTTGGTGTGCCTGTTGGACTCAGTGATCACAGTCTTGATGATACTGCTGCAATAGCCGCTACGGCTTTAGGAGCATGTGTGATTGAGAAGCACTTTAAGCTTAAAGGAGATGATTCCAGTGTCGATTCGGCTTTCTCTTTGGATGAAGAGCAATTCAGTCGACTCGTTACAAGGGTGAAAGATACTCACGCGAGTTTAGGTGAGGTCAATTACCGTCTAACTGACAGTGAGCAGGATAATGCACCATTTAGACGCTCTTTGTACGTTGCTAAAGCGATCAAACGAGGCGAGATTTTCACCGCTGAACACGTACGTTCGGTGCGCCCAGGTAAAGGGTTGCATCCAAGACACTTAAATGAAGTAATTGGGCAAGTGGCTGCGCGAGACGTTGAATTTGGCACACCTTTAGCTTGGGAGCATGTAGTGCAATGAGTGTGTATATATTTTCCCAAGCTCGATTTGATTCCACGCGTCTTCCGGGGAAAGTATTAAAAGCAATAAATGGCCGCAGCTTGCTCGATTATCATATTGAGCGAGTAGCTCAGGTAAAACAAGCTCATCAGCATGTTATTGTCACCAGCATTGAAAAAAATGATGACTGTATTGTCACACACTTGTCCGATAAAGACGTCATCGTTCGACGAGGCAGCAAGCACAATGTTTTGGAGCGCTTTGTTCAAGCTGCTCAAGCACTTGCATTGACTGAAAGTGATTATATCGTTAGGTTAACAGGTGACTGTCCACTTGTTGATCCAGCCTTGATTGATGCGCTTATTCAATTTCATTTAGAGTCAGGGACTGATTATTCAAATATTGATGTAAATACCATTCCCAGAGGTTTTGATGCTGAAATCTTTAACTTTAAAGGGCTTCTCCAGGTATTTAACGACGCTAAAGAGGCGTATCAACAGGAGCATGTTACACCTTATTTTTATCAACATCCGACATTATTTCAATGTGCTAGCCTTTCTTTTTCACCACCGCGCTCTGCCCATTTGCGCCTTTGCGTTGATGAGTTGGAAGATTTCCAACTCGTTGAAAGGGTGATAACGCATTTTGGTAACGATATAGATTTTGTATCTGCAAATGAGATTATTGACTTTTTGAATATGACTCCCGCTGTTGCAAGTATTAATGCTTGTGTGGGGCAAAAAAAGTTAGGGGAATAAGTATGATAGCAACTAAGCTTCACGGCTACGCTATTGAGCTACATCAGCTCACCCATGATGATATGGAGCAAGTTTTCAGTTGGCGTAATCAGCCAGACGTCCGAGCAAACATGCTAGATGACAAGCCTATCGCCATTGCACAACATCAAGCTTGGTTTTCAGCGATGCTTAACAGTGATAGGCAAGCACATTATAAAATCATCGTAAAGGCAAAAGAGATCGGGGTCGTTAATATACGTGCAAATACCGCGCTGAGTGATGCCAGTGAAGCAGAAATTGGAATTTACATCGCAGACAATGATTATAAAGGAAACTTGGTCGCTTTCTCTCCGTCTTTACTTTTAATAGATTATGCCTTTGAAGAGCTTGGAATTAACGCATTAGGATCCGTAGTTAAAGCAGAAAATCGAGAGGCGCTAAGGTATAATGAGGTGCTTGGCTACACCTTGGCACCAACTGACAGCCAAGGTTTAATTAAGATAAGATTAACGCCTGACGCATACATCACAGCAACCAAGCAGATTAAAACATTTTTGAGTAGAAGTTAATGAACGAAAAATTACGAAATATTTTTGCTAGTGTTTTGGATATTCCATTAGAAGAAGTTACCGACGAGCTTGCTTATGGACAGCATGATAAATGGGACTCTATGAGTCATATGATGTTGATTGCGGATATAGAATCAAATTTTGATATAATGATCGACACTGACGATATTATTGATATGAGTTCATTTGCAAAAGCGCAAGAAATTGTTGCTAAATACGAGAGTGAATAGTGACGAACTCGGTTAATCATATCGTTGTCATCACCGGAGCCTCTTCTGGAATTGGGCTCGCTGTAGCCAAAAAAGCGGCTTTGAATGAACAATGTGTTGTCATCATGGTAGCTAAAAATGAAGAAAAGCTGGTTGCAGCAAAGAGTCAACTCGTTGCAGCAGGGTATTTGAATGTTGAACACTTCACCGCAGATATAACCATAAATGAACAGGTTACCCAACTTTTTAAATTTATCCAAAAAATAAAGCTACCTGTTTATGGGTTTGTGCACTGTGCAGGCACCATGTACGAATCCCCGTTGCTGATGACTCGCGATCATTTGGTTGATGAGCAGTACCATCAACATGTGAAGAGTGCGATTATGCTTGCTCAAGGCATAAGCAAGATAATGGCTCGAAATAAGTCCGGCAGCATCGTTTTCATTAGCTCAGTCGTTGCGCAGCAAGGCAGCCGTGGTCAAAGCGTTTACGCGGCGATGAAATCTGCATTACATGGCTTAACTGCGAGCTTGGCCGCAGAGCTTGGTGCTATGAACATTCGTGTAAACGCCGTTGCGCCTGGTGTAATTGACACCGCACTGGTTGCGCATATTCCTGATGAGAAAAAACAGCAGTTAATAAAAAATACAGCATTGGGGCGTATTGGTCAGCCAGAAGAGGTTGCTGATGTGATTAACTTTTTATTTGCAGAAGAAAGTCGTTTCATTACTGGGCAAGTCATCCATGTTGATGGGGGGTTAAAGCTGGGCTTATGAGTAAGTTTTGGGCGCTTGGAAAAGCGAGTAATAGCTTGATTGTAGATGGCGAGCGCACGTTGAACTATTCGCAGTTAGATACTGAAGTACAATCTGCGCTCAGCAACTTGCCAAAAAAGAAACAGTTAATTGCCATCGTTGCGCACAATTCCTTACCCTTTGTCATACACTACTTGGCTGCACTTCGAGGTGGGCATACGGTGCTGCTGCTAGACAAAAGTAAGGGAAAGGAGCAGCATCAGGTAATGCTCACGCAGTTTCATGCGAACTATTTAATTGATGGTGATTTAGTATCTCACCTTAACCCCGATACGGTTACTCTCGCACCTGAAATTGCACTCTTACTGGGTACTAGCGGCACCACCGGTCGAGAAAAAGTAGTTAAGCTAACCTTTGAAAACCTTACCTCAAACTGCGCTGCAATAACGCAGGTTTTGCCTATTTCCAAAACTGACTGTGCTATGGCTTCTTTACCATTCTCGTACAGCTTTGGGCTCTCAATTTTACATAGTCATTTGCTTGTAGGGGCAGGAATCATTCTTGGCCAAGAAAGTTTGATGTCAAAGTCATTTTGGCAGCAGTTTACCCAGCATAATGTTAACAGCTTTTACGGGGTGCCATTTAGCTTTGAGATGCTTTTTCGATTGGGCTTGCAAAGGCAACCACTGCATCAATTGAAATATATGGCTCAAGCTGGCGGACGCTTGAGTGGACAGTTATGGGAAGCTTTAAAAGAATTTTGTGGTGCCCAGAAGCTGCCTTTCTACGCCATGTATGGCCAAACAGAGGCCACCGCAAGGATGGCTATCATGCAGCCTGACGATTTTTTAGCTGCGCCAGCAGGCGCAATTGGTAAGGCTTTACCTTTCTGCAAACTTTACATCGCCAATGGTGAAAAAGAAGGTGAGCTATGTTTTGAAGGGGCAAATATATTCGCCGGTTATGCCTCATCTTTAGAGGATTTACGAGAGTGTGAAGTCAGCGCGATATTAAAAACGGGTGATGTGGCACACCAGCTAGATAACGGTATGTTGCAAATCATTGGCCGGATAAAAAGAATAGCGAAGCTTGAAGGTAGAAGAATAAACCTTGATGATTTAGAGCGTCAGCTCAATCAGCAGTTTAACTTGAGCTGCGTTATAACCAGTGATGATAAACAACTGCGAGTTTTCATCTGTGGCTCTGTACTTGGCGTTGAAAAGCAAATTGCCCAAATAGCACAATGTCACCATCGAAATGTAAAAGTTTTTAACATTGAGACCATCCCTAGACTAAGTAATGGCAAAGTGAATTACAATGCACTTATCTGATGAAGAATTGTTTGAGTTACCAGTATACGACCTCTGCCAAAATGAGAAATGGGAGCTGCTAACGCCATTGCTCGATGAACTGCATCATTTTCATAAGGTGAACTGTGAAAAATACAGCGCAACTCAGCAACTAGGAGAGACACCTCTTGCTGTTCGTGCGTTCAAAAACCAGCTCCTAAGTAGCATTGACGCTGATAAGGTTCACCGCATACTCAAATCATCAGGAACGACAGGTACGCAATCTCAAATAGTTTTGGATAGCGATACTGCCCGCTTACAGTCAAAGGTACTCTCAAAAATAATGCAGCATTGGCTTGGGCCAAAAAGATTACCGCTATTAATTCTTGATTCCAGAAAGGCACTTGATGTTCACTCTGGTATGTCTGCCAGAGCTGCGGGTATACAGGGGATGTCTTTTTTTGGGAGAGATCATCACTTTGCACTTGATGAAAATATGGATCTGGATCTCGCGGTAATAATGAGCTTTGCGGATAAATACGCAGGCCAACCGGTTTTTATGTATGGTTTTACGTTCATAATATGGCAAAGAATAGTGCAACAACTAAGGCAATTAGGAAAGCAGGTGGCGTTTTCCGACGCATTTCTATTGCATGGTGGTGGGTGGAAAAAAATATCTGAGCAAGCAGTTGATAAAAAAACGTTTAAACAGGAGTTGAGCGCTTGCTTTGGCAATGTCACAGTCCATGATTATTACGGAATGGTAGAGCAAACAGGAACCATTTATGTTGAGTGTGAGCATGGCATGTTACATGCTCCCGTTTGGTCAGATATCAATGTAGTAGACCCTGTGACACTGCGGCCTTTGCCAGCGCGTACCACAGGCGTGGTGCAACTGCAATCCGTTATTGCTAGAAGTTACCCAGGGCACAATCTACTTACTGAAGATTTAGCAATTATTCATGGTATTGATGATTGCGCATGTGGACGTAAAGGAAAGTATTTCACTATTCAAGGCCGAGTAGCCCAATCTGAAGTTAGGGGGTGTAGTGATACTTTTAAATGAACAAGTACAGACACTCGTCGGTGAACTTGAACAAGAGCCATCAAATTTATTTGCCTTCGAGCAGTCACTTATTGACACTGTTGCAGAGTTTTCTGACTTTATACTTAAGCACCGCCCCAGTGCTGAAATTGTCGCTCTGGCATTTTGGTGTAGGCGCAGTAATATCAAAAATCTCGCAATCCACTACGGTGAGCAGCTAAGGTTACGGCAGAACAAAGTTTTTCACATTACCCCAGCTAATGTCGATACAGTCTTTCTCTATACGGTGCTCTTAAGTTTTCTTGTCGGAAACATAAACATTGTGAGATTAAGTAGCCGAAGAGGAGCAATCTCTGATGAGTTAGTCGGTTTGATACAGCGCTTTGTAGATACTGACAAGGGGGCCTTGCTGGGGAGCCGCTGTTTATTTATTGCCTATCCGGCTTCGCAGTTTCAGGTAACCGCTACTTTATCAAAATGGTGTGACAAGCGGGTGATCTGGGGGGGAGATGATGCAATATTACAGATAAATCAAGTAGCGCCAGTTGCCAATGAACTGGCATTCCCTGACAGGTTTTCTATATCTGTTCTAAGGCTGAGTTCAGAACAAGATGCAAAACTTGCAGCCAAACAATTTTTTACTGACTATCAGAGCTTCAATCAGCAGGCCTGTTCCTCACCGAAGGCAATTTATTGGCTATGTACAAAACCATCGATTCAAGACTGTTTTTGGGACGCCTTGGCGAAGTGCGCAGATGATCATCCGCAGTTTGAGTTAAATCATCAGTTAAATAGGCATATAAATACACAGATGCTTCTTATGGCGGATTTATCATTAAAGCCAATTCGTTCAATATCACATCCAAGTTATCTAATGTTTGAGTTTGAGCGACTTAACAGCCTTACGATACTTGATGCACACAAGGGCAATGGACTTATCTTGAGTACTAATATTGACAGCCTTGCTCAGTTACCAGAGCATGAAAAACTTCAAACTGTAGGCTACTTTGGTATTTCTAAAGATATGATTGAGGACATTCATGCGCTTCGTAAAACACCACTTGGTAGTGCTCTGCAATTTAATCATATTTGGGATGGGGTCGATTTAGTTAAGCGTTTAAACTAGGCTAAACGCTTAACTTTGCAACAAGGCTTTTTAAAGTATCCACAATGTGCTGTACTTGCTCTTCTGATAGATCAGGAAACAGCGGTAAAGTGACGGCCTGGTGGTAGTATAGTTCTGCTGAAGGGCAGTAACCGGCACTAAATCCAAGCTGCTTGTAGAAAGGCTGTAAGTAAATAGGAATGTAGTGCACATGTGCAAAGATACCGGCATTTCTTAAGTTTTGGATGAGTTTTTTGTGCTCTTCTGGTGAATGGAGCGGAACTTTAACGACGTAGAGGTGGTAAGCGCTGCGTGATGTGTTCGTAACGAGTAACGGTTGGATCACACTATTTTGAAACAAGCTGTCATAGTGTGCCGCAATCTTGTTACGCTGTTGAACAAACCTATCGACCTTCGTTAATTGCTGACATCCTAGTGCGGCATGTAAATCAGTCATGCGATAGTTAAAGCCCAGAACATTTTGTTGATAATACCAAGCGCCATGACTTGGTTCGCTAAACTCTTCTGGTCTATTAGTGATACCATGACTGCGTAGCTTAGCCATAGTATCAGCGAGCTGAGGGTTGTTCGTGAGAGCCGCCCCACCTTCTGCAGAGGTCATTATTTTGACAGGGTGAAAACTAAATACACAGATGTCAGAATATTCACAGGAACCTATCTTTTTTCCGTCAAAGGAGCCGCCGATAGCATGAGAGGCATCCTCAATCACTTTAAAACCATATTGTCGAGCTAGTTCGTTGATAGCCTGCATGTCGCATGACTGGCCAGCAAAATGAACCGGTATAAGCACCCTGGGGAGTTGGTTTTGTCGCTCGGCGTGTACTAACTTGCTAGTGAGTGCCTCAATACTCATGTTACCGGTATCAATATCAATATCGACAAAATCTACACTCGCTCCGCAGTAGAGTGCGCAATTAGATGAGGCTACAAATGAATTTGGTGAGGTCCAAACAATATCACCGTTGCCAACTCCAAGCGCAAGGCAGGCGATATGAAGTGCGGATGTTGCACTGTTTACCGCGACGGCACGATCTGCCCCGGTATAGCTGCAAAGTTTTTGCTCAAACTCTGGAACTTTGGGGCCTTGAGTCAACCAGTCAGATTGCAGCACGTCGATAACTGCATCAATATCTAGCTGGTCTATTGATTGCTTTCCATATGGGATCATAACAGTGCTTGTACGTTAAATGCTTTAATCTCTTCAATGCTCATATAATCCGGATTAGTCAATGAGTTATACTCAAATCCAGGCGTTACAGCTTTCCCTTTCTCACCTAACGCGTTCATGTCAAAATCGTTACTTCTGCTACTGAATTTTATTCCAGGAGCAATAACGAAATGGTCGTCAAACTCAAATGTGTCAAAGCTTAAATCTTCGGGACACATTACTTCATGGAGCTTTTCTCCAGGGCGAATACCGACTACTTTTTGTGGTAGGTTTGGTGCCATTGCGGTCGCTAAATCAACGATACGAATTGAAGGGATTTTCGGTACAAAAATTTCACCGCCAAGCATACGTTCAAAGTTTTTGAGAACAAAATCAACGCCTTGTTGCAGGCTAATCCAAAAACGTGTCATATCTTTATGAGTGATCGGAATATGTCCTTTATTTTCGTCGATAAAACGCTGGAATACAGGCACTACAGAGCCTCTAGAACAAACGACATTACCATAACGTACGACTGAAAACCTAGTTCGGTGTCCACCTGCCATGTTATTTGCTGCAACAAATAGCTTATCAGATGCAAGCTTTGTTGCACCATACAGGTTAATAGGATTGGCTGCTTTGTCTGTAGAAAGGGCTATCACTTTTTCTACTTCGTTATCCAGTGCTGCTTCAATTACGTTTTCAGCCCCATTAATATTGGTTTTAATACACTCCATTGGGTTGTATTCCGCCGCAGGGACTTGCTTTAGGGCTGCGGCATGAATGACATAATCTACGCCTTGCATTGCTCTTCGCAATCGATCTTTGTCTCTGACATCCCCGATGAAATATCGCATACACCGATGATTAAACTCTTGCTGCATTTCAAACTGCTTAAGCTCATCTCGAGAAAAAATGATTATTTTTTTTGGCTTATATCGTTCTAGCAGAGTTTTTACGTATTTTTTGCCGAAAGAGCCTGTGCCGCCGGTAATTAAAATGGTTTTATTATCAAACATTGGGGTCCACCTAAAGGTGCAATCAAAACTTTACAGTATCAAATACTGGAACTGCTACAAGCGCTGTATTGATACGATAAACTAGCTACTACTCAATACTTTATATCACTTCTAATCATTTTGCAGTATTTATGCCAGTCATCACAGGAAATTTAATGATTATGATGACTTTTTACTCAAAATAGCGTAGATTAAAACTAATGATAGTGAATGGGGGTAGATATGAAAATCCAATCACAAAGTGCTGCTTTTTTTAATCGTACAGAGCAGACGGCTAACAAATTAAACGAGCAGCTATCTTCGGGCAAGCGGGTTAATTCAGCTGCCGACGACGCTGCCGCATTACAAATTATTGACAGGCTCACTTCTCAGCAAGATGGGTACAGTCAATCTATTCGTAATGCTTATGATGGTATCTCATACTCGCAGACCGCTGATTCTGCTCTGTCAGGAGTGAATGACGCAGTTTCTAGGATCCGAGAATTGTCTATTCAAGCAGGAAATGGGGCGCTGACAGACAGCGACCGCCAAGCACTGCAAGAGGAAGTGTCTCAGCTTCAAACGCAAATAACAGAAACGTTTGAAAACACGACGTTTGGTGGAGCACAAATATTTGACGGTGAATCACGTAGTTTCCAGGTAGGTCCCGACGCTAACACGACGCAGAGTCTAGAGCAGACCGACGGTGGCTTTGCTAGTGCGATTCTCAGTGTAGATATTTCCACACAGGCTGGGGCGCAATCAGCAATTGACGCTGCTGATACAGTCTCTAAAGAGTTAAACAGCCAGCGCGCGCAGTTGGGGGCGTTTGAAAATTCGGTTTCCAGTACCATTCGCTCAGCAAGCAATCAACGAGAGAATATAGCTGCAAGCCAAAGTCGTATCCAAGACACGGATTACGCCCAAGCGGTTAGCGATCAGGTGGCTAACGATATTCTATCGCAGGCTTCCATTGCATTGAGAGGCCAAGCAAATCAGTCCGCATCATCAGTCTTGGGTTTACTGTAAATTAATACCAAAGTATTGATATAGAACAGTACAGGTGGCGATTTTTTGGCGTTTATGTCAAAAAATTGCCACTTAGGTATTGCATCCCCTTTAATCTCTCTTACAATCTAACTATTGAAAATTTTAGTAGATTGGTTCTCAAGCAATGGTCTTGATCTTAGATAACAACAATAAAAGAGCGATCGGATTAGGCGCAGCGCTTAGCTTTGTCGGTCAGGCAAATGACGTGCTAGCTGAAGAGCAATACGCGCCAAGCATCATTGATAAAAACCAAGAGCCGATTTTTGTGTTAGGTGCATTACAACACGCTTCTCATGAAGCCTTGATCAAATCGCACCCAGCAGTGCCTTTTTTATTGATAGGTGAAACGCTTAGGCCATTGCTTTCACTACCCAATGTTATTGGCCTCATTACGGAACCGTTCAGCCAAGAAGTCACAATGCAGTTACTTCATGACTGTCAACAATACTTACGGATGCTGCCAAATAAAGAAAACAAGCTGCAAAATAAGAGTTTCGACGGTCTAGTTGGAGAGACGGATGCGGTCAAAAATGTACGCTTTTTAATCTCTCAAGTGGCAAAAACAGATGCTAACGTACTGATTTTAGGCGAGTCAGGAACGGGTAAGGAAGTGGTTGCGCGTAATGTACACCTTTTATCTAAGCGTGCTCATGGCCCATTTGTGCCAGTA
Source organism: Pseudoalteromonas sp. SCSIO 43201 (assembly GCF_023716725.1). Lineage (NCBI taxonomy): Bacteria > Pseudomonadati > Pseudomonadota > Gammaproteobacteria > Alteromonadales > Pseudoalteromonadaceae > Pseudoalteromonas > Pseudoalteromonas sp. SCSIO 43201. The sequence continues at coordinate 1,402,201 of NZ_CP072683.1, forward strand.
AACTGTGGTGCGATTCCAGGGGAGTTGTTGGAAAGCGAACTATTTGGTCATGAAAAAGGGGCGTTTACCGGAGCGATATCCGCACGAAAAGGGCGTTTTGAATTGGCGCAAGGCGGCACACTTTTTCTTGATGAAATAGGTGATATGCCACTACAAATGCAGGTTAAACTGCTACGTGTCCTTCAAGAGCGAACTTATGAGCGGGTGGGGGGCACAAAGCCAATTCAAGCTGATGTTCGTGTTATTGCGGCGACTCACCGCAACTTGGAAACCATGATAGAAGAAGGTAAGTTTCGAGAAGATTTATTTTACCGTCTCAATGTTTTTCCAATCGAAAACCCATCACTTAATGAACGTGCTGAAGATATTACGCTACTGCTGAAAGAGCTGACACGCCGTGTGAATGAACAGTCAGGTAATTCGGTCAAATTTACAGATAGAGCAGTAGAAAGTTTAAAAGCACACGCTTGGCCTGGCAATATTCGGGAGCTTGCGAATCTTGTAGAACGTATGGTGATTATGTTCCCTGATAAAGTTGTAGATATCACCGACCTACCACAAAAGTATCGCTACATCGAAGTCGAAGCATTTGAACCTGAATATCCAGAAGAATTGTTAGAAAAAGATGCTTTTAATGAATTGTTCAGCGAAGGCTTTAGTGACGATGAAGAGGATACGTTAGTACAAGACTTTACGTCGCAAACGGCAGGCGTAGGTTTGTTGCCGGATGAGGGGATCGAGCTCAAAGAATACCTAGCTGAACTAGAGATAGACTTGATCACGCAAGCGCTTGAACGTTATGACTATGTTGTTGCGCGTGCAGCGGAAATTTTAGGTGTTCGCCGCACCACATTGGTAGAAAAAATGAAAAAGTACAATCTTAATCGCGATTAACTTATTACACCGAAGTTAACTGTTGCTATGGTTAATACCAATTTGACTTAATACTAGCTCAATTTGAAGGAGTAAATCTGACGCTAACAGCGTTAAAAATTTCTCATTTAGAACAACTAAATATCAAAATTTTTGCCTAGTTATCGACAAGATTTTCTCGCCTCAAAATAGACCACTTAATTAAGAAAATTGGTATAACTTCGAACTACTTGTCTTGTAATAAGTGCCATCTAGATCACTTACTCTATTTTCGAAAAATCCAAAGAGACATAACTATCAATAATAGCTTGTTTGCAAAAGCAGTCATCTGCGTGGTCATTAACCATCCCACAGGCCTGCATGTGCGCGTATACTGTTGTAGAACCAAGAAATTTAAATCCCCGCTTTTTTAAGTCTTTAGCGAATTTGTCGCTGATTTCGCTAGTAGCAACGGCGTCTTGCTTATCACGCATTTTATTTACAATGGGTTGATAGTCAACAAACCCCCACTGATAACGAGCAAAGCTGCCGAAGGCTTGTTGGATCTCAATAAAGTGCCTAGCATTATTGATGGTGGCAGCGATTTTCGCTCGATTTCTAATGATACCGTCAAACGTCAATAACCTTTCAATATCTTGTTCTGTCATTTGACTGACTTTTTGCACATCAAAGTTATGAAATGCCTGCCGATAACCCTCACGTTTTTTTAGTATGGTATACCAGCTAAGGCCTGCTTGAGCGGACTCTAAGGTCAGAAACTCGAATAAGCTTTTGTCATTGAGTACTGGCTTTCCCCATTCTTTATCGTGGTACTCAATATAATCGGGTTTACTTTGATCAACCCAACTGCATCGTCTATTCATGAAAGTGTCCTTTAGCTTATTTATTGTTCGAGCTTTAGGACTCTAACATGTAACTGTACATAAATACAGTGTCAATAAATTGTTCTTTACAGTGCTTCTTTAACTTTATGTTTTTAAAGGAATATAAAGTTGGAATGTTTTTTGCTTTTTCTACATGAGTTTATTTTTAAGAGAGCGGAAAAATGGCATTAGCACATGTTATTAATCCTCAGTTTGTACCAACTACTGGTCATTATAACCCTTGCTTACTTCAAGAAGCATATGTGGGTGAGTTGAGCGATCTACGACAACAAGCAAGTTGGCTAGGTCATCTGGTTGACACTATGCCAGCAGGCGTGATTGTTTTAGATGGTCAAGGGATGATTGCCAAAGCAAATCAGATAGCAATGGATATGCTTGGAGAGCCGCTCGAGGGAGAAAAGTGGTTCAGTATTATTCAACGCTCATTTAGGCCACAGCAAGATGATGGTCATGAGGTCTCTCTTAAAGACGGTCGCCGAATTAAGCTGGATATAACAGCATTAGCGCCCGAGCCTGGGCAACTGATCCTAATGACTGATCTGACAGAAACTCGGCGATTACAGAGTCGAGTTGCTCACATGCAAAGGCTAAGCGCATTGGGAAAAATGGTGGCTTCTTTGGCGCATCAAGTTAGAACGCCATTGTCAGCAGCAATGCTTTATGGTGCCAATTTAGGCGCTACAAACTTACCACAAGCATCTCGGGAAAAGTTTCATGACAAATTGATGTCACGATTAAAAGATTTAGAAAATCAGGTGAATGACATGCTGTTATTCGCAAAAAGTGGCGAACAACAAGTGGTTGAACGGGTCTCTATGCAGTATTTACTAAGTGAAGTCAAAGCGGGTGCTGACGCTATGGTTGAACTTAATCACGCTAAGTTGGAAGCCGATTTGCCTGAGCCGGATATTGAGATACTTGGTAATCGTACTGCATTGGCGAGCGCTATTCAGAACCTTATCCATAACAGTATTCAAATTATTGGCAGTGACGCCCACATTAAGCTTAAAGCAGAGCGTGAGCCCTGTGGCGAACACGTGCGTATTTCTGTCACAGACAATGGTCCAGGTATAGATGAAGCGCTAGTCGATAAGCTGTTCGAACCGTTCTTTACCACCAAATCGCAAGGAACAGGATTAGGTTTGGCAGTTGTAAACTCGGTAGCAAATGCACACAAAGGGTTTGTCAGGGCTGAAAATATCAAAGGTCTAGGTGCACAGTTTAGTCTGATACTACCACTGATCAAAGCGGAGGAATTATGAGTAATAAAGTGTTAGTTGTTGAAGATGATGCCGGCTTAAGAGAAGCGCTCATCGATACGTTACAGCTTTCAAGCATTGAATGTGTCGAAGCAAACAGTGCAGAGCAAGCCGTATTGTTACTCAAGCAAGAGACGTTTTCTTTGGTGGTAAGCGATGTTCAAATGGGTGCAATGAGTGGGCTAGATTTGTTGAAATCCATAAAGCTTAACTACCCTGAGCTGCCAGTGTTAATGATGACAGCTTATGCGACTATTGATGATGCGGTTGAAGCGATGCGTTTGGGAGCCATTGATTACATGGCTAAGCCTTTTGCGCCTGAAGTGTTGTTGAATATGGTGGGTCGTTACCTACCTGAAAAAGAAAAAGAAACAGAGGGTCCTATCGTCGCTGATCCAAAGAGTATAAAGCTGCTTGAGTTGGCTGCAAAAGTAGCAAAGTCTGATGCCAGTGTAATGGTGCTTGGGCCGAGTGGATCAGGTAAAGAGGTATTAGCCCGTTATATTCATGATAAATCAGACAGGGCTGACGAACCATTTATTGCAATTAATTGTGCTGCAATTCCAGAAAATATGCTTGAGGCTACCCTGTTTGGATATGAGAAGGGCGCATTCACAGGTGCAATTCAGGCATGCCCTGGTAAGTTTGAACAAGCGCAAAAAGGGACAATATTACTGGATGAAATCACAGAAATGGATTTGGGGCTTCAGGCAAAATTACTTCGCGTTTTACAAGAGCGGGAAGTGGAGCGACTTGGTAGTAGAAAAACCATAACACTAGATGTTAGGGTGTTGGCAACCAGTAACCGAGATTTGAAAGAAGCGGTTGAAGATGGGGTATTTAGAGAAGATTTATACTATCGCCTTAATGTTTTCCCATTGGAATGGCTGCCGCTTAGAGATAGAGCAGGAGACATTACGGTATTGGCTGAGCACTTGCTATCAAGACATATGCAAAAAGCGGGTAAACCAACACCCAAGTTAAGTACTAGTGCTAAGCAAAAGTTAAATTCTCATAGCTGGCCTGGCAACGTGCGTGAGCTTGATAACGTCATCCAGCGTGCTTTGATATTGTTTCAGGGCCTTGAAATCACAGAAGATGATATTTTTATTGAAAACTTTTCACCGATGTCTTTGGTTGAGTCAGAAACTAGCCTCACACAGTCCGCTACTGAAGACGCTCCCAATGATGATGGCATCATCAATTATAAGGATGAGCTACAGGACAAAGAGCATCAAATTATTTTGGATACGCTTGCTAAGTTTAATGGTAAGCGCAAAGAAGTGGCTGAAGTTTTAGGCATGAGCCCAAGGACACTGCGCTATAAGCTAGCAAAAATGCGAGATCTCGGAATTGCGTTACCAGCTTAGGTGAAAGAGTCGCTCAGATATCTTGAAGGTGAGCTTAAAAGTAGGACGTGAGCTTACCTTCATTTGTACACCTCAGGCTAATACAACATCAACCTAAACGAAGCTGTTGCTTTTTTCTGGCACCTTCCTTTTCCTCCGACTGCCAATTTTTCGACAGGGTAATTTCAGCTTAACCAACTGAAATTAAAGTGTTTTAATGTTGGCATGTTTCCTGCTTTCATCAAGGTAACAAGAGTTATTTTGAGTAAAGCATCATGAAAGTACAATCATCAGCGCTATTCCAAGAAATGCAGGCAATGGCCGCAGAAGCGACAAGAAATACGCAGCCTACTGTGCAGCCAATTAAAACAGCAGCATCTTCTTCAGCTCAATTTGGAGATTTACTCTCTGACGCACTCAATTCTGTTCATGGCCTTCAGCAAGACGCAAAGAAAAAAGTGACGGCGGTGGAGATGGGTGATCGTAGTGTTTCTCTTGCTGAGGCGATGATCGCAAAACAAAAATCATCGGTCGCTTTTGAGGCAACGGTACAAGTTCGCAATAAACTTGTCGAAGCCTATAAAGAAATCATGAGCATGCCAGTTTAACAAAATGATTGTGGAGAGTAATCGTGGCTACTAATCAATCAACAGATCTTACACTTTCCGACGCAGCGCTGAATAACGACAGCGGTTCGGACGAGCAACAAGAGCAAAAGTCTGGCTACTTCAGTGCGCTAAGCGGTGTCGATATGTTGCGCCAGGTTACTCTGGTTATTGCGTTAGCTATTTGTTTAGCAATTGCCATTTTTATCATTATTTGGGCCCGCCAGCCAGACATGCGTCCGCTGGGTAAATATCCTACTGAAGAGCTAGTTGAGACGCTAGACTTCCTAGACCAACAAAAAATTGAGTACCAATTAGACGGTAATACTATTTTAGTTGCTGAATCGGATTACCAAGATGTTAAGTTGCGTATGGCGCGTGATGGTTTCACCCAATCTCCTAGCTCCGGTACTGATATTTTAATGCAGGACATGGGTTTTGGTGTTAGTCAACGTCTTGAAAGAGAACGGCTAAAGCACGGTCGTGAGCAGCAGTTGGCAAGAACGATTGAAGAGCTGCAAGATGTAAATCGTGCAAAAGTACTGTTAGCTATTCCAAAGGAGAACGTATTTGCCCGTCGTGAAAAGAAACCATCTGCGACAGTGGTGATCACGCTAAAGCGTGGCAGAACTTTAGGAGGAGAAGAAGTTGACTCTATCGTAGATATCGTGGCATCAGCGGTACAGGGGCTGGAGCCATCACGGGTAACGGTGACTGACCAAAATGGACGCTTACTTAACTCAGGTTCACAAGATTCGCTTGCTGCTCGCTCTAGAAAAGAGTACGAAATTGAACGTAAGCGAGAGCAAGAGTACTTAGAAAAGATAGACAGTATACTGATCCCAATAGTGGGCCTAGGCAATTTTACGGCCCAAGTTGATCTGACGATGGACTTTAGTGCAGTTGAAGAAACACAAAAACGCTATAACCCTGATTTACCAGCGGTCAGAAGTGAAACAACTTACGAAGAAAACAATATTGGCGGTCTATCAGTGGGGATCCCAGGAGCGCTGACGAACCAACCTCCACTTAACTCAAATATCCCTGAAGTTGCAGGTCAAGGAGGAAACGGTAATGGCACTACGCCTAGCAGTATTCAAAAAGAAGCGACCCGTAACTACGAACTTGATACGACGATTAGTCATAAGCGTCAACAAACTGGCGTTATTCGCAGAATTAGTGTGAGTGTGGCGGTTGATTACCTACCTCAGCCAGATGCCGAAGGTAATATGGCTATGGTGCCTCGTTCACAAGAAGCGCTGAACAATATCCGTCGTTTGCTTCAAGGCGGTGTCGGCTTTGACATGCAGCGTGGCGACGCACTAGAAGTGGTTACTGTACCATTCGTTCGCGAAGATTTGATGGAAATGCAAGAGTTACCACTGTGGGAACAAGATTGGTTCCAAAAAACCATTCGCTTAGTTGCGGGAACGTTAGTTATCATTGTGCTAATCTTAGCAGTGGTACGACCTATGCTTAAACGTCTAATTTACCCAGATGATACACTGGAAGATTTTGATGAAGATGCTTTAACCAGCGGTGTTGACCTAGGTGATAGCACGTTAGATATGCTAAATAACGATTTCGACGAGTCAGCAGTTGGCTTCTCATCAGACGGTAGATTACAATTGCCAGACTTACATGGTGATGAGGACCTACTAAAAGCGGTACGTGCCCTTGTTGCGAATGAACCTGAACTCTCATCACAAGTTGTGAAAGCGTGGTTAACCGAAGATGACTGATGAAGAACAAAAACAATTACCCGCGGCCTTTGACGTTGAAAAATTAGATGGCGTTGATAAAGCCGCCATCTTACTGCTTAGTTTGACAGAAGAAGATGCAGCTCAAATTTTAAAACACCTAGAGCCAAAGCAGGTACAAAAGGTGGGTATGGCGATGGCGTCTATGGATGACTTATCACAGGCTAAAATTGCAGCAGTGCATAACTTGTTTATTGAGCAAATACAAAGCTTTAGTACCATAGGCTTCCAATCTGAAGACTTTATTAAAAAAGCACTGACTGCAGCACTTGGCGAAGACAAAGCAGCAAGCTTAATAGACCAAATTGTAATGGGTTCAGGTGCAAAAGGCTTAGATTCATTAAAATGGATGGACTCTAAACAGGTTGCGAATATCATTCGTAACGAGCACCCGCAAATCCAAACCATTGTTTTGTCTTACCTAGAGCCGGAGCAGTCCGCAGAAATATTGTCTCAGTTTCCTGAGAAAGTGCGCTTAGACTTAACGATGAGAATCGCCAACTTAGAAGAAGTTCAGCCCGCGGCATTACAAGAGCTAAACGAAATCATGGAAAAACAATTTGCTGGCCAAGCTGGTGCGCAGGCTGCGAAAATGGGTGGCTTAAAAGCGGCCGCTGATATCATGAACTATCTTGATACTAACGTTGAAGGCCAGCTGATGGATTCTATACGCGAACATGATGAAGAGATGTCACAACAAATCCAAGATTTAATGTTTGTGTTTGAGAATTTAATGGATGTAGAAGACCGAGGGATCCAAGCAATTTTGCGTGAAGTACAGCAAGATGTACTGATGAAAGCGATTAAAGGCGCTGATGACTCACTGAAAGATAAGATATTGAAAAATATGTCCAAGCGCGCAGCTGAAATGATGCAAGATGACTTAGAAGCTATGCCGCCTGTCAGGATAAGTGAAGTTGAAGCAGCACAAAAAGAAATTCTTGCTACCGCGAGACGTTTGGCCGATTCAGGCGAAATCATGCTTGGTGGTGGTGGTGGTGAGGAGTTCTTGTAAACCATGGTCGATAAAAAGCTGTATAAAGGTCGCCCTGTCAGTACCGAAGCATTAGATGAATTGCTAGAAAACTGGCCAATACCAGATGTGTCTGATAAACCAGAGAAATTTAGAGGGCGATCGACTGCGTTTGGCACGCCGTTGGAGGAGCTCTACAGTAAGAAACAGGTTCACGAAGAGCCTGAGCCACAAGAGCCTGAATTTCCGACGCTAACACTCGAAGAGCTTGAACAAATTCGCCAAGATGCTTATGACGAAGGTATCAAACAAGGTCATGAGCAAGGTTATATTGAGGGCTTTGAAAAAGGCGTATCAGAAGGTAAAGAAGCTGGCTATAAAGAAGGCGTTGAGATAGGGAAAGAGAAGGGCATCGAAGAAGCACAACCAATTATCGAAGAACGCATGAAAGCACTTTCAAGCTTATTAGACGAGATGCAATCGCCACTTACACGTGTTGATGATGAGTGTGAAAAGCAACTGGTATATCTTGTCAATTTATTGGCAGAGCAAGTCATTTTTAAAGAACTGAAAACCAGCCCTGAGCTTATTTTGAACGCATTGAAAAAAGCAATGGATGCGCTACCAGTTAAAGAGCAAACGGTGCGAATACATCTGCATCCAGAAGATCTCGAGTTAGTACAATCTATGTATGGTGCGGAACACATCGAATCACAGCATTGGCAGCTGATCCCTGAACCAACTCTAGATAGAGGGGGATGTGAGGTCAAAACACCACAATCTTCAATTGATATGACACTGAAAAACCGCATCAGTGAAGTATTGGAATCATTTTTGCTAGACAGTGGTATAAATCCGTAAATAAGAACTTGCCCTCATTGCCTGTTGTTCGCAAGCATTTGAGGGAAGCATCTAAATAGGTAACTACGAAATGTCTACATCAGCTGCTTTGAGCGAGCGGATCAGTAAATACAAAAAGTTTGTAAAGCCTTATGGCGTGGCCGTTGCAGGTAGCCTGACTCGAGTGGTTGGGTTAACGCTGGAAGCAAGAGGACTGAATGCACCTATTGGCAGTCAGTGCAAAATTGAAACGCTTGGCGGTTTCATTGACGCTGAAGTGATAGGCTTTAATCAAGAGACGCTTTATTTGATGCCTAACGATCATATTACTGGCGTGCTTCCTGGTGCCCGCGTTATTCCCAAAGTGAAAGATTCAGGACTGCCTGTCGGTATGGAGCTACTTGGCCGTGTTGTTGATGGCTTAGGCCGCCCTCTTGATGGCCTCGGTGCCATAGATGCCCAGCAGCACTTGAAATTTGCAGCAGCGCCGATAAACCCACTAGCTAGAAGACCGATCGACTCCCCAATGGACGTAGGGGTACGAGCCATAAATTCTATTGTTACTGTTGGGCAAGGTCAACGTATGGGTTTGTTTGCAGGTAGTGGTGTAGGTAAGTCAGTATTGCTTGGCATGATGACCCGAGGCAGTGAAGCTGATGTTATCGTTGTTGGCCTTGTCGGAGAACGTGGGCGGGAAGTTAAAGAGTTTATTGATGAAATACTTGGCGTAGAGGGGCGGCGACGTTCTGTGGTGGTTGCCGCACCGGCGGATGCTTCACCTTTAATGCGCCTTAAAGGCTGTGAAAGCGCAGTGACAATCGCTGAGTATTTTCGCGATCAAGGCCTAAATGTCTTACTACTATTAGACTCTGTAACGCGTTATGCCATGGCGCAGCGAGAAATTGCACTCGCGGTAGGTGAGCCGCCAGCCACAAAGGGTTACCCCCCCTCGGTGTTTGCAAAACTACCCGCATTGGTTGAGCGAGCGGGTAATGGCGGTGAAGGACAAGGCTCAATTACCGCATTTTTCACGGTATTGAGTGAAGGCGATGATATGCAAGACCCAATCGCGGATGCTGCTCGTGCGATATTAGATGGTCATATAGTACTTTCGAGAGAACTTGCGGATAGTGGGCATTACCCAGCAATTGATATTGAAAAGTCCATTAGCCGTGTTATGCCACAAGTTGTATCTGAAGCGCATATGCAGCAAGCTAGAGTGCTAAAGCAAGTCTACTCCATGTATCAGCAGAACAAAGATATGATCACACTTGGTGCCTACCAAAAAGGTAGTGACCAAATGTTAGATCAGGCGATAAACATGATGCCTGCGGTCAATAATTTCTTACAGCAAGGAATGAAAGACGTTATCAACTATGATGAGTGTCTACAAAACCTTGCGCAGCTTCTGGGACAAGCATAATGGCAAACAATAAATTAGACCTGCTGCTGAAATTAGAAAAAGACAAAGAAGATAACTTGCGCGCAAACTTTGTGCAAGCACAGCAACATCTTACTACCAACCAACAAAGATTATCAGGGCTCAACGATTTTCGGATGGAGTACAGTATGCAGCTTCACAATAAGGCAAAGGTTGGTTTAACGAGTGGTGGTTTCAATCAATATCATAACTTTATTAATAAGATTGAACAGGCGATAGATCAGCAGGCGAAAACCGTGAATACCGCTAAACAAGTCGTTGAGCAGCGCCGTAAATTGTGGTTAGCGCAACAAGCGAAAACCAAAGCCATTGAAAAGCTAATAGAGAAACAAGCGTTGGCACAGCAGCAAAAATTAGCCAAAGCAGAGCAAAGAATGCTGGATGAGTTTGCCACCAACCAATTTGTTCGAAGAGCACGCTCTTGGTAGGTTGGCTCGAAATATGCAAAGTAGTTAAAACGTTTTCAAATTTATGTAGTGAATGCTTAATAATGCGGCTTTTAGGCGTGTTAGCGTTAATTACAACGGCAGTATATTGCCACTTTTTGAGGTAGCTTAATAATGAATGTAATGCTTGCATCTATGCTGCAACGAGGCAGTCAAGAAGTTGAGGTTAAAGGTAAAGCCTCAGAGCAGGACGCTAATAGCCAAGAGGGTGAAACCGGGTTTCGCGTATTGATGGCTGAGCTAACTCATCAAGGCGATAAGTCTGCTCAAGAGCAAGTCGATTCAGATGGTTCATCAGACTTGGGGGCTGGTGTCACTAAGGAATTAGCTGAGTCTGAACAAAGTGTTACACCATCAGTAAAAGAAAAGGGGGAAGAAGGTGCTGTGCTATCTCAGTATCAAGGCGATAGTATACCTTCAGAGATGTCAGGCGAAGTGTTACCTGATTTACCAGATAATGATTTGTACACACAAATCAGTGCATCAAAGAAGCAAGATACTTCATTGCAGCATCCAAGTTTAGTAGCGCAATCTGTCAAAGAAGCGCTAGAGAAAGAGTCTAACGGTATTTCTGGTGCAAAATCGACAGAAGACACAGAGGTGCAGGGACAAAAGGAGCAAACTAAACCTGTTTCAGCCATAGATGGTACGCTCATTTCGACTGGCAAAGAGCAAAGAACAGATCCAAAAGCTCAAAGTATGGACAAGCTGCCAATGCAAAACCAGCCTGAGAAACATGCTGAAGATCAACTTGAGAAGCCAACTGTAGCAACTGCCATTGCGACTAAAGGGGTAGAGAGCGCGTTACAAAACAATAAAGCTGATGATGCAGACTTAGGGAGTAAAGCGGCAATAGGACTGAAAAATAGTACCGATGAAGCCGTTTTAAAAGTACAAAGCACTCAATCTACCACGTCTAATGATGACTTGCTTGCTGATGAAAAGCAGAGTAAAGCGAAGTTGAAAGAGTCAGCTACTGAATCGAACGCTACAATAGCTATAGATACCAAGAAAAGTGCAGCAAAAGGTGGTGAACAACAAGTTCAGATAATTGCAAAGTTAACTCATCAAGAACAACAACAATTAAAAGCGGTAATTGATGGTAAATTGGATGTTTATGATGCTTCTCCAGGTGTTCAAAAAGCAATAGCACAGCTCCTAGGAAACCGCTCTGGCGTAACGACGCTAGAACAGCTCAAACCTCTTGTTCAGTCGCTAAACTCAGAGAATATGACGTCAGAGGGGAAAACATCAGTTAATGATATTGTGATTTCCGAGACACAACTTACTAAGGAAAAAGTAATAACGACGCCCCTTAAAGAGGGGAAAGATATCCCTACCTCGGTAAAACAGAATGTGGATCAAAATCGTGAAAATCAAAAGTTACAAGATGTTGAAAGCAGCGTACTTGAAAAACAGAACGTAGAAAAACAAAATACCGATAAGCAAGTTATCGAAAAACTGGCAGAAAAAGAGTTAAGTCGTTCAGCGCAAGTTGAAGCGCATTCAAATAAGGAAGCGCTCAAATCTGAACGTCAGCCTTTCGTCGCAACTACACAAGCAGCACTAAAACAAGAAACAAGCCCTGTTCAAACACCACAGCAGGATAACTCCTCTTTAAACCAAACCTTAAAAGAAGTGCAGCAAGTTCAACAAACACAGTCTTCAAACCAATCAACAGCACAGACAAAACCTGCAACTGATGCTAACCTTCAACAGGCAATCAACATTGCGCGTCAAGATGCCGCCAAGGAGCTGCATCAGCGAGTTGGTATGATGTTGAACCTAAACAATAAAGAGGCTGAAATCAGACTTGATCCTCCTGAGTTGGGGGCAATGCAGATACGAATAAAAAGTGATGCAGAGCAAGCTCAAGTGAATATCGTTGTGCAAAATCAACAGGCAAAAGAGTTACTGGAGCAGTCCATGCCTAGGTTAAGAGAAATGCTTGCAGAACAAGGGATTGAGTTAGGAGATAGCCAAATATCTCATCAGCAACAAGGGCAGAGTGATGGTGATGCTGAAGGAAATTCTGGTAGTGCTGGTGGACAAGCTGGACATGGTAGTAGTGATGACACAGCACAAAATGTACAAGCTTCACCGCAGAGAAATACTGATTCTGCAATAGATTACTATGCCTAACACCTGCTATTATTGTAGTTACAAAAGAATATAAGGGTTTGCTATGGCTGAAGAAACTGACTTAGAAATAGAAGAAACAGGTGGCTCGAAGAAGAAACTGATTATTATTATTGCGGCTGCCGTTTTAGTGCTCGGTGGTGTTGCCGGATTTTTCCTATTTTCAGGCTCAGATGCGCCAGAGGAAACGCTCGCTGAAGAAACAACAGCAAGTGAAGTGAAAGCGGAGCAAGGCAACTCAGCGCAAATTGGTAGTGCGTTGTATGTCGCGATGCCAAGACCTTTTGTTTTCAATGTACCCGGGGCAAGCCGCGATAGGATTGTGCAAATAAAAGTGCAGCTATTGGTGCGTGGAGATGTCAACGAAGAAGTTGCCAAAAAACATATCCCACTGATTGAGGGGACACTGCTTAGTGTGTTCTCAACGACAACCGCTGATGAGTTAAGCACCAGTGCTGGCAAGGAAACGCTAAGGTTGACTGCACTTGACAAAGTGCAAGCAGCAATGGAAGGGGTTGAAGGTAGTAAAGTGATTGAGCGCGTGTTATTTACCGGCTTTGTAATGCAATAAGGTAGTATTTGTGAGCGACTTATTATCCCAAGACGAAATTGATGCGCTACTCCATGGTGTAGATGAAGTCGAAGAAGACGAAATCGCAGATGGTGAAGATGGTGATGGTGCCGGCGCCTTACAATACGACTTTTCATCTCAAGATAGGATTGTGCGTGGGCGCATGCCGACACTTGAGATCGTTAACGAACGTTTTGCACGCCACATGCGGATCAGCCTTTTTAACATGATGCGACGTACCGCTGAAGTGTCTATTAACGGCGTGCAGATGCTCAAGTTTGGCGAGTATATTCATACCTTGTTTGTACCAACTAGTCTAAACATGGTGAGGTTCAGGCCATTAAAAGGGACTGGCCTAATTACTATGGAAGCACGATTAGTATTTATTTTGGTAGACAATTTCTTCGGTGGAGATGGCCGTTATCATGCCAAGATTGAGGGACGGGAGTTTACGCCGACAGAACGACGTATCGTTCAAATGCTACTAAAAATCATCTTTGAAGACTATAAAGAAGCTTGGGCACCTGTAATGGATGTGTCTTTTGAGTACTTAGACTCGGAGGTGAATCCCGCGATGGCGAACATCGTATCGCCGACTGAAGTTGTCGTTATCAGCTCATTTCATATTGAGTTGGATGGCGGTGGCGGCGATTTTCACATTTCACTCCCGTACTCGATGCTTGAACCTATCCGAGAGTTGCTTGACGCTGGTGTACAATCTGATACCGAAGATACAGACTTGCGCTGGAGTAAGGCACTACGCGATGAGATAATGGACGTGGAAGTAGAAGTTTCGTCACAATTGCTCGAAGTAGATTTGTCATTAGAGCAGATAATGAAGTTACAAGCAGGGGATGTTATTCCAGTTGAAATGCCTGAACATGTAACGGTATTTGTTGAAGAGTTACCGACCTTTAGAGCTAAAATGGGACGGTCTCGCGATAATGTTGCACTGCAGATCAGTGAAAAAATTAAGCGTCCAGAATCTGTTAAGTCTGAACTTCATGTATTTACCAAAGGTGGTAAAAAGCTGGACTCAGATGCAGAGCTTGCTGAGCTTGAAGAGGATTTGCACCTATCAGAAGGTGTTGATTTAGATTGGTAGTCTCTAGGTGATTGTTATCATTAGACGCCAGTTGTGGGTAAAAATAAATTAAATCAGGTAGTAATCAATGAGCGATGATCAAGATACTATGGACGAATGGGCTGCAGCATTAGCTGAAGCAGAAGGCTCTGACAACGATGGCGAGCCAGAAGTTGCTGAATTAGATGAGCTGAAAGACTCTGGCACTGCCTTATCGTCAGATGAAAAACGAAAACTTGACACGATCCTAGACATTCCAGTCACTATTTCAATGGAAGTAGGTCGTTCAAAAATAAACATACGAAACCTTTTACAGCTAAACCAAGGCTCTGTTGTGGAGCTGGATCGTGTCGCAGGTGAGCCGCTAGATGTACTAGTTAACGGAACGCTCATTGCACATGGCGAGGTTGTGGTTGTGAATGATAAATTTGGTATTCGTTTAACCGACGTAATAAGCCAAGTTGAGCGTATTAAAAAGCTACGCTGATGCGAATAGGTGGGTACTTGAGTTTATTTAGCTTAGCGGTTACAACAACCGCTAGCGCGGCACCAACATCTGTCGCGACGGTAACGCCAGTAGGGTCAGCAGCCTCTGGGTTAAGTGCTGAGCTACTTTCTATGGGACTGTCACTAATACTGGTCATTGGACTGGTGTTAGGGCTCGCTTTCATCTTAAAGCGCTTGAATCCAAATATGGTCAACCAAAAAGATTTCAAAGTGATCCGTAGTGTTTCGCTTGGCACCAAGGAAAGGTTGTTAGTTATTGAACTGGACAATAAACACCACCTGCTTGGAGTGACGCCGAACAATATCAATTATCTCTATCAATTAGAAACACCACTTGATGATATTAATCGAACGCCTTTTGCCAATGAGTTACAGAAATTCTTGGTAGGAAAAGGTCGCGCTGAAGATAACAACAATAAGACAAATCATGATTAGATTGCTGATACTCTGCTTACTTATTTTCTCTGGTACTGTTGGCGCCGAAGGCATCGAAGCGATAAACGTTACGACTAACCCCGATGGCTCTCAGGAGTATTCTGTCACGCTACAAGTATTAGCAATAATGACAGCGTTAAGTTTTATTCCTGCGGCTGTTATTATGATGACTTCCTTTACGCGTATTATCGTTGTGTTAGCAATTTTAAGACAAGCCATTGGTCTTCAACAGTCTCCTTCTAATCAAATCCTTCTAGGGTTAACCTTGTTTTTGACATTATTTATTATGGCGCCAATTTTCTCACAAATTAATGATCAGGCCGTTCAGCCTTATATTAAAGAAGAAATCACATCTATACAGGCGTTAGAGCGGGCAAAAGAGCCAATGAAAGCCTTTATGTTGTCGCAAACACGGATAAAAGATTTAGAGACATTTGCAAAAATCGCCGGCTATGACAAATTAGATAGTCCAGAAGACACCCCGTTTATTGTGATAATCCCCGCTTTTGTTACCTCTGAGCTACAAACTGCCTTTATTATTGGCTTTATGTTCTTTATTCCATTTTTGATTGTCGACCTGGTGGTCGCGAGTGTATTAATGGCCATGGGTATGATGATGCTTTCACCTATGATTGTCTCTTTGCCATTTAAAATTATGTTATTTGTATTGGTAGATGGATGGGGTTTGGTGATGGGTACGCTCGCGCGAAGCTTCGGGCTGGGGGTGTAACGTGGAACCAGAAGTTTTCGTTGATATTTTGAGTGATGCGCTGTTTATCGTAATAAAGTTAGTGTCTGCTATAGTGATACCTGGGCTTTTAATTGGACTAGTGGTTGCGGTGTTTCAAGCGGCGACGTCAATCAATGAGCAAACGCTCAGCTTTTTGCCAAGGCTTATTATCACAATTATGGCACTAATTGCTGGAGGTCATTGGATAACTCAAGTCCTGATGGACTACTTTAACCTACTCGTGATGCGAATCCCTGAAATAGCGGGTTAATCATGGAGTTTACCTTTGCAGTGATCATGCAGTGGTTGAGCGACTTTTTGCTGCCGCTGGTGCGTATAAGCTCGATGATCATGGTAATGGCAGGGTTGGGAGCACAAAGTATTCCCGCGCGGATCAAGTTTGCGCTTGCCGTTGTTATTACATTTGCAGTCGTTCCCGCTTTACCCAAATCGGAATTTACCGACTTATTTTCATTTTCTATGATTTTTGTTGTTATTCAGGAAATGATAACAGGTATTGCGATAGGATTTGGGTCACTATTATTATTAAATACTTTCATTATTGCCGGCCAGATATTGGCGATGCAAACGGGCCTTGGTTTTGCGTCAGTTGTCGACCCCGCCAATGGATTAAGCGTACCTGCGGTCAGTCAGTTTTATCTAATCTTAGCAACACTGCTGTTTTTTGTTTACAACGGACACCTCATGATGATCCAGATGGTTGTATACAGCTTTGAGAGCTTCCCCATTGCTGGTAATTGGTGGAAAGTTGATAACTTTTGGCTTATTGTCAACTGGGGAGGGTGGATGTTTTCAACTGCGCTTGCATTATCCTTGGCTCCGCTAACCGCTATGCTGGTTATCAACATTTCGTTTGGGATTATGACCCGAGCAGCTCCGCAAATGAATATATTCTCAGTCGGCTTTGCGTTTACACTTGTGGCCGGTTTAACAATTATTTGGGCTACTTTAGGGAATTTTTTAGCACAATTTGAATTTCAGTGGCTAAAAATGACAGAGCTAATGTGTAACCTTATTGGTTGTACGGTATAGAGGTGCAAGTAAAAGATGGCAGAAGATTCAGGTCAAGAGCGCACCGAAGAGCCCACAGCAAAAAAAATTAGTGAGGCAAGAAAAAAAGGACAAGTGGCGCGCTCAAAAGAGCTCGGGACGACATTTGTATTGTTATTTTCTGCAATAGCATTGTTACTGTATGGACCAGGGATCGGCAAAGCGCTCTACAATGTAATGGGCAGAATGCTATCGTTAAATCGCAATGAAACGTACGATACAACAAAAATGTTTGCGGTTTGGGCAGATGTTGCCGATGAATTACTGTTTCCTATGGCTATGTTCGTTTTTATTATCGCTATTGCTGGAGTGGTTGGAAATACATTGCTTGGTGGGTTTAACTTTTCATGGGAGGCTGCGGCACCAAAAGCCAGTAAAATGTCACCAATGAAAGGCATTAAGCGCATGCTAGGGCCTCAAGCTGCAATAGAGTTGTTAAAATCAATACTAAAGTTTGTACTCGTTGCTGGCTTTGCTATCTTATTGATTAAAATATATTTTTATGAAATATTGCATTTAAGTATAGAGCAGATCCCCTCAAGTATTGAGCATGCGCTAGAGATTATCGCGTGGATGTTTTTAGCTCTGAGCTGCACTATGATAGTGATTTCCGCGATTGATGCCCCTTACCAAAGTTATAATCATCATAAACAACTAAAAATGACCTTACAAGAGGTGAAAGATGAATATAAAAACGCCGAAGGTGATCCGCAAATAAAAGCCCGGATCCGCCGTACTCAAAGAGAAATGTCGCAGCGGCGGATGATGCAGGATGTGCCAGATGCAGATGTTGTAGTAACAAACCCAACTCACTATTCTGTCGCGCTAAAATACGATACTGAGCGGGCTGGAGCGCCTATTGTTCTGGCAAAAGGGGTTGATGAATTGGCGATGCAGATAAGAAAGATTGCAATTGGCCGAGATGTACCCATCGTTGAATCTCCAGCGTTGACTCGTTCTCTTTATCATACAACAGAGATCGGAGATCAAATTCCAGAGCAATTATTTACAGCAGTTGCTCAAGTGCTAGCTTACGTTTTTCAACTTAACCGTTTTCAAAAGGGCAAAGGCAAACGGCCAACTGCCTTAAGCAAAAACCTACCAATACCTAATGAACTTAAGCACTAGTTAATCTTGATTTCAAGCTGGAATACATATTGCATCGATTTATCTGTGTCAAATTTTTGCATGTGTTAAGTTATGGAATTTAAAGCAGTTTTACAGCAACTCAATCGAGATAAAAAAGAATACGCTAAGGGGGTGGGGACACCTCTGTTGGTATTAGCTGCATTAGGTATGGTTATTTTACCTTTACCACCTTTTTTACTCGATATTTTATTTTCTTTTAACATAGCACTCGCGCTGGTGGTGCTCCTGGTGACGGTTTACACCATGAAGCCATTAGAGTTTGGTATGTTTCCAGCAGTACTATTGATAGCCACAATAATGCGCTTAGCATTAAATGTTGCAAGTACCCGAGTGGTACTTCTTGAAGGGCACAATGGTGGTGATGCCGCAGGTAAAGTAATTGAGGCATTTGGTAGTGTGGTTATTGGTGGTAACTATGCCGTTGGTCTGGTTGTATTCCTTATTCTCATCATCATTAATTTTGTCGTTATTACCAAAGGTGCAGGCCGTATTTCTGAAGTATCCGCACGTTTTACACTTGACGCAATGCCTGGTAAACAAATGGCGATTGATGCTGACCTTAATGCAGGGTTTATTTCTGCCGACGAAGCAAGAACTCGCCGTGATGAAGTGACACGTGAAGCTGACTTTTATGGCTCGATGGATGGTGCCAGTAAGTTTGTTAAAGGTGATGCGATTGCTGGCATAGTGATCTTAGCAATTAATATTATTGGTGGTCTTTTTGTTGGCATGATCCAACATGACTTAAGCTTTGGTCGTGCGATGGAAGTGTATACTATGCTAACTATCGGGGACGGACTGGTCGCACAAATCCCTTCATTATTATTGTCTATTGGTACCGCGATAGTTGTTACTCGTCAAAATGAATCGCACAACATGGGCGATCAGTTTAAGAGTCAGCTTGGTAATGAAAAATCACTATCGATTGCTTCTGGTATTTTAATTACGATGGGTCTGGTTCCAGGCATGCCTCACGTTGCTTTTTTGGGTTTAGGGGCTTTGTTGGGTTACATCGCTTACTACACCAGCCAGCAGAAGAAAAAAGCCGAAATTGAAAAGGCAGAACAAGCGGCGAAAGGCTCTTCGGCAAAAGGTGGGCAGCAGCAAGAGCAAAAAGAGCTTGGCTGGGACGATGTTCAACCTGTCGATGTAATAGGTCTAGAAGTTGGTTACCGTCTCATCCCACTAGTCGATCAGGCACAAGGTGGTGAGTTATTAAGTAGGATCAAAGGAGTTCGTAAGAAGCTCTCGCAAGAATTGGGCTTTTTAGTACCACCAGTACATATTCGCGATAACCTAGAATTAGACCCTAATGCTTATAATATTACTCTAATGGGAGTAGGCTCTGGAACTGGTGAGTTAAAGCATGGTGACGAATTGGCGATTAATCCAGGGCAAGTATTTGGCCCAATTAAGGGCATAGAAACCAAAGACCCAGCATTTGGATTGGATGCGGTATGGATTAAGCCGGATCAGAAGGACGAGGCGCATTCTCTTGGTTATACAGTTGTTGATGCAGCAACTGTAGTTGCCACTCATATCAGTCAGCTGCTTACAAATAATGCTTCATTGTTACTTGGCCATGAAGAAGTACAAAACCTTTTAGACATGCTAGCTAAAAGTCACCCTCGTTTAGTTGAAGGCCTTGTACCCGATATCTTGCCGTTGACTACGGTGGTTAAGGTATTACAAAATTTACTTAATGAAGGCGTTGCTATTCGCGATATGCGCTCAATTGTGCAAACACTTGTCGAGTATGGCCCTCGCAGTCAAGACCCTGATGTACTAACCGCTGCAGTGCGAATTTCCCTACGTAGACTAATCGTACAAGATGCTGTTGGAGGAGACGATGAAATCCCTGTCATAACATTGGCACCTGAGTTGGAACAGATGTTGCATCAGTCACTTCAGAACGCAGGTGATGAGGGGGCAGGCATAGAACCTGGCTTGGCAGAGAGGCTTCAAGAGTCATTAAAAGAAGCACATCATAACCAAGAAATGCTAGGTGAGCCGTCCATCTTATTAACCTCAGGTATGTTAAGAAGTGTATTGTCTAGGTTTGTTAAACACACTATCCCAGGTTTACGAGTGATGTCGTATCAAGAAGTGCCTGAAGAGAGACAAATCAAGATAGTAAGCTCGGTAGGACAATAGAGGATAAAGGGGCTGTAACATGAAAATTAAACGTTTCTTTGCAAAAGATATGCGTACGGCTTTAAATGAAGTTAAAGAAGAGCTTGGCGCAGATGCTGTCATCATGTCTAACAAAAAGCTGGCTGATGGTGTTGAAATTGTTGCTGCAATTGATAATGACCGCACAGCTGCACCGGTGCAACAACCTACAACTGGCCGAGCTAGTGCACCAAAAGAAACACAAACGCGTTTTGTGCGACCAGAGCCTCGTCAAGCACAACCAGCTAAGCAAGCTCAGGTAGCTGACAGCTTAGAGGCGCTTTTGGAGCGTCAAGCTCCACGTCCTCGCTCACCAGAGCTTGCCTCTATGTTCTCGCAGTCAGGCATTGACACAGAACAGATGCTAGGCAACCAACGCAAGATGCAACCAGAGGCGAAGCCTACTTACAGGTCAGCGCCACAAACTCATCGTCAATCTTTTGACTTTGAAGATGAAGCCACAGAGCAATCGAAGCCGTGGGGAGAATCTGATGACCTCGATAATGGCTTTGGTGATGATTTAACTGAGGTTCATAGCAAAAAAGATGAAATGAGTGCAATGCGCGAAGAGATGAACTCAATTCGCCAGCTGCTAGAGCATCAGGTATCTGGGCTAATGAAACAAGAAATGGCGCGTCGCGATCCGACACGAGCTTGCCTTGTAGACCGTCTGGAGGGGATGGGGATTGATAAAGAAGTTGCTGAACAAATGGCATGCTTCATTCCAGATGATGTATCAAGAAAAGAGGCGTGGAGTGCACTCTTAAATATGGTCATAAATCAGATGCACACCACCAACAATGATATTTTGCGTCAAGGTGGCGTTTTTGCAATGGTCGGCCCGACTGGTGTAGGTAAGACAACGACAGTGGCAAAACTTGCAGCATTGGGCGCGCAAAAATACGGTGCAGATAAAGTTGCACTTATTACAACGGATACCTACAGAATTGGCGCTTACGAGCAACTAGCAACCTATGGTAGAATCATCGGCTGTCCAGTTAAGCAAGTAAAAGATGCAAATGAACTTGCAGAAGTGCTTTATCATTTACGTAATAAGCGTCTAGTATTAATAGACACGGCAGGAATGAGTCAAAGAGATTTGCGCTTAACTGAACAGTTAAATACACTTATGCGTAGCGCAAGAGTTGATATTAGAAGTTATTTAGTGTTAAGTGCGACATCACAAATGAACGTGTTGCAAGAAACGGTAAGACACTTCCAAAAAGTAAATTTAAGTGGCTGTATTTTCACAAAACTTGATGAAAGTCTAAGTTTAGGTGAGATTATTAGCATAGCGATTCAAAATCGCTTGCCAATAGGGTATCTTACCAACGGTCAGCGAGTGCCAGAGGACATTCGTGTAGCAAATGCTCAAAAGCTAGTAAAAAAGGCTGAGCAACTGTATTTAAAAAGAATAAAAGCACAGCACTCTCGACGTGTACCTGTAGCGTCAGAGTCAGTAGGAATGTATGATTAACACAGTTTTAGATCAAGCAAGTGGCCTGCGTAGAATGAGTCAAAGTAGCAACCAGGGTGTAAAAGTCATAGCCGTGACCGGCGGAAAAGGGGGAGTGGGAAAAACCAATGTTTCGCTCAATACCGCTATTGCTATGGGTCAGCAAGGACAGCGTGTTCTTGTTTTAGATGCGGACTTAGGCTTGGCAAACTGTGATGTGATGCTAGGTCTAAGAGTCGAAAAGAATTTATCACATGTCTTATCAGGAGAGTGTGAACTAGATGAAATTCTAGTTGAAGGGCCTGCAGGTATAAAAATTGTACCAGCTACGTCAGGGTCTCAGAATATGGTTGAGCTCACTCCAGCAGAGCATGCTGGGTTAATAAGAGCTTTTAGTGAACTAAATACACAATTTGATGTGTTAATTGTTGACACTGCAGCCGGAATTTCGGATATGGTGTTGAGTTTTTCTCGTGCCGCTCAAGACGTACTCGTGGTAGTGTGTGATGAACCGACATCCATTACAGATGCCTACGCATTAATTAAAGTATTAAGTCGAGAACATGGAGTTTACCGCTTTAAAATAGTGGCCAATATGGTTCGTAGCATGCGTGAAGGTCAGGAACTTTTTGCTAAACTATCAAAAGTGACCGATCGTTTTCTTGACGTTGCTCTAGAGCTTGTCGCGACAGTACCGTTTGATGAAAATATGCGTAAGTCATCACGTCGACAAAGGGCTATCGTTGATTTATTTCCAAGCTCTCCTGCAGCTGTTGCTATTAAAGGCTTAGCTACGAGAGCGGCTAAGTGGCCAATTCCTCATCAGCCTTCTGGTCATTTAGAATTTTTTATTGAACAACTTGTAAACGGGTGATTATGGCTTCTCCGGTCAACAGAGCTGCGGGATATCAAACTTCTGACCATATTCATAAGGTGGTTGAAAGGCATGCTCCACTTGTCAAAAAAGTGGCGTGTCACCTAATCGCTCGACTTCCGGCAAGCGTGCAACTTGATGATTTGATCCAATCAGGAATGATAGGGTTAATTGAGGCAACAAAAAACTTTGACGCCAGTAAAGGTGCCAGTTTTGAAACTTTCGCGGGCATACGTATTCGAGGTGCGATGCTTGATGAAATTCGTCGTGGAGATTGGGCTCCCCGATCTGTCCACAAAAATAGCCGAATGGTTGCAGAGACTATATCTGAGCTCGAATCTCTCCTTGGTCGAGAACCAAAAGACACTGAAATCGCTGAAAAACTTGATATATCTCTAGATGAGTACCATCATATTTTACATGATGTAAATGCAAGCAAAGTAATAGGCATTGAGGATCTTGGGGTAGACGAAGATGTGATTACCCCTGCAAATAGCGATTTTGCGCTAGACAAACCGTTTAATAACGTTAAAAATGAACGTTTTAACGAGTCTTTAGTAAATGCGATAAAATCATTACCAGAAAGAGATGCCATGGTTTTGTCGCTTTATTATAACGATGAAATGAATTTAAAAGAGATTGGCGCCATTTTAGATGTCAGTGAATCTCGAGTAAGTCAAATTCACGGTCAGGCAATGATAAAGCTAAAAGCTAAAATCAATGACTGGATAAATTAGAGTACATAAAATAGTTGGGTTCGAACCTCACTGGAGGAAGTTTTGGATAAGAACATGAAGATTCTCGTGGTTGATGATTTCTCTACTATGAGAAGAATAATCAAAAACCTATTAAGAGATTTAGGCTTTACAAATGTTCAAGAAGCTGATGATGGTAGTACAGCACTTCCGATGCTACAAAATCAGGAGTTTGACTTTGTAGTAACTGATTGGAATATGCCAGGAATGCAAGGGATCGATTTATTGCGAGCAATACGAGCTGATGCAAAGTTGAAACATATTCCTGTGCTTATGGTAACCGCGGAAGCAAAAAAAGAGCAGATCGTTGCTGCAGCACAGGCTGGGGTTAATGGTTATATCGTGAAACCATTTACGGCAGGTACACTTAAAACCAAGCTTGAAAAAGTATTTGAGCGCTTAGGCTAACAGCAAGGGGAAATGGCCTATGTCTGTAAACGCTGCGCCTCAAATTACACTCGAGCAAGCTAAACAACTTGTAGAGCTATTAGAGCAAGGTGAACAAGAAAAAGCGGATCAGCTGATTTTAGAGGCTGCTAACAAAGAGCAATCCGAGTTATTTGCAGAGGTTGGCAAGCTTACTCGTCAGTTACATGAGTCATTGAAAAACTTTGAGCTGGATACTCGCCTTGCAGACCTCACAACGGAGGCCATTCCTGACGCTAAACAGCGCCTCAACTACGTCATGGAAATGACGGAGAGCGCTGCAAACAAAACGATGGACGCTGTCGAAGAGAGCTTACCGTTGGCACAAAACCTTGCCGACGAACTAGCACAAATAAAGCCAACTTGGGATCGTTTAATGAGTAGAGATATTCAGCTCGGAGAATTCAAATCTCTGTGTCACGACCTAGATAGCTTTATGCAGACTTCGAAAACACGTACGGACGAGTTACAAGGTTTGATGACAAACGTGCTCATGGCACAAGATTATCAAGACTTAACTGGTCAGGTCATCCGCCGTGTCATTGAATTAGTTCGAGAAGTAGAAGATAGTCTCATTCATCTCCTTACTGTGTTTGGTTCAGCAGACGAAACACAGGCCGGTACTAAATCGAATGAAAATGAAATAAAAACAACAGAGACTATCAGTGATGAATTGTCTGGGCCTGAAGGTCCAATTATTGACGCTGAATCACGAGACGACGTGGTTTCTGGTCAAGACGAAGTCGATGACTTGCTATCTAGTTTAGGCTTCTAGTTGGAGAGTGTGTATGAGCTTTGAAGTCGATGAAGATATCTTGCAGGACTTTCTTGTTGAAGCAGGCGAAATATTAGAGCTTTTATCTGAGCAGCTTGTTGAGCTAGAAAACAACCCTGAAGATAAAGAACTTCTTAATGCGATTTTCCGTGGCTTCCATACTGTTAAAGGTGGAGCTGGATTCTTGGGCATGACGGAGCTGGTAGACGCTTGTCATGGTGCGGAAAACGTATTCGATGTGTTACGACAGGGGCAACGAAAAGTAACTTCCGAATTGATGGATGTTATCTTACAGTCTTTGGATACAATCAATGAGATGTTTGCTTGTATCCAAAATCGTGAAGAGCCTGAAGCTGCTGATCCTGCGTTGCTTGAAACACTTCACAAACTCAGTCAACCAGCATCTGAGGACGAGGTAGTTGAAGAAGTCGCTTCAGCACCTGTTGCAGAAACTGAACCAGTACCTGAAGTTAGTGCAGATGATATTTTATTTGACGTCGATACTGATGGCGACGCCAGTTCTAGTATTGATGAGATAACTGAAGAAGAATTCGAAAATTTACTTGATGAGTTACATGGTTCAGGAAATGGTCCCGCTCCGACCAGTACAGAAAGCCCGGAAAGTGCACCACCAAGCAGTGATGATGGCGACATTACTGATGACGAATTTGACAATCTATTAGATGAGTTACACGGTGTCGGCAAATTTGGCGGGGCACCAAACAGTGAAGACCCTGTTCCTAAAGAAGCTCAAGCACCAGCGCAAGTCAGTGAGCAAGCAAATGCCAACGGTGGAGACGATGAGGAAATCACAGATGACGAGTTTGAAGCCTTATTAGACGAGTTACATGGAAAAGGCAGTGCGCCAAAAGCAACTGAAGAAGCGGTAACGCAAGCTCCAACGCCACCACCCAAACAGCCTGAAGCGAAAGCAGCTTCAAAACCGGCGGCTAAGCCAGCGGCTAAACCAGCTCCTAAAGCCGAAGCAAAACCTGCGCCTCAAAAAGAAGCAGAGCCTGCAAAGGCCGCAGCTCCTGCAGCTAAAAAGCCAGCTGCACAAGCAGAAACAACAGTACGTGTCGACACAAAACGTCTTGATGAAATCATGAATATGGTCGGTGAGTTGGTATTGGTACGCAACCGTTTGGTCAGTCTGGCGAATAACACAAATAGTGAGAGTATGGGTAAAGCCATATCAAACCTTGATGTGGTGACAGCTGACTTGCAAGGTGCTGTAATGAAAACTCGAATGCAACCCATCAAGAAAGTGTTCGGTCGCTTTCCTCGGGTTGTAAGAGACCTTGCTCGAAGCTTAAAAAAGGAAATCAATCTTGTTTTACAAGGTGAAGAAACTGATTTAGATAAAAACTTAGTTGAAGCGCTTGCGGATCCGTTGGTTCACTTGGTACGAAATTCTGTTGACCACGGAATTGAGATGCCAGATGTTCGAGAAGCGTCTGGTAAGCCAAGAATGGGAACCGTGACACTTTCAGCTTCTCAAGAAGGGGATCATATTCTACTGACCATTCGTGACGATGGTGCAGGTATGGATCCTGAAAAGTTGAAGAAAATTGCTATTAATAAAGGCGTGATCGATTCAGACCAAGCAAGCAGATTGTCGGATACCGAAGCGTACAATCTAATATTTGCCCCTGGCTTTTCAACAAAAGAACAGATATCTGATATTTCAGGCCGCGGCGTCGGTATGGATGTCGTAAAGACTAAAATTACCCAACTTAATGGCTCTGTTAATATACAGTCAGAACTCGGAGTTGGCACTGTATTAGAGATCAAGGTTCCATTGACACTGGCCATTTTACCTACCTTAATGGTTGTGGTTGGAGAGCAGACTTTCGCACTACCGCTTGCGGGAGTGAGCGAAATCTTCCACCTTGATTTGACAAAGACCAATGTAGTTGATGGACAGCTCACTATCATTGTTCGTGAAAAAGCCATACCACTGTTTTATCTCGAACATTGGCTGGTGAAGGGCGCAGACCGAAGCATGAGAAAAGCAGAGGGTCATGTTGTAATAGCTCAGATAGGGACTAAACAAGTGGGTTTTGTTGTTGACTCCCTTATCGGTCAGGAAGAGGTGGTGATAAAGCCCCTTGATGCCTTATTGCAAGGTACACCAGGTATGGCTGGGGCAACTATCACTTCTGATGGTGGCATTGCTTTAATCCTAGATGTACCTAACTTATTAAAACACTACGCTTAAGTTTTTAAGCGTAGTCAAATGCTAGAGCGGTTTGACTGCTCTGCTGTAGAGCAAAATAAAAGAGCGTTGCCAATGGCAGTTAAAGTATTAGTTGTTGATGACTCGAGCTTCTTTCGTCGCCGAGTCAGTGAAATCTTAGAAAAAGATAGTGAAATCAAAGTTATAGACTTTGCAGTTAATGGTAAAGAGGCGGTTGAAAAGGCCGCTTCGTTGCGTCCAGACGTGATTACAATGGACGTAGAAATGCCAGTACTCGATGGTATAAGCGCTGTAAAGCAAATAATGCAAGCGACGCCAACCCCGATACTGATGTTTTCGTCGTTAACGCGGGAAGGCGCCAGTGCAACGTTAGACGCGCTTGATGCGGGTGCTGTAGACTTTTTGCCTAAAAAATTTGAAGACATTGCTAGAAACAGCGAAGAGGCGATAAAGTCATTACAGAACAAAGTGAAAGAGATTGGCCGACGTCGAGTGAGCCGATTTACACGGCCAAGTATTTCGACTTCGAATCGAACAATAGAGCCAAAGCCAGTCCGAAACGAGACATTAAGACCAGCAGTGCCTCAGCCAGATAGAAGCTTTCAAAGATCGGCAACCACTTCTTCACCGGCTGCCTCTGCCGCAAGAGCATCTGGGAAAAAATATAGTTTAGTAGCGATTGGCACTTCAACGGGGGGGCCTGTTGCGCTGCAAACAATTCTAACGCAAATACCTGCAAACTTCCCTCATCCGATCCTGCTTATCCAACACATGCCAGCCGCATTTACCCCTGCATTTGCAGCCAGGCTACATAGCCTGTGTAAGATTAAAGTGAAAGAAGCAGAGCATGGAGATAGACTCATGCCTGGAGTCGCCTATCTTGCTCCTGGTGGAAAGCAAATGATGGTTGAAAGTCGAGGTGGCAGTAAAACGTTAAAGGTTTTTGAAGATGATAGTCCGAGAATAACCTACAAACCTAGCGTTGATATCACCTTCGCAAGTGTCGCTAAAGCATATGGTGGTGACGCATTAGCTGTTGTGTTAACTGGTATGGGAGCTGATGGTAGAGATGGCGCTAGGATGTTAAAGCAGGTAGGAGCTACAATCTGGGCACAAGATGAAGCTACCTGTGTAGTGTATGGCATGCCGCAAGCGGTTGCGAGTGCGGGCCTAGCATCAGATAGTATTGCGTTACAAGACTTTGCGTCGAGAATTAACAAGGAAGCGGGTAATCAATAAGCCCACTGGCAAAGTTACGTTGCCGAAGCTTGCAATTATCGAACTTTTAAAACAAAAAATAACATTGAGTTTGTATAATAAAGGCCGCATTATGCGGCCGTTATGAGCGAAGGAATATTGAGTGAAAATTTGGACGGTAGCAAATCAAAAAGGTGGCGTGGGCAAAACCACAACAACGGTAAGTCTGGGCGGTATTTTAGCTGAACAAGGCCATCGTGTTTTATTGATTGATACCGACCCTCATGCTTCACTGACTTATTACTTTGGTATAGATTCTGAAGAGTTAGAAGTTAGCGTTTACGATATTTTTATACGTGGAAATAGCATGACGGGGGAAGAGATATTGCAAGCACTTTGCCCGTCAACCATTGAAAACCTTGATATCCTTCCTGCGACTATGGCTATTGCCACGTTAGACAGGAGTATGGGCAACAAGACTGGCATGGGTCTGATCTTGAAAAAGTCTATTGAGAAAATTGCGGATCAGTATGATTATGCGATTCTGGATTGTCCACCGGTACTTGGTGTATTGATGGTTAATGCGCTTGCTGCAAGTGAGAGAATATTGGTCCCAGTACAGACAGAATTTCTTGCCTTGAAGGGACTCGATAGAATGATGCGAACTATGGAGCTGATGCAATCTTCACAACAAAAACAATACCAGTATACGATAATACCCACGATGTATGATAAGCGTACAAAGGCATCTTTAGAGGCATATAAAACATTGTTGGCGACTTACAAAGACGCAGTTTGGCCGGGTGTGGTTCCTGTTGATACAAAATTTAGAGATGCCAGCCTTGCACAACAAGTTCCGGTGCAGTTTTGTCCAAAGTCTCGGGGCGTATTTGCCTATCGTGCTTTGTTGGATTATTTAAAGCAGCTAAGCTAGAGAATAGAATGAGTAAGCACTTATTTGCAAATGAAAAGGTAATGAAACAGTACCTTAGTGCATTACTACAGGAAGAGCCTGAAGTACAAGATTGCGCTTTATCACCTGTTGCGAAGCTATTGGAACAGGTAAAAGACCCTGATGTGGAGCAAGAAATAGTTCCCGCAGCCGCTGACATTAAGCCAACAACGATTGAATCGATGACTGAAGTACAAGAGCAAGAGGTGAGTAAATTTGCTCAAGATCTTGAAGTCACTGAAAATACATCTATTATCAAAGAACAGGCAACGATAGAAGCGACGTCAGCGCGTGACGCTTACCAAGAAGGTGAGTTTCAAGCATTATTTTTTGAAGTTGCAGGTCTAACGCTCGCGGTTCCGCTGAAGTCTCTTGGCGGTATACACCAGTTAGGTGAGGTCAATCAATTGTTTGGCAAACCTAAATGGTTTAGAGGGGTGATGTTAAACCGCGAAGAAAAACTAAATGTTGTAGATACTGCGATGTGGGTGATGCCTGAAAAATTGACACCTGAGCTTCAAGATAGCCTGAATTATCAATATCTAATCATGCTTGGAGATAGTAGTTGGGGGCTATTGGCAGAAAAGCTCGTCAATAACTTGACACTCAAGCCTGAAGACATAAAGTGGCGTACCAGCGACAGCAAGAGACCTTGGCTAGCTGGGGTGATAAAAGAAAAAATGTGTGCGCTAATAGATGTAGAGAATTTAAACCGTTTGCTAGAACAAGGCCTCGATAGTCGAGAGCAGTAACTAGTATATTGATGGAGTGAGACCATGAGCCAAGATAGACTACTTTCTGCAGACAAAAATGCTGATAGTAATGATGAAGTATTGCAGTGGGTTACTTATAAGCTTGAAGAGGAAACTTACGGTATTAACGTAATGCAAGTACAGGAAGTGCTGCGCTATACAGAAATTGCACCTGTTCCAGGCGCACCAAGCTATGTGCTTGGTATTATCAATTTGCGTGGTAATGTCGTTACCGTAATAGACACGCGAGCAAGGTTTGGCCTTCAGAGCGCGGAAGTTACAGACAATTCACGGATCGTAATTATCGAAGCTGAAAAGCAAGTGATCGGTATTTTAGTCGACAGTGTTGCTGAAGTTGTGTACTTGCGTAGCTCGGAGATTGATAGTGCTCCAAATATAGGTACAGAGGAGAGTGCTAAGTTCATCCAAGGTGTCTCGAACCGAGAAGGCGAGTTACTGATTTTGGTTGATCTTAATAAATTATTAAGTGATGACGAATGGGATGAGCTGAGTCATATTTAGATGTTGGAAGTAGTAAACGCTCAAATCGTTTTACTCGTCATATCAATAACCTCAAGCGTACTCGCGATAGTGTGCTTGAGGTTTGTTTTTGTGTTGGGTAAAAAATTACAAAAAGAAAGATCGAATATTATGCAAGCTTCAAGTGCATTGCAGGGAGCTGAGCAGCAAATTGCGATATTGCGCAGTGAAGTTGCAGAGCTTCGCGCTAGCATAATGAGTGTTGGTAAACGAGTAGTGACAACAGAGCAGGAGCTCCATGAACTTGCAAATCAGCAAGCAGCACAAAAATATGACGATCCAGACGCAAAAATTTACTCTCGAGCGGTAAAAATGGTTGAGCTGGGGGCTGATATTGAAGAAGTCATGCGAGAGTGTGAGTTGCCTCGTGCTGAGGCCGAGCTATTAATGTCTTTACATAACAAATCAAAATAATGTTGGTTGCAAGCTAGAGGGGGACTAGGCCTTTATATCTAGCTTGCCACGAAACCCCTCCCAACCGGGAGGAAACTTTCCACGCATAATATAAGAGAACGCAATAAGTTCAGCAATAACATAATATAACTCTCTAGGAATTTCCTGATGTAGCTCTAAGGCGCTTAATGTCTGTACTAAAGATTCATCCTCATGGATCATGATGTTCTTTTCTTTTGCGAGCGCAATAATTTCTTCCGCTAATTCACCATAGCCTTTGAAGGTCACTTGAGGTGCGCTTCCGGCTTCGTAAAGTAATCCAATTGCTGATTTGTGCGTCATTAGTATTTACACCTTAATGTTAATAATGGCATGTTCAGAGAAGAACTTGTCTTGAAAACTGGCTTCTTCCCTCAAGTCTATCTCGGCTACTTGCAGTCCGTGAGCGGCGAGTTTGTGCCTAAGAGTTGCCAAATGGGGTTCAGCGAGTTGTTTCACTTGGTTGGAAGTTGCAACTAGTGCACATTCCAGAGCTTTATCCATTAGCTCTGCTTGGGCATGGATCTGGCCTTTATCAGCAAAATCAAAACACAAGCGAATAAACCACACTGACTTCTCAGGCATTCCAGCTTTGGGCGACTTTTTATACTCTCCGATTTGTAACTGTGTTTGCTGTTGCTCTTGTCCAACCTTTGTAGGGAATAGCAAATTAACGATGAGCTGCGTTTCACTATCTTGTTTCCCTAAACTCGTGGTTTGTAATTGAGATTGTTGTGGTTGTAGTTGGTTGTGTAGTTGTCCCAAGTCATTTAAAAGCTCTTTTGCGATTGGCTGTTGTAACGCATCTGCAACTTGTTTAGGAGAGAGCATTTTTAACTGTGGCAACAACGTCTCTAGCAGTGCCTGCATCTTTTGATTTGCGCTTTCTTTGCTAGTGTCTTGACCTGCGACTTGGCCACCTAAAAGAGAAAGTAGCAAGCGTTCTAACATTTGTGTAAAGCTAGATTGGTTCAAGCTTGATGTCGTATTACTAAACGGCGTTAAGCTCAGTTGGCTTTCTAGTTGATTTTTAACTGCGAGTGCCGAAATAGAACGCTCATCCAATAGCCGAGAGAACGCTTGGTTTACTAGTTTTTGTAGCTCAGGCATTTGACTTAACGAATCAGCTTTTAACGCTTTTGCTATCGTGTTAGAGGCTTGCTGTAGCGGGCCTTGAATATTGTCTTTTCTTCCCAGCTTTGCGGTTGGCATGTTTAGTAATACTTCAATGATCCCTTTAACTTCTTTGGTCACAGAGTGAGTAAGCTGTTCACTCGAAGCATATGGTACAAACTGTGCAGTTTTATCAACAAGCAAAGGTGCGGTGTGTGTTTTAAGATACAGTGGTCTCTCTAGAATTTGAGTAACCTGTCGAAGCTGCTTAGTGTCTAGCTGCTCCTTACCAGTGAATGTGTCTAGTAATAAAGAGAGGGCTTTTTGCTTCATTTCAAAATCGACGGGAAGCGCTTGGTACTTTGGTTCTGTGCTAGGGTTTTGTTGTAAGTAGTGGATGATGGAGGCGGTTAATTTCTCGCGATTAATAGGGGGCTGGCTCTGTTGTAATGGTACTGATGATTGTCTCATCATATCGAGCAGGCTCTGCTTTATTTGGCCAGTGAGCTTCTGTAGTGGAGTACTTATCTTACTTTCGTTATGTTGGTTTACGTCTTGGGCTTGTATGATGGAGCTTGGTAATAGGCGCTTAATACTCTCATGTTGATTATTAGATGTCAGCAAGGCTTGAGAAGCATTAGATTGATGGGGTTGTTGTTTGCCAAAAGGTCTGCCGATCAGCACTTGCAATGCCCGCGCGACGCTTGACTTTATTTGTTGCAGGCTGACCTCAAGTAATGGTGTTTCGTATTGGAGTGTATGTATTGAAGTTGGGTTGGTGCTATTTATTGGCGTAATGGGTTTTGCAATCGCACTTACTTGATGCAGCAATGCGCTAAGCGGTTTGATCGTTTCCACTTTTATTTGTCGTGCTGGCATTGTCACGTCTACCCCGTTGATGGCTGCTTTGAGCTCACCTTTTTGCCATGTTGAAGAAGGTGGCCAATTACTGGGGATCCTCGGTAAGCTAATTGGGCGATCGTTAATATTAAGCATTACCCCGTTGACTAGAGGCTTTATATTGATGGGGCTAAGCTGGCTAGAGATAAGTTTAATAATCATTGATTTAGGTAATGTGGTGCTAAACAGAGGATCACTAAATTGATTTACTATTTGCAAAAGAGTATTGCTTTGTTGAGTACTTAGATTAGCAAACAGTTTGCTCTCACTTGCGAGCAATTGTGCGACGGGGTGTGGTACCGGTACCTTCAAATCAAGGGAATTAATACGCAATGTGGAATCAGGCTGCACAGTTGCCGAAGACTGAATAATTGTACTGTTGGTTTGGCCTTTAAGTGTCGCCAAAATATCAAAAAGCTGACTCGTCAATGTGACTTGAGCTTGTAATTTTGGGGTATGGAAAGTAACTACTTTCCCTGTTTCGTCGATACTAACTTGGGCTTCTTGGAGCTGATTAGGTTGAGTTGGTGGTTTCAACGCAATTTGGATAGTTTGCCAGCGACCGTCAATTGTTACATCCATCTTTAGTTTATCATTGCTAATGTGAATGTTTTTTGCTGCAAAAGGCTGGTTGTTAGTCAAGTCTAATTTAGATACTTCGCTATTATCTGTGCTTATCACAGATGCTGTCGTAGTATTTGTTGTAATTGGCAGCTTATTCATTATTTTAAATCAAATTTTCGCTAATCGATCGCATCGGATTATTCGTATTACCATACCATTATGTTAGACTAACGCCCAATTTTAGGTAAAGAGAAGCCCAGATTTGCTAGAGATAGACACCGTCACTTGTACCAAACAAGATAGATGCTTGTTTGACTCATTAAGTTTCACTCTCCATTCGGGGCAGATCATGCAAGTTGAAGGCCCAAATGGTGCCGGTAAAACGTCACTGTTACGAATAATAGCGGGCTTTGCCAGAGCGGATGAAGGTCAGATCCGATATAACCATACCGATATTCGAGAAGATTATGATTCATTTGCAGCTGAACTGTTGTTTATTGGTCATAAAACGGGTGTTAATCAGCAACTGAATGCCTACGAAAATGTCCAGTATTGGTTGCAAGTACATGGTGCAAAAGCCAGTGAAGAAGAGGTTTATGAGCTGTTGGCAAAGCTGGGTCTAATAGGGCTTGAAGATGTACCGGTGCGTACCCTTTCAGCGGGTCAACAGCGTCGTGTTGCTTTGGTTCGTTTATGGCTGAACAAAGCTAAATTGTGGATACTCGACGAACCATTTACCGCATTAGATAAAAAAGGTGTTGCCTTGTTGCAAACCCAGTTTCAGTCCCACCTCGATGCAGGCGGAGCAATTTTACTGACTACACACCAAGATCTCACCGCACATTTCGCGCAGTTACAAACTTTGACATTGGAGTACCGTTTGTAATGCAGACTCATCATTCATATTGGTTAGCGTTCAAATCCGTTTATACAAAAGATGTGACACTCGCATTTAGGCAACGTGCTGAAATCGTTAACCCATTACTGTTTTTTCTGATTGTCATCACGTTATTCCCTTTAGCGATTGGGCCAGAGCCTGCATTACTTACCAGAATTGCGCCGGGCATAATTTGGGTAGCAGCCTTGTTATCGACTATGTTAGGGCTAGATAAACTATTTCGGGATGACTATAACGATGGCTCGCTAGAACAACTGATAGCATCGCCTTATCCGTTGTCATTATCTGTACTTGCCAAAGTGGCTGCACACTGGACCGTAAGTGGTCTACCTATGGTACTACTAGCGCCATTATTTGCATTGTTAATGAATTTAGAAACGCAGTCCCTGAACGCGACAGTGTTAACTTTATTAATTGGGACACCCTTGTTAAGTTTTATTGGAGCTATAGGGGCAGGACTCACCGTTGCATTGCAAAAAGGTGGAATTTTGATGAGCTTACTAGTCCTGCCGCTGTATATCCCTGTATTAATTTTTGCAA
This sequence comes from Pseudoalteromonas sp. SCSIO 43201, assembly GCF_023716725.1. Taxonomy (NCBI): domain Bacteria; kingdom Pseudomonadati; phylum Pseudomonadota; class Gammaproteobacteria; order Alteromonadales; family Pseudoalteromonadaceae; genus Pseudoalteromonas; species Pseudoalteromonas sp. SCSIO 43201. The sequence continues at coordinate 1,436,863 of NZ_CP072683.1, forward strand.
CATCCGCCATTGATACCAGTAGCATGTCTCTTGCTTATGGCGGTCAGCTTGCAATCCTTGGTGCGATGCTTGCCGTTGCCATTGTCGCCGCACCAATTGCCATATCGTCAGCTTTAAGAGTGAGTGTAAGTTAAAATGTGGAAGTGGTTACATCCTTATGCCAAAGCGGAGCGTGCTTACCAATTGTGTAACACCTTGCTTCCTTACTTTGCCGTGATTGCGGTAGTGGGTTTACTTGTTGGATGGGTTTGGGGGCTTGCCTATGCGCCCGCAGATTATCAACAAAAAGACAGCTACCGGATAATCTTTATTCATGTGCCCTCAGCGATTTGGTCAATGGGTGCGTATTCATCTATGGCCATAGCAGCCATTATTGCTTTGGTGTGGCAAATTCGTAACGCCGAGCTGGCAGTTATCTCAATCGCGCCAGTTGGTGCGGCTATGACTGCAATAGCATTAATTACCGGAGCTGCTTGGGGTAAACCAATGTGGGGCGCTTGGTGGGTGTGGGACGCCAGGTTAACCTCTGAGCTTATTCTGTTATTTTTATATTTTGGTGTATTGTCACTTTATCATGCGTTCGAAGACAAAAAATCAGGGGGGAGAGCTGCCTGTATTTTAGCAATAGTTGGTGTAGTTAACTTACCAATTATTCATTTTTCAGTTGAATGGTGGAACACGCTACATCAAGGCTCTACCATCACAAAGTTTGATACATCAGCAATCGATCCATCTATGTTATGGCCATTACTAATTAATATTGTCGCCTTTGCAGGTGTGCTGGGAGTAGTAACGCTTATTCGCTTAAAAAATGAAATTTTGCGTTGTGAGCAGCATCGTCCTTGGGTACGTGAATTAGTGAATAGGGGATAATTATGCAGTTTGAATCCTTCAGTGAATTTCTAGCAATGGGCGGCTATGGTTTCTATGTATGGCTGTCCTTTGGTTCATGTGCGCTTATATTAGTGGGCATCTTAGTCAGCTCTCTTGCCGATGGTAAAAAGCTCAAGCAAGCCGTGAAAGCTCAAATGGCACGAGAAGCACGGATTAAAAAAGCAAAAGAGGAGTCAGAAGCATGAATCCTAGACGCAAAAAAAGACTATTTGCCGTCGTTGCAGCTGTCTTTGGTATTGGTGCAGCGGTTGGCTTAACCCTCTATGCACTGCAAGAAAATATCAATTTATTTTACACCCCTAGTGAGTTAGTTGAAGGCAAAGGTGAGCTTAAAGAAAAGCCTCAAATTGGACAAAAACTCCGCATTGGTGGAATGGTGGTTCCGGGCTCTGTTGAGCGAGATGAATCATCGCTAGATGTGTCGTTTAAACTGATTGATACCGGACCTATGGTGACTATACGTTACCGCGGTATTCTGCCTGATCTGTTTCGTGAGGGACAAGGGATAGTAGCACAGGGAACCTTGGTTGAAACCAATGTGGTTGAAGCATTTGAAGTGTTGGCAAAACACGATGAAGAGTATATGCCTTCAGAAGTTGCTGAAGCCGTTAAAGGCATAAAGCACGAAAAGCCAAAATATAATTTAAATAGCGAGAACTAACTAAGATGATCCCTGAAATAGGTTACTTCGCCTTAGTTCTGGCGATGTCGTTGAGTTTACTACTGTGTATTTTCCCGTTATGGGGCGCATACACAGGCAATCTAAGGCTAATGAAAGCCGCGCCTTCACTAGCCATTGGTCAATGTATTTTGGTGGTGTTTTCCTTTTTGGTACTGATTTATATAACCTTAATGGATGACTTTACCGTGGCTTATGTTGCCCATCATTCAAGTAGTAGTTTGCCTTGGTACTATAAAATTACCTCTACTTGGGGTGGGCACGAGGGCGCTATTCTACTTTGGTTAGTGATGCAGTCAGTTTGGACCATGTTGGTCGCAGTTATGTCTAAATCACTGCCTTGGGTGCTTCGAGCCAGAGTATTGGGCGTATTAGGCTTTTTAGGTGTAGGCTTTATGCTTTATACCCTATGGATGTCTAGCCCTTTTGAGCGTTTATTACCTTATTTCCCTGTAGAAGGCCGCGACTTAAATCCATTGTTACAAGACCCAGGTATGATTATTCATCCACCTTTGTTGTATATGGGCTATGTTGGCTTATCAGTATCCTTTTCTTTTGCAATCGCCGCATTGTTAACAGGTAAGCTGGACAACACGTGGGCTAAATGGTCTCGTCCGTGGACGATGGCTGCATGGGGCTTTTTAACTTTAGGTATCACCATTGGTAGCTGGTGGGCATACTCAGAGTTAGGCTGGGGAGGCTGGTGGTTCTGGGATCCAGTAGAGAACGCATCGTTAATGCCATGGCTTGTCGCAACAGCGTTACTGCATTCATTGTCGGTAACAGAAAAACGGGGTGTGTTTAAGTCTTGGACGGTACTTCTTGCCATTACTGCATTTAGTTTATGCTTACTCGGTACGTTTATTGTTCGCTCAGGTATTATCGTATCGGTGCATGCGTTTGCAACTGATCCTGATAGAGGTTTATTTATTCTATCTTTCTTGGCCGTGGTGGTTGGGGGGAGTCTAGCCTTATATGCAACCCGAGTTTCGCAAGTTTACAGTGAAGGCAGATACCAGTTTATTTCAAGAGAAGTAACGCTTTGGGTCAATAACATCTTTTTGGTCGTAGCGACTCTTATTGTGCTACTTGGAACACTTTTGCCTATGATCCATAAAGAATTAGGTTTAGGTTCCATTTCGATTGGAGTCCCTTTCTTTAATCAGATGTTTGCAATATTGACCGTGCCATTTGCTATTTTGCTTGGCATAGCGCCAATGTTACGTTGGAAGCAAAATAAAATGCCACCGCTAGTTAAAAAGTGGGTAGTACTATTGGTCGCTACTTTAGTCATCACCACTGCATGGTTATTCTCAAGCTTTGAAGTAGTTGCTCCCCTTACTTTTGTTGCTACTGCATTGGCTGTGTGGATCTTTATTGCGACTGCGACTGACTTATTTAGCAAAGTGTCGGTTCATTCGAGTCTAACTGTCGGACTTAAAAAGCTTGGGCTGAGCTATTGGGCAATGGTACTTGGTCATGTTGGTATCGCATTTGTTATCGCATCCGTTACGTTAACCTCGGCATACTCGGTAGAACGCTCTGTTAGTATGAAACCAGGCGAAACGGCAATGTTAAATGAGTACGAATACCGCTTTGACGGCGTAAAAGAAATTAGAGGGCCAAATTACGGTGGTCACGCAGGGGTCGTGACAGTATTCAAAGATGGCGAGAAAGTTACTAAGCTGTACGCAGAAAAACGCCGTTATGATATTGGTATGCAGTTTATGACTGAAGCTGCGATAGATGATGGCTTTTTCCGTGACTTGTACCTCGCACTCGGAGAACCATTGTCGGCAGGTGCATGGTCACTCAGGATTTATCACAAACCCTATGTCAGGTGGATGTGGCTTGGTGGTTTACTTATTTCATTTGCTGGGTTTATTGTACTTGCAGATAAACGATACCGTGGCCGCGTAAAAAAGCCGCAACAGCAGGAGGCTTAATATGAACCGTAAATTATTAGGTTTAGTGCCTTTTTTAATCTTTATCTTCTTGTGTGTATTTTTATATCAAGGCTTATTTGGAAATCCGAGAGAGCTTCAGACAGGTCGACTTGGGCAAACGATGCCTGAGTTTGCTTTACCAGACTTAATGGATAGTAACAAAGTCTGGACAGCTGACTCACTCAAAGGTGAGGTATACCTTATGAATGTTTGGGGCACATGGTGCCCAACATGTATCGCAGAGCTTGGCTATCTGACAGAGCTAAGAGAGCGAGGTGTGAGGATCATCGGCCTGTATTATGAACAGGCGTATGACCCGGACTTTGGCGATCAATTCGACATTAATGCGTTAAGGACAGATGTAACTAGCATGCTGAGTCGTGCAGGTGACCCTTATCAATTCAATATCCTTGACTTGGAGCGCTCTTTGGCTCTTGATTTGGGCGTTTCGGGAGCCCCAGAAACTTTTCTAGTAGACAAAAACGGTAAGATCTTACTGCATCACACAGGCGATATTAATGAACGCGTGTGGCGCAGCAAGTTTGCTCCAATCTATCAGGAGTTAACACAATGAAATACCTTATCCTAATTGTGTTTATGTTCGTAGGTTTTGCAAGCGAGGCCGCAGAAGATAAGTACAACTTTGCGACTCCAGAGCGAGCGCAAACGTTTCGAGAACTAACCCATGAACTGCGTTGTCCTAAGTGTCAAAATCAAAATATTGCAGATTCGGACGCTGTTGTGGCTAAAGACTTGCGCGATAAAGTGATCACTTTAGTGAACGAAGGTAAGTCCAAGCAAGACGTGATTGACTATATGATAGACAGATATGGCTATTTTGTGCATTACCAGCCACCTGTCACGCCTGCAACCATTGTGCTTTGGGTACTACCTGTCGTGATTATTGTGCTTGGCTTTGGCTTTATTGTATTTCGCCAAAAGCGTGCAGCGAAAAAGCAGGATTGGAATGCCACAGATGAACAAAAACTCGCTGAGCTTATTAACCAATATCAACGTCAGGAGCGTGAGCTGTGAGTGAATTTTCAACCGATTTAACACAAATGTGGTTTTTATTTCTGCTTCTTAGTGTTTTTGCTGGTTTGTTCGTCGTTTTTCCTTTTATCAAAAAAGAGAGAAAGGTAGTGGTTGATGATGACGCCAATGCCGAGCGTATTGGTATTTTCCATCAGAGGCTAGAAGAGCTCGAAGATGAGCTTGCTAATCAACGAATCGAAAAAGACAGTTATCATGAATCAGTGATCGAGTTAAAACGCAGATTACTCAATGAGCTGTCTCCTGAGCAATCATTAACAAGTCGTGGTGATAATCGAGTTTTAGCGGTCACGGGGATCGCGTTTATGGTGCTTGTAACAGCGATTTTTTACTACTACACAGGTAGCCATAGACAAATCGCTAACTGGAATGAAGCTATTGAAAATCTTCCAGAGTATGGCGAGCGAGCTGTAATGCAAACTGGTGAGCCGTTAAATGCTAATGAATTACAAGCTTTTGCTCTAGGGCTTAGAACAAAACTTGCCACTGCCGGTGATGATGCAGTGGCGTGGATGTTACTGGGGCGTGTGGCAATGTCGTTGGGTGACTTTGAAATGGCAACGCAAGCTTTTGATAAAGCATTAGCAATGCAGCCTGATAATAATAATGTCTTAGTTAATTACAGTCAGGCATTGTTGATTGAAGGGTCAGAGCAGAGCATGAACCGCGCAGCCAAGATGCTTTCAAAAGTCCTGAATTCGGAGCCTACGAACATTGATGCCATTAGCCTTTTGGCACTTATCGCCTATGAACGTCAGGACTGGGCTGAGTCTAAAGCAGCGTTTGAAGTGCTGATGGCACAGCTAACGCAAGACGATCCTCGTTATCAGATGATAGCCGGTCGTATTGCAGAGCTTGAACAAAGGCTTGGGCAGCAAGAGCCAGAAGCTGTAAATAGTACGGCGAGCATTAGCGCTACAGTTACCATTGCCGAGGCGTTACAAGGCGACATTCCGTCAGGAAGCACGTTATTTGTTTTTGCAAAAGCGCAAAATGGTCCAGCGATGCCATTAGCTGTGGCGAAAATTACAAACTTTAACTTGCCAATCACGGTTGCTCTGGATGATAGTATGGCAATGATGCCTGAATTAACCTTATCTAACTTTTCTCACGTTACAGTTACCGCACGCATTTCTATTGACGGTTCGGTGATGCCATCAGATGGTGAGCTGGAAGGGGTTTCAAATGTGATAGAGCTAAAACAAGGTGGTAGTCAGGTTAATGTCGAGATTAGTCGTGTCTTAACAAATACAGGGAAATAAATGCTTAAAGTTGTGCTCACAGGTTTACTAGCACTCACCGTCATTGGTTGTGCACAGGTACCAGAAGAGAAAAAAGATCCACGAGATCCATTACAATCCATTAATCGACCTCTATATGATTTTAATATGGATGTTTTAGATGCTTATATTTTGCGCCCAGTGGCTAAGGGGTATGTGTCAGTTACCCCTGCGCCTGTGCGAAGTAGTATTGTCAACTTTACGACAAATATTGCCGCGCCGACTGACGCGGTGAATGCTGCGCTGCAAGGTAAGCCAGATCACATGGCCATAAATGTAGCTAGATTTTTGGTCAATTCAACCGTTGGTATTTTTGGTCTATTTGATGTAGCAAAAACACTCGGACTGGAGTTGAAAGATGAAGACTTTGGCCAAACCCTTGGCGTGTGGGGAGTAGGTGATGGTGCCTATATTATGGTGCCAGGCATGGGACCTACCACAGCAAGAAATTTAACAGGTGATGTAGTCGATAATCTAGTGTTGCCTGAAATTGCACTCACTACGCCGCAAACTATACTGGTATTTGCGCTACGGGCAGTGGAGGCCAGAGCGGCATTGATGTCGCAAGAAAAGTTATTAAATGAATCATTAGACCCATATACATTCTTAAAAGATGTTTACTATCAGCGTCAATTGTATGAGCTATATGATGGTAACCCTCCACTAGAGGAAGAGCCTGATGATTTTGATGAAAACTTTTTAGAAAACTTGTAGTTATATTTTTTCTTAACACTTGCTCAAAAGAGGCTACTTAATTAAGCAAACTGGAGCAATGGACTAAGCTAGTAAATATAAAGGTCGGCTAATGTCGACCTTTATATTTTCAGATGCTCACGAGGCAAAAATTTTGCTATTTAGTTGTTCTAAATAAGAAATTTTTAACGCTGTTAGCGTCAGATTTACTCCTTCAAATTGAGCAAGCATTAAGTCAAATTGGTATTATTACCTTTTAATACGTATAACTATATATCTTGTAGCAGAGCATAGACGAATGAGCACCTATATTAGGTCAATTAAAATCGCCAGTTCAAGTTTGCCCACCATGTTCTACCAGGCTCGTTGATCCTCGCTATTTGCTCATAGCCACTTACCGCAGCACCAGAGCGGCTCAAATGTTCTGCGTATGTTTTATCAAGTAAGTTGTCAATACCGGCACTGAGCTGAATAGCATTGTTATATTGATAGCTAGTATTTAATGCGAAAGTACCAAAACCGGCTGTGGTTGATGTATCTTGCCCGGCAATATTGCCTTGCCCAATAGCGATTCTGTGTTGGCGCTTAACAAGTCGTACAAGACCACCTATTTGCCATTTGTCTGACAGCTCCTGCGTTGCGGCAAATCGCAGTTGCAAAGGCGGCTGCTGTGCCAGTGCTGTATTATCGGTCAAATTGTTACCTTTAACATAATCAAGGCTGCTGGTTAATTGTAGTGCCTTACTGACTTGCCATCTTATTTCCGCTTCAAAGCCGAATGTTTCAGCATCAATATTACGCGTCACTTTTGAAGTCATATTCATTTTTTTGAACATATTGTCAATCAACAAATAGTCATCAATTTGATTATAAAATGCAGAGGCACTGAGATTAATGTCTTTAAATTGATGAACAACGCCAACATCTAATTGCGTTGTCTTTTCTGTTTCGACATTAAAAGCCGAAATGGCTGTTTCACTGCCTCTATTGCTGCCAACCACTTCCCAGTAGTCTGGAAAACGCTCGGTTCTTCCTAAACCAATAAAGTAGCTACTGTTTTCAGATTGCGCTTGATAGCGAGTAAAGCCACTATATAAGGTGTCTTCTCTTGTTTGATTCGCTGTTGGGTTAGGTTTCATTGTCATCATCGCACTTATCATGGTGCGGTGATCCTCACTTTTCCAATCATCAATGCGAAGTCCCGTTACCCATTGGCTTGTATTGCTTAATTCATACTCGAACTCAGCAAACATACCTAACTGCCTAAACTCAGCGTCAAGTTGACGAGGCATTGTCTCTACTGGACTATTATACTGATCACGACTGATCCTGTTGCGGTGTTCGTTTTCTTGATAGTCTAACCCATAAATAAATGTATGTTTGCTGTTGATATCCGAAGTGAGTGTCAGCTTTGCACCATATGTTTTTCGATCAGGGTTAGAAGAAGTTGGCTTTTTCATCATCATGTTGGGGACGAATCGACGCAAGCTATGATTGTCCATGATGTGATCAACATAGTTGTAATAGGCATTAAATTTCAGCTCATCAACCATTTCAGACAAAGCAGATAATTTAATATTCAGACCTATATTTTCTCGGTCAAATAAGCTGCCATCCATCATACGATCTGCATAGGCAACTTCACCATCACTCACGCCATAAGTTAAGGAATAAAATGAGTCATCATCAGGTGTGTAGGCAAACTCTGTATCTATATTCCACCGTTCATAGGCTGAGTGAACATCGACTCCACTGCCGTCCTCGTAGTCATCGGCGTCGCTATAATTCGCTGCGACACGTGCATAACCATTTTGATTGCCAACTTTAATATCTGAATTTACGCTATGGCGACCTTGGCTAGATACCACAGCATTTGCAAAACCTACTATTTCTGATTTATCCAAACGATCAGTTTCACGTTCGAAAACAACCGTTGCTGCACTATTACCTGGACCATAAAGAACGGTTTGAGGCCCTTTTATTACTTTTAAAGTGTCATATGATTGAGGGGTAATATAAGCGGTAGGAGGATCCATTCGATTGCCACAGCCACCAAGCGTTTGTCCATTATTGGCGATAATTGCAATTCTTGAACCAGCCATGCCTCTAAATACCGGATCTGAGCTTGCGCCACCTTTTTTAACCAAAGAGAAACCAGAAATAGAAGACAGTAAATCGGCACCATCTTGTGCTGGGAGAGGCTGGCGTACCGCTTTGGTATCAGTGGAGAGGGTGAGCGGTGTTTGCATTGGAGCAATAATAACAATTCTTTCTATTTCATCTGCACTGGCTGTCGATAAAAGAGAAAGAATACTGAGAGAAAGTAGCGTGCGTTTCATAAGTTCACATTAGTCCATTGTTTTTGTGAGCTTATTTTATCGCTTTCATGATGGTAGTGGGATGCGACAGATTGTCGCAGTCCGCTGCATATTACTCAATGGCTTTTATTTGGGTGTCACTCCATAACTGCGACGATTGATATAGCTGGGCAATGCGCTCAGGTGAGACTCCCAAAGGTTTTGAGACAGTTTCAACATTATCCCAATCTCCTTTTTCCATTGATTCTGCAAGATCTAAGTAAATACCAAACTGACTTGGCTTTTTCAGCAGTGTGGCCTTTATCTCTTGAGATAATGGCAGTTTAGTCAAGAGTGTTGCCATTTCATCATCCAATATTGCATCCATAAGTGACATCATGCCAATAAGAAATGCACTGCCTGTATCAGAAACTTTGCCAGCTTTGGTGGCAACGGCTTCCATAAAGTGAGCTCGTAGTAATGAAAGAGACAGTAGTTCTTTTGGTTTTTCAGTGTTAAGTTGCGATGCAAAAAGCAATGAAATAAGACGCTTTAACTCGATGCTACCCAGTACAACTAATGCTTGTTTTATTGTTGAAATCTCGGCTCTACGTTTAAACACAGCGCTGTTGGCGTAGCGCAATAACTTATAACTAAGATTCACATCACGCTCAAACACTTGCGTAATTCGTGCAAGATCAGGCTCGACACTGGACGTTTCATACAGAAGCTCCGCCATTGCAAGTTCTGAAGGCGCTAATGCTTTGGTTTTTACCATTTCTGGTTTAGCAAAAAAGAAGCCTTGAAAGAATTTAAAGCCAAGAGATTTAGCCAATTCAAATTGTTCGTATGTTTCTACTTTTTCGGCAACTAAGTCAATGTTAGGGAAATCTTTAATTGCTGCTTTGATGATATTGATTTGGTCTGTGCTGGTAGAGAGAAAGTCGACTTTTATTTGATCAACATAAGGAAAAAAATGCCGCCATACATTTTGGTGTTGGTAATCGTCTAATGCGAGTGTATAACCTTTTTCTTTTAGTTCTTTAACGTGTGCGAGCAGTCTTTTTCCTGGCTGTACTGTTTCCAGTATTTCCACAACGACCTGCTCTGGGGATAGCATTTGGGCGTAACCTTTGGATAAAGTTTCCAGCGTAAAGTTAATATAGGCAGGGTGTTGATTGGTCAAATCATCAAGACCAAAAGTGAACTGGCTGCCTTCAATCAGGCGGCTTGTGGCCTCATCGCCATCTATCTCGGGAAATACATTATTCAGACTGTCTCTGAATAATAGTTCGTAGCCAATCAACTCCCTTTGGACATTAAAAATGGGCTGACGAGCCGTGTAAAAATACATAAATACTACCGTCCAAACAAAATGATATTGGCTTTAATATAAGGTAAAAGTGCTACGAGGTCACGCAGGGAAACATAGTTTGTAATGATTGAGTAAAGTATGCACTAGCCAAATGTGTAAACCTCACGCTGAAAGCGCGTCATCACCTTCAAAGTGTGCTGGCTAGATCATAGAGTAACCTTCAGTGACTAAAAATGAAGAGTCAGCTCATTTTGCATCCAAACGTCAGATCCCTGAACGCTTCAAAGGAAGATATAGCAAAGTACACTGGTCTCAGGAGGTTGGGTGAGAAGTAGCAGCATGTTATAGTGATCCTTTATGTTTTGGCTTTTATTCAAAGTGAGTTATAAATCAAACAATTGAGCACTATAAAGCTCACATTTGGAGAAGAGCCCAACTTACTTAGGAGGCTAAATTGGAGATAGGTACGATAATCTCACTTGCACTTTACTTCATTGCAATGTTGGGAATAGGGTTGTACGCATATAAAAAGTCCACCAGTGATGTGTCAGGTTATATGCTGGGTGGTCGCAGCTTACCCCCTAGCGTAGCGGCATTGTCAGCAGGTGCTTCAGACATGAGTGGCTGGATTTTGATGGGTCTGCCCGGTGCGATGTTCTTAACTGGATTCAGTAGTACATGGATTGCAATTGGCCTTGTGATTGGGGCATGGTTAAACTATTTACTGGTTGCACCACGTCTAAGGGTTTATACAGAGTATGCCAATGATGCAGTAACAATCCCTGACTACTTTGCCAATCGTTTTGAGGACAAGGGTAATGCACTAAGAATTGTGTCGGCTTTGGTTATCATCATATTCTTCACGCTTTACACCTCATCGGGTGTAGTTGCTGGTGGTAAGTTGTTTGAAAGCTCATTTGGACTTAGCTATGAAAGCGGAATGTATATTACTACTGGGGTAGTCGTTCTTTATACGTTATTTGGTGGCTTTTTGGCAGTTAGTCTGACCGACTTTGTTCAAGGCTGCATCATGTTTATTGCTCTTATCTTGGTGCCACTGGTAACCTTCTCGCTATTGGATAACCCTCTTGGGCAAACCCTGAATGAATTAAATCCAACCATGTTAACTTGGATTGGTTCAGCGGGCGCAATTGGTATTGTTTCTGCGATGTCTTGGGGTCTTGGCTATTTTGGTCAACCACATATTATCGTACGTTTTATGTCAGTTCGAAGCGTAAAAGATATGCCTACAGCACGTCGGATCGGAATGACTTGGATGATAGTTGCAGCTTTAGGTGCGGTTGGTACTGGTTTATTCGGCGCAGCTTATGCTCACGAAAAGGGCATTGTAGTGGAAGATGCAGAAACCATCTTCTTAATTTTGTCTCAACTACTTTTCCACCCCCTGATTGCTGGCTTCTTGTTAGCAGCAATTCTAGCGGCAATAATGAGTACAATCTCATCTCAGTTGTTGGTTAGCTCGAGCTCATTAACAGAAGACTTTTATAAGATTTTTATTCACAGAGCAGCCACAGATAAAGAGTTAGTGCTGGTTGGTCGTATTAGTGTTGTGGTTGTAGCGCTAGCTGCGATTTATTTAGCATATGACAGAGATAGCTCAATTTTAGATTTAGTAAGTAATGCGTGGGCAGGGTTTGGTGCAGCATTTGGTCCACTTGTATTACTTAGTTTGTTCTGGTCTCGTATGAATTTTGCGGGTGCCCTTGCCGGTATGATTTCAGGCGCAGTGACAGTATTGGTTTGGATCTACGGACCATTTACTTATAACGGTGAGCCGCTTAGTGCGACACTATATGAAATTGTTCCGGGCTTTGTCGTCGCAACAGCTGCAATTATTGTGGTTAGCTTAGTGACAAAAGAGCCAAGTAAAGCAATTACAACACTCTTTAATAAAGTAGAAAATGCGCTAGATTAAGCGAGTGCAAGGCGGGCTGTAAACAATGTTTGCAGCCTACTTTTTTGTAATTAATCTGAGCTGCGAATAATTAATGTCTTTCTAACAGCCAGTTTTAGCGTTAACTGTGTTGAGTTCACTTCCAATGGCCGACTATTGATGCGTAAATTCGCCTTGCCTAGAGGATTTAGGTACCTTAGCGAGAGTAGGACGTAAAAGCAGTGTTTTCCTACTGTGTTTTTAGGTGTAACAGAAGCGCTAATATCGCCGCGATGGGAGTCGTAACTAAGCCTACCCAGCCGCCGGTGTAAAGCACTGCTAAAATCATGCCTATATCAACTCCTGCTACTGAGCAGTTTGCTGTCTCTCTTTGTGATACGTTACACTTTAAAATACTTGTGAACAATTCGGCGAGGATTAATCCTAAAAGCGGCAAAAGTGCGACTATGGCACAGTAAAATAATATCCGTCTAAAATTTTGCGTTTTCATGAATATATCCCTATAAATCTGAAATGTTATGCTAGCTTCGTTACTGAAAACTAGAAAGTCTAATCATCGAAGGTAAAACTGGCTGATGGAAAAGTCAACATAGATAAATGCAGCGTGTTACAAGGTGCATCGAGCATTCGTTTTTTTGTTATAATCTGCTAATTATCAGCACAATTATACCATTGGCAATTAATGACATTTAACGAATTACAACTTCACCCAGAACTTCTAAGCGCGATTACTGAGCTTGGATTTGAGTCGCCGACACCTATTCAACAAAAGAGTATTCCACAGATCTTAAGTGGTAATGATCTCATAGCAAGTGCTCAAACTGGAACCGGTAAGACCGCCGCTTTTATGCTTCCGATTTTGCATCGTATGCTAAGTGCCTGTGTAAAGAGTGAAAAATCAGTCAGAACTTTGGTGTTAACACCCACTCGTGAGCTTGCGCAGCAAGTGGCTGAACACACGGAGAAATTGCTGAGCCATTCTCACTTGAATGTTGTGTGTTTATATGGAGGGGCGAATATCGGTCCTCAAGAAAAGCGGTTGAAGGCAGGAGTGGATATTGTTGTTGCTACGCCTGGACGTTTACTCGATCATTTAATAAAGGGCACTTTAACGCTCAAGAATATTCAACATTTGGTTTTTGATGAAGCCGATCGCATGTTAGATATGGGCTTTATGGGTGAAATTAAGCGGATCATGCGTACCATGCCGCGTGAGCGTCAAACTCTACTATTTTCAGCAACGGTTGACGATACTGTGCTATCCCAAGTAAAACCTTGGTTGAATAATCCTAAACGAGTGGGTGTTGAAACCCAAAATAGTACCGCGAGCACCGTTACACAAATTTTCTATTCAGTAGACGAAGACCGCAAACGTGAACTTATTTCTCATCTGATTGGCAAAAATAATTGGCATCAGGTACTGGTATTTACTCGCACAAAAAATAGTGCTGATAACTACGCCAAAGAGTTAAATAAAGATGGCCTTAAAACTGCCGCCATCCACGGTGATAAGTCTCAAGGTGCGCGCGATAAAGCACTATCTCAATTCAAGTCAGGCGAAATTCGTGTCTTAGTTGCAACAGACGTAGCAGCTCGTGGCATTGATATTGACTCACTAAACTATGTTTTCAATGCAGAATTACCCTATGTTGCAGAAGACTATGTGCACCGTATCGGTCGCAGCGGTCGCGCCGGGCAAAATGGTCAAGCTATTTCACTTGTGAGTATTGATGAACAATGGCTGCTGGAAGAAATAGAAATTTTCTTAGATGAACGATTTGCGCCGCAATGGCTTCCTGGCTATGAGCCTGATTTAACCAAAGAGCCTAAAGATTCTCGCCGCAACTCCGGTAAGTCCAAAAAGCAACGGGATAAAAAGCGTATTCTTGGTACACGAACTAAGCGCAGAAGGTAACTAGTTTTCGCTCTACCTTGCAAGGGGAGAAGCTTTTACTAAATGTGCTGGGCAGGCAAATGTAGGCTATGCAATTTGTTACGCAACTCTGCGAATGATTACCTTTGCAACTGCCCACGCTTGCCTCAACTATCGGGTTTTAGACAACTTAATTAAGCTAATCGGTATTACTATCGCTCTCCAGTAAATAAACGCTGATGTGTTTTTCGTGCATACTCATCTGACATACCACCGAGATAGTCTGCCAAAACGCGCATTTGCTGCGTATCATCTCTTGCTTCTTGGTAGAGTGCTTGAGTCGTGTAGGGTAATAAACGCATGGGATCACTGGCAAACACTTCAAATAAATCAATAAGCAGGTTTTGACCACTAAATTCGATTTGCTGCATTTTAGGCTCACGAATAAGTCTCTGATATACAAACAGCTTTAATACTTGCAGTATCTGTTGAAACTCGGAGTCCATCTCAACGGTGAAATGGAGCAATGCTGAGTCAAAATCTGAGTCTTGGACGGTGAGTTTACAGTGCACAATAAACAGGTTTACCAGTTCACCAATTGTGTCTTTACGCTGTGATTCATCTTCTGAAAAAAGGCTCTGTGTGATCCTATCAAGATTATTCTTTAGCCAAGCTGAATCTAGTTTATGTAATTCAGGAAGCGCAAAATTATGCCACTCGGCCTCGTTGAGTGTTTCGGTTGCAATCGCATCCTCTAAATCATGAACCGCATAGGCGATGTCGTCAGCGTATTCCATTATCGCACAATCTAACGACTTAAACTTAGTCTTACGACGGAAGGAGTCTTTCACCTCAGTTTCTTGCAGCTTTGTCTGGTCGTTTTGAGAAAATGGAGAGAGGATCCAGTCAAATACAGATTCGTCACATTGATAGATCCCTTTTGCTGGCAGCCAATCACTCGAGAGTATATATTTTCGACTTTGTGTTTGCGTTGGTTGGTGATACCAGAGTGTGTCGATTAATGCAGGATATTTAATAAATCCGAGTAAGGTGCGGCGTGTTAAGTTCATGCCAAAACCTTTGGTATAAGGCTCCAACTTTGTAACAATACGCAAGGTCTGAGCGTTTCCCTCAAATCCTCCGTGATCACGCATTAGATAATTAAGTGCTATCTCACCGCCGTGACCAAAAGGTGGATGACCAATATCGTGAGCTAGACATAACGTCTCAATCAGACTGGTTGAAGGAAAGTGTTCAAATTCAGGGTGATGCTTTCTCAAGTGACGCAGTAACCCGCTTCCTATTTGTGATACCTCCAATGAGTGGGTTAGTCGTGTTCGATAAAAATCATTTACGCCTATGGCCATGATTTGGGTTTTAGCTTGTAAGCGCCTAAAAGCTGCTGCATGGATTATTCTCGAGCGATCTACTTGCCATGCCGAGCGATTGTCATGAGGCCTATTCTTTTTCTGCTCTAAAAGCCGCTGCTGCCAAGCGTTAACCATCATACTACTTGTTCCTTTTTCTTAAATTCAAGATGTCGTCTAAACTTTGTACGATAACTGCACGAAAATTCGCGTTTAATTGCAGCTTTTGATATTATCGGCCGCTATTTTGAATACTGTAAATTATGACGTATTAAATGGATCTACACCAAATAGTAACAGAAGAAAGTAATTATTATGTGTAGATCATAGCAAGGTTCTGAGAGTAATAAGGAGATAGGCTCTGCTTTAGAACAGCGTCGCAATGGGGAGTAGGTATGCAAGTAAAATTAATTAAACTATTGGTTGCGTTAGTGACGGTTTGGGCGCTCATCTATCCGTTTCTACAAGAGCCAGAGCCTCAATTTACACCTGTAGAAAATGATGAGGAAGAAATTGAGATTGTTAAAGTAGTGCCTGAAAAGCCACTTCACAGTGTCAAGTTACCCAACTTTTCAGCCATTAAAGATATTCAAGCAAAGAAGAAAGCGTTTTTTGATTTTATCAAGCCTCATGTTGAGGCTGAAAACAAGCTGATTTTGGAGCAACGTGCAACACTTGATATCGCACTGATGATGTTACAATTTGGCGAAACACTGACACGTAAACAGGTTGAAAAAGTTGCTGTTATTTTCTCTAAATACGATTTAAAAAATGAGAAAATCAATGAAGCGTCATTAAAAAAAGCACTGCGTCGAGTGGATATTATTCCAAAAGAGCTAGCATTAATGCAAGCGGCTAATGAATCGGCATGGGGAACTTCTCGGTTCGCGCGGATCGGGTTAAACTTTTTTGGACAATGGTGTTACACCAAAGGCTGCGGTATGATCCCAAAGCGCCGTGCTGATGAGGCTGAGCATGAAGTTCGTGCATTCAAGTCAGTACGTGCAGCTGTTAAATCTTATTTTAGAAATATCAATACGCATGAAGCGTACAAGGAGTTAAGAGGAGTACGTGCAGGCTTGAGAGCCGAAAAAGTACCTATAGAAGCAACGGCACTAACCGCTGGTTTGCTTAGCTACTCAGAGCGAGGCGAAGATTATGTTAGTGAACTAAATGATATGATCAGACACAACAGAGCGTATTTTGATGAAGAATAAACTAGTGGTGGCGGTGGCGCTTTTGGTTACTTGGTGGAGCTCGTTTGCTTTTGCTAGTACCGTGACATTTTCTTATGATAGTTTTTATGACCGCCTAAAAGTCGTGAATAAAGGCGAGTTTGAGTTTGCTCGAGTTGGCTTTTATTTAGTCGACACCGTAAGCATGCAGCCTTGCCAAATTAGTAGTGGTAACATTGTGACAGAATCGGCCAATTTTCAGCTATCGTTTACTGAAGAAGCACAATTATTGTTGCCGTTTGACAAAGCGCTTGATAAGGATAAAGCGAAAGTCATTATTGATACCCAAGGTGGCGATACAGAATGCCAGCTAAAAATGCAAATAGAGGCAGAGCTATTTCACGCCGACTCTATTAGCAGGTCTGATTTATACAAGATGCAGATGGAATTTGAATCCTTATTAGCAGATCTGTCAGGCTTCTTTATCAAGCACTTACTATCCTTCCTTTTACCAGAGCATAAAGGGGTGATCGTTACATTTAACGATGATGCGGCTTTAAAAAGTACAGCCACACAGTGTAATACGCAGAACTGCCAAATTAGCATTCCATCAAGCTGGGAGCATAATACAGCGCCTTTTGCAAACGCAGCGGATATTAAATCAGTTCAACCTTGGCTCGCGTTGTAACACTAATTTTAAGTATAGATATGTCACGTTCACTGTGTTGCCAGCTATAGCACAAAAACGCAGTGAACTTTCCCTTACTCATGTTATCACACCAAAAACCTCAGTAATTCCAAACGTCACATAAGTAAGCAATGTGGTGCCCGTTTCCAAGTTTGCCTTATACCCATTAGCTTTAATACTTGCCTGCTCAGTTTGAAGAAGCAAATCAGACGTTAACTGCGTTAAAAATGTCTTATGTAACAACTAAATAACCTGATCTGCGGATAAAGAATGCCTTTCTAGTAGCCAGTTTTAGTGCTAACTGCGATGAATTCACTTCCAATAGCTAGCTATTGGAAGTGAATTTGCCTTGCCTAGAGGGGGAAAGGTACTTCAGCGAGAGTAGGGTGCGGAAGTGGTATTATCGACAAGATTTTCTCGCCTCAAAATAGCAAGCTTAATGAAGTTTATGGTATTGAGCACTCCCCTTTTCAGCTGATATTTTTATTGTTTTTTTATCAATAATATCAATATCTAATTAATCTTGTCATTCATCTTGTATAGTTGTAGGTACAACCCTTAAATGGAAACTTAATGTTAAATAAATGCGTTGTTAAAGTTTCAATGGTGTGTTAATAATGGCTTGATTATTAAAAAAACTACAGAGTAATTATTAACTTAAGGGGAAACAGGATGACCTATAAATTACCACTCAGTGCGCTCTCCATAGCAGTGTTAATCGGCATGAATCAACAAGTTAACGCTGAAGAAACAGAACAAGTAGAACGTATTGAAGTGACAGGTTCACATATTAAGCGTACAGATCTCGAAGGCCCTTCACCTATCCAAAGTTTATCTGCTGCGGATCTTGCATCAACAGGATCAACAGATCTCATCGGTGCATTACAAAAATTACCGGTATCCGGTGCTGGTACATTCAGTACTCAAGGTAACTCGAGCGATGATACCGCTAATGGCGGCTCTAGTGTGGCACTTAGAGGGTTAGGAGCGTCATCGACATTGGTGCTTATAAATGGCCGACGTGTTGCAGTCAGTCCATTTGCAAAAGACATTGAAACGTCATTTGTTGATTTGAATACCATACCAGTATCATCGGTAAAACGTATTGATATTTTAAAAGACGGTGCTTCAGCAACGTACGGCTCTGATGCGGTTGCAGGTGTAATTAATATTATTTTACGCGATGACATAGACGGGTTTGAAGTTGCAGCTAAGCTATCAGACACTGCTGATGGTGGCGCTGATGAGCAAAACTTTACTATTTTGTGGGGATCGTCAACGCAAAATGGTCATCATAACTTTTCACTGGATTACTTTAAGCGTGGCCACTTAACTTATGCTGATCGGGACTATACAGCATCTGCAGATCAACGCTTTAGAGGAGGAAATAACTCCCTAAGTTCGGCGGGTTATCCGGGCAGTGTTGAGGTAGTCAGAAGTATGCTAACGGATGAGCAGTGGGCAAGACTGCCAGTCGTCCGTACTGAAGATGATGGCACTCAAGTGAGACAAACAACTTTTGCTGATATTTGGGGTAACGATACCTGCGATCCTGCGCTAGATATTGGCAATATTTGTCGCTATGACTTTGCGTCACATATGACTGCTATCCCTTCCACAGAGCGTATTAGTTTTAACTACAATGGCGTGCAAGAAATTATGGATGGGGTTGAAGGATTTGCAGAAATCTCAGCTCAACATACATCAACCTTTATTCAAGGTGCAGGCTCTCCAAGCTTCACTGAGTTATTTATGGATGGTGACAACCCAAACCACCCACTATTTAACGATCCGGACCACTTTTTACATGGTGTAGATATTTCAATGCGCCGCCGTACTGTGGATATAGGTAATCGTAAGAAAGATGTTGATTCTGAGTATTATCGTGCAGTACTTGGTGCACGTGGTGAGTGGCAAGCTTGGTCATGGGAAATTGCTTACTCGGCGATTCGCTCAAGTGCAGTAGAGAAAGGCTTTGATGGTTTCCCTAACAAAATAAGAGCACAACAAGCAATTGATGAAGGGCTATGGAATCCATTTGAACCAAGTACTAACACAGAAGCGGGACTGGCATTTTTTGAAACAACGACAACACGTTACGGTGCATCAACAATGCAGTCACTAGACGGTACGGTGTCAGGTGAATTATTTGAACTTGGTGCAGGTTATGTTGCAGCTGCATTTGGCTTTGAACATCGCTATGAGAAAATAGAAGACAACCCTGATAGCCAGTATATTCGAGGAGAAATCTTCGGTACTGAAGCGACCCAAGCGAATGGTGATCGTGATAACACAGCAATTTTTGCGGAGTTTAGTGTACCGCTACTTGACACGCTAGAGTTACAATTAGCCTTACGTTATGAAGATTACAGTGACTTTGGTACCACTACAGATCCAAAAGTGGCATTCCGATGGGCGCCTCTGGATAGTTTAGTTGTGCGTGGTTCATGGGGTACTGCATTTAGAGCGCCTTCGTTAGTCCAGCTACACCTTGGCCGGACTGACGAATCACCAAGTGTGATTGACCGAGAACGTTGTCGCCAAACTGGTGCAGATGATGACTGTAGCCCTTATGAGTATACTGCTATTGTCTCTGGTAACAAAAACTTGCAACCTGAAGAGTCTGAAAACTATAACTTAGGGGTAGTATGGCAAGCCACTGAAGACTTTAGTATTGGTGTTGATTACTGGAATTATGAACAGGAAGATCTCATTAAGAAGATAGGTGCGCAAAAGCTGGTAGATTGCTGCGGTACTGATCCTAATTTAGTTGTGCGAGCGCCTAACCAAGGCAGTACGTTAGGTCGTATTCTAACAATCAATGATACTTTCGTTAATATCGGTGGACGCGAGACGGATGGCTTCGATGTTAATTTAGCATATGCACTAACAACGCAAGAGTTAGGGGAGTTTAAGTTTAATTACAATTTAACTTATGCGTTAAGCTTTGAAGAACAATCGTTTGCAAGTGACGAGCAGGGCAATTCATTCAACCTTTCTGAGGATCTAAATGGTGAATACCAACATCCTGAATTTCGCTGGACTGCTGGTGTGGATTGGGCGAAAAACGATTGGCTAGCAAATATCAGTGTTAATTACATCGATTCATATAGGGATCTTGCTGATAGCGAAGGCAATAAGTACAAGATTGACTCTTGGACCACGGTAGATACTAGTGTGAGTTACATCGGTGTTGAAAAGCTGACGGTGACATTAGGTGCATCTAATCTATTTAATGAGGAAGCACCATTAGCGCCATCGGAGTCTATGGGTATTGATAATAAAACGCATAGTATTCTTGGTCGCCAAGCATACGTGAAGTTCGCTTATCAATTTTAATCGCTTGTTTAAGCACAAAGCCGCACTTTGAAGTGCGGCTTTTTAGTGTTTAGCCTTATCGCTTCGAATAAGGATAAAACTAACTGTAATAATTGGGATCAGGTCTTGACTCTAGAGGTTGTTTCTTCAAGCTCTTTTGCAGCGTCAGGATCATTGAAAACAGCGATATCAAATTCATTTTCTGATTTCGCAACGACACAAGTGACCATACAATCACCAGTGACATTAACAGCAGTTCTCGTCATATCAAGTAATCTATCGACACCGATAATTAACGCAATCCCCTCAACAGGTAGTCCAACTTGATTTAACACCATAGCCAACATAATCAAACCGACACCTGGAACGCCTGCAGTACCAACAGAGGCGAGTGTGGCTGTAAGAATAACCATTAAGTAATCATTTATTGTAAGGTCAACGCCGAATACTTGGGCAATAAAGACAGTTGCTACCCCCTGCATAATCGCAGTACCATCCATATTGATAGTTGCACCAAGCGGTATAGTAAAAGAAGCAACCGAATTATGCGCACCTAACTTTTTAGTTGCGGTTTCTAATGTCACTGGCATAGTCGCGCTGGAACTCGAGGTGCTAAATGCAAACATGCAGGCATCTTTCATTTTTTTGAGGAAAACAACCGGGCTTAGCCCTGTAAGTAACTTAAACAAAATAGAGTAGTTAATAAACGCATGAATAAGCAGTGCCAAGACTACCACCATAAAGTATTTTCCAAGCTCAACAATTAAGCCCATATCGATGGTAGTAAATAACTTGGCCATCAAACAAAATACCCCGTATGGTGCAACGTTCATCAGTAAAGTGACAAGCTTTAGCACAATAGTGTTTAAATCTTCAAATACTGCGGCCAATCGAGCCCCTGCATCTCCACTCAGTGCCATGGCAATACCAAACAACAGTGCGAACACAATGATTTGCAACATATTGCCGTTAGCCATCGCATCAATTGGGTTGGTTGGGAACATATTGATAATAACTTGAACTAAGGTTGGCGCTTGCTTTGCATCGAACGAGGCTGTGCTGGGTACTTCAACGTCTCCACCTGGAGCAAAAAACAGAGCCAGCGTTATCGCAACTGTAATTGCTATCGCAGTTGTGATCAGATAAAGACCGATAGATTTCCCACCTAATCGGCCTAACTTTTTCGGATCGCTTAGACTACACGTGCCACACACTAATGAAATAAAAACTAAAGGAACAACAAGCATCTTTAAGCTTGCAATAAAGATTTGGCCACCGATATGAAACAAACCATCAACAAAAAAACCTTTAACAGGCAGGTCAAAAAGACCTAAAGGTATAAGTACTTCTTTGCTGTCGCCAAGTATGGTCTGGAGTATAAAGCCTAACGCTACGCCTAATACCATACCTATCATAATGCGCGCCGTTAGGCCCATTTTTTGATTTTCTGACATTGTCCTAACACTATGTATTTTAAAATCCGTAAAGCTTAACAGGCTTAGCGCAGATGAACAGCATTTAGCGATAGAAAATCGAGTTAATCTAATAAAAAATTGTGATTTTATCGCTAAAATTGGGTTACTATTGAGCAATAATAAAATTAACTTAGCTAGGGAGACAGGTAAATGCCCTTGATGCGCTATTTTGGCTTGCTGATAATCGCATTTTTACTGACTGCATGCGGCGGTGGCGGCAGCATTCAAAAAGATACTGACAATGGAAATGGTGATGGTAGTGATGGCACATACGCTATAACATTATCAGGTTCAGACAGCGACGGTAATACAGCAAATACACTTTCGTCCACTTCTCCTCTCATTATTACAGCAACATTAACAAAAGATGGCAGCGCGCTTGCGAACAGTCGCGTTGTTTTTGAAAGCGATGAGTTTGCAGTAATGGAACCTAGTTCAGGTTCAGTGTTAACTGATACAGAAGGGAAAGCTTCGGTTACCCTAAAGGTAACCAATGTGGTCGGAGCTGGTCGCATTACAGCGTCTTATGAACAAGGTAGTAACACAGTATCAAAGACGTTCGATTTTACCTCCCAAGGTGGTGGTGACAACTCAGATAATACGGCCTCAGGTAAGCTTGAGGTGATGCTACTAAGCCAGTGTCCTGTGGGCTGGGATACAAATCGTGACCAAGCAATGATAGATCCAATTGCGGCGGGGTGTACGCGTGTTAATCAGGTGTCATCAAATGAAACTGCTGATATTTTTATCAAGCTCACCTCAAGTCAAACAAGTGATGCAATCGCTAATGCGCTAATTAGTGCTGAAACTACATTGGGTACCATTTTACCTGCAACTGGCACAGCGTTAACTGATAATTTTGGTATCGCTATCTTAAAGTTTCAACCAGGAAATCAAGGTGGAGCAGGGACGATAACCGTAAATTCACCAGACTATGTTGATGTTACCCAAGCAATTAACTTTAACGTCGGTGTTGCGCAGCTAAATGTGTCTATTGATAACGGCCTGGTTGATGGTGATGGCGTTCAACAACAGCTTTCAGCTGGTGGTAGTACCGTGATTACTGTAACGCTGAAAGACCAAAATGGTGCCTTAATTAATAGCGCATTTGAGGTGGCATTTAGTTCCCCTTGTTCATCTGCTACACCGGCTTTGGCCGAACTTGATGAAAGTGTGAACACGTCAAACGGTATTGCACGCTCTACTTACCGCGCTAAAGGCTGTCAAGGTGAAGACCGCATTTCAGTGACCATTCAAAACGGTAGTTCGCCAATTAACAAAGAAACCACGATTGAGATCGACAGTGCACTTGCACAGGCCGTACAGTTTTTACCAGAAGAAGAAGGCTTCAACCAGTTTATTGCTTTACCTCCAGGCGAAGGGGGCTTGCCGACGCAATCAGTCGTGAGCTTTAAGCTAGTCGATGAAGACAATCTTGCAATTCCCCGTGCTCGTGTTGATTTCAGGTTATCTGATGAGCAAGGCTTGGCCTCTCTTACGCAAATTACGGGTAATACCAATGCTAATGGTATTGTGAGAACTACAGTTAAGTCAGGTATCGTACCGGGGCCACTTGTTGTTAGTGCATGTTATATCCCAGAAGAATCTTTCGTTAACTTGCCAGATGGTGACGCAATAACTTGCTGGACAGATATTGCAAAGGCATGTAACGATACTGATGCCACAAACGATGATGTTCGTTGTCCTACTGGCGTTATGCATACAATCCCACTAAGTGAACAGATTTTTGGTGTGTCTTCAGGCTTAATATTAAGCTCTGGTGTTACCGATCAAGATACATTTGATGCCTCTCCAACCACGTTTAATACCAACTCACTTAATCATAGCGGAGTAACCACCGATATAAGGTTATTTTTTGGCGATCAATTCAACCAATTTAATGCTGATGGGGTCGCTGCAACCGTTATTGCAGAGGCTGGGGCAATAGGTAGCCTTGATTCACCTGACACTTATGATTGCCGAACAAACCAGGCTTCTTGTACTGTTGTGTGGCGCAGCCAAGGCGATAGACCTTTTTATGATTATCGCTGGGGTAATCGAATCGGTGACATTGACGGTAATTCAAATACATATGAAGGAGTTGCACCAAAATTGGCCGCAACTCTATCGAATAGCCAAAAAGCAGAGCCCTCAAATTGGAATTGTGATCCTTATTTTGGCAGTCCAGCTCCTTGTATTGAGGGGATGTTAAGACAAAGAGATGCATCTATAACTGATGGAGAAACGACAGCTCTCAGACGCGTAGTGGTTGGGGGGCGCGTAAGTGTGCTAGCTTTTGTTAAAGGTCAAGAGAATTTTCGAGATGAACAATCCAGTGATGGTATTGAGCGTAGGAATGGTCGATTTGATATTGGTGAATATAGGCAAGAGTATGATCTGACTGAAGCTTTTTTAGACACAAATGAAAATGGACGGTTCGATAAAGAAGATTGTGATGTTACTGCTAACTCGGGTCCATGTTCTCCTACTGGGACGAAGAATGGCGGGCATGACGATTGGTGGATAGATACAAATAATAATGGTTTATTTGACTTTGATACTGATGGCAACGGCACTTTTGAAGGCGATGGCAGGTATAACGGGTTGCTGTGCTCGGAAGCTGCCGAAAATGCTGGTGAGTGTACTAGGGAACTGGTAAATGTCTACAGGCAGTTTGAATTAGTAATGTCTGGAGATGTGCCCTATGTCCGCTTCACGGTGTTTCAGTCATTAACAGACTCAGGTACTTGTGCTAATAGTAATGGCTTAGTTTTGGAAACGTCTGATCAAGATGGCTATTGTGATATCGCAGAAGTAGACTTTACTGTATCAGACAGCCCTGCTTCTGTTCCTATCACTATCTTCTTTAGTGATGAGTTTGGAAATCCATTGCCCGCCGGCACTGATGTGGAGATTTCCACAAATAATGGCGAATTAACAGGTGGGACAATCACGCGCGTAGTTAGTAACAGTGGAAAGGCAATACCAGGTGAAATTGAGGTTATTCTAGTACCTGAAACTGAACCAAACAATAAGTTTGAAGGTCTTCTGAACATTAAATTTACATTTCCTGCTTTAGGAGATGATGACAGCGACAGGAAAGTTAGCAACAAAGGTATAAAAGTCAGAGACGCAGGTTAATTCTTCAAATGCCAACTTTCGGGTTGGCATTTTTCTTTCTATTCCTTTATATTCCCGTGCCTTAACCTTATATAAAAGAAAACGTCCCTAAATTGGCTGTTTATTGTACATAAATTGGATAATAATTCAGTGATCAGGGAAAAGTTCGTATATTTAGCTTGTAACAATAGGTGTTTGTAGATATACCTATAAGTAATTCAACGCCCAAGTAAGGGCAAACACAGACAGAATCGGTCAAAAATAGGCAGCTATGGGCAAATCGCTAGTAATTGTAGAGTCTCCCGCGAAGGCAAAAACAATCAATAAATACCTCGGCAAGGACTACATTGTTAAATCCAGTGTAGGTCATGTTCGAGATCTTCCTACTTCAGGCGCAGGCAAAACAAAAGGTTTGGCAACTAAGTCGCCAGCTGAAGTACGCAAAATGTCACCTGAAGAAAAAGCGCAATACAAAAAGCAAAAAGACTATGCAAACTTGGTTGCGAGGATGGGGATTGACCCTGAAAAGGGTTGGGAACCGCATTACGAAATTTTGCCTGGTAAAGAAAAGGTAGTTCAAGAGCTACAAAAACTTGCTGAAGATGCAGACCACATCTATCTGGCGACGGATTTGGATAGAGAAGGGGAAGCGATTGCTTGGCACCTTGAGCAAATCATTGGCGGTGATGAAAGTAAATACAAGCGCGTGGTATTTAATGAGATCACCAAAAATGCGATAAAGCAAGCTTTTGAAGATCCAGGTGAGCTAAATACTGACATGGTATATGCACAACAGGCAAGACGATTCCTTGACCGTGTTGTGGGCTTTATGGTTTCGCCATTGCTTTGGCAAAAGGTTGCCAGAGGGCTGTCTGCTGGTCGAGTGCAATCAGTTGCAGTAAGATTACTTGTTGAACGAGAGCGTGAGATAAAAGCATTTATTCCAGAAGAGTTTTGGGATATTCACGCAGATGTTAAAGCAACAAAAGATGATATTCGCCTAGCGGTTACTAAGTTTAAAGGCGAAGCATTTAAACCAGTAAATAAAACGCAGGCTGATACTGCTGTTCAAGTGCTCGAAAACAGTGCTTACGAAGTCGTCAAAGTTGAAGAAAAGCCAAGTAAGAGTAAGCCGAGTGCACCATTTATTACCTCGACAATGCAGCAGGCTGCAAGTACTCGCTTAGGTTATGGGGTTAAGAAGACCATGATGCTAGCCCAGCGTCTCTATGAAGCTGGTTACATTACCTACATGCGTACCGACTCGACAAACCTATCCAATGACGCGCTTGAAATGTGTCGTGGCTACATCGAAAACGAGTTTGGTAATAAATATTTGCCGGATGGTCCACTGCGCTACTCGGCGAAAGGAAATGCACAAGAAGCACACGAAGCTATTCGTCCTTCAGATGTAAACGTGTTGTCTGGTCATCTTGATGGCGTGGAAGCGGATGCTAAAAAACTGTATGAGCTGATTTGGCGTCAATTTGTAGCCTGCCAGATGACCCCAGCTGAGTATGATCTAACGACGCTTACCGTGGCGGCAGAAGACTACACCTTGAAGGCTAAAGGCCGCGTACTTAGGTTTGACGGTTGGACTCGTGTACAACCTTCAGTTCGTAAGAAAAATGAAGAAGATCAAGCGCTACCAAGTGTAAGTGTGGGTGATAAACTCAACTTGATTGCATTAGACCCGAAACAACACTTTACAAAGCCACCAGCGCGATATAGTGAAGCAAGTTTGGTTAAAGAGCTAGAAAAGCGAGGTATTGGCCGACCTTCTACCTATGCTGCTATTATCTCGACCATTCAAGATAGAGGCTATGTACGTGTAGAGAATCGACGTTTTTATGCCGAGAAAATGGGTGAAATTGTTACCGACCGCTTGGTGGAAAACTTCAACGACTTGATGAACTTTGATTTCACTGCGAAAATGGAAGGTCGACTGGATGATATTGCAGAAGGTGAGCGGGTTTGGACGCAGGTACTAGACAAGTTCTATGCTGATTTTTCTCATCAGTTAGAAATTGCTGCCGGTGATGAAAATGAAGGCGGAATGCGACAAAATGTCATGGTAGAAACAGACATTGACTGCCCAACTTGTTCAAGAAAGATGGGGATCCGTACAGCTTCAACCGGTGTTTTCTTGGGTTGTACTGGTTATAATTTGCCCCCCAAAGAACGTTGTACCACAACAATTAACCTTGTATCAGGTGATGAAGCTGTTGCAGCGGATGCAGATGAAGAGGCAGAAGCTGAGTCACTTCGTCACATGAAGCGGTGCCCTATTTGTGAAACAGCAATGGACTCGTACCTCATTGATGAAACCAAAAAGCTTCATGTCTGTGGTAATAATCCTGCATGTAAGGGTTATGTGATTGAAACTGGTTCATTCAAAATCAAAGGCTATGATGGCCCTGTTATTGAGTGTGACAAGTGTGGCGCGGATATGCAGCTTAAATCTGGGCGATTTGGCAAATATTTTGGCTGTACCAACGAGTCGTGCAAAAATACGCGAAAATTATTGAAAAATGGTGAGGCTGCGCCACCTAAGGAAGATCCAGTTCCATTACCTGAATTAGAGTGTGAAAAATCAGACGCGCATTTCGTGCTACGTGATGGTGCATCTGGTATTTTCTTAGCGGCGCATACGTTCCCTAAATCGCGAGAAACAAGGGCACCAAAAGTTGCAGAGCTTAAACGCTTTAGAGATAGAATTTCGCCAAAATTTTATTATTTGGCTGACGCACCAGAGCAAGACTCAGATGGAAACTTGGCAATTGTGCGTTACTCAAGAAAAACCAAGACTCAATATGTAATGACCGAAGTAGACGGCAAGGCTACTGGCTGGAAGGCAACTTACAGCGATGGTAAATGGGTTGAGGAAGAAAAGGCGACACGTAAGAAAAAAGCCTAACCGCTTTTAAGGACATAAGGCTGCTCAATCTCTTGAGCAGCCTCTTACCTGCATATGTTACTACTATTTGATTTCTACATCTTTGACTTTTTGATATCTAGTCGCTTGTAATTCATCATTTACACAGCTTAGTACATACCTTTTTAGTTCGGAGGCTTGTACCTCATCATCTTTTGCCCAATCAAGGCACATTTCAGTTAGCTCTTGAACCAAGTCTGTGGGTGCAACTGGTAACTCATCGTTTGCCTTTACCAAAGTAGAAGCAAATAAAGACAGAGCGATTAATGATGAAGTTAAGGTTTTCATTCGTTTTACCTGTTAATTGAAAGAACAAGTACGTTTTAAAGCAAAAATTAAAATAAAGAAAACGAATTAATTTTGTCTTAAAGAGCAAAAAATTGATTTAAGTTATGAACAATAAAACGTGAGAATTAGGATTCATAATGCTACATTTAGCGGTTAAATGTAATCTTTAGAACAAGGTAATGAGTAATAATATGGAACAAGATGTTAGGTCTAAAAGTGAGCAGCCTAATCGCTACGAGCACCTTTTAGAGCGAACTCTTTTTAAAGGTAGATGGCTTCTAGCTCCTTTTTTTGTTGGTTTGTTATTAGCGATAGTACTACTGCTATTAAAGTTTTTTAAGCAGCTCTATGTCATGACTATCACCGCGCTTAGCGCGACAAATCAAGAGCTGTTAATTGGTATTTTAACACTGGTTGATACTGCTCTTTTGGCAGGGCTATTAATCATCATTATTTTTAGTGGGTATGAAAATTTTGTTTCGAAGTTAAATGTTGAACCGCAAGAAGATAAGCCTACCTGGATGGGAAAGGTTGGGTTTTCTGGCCTCAAAATCAAGCTTATTAGTGCCATTGTGGCTATCTCAGCCGTAGAACTATTAAAAGTATTTATTCACTCTCACGAGTTAACCAGCGAACAACTCGCATGGAAAGTTGGGATCCATATCACTTTTGTTATTTCTGGGGTGTTATTCTCTGTGACAGACTTTATAAACAGTCGGACGCATTCCCACTAAGCGTTACTCAACCTTTTTACTTGCATATAAAAGTAGCAAGCTGATAGCTATACAGTAGCCAAACATCACAAGTACGCTACTGATAGCTTGATGATGCTCTAAAAGGTAAGTTTTTAGAGCACTGTCTAAAACCAGAGCGAACATGCAGGAGAGTGAGAGTGAAATAGTATTGTTAACAATACTGCCAAGGGCAATACACAGCATAAAACTGGATACTGAGCCTGCAAAAATGAGAATATAAACGGAGTAAGGTTGTAGTGCAGACAAGCTGTCGCAAACAAGTATGATAATAAGTTGATATAGTGCCAGGCATAGAGCCAGTTTGCATGCGGCAATGTGATATGCCCGTTTAATGGAAGTCAGGCTCGAGTAGATAGGAAGCAAATAGAGTTGATCCCAGCTCATCCTAGTTTGTAGCTTTGACCAACACACGAAAATCGCAACCATAATTGTCAGCACATCCATAAACATCATCAAAAACTGAGAGTTGGCATCAAAAAACACGGCGGCAATTATTGCAAGGAGACCTGCTAACACAAAAAGTTGGCAGGTTTGTAGCAGCAAGTTTCCAGAAAAATAACTCATAGGCATCAAAAAATGCCGAAACTTCTGTGTCAACCAAGCTGGCGTGAAAGTATGAACAGGTAGTAACCCCGTTTGAATATTATTAAGGTAGGTTTGATAGGCCTCTGGGTGCCAGTGGCAGTTTTTTTGCCTTGTAAAAATGAAGTATAAAGCAATGAGGCTCGGTGGGATCGCTAACGCGGCTAATGTAGTTGGTTGGTGACCAAAAAACATAGCAGCCATTAAAAGCAGCATAAAGAAGTAACTATTGTGCTTAAAGTGGCGACTGCTTCTTTGCGTGAGCAAAAAGAAGTAGCCGCAGTATGCGCTGGCAAATAGCATGCTACAGATAACCTCAAGCACCGGTTGGTTTATCATAGCTAGCGCATTGAACGCGTAGCCAAGTAATAAAATAAGTCCACCTTGCTTGTAAACATGATGCTTGAGCGCAGGGAATAACATTGCTCCTTCTTGCGCCTGAAGTTTGACAACTTGCCAGCAGAACGCCATCCATAAAGCACTAAGTGAGAAAACTAAAGCAAAACTTTGAAGATGTTGATCTGCTATCATGAACGCAAAAGGAGACACTAATGCGCCTAATACGCCAGGAATGAAGAAGTTGGCGGAGCCACATTCTTTCATCCACAGTCCAGAGAATCCTGACCAGTAATTTGCCTTGCCGATGAATCTCATTGATGTAGCTCCACAAAAAGCTGCTCAAGATTTGTGATGTTATGTTCAGGTTTTTTGGATCTTAAGTTACAGGAGCTTGCTTGATATACGGTAGAACGCTGAGACTGATGAAGTATTGTGGCTCCGGGTAAAGGGTCGCTGGCGCTATTTGGAACAATTTTGATCTGTTCTTTTAAGCTGTCGAGTTCTCCCGAAACGAGTACCTCTCCGTCTTTGATGATTGCAATATGGCTCGCGATACGTTCGACATCTGAGGTGATATGGGAAGAGAAAAGCACCCCTGAACCTGCTTCCAATGCCAACTCAAACAAATCACTCATAAAAGCTCGGCGTGCAATGGGGTCTAAGCTGGAAACGGGTTCATCCAAAATCAGTAACTGTGGACGGTATGACATAGCCATGATAAGCGCTAAGCTTTGTTGCTGTCCACCAGAAAGGTTACTCACTAGCGCGTTGCCATCAAGCTCAAGTCGCGATAGCCATGTTTGCTCTAGCGTACTGTCCCAGTTAGGGTAAAAGCTTTTGTGTAGTGCCAGTGCATCATTGACTTTAAATCCTTGATAGCCACACGGTTGTTGGGGTACATATCCGATTCTTTGCTTGCATGCAGGACTAAGCTGCCGATTGTCACTGTCTAAACACCTTACGACTCCCGTGTTTTGTGAGATCAGGCCAAGGGCGATACGTAATAATGTGGTTTTACCCGCACCATTTCGCCCCAATAACCCCATCACCATACCCGGCTCAATAATAAGGTTGATATTGTTTAAAACAGCTTTACCTGCAAACTGCTTATTTACTTGATTAAATTCTAGTAGTGGGCTTGTCATTATTCTTGTTCCCAGTTTTTATCTATCAATGATAACAACTCTGTTTTACTTATCCCCAGTTGCTTAGCGTCAGTGATTAAAATACTTAAATTTTTTTGCAGAAGGTTGTCCGTTTGTTGCATGGCTAGTTGCTTTGCTACCCGGGTTGGCTGACCGCGTCTGCGTTCAAGCCAACCTTGATCTACTAGTTGCCCAATTGCACGAGATACTGTCATGGGGTTGACTGCAAAGTACTCTGCAAGTTTTCTCACCGAAGGCAATTCGTCTCCGGGATGTGCTTTACCAGACACGATTAACCGCACTATTTGATCAAATAGCTGTTTGTATATGGGCTCTGCGCTGTTGGGGTTGACATGAATAAGATCTAGCATTACTCTGATTCTACTGTATTAATACAATAATACACTGATACACTCATTTAAAGTTAGCATACTGGCGATGAGTCAACAAGGAATTAACTATGAAAAAGCCATTTAACATTAAGAAAAACTTAGTAAAGTTGGCGGCAGTACCCTTACTTATTAGTGCTGCGTTGCCACTTCGTGCAGCGACATCAGCAGTTGAATTAGCGCCTTGCTACGCTAAACACCTGAGTGATAGAGTGCAGTGTGGTACATTGTCGCAACCATTAAGTGATGAAAAACAAGATCAAAAAATTGATATTCACTTTATGGTTATTCCTGCTATCAAGCCCTTATATCCGCAAGAAGCAATACTCGCGTTTGCAGGCGGTCCTGGGCAGTCGGCGACGAGCATCGCAGCGAACTTTGAGCGCATTTTAAAATATGCCAGAGAGAATAGAGACATCATCCTTGTTGACCAAAGAGGAACTGGAAAGTCTAATCTTTTACAGTGTGGGCTTGATGATCTCGCAAGCCAGTTTGCTGTGGATGATACTTTATTAGGCTTAGACTTTTACAAAGAAGACACTATTGAGTGTAAAGAAAAACTAGCGACAGACTTGTCTGATTACACCACCCCCGCTGCGGCCAAAGACTTCGATGCGGTAAGAAAAGCGCTTGGCTATAGTAAGCTGCATTTATACGGTGGCTCTTATGGCACTCGTATTGCACTTGAGTATATGAGACAGTTCCCTGATAGCGTGGCGTCAGCAGTATTAGACGGTCTTGCACCAAGTAACCAAAGCTTATTAGCGATTGGCGGGGCGATTGAAGACTCGTTGAATGCGTTGTTTAAACAATGCCAGTCGGATCAAAAATGCGCCCAAGCTTACCCTAATTTAGCCCAGCGTTGGCAATCATTACTGACACAAGTTGAGCAAACTCCACTTAAAGTATCCGTTTTGCACCCAAGGACAAGTCAGCCATTAGATATGACAATGACTAAGTCTAAGCTATATGGCGCAATCAGGATGGCTCTTTATGCTCATCCTTCAAGAGTGTTGATCCCTCTTGCTATTAGTGAAGCGAGTAAAGGTAACGTATTACCTTTAGTGGGTATGATGGCGCCGAATGAGGACGGTATGGATCTCGCCCTTGGTATGCATCAGGCCATTGTATGTGGTGAAGACTGGGCAAGATTATCAGGTGCCGATAAAGAGAAGTACAGCAAGAATTATATTGGTAAGACAATGGTTGAAGGTCTCGATATTACCTGCCCAATATGGGATGTTAAACCGGTTCCTGATAGCTACTATGACCCTGTAGAGTCTGATATACCAACGCTTTTGCTATCTGGTGGTTTAGACCCAGCTACGCCAGCAAAGTGGGCTGAAGTGGCGATGGAAAAACTGACTAATGCAACCCATTTAGTGGCACCGACAGCAACCCATATTGTTGCGAGTCAAAGCTGTGCAAATAAACTTATTGCTAAGTTTTATGATGAAAAAGCTGTCGGAGATTTTGATACTAGTTGCCTTCAAGAAGATACACGTAAGCAATTCTTTATGAATATTAATGGCCCAGCCAGCATTGCTGATAAGGAGTAAGTCATGATCCAAGTAGATAACTTATATAAAAAAATTGGTGAAGTGAACGCGTTAGATGGGCTTTCATTCACAGCTAGTGATGGCCAAATTACGGGGTTACTAGGCCCGAATGGTGCTGGTAAAACAACATGTTTGCGCACTGTGTTTGGTTTGCTTCAGGCTGATAAAGGTCATGCCACGATAGATAATATTGATGTTGCTAAAGAGCCAACAAAAGCGAAACAGCAGCTTGGCTTATTTCCCGATCCATGTGGGCTCTATGAACGAATGACACCACGTGAATACACTCAGTTTTATGCACAGTTGAGTGGTATGGAACCAAAGGCAGCCGCAGCTGCCACACAAACGGTACTTGAGAAGTTACAAATGCTTGATATCGCTGATAGGCGTTGCAAAGGGTTTTCTCAAGGTCAGAGAATGAAAACAGCGCTAGCACAAGCGATTGTACATAAACCAACAAATATTGTTCTGGATGAGCCGACTCGAGGGCTGGATGTAATGAGTACCAGAGTGCTACGTGATCTGCTGTTGATGTTAAAAGCACAAGGTCACTGTGTGTTGTTTTCAAGCCACGTAATGCAAGAAGTCGCAGCACTTTGCGATCATGTGGTCGTGATGGCCAAAGGTAAAGTGGTCGCACAAGGCTCCCCGCAATCACTTTGTGAGCAAACAGGTAAAACCTCCTTGGAAGAAGCATTTATCACCTTAATTGGTACAGATGAAGGAATTGCGGCATGATGAAGTTGATTTCAATATTGTTTAAAAAAGAAGTGCTAGATGCAAGTCGAGATAAGCGCTCAGTAATGGCCGGACTTTACTACTGTATTGGTGCGCCCATCCTAATGTGTGTACTGTTTACCGTGATGTTTAAACAAATGGCATCACCAGAGGCATTAAAAATCACGATAAAAAATGCACATAATGCACCAAATCTCGTGCAGTTCCTTGCAAGTAAAGAAATTGAACATGGAGAGGGAGAGGAAGTTAAAGCGATTACTTTGGAGATCAGTGACGATTATCAGGTCAATATGACGCAAGGAAAGAGCGCCACGGTATTTATTATTGCGGATAAATCAGAGCAAAAACTACGTGCGTCAATTAATCGTTTGGAACGTAATTTGATGCTATACAACAGCGAAGTTGCTTCACTACGTCTGGTGGCCCGTGGTATTGACCCAACCATTGCCCGCGCAATCGACGTGCAAACACATGATCAAGCAACGCCTACTTCTAAAGGTGGATTTGTGCTTGGGATTGCCACGCTATCTATTATTATTTCGCTTTTTTACGCTGCGATGGGAATGGCCATTGACAGCAGTGCAGGAGAGAGAGAGCGCAACTCTTTACAACTGTTATTGAGTCACCCAATAAGCACAACACATATTGTACTAGCTAAAGTAGGCGCAATTGCAGGTTTCTCTATCATTGCATTAATTTTAACCACTGTAGTCTCTAAGTTTGCATACAACATGGTGCCGTGGGAAATGATGGGCTTTACCGTTATTATTGATTTTACGTTTATTGTTACAGCGATTTTAATTGGCTTACCAATAGCACTAATGTCTGCCAGTTTGCTTATCTTTATCTCTTTTCTTGCCAAGTCTTTTAAAGAAGCACAATCTTATGTCGCAATGGCGTTGTTTATTCCAGTAATGATGAGTATGGCGACAACGTATGATATCGCCACGGATATTATGCAGTGGATGCCTATCGCGGCTCAGCAAAATGCCATGATAGAGATCATCAAAGGTAATGCTATCCCTGTACCGCAGTTATTACTCTCTAGTGCGGTAACTTTGGGGCTATTTGCTATCTTTACCTACTTAAGTAGCCGCATGCTGAAAAGTGAAAAAGTGGTGTTCGGATTATAATATCAATGAATTAGTTCGCTTGAGATCTACACCCCAAGATAAATGAAAATGGCGCTCCATGTAAGCGCCATTTTTTGTATTTAACCTCACTGTAAATTCACGTATAATCAGCGCCCCATAATTGATGTAGTAATGTAGCAAAGCTTGAAAGCTTTACTACAGACTTGAGTAAGTATGAGTACGGCACCTAACACCATGATAGAGCAAGATAATCGTAAAGAAGTTTTAGAGTTCAATAAGCTGCAAAAGCGTTTGCGCCGCAATGTCGGTAATGCCATTAAAGATTATAATATGATCGAAGAAGGTGACGTCGTAATGGCTTGCATCAGTGGTGGTAAAGACTCATTTGCAATGCTGGATATTTTGCTAAATCTAAAAAAAGCAGCGCCGATCCATTTTGATGTTGTAGCGGTAAACCTAGACCAAAAGCAGCCCGGTTTCCCTGAGCATATTTTGCCTGAGTACTTTGAAAGCTTAGATATTCCATACTACATCATAGATAAAGATACCTATTCAGTGGTTAAAGAAAAAGTACCTGAGGGTAAGACTACCTGTGGGCTCTGCTCTCGTTTACGCCGTGGTACTTTATATTCTTTCGCCGAGAAAATTGGCGCGACGAAAATAGCGTTAGGTCACCACTTAGATGATATTGTTGAGACACTGTTCCTAAATATGTTCTATGGCGCGAGAATGAAGGCGATGCCACCAAAGCTGCGTTCAGATGATGGTCGCAATGTGGTGATCCGCCCACTAACTTATGCTCGCGAAAAAGATCTGCTTCAGTATGCCGAGCATAAAGACTTTCCAATCATTCCATGTAACCTATGTGGCTCACAAGAAAACTTACAAAGGCAGAATATCAAGTCTATGTTGGTGGAATGGGACAAGAAAACCCCTGGCCGCGTAGAGAATATTTTTAAATCTATTCAAAACGTTAGCCCAAGTCAGTTGGCAGATACAGAGTTATTCGATTTTGAAAGTCTGCCTCTTGATAGAAATGGTGAACGAGAAGCGTATGACTTTAATGAGGCTGTAGTTTCGTCAACAAATATAGATGAGTCACTCTTTATTGATGTGACAAATATTTAATACCTATTAGCATTAATATTTGCTCAATTTGGGCGTAAATTTGACGCTAACTGCGTTAAGATTTTCTCACCTCACAATAGACCACTTAATTACGACAATTGGGATAACTTCTCGTTGCGCTAGGTGCCTTTACCTAGCGCTGTATTTAGCCTCCTTTTAAAGTGGTTTTAGCAGTCCGCCTTTTTGCTCAAATCTCCAATCAATCAACCCCATTTTGACTTTATTACTGAACAGTATTACTGAACAGTTTGCGCTGCCCGATAGAAGGTTCATGTTTAACAAAACGGGCATGGATGCTTCCTTCACCCTCGGGTTAATGGGTATTACATGCGTTCGAGACTGAGGTCAGAGCGGGGAACTCAATCAGTGCTTTATTAAAAATTTATCATTAGGAGCAATCCAATACTAACTGTGTTGGAAATTGCAATTATTTTCTATTTGTTATTTTAAATGCAACTAATAATTGTTACTATTTATATGCTGTTTTTATAATTATCTTGTGTGACCCCTAATGAACAAAATATCTAAGCTTTCCCTTATTGTCTTAGCGATAATGTATCCCTCGCTGCAAGTGTCAGCAAAGCAACAAAATGCTCAAGAAGAAATGACAGAGCAAGAGATTGAAACGATCACGGTGGTGAGCCGAACATTGAATCTATATCGTAATGGTGAGTCCACTACGGCAAAGCTTGCGGTTGACCCATTAAATTCAACTCAGATGATTACCTCGCTGAATGCGAATTTGATCCATGACTTAGGTGCAAGAGACGCTAAGGATTTATACCGCAATATTGCAGGTGTTAGTCAATTCAGTTATGCCGGAGTCACAGCACGTGGTTTTCGTCAGGAAGAAATTTACTTTGACGGCTTAAGAGGAGACCCATACGTTGGTTTTAACGTACCGCAACTTTTTAATGTTGAACGTGTCGACTTTTTAAAAGGACCATCAGGTATGCTCTACGGACCTGGTGCACCAGGGGGGCTATTTAACTACATTACAAAAAAGCCACAAGCAGAATTTAGTGCAAACACACGTATCATCTTTGGTACAGACAACCGTTTTGGCGGCTCTGCAGAAGTCACCTCTGAAGTTGCTGAAGCACAAAGCATTCGACTCGGCGCGTTTTATGAACAACAAGATACCTATCGTGATAACAGCGCCAGTGAAGTCGCAATAATTGACACAGGCTATGCCTATGACTTTGATGATGCACGTCTGGTACTGCAATATACACACTACAAACAAGATCTTGATGCTAACCGACTTCGCGGTGTGCCAGCAGATGATAGTGGCGAGTTTCTGACCTATCCTAAGTGGAATCATAATGAACCATCCGACTTTTTAGATCTGACATCGGATGTACTACAAGCGAGTTTGGTTGGTGAGCTAACTTCATCTCTAAATTACGACGTAGCACTGCGCTATATTGATAATGAGCAATCACAGAACTATCATGAGCCAAGGGCGTTAATAGACAGTGACGGTAATGGGTATATTGACCTAGTAGCGCGTGAGTTTCGCGATCAATTAAGAGCGCAATCCCAACTGTCGTTTGCTGCAAACTTTGTCTATGAGAGCCAAGCATTCAGTGCCGAACATCGTACAGCATTTGGTATTGACATCTATTCAGGTGAAGAAGATGCCTTGTTAGGTCGTGCCTCTGCTTCAAATGACTTTATTTTCCGCTATCTAAATGGCACCTCTCTAAACTCTGATATTTTGCCACTGTCGTTACATAAGCCACGTTATGGAGAAACAGACCCGAGCCAATACAATGTCAAATTTGCGCCACAGCGCACTACAAAGCAAAAGCGTAACGGTGCTTACGTTTTAAATGAACTAGCTTGGGATAAATTTACTCTAGTTAGCGGTATGCGTTTCGATAAGTTTGAGGACGATGCGAACGGCACTAAATTTGACGATAGCAACATCAGCTTTAGAGTGGGTGGTATTTATAAGCTATCTAACGACGTGTCGATATACTCACAATGGGCTGATTCTTATGAGCCTCAGGGCGTTTCGAGTCAGGATGTGCAAGCTGGTGGACCGTTCGACCCGACAACCGGCGACATCATCGAAGTTGGTGTTAATGCTGAGCTATTCAGCGGCAGCACGTTGTTGAAGGTGGCGGGTTACGAAATAAAGAGGCAAAACCTGCTGCAAAGTACAGGGGTCGACCCAGAACAAGATGGAGTTGATAATCTAGCTGCAATTGGTGAAATAACCAGTAAAGGTGTGGAGGTTGAACTTATCACTGACGTGACACCAGATTGGGTGGTGAGTTTTGCATATGCTTATAATGATGCCAAAATCACGGCTGATAATGGCTCTGGTGGGATCCGCAATAGTGTCGGTGATAGATTTGCCAATGCGCCAGAAAATCAATTGGGCATTTGGACAAGATACCAGATCCCACAATGGAACTTAGCATTTGCTGTCGGTGGGAATTATGTCGATGAGCAATTGAGCCTATCGGGGCAAACGCTTAATTCATACTTTGTTGCTGATACTTCAATCATTTGGGAAGTAGACAACTACAGCGTGTTATTTAGAGTTGAAAACGTCTTCGACAAAGAATATGCCGAGTCTGGTTTCTTAGCACGTACCGGGCATTTCCCGGGCGACCCTAGAAATGCGTTTCTTGAGTTTACCTATAATTGGTAGTTTATCGTTGTCATCAATCGTTGTGAGGGCTAAATGTTAGACAAAACCAAGCAAAGAAAACGACTGCGGAAACTGTATGATTTGCATGCTTGGGTTGGTTTTCAGCTTGCGATGGTCATGTTTGTGATCCTCACAACCGGCACAATTGCAACGGTATCAAATGAAATTGACTGGCTTGTCTTCGATCAAATGCGAGCGACGGACAAGCCCCAAGGAAAGTCTGAGCATACTGCGACAGCTTGGCGTGCGATGTACGAGTCAATCTCAACGCAATACCCTGATGGACGTATGTTAACGTTAGGCACTATTGGAGGCGACTATTTTACATATCGAGCACGTGTGTCGTTTGAGAGTGATAAAGACAGATATGTGCATGTCGATCAATGGACTTATGAAGTGACAGGGGATATTTCAACACTGACCGTACAACGGTTTTTTAGAGACTTCCATCGTTATATGTTTATGCCTGCCGTCCCTGGGCTACCAATCGTTACTTTTTTCGCTTTTGTCTTATTGATTTCTCTTTACACCGGTCTAAAAACCACAAAAAACTGGAAAATAGCGCTTTGGCGTGTGCGACTAACAAAAGGGTCGAGGGTGCTATTAAGTGATTTACACAAGATGCTAGGGTTGTGGGGACTCTGGTTTACTACCATCATTATTCTGACGAGCTTTTGGTATTTATTTGAGTTTGGTTTACGGGTAGTCGATCATAGTTTGGAGCCAAGAACACCACAAATAGAACAAATCAAATCAGTTCAAGGTCAAGTCGCGCTCTCTGGTGAGCAGTTCGAGGCTGCTTTTAATCAAGCTCAGGGGGCTATCAACGGTTGGACTATCACCAGTGTACATTTTCCAAGAACAGAAACATCTGCACTACGCTTTCAAGGTGTAGCCAGTAACCCACTACTTCGTGATCGTGCTCATAAAGTCTATATCAACCCCGCAACATTAGCGATCGTCGAGGTCCAAGCGCCGCAAAACCTAAAACTTAGCAGTTATCTCAATGAGTATGCCGATCCACTGCACTTCGGCTATTTTGCTGGGCTGGGCTCAAAATTGGTGTGGTTTTTAATGGGGGTTGCATTGAGCGGAATGTCATTAACAGGTGTGTTGATGACATGGAAGCGGACAAAATCATCACATATCACTCGAGCACAACTCGCTACCGCGCCACTCTTTTTGCTATCCGCGTTTTACTTCGTGTTCTGGATACAGAGATATATCTAGTCATGACAGGTTATTCTTGATTTTTCCTTAATTTTGGTAGCCTGACTGGCAAGCAGAACAAGGGTTTTATTTTATTGAACCTAGAGGCTGGATTTTTCGTATAAATAGTTGTTATTTATGAATAGTTCTAAGAGTTAGTAAACGGATAGAGCGAAAAACAACGAGTAGTGAATTGATACTCCAGCCTTTGTTTGCCTGCATGACTTACTATATAGTTGATAACAACCCTATTTAAACGCACATGGCGAAAGTAAATGTGCACGAGAGGCTTCGGTGAGACGACTACCACTAACATTTAAGTACATATTTTGTATAGCGGCTTTGGCAATGGGGGCCACAAATGTGCATGCCCAAGAGAGCATGTCACAGCAAACTTGGCAAACTTCGACATCTTTACCCGTAGCATTTCAGGAAATTTATCCGACCGTTTTTATCAATCGCATTTTTGTAGGTGGTGGGTTTAGTGCTTCGGAGCTGGAGACTTTTCAAGGGCTTGGTCCGTCCGATAAGGTGTATCTGTTAAATCCATCGGAGGAGATATGGAAGCGTGCTCCCTCTTTACCTGATCCGAGGCACCATATAGGGTTTGCAAGTAATATTCATTACCTCTATGCAATAGGTGGATTTAGCGGAACAAAGGGAGCAGTATGGAAACCTCAATCGACAGTATATCGCTTAGATGGTCGCCTCAGACGTTGGGTGTCAGCACCAAGTTTACCAAGTCCTTTAGCTGAATCTGTATATGCTAGCATGGGGATGAATATTCATGTTATTGGTGGCAAGACTCTTGACGATGATTCTGTTAGCAACATTGATAGTACAGCGCACTATGTATTAAAAAACAATGCTTACTGGAGTAGAGCAAAGCCGTTGCCGAGTCCAAGAAGTTCTGCGGCCAGTGCCGTGATTGGCGATGATATTTATGTAATTGGTGGGCGGACAAGCGGGGATGAAGCTACAAATTTAAACACGGTAGAAGTTTATAACAGCACAACTGATTCTTGGAGAGCGTTGGCACCTCTACCCATAGCGGCAGCTGGTTTAGCCGCAAGCGTGATTAACGGTAAGATCTTGGTTACTGGTGGCGAAGCTCTTGATTATCAAAATGAACAGGGTACTGGCAAGGTTTACAAGTCTGCATGGCTTTATGATCCAAAACTTGATGCCTGGCAATCGTTGCCGGATATGCCATTTCCACGTCATGGCCACGGTCAAGTGAGTCATAATGGCTGGGTTTATGTGATGGGAGGCGCTTCAAAACTAGGCCCGAAAGAAACGCTAAAGAGTACGGTTAAATTCAAGTTACTCGATTAGTGCACTGTCACAAAAATAAGGTAAATCAGAGGAGGAGTCTAACAAGACTCCCCTTGTTATTAGAGGAATATCAATCTGCTAGCGGTGATTGATAGCCATCAGGCTTTAATGCCAATACATCACAGTCAAGACTGTCGATAACATGCTCAGCAGTATTACCTACAAGCGCTGCGCTCAAGCCGGTACGACCAACAGTACCAATAACGACAAGTTCAGCATCTTTCTCTTTGGCAACATGCGGGATCACATCTTCAGGTAGACCTTCTTTGATAATGCAGTCATGTCTGTCTATCGAGAAGGTATCTGCTAACGCAAAGGTTTCATCTTCATGGTGTTTTTTAACCGCTTCATTGTACTGCGATGGGTTAAACTCGGGGATCTCAATAGCAATATTGACAGGCGTCGCAGGGTAAGAGTTGACCAAACTAAGCTTCGCGTTTGCCAACCCACATAAAAATTGTGCATCAGTAATAATACGCTTATTTAACGTTTGGTGTTGCTCATTATCACTTACAGAGTTGACTGCGGCGATAATATTGCCTTGCTCAGGCCATGCGTGATCTTTCACCAGTAGGAGCGGAGCGGGGCACTTTCGAATAAGATGCCAATCGGTAGGCGTAAAGATAACGGACTTTAAAGTGTCATGCTCGTGAGTAGATTTAATGACGAGGTCATACTCATGCTCAAGCACGGTTTTGATGATGGCTTCGTATGGACGGTTATGCCAAACTACTTTGGTTTTTATATTGACGTCGGGGAAAGCTTTGACCATATCCGCCAGCCACAGCTCTCTATCTTTGATCACGGCTTCACGCATGCTTTCACGTTCGCCTTTAGATAACATGGTTGTCATCTCGTAAGAGAAGTCGTAGATAGACATAAATGCGGTGA
Source organism: Pseudoalteromonas sp. SCSIO 43201 (assembly GCF_023716725.1). Taxonomy (NCBI): domain Bacteria; kingdom Pseudomonadati; phylum Pseudomonadota; class Gammaproteobacteria; order Alteromonadales; family Pseudoalteromonadaceae; genus Pseudoalteromonas; species Pseudoalteromonas sp. SCSIO 43201. The sequence continues at coordinate 1,479,003 of NZ_CP072683.1, forward strand.
TATCTGCACCGGTACGTTTAGCGAGGTTAATAGAACGCGCTAGGCTATTCTGACGCTCTTTGGTTGGGTCAATAACGGTGAGTATATTTTTAATTTGATCCACGACTATCTCCTTAAAACGGCAAATTAACAATAAGAGCCGCAAGCTAGTATTACCTTTGCGACTCTATTGAGTGTAACCGATCTTACTTAAGGATAAAGCCCTAACAATAATTAGTTTGTTTTAAATCAAGATGCAATTGCTGCTGTTTCAGCGAGTGCCTCAGCATCATTAATCGTAATGAACTTACCTTCAACCTTTATGATCCCTGCTTTTTGAAAACGACTGAGCAGGCGGCTGATAGTCTCAACGGTTAAACCTAAGTAATTGCCAATTTCACCACGCGTCATCGTAAAGCGAAACTCTTTGCGAGAAAAACCGCGTTCACCAAAGCGGTTGGAGAGATTAAATATAAACGTAGCTAGGCGCTCTTCCGCTGTCTTTTTGTTAAGAAGCAACAGCATTTCTTGGTCATAATTAATTTCACTACTCATTAAACGCATGATTTGCTGGCGTAACTTAGGTAATTTTCCAGCAAGTTCATCTAACGTATCAAATGGGATCTCACATACCATTGAGGTCTCTAATGCTTGTGCAAAGCTTTGATGCTGCATCTTATTGATGGCATCAAAACCAACGAGATCACCCGCTAAGTGAAACCCTGTGATTTGTTCATCACCTTGCTCTGACAGGGTATAACTTTTAAATGAACCAGAACGAACAGCAAAAATAGCATTTAGCTTACTACCAGATTCAAATAGATAGTCGCCTTTATGTAGGGGCTTTTTGCGTTCGATAATTTCATCCAGCTTATCCATTTCGCTGCCATTTAATGAAAAGGGCAAGCATAGCTGGCTGATGCTGCAGTTGTTACAGCTAATGGTGCATTGGCTCTTCGAGCGATTTTGATTACTTAAGTCCATAAAATTTCCATAAGTCTGTGACGCACACGAAGGCACTCCAGTTACTACTCATTTTTTGAGTGGCCTGGGGTGCCGCAAACTCTCACAACACGCAAAAGATGAAACTGTTTTTAATTGGAGCTCCTACTCTCAAAAAATGTCACTAGTCATCTAAAATGATGAGTTTGCTTAGATAAGGATAGGTTAATGTACTAGCTTATCAGTTGCAATAATAATTAGATAAACGCCGTACCAAATCAGTAAGTTTCCCATGATAATTCGTGTAACTAAATGATTAATAAACTTTTGTAATAGTAACGCGGACTGTCCCATGGCAATAAGCGCAGGTAGAGTGCCTGCGCCGAAAGCGAGCATAATCAATGCGCCTTCAAGTGGGCTTTTAGCTTGGAGTGTCCAAGTTAGCGCCGAATATACTAATCCACATGGTAACCATCCCCACAATACGCCATATAGAAAGGCCTTTGGCTTTGTATTGATTGGTACCAAATATTTATTTAGCTTAACTATATGCTGCCATATTAGGCTTTTCGCTAGCGATTCAAGCCACTTTAGTGTGCTGGCGAGGCGCATAATATATATGCCTATCAATATCATAAAGACACCGCTCATCAGTTGCAGCACATTGGCAATCATAGTATTTTGTTTTGCTAAGCTTGCACCTAGTAGCGCAACTAATGCGCCTGCTAACGCATAGCTGCTGATACGGCCGACGTTGTAAAGTATAGCAACAACTAAACTTGGCAATTGTTTACTGGCAAGCTGCAATGAGCTGGCTATTCCCCCACACATGACTAAGCAATGTCCACTACCAGCAAGCCCCATGATAAGCGCACTCAGCAGGCTAACCTCATTCATGTTAATTATCTTGGTCTGACTTATTTGTGGAACGTTTAGCGTTATTTTCGTCCGCTTTTATTTTATCGTCGTCAAATAAAATGCTGTGGCCTTGTTTATTCAAGTCGGAAAATTGCTCACTTCTTACCGCCCAGAAGAAAATACCAATTGCAATAATGACGAATAAAATAGCGATAGGTATTAATACGTAGATAATACTCATAGTTTTAATAGCCTTAATGAATTTCCAATTACGATGATGGAGCTTGCTGACATACCGATCACTGCAATCCAAGGGGGGATCAAGCCAAGTGCCGCGAGCGGTAAGATGGAGCCGTTGTACATTAATGAAATGGTGAGGTTTTGCTTTACAATCCTTCGTGTTTGCTTCGCTACCTGCTGTAGTGCCAAAATGGCGTTTAAATCACTGTTGAGTAGTACGACATCCGCGGTGTTTTTTGAAATATCAGCGCCAGTATCCATCGCAACAGATAAGTGAGCACTATTAAACACAGGGCTATCATTAATACCATCACCCACCATAGCGACCACTTCACCTTGCTCTGACCACGTATCTACTGCTTGTTGCTTAAGCTCTGGTGTGCAGCCAATTTGATAACTATCGAGCGCCAGCTGAGCAGATAGCTCCTTACCTGCGTTAGAGCTATCACCTGTGAGCATATGACATGTAAGGCCAGCTTGTTGTAGTTTCTCTACGACAGACTCCGCATTATTTTTGACCTTGTCGTTGAAATAAAAATCGGCAATGGCCTTACCATCAACAAATAATGTAGCTTGCGCAAAAGAAGCATGGTTATTAAACCAATGACTTTTACCCAAGGCTAACTCATGGCTACGCCAGCGGCCTTTAATACCTGACCCTGCAATGACTTCAACATCTTGAATTAAGTTATCTGCAGGTGTTATGTGGGCAAATGCACGTGCAATAGGGTGCTCTGAAAAACGCTCTAATGCTGCCGCAAGTTCTAGAATTTGAGATTCTGTATATTGAGTCTGTAGTATTTCAACATGTTTAATTGAAAAGCGACCATCCGTCAAAGTCCCTGTTTTGTCAAACGCCACGCGTGTGAGTTTTGTTGCAGTTTCAAGGACATGTGCTTCTTTGATTAAAATTCCTTTTTTGGTTAGCGAAGCCACAGCGCAGGTTAAAGCAGTTGGTATAGCCAAGCTTAGGGCGCAGGGGCAGGTAGCAACTAACACCGAAATTGTAACCCAAAACGCTTTATCTGGTGAAATAGGATACCAGCCAATTGCCGTTATGGATGCAAATACAAGTAGGCAGGCAACAAACCATTGAGCCACTTTGTCGGTTACTTCGACCAGTTTTGGGCGTTTTGTAAGTGCATTATGTTGTAACCGTATTATCTGGTTCAACAGGGTGTTCTGACCAATTTTATTAATTTCTAGCGTGATCACACCATCGTGATTAACAGTACCGGCATATACCTGGTGACCTTGATACTTTTTAACAGGTTGGTGTTCACCTGTCATCATAGACTCATCAACAGTGGTATTACCGCTGATGACTAAGCCATCCGCTGGAATGGTCTCGCCAGCCTTGACTAGTATACGATCGTTGAGTTTAAGTTTTTTTGCTGCGATATGCTGTTCGTTGTTCTGATCATCGATTTTTCTGGCAGTCAGCGGTAGTAATTTTTGTAGGTTAGCGGTAAATTCGCTGGCTTTTAATCGAGCTCTAAACTCTAAATATTTACCCAATAATAATAAAAAGGTAAACATACAGATAGACTCAAAATATACCTCACCGACTTCCATAAATGTGGCATAGGTACTCGCGCCATAGGCACCAAAAATAGCTAAGGAAACCGGCAAATCCATATTCAGTTGTTTGGCTTTTAGCCCTTTAACGGCATTGGTTAAAAATGGCATTGCTGAATATAAAATAACCGGGGAGGCAAGGATCAGGCTTATCCAGCGGAAGTATTGCTCAAAATCTTCTTCCATTCCTGAAAACATGCCAAAATACATGGCAAATGCAAACATCATGACTTGCATGGTCATCAAACCCGCAACACCTAACCGACGGATATATGCTTTTGCTACAGCTTGTTTTTGGGCGGCTTCTTCATCGGCTTGAAAGGGGTAAGCTTTATAACCAATTTCCATTAAGGATTTTATGATGTCACTGAGCTTAACTTTTTTGTCTTGCCACACTATCATCGCGCGATGAGTTGAGGTGTTGACATCGACACGAATGATCCCCCCAAGAGCCAATAGTTGTTTTTCTATTAGCCAAGCACAGGCGGCGCAGCTTATGCCTTCAACACTCAATAACACCTCTTTGGTGTCGCCGCTCGTCTCTACGAAATCTTCTTGTATCTCGTCATTATCGTAGCTGAGCAGCATTTTTAGCTGCTCGGGGATCAGCTCTTCGACTTTTCCCGCACTTTCAGTTCGGTAAGTGTAATAATCGCTCATCCCTTGAGAAATAATAGTTTCTGCAACGGCCTGGCAGCCGATACAACACACAGGTTGAGTATTACCCTCAAAGGTAACTGAGCCTACAAATCCCTTGGGAATAGGCTCTAAACAATGAAAACACGAGTTGGCCATGGCAGTTTACTTATACTGAGGAGTAATTGCGATGATGCCATTGTGTGGAAGTTGGATCTTTTCTTTCATTTTCCAACTATTATCCATAGGCTCTATAAATACAGTAAATGCACCTTCATGGGGTTCATCAAATAAACCGGTGAACGCTCCGCTGGCATTTTTAGTAAGGGTGACGTCGAAATCGTATTTTTCTATGGTGCGGTGATAAAAAGAGAGTTTTAGTGCGTGAACTTTTGAAGCGTCGCCTTTGGTGAATTTAAACGTTACTTTTTGTTCTGCAACTTGCAGATCACCATGTAAGTAGAGTGCTTTGGCTTTATCAAACTTACTGAGTTCGAGATTGATCGCTTTACCTTTTTTGTAGTAATCATCAACGACCATATCGGGGCCATTACCGACGGCAAATGTGATGAGAAAAACACAGGCAACGACAGTGACAAGTGGGAAAAACATTAAAAACCAAGGCCAAAAATTCTTATACCAAGGGGTAGGGTTCATAGTTGCTCACATGGCTATAAAACTTGCGGATATTCTACCGTAAGTTACGGTAAATACCTAAAAAAAAGCCTCCAAATAGGAGGCTTTTTTGATCTCAAATAAAGTTCTAAACGAGCTGTTTACTTGTCTTGTGACAGGCTGTAAACATACGCCGTTAACAGGTGAACTTTATCTTCACCTAAGATGTCTTTCCAAGCTGGCATTACACCGGCACGGCCATGACGAAGTGTATCTTCAACTGCACGTTGAGAACCACCATAAAGCCAAATATTATCGGTTAGGTTTGGTGCTCCGAATGGTAGATTATGGGCAACAGAACCTTTACCATCCATACCGTGACATGCTGCACACATCGCAAATTTAGCTTTACCTGCATCCGCATCTTTTTGGTTAACAGTACGTCCAGACAGACTGAGTACATAAGCCGTCATTTCTTTAATACCTTGATCACCAAGTGCATCTTGCCAACCAGGCATTGCGGCAACACGACCGTGAAGTAATGTCGCTTTAATTGCGTCTGGTGTTCCGCCGTATAACCAATCTTTGTCAGTTAGGTTTGGAAAGCCTGTACCGCCACGAGCGTCAGAACCGTGACATTGTGCACAGTTTTGTGCAAATAGACGTTGACCGATCTCAAGTGCTTCTTCGTTTTCAGCTAATGCTAAAACATCTTGCTTAGCAAATTCTTGGAAGATAGGGCCAAAACGGTCTTCTGCTGCTTTCACTTCTTGGTCAAGCTGAACCCACTCGCCATTGGCTTTAGCTTCAGCGATCGCGTTTTTGGACTCTTCCAAAGTAGTAATACCTTGGTTTGAACTCGTCCAGTTCAAAAAGCCCTTAAAGTTACCAAGACCTGGATAGGCTGCAAGATAATAAACAGACCAAACAAAAGTTGCGAAGAACATGTATGTCCACCACTTAGGTAGTGGGTTGTTTAGTTCCTCAATTCCGTCAAACTCATGACCACAGCTCTCGCCTTCTTTGACGCCTACATAGTTTTTTAGGTTCCAAAGCAGCAAGCCGAAAATCAGAGCTAGACATGCAAGGGTTAGTACGATAACCCAAATACTCCAAAAGCTAGTCATTTTTCAGACTCCTTTTCCTCGTTAGAGATAGTGCTATTGTGTTTTTTCTCATCTTCAAAAATGGCATTAGCTGCGTCGTCGAAACGGCGCTTAGAACGCTTGCTATATGCCCACACAACAATCACTAAAAACAGTACCAAAATTACCAGAGTCAAAATGCCTCTGTATGTGCCGTAATCCATAACAATTACTTCAAATGTGTGCCAAGTTGCTGTAAGTAAGCGATTAGTGCTTGCATTTCTGTTGCACCTTCGCCACCGTTCATCGCGTGGATTTCATCAACTTGCGCTTGTAGTTCAGCATCATCACCGTAGCCTTTGCCATTGTAGCGGTCTGACGACTTGTCAATACCAAAAGCATCACGGAACACTTGTAATTTTTTCAGAGTATAAGTGGTATCTACCTTAGTAGTATCAAGCCAAGGGTAGCCAGGCATATTTGACTCAGGCACTACAGAGCGAGGATCCATTAGGTGCGCATAATGCCAATCGTCTGAATAACGTTGACCAACGCGAGCAAGGTCTGGACCTGTACGCTTGGAGCCCCACTGGAATGGGTGATCCCATACCGACTCACCTGCTACAGAGTAGTGACCATAACGCTCTACTTCATCACGGAATGGACGAACCATTTGTGAGTGACAGTTATAACAACCTTCACGCACGTAGATGTCACGACCTTCCATTTCAAGCGCAGTCAGTGGGCGTAGACCCTCTACCGGCTGAGTGGTATCTTTTTGGAACATTAGGGGAGTGATTTCAACTAATGCACCAAAGCTAATCGCGAATACCGTTAAGATAGCCATTAGGCCAACGTTCTTTTCGACGATTTCGTGTTTGTTTGTTGAGTTATTGTTGCTCATACTCGACACCCCTTAAGCCACTTGCGGGTTTGCATCAGTGGCTAATTGACCACTTTTTGCAGTAACCGTACGGAATACGTTGTAAGCCATTACTAGCATACCAACCACGATGAATACACCGCCTAGGAATCGCATAATATAGAAAGGCTTAGAAGCTTCTAGTGACTGAACAAAGCTGTACATTAATGTACCGTCAGCATTAACTGCACGCCACATTAGACCTTGCATAACACCAGAGATCCACATTGCAACGATGTAAAGTACAACACCTACTGTGTGCAGCCAGAAGTGCGTATTAACTAGCTTGATGCTGTACATATTACCGTGACCAAATAGCGCAGGGATTAAGTGGTAAATTGCACCGATAGAAATCATAGCAACCCAACCAAGTGCACCTGAGTGTACGTGACCAACAGTCCAGTCAGTATAGTGAGAAAGTGCATTTACTGACTTGATAGCCATCATCGGACCTTCGAACGTAGACATACCGTAGAAAGATAGAGATACAACTAGGAAGCGCAGCACTGGGTCAGTACGTAGTTTGTGCCAAGCGCCAGATAGCGTCATGATACCGTTGATCATACCACCCCAAGAAGGAACGAATAAGATAACTGACATCACCATACCTAAAGACTGAGTCCAGTCAGGTAGCGCAGTGTAGTGTAAGTGGTGAGGACCTGCCCAAATATAAAGAGAAACAAGCGCCCAGAAGTGAACAACTGATAAACGGTATGAGTATACCGGACGACCAGCTTGTTTTGGTACGAAGTAGTACATCATACCAAGGAAGCCCGCAGTTAATAAGAAACCTACTGCGTTGTGGCCATACCACCATTGAACCATTGCATCTACAGCACCTGCGTAGATTGAATATGATTTAGTTAAAGATACAGGGATAGCCATGCTGTTTACAATGTGAAGCACTGCAACAGTAATGATGAAGCCAGCATAGAACCAGTTTGCTACATAGATGTGTGACACTTTACGCTTGATAAGAGTACCAAAGAATACTACAGCATAAGTAACCCATACTACTGCAATTGCGATATCAATTGGCCACTCTAGTTCAGCATATTCTTTAGAAGAAGTAATACCTAGAGGAAGCGTGATAGCCGCAGCTACGATAATGGCTTGCCAACCCCAAAAGGTAAATGCGGCAAGTTTGTCAGAGAACAGGCGCGTTTGACACGTGCGCTGAACAACATAGTAAGAGGTTGCAAATAGTGCACTTGTACCAAATGCAAAGATTACTGCGTTCGTGTGTAACGGACGAAGTCTAGAGTAAGTTAACCATGGAATGTCGAAGTTTAACGCAGGCCACGCAAGTTGCGCTGCGATAAATACACCTACACCCATGCCAACAATGCCCCAAATCACTGTCATGATAGCGAATTGGCGTACAACTTTATAATTGTACTCAGTTTGTGATGCTACTGTTTGGCTCATTTTCTGGATTCCGCTGCAATTTATTGCGATTAGAAATGAATTACCTGAATTACAGGCCCTAGTTATATTTCCTCAAGCCCGTCATGTTTTAACTCAAAATATGAGTGAAAACCTAACCAGCCCGAGAAACCTTTATTTTTGCGAGGAAATGATAATTTTTTTGCTTATGAAAAGATACCTAAAACGCCTAAAATTATGACATCAATCAAGTTTTCAAACGCTTTTTGTTCGCTTCTTAAGCAACCTAGCAATTCCCCCGAAACTTGCGTACACTGCGCAGGATTCAGAAGTGACGGTAAACCCCTATGGTTGTAAAGCAATTAACAATAGGATTGCTAGGTATTTTCCTCGTGGCCTGTTCAGACCCAAATATCATTATACATGAAAGTTCAGAAAAAAGTGAAAGTTCAGTAACAAGAAATGTCTGTAAATTTTCATCACCATGTAACTTAACACCTCAGGTCTCTATTTATCTGGGCTCTGGGCAGGTAGAACCTGAAACCGAATTTACCATAGGACTCAAAAGTGCGACTAAAGTAGTGGTGCATTCAGCTTGGTTGGAAGGTGAAAACATGAATATGGGCAGAATTCCAGTCTTCTTCGACGCAGACACACTAGAGGCCACGACAATGGTTGGTATGTGTACGGATAAATCAATGCGTTGGGTGTTACGTTTGGAGTTGAGTGTGGACGGAGAACGGCTTTTTGCATCTCATGTTATTGCGGTTAACTATCGATGATTAAAACGGTTTTTATTGAGTATTTAAAATTTGCACTGGAACAAAAGTTGATAGAAGCGACTGCTGCTGCAAACAGTGCTCGTGCAGATGCGACTCATGAACAAAGCGCTGCTGAAACCCAATATGACTCACTCAGCATTGAGTATGGTTATTTGGCTGAAGGGCAAAGCGAGCGCGTTGATGCAATGTATTTGGCAAAGCAACAGATCCTCAATCAGGTGAGTAATCCAGTTAGTAACACGATTACCTATAATGCGTTAGTTGCAATAGATGATGAACAAGGTGACCGCCATTGGTTTTATTTTGCACCAAGTGAAGGTGGTCTAAAAATTCAATATAAAGAGACCCCTGTACTTGTAATCACGTTTGACGCACCACTTGCAAAGCGCTTGCAAGGGCTTACCATCGATGATGATATTTCGTTTTTATTCAATGGTCAGGAACAAACTTTAACGGTGTCGCAAATTCTCTAGAGATTGCTGACAGCTATTTATGAGAACAGCTTTTTGCGTACTACGTCACGATACGTTGAAGGGGACTTGCCGATCAGCTGGCGAAACACACGACTCAATTGACCTTGAGAGTTGAACCCACAGGTCAGGGCAATATCCTGTATGGATAGATTACTACTGGCCAGTAGCTCTTTACACATTTCAACCCTTACTTGCTGTAAGTAGCCGACCGCTGTTTGGCCCGTAGCTTGTTTAAAACGGCGATTGAAGGTGCGATAACTCATATCAAACTGACTTGCTACAGCAGGTAAAGTGATCTCATCAGCGGCATTGTTCTTGAGCCAAAATTGGATTGCGGCGATCTGTTCGTCAGCATGACGATCAACCGCACCTTCTAAATAGCGCTGCTCTTCATATGGTTTTCGGATCTCGTGAGAAAAGTTTTGCTGTACATGATGTGCTGCATCTGTGCCGTATAACAGTTCTATAAGATGAACTATAACGTCTGCCAGCGCATTGAGACTGGCGATGGTGTAAATCCGCTCGGATTGCGTGATAAAGTAATCTGGTTTTAATTCGACATTAGGATAAAGCTGCGAGAATTGCTTGGCAAAATGCCAATGGGTTGTGGCTGAATGGCCGTTTAACAACCCTGAGCTGGCTAAAAAACACACCCCTGTACCAACACCAATTAAGGTGCTGCCTGCTTCCCACGCATCTGCGAGAGATGCGCTCAATTCTTGATTCTGTTTTACTATAGGTCGTGGATTACGCCAAATACTCGGTACGATAATATAGTCATACAAGGGTAATGCGCTAAAATCGCTTTGTGCTTCTAATGTGATGTATTCATCCGCTTTTATTGCCTCACCATGACTACTACAAAGCACAATGTCTAAAGGGGTATAAGCGTCTTTTAGATGTACTTTCGCAAAGGCTTGTCCTGCTTTTAGCATCTCCAATGGTAAAGTAACACTCGTAATGAGCATATGTCGATAAAGAACAATGGCGATTTTTGTACAAGGCTTCATCTGCTCCGACCTCTTTAAGTTGGCGAAAATTGATTTATATATGGCGTATTTTGATAAGAGCTATGTGAAAATGCAATTAAAATCACAGAATTATCTTAGTTCAGAAGTAGAAATAACATGACAGCATTGCCAATTATTGTAGGAATGGGGGGGATTAACGCCGCTGGGCGCACCTCTTTCCATCAAGGCTTTAAACGGATTGTACTTGACAAATTAGAGGCCAAAGACAGACAAGAAACATACTTAGGTCTTGCAAGCTTGATGAACTTAGTCCGTTTTATTGATGGTCAACTTGTAGATAACGACAACCAAGTAATAAGAGAATCTGAAGTTGAATCGCGTTTTGGTGAGCAGATCTTAGCGGGTACGTTAATTCGTAAGATCGAAAAAAACCACTTTGATGTTGATGCTACTCCTTGGCAGCAGAAACTGACAATGAAAACGAATAACGACAGTAAAATTGTATTTAACTGTCGCAAACGCGATTTACCTAATCCCACACCTGAGAGTTGGCAAATACTCGAACTCGATCCGAAAACAGTCGAAGTCACCATTACGGATCAAGTTGAAGTAAAACATGACAGCTACAGAGATAACCCGATTAAAGCTGCTGGACAATTACCAACAGGGTTTGATCCCGCGTTGATGTATAACAGTCGCTATCAGCCCAGAGGTTTGCAGGCTACGATTTTTGCCGCTACGGATGCTATCCGCTCAACTGGTCTAGAGTGGGAAAATGTGATGAACAGTGTACGCCCTGATCAAATAGGTACATATTCAGCGTCTATTGCAGGGCAAATGCACGATGAAGGGCTAGGGGGACTAGTTCGTAGCCGTTTACGTGGTGATAGGGTAAGCACCAAACAGCTAGCGCTCGGACTCAACACGATGTCCACTGATTTTATCAATGCGTATGTGACAGGAAGCGTTGGCACTACATTTACAACAACAGGCGCATGCGCAACCTTCCTATATAATTTACGCGCCGCGGTTAACGATATACAAGCAGGTCGGACTCGCGTAGCAATCGTTGCAAGTGTTGAATGTGCCATTACTCCTGAAATTATAGAGGGGTTTGGTAATATGGGAGCGCTGGCGAACGAAGAGGGGTTACGTAAACTTGATGGCACTGATGAAGTAAACTATCGCAAAACAAGCCGTCCTTTTGGCGAAAATTGCGGCTTCACTATCGGAGAAGGTGCTCAAGTGGCTATCTTAATGGATGATGCTTTAGCACTGGAATTAGGTGCCCATATTATGGGATCTGTAGCAGATGTGTTTGTTAATGCTGATGGGGTAAAGAAATCGATAACCGCCCCAGGTCCTGGCAACTATATTACTATGGCTAAATCAGTTGCACTTGCTCAACAAATTGCCGGTTCAGAGGCGTTAGCAAAACGTAGCTTTATTCTTGCCCATGGCTCAAGTACACCACAAAATCGTGTTACAGAGTCACTGATATATCATAAATTAGCACAAACGTTTTCGATCAATGGCTGGAAAGTTGCGGCGCCAAAAGCGTATGTTGGTCACACCATTGCGCCAGCTTCTGGCGATCAATTAGCAATGGCACTGGGGGTGTTTGAATACAATATCATGCCAGGGATCACAACCATTAGCGGTGTTGCTGATGATGTATATGACGAGCATCTAGATATTCGTACCGAGCACTATCATTGCGACCCTATGGATATAGCGTTTATAAATTCAAAAGGGTTTGGTGGAAATAACGCCACTGCGACTGTGTTTTCTCCTACACTCACTAAAAAGCTGATAAGTAAGCGTTATAGTCAAGAACAACTTACTGAATATGAACAAAAATTAGGACAAACATCACAGCGGCAGGTTGCGTATCAATACGCCGCAGATCATGGTCAATTTGAGATTATTTATCGCTTTGGCGAGGGGATGATTGATGAATCTGCACTGGTGATAAGCGAACATGAACTGTCTATTCCAGGGTTTACACAAAGCATTCAATTGTGCTCACATAACCCCTATGCAGATTTGACCGAATAAATAAGACAAGAAAGATTAATGTTAAGCAAGCAAGGCGTACAGGATGTACGCCTTTTTTCGTCACAGAAATAAAGTTTGCTGAAGTGAGAAGCTGAGATTAAAGTTATAGCAATTGATGTTAATACAATTCCCCGAAAGGAATATCAGCATGCGAAAAATCAAAGGTAGCACTTTATTCTTGCCGCTACTGAGCACTTTACTTCTTATCTCCAGTAGTTACTCGGCTCACAGCAAACCGGCATTGACAGCAGAGCAGTCTGATCCCAAGACTATGGCGTGGATGCAAGGTTTCCCGCCCAAACCAGATAAGCGGATAACGCAACCCGATAGTAACTTTTTTAGTTTTCCTAAATTGCGGTGGTCTGTGTGCAATATGAGAGCGCTCTTGCCAACAGAAAGCATAAAGCGTCAGATTGCTGGTTATCGGCCACTAGAGTTTGATTTACTAGCAGGTATTGACGATGTGACATTTTTACCATCAGGAAGTGACAAGGAGCTTACTTGGGAACAAAGCCTGAAAGCAAATTATACTGATGGCATCATAATTTTGCATCAAGGCAAAGTTGTCTATGAACGATACTTTGGCTGCTTAGATCAAACCCAAAATCATGCTGTTATGTCTATGACAAAATCGGTAACAGGCCTTATTGCTGAAATGCTCATCGCAAGGGGAAGGTTAGATGAGAACCTAATGGTATCCAGTATTATTCCTGAATTAAAAAATTCAGCTTTTGGCGGCGCAACCGTGCGCCAGGTGATGGATATGACAACTGCACTAGAATATAGTGAAAACTATGCAGATCCAAAAGCGGATATATGGCAGTACGCATTTGCAGCAAACCCGCTGCCAAAACCAAAAGGATATGAGGGGCCGCAAGGTTATTTTGAATACCTGCAAACGATTAAAGCAAGCGGTGAACATGGTGAATCGTTTGGGTACAAAACAGTAAATAGTGATGTACTAGGGTGGATTATTTCTCGTGTAACTGGGAAAAAGTACAACGAGGTGGTATCCGAGCTCTTGTGGCAACCCCTAGGCATGCAGCAAGATGCAGACGTTACTGTTGATGGTCTCGGCACTCCTTTTGCTGGAGGCGGGATAAGTGCTAGCTTACGTGATATGGCAAGACTTGGCCTTACGATGTTAAATCAGGGGAAAGTAGCAGGTATACAAGTTATTGACAAAGCTGCTGTCGGTAGCATTGTTGCAGGTGGGTCTACCCAAGCTTTTGAGAAAGCGAGATTTTCCACTTTGCCAAATGGCAGCTACCGGAGTATGTGGTGGCACTTTCATAACCAATATGGCGCGTATGCTGCGCGTGGCGTACATGGGCAAACAATTTATATTGCACCAAAAGCTGAAATGGTTATTGTGCGCTTCGCATCACACCCAAGTGCAGGTAATAGCGTCATTGACCCGACTTCATTGCCTGCATACGCTGCAGTAGCGGAGTATTTGATGTCTAAAAATCAATGAGTGCTTAATACCAATTTGACTTAATACTTGCTCAATTTGAAGGAGTAAATCTGACGCTAACAGCGTTAAAAATTTCTCATTTAGAACAACTAAATAGCAAAATTTTTGCCTTGCCTACACGGATGTAGGTACCTTGGCGATAGCAGGACACGGCAGCGGAGTTATCGACAAGATTTTCTCGCCTCAAAATTGACCACTTAATTAAGAAAATTGGTATAACAAATCACATTATTAGCTATCTACCAAGCTTTCTTATTATTCAAGAGTTCAGTCACTACAAAACATAGTCTAGTCACGGTTTACAAAGTGACGGTGATGAAAGGCTAGGTGCTCATCAATAAAACTTGAGATGAAAAAATAACTATGATCATAGCCGTCGTGAGTGTTCAGTGTGATAGGGTAACTGGCGTTTTCAGCTGCCTCTTTAAATAACCAAGGTTTTAGCTGCGCTTCTAAAAACTGATCCTCAGTGCCTTGCTCTATCAATATCGGTCTTCTTACTGGCTGGTCGTAATTCGTCATTAATACCGTGGCATCATACTGCTGCCAGTGCTGGGGCTCGTCCCCCAAATAACCTGAAAAGGCTTTTTCCCCCCAAGGGCAGTTACTCGGGTTAACGATAGGGCTGAACGCTGAAATGCTGGTATACATATCTGGATTTCTGAGTCCAATGACAAGGGCGCCATGACCACCCATTGAATGACCACTAATGGCTTTTTGATTGCTGACAGGGAAGTGCGCTTCGATAAGCTCTGGTAGTTCTTGTGTCACATAATCATACATCTGATAGTGCTTATTGTATGGTGCTTGTGTGGCATTGACATAAAAGCCGGCACCGAGGCCAAAATCGTAACTAGCATTTTCATCGTCAGCCACATCTTCTCCACGTGGGCTGGTATCCGGTGCTACTATGGCAATACCTAGTTCGTTGGCTTTTTTAAAAGCACCTGCTTTTTGCATGAAGTTTTCATCGCTGCAGGTTAACCCTGAAAGCCAATATAACACAGGCACTTTTTTCCCTTCATTGACAGTTTCAGGTAAAAAAATAGCGAACGTCATATCGCACTGGGTTGTTTGACTCGAGTGCTTATAGCGTTTGTGCCAGCCGTTTGACACTTTGTTGCTGGAAATCAGTTCCATCGAATTCTCCTTTATGAAGCGAGATAGGGCGCGAATGCGCCCTTGAAAAATATTGTTAGTAGTGGATCACTGACCGAATACTCTTGCCTTCGTGCATTAAATCAAAGGCTTCGTTTATGTCTTCAAGCTTCATAGTGTGAGTGATAAAGTCATTGAGCTTGAACTCACCGTCCATGTAGCGCTCGACAATCTCAGGAAGCTCCGAGCGGCCTTTTACACCACCAAAAGCGCTACCACGCCATACTCTGCCTGTGACTAGTTGGAAAGGACGTGTCGATATTTCTTGTCCTGCACCTGCAACGCCGATGATCACAGACTCACCCCAGCCTTTGTGGCAGCACTCAAGTGCACTTCTCATGACATCGACATTACCGATACATTCAAATGAGAAATCTACTCCGCCATCCGTCATTTCAACGATAACTTCTTGGATTGGCTTATCAAAATTCTTAGGGTTGATAAGATCGGTAGCACCAAGTTTTTTCGCAAGCTCGAATTTGTCTTCATTGATATCAACGCCAATAATACGACTCGCACCAGCCATCGTTGCGCCAATGATAGCGGATAAGCCGATACCACCAAGGCCAAAAATAGCGACGGTATCGCCTTTTTGCACTTTAGCAGTATTCATTACTGCACCCATTCCCGTAGTAACACCACAGCCAAGCAAGCAGATCTCTTCAAGAGGCGCTTCCTTATTTACTTTAGCCAAAGAGATCTCTGGTAATACCGTGTACTCAGAAAAGGTTGACGTGCCCATGTAATGGTAAATGGGTTTACCGTCTTTATAAAAGCGAGTTGTGCCATCTGGCATTAAGCCTTTACCTTGGGTTTCACGGATCTGCTGACAAAGGTTCGTTTTACCAGATTTACAGAACTTACATTCGCCACACTCTGGTGTGTACAATGGGATCACGTGGTCGCCAACGGCAACGCTGGTAACGCCTTCACCAACCGCCTCAACGATACCTGCGCCTTCATGACCTAAGATGGCTGGGAATACGCCTTCTGGATCGTCGCCAGACAAAGTGAAAGCATCGGTATGACATACGCCCGTTGCAGTGATTTTTACTAAGACTTCGCCTTTTTTCGGTGGCATTACATCCACTTCTTCAATGCTAAGAGGTTGGCCCGGGCCCCACGCTATAGCGGCTTTAGATTTAATAAATTCAGACATAGTGTTTTCCTTTCTTTAAAACATGATGAAAAGTATAACGGCTTTATAATTTTTGATAATCTATAAAAATAATAAAGACTTTTACGTGAGTGTAATAATGGATAGGTGGGTTGGTATTGATGAATTTGTTGCCGTAGCAAGTTATGGCTCATTCAGTGCAGCGGCAATACAGCTGAATACGTCAGTCGCGCAGGTGAGTCGTCGCGTAAAAATGCTTGAGCAAAGATTAAACGTACAGCTATTAATGCGTACCACAAGAAAGCTTGCCTTGACCCAAGAAGGAGAGGTTTTTCTATCTCATGCAAAACATTTACAGCATGGATTAGATGATGCGACAGCGGCGATAAGACAGCGTGACAGACAGCCGACGGGAAAGTTAAAGCTCACTGCACCAGTTATGTATGGTGAGTCTTATGTTATGCCAGCAGTAGTTGAATTTATGCGTTTATATCCCAAAGTGGAAGTAGAAATGCACCTTACCAATAACCAAGTCGACTTACTTGATAAGGGATTTGATTTGGCGATTCGACTTGGGAAATTACAGGATTCTTCGCTAAGAGCAAAACGCTTAACGACACGTAGTACCATGGTGTGTGGTGCAAACAGCTATTTGAATCAACGGGGTCAGCCGCACACCTTGGATGAGCTTTTGGATCACAACTGCTTAATTGGTAATAGTAGTGAGTGGCGTTTTGTTGAGCATGGCAGGACTAGGCAGATTAAAGTCGGTGGTTCGCTTCGTTGTAATAGTGGCTGGGGACTGGTGGAAGCTGCAAAGCAGGGGTTGGGTTTAGTGCAACTACCACACTATTACGTTAAACCAGCGCTCGATAAAGGCGAGTTGACAGAAGTCTTGACCAATTTTAAGCCCGAGGAAGAGGGAGTCTGGGCGTTATATCCGCCCAGACAATTTGTAGCAACTAGTTTACGTTTGTTATTAGACCATCTAAGCGAATGCTTTAGTCAGCCGTAGCCATTGTTTCTATCGCTTGGCTCAATGCGATTTCGCGGCTAGCACAAAACGCACTGTCCCCTAAACGCTCATGAATATTCAAACGTTTTAGCTTGTCAGTAGTTTCGGTGTTTGGAGAGTAAATAAAGACTCGGCACTGTGCGTCTAATGCGTCTGTAATCGCATTCTCAATAGCCAAGCCGACGGTGACATCTATCATAGCAACGTCGCTTAAATCTAACACCATTGCATTGTACTCACTTATTTTACGGTGTTGTCTTGCGATTGCTTTTGAAACACTGAAAATCATTGGTCCAGATAGATAAAAGAACAGTAGTTTACCGTTGGCTTGATCCAATAACTCACTTTCTTTTTTCGTCAGAGGTACGTCTTCATCACTATCACTATCGCTTATTGCTTTCACGTGGTTTGCCTGCACGCGACTCAAGCGCTCAATTACCATAACGTTAGAAATAAAAACACCAAGCCCTACAGCAACGATAAGGTCTACAAACACAGTCAGTAGCATTACACCATACATAATTGCCATTTGACTCATACTCAGCTTATGAGCGCGCTGTATAAAGCTCCAATCAAGAATGTTAAAGCCAACATACACAGCAATACCCGCAAGTACAGCCATCGGGATAGGCTCTGTTAACCCGCCTGCGATAAATACCACGGCCATTAAAATGAGCGCTCGAAATATGCCTGCTATTGGAGAGCGAGCCCCAACCTGAATATTAACGACGGTTCCCATTGTTGCGCCTGCACCAGGAAGTGCGCCAAATAAACCGGCAATAATGTTAGCTATACCTTGGCCTCTCAGTTCTTTATCTGAGTCATGTTCTGTTCTTGTCAAACTATCGGCAATCACAGCCGTAAGCAGAGTGTCAATACAGCCTAAGGTGCCAAGCACCAGCGCATCGATAAGCATTTCAACGAATAATTCAGGTGTTAAAACAGGAAATACAAGGCTAGGTAGCCCACTTGGTATTTCACCAATCCGGCGGATACTATCGGTATCAAAGATAATGACAGAGAGCAGTGTTACCGCTACTAGGGCAACCAATTGAGCTGGGACATACTGTCGCCACTTGCTTGGCATTTTGAATAAAATAGCCAGAGTAATGACACCCAAAAATAGCTCAGAGAAATGCAGATCCATCAATAAATTTGGGATATTTGATAAGGTGCCGATTACGCCACCTGCCGGAGCTTGGTGGCCAAGTAACGGGGCGAGCTGGAGGATAATGAGAATAACGCCAATCCCAGACATGAAACCTGAGATCACACTGTATGGCATTAGCGTAACGTATTTACCTAGCTTTAGTGTGCCAAGTAGTACTTGGAAGGCACCGGCCATCATCACCACAGTGAAGCCCATCGCAAGGCCATTTTCTGGGTACTTGCTCATCATCGCGGTCAGTACCGCTGTCATAATGACGGTCATAGGACCGGTAGGCTCAGAAATTAGTGAAGTTGAGCCTCCAAATAATGCGGCAAATAACCCAACAAGAATAGCGCCCCACATGCCGGCTTCTGCACCAGCACCGGAGGCTACCCCAAAGGCAAGTGCCAGAGGTAAAGATATAATAGCGGTGGTAACACCACCGAATAGGTCACCTTTGAAAGATGCGTGTTTAAATCTCTTAAATGTGATCATACTTTTGACTATAACGATCAAAGAATTGACGGCATTCTACTGATAAATGATATGCAGTGCTATGAAGGACTGGTACTACCATTTCCATGTTCAGTAGCATTATACCAATCAGTCTTAATACGAGCTCAATTTGAAGGAGTAAACCTGACACTAACTGCGTTAAAAACTTCTTATTCAGAACAACTAAATAAAAATTTTTGCCTTCTCGCCTCAAAATAGACCACTTAATTAAGATAATTGGTATTAGATACAAAAAAGCCAGTCTACATAGACTGGCTTTTTATTTTTTACTTAATCAACCTGAGCTGGCGAGGCCATTTCGGCACTCGCTTTACCCATCGGTGACTTGGAGCCAACACCTAGGCCACTATTTGCAACTACTTCACGAAGCTCATGTGGCATTGCCGGTGGTATCTGTGCAATGACGTCGTCATTAACACCTTGAGCCTTGGTCATTGGCGCTGCGGCGGTTTGGTTAAAGCGAATACGGCTATAGGTCGTATCACCATTCGCATTATGCGGTGGGGTTTCTTTAACCGTTTCAGATGCTATTTCTGCTTGTGGTGCAACTTCTTCAACCGTTTCAGATGCTGCTTCCACCTGCGGTGCAACTTCCTCAGCGGTTTCAGGCGCAGCAGCTTCAGTTTGCGGTGCAACTTCCTCAGCGGTTTCAGGCGCTGCAGCTTCAGTTTGCGGTGTAACTTCCTGAGCGGTTTCAGGCGCTGCAGCTTCAGTTTGCGGTGCAACTTCTTCAGCGGTTTCAGGCGCTGCTTTTGCTTGCGGTGTCACTTCTTCAGCGGTTTCAGGCGCTGTTTTTGCTTGCGGTGTCACTTCTTCAGCGGTTTCAGGTGCTGCTTCAGTTTGCGGTGCCACTTTTTCAGCGGTTTCAGGTGCTGCTTCTGCTTGTGGTGCCACTTCTTCAGCGGTTTCAGGCGCTGCTTCAGTTTGCGGTGTCACTTCTTCAGCGGTTTCAGGCGCTGCTTCAGTTTGCGGTGTCACTTCTTCAGCGGTTTCAGGCGCTGCTTCAGTTTGCGGTGCAACTTCTTCAGCGGTTTCAGGCGCTGCTTCTGCTTGCGGTACCACTTCTTCAACTGACTTCGCTTTTAGCTCAGCCTCATATTCAGCGGCGGCTTGATCGGCAACTGGGATGAAAGCTGCTGACTGACCTTTTTCTGGTGTATCAGGACGGCGGCGACGTTGGCCTGCTGCTCTCAAATGACGAGGTGAACGTCTAGAACGTGTACGACCTTCTTTGTTCTCATCATCATTTTCTTCAGCAAGTTGCGGTGTTGGCGCCTCTGTGTCATTTACCTTGATAACTTCGTCAGCAGAAACTGTGGTATCAATTTCTGGCTGTGTCTCTTTGGCAGTCTCGTATTTTTCAGGCGTAGCGCTTTCGCTCACGACAGCTTCATGTTTTTCTGTTTTTTGTACCGTAGGCTTGGACTTTTTGTGTCTCTGCTTCGGCTCAGGCTTTTGCTCAGATACTGCTTTTTCAGGCTGTTCCAATGGCTTGACTTCAACTTTTACTTCTTCAGTTGGAGTTGGCTCTGCTACATTGCTCTGCTCTGCGTTTGTATCCTGTACACGCACTTTCTTACGCAGATTACGTCTTTGTCTACGAGGTTTAACTTTCGCTTCTTTGACCTGTGTTTCAGTGTTCGCTGTTTCATTTACCGATTCATCAACGGCTGACTTACTTGAACGGTTGGTCTTGTCTTGATCTTGACGCTTTCTGTTATTAGGGCGACGGCGCTTACGATTATCACCTCGTTGCTCGTTGCTGGTGTTTTCATCTTTCGCTTCAACAGCAGTTTCTTTCTGCGGTTCATTACGACGACGATTATTGTTGCGACGACGGTTATTATTACGACGACGATTATCGCGATTGTTCGTGTCACGAGCTGGCTTTTCTTCACTTGGCTTTGTTTCTTCTTGGCTGTCACCAGCAAAGAGATTTTTAATCCACTGGCCAATCTTTGCGAACAAACCGGCGCTGTCCTGAGTAGGTTTGGCTTCAGGCTTGCGTGCTTGTGGTTTTTCAGCTTGAGTTGGAGCTGGAGCCGGTGCATCAGGCATCACAACACCTTTGAGTACAGGCTCTTCTTTTACGTTTGCCTGTGGTTTTGCAACTTCAATAACCTCAGGCTCGGGCGTAATGATCTGCTCGTAGCTTGCAGCTTCGGTCGTTTCATCTTTACGAAGTCGAACTACTTCATAGTGAGGTGTTTCCATGTGCTGATTTGGAATAATAACAACATGACACTCGTGGCGCTTTTCGATGCGTTGGACAGAGCGGCGCTTTTCATTTAGCAGATACGCACCAACAGCAACAGGCACTTGTGCATTTACCTGTGCTGTGTTGTCTTTGATTGCTTCTTCCTCAATAAGACGCAGGATAGATAGAGCAATCGATTCGTTTGAGCGAATAGTACCTTGACCATCACAGCGAGGGCAAGTGTGTTGGCTCGCTTCACCAAGTGATGGACGTAAACGCTGGCGTGACATTTCTAACAGACCAAAACGAGAAATCTTGCCTATTTGCACGCGAGCGCGATCCGTGCGCACCGCTTCTTTCAAACGATTTTCTACTTCACGCTGATGGCGTGGAGGCGTCATGTCGATGAAATCGATAACAATTAAGCCACCAAGATCTCGCAAGCGTAATTGACGAGCAATTTCATCAGCGGCTTCTAAGTTGGTGTTCAGTGCCGTTTCTTCAATGTCGCCACCTTTCGTCGCTTTTGACGAGTTGATGTCGATAGAAGTTAGTGCTTCGGTAGGGTCTATCACAATTGAGCCACCAGAAGGTAAACGTACCTCTCGCTGGAAAGCTGACTCAATTTGACTCTCAATTTGATAGTGCGTAAATAGAGGCACATCGTTTTGATATAGCTTCACACGATTGATAAAGTCAGGACGAAAACGCTCTATGTGGGCTTTTGCTTCCTCAAAAACGCGAGGCTTGTCAATTAGAATTTCACCGATATCGCGACGTAGATAGTCTCGGATTGCACGGAAGATCACGTTACTTTCTTGGTGAATTAAGAAAGGTGCCTTACCGCTGTCTGCTGCATTCTGAATAGCTTCCCAGTGCACTAAAAGCGCTTTCAAGTCGTATTCTAGTTCTTCAAACGACTTTCCAACCCCTGCGGTACGAACAATTAGTCCCATACCTTTTGGTACGTTCAATCGGCTCAAGGCTTCTTTTAGCTCGATACGTTCATCACCCTCTATACGACGTGAAATACCGCCGGCTCTTGGGTTATTTGGCATTAGCACCAAGTAGCTACCAGCTACGCTGATAAAGGTGGTTAAGGCTGCACCTTTTTGGCCACGCTCTTCTTTATCAACTTGAACGATAACTTCTTGGCCTTCGCGGATCACATCTTTGATATTTGGACGACCATTGAATGTGTAACCGTCAGGGAAGTAAGTTTTCGCAATTTCTTTTAAAGGGAGGAATCCGTGACGCTCAGCGCCATAATCAACAAATGCGGCTTCTAGGGAAGGTTCGATACGGGTAATTTTACCCTTGTAAATGTTCGCTTTTTTCTGTTCGTGACCAGGGCTTTCTATATCTAAATCATACAGACGCTGGCCGTCAACCAGTGCTACGCGCATTTCTTCTTGCTGCGTTGCATTGATCAGCATACGTTTCATATTGTAATTCTCTACTCAATTTATTTACAGCGCCTAATACGTTTTCCAGCGACAGCATGTTACGCCTTGGATACTCCGGTTTAATGATGCAGTCTCACGACTGGGGAAAAGGAGTATATTCACAGTTTCCGCTTTAAATCAGGGTAAAATCACTGATTAACTGTTCGCTTCTTCACATTTATTGGTGTCGCTAAGTGGTCATGCACGGGCTAGTCATACTTGGTTTGACAAGTTTGGTCATCGCCATCTTTTGACTCAATTACTTTGCGACATTCACGAGTTGCGGCCTGCTATGCACGGGTATTATTGCAACGGTGGTCAGCGTATCAGACAAATTTTAATTTCTTGCTTTTTGGTTTTTTTCGTGTCCAGTCATTAAACGAAATATTACGCGCTTCGCATTGACTGTTCGCACGTGTTTATCTTAGATGCTCGATAAAAGCTTTGGAAATATTAGCTCTAATCTGTATGATCTGCCATCCAAGATGTGCATCACGATTGTTTTTGCGATAAAAAGCACCTCGCAAAAATTTGCGGGCTGATTATCCCACTAATAACGTCGAGATAGCAACTAAATTATTACTCAAATCAGTGATTAGGCAATGTCAGAAAAACCCGCATTAAAAGTTAGCTTTGTTACCGTGACCGAAGACCAAGAAGGTCAAAGGATTGATAACTTTTTAGTTACGCATTTGAAAGGGGTGCCAAAGAGCGCCGTATACAAGATCCTTCGCAAAGGGGAAGTGCGTGTTAATAAAAAGCGGGTAAAGCCGGTTTATAAGCTGCGGATGAACGATGAGATCCGCATCCCACCTGTACGTGTTGCAGAAAAAACAGAATTTGTACCTAAGAATCTTGATAAAGTGGCAAACCTTGAAGATGCGATTCTATATGAAGATAAGTATCTGATTGTTATAAATAAGCCAGCCGGTATGGCTGTGCATGGTGGTAGTGGACTGAGTTATGGCTTAATTGAAGCACTTCGAGCATTAAGACCACAAGAACAAAGCTTAGAACTGGTTCATCGCTTGGATAGAGATACATCAGGTTGTTTGTTGATTTCCAAACGTCGCGCGGTACTAAAAGGTCTCCATGAGCAATTAAGAGAAAAAACCATGGAGAAGAATTACTTGGCATTAGTTGCTGGGCAATGGGATGCAAAGCATAAAAACGTGACTGAGCCACTTCGTAAAAACACCCTAAAATCAGGTGAGCGTGTGGTGCGCGTTGATCACGAGCAGGGCAAGGCATCACATACACGATTTAGAGTTATAGAACGGTTTGAATCAGCAAGCTTAGTTCAAGCCTCTCCTGTGACAGGTAGAACGCATCAAATTCGCGTCCATACACAGTGTAAAGGCCATCCAATTGCATGTGATGATAAGTACGGTGATCAAGTGTTTGATCCACAGATGCGCGATATTGGTTTGAGCCGACTATTTTTACATGCCAAAGAGCTTAGGTTTATACACCCTAAAACAGAAACCACGCATCATGTTGAAGCGCCTTTGGATGCTGCACTGGAGTCATGTTTACAAAAACTAAGGAAATAGCATGCGCTATAAGTGTGTAATTTTTGATTGGGATGGTACGGTGATGGACTCAGTACCAAAAATTGTCAATACAATTCATTTGGCGGCAAAATCATGTGGTATTGCGCCCGTGAGCGATGAAATGGCAAAAAGTATTATTGGTTTGTCGCTACCTAAGGCCATGCAGGTACTATTTCCTCAGCATCATGAACAGGTAGATTCATTAGTCCAAGCGTATAAATATAGTTATTCAAATGAAGATGAGACGCCGTCACCTATTTTTGCTGGAGTTGAGTCATTATTAAACCAGCTTCGAGATAGAGGTGTGAAAATCGCGGTGGCCACAGGGAAAAGCAGGACGGGGCTGGATAGGTTGATGGCGCAATATGGCCTAACTGAGTATTTTGTTACAACAAGGACTGCATGCGAGGCTGAATCTAAACCCCATCCTGATATGTTGCTGCAAATTTTAGCAGAGCTCGGGGTCGACGCCCAACAGAGCGTTATGATTGGAGATTCAATCATTGATATGGAACTTGCCAAAAACGCCGGTATTGATGCGATTGGAATGACTCTGGGCGTGGCTTCCAAAGAGCAGTTATCGCAAACATCAGCGTGCCATATTTGTGATAACTACCAAGACCTCTCGCAAATATTACTGGCTTGATTGTTCAGCTAACACATCGACGCCAAACTCCAATAGCATTTTAGTTAATTGAATGAGTGGAAGACCGATAAGCGTATTTGGATCTTCCCCTTCTAGCTTGTCAAACAGGCAGATCCCTAGGCCTTCACTTTTAAAACTTCCTGCACAGTTATAGGGGGCTTCTGCATCACAGTAGTTGTTGATCTGCATTTGAGTCAGTTTTCGAAAATAAACGTGAAATGGCACTACGTTAGTAAGTGTTTTACCGCTTTGAATGTCAAAAACCGTCAAACCGGTCAAAAACGTTACGCGATTATTGCTAAACAAGCTTAGTTGCTTCACCGCGTTTTCCTTGTTATAAGGTTTTCCAAGGATCTCACCGTCAAAGAGTGCAACTTGGTCCGAACCAATGACAATACCTTTTTGATACTTTTTAATAGATGCTTGGGCTTTTAATTCACTCAGTCGAGCAACTAGTTGCTCTGCCGATTCATCTTCGCGCGCGCGCTCGTCTATATCTGGAGAAAATGACATAAAAGGCAGCATTAATTTTTTCAAAATTGACTGCCTAAATGGCGAACTAGAAGCTAGAATAAGAGGCGTTTTCATGGAATTTTTATCTCTGTGATAACATTGCCTACAGGATAAAGTGCAATAACGCGAAAAACAAAGGGAAAGTGTATTTTTACTTTGACTAACACAGTAACTATCTATATGATGCAGCCCCTATGCAAAAGGTGAAAATTCCCATCACTCTTGATCCATGCAGAGCAGCGCAACGTCGAGCATCTTATGACGGTGTTGTAACGCTCGAAGAACTTTCTCGATTGCAGCAAGTTGTGCAAGATCAAAGTAGTGAAATAGCGGTAGATATTCATTTCAACATCGACGAACAAGGTCTGGTGGTTGTGCAAGGCAAAGTCCAAGCGCATCTTACACTTGTGTGTCAGCGTTGTAATGATGAATTAGGGTTGGATTTGGAACAAGACTTTGCGTATTCGCCAGTCGGATTAGGTGCAGAGTCGGATGATCTTCCCGAGCGTTATGATGTATTGGAACTTGACGAAGAGGGTGAAGTTAATCTTAGACAACTAGTCGAAGACGAGCTATTACTCGCTATACCGATAGTACCTATGCATGATGAAGCGCAATGCTCTTATTCTGATGAGCCAAAGAGCTTTGGTGAAATTGAAGCAGAAGATAGCAAACCAAATCCATTTGATATTTTGAAACAACTTAAGAAAGATTCTTAGGAGAAGGCTAATGGCGGTACAAAAAAGCAAGAAGTCACGCGCACGTCGTGGTATGCGTCGTTCACACGATGCGATCAGTGGACCAGCTCTAACTGTAGATCAGGTTTCTGGCGAGACTCATCGTCGTCACCACGTGACTGCTGACGGTTACTACAAAGGCGTTAAAGTAATTTCTAACTAAGAGATTGCTTTATGCTGACCGATCTAACCATTGCGTTAGATATGATGGGGGGCGATTACGGCCCCCGTTCATCTATCCCTGCAGCTATCGCTGCCGTTCTTAAGCACCCGAATTTAAACCTCATTTTATGCGGTAATCAACAGGTTATCGAATCTGCACTCGCTAAAGCTAGTATGCTTGACCACCCCAGGTTGACCATTAGGCACTGTAAAGAAGTCGTCACAAATAGCTGTGAACCTGCTTCGGCACTTCGAAATAAAAAACATTCCTCCATGAGAGTAGCATTAGATTTAGTTAAATCTGGTGAAGCACAAGCTTGTGTCAGTTCTGGTAATACAGGTGCATTGTTTTTTATGGCGCACTATGTTTTGAAAATGCTACCAGGTATAAAGCGTCCAGCACTTATCTCTGCAGTTCCTACTGAAAAAAAACACCCTGTCTACTTATTAGACTTGGGGGCAAATGTGCATTGCGATCCAGAGACCTTGTATCAATTTGGCATTATGGGATCAGTGGTGGCAGGCCAGGCACTCAATATTGCAGAACCAAAAGTATGCTTACTTAATATTGGCTCTGAGGAAATTAAAGGTCACGATGGTATTAAGCAAGCTGCAAAATTAATGAAATCCTCTTCTGTTATTAACTACCAAGGCTATTGTGAAGGTAGTGATATGTTTTCAGGCAAGGCTGATGTGATTGTCTGTGAGGGCTTTGTGGGCAATGTCGCGCTAAAAACATGTGAAGGCATAGCCAAACTTATTATGCACAAGTTTAGTAAAGCGTTAAAAAAGCACTTTTTTTATAAAGCGTTGGCATTTTTACTCCGACCCGTTATAAAAAAATTGTACAAAAGGGTGAACCCCGACCAGTATAACGGTGCAAGTCTGGTAGGATTGCGCGGTATTGTTGTGAAAAGTCACGGAAATGCTACCAATAAGGCATTTTTGGCCGCAATTGAAGAAGCTGCACAAGAAGTTCAGCGTAAGATCCCTGAGAAGATCCAAGCGGTATTTGAACAAGTCGACACAGAAAAGCAACCGTCAGGTTCTCATTCTTAACGCTATGCAGTGACATGAGGACGTGGCGATAATAGAGAAGATAAGAGCACAGTATGTCACAAAAAATCGCATTATTTTTCCCCGGCCAAGGCTCGCAAAGCGTGGGTATGTTGTCCGAGTTACTTACATCTTCTGACACAGTTAAAGCAACCTTCGCTGAGGCCTCAGAAGCACTAGGCTATGATTTAGCTGAGTTAGTATTAAACGGCCCTGAGGAAGAATTAAATCAAACTCACCGTACTCAGCCTGCGTTATTAACTGCAAGCGTTGCTATTTTTAGAGCTTGGCAAGACCAAGGTATTGACGCTGAGTTAACACTAGCTGGCCATAGTTTAGGTGAATATTCTGCGTTAGTGTGTGCAGATGTTTTACCTCTTACTGATGCCGTAAAATTAGTGGAAAAGCGTGGTTTATACATGCAGGAAGCTGTTCCAGCAGGTACTGGTTCTATGGCTGCAATTATTGGTTTGGATGATGACGTGATTGCTCAAGTTTGTGTTGAATCTGCACTGGGTGACGTTGTTTCACCGGTAAACTATAACTCCCCAGGGCAAGTAGTTATTGCGGGTCACGTTGAAGCAGTTAATCGCGCATCTGAAGCATGTAAAGAAGCCGGAGCCAAACGAGCGTTACCGCTTGCAGTCAGCGTACCATCTCATTGTGCATTAATGAAACCGGCTGCTGATAAATTAGCAAAAGACTTAGCGTCGCTAACATTCTCTGAACCTAAATTTGCTGTGATCAACAACGTCGATGTTACAGTCGAAAAAGATGCAGCAGCGATAAAAGAGGCGCTGATCCGCCAGCTTTATAGTCCGGTGAGATGGACTGAGACGGTTCAAAAAGTTGCTAAAGAGGGTATTACTACGGCATTTGAGTTTGGCCCAGGCAAAGTGATCACAGGCTTAGTGAAGCGTATAGATCGTTCAGTATCGTGCGCATCGGTAAATGATTTGGCCTCAATTGAAGCCACAAAATAAGAACGAGAACATTATGAGTAATTTATTTTCTTTAGAAGGTAAGGTAGTACTGGTTACAGGTGCAAGCCGAGGTATTGGTAAAGCAATCGCTAATGCTTTGATTGCCCAAGGCGCAAAAGTTGCAGGTACCGCAACTAGCGAGTCTGGTGCCGAGCGCATCTCTGAATACTTAGGTGATAACGGTAAAGGTTATGCGCTGAACGTGACAGATGCCGACTCAATCGCAGCAACTTTATCAGCAATTAAAGAAGATTTGGGCGATATTGATGTATTAGTAAATAATGCTGGTATCACCCGCGATAACTTGTTGATGCGAATGAAAGATCAAGAGTGGGATGATATTATCGACACTAACTTGTCATCTATTTTCCGCTTATCAAAAGCAGTACTTCGCCCAATGATGAAGAAGAAAAACGGCCGCATCATTAACATCGGGTCAGTTGTGGGTACGATGGGGAATGCAGGTCAAGCCAACTATGCTGCAGCAAAAGCCGGCGTAATTGGTTTTACGAAATCATTAGCGCGTGAGGTTGCATCTCGCGGTATTACAGTAAATACTGTAGCGCCTGGTTTTATCCAAACAGACATGACAGATGAGCTAACTGATGAGCAAAAGGCAGCGACCCTAGCAAATGTTCCAGCGGGTCGTTTAGGGCAGCCTGACGAAATTGCCGCAGCTGTCGTTTATTTAGCATCAGACGCAGCAGCTTATGTCTCTGGAGAAACATTGCACGTCAATGGTGCAATGTACATGGTTTAACGAGCTAAGATCACAAATTAATTGAATTTTTTGTGATCTTGTCGACAACTTACTTGAAATCGTCGTGAAAATAGGCGATAAAAAGATTTAAAGCTTTGTAACAGGTTTGACCAGAAAAAAAAGTACGGGTCAATCCTTGAATCCCAGAATGATGCGTCGTAAACTGCGCCGCAATCTGAAAATTAACGCAGTAGCGTTTAAATAAAGGAAAGAAGAATGAGCGACATCCAAGAACGCGTAAAGAAAATTATTGTAGAACAACTAGGTGTTAAAGAAGAAGAAGTAAAATCTGAAGCGTCTTTTGTTGACGATTTAGGTGCTGACTCTCTAGACACAGTTGAGCTTGTAATGGCGCTAGAAGAAGAGTTTGATACTGAGATCCCTGATGAAGAAGCAGAGAAAATTACTACTGTTCAAGCAGCGATCGACTACGTTACTGCTCACGCTGAGTAACTAGCTTTTCTATTAGGGCAGCACTCGCTGCCCTAACTCTTTCTAGACCCCCCTTTACTATAATAATCCCTTTTTGGAGGACACCGTGGCTAAACGTCGAGTCGTAGTAACTGGCTTAGGTATGTTGACGCCGCTGGGTAATGATGTTGAATCTACCTGGCAGGGCTTATTAGAAGGCCGTAGTGGCATTCGCAATATCACGCATTTTGACACAGAAGGTTTCGGAACTAAGTTTGCAGGTTTAGTGAACGACTTTGATGTCACTGAATATATTTCCCCTAAAGATGCTAAAAAAATGGATGTCTTCATCCAGTATGGCATCGCTGCCGGCGTTCAAGCACTAAAAGATTCAGGGCTTGAAGTGAACGATGAAAATGCAGCCAGAGTTGGTGTGGCAATTGGTTCGGGGATCGGCGGGCTAACGTTGATCGAAGAAAACCACAAGAAACTATTAAATAGTGGCCCACGTAAGCTGTCTCCGTTTTATGTACCTTCAACTATCATCAATATGATTTCTGGTCACTTGTCTATCATGCATGGACTGAGAGGCCCTAATATTTCTATTGTGACAGCATGTACTACAGGTCTTCACAATATTGGCCATGCGGCACGTATGATTGCGTACGGTGATGCTGATGCGATGGTTGCAGGTGGAGCTGAAAAAGCATCGACTCCAATTGGAATGGGTGGTTTTAGTGCAGCACGGGCATTGTCTACACGCAATGACGATCCTCAAGGGGCGTCTCGTCCTTGGGACAAAGATCGTGATGGATTTGTGCTTGCCGATGGAGCTGGCGTAATAGTGCTTGAAGAGTATGAGCACGCTAAAGCACGTGGAGCTAAAATTTATGCTGAGTTAGTTGGCTTTGGCATGAGTGGTGATGCTTATCATATGACGTCGCCACCAGAAGACGGTGCCGGGGCTGCTCAAGCGATGGTCAATGCACTAAATGACGCGGGAGTAAACGCATCACAGGTTGGCTATATTAATGCGCATGGCACATCTACCCCAGCAGGCGATATAGCAGAAACACATGCGGTGAAATCTGTGTTTGGGTCGGCTGCAAAAGATGTCATGGTTAGTTCGTCTAAATCAATGATGGGTCACTTGCTAGGAGCAGCTGGCTCTGTAGAGTCAATTATTTCGATCCTGGCGTTGCAAGACCAGAAGGTAACGCCAACCATTAATTTAGATAATCCAGAGGAAGGATGTGATCTAGATTATGTGCCTCACACAGCGCGTGATGCAAAGTTAGAATATACATTATGTAACTCATTTGGTTTCGGTGGTACAAATGGTTCATTGCTTTTTAAAAAGGTATAGATGAACCTTAGTAACTGAATACAAAAAAGGTTATGATAAAAAAGCTCGGCGTTGCCGAGCTTTTTTATGTTTGCGTATTTGGTTTTGTGAAAGGGTACGAAAATTGGAAAATCAGCAGCTTTTTTTTAATAATGACAGAGGGTTAGCATATGGTGATGGTTTTTTCACCACAGCTTTAGTCTGCAATGGTCGTATTGAGCTGTGGCCACTTCATGTAAAGAGGTTAGTGCAATGTCAGCAGCGTTTAGATTTTCCTGAGCTGAACCTCGAAGCACTTGAGCGCTTGGTTTATGAGCGAATAAAAGGTGAAACAAAGGCCGTATTAAAAATTCTCATTACACGAGGATGTGGTGGCCGAGGCTATCAAGCTCCACAATCACCCACGCCCAGTTTTAGCATCCAAGTGCTACCATTTCCAGAGAGTTACAGTAAATGGCAGCAACATGGTATCGAGACCGTGCTAAGTCGAGTTCAGTTGGGGATTCAACCTTTATTAGCAGGCCTCAAAACGTTAAATCGATTAGAGCAAGTGTTGATTAAACAAGATGCGCAAACGCTGGAATGTGATGATGTCATCGTTACTGACATCAATGGCAGCGTTATCGAATCGTCTGCGGCAAATATTATCGTAATTAAAAACAACCGAGTGTACACGCCAAATCTCGCAAATTCAGGTATTAAAGGTGTATTTCTGACATCTCTTGAAAGCCAAGTTGATATTACTGTGGCTGATATAGACCTTGAGTTCTTGCAATTAGCAGATGGTATATTTATCTGTAACAGCTTGATTGAGCTTGTGCCGATAATAAGGTTTGAGCAGCAGTGTTTTGACATAGAGTATTTGTTGACGCTAAAAAAACAGATCTTAGGGATGAGTTCTTAATGAAAAAGTGGTTGTGTATTCTAATATTTGCGATTTTAATGGGGTCGTGGTGGTTCTTAGAAAAAGTAAATCAAGTCAAATTTGAACGGCTCAACATTTCGGATAAGTTTGTAGAGATAAAGCCGGGACAAACCTTTACCCAGTTATGCCACCAATGGCAGAAAAATGGTGCGTTGTCTCATTGTTTACCTTACCAGCTGTATAGCAAATTAATACCAAAGCTGTTTGCGTTACAGTCAGGAGTGTATGCGCTAAAAGGGTTAACGGTACTTGAGGCTGTGGCTAAAGTGAGTCGCGGTGAACAACATCGTTTTAGCTTTACTATTATTGAAGGCACGCCAATCTGGGAAGTTGAGAAAAAGCTTAGTGATGCGCCTTACTTAAATCAAGACATCGATAATTTGAGCAGCCAACTAATGCTGGACTATGGCTCCGTTGAGGGATGGCTCTACCCCGACACATATTACTATCATGGTTTTGATTCTGCTTTGGGGTTACTAAAACGAGCGCGTGATAAAATGCAAGCTGTACTACAACATGAATGGCAAAATAGAGCGAGTGACTTGCCGTTAAAAACGCCTTACGAAGCGTTGATCTTAGCCTCAATTATTGAAAAAGAAACTGGTTTGCACGAAGAGAGAAAGAAAGTTGCATCGGTATTTATCAATCGATTAAAAAAGGGTATGCGTCTACAGACTGATCCCACCATTATTTACGGTATTGGTGAGGGGTTTGATGGCGATATTAAACGTAAGGATATTCGGCAAAAGACGCCCTACAACACCTACCGTATTGATGGCTTACCACCGACGCCAATCGCTATGCCATCGGAAGCTTCAATACATGCAGCATTACATCCTCAAAAGACGGACTATCTTTATTTTGTGGCTACTGGAAATGGCGGTCACTATTTCTCAAAAACACTAGCAGAGCACAATAAAGCGGTACAAAATTATATTTTAAACAAGCAAAATAGCCGTTAATAAATAATGAGTTAGCACTTTTTGTTGCTAACTCTTCCATGTGATTTGCTAGCAATGTCTAGTTGAACGGTATAATTAAGAGAGTTATTAGGCGCGATTGAGTGTTTGAAGCCATGTAATCGCGTCGTTGTAATTTTCAAAGTTTTTAATAGTAAGCCCATGCTTTTCGGCAAACGCCTCGATGAGCCCACTTTTGGTATCAGTAGGAGAGATAACTCTAGCGAGTGCTATATTATCAACAACTTGATTGAGTTTTTGAAGTACATTCAACACGCTCGGATAATCATAAGTAATATGTAATTGTGATACATCAATTACCAAACAGTTTAGTTTGTTGGATTTTAGTGCCAAACCCAGGTTTTTGTACATATTGATAATATTTACTTCAACACATTCACCATAGGCGGCTGCGTGGATTAGCTTCTCTTTATTATCAATTGTTGCCCGGTAAGAGAATTTTGCCATGCTGTATCACACCTTTTATCTATATAAATAAAAGGATAGTTCAATTCGCTTGTGATACCAGCATGGAATGTATGGGATCATAGTTAAATGACCTTGTCCGACGATATTTTTTAGGTCATACCAATTATTTTAATTAAAAGATCTATTTTGAGTCGAAAAACCTTGTTGATAACATCGCTAAAGCGTCGTACTAATGCCGAGGTGCCTACCGCCATGCAGACAAGGCAAAAGTTTTGCTATTTAGTTGTTCTAAATAAGAGATTTTTAACGCAGTTAGCGTTACATTGATACTCTCTCAAATTGAGCGAGTATCAAAAAGGCTAATTGGTATCATATCAATGATTGTGCTACTTCAGCGATTTTTTGTCGCAACCATATATGGCTGGCATCACGATGTAGTAGTGGACTCCAAATCATATCTAGCTCAAATGGTGGGATAGGAAAGGGCGGCTCCAAGACCGATAAAGTTGGATCATCACGATATATGTTGGCTGCTTTTGAAGGCAAAGTAGCAACTAAGTTTTGTTCTTTAGCAAGATGTATCGCGACGTGATAATTACGAGTAAAGGTTGCAATGTTTCGGTGCTTGCCAAAATGGGCAAGAGCTTCATCAACCCACCCAAGCTTTTGTACGTCAGCAGGATCCATCCCAACACCAACGCCAAACCCAGTTTTACTTACCCAAATATGACGTGACTTAAGATACGCATCCAAAGTAAAGTTAGCAATAATTGGATTATCAGATTTTACAAGGCAGCAAAAGCTATCTTTCCAAATTCGTTTATGATGAAACGACTGTGGGAGGTTTTCAAAGCGATTAATTGCCATATCAACTTTCCCATTTTCAACGTCATGGAAGGTAACGTCACTGGGTGTGAGGATGTCTAGTGTAGTGTCTGGCGCCTCTTCATGAAGCTTATTGAGTAGTTTAGGGGCAAGCGTGCTTGCAGCATAGTCGCTCGCCATAATGCGAAATACGCGATTGCTGCTAGCCGCTTCAAACTCTCTGTTAGGTGCTAGCGTTTCTTCCAACGTCATTAAGATACCACGGATAACAGGCTGTAGCTCTAAAGCGCGCTCAGTTGGAACCATTCCTTCACTGGTGCGAACTAAAATTGGGTCATTAAAAAGGTTTCTGAGGCGTTTTAAACCATTACTCATAGCTGGCTGTGTAATGCTAAGTTGGTTTGCTGCACGCGTCACATTACATTCTCGAAGTAGTGTATCGAGATAAACCAGCAAGTTAAGATCAATTTTACTAATGTTCACTCAGGGATTCCTTTATGTTATTTTTCTTTTTTGGCCATTTGTAGGAAGCGATTTTTTTGTGGGTAAGGGTAAATATGCTTTACGGCTTTTTCACGTATATCACGTTGCGCTTGTTGCCAAAATACGACCTCAGCCAAATCAGGGTGATGGTTCAGAAACATTTCTCTTAGTTTAGGATTTGTCAGAACAAATGTACACAGTTGTTCTGGAAAGACATCCTGAGGGGCGCTAGAAATATCCCCAGAGTCGTACATGGTTTCAATGCCCTGTTTGGGTAATGCTCGAAAATTCATCTCGGTTAAGTACTGTACTTCATCATAATCATAAAAAATTACCCTGTGATGTTTACTGACGCCGAAGTTTTTTAACAGCATATCGCCAGGAAAGATATTAACGGCCAGCATTTCTTTGAGTGCATTACCGTAATCTTTAATGACTTGCTCACAGGTTGAATCATCAGCTTGCTGCACAAACAGGTTGAGTGGTGTAATGCGACGCTCGATATATAGGTGCGTGATTACCAAGTTCTCACCTTCGACCCTGATGCTATTAGAGATTGATGTTAACAGCAATTGGTAGAGCTGTGGTGAAAATCGTGCAACTGGTATAACAACGTCAGAATACTCGATGGTATCAGCCATCCGACCCACTCTATCATGACGTTTTACCAACTGGTAACGCTGCAGTACAGTATCTTTGGTAAAGGGCTTACTTTCAGGAAACTTATCTCTGATCACCTTAAATACGTAAGGGAAGCTGGGGAGTGTGAAAACCATCATCACCATACCAGGTGTACCCGCTGCTACTTCAAATAACTCTTCAGAATTGTCTAGGTGTTGTAAAAACTCTCGGTAAAATTCGGTTTTACCTTGCTTGTGAAAGCCAATTGCGTTGTAAAGTTCAGCCTTTGTTTTATTTGGCATTAGCTGATTTAAGAATTTAACCAGTGCAGAGGGGGCATGTGTTTCTACTAGAAAATAAGCGCGTGCGAAGCCAAAAATAACTCGCATCTGTGAACTGTTTGTTAGTAAAGCATCTATCAATAGTTTGCCATTTTCAGTATGTAAAATGGAGATGATAAACGGCTGTACTCCAGATTTAGAGACTACTCTTCCTACGATATAAGCTCCTTTATTACGATAAAAAGGCGCATTTAGGATGTCAAAGCGCATCAGGTGTGCTTGATGATGGGTATTAGGCGCTTGTTTCAAAAATGCTTTTACGAGTAATCGAATGTCACGATCCAAATCTTCAAATTCACAGTGAAAGTCTATTTGCTCAATCATTTTCTTTATCGTTGGTTTCAATCCATTCACAACAGGAAAATAACTACGATACTCGGCTTCAACGGGAAGGGAGGTTGCATTTGCGAGCTGGGTTTCGACAAAAATAAAATCACTGTTGTAATAGCGACGATGGAATAATCTACAAAAAACAGAGTTATAGAAGGTTTCAGCAAGTTCAGGCTGAGGATGAAAAGTTAAGCGTTCGAGATAGGCTTGTTTTACTTGGTACCACAGTGTTTCGTTGAGCTGAGTTGAGCGATAAAGCTGCATGAGTTTGTGTGCGGTTTCATCGACTTTACTGTCGTATTGACTGATCCTTGCTTTACTAATTCTCTCTATTTCCCCCCAGTTTTGCTTAGCAAACGCAAAAGGCGCCAATTTAGTGATTTTTACGAAAGCTTGATAGTGATTTTGAAAGCCGGACAAAATCTGCTCAGCCAATTGCTGTGCTTGCATATACATCCCTCATAAATACGCATTGTGAGATAGCTTCACTTTACAAGGGAATGTATAAAAAGTCATCTGGTAATACCAGTTTTGGCCAAAGTTAATTTAACGAAGTTACAACATTAGTTAGTCTTCGTAGCTCTTTAATCGCTTTTCTAATTTTGAAATTTCTTTCTCTAGGTTTTTTAATGCCTTGGCATGTGACTTATTAATGGCTTTGATTTTCTTGGTGACTTGCCGGACTCGCTCCTTACGTCTATCTTCACTCATCAATTTTGTTAGTTTTTCTTGCTCCTCTCTAACAGCTGTGTCTCGTTTTCTATTTAAAATTGCTCTTTCGTGGTTTTTTGCTCGAAGAGCATGTTTTGTTCTTTTTATGATTTGTGCGCGTTCAATATTATTAAGCGCTTTATAATGTTGCTCAGAGGGCACAGTGGCTTTGGGATCAGTTGTTGTTATGGTATGTTGTGTAGCGTCAACTGAGCAGGGAAACTGGCTGAAAACAGCGCCTTTGCTAGTTGTACATTTAAAGTATTTTACGGTTTCTGCGCGTCCGAATAAGGGCAGAAATAGTAATATAACCTTGATAAGCGATTTCATACGGCATCCCTGCGGTTTAAAAGATAATTTAACCATAGATGACGACAGCATTACTTCAAGATCATTGCGCTTCTGGTGTCGTGAATTTTTTTAATGTCTTGATACTTTGAATTAAAAAAGGGATATCTAAGTTGCCATTTAATACAAAGCCTTCTTTTGCTGACATTTGTTTAAAGTTACCATCTTGATCCACTAATGTAATTTTATCTTTTTTGAAGGCTACGAGCACACCTTGAGTAAAGTTAACGCCCTCTGCATGACTGCGCGTTTTAACATTAGAGCCAAGCATTCCTTGTTGTGCCAAAGGAGCACAGCCAAATACTGAGCTTATAGCGGTGTAGGTAATATCATGAGGTTGCATAAGCCCACTTACTTTCGCGTACAAGTTAATGTTCGTAAACGCCGAACTAGTTAGGATGGTTGAGCGATGCGTGCTCAAGTCGAGTGCGATAAACGGTTTACTTAAATCAATAGGTGTCTTGCTGTTAGCTTCAACTATGGCGAGCTTAGCTTCAGCTTTTGTTGGGATGAACGTAAATTCACCACTAGACTTTACACTCAATAAGTTGTTATTTAACGACCAAATAGGAACTTGTTGTTGTACTAAAATGGACTCTTTGTAGTAGCTTGGAAGTCCATAAATAAGACTAAATAAGGCGTCGCTAGAGTTTCCGGCTCTAAGCACTGAGTCTAATTCAAAGATGCTATGATTATCGCTTTGCAGCGTATTTGATGCTATTTGCTGATATGACTGAGCGTCATTATACGCATAGATAGTCATTGTTTGTTGAGTGTTGGGTTGACACTCAGCAGCGATGATTGGTGCGCTATATTTGGAATGCGCGCTGCCAACATTTAAAGCGTGAGCTTCTTCATACCTTTCTATATCCAACAGGTCATGCCTTGCAAGTAAGCTTTTTGCTGTTGTCGGGTAAGATAGCGGCAGCACGTTATCTTGCTTCGTTATATCAAAAAACGCGTTGGCATCAGCCCAAATGTGAAGGCTATGGCTCAGCGCAAAGCAAGTTACAATTGTACCGGTTGCGTAGCGTGGGAAGGTATATGATTTTAACTCAGCCAAATGTCGCCAGGCATAATTACCTGCCAGTAACTCAAAGGTAAGTATCAAGGCCAAAATTAAAAATGCAATAATGAGGCTGAATGTTGAAGAGCCAACGAGTGTTTCCCATAAGAGCACAAATATGTCTGGTAATGACGAGGGGTTGATATGATACCCCAGCTGCAAGTATACAAATGCGTCAATGGTTAACACGACAATGCCTAACGTGGCAATAAATGCGGCCATCCCCCTTATATGTCGTGGATAAGGAAAAACTAGGCTCAGCGGGAAAATGGTTAATACAAACGCACAAAAGGTGATAAAGCTGGTGTGGCTTATCCACGTGATCAGCATATAAAACCAGCCGACAAACGTACTTGGTGCTTTGTCAGCGAATAAATAAACTGAGCTTATCAGCAAAACCAAGCCAATATTTGCAAAGGTAAACCAATGTCCCCAGCTTAATAATTGACTTGCTTTCGATGAAAAAGGGCTGTGCGGTGTAAGGTTCATTCCGTTACTTTACTGATTGAGTAAGCGCTTTAGCAAAATTTTCAGCAACAGATTGTCTCTTATTCTCTGGAACATGCTCTTTTATAATGTGCGTGATAGAATTACCTAAACACATCAAGCTAAGATCAACTGGTGCGTTTTGCGAGCTTAATACATTAATTAATTGGTCAACAATTTCTTCTACTTGTTTATTGGAATACTTTGATTGGATAGGCATCAGTTGGTTCAATTTATAAAAGCAATAATTTTTACATTTTAACATTAGAGGCGTGAAAAACAAAGATGAGCGTTGAGGTAAAAAAACTAGTTGTTCACTATGTAGACAAACAGGACGAAGATACCGAGATACATCTCCGTGAAGATGAAATGCAAATCAATGATAAAGTAAATGTTTTCATTGAACAATTACATCATGCTTACAACGGCAAACCGGGCAAAGGTTTTTGTGCTTTTAGTGGCGAAAAAAATAGTGTCGTTGCGTCTGCTATGCAAAGCTACAGAAATAACGAGCTTAATTTTTGGCACTTAACTCAAGAGGCCACCAATGTTCTCAAAGAAGAGCTTAATAAATATGCTTTTCACGAAACAGGATATTTAGTGTTTTGTCATTATCAGTATGTTGCCAGCAATTTTATTATGATTGCACTAATAAATATCAAAGAGCACTACACAATCACCTCTGATCTAGATTTATCAGCAGCAAAGCATTTAGATATTTCGCGTATGCAGTTGGCTGCAAGAGTTGATTTAGATGCTTGGGATACCGCAGCGGAAGAAAATCGTTATATTTCGTTTATAAAGGGTAGGGCAGGTCGTAAGGTCGCAGATTTTTTCCTTGATTTTCTTGGCTGTGAAGAGGGGATCGATCCTAAGCAACAATCCCAAACTATGCTGCACGCTGTAGAAGATTACTTATCAGCGCAACAATACGAAAAGTCCGAAAAGGATGATATTCGCAAAGAAGTCTTTGATTATTGCAACGACTGTGTCACGACGGGTGAGGATGCTGATGTCAACACCTTGTCACAAACTTTGTCTAAGTCGGCAGACGTCAAGTTTGAAGACTTTTATAAAGAACAAGGCTATGAGTTGGAAGAGAGTTTCCCTGTAGATAAAAAGACAGTAACGAGCATGGTCAAGTTTTCAGGGCTTGGTGGTGGAGTGAGTGTAGGTTTTGAGCGTAAACATTTGGGCGAGCGCGTTATCTATGATGCTGCGAGCGATACACTAACGATTAAAGGTGTACCACCAAACTTAAAAGATCAAATTGAGCGCTATTACAACGATGAGTCTTAAGTTTTAGAAAGGGCAGCGAAAGCTGCCTTTTTTGTTCCTGTTTTATCCCTTTTTTTGCAAAAAGAACTATCAATTTGCTGCTTTTGCTAGCATTTTTTTAATTTTAACTATACTTGCATTGTAGTACTTGTATAACAAGCAATTGGGATGAATCACAATGAAGACAAAATTAGCTTTAGGCTGTACCCTTTGCCTTGCCTGCTTTGCAGGTCATGCGGAGGTAAACTTTTCTGGATTTGCAAGTATCAATGCGGGCAAAGTGCTCAGTGGTAGCGGTGTTCCACAATTCGGAATAAACGATCCAATCTTTCTCGCAGATTACCCTATCGTCAGTGTGTATGATGAGGATGTTTCGTTTGAACCTGAGACACTGATGGGGCTGCAATTTAGTACAGATCTCACGGAAGGCTTGAGTGTGACAGGACAAATTGTTGCTCGAGGAGCTGATGACTTTGATGCTAAGTTTGAATGGGCATATTTGTCATACGAGATAAATGACAATTGGACTTTCCAAGCTGGTAAGAAGCGCTTACCACTTTTTTACTACTCAGACTTCTATGATGTTGGCTATGCGTATGTGTGGATGCGTGCACCTGCCGACAACTACACATGGCAAATATTCAACTATAACGGTGTGAATATGCTTTATAATGGCAGTATTGGTGATTGGTCATTGAGTGGCAACATCTACGCTGGTAAAGAAGATGACGATGACAACAAACTGCTTAGTGAGTTTTTCTTTCAAGAGCCCACCAGAGAAATCTGGAAAGATATTTTGGGGGGAGTGATCCAAACCAGTAATGACTGGCTTGAGGTTCGTCTTACGCATATGCGCTATACCAATAAACGCTATCGCGCTGGAGAGCCAGTACTGTGGAATGGCAGTGATGAGCGTGATGGTAAGTTCTACGGGTTAGCGGTTAACGCAGATTGGGGCAATTTTTTCATCCTGTCAGAATTAAATAGACTCG
Source organism: Pseudoalteromonas sp. SCSIO 43201 (assembly GCF_023716725.1). Lineage (NCBI taxonomy): Bacteria > Pseudomonadati > Pseudomonadota > Gammaproteobacteria > Alteromonadales > Pseudoalteromonadaceae > Pseudoalteromonas > Pseudoalteromonas sp. SCSIO 43201. The sequence continues at coordinate 1,519,563 of NZ_CP072683.1, forward strand.
ACTTAGACGGTGATCTCGATACTAAGATGCTAACACTAGGTTATCGCTTCGATAGTGTCACTCCTTTTGTATCTTACGCTGATTTTGAAGGAGAAGGAGATGATGCAGAAAGTCACGAGACTACTTCTGTTGGGATCCGCTGGGATTTCCATTCTGCTGCAGCATTTAAAATTCAATATGACGAAGTTGAAGACAACTCCGTTGGGCTTGCAGTCGCTGGTGATAGTAAAGCCATCACCATCGGTATCGATATGGTATTTTAAGGAGAGCGTCATGAAAAAACTATTTTTATTTGCGCTACTTTGTAGTTCATATAGCACCTTGGCTGTTGACGTGATTGTTAACCCAGCGAATAACTCCGCCCTTGATGAGAATGAAATTAAACAAATCTTTATCGGCAAAGCGAAGTCTTTTTCAGATGGCTCTAAAGCACTGCCAATTACCCAAGTTGATGGCTCAAGTGTAACGGATGAATTTAATGAAAAAGTACTGAATAAATCTTCTAGTCAGTTAAAAGCCTATTGGTCGAAGCTTGTATTTACTGGTAAGGGGACACCTCCAAAAGAAGCCGCTGATGATGCTGAAGTGATTAAATTAGTTGCGAGCAACCCTAATTTAATTGGTTTTGTGTCATCGGGAGCGGCCGATGGCAGTGTTAAGGTTGTAAAATCGTTCTAATATACAGTCTTAGATTTCATAATAGGGCTCCTGTTTGGAGCCCTATTGTTTATAGGTATCAGCTAGATTTTACTGTCAATAATTAGCATTGTGAGCTTCTTGCTGAGCATCTTCGCTGATTTTTCTTCAGCATTTGCTTTTGCCATATTCTCAAAACTGGAAGCAGCTTTGATCTGTGTAGAAACATGTGCTTTTTCTTTGCTGTTTTCCAATAATATCAAGCTCGAATTAGCAAAAACATAGTAGGTGTTATTTCTCTTAACATCTTGAAAATCGACACTAAAGTCAATTTGAAAGTCTGCTACTTGACTGTCACCGACCACTGTTAGCCCTTGTTTAGTCAAACTTTCAGCAAGCTGGTTACGGATGTTTTCAAGCCCCCATAATTTGGATGAAATACTGAATGTGAGAGACTGAAGAAAATCGTTCAATATTTTATCTTTGTCTTTTACGGACTGTGGTGTAGCAATAGAGCCGCCTCCGAGTTGACGGTGATAATCGTTAGCTTTTCGGCGTTTGGCAATCAAGCGCTTAATTGCCATTGCGTCTTTTAATTTTTCTGAGTTAGTGAGCCCAGAAATGTTTGCCTTGACAATGTCTTCATCAAGTTGATGAATATCTAACTCCGTATGCATCCTTGACTCAACTTTGTTGAACGAGGCTAGGGCATAAGCAGTATTATTTTGCCGGGAATAAAACTCCTCTTCGATTTTTACGCCTTGTAACTTGATACTCGGTACTTGAGAGTACAGTACTTCATCAACTTGGTAAGAAAAATCCCCATTAGATTGGCTTTGTGTTACTTGTGTTATACCTTCAATCTCGACATTGAGCTGCTTTGCAATCGCAAGTCTCGCAGATTCTTGAGCTGCAAGCTGTGCCTCTGTGCGGTTTGCAATATGGCTTGCTGAGCCAACGCCATAGGTCAAATACTCAGAGGTTGGCTGCTGTGTTGTCCATATCGGTTGTGTTTGTTCTTTTGCAATCGCTTCTTTAGTTGACTGACAAGCAGACAAGCTTAAGGCTATACACAAAGGTAAAACGAAACGTTTAGAAGCCATACCCGCTTCTCTCTTGAAGTTTTTGAATTTTCTTCTGTCCATTCCACACCTCACGGTTTGTCGTCATGTCAATTAGTCGAAGATCGACTTGATAGAAGGTAACGCGGCTACCACCTTGCTCATCAACAAATGAGTTAATAGTGCCAGATAACGCATAGTCAGCACCTTGCTCTTGTCCCATTTCGTTACGAGTTTCTAGGCTAGAGTTTAGCTCTTGGTCTCGGCGCTCTTCTCGGATCTCACCTCGTATGTCACGGTTAGCAACAAAGTCTGCTTGCCCACTTCGTAAAATTGCGCGTTTCAAGTCATTTAAGAAAGTGTCGACAGCGATATGCTGATGTGACTTGTTACGAACGGATTGAATAATGATTGCAGGTCTGCTTCCCTCTTTGGCACGGTGCTCGCGCACCCATGGAAAGCCAAGCATATCACTAACCATCGCTTCAGCGACTAATTGTGAGTCTTTGCCATTCCACTTATCAGAAAGTGCAATTTCTTCATTTGTATCAATTCGGCTGACTTTTGTTGTCGAAGAGCAACCTGTCAACGCCGCAGATGAGACGATGAGCATTGGTACAACGAGTTTTACAGCAAATTTTGGCTTCATATCTTCAGTCCATGTTAGTTAATGAGGATAAATAGTTTGGTGTGGCAGCAGCCGTAATACCGGTAAATGTGCGCACATGACTAATTGTTTGAGTTTTTGAATTAATTTGAATATTTTGGTTGATAACTCTGCCACTGCGCAGTGTTGTTTGCAATGTCAACTCGCGAGTATGTTGGGGTAGCTTAACACGAGCCACTCTGATTTCAGCTGGTAGAGACTGCCATTGTCTAATATCAGCCGAAGCCGTCACTGCATTGGTTACTGATGCTGTTAATTGCGCCAATCCCGCAAGTAGTGTTGGCTGCGGTGATGCAAATTGATTAATCGCTTTGTTTGCTGTGACTGCTTTTAATATCTCTCGGGAGATTGCTGTATAGATTTCCATATTGGCATTACTCAAGGCGTCATACAATGTGAGTAAGTTTACCGAATAAAAGGGGTGTAATTCTGTAATTTTTTGTCCGTTGGCAAAAAGGGTAACTTGTTCAATATTATTTTTGTGGGGTTGTAAATACGTGACGGAAATTCTACTGCCATATTTTAACGCATCAATAATTCCCTCATTTACTGCTTTTTGCCAGAGTGATTCGCCCAAAGGTAGTCTTTTTGTCACCGACCCGAGAATGACGTCTCCAAAGTCTCCGGTGGCATAATTCTGAATGAGGTCAAAGAGGCTAGTATCAGAGAACATCAAATTAAACCAAGCAAATTGAGCTTGGCGCTCTTCACGAGTGCCTAGATAAATAGGAGTGATAACAATCGCTTGTGCACTTTCATCAACACTCAAATACAGATTAAACTCTTTTCTTTGTGGGGAAACTCCCAGGCTTTGTACTAAGGTAAAATAATCAGTCGGTTGCTCTGCGACGACTCTAGTTAAGTCTTTTTGAGCTTGCTTTTGTGCGTGTCCTCCTAATTGATATTGTTTACTAAAGCCGTTTTTGTATGCTTTTGCAGCTCGTTCGTATTGTATCCTTGCGCTGTCTAATTCCCCTTGTTGTTCGTATAATATCCCACTTAAATACTGGGCAAACGCATCATCTTTATACTCTAGATCTTCCTTTAAAAAAGGCTGACCAAAAATAGCTTTCAGTATTTTTTCCACATTACCAAGGCTCGTCTGGTTGCCACCATAACCTCCAGTGCTCCTTTTTAACTGCTCCAAATATAGATCTAGTTGTCGCATCTCTGTTAATGCTGAGTCATATAACGCCGTGCTGTTTGCTGCGGATTTGCTTGCCAAAGCGGCATAATTTAGAGCCATGATCGTGTGGATCATAGGACGGTGATATACTTTACCGGTATATTTTTTGTAGCTGGCTCCAGTAAATGCGGAAAATAACTCATCACTGATGCTGACAGTGTATGCAGCTTCAATGATACTTTTAGCATTTTCTAAAAACTGATTACTTTGCATATAATCTTGTTGTAGATGCGATAACATACCTGACTCTAGATAATAAAGTAACTCGTCTCGTGAAGAGCCTTTATAGGCGTTATCTATGTGCTTTTGGGCTGTGATAAAATCACCTTGTTCAGCATATTCAATTGCCAACTTATTCGCACTTGGCGTGAGGTTACAGCCAGCAAGTATTAAAAAGCTGACTAAGAAGAGTAACTTGAAGAATAATTGAAAAAACGTGTTTTGGAATCGCATTCCTTGCATACTTCTACTTATAATGGCAGTGTTGTCTGAGTTCAATCATATAACAATAAATTAAATAGTAAAAAACTGAATTGAAAGTGCTAAATTGTTAAAAATCGTTTTTACAATTTATTACTGTTAAGCAGTTATTTTTTTGATACGTTTTACTCTGTAATCAGGGCAATTAAGGAACCCAATATGAAAGCAAAACAACTACTTTTATCAGTGGCCGTGATAGGGATCTTATCGGCTTGTAGTTCAAGTAAAGATGACGCAGCTTCCAGTCCACGAGTTAATATTCCAGAATGGGTTCTTAATCCGACCATTGAAGATGGTATTGCCGCAGCTGACTGTGTGAAATACTCTGGAAATATTTCAATTGATCAAAAAATGGCGGTTGCTAACGCGCGTCTGGCGCTGGCGCAGCAAATTGAAACCCGAGTAGAGGGATTAGACAAAACTTTTTCAAACCGCACAGACGCAAATGAAGACGTTACCGTCGGAGCAACTTTTAGCTCGGTTTCGAAGCAATTAACAAAGCAAACCTTAAATGGCTCTCGAATTGTAAAGGCAGATGTTATTGATATTTCCGGTAAAGATTACTTTTGTGCGCTTACTACACTATCACCTGAACTGACTAAAGCGCTTTTTAAAGATTTAATTAAAGAAAGCAAACGTAGTGTTGACCCGCAAGATGAAAAGTTTTTATATCAAGAGTTTAAAGCTTACAAAGCTGAGAAAGACCTTGAGAAGGAAATTGCTAGATTGACAAATTAAAGCGTGATTATCACGCTTTAATTTTTTTAAGGAGGGTTGTTGTGCGTAAATCATTGTGTTCGTTTTTAGTTGTCGCTTTGAGTGCGATCCCAAGTGCAGTAGCAAGTCAAGCTCAGTTATTTGAAGAGCTCTCAGAGAAAATGGCGCGTTGGCAAACGTCTACCCCCTCAGATCAAGAGCTGAGTGAGTTTGAACAATATAAGCGCCAACAGTTAACGGCATTTTCTGACTATGTTACCGAACATTTTGAGGAGTTCGACTCATTCCGCGATCAGGTGATCCAGCAATGGGGTGATATTACCGTTTCAGACCAAGCAACCTTTGTTTCTTACAGTGACGACTTATCATCAAGAATGGTGGTGGATTTTGCTGCCAATAAATTGGTCGTTAGTGTAAAACACGCTGCGGATAAGAAGGTCACTGAGGAACAGTTACGCACGCTATATAAAGAGTTTATTGCAAACGATCGTGCTGTCATTGATGTGTTTAATACCCAAAATGCACCTGATTTTACAAAAACCAAAACACAACAGCGCCAAATTGATAATGCTTCCAGAGCGCAAGCTTTAATTGCAGCTAAGAATCAAATAGATAGCCAATTTGAGCAACAACAACGTTATATTGAGCGACAAACAGATCAAGCTATTTTAGATGGTGAAAATGATAAAGTCGCCGAGAAGCAACGTCGAGAACAACAGGAAAAATTAGAGCAACTCAAGCAAAAACGCCTAAAAAAACTAGTAAAAGCGGCAACTAAAACAGGCACAACTGAACAAAAACAGACGACTGTTGTTTCTGAGGTTGTGCTCCAATTGCCAAAGAAAGTTGATGCCAGAAGCAGGGCTCAGCGTTACTTGACTCAAGTGAATTCACAGGCACAGCGCTTTGATATTGCACCGAGTATCATTTTGGCTGTAATGCACACTGAAAGTCACTTTAACCCCATGGCAAAATCACATATTCCAGCATTTGGGCTGATGCAGATAGTGCCTACCAGTGCGGGAGTGGATGTTAACCGTATGCTTTACAATCGTGATGAGCCGATGTCTGCACCATATTTGTATGTTACCGACAACAATATTGAAGCAGGTGCTGCTTATTTGAACATTTTGGACAAACGCTATCTTAGCAAAATACAAGATCCTTTAAGTCGAAAGTACTGTATGATTGCAGCTTACAACACCGGCGCAGGTAATGTGGCTAGAGTATTTAATGCTGATGGCTCGCGCTCTATTACTAAAGCGTCCAAAATCATCAACTCACTGTCACCCGAAAATGTACTTAGTGCTTTGGACAAGGGCTTACCTTATGATGAAACAAAGCACTATCTAGACAAAGTGTTAGCCAGAGAAAAGTTATATTTACCCGAAATAGCGATGGTGACAGCGGGGAATTTATAAGTTGAGAGAGCGTAACGCTTCGTCGATACTGTCGTGGCGAAAACGGTAACCCGTGTCTAATAGTTTTTGTGGTACAACACGCTGTCCAAAAAGCAATAAGTCAGACATCTCGCCGTAAACCAGTTTAAGTACGATAGGGGGAACTGTAAAAATACATGGACGGGACAAGGCTTTTGCAAGTTCCTGTGATAACAGCTTATTTGATACTGGATTGGGTGCTGTGGCATTCACAATGCCCTCAATTTCATCGTGTTTGAGAATAAATAAAATAGCTTGTACCATATCGTCGATGTGGATCCACGACATTACCTGTTCTCCCTTGCCAATTGGACCGCCTAGCCCTAGTCTAAATGGCGGTAGCATTTTGACTAGTGCACCACCTGTTTTTGACAGTACAATACCAGTTCTTAAAATACATACTCGAGTTTGCTCAGACTTCGCTGCGAGCGCCGCATCTTCCCAGTCGCGGCATAGCTGATGAGAGAATTCGTCGTAATGTGCTGTAAAGTCTTCTTTTATTGTTACATCACTAGGTTGGCGCCCATAAACTCCGACAGCACTGCCTGAAATAAGCAATGCCGGAGGGGTGGTTGCTGCACCTATTGCTGAGCTGATTGCGCGTGTGATGTTGATTCTGCTATCACGAATCTCTTGCTTCCTTTGTCTAGTCCAACGACCGTCAGCAATTGGTTCTCCTGCTAAGTTGATGACAGCATCAATATCATTAAAATCTACTTCATCTAGGCTGGTGATAAAGTGAGTACCAGGCGGTAACACTGGAGCGGCTTTCACTGGCGAGCGGGTTAGCGCAATGAGACTATGCTTATGGATTAAAAATTGACATAGCTTGCTACCAATTAACCCTGTAGCACCAGTTATTAATATTTTCATTATATGGTCTCTTTTTTGTTATCTTACAAACCTACGTTTTAGCAAGGAGTTAGATCACTCATTTTCATTATAGGTGGTTTGTTTTAGAATAGGAAAAAAGCAAAAGGAGTGAGTGGTGTCTTCACTTACAGGAATCAATAAAACACTGATAGTTTTAGCATCTCTTTTCATTGTATTAGCAGGTGTTAAACTAGCTTCTGAAATCGTTGTGCCCTTTATATTGGCTGCTTTTATCGCAATCATCTGCAATCCAATGTTGAAATTTTTGGCGCGTTTTAAATTGCCCAAAGGTATTGCCATTCTTGTGATTATAGCTTTAGTTATGTTGATTGGTGCCAGTATTGGTGGCTTGGTAGGGCAATCAGTTAATGACTTTTCTGAGCAGCTCCCAGCTTATAAAGAAACACTCCAAGATAAGTTCGTTTGGCTAGTCACTACCGCTGCCAACTACAATATTTTGCTAGATAAGCAACAGCTAATTAGTATGTTAGATCCAAACCAGTTAATTGATGTTGCGACCAATATGCTTACTGGTTTTGGTGGTGTCATGGCAAATAGCTTCTTAATTCTGCTCATCGTGGTTTTCATGCTTTTTGAAGCGCCATCAATCGGACACAAAGTACATCTTGCGTTAGATGATCCCGAAATGAAAATGCAACAAATTGACCGCTTCTTAGACTCAATCAACAGTTATTTGGCAATTAAGACTGCGGTATCGTTGGCTACAGGCGTAATTGCCGCGACGTTTCTTTGGGCACTTGATGTTGATTATTTTGTACTGTGGGGAGTAGTTGCATTTTTGTTGAATTATATCCCTAATATTGGGTCAATTATTGCTGCACTGCCACCAGTTCTGCTAGCGTTAGTCACACAAGGGCCGCTGGTAAGCGGTATAGTCGCTATCGGCTATATCTGTATCAACACGCTGATGGGAAATATGATTGAGCCTAGGTTTATGGGTAGAGGTCTTGGCCTATCGACGCTGGTGGTATTTTTATCTTTGATCTTTTGGGGGTGGCTGCTTGGTACGGTTGGTATGTTACTTTCAGTACCTTTAACTATGGTTGTAAAAATTGCCTTGGAAACCAGCGAGGAAGGAAAATGGTTGGCAATCCTGTTAAGCGCAGAACAACCAGAAGAGTGATACCAACATCTATTGGATCTGGATAGCTTTTATTTAGAGAATGAGATAAAAGCTATCCAAATTATCAACTAGTATGACCTCATTACTAATATTAATTAGCGTTGACATTATCTTTTAGTATTTTGCTACTTTGAAGCTCTGAAATATGCGCTTTTAGTAGTGTTATTTTACATTGCTTGTATGCCGTTGCCGAACGCGTTGCATTGGGCATATCAAGCAGATAACGCCAGCGACAACTGTCTTCCATGTATTCCTCATGATTGCGTAAAGCGCGTTCCATGATAGGCAAAATTTGCGTGTTTCCCGTATCGGCTTGATACTTTTTTGTATCTAGCAACAGCTTGGTGATCCACGTTTGGCGATGGCGCTCTAGTAAATTGATATTGCTATCCAAACACATTAGAAACTTTTTTGCCTTCTCAGGGTGACTAGACTCGTGTTTGGAGCAATCTTTCAAGGTGATGTCTTCATTTGCAATTACTGATAGTGTAAAGCCAGCTATCAATATACCGCTAGTTATTTTTGTCATTGTTAAACTCTATTATGAACTTTGCGCCGCCATGCTTCGACGTGCCTATTTGCATCAGTCCTTGATAAGATTTAACTAAATCTGAAACGATAGCCATGCCTACGCCATGACCCGCCTCATAGGTATCTAATCTTGTACCTCGTGTCAGTAATTCTGAGCGGCGATGCTCGGGGATCCCTGGGCCATCGTCTTCAATTTCGATTAACAGTAGGCGCTTTTTTGGCGCACTAATATTTATATCGACCAAGTTGTCACATGCTTTACACGCATTATCAATAATATTCCCCAAGATCTCCATAAGGTCAGTTTTATCACCAAGAAAAGCTGCGTTTTCGTCGCATTGTGATGAAAATGAAATATGTTTGTCATGGTATACTTTTGACATCGCATTAAGTATTGAGTCTAGTACAGGTTTTACAGATGTCTGCTTTTTCCATGTGTCTGATGCACCAGTTGCTGCACGCTTTAGTTGATGTTCGATCATCACATTTATTCTGTCGAGCTGCTCTTGAGCATCTGCATCCGTAGCTAATGGGCTTGACTTTATGACTGCCAATGGCGTTTTTAATGCGTGGGCTAGATCACTTAACGAGGCTCTATACCGTTCCTTTTGTCGCTTTTGGGACTCAAGTAATAAATTCAGATCTGATTTGATGGTGAGTAACTCAACTGGATAAGAGCCGGTTATTTTGTCTCTTTCACCGGCCTCAATTTCTTTAATTTCTTTGTCTAGCCTTTGTAAGGGGCGGGCATTCCAAACGAATCCAAATGCCATCAACCCCGCAATCACAATGCCCATAACCAACATCCAGTTTACTAGGGTGTTTCTAAACCCTGACATGAGCGCCATGAGTGCATCATTCTTTTTTAGTAAAACAAATCTTGCCTGTTGAGAGTGGTCAGCGTTACCTAAAATGACAGTTAAACTTAATTGCCAAAATAAAACACCACCATATTCCACTCGCTTAAATTCAGGGGCACCAGCTTGGTTATCTGAAAAGTTAGGTGATATTGACAAGTTAACCGCCGACTCAGAATACCAAACCAGAGATTGTCCCTGATAAACTAGAGCGTAAGTATCTGAGTTGAGGCGACTTAATTCTGGTGCAAGTATACTACGCGGCATTTCAAGTCCATCTGAAACAAACTCAACTTCAGATATCAGCGAGTATAAGTGCGCTTCCAGCGTTTTTTCTGTGGCGTCTACCAAAGACGCGTAATAGGCTCTGCCAACAGAGAAAAACAATGCTGGTAGGGCTATAATTAGCACAAAGACAAGGATAAAACCTTGCCTTATTTTAAGTGAAATCTGTGAACTGTTTACCACTGGTTTTTAAACCTATATCCACGTCCTCTTAAGGTTTCTACAGGATTAAGGGTGCCATCTGGGTCAAGTTTTTTGCGCAGTCGCAATACGAATACTTCGATAACATTAGAGTCCAAATCAAAGTCTTGATCATAAATATGCTCCGTGAGTTCAGACTTTGAGATAACCTTTTGCGGATTAACCATTAGGTATTCCAACACTTTATATTCATAGGCGGTCAGCGATAGTTCATTGTCATTTACCCAAACTTGCTGAGAGCGTGTATGAATTTTGATAGGACCAATACAAATTTCTGGATTTGCTTGACCTGCGCTACGCCTGATAAGTGCATTACAACGCGCAATCAATTCCTCTACATGAAACGGTTTAGTCAGGTAATCATCAGCACCTGCATCTAAGCCTTCAACTTTGTCTTGCCAGCGATCTCGGGCTGTTAAAATTAAAATTGGTATTTTAACTCCGTTAGCTCTGGCTCTTCGAATGATTTCAATACCATCAAGTTTAGGTAGGCCGAGATCAATGACGGTCATGTCTAGTGGGTATTCTTCGAGGTGAAACAAGCCAGATTCGCCGTCGTGACATAAATCAACGCTGTATTTTTCTTTTTCTAATGCATTTCGCAGGTTTTCTGCTAGCTGAATATCGTCTTCAATTACTAAAATACGCATTCTTAGTCCTTATTTACTTCACCTGTCTTCTTGTTTACTTTTATATCAACAATTCGACCATCGGGTTGGAGGATTCTCACGACAAAGAACTGGCTTTCTTGCGAAATCTTAAGTGTTCGCCCCGCATATTTATCCAGCGCTAAAGACACAGCCTCTTTTTTCGTAATTGTTTTTTTATTCTTGTCATTGTGGTCATTTGCGTCTGCTACACTCGAACAGAACGCCAAAATTAACGCTAATAGAGTGAGTTGCAATCGCATATTAAGCTCCACAGTTTCATAGATACTAAGTTTATAAACTTCATAAATCTCAAACAAATTTAGTGCTTTTGTAATTAACCTTTGCTGAATTTAATGAACATGAGCAATTATGGCAGAACACGTTTGTAGGGCTTGACAATACTTTGAGTGTAAACACCCGCTTCAATATAAGGATCTTCGCTTGCCCAAAGCTTCGCATCTTCTAAGTTATCAAATTGTGCGATGACTAAAGAGCCGGTAAAACCAGCTTCACCAGGGTCTTCCGAATCTATAGCTGGTAAAGGACCTGCGGCGAATAATCGTCCTTGTTGTTGTAATATCTCAAGGCGTGCAAGGTGAGCTGGACGTGCTGCAAGGCGGTTTTGTAATGAGCCTTCAGCATCAGTTGAATAAATCATGTAGAGCATAAGTATTAGTTCCCGATAAGTTTCTAGGTTATTATTGTTATTTTCGCGTATTTTGTCGGCTTTTGAGCGACGATTATCAATCTTATGATAAAACGTGGGTTGTGCAAAAGTAAATGTACAGAAAGTTTTTCATTCATTGGTCATTTAAACTTGAAAAGCACTCAACTAGACTGGTAGAGTCCTTCGGATATTTATAGAAAATAATAATAAGGTTGATTGCAATGAGTGCAAACCGAGAGCATTTTAGCTCGCGACTGGGCTTTATCCTTGCTGCAGCAGGTTCTGCTGTTGGTATTGGTAACTTAGTCGGCTTTCCAGTCTCCGCGGCTAAAAATGGTGGCGGTGCGTTTTTACTAATCTATGCACTGTTTGTGGTGTTTATTTGCTTGCCTGTGATGATGGCAGAAATGGCAATGGGTAGAAAAGCACAAAAAGATCCTTTTGGTGCTTACAAACTTTTGTCAAACCATGACAAAAAATGGTCAGTAGCAGGTTTTCTTGCCGTGCTCACGCCGTTTATGATCGCCGTATTCTATATGGTAATCACGGTTTGGATTTTCGGCTTTTTAGCACAGACGGCGATGGGTAATCTTGATGTGTTGGCATCACCTGATTATTTTGGCACATTTATCAACGACACCAATGTGTTTATCTATATGTTGGTTGTGGGCGTGATAGTTAATCTTATTCTGGTTGGCGGGGTAAAGGAAGGGATAGAAAAAGCGGCAAAACTGCTTATGCCAGCATTATTTGTTATGTTACTTGGGTTAGTGGCTTATGTACTAACGCTCGACAATGCAATGGCCGGTGTTCGTTATTATATCGTTCCTAACTTTGAAAAAATGAATGCCAGCGTATTAAATGGCGCGCTGTCACAAGCATTTTTCTCATTGTCTCTAGGGATGGGCATTCTGATCACTTATGCCTCTTACATTTCTAAGAAAGATGACATAGTCGGCAGCTCTAAGATGGTTGCGGTAACAGATTCATTGGTAGCCTTCATCGCTGGATTAATGGTGTTGCCTGCAATTTTTAGTTTTAACCCGAACACAGATCCAAGTAAATTATCAGACTCTTCGGTATCAATGATTTTTGATTATCTACCTAAGCTGCTGTTAGCCCTGCAGTCGGATATTGGGTATGTTGGCGCATCGATTGTTGCTGGTATATTTTTCCTATTGGTATTTTTTGCCGCTATCACTTCCTTAGTCTCTATTGTAGAAGTACCAACAGCAACGTTGATGGAAGAAAAGAATATTTCTCGCAAAAAAGCGTTAATTGTATTGGCATTGACTACAGGTTTACTGACTGTTTTATCTACAATGTCTTTTGGTATGGTAGATTGGCTAACGCAATTTATAAGCTACGGCGATGCCCAAAAGAGCTTCTTCGATTTAGTATATGACGTATTTTACGATACGATTTTGCCACTAAATGGCTTGATGGTGTGTTTATTTGTTACTTACCGATGGAAGCAATCTGGGTTGAGTGAGGAATTGGCACAAGGCTCAGAAGGGTATGTTGGCAGTTTTACGGAGAAATATATTAACTTCTCTTTGAAGACATTTATTCCCGTGATATTACTGGCAATTTTTATCAATACCGTAGCAACTAAGTACTTCGCAGTGAGTATCTTCGGTTTTTAATTTACGCTAGAAGCACTAGTGTGTTAACTAGTGCTTCTAATGCACAACGTGAGAATAAAATCTTCCCATCCGAAGCTCCGTCTGTCATTTAAGCGCCTACTAAAACTTCACTCCAGAATCCAAGTATTGACCAATCCCAATAGTAAACATCCAAAGCCCCCATAAACTATGCTCTAATACGCATACGGCTAGTGAACGGCTGTGCGCGTATGTATAAGCAAAAAGCAATCCTCCAACGAATGATAAAAAAATTGCGATTACGTTGTCGTATACACAGTGCGCTAAAGCAAATACGAGCGCACTTAGTATCACTCTGTTGTTCTTATTGGGTAAAATTCTTTTATAGCGATGAAAAAAATAGCTCCGAAAAATAAGCTCTTGAGGCAATACCGAAAGAATAGGGTAGGCAATCAATAACATCAGCCAGTCTGCGGGTGAGTTCAATGGTAAAACAAACCAGTTGCCCTGACTGACTAGGCCATACAGCATAGCTGAAAACATTGCACCAGCGAAGAAAGTTGTGAAGAGCCGCCTTTTTACGGTAGAGAATTGGCCTAAACTAGTAAGTCTAAAGCGTTTAAAGTGGGGATCTGTGAGTAGCAAATGGGTGCAAACTGCCATTAAAATTATGAGTGCAGGAAACAGCCAATTGCTTAAGTGGGCACGGAATTGATATGCAATAATCGGTAGGATAAAAAAGATAAATATAAGTTCACACCAACGATATTGGCTAGCATTCACAGCGGTTTCCCCAAAAGTATGCTGCAGCACAGTGCAGTGCAGTGCAGCTATAGCTATCTGTTTGATGATAACTATAGCAGCTAGAAAGAAACCGAGTGTTGCGGGAGACTAGTCTTCTGGTAAATACTTTTGGATTTTAAACATCGTGAAAAGCAAAGCGACAAAGGTTAACCCAATAAGTCCGAAAACTTTAAAGTTTACCCAAAAGTCGAGCGAAAAATTATAAGCCACGTAAATATTTAGTGCAGCAATAAAGAAAAATAACACCGACCAAAATAGGTTTAGTTGATCGCAGTCCTTTTCTGGTAGGGTAATTTTGTTTTGGTTTTGTTCTTTTTCTGCAACAGAACTCAATACGCCTTCAAGCGCCGTTTTTACTAAGTTTTTGTTAAACAGGTACTTAGAAACTATCAACGCGCTCCCCAAAATAGCGTACACAATGGTGGCCTTCCACTTTATAAATTGTTCGTCGTGGAATAAAATCGTCATCCCGCCCAAAATGATGGCTATCGCTAGGAAAATCCAGTGACGTTTAGCAACTTCACCTTTGGTAAAATATTGATGCGTAACCTGAATAAGAGAGGCTACGATTAACACCCCAGTTGCCCAAAAAATGTCAACAAATTTATAGACAGTGAAAAAGAGAATAAGCGGTAGATATTCAATTAAAAATGACATTCGCGATCCTAACTAAATTGATTGCTTAGGTTTTACCAAGTTACGACTAGAACATCAATATTGACTTTCATCGACGAAACTCATAGCCTGCACCGCTTATTGAATAGTTCAGAGGTATTTGCATGAATAAAAGCGACTTAGTTACAAAAATGGCGAAGTTAAGTGGATTAACAAAGAAAGATTCACAAGCAGCGTTGAGCGTCATTTTGCAAGTGACTAAAAAGCGTTTGTCAGAAGGGGATCAGATGCAAATAAGTGGCCTTGGTACCTTCTCATTGAGCTATCATCCAGCTAAGCAAGGGCGAAACCCACAAACAGGGGAAACAATTACCATCGAAGGTCAGAATAAAATCCTTTTCAAGCCGGCAAAAATATTAAAAAGCCAAATCCAGTAGCATATTTTTCATTACGGTGTCGGAGTGAGTACTTTTGTTAAAAATGCAATAGTTTAAGCTCCCTTTCGTACTATCATATTGTCAATTAATCAGTTTCTTTTTCCCTTCCTATCACCCAGTATGGCTTTGTTGTGCTTTCTTCATGAGCGTAGCGAGCAACGTAATGTAGTGTAATACCATGTAATTAACTTTTAAACACTTTGTTAGCTAGTATTTATGTGTTCTAAATTTTAAATGGGAATGAGGATGAATACTATTATCGAACTGGCTAATGCACACCAGCAGTGTCGTCGCCAAGCTATTAATTTAATTGTGAGTGAAAATAGGCTCTCTGATCCAGTATCTGAGCTGTTATCAAATGATCTGGCATCAAGGTATGCCGCTCCTTTCTACGCAGGTACGGATATCTCGCAGGAGATAACCCGTCTTACTATTGAGAAAACTAAGTCGGTTTTTTCTGCCAAATTCGCAAATATTTCCCCAACTTCAGGTAGTAATAGTTTAATGGCGGTTATTTTTGCATTGACGGAGCCTGGTGATAAGGTGGCTCGGGTTCCCCCTTTTTTTCCAGGTGGCGGATATCCTTTCCAATATGAAGTTTTTCATCGTCACTCTTTGCCGCTTGTATTTGATGATGCTCAGTGGCAGTTGGATAGAGCTGCATGTATTGAGCTATTACTCAAAGAGCAACCTAAGCTAGTTGTGCTTGGGGCATCGATCTTCATGGTGCCAATGCCTGTGCGAGAAATAAGTGAAATTGTTCATAGTTATGGTGGTGTTGTTGCTTACGATGGCTCACATAGTTTAGGACTTATTGCTGGTGGGCAATATCAAAATCCGCTAGACGAAGGTGCAGACATCTTATTTGGCTCAACGCATAAAACTTTTCCAGGTCCTCAGGGGGGATCATAGTCACTAACTCTGAGTCGTTACATTTTAAGATTGAATTAGTATCAAACTTCACGCCTTTAAATGGGCCGACAATGGTTTGTAATCCACACTTGGCTCGTATTGCTGCTTTGGGACTTACTCTAGATGAAGTACCGTGGCAACAATATGCTAAACAAGTCGTGGAAAATGCCAGATGCTTTGCCCGTGTATTCTCTAGTAATGGCATTGTACTTAGGGGAGAGCGCAACTCAGACTTCTCGCACTCAACGTATTGTCATCAGGTACTTCCTCTTTTGGATAAAGATCAGGGATTGCAGTATAGAGATAAACTGAAGGCTCATGGGATCTTTTGTGATGGATTTATGCGGGTCGGTACTGCAGAAATCACTCGACTTGGCTTTACAGAGCAAGACAGTACAGAAGTGGCGCAGCTTATGTGTGACATAGTCCAAAGCGACCAGCCAGTCATTCCAGAAGCTAAACAAAAGGTGAATGCTTTAGTAGAAAGCCACCGTGAGATTGTGATGTAAGGGAGGCAAAGGCATGCATTTTGCTGAACGTTTATACCCACAATCTAGACTTAGCGCTCTTCTTAGCGGCAGCTCCCCAAATAAGCCGGAACTAGACTTAAGTATTGGTGAGCCTAATGTAGCGCTTGACGAAAAAGTATTGTCTACAATCCCTGCGGGATATAGTGATTTAGCGTTGTATCCCAGAGCATCGCTGCAATATGAGTTGCAAACTACTATTTCCCGTTGGCTGCAATCTAGATATGGCAGTAGTCGTGATTTTAGTATTTCGCCTGAGCAAATTGCTATTTTGGCTGGCAGTAGGGAAGGGATCTTCATGCTACCAATCGCGCTTTTTAACCGGCAGCTGCAACAAGGAGAGCAGGTAACAATTGCGATGCCAGACCCAGGCTATCCGATTTACTTAGCCAGCGCTGAAAATATAGGGGCAAGAGTAAAAAGCATTACGCACAAGCAACTTCATCAACTGACAGCAGACGCATCGGACACTTTCACCGACTGGTCGCAAATAGACTTGATGTTTGTCTGCTCTCCAAACAATCCAACGGGTGAGGTGCTTTCACTTAAACAGTGGATAAGGTTGATTGAGCTTGCAAAGGAACACCAATTTATCCTTGTTGCTGATGAGTGCTACAGCGAGATTTATATTGAACCTTATGCCCCGACAGGAATACTTGAAGCTTGTGTTGCGATGGGAAATATCCACTTTGACAATTGCCTCGCTGTCCACAGCTTGTCAAAGCGCTCCGGATTACCGGGGTTAAGATCGGGTTTTATGGCAGGAGATCAAACGTTAATAAAGAAACTTCAGGCATATAGAAATTATCATGGTGTTTCTTTGTCTTCTATTCAACTAAGCGCTTCACAGGCTGCATGGTCTGATGAGGAGCACGTATGCAAAAATCGCCAAACTTATTCCAAAAAATTCACGGCGTTAACACAGTACCTTGAAGCACTACCCAGTTATCAAGTACCGCAAGGCGGGTTTTATCTTTGGCTTGATACAGGCTGTCCTTCAGAGCAGATCTGTGGGCACTTATACCAGCATTTTGGTATCAAAGCCTTACCGGGGCATTATCTTGCTATCAGTGCTGATGCAGTAAATGATTATCAAAATTACATCCGTATTGCCCTTGTGTGCTCACAGGAAGATATTGAATTTGTTGGTAATGCAATAAAAGAAAGCATTCTGTCTTGTAGTCGTTCAAATGCTGCTGGCGACCATGTCGCTTAACTATTGAAAAGGAAAATACAATGAGCAATTTAAACTCAATCGGTAAACCGACAACGTTCGACACTATCATTATAGGTTCAGGCTTTGGAGGTAGTGTTGCTGCACTGAGGCTTTGTCAGAAATATCCCAAAGGCACGCCTGATAATAAACCGGTTTTATTACTTGAACGCGGTAAAGACTGGTGGGGAAACTTAACTCGCGATGACCAACCTAAGACGGCGAAAACCCCAACTCCACCATTTTGTAATTATCGTCAGCCTGATGAGCGCTCGGCTTGGATGGCAACAGAAGAGCCATTTGGTACACCTGTTGGCGATCCAAGTTTAAATGACAAGCCACTCAATTTTAATGATGGTGTGTTTGCCAAGCGCCCAGTTGCAAAATACCCGGGGTTGGTGGAAACGATTGAGGCACAAAACATGACAGTATGGGTGGGTGCTGGACTTGGTGGAACATCTCAAGTGTATAACACTATTTTTCAGAAGCCATCTTGTGAAGCGTTCAACCTAGCGTTCAGAGATCCGGATTGCCCAGAGAGTAACTTATTAAATTTTGACCAGATAGCATGCTACTACGATACTGTTGAGGAAATAATGTCACCAACAACTATGGTGAGTGAGTGTAATGGCACGAATACTACATTGCCGTTTTTAAATATTGACAGCTGTGACATTCCAAATCAGATAGATCAAACCACTATGGTTGATTTGGCGGAGCATCGTAATCAAGACCAGATCTCTATCGCAGCTGCTCCTGATTACCTCTCTACACGTGTGTTCCTGAGTCAAGCAAATAATTTGCAGTCAAAAGAGACTGTGCTATGCGACTACGGTATTTCATCGATAGACCCTAAGTTTAGTACGCTAGCGCTGGACTGGTCTGTAGTAGCAAACGAAATTTCTTGCAAAGTACTACCATCGGCGACCATTGGTGAAATGTGGTACGGCATGAATAGCTATTCAGAAGTAGAGCAGGGCAAAGAAAAAATCTTGTACGGTATAAAAAATAGCTTAGATAGAAACTACTTAGCTCAAGCCAAAGCCACAAATATGTTAGATATTGAATGCTTAAGCGAAGTGACAAGTATCAACCAACAGGTTGATCCAGTCACTGACGAGGTTTCTTATCGCATTATTGTTAACAAAATTGATGAAAATAAAGTTGATGCACCGCAGCAGATAATATACGAAGCTAAAAATGTGATTTTATCAGCAGGCTCTATGCACAGTGCAAGGTTGTTACTAGAATCAGCAAATTCACCAAGCTGTACAGATATTACTAAACCGGGTCTTCCATCATTGAGCCCCTATGTTGGTAAATTATGGGGACAAAATGGCGACTTATTTGCAACACAGCTTTGCAATGAGCCAGTACGACCTGCAAATGGCGGCCCAGGCTCTGCTGAGTGTGACTTTCAATATGGTGACGACCCCAAAACATATCTGCAAGAGAATAACGCGTCTCCATTTACCAAAATGGTGGTTTACCCCGTTTGGTATGAAGAGAGTGTTTCGATTCAAAATACATTAATGATGGGGGTATGCCAAAATACGGCTCCGGGTCAATTTGTACAACAAGCTGATGGTAGCTACCAACTCTCTTATCCGCAAACCATTGAAGCAAATGGCAAGTTTGAAGGTGGAATGGGAGATTCAATCAATACGGCTATTAATACCCTAAACGCTTGGAAAGAAGCAAATACAGCTGGCGTTGATCCAACAAAACTAGCACAGTTCAAAGGGTATCAAGGACCGCTGCACTGTAGCACTAACACTAAACGTACATTAACAGGTAATTCAGCTGCCGAGAATGAACATTTTGATGTGGCTTATGGTATGACACCACACCCGCTAGGTGGCTGTGTACTTGGTAAAGCATGTGATAGTTACGGAAGAGTTAAAAACGCGAATGGTGATGTGGTTAAAGGACTATATGTCATTGATGGTTCACTGATCCCCGGCAGTACAGGCGCTTGTACACCTGCTTGGACTATAGCGGCGGTTGCTGAATATTGTATGGCAGAAATATCTTCAGAGCTAACGACTAGCCGAGGTTGCAGCAAATAAAGGAGAAAGACATGGCTTTATCTTACGAAAGTGATACTAAACTTCCAATTAAGCACAGCTACGACGGTGATTATTCCAATGCGCTTGCAGAGCTTCGCAGTGGTATTAATCAAATAGATGAGCAATTAATTAATTTGATTGCTGATAGGTTTATAAAGATTTCTGAGGTCGGTGATTTGAAGGCCATTTTTCACCTGCCCGTAGAGGATCTTCAACGCGAACATTTGGTTCTGGAGCGGGCTTTAGCACATGCCAAGAAAAACGGTTTGTCTGAGTTTTTAACGCGAGATTTGATGAATGTGTTGATGAAGCATTCAAAAGCCGCTCAAGCAAAGAGGATCAGAGGACTGTGAGCGTGTCGATAGAGTGTTAACGGATCTCATGTAAGTAAAGGGAGTGATGCAAATAGCAGGCTCCCTTTTTTATTTTGATGCAATTAGCCTCAATTGAGCGTTTATACCAATTTGACTTAATACTTGCGCAATTTGAAGGAGTAAATCTGACGCTAACAGCGTTAAAAATTTCTTATTTAGAACAACTAAATAGCAAAATTTTTGCCTGGTTATCGACAAGATTTTCTCGCCTCAAAATAGACCACTTAATTAAGAAAATTGGTATTACTTCTGGGTTGCAGCCTTCATTCGTTCAA
Organism: Pseudoalteromonas sp. SCSIO 43201; assembly: GCF_023716725.1. Taxonomy (NCBI): domain Bacteria; kingdom Pseudomonadati; phylum Pseudomonadota; class Gammaproteobacteria; order Alteromonadales; family Pseudoalteromonadaceae; genus Pseudoalteromonas; species Pseudoalteromonas sp. SCSIO 43201. The sequence continues at coordinate 1,539,787 of NZ_CP072683.1, forward strand.
CAAAGGTTTTCAACTCAAAACACATTGTTTTGTGATCATCTAAATGTTTTTCGATGATTTTAACTACTGCAGAGCCACTGATAGCGCCCGCAGCACCAGAACTAATGGCATGCTTAACATGCTCAGGCTCAGAAATGCCAAACCCTAACAGCGGCGGTGCAGCATGATATTCAATCAATTTGGTGATCATATCTGTCGCTGGCATTTGCGCCGTCGTTTCTGTGCCAGTTACACCTGCACGTGAGAGTAAATAGGTATAACCACGCCCTCGGGTAGCACATTCTCGTAGGGTATCATCACAGGCATTGGGTGTGGCGATAAAAATTGGTGCAATGTCATTCTCCATGGCATTGATTCTGAATGGTTTAGCCTCATGCAGTGGCACATCTGCAACCAAAATAGAGTCAACGCCAGCCGCTTTTGCATCCTGATAAAACTGCGCAATACCTCGAGCAAAAATCAAGTTTGAGTACAGTAACAGGCCAATAGGAATATCACTGTTATATCGGCGGATCTCAGCGATGATCTCAAGGCAATCTTGCGTATTCACATTTTGCTCTAGTGCTCGGATGTTGGCAGCTTGGATAACTGGGCCATCAGCAATAGGATCTGAGAAGGGAATACCGAGCTCTAATGCGTCAGCACCCCCGTCAATCAAGCTCTTAATAATATGGATACTAAGCGTTTTGTTTGGGTCGCCAATCGTTACAAAAGGGACGAATGCTCCTTGGTTTTTTTCGCTTAAATGCGCGAACATCTCGTCATAACGTCTCATAGTTCACCTCGCTCAGAAAGTACTTGGTGGACGTGAGCTAAGTCTTTGTCTCCTCGGCCACTTAAATTGACAACAATGATAGTTTCTTCTGTTTGCGCCTCGGCATACTTCAATGCGTATGCCAGTGCATGGCTCGATTCTAGTGCAGGAATTATCCCTTCATGTTTTGCTAACGCTTGAAAAGCCTCTAGGGCTTCTGTATCACTAATACCGACGTATTGTGCTCTGCCTGTTTCATGTAAAAATGCGTGTTGAGGACCGACCGCTGGATAATCTAAACCGGCAGAAACAGAATAAGACTCTTCAATTTGACCATCTTGATTCTGCATAATATAGGTGTAAGCACCATGCAAAATGCCCTTGGTGCCTTTGCATAATGCTGCGCCGTGCTCGTCAGTATCAAGTCCTTTTCCAGCCGGTTCAACACCAATTAATTTAACGTCTTTTTCCTCAATAAAGTCTGTGAACATACCGATAGCATTAGAGCCACCACCTACACAGGCAATAACAGCATTTGGTAAACGCCCCTCGGCTTTGAGTATTTGCTGCTTGGCTTCTTCGCCAATCATTTTTTGAAACTCGCGCACAATAGTTGGGAATGGGTGTGGGCCTGCCGCTGTACCAAGCAAATAGTGTGCTGTTTGATAGTTTGCAGACCAGTCGCGCATTGCTTCATTCACAGCATCTTTTAGTGTGCCAGAGCCAGCGGTTACCGGGATAACTTCAGCTCCCATCAAACGCATTCTAAATACATTTGGTTGTTGGCGCTCTACGTCTTTGGCACCCATATACACTCTACACTTTAGACCAAGCAAGGAGCAGGCTAGTGCGGTTGCTACACCATGTTGCCCAGCGCCGGTTTCTGCGATGACTTCTTTTTTACCCATACGTTTGGTCAGCAGTGCCTGACCTAAAACTTGGTTGGTTTTGTGTGCACCACCATGGAGTAGATCTTCACGTTTCAAATAAAGTTTTACGTTAGGGTTTGTAACTAAGTTACGAGTTTTAGTTAGCGGCGTTGGACGACCAGCAAACTCATTTAACAGTTGATAAAATTCTGTCTGAAATGCTGGGTCTTTTTGTGATTTATAAAATTCCTGTTCTAATTGTTTTAGAGCAGGTACGAGTAACTCGGGCACAAACATGCCTCCGAAGTCACCAAAATAAGCTGAATTACTCATGTCCACCTCAATATTTTCGAATTTGTGAAAACGCATTTGCGATTTTTTGAGCGCATTTTTTACCAGGCGATTGCTCAACACCTGAATTTAGGTCAAGGCCGTCAGCGCCAATCGACACGGCACTAAGAATATTGTCTGGGCTTAAGCCTCCTGCCAACATGTAATTGTTTGTGCTGTGCCTTAATAACTGCCAATCGAAAACTTGCCCGGTACCACCAAATGCCGTCGCCGTTTTGGTGTCGTACAAGTGTTTATCTACACCAGAAAAAGGAGTTGGCAGTGTTGTTTCCACTCCTTGTGCTTTCCAAATTTGGCACGTTAATGGTAGTTGTTTACGTAACGTGTCGATATATCGCTCATCTTCATTCCCGTGTAATTGTACTGCACTGAGCTTTAAAATTTGCGCATACTCAGCCACTTGCTCAAGTGGTGCGTTAACAAACACACCCACATACTTGAGTGGCGCACTATCAGCGACAGCCTTCGCACAGTCTATATCAACATAACGAGGAGACTTTGGATAAAAGATAAGGCCACCGTACACCGCGCCAGCTTCATAAGCAGCCTTTGCATCTTGGCTTCGAGTAAGACCACAGACTTTGTTTTCACCTAAAATTAAACGTCTGCAAGCAAGCTCTAAATCTTGCTTTGCCATCAAAGAGCTGCCAACCAAAAAGCCATCACAAATTGGCGATAAGCGTTTGACATCTCGGTGTGTGTAGATACCAGACTCTGAAATCACAACTTTGTCTTCTGGAATAAGCGCTCGTAGCTTTTCTGTTGTTGCTAAATCCGTTGATAGGTCTCGTAGGTTTCGGTTGTTAATACCGATCAGTTCAGCGTTTAGTGCCAGAGCCCGTGTTACTTCTTCTTCGTTGCTTACTTCTGTTAAAATCGACATGTTTAGTGACTTTGCCACTTTGACTAGCGCCATATATTCTTCGTCATTTAATACCGATAGCATCAGTAAAATAGCGTCGCCACCATGCAAACGGGCTAAATAAACTTGGTATTCATCTATAAAGAAATCCTTACAGATCAATGGCTGGTCGACTAGCTTTCGTACTTTCGCCAAGTATTCATAGCTGCCCTGAAAATATTTTTCATCGGTTAGCACACTAATACATGTTGCGTACTTACCATAAATGCCGGCGATTTCATCTAAATCAAAATGGGTTCGAATAAGCCCTTTTGAAGGCGATGCCTTTTTACACTCCAAAATAAATTGTGTGCCGGTCTGTGCCAGTGCTGCCATAAAGTCACGTGTGGTCGGGGTGACGTTATCAATAAAGTCGCTTAGGGGCTGCTGTATCTTACGCGCTTTTAGTTCTTCGACTTTATCAGCAACAATTTTTTCTAATACATTAGCCATTACTCACCTCTACTATGTTAGCCAGAGTTGTCATGGCTTTTTTGCTTGCTAATACTTCGCGGACTAGCTGGCTTGCGGTTTTAAAATCTGCTGCCTTGTCAGTTAAAACCAATAGAGCAGCTACGTTGGCGATAATTGCAGCATTGTGCGCGGCTTCGCCTTCACCATTTAAAATCGCAAGGCTCGCTTTCGCGTTATATTCTGGCGTATCTCCTGCGATGGATTCAAGTGAATAGTTTTCTAGTCCAAAATCACTTGGGGTTATGGTGTATTGTTTCACTTCACCCAGTTTCACTTCAGCGACTAATGTCTCACCGTGTAACGCAATTTCATCGGTGCCGCTGCCATGAACGACCATCGCGCGCTTTGTGCCTAAACGGTTGAGTGTTTCGGCCATTGGCAACACTAGAGCGGGGTCATACACGCCCAGCAATTGCACTTCAGGCTTTGCTGGGTTTGCTAATGGCCCAAGGATATTAAATATGGTGCGGGTTTTTAGCTGGGTGCGAACCGGCATCGCGTGTTTTACACCAGCGTGATAATGCGGTGCAAACAAAAAGGTAAAGCCAGTCTCTGCTAAGCACTTTTCTGCAAGAGCGGGAGTCATATCAATGTTAATCCCAAGAGCTTTGAGTAAATCAGCGGAGCCAGATTTACTGCTCACACTGCGATTACCATGTTTGACCATATTGATACCACACGCTGCAGCAACAATCGCAGCTGTGGTACTCACATTGATGGTGTTTGTGCCATCCCCGCCAGTACCACAGCTATCTGCGGCGAGTAAGCCCCGCTTATCAAAAGGCGTAGCATGATCGCGCATTGCTTGAGCAGCACCTGCAATTTCTGATGCAGTTTCGGTTTTGAGTTTTAGGGCAACCAAGGCAGCGGTAAGCTCGATGTCACTAAGCTGCCCCGTCATAATATCGTCAAATAAGGATTTGGCGTCATCAAAAGACAAATCTTGTTGCTGTAAAAGCGGTTGTAACTTTTCCATAGTATTCTCCTAAGCGCTGAGGTATGCAATGCTTTGCTGTAATAGTTGAGCGCCATTAGGCGTGAGTATTGATTCTGGGTGGAACTGAAAACCTATCACTCGATCTTCACTATGGTAGATAGCCATGGGAATAGATTTATATCTTGCAATGACGTTGAGTTCCTGCGGCACTTTAGTTGCCATTAAAGAGTGGTAGCGAGCAACAGGAAACTGTGAGCCCAACCCTGCAAATACTGGGTGCTCATCAGCTTCTATTATAGAAGACTTACCGTGTACTGTTTCGCCTGCACGGCCTATCTCACCACCATAGCTTTGTGTGAGCGCCTGCTGACCTAAACAGATCCCAAGCATCGGAAATCTACCTTTGCAAAGAGCAATTAAAGCCAGTAAACAGCCCGCTTCTGAAGGGGAGCCAGGTCCCGGAGACAAGACTAAAATCACCGGCTCTACTTCAGCGCACATTTTATTGTAAATTGTTTCAGCTGGGATGTTGTTACGATAGACGACTAAGTCAAGCCCAAGGAGGCTAAGTTCATCAACCAAGTTATAGCTAAATGAATCAAAATTGTCTAAGAAGTATACTTTAGTCATTATTTGTATCCTCATACGTAGACTGTACAGCTTTTATCACGGCCATCGCTTTTGCCTTGGTTTCATTTGCTTCACTTTGTGGATCTGAGTCAAATACAACTCCTGCACCTGCTTGCACGTAGGCGATATCATTTTTTACAAATGCAGAGCGAATGACGATACAGCTGTCCATAGCACCGTTCCCCATCAAGTAACCTACTGCGCCACCATAGCTGCCACGGCGCTGTTGTTCGGTATGGCGAACGAGCTCTGCGGCTTTCACTTTTGGTGCACCGACTAAAGTACCCATGTTCATACATGCTTGATAGGCGTGAAGTGCATCTAAATCAGGTTTTAATTGGCCAACGACTCTGGATACTAGGTGCATCACTTGGGAATAGCGATCGACCTTTAATAATTCTTTGGCGTGCCGCGTACCTGGCACACTGATCCTAGCTACATCATTTCGCGCAAGGTCGACTAACATTAAATGCTCTGCACGTTCTTTTTGATCGTTTCGTAGTTCAAGCTCGATGCGGCTATCCAAGTCTGGGTTGATGTTACCATCAGCAAACTTACCACGGGGTCTTGTGCCTGCAATAGGATAGACTTCAACTTGATTACTCTGCTCACAATATTTGAGCGCTGATTCAGGAGATGCGCCAAACAAAACAAAGCGCTCGTCCTTCATATAGAACATGTACGGACTGGGGTTTTGTAATTTGAGCTGTTTATAGGCGGCGAGTGAGTTATGGCAAGGAAGTGAAAAAGAGCGAGAGGGAACGACTTGAAATATATCACCGTTGATAATATTGGTTTTCAATTTTTCAACGTGGTTGCAGTAGTCGTCATCACTAATATTTACTTGAACTTCGGGGCAGCCAGCAATAGGGCTAAATTGAAACTCGGTAATTTGGTCACACTGGCTATTGAGTGTTTCTAGTTGTTTGCCGACCTCAAAACAGTTGGCATGTACGTCAGGGCCATTGAACACATTGCCGATCAGCTCAGTGGTTTGCGTTTGATGGTCAATAACCACTAGGGTTTCAGCTAAATAAAACACGTAATCAGGACAGTCATTATCACCATTTGGCACATCTGGGAGTTGTTCGAAGTTAGCGACCATATCATAGGCAAATACTCCACCTAAAAAGACAGAGAAAGGCGTGTCTGAATTCTGCTTTATTTCATTGATACAGGTTTTAAGTGCACTAAAGGCATTATCAGCCTTGAGTTTAGTGTGCTCATCAATATCACTTTCAAGTCCATTGTATGAAAGAGTTAATGTATCTTCGCTGAGATGAACATCACAATTTTTTACCTTTTGTGCAAGGTACGGCAGTAGCTGAGCCCCATTATTGGATAATGCTTTGGCGATGACCTGAGCACCGTTACATTCAAATCGGATAGCGCTATCTACAAGTACAATGCTTTTCACATTATCTTTCGACTCAATCTCTGCGGATTCAAGTAGTAGTGAGTTTTCTTTGTTTAAACCAGCGTATAGTGACAAAGGGCTAGCGGTATAGTCGCGCCTTTGTCTTATGCTGGTGACCTCACCTGGTGTGGTCGTTATGTGACTAAAAATCAAACCTCATTCCTCTTAATTTCTAGATATTCTGTTTAGAAAATAAAAAACCCCCGAAAGCTGAGCTCTGCGGGGGTTATTGTTCAGGCACAACAATACCGTCCCGCTAGGGCATCCACCACCACCAAATTGTGTTTACTGTGATATTGCTGTTCATTAAAAAGCCTTAAAAAAATATAAAAAAACCCGCGACATTGCGCGGGTTAATAAATCGTAGATATAACGAAACACACCCGCTTAGTTCGAGTGCCACCACCAAATGTTTTTTTGAAATTGTTTGTTCATTTGTGAATATTTCGTTGTTTAATCTAAATTAGCTACAGTAAACCCCATTCTTGATACAAGTGTCAAGGGCAAATATCAAAAAATAACCTAAGGTCGTATCAGTTCAGATGTGGTATAATCAAAACGTTGATAATTCAGAGAGATAGTTAGTACATTTTGATTAAATATGACTTACACAGCCATACTACTTTTTCCGATGGTCGCTTAGCGGTTAATGAGCTGTTGGAGCGAGCGACGGAAAAGGGCGTTGATATTTTGGCCATTACTGACCATGACACCATAGATGCTATCCAGCCTGCGCAGGAATATATTCGTGAACACAATCTGGCACTTGAACTAATCAACGGGGTGGAAATTTCCACTAAGTGGGAAAGCTTTGAGATCCATATTGTTGGGTTAGGTTTCAGTCCTGAACACTTAGCATTGACGACACTACTGAGTGAGCAACAAAAAAAGCGTGAGGCCAGAGCTATTGAGATTGGCGCGCGGTTAGCCAAAAAAGGCTATGAAAATGTGTATGAAGATGCGCAATCACTTGCCCAAACTGCTCAGATCACAAGAGCGCACTTTGCTCAAGTGTTGGTACAAAGGGGCGTTGCTAAAAACATCCAAGGGGTTTTTAATAAGTTCTTGGCGCGTGGCAAAACTGGTTATGTACCAAGCCAATGGTGTGATATGAGGACGGCAATTGAGGCTATTCATGAAGCCGGTGGGGTTAGCGTGTTGGCACATCCTGCTCGTTATAAAATGTCAAATAAGTGGTTAAGAAAGTTAATTGCAGAATTTAAACAGGCTGGTGGAGCCGCAATGGAGGTTGCACAGCCACAACAAGCACCAACCGAACGTCAATTTTTAGGGCGGTTAAGCCAAGAGTTCGGATTATTGGCAAGCCAAGGGTCTGACTTTCATTTCCCGATGCCTTGGGTTGATCTTGGTCGTAACCTATATCTTCCAAAGGACTGTCAAGGAGTTTGGCGCCATTGGGGAGGCAAAGAGGAATAATAGTATGAGCCAATTTTTTCATATTCATCCAGATAACCCACAAACTCGTTTGATCCGTCAAGCGGTTGATATTATTGAGCAAGGCGGCGTTGTGGTGTTCCCGACTGACTCTGGATATGCCATCGGCTGTAGCCTTGGAAATAAACAGGCCAAAGAACGCATTGAGCGGATCCGTGGTATTGAAAAGCATCATAACTTTACTCTGTTATGTCGCGATCTATCTGAGCTTTCGACCTACGCTCGAGTAGACAACCAAATGTTTAGAATGATTAAAAACAATACACCAGGACCATACACCTTTATTTTTAAAGGTACTAAAGAGGTGCCGCGTCGTTTACTTAATGAAAAAAAGAAGACCATAGGGATCCGTGTTACGGACAATCCGATCACCTGTGCGTTGCTGGCTGAGCTAGGCGAACCTTTGATGTCATGTTCCTTGATTTTGCCAGGTGAGCAGTTCACAGAGTCGGATCCTGATGATATCCGCATGCGTATCGAAAAGCAGGTAGACTTGATTATTCATGGTGGCTATTTAATTGAGCAAGCAACCACGGTTATTGACATGTCTGAAGACACAATCGAAATCCTGCGCCGTGGCTGCGGCGATACATCGCCATTTGAATAACGTAAGCTGAGATGGTACAGCTATCACAACAGAAATTACCGCTGGCCTTTTTACGTGGTGAAGCGGTAATTGAAAAACCAGAAGATTTATATATTCCACCTGAAGCTTTGGAGGTTATCTTAGAAACCTTTGAAGGGCCGCTAGATCTGCTCCTCTACCTCATCAAAAGACATAAGCTTGATATTTTAGAACTACCTATTTTTAGTATTACCCAACAGTATGTCCGGTATGTTGAGATGATGAAAGACATGCAGCTTGAACTTGCCGGTGAGTACTTAGTGATGGCAGCGTTACTCGCGCAAATAAAATCAAGAATGCTATTGCCAAAACACGAAGAGTTAGAGGAGGAAGAAGATCCCAGAGCTGAGCTAGTTAGGCGCTTACAAGAATACGAACAATTTAAACAAGCTGCTGAAAACTTGGATGAAATTCCCCGTGTTGAACGTGACATTTTTGTCGCTCATGCGTTGATAGATAACAGCGCTGAGACTGAATCTGAGTTTCCTGATATCGAGCTTAGAGAATTACTTTTAGCACTCAGTGAAGTAATGGCCAGAGCGAAGACCTTTGAGCATCACCAGATACAAGCTGAGGCACTATCAACTCGAGAACGTATGAGTTTTATTTTACAGCTACTACGAGAGCAAAATAAACCTGTTGAGTTTGTGCGATTTTTTACCTTGGACGAGGGACGCAGCGGCGTAGTAGTGACTTTTATTGCAATGTTGGAGCTCATCAAAGAGCAGCTGGTTGACTATATTCAGGCACACAGTGCGACTTCAATTTACCTGCATCTAAAAGGCTAGGGGATGCCCCCTACCTCTGTTATAATCTGCTTTTTGTCTTCAAGCATAGAGTATGAAAAGACGCGTTAGCGATGAACAATTGGTTGAATTGGTTGAAGCTGCCATTTTTGTTTCAGATAAGCCATTGTCTAAAAAGCGGCTAAAAGAAACTGTGCTGGAAGATATCGGCGTATCATCACTGCGTATCGATAAAGCACTAGAAACATTGATAAGTCATTATCAAACTCGGGGTGTCCGGCTGGTTGAAGTCGGTACTGGTTATCGCTTTCAGGCTTGTCCGAGCTTGAGTCCTTGGTTAAGTAAACTTTGGCAGGAAAAAGCACCGAAATACTCACGTGCTACACTTGAAACCTTAGCTTTGATTGCTTACCGACAACCGATCACTCGCGGAGAGATAGAGCAAGTTCGCGGTGTAACTGTGAGCTCTACTATTATCAAAAGCTTGATTGATCGCGAGTGGATAAAAATAGTTGGCCATAAAGAAGTACCCGGTAAGCCCGCGCTATATGCGACGACGAAACAATTTTTAGACTATTTTTCATTGTCAGCTTTAGGAGAATTACCTCGATTGCCTGAACAACATAATGAAAAAATAGAACAGTTATTAAACGATCCTTCTGTGAGAGAACCATCTGAATGAGTGAAAAACTACAAAAAGTATTGGCAAGAGCTGGCGTTGGCTCAAGACGCGAAATGGAAAAGTATATTGAGTCTAACCGCGTAAGTGTAGATGGAAAAGTTGCCAAGCTAGGAGACCGAGTAGAAGAAACATCGGTGATCCGTGTAGATGGACATGTTGTTAAAATTGAACAACAAGAAGAGCGCATTTGTCGCGTACTTATGTACCATAAGCCTGAAGGAGAGCTGTGTACTCGGCGCGATCCGCAGGGGCGTCGTACAGTATTTGATAGATTGCCAAAATTAGATGGCGACCGTTGGATTGCTATCGGTCGATTAGATATAAATACTTCAGGCCTTTTGCTATTTACCAACGACGGTGAATTGGCTAACCGCTTAATGCATCCCAAATATGAAGTGGAGCGTGAATATTCTGCTCGTGTTTTTGGTGAAGTAACCAATCAAACGCTGCGAACACTGACCACTGGCGTTGAGCTGGATGATGGACCTGCTAAGTTTTTGAAGATTAAACCGCTTGGTGGTGAAGGACTGAACAAGTGGTTTAACGTTACCCTTACTGAAGGTCGTAACCGTGAAGTGAGACGATTATGGCAATCTCAAGAGGTTGAAGTCTCTCGACTGATCCGTATTCGTTACGGAAAGCTTGAGTTAAACAAACGTCTACCGCAGGGGGGCTGGGAGGAGCTGAAATTAGAAGATGTAAATTATCTTCGCAAGTCAGTAAGCCTACGCCCTGAGACCCAAACAAAATTGTCGGTAATGCCTGAAAAGCGCAAAGATAAGCGGGCAAAAATTAATAAAATCAGAAAAGCAGTGAAAAAGCATAATCAACGGGTAAAAACTCCCAGAAGAAAATAGCTTTATACTGATACGACGCCAGCACAAATTGCTGGCGTTTTTATTTACGCTTTTTGAGGGTAAAGTAATGGAAGGAGAACTCAAAGGCAGTTGTCTGTGCACGCAATAAAAAGGCTGCTATTGGGAGTAGCAGCCTTGTAGTCGTTAACCTTTATTTAATACCAATTTGAAGGAGTAAATCTGACGCTAACAGCGTTAAAAATTTCTTATTTAGAACAACTAAATAGCAAAATTTTAGCCTTGTTATCGGCAAGATTTTCTCACCTCAAATAGACCACTTAATTAAGAAAATTGGTATAAGTTTAATATGTTTGTGCGTCTAGTGATTGCCCATTGACATCTATAGAATCATCAGACATTAAATATAAATAAGTAGGCATCAAGTCTTCAGGTGTCTTTAGTTTATCTTTATCTTCACCTGGGAATGCTGATGCACGCATGCTGGTATTCGTCGCACCAGGATTAATACAATTAATACGTATATTGGTTTTGCCAACTTCTTCAGCCCAAGTTTGCATCATACCTTCTGTTGCAAATTTAGAGATGGCATAGGCTCCCCAAAACTCACGACCTTTGCGCCCTACACCAGAAGAGGTGAATACAATAGAGGCATGTGGCGCTTTGCGCATGACAGGGAACAAAGATTTGGTGATAACCGCTTGAGCTGTTACGTTTACTTTCATAATGTTTTCGAAAGTTGAAACGCAAAAATGCTCCATCGGTCCTAAAGACCCAAGAATTGACGCGTTATTGAGCAATCCATCCAATTTACCAAACTGCTGCTCAATGGTCGCTGCTAAGTCGCGAAAATGCTGCTTGGTTGCACCGCGCAAATCCATAGGTACAATAGCAGGCTGTGGATAACCTGCGTTAACAATTTCATCATAGACAGCTTCTAGCTTACTGGTGGTTTTGCCTAATAATATGACGGTTGCACCATATTTTGCATAGTTAATCGCTGCAACTCGGCCGATGCCATCGCCAGCACCAGTTACTAATATCGTTTTGTTTGCAAGTGCGTTTTCAGGAGCTTGATAAGTCTGCATTCTGGACCCCAAATAAGATGTTTATGTCATTTTATCATAATGCGCTAGCAAGTAAGCGAATTTATTGTAAATATGGCTGGCGAAATAACAAAGTTTGAGTTAAGTTTAACTGGTCTAATGTCTTATTAAAAATGCAATTACATAGAATTAACGAGAATTATCACAATAATAATAAGATTATGTCGGAGCCTATAAAATGAAAAAAATGCTACTCTCACTCGCAGTATCAGCAGCAGTTGCTGGCTGTGGAGGCGGTGAAACGTTAGAAGACGTTAAAAATGATACCGCGCCCGTTTCTCCAACCATCTCAGTAAAATTTGACCCGTCTGGTGGTGTTATCTCAGTCCCTAACGATATATTGTTGTCAGGTACCCAAGATGGCACATTAAACTTACCAGGTGAAATGCTTGGAAAAGTTGATGGTGACGGCAACCCTGTGGTGACTCGTGCGCACTATGCAGATCCTGGTATTGTACTTGGAGCGCAAGACGGCTGGTCAACGCAAATGCCGTTTGCCATTGACATGACAACGCCAAATGGCCTTAAAGTTGATGCACAAAGCGTGCAGACCCCAGGTTCAATCCGTATTTTTGAAGTGAAAATGGGTGGCCCATTAGCCCAAGATCCAAAGTGCTCGGCACTACCTTCAGGAATTGCATGCGAAGTGGTGGCTGAGCTTGAGTTTGGTCCACAGGGTGATTTTGTAACGGTGGCAAATAGTGCTGGTAACGGTGTTGTTATCGTTCCTGTCAAACCATTCAAGCCGCAAACTACGTACATCACAGTTTTGACGACGGGATTAAAAGATTCATCAGGTCAGAGCGTTGATGCCTCTTCAACATACTCGTTGCTACGCCAAGGCTCACCTTTAGTCACCGACACTCAGAAGTCACTACAAGCGGTGATCCAGAGTTATGAAAAAGCGGTAACTGATGCGGGTGTGACTAGTACAGAAATTATTTACACCGCAGCGATGACCACACAATCTGTTGGTGCTGGTTTAGCTGCAACCAAAGCTTTACTTGCACAATCGCTCGCGAAGAATGCGCCACCGGTTGTCGCGGTTCCGGCTCAGGCACCCATGACGGTCGCTGATGCACTAGAAGGTAAAGTGCCAGCAGCAGTATTACCGGCTTTTGAACAAATCAAATTAATGCGTGGTGTTATTCAATTACCACAATACTTAGCGAAACCTCAGACAGGCGATATAGAAGCATTAGCAGATACCTACTGGCAGGCGTTGTGTGACAGCCCCGTTACTTTAGGTGGATATGTTGCACAAGGTGGTCAGTTACCACCTGAAGCGCAGGGGGACGACCAAATTTGTGCAAGTTTCCCAGTACCTGAAGGGGTTCCTCAGTTTAGAAGTATCGGTGTAGATAAACAACGATTTATCACTAGATACAACCCAATACCAAAGCAGCAATGGCTGGCGAATGTGCCGGTTCAAATTACATCACCTTCCGGCGAGGCCCCTAATGGTGGATGGCCTGTTGTTATTTTGCAGCACGGTATAACCAGTAAAAAAGAAGATATGCTTGGCTTGACGCTATCACTAACGCAAGCTGGCTTTGCGACGGTCGCAATCGACCACCCAATGCATGGCGAACGTGGTATTGATATTGACGGTGATGGTAACGATGAATTCAATGCCTCGACCGGTAGCGTACTTTCTTACATGAATCTGACATCGTTATTGGTAGCAAGAGATAACTTGAAGCAATCGGCTGCCGATTTGATGGGCTTACGTGTTGGTCTTAACTTTATTAACGTAGCATCGGGCGGTCAAGTTAACTTCAATACTCAGCAAGTCAGTTATTTAGGTCACTCTCTTGGTTCTATTGTAGGCCCAAGTTTCCTTACACAAACTAACGCGCCACTTGATGTAAATGTTGATCACCTATTTAAAGTGGATACGGCAGTACTTGCTAGTGGTGGTTCAGGTATTGCAAACTTCTTGATTGAATCAAAATCATTTGGCCCATTTGTGCAAGGTTCGGTATTGAGCTCTGCTGGTAATTTGGCGTCACAAGCATTCAATGGCTATTTACAGGAAGGGGCTGCTGCTGATTGCGGCGCATTTGCTGCGGTACCAAGTGAGTTTATGTCATGTGCGTACGCGACCTTTAGAGGTGGCCTAGAAGCTGCAGAGGATACGGCAACGCTTGCATTGATTGACGCAACCGTAACGCAATTTGGTTTTGCTGCGCAGACTGTGCTAGATAGTGCAGATCCACTAAACTACGCGTCATCAGTTAAGGCGTTACAGACTCCAGTTTATATGAGTGTCGTAACAGGTGGTGTGAATGGTAATGCTGCGGACTTGGTTATCCCTCCGACAACAGAACGTAGCTTCTTATCTGGTAGTTTACCACTTGCAAGCTTCATGGGGTTAAGCTCAGTTAATGAAACGCAAGTCACTCCGGGTAGTTACGTGGTTAAGTTTTCTCAAGGGCACCATAGCTCGATTTTGACCACTGGTTTTGCTGAAAAAGCAGGTGGAACTGCGGCTGGCCATGCTGCCGCATCGGTTGAAATGCAAACTCAAGTTGCCAGCTTCTTGAAGTCTAAAGGCGCAGTACTTCAGATATCTAACCCAGACGTTGTTGCAAACTAAAGCGTTTTTCGAGACTATAACAGGCCGCAGATAGCGGCCTTTTTTGTGTCCATTTGACCGCGAACGCAATGGATAACTTTTTCAGCTAAACGAGGAGAGTAATTTGGCATTTTTGTTTGAATATGGGTTATTTTTGGCCAAAGCAGTGACTATTATATTTGCTATCGCAGTGGTTATTATGTTGGTTGTAGGTGCCAGCCATAGACCGAAAACAAAGAAAGGTGAAATTGAAGTCACTGATTTGAGTGAGAGCTTGGCAAAATCTAAAGAACAGTTTTTAGAACAAACCTTAGACAAAAAAGCACTCAAGGCACGCAATAAAGCGCAGTCGAGAGAACAAAAAAACCAAGATAAGCTTAAAGAAACAGTCAAAAATGTATTTTATATCGAATTCAACGGCAGTATGGACGCACATGAGGTATCAGGCTTACGGGAGGAGATAAATGCTATTCTCACAATCGCTGATAAAGCCACAGATCAAGTTATTGTCTCTGTTGAAAGTGGCGGTGGTGTGGTTCATGGTTATGGTTTAGGTGCATCGCAGCTAACTCGTATTAAACAAGCAGGGATCCCACTGACGGTATGTGTTGATAAAGTGGCCGCTAGCGGCGGATATATGATGGCTTGTGTTGCAGATAAGATTATCGCAGCCCCGTTCGCGATTATTGGCTCTATTGGCGTAATAGCCCAGATCCCCAACTTCAATCGTTTGTTGAAAAAGAATAACGTAGATTTTGAGATGGTCACTGCCGGTGAATATAAGCGCACATTAACCTTGTTTGGTGAGAACACCGATAAGGGACGCGAAAAGTTTAAAGAAGAAATCGAGCAGACGCATGGTTTATTTAAACACTTTGTCGCTGAAAATCGCGCTGATCTCGAGATCGAGAAAGTAGCAACGGGTGAACATTGGTTTGGTACACAGGCGCTCGCACTTAAACTCGTTGATGAAATCTCTACCAGTGATGATTTACTTATGTCATTAAACGAAAATCATCAGCTTTATAAAGTGAGTTATAGAGTGAAAAGGGGCGTTGTGGAGAAGTTTGGTCTGCAACTGGGCAATGCTTTGGAGCGTGTAGCCATCAAAACACTGTCTAAACTAAACCTCTCTAAGTATTCTGCATAGTACTCATTAATAATTGATAGGCGATAACTTATTATCACCTATCAATGCTTGCAAAGATAGACACTGGCACAGCAGCCTCCTTTAACAAACTCAATGTGGCACTGCCAATTAAGCTGCTGGCATAGTTGTTCCACTAACTTCAAGCCAAGAGCATATCCTAGAGTGTCAATCTGCGGTGTTAGATTGTCCATGGATTCGGTGTTTTTTATCGCGATCAGATCCTGGTGTTGGTGTATTTCGATAGTGCCACAAAATGTATGCTGCATCGCATTTCCAATGAGGTTACCAATCACGGTTTTAGCGGCGGCACTGGGAAGCCAAACCTGATAGCGGGATAAATCAAACGACATTTGAATATCACGCTCTGCAATTAAATAACTTAATGCTTTGACTTGTGATTGAATAAGCCAGTATAAAAAGTGGGGACGCGTAAGAAACGGGCTATAGAATAGCGACATCTATTGTTTTGGGCATTAACACGTAGTGACAAATAACAAATTTGCGCTAGATTATACTACTAACTTTGGTTAGTGTAGCTGTTGGCATTTTTAATTTAAGGAAAATTTTGATGCTTTACATAAGAACTTATCTAATAGGAATATTGTCCCTATTTTTGTGGGGATGTGGCGGGTCTAGTGACTCACAACCCTCCGAAACCCCAGCTACAACACCACCAGAAATAAAAAGCTATATAATTTCGACTTCTTTTAATGAGGGGGGATTTATTACACCTAAATCATTCGAACTAGCCGAAAACTCAGACAAAACGTTTGTGATCAGTGTCGATCAAGGCCATGAACTAGAGAGTGTTTCTGGCTGCAACGGGACGCTAAATGAAGATAATTTTACAGTCAGTAATCCTGCAGCAAATTGCACGATCAAAGTCAGGTTCAAAGCCTATCAATATTCAGTTAATGTTGCGACCTCAGTTGGAGGCTGGGTAGACAAGCCCAATTACCAATTGCCTTATGGTGAAACTGCGAAGGTTAATATTAATCCCAATAGTGACCATTTTATAAATTCGGTAACAGGCTGTGGTGGTAGGTTAAATGAACAACAGTACACAACAGGTGCTATCAATGCTGATTGTACTGTAGATGTCAATTTCAATAGCCATTTCCCGATCCCTGCTGAAGGTATTGAACGCATACGTCTACCTGTTGTCGTTCATGTGATAGAAAATGAATATGTGCAGATAAGCGATGAACAAATATATTCTCAAATCGAAGCGACAAATCGACATTTCAGAGCTCTAAATAGAGATGACCTTGAAACAATTGAGGATACACTTGTGCCGTATATTGCGGATACTGGTATACAACTTTATTTGGCAACTCACGATCCTGACGGTAACCCTCATTCAGGTATAAACAGAAAAACAGCGGCGTTGAGTATCATTACGCTCGATAATGCTTATGCAAAAGCTGAAAAAGGCGGCATCGATGCTTGGCCAAACGATCAATACATTAATGTATGGGTCGGGTATGCACGAGATTTACAAGGAAAGCTGGGATTACTCGGAAGAGCGAATATTCCAGGGCTTGTTGAAGATAGGTTGGTAGGAGTTGTTGTAGCGGACTCTGTGTTTGGTGTAATACCTCCACGAGAGCCCAGATTTGATGAGGGAAAAACGTTCACCCATGAACTAGGTCATCTATTTGGTTTGATCGGTCACACACATGGCGTACCTACCGATGAAAATACCCACCGTCATTTGACTTGTGATGGTCAACCGACAACACAATGTAAAAATAGCGACTTGGTAATGAATTTTATGAATGCTGAGTCAGATGATAAAGATCAAAAAATGTTTTCCATCAGCCAGTATAAAGTGATGCAAACATGGCTGAAAACAGGTCCCTTACAGGCACTTTATCTTAACAATCAGAACAATAACTAGAACAGCTCCGGGTGCTGACAAGATTAGTCTGCGGTGTATCGTTACGCTGTAGACTTTTCGCCGTCATCAATAGCATTTTTAGGTGTTGTATCGAGCTTTATCAGGCGCTCCATAACTACGCAGGCCGTCAGATCTCCTGTGACATTGAGCACAGTTCTACACATATCTAAGATCCTATCTACTCCCAAGATAAGGGCAATACCAGCTGCAGGGATCCCAAAGCTGGTTAATACTGAAGCCAAAATTACAATACCGACCCCAGGGGTACTCGGGGAGCCAATGGATGCACCTACAGTGGTGAGTATCAGTAACAAAATTTGACTGTCGGAGAGTGTTATACCAAAAACTTGAGTCAAAAATAGTGCTGCGATCACTTGATAGAGCGCAGTACCGTCCATGTTGATCGTCGCGCCTAAAGGGATGATAAACTGAACAATCGGTTTTTTAACAGATAACGGCTGCTCAGCTGTACGCATTGAAAGCGGCATTACTGCGGCTGAACTGGACGTTGAAAAGGCTAATAATTGCGCACCTTTAATTGCTGATAAAAAGCGCCAAGGGCTAATCTTTCCTGCGCTACTGGCTAAAAACAGGTAGACAAACATAAGTAATAGCAAACCCAGCAGCACAGTCGCAACATAAGCAGAAACACCCAACAGGGCATCGATGCCAATCCGAATAGTAATATCACAAAGTAACCCAAAAACCGCAAACGGAGCTAGCAGCATAGCCCAATTAACAATCTGTAGGGACAGCGTTTGTGCTGTTGTGGTGAGCTCCAGAAGCAGGGACTTTTGCTTTTGAGTGAGTGTGGTGATAGCAATACCGATAAAAATGGCATACATCACAATAGCAAACATATCTTTATCGAGAGTGGATTGAGTAATATTTGATGGAATAATTGCCACCATGCGCTCAGGAATGCTTTTTAACTCAACTGTAGCTGTAACGGTCGTGGTATGCTGGCTATTGAGGTTATCAAGTAGCTGACTATCCACATATTTCCCCGGCTCAATGTAGGAAGCAACCACCAAACCAATGATGACAGCAATAAAGGTGGTCATGACGAAGTAGGGGAAGATCCTAAGTCCAACCTGCTTCAAAAACGCGGTGTCCTTGTTACCCGCAATGCCAAGAATGATGGATGAAAGTACCAGTGGGATCACAACCATCTGGATCAAGGCTAAAAATAGGTTGCCAGGTAGTGCAACCCATTGTGCTATTTGTAGTGATAGCTCAGCACTAACCAGCCCTACTCCTTTAGGGGAAAGTAAAATACCCACGGTAATACCCAGTATCAAAGCCACAACAATTTGCAGCCATAGCATTTTCTTTTGTAAAAAATAACTAATGGAGTAGGTCGTTTTCATTCCTTTTCCTTGAAACTGAGATAGTTGTACAGACAATGGTTATTTATAAATAGCATATCAGGATAGGTGTGAAGATATGTTGATTGGTATCAAGTATAGAATGAGCGTAAAAAGCTGGTTGTGGTGAGGCGCGGCTAAACCAAATAAAGGGAGTCATCGCGGGTGAATATGTCACTAATTAGCCTTAATACTTGTTCAATTTGAAGGTGTAAGTCTGATGCTAACTGCGTTAAAAATTTCTTATTTAGAACAATTAAATAGCAACATTTTTACCTGCCTACAGGACGTAAGTACCTAGGCGTTTACGGGACGCGGTAGCGGTGTTATCGACAAGGTTTTCTCGCCTCGAAATAGATCACTTAATTAAGATAATTGGTATTTTTTAGAAGCGGCCTCGTACATATGGCAAAAGCCTGTACTAGACAGGCTTTTCACGACTAAAAGCGGCGTCGAAAACTAACCGAATAGTTCGTCTTCCAATGTTTTACCATTGACTAAGGATTTGTAATGCCAGCCTTGTGCTCTGCATAACTGTAAAACATCAATATCAACTTGTTGACCGCTACGGTATTCAATAAGTATTGCACCACTTGCATTAAGCGATACATTCTCAACGCCCTGTAATGTCTTTAATTGTTCAACATGGCCATAGGTCCCTGTTTCTTTTAGCTTGACGGTCAAGGTGGCAAGTTCAGCTTGAGCAATACGATCAACCGCAGTTAGCTTCCCTTGTTGCAGGTGAAGTACCTGATCGCACAAGTCATCTAGCTCGACTAAGTCATGAGAGCTTAAAATAAAGGTAGTGTCAGATTGCAGTGTTCTAACTAAATTTCTGATCTCACGCGCATTTACCGGATCAAGGCCAGCGGTTGCTTCATCTAGTAGCACCACTTCTGGGCGAGAAAGTAGCGTTTGTGCGATGCAAATGCGTTTGCGCATGCCGTGTGATAATTCATGAGGTTTTGAATGAAAGCAGTCTTTAAGGTCGACCAGCTCAAGCACTCGGTGGGTTTCGTTTTCAGCCGTTTTTTTGTCCAACCCTTGGAGTTGTCCGTATAGGCACAATTGATTGCTAACTGAAAACCTAGGGTCAAGTTGAGCATCTTGAGGAAGGGCGGCAAGACGGCCAAATAACCCATCACTACCTGGTTTATGACCAAAAATACTAACACTTCCAGAATCCGCATTGAGATACCCGCAAAGTGTACTAAATAGCGTGGTTTTACCCGCACCATTGGGGCCTACTAGTGCGATTGGTGATCCTGCGTTGAGCGTAAACGAGACATTATCTAGCGCACGTTTTCTGCCGTATGTTTTAACGAGATCTTTCACTTCAATTATCATGGTCATAATGCGCGCCTTCTTAATAGTTCACAGCTAATTGCAATGAGTACCACACTATGGATAAGGGGGGTTGCAAAGCGAGTCAGGTTAATATTTTGGGCTATTGTTTCAGCGCCTTGGTATCCCGGGAAAAGGTAAAACAGGTATTCTGCGTATGCGCTGTACTCTAAGGCAAAAGCCACAATAGTTGCGAGTGTGATGTAGGCCAAAATAGCATAGATCATGCTCATTTTACTTGAGTTTGCAAAATGATTTGATACGGACATTAAGGCGATAAATGGCGCAGTGATCAGGGTGAGCTCCAATACAATGAGTGTGGCACGATGTAAACCACTTAACCATAAAGTAGGATCTCGAAGTACCATCAGAAGCCATGCACCGACGGCAGATATGGTGATTAACAAGAGTGTATTAAATAATTGTCCGAAAAAACGTCCGATAACAATTTCAGCACGGGTAGTACGCAGTGTTAAAAATCTAAGCGTACCCCGAGTTCTATCTTCTACGGTTTGATCAGCGCTAGCAAAAATAACAAACATAGGAAATAAAAAGATGGACCAAACTAGGTAGAGTGCGAGCTCCATTTCAGGCCATAGAGCAATTTTCTGCATGCCGACGACACCTGAAAAGCTCTGGATCATATTTTTGAAGTTGGGATCGCTTACAATGGATACCGCCTCAGCAATGGCATACCTCAGTATGGCATACCACACCAGCACAAAGGCGGCGATGGCTATCCAGCCACGCTTCGTTGCAAACAAGCGCTGCAACTCAAAGATGGCAATAAGGCCAATTCTTTTTATATTCATAATGATCCTTACAAGTGACAACACAAGTCCTCACTACCGAGCGGCAGGCTGACTTTGCCTTGAGCGTATATGATTGAAGTTAAAAAAGGAAGTTATAGAACTGTAACAAAATTAAACCAATAAAAAACGGGCACGATTGAGTGTGCCCGTTTCTAGCTTTTAATGATTAACAATTACCAGCCGCAATTACGGCCTTTATTTTGCTCATCTAGGTAGCTTTGTAATGGCGCAAAGTAGTCTAGTACTGCTGTGGCATCCATTTCATCCTTACCTGTTAGCGTTTTAAGTGCTTGCTGCCAAGGCTTGCTACTACCCATTTCGAGCATTGCATTTAAGCGCTCACCGGCAGCCTTTGAGTTGTATACTGAACAGCGATGGATCGCTTCTTCGCTACCTGCAATCTCACACAGAGATTTGTGGAATTGGAACTGCAGAATATGCGCTAAGAAGTAACGGGTGTAAGGCACATTACCAGGAACGTGATATTTTGCACCTGGATCAAAGTCAGCTTCACTACGTGAAACGGGAGCAGTAACCCCTTGATATTTCTCTCTTAAATCCCACCAAGCTTGGTTATATTCAGCAGGTGAAATCTCACCTGAGAAAACCTGCCAACGCCACTGGTCAACAAGTAGGCCAAATGGAATAAAGGCAACTTTATCCAGTGCCATCTTCATCAGTAGACCAATATCTTTTGATTCATCTGGCACCTTGTCTAATAAGCCGATTTGTTTTAAGTAACCCGGTGTTACCGATAGGGCAATAGTGTCACCAATTGCTTCATGGAAACCATCATTGGCACTTTCTTGGTAATATACAGGCTGCTGGTTATATGCGCGCTGATAGAAGTTGTGACCTAGCTCGTGGTGGATCACCGAGAACTCTTCTCCAGTACGCTGAATACACATCTTGATACGTAAATCGTCTTTAGCATCTAAGTTCCAAGCTGAGGCGTGACATTGTACGTCACGATCTTTTGGCTTAGTAAACAAAGAGCGTTCGTAGAAAGTTTCTGGTAACGGTGCAAAGCCCATAGAGGTGAAGAACTTCTCCGCACCTTTTACCATTTTGATTTCGTCATAATTATGCTGAGCAAGAAGGGCTGTCACGTCATAACCCGGATCTGCATTTTCTGGTGCCACTAAATCGTAAATATTACCCCAGCTTTGTGCCCACATATTACCCAGTAGGTGTGCAGGAATTGGTTTATCTTGAGGTACTTTGTCTTCGCCATATTTTTCACCTAGTTTGGCACGAACGTGACAATGAAGTGAGTCATAAAGAGGCTTTACTTGACCCCAAATGCGGTCTAGCTCTTTTGCAAAATCATCCGCTGGCATGTCGTATTTACTGCGCCACATGGCACCTGTGTCTGCATAGCCAAGCTCGTTTGCGCCCTCATTCGTGAGCACGACTTGCTTTTCATAGAGTGGACGCATTGGCTTTGAAACCTCACGCCAACCTTGCCATATATCAAGCAGCTCTTCGTAATTACGACTGTTAGCCATGGTTGCGGTCATGTCGCCTAAACTTAAGCAAGTGCTATCAGCTTTACAGTACTTCCCTTTACCGTACATGCCGTCTAATTCAGCGGTTAGCTTGGCAAGGGCCGCTGTTTTATCTGCGTCTTTAGGAGCAGGTAATGTTAGGTTTAGTTTTAATTTATCTAATTTACGACGGGTATCTTCACTCAAGTTCATACCGTCGAACTGCGCAGCTTGGTTGGCAAGAGTCACCAACGCTGCGGTGTATTCTTCATTGACATCTGCTGAAAGAGAAGCGGTATCATGAGTGATAAAGTTGGCATAGATCCATGCTGCGCGGCTAGAGCGATTATTCAGATCTACAAGTTGCGCTGACGCTTTATCTAAAAATGCAATCGCATCAGCTTCTGTGAAAGTTTTATTAGTAGTATCAGTAGATTTACAAGCAGAGAGTGCAAAAGTACTGGCAACGATAAGCGCGCCAACACTGAGTTTAAATCTTGGTTTCATAGTGATTCACTTGTTGTTTTGATTAATACATAGACCGCTGTTTGAGTGACGTTCTATGGGGTCTTTTGTTCTGCACCAGTTGAATTAACCTGCTCGCTATACTGAGGGTTAAAGCAATTGGTGTAAAACGGTGAAAATTCATTTTTCACTGTGGGCAGGATAATAGCAGGCCGTTTTTAAAACGACAATTTTACGATAAATAAATGGCGCGTATTTATGTGTGCGAGAGCAGCGAATAGGGATAAAAGTTGAGTTAGGCTAATAATTAACCATACTTATATATTCTACAGTATTAGTTCCGTGTTACAGGCTATCAAAGGGAGTGTATATGACGTTTATTTTACTGGTTATATTAGCCATTGTGGTGATTTTTTGCGTTCGTGATATTCGGGTAAAACTGATAAGCAAGCCACTATTTGATTACTTCAAGTCAGCGTTACCCGAATTATCTCAGACAGAACGAGAAGCAATGGAAGCGGGAAGTATTTGGTGGGACGGGGCGCTGTTTTCTGGAAAGCCTAATTGGCATAAGTGGCTCAGCAATGATAAACCTAAACTCAGCGATGATGAGCAAGCTTTTATAGATAATGAATTAAACACACTACTCAACATGCTAGATGAAGAAGCAATTGCTCAAGCCAATGACTTGCCGAACGAAGTCTGGCAATACCTAAAAGAAAAAGGTTTCTTCGCTTTTATTATCCCAAAATCGTATGGCGGACTTGAGTTTAGCGCCCAAGCTAATTCGACGATTGTTGCGAAGATAGCGAGTCGTAGCTTATCAACGGCAGTCACAGTTATGGTTCCTAACAGTTTGGGACCGGCTGAGCTGCTACTTCACTATGGAACAACTTCGCAGCAAGACTATTGGTTGCCGAAACTCGCTTCGGGAGAGGTACTCCCTTGTTTTGCCCTTACTTCACCTGAAGCTGGCTCCGATGCTGGTAGTATTCAAGATTATGCAGTGGTGTGTGAGCGAGAGTTTGAGGGCGCAAAGCAGCTAGGTCTTGCTGTAAGCTGGCAAAAGCGCTACATCACGCTTGCACCTGTTGCAGATGTATTGGGGCTGGCATTTAAAGTATACGACCCTGAACAAAGATTGTCTGAACAAGTTGAACTTGGGATAACCTGCGCGCTTATACCAACAGTACATCCGGGAGTAAAAATTGGAGATCGACATAGCCCGCTGGGGCAAGGTTTTATGAATGGTACCACCAGTGGTGAGGATGTATTCATTCCACTGTCATGGGTGATAGGCGAAGAGGCCGGAATTGGTAAAGGTTGGCGTATGCTTGTTTCTTGTTTGAGTGCCGGGCGGGGGATCTCATTACCTGCGTTAAGTGCAGGCACCGCGCACCTAAGTACGCGAACCAGCTCGGCCTATGCTAATGTCCGTCGTCAATTTGGTGTGCCAATAGCTGCATTTGAGGGGGTTCAGAGTGCTTTAGCAAGGGTTTATGGATATACATATCTTATCGAGGCGGTGAGACAAACAACAGCGTTGGCCATTGATTTAAAACAAAGCCCGTCTGTGGTTACTGCGATTGCGAAGTATCATTTGACCGAACATGCAAGAGTGGCATTAAACGATGCGATGGATATTCATGGTGGTAAAGCTATTCAAATGGGAAAGATGAACTATCTTGCTCGTAATTACATGGGAATGCCTATCTCTATTACCGTGGAAGGGGCAAATATTTTAACTCGTAGCCTGATGATATTTGGTCAAGGAGCAACGCGGTGTCATCCTTTCATATTAAAGGAAATGGAAATTGTGCAGCAAGAAGATAAAATTATTGCGCTCAAAGAGTTTGATGAGATCTTGTGTAAGCATTTACAACATACCTCGATTAATGGCGTAAAAGCGTTTTTCAATGGTTTTACTTTTGCGAGTTTTGAGCGTTCACCTGTAAGTGGAGATGTTGCACCTTACTATCGCCGTCTGACGTGGCTAAGCCAAGCACTGTCAGTATATAGTGATATTGCAATGCTAAAGCTGGCTGGCACACTCAAGCGTCGAGAAATGATTTCAGCTAAATTGGGCGATGTGTTGAGCTATCTGTATATGGCTTCTTGTGTATTGAAAAAGTATGAAGATGATGGCCGCCAACAAGGAGATTTACCTTTGGTTAAATTTGCAGTAGAGCACTGCCTATACGAAGCGAGCAATGCGATTTACGCATTTTGTGACAATTTTACCATTACACCTGTGAGCTTCTTATTCAAGCGCATTGCATTTCCCATTGGTAATTGGATTAAAGCACCGAGTGATACATTGGCAATTCAAGTTTGCGAACATGTATCAAAAAGCAATACCACTCGTGAGCGGATCTCACATTTATGTCCAGTGGTCAAACATTCAGCGGTAGACACGGTTGAACATGCCTTTATGCTAGAAAAAGCACATGCCCCTTTAATGGCAAAATATCGTAAGTGGTGTAAGCAAAATGCTGTTGATTTGAGGGGTAAATCCCTCGATGAGAAACTGAGCATGGCAACAACTGCTAACGTGGTAGACAACAAAGCGTCAGAAACTATTTTTTGTATTGAAACTTTGGTTGCACAGGCGGTGGCCGTAGATGCGAAGGAGGCATCCTCTTGATATTTAAGCAAACTGGGTCCGCTTTAAGCAATGAGTTGTCTGTAAAGACCTGCTGTGAAGGTGTTAATGGTGATAAGGGAGTAGGAATTAGATAACATAGCTAAATATACGGAAATCGATTAACGCTCTTAGATGCTTACTCATATCGCAAGTCCCCGACTAGGTTAGTCGGGGACTTTGTCATTCTGTCTATCGTGCGAATGGGTCTGCCAACACTTTATCTACATACCACTTACCCTTTTTACGAACCATACTGACGCTACGCATATCATCCACTTGTTCACCATGTAGTTGGCCAGTAAAAATGAGATTTATTTTTGCTGTATTACCATATTGTTCGCGAAGGCTTTGATTGGTCATGTCGACTTCGATTGTTACTTCATCGTACTGCATATTCACGAGGTTTCTAGCAAACTGAGAGGCTGTGCCATAAGAGCGCATGATCCTAGCGTGGCGAGGAGTTGAAATTTCCATCGCAGCATTTAAGTTTTTTTGATTATATAACGCGTCAAAATACATAGTTGCAGCATAGCCTGGGGTGTCTTTATCACCGCGAACGGCATCTTCATCAGAGCCGCATCCAGAAAGAAATAAAATTGCTAAAATTAAAACAACGACTTGCTTTAGGAGTGGCTTTGTCATGCTAAAATACACCATATGCAATATAAAATTATTCACAATAGTTTAAGTTTGTCTGCAATTGGTCGATATGTAAAGGCAGTAGTTGAAATAAATGCGTTGTACATAAAGGGTTTAAGATGTTTCGGTTGATGTGTGTGGTGTGTTTTGCTTGCTTTTTAATAGGTTGTGGCAGTCAACCTGAGATAAGTAAAGGGGTAACCAGTCAGTTGACACAAAACGGTGTGATAATTGGGCACTTTTCAAAAGATGGTGAGTGGACAGTCACACTTGACGGTAACGCTGACATTCAGATACACGACAATGCCGATCAATCTATTGTTTTTAAAGTGCCAAAAGACAAAGTTAAAACCCCAGTCAAGGCGCTACTTTTGTCCGATGATAAGAGTATGCTTATCATTGCTGGTGAAAACTTGATATCAATTTGGTCTGTTCCCAAACAAAAGCTTGTCACGAATGTACCGTTTGCTGGGGTTAGTCCACTTGCCTCAATCTCGTCATTGGCGTTATCTCACGATAATAAAAGGCTACTTGTTGCGATGGACGATGGTTCGGTAAATATGGCTGATTTATTCACCAAAATAAACAATCGTTTTATGCCGCACTCTAGACCTATCGAACATTTAGCATTTCATGAAAATGCAGAGTATTTTGTCACCGGTGCGCAAGATGGTTTAGTCGCGATGTGGCAGTTCGCTTCGCCAGAACCTGTGTATCAACATCAGTTCAATCACAGAGTTACTAGCCTGACAGTGAGTCCTGATGGTAAGCACCTTTTTGTTTCCGATGGCTTAAATGCGCAACATGTACTGGACTTTGAGTCAGGTAAGCTGATCAGCGAATTAAAATATATGGCGCGATTTAAAATGTTTAGAAAAGCCAAATTTATTTCTAATTCAGGCCTACTGGCTACTTCATCGTCTAAATCTCACTTGTCAATTTGGCGCTACGATAGTGGTGAAGAGCTTGGTACTTGGTCAATACGTACCGCTAATGAAGGCGCTACAGTTGTGGATATGTATGTACCGAACTCAAACACGCTGGTGACATTAAATAGTGATGGTATGTTGGAGACCTGGGCTGTTAACTTACTAGCTGAAAAGTAACAGCGCGCTGGACTGATTTATGGGTTAACAAAGTTTCGTGAGTGAGTTTCAGCTGTAACGTAAGCGTGTATTGCTATTGCCCTCAAGTAAACGAGTGTGGTGTTAGCTCAGGTCTAAAACCAATTAACTTGAGCTAAGTGTGTGCGGTTATTAGGCTTGTTGAAACTCGTAAACACTGCCCAAATTAAGCAGTTGTGTCAGTTCGTCAAGCGCTGTGTAAGACTCGTGCAACAAACTGGGATCTGCTAAGTCTTGCTCTGTTACGCGATCACGATAGTGCTTGTTGACCCAAGCGCTGAGCTGAGCAAATTTGTCATCACTCATCATGATTTCAGGGTTAACAGCACGCAATTCTGTATCGTTAAGCGCCACTCGTAATCGTAAACATGCAGGTCCACCACCGTTTTGCATACTCTGACGCAAATCAAAAAAGCGTACTTGCGAGATAGGGTTATTCGCACCAAGCATATACTCTATGTAGGCCGCAACATTGGTATTTTTTGCACATTCTTCAGGTGCAACTAACATCATTTCACCTGATGGTAAGGTGATCAACTGTGAGTTAAATAAGTAACTTTTTACCGCATCTTCCACACTTACGGCGTGACTTGGCACTTCAACAATGTGCAACGGCTTTTCACCAATGTATGCTTGTCTGATTTTGGTCAAACTATTGGTTTGATCGATAAAGGCTTGATCATGACAAAATAGTACATTCTCATTACCTACAGCAATCACATCATTGTGGAACACGCCTTGGTCAATAACATTTGGGTTTTGCTGGATAAAAATTGCTTGTTTTTCATTTAATTGATGTAGCCTTGCAACAGCTTGACTCGCTTCAAGGGTTTGTCGTGCAGGGTATTTGCTGGGGCCTTTAATACTACTGTTAAAACCACTTGAGCCATAGACAAATAACTGAACACCTTGGCTTGCATGATCATCAGCTAAACGAGTATGGTTCGCGGCACCTTCGTCGCCAAAAAAGGGCTGTTCAGGTAAATGCTGATGGTGTGAAAAGTGTTGTTCATCAGCGAACATAGCGCGTAGTAAATTGGTTGTGGTGGTTGGTTCTATGGAGCGATGAAACTTACAGTTTAAATTAGCGCTGGTAAAATGAACTTTACCATCATTTGAGTCAATAGACGGTGACACAGTCGCAGCGTTTGCAGTCCACATTGCCGAAGCAGAATAGCAAGCACGTAGTAAAATTGGGTCGTGCTTATATGCTTTTTCTAATACTTGGGCATCAGTGCCTGAAAAGCCAACTCGGCGCAGTGGTGACAAACTTGGGCGCGCATGAGGGGCGAATATCCCTTGTTTTAAGCCGATGTCGTGCATCGCTTTCATTTTTTCAAGGCCTTGTAACGCCGCCTCTTTTGGATTTGAAATGCTGGTAGCGTTAGAAAGAGAGGCCACGTTACCGTAAGATAAACCGGCGTAGTTATGAGTTGGTCCTACTAAGCCATCGAAATTGACTTCATAAGTCATGAGTGCGATTCCTGTTGCAAATGGTTATAGACCTCTAGTATGAGGCGGTTTCGTCAGTTTTTAAAGTGATATGAATCAAAACAACAGCATAGCTAACAGCACTTTGTCATTTAACCTCTTGCTAGGCAGACTTTAATTGCAAATTCAGACCTCGTTGCCCACAATAGAGAGAGTTTTTGTTTTACCTCAGGGCAAACCATGGAAGTTGAACATCAGGAAATTGCCAACTTTTTAATCGCTTATCCGCCATTCTCGGATTTACCGCAGGAGGCACTACACCGCCTTGCAAGCCAAGTTGAAGTTGGCTATTACCGTGAGGGGAGTCGCATTCTGGAGTATGGTGAGCAAATCACTTACCTGTATGTGATCCGCTCTGGTGCTGTGGAATTATTCCGCCGCTCGGGTGAATTATACAATCGTATATCAGCAGGGGGGATCTTTGGTCAACGCGGTTTATTGATGAATCGTAAGGTTCGCTTTGGGGCGCAAAGCCTCGAAGATACATTAGTGTATTGCATTCCTGTGGGTGTATTTGATGAATACTGCGATGTCTATGAGGCATTTGCTGATTATTTTGAAGCTGATGACAATGCTAGGCTCAAAATAACAGTATCTGAGCAAGCAGATAGTAACGACTTAACCACTGCTAAAGTACGTAAACTATTGCTACGTGATGTGGTATACGTCGAACGTAATGCAACAGTGCAACAAGCCGCACAAGTGATGGCAACAGAGCAGGTTTCATCTTTACTAATTTATGATCCTGAAAAGCCTGTGGTAGAAGACCCCGATGAGGACGATGGTCAAGTTGTCGGGTTGATCAGCGATAGAGACTTGCGGGTAAACGTTGTTGCTAAAGGGCTTGACTATCAAACGCCGGTTTCTGAGATTATGTCTACCGATTTGGTGATTGTAGATTCTAATGCGTACGTATTTGAAGCCATGATGTTGATGCTCAAAGACAATGTTCATCATCTGCCTGTAGTTCATAAACGCAAACCAATTGGAGTTGTGGCGCTTTCTGATATTTTGCGTTATGAGTCACAAAGTAGTTTGCTATTTGTAAGAGGCTTGATGGATCAGCAAAGCGTTGAGGATCTTGCCAGTTATGCTAAACAGCTCCCTGCAATATTCACTCGCATGGTCAATGAAGATGCTAATTCACATATGATTGGCTCTGCTATGTCTATTATTGGTAAAACATTTAAACATAAATTGCTCGAGTTAGCAGAGGCAAAATTAGGACCCCCCCGATCCCTTACTGTTTTATTGCTCTGGGCTCAATGGCTCGGGACGAGCAGCTAATTGTAACGGATCAGGATAACGCGTTGATCTTAGATGACGATTATAAACCTACAGAGCATGGAGTGTACTTTGAGCAACTCGCAAAATTTGTGTGTGACGGCCTTGCAAACTGCGGATATAAGTACTGTGATGGTGGCATTATGGCGACCAATCCTGCTTGGCGGTTAACATTTAGTCAATGGCAATCACAGTTTGAAAGTTGGATTGATAAGCCTAGTCCAGAAGCCTTACTCAATAGCTCAATTTTCTTTGACTTGGAAGGGGTATGGGGGGAAGTAAAGTGGGCGGAGAAGTTAACCGCATTTGTTAGTAAAAAGGCAAAAAGTACACCTAAATTTTTAGCGGCAATGGCGCATAATGCGCTAAGAAGAACACCACCACTTGGCTTTTTTAATGGCTTTGTTTTGGAGCAAG
Organism: Pseudoalteromonas sp. SCSIO 43201; assembly: GCF_023716725.1. Lineage (NCBI taxonomy): Bacteria > Pseudomonadati > Pseudomonadota > Gammaproteobacteria > Alteromonadales > Pseudoalteromonadaceae > Pseudoalteromonas > Pseudoalteromonas sp. SCSIO 43201. Next base: position 1,570,251 of record NZ_CP072683.1, read on the forward strand.
ATGGTGAGCACAGACGGTCGATGAATATTAAACGACGTGGCACAGCACCACTTTCGGATTTGGTTCGTGTACATGCGCTTGGTGTTGGCTCTAAAAAACAAAACTCCTTTGAACGACTCGAAGATATTGACGAAGCAAATATACTTCCTAAAGGTAAAGTATTAGATCTACAAGCTGCACTTGAATACATCGCTATCATGCGTATTCGCCATCAAGCCTGGCAAATTGAGCAGGGTGAAAAGCCAGATAACAGTTTACCACCTGAAACACTCTCTGATTTTGAGCAGCGCAATTTGAAAGAAGCATTTGGTGTGTTAGACAAAGCGCAAAGCTTTTTAAAGTTTCGCTACCAAAATAAATCCATGATGAAATAGCGGTGTAAAGATGCAGGGTGAGATTATGTCATGGCCAAATCGCTTCGAGCATTTGGCAAAAGTGGCGAGAGATCCAAGACTTAAGTCATTTTATCAACAAGGTGTGGTTGACCCTTATCAGCAATTGGGTCAGTGCGAATTTGTTGCGCTTGATTTTGAAACCACGGGGCTTAATCCAAATATCGATGACATAGTGAGTGTTGGCGTGGTGCCATTTGATTTGCGGCGGATCCGCGTAGCGCAAGCAAAGCACTGGTTAGTTAAACCAACGAGTCCACTTGCTAAAGAGTCTGTGGTACTTCATCGGATAACCCATTCTCAAGTTGAAAGCGCGCCAGATCTGGAGGATATTCTTGAGGAGGTGTTTGCGTCGCTTCATGGTAGAGTCATCGTGGTGCATTATCAGTTTGTCGAGAAGTCATTTTTTAACTCTGCGCTTATGGCAAGAGTAGATGAAGGAATTGAGTTTCCGGTCATTGATACAATGGAAATTGAGAAGTCAGCAATAAATAATACTAGAAACTGGCTTGATAAGCTTAAACGTAAACCCATTCCTTCAGTACGCTTAGCTGATTGCAGAAAGCGCTATGGGCTTCCATATTACCAGCCCCACCATGCTTTGTCCGATGCCTTGGCAACGGCAGAGTTACTTCAAGCCCAGGCTCAGTATTGTTTAGATCCATCAGATATGGTGAAGCGCTGGTGGAGCTAAATCCAAATAACAAAAAGGCGGAGCATACATCAAGCTCCGCCTGTAATGGCATTAACGACTGTTAGCTTTTAGGCTCAGTCCTTAGCCCAAGGATCAAACTTACACACATCAGCAGTAGTACAAAGGTAAACGGTAAACCTGTAGAAATGGCACCCGCTTGCAGTGCTTCAATCGCCTCTTTACCACCGATCCACAGTAGCGCAGCCGCAATCGCACCCTCAATACTCGCCCAGAATATACGTTGTGGTACTGGCGCATCGATTTTACCGCCAGCGGTAATACTATCGATAACTAAAGAGCCTGAGTCTGACGAAGTAATAAAGAAAACCAGTACAAGTAAAATCGCAGTGAACGAGAGTAAATCACTCATAGGTAAGTTTTCAAACATCTGGAACATAGCTAAAGGCACTTCAGTTAAGCCATTTGTGCCAAGCGCACCAATGCCATTTTTTACCTGATCGATAGCAAGGCCACCATAAATTGACATCCAGATCACGGTTACCAATGTCGGGATTAATAATACTGCGGTGATAAACTCGCGTATGGTTCGTCCCTCTGACACACGAGCGATGAACATACCAACAAACGGTGACCAAGATATCCACCATGCCCAATAGAATACTGTCCAGCCTTGGAACCATGCCTCATCGTCACGCCCATGAGGGTTACTTAGCGGAATGATATTTTCAATATAAGCCATTAAAGTTGTCGGAATATTACCCAAGGCAATTGCAAAACCTGCGATACCAACGAATAGTAATAATGCAAAGGCTATTAGCATATTAATGTTACTGAGTAATTTTACTCCGCCATCAATACCGCGGACAACGGAAATAATCGCCAAGACAGTTACGCCCGCGATCACGGCAATTTCAAGGCTAAGTCCTGCCTCTATACCAAATACATGCTGGATCCCAGCACCAGCTTGTTGTGCACCCAAACCAAGTGACGTCGCAAGACCAAACAAGGTAGCAAGTACAGCAAGAATATCAATGATATGCCCAGGCCAACCCCATGCTCTATCTCCTAAGATAGGATAAAAGATAGAGCGGATCGACAGCGGTAGTCCCTTGTTGTAGGCAAAAAATGCTAGGGAAAGTGCAACCACTGCGTAAATTGCCCAAGGGTGTAAGCCCCAATGATACATGGTCGCGCCCATGGCAAGTTCGGCAGCTTCAGGGGTATTAGCTGCAACATTCAATGGCGTTTCATACCAGCCAGTATAATATGCTACAGGTTCAGCGACGCCCCAAAACATTAGGCCTATCCCCATACCTGCGGCAAATAACATAGCAAGCCAAGATGCTCGGCTATAACTAGGCTTGGCATTTTCACCGCCTAAGCGTATCTTTCCGTAGGGGGAAAGCACAAGTACTAGACAGAATAAGACAAAGAAGTTCCCCGACCACATAAATAGCACATCAAAATTACCTATGATGTCCCACTTGATGCCATCAAGCGTGGTTTTCGCTGTATTTGCATCGACCAATAATACAGCAATTAAAAAAGCTAATATTAATCCTGCACTTACGCCAAACACGGGGTTATGTACATCAAACCCCCACTTTTGCACGTTGTCTTGCCCAACGGTGTAGTCCGTATTATCGATGCTGTATTTATCGTGGTTATTGCCCATGATACCCTCTTGTTGTTCTCATCGTGATAAGACATCAAGCTGACATAGTAGTTATACCAGTTTGTCTTACTACTTGCTCAATTTGAAGGAGTAAATCTGACGCTAACCGCGTTAGAAATTTTGTACCTACATGGATGTAGGTATCTTGGCGATAGCAGGGCGCTGTAGCGGTGTTATCGACAAGACTTTCTCGTCTCAAAATAGCAAGTTTATTAAGATAATTGGTATAAGTTAAAAATTACACACTATACAATAACAATTCGACATAAACTAAATAGGCAGTGAAACAAAGAAAACTGTGACCTTTAACACCAGTCAATAGCTATTTGCAATGGCTTCGTTAACCACGAAACCTACTATCACTCGCTGTTACGTCATACCCTTTAAGTTACAAAAAATTTTGCCCAGTCTAGATTATTTGGCGTCCTCACTCGATCAATACATTTCAATTGCATCAAAAGAATGGCTCCACGCACCTGTGATGGGTTTATGTTAGTTACAGTGACAGTATATTGCCTCAATACTTGTAATTAAGATAAACCAACCGAACTGCTATGCTAATGAGATTAAAACATCAATCTACTTACCAACTCGCCTTATACAAGAGCATGTAATTAAGCAAATTGGAATTACGTCAACTTGATAATCAGTCGATGCTAATACCAATTAGACTTAATATTTGCTCAATTTTGAGGAGTAAATCTGACGCTAACTGCGTTAAAAATTTCTTATTTAGAATAACTAAATAGCAAAAATTTTGCCTAGTTATCGACAAAATTTTCTCGCCTTAAAATAGACCACTTAATTAAGATAATTGGTATGAAAAGCAACAACTCTTTACGTCTTGGTCGTACCGGAAAGCAAATGCGCAATACCAGTAAAACCTACGCTTACTAGTTTAGGGGGTGAGATTGAAAAGTAAATGGTTACTGAATTTTTTATTTAAAAATCATCGTATTCATCAACTAGACATACAGAGTGAGGTAATACCAATTTGACTTAATACTTGCTCAATTTGAAGGAGTAAATCTGACGCTAACAGCGTTAAAAGTTTCTTATTTAGAACAACTAAATAGCAAAATTTTTGCCTTGCCTACAGGACGTAGGTACCTCGGCGTGAGCAGGACGCGGAAGCGGTGTTATCGACAAGATTTTCTCACCTCAAAATAGACCACTTAATTAAGAAAATTGGTATAAAGTGAAGTTTTTTTAATGAGAACAAGAAAAAAACCCCTCTTGCGAGGGGTTTTGGGTAACTCAGCGCCTTTGGCACTGGGAATGAGGTCGGTACATTTTTGGGTAATGTGGCGGCTTATTAAGCCTCAAACTGCATCTCAGGAATATCGCCATCAACGATAAGTTTACCCGCAGTTTTGCTGATTATTTCATCAACACTAACACCCGGTGCGCGTTCTAGCAAATGGAATGCGCCATCTTTTACTTCTAACACAGCCAAATCAGTGACAATTTTCTTTACACAGTTCACGCCAGTAAGCGGGAGTGTGCATGATTCAAGTAGCTTAGAGTCGCCGTGTTTACTAGCATGGGTCATGGTCACTATGATGTTGCGTGCACCAGCAACTAAATCCATTGCACCACCCATGCCTTTGATTAATTTTTTCGGGATCATCCAAGACGCGATATTGCCTTGCTGATCAACTTCAAATGCACCTAGTACCGTTAAGTCTACATGACCACCACGGATCATGGCAAAGCTTTCTGCACTATTAAAAATTGCTGCACCCGTCGCAGCTGTCACGGTTTCTTTACCAGCGTTTATCATATCAGCGTCAACTTGGTCTTCGGTTGGGTAGGGACCCATGCCTAGCAAGCCATTTTCTGATTGCAGCATTACTTCAATGCCGCTAGGTACATAGTTAGCAACTAAGGTTGGAATGCCTATGCCTAAGTTTACGTAGTAACCATCTTCTAGCTCTTGCGCCACGCGCATCGCAATTTGTTCACGATTTAAACCCATGATTGCCTCCTATTTGCGCGTTGTGACACGTTCAATACGTTTTTCAAAGTCACCTTTGATCACGCGATTGACATAAATGCCCGGGGTGTGGATTTGGCTCGGCTCAAGCTCGCCGGGCTCCACAATCTCTTCTACTTCCGCTACCGTGATTTTCCCAGCTGTTGCCGCCATCGGGTTAAAGTTCATTGCGGTATGGCGAAATACTAAGTTGCCATAGCGGTCAGCTTTCCACGCTTTAACAATAGCGAACTCACCGGTGATCGACTCTTCTAAAATATACGGCCGGCCATCAAATTCCTTTACTTCTTTACCTTGTGCGACAGGTGTGCCATAACCTGTTGCTGTGTAAAAAGCTGGGATCCCAGCACCACCAGCACGCATTTTCTCTGCAAGCGTCCCTTGTGGTGTCAACTCAACGTCGATAATGCCGTCAAGAAGTTGCTGTTCAAACAGCGCATTTTCACCGACATAAGATGCAATGATTTTCTTAATCTGACGATCTTTAAGCAAAATACCTAGGCCAAAATCATCGACACCACAATTGTTCGAAACTACAGTCAATTCTTTTGTTTGCATGCGCTTAATTTCTGCAATTAAGCCTTCTGGAATACCACACAAGCCAAAGCCACCTGCGATGATGGTATCACCATCTTTCAGACCTGCCATCGCTTCGCTGTAGCTTGATACGACTTTATCGAAACCGGCCATAAGCCCACTCCTAATGATGTTATTGTTTTAAGATTGACAAGTTTGTTTGAGTGCCAACGACACTTTACTGCTTGGTGTCTTGCCTAGTGCATCACAAATTGTCCATCCTGCTTTTGCTAGTCTTTCTAAATCAATTCCACACTCAATGCCAAGCCCTTGCAGCAAGTAAACTACATCCTCAGTGGCAACATTTCCTGACGCACCTTTGGCGTAAGGGCAACCACCGAGCCCTGCAACGGCGCTATCAACAGTCGCGATCCCCATTTGTAGAGCAGTGTGAATATTCGTTAAAGCTTGCCCGTAAGTATCATGGAAATGCACTGCAAGCTTGTCAGCTGGGATATGTTGTAGTAACAAGGTGAGTAACTGTTGAACTTTTTTAGGCGTACCAACACCGATAGTGTCACCTAGGCTAATTTCATAACAACCAAGTGACAACAATTGTTTACATACCGCTAAAACTTGCTCTGGTTGTACAGCTCCTTGATATGGGCAGCCAACAACACAGCTTACATAACCTCTTACTTTTATGTTGTTTTTTTGTGCAAGGTCAACAACGGGGCGAAAGCGCTCAATACTTTGTTCAATCGTGCAGTTGATGTTTTTTTGGGTGAACGCTTCACTGGCTGCTGTAAAAATAGCAAATTCGTCAACCTGATTCTCAAGTGCAAGCTCGGCGCCTTTGAGGTTTGGCGTCAGCGCACTTATTTCAACTTCATCACTACGCGTAAAGCCTTGAATAACCGCAGCTGAGTCAGCCATTTGTGGCACCCATTTGGGTGACACAAATGCACCAGCTTCAATGTGCTTGAGGCCAGCGTTTTTGAGTGCATTAACCAGCGCTATTTTAGCTTCAGTGGCAACACTGACCTCATTTTGTAAGCCATCCCGTGCACCCACTTCTACAATTTTTACGCGAGCCGGATAGTCAGCCATTAGTCTTGCTCCTCAACAATCGCCAGCATATCGCCATGACTGACCAACTCGCCTTCTGCAAAGCAGTATGAAGTCAGCTTGCCATCGAAAGGTGCATTGAGGGTATATTCCATCTTCATGGCTTCTATAATCACTACAGCATCACCTTTGCTGACTTGGGTGCCGACGGACAATAAATGCTTAACGACAGTGCCGTTTAATGGGGCAGCCAAAGGCGCAGCTTCGTGCTCATGATCGCTAATATAATGCTTTGACTTAAGCTCAACGGTATGTTGATGAGGGCCATACATAATGGTAATGGCGGTTTCGGTAACAACCGCACTTGCGCGTAATCGGGCACCATCAATGACTACCGTTAACTGGTGTCCTTCTAATTTACATTCAACATGATGGATTTGCTCGTTAAACGAAATCTTCCAACCATCTTGAGATTGATAGGCACAGGCAGCATGATCCACAAATGGCAAATCAACTTTCGCGGTTTGATTAAGTCTAAAGCCTAAGTTTCCCCACACCGTCTTTTTACATGGTTGTTGGTGGCTAAGATAGGCTGCACCTGCTAGTAGCACCATTTTATCCAACGGCGTATTCGATTGAGTTAGTACCTCAGTTTGCGTATCAATAAAGTGGGTATCTGGTGCACCGGTTGTAAAAGTAGGGTGTCCAGCTAGGTGGTGCAAAAAGGCGATATTGGATTTTAAACCACACAGATGGACTTGCTCTAAACTCGATTTTAGTTTGAGTAATGCTTGCTCGCGGTTTTTGCCGTGAGCAATCAGCTTTGCGATCATAGGATCGTAAAACGGGCTGATCTCATCGCCTTGCTGCACGCCTGTGTCAATTCTTACGCCATCTTTGGCTTCAGGAAAGCTAAGGTGAGCTAGTACACCTGAAAACGGCATGAAGTTCTCTTCAGGATCTTCTGCGTAAATACGTGCTTCAAAGCTATGACCAGATAACGAAACCTGCTGTTGAGTCAGCGGTAGCGGTTCACCCGCCGCGACCATTAATTGCAATTCGACTAAGTCAAGACCAGTTACCATTTCTGTTACTGGGTGCTCTACTTGTAGCCGAGTATTCATCTCCATAAAGAAAAATTCATCACCACAGAGTAAGAATTCCACAGTACCAGCGCCGCGGTAATTAATCGCCTGCGCACAGCGTACTGCTGCTTCACCCATGGCTTTGCGCATCGCATCACTCAAACCTGGTGCGGGCGCTTCTTCAATCACTTTTTGGTGGCGACGCTGTAGTGAACAGTCCCTGTCACCGAGATAAACACAGTTACCGTGGCTATCAGCGAAAACTTGTACTTCAACATGACGAGGTTTATCTACAAAGCGTTCAAGCAGTACTAAGTCATTGCCAAAACTTGCCGCCGCTTCACGTTTAGCCCCATGTAGAGCGGATAGAAACTCGCTACTCTCACGTACCACGCGCATGCCTTTACCGCCGCCGCCGTATGCGGCTTTGATAAGTACCGGAAAACCGATTTTTTCCGCTTCGGCTTGTAAGAAATCATCTTCTTGTTTGTCACCATAATACCCAGGAACTAGAGGCACATTGGCGTCATTCATGATTTCCTTGGCACGGGTCTTTGAACCCATCGCTTCGATTGAACTTGCCAGCGGACCAATAAACGCAATATCCGCCGCCTCACACGCTTTGGCAAATACTTCATTTTCAGATAAGAACCCGTAGCCTGGATGAATACAATCCACATCAGCAGCCTTTGCCACTTCAAGGATTTTTTCTGCCACCAAATAAGACTCTTTACTTGGTGCCGGACCAATGTGGTAAGCTTCATCAGCGGCCTTAACGTGCATCGCATTGGCGTCAGCATCAGAGTAAACCGCTACAGTGGTTAGTCCCATTTTCTTCGCGGTACGCATCACGCGACAGGCAATTTCACCCCGGTTTGCGACTAGAATTTTAGTTAGCATATTGACTCCTATTCGTGCGCGGCGTTTTGCCAGCGTGGCGCACGTTTATCGAAAAAGGCACTAAGACCTTCTTGCCCTTCTTCACTGACTCTAATCTCAGCAATACGCTTTGCTGTATGGGTGATCAACGCTTCGTTGATTTCGTTGCCTGCAACTTCGTTGATAAGTGCTTTGGCATTTTTAACCGCAGCAGGGCCATTATTTAGCAGCAGCTGTGTGAAGTCAGACTCACTTTTAACTAAATCGTCACTGAGCTCATGGATTAATCCCATTTCAAGAGCTTTTTCAGCGTTGAATACCTCAGCAGTTAAAAAGTAGCGTCTTGCTTGGCGCTCACCAATGGCTTTTATAACATAAGGACTAATCACAGCCGGAATAAGGCCAAGCTTGACTTCACTTAAACAGAATTTGGAGTTGTGCTGTGCAATGGCGATGTCACAACAGGCGATTAATCCTAGTGCACCGCCAAAAGCTGCCCCTTGCACTAGGCATAATGTCGGGTGGGGACAAGTAGCTAAAACCTGCATTAATTTGGCAAGTTCTAGTGAGTCTGCGACGTTTTCGTCGTAGTTATTGTCTGCCATGGATTTCATCCACGCCAGATCAGCGCCAGCTGAAAAGTGTTTGCCTTCGGTTTTAAATATCAAAGCGCGCACATCCAGGCCGCTGGCATAGTCGATATTTTTGATAAGTTCGGCAATCACCTCTGCATTAAAGGCATTGTGTTTTTCTGGGCGACTTAGCTCTAAGATCGCCACTTTGTTTTTTGTTATCGTTAAAGTGACAGGCATCGGTGCTCCTTACATTCTGAATACGCCAAATTTAGACTCTTTTTGCGGCGCATTACTTGCAGCCTCTAATGCAAGACCAAGTACAGTGCGTGTATCCGCAGGGTCTATAACGCCATCGTCCCAAAGCCGAGCACTCGCGTAGTAGGGGTGGCCTTGTTTTTCGTATTGCTCAATGATCGGTTTTTTAAACTCGCTCACTTCGGCATCACTCATGCTAAGCCCTTTGCGCGCTAAACCATCTTGTTTTACCTGTGTTAATACACCTGCAGCTTGTTCGCCACCCATCACAGAGATCCGTGCATTTGGCCACATCCACATCATAGTTGGTTCGTATGCTCTACCACACATACCATAGTTACCAGCACCGTATGAGCCGCCAATTAATACCGTAAATTTAGGCACATCAGCACAGGAAACCGCTGTAACCATTTTGGCGCCATGTTTGGCAATACCTTCAGCTTCGTATTTTTGGCCGACCATAAATCCAGTAATGTTCTGTAAAAATAGTAGTGGAATATTGCGCTGTGCACAGAGCTGAATAAAGTGTGCGCCTTTTTGTGCAGATTCAGAAAAGAGAATACCGTTGTTTGCTACGATCCCCACAGGGTGACCATAAATCTCGGCAAAACCAGTCACTAGCGTTTCACCAAAGTAGCGCTTAAATTCATCAAACTGCGAGTCATCGACGATACGGGCAATGACTTCACGGACATCGAACGGTTTTTTCAGATCTGTGCCGACAATGCCATATACTTCACTGATATCATAACGTGGAGGCTTGGCATCTTGGAGTAGTGGCCTCGTTGGGCGCTGATGATTAAGGCGCGATATACATTGTCTTGCGATAGACAGTGCATGTTCATCATTTTCTGCATAGTGATCGGCCACGCCTGACACTTTACAATGCACATCTGCGCCGCCCAAATCCTCTGCGCTAACTTCTTCGCCTGTGGCCGCTTTTACCAGCGGCGGGCCTGCTAAGAAAATCGTGCCTTGTTCTTTAACGATAATACTTTCATCAGCCATTGCTGGCACATAGGCGCCGCCTGCGGTACATAATCCCATAACCACAGCAATTTGCGGGATCCCTTTAGCAGACATACGAGCCTGATTATAAAATATCCGACCAAAATGCAGCTTGTCTGGAAATACTTCATCTTGCTCTGGCAAGTTCGCGCCACCTGAGTCTACTAAATAGATACACGGAAGGTGGCAGCGCTCAGCGATTTCTTGTGCTCGTAGGTGTTTCTTGACCGTCAGTGGAAAGTAAGTCCCACCTTTGACTGTCGCATCATTTGCCACAATCATACACTCAACACCTTTCACGCGTCCGATCCCTGCAACGACACCAGCACAGGGAATATCTTGTTCATAAACACCAAAAGCGGCGAACTGGCCGATTTCTAAAAATGGTGAACCTTCGTCGAGTAAAGTTTCAATGCGGTCGCGGACAAATAACTTACCACGACTTTGATGACGAGCGATGAGTGCTTCACCGCCACCTTGGCTTAGTGTCGCCACTTTATCTTTAAGATCAGCAACCAGCGATGTCATGGCATCGCTGTTTGCTTTGAATTGCGGATCATGAGGATTAACCGCAGAATTTAGTACCGTCATACAGCGCTCCTAGCGGCTTTCGTTGAACAGCTCACGTCCGATAAGCATACGGCGGATCTCAGACGTACCAGCGCCAATTTCATAGAGCTTGGCATCGCGAAGTAGGCGGCCTGTAGGGTATTCGTTGATGTAGCCGTTTCCACCTAGTAATTGAATGGCATCAAGTGCAAGTTTGGTTGCAAGTTCTGCGGCATATAAAATTGCCCCTGCGGCATCTTTACGCGTGGTTTCGCCACGGTCACAGGCTTTTGCTACAGTATAGACGTATGAGCGTGCTGCATTCATTTGCGTATACATATCAGCAACTTTACCTTGCACTAGCTGAAATTCACCGATTGACTGGTTAAATTGTTTACGCTCATGAATATATGGGACTACTACGTCCATACAAGCCTGCATGATACCCAGCGGGCCGCCGGCCAATACCACACGTTCATAGTCAAGGCCGCTCATCAGCACCTTTACGCCTTCGTTGTATTCACCAAGGATGTTTTCAGCGGGTACTTCGCAGTTTTCAAACACCAGCTCACAAGTGTTTGAGCCACGCATGCCAAGTTTGTCTAACTTTTGTGCTGTTGAAAAACCGGAGAAGGTTTTTTCTACGATAAAGGCTGTGATCCCACGAGGTCCTGCATTGACGTCTGTCTTTGCATAAATAACAAAAACGTCTGCATCTGGGCCATTAGTGATCCACATTTTATTTCCGTTCAGGATGAACTTGTCACCTTGCTTTTCAGCACGCAGCTTCATTGAAACGACATCAGAACCTGCATTTGGCTCACTCATTGCCAAGGCACCGATGTGCTCACCACTAATAAGCTTAGGTAAGTACTTTTCCTTCTGCGCTTGGTTACCGTTGCGGTTAATTTGGTTTACACAGAGGTTTGAATGTGCGCCGTAACTTAAGCCGATTGAGGCACTTGCACGACTGATCTCTTCCATTGCAATTACATGCTCAAGGTATCCCATATTTGAGCCGCCAAATTCTTCAGGGACGGTGATCCCAAGTAGACCCATTTCACCAAACTTTGGCCACATCTCGTTCGGAAACGCGTTTTCCTGATCTGTTTTTTCAGCCAGTGGGGCAATTTCGCTGGTAGCAAAACTATTGACATGATCTCGGATCATGTCTGCTGTTTCACCTAGTCCAAAGTTCAATTCTTTATATAAAGATACTGTGCTCATCGGTATTCATCCTGTTGTGAGAGTTTATTTTTCGAGCTCGTGTAATGTATCGCGACAACGACGTTCAGCCGTTACCAATTCCATTAAGACAACTTTGATGTCGTCCATTTGTTGGCTTAAATCGGCTTTTTTCTCTTCAATGAGTTGCAACATGGTTTTAAGCTGCTTTTCACTCGACTTGTCGGCATCATAAAGCTCAAATAAGCGGCCAGTTTCAGCAAGTGTAAAGCCAAGGCGTTTTCCGCGAAGGATAAGTTTTAAACGGACTTTGTCGCGTTTGGAGTAAATACGCGTTTGTCCTTGACGCTTAGGAGAAAGTAGTCCTTGATCTTCGTAAAAACGAATACTGCGAGTAGTAATATCAAATTCTTTAGCTAACTCGCTGATTGAATAGGTTGGTTCATTTATTTCTTGCATTTCTATTTACACTTACAACGTCACTGATTAGACCAATATAAGTGAAGTTTACGTAAAGGTAAAGTAAGAATGATAGATCCTGCTTTAGTCTTATAAAAGCAGCAATTAGGCTTGTATGAAATGTCATCAAACCTTAACTGGAGCTAGCCAGAATAGGCGTTGGCAATAAATATGTGCAATTAATCTTTACAGTTGCAGCAATCTCATTTGCCTTGATTTTAGATTTACGTTGGCGTAAACGTAAATATTATGTATGCTCGAATACAGAGTTAAATATTAATGAGCCAAAGCATGGCTTGTCTACAGGAGTTTTGCAATGAGTAACGAAGCTGTTGTCATCGTCGCTGCTAAGCGTACACCAATGGGTGGATTTATGGGAAGCCTATCTGGCGCTGCTGCCACAGAATTAGGCGCCACTGCTATTAAAGCAGTGATGAATGAAACAGGTCTCAATGACGCCAGTATAGATGAAGTGATCATGGGGTGCGTGTTACCCGCAGGTCTTGGTCAAGCGCCAGCACGTCAAGCGATGCTACACGCAGGTCTTGCCCGTTCAACAGGAGCGACGACAATCAACAAAGTGTGCGGTTCAGGCCTGAAGGCGGCGATGTTCGCGCATGATCTCATCCGCTCAGGTAGCATTAATTCTGCCATCGCAGGTGGCATGGAAAGCATGACTAATGCACCTTACTTTATTCCAAAAGCCCGTGGTGGCATGCGTATGGGTCATGGCGAAATCAAAGACCATATGATGGCTGATGGCTTAGAAGATGCTTATGACAACAAGGCGATGGGCTGCTTTGCGCAAGATACAGCAGACCAATATGGCATTACTCGTGAGCACATGGACGAATTTGCCTTGGGCTCATTGAGTAAAGCAAATGCGGCAATCGAAAATGGCAGTTTTGCCAATGAAATTGCTCCTCATGTGATTAGCACGCGCAAAGGGGATGTTGAGGTAAATACTGACGAGCAACCAGGTAATGCCCGCCCAGATAAAATTCCATCACTTCGTCCAGCATTTAAAAAAGATGGCACGATCACCGCGGCTAACTCATCATCTATCTCAGACGGTGCCGCAGCGCTTGTTCTAATGAGTGAAACAGAAGCGAAAAAGCACGGTTTGACACCACTTTGTAAGATTGTTGCTCATGCGACTCATTCACAAGCGCCAGCTGAATTTACCGTTGCGCCAGTCGGTGCGATGAATAAGCTGCTTGAAAAAGCAGGTTGGTCGACTGCCGACGTTGATCTTTGGGAAATCAATGAAGCGTTTGCCATGGTGACTATGTTGGCTATCAACGAAATGCACTTAGATAGCAATAAAGTCAACGTCAATGGTGGTGCTTGTGCGCTTGGTCATCCAATCGGCGCGAGCGGTGCACGTATCTTAGTTACACTTATCCATGCACTGAAAAACCGTGGCTTATCAAAAGGCGTGGCGTCACTATGTATCGGTGGTGGTGAAGCTGTCGCACTCGCAGTAGAAGTGTAAGTCTCAGCAATTTATTTCGTTCCAAGGGGCGCTGCGTCTTTCATAATTCTAATCATTCACGCAGCGCATTAACTCGTTTTATGGGGAGGAGTGCTTCATGCACCAAGTACCTTTATACATCAACGGTGAATTTTCACAGTCTCAGTCTGACAAATGGTTAGACGTTGTTAACCCTGCTAATCAAGAAGTATTAGCAAAAGTGCCTTGTGCGACTAACGAGGAAGTACAAGCTGCAATTCATTCAGCTCAAGAAGCGTTTAAAACGTGGCGTAATGTGCCGGTAACCGAGCGTGCGCGAATTATGATGCGTTATGCGGCGCTACTTAAGGAGCATCAAGAAGAAATCGCAACCATAATCTGTCATGAATTAGGCAAGACGTTTGAAGATGCAAAAGGGGATGTGTGGCGCGGTATCGAAGTGGTCGAGCAAGCATGTAATGCCCCTTCAATGATGATGGGCGAGACGGTAGAAAACGTTGCCCGAAATATCGACACCTATTCATATACCCAACCACTAGGCGTTTGTGCTGGTATTACGCCATTTAACTTCCCAGCGATGATCCCGCTGTGGATGTTCCCAATGGCAATTGTATGTGGTAACACGTTTGTACTTAAACCATCAGAGCAAGACCCACTAACGCCAATGCGCTTGGTTGAATTGTTTGAAGAAGCCGGTGCGCCAAAAGGCGTACTTCAGGTTGTGCACGGAAGTAAAGATCAGGTTGATCAAATTCTTGAAGCGCCGGAAATTCGTGCGGTTTCGTTTGTGGGGTCTTGTGGTGTCGGTCAGTACATTTACAGCAAAGGTACGCAGAATCTTAAACGTGTTCAAGCGTGTGTGGGTGCGAAAAACCATATGGTTATCATGCCAGATGCGAAAAAAGAGCAAGTGATCAATAACCTTGTTGGTTCTTCGGTTGGCGCGGGTGGTCAGCGCTGTATGGGGATCTCAGTCGCGGTATTTGTAGGGCAATCACAGCAGTGGGTCGATGAACTAAAAGACGCCATGGCGAAGGTTCGTCCTGGCGTGTGGGATGATCCAGAAGCTGCTTATGGTCCGCAAACGACACCGCAGGCTAAAGCGCGTATTCTATCGCTGATTGACAGTGGTAAGCAGCAAGGTGCAACGTGTTTGCTAGATGGCTCTGAGTTTACCGTTGAGGGTTATGAAAATGGTAACTGGGTAGGTCCAACCCTGTTTTCAAACGTCACAACTGACATGGATATCTACAATGAAGAAATCTTTGGCCCAGTCCTTTGTTGTGTATTTGTCGATAGTTTAGATGAAGCAATTACCCTTATTAATAACAACCCGTACGGTAACGGCACCTCATTATTCACCGCAAGCGGCGGCGCAGCACGCAAGTTCCAGCGTGAAATTGAAGTGGGTCAAGTAGGGATTAATATTCCTATTCCAGTGCCATTGCCGTTCTTCTCATTTACCGGTTGGAAGAACTCATTCTACGGCGACCAACATACCTATGGTAAGCAAGGCGTGCGTTTCTATACCGAAACCAAAACGATTACCTCACGCTGGTTTGACGATGAGGCAGTCAGTGGTCCAAATATGAGTATCAACCTTAGATAACTTATATTGCGCAGCGTGCTCTGCAGGGGGAGCACGCTTATTTTTACCAAAACGATAAGAATTACCGACACACATTCAGGGTGTCAGAACAGCAAGAGAGGTCTAGCGTGGACTTTAACCTAAACGAAGATCAACAAGCATTTGCCGACATGGCGCACCAATTTGCAATGAGCGAGCTTGCTCCACATGCTGCAAAATGGGATCAAGAGCACATTTTTCCAAAAGACGTAATTCAAAAAGCAGGTGAGCTTGGTTTTTGCGGTCTATATACGCCAGAAGAGGCAGGTGGTCTGGGTTTATCTCGCCTTGACTCAAGTATTATTTTCGAACAGCTTTCAATGGGTTGTACAGCGACAACCGCCATGTTGACTATTCATAACATGGCAACGTGGATGATAGCGAGCTTTGCAACGGAAGAAACCAAAGCAAAGTATATGGAGCAGTTAGTAACGGGTGAATTATTGGCCTCGTACTGTCTAACAGAGCCTGGATCTGGCTCAGATGCTGCATCACTCAAAACAAAAGCGATAAAAGAAGGTGATGAGTACGTTTTGTCTGGCTCTAAAATGTTTATCTCAGGGGCCGGTGAAACGGACGCATTAGTGGTAATGGCAAGAACAGGTGAAGCAGGCCCTAAAGGTATCTCAGCCTTTGTTGTTCCTGCCGATGCTGAAGGCGTTATTTATGGCAAAGCAGAAGAAAAAATGGGTTGGAATGCACAGCCTACGCGCCTTATCACGCTTGAAAATGTCCGGATCCCTGCTGCAAACCTGTTAGGCCAAGAAGGCGAAGGCTTTAAATTTGCGATGCAAGGCCTTGATGGTGGTCGCATTAATATTGCAACTTGTTCGATTGGCACAGCCCAACAGGCGCTCAATACCGCCAAGCAGTATATGCAGGAGCGTTCTCAGTTTGGTAAACCGTTAGCGGCGTTCCAAGCACTACAATTTAAAATTGCAGATATGAATACAGAACTTGTGGCTGCGCGCCAAATGGTTCGATTGGCGGCATTTAAACTGGATAGCAATGACCCAGAAAAGACCACTTATTGCGCTATGGCAAAGCGATTTGCCACTGATGTAGGCACTAAGGTGTGTGACGATGCACTGCAAATTCACGGTGGTTATGGGTACATCAAAGAGTATCCACTGGAGCGCCACCTACGTGACGTACGTGTTCATCAGATCCTTGAAGGTACAAACGAAATCATGCGTGTAATTATTGCACGTCGGATCTTAGCTGAAGGCGCGGCAAGCGTCCTATAAGGAGAGCATCATGACTGCACAATTAAAACTCGAAAAACAAGGCCATACTGCTGTTGTTACTATGTCAAATCCACCTGCGAATACGTGGACGAAAGACACACTAACTGCACTTAAAAATCTAGTAATCGAATTGAACGCGGATAAAGAAATCTATTCTTTAGTGATCACTGGCGAAGGCGAAAAGTTCTTTTCAGCCGGTGCGGATCTCAATGTATTTGCCGACGGTGACAAAGGAGTTGCTGCGGACATGTCTCGAGTATTTGGCGAAGCGTTTGAAACACTCAGCGACTTTAGAGGCGTATCCATTGCTGCCATCAATGGGTTTGCAATGGGTGGCGGTTTAGAAGTCGCACTAGCGTGCGATATCCGCATTGCCGAAGCTCAAGCACAAATGGCACTCCCTGAGGCAAAAGTCGGATTGTTGCCTTGTGCTGGCGGCACACAAAACTTGTCATGGCTTGTAGGCGAAGGCTGGGCAAAGCGTATGATTTTATGCGGCGAACGCTTAAAAGCC
The DNA here is from genome assembly GCF_023716725.1 of Pseudoalteromonas sp. SCSIO 43201. Lineage (NCBI taxonomy): Bacteria > Pseudomonadati > Pseudomonadota > Gammaproteobacteria > Alteromonadales > Pseudoalteromonadaceae > Pseudoalteromonas > Pseudoalteromonas sp. SCSIO 43201. Next base: position 1,587,410 of record NZ_CP072683.1, read on the forward strand.
GACAAAGCACAGCAAATTGGCTTAGTTGAAGAAGTGGTCGAGCAGGGTAAAGCGCTGGAAGCTGCGCTCGAACTGGCGAAGAAAGTAGAAGATCAAAGCCCTGTTGCAGTGACGGCTTGTAAAGCTCTTATTCAAAAAGGCCGCACAGGCACAATCAACAGTGCATTGCCTCTTGAACGTGAACTCTTTGTAACCTTATTCGATACCCAAGATCAAAAAGAAGGCGTAAACGCATTTTTAGAGAAACGCAAAGCGAATTGGGTAAATGGCTAATGATTGAATTCGAGTTAATAAATCACGAAGAGGCACCGGTTTTATTCGAACAAGCAACATGCCATAACGGGATGAAGATAGCGCTGGCGACATTAAATGCACCAAAAGCGTTAAATGCCTTAAACCTCGATATGATCCGTTTGCTTGCACCACAACTGGATATTTGGGCAAACGACCCACAAATTGCAATGGTGGTATTAAAAGGAGCTGGAGAAAAAGCGTTTTGTGCTGGCGGCGATGTAGTGAGTTTATATCGTGAAATGTCATCAGATACGAGTAACGCATTAATCGAAACTTTTTTCGGTGAAGAGTATCGGTTGGATTATCAAATCCATAACTATGATAAGCCAATCCTACTTTGGGGTAATGGCATCATCATGGGCGGCGGACTAGGCTTAACGGCTGGCGCAAGTCATAAAGTGATGACAGAGACTTCACGTATTGCTATGCCAGAAATCACCATTGGCTTATACCCTGATGTTGGCGGTAGCTATTTCCTCAATAAGATGCCAAAAGGTGTTGGATTGTTTTTGGGACTCACAGCTGCAAACATTAACGCTTCGGATGCCAAGTTGGTTGGACTTGCCGATCACTTTATGGACTCAGAAAAACTCGGCTTACTTTTACAAAACTTAGGTGAAGTCAACTGGGGAAAAACCAACGTGCTAAACCACGAAAAGCTGACTCAGTTGTTGTTATCTCTAGATGAGGCTTCCCATGCACCACCAAAAAGCGAAATTAAACCACTGATTAAAGCGTTCGAAGCGCTTGATGAGAAAGGTGATTTATCAGAGCAGGTTGATTTTATTTTAGGACTGGATAGTACTGACAACAAGTGGTTGAGCAAAGCTCAAATGGCGTTAAAACATGGCTCACCATTGAGTGCCGCACTGGTAAAAGCACAGCTTGCTAGAAGTGAAGGTAAAACACTTAAAGACTGTTTTAAGCAAGAATTAGGAATGTCGGTGACTGCTGGCGAGTTTGGTGAGTTTCAAGAAGGTGTTCGTGCGCTGCTTATCGATAAAGATGGCAAACCAAATTGGCGATTTAAATCGGTTGCAGAGGTTCCTAATGACGTAATAGAACGTTTTTTCGCACCTCGATGGGATGAAAACGATCATCCTTTGCGTGACTTATAAGGAGTGACATAAATGGCACAAGTAGGATTTATCGGCTTAGGTAACATGGGTGCTCCAATGGCCCTTAATTTATTAAAGGCTGGCCACCAAGTATGTATTTTTGATTTGAACCCTGAGGCTGTAGCGGCACTTGAGGCAAGTGGTGCAACAAAGGCGGCGGTTGTTAGCGATGTGTGCCGTGAAGCAGATTATGTGATAAGCATGCTACCTGCAGGCAAACACGTGCGTACGGTATATACAGCTGAAGATGGACTCATTAACTATTTGTCTAAAAACACACAGGTGATTGACTGCTCTACCATTGATGCTGCATCCGCTCAGTTTGTTGGGAAAACATTAGCAGAATCGGGTATTTCATTTGTCGATGCGCCTGTGTCTGGCGGTGTGGCAGGTGCAGCGGCCGGTACCTTAACTTTTATTGTCGGCGGTAATAAAGCAGACTTTGAACGTGCGCATGTGGTACTGACCAATATGGGTAAGAACATTTTCCATGCAGGCGACATTGGCGCAGGACAAGTCGCTAAGATATGTAACAATATGCTGTTATCAATACTGATGGCGGGCACAAGTGAAGCGCTGCAAATGGGTGTAGATCATGGTTTAGATCCTAAAGTATTGAGCGAAATTATGCTAAACAGCTCTGGTCGTAACTGGACGCTAGAGCTATACAACCCATGTCCTGATGTACTAGAAAATGTGCCTTCTTCGAACGGTTATAAGCCGGGCTTTATGGTTGATTTAATGGCTAAAGATCTTGGCCTTGCGATGCAATCTGCGCAGCAAACAAATTCAGCGACGCCGATGGGGGCACTTGCAAAGAATTTGTATAACCTGATGCAAAATCAGGGTAAAGGCAATGAAGACTTTAGCGCGATTTTTAAGCTTTATTCAGAGAAATAGAACATTATGGATATTAACAGTAAAACAGTTGTGATCACCGGTGGTGCGCAAGGCTTAGGGCTTGCAATGGCGACTGAAATGGCAAAGCAAGGTGCAAATCTTGCGCTAATTGATATGCAAGAAGATGTACTTACAGAAGCGAAAAGCGAACTGACGCAATTTGGTACAAAAGTCAAAACTTATGTTGCCAATGTGAGTCAAGAATCGGACGTGGAAAATGTGTTTGACGCCATTGTCAGTGACTTTGGTGAGATTTCAGTATTAATAAACAATGCGGGTATCTTGCGTGATGGTTTGTTACTCAAAGCGAAAGATGGTCAAATTATTGATAAAATGTCGCTATCGCAATTTCAGTCCGTTATTGATGTTAATCTAACCGGTGTTTTCTTGTGCGGCCGTGAAGCTGCTGTCAAAATGGTAGAAGCTGGTAATGGTGGTGTGATCATAAATATGTCGAGCGTTGCACGCGCTGGTAATATGGGGCAAACCAACTATTCAGCGGCAAAGTCAGGTGTCGTTGCGATGACAACGAGCTGGGCGAAAGAATTAGGTCGCTTTGGTATTCGAGTAGGGGCAATCGCCCCAGGTGTTATCCGAACAAAGATGACTGATGCAATGAAGCCTGAAGCAAAAGAACGTTTGGTAAAAATGAAACCAGTCGGACGTCTTGGTGAAGCGCAAGAAATTGCCCATACCGCAAAATATATTATTGAAAATGATTTCTTTACAGGGCGTGTCGTCGAAATTGATGGCGGTATTCGTTTGTAACGAAAAGGCTTGGTTTTACAGCGTGTATTCCAAGTTCCTATTTGAGTGTGTGAAGCGGTAATGTAAATTACCGCTTTTTTATTTTAAAGATATTGGATGCTCGAGGAGAAATGTTTGAAATTGTCTGGAATACATCATGCCGCCATTATTTGTTCCAACTACCAAAGATCTAAAGTGTTTTACACCGAAGTACTTGGTCTTCGTATACTTAATGAAAATTACCGCAAAGATAGAGAATCATATAAATTAGATTTGGCGTTACCTGACGGCAGCCAAATTGAGTTGTTCTCGTTTCCAAATCCACCAAGACGGATATCACATCCAGAAGCGCAAGGATTGAGACACTTAGCGTTTAGGGTGAATGATATAGATGCTTGTATTGCGCATCTTTCACAGAATCAAGTCGCTGTTGAGCCCATTCGAATAGATGAATATACACAAAAACGTTTTACCTTTTTCAGCGATCCAGACGGTTTACCACTGGAGCTTTACGAACAAGGTTGCGACCACTACCTCTGAAAAGATACACAATTATGTATAAAGTCTTAATGACAGATATTAGTAGGATCTTAAATAAAGGAACAAATTGGGTAAAGTTTATTCTGTCTTTGTCGATAAAAGGTAATGGCGCTTGCGCCAACCGATTTTGTAATAACTTCATTACGCAAACGCATTAATTTGAAATGAAAAAATAGTTTTAGTAGCAATGGTTTTTTGCTCTTCAAGCGCTAGCCTAACCAGAGTTATATTGCCGATAGTTACGGTGTTTTAAATAAGACGTTTTTAACGGGGTTAGCGTGTGATTTACTTGCGCAAATGGAGCAAGTATTGAGATAAAACCGTATTGTTTTCAAAGTTGAGCAGAAAATTAATGCAGTTGCTACCATAACAAGGATCCAAGTTATGAACATTAAGCCACAACTCCATACAAGTAATGTGAAAGTGAGCGCGTCGAATTCATCAGACAAAATGACTGAGGCACTGACAGCATTCGCAAATGATAAAAAAAATGACGATAACTCTGAGTTATTGAAAAGTAATAGCAATTTAACTATAGACTTTTCTTACACTCAGCCTCCAGTTACTTATGATCCTCGAATGATCCGTGGTATTGAGCTTAGGACAATCGGATTACAGCATTATGGTATTCATCGAGAGCACATTGGAACAGATGAAAATGGGCGCGTTTATAAAGATACCTACGGTGACTTTGAAGGGCGAGAAAAAATTGATGAATTCTTGTCAATATTCGATCGTTTAAGTGAAGAAAGACAATTTGAATTTGCGCACTTCAAACCAACACAAGCGCTTCTTGATGTTGCCAATAGACTGAGTGATGAGGAGCTAGGACAACTAACGGATTTTATTGTCCAGTCTCTATCGGTAAATAGCTTTGAACAACGTAGAAATGACTATTCAACAGAGTTAATAAACAAACTTAACGGTATGAGTGATGAGGTGTTACAAGACACCATTCAGACGATGTCTAAATTAATGGAGCAAGCCGATAATAAAGTGTTTGAGGATCCCGTTTTTCCACCTTATTTACTTGATGAAGATGGCCGAGTAGACACGGACTTACAATATACCGAAAGTGGCATTTTTGAACATGTAAATACATATGGGGATATGAACAATCAGCTTTTAAATGATTTTGCTCAATTTGTTATTAGTAATAAGTTTTCTGACGGAGAAATTTTAGACCTCAATGCTAAGTTCGTTAGTGCTGATTTTGACACGAGTCGAGGTCTATTGGATATGGCGACTTTAGTGAAGCCAAATGATCGTACAAGTTTTATGGAAATGTTGAGCGAAATAGATACTGAGGAGCCCGGTAATTTATTTGCAAGACTCAGTAAGCTCAATTATGAAAATGAGAATACAGAGTATTTTAAAACAAATAATCAAGAGTATATAAAGTTTGAGGGTAAACCCGCCGATGACAACGAAAAAAGCCGTTTATATAAACAGTTAATTAAAGCCTATGAAAACCAAGGATTAGGCTGGATGAATGACGTGATGGAAGAGTCACAGGGAATGCCTGTCAGGGCTGAATTAGACATGTGGTTATCTGTATTAGAAGATGTTGAAGAAAATCCAGAAGCATTTAAGCGCTCTGATTCAGTGGAGACCTGGATGGAAAACAACCTAGCAGGAATTGTTAGTAACTATTATCAGGGTATTAAGGAAAAGCTGTTCAGGCATAATGATGAACAGGATCTTCCACTTATCATGTCGGGACTTGAGAGAATTACACTAGACAGTCAAAGTGATGAAGAAGCTGAACTTGGCGATGCGGCGAATACATCAGTGAACGAGTAGAAATATACTGTATTTCTTTATTCATGTTCTACACTTACATAAAGCACAAAGTGCACTACCTTTTGAAAGTCACGCTTTTAATGTGGCACTGAGTGCTTTGCTAAAGAGTGAGTAGAATTAAACCAATGAGTCAATCAAGTTGATGAACAGAATGTGCCAAAGTCAGTAAAATTGGCAGAATAAAGCATTAATCTTACAGTGCTTTTCACTGGAATTTACCTTGTTGATAGTACTGCGCTGTGTCTGACTAAAGACGGGTATATATCTCTTTCTAGTGCAGCAAAAGGCATGCTGTTTGTTGGTTGTATATGTCAACAGTAATACACTTGGTATCAACACTACTCTCTTAACCTGACAAATATTGAATTAAAAAACGGTATAACCTTGTGATAGGAGAGCGTGATGCGCGGTGTTGTGTTCAGAGGTCTAGAAGAGTTAGCCATCGAAACCATCGGTATGCAGGAGTGGGATGAATTACTTGAAACCTACGCGCCACAGGGGAGAGTATATGTGTCGCCCACGGCATATCCAGACGAGGAATTATTTGCATTAGCTCAAGGAGTCGCAAGTAAACTTGATAAACCATTAACCGAAGTATTAGCGATATTTGGACAGTCTTTGTTTGGATTTTTGGCTAAAAAGCATGTGGGGATTTCGTCTAAGTTTAGTTCATTTGAAGAGCTGGTGGTGTCGATTGACAGCGTCATTCACATGGAAGTTAAAAAGCTATATGACGAACCTAACTTGCCTTCCATCACCACAACTATTGAGAACGATAAAACCATCATACTCAAGTACAAGTCAAACCGAAAGCTATGCTTTTGCGCGGAAGGCCTCCTCCATGGTGCAGCGCAACATTATAATAGAGTACTCAGAATAGAGCATCCCCAATGTATGCACGAAGGCGCCGATCACTGTGTACTGATTTTGCATTTGGATTAAGTTGATGTCTGATCCTAATGACTACAAAAAAGCGTACCTTCGCGAAAAGCAAGCGAGAGATGAAGTAGAGTCTTTACTTGAAGAAAAAACCAGAGCCTTATATCTTGCCAATCAAACACTAGAGCGCCAATTGGAGCAGCTAAAGAACCAGCAAGCTGTGCTTATTAATAATGAACGTATGGCGACCTTGGGTTCTTTGTCTGCTGGTGTTGCTCATGAATTAAATAACCCTCTAGCCTACGTTAGAGGTAACCTTGAGTCTCTAAATCACTACTTACCTGCATTACAAGAACTACTTAATTTAGCGAGTATGGCAGGACATACTGACAACGATCAGATGCTAAGTACGCAACTAAAAGAGGCGTATGTTACTCAACGGCTCAATGATATTTCGGAAGATCTACCAGATCTCATCAACGATACGCTACACGGTTGTGAACGTATAAAAATCATAGTTAGTGATTTGATGAATTTTTCGCGTTCAAATAATGATAGCTTCTCAAGCATTGCACTAAAACCTATAGTAGAAGACACGTTACGCTTACTGAGTGGACAGCTTAAAAGTTACGATTTAGTCATTGCTATTGAAGATGTTGCGCCAATCCTTGGTAAGGATGGTGCTATAAAGCAAGCCATCATTAATTTACTTGCAAACGCCAAGTATGCGGTTGATAGGGATCATAAGCCCCATAAAACAATAGAAGTTCTGCTTGCACCGGGCAATGACAAAGAAGTCATTTTGAGTATCAGTGACAATGGTATTGGCATTGACCCAGATATTATAAATCGACTATTTGACCCATTCTTTACTACCAAGCCTGTGGGTGAAGGAACGGGGATGGGGCTTGCTGTCACACATGCAATTATAAAGGAACATCGTGGAAGTATTACGGTGCAAAGTGAAGAGGGGATAGGGAGCCGCTTTACTATTACTTTTCCTACTGAACATATCGAAGCTGAGTAGTTTGGAATTACAAATCGTCAATTACTCGTGGCTTTTGCGTTTTTATTATCGAAGCGCCACAATACAGCAGCGCTTGTTGTAGAGTTAGTACAAGTTAGTCCGTATAAGGGTTTTCTGACTTTGCTGCAAACACTTCTTTTGCCGCCAGAGCAGCATTGTAAGCAGCTGGCATGCCAGCTAAAAATTGCATATATATTACCATATCCATTATTTCCGCTTTAGTTAAGCCTACTTGTATACTTGTACCTAAGTGATATTGAAGTTGAGGTCTTGCTGTACCCAGTGCGGCGAGTGCACTAATTGTCGCTAATTGCCGCTCTTTAATTGTAAGCCCTGGTATACCAAAAGCATCACCAAATAGTTGGTAAGTCGTATCTGTTAACCCTACTGACATAGGTTTAAATGCTGTAATAATTGTTTGATACCCATTATTATCCAGCTTAGTATACTCTTCTACTCCTTTCTTATATCGCGCTTTACTTGTATCGGGTGGTAATGTGAGTGATAAATGTTTATCAATTGAAGAAGCAAGTGCATCAATGGATTTTTCTGCCCGGGGAAAGCCATAGTATGAAGTAAGCTGAGTTAAAATTAGCACCACATCTTGCTGCCCTATAAATTTTTTTTCTAATGATGTAGCGACAACTTGTTGAAGGGCTTCTGTTAATTCAAGAGCCGACAGCGCAGATATTTTTACAATAGCCTGCTGGCGTTGTGTAAGGGTTAATACCTTTTTAATGTCCCTCTCCGCCCTAAATTTGGTTATTGAAAAGTTGCCCTCAGTGGCATGTGACGAGGAAATTGAGGTTATCAATAAGGAAATGGCTAGTATCTTTTTAAACATAAATATTTCTCTACTTTGGTTTTCTAATATCGTTTTTAAGCCTGTTTTTTATTGGGTAATACAGCTATTAAACAACGCAGCTAACTGCCCCGTTGGCCACCTATGGTGTAGCCACTATCAACATGGATTGCTTGGCCGTTAACAAAACTTGCACGTTCGCTAAGCAACCAACAGGCGAGCTCGGCAACTTCAGTAGGCTCACCTAAACGTTTTGCTGGATGCTGTTGTGAAAACATATCTAGAATAAGTTTGTCATGGTTAAATGCTTCTCTTGTCATCTCGGTATTGATGCCACCAGGATTCACACTATTTATACGTATGCCGCTGTTGGCAACCTCAATAGCAGCTGCGCGAACAAATGCGTCAATGCCAGCTTTGGATGCTGAATATACGCTCGAACCACACAAGGCACCGGAAGCTAACCATGAGGACGTGTTTACAATCGAGCCTTTGATGTCATTGGTCTGAAAGTATCTCATCTGCCATTGACTGCTGAACCAGACCGATTTTAGATTCACATTTATCGTCTCATCCCAATCTTGCTCAGACTGATTCAACATTGGGGAAAAATTGCCTATGGTACCTGCATTATTAAATGCGCCATCAAGACCAGCTAAACGGTTAACTGCTTGCTCCATCATTTCTGTAACACCTTTAGTTCTAGATATATCGGCCTCAATCGCTACTGCGATGCCACCTGCGCTTTTTATTTCTGCAACTAACGCATCTAACTTATTTTTTCTACGTGCCGCTAGTGCGACAGATGCGCCTTCTAAAGAAAATAACTTAGCTGCTGCCATACCTATTCCTGAACTTGCGCCCGTCACTAAAATCTTTTTACCTTTTAATAGCATCGTCCATACCTTGTATATGTTTTATTCAGCTCCACTCTATCATTTACAGTAAATGCGTGTAATATGTTGGATTAAATATCCAATATAACGGAAATTCGAGAGTTAATATTATGAGTGATGGTTTAAGTTTCGATTACATAGGCAAGTTGATCCGTAGCTATCGTTCTGCTGAATGCACAAGCTTACAAGCATTGGCGGATAGATCTGGTGTTAGTCGCTCAATGATAGCTCAAATTGAGTCAGGTCAAACCGTACCAACAATTGCGGTACTGGCAAAACTGGCAGAAGCCATGAACTATGAGCTAGCAACATTAGTTCAACCGCCCGGACGAGCTTTGAATATCAGTACCTCTAGAGCAACAAAAGATAATATTATCAGTAAAGTTGACAGCCCATTTACCTGCCATATATTGAAAAAGCAAAGTGGTTTATTTACTACTGAAATTTATCAATTTTATTTTAATGAGGCTGGCAAAACATCCTTTTCAGCTAATGTGAGAGGTTCCATCAAACACCTATGGTTGCAGCAAGGCAAATTAGATATTTATGTAGCAGGCAATAAAATAAGTGCACAACAAAATTGTTTAACTACTTTTAATGCAAATATCCCGCATAGATTAGAATCTAGATCGGAGCCACTTGCTAAGGGACTTTTCTTTGTTGTTTATTAACTAAGTTTGCGTTTTGGCTAGTGCAGGCAATAGATTTACTTGCCTTTTAACCAAGAGAGGTGCGTTTGTAATCTGGATTTGGGACTTATTCGCCTCTCTGGGGAGGAAATATTAATAATATTATTTAGAATTATAATATAATACGAGAAAAGTAGAATTCAATGTGAAAATATAGGCAATTATGGGTGTAGATAAGATAGCAGAGTACTATTTGATATTTGAAAATTTAATGAGCAATAACAGTTCAATTACAACAAATGATAGAGCTGATTACTATTGCCACCTAGGATATCCTCATGTGAGCGTCAAAAAAATTATAAAATTAAAGGAAGAGTACACATTAAAATCGATCAAAGATTTCCATTTTATAGGGGAAGTTATTTGCAAGGAAGATATCTCGATGATTCTTTCAAAATATAACCCATATCGGTGTCGATTTTTTCCTATATCAATTAGTGACAAAAGCTCTGAGACTCTATCTAAATTTAGCTTAATTTCGTTTGAAAATAAAATTCCATGTGCAGATATGGGGAAAAGTGATATTTTTGTTTTCCCTAAAAGGAAGAATCATATAAAGATATTATCCTTATACCTTGATTTAGAGAAGTTAAAAAAGATCCCGAAACATAAAAAACACATTTTTATGGTTGAAGAAGCTGAAGGTACTATAATCGTATCTAAAGAAATCGGTGAAGAGTTATTGACCTACTTATCAACGAATAATGATTCAAGTCTTTTAGTCAAGCCAATTTATGAAGATGGAAAAGTTCCGGAGTTATTTTAATGGAAGGTTTTTTTGAATTAAGTGTAAAGTCACTAAGCACTTTCCCACTAAAAGAAAACATAAAAGGGGAGTTAGCTCCCCCTGATTTGGTCTTTGACTTTTACCTATTTCCAAAAGTTTTTATAAATAATAGAATTTTAGAGAAACTATCGCCTTTTTTAAAAAGTAATATTGAAATTCAAGAAGGTGCTGTAGAATTAAAATTTTCAGAGTTAGAGTTGAGCTATTGTTATCTTTACGTTGTAGGTTGTGATAATGATTCACACACCAATGAAAGTACACATATATTTAGGAGTGAGGATAATAGCTCTTTGTTTTTGAGCAACGAATTAATTAAGGAAATGAGAAAAAAATCAACTAATGGTGTTTTATATCGCTGGAATTAAATCCTTAGTAATAAATGAGGCTTTATCAAAAAAGCTCATCCGTCACCCTTCAGTTAAAAAGTGAGGGTGATAACTTTCTAGACCGAGAACAGAGAATTAGTGCCTGTGGGTGAAGCCCTTAAAAAATCGACGACGAGTACAATACATCTAAACAACAGTAAGAGATTGTGTCCACATAGCAAAACCTGATTTCAAATAATAAGTACAACACTTATAGAAATACGCATTTTTCGCTAAAAATCAAGCAATATTACTGCGACTTGTCAACATGTAAAGTACCATCGTGAGACTGTTTAGCTTGAGTTAAAAAAGAAACCAAATAAGCAGGCGTTATTATCTTCAAAAAGCGATTATTGAAATTGTGCGCTTGTCGCATAATATCAATTGGAGGGGGCGCATTAGTTGCGAGGGAGAGTGTATCGATTGCTATGTTACGAAGGATAAACGCTAAGTGGCCGGCTCTATACTCACAGCAAGTTACATACCTAAAAGAGGTCAACACGCTAATTCTGCACTGAGGAACATGGATTTTTTATGCAGGTAATATCTTAGGTTACGGTTGAGGCTTGCAGTAGCTTTTTATACTTTGCAGGGGTTATTTGCATGATTGATTTAAACTCTCGGATGAGATGGGCTTGATCGGCGTAGTCACACTCAAGGGCAAGTTGGGCAAGATTTATGTTTGGGTTTTCTTTTAATCTCTGTCTTGCTTGTCGCGCTCTATAGATGCGTGCGAGATGCTTTGGGGTGATCCCACAGTGGAGCTTAACTTTTCTTTCTAATTGACGTTTACCGATTGGAGTTTGAGTATATGCTTCATCGAGAGGTGTTAATTTTGCGATATGACTGAGTAGAGTTTGTGTGTACAAGGCTGAGTGATGTTGGGGTACTTGCACTGAAAGCATTGGATGTAGCAGCGTCAAAAGTAACTCAAAACTAGCATGAGATTGCAGGCTTTCGACCATAGTTGCTATTTTACAGGGGTCAACTAGAGGATGGTTAACTGCTTCTAAAAATGCAAACCCAGCAGGCTTGAAACGGATACCGCAGAAGCATGTCGCTTCCGAATAAAATACTTTTACTGACTTTGTTGCTGTTGGCTGAATATAAAAAGGAGCAGTGACTCTGTTATTATTTAGCCATACTTCACCACTAATGGGGATGATGATGCCATTAGCACCATCACTTGGTAGCCATGCTTCGCCCTGAAGCGATGTTTGTGCAAACCAAACAGCTTGCACATAATTTGCTATTTCACCCTCTGGGCGATACATACTAAGACATAAATCAGTTATCATTAAACTCAACTGTTGGTTTAAACATCTTAACTATGCGATTCCAGCTGTTGATAGCGTTGATCGCAATAGTTAGTGTTACTAGGCTCTTGTCGTCAAACTCAGACGCTAACTCTTGGTAGAAAGTATCTTCAATTACCTCTGCGTTTGTCAACTTTTCGCATAGCGAAAGCGCTAATCTCTCTTTAGTCGTGTAAAATGTCATGTCTTTCCATGCACTAAGACCGATAATACGGTTTGTTGACTCACCGCTATCAGTAGCTTGAGTTGTGTGCATTGCGATACAAAATGCGCATTGATTTAGCTGTGATGCTCTAAGTTTTACAAGCTCCCAAATTTTAAGTCCGAAAGTGGCTTCGGCTTGTTGTTTAAGTAGCTCTTCCTGACCTAATAAATGTTGAATTAATTGTGGTGCTTGATTGAAATAATCTGCTCTTTTCATTTTTTGTTTCCCTCTGAATTGGTTATGCGGCCAGTGTAGTGACCAATAAGAGGAAAAAATTGAAAAAAAACGTCTTTGTGTAAAATAAAAAGCAGTTCGCAAACAATGTAATTTCTTTACCTCATCCATGTTTTCATTACGTCTAAGGTAAATTAAAGTAGGGTAAATCAGAGCAATGTGCCAGATGAGTCTATATTTAGGATCATTAATGGTATTGATATATATCAGAATAAAAAGGATGTAGTTGTTGTAATGCGAGAATCCACACCAAATCAGAAGCTGTATCGGTTGCCAATTTTAGACAGGATATGGAGCGAAGCAAATTGCCAAGTTATGAACAAAGAGCAGCGTTTTGTGCCAGTTGATTTTGCGCTTGCTAAAACCGTTTTTGACATCATAGGTATTAGTCAGGATCAAGCACATAAGTTAAAGTATCAGTATGCGCATAACTATACACAGTTTGTCGAAGCGATTATAAAATTAGCACCACAAACTACGGAAAAAGTCGAATTACTACAGCATATTACGTGTGGAGCTTCGTGTCCGCAAAGTTACCATAATAAACTAAATACGGTAAAACAGATGGCTGATGTATTGTCTGCCGACGATCTAGCATGCTGGAATACAAACGGCTATGTTGTCGTCAAAAATGCGATTAGTCCATCAAACTGCCAGCGTGCCCTAAGCGTGATTTGCGATTTTTTAGACGTTGATATAAATAATCCCGATACTTGGTATAACTTGGATGGTGATAAGATCAGTAAAACGATGGTACACCTAGTACAACATAGTGCTCTAGAAGAAAACAGAAACGCGGCAAGAATACATAAAGCCTTTAGTCAATTATGGCAAACTGAACGCCTACAAGTATCTGCTGATAGATGCGGTTTTAACCCACCTGAAACCGTAAATGATGTTTATCAGGGGACTGACCTTCATTGGGATCTCGATTTTTCTCAGCCGCTCTCTTTTGGCACCCAGGGTATTTTGTACTTATCAGATACATCTAAAGACCAAGGTGCCACTACGGTTGTACCAGGGTTTCATCATAGACTTGCCAATTGGCTCGATGATATGCCATTTGATCCCAATCAACCTCGTCCAGATTATTTTCACCAACAAGGTTCTCAAGCAATTGCTGCTAATGCAGGTGACTTGGTAATTTGGCATCATTTTTTGCCCCATGGCGGCAGCCCGAACAAAGCCACCATGCCAAGGATCGTACAATACATTAATATGCAACCGTTACCGACGGTTTAAGAGGTGAAAAAATCTAAATTTAACAGTTTTTACTCTGAGTGAACTTAGTGTTAACATCACTGATGTAATGAGCGTTGCAGTTAACGTCATAAATAGTTGATATAACACAAGGATCTCCGATGCGACTTGCTTTTTTTAGTATATTTACAACTAAAAGTCCAACAAATGGCGCGTTGCGTAAACTAGATAGGAATAGCCTTAAGCAGCTCAACTCACTGGCAGAGAGTAGTCCGGGTTTTGTGTGGTACATGGGTGAAGATTGCGAGTCTGTGGCAGCGACAGATTTATTTGGTTGTACTGATGTGCTTGTTATTTTGGCTGTCTGGCGCTCAGAGAGAGCCTTGAGGGAATTTATGTCTCACTCTCTTTGCCAAAAGGTGTTTAGCCGTTCAACCGTCTTTTTAGATGGCTCAGATCCAGAACATTACGTTGTTTGGCGCCTAGAAAATGATACGCTACCTACTTTACATGAAGCTAAGGCGAGACTTGATTATTTACGTCGTTTTGGTAGTTCAGACTATGCGTTCAATTGTAATGGATATAGCGAATATCAACTATCATCGCAACAGGATCTGTTGGCGTGACATCTTGAAGCCATAAAGCGCATTGCGCTTTTTATGCCGTATAGTTGTAGGGATATATTAGGGCTTGTTGGCCCACAAGGATGTGGGGTAAGGTGATTTTGCTGGAGCACAGAGTCTTTATCGCCTGACTCACACAGCATAACAATGCTACGCAGGTGCTGCCTTCTATAAATACTAGTCAAACTGCTGCAAAAACAAATTTGAGGGATCAACAGGCCCTAGTATTGACCAGAGTAAGTGCCGTAGCTTACTTACTCTGGTTGGCTTAATACTATTTCTAGTAGACTTTACAAATCAGTCCTTTTAGATAAAAGCCCTCGGGATAGTTACCTGCAATAGGGTGATCAGCTGCTTGGTTTAAACGCTCCATGATAAGTAACTCTCTTCCTGCATCCAAAGCGGCATCTGCAACGACTTTTTGAAACAGGTTTTGTTCCATTAAGCCCGAGCACGAAAATGTTAACAAAGTCCCGCCTGGCTTTAGAATTTGCATCGCAATCATATTGATATCTTTATAACCACGACATGCTCCAGTAAGTTGTGCTTTGCTCTCTGCAAATTTGGGTGGATCCATTACGATGGTATCAAATTGACGGCCTTCATCTCGATATTGTCGCAGCAATTTGAACACATCTTGTTTAACAAACTCTGCCCGTGAAATATCTAACGCGTTGTGTTCGACATTTCGTTTTGCGGTGTCTAGCGCTGGTTGTGATACATCGACGTTAATGACCTTAGCACAGCCACCACGTAGCGCATACAGGCCAAAAGTGCCCGTGTAGCAAAAGCAATTTAGCACTTCTTTGTCTTTAACAAATCGCTCAAGGGCTGCTCTACTATCTCGCTGGTCTAAATAAAACCCAGTTTTGTGTCCAGAAATAATATCGACTTCAATTTTTAGGCCATTTTCATTGATGGTAACTGGATTTTTGGGCGCATCCCCTAGAAGGGGCCCGGTGATTTTGTCTAAGCCTTCTTTTTTGCGTACATCTACATCAGAACGCTCATAGACATGGCATTCAGGGAACAATGACTTAAGCGCCATGACAATTTCGCCTTTGTGACGCTCTGCACCAGCACTGAGTAATTGACAAACCAAGTAGTTATCAAATTTGTCAATTGTTACTCCAGGAAGGCCATCTGATTCTGCTGCACATAGACGAAATCCAGTTAACTCACCTTCATCGATGACGTACTTGCGTGCGTCTAGCGCTCGAGAAAGTTTTTGCTCAAAGAAGGCTTGGTCAATATTTTGTGATTCATCAAAAGTCCAAACTCTGGCTCTGATCTGTGAATCAGGGCTGTAAGCTGCAGTTGCAAGGTATTTACCATCACTGCTGTAAATTTTGACGATATCGCCAAGTGCTGGCTTACCTTTGACTTTTTTAATAGCCTTAGAAAAAACCCAAGGGTGCTTTCTGTTCAAGGATTTTTCTCTGCCAGGTTGCAGGTATAACGCGCAAGTCATAAATTTTCTCTAATCTTTCTTGATACCTGCCATTTTAGAGAAGGGTGTGGCAACATACAATGAGTAATCTCCACTCACCTAATTGAATGCTTGTACTTAGCAAATTGATATAGCGTATGATTTACTTCATGAGTCAAACCAAATATAAGGCTTGAAAAGCAAAACCGTTTTGATAGAAAGTAGATAAAAGTTGAGCTTAATGACACTGAAAATACCAGAACTAGAACAAGCATGTGAAGCGTTCATGCTGACAACGCCTTGTGCAGATACAGCGCACGATCTCTCCCATATCAAGCGTGTAGTGCACGTGGCTAAATTAATTTGTGACGGTGAAAAAGCCGATCCTGCTGTAGTGATCCCAGCAGCTTGGCTGCATGATTGTGTCGCAGTTGCAAAAAATCATCCTGATAGACCGCTTGCCTCAAAGCTGGCGGCGGACAAGGCGATACAGTTTTTGGCCTCATTGAATTATGATCCATCTAAACTCGACGCAATTCATCATGCAATTGTCGCGCATAGTTTTAGCGCGGGCGTTGCGCCCACAACACTCGAAGCAAAAGTGGTTCAAGATGCTGATCGTATGGATGCACTGGGTGCTATCGGTATTAGCCGCTGTATGAAAGTGGGTGGTGCAATCGCTAGAAATCTTTATCATATTGATGATCCGTTTTGCACACAAAGAGTGGCGGATGACAGTAAATACACCTTAGATCACTTTTTCATTAAGTTGTTACACATCAAAGATAATATGCATACAAAATCTGCATATCAAGAAGCTGAGCGTCGAACTCAATACATGTTAGATTTCCTAGCGCAGCTTCAATCAGAAATCACTCGCTAGCTAAGCGCTTAAGCGGCAGTAGCCTCTGATTCTATTAACTATATCTGATAACCAGCCAATTATTGTATTGGCTGGCATACCATTATACTAATGGGGTCGTAAAGACCACCTATCTGGTCATTTTTTTAACAAAGACCACCACAAATAATGCAAGTGAAAAGCTTCCAGTAAATGCCTCGATTGCAGCGATCAGCCTAGAAATTCCCACAGGTGTGATATCGCCATAGCCTAATGTAGTAAAAGTGACGACGCTAAAATAAAAACTATTGAGTAGTGCTGTGACATTATCTGATAAACTGTTGGTTAAATTTAACTGCATGATTTGATCTTGGAAAGAAACACCGAACAAGAAATAACAAAACGCACAGGTGATTATCATCCCAAGGCTAAAGCGGATAACGTTCTCTGGCTTTTCACCATAGCCACACAATAGATCAACGAAACTAGATATTAGGTGACGCTTTGAATATCTAGGGTATTGCGCATGGCGCATACGTAGCTCTTTATACGTAAAGCGCCCAACCATCTCAAAAAGCCCTTGGTTTTCGGCACCTTTGCGCAGCAAGCGATAGATTTCTTCAGACTGTAAAAACAAATCTTCAGCCTCCTCCGTTGCTCGGTTTTTACGGGCTTCTAACGCTTGCTGTTCTTGTAATAATTGCTCTCCAAGCTCCATATTATCTATGCGTGTATTTTCTAGTTTTACGCCCAGCAGGTTAGTGTTCTCTAGGTTGCAGCAGTGGAGACTTGCTTCTCTAAGATCAGCTTTCATGAGAGAAGCATTCTTCATGGTGTTATTGAAAAGGTGAGCACCTTTTAAGTTGGCTCGGTAAAAGTTGCTGTAAGATAAATCATAGCCGTGATGATGCTCGAAGTTTACTAAGTTGAGTCCTTCTAAATTTGCTCGCTTCAGTTCCAAGCCTTGCAGCAGTCCGCCACGCTTTGCATAACGCTCAAGCTTTTGACTCAGCTCTAAGCCGCTTTTATCAAACTTATTATCATGCCAAAAGCAGTAACCTGAGCCCATATCTATTTCACTGCACTTCTTTCCCTCAGGTGACACATATTGGCAAGTAGGTTTTTCAGCCATTGGTTGCCTAATCTAAAGTACCTTTTCACTAAGCGTAGCAGCAAAAAATAATATTTACGGTGATTTGACTAAAAATCTTTCCAATTTCTAGTGTGTTAGAAATTTATAGATAACCATAAGAGCTGAATAAGCGAAGCGTTGTTGTGTCAATTAGGTCAGTGAAATGACTTTAGTGACTAACTCATACTATACTACGCGCTTTCAACAGCAGAGAGTCTAATTTCTTGCAATATCTGTTAAAAAAAAGCCGAAAACGTAAGACCGTGGCCATAAAAATAAAGTCAGGTAAGGTCATAGTTTATGCACCAGAGCACATATGTGAACAATGGCTTTATAGCTGGGTAAACAGTAAATCAGATTGGATTGCATCAAAATTGGCGCAGGGCGTTGAGCATACAAAGAATAGGCCTCTTACTACGAACAAAATAGCAATATTTGGTGATAAGTTTACGATCATCAAACAAGCGCAGGCGCTTTCATTTATCGACTTTGATAAAAAGACATTGAATTTAGATGAGAGCAAAGATAGTTGGGGTGAGCTTTTAAAGTTATTGGAAATGACATTAAGTGACTATCTCGATATGGCTATCGCTAAGTACCAACCTGATATTAATGCTCAATTTGATACTTTAAAAATAAGACTATACAAAAGCCGTTGGGGAAGCTTTTCCTCAAAAGGAGTAATTGCATTTAATACCTTATTGGTTGGTGCACCCAAATGGGTCATTGAATATGTCGTGGTACATGAACTGTGTCACTATCATGTCATGGCGCATAACTCCTCGTTCTGGAGTTTGGTAAATATCCACTACGGTGAAAAGTACCAAGATGCACGTAAATACCTTAAGGAGCATGGCAGAGCATTAATGATTGAAAATTAACTTGTTCATATCAATCTCGTCTTTTTGGTCTAACTTTTCCGGCTCTTGCTAATAGCTTTTTGAATGTCGGGCACTCGAAGTGACTGGGAGCTGGACACTTTGCTGCGTGGTAAAGTCCATCCCTAACAGCGCTTAAATGCTTGATGGTATTATCCAGCTCTTCTGCTTTCTTTTGTAACTTTACGCGGTCTATATCGATGTCGCCTTGTGGCGTAAACATTGTTGCGATTTCATCTAACGAGAAGCCTGCATTACGGGCTAAGGTGATTAATGCTAGACGCTCAACAGTTGAAGGTGCAAAAACACGTTTTAAACCTTGCCGTCCAATAGAGCGGATCAAGCCTTTTTCTTCATAATACCTAAGTGTAGACGCAGGTAGCCCTGACTCTTTTACAACCGCACTGATATCCATCAATTACCTTGACTTAAAGTTAGCTTTAACTTGTAGGATAGCGTGGAAAGATCAAAATAAGGAGTGAAAACGTGGAAAAACTAGAAATTTTGTTACTCGCATCCGTTATTGGCATTGGCGCTACAATTGTTATGGACATATACGGTGCTCTGTTAATGCGAATATTTGCGATTGCGCGATTGGACTATGCCTTGCTCGGTCGATGGGTTGGGCACTTTTTAAAAGGAAAAGTGAGCCATAATGGAATTGCTCGAAGTGCGCCTATTGCAAGAGAAACCATACTGGGATGGTTGGTTCATTATGTAACTGGGGTGGTTTTTGTATTTTTATTTCTTGTATATCAAGGAAAGGCTTGGGTTTATAATCCAGACCTTTGGTCTGTTCTGGCTTTTGGTGCGTTAACAACTGTTTTTCCCTATTTCATTATGCAGCCATGCTTTGGAATGGGGATCGCGGCATCTAAATTACCTAACCCACAAAAAGCGAGAGTAAAAACGTTAGCTACGCATCTAGTTTTTGGTGCTGGGATGTATTTCAGTACAATTGCTCTTACTTCATTCTGAAGTTATGCAATATATTCTTAATTTTGCTAAGGCTTTTTTGAATGGATGGTGGAGGGAGCTGGATTCGAACCAGCGAAGGCAGAGCCGTCAGATTTACAGTCTGATCCCTTTGGCCGCTCGGGAACCCCTCCTAGATGGAGATATGCTTTGAAAAATGGTGGAGGGAGCTGGATTCGAACCAGCGAAGGCAGAGCCGTCAGATTTACAGTCTGATCCCTTTGGCCGCTCGGGAACCCCTCCATATTTTTAAAGCGTTACAATTTGTCAATGGTGGAGGGAGCTGGATTCGAACCAGCGAAGGCAGAGCCGTCAGATTTACAGTCTGATCCCTTTGGCCGCTCGGGAACCCCTCCTGAACAAATTGTAGGTGTTGTTTGATGGTGGAGGGAGCTGGATTCGAACCAGCGAAGGCAGAGCCGTCAGATTTACAGTCTGATCCCTTTGGCCGCTCGGGAACCCCTCCTAAACAACGGCGGTGATAATAACAAAGTTTTTTTCGAAGTAAAGAAAAGTACTAAAGTTTTTCTGAAAAATGTCGATATATTCTTAAACGGTAAAATAATCGGTTGGAATACATGCAAATTGATGGCATTTTAATCTCAGAGTCGCAACTAGGATCAGCGTTGAACGTTTGTGTTCATGAAACGCGTTCAGCTGACTTTGCAATGCTGTTGTCTATGTTATCAACAGACGCACTAGATTTTAGCCAATTTCATTTACCAAAATCCGAACAAAGTGAGAAAGACAGCTCCGAGGCAGCGTTAAAAAGGCAATTTGAAATTGGCCCTCAAAAACCCCTTGCTTCTGAACAGTACAATATGCTTATTGGGCAGCATAATGCACAGCTCATTGCTTCTGGTGCGATGACAACATTCAGGCTGAAAGAAAACTTACACCCCGAGCCTCTTGCAGCGCGAAATGACAAAAAACATATTCCACTGGAAGTTGTTGAAAACCTTGAACCTGCAGCTAAAAATAGGCTTGCTAAATCGTTGGGTAAGCTCACGCTTGTGGCAGACAAACAACTAGATGCTGCGGCATTTTATGATCAGGTCGCAGCGGGGGGAATGCAAGAAATGCTGCGTACTAGTGCCTAAGCTCTGTGAAATCTCGCGGATCTGTTCACACCACCTTGTACATTTTGCCCTT
This sequence comes from Pseudoalteromonas sp. SCSIO 43201, assembly GCF_023716725.1. NCBI lineage: Bacteria > Pseudomonadati > Pseudomonadota > Gammaproteobacteria > Alteromonadales > Pseudoalteromonadaceae > Pseudoalteromonas > Pseudoalteromonas sp. SCSIO 43201. The sequence continues at coordinate 1,608,242 of NZ_CP072683.1, forward strand.
ATTTTACCGCACCAGCATCAATACCAATAAAATAGCCTAGTTATCGACAATATTTCCTTACTTTAAAATAGCTTTCTTGATTAAGACAATTGGTGTGCGTCCACTATTTTTAACTCAAATAGGTCAGCTTGAGCATGCAATAAGACTCATCATTATAGGGTTATGGCAAGCTGAGGCAAATACGCGGGGCTGAGATTGCTCAAGTGGCATGGCACTTTTTGTACTTCTTATTACTACCACACGGACAAAGGTCATTCCTCCCAACTTTAGTAACTGGTGTGTCATAAAGCTCACCGTCAACGTATTTCCATGCTCCTTGTTCAACGATAAAGTTTGACCTTTCATGTAAGGTATAGAGACAATTTTCAGCAATATAATATGCTTTGAACTCAACAACTCCCGATGGTTCATTTGCTATTTCTTCGAGCACCTCAAGTTTGATGAACTTGGCATAGTCTGCAAAAGCAGCAATATCTCCAACACTATTATCAGGCCGTTTTGCGGAACTATATGTATTATGGATGTAATCTGCATCTTTAACACAATACGCACTGTAGCGAGAGCGCATTAATTTTTGAGGTGTTTCTGCGGTTTTTACACCAGTTATATAGGGTTCACAACATTGTGAATATGAAGTAGAAGAGTTGCAATAGCAAAACATAGTGACATTTTATCTGAGGTTATGTCTCGCTATTGTAGCGTTTTACATACCTTGAAAACAATGGATTATGACATCAGAAGCCGGAAGCTGCATCTCTTTGATTGCCTTCGCTGATGAAAAGTCTTTCCACAATACGACCGACGCAAAGTTTCCGTTGCTGATAGCACTTTTAAGCACGTACTCAAGGTCATAAATATGTTTTTTCCTAATCACTAGTAGCTTACTCGTATCAACAGAACCACTCTCTAGTAAAGATTTGTTAGGTACGTTGTCCGGAGCGATGAGCAATGTCCAAGCATGCTTGTTTTGGCATGTATGTAAGACTTTTAGTAGCGCAAGACTTGCGGTAATTTCATCTTCTACCCACACTTCATTTATGCGATTTGCTGCATTGTACGTAGTAGGTGTTGCGATGAGAGATGCGTCGGTACGTAACATAGTTAACTTACTGGCTATTTATACAGTATATGTATACAGTAGTTTATACAGTTGTTTAATGCAAGAACAATTGTGAATTTTTTAGACAACTCTACCCAGGCAGCACCAAGTTCAATGCGTCGAACGCAAGCTTTTTTATTTAACCTTAGATTATTTCAATAATCAGTGGTTTGGATATGCAAAGAGGTAACTTATAGTTTTTAAATAACTCTTAATTGACTCTCTTGTTTCAGCTGTTGAAGTATTAACCATCTGAAAATAAAGATATAATAAGTCTATTGTGTTTTACATTGCTAATGTTTGTGGATGCCAAAATATCAATTAAGTCAGTCAAATTGTTTCTACGGACGTGTAATAACGGTGGGTGTACGACAGACAACATAGGTTAAAGTGTTAGATATTTTGCAGTGACTGTTTCTTAGTATGACGCATTTGAAACCGTCACTGTGGCGCGTGAGTCAGTGAGTTCGTTTGCAATAGCTAGCGGCTTATATGCTGAAGTTGATGAATTTGTTCGTAAAGCGTTGCCGCGTAACATTGGGCATCGCGATAGCGTTTAGTTGTCAGAAACCTTCTCACATCCTGTAGTACTTGCTCAGCCCCTTTATGACCTTGGCTACTTGCCAGAGTAAGCCATGCTGCTGCATGAAACGGACTAGGTGGAACGCCTTGACCTTTCATAAATAGTAATCCCAAAAAGAACTGTGCTTTTAATTCTCCCGACATGGCTGCTAAACGTAGCCACTTTGCTGCAAGTGGAAAGGACTTTTCTTTTAAATAATATAAACCTTTCTTCAGCGCTTGTGCATTATCAAGGGTATCTGGAAATTTTGCATCTGCTGTTAATGGTGAAGTGACAAATTCAAGCACATTCAGCAGCTGCTGCTCTAAATCATGATTTGCTGAGTTATCAGTGCTGTTTTGATCCATATCTATATTCGCAATAATATTTATAAGCAGAGTGTAGCTGAATTTTAACTAATTTGTCCGAGTTTTAAAGTGATTCGTGTTAAAATCCAACCACTTGTTCCTCTAAACCGTAAATTATACTTATGCTCGAACGCTTATTTTCACTACAAGCCATGCACACCAATGTAAAAACGGAGGTGATCGCAGGCTTAACGACATTTGTCACCATGGTTTATATTGTCTTTGTTAACCCAGCAATGCTTGCAGAAGCAGGTATGGATCATGGCGCTGCTTTTGTGGCAACTTGTATCGCAGCTGCAATTGGTTGCTTTATCATGGGGTTATGGGCTAATTACCCATTGGCATTAGCGCCAGGTATGGGGTTAAATGCTTTTTTCACTTATGGTGTAGTACTTGGCATGGGATACACGTGGCAAAGTGCCTTAGGTGCCGTTTTCATGTCTGGCTGCCTTTTTTTGTTATTGAGTATATTCAAAATAAGAGAATGGGTAATTCAAGCAATACCTCTCGTTTTAAAACGCGCGATTGCAGCTGGTATTGGCGCATTTTTGGCCTTGATAGCGCTTAAAAATGCGCAAATTATTGTGGCCAGTCCTGCCACCTTAGTGCAACTTGGTGATATTACCTCTCCTGGACCTTTATTAGCCATTGCGAGTTTCTTTGTTATCGCAGCGTTGATGTATCGCGAAGTTAAAAGCGGCGTTTTGATTAGCATTTTGCTAGTAACCGTTATTGCATGGTGGATGGGCTTGGTTGACTACCATGGAGTCGTAGATATACCACCAAGTATAGCGCCCACTTATATGCAGTTAGAGTTAAGCGGAATTTTTGAGCTCTCAATGCTAAGTGTTGTTTTTGCATTCTTATTCGTAGATTTATTTGATACCAGTGGCACACTTGTGGCAGTTACTCAAAAAGCGGGGTTGTCTGATGAACATGGCAGAATGCCGCGTTTAGGTCGAGCGCTTTCTGCCGATAGCACGGCAACAATAGCCGGCTCGGTTCTTGGTACGTCAACGACAACATCGTATATTGAGTCGGTCTCGGGAGTCTCAGTAGGCGGGCGTACAGGCTTAACTGCCGTTGTTGTTGGTTTATGCTTTTTGTTAATGATGTTTTTTGCGCCTTTAGCTCAAATGGTTCCTGCTTATGCGACTGCCGGGGCAATATTGTATGTTTCTGTCTTGATGCTGCAAAACTTAAAGCTGATTAACTGGGATGAAATGAGTGATGCTATACCTGTGAGTGTCGTGTTGTTAATGACGCCGCTGACGTTTTCTATTGCTCATGGCATCGCATTGGGCTTTATTTCCTATACAGCGGTAAAATTGATGTGTAATAAAGCCAATGAAATAAGTATCAGTGTCTGGATATTGACCTTTTTGTTTATTATCAAGTTTGCAGTGACATAACCAACACGCAATATATAACTAATTAACTTGAGGTTAGGATAAGGAATGAGCTAATTCATTGTTGCTAGAGCACAGCTTAGTTTTGTTCCTTGTCTAGACCTGAGAGTTTTAGGGAAAACATCGCTTCCGCTAAGGTAGCTACATTATATAGACAAGGCGAGTTTACGCACCACTAGTTGGCTGTTAGAAGTGAATTTAACGCAGTCAGCGCTAACTGGCTGCTAGAAAGGTATTAATTATCAGAAGCTCAGGTTTATTAGTAAAAGGCTGGATTGCCAACCTTTTACTTAAAACTCTGGGATCACCACTTCTTCTTAGGCGCAAACAAAACGTCTAAATCATCTTGTTCTTGTTCTGCTTTCTTTTTCACAGCCGATGCGTTAGAGGCTCTAAGCTCGCTACTTATCTCTTCCAAATAGCTTTCAAGCTGTGCTTTTTTTTCTTTTACATATTCGTCGTTATGTGAAACTGCACATATTGTCGCGTATGCTTTTTCAAAGTATTGCCTAGCAGAACCGACCATGTTTGCAGTACGTGCTGAGAGGCCTCGTTTGATTTGACTTTCTACATTTATTCTCAGTTGAAAGCGCTCAAGCCTCCGATCTTCATTTACAAATAGCTGCGTATCAACTTTACCTTTACTGTGCTCAGAGCGAAGTAACTGACGCAGCTTTTTTATCCCTTGGACTAAAGAGATAATTTGTTTGTCGTTATCGGGTAGGGCAATAGTATCAGAGTCTGCGGTCTTTTCAGGTGTAGAGTTTAAACGCTCTTGAGACTCGTGTAATCGACTTTTTAACTCTTTTGATGTTGGCGACAACTCCACCATCGCCGCAAGTGCATCGTGCACTCGACGCTGAATAATCCGAATCATCGCTTCAGACATCGGGATATTACTGCCATTCATAATGACGTCTTCGGCTTCTTCTATTACGCGCTTTTGCTTAGCAAGCTCCTTGCGCCTCTCTGCTTCTTGTTTCTCTTTATGTTGCTGGATTGCGCTCACCCACACAGCTATGACGATAAGTGCAACAATCAACATTATTATAATCGAAACAAACATACTGAAATCTCTTTCATGCAAACAACCAGTCTAATTTTTTTATCTTACATGAATTCTTACTATTCTGAACAGGTTTACGACAATTCAACGAAAAAAAAGATAAGGAATTCATCATTTTTTAGTATAGCTGATGCTAACGCGCATGCTTAATTTTAGTAAAATATAGTTGAACACTAAACAAAGGGCGTTTGAAGACTCTGAGCGTGCCCAGAAAACGAAAAGCAAAATTGAACAGGAAAATAAAGATATTTACACCTCCTCGTCTACCTCATTATAAGCAAATATGCTAGCCTAGAGCTTAAGTGTTTAAAATGTTAACGTGTCGTTTTATCCTAATAGCATTTGATTTCGTTACATTAAATGTTCATGCAATGACTTGGTATCAAAGCCCAATAAGGTAAAACAGTATATTTTCTAAACCGACGCAGAGGTGATATCCGCTTTAAAACTACTAGCCGTTTTCAGTTTGTGAATTAACACCTTACGTAGTTATGACAAAGCAATGGTCCTTACGACTGACCGAAAAGCCAAGCACGTGCACTGTGTTGTTGTGGGCGAACAACAATACTATACGCTAAACTTAGCAAACTTATATAAGTCAGCCATTGGCTGATACCCGACTTAATAGAGATCATAAGAATAAAAGCAATATGAAATTACAACAATTGAGATACATCGTCGAAGTGTTGAATCACAACCTAAATGTGTCAGCAACGGCGGAAAGCTTATATACTTCTCAACCAGGTATTTCGAAGCAAGTACGTATGCTCGAGGATGAGTTGGGTGTACAAATTTTTGGCCGCAGTGGCAAACATCTAACACATGTAACTGGGGCGGGAAATGAAATAATTAATATTGCGCGCGAAATTTTGAGTAAAGTTGAGGGAATTAAGGCGGTCGCAAACGAACATACTTTGCCGGATCAAGGAAAGTTAAATATCGCGACAACGCACACTCAGGCTCGCTATGCGTTGCCTCCGGTTATACAGGGGTTTATGCAAAAATACCCAGCGGTATCTTTACACATGCATCAAGGCACACCTCAGCAAATTTCTGATGCAGCGGCCCGGGGCGATGCTGATTTTGCGATTGCGACGGAAGCTTTGCACTTATATAGCGACTTGGTCATGTTACCCTGTTACCATTGGAATCGAAGTATTGTGGTCGCTAAAGATCACCCATTGGCACAAAAAGGTAAAGCATTGACGGTTCAAGATGTAGCGAAGTACCCGTTGATCACCTATGTTTTCGGTTTTACAGGTCGCTCTGAGCTTGATAAAGCATTTAATGCACATGGATTAGAGCCACATATCGTGTTTACTGCGACAGACGCTGATGTAATAAAAACCTATGTTCGTTTGGGGTTGGGGGTAGGTGTATTGGCCTCTATGGCATTGGATGAAAAGTCAGACAGCGATTTAGTTTGTATCGATGCCAGTCACCTCTTTGAAGCTAGTACCACAAAAATTGGCTTTAGAAAGGGAAGTTTTTTAAGGGGGTACATGTATGACTTTATTGAGCGGTTTGCTCCACATTTAACAAAGGATGTTGTTGAGCGGGCAAGTTTACTACGCAATCAGGATGATATTGATAAGCTATTTGAAGGCGTTACATTACCGGTTAAGTAATGCACCTGACCTTGCATAAAAGCTTATACTTGGCTGCAGGATCTGTAATTAGCGCAAATAAGGTATGCTCGTGCTCATTTATACCAATTGTCTTAATTAAGTGATGTATTTTGAGGCGAGAAAGCCTTGTCGATAACTTCGCTTCCGCGTCTTGCTCACGCCAAGGTATAGGTAAGGTCAAAATTTTGCTACTTAGTTGTTCTAAAAAGAAATTTTTAACGTAGTCAGCGTCAGATTTGACCCTTCAAATTGAACAAGTATTAAGACTAATCGGTATAACACTGAACACTGCTTTTCAACTTACGAGTAAAACAGGGAAGGGCAGTGTTTTTCGTATTGTTTTTGAAAATACGAAGCAAGCTTTTTTATTATAGTTGCGTGTAGCGAAGGGGGGCTCAAGTCACTTAAATACTTTGTGCTTCCCCTTCATAAAGATGGTTACTCGTACGGGAGAGGATCCGTAGCATTGTTAAGCTCAAACGCTTCAAGGCGCTCTTGACATGCTCCACACTTTCCGCAGGCTTTCTCACGTCCATTGTAACATGTCCAAGTGTCAGCGTAATCTAATCCCATCTCTAGTCCGTCTGTTAAAATATCAATCTTCGAGTTGTTAAGGTACGGGCTCACGATTTCAACAGCGTCGTAGTTTGCGATGCGGCAAACATCATCCATTTTTTTGACAAACTCAGGACGGCAGTCCGGGTAAATAGCATGATCACCAGAATGCGCACCGTAAAATACTTTACTCGCCTGTAAAGAAACCGCATATCCAACAGCAAGAGAGAGTAAAATCATATTCCTATTAGGCACAATTGTGCTCTTCATGCTTTCCTCTTCATAGTGTCCCTCGGGGACTTCTATGTCATCGGTTAAGCTCGAGCCTGCTAGCAATTGGTTTATCGCTGAAATATCAACAACCTTATGAGCGACGCCAAGCTTTTTACAAACATTCGCGGCGACTCGTAGCTCTTTTACATGTCGTTGACCATAATTGAAAGATAATGCGTAGACTTCATGCCCCTCGTTGACGGCCTTGTTTAATACGGTGTAAGAATCCATTCCGCCAGAATAAATTACGACAACTTTTTCGCTCATAGGTGTTTTGCCTCGATTTTGATAGAGGTTTACTTCAGGGCGCGATATACTACACGGCCGCTGGGTAAATAACAATTTTCTAGCGGTAATTTTCGACAATTTTATCTTAAACACGGGGCCATTTTGTACAAGGTTAACGAAATATTCGAAACAATTCAGGGGGAGGCTAGCTTTACAGGTACACCTTCGATCTTTCTCCGTTTACAGGGATGTCCCGTAGGTTGCTCATGGTGCGATACAAAACAAACATGGGAAACAAACGATACGTTCATCGTTTCCTTAAGCGAAACAGTTGAAAAAAAGGCAGATTCAGAGTTTTGGGCAAATGCCAGCGCCGATGATATTTTGGCTACATTCGAATCGCGAGGCTATCAAGCAAAGCATGTTGTTATCACCGGTGGTGAGCCTTGCATGTTTGATTTGAGGCCATTGTGTACCTTGCTTCATGATAAAGGGTATAGCACACAAATCGAGACCAGTGGCACTTTCGAAATTTTAGCCCCTAAAGAGACATGGGTGACAGTATCGCCAAAGATTAATATGCGTGGCGGTTATAAAGTGTTGCCAAGCGCGATGGCTCGAGCAGATGAGATTAAACATCCTGTCGCGATGCAAAAGCACATTGAAGAGTTAGAGCGATTATTTAAAGACACTAATATTGAGCCTAAGTTAGTTTATCTTCAACCTATTAGTCAAAAAGCAAAAGCGACTAAGTTGGCGATTGACAACTGTAAGGCAAAAAACTGGCGTCTGTCTGTTCAAGTTCATAAATACCTTGGTATTAACTAACTAATTACCCCGAGTACAGGTTAACTAGCAGCAATCCATAACAGTCAGTTTGACACATATCACGTGAATATACTTCTAATTAGGCATTTATTGGTGTTGATTTGACTACAAAATGTGTAGGCTCTTTGGTATGAGCAAAGTGATTAAAAGACTTTGGCTTCAAATTTACGATGATAATCAACTGTTTTTTGATAGCACGGAAGCTGCTAGTTAGCTAAGTCTCCATACCAATGACTTTGCTTTTAATAAATTACTAGTATTAATAGCATTCACTACTAACCATATCGATCATCCTTTGTGTTTCACCACTATTTTCGAATTGATAAAGGTTGCGATTTATGTCCTTAAGTAATTCACGCCAATGGGGTTTTTGCTTACTCAATGCAAAATAGAGATGGTTGTACTGAATTGGGGGAGTAACATTTTCGATATTTCGCAATAACTCTATTTTTTCTGAACGCGGTAAATCAGAATAGTTAACCGTAAATCTAAGGACTTTAGGATCTCCGATCACCAAGTTAACACGCTTTCCAACTAGCAGCTTTACAAGCTGTAAGTCGTTTACAGCTTCAACAGTAATAAACTCACCATTGTCCATCATAGCATCAAACTCAGGGGTATTTTGATAACCTCTGACCACCCCGATGAGCTCATTCTTGACTGAATTTAAGTTACCATCAAATCTATCTTCTTCACCACGGCGTTTAAGAAACCCAATCTCACCGCCAGGAAATGCGTTAGATAATGCGAGTAACTCTCGACGAGTTTTGTCTTTGTGATTATCCGATGGCGCTGAATCTTCAATATAATACTCAGGAAAGAGAATATCGGCTTTGCCTGTTTCAACGGCTCTTACTGCTCGTGCCCAAGGTAAAAACTCAACAAAAACTTGATAGTCTAAATCTGTCAGAACGGCCACCGCAAATTGAAAAGCCCATCCTTTATTACACAGATCCGCACCGATGTATGGTGGCCAATCGAGTGTAACAAGGTGAATGAGAGGTTTTTTGGCTTTTTTATTATATAGATAGCCACCTTGATATTTCTCACCTGCAACAATTCTAAACTGTCCCTCTTTAAAGTAGGCTACATTCAAATTCTCGGCGTAGCTGCTGTTGTTTAGAAAGAAAAGAAATACAAGAATGAAGGCTCTAACCATGATCTAAACCGTAAAAGTAAAAGATAGCTAAAGTGTAGTGAAGGGAATTAAAAGGAACAACTTAAAAAATAAAAGGGCACCTAGGCCCCTTTATTTTGATATATACCGCTGTTTACCTATTGCACTAGTTCTTGCTCAGAGAATGTATCTGCAAATAGAGGACTGGTAAGGTAGCGCTCTGCGGCACTTGGTAATATAACAACAATATTCTTATCTGCATTTTCAGGTAATTCAGCAATGCGCTTGGCGGCAACAAGTGCAGCGCCAGAAGAAATACCAACAAGGATCCCTTCATCTCTCATTAGCTGATGAGCCATGGCAATAGCGTCTTCGTTAGAAACCAACTCGACTCCGTCGATAAGCTCAAGGTCAAGGTTGCCAGGTATGAAACCTGCGCCAATACCTTGGATTTTATGAGGACCGGGTTTAACTTCTTCGCCTGCCAATGTCTGTGTTATCACAGGTGAGTCAGAAGGCTCGACTGCAATTGATTTAACATGTAAGCCCTTTTCATTTTTAAGGTAGCGAGAAACCCCCGTGATTGTACCACCAGTACCAACGCCTGCGACGAAGTAGTCAATATTGCCCTCTAGCGCTTCAAAAATCTCTGGACCTGTCGTCTCAAAGTGGATTTTAGGGTTTGCTGGGTTTTCAAATTGTTGAAGCAGAATGTACTTATCAGGGTCACTTGCTTGGATTTCATTTGCTTTTTCGATAGCACCTTTCATGCCTTTTGCACCCTCAGTGAGTACTAAGTTTGCGCCAAGTGCTTTTAACAGTTTACGACGTTCAAGGCTCATTGTATTTGGCATCGTTAATGTTAACTTATAGCCTCGTGAAGCAGCAACAAAAGCCAATGCAATACCTGTGTTGCCTGAAGTAGGCTCAATTAGCTCTTTACCTTCCGTTAATAGTCCAGATTTTTCAGCTTCCCAGATCATAGAAGCACCAATACGACACTTTACGCTGAAGCTTGGGTTTCGCGCTTCAACTTTTGCGTAAACGTTACCACCAGAAACGCGGTTAATTTTTACTAAAGGCGTATTACCGATAGTGAGACTGTTATCTGAGTATACTTTAGTCATTTGTGTTCCCTAATCTAGGTTTGCTTGTATTCCATCACTTTACTGCGCATTTCACAAAATAAAAGGAAAGATTGGCTATAAGATATATCAATTTTGCTTATAGCCAATTGTTATTTAAGAGTGCTTTTTTACATCAACCAGGCATAACTAAACTTCATGAAAATACGCTTATCGTCTTTAATGATTTTAGATAAATCATCATCTTGGAACCCATGATCAGAATAACCTGCAAAGAATACCGTTTGAGGATTTAACTTGTACGAGTACAGTAGCTGCGTACTTAGACTCTTATAGGTTGCGTCAACTTCATTGATATAATTATTGGGGTTTCTCGATATGTTAGTGTTGACGATGGCCAACCGTAAGTAGCTATTTCTATTAAATTGATAAGTTAATCTGACATCGGTTAAGTTGGCTGAATATACATCAGCACCTTCAGCATTCATTTTCTCATAGGTATGTCGAAACCTAAGTTCGAAGTGCTTGCCAATATTGAGGTTAATAACGGGTCGAACAAAAGTTAGATCGCCAAGTCTGTTATTCGCTAAATCAACGCGATTACTTTTACTTAGCTTTAACCCTGCAAAGATACCAGCCATTGGCTTTAGCTCCAAATAAGTCCATTGCGAGTTTTCGGTGAATAAGCTGGTGTTACCATCAATCGCTATGCGGGTTTCGTCATGTCTTAATCCAGTACGCTTTCTATGTTCCACACCGAAATCAATAAAGCTTTGGAGTGGTCCATTAATTGAAAAATTAGTTTGCACTTCCTTTTCTAGTAGTTCACCGTTCTCATTATGAGAAATATCCCAATCACCATACCATTTTGCTCGATTCCACCAGTTTTGCTCAGTGCCATACCAGCGATACTCTCCTCCAAATACAAACTTATTGAAATCTACTTGAGTGATAAACCCCATGTCTGTTCTTACGGCAGCATCGCGTGACTGATAACTTGAGAATGCTTTCCAGTGTTTTTGGTTATGTTCATAATTTAGGTAGTAGCCTACACCACGCGCATCATCATCTGTTACGCGTAGTACGCTTTCTGTTAAATCACAGTTAGCAAGAGTGCTGTCACATAGGTAATCTACAAATTGTTGGTCATATTGGGTATCAGAACCAAACAGTTGTAACTCAAATAAGTCACTTTTCGTTGGTTTATATTTTGCGTCAAAACTTGCCACTTGGTTCTTGTATGTTTCACTCTGCCTCGTTGTTGATGTAAGCCCAAATGAAAAAGCTTTATTTACGTCACGACGATATCTAAGTGCCATGTTTTCGCTTTTGCGTTCCAATGAGACCACACGAGAGCCCAGATTTCCGGGAATGACAACATTGAGTTGCTCGTCATTCGTAATAAAGCCAGCAAAAGTGTGGCCGCTTTTGTTGCCAGTTAACTTTACTCCGTAGTCAGGTGCTGAAATGTTACGTGTATGGATCAGGTTTAGGTGTGATGAGAAATAGTCTGAGTTATCCAAAAAGAAAGCGCGTTTTTCGGGAAAAAATAAGCTAAAACTATTGTTAACACTTAATTGACCAGTGTCAGCTTCAACTTGGGAAAAGTCAGGATTTAGCGTTGCATTGAGAGTAGTGTCGGGGGTGATTGCCCACTTTATGTCTAGGCCAGGCTCAATATTGTGCTCTTTTTGCCATGGTTTTGCTTTGCCTTGTTCAATATCGCGAGTTTCTTGGCTATTACCGACTAAAGTGGGAATGATCGCGATATCACTGCTTTGCTTCGCTTTGGCTAGCCCTTGATATTTAGGCATTTGGCAAATCCAACAGGGATTTGCATGTTGCAGTGTCATGCTAGAGATCCGTAGTCGTTCATTTCTAGGAAAAAATCGTAGAAACTCCATCGCCATGGTTTTGTTACCAGTTGAATTACTAAAATTAAGTACACGCAGTGGTATCTCAATTTCTACTATAAAACCATCTTCGTTTATTGTACCAGCACTATCCCATATACCATTCCAAGAGCCGTTCTCACTTTTTGTCAGCTCATTTTCAATTGAATCTTGCTGTACTCCAAGAGGGTTGATAAAAAACTGATAAGCGCTTTGTGCGTTATTGAAGGAGTCTATTTTGATCCCGACTAAGTCGTCTTCCCACGCCCTGTCTCTATCCCTGTAAAATGCCCTGATCAAGTTTGGGTTTGGATCTTTTGCATCATAAGCAACGAATAGTGATTGACCGTTTTCATAGATATAGGCTCTTGTCTTTACTGGACTCTTTTCATTTTCATACGGCCAAGTGACGTTGTTGATATCAATTTTTAGCGCTTGATGCCAGACATTATCATCAATGAGCCCATCGATTTTGGCAGCCTGTTGAATAAATGGGATTTGATTGGTGTTCAAGGCGGATACTGGCATAGACAACAAAAGTGCAGCGAATGAGCAGGTTACAGCTTTTAACATAAGGACAAAAGTAGATTACAGAGACTGAATACTGCTTATTAGATGATATGCAATAAAGAGAAACAATTTGTTTTCGTTGGGTTGCAATTATTTACGTTAGATAGCTACTCAGTATACATAAAATGTACAAATTAGTTTATCTCTATCGAATTAATAGCAAAATGGGTCAAAAACATGTTAAAACAGCGTCTTTAAAAATATGCTAGGAAGTAATCTATGTCTCTCGTATTAAAGCTAGTGGCGGGTATCGTTGCTGGTATGTTGGCAGGGCTTTACATGCCAACAGTGTTGGTCGAGCTGTTATACACTTTTAAAGTCATCATAGGGCAACTCATTAATTTTACAATTCCTCTGATAATCCTGTTTTTTATCGCCTCTGGCATAGCAGGCTTACCAAAGGGATCGGGTCATCTTCTGGGTAAAACAGTAGGTTTTGCATATAGCTCTACTGTTATTGCCGGAACTTTGGCATTTTTACTCGTTAATGCCTTTATCCCATTTTTTGAAGGTGGAGTTGCTTATCAAGTTGTTGAGGAGTCTCATCTTACGAGCTTCATCAATATAGAAATCCCACCGCTGATGGGGGTAATGACTGCTCTGGCTAGCGCTTTTATTTTTGGTATCGCGATGAGCCAGTGTGGCTTGAGTAATTTAAAGCAGGTCACTGACGAAGCAAGGGATGTTATTGACATGTTGCTTGCCAAAGTGATTATCCCTGTTTTGCCATTCTATATTGCTGGGGTGTTTGCTGAAATGGCGGTAGCAGGAACTGTTTTCGATACCTTAAGCACTTTCGGTATTGTGCTGTTAGCAGCAATCGTGATGCACTGGTTATGGCTTAGCGTGCTGTTTTTGGCAAGTGGTGTCTTGCTGGGTAAAAACCCCATAGAGCTAATAAAAAATATGCTGCCTGCGTATTTTACAGCGATAGGAACCATGTCGAGTGCTGCGACAATTCCTGTATCACTGCGTGCGAGTAAAGCAAATAACGTGAATGATGAAGTAGCAAATTTTACTGTACCATTGTGTGCGACTATCCACCTGTCAGGCTCTACAATTACGATAGTGACCTGTGCCATGGCTGTGATGCTGCTATCACCTGAGATGGTTGTGCCGTCAATTACTGAAATTTTGCCGTTTATTTTTATGTTAGGGATCGTCATGATAGCTGCTCCTGGGGCACCGGGCGGCGCTGTTATGTCTGCTTTAGGACTATTAACATCGATGCTTGGATTCGATGAAGGGGCTGTCGCATTAATGATTGCTTTGTATTTAGCTCAAGACAGCTTCGGTACTGCATGTAATGTGACTGGTGACGGCGTTATTGCGCTTTGGGTCGACAAATTTTCCAAAAAAGATTAATCAAAAACACCGCTATCGCTATTAAAATCGATAGCGGTGTTTAAATTATATGCAAACATTTCTTCAGCTCTTAACAATTTAGTTATTTCATATCAAAATTGTATTTTTCTCTTGTTTCTATCGTTATGCTTTTAAAAAATATGTGGTAACCTCATGCTTCAGGAAGTGAAGTAATAGGTTGCTTTGCTCCGTTTATTAAAATATATGTAGAGGGTGTGCCATTGATTAATGTGCTTTTAGTTGATGATCATGAACTTGTCAGGACTGGCATAAAACGCATTTTAGATGATGTGCGTGGTTTTAAAGTTGTCGGAGAGGCTAAAACAGGTGAAGAAGCTGTAACTTTTTGCCGCCAAAGCGAGCCTGATATAGTACTTATGGACATGAACATGCCCGGTATTGGTGGATTGGAAGCGACTAAAAAGATTTGCCGTTATTGTCCAGATGTCAAAGTGATTGTGCTGACTGTACATTGTGAGGATCCATTTCCAAGTAAAGTGATGCAAATAGGTGCGCACGGCTACCTGACCAAAGGAGCTGGGCCAGATGAAATGATTAACGCCATTCGTGCTGTTAATGCAGGACAGCGTTATATCGCACCTGAAATCGCGCAACAAATAGCACTTGCTCAATTTAGTGGTCGAAATGATGAAAATCCGTTCCAATCATTATCTGAAAGAGAATTACAGATAATGCTTATGATCACAAAAGGTGAAAAAGCGCAAAATATAGCAGACCGTTTAAACCTAAGTTCTAAAACAGTAAATAGTTATAGATATAGAATGTTTGAAAAACTCAATGTTAACGGTGATGTAGAGTTAACCCACCTAGCGATCCGCCATAAAATGATAGATATTGACAGCAATCACTAAGTTCATTTTTTAAATGACAGTATTTGACTCTCAATCTTTTCTAAAGACATTAACGACAGAGCCTGGCGTATACCGCATGTATGATGTGGATGGTCAGGTTATTTATGTTGGCAAAGCAAAAAACCTAAAAAAGCGTGTTTCAAGTTATTTTCGGGCGAATATCATCGACAGTAAAACGAGGGTATTGGTCGGAAATATAGCGAGTATCGAAGTTACCCTGACAAACACAGAAACAGAGGCGCTATTACTAGAAAACAACCTAATCAAAAAATATCAGCCTCGATATAATATCTTACTAAGAGACGATAAAAGCTATCCTTATATCTTTTTGAGTGCTCACCAGCATCCAAGGTTGGCCTTCCACCGGGGGAGTAGAAAGTTAAAAGGTGAGTACTTCGGGCCATTCCCCAGCAGCTCTGCGGTATCTGAAAGTCTTCGGCTAATGCAAAAAATTTTCCCAGTAAGACAATGTGAAGATGCTTATTATCGCGCTCGGAGTAGGCCTTGTCTGCAGTACCAACTAAAAAGGTGTTCTGGTCCATGTGTCGGCAAAGTCAAGGATAGTGAATATCAAGAGCAAGTATCCATGGTACGCCAATTTTTAACTGGTCGCTCGCAAGATGTGATAGCTGCACTTGTAGAGAAAATGGAGCAAGCAAGTATTTCACTTGACTTTGAAATGGCTGCTAAATATCGAGACCAAATCGTATTGCTTCGGCAAATGCAAGAGCAGCAGTCTATTGCTGGCAATTTTGCAGAGCTGGATGTTATTGGTTTTGAGCAAAAAAATGGCTTAGTTGCAATTCATGTACTTATGATCCGAGAACACAAAGTGCTAGGCACTAAAACGCATTTTCCCAAGGTGCCTAAAGATTCAGGTGCAAATGAGGTTCTCACTGCATTTTTAGGACAATACTATATTTCATCTGGCAATCAATCGCGAATTGCAAAAGAAATTGTTTTGCCGTTTAAGGTTGATGATTACGTTGCACTAGAAGCTGCTTTAGGTCAGGTATCGGAACGCAAAGTAAGCTTTAAGTTTAATGTGCGTGGTGAGCGCGCCCAGTATCTTGCATTGGCAAATAAAAATGCTCAAAACAGCATTGAAGTAAAACAAAGTGCACAGGATTCGATCACAAAGCGCTATGCAAAACTAAAAGAGGCAATAGGGCTATCTGACATTCAAAGAATGGAGTGTTTTGATATCAGTCATACCATGGGAGAAAATACCGTAGCATCTTGCGTAGTGTTTGACGGTCAAGGGCCAAACAATAAAGAATATCGCCGTTATAATGTCACAGGGATTACGCCAGGTGATGATTATGCAGCTATGGATTTTGCGTTAAAAAAACGCTACGGCAAAATGGCTGATGAGAGCAAAGTCCCTGATATTATCTTTATTGATGGTGGTAAGGGGCAATTAGGTAGGGCTGAATCATTTTTTGCAAGTTGGCAACTTGATAAAATGCCTATTTTAATCGGTGTTGCAAAAGGCACGAGTAGAAAACCCGGTTTGGAGACGCTACTGATTGATGGTGGCCGTAAAACTATCAATGTAGCCAGTGACTCTCCGGCATTACACTTGATACAACATATCCGCGACGAGTCTCATAGGTTTGCAATTGCAGGACACCGTAACAAAAGACAAAAGCAAAGAACACAGTCAATGCTGGAAGAGATAGAAGGAATTGGTCAAAAACGACGTCAAGCACTACTTAAATTTTTAGGAGGCATGCAGGGAGTTAAATCTGCAAATATACATCAATTAAAGCAAGTTCCTGGGATCAGCCCTGACATGGCTGAAAAGATATTTAATCATTTGCATGACAAAGCTTAAGCAATCATGCGAACATAGAAAAAAAGACAATACCAAGTAGTTATGTGGAATATTCCAAATACGCTCACAGCATTTCGGTTGCTGCTCATTCCTGTATTCGCAGTCGTTTTTTATTTACCATATTCATGGGCATTTTTTGCCGCCGCGTTTATTTTTTGGTTAGCTTCAGTTACTGATATCCTTGATGGATATCTGGCGAGAAAGCTTGAACAGTCAACACCGTTTGGTGCTTTTCTTGATCCAGTTGCTGATAAAGTGATGGTCAGTGTTGCACTTGTTATTCTTGCCACACACTATAATGATTACTTTATTACAATATCAACGCTGGTGATAATTAGTAGAGAAATCGTTATATCTGCATTGCGAGAGTGGATGGCGGAACAAGGCAAGAGGGGAAGTGTTGCAGTGTCCTGGTTAGGTAAATTCAAGACAGCTGCGCAGATGCTCGCAATCATCGGGCTAATTTGGCAATTCTCTGATTGGATGACAATGCTAAGTTATGCGCTTTTAGCTATTGCTACCATACTAACTTTAGTTTCTATGGTGCAGTATCTATATGCTGCGAAAGGAGAATTGACTAATTCTTGACTGTTATAGTCTATTAACTCATCGGTTTAGATAAAAATTGAGCAAACGATTAAAAACATTCATTTTTTATGTTGACGCGTACAAGAACTTCTGTAGAATGCGTCCGTGTTGAGAGGGCAGTGTGTCATCGAAATGAAATTTTGATAACACTTCCTAATGATAAAAGTTTAAAGCTAGATAAATAATTTAAATAGTTTTAAATGTTGGAATGCGAGTATAGCTCAGCTGGTAGAGCGCGACCTTGCCAAGGTCGAGGTCACGAGTTCGAACCTCGTTACTCGCTCCAAACTTGGCGGAATGGCAGAGTGGCCATGCAGCGGATTGCAAATCCGTCTACCTCGGTTCGACTCCGGGTTCCGCCTCCATTTTCTCAACACTCCACGTGCGAAAGCAAGCCCGATGCCCGGGTGGTGGAATTGGTAGACACAAGGGATTTAAAATCCCTCGCTGGTAACAGCGTGCCGGTTCAAGTCCGGCCCCGGGCACCATTTATAGTAAAGCTACTATAAATGATTTATGGAACGCGAGTATAGCTCAGCTGGTAGAGCGCGACCTTGCCAAGGTCGAGGTCACGAGTTCGAACCTCGTTACTCGCTCCAAATTTGTTTTCGAATGCCCGATGCCCGGGTGGTGGAATTGGTAGACACAAGGGATTTAAAATCCCTCGCTGGTAACAGCGTGCCGGTTCAAGTCCGGCCCCGGGCACCATTTATAGTAAAATTGCTATAAATAATTTATGAAATGCGAGTATAGCTCAGCTGGTAGAGCGCGACCTTGCCAAGGTCGAGGTCACGAGTTCGAACCTCGTTACTCGCTCCAAATTTGGCGGAATGGCAGAGTGGCCATGCAGCGGATTGCAAATCCGTCTACCTCGGTTCGACTCCGGGTTCCGCCTCCATTTTCTTATATCCACATGCGAAAGCAAACCCGATGCCCGGGTGGTGGAATTGGTAGACACAAGGGATTTAAAATCCCTCGCTGGTAACAGCGTGCCGGTTCAAGTCCGGCCCCGGGCACCATTTATAGTAAAAATACTATAAATGATTCATGGAACGCGAGTATAGCTCAGCTGGTAGAGCGCGACCTTGCCAAGGTCGAGGTCACGAGTTCGAACCTCGTTACTCGCTCCAAATCTAATCACATCGTTTACTTTTTACCTGATTTCCTTACTTTAGTGCTAATTCATACCAAATAATCATCCCTGGTTTATCTTTAAAGGGATTAATCTTGATGGTGGTTTGAGGTAATACTAACCCGTTTAATTATTGCTCAATATAAGACACTTCTAACGTAGTTAGCATCAAATTGACCAATTATAAATGCCGATTCTTTGACTGTGTTGCGTCTCCTAGACTTATATTAGCTTTTTACATCTTGAGACCTGCCAAAAAATGTGGTTTGGCCGTTTTGGCTAATTTACCCATTAGCGCTTTTTAACTTGTTTCAGATCCACCGGTTTCTTCATTCACCCCGTATTTAAAACTTGTCTATCGCTAATGAATGAGTACTAGAGCAGTTTCAACTGGGAAATATATTTTTAAGGACAGCAAATAAAGTTGCTGTCATTAAGAAAGTGCTTTGAAATTCACTAGCCAAGTAGATGAAGCATTGTCTTATAAGGTGCTCAAGTTAACTCTAAAGCCAACGCTTAAACAATTAAGTAGCTCAGGACTTATTTAAGAAGGGCTTTTGCATTGATAACTCACTATTTGCAAGCGGATAAAGTGAAAAAATGCTTATAAGCAATAATAATGACTTCCTTTTAGCCCTTTTTTGTATATTAAAGTGTCAAAAATAGACGTTTCGCTTTATTTTTGCTCGAACAAACGTTTTTTCGCAATTTTCTTTAAAAAAAGGGTTGCACTTAAATCGGATCTCCCTATAATGCGCATCCACCGACACGGGGAGCAACGCTGAAAAGCAACGAGCCAACGAGTCGGGAGTCAAATAAAACTTGAGTTTGAATGCTTCGAAAGAAAATCAAAATTAAGTGTTGACAACAAGTGGGAAATGCTTAGAATGCACAACCCTCAGCGCTAACGGCGCAGCGATGATAAGTCATCGTACCGGGTAACCGGAACTGTTCTTTAACAATATGAAGCAATCATCTGTGTGGGCACTCGTACAGATTGAGTTCTAACAGCAGAGTCTAGTTCGCTAGATGACGCAAACAAATTTAGAGTCTCAATTGAGCTGAGTGACCAACAGAATAAACATAGTTTATTCAGCGCAGTCAATTCGATACCGAAAGGTATCAAAATCAGAATTCAATGAGCATGAAACTTAGTTTTCAAAAAAACTTTTAATTGAAGAGTTTGATCATGGCTCAGATTGAACGCTGGCGGCAGGCCTAACACATGCAAGTCGAGCGGTAACATTTCTAGCTTGCTAGAAGATGACGAGCGGCGGACGGGTGAGTAATGCTTGGGAACATGCCTTGAGGTGGGGGACAACCATTGGAAACGATGGCTAATACCGCATAATGTCTACGGACCAAAGGGGGCTTCGGCTCTCGCCTTTAGATTGGCCCAAGTGGGATTAGCTAGTTGGTGAGGTAACGGCTCACCAAGGCGACGATCCCTAGCTGGTTTGAGAGGATGATCAGCCACACTGGAACTGAGACACGGTCCAGACTCCTACGGGAGGCAGCAGTGGGGAATATTGCACAATGGGCGCAAGCCTGATGCAGCCATGCCGCGTGTGTGAAGAAGGCCTTAGGGTTGTAAAGCACTTTCAGTCAGGAGGAAAGGTTAGTAGTTAATACCTGCTAGCTGTGACGTTACTGACAGAAGAAGCACCGGCTAACTCCGTGCCAGCAGCCGCGGTAATACGGAGGGTGCGAGCGTTAATCGGAATTACTGGGCGTAAAGCGTACGCAGGCGGTTTGTTAAGCGAGATGTGAAAGCCCCGGGCTTAACCTGGGAACTGCATTTCGAACTGGCAAACTAGAGTGTGATAGAGGGTGGTAGAATTTCAGGTGTAGCGGTGAAATGCGTAGAGATCTGAAGGAATACCGATGGCGAAGGCAGCCACCTGGGTCAACACTGACGCTCATGTACGAAAGCGTGGGGAGCAAACAGGATTAGATACCCTGGTAGTCCACGCCGTAAACGATGTCTACTAGGAGCTGGGGTCTTCGGACAACTTTTCCAAAGCTAACGCATTAAGTAGACCGCCTGGGGAGTACGGCCGCAAGGTTAAAACTCAAATGAATTGACGGGGGCCCGCACAAGCGGTGGAGCATGTGGTTTAATTCGATGCAACGCGAAGAACCTTACCTACACTTGACATACAGAGAACTTACCAGAGATGGTTTGGTGCCTTCGGGAGCTCTGATACAGGTGCTGCATGGCTGTCGTCAGCTCGTGTTGTGAGATGTTGGGTTAAGTCCCGCAACGAGCGCAACCCCTATCCTTAGTTGCCAGCGATTCGGTCGGGAACTCTAAGGAGACTGCCGGTGATAAACCGGAGGAAGGTGGGGACGACGTCAAGTCATCATGGCCCTTACGTGTAGGGCTACACACGTGCTACAATGGCAGGTACAGAGAGCAGCGAGCTAGCGATAGTAAGCGAATCCCTTAAAGCCTGTCGTAGTCCGGATTGGAGTCTGCAACTCGACTCCATGAAGTCGGAATCGCTAGTAATCGCGAATCAGAATGTCGCGGTGAATACGTTCCCGGGCCTTGTACACACCGCCCGTCACACCATGGGAGTGGGTTGCTCCAGAAGTGGATAGTCTAACCTTCGGGGGGACGTTCACCACGGAGTGATTCATGACTGGGGTGAAGTCGTAACAAGGTAGCCCTAGGGGAACCTGGGGCTGGATCACCTCCTTATACGATTTAGAACTTATTTGTTCGAAGTGTCCACACAGATGATTGTTGCTTGGCCTGATGGCTAAGTAATATTTGCTCTTTAAAAATTTGGAAAAGCTGAAAAATTAAATTCTGATAGATAACGTAAAGTTATTTATCGAGTTTTCGAAAGAAAATGCCGATTAATCATTTAGTTGATTAATTAGCGTCTACTTTAGTATTCAATATTAACTTCTGGCGAAGTTAAACTGTCTTTAGCAGTACAACTTAAAACTATTTTGGGTTGTATGGTTAAGTGACTAAGCGTACACGGTGGATGCCTTGGCAGTTGGAGGCGATGAAGGACGTACTAACTTGCGATAAGCCTAGTCAAGCCAGTAAGAGGCGCTTGAGACTAGGATTTCCGAATGGGGAAACCCACCTGCTTGCAGGTATCGTTAACTGAATACATAGGTTAACGAGGCGAACGCGGAGAACTGAAACATCTAAGTACCCGTAGGAAAAGAAATCAACCGAGATTCCGAAAGTAGCGGCGAGCGAAATCGGAGCAGCCCTTAAGCTTTAGTGTAGTTAGTGGAACATGTTGGAAAGCATGACGAAACAGGGTGATAGTCCCGTACACGACAACTTATCAAAAGTGAAATCGAGTAGGTCGGAGCACGTGAAACTTTGACTGAATATGGGGGGACCATCCTCCAAGGCTAAATACTCCCAACTGACCGATAGTGAACCAGTACCGTGAGGGAAAGGCGAAAAGAACCCCTGTGAGGGGAGTGAAATAGAACCTGAAACCGTGTACGTACAAGCAGTAGGAGCCTACTTGTTGGGTGACTGCGTACCTTTTGTATAATGGGTCAGCGACTTATATTCTGTAGCGAGGTTAACCATTTAGGGGAGCCGTAGCGAAAGCGAGTCTTAACTGGGCGCTTAAGTTGCAGGGTATAGACCCGAAACCCGGTGATCTAGCCATGGGCAGGTTGAAGGTCAGGTAACACTGACTGGAGGACCGAACCCACTAACGTTGAAAAGTTAGGGGATGACCTGTGGCTAGGAGTGAAAGGCTAATCAAACCGGGAGATAGCTGGTTCTCCCCGAAATCTATTTAGGTAGAGCCTCGGACGAATACTTACGGGGGTAGAGCACTGTTAAGGCTAGGGGGTCATCCCGACTTACCAACCCTTTGCAAACTCCGAATACCGTAAAGTACTATCCGGGAGACACACGGCGGGTGCTAACGTCCGTCGTGGAGAGGGAAACAACCCAGACCGTCAGCTAAGGTCCCAAAGTGTATGTTAAGTGGGAAACGATGTGGGAAGGCTAAAACAGCTAGGAGGTTGGCTTAGAAGCAGCCACCCTTTAAAGAAAGCGTAATAGCTCACTAGTCGAGTCGGCCTGCGCGGAAGATGTAACGGGGCTAAACATACCACCGAAGCTACGGCTGCGTACGTAAGTATGCGGGGTAGGGGAGCGTTCTGTAAGTGGCTGAAGGTGTGCCGGGAGGCATGCTGGACATATCAGAAGTGCGAATGCTGACATGAGTAACGATAATGCGGGTGAAAAACCCGCACGCCGGAAGACCAAGGGTTCCTATCCCATGTTAATCAGGGTAGGGTGAGTCGACCCCTAAGGCGAGGCTGAAGAGCGTAGTCGATGGGAAACGGGTTAATATTCCCGTACTTGGTATGAATGCGATGGGGGGACGGAGCAGGCTAGGCAAGCATGGCGTTGGTTGTCCATGTGAAAGGCTGTAGGCTGGCGACTTAGGAAAATCCGGGTTGCCAAGGCTGAGAGTCGAGACGAGCCACTAAGGTGGTGAAGTTGTTGATGCCCTACTTCCAGGAAAAGCCTCTAAGCTTCAGTTCATACTGAATCGTACCCTAAACCGACACAGGTGGTCAGGTAGAGAATACTAAGGCGCTTGAGAGAACTCGGGTGAAGGAACTAGGCAAAATTGTACCGTAACTTCGGGAGAAGGTACGCTCTTACTTGTGAAGACTTCGCGTCGTAAGCAGGCGAGAGCCGCAGTGACCAGGTGGCTGGGACTGTTTATTAAAAACACAGCACTGTGCAAAATCGTAAGATGACGTATACGGTGTGACACCTGCCCGGTGCCGGAAGGTTAATTGATGGGGTTAGCTTAGGCGAAGCTCTTGATCGAAGCCCCGGTAAACGGCGGCCGTAACTATAACGGTCCTAAGGTAGCGAAATTCCTTGTCGGGTAAGTTCCGACCTGCACGAATGGTGTAACCATGGCCACGCTGTCTCCACCCGAGACTCAGTGAAATTGAAATCGCAGTGAAGATGCTGTGTACCCGCGGCTAGACGGAAAGACCCCGTGAACCTTTACTACAGCTTGGCACTGAACATTGACCCTACATGTGTAGGATAGGTGGGAGGCTTTGAAGCGCAGACGCTAGTTTGTGTGGAGCCGACCTTGAAATACCACCCTTGTAGTGTTGATGTTCTAACTTAGGCCCCTGAATCGGGGTTGAGGACAGTGCCTGGTGGGTAGTTTGACTGGGGCGGTCTCCTCCCAAAGAGTAACGGAGGAGCACGAAGGTTTGCTAAGTACGGTCGGACATCGTACGGTTAGTGTAATGGTAGAAGCAAGCTTAACTGCGAGACAGACACGTCGAGCAGGTACGAAAGTAGGTCATAGTGATCCGGTGGTTCTGAATGGAAGGGCCATCGCTCAACGGATAAAAGGTACTCCGGGGATAACAGGCTGATACCGCCCAAGAGTTCATATCGACGGCGGTGTTTGGCACCTCGATGTCGGCTCATCACATCCTGGGGCTGAAGTCGGTCCCAAGGGTATGGCTGTTCGCCATTTAAAGTGGTACGCGAGCTGGGTTTAGAACGTCGTGAGACAGTTCGGTCCCTATCTGCCGTGGGCGTTTGAGAATTGAGAGGGGCTGCTCCTAGTACGAGAGGACCGGAGTGGACGAACCGCTGGTGTTCGGGTTGTGATGCCAATTGCATTGCCCGGTAGCTACGTTCGGAATCGATAACCGCTGAAAGCATCTAAGCGGGAAGCGAGCCTCGAGATGAGTTCTCACTTTGACTTAGAGTCAACTGAAGGGCCGTTGAAGACTACAACGTTGATAGGCGAGATGTGGAAGTGCTGTGAGGCATTAAGCTAACTCGTACTAATTACCCGTGAGGCTTAACCATACAACGCCAAAGTGGTTTAGCGACAGAAGTTAATAGACTGAAGTAGACAAAGAATTTAATAAGCTTTTTCCAGATTTATATTAATGAAGGATACTTCATTAATGAACAGAATTTCCTGATGACCATAGCGTTTTGGAACCACCTGACCCCATGCCGAACTCAGAAGTGAAACAAAACAGCGTCGATGATAGTGTGGGCTTCCCATGTGAAAGTAGAACATCGTCAGGGCCTTATTAGAGAAACCCGTTGCAGCAATGCGACGGGTTTTTTTCATTTGTAGTAAAGTACTTCCATGTAGTATTTCCCCTTCGCGTATCCATGCGCTCACTTCCTCGAACTGGAAGCGTTACTTCGGTTTCTTGTCACCCAAACTCAGAAGTGAAACAAAACAGCTCGAAGGCGAGCCCCGCGAAGGGTCGGTCCCGGTCAATGATAGTGTGGGCTTCCCATGTGAAAGTAGAACATCCTACTTCGTAGCGAGCCAGGGCCTTATTAGAGAAACCCGTTGCAGCAATGCGACGGGTTTTTTTGCTATGTGGGATTTGAAAAGAAAACCTCACAAGATAATCAACACCTCGCGAGGTAAACTCGCTCCCACCACGACACCAACAAAGTGCTGCACTGGTAGGAGGCGGTTTACCCGCCGAGCTGTTGGGTCTCTCAAACAAAAAGAATAAAACAGTCTACTCTGTAACATCGCGAAGTAAACTCGCGCTCACCACAATATCGACAAAGTGTTGTATTGTTAGGAGGCGGTTTACCCGCCGAGCTGTTGAGTCTCTCAAACAAAAAGAATAAAACAGTCTACTCTGTAACATCGCGAGGTAAACTCGCTCCCACCACGACACTAACAAAGTGCAGCACTGGTAGGAGGCGGTTTACCCGCCGAGCTGTTGGGTCTCTCAAACAAAAAGAATAAAACAGTCTACTCTGTAACATCGCGAGATAAACTCGCTCCCACCACGATATCAACAAGGTGCTGTACTTTGTAGGAGGCGGTTTACCCGCCGAGCTGTTAGGTCTCTCAAACAAAAAGAATAAAAACATCCTACTTTGTAACATCGCGAGGTAAATTCGCTCCCACTACAATATCAACTTCATTGTCGAGTCAGATTTTTACTCTTTTATGTGATAAGTTTGATGTAAACTACTAAGCTTCATTATGATTGTTTAAGCTGGCGCGATAGGAGTATTTGTGTGCTACAGGTTGCATTATTGCTTTCTGCATTTGTTGTGTTAACGCCTAACGAGCTATTCAAGACACTACAGGCTATTCAGGGAGCAAACGCGTCTAATCCGAGCGAAGCTTTGGAAATATATACCAAGGTACAGCCAGTCCTGCCTAAAACCCCTTCAAAAGGGTTATACGAAATTCATTTAGCCGGCCTCAAGTCAGGAATTAGAGCAAACGATGTTGGGTTAATCAAAAGTATTATTAACCTTTTCTCAGAAAATAAAGATTGGTTACATTATTTAAACTATGAGAAAGGTGAAATAGCCACTTATCTTGCTATTTATTTTAGAAGGACCGGTAAGTTTGAGCTGGCAGAGAAGAGCTATGAATGTGCAATTCGATTTTCGACAAATGAACAAAAGCAAAAGATCATAAATAACTTAGCTGTACTATATCGGACAGCGGGTCAGTTGGATGAAGCTGAAGAGATTCTTGATAGAGCTCTTATCGAGTATAGGGAAGAGGAACACATTAAAGCAGCGTTACATAATAATTTAGCGAACGTATATTTTGATCGGGCAAATTATGAAAAAGCGGCTGAGTTGTATCGGCTGGCGTTTCTACACCATCAAAAGTCGGGGGAGAACTACGAGGCCAGCTATGTTGGCCTGAACCTACTCAATAGCTATATTGCGTCAAAACAATGGCAGGGCTATCAGCGTTATGTCAATACAGTGAAAATGCGCGTTGATCAAACCCAAGACAGCGAGTTAATAACAGTATTAATGTGGCAAGAACTTACTGTTAAAAGAGCAGAGCAGGTTGCTGAGTTGAATCAAGAACAGCAAGTTTTTTTATTAGACTCCCTTCCTATGCTTATGAAAACAGAGTATCACCACAACATAACAAGGTATGTGTCACTGCTACAGTTGCCGAAACTAACTACGCTATATCAAGATTTCGCCACTTATAAGAACCTAAGTGTCAGAAAACTAGATGATAATAAGCAGTCTCTAGATCTCGTTTTGTCTTGGTGCCAAGAGGGAATTTAGTTCAGTGTCGGCTACAAGAAGCATAAACGCTAGTAGCCGCTGCATCATGGGTACTGGGTTTAGAAAGTCCATGCAAGGTGTAATTGTGGAACGGATTCGTTGGTATCTGTACCAAGTTTGTTGTGCCAATACTGCCATTCCACACCTAACATCAGCTGATTATCTGGCATCCCTAACGCATAGCCGAGATCCCATTGAAGAATTGGTTGTGCGAGCAGCCAGCCTTTAACATCATTACCAAGCTCGTTTTCTCGCTCGCCAATATATTCTACATGGCCAGTAAGATAGAACTTTTGTTCGCCTATTTTGAAAGGATAGCCCCATGCAAGATCTATCATCCAACTATCACTTTCCTTAGGAGCGCCGCCATGACTGATCCCTTGGCTATCGTCTTGATAGAGAGTAAATGTAGATGAGAAAAAGTTGAACCCTTCAAAGTTCCAGTTCACTTTGACACCAGGTAAGTATTTCATCACTTTAGCATCTCCAGCTGCATTGAAGCCCATTGTTAGGCTAACGTCAGCTATAGCGTCAAAAGAAGACTTAAAATCAGCAATCTTTGACATGGAGAAGCTTGAATACCACTCCCCATAAAAGTCACCATCTTGATAGTCATCAGTGAGATCATCTTTACTGTAATCGATAAAAAAGAAGTTATCACCATAGCGATAGCCTGAAGCATGTTGAAGCGAATAAACGGTTGTGGTTGCTTCATTTTTGCTAAAGGGATTTTTAAAGTCGCCGTGGTTGACGTGCAGCTGTGTAGTGCTCCAATCAGCGGCATAGCTAAGTGAGCTAACAGCAAGTGAGGATAAAGTAATGAGCGTATTGAGTTTCATTTATTAATTCGGATAACATTAAAAATGAAAGTATAACAAAAGCGCCCTAAGTTGGGCGCTTAAAGTAAATAAATTATGCTTTATTTCTTCTTAGGCAAATAACACAAATGGCAGTGAGCGCTAGAATAAAACAGTAATAAGATGAACTAGATACATCCCACGGGCTGATTTTAAAAGTAGCACCGAGTAACAGTGCCTGTGCACCATAGGGTAAAGAACCCTGCATAACGCACGCAAAAATATCGAGTAAGCTTGCAGAGCGCTTAGCTGAAATGTTTCCGTCTTCAGCTAGCTTTTTAGCAACAGGGCCAGCAACAATAATACTTACAGTGTTATTTGCAATACATAGATTACTGGTTAATACAAGCGCTGCAATACCGAGTTGATCAGCGACTTGGCGGTGCCATTTAGCAATGATACTGGTAATTTTTTGGATTTGCTTTGCTAAAAAATCGAGGCCGCCATTGATACGAATAAACTCGGATAGGCCACCAATGAATATAGATAGTAAGAAAATCTCCTGCATATCACTGAAGCCTTTGTAGACGTCATTTAGGAACGCTGCGCCTTGGTAGTCACCCACAAAACCTATGCAGCCAGCAAACACAATACCACTAAAAAGAACAACAAAAACATTAATCCCAATCACAGCCAAGACCAAGATAAACGCATAGGGTAAAACTAATAGCCAATCAAACGGTTTGGTTTCTACAACCTGCGGCTCTGGGGTTAAAAATACTAATAGCAAGACAGTCAACAACGCAGCAGGTAGGGCTATCTTTAGATTCTCTCTAAATTTATCTTTCATTTCACAGCCTTGGGTTCGTGTGGCTGCAATTGTGGTGTCAGAAATAATAGATAAGTTATCGCCAAACATTGCACCCGATACTATAGTGCCGGCCATCAGTGCAGGGTCGATCCCCGTTTTCATCGCCACTGCAACAGCAATAGGGCCAATCGCACCAATTGTGCCCATGGAAGTTCCCATTGCAGTAGAGACGACAGCGGAAATAAGGAAAAGGCCAGGTAATAGGAACGCTGGAGGAATAAGTGACAAACCTGCGTTAACCACAGCATCGACACCACCTGTTGCACTTGCAACGGCTGAGAAAGCACCTGCCAATAAATAGATGAGGCACATGGTGATGATGTTGCTGTGTCCAGCGCCTCGAATAAACGTTTCGACACTGCGGTTTATGGTATCTTTATTGAGTAAAAAAGCCAAAACAATGGCGGGTAGAATAGCAACGGGCGCTTTTAATTGATAAAACGCATAGTCGACGCCCTGTGATTGTAAATACAATCCTGCGCCAAGAAAAATCCCTACAAAGGTCAGCAGTGGCAATAATGATAGTTTTGCCTTTGTTTGATTGTAATTTGGTTGCATAGCACTCCCCAACATAAAGCACAGCCAATAATTGGCTGTAAAACCGCAAAACACGCCTAATAAGATGAAGTTTTTTCAACCCTAATAGGTTAGCGAGCGCGGCAGTTTATATGTTTAGACGTCTAAAGTCTAATGTTTTATTATTTTCAACTTGACTGACTATGACATACAGATACGGTAAACTCTACTCCTGCAAAAACGCATTTCTACATATCCGGTTAGCCATAATTGCTACCATTCGGATAATTAATATCGTAAAAATAAGGGTGACACATGACAAGAATAGGTATTTATGGTGCGAATGGCAGAATGGGACTTGCATTAATTGAAGCTTGTTATTTATCGCAACAAGCTGAGCTGATCTGCGCTTTCGTTCGAGAAAGTTCACAATACCTTGATAAAGCAATTAATCAATTGCAGCCAAAGGCAGACACAAATATTCGTTTTAGCTCTGAACAAGATACGCTTGAAAATGTTGATGTATTAATCGACTTCACTTTACCTGAGGGAATGAAGCAACACCTATCAGCCGCGATTGCTGCTAAAAAGCCAATGGTGATCGGTACCACAGGTCTTACTACAACTGAAATGGAACTGCTAGTTGAGGCTGCAAAGGAAATACCTATTGTCTTTTCTCGTAATTATAGTGTGGGTATTAATCTTCTCCTTAATTTAGTGCAAACAGCGGCACAGAAGCTTGCTGACGAGATGGACATTGAAATCTTTGAGGCACACCACCGCCACAAAATCGACGCTCCGTCAGGTACCGCACTGGCTATTGGTGAAGCGATAGCTGAAGCTAAAGGCTGGCAGCATGACGATGTTGCGGTTTATGACCGAAGTCACAGCCATGAAGCGAAATCACAACATGAGATTGGTTATTCGGTGCTTAGAGCGGGTGATATAGTAGGTGAACATACCGCTTACTTTGCAACAATGGGGGAAAGACTCGAATTAACACATAAAGCTGCATCGAGATTGACCTTTGCATCAGGCGCTGTAAGGGCTGCGCAATGGTTAAAAGATAAACCTGCAGGCCTTTACGATATGCAAGATGTCCTAGATTTAAAGAAGTAAGCATATCATTTTGCGGCTTTAAAGTAAAAAAAGAGTTTAAAGGCTTATTTTTGTAATTTTGGTGATTTTAATTAGACGAAATGTGATTCATGCTGTAGACTATAACGAATTTGCCAAAATTTTAATAACTGCGTGTTACCAAGCGCTTTGTAGACGGGATGTTGAGCGTTTTGCTTTCGCCCGTTTTTTACTATCTAGGAGGTTAACTTGACTAAATCCGCTCTGTTAGTCCTTGAAGACGGCACGGTTTTTCGTGGTACTGCTATCGGTGCTGACGGTATGTCAGTCGGTGAAGTAGTATTCAATACGTCAATGACGGGGTATCAAGAGATCTTAACGGATCCTTCATACGCGGAACAAATCGTTACGCTCACTTACCCACATATCGGCAACACCGGTACTAACAGCGAAGATGAGGAAGCGGACAAAATCTGGGCAAAAGGCCTAGTGATCCGTGACTTACCACTGCTTGCGAGTAATTTCCGTAATGAACAGTCATTAAGTGACTACTTAAAAGAACGCAATATCTTAGGGATAGCAGATATTGATACTCGTAAACTCACTCGCATTCTTCGTGATAAAGGAGCCCAAAATGGTTGTATTATCGCAGGTGATGAAGTTGACGAGCAACAAGCGCTAGAAGCTGCGCAAGCATTCCCTGGCTTAAAAGGGATGGATTTAGCAAAAGTAGTGACAACAGAAACTCAGTTTGAATGGCGTGAATCAAGCTGGACTCTGGGCGAAGGTTTTAAAACACTTCGCGCTGAAGATGAAAAGTTTCATGTTGTTGCCTATGACTTTGGTGTGAAAAAGAACATTCTCAGAATGCTAGTTGACAGAGGCTGTAAACTAACAGTTGTTCCAGCAGAAACCTCCGCTGCTGATGTCCTAGCACTCAACCCTGATGGCATCTTCCTATCAAACGGTCCTGGTGACCCTGAGCCATGTACTTATGCCATTGACGCGATAAAAGCATTTTTAGAAACAGACACACCTATTTTCGGTATTTGCTTAGGCCACCAGTTATTAGCACTCGCTTCTGGTGCAAAAACAGTGAAAATGAAGTTTGGTCACCATGGTGGCAACCACCCGGTTAAAGACTTAGATCGTGACGTTGTGATGATCACAGCACAAAACCATGGCTTCGCTGCTGACGAAGCAACGCTTCCTGATAACCTACGTGCAACGCATAAGTCTTTGTTTGATGGCACACTGCAAGGGATCCATCGTACTGATAAGCCTGCGTTTAGCTTCCAAGGTCACCCTGAAGCAAGCCCAGGTCCACATGATGCAGCACCGTTATTCGACCATTTCATTGAATTAATGCAATCTCGCAACGCTTAATTAGACCGGAGTAATAATGCCAAAACGTACTGACATAAAAAGCATTCTGATTTTGGGCGCAGGCCCAATTGTTATCGGCCAAGCCTGTGAATTTGACTACTCTGGTGCTCAGGCCTGTAAAGCGCTGAGAGAAGAAGGATATCGAGTCATTCTTGTAAACTCGAACCCTGCAACGATCATGACTGACCCTGAAATGGCTGATGCAACGTACATCGAACCAATTCACTGGGAAGTTGTTGAAAAAATCATCGAAAAAGAAAAGCCAGATGCTGTCC
Organism: Pseudoalteromonas sp. SCSIO 43201; assembly: GCF_023716725.1. NCBI lineage: Bacteria > Pseudomonadati > Pseudomonadota > Gammaproteobacteria > Alteromonadales > Pseudoalteromonadaceae > Pseudoalteromonas > Pseudoalteromonas sp. SCSIO 43201. The sequence continues at coordinate 1,639,721 of NZ_CP072683.1, forward strand.
TTCCTACGATGGGTGGTCAGACAGCACTAAACTGTGCGCTTGATTTAGACAAGCATGGTGTACTTGCTAAGCACGGTGTAGAGTTAATTGGTGCGACGGCAGATGCAATCGACAAAGCAGAAAACCGCGAGCGTTTTGATATCGCGATGAAAAACATTGGCCTTGAGTGCCCTCGCGCAGAGATTGCACACTCAATGGATGAAGCAAAAGACGTGCTAACGCGTATCGGCTTCCCATGTATCATCCGTCCTTCTTTCACCATGGGTGGTACCGGTGGCGGTGTTGCTTACAACATGGAAGAATTTGAAGAAATCTGTACACGTGGTTTAGACCTTTCACCAACTAATGAGCTTCTAATTGATGAGAGCTTACTAGGTTGGAAAGAATATGAGATGGAAGTTGTTCGTGACAAAAACGACAACTGCATCATTGTATGTTCTATTGAAAACTTTGACCCCATGGGTGTTCACACAGGTGACTCAATCACTGTTGCACCAGCACAAACATTAACTGACAAAGAATACCAGCTAATGCGTAATGCTTCGATGGCGGTACTACGTGAAATTGGTGTTGAAACAGGTGGTTCAAACGTTCAATTTGGTGTGAATCCAAAGGATGGCCGTATGGTTATCATTGAGATGAACCCTCGTGTATCTCGTTCATCTGCACTAGCCTCAAAAGCAACGGGTTTCCCAATCGCGAAAATTGCAGCAAAATTGGCTGTGGGCTACACGCTTGATGAGCTACAAAACGACATCACTGGTGGCGCGACACCGGCGTCATTCGAGCCTTCAATTGACTACGTTGTTACCAAAATCCCTCGTTTTAACTTTGAGAAGTTCGCTGGTGCAAATGACCGTCTAACGACTCAGATGAAGTCTGTTGGTGAGGTTATGGCGATTGGTCGTAACCAGCAAGAGTCTCTTCACAAAGCACTTCGTGGTTTAGAAGTGGGTGCAACAGGTTTCAACCCGATTATTGCACTTGATGCGCCAAACGCAAAAGAAACCATCATTCGTGAGTTACGTGAGCCAGGTGCTGAGCGTATTTGGTACATTGCAGATGCAATGCGTCACGGTATGAGCGTTGAAGATGTATTTGAGTTAACCAAGATTGATCGCTGGTACTTAGTGCAGATTGAAGACATCATTAAAGATGAAACTAAGATCGCAGAAGCGGGTCTTGCTGGTCTTAACAAAGATTTCCTTCGTCGCCTCAAGCGCAAAGGTTTCGCTGATGCGCGCATCGCTGAGATTGCAGGTGTTTCTGAAAAAGAAATCCGCAAGAAGCGTCATCAGTTAGAAATTCTACCTGTGTATAAGCGTGTTGATACATGTGCAGCAGAATTCAGCTCAGACACAGCTTACATGTACTCAACTTACGATGAAGAATGTGAAGCAGCACCTTCTGAAAAAGACAAGATCATGGTTATCGGCGGCGGCCCTAACCGTATCGGTCAAGGCATCGAATTTGATTACTGTTGTGTTCATGCTGCACTTGCAATGCGTGAAGATGGCTATGAAACTATCATGGTTAACTGTAACCCTGAAACCGTTTCAACCGACTACGATACGTCTGACCGTCTATTCTTCGAGCCAATCACGCTTGAAGATGTACTAGAAATCGTACGTGTTGAGAAGCCAAAAGGTGTTATCGTTCAGTACGGTGGTCAAACACCACTTAAACTAGCACGTGACCTTGAAGCGAATGGTGTGCCAGTAATTGGTACTTCTCCAGATGCAATCGACCGTGCAGAAGACCGTGAGCGTTTCCAGCAACTTGTTGAGCGCCTTGACCTTCTTCAACCTGAGAACGCGACAGTAACTTCTCTAGAAGAAGCGGTTGCTAAGTCTCAAGAGATCGGTTTCCCATTAGTTGTTCGTCCATCATACGTATTAGGTGGTCGTGCTATGGAAATCGTATATGACGAAGATGACTTACGTCGTTACATGACTGAGGCGGTATCTGTATCTAACGAAGCACCAGTTCTTCTTGACCGCTTCTTAGATGATGCAATCGAAGTTGACGTTGATGCTATCTGTGATGGTGAAAACGTGATTATTGGCGGTATTATGGAGCACATCGAGCAGGCGGGTGTTCACTCAGGTGACTCAGCATGTTCATTACCAGCACACTCTCTATCGCAAGATATTCAAGACGTTATGCGCAAGCAAGTACGTGACATGGCGCTAGAGCTTGGTGTTGTGGGTCTAATGAATACTCAGTTTGCTGTGAAAGATGGCAAAGTATACCTAATCGAGGTTAACCCTCGTGCAGCACGTACAGTACCGTTTGTTTCGAAGGCAACGGGTGTTGCACTGGCAAAAGTAGCAGCGCGTTGTATGGTTGGGCAGTCTCTTGAAAGCCAAGGTGTAACAAAAGAAGTTATCCCTCCTTATTATAGCGTGAAGGAAGTTGTACTCCCATTCGCTAAATTCTTAGGTGTTGACCCAATGCGTGGTCCAGAGATGCGCTCTACGGGTGAAGTGATGGGTGTTGGTGAAAACTTCGCCGAAGCATTCGCAAAAGCCCAATTAGGTGCATCAAACACTTTACCACGTGGCGGCCGCGCGCTACTATCTGTGCGTAATGGTGATAAGGCACGCGTCGTTGAACTGGCTAAGACAATGAAAGCCATTGGTTTTGAGCTAGATGCAACGAATGGTACGGCGAAAGCGCTTGAAGAAGCGGGTATTGAAGTACGTCGCGTAAACAAAGTATTCGAAGGCCGTCCTCATATTCTTGACCGTATCAAGAATGGTGAGTACAGCTATATCGTTAATACGACCGAAGGTCGCCAAGCTATTGAAGACTCGAAGGTGTTACGTCGTGGTGCACTACAGCATAAGACTAACTACACCACTACGCTAAATGCAGCGTTTGCAAACTGTACAGCGAATGCAGCTGACGACAGAAGCTCTGTAAACTCTGTTCAAGAATTACACCAGCGTTTGAACTAAAAAGAACAAAGCCAGAGCATATGCTCTGGCGATGAGTGAGATACTTATGCAATCAATTCCGATGACAGTGCGAGGCGAAGAATTGCTTCGTGAAGAACTGAATCATTTAAAAAAAGTTGTTCGCCCAAAAATTGTTGCAGACATTGCAGAAGCACGTGAACACGGCGATTTGAAAGAAAACGCTGAATATCATGCAGCAAGAGAGCAGCAAGGTTTTTGTGAAGGCCGTATTCAAGAAATTGAAGCGAAACTTTCAACTGCACAAATAATTGATGTAACTAAAATGCAAAATAACGGCAAGGTTATTTTTGGCAGTACGGTTACTATCGTTAATGTGGATACGGACGAAGAAGTTAGCTACCGCATTGTTGGTGATGATGAAGCAGATATTAAAAATAACTTAATTTCTGTTAACTCTCCAATTGCGCGTGGATTAATTGGCAAAGAGCTAGATGATACAGTGAATATTCAAACGCCAAATGGCCTAGTTGAGTATGAAATCATCGAGGTTGAATACAAGTAATCCTTTTCAATTAAAAGTCCGTATTTTGAAAAATACGGGCTTTTTTGTTACCCACCTTGTCATACCTCTTCCTCACCTCTATGAATATGGATGCACAGGTGTTCACTTAATACTATGTTATCAACAACCTCTTCTCGTTTATTAAGATTAATTGGTATTAATCCAGTTAATTGATGTAGCTTCTTACCCCGTGTCTCAGTCACTGAACTTAAACGAGTCTGAACGCTCACTCAGAACTTAGCTGTAATGTCATGTAATTGCTAATTATGCAAAACCTTCTAGGGTTTGTGTTAATCCTTGACACGGAACAAAAATGAGGAGGTACATGTGCCATTTGAAATGGAACAGTTTAAAACTGAAGGATTTGAGCTTTTTATATCAAGTTGGAAAGAGAGGCTAGCAAGCACAGGAATTCATCAAGAGTTACCCAGTCAAAAGCATGAGTTTTGGCGCACTCTACGACTAAGATCCACAGTGGATCTCAGCAAGCATAGCGCACTTCTCCAAGGGGTTAGCTTGGCTAGGTACGACACATACCTCGTTCTTACTGCTTTGTTGTACACCAATAGCTTGTTTGAGAGTAAAGACCTAATTATCGGCCATAACTTGCCAGGACACTTTTTTAATGACGCTAATCCAGCTCAGCAGTGTTTTTCTCGAGAATTGCTTGATTCTCTTAATCTCAACCAGCCGCTTTGCTTAATCGATGAATACTTCGAGAATTTTGAGATAAATACAATATGCTATGAGCAATTACGCAAGGCCGTTCCGACATGGCACGATGCGTTTCATGAGCTGGAAGCCGTAACAAATTTCACTTCGGCGCCACGCTCAGCATCCCAGCTTCCTAGTAGTTTATTATATTTTATACCGCAGCTATTTTCTGAAAAGCAGATTATTGAGCAGTGTAATCATTTATCCGCGCTTTATTGACTCAAACTTTAGGTAGAGAGTGTTAATACCAATTTGACTTAATACTTGCTCAATTTGAAGGAGTAAATCTGACGCTAACTGCGTTAAAAAATTTCTCATTTAGAACAACTAAATATCAAAATTTTTGCCTTGCCTACACGGATGTAGGTACCTTGGCGATAGCAGGACGCGGTAGCGGAGTTATCGACAGGATTTTCTCGCCTCAAAATAGACTACTTAATTAAGCAAATTGGTATAAAGGCCACATAAAACTTGCGGCTAAAAAAGTATAAGTTATTCGAAGTCCGGTTTGATGAATATGAGGCATTTTAGCTTTTTGGCGATAGTTGAGTACCTAGCCACAGAGTGTGAATAGGGGGATAAACTTGCATGCAAATTAATTAGCCGATGATGTAACAATTGACACAGTTTGAAACGAATTTACTTTAGACTTTTTTGCTGTGCTTGCTACACTTTATTTGTTCCCAAAACCAATTAGACACCGATCCCTAAGCATTGTGATATGGATCGGTATCTTTATTTATAGGATTAGCATGAGTTTATTAAAAAGTGCACTTATTAAGACTTTAAAAAGTAAATCTACTCAGCAGGTCGCTTCGGTCGTGCTTGATAAAGCATTGAAGCAGGGAAAGGAGTTCATAGACTCACGAAACACGCAAATGAAAAGTGAGACTGATGAGTTAGTATTGGGACTTCAGCACCTATTAGTGCAGAAGCCAACGGATGGTATTTATTCCATTTCGCTTTCAAACTGTAAAATTAGAGTTAAAATATCATCAGGTGCCATCGCCCAAATAGATAAAATTTAAAATATTCTCCTTTTCTGTAAATTTCTATTCCTCACCACCGTCAGTTAACCGATTTATCTTTATTTAACCAAGGGTTGGGTTTAAATGCTCGAAACTTGATATGTACTGTAATCTGGTAGTCTCAATGACAAATTATGACTGAGCTTATGCTCAAACTTTAGGTCGGGATAAGCAGTTAGTTAGTCAACTTAGGTGCCTCAGCGCAATATTGCTCTAGCCAGAAGTGATTTCTTAATATATGGCAAATTTGTACATCAAAAGCAGCTCTATTCAAGCAAAACTAACGCTGTAGTACGCGATAATGGTTTCCTTTTTGGAAACAGTGGAGGTGGTATTGTGATTTCTACTTCGCGCATTTGAGCCCCTCCAACCAAGATATAAATCACCTCACTATTCCATAATGTTATATAAAATATATTGTATACATTGTGTATTTAATGTTAGAAAAATAAAACCCAATCGGATAGACCCGTTGGGTTTGGATACACAACATAAAGGTAACTTATGAAAACAACAAAATTTACGTCAGTCATGGTCGCGTTAGCAATGGCAGGAGCGGTAAACGCCCATCAAGAGTCAGAGCGATTATTTAAGCCATTAGAGGCGTCGAGCCAGGCAAAAATTAATATCTCGCATGGTCATGAACACAACGCCAAACGGGATAAAGCGCCGGTCGCCGAGAGTGAAGCTATGCAAGTTAGCCCATTACTCGCCGCACAAACTTCTCAAGTCAATACATTTAATGCTGACCGCAGCGAGCAGTCAAGCGTTTGCGACTTAGCTAGTCTGGCAAATGCCAACAGCAGTCAAATTGTTGCTGAAGTCAAGCTGCAAGGGGCAAGTTGTATCAATGCGCTATTTTCGGCTGAAAGCAGTACTCAATCAAAAGTGTTTACTTCTGATAAAATGTATGCCGCTGCGCAAAGCACAAAAGCGCTTTCTCAGAGCTACGCTGGCAACGGTAGCTCTGATCTAGAAGCTTTATACTTATTTATTCGTGCGGGCTTCTACGTCGAGTTTTACAACGACCAAGTGAGTTTTGCAACTTGGGTAAAGCCAGCTGTGAAAGAGGCTTTGGATGCGTTTGTAAATAATAGCCACTTTTACGATGACAATGATGCACATGGCAAAGTCTTAAGCGAAGCAATAATCACCATGGACTCGTCTGAGTTGCAAGACAGCTACCTGCCAGTAGTGAAGGCTTGGCTAGCAAAATGGAATGAAAGCTATGGGCAGAAATGGAATATGCGAAGCGCGGTAAATGGCATTTTTACGATTTTATATCGTGGACAATGGAATAGTAACTTCGTAGCCCAGGTAAAAAATGATCAAGAGCTAGTCCAATTATTAGGTAACTTTACGGCGCAAACTTGGATGATAAACTCTGATTCACAATACCTCATTATCAATGCTGCAAGCGAACTGGCAAGACTAAAGCTATATGATGGTGCAGCAATACAAGACAACGTAGACAATCAACTAGTGTCACTATTTTCACGCTATGAGAGCTATGGCTTTGGGGATGGAGTATGGTTGGCTGCGGCTGATGTTGCAACGTATTACTCGGATTGTAGTAAGTTTGATATTTGTGACTTTGACAAAGAGCTAGAAGCGAAAGTTTTGTCACAGCAGCATAGCTGTAGCGACACCATTAAAATACGTGCACAAGAGTTAACACCCGTACAGCTGACATCTGCTTGTGAAAAAATGGAAGCAGAGGAAGTGCGTTTCCACGATATGCTTGAGACAGGTCGTTCACCCGTAGCAGACGATAACAATGATTTTCTTCAGGTTAATATCTTTAACAGTAGTTCAGACTATAAAAAATATGCTAAAGCCATTTTTAAAATAAGCACAGACAATGGTGGTATGTATCTGGAAGGGGATCCAAGCGATGTGAATAATATTGCTAACTTTGTTGCTTACGAGGCAAGCTATGCTAAACCCGATCACTACATCTGGAACTTAGAGCATGAGTATGTGCATTACCTTGATGGTCGTTTTGACTTGTATGGAGGATTTAATGCCCCAACCAAACCAATCGTGTGGTGGAGTGAAGGGGTTGCTGAATACATCGCAAACCTTAACGACAATCTAGCTGCTATCGATACGATTCAAGATGGCTCCACCTATACGCTAGCTGAAATCTTTAGCACCACTTACGATGGATTTGACCAAGATAGGATCTATCGTTGGGGATATTTAGGTGTCAGATTTATGTACGAAAGACACTTTGATGAAGTAAAGGCAATGCGACAAGAAACCAGAACCGCAAATTGGGATGGTTATCAAGAGCGTGTCAATCGTTGGGCGTCTCAGTATCAGTCTGAATTTGTGCAATGGTGTAATAGTTTGGTTGATGGCGGACAAAATAACGCGCCGACATCACAAATTAATGGCCCATATACAGGGACTGCTGATCAAGACATTCAGTTTTCGAGTCAAGGAAGCATAGATCCAGATGGTGACACATTAACGTATCTTTGGAGTTTTGGAGACGGTAGTGAGAGCAACATCGCTAATCCCACACATCACTATACTCAACCTGGTGAGTATCAAGTAAGTCTTACGGTTATGGATCCTGCCGGTTTAAGTCATGTAAGTAATACGATTGCTTCCATAAGTGCAGCGTCATCAGAAAAGTTACGTTCAGGAAGTCCAGTAATTATTTCAGGTGAACAAGATGAACAACTTGCCTTTTCCATTGACGTTGCTGCGGGTGTAGACAAATTAATTTTGACGACATCTGGAGGAACAGGAGATGTTGATTTGTATGTAAAAGCGGGAACAGCGCCAACATTCAATGAATTTGATTGCCGGCCTTATAAATCTGGTAACGAAGAAATATGCGAAATTGCTACCCCGGAAGCCGGCACTTATTACCTTATGCTACATGGTTACAATCGCTTTGAAAATGTTCAGTTATTAGGAGAGATCCAAACTAAGTCAACGGTTGAGGATATGTGCAAGTCTCAAGGTAGTATATCCAATGGCAGATTAACAGCCGGTAAAACGGTGTGTCTAGGTAGCCAAGATCCGATGTGGTTTAGCCTTGAAAATGTAAGTGCACAGCAATCAATTGTAATACAAACTGTCCATGGCAGCGGTGACTTGGGGCTTGAGTACAGTAATGGGGGATGGCCAAATGGTAGCAATGTGGAGGCTAGCTCTTTTAATCAAGGTAATGTTGAATGTATCGAGCTCGATGCACAATCTTCGTATTGGGGATATATAAAAGTATCAGGTGCCCCAGCTGGTGCATCAATCAAAGTATCGTATAACGCGGGGAGCTGCAATTAGCTATAAAAGGGTAATCGACTATAATGTTTGAGGAGCTTTATGAGCTCCTTTTTCGTTACCCAGAGAATGATGTGACAGTTTTACTCAAAAGAGGCTAGGCTGTATTGATAATATAATACCAATTAGACTTAATACTTGCTCAATTTGAAAGTGTAAATCTGACGCTAACCGCGTTAAAAATGTCTTATTTAGAACAACTAAATAAGACATTTTCCTTGCTTACTTGGATGTAGATACCTGAGCGAGAATAGAACGCGGTAGCGGAGTTATCGACAAGATTTTCCCGCCTCAAAATAGATCACGTAATTAAGATAATTGGTATAAGTGCTGTGTGAGTGATGAGGCCTGTGGTGTTAAAGATAGCTTTTCTTTCTATTTTTCTATTTCTGTTAGGGTCGTTTCCAGCATATAGCGCTCTGCAACAGACACTATATGTGTATCATAATAAGCCGCCATACATCACAGACTTAGACGCTCGTGAAGGCCTCTATTTTGATATTGTCAGGCTGATAAATAGCCATGCGACTGAGCTACAGTTTGACTTGCGATTTATTCCCCGCAAGCGTCTGGATAAACTGCTTCAAGAAGCACAGTTACCAGGCTTTATATTAGGGGTTAACCCAGCTTGGTTTGGGGACATAAAAAAACAGAAGTACCTTTGGAGCAGCCCATTAATGTATGACACGGATGAATTCGTATCGCATATTGAACATCCGTTTGAATATTATCATCCAAGCTCGTTGTCTGGCAATTTGGTCGGTACAATCGCTGGTTACTATTATCGATACCTTGATCAAAAAAATGAATATTCAAAAGTGCAAAGAGTAGATGTTAATTCTGAGGAAGCCTTGCTTGAAATGGTGTTGAAAAAACGGGTTAATGTTGCCATTGTCAGCCGCTCGACCACAGAGTATTTAGCCACTAAAAATGGTTGGAAAGAGGTGTTTTACTTTTCTCAAAATCCACATGAGACATATTACCGAGCGATTATGGCACCAGAGTCACTCAAAGCAGAATTTACGTTACTACAAGATGCACTAGACTCTGAGTTATTTAAAAAGCAACTTGTGACATTGCTAAAAAGTTATCATTTAGTCTACTGAAAAATCAAACTACAGTGGTGCCAAGTGCATGCTAACGTGCAACATCAATTTTAACTACAACATGAGCGCTAATCGTTGAGTGTATAACGGGCGGCATTAACGCTATTTTTCGAATCACGACAGCTGGGCGTTACGTTACCAGCTACCTGTATTTTCCATCGATTTCCACGGCTCTTGTGGTGGTAGTGCATCACCCTGTTGCAGTAATTCGATCGATATACCATCAGGTGACTTGATAAAGGCCATGTGGCCGCACCGAGGAGGCCTATTTATAATTACGCCGGCTTCTTGCAGTTTATGGCAAAGATCGTAAATATTTTCAACGGCAAAAGCCAAGTGCCCAAAATTACGACCGCCATCATATTTTTCGGGATCCCAGTTGTAAGTTAGCTCAATCGTGGGTGAAAAGCTCTCTCGCGCTTGCTCTGCTTGCTCAGGGGCTGCAAGATAAATCAAACTAAAACGACCTTGCTCACTGTCATACCGCTTTACCTCAATAAGCCCCAATAGATCACAATAAAAATTAAGTGACTCATTTAGATCGCTTACACGAACCATGGTGTGTAAATATTTCATTACTTATTCCTTCTGGGTTACTAACATCAATTTTAAAGCTTTACCTCATGGATTAAAAGCGAAGGCTTAACTTTATAAAAATGAGGCGGATTTCTGGCAATTTCTACATCGGGTAGTTAAGCTTTTTGACGATGGATAACGAATTAAAAGAAGGTGCTCGATGATGGCAGAACTTCCAGAGGTAATTGATAGCATGACAGACATCGTATCATGCTTAAATACAAGTGAGTCTTTGGAGCATTTTTTATTAAATGTTCACTGTATTGTGCAAAAAATTACCTATGCCGATAATTTTTATGTTGTGTTGCAACGTCAAGATGGCTCATTTGAGTTTCCTTATTTTCATGACGTCAAGGATAGTATTTCACTAGATGAGTTAAATAATTTAACTACAGCTGAGTTAAACAAGACGCTGACCTATTATGCGCTTAGTTCAGATAGCGTAAAAAATTACACCGAGCACTCGCTAAAGGCACTCACTTCCACAGGTGTTATCGATATGCTAGGGAGCTTTCCCAAACAGTGGTTGTGTTTCCCATTAATGAATAAAGACAAGCATTTAGGTGCTTTTGTACTCCAGTCTTACCGCCGTCAAGATGAATACTCAGACAGCATGGTAGATCTTTTATACACGGTGAGTCATGTAATCGCTTCTGCAATGGATGCTTTTGCAAACCAGCAAGCATTAATTGACGCCAATCAAGCATTAAGAAAACACGAATTAGAGTTAGAAAAAACCGTACAAGCGCGAACCTTCGAACTTCAAGCGAGCCTGTCTGAGTTGCAATCAGAAATCGACAAACGCAAAGCGCTTCAAGAAAAGCTGGAATTTGATGCCTATCACGACAATCTCACGCAGCTTGCCAATAGAAAGTATTTGTTAAATGAGTTACAAAAATTATCTGCGCGTTCATCTCGTCAGCCAATTAATGTGTACCTAGGATATTTAGATTTAGATAATTTTAAACCAATCAATGACACTCATGGTCATCATAGTGGCGATGAAGTGCTGGTACATGTTGCTAGAAGATTGCAGGAGACATTAAGGGAGTATGACTTTGTATGTCGGATTGGTGGAGATGAATTTGTGTTTGTTATTAATGAAAGCATTGCATCAGACATGTTATCTCGATTAACAGAACGTATTCGCACTGAGGTTAACCAAGATATTTTGTTGAGTAATGGTCAGCTTGTACAGGTTGGTTGTAGTATTGGAGTGGTGATTGCTGAAGGGGTGAGCGTGAGTGCTGAGTCGTTGTTAAAAAGGGCGGACAATGCACTTTATGAAGCAAAGAAACAAGGTAAAAATCAGGTCTCATTTAGCTTTGAACCACGCTGAACTTGAGATTAAGATCCTTATATTTATCATGTTTTTATAATTTCTTTTGGTGATTGCATGTTGGCCTTTGCTTTACGTTGGTGATTGTTTTAGGATCAAGCTTTACAGATAAAACACTTGCATTCTATGACCATTAGGCTGATCTTTATTGCACTTATTTGCTTTACCTTGACGGCAAAAGCTGTTGAAGTTCAAAATCTATATGAGACTTCACTGACCGTTAGCGATAAATCTCGTGCGACACGGGCTAAAGCGAGCCAACAGGCGCTGTTAAAAGTATTACAAAAGCTCACCGGTAAAGCTGACGATTTTTCCCATTCGGCAATTCAGTCAAGCCTAAGGCGGATCTCGGACTACATGTTGAGATATGAATATTACGACATGCAAGGCGCAACGAAAATAAAGGTTGAATTTGAGCCGGGGAAAGTTGAAGAGCTGGTTAGAGAAGCAGGCTTACCTCTTTGGGGAAATCGACGCCCTATGATTGCTATTTGGATGGTAATTGAAGACAACTTTCAGCGTGATTTCGTGACACAAGAAAGCTACCCCCAATTAGAACGATTAATTTACGATACCGCTGATGAATGGGGAGTGCCTGTTGTTGTCCCCTTGATGGACTTGGTAGACCGAAGTAACGTTAGTATTGCTGAAGTATGGGGAAACTTTTCCAACGAAGTGGAAGCTGCATCACGTCGGTATGAAGCCGAACGTGTTATTACTGCAAGGTTGTTTCAACCTCCTCATACCAGCTCTTGGCAATTAGATTGGCGTTATACTGATGCAGAGCTTTTTGAACCTGAGCAATATGTTGGCGATAAACAGCAAGTGATCATTGATATGATAAATTATGTATCTAGTACCTTGGCTCAGCAATACGTAATAGATCCCAATCAAACGCAAGATGTGCACCGAACAGTGATTACGGTCGATCAATTATTATCCTTTGCTGATGTTGAGCATGCAAGGCGTAGGCTATTGTCTATGAGCACAGTGATGGATGTTGACGTCATCTATCGAGCAAAAACGGCTGTCAAGTTTGCCATTGAGCATACTTCAACAGTTTCTGATTTGCGTAAAACAATAGGCTTAGAGCAGAGCTTTAAAATATTCGTTGACCCTAGGGCGTACTACCAAATTGCCGATGATGGTAATTTAAAATATAACTGGGTGGGTCGCTAAGATGGAATCGCCACGTCAAATGGCATTGCCCGTCACATTACCTGATGACGAAACATTTTCTTCTTATTTCGGTGGTGAAGCTTCCTTAGAAGTAAGCCACCTAAAAAATGGGCTAGCTCAGCGCTCAACGGGGTTTCAATATACTTATTTGTGTGGATTAGCAGACTCTGGCAAGTCGCATTTACTCTATGCTACTTGTATCGAAGCTCAGGAGTTAGGGCTTTCCACTATTTTGCTGTCATTGCGAGAAGTACTCGACTTCGGCCCTTTGGTGCTTGATGGTTTAGACGCCTTAGATGTTGTGTGCATCGATGATGTCCATTTGGTTGCTGGGAACGAAGCATGGGAAAAAGCATTATTTAACTTTTTCAATCGCTTCAACGAAAAAGGTAAGTGTCTAGTGGTGACTGCAGACTTACTTCCTAATATGCTAAACCTGTCGTTACCAGACTTAGAATCGCGCTTGACGTGGGGTACGACATTTCAGATCCGCTCAATGAGTGATGATGACAAAGCCGAAGCATTGGTAAAAAGAGCGTATATGCGTGGCCTTGAACTTTCAGATGACTGTGCTCGATTTTTGCTCACTCGGCTAAGCCGTGACATGCGAGCACTGCTCGATGTACTAGACAAACTTGATCACGCATCCATGGCAGCGCAAAGAAAGTTAACGATTCCTTTTATAAAAGCGACTTTAAAGCTGTAACAGGGCTAGAATATCGCCTTGCAATTCAGTTATCATAAGAGATTAAATAACAGCAAATTACCTCAGCAAAGATCAGGTAGACAATGAATTTAGAAAATATTTTAGCGCAAGCGCTCGAAGCCGTAGAGCAGGCAAGCGAAATTGCGCACCTTGAGGAAGTTAGAGTTAACTACCTTGGTAAGAAAGGTGAGATCACCGGTCTTCTAAAAACGCTAGGCAAACTAGCGCCGGAAGAGCGTAAAGACGCAGGTCAAGTGATTAACCAAGCTAAAACCCAAGTACAAGATGCGATTACGGTAAAACGTGAAGCGTTAGCAAATGCAGCACTTGAGCAGAAGTTAGCCGCTGAAACCATCGATGTGACCTTACCAGGTCGTACTATGCCTGCTGGTGGCCTTCACCCAGTAACTCGCACTATTGAACGAATTGAACAATTCTTTGGTGAGCTAGGATTTGCTGTTAAATCTGGCCCAGAGGTTGAAGATGACTTTCATAACTTTGACGCGCTAAATATTCCTGAGCATCACCCAGCGCGTGCTGATCATGATACTTTCTATTTCAATCCTAAATTGGTACTGCGTACACAAACCAGTGGTGTTCAGATCCGTACAATGGAAGCAGAGCAACCACCTTTACGTATTATTTCGCCGGGCCGTGTTTATCGTAACGACTACGATCAAACACACACACCGATGTTCCATCAAGTTGAAGGCCTGATGGTAGATACTGACGTTAGCTTTACTGAACTGAAAGGGATCTTGCACGATTTCCTACGTAATTTCTTTGAAGAAGATATGGAAATTCGTTTTCGCCCTTCATACTTCCCATTTACAGAGCCTTCAGCAGAAGTAGATGTAATGGGGAAAAATGGTAAATGGTTAGAAGTGCTCGGTTGCGGTATGGTGCACCCGAACGTATTGCGTTCGGTAGGCATTGATCCTGAAAAATACACAGGTTTCGCCTTTGGTATGGGGGTTGAGCGCTTGACTATGTTGCGTTATGGCGTAACTGACTTGAGGGCTTTCTTCGAAAACGATTTAAAATTCCTAAACCAATTCAGATAAGAGCGACAAAAGTATGAAATTCAGTGAAAAGTGGTTACGCGAGTGGGTTAATCCAGCAATTGATACTGATGCGCTATCTGAGCAATTATCAATGGCTGGTTTAGAGGTTGATGGTGTAGACCCTGTAGCTGGTGACTTCCAAGGGGTTGTTATCGGTGAAGTAGTTGAGTGTGAACAACACCCAGATGCTGACAAACTTAGAGTGACAAAAGTAAACGTAGGCGAAGACGAGCTACTAGATATTGTCTGTGGTGCCGCTAACTGCCGTGTAGGTTTAAAAGTAGCGGTTGCTAAAGTGGGCGCAACGCTGCCTGGTGATTTCAAAATCAAGAAAGCTAAACTTCGTGGTCAGCCATCACATGGTATGCTTTGTGCGTTCGAAGAGCTGGGCATGGCAGAAAGTTCAGACGGTATTTTAGAGCTACCGATGGACGCGCCAATTGGCCAAGATATTCGCGAATACTTTGGCTTAGACGACGTAACTATTGATGTTGACTTAACTGCAAACCGCAGTGACTGTTTAGGGATCAAAGGTCTTGCTCGTGAAGTTGGAGTACTAAACAGTATCGATGTAACAGAAGTGGCTATCACGCCAGTTACTCCAACAATTGATGACAAAATCGCTATTGAGTTAGTAAACAGCGAAGCATGTCCACGTTACTTAGGTCGAGTGATCAAGGGCGTTAACGTTAACGCAGACACTCCATTATGGATGGTTGAAAAACTGCGCCGTTGTGGCGTGCGCTCAATTGACCCTGTGGTTGATGTTACTAACTACGTTTTGCTTGAGTTAGGCCACCCGATGCACGCATTCGATTTAAACCAAATCGAAGGTGGGATCAAAGTACGCAACGCCCATGAAAATGAAGAGCTGGTATTATTAGATGGCAATACGGCGAAGCTTAAGCCATCAACGCTGCTTATTGCAGATGACAATAAGGCACTGGCCATGGCAGGTATTTTTGGTGGTGAGCGCTCTGGTGTTAATGAGCAGACAACAGACATTTTATTAGAAAGTGCCTTCTTTGCACCGTTGGCAATTGCGGGTCAAGCGCGTAGCTATGGTTTGCATACTGATGCGTCGCACCGCTACGAGCGTGGTGTAGACCCTGTACTGCAGCGTGACGCAATGGAAAGAGCAACAGGTTTGCTGCTTGAAATCGTTGGTGGTGAAGCTGGGCCGATTGTTGAAGCGGTATCAGAAGCAGATTTACCAAAAGAGCGTGAAGTGACTTTACGCCGTGAGCGTTTAGATCGCGTTATCGGTTATCATATCGAAGATGCTAAAGTATCTGATATCTTAACGCGTCTTGGTTTAGCGGTAACATTTGCAGGCGGCCAGTGGCAAGCAATAGTACCGAGCTATCGCTTTGATATCAGCATTGAAGAAGATTTGATCGAAGAAGTGGCTCGCGTATTTGGCTACAATAATATTCCAAATGTGGCGCCAACCGCGGCGTTAAAGATGACAGATCATCAAGAAGCGCGTTTGCCAGTAGCGCGTTTTAGAGATGAGTTAGTAAGTCGTGGCTACCAAGAGGCGATCACCTACAGTTTTGTTGATCCAAAAGCTCAGCAGTTGTT
Organism: Pseudoalteromonas sp. SCSIO 43201; assembly: GCF_023716725.1. Classification (NCBI taxonomy): domain Bacteria; kingdom Pseudomonadati; phylum Pseudomonadota; class Gammaproteobacteria; order Alteromonadales; family Pseudoalteromonadaceae; genus Pseudoalteromonas; species Pseudoalteromonas sp. SCSIO 43201. The sequence goes on from NZ_CP072683.1 coordinate 1,655,797, forward strand.
GCACCCACAATCTGATGCATTAATCTTGCCACACCCAATTTCAGTGGAAATGTCGGCAATGCGCGTAAGCTTGATGACGGGCTTAATCAATGCGGTTTCTTATAACCAAAATCGTCAACAATCACGCATTCGCTTGTTCGAAACTGGGCTGAAGTTTATTAAAGATGACAGTGCAGAAAACGGTGTACGTCAAACGGCTGTAATTGGTGGTATTGCCTATGGTAATACACATAATGAACACTGGTCTGTGCCTTCACGTAAAGTGGATTTCTTTGATGTAAAAGGCGATGTAGAAGCATTACTGACACTATGTAATGATAAAGCACGTTTTAGCTTTAAAGCCGAAGCGAGTGATGGCTTGCACCCAGGCCAATCAGCTGCAATTTATGCAGATGGCAAAAAAGTCGGTTTTATCGGTGCAGTACATCCGCAGCTATTAAAGCCGTTAGAGCTTAAAGATACGCCATATGTGTTTGAAATTGACATGGCTGCTTTAGAAAACCGTCTGCTTCCTGAAGCGGTAAGCATCTCTAAATTCCCATCAAATAGAAGAGATATTGCTATTTTAGTTGCAGATGACGTAAAAATAGGCGATATTTTAGAGTGCATTGAGAAAGTTGGCGGAAATCAATTAGTTGACCTAAACTTATTCGATGTGTACAAAGGGCAAGGTGTTGAACCTGATCATAAGAGTTTAGCTATTGCTCTAACATTGCAAGCGGTTGATAGAACACTCGAAGAGAAAGACATCAACGCGGTTGTAGAAAACGTGGTGGCCGAATTGGCCAAACAATTCAATGCATCGTTGAGGGACTAGATATGGCGCTTACTAAAGCCGACATAGCTGAACACCTATTTGATAAACTGGGGATCAATAAGAAAGATGCCAAAGACTTAGTTGAAGCGTTTTTTGAAGAAATCCGCTCAGCGCTAGAAAACGGCGAGCAAGTAAAGCTCTCCGGGTTTGGTAACTTTGACCTTCGCGACAAGAAGGAACGCCCAGGTAGGAACCCAAAAACTGGGGAAGATATTCCTATCTCTGCGCGACGCGTGGTAACTTTTAGGCCAGGCCAAAAGTTAAAAACCCGTGTTGAGGTCGGCACAAGCAAAAACTTGTAAAAGTAAAAAAGCCTTGGTAGCGATACCAAGGCTTTTTTTAATTCGAAATAGTATCGTCATATACGCACGCTACACTCTGCGCCTTGTCGCATTTTGTGTAGTGAGAAGTATATGCGAGGAGCACACTCCTTAAGCAAGTTGTTAAAGAATATCTTTATTGCTTGGCTTTCTTGTAGTTTTGTTTTTTCAATAGCGACTTTATTCAGCTATGTACACCTAAAGGAAACGGCAAAGGCGAACCTAGCTACCGTAGTAAACCGAATTGTCTCCGATATTGATAAAGAATTTACCGTTGTTGACGACACACTCAAGTATGCAGTAGATCTCTCTTTAAACTGTGATCCGCACAGTCTTCATCATATGCGCAGGCTAGTATTTGAAAACCCTGGTATGAGCGAAATAGGGGTTATAGATCCCAAGGGTAAACTCATCTGTAATTCGTTTGGAAGATTGACTCCCCCCGTCAATACTAGCGCGCCTTTAAAACAGTCTGGTTTGAGATATTATGGCCCCATTATTACTGATTATTTGGAGCTACCAGCATTTGTTCTTGCCCGTACTCGAGATGATGGCTATGAGGTAAACGTGCTGATGCCAGATCATTGGCTGAAAAGAATGTTAGACATATCAGCTCATCATGATACTAATTTTGCAGCTTTAGTTGATAACACGACAGGCGTACCCATCTTTCTAAACGGTAATTATTCACTGCCGATCCGCCAGAAACTTTTTCCAGCTAAAAACCGACAAGCTGTAGAAGGGCACTTTGACGATGGCGCTGTTAAGTTTGCTTATATTTCCGCAATCCCTAGTTTGCCGCAGTTAAGTTTGATCATTGCCAAAAACGACGACCGCTTGGTCAAAATGGAATGGATCTGGGGGCTACTGTGGGGGGTCTTGTATTGCTGCTCTTGGGGTGGGCTAACCTTTCTGTTAATTAACTATGATAAACGTCAGCTGAGCAGTAAAACGCAAATTCTACGAGCACTTGCAAATGAAGAGCTTTTCAATGTTTATCAGCCACTTGTATGTGCTCAGTCAAAAAGTATTGTTGGCGTAGAAGTATTGATCAGATGGCGCCACCCGTTAGAAGGTGTTTTGGGTCCCGCTTATTTTGTACCAGAGGCCGAGAGAGATGGCACCATACTGGATATTTCAATCGCCCAAGTGGAAGAGGCAATACGAGACTTAAGCGAGATCTTATTGCAGCAACCGAAGTTTAAAGTGTCATTTAATGTCAATGGCTTATTACTTGGATCAAAGCGATATATTGATACACTGCTTGGCGCAAAGAAGCATATTTCATCACTCACCATTGAGTTAACTGAACGAGATGTGCTGACACAGGCACAAACCAAAACGGTCTTAAATGAACTTAAGCGTGCAGGCATTGAGATAGCTATTGATGATTTTGGTACAGGTTATAGTGGCTTACAGTATTTACAGAGCTTCCCAATAGATTTACTCAAGATAGACCAAAGCTTTGTAGCTTCGATAGGCCTAGACACACTTCAGTCTCCAGTACTCGCGGCTGTAATAGATATGGCGGAAAAGCTCGATAAGAAACTAATTGCAGAAGGAGTCGAAACACAGGCTCAGGCGGATTATCTGCAAAGTCGGGGCGTCAACATTCATCAAGGATGGTTATATTACCAAGCGCTCGAGCTACCTCAGCTAAAGCATGAGATGAATAAGTGATCCGTCCTAGCATGGACTGACACTATTTGAAATTAAAACGCTCAATGAACTTCATCGGGCGTTTTGTATTTTAGTTACTGGAAAATGTATCACCCAACGGGTTAGATGTTAGCTCGGTTATCAAACATGGCCTTGTTAGCATTGTAAGGCAGGTATCTTGCGGCTAATTGGCGCAATCAAGTTAGAGGCAACACCGATCAAAGTAGAACGCACGAGTTAGCAGCTAGATAACTTTTCAAAATCAATTAGTTAACCTGCTTAATTGCTCAGGCTAGCGGCCTCTGTACGTATAAAAAATATAATTGCTTATTAAGGCAAATTTAGGTGTAATGAATACATAATGAGCGCTGAGCAATGCAGGGAAAGCTTACATAACACTAGCTAGGAAAGTGAGAGCCTCCAAAAAAAATTCCCTTAGCATAAATAACACCAACTCTGAGACATCGAGCGGGTAGCAGCTCAGTCCAACAAGCGATTATGCAACACAAACTGCGTGTCGCATAAATACTAAAGTGTTATGAGCTTTTACCACTGTCAACCTCCCAGTAAACGGAGTGCAGTTTCTCCTCAAGAAAGTCGATGAATACTTTTACTTTCTCTGGTATGTGTCGCCTTTCTGGGTACACAGCAAAAATGCTGTGATCTGGTAAGTCATAGTTAGCCAACACTGGAACCAACTGACCTGTATTGAGGTATCTCTGAACAATAAATGTTGGCATTTGACAGATCCCTAGTCCTTGTAAAAGCATCTCACATATAGCATCACTGTTGTTTACTATGAAATTTCCAGTAGGTTCAACCTTGAGTTTTTTATCTGCTTTAAAAAATGTCCATTCAACACCCGCTTGAAATAAACTGTAATAAATACAATTGTGATCTTTCAAGTCGTGCGGGGTGTTGGGAATACCAGCTTGTTGCAAATACTCAGGGGATGCACATACAACACTGTTGCACTTAGCTAATTTCCGAGCAATTAGGCTTGAATCTTTTAATTCTCCTATCCGAATTCCGACATCGTAAGCACCAGCGATCATATCAACAACTTGATCATCCATACTTAAAATGACTTTTATATCAGGGTACAGATCTAGGAACTCTTTTAGGTGAGGAGCTAGGTGTAATCTGGAAAAAGTCATTGGGGCATTAATCTTTAATGTGCCTTTAGGCTTGCCTTGATTTAATGTCGCAGCAGTAATGCCTTGTTGAGCTATGTATACAGAATTACGAGCGTAATCTGAAAACTCTTCGCCTGATTCCGTTAGTACCAACTTGCGAGTACTCCGATGGAATAACCTTGTACCAAGGTTATCCTCTAAACTAGATATACGTTTGCTCACGGCTGACTTTGTCATTCCAAGGCGCTCAGCTGCTAATGAGAATGAGCCTGCTTCTACCACTGCAACAAATATTGGGATTGCGGAAAAAACATCTTTCATTGGTGAGTTTTACTCAACTTAGTTGTGATAATCTAGCTATTATACATCAATTTGTTGTTAATTATAATGCCCTCATCAGAAGAGGAAAATTTATGTTAAAACAAAGTGGTTTAGTTTTAGTAGCTATTTTTAGTGGTCTGTTACTTGCGTTAATGATCAGTGTTAATGCCGAATTAGCAAGTACTACGTCTGCATTTCAAGCATCTTGGATTGCTCATGGGGTTGGTGGCATTACAGCGTGGTTTCTTTATTCTGCATTCAAAAAAAATCACGCTCGTGCAAACCGACCAGAAATCAAGAAACAGTACTGGTTTGGAGGTGTTCCTGGTGCTTTAACAGTAGTTTTTGCATCAATGACAGTACAGAGTTATATCGGTCTGACAGGAACTTTAGCGTTAGCGCTCATTGGGCAATTTCTTCTCTCATTAATTCTTGAACATTATGGTTTGTTAAACCAACCCAAAACTAAGGTTACTATAGTCAACTTGTTGCCCACATTGCTGGTTGCAGTTGGGTCAATTTTAATAATTTACGGTAAGGTAGAGATGTAATGGAATTTATATTACTAGGTCTTCTTAACGGGTTTTGTATCACTTTAAGTCGAGTTTTGAATGGCCAGCTTAGTGTGCGTAATGGAGCTTTTCATGCTTCATTTGTGAATCATGCTGTAGGGTTTGCTTCATTGTCCTTATTGTTTATATTTGTAGCTGAACCAGTAAATGCATTACCTCAAGACCTAACTTTATATGTCGGGGGAGTTATTGGTGCGTTGTACGTAGCAGTGAATAGTTTTGTTATGGTTAGGCTTGGATCAACAAATTCAATAGTATTAGTTGTTGCTGGACAAATGCTGTTTGGGTTGTTCATCGAGGTTTATAGTTTCGGCTTTGAACAAGTTGGGGCGCAGCTTATTGGAGTTGGTTTAGTTGTCATTGGAGTTTTCTTCAAAGGACGATTAAGCTTCCAAAATAAGTAAGTACAACTACTCAAGTACGCTCATAACAAAGCATTTAAGAGTGATTCCCAACGCTTGGAATTTTTGGTGCCATCGTTGGGTTTCGTGTTTACGGTGGTATGGTTAAGTTCAGTGGTAGCGTTGCTCACACCTTAATGCGTGCGTTAGAGTTTCTTGCATGCCATACGATAAAATTATAGTCAGTGAAAATGGCCAAGAGTTCCCATACTCAGAATCATTTGATGGTGAATCATATTACTATGAAATTAGCATTTTCTTTGATGATCGTGATGGTGAGTTGTTTATTTCAAAATGGGGCTCTCATATAGCTTTCGACGATGATGATAGTTGGCTTGATTTTAAGATTGCACCTAGCGATTTCTTTCCAAATCAAAAAGAGTTAAGTCACGGTAATATTCTGAGTTATATGAATACATTACTGGAAAGAGAATCTGAGGGGCGAGTTATACCAAAGGAAGAAGTAGAGGAGCACTACCAAAGATATTTAAAATCAGAGTAGTGAAACTCTAACAAGAGACTATGGCGTCAATAGCTAAATTTTAAACTTTTGGCGCTTCCCACATTGCCCCGTTTCTGGCCATCGAATTTACGATCACAATCATCTTTCTGACACAGGCAATGAGTGATACTTTTTTGGGTTTTCCGGCAGCAACTAGCTTTTCATATTGGGATTTGAATACGGGGTTTGATTGAATCGTAGACATCATAGCCATGTATAAAACGGTCCTTACTTGATGGCGACCACCTTGTATTTTTCTGGGACCTTTGAAGCGAAAAAAAGCCGGAAAATAAAAAAGAGCGGCTTAGCGCCGCTCTATGCTGATATAGCTGTATTAAATCACTTCAGCAAAATAACAACCAAAGGCGCTCAACTGAAGTACATTGTTAGTAATGCTGCCACTTTGATGTTTGACGTCGCATTCTGACAGTGTTAGCTCAGGTAAAGTGAACGCCTGCTGGGTATCTGCTAAGTTAAAGACACATAACAAGGTTTGTTCATCCACTTTTCGATAGAAAGCTAATACCGGCTCTGGCGTGTCGATAAACTCAATTTCACCAGTTTTTAGTGCAGGTTGTGCGCCTCGCCATCTCAAAAATGCTTGATAGTAGCTAAGTGTTGAGTTGTTATCCTGTACTTGTTCATCAACTGCTCGCTCGCTATGTTCATTGGACACAGGGAGCCAAGGCTTAGCTTCTGAAAACCCAGCGTGTGGTTTGGCTTTTGTCCACGGCATTGGTGTACGGCAGCCATCACGACCTTTAAAATTAGGCCAAAATGTGATCCCGTATGGGTCTTGCAACTCTTCAAATGCCACCGCAGCTTCACCAAGGCCAAGTTCTTCACCTTGGTACATACAAACACTTCCTCGTAGCGAACCGAGTAGGGCAGTGAGCATTTTTACTTGTTCGTTATTAACTAGGCTGTTAGTACTCCAGCGACTTGCGACGCGTTCGACATCATGATTAGCAAATGCCCAACATGGCCACCCCTCGGTCATGACAGATTCGAGGCGAGATACGGTGTCTCGAATATATTTCGCACTGTAGTCGCGGGTGAGAAGTTCAAAGCTATAGCCCATGTGCAGCTTATTATCATCTGCGGTGTACTCAGCCATAGTTTGTAGCGAATCTTCTGAACTTATTTCTCCAAGGCTAACGGTTCCTGGATAGCGGTCAAGCAGCGCGCGGATCTCTTCCATAAATGCCAAGTTTTCAGGCTGGGTATTATTGTAATAGTGGTACTGGAAAGCATACGGGTTGTCTTCGCTAAAACCTCTTCCCTGACGTAACGCAACTGGCTTTGCCGGGTTATCTCTTAATTGTTGGTCATGAAAGCAAAAGTTAATTGCATCTAATCTAAAGCCATCAACACCTTTTTTCAGCCAGAACTCAACATTATCTAGGACAGCTTTACGTACATCTGGATTATGGAAATTAAGATCCGGCTGCTCAGTCAAAAAATTATGTAAGTAATACTGACAACGTCTAGGCTCCCATTGCCAAGCAACACCGCCAAAGATAGACAGCCAGTTATTAGGCGGACTGCCGTCAGGTTTAGCGTCAGCCCAAACATACCAGTCAGCTTTATCGTTGATTTTATTTTCACGACTTTCGATAAACCATGGATGTTGGTTTGAGGTATGACTCAGGACTTGATCAATGATTATCTTAATATCACGCTCGTGAGCTTGGTTAATCAATTCATCAAAATCTTCAATCGCACCAAACATAGGGTCTACATCACGATAATCGCTAATATCATAGCCAAAATCTTTCATTGGTGACTTGAAAAACGGTGAGACCCACACCGCATCTACGCCAAGAGATTTGATGTAGTCCAGACGATGGATTATTCCTTTTAAGTCGCCGATACCATCTGCATTACTATCTTGAAAACTGCGAGGGTAGATTTGATAAATAACTGCACCTTTCCACCATTCATTATTACTAGCCATGTACATTCTCCGGCTGCTCACCTTATTGCTTTGTGGTTGTGTTGCTTACTAGTCTTGATAAGCACCACTATATTGTGGCAAAGAATACGTCATGGTTTTTAGGCTGTAAAAAACCTGCATACGTATGCAGGTTTTGCATTGCGGGATAAAGTAAAGTCCAAGCAAGATATATTTCTGTCAAAAGACTTTACCAATTAGATGTAATTGATTTGATTGTTCTGTATTTATTGGGTCTAGCTGTGATTTATTGGTAAGACCAATTTAAGCTTGGTGGGCGAATACACAACAGCTCCGATATTATAGAGGTATAGCAAATGACCGTAACGCATTTGGGTTAAAATTTAGTGAACTTTACACCGAATAAAATTAACGAGAGGACTAATAACCTTTAATCATAAAAAGTTATATATTTCATTTGGTTAGGTTTTGTTTTCGTAAACTACCTGTAAATTTTATTAAAATACACTAGCTTTGAATACGTATGCACAAAGTTGTTTGCAAATTTAATCAACCGCTAGTATTTACCAGACAACAATAGTGCCAGATTGTTTTTTCATCAAATTGCACGCCGATGAGCAAATCGCACAATATAATATGGTTAATTGGGATAAAACATTATGTCTAAGTTCAAACCGAGTATGCTAACACTTGCACTGATTGCAGCGGGTGTGAGTCACGCAGCTCCAGTCGAAGATAACGCCGTTGACAAAGATGAAAATGTAGAAGTGATAGAGGTTCGTGGGATCTCGCGCAGTATTATCGCTTCTATTGATAAAAAAAGGTTCAGCGATACGGTCTCAGAAATAGTTGATGCTGGAGATTTGGCGGCTTTACCAGATGTTTCTATTGCAGACTCGTTAAGCCGTTTACCAGGCATAACGGCTGTTAGAGCAAGTGGACAGTCTTCTCAGTTAAATATCCGCGGAATGAATGGCGACTTTATTCAAACGACACTCAATGGACGCGAGCAAGCCAGCACTAGTGGCTATACTGCTGGTAGTCGCTGGATCTCGTTTGACCAATACCCGTCTGAGCTAATTAATCAAGCTGCGGTCTATAAGTCTCCCAAAGCTTCTCTTGTTGAAGGCGGGGTTGCAGGAACGGTAGAGCTAAAAACCGCTAATCCACTTGATGCTGAAAATGAGCATAACTTTAATTCTTCAGTTAGATATTCATACAACGATGCTGCGTCTGATGTTGGTGCTGATTCTACAGGAGAGCGCATAAGCTTTTCTTATCGTGGTAAGTTTCTTGATGAGACACTGGGCTTTGCAATAGGGGGAGCTTATTTAAATCAACCTAATAATGCCATCGATATTTCTGCACATGCCCCAACTCGCTCCCAAGATTTTGACGGTGATGGTAATGAAGAACGCTCGGTTAACGGTTTTCAATATCGCTCGGCAAAAGGAAGCGATGAGAGGCTTGGCCTGTTAAGTACTTTGGTTTATCAACCAACAGACACATTCAAGGTACAATTTGACTATTTTCACTCAAAATTTGAATCGGAAGATAAAAAGAGCGGTTTAAATATTGAAGGCTTTTCAAAAGATCTGAACTCTCTGTATTCCATTGACAATGCTGTTGTAAAAGATGGTTTCTTGGTTGCCGGTGACGTGACGATTACCGACCCTACAGGCCCTTGGGTGGAAATGCGCTCTGAGGATCAATCTACAGATTCGACGACAGACAGCTTTGGCTTAAACTTGCAGTACACCACTGACACTTGGGAAATAGCCCTTGACATCGCACACAGTGAAGGCGAAAAAACGCGAAGAGATATGATTGCCTCTATGCACGCCTACGAGTTCGGTACGGCGACACTGGAAGATGGTACGCTGGTAAATACATGGCAGGAATTAAGAAACCAAACGTTTTCTTTTGAGCAAAGAGAAAAAGACTCACCGTTTTTAACTTTGGGTAATGGCTATACCGATCTTTCAAATATGCGCTTGGGAGACTGGGAGCAATTTCCACATAAGTATACGGATGAGTTGGACAGCGTAAAAGTTGACTTCAAATATTATATTGAAAATAGCTTTATTTCATCGATTGAGGTTGGCGCACGTTGGTCAGACCGAGAGTTTACCGATCAACGTTCGACGTTTAGATGGGGCGCTCGTGAAGGGCAAAATGGTTATCAGCTACCTGATGGCACTATTGTCACGAATAAAGGCTGTGAGTTTAATGATCAAAACCACCCATGTATTCCTCACGATGTGACGGGGTTTGTCTCGCTTAGAGAGACGCGTGGCTTCCAATACTTAGAGTTAGACCTTGAAGGTATCGCTGATCAGGTCTTTGGGCCCGGCAATTATGACGCGCAACAAACTTGGGGTCATAACTGGACTCTTATTGAAAGTGGTGCGGTTAAAGAAGAAGTACTTGCAGGTTACATCATGGCCAACATAGACACCGAAATCGCAGACATTCCTGTGACTGGTAACTTCGGTGTAAGAGTTGTTAGAACTGATACTAAATCTATTGGGATCCAACAGATCCAAGGTAATGAAGTAGGTGATTCAATCGTGGATGATAATGGTGTTGAAAGAACGGATTATCGCCATGTCAACTATGGTCCAGAGTACACTGACACACTACCTTCATTAAACCTGAACTTCAGAGTAAGTGACACCGACCAAATCAGATTTGCAGCAGCAGAGGTGATAGGTCGACCGCCTGTCTATCAGCTAAGAGGGGGCGCAGGCTCATGGGCTGATACGGCAAATGATGGTAAAACTCCTCGTTACAATGTGTGGTCAAAAGGTAATCCAAATCTAGACCCATTTAGAGCAACTCAAATAGATTTGTCATACGAGCGCTATTTTGAAGATGGTGGTGCTTTTGTTGCAGCTTTATTCTGGAAGGATATTGAGTCATTAATTGAAAGTATCACTTATCAAGAAGGTGAAGTCGACTGGGCTGATATTGGTCTGGAAGTTCCGGAAGGATTTGTGGCTGGTCAGTATCAGACCACACAAAATAATGATCAGGGCGGCTATGTCCGAGGTATCGAACTTGCCTACACGACAATGTTTGATAACTTACCGGGGATTTTTTCCGGTTTAGGCTTCAATGCTAACTATTCATATACCGAAAGTGAAACCACCGTTGATGGTGGCGGTAACTTCCCAGATCAACAGCTACCACTGCCTGGTTTGTCTAAAAATGTCTGGAGTGCAACGGTATTTTGGAACATTGATTCATTCACAACTCACTTAAATATTCGTTACCGTGACGAGTACGTTTATGAGGGGGCGTCACCTGGTGGGTCATCGTTAGCATGGGCTGATGAATATACGGTAGTCGATTGGCAAGCATCATATAATTTTGAAAATGGCTTAGAGGCTGTGTTGCAAGTAAATAACCTGACTGACGAACCGAATACGACAAATTATGGTACAGCTCTGGCGACAGGGGAATACAAGGAATTTGGTCGCCAGTATTATCTGGGCTTTAACTATAGTTTTTAATCAATAAGAACTTGATAGCCACCAAAGTAAACCCCTGCTTTGGTGGTTTTTTTATAATCGCTGAAGCAGTAGTTGATTGCTATCATCTATTTTCTAACAAGGCGTATTTATACCAATTTGACTTAATACTTGCTCAATTTGAAGGAGTAAATCTGGCGCTAATAGCGTTAAAAATTTCTTATTTAGCACAACTAAATAACAAAATTTTTGCCTAGTTATCGACAAGATTTTCTCGCTTCAGAATAGACCACTTAATTAAGAAAATAGGTATTACTCAGCTTTTTATAAGCAATGTTAACAGTGTTAAGGTATGAAGAAGATGAAAAGCCAAAAAATAGTGATTTTAGGTGGCGGAACTGCTGGTTGGATGGCTGCAAATATGATGGCTAAGAGTTGGGCAGATAAAGCGATCGAAATCACCGTTGTTGAGTCTTCCAGTATCGGTATTATTGGGGTTGGTGAGGGATCAACACCACAATTTAAGGGCTTTATGGATTACCTTGGTATTTCGGAAGCTCAATGGATGCCAGCTTGCAACGCGACATACAAAAATGGGATCCGATTTATTGATTGGTCAACGAAAACCGGATTTTCCAGTTACTTTCATCCTTTTCCCGCACAGCCAGATGACTACTCTGCACCTGCATTTTTTCATAATAGCTTCGTGAGGCGTAAGGCAATTGATGTTGAAGGTCATCCAGACCACTTTTTTTTGGCCACTCATTTAGCGAACACAAATAAGTCGCCAATTGCTGCACAAAACTTTCCGTTCGAAATCAATTACGGCTACCACTTTGACTCAAGTTTGTTGGGAGAGTTTTTGGCACGTGAAGCCGAAAAGCGCAATGTAAAGCATATTGATGCAACAATTTCAGATGTGAGAAAGCATGTGAATGGTGACATTGCGGCACTTGTTACCTCACAGGGCGTAGAAATCGCTGGAGATATTTTTGTCGATTGCTCAGGTTTTAAGAGTTTACTGCTACAACAAGCACTTGATGTCGGTTTTGAATCATTTGGCAATAACTTGTTTAATGATGCTGCGGTGGTATTAGCAACCAAACAAGGCGATATCATTCGCTCTGAAACGCAGTCGGTGGCGCGCAAATACGGATGGTCTTGGCATATCCCATTAACCAACCGGACAGGTAATGGCTATGTATATAGTCAGCGCTATTGCGATAGAGATCAGGCCGAAACAGAGTTAAGGGCCGCACTGGGTCTACTAGACTCAGACGTTGAAGCTCGCCATATAAAAATGAAAGTGGGTCAAGTGAAAACCCACTGGAAAAATAATTGTATTGCTGTTGGCTTATCTCAAGGGTTTATAGAACCATTAGAGGCGACGGCTTTACACATAGTTCAAGAGACTGTGCAAAGCTTTATAGAGTGTTATCAAGAGGCAGGATTCACGGATGGGAATCGCGACAAACATAACCATTCGATCGCAACGCGCTATCAAGCCATTAGAGATTATATTGTTGCCCATTATCGTGTAAATAGTCGCACGGATACACAGTATTGGCTTGATAATGCAAATAATAACAACCTATCTCGCTCACTATTTAATGTGCTGCAAACTTGGGTGTCAGGCAATAATTTATCGGATGAATTGGCGCGCCAAAATATTGATCAGTACTACCCATCGGTTAGCTGGCACTGTCTGCTTGCAGGCTATGGAGTCTATCCAGATCAGGCTCAGCTCAAACCAGGCAACGCGTTAGCTAAGCAATATAATATCGAAAAAATTGAAGATTACTTGAGACGATGTGGATTGAATTTTAAAGCACATCGGTTGGAACTAGATGCGCTTGCCTCAACTTTTCATAAATAACCAGACCAAGTTACTTGAAGGTAACCGACTATTAGCATCGAGTTCAACACAGTGAGCGTTAAAAAGGCATTTATTCTAAGTAGCTTAAGTTAAATATTGCTTAACAGCGCTTATCACTAGTCATAAAGCCTGAAGAATAACGATGAGTAGTTCTGTGAATACGTATGCAGGTCGTTCTAAATAAACAGTGAGGCAAGTAGACTCTGTTAAAACAGCAGTATGACAACATTATGAAAAATAAATCTTTATTATTGGCTGTTTCAGCCCTTTTAGGTGGTGCAGTGAGTATAGCTGGCTGTAGCCCTGCGCCTATCGACAAAAAGTCACAGCAGATGACGCTACAACCTGAGGTTGTGCCATTGAGTAAGCCCGTCGTGTATCAGGTATTTACTCGGTTATTTGGTAATACTAAACAAGTTAATAAACCTTGGGGAACACTAGAAGAAAATGGTGTAGGCAAGTTTTCTGACTTCACTCCAACGGCGCTGCTGGCGTTAAAAAGCATGGGGGTAACCCATGTTTGGTATACTGGCGTGCTTCATCATGCACTTGTCACTGACTATAGTAAATATGGCATTGGTCAAGATGACCCAGATGTGGTGAAAGGCAGAGCTGGCTCACCTTATGCAATCAAAGACTACTATAACGTTGACCCTGATCTTGCTAATGACCCCTCAGCACGTCTTGCAGAGTTTGAGGCGCTAATTAAACGCACCCACGAGGCGGGGCTTAAAGTCATTATCGATATTGTACCAAATCACGTTGCCCGTAATTATCAATCTTTAGGGGCACCAAATGGAACGATAGATTTTGGCGATAATGATGACACGCAAGTCACTTATGCGAAGAACAATAATTTTTATTATGTCGTAGGTGAAGCATTTGAAGTGCCAAGCAGCGATGATTATCAAGTGCTAGGTGGTGATGTACACCCTCTTGCTGATGGTAAGTTTACTGAAATTCCGGCGAAGTGGACAGGGAACGGCGCTCGATCAGCAAAGCCAGATATCAATGACTGGTATGAAACCGTCAAAGTAAACTATGGGGTTAAGCCTGATGGTAGTTATGATTTTGACCGCCTACCAGATGAATATGCAGACAAGGGCTATCAAGCACACTTCGAATTTTGGCAACACAAATCGCTGCCAGACAGTTGGTATAAGTTCCAAGCTATTACCCATTTTTGGCTAGAAAAAGGGGTGGATGGTTTTCGTTACGATATGGCTGAAATGGTGCCAGTAGAGTTTTGGAGCTTTTTAAACTCATCGATTAAAACAAAAAAACCGGACGCATTTTTGCTAGCTGAAGTATATAACCCAGCTTTATATCGGCCTTATATCAAACAAGGGAAGATGGATTACCTTTATGATAAGGTTGGTTTTTATGACACCCTAAAAGCCTTAATGCAAGGAAAAGGAGATGCTCAAACTGTATTAGATATTCATCAGTCAGTTGCGGATATTGCTCCGCATATGCTGCACTTTTTAGAAAACCATGATGAACAGCGGATCGCAAGTCCTGAGTTTGCTGGAGATGCACTTAAAGGTAAACCTGCCATGGTGGTAAGTCATCTGATAAGCACAGCTCCGTCTATGATCTACTTTGGTCAAACGGTAGGTGAAGATGGCTCGGAACAAGCAGGGTTTGGCAGTCCTAGCCGTACCAGTATTTTTGATTATATTGGGGTGCCCGAACATCAAAAATGGATGAACCACGGTAAGTTTGATGGTGCATTGCTGAGCGAAGAGCAAGTATCGCTGCGCAACTACTACATTAAGCTTTTGAATCTGGCTAAGCAACCCGCGATAGCTGCAGGGCAATACAGTCCAGTGGCTACACACAGTGATGACCCTATCAATACTGAGAAAATAATGGCATTTGGCCGCAAGCTAGGCCAACAAAAACTGCTTGTTATCAGTAATTTTGACGCACAACAATCTCGAACTGTAACAGTGCACTTGCCTGCAGATTGGCAAGGTCGCTACAGCGATATTCTCGAGGCGCACGCGAATTTACAATTACAACAGAGTGAAGTTGGCGAGCAGGTCAAAGCCACAATTACCCTTGCACCACTGGCGAGTGCGGTATATCAACTAGAGAAGTAATCTATGCAACAAGAACAACAAAAACCACAACTCAGTTTTTGGCAGATATGGAACATGTGCTTTGGCTTTCTAGGGATCCAATTTGGGTTTGCATTGCAAAATGGCAATGTTAGCCGGATTTTTCAAACGTTAGGTGCTCAAGTCGATGACATTCCTATTCTGTGGGTTGCTGCGCCACTAACAGGCCTTATTGTTCAACCTATTATTGGCTATTGGAGTGACAGAACTTGGGGTAAGTTGGGACGCAGGAGACCTTTCTTCCTGTGGGGCGCGATTCTCACGACGTTGTCACTGTTTATTATGCCAAATTCACCAACCCTTTGGATTGCAGCCGGTATGTTATGGATCATGGATGCGTCAATTAATGTGACAATGGAACCGTTTCGAGCGTTGGTTGGCGATAACCTAAATGAAAAGCAGCGTGCCAACGGTTATGCGATGCAAAGCTTTTTTATTGGCGTTGGAGCTGTGGTTGCGTCAGCCTTACCTTGGATGATGACCAATTGGTTTGATGTCAGTAATACAGCACCAGCAGGACAA
Source organism: Pseudoalteromonas sp. SCSIO 43201 (assembly GCF_023716725.1). NCBI lineage: Bacteria > Pseudomonadati > Pseudomonadota > Gammaproteobacteria > Alteromonadales > Pseudoalteromonadaceae > Pseudoalteromonas > Pseudoalteromonas sp. SCSIO 43201. Next base: position 1,671,434 of record NZ_CP072683.1, read on the forward strand.
ATTCCTGAATCGGTAAAATATGCTTTTTATTGGGGTGGGGCGATCTTATTCGTTACGGTGATGTGGACTATTGTCAACACAAAGGAATATAGCCCAGAGCAATTAGCTGCATTTGAAAAAGCGCAAGCTCATCAGCCGCAAATAAGCACCGCAAATGTACAGGTCAACTTTTTAAAAGGCGCTGTAATAGCGGGTGGTTTTGGTGGTTGTGTGTTACTTGCTGTGGCGATAATGAAGCTTGAAAAGGAGCTTTATTTATTGAGTGGCTTATTAATTGCGTTTGCCATGGTATTTGCCGTAGCTCATGTAATGCAGCGAAAGCAAAGCGTAAATAATGGCTTTTATCATGTTATTTTTGATCTATTCACGATGCCAACAACCATGCTGCAACTTGCAGTGGTGCAATTTTTTAGCTGGTTTTCTTTATTCGCGATGTGGATTTACACCACTTCCGCGGTAACGAGCTTTCATTACGGTACTTCGGATGTAACCAGCAAACTTTATAATGACGGTGCAGATTGGGTTGGAGTGCTGTTTGCGGCTTACAATGGTTTTGCGGCCATCGCTGCAATGGTGATCCCGTTTATGGTGAAGCGTATCGGGCTTAAAGGGGCGCATGCTGCAAACCTGTCACTTGGTGCTGCTGCATTAATCAGTTTTAAATTTATCGGTGACCCAACACTACTGTGGATCCCCATGGTTGGGATTGGCTTTGCTTGGGCATCAATTTTGTCACTACCTTACGCCATGCTGAGTAATGCACTTCCGAGTAGTAAAATGGGAGTATTTATGGGCATATTTAACTTTTTTATCGTTATTCCACAATTACTCGCTGCCAGTATTTTAGGACTTATTTTGCGCCACGGTTTTGACAACCAACCGATATTTGCACTGATTATTGGGGGCGTATCGCTTTTACTCGCTGCACTAGCTGTTTCAAGAGTCACGATTAAGGCTCAATAAGGAGAACAACATGATTAAGTATTCAACAATTGCACTTGCGCTTGTCAGTGCGGGTCTTATTGGTTGCGGTACTCAGCAATCAGCAATCGATTCACATTCAGCACCGGGTGCCCCCGGTGCCAAACCTTATTGGGCTTACTCAGGTAAAACAGGTATTGGCACGTCTTACGAGGCTTATCAAAGTGGGCAATATAGTGATGCAGCTTCTACCAAAGCTGTGTCAAAGGTATGGTTTTCGCTTGCTAAAGGCATGATCACAGAAACTATGTTTGGTCTTATCCACCAAGCGCAAATTAAAGACATGCAGTTTATCATTGTTGGTGATGGGTTTGTGGTTAAAGAATCGGATACAGATAGCTTGGATGTGACCATAGATTACCTGCACAAGGATGATAGTGGCCGTCCACTGTCTCTCGCCTACAAAGTGGTCAGCAAAGATAAGCAAGGTCGCTTTACGCTTGAAAAGCATATTTTTACAGACCCTGAAAGGCAAACGTTATTTGTTAGAGCAAAGGTGGATAGTAAGTTAAACGCTGTTAAGGCGTTTGTGAACGTTAATCCTTACGTCAATAACAATGGTTTAAATGACTTTGCAAAAGTAACAGATCAAGGGCTGTTAGCGTGGGAAGGTGATAATTATTTATCGTTGCAAAGCAAAACGGGGTTTGTTGAAGCTTCTGTTGGCTTTACAGGCACCAGCGATAATTTATCAATGCTGGAGTCTACAGGTAAGTTAGCTCAAGCTTATACCACCACAGGGGAAACGTCAGGGAATGTGAACTGGCTGGCAAATTTAGGCACTATTAGCGGTAGTAATACCTTTGATTTAACCTTGAGCTTTGGTCACTCAGCGCAAAAAAGTTTTGCCGAAGGCGCTGCTTCTCTAGCTAAAGGGTATGGGCAAGTATTGGCAGATTATAATGGTGAAGGAGAGGCGATAGGGTGGCAAGACTATATCACCAGCCTTAAACCACTTAACTCAATGACCGCTAACACAACAGATAATGGCAAGCTCTTGTATACCAGTGCACTTGTATTAAAAGCACAAGAAGATAAAACCCATGCAGGCGCCTTGATCGCATCATTATCTAACCCGTGGGGAGATACGGTGCCTGCAGAGCAAGGCCATACGGGTTATAAAGCAGTATGGGTACGCGATTTTTACCAAGTGGCAATGGCATTTTTAGCGATGGGTGATGAGCAAACAGCACTAACTGCATTTGAATATTTAGAAAAAGTCCAAGTCACGGATAAAACACCAGGTAACCAAGGTGATACGGGGTGGTTCTTGCAAAAGACCCATGTTGATGGTGAACTTGAGTGGGTGGGCGTACAGCTTGATCAAACTGCAATGCCAATTATGCTAGCATGGAAACTGTGGCAAGCAGGTGTCCTAAGTGATGAGAAGTTGGTGTACTGGTACAACAAAATGCTCAAACCGGCTGCCAACTTTTTGGTTGAAGGGGGACTGGCGAAAATACTATGGAATGACACACAAATCATGCCTCCAGCAACTCAGCAAGAGCGTTGGGAAGAGCAAAATGGTTACTCCCCATCAACTACGGCTGCCATCATTTCAGGCTTAGTCACAGCAAGTGACATTGCTAAGTTAGCTGGTGACAAAGCTGGAGAAGAAAAGTTTCTAGCAACAGCACAGCAGTATAATCGTGAAGTTGAAGCCTTAATGTTCACCACCGAAGGTAACTTACAGAGTAAGCAAAGTGATGGGCGTTATTTCTTCCGAATTGGTCAGGATAAAGACCCGAACTCGAGTACACCATTAAACGCAAATAATGGCCGTCAAGGTATGGATAAGAAACAGATCATTGATGGTGGCTTTTTGGAGCTTGTGCGTTATGGGGTAAGGGCGGCAGATGCGCCAAGTATTGTAGCAACAATGCCTGAATATGATGATGAAACGATTGCAGAAAACTTGAGAGTAAAATACAGCTTTAAATTTGATGGCGATGTGAATAGCTACCCGGGTTATCGCCGCTATGGTAATGATGGCTATGGCGAAGATGAAAAGCGCGGAACAAATTATGCTGAAGGCGGACAAAATACTGATGGTCAGCGCGGTCGGGTATGGCCGTTTTTCACCGGTGAACGGGGTCATTATGACATTGCATTAGCACTGCTAGACGGTGAACTGAGTATCGATGAGCAGAGCAAAATAAAAAATACTTATGTTAAAGCGATGGAGCATTTTGCTAATGAGGGCATGATGTTACCAGAGCAAGTATGGGATGGCGTGGGTAAGAATACCTTTGAATATACGCTCGGTGAAGGAACTAATTCAGCGACACCACTAGCTTGGACACACGCAGAATACGTAAAGTTGGTTCGTTCACTACAAGAAAAACAAGTGTGGGATCACTACCCAATTGTAGATAATAAATTGCAATAACGAATACAAGCGATAAAAATGCCAAGGTTTACCTCGGCATTTTTATCGCGACTGTTACCGTGAAGACTGTCTGATAATCAGTTTAGGTGGCAGTAGTGTATCGGCTACTTGTTCTCCTCTGATCAGCCGAAGTAAATTATCAACCAGCATTTGACCTGCCAGCGTGGTATTTTGCTGTACTGTTGTCAAAGATGGAGAGACATAACCGGCCGCAGCTATGTTGTCGAAACCAACAACATGTACGTCGTGCGGTACGCGGATCCCAGCTTCTTGTAGCGCTTTGATAGCGCCAATTGCAATAAGATCACTGGCGGCAAAAAGCGCATTGAATGTCACGTTATTGGCAATAAGTGAGCGGGTCGCATGGTAACCTGAGTCTTCTGTGGAGATGGCATTGGCTATTTTACGATCGCTGACTTCGATCGCCTTTTGCTTGAGAGTATCTCTAAAGCCCTTAAAGCGAGCGAAAAATTCAGGACTATGATCCGAAGCATCGCCAATAAACGCACAATCAGTCCTAACCATTTCAATTAAATGCTTAGCGGCCAATGCACCACCGCCATAATTGTCGCAGCTCACTGTTAGATCAGGGCGATCATCAACAGATGCGCCCCAACAGACGAATTTAGTGTGATTGTCGAGTAGGGTTTGTAATTTCGATTGGTAGTCGATGTAATCACCGTAACCCAGTAAAATAAGGCCATCAGCGCGATGACTATCTTCATAGTCAGCGTGCCAATCACTGCTGGTGGATTGAAACGAGACTAATAAATCGTAACCTTCTTTTGCACATGCGCGAGTAATACTGCCCAGCATACTTAAAAAGAAAGGATTGATCTGTGATTCATCCTCCGTTGGGTCTTCAAATAGTAATAGTGCAAGTGTGCTACTTTGTTGGGTACGCAGGTTACTGGCGTTTTTATCGACTTTATAATTTAGCTTTTTTGCAATCTCATGGACACGGCGGCGTGTTTCTTCGTTAACCAACGGGCTATTTCTTAAGGCGCGTGACACGGTAGATTGTGATACGCCTGCATAGTGGGCAATATCAAATGAAGTTGCTTTACCTTTCATGTTTTTCTCAACGCTTTGGACTGTGACATTGTCAGCCATTGAGAATTTTTTTCAACCAATTTAAGAGAATTTGCAAATTTTTATTGATACAGTCTGACACCGGTGTCATAATGTCGGTGTTTTATCATTTTGTTGTCAAAACGTATTTAGCTGCCCTATGCCAAGGGCAGCATTTTTTTACCAATTAATTCAATTTAGGTAAGAGCAAAAGCCAAGGCGTGCAAATTTTGGCTAGCTGAGACAATAAATTGCAGGACGTGTGCTGGCAGCCCTGATGTTAGCCCAAGCATAATCGCAGTGATAAAGAGATAATAATATGAGCCAGACAACAAGCCATTCATCCGTGCCGTTTGAACCGATTGTCGTTGCCGACATCGGGGGAACAAATGCTAGATTTGCTATAGTGTCAGATTTCGACACACAAACTAATCGTTTTTCAATCACTCACCAAGTTACTTTTCCAAGTGCTGAATTCCAATCTTTTGAAGCCGCTATCCAAAAATATTTAACTGAGTTACCCATCCCACAACCACGCCGAGCGTGTTTAGCGGTTGCAGGTCCTATTAAGTCTCAGCAAGTACACCTAACTAATCTTGGTTGGCATTTTAATTCTGAAGACATTCAATCACAGTTTGACTTTTATGAACTGGCGGTTATAAACGACTTCGCCGCGTTTGCGTATGCTTCACCATATTTAGCATTAGAGAAAAACCTTGTAATTAAACAAGGCCAGCCAGAGTTAGGGGCAAATATTGGGGTGATGGGACCCGGAACTGGTTTTGGGGCTGCGTGTCTTGCGCGAGATATTAACGGCAGTGCAGTGATGAGCTGTGAAGCTGGGCATATTTCACTTGCACCGGTGACCGCTTTAGATAAAGAATTATTGACCGTCCTTCGTGCCAGCATTCAGCATGTCTCTGTTGAGACTGTATTTTCTGGCCCCGGTATCGCGAGACTTTACAAAGCCATGGCGCAAGTGCGTGGTGAGCAAGCAAAAGACTTAAACGCTGCGCAAGTCAGTGCTCTTGCCAAAGAATGTAAAGTGTGTGACGCGACGCTTACACATTTTTGCGACTGGATGGGCAGTGTAGCAGGCGACTTAGCGCTGACTTTTGGTGCTTTAGGTGGCGTTTATATTGGCGGTGGGATATTGCCTCGCATGCAGACTAGATTGCAAGCAAGTAGCTTTGTTGAGCGCTTTACTGAAAAAGGCATGATGTCGCAGTATACCAGCCAAATTCCAGTAACTTTGGTGGTGCAGGATAATATTCCACTAATTGGTGCTGCGGCTTGTATTCACGAGCGACGAGGATCGTTAAGGTAGGCCAATGAAAAAAGTAACTATCAATAGCGTTGCTGAGTATGCTGGAGTGTCAAAAAAGACAGTTTCTCGGGTTCTGAACAACGAACCTAATGTCAGTCCGGCAACTCGCGAAAAAGTGCTAAAAGTTTTTGAAGAATTAAATTATAAACCAAATCCAATCGCGCGGGGTCTGGCACAAAACCGCAGCTTTATTATTGGTTGCCTCTACGATAATCCATCAAAGAGTTACATCACGCGCGTGCAAAGTGGTGCGCTTGAGGCATGTCAAAAACACAGTTACAACTTATTGATCCACCCATGTGAACTGCGTGGTCAAGACCTTATTGATAACGTTGAGCAGTTACTGACGACTTCAAGATTAGATGGAATTGTACTTACCCCACCATTTTCAGACTCCAAAGAGCTGATAGCTTTTTTAAAGCAGCGAAAAATTCCGTATGCACGTGTCGCGTCGGCAATTGAAGGAGATGACTCCATTTCGATTAGAAGTAACGATGAACAGGGCGCGTTTGAACTTACAGAGCACTTGATTAAGTTAGGTCACACCGAAATAGCATTTATCAAAGGTCACCCAGATCACAGTGCCACAGAAAATCGTTTTTCCGGTTATCAGCGCGCGATCGCAAAGCATGGTATAGATTTTCAGCCGCGTTTAGTCGCAGAAGGTAACTTCAGTTACCATTCGGGTGCAGACAGCGCAAAAGCGATTTTAGATCTAGACCCTAGGCCGACCGCTGTTTTTGCTTCAAATGACTATATGGCGGCTGCCGTTTTAAAGTTGGCTACGCAACGTGAAATTAAAGTGCCGCAACAATTGTCTATTGCAGGCTTTGATAATGCGCCGATCGCTCGGCATATTTGGCCTGGACTAACGACCATTGCACAGCCTGTCGAAGAGATGACACGTATTGCAGTAGAGGAGTTAATAAAGCATATTTCGCAGCCGCAAGAAACGCCATTTCAACATGTACTTGAAGCTAAACTCATTACTCGAGAGTCGACCCAAGCGCGCTCGAACTCATAACATTTTCAATTTTTATACTTGCCCCAAAGCCCAATGCTTAGTCATTGGGCTTTTTATTTTCGCTGTTCTTAGGAAAAATGTTAAATACAGCGCGTTCAAGTAATCCTCAGGTTTGTATCGCATTAATGAAGCTTGTTGACCCATCAGTTATACCAATTTGACTTAATACTTGCTCAATTTGAAGGAGTAAATCTGACGCTAACAGCGTTAAAAATTTCTCATTTAGAACAACTAAATAGCAAAATTTTTGCCTCGTTATCGACAAGATTTTCTCGCCTCAAAATAGACCACTTAATTAAGCAAATTGGTATTAAGCTGCATATCGTCATGCTAAGGCCAATTGAGAATTTAACTCTACAATAGTGATTATGATCAGACATTAGAATAATTATTTTTGTCATAATAATTAACAATAAAATCAAACAACAAACGATTCTTGTTACACAGATACCAGTTGAATTTCTAATGGTTATAATTTGGTCATTTTAAAAAGTTAGACTAAATTTATAAGAAAGGTTGACACCGGTGTCAGCTTTGTGAGTAAATATAGTGACACCGGTGTCAGGTTGGGGTGAGAGACAACCTGATAGCGTACCTTTGAACGGGTAAATCAAAGCAGCTCTGTACAAGGATTGCCACGAATGCTGGTAATCGTGCAGAGCCTTTTTCCTCTAACACTAGAGAGTCAGTATTATGTTGCATCCACGAATTCAGGAAGTCACCGAACGCGTCATTGAGCGAAGCAAAGCAACACGTCAAGCCTATTTAGCTCGAATCCAACAAGCAAAAAAACAAACGCGCGTACGAGCAGGACTGGGCTGTGGAAATCTAGCACACGTGATGGCTGCATGTTCAAGCAGTGACAAAGCACGTCTGAAAGAAGACGAACAACCAAATTTAGCAATTATTAATTCGTACAATGACATGCTGTCGGCGCACGAACCATATAAAGAATATCCAGATTTAATTAAAGCAGTGGCAAATAAGTTTGATGCGACTGCACAAGTGGCAGGTGGTGTACCTGCGATGTGTGACGGGGTGACACAAGGCCGCGATGGTATGGAACTGTCTTTGTTCTCTCGCGACGTAATTGCCATGTCAACAGCGGTGGCATTATCGCATGATGTTTTCGATGGAGTTTTCTGTCTTGGCGTATGCGACAAAATCGTCCCAGGATTATTAATCGGCGCGTTATCTTTTGGTCATTTACCTATTTTCTTTTTGCCAGCAGGCCCAATGCAGTCGGGGATCCCAAATAAAGAAAAAGCTCGTATTCGTCAAAAGTTCGCTCAAGGTCTAGTAAGTCGGGATGAGCTACTAGAAGCCGAAAGTGCTTCCTATCACAGTGCTGGTACTTGTACTTTTTATGGCACAGCAAATTCTAACCAGATGCTAATGGAGATCATGGGTCTTCATTTACCTGGTAGTTCGTTTATCAACCCATACACTGAGCTAAGAGATGGCCTAACAGCGAGTGCAGTTGAGACCATGTTGGCGCAACTGCTCGATGGAAAAAGTGGCAATGTACTTGCGGACATCGTGAGTGAAAAAACCGTTATTAATGGTTTAGTTGGTCTATTGTCTACTGGTGGTTCAACTAACCATGCTATCCACTTGGTGGCGATGGCAAAAGCGGCAGGTGTGCAAATTACCTGGAAGGATATGGCCGACTTGTCTGAAGTGGTGCCGTTATTAACGCGTATTTATCCAAACGGGCATGCAGATGTAAACCATTTCCAAGCAGCAGGGGGGATGGGCTTCTTGATGCGTGAATTGAGAGATGGCGGCTTCTTACACAATGACGTCAAAACAATTGTGGGCGAAGGACTTGATGCTTACACCATGGAACCATTGCTGGATATTAACAGCAATGTGATCATTAGCGATAACCAAGGGCCTGCTAAAGTGAAGTGGGTACCAGTGCCTGAGAATTCGCTAGATGAAGAAGTGCTTCGTCCAGTCGCAAATCCATTTAATAAGCAAGGTGGCTTGCAATTACTCAGTGGTAATTTGGGTAAAGCGGTGATTAAAGTATCTGCGGTACAAGAGCAGCATCAAACTGTGACGGCGCCAGCAAAGGTATTCAGTTCTCAAGGTGAATTACAAGAAGCCTTTGCTGCTGGCAAGCTTAACCAAGATTTTATTGCCGTGATTAAAGAACAAGGCCCTAAAGCGAAAGGTATGCCTGAACTTCATAAACTGACACCAGTGATGGCTACACTACAAGACCAAGGCTTTAAAGTGGCAATTGTCACCGATGGTCGTATGTCTGGTGCTTCGGGTAAAGTACCAGCAGCAATACACCTTGCGCCTGAAGCGGTTGAAGGTGGTGCAATTGCTAAAGTGCACGAAGGTGATTTGATCACTCTAAATGCACCTAAAGGCGAATTAGTGCTACACGTCTCTGATGAAGAAATGGCACAGCGTGAATTACAGCTATCACCACAGTCACAGACATTTGGTACAGGCCGAGAGCTATTTTCAGGATTTAGACACATAGTGAGTAGTGCAGATCAAGGCGCATGCTCATTTGGCATCGAAGAATAATAACAGTGGGAATGAGGGTGAGCATGAGTATTAAAGAGATATTGTCAGCAGCACCAGTGGTTCCGGTTATCGTTATTGATAACCTAGAAGACGCGGTACCGCTTGCTAGGGCATTGTTTAATGGTGGCTTGCGAGCACTTGAAGTTACACTTCGCACACCGGTGGCAGCGCAAGCGGTGAAAGACATTAAAGCGGCTTTACCAGAGGCCTATGTCGGTACTGGCACGGTAATGGATAAAGCAACTTTCAATGCTTCTGTAGAAGCCGGCGCTGATTTTATGGTCAGCCCTGGCGTAAATGACGAATTATTGGAACTGGCAAAGTCTTCAAGTATTCCATTCCTTCCAGGTGCCGCAACGCCAAGTGAGGTGATGAAACTTGCAAGTCATGGTTTTGAATTCTTGAAATTTTTCCCAGCAGAAGCTGCAGGTGGTGCACCAATGCTTAAGTCTATTGGCGGACCAATTCCACAAGTAAAATTCTGTCCAACGGGTGGTATTTCGTTGGCAACTGCACCTAAGTATTTAGCACTCGACAATGTGGTATGTGTGGGCGGTACTTGGATGCTTGATAAAGCGCTTATCGCAAACAAAGACTGGCAAGCCATTGAAGCGCTTGCAAAACAAGCAAGTGAAGTAAAATAGATTAGGGGACAGTTATCATGATTAATATCGCAATTAATGGCTATGGACGTATAGGTCGTAATGTACTTCGCGCACTATACGAGTCAGGTCAGAATAAAGACATTAAAGTTGTTGCCATTAACGATCTTGCACCTGCAAATGTAAATGCGCATCTAACTCAGTTTGACTCAGTACATGGCCGCTTTCAAGAGCAAGTCGTACTGAATGATAATACACTGGTTATTGGTGGAGATGAAATTACGCTAACGCAAGAGCGTGATCCTGCAAACTTACCATGGAAAACACTGGATGTTGACGTCGTGCTTGAATGTACGGGGTTGTTTACTTCTCGCGAAGCCGCTGCAAAGCACATTGAAGCGGGCGCTAAGAAAGTGATCGTTTCTGCACCGGGTACTGATATGGACGCAACGGTTGTTCATGGCGTTAACAGTGAAGTACTTAATGCTGAGTCAACGATTATTTCTAACGCATCTTGCACCACAAACTGTCTTGCGCCTATTGCAAAAGTGTTAAACGACACTATTGGAATTGAGCAAGGTAGCATGACGACTATTCATGCTTACACGAACGACCAGAACTTATCTGACGTATACCACAAAGATTTGTACCGCGCTCGAAGTGCAACACAATCGATGATCCCAACAAAAACAGGCGCAGCAAAAGCAGTAGGCCTTGTGCTGCCTGAGCTGGCGGGTAAACTAGACGGCATGGCGGTTCGCGTGCCAACTATCAATGTATCGCTAGTTGATTTAACTTTTGTTGCGAAGCGCGAGACGTCAAAAGAAGAGGTCAACGCGGCAATTAAAGCAGCTGCTGAGGGCGTAATGAGTGAAATCCTAGAGTACAATGAGCTACCTCTGGTTTCGATCGATTTTAATCATAACCCAGCTTCTTCGGTATTTGACTCAACGCAAACCAAAGTTGATGGCAAACTTGTAAAAGTGATGGCTTGGTATGATAACGAGTGGGGTTTCTCTTGCCGCATGTTAGACCAAGTGAAGGCACTAGGTACATTCTTATAATCAGGATTAATTTCTGACCAAAAGCTCTGTTAATCGCAGAGCTTTTTTGTTTTTACGAGAAAAATAACCATTCTGCCTTATCAATTGGTATAAGTCCCTTGAGGATTGGCAGCGTATATGGAAAAATTCACACACAAATACCAATAACTCCAAACGAGGATTTAATTATGCGCATCATCTTGCTAGGCGCACCGGGTGCAGGTAAAGGTACTCAAGCTCAATTTTTAATGGACAAGTATGGGATCCCTCAGATCTCTACAGGTGACATGTTACGTGCCGCAATTAAAGAGGGAACACCACTGGGTCTTGAAGCGAAAAAAGTCATGGATGCCGGTCAATTGGTGTCTGATGAAATTATTATCGGCTTAGTCAAAGAGCGCATTGCTAAAGAAGATTGTGCAAACGGCTTCTTGCTTGACGGTTTTCCACGTACTATCCCACAAGCTGATGCAATGAAAGAAAATGGCATCAATGTAGACCATGTCATCGAGTTTGACGTTGCGGATGAGATCATTGTTGAGCGTATGAGTGGTCGTCGTGTACACCCAGGTTCTGGCCGTGTTTACCACATTGTTTACAATCCGCCTAAAGTTGAAGGCAAAGACGATGTGACAGGTGAAGACCTTATCATCCGTGATGACGATACAGAAGAAACAGTACGTAAACGCCTAGCAATTTATCACGAGCAAACTAAGCCACTTGTAGATTACTACAGCGCTGAAGCGGACGCCGGTAACACGCAGTATCACAAACTTGATGGTACTCAAGCTGTTGATGCGGTCAGCAAGCAGCTTGGTGAGCTTTTAGGCTAAAGTTTACAAATCGAAATAAAAAGGAGCTAATTTTAGCTCCTTTTTTAGTATATTAACCTCGCAACAAAAAGAATATTTAAGTCTCCTAAAAAGGTAAAAGTTTCACTCTACATGCCCAAGCTCCAGTTCTAGCGAGCAGTTTGCTAGCAAATCCAGACTGGCCTAGCAATTTCCATAGATTAGCAGGTGTTACGGTACAATTGCTTCCTCTCAGCTAGATATAGTGAAGGTTTTCAGCAGTAATAGTTGGTTAAGTTTGGATCCTGGTGATCCACACCTTCACAAGGTGTTGTATTCATCCAGAGAGATTTTTTAATTAAAGTAGTTGTTGAAAGCTTAAAAAAAGCTGTATGCAGTATACCTTAGAGCAACTAGCGGATAGGGGCTCAGGTCGTTTACTCGTCACCTGAGTAACAAGTCTTTCTAACGCAAATTCATACTTTCCGTATTAAAAAACAGGACAATTTAAAAGCAAATGTTTGCTAACTATCTCAATGTTGTTATTATTTTTTTACTTGCAATGTAAGCAAGTTGAAAATTCAGATTGTCATTAAGGATAAAAAAATGAAATTAAAAGTAAAAAAGAAAAGTATGTTAAACCTATCTGATAACAAGTCATTAAACCAAAAACTGACACCACAAGTTGCGGGAGGCGGATTTACTTCCAGTTGGTTTAAAGAGTTAAGTAAAGCATATTGCGACATTGCAAAATAACTTAAACCATGGGTGATAGAACAACTAGGTAGGCTTCTCTTATAGTGTAAAGATAAGACTTGCCATTAAGGGTTGATATATCTACATGATTTGGAGCGTTTTAGCTCCTTTTTCACTTTATTTCTTGCTTAGAGATGAGCATAAAGCCGTATGACATTCGTACTATCCTATTGTTTTGATTAGTCACAAAACTTCTTATTTAGAACAGCTTAGAAGCAAAATTTTTGCCTTGCTTACAGGACGTAGTTACCGAGGTAATAGCAGGACGCGGGCGCGGTGTTATCGACAAGACTTTCTCGCCTCAACATAGACCTCTTAATTAAGATAATTGGTTTAAGGCTGTTATAGCAATGGTGTTAATCGATAGTGGGAATTACGGCTAAGAGGCTCTCAATGGAAGTTAGATGATATAAGTCGAGCTATGAGCTTTTTACGCGTTTAAGCTCGCCTCATATCACCTTTAATAAAGCTTAATTGGAGTTAAGTTCAAACTCTATTCTGATGGAAGCGCCACCATCATATATACCACTGTCTATCAATTGTTCGTATGTTTGGCGTTGAAACACATTGATAAGGTCAATGTAATTACCTTCATGATTATAATCGTAAAGGTTAAATGAGAGGTACATAGAGCTTTCATCCATCGTCTCATCAGTGAGAATATCACCAAATTCCAAATCAGGGATTGTTCCTTTAGCTTCAGAGTTGATATACCAACTTACCGCACCATGCTTGTAATCATTAAACCCTATCATATATTGTACTCTGTCAGCACTGGGTACAGCGTTGGTGTAATCATAAGATAATACGTTACTATTTGATGATACTAGGGCATTAACAAAGCTGTTTGAAAACTCATAACCAACATCGTAGGCCGAAATCTTCTGCGGTTGATCTAAGTGACCATTTTCGTCGATATGCTGATATGCAGTATTAAAGCTCTTAAAGTTACCCTCTGCAAAGCTGTTTTCCTCAAAGCTTGCAAGAGAAAGTAAGTTGGTATCTGCAATAGAGGGGTAGATATAAAGATTATCTTTGGTTCTATATGAAACTTGATGAAAAACAGAGCGGTTATCAATGGCACCACGTATGTTAACAGTCCCCATACTATGCTCATCAATGTGTGAGTAGTCGACTTTAACGCCTTGATGAATAAAGTCAGACTCTTTTACACTGATTGCTCCGGAAGAGAGATCAAATTTCGCCGCTTTTGAGCCGCCAAAGTATGGCGTTTTGATTGAAAGATAAGCGAGTTTATCCTTGCTACACATTGGCAATACGTCATCAGCAACATCAATATGAATTGGGCGGCGATTTACCCCCTCCAAAATAGCATCAGGTGCAGATATTTTAAGTTCAGAAATATCGACTTGCGCCTCATATGTACATGAACAAGAGTCATCACTGTTATAAAAACTGAGTCTATCTAGTGTTAATCCGTTAGAAACATCAAGATACGTGTCGACATAAGTCACCTTTTCACCATCATTGTTTTTCATTGGTATTATGACAGAGATATGTTGTGTCCCTTGGGGAATATCGGTATCTATCTTCCCTTGATTGTCAGATTTTGTGGTACCGTTTACGGCACCATCAAGTTTATGGAATACAACATCAAAAGCTGGTTGAGTGGCTTCACCGCACGAGTTAGTCACGCTAGTCATTGTTGTGAATTTTGCTAGAGCAGCACTGCTGCTTCCTGAACCTTGTGTACTGTTGTTATTATTACTACCGCCACAAGCTACTAATGAAGAGATAAGCGTAAGCGCGATGAGTGTTTTTGTAGTTTTCATTGATTTAGTCCATTATTGAATCAGTGCAGATGCTACCCAAAATCAGGAACAAAGTATAGCGCTGTTTCGGACTTATCCTTGATAATTACTATATAAATTAATCGATTATAAACTTGTACTGTTTTAGAGTAAGAAGCAAAAAAGATTTCTACTTACTATGTAATCTGGTGTTTGGATGCTGGCTAAATCATTGCTTCATCTACATACCTTATTCCAAATTAAACACTTCTTTGAAATGATCCCATAAGCCCAGTGATTCACCAGCAAAGATATCAATACCTAGCCAAGACTTTAATAAGTAAAGCGCAACAAACAAGATCCCAAGCAAAATAACACTGAAGACAAGTAGCGTGATTAAAAAAACGATAGCGGCGGTAACACGTTCGCTCGAGCTTAGCTTGCGCCTGTTTACACCGCCAAGGAAAACAAAATAGAAACTCCAGGGTAAGAATGGCAGTGCTAATGTCGGCCTAAAGTCAATCTTATGGTTGTTCCAACTACGCGTATCCATTGCTTTTTGTAGTGCTTTGCGTTGTTTGTAACTAAAGCTGGCAGCTATATCAGGATCCATTTTCTTTAACAGTTGCCGCACATGGGTATATTCTTGATCTGATTTATTTACAGCCATTTAGTCTCCTTTTATGATGAAATAAGCCATGTAATGACAGCTGAGCTTTGTGTGGGGTACCTGAACAGAAGGCTTTTAGGCTGATCATGATCCCATTTTTACGGATTACTTCTCGCTTGCTTCAAAGCTAGGATTAACTGTTCCCCAAACTCTCAGGCTTTTTTAGCCACTGCTCGGGTACTATTGATGAATAGCCATTACAGTGCCGGTTTTATAAATGGATGCGGTAGTATGTTCGATGAGCGATAAAAGTAAGCCTGCTCACCTATTGTCCAAAATGTTAGTTACTTATTACATATAGTGTAGTTCGACATATCTTACTATCAATATTAACGGTCAATCTAAAATACTGAGCTTGGGTGGGGTGCAACAGCTTCGTTTGGATTAAAGGGGGGAGGTTGATTTGTAAGCTATTACAACGATAAACACATTGGAGCTTATTGTTTTGTAGAGCTAAATATCATAGCTTACCTAACCTGCAGAATGCAGGCTAGGCAAATTTGCACATTAACTTCCTTACGCCTTAGCAGTAAAAATGGCGCGAAGTGGAGCCGGATAGCCTTCTATCGTTTTGTTTGGGTCATCAGGGTCTAAGAAGTCAGCAAGCGACTCTGTTTCCATCCACGGGGTCTGGCGCTGCTCGTCCAATGACGTCACATCCCGGTTAACAACTTTAATGTCTTTGAAGCCAACTCGCTCCAGCCATAAGGTTAGTGCATCACAACTTGGAATAAACCATACGTTACGCATTTTTGCGTAACGATCGGTGGGCACCAATACCGTGTTAACATCCCCTTCAACGACGAGAGTTTCTAGTACCAACTCGCCGCCTTTGCGTAGTTGAGCCTTAAGCTGAGCTAAAAAATCAATCGGGGAACGACGGTGATACAAGACACCCATCGAAAAAACGGTATCAAAGGCTTTAAGCTCTGGCAATTGCTCTACACCAAGCGGTAATAGGTGAACATTAGGGTCTGGATTATAGTGCTTGATAGTTTGAAATTGACATAGAAATAGGTCAGATGGATCTATACCGACAACCAGTTCTGCACCTTCACCACGCATACGCCAAAGGTGGTAGCCTGAGCCACACCCAATATCTAGCACATTGCGGCCTTTTAAATCGCTAATGTGTGGTAACAATCTATCCCACTTCCAATCACTGCGCCATTCTGTGTCAATATGTATACCATGCAGGTGAAATGGCCCTTTTCTCCAAGGCATCATACGCTTAAGAAGGTGTGTCAGTTGCTTTTGGTGACCTTCGCTGATTTCTTCTACCGTGCCAATTTCAACTTTTGTAGTGATGTTGACATGCGAAGTAGAAATGTCAGGTAAGTTTTTAAGTACTTTTTCCCATTTTGGCCAGTCTCCATGCTGAGCTTCTTTTTGCCAATGACTTAGCTGCGCAGGAAGTGTTTCGAGCCAATGGCTCAGTGGTGTCTTTGCTATGGTAGCGTAAAAGTCAGTAAACCAATGATTCATAATTGCCTCTATTTTATAGCTACCAGTGAGCAGAAGTTAAAACATTGATACCAGACTTGAGTTTGACTAAAGCCAATATCTTCTAATCTTGTCAAATGTGTGCTCAAAGAGTCTGTGCGCATCACGTTTTCAATCGCCGTACGCTTTTGGCTGATTTCCAATTCGGAATAGCCATTATGACGTTTAAAGTCATGATGGAGATCGATCAATAAATTGTCTTTAATGTCATTTTCCCCACGAATTTTTTCGCTCAATAGTAATACACCACCGGGTTTTAGGCCCTGATATATCTTCTCAAGCACCGCATTGCGGTTTTCTGGTGGAATAAACTGTAGCGTGAAATTCATCGCAACCACCGAGGCGTTATTAATTTCTATTTCATTAATGTCGCCTAAAATGACAGAGACGGGCACATCAGATTTAAAGCCTTTTAAGTGAAGTTTACAGCGTTCAGTCATTGGCGCAGAATTATCTACAGCGATAATGTGACAATTTTCTTTGTCGATGTTTCTGCGCATACTTAATGTTACTGCACCTAAAGAGCATCCTAAGTCATATAAATTGGAGTTGCTTTGTGTATATGCACCAGCAAGTTTACCCATTGTACTGACTATCGTTGCATATCCAGGCACGGATCGCTGGATCATGTCTGGAAATACTTCGACAACATTTTCGTCAAAAGTAAAGTCTTTTACTGCTTGCTCAGTGGCATAAATACTGTCTTTGCCCGTCACATCAAATCTCTCTTTGAAAATAATCTCGCTATTTTAGCATTTTATGCTGGATAGTCAGTGATAAATTCAGTAGCTTGGCTACTATTAATGATAAGAAGTAAATATGAGATAAAAAATGGCGAAAAACAAAGTGATTAGCACAGAAGATATTCTTTCAACTCTATGCCACTCGGTAACAGAAGTGCTGTCGTCGGCAAGCGGCAATCAAATAAGCTATTCTGCAATGGTACAAAAGATTACCCGTACTTGTATGAGACCAGATATTGGCTGCTTTGTACTGTTTGATGGTGGATTTACCGGTTTAGTTGTGACCAATTTTACGGCGCAAGCTGCGATGGAAGTTTATACTGACTATATGCGTAACATGGGTATGCCTGAAGACGAAATTGCACATAGCCATTTGTCAGATGATGTTGCAAATGTTTTAGGTGAGCTGATGAATCAAATTGTTGGTGATTTTACCAACAAGGTTCGCGAGCAGCTACATACATCTATCACACAAAACCAGCCCAAGATGATGGCGATTAATAAACAAGTACAAATCTCAGTTGATACGACCATGGATCGACCGCAAGCGCGGCGTGTTACTTTTACCACGCAAGGTCAAAATATTTTCTATCTTGAGTTAGCGATGGATAAGACTGAGTTTATTAAACTTCACGACTTTGACATTGCAGAGTCTGTAGATCCAGATGATATCATTGCAAGTCAAGCGGATAAAAAGACGTCAACAAAAGCTGCACAGGAGCAAGACACTGCTGATGATGATTTTATGGATCAATTAGGTCTGTAAACGGGTAGCACTTTTTTATTGTTGCTGTGTAGACTCTGCGGCCAAGTTACCATAAAGATGCACATGTCATTACGTATGTAGCTGCGCCTATGGTGGCTGGGTTGCACGATTGCAAAGCATTATATAGCAGTCAAACAAGTTTGATGAGGTAATGGCTCTTGTCATTACTTACTCAAATGTCAGACTGAATAGTCATCTACGCTTTTTTTGGGCTATGTTTTGGCTGAGGTGTTAAGCTCTCGATAAAAGTGCTTTTAATGCTGAGTTATATTGGCAGATGTACTGTTTGCTGTGTCTTAGGCTGAAGTAGTAAGTCTTTAGCCTTTTTCAGTTTTTTCCCTTGTTTGGCTTAATGCAGTAGAGGGCGCAGAAGTAATAATTGGATTGTTGAATTAGTGGACGGAGCCCTTATCGATATTTAAGTCTTTAGCTTCCTCAACACGCTTTATTGACGTTAACATCATGTATGCCTCATTAAACTCGAAGCGTGCAATAGCCGTTTTTAGCTTCTGTAACTCTACCTCCGATAAATAGCTACTGGCCGTTATGGTATCGACTAACTCAGTCGCTTGGGTATCGTAATCTCTCAGTGCTCTAGCCAATTGTATTAGCTCCTCTAGCTGACTACTCTCGCTCTTCGTCACGCTGTTAGTGGCCTCCGATTCTATTACTTTATCTTGCTTGCGACGTAACTGACATTGCCCCAGCGCATATTTTACGTACTTGATAAGCTCATCTATTTCTTGTGCTTTAGGTGGATTAATATCAAGTGAGGATTCAATTTTTTTGAATTCAGTGACTAATTTTACAATAGATAAATTAGCACTTGCGCCTTTTAAGGCGTGAAGCATACTTTGTGCAAGTTCCAAATTTTCGATTGCCAATGCTTGTTTTAAGTTGATGAGCTCTTCAACTTGCTGTGAAAGAAACTTTTCAAGAATATCAAAATAAACTTTTTGATTTCCGGCAGCACGGGCAATACCTTCTAAAATATCAATACCGTTAAACTCAATAGTTTCCTCTGATACAAAAGTTGATGTCGTGGTCACGATGTCGTTTTGTAGATCGTCTGGCTCAAGTGGTGGTAGCGAGTGGTTGACTTGCGTATATTGTAAAATACGCTCTACTAATTGCTTCACGTCAATGGGTTTAGTTACGTGATCATTCATTCCAGCATCAATACAAATTTGTATGTCCTCTTCCATTGCATTTGCCGTCATCGCCAGCACAGGTAAGGTATCTTTATCATACTCTTTTCTGATCTTTTGCGTAGCAGTGATACCATCCATTATTGGCATTTGCATATCCATTAGCACAATATTAATGTGCTTGCTTTTGAGTCGCTCAATCGCTTCTTTGCCATTATCCGCAATTACGACATCTGCACCAAAATTTGACAGTATTTCAACTGCAATTTCTTGATTTACAGGTTGGTCTTCGGCGACTAAAATCACAATTCCCTGTAACACATCATTAGGTATGGATTGCGCTTTTTCGACAACACTTCCCCTTACTGTGGTTGAACCAAAAAGTGCTGTTTGTATGATATCGATAAGGTTTGATGGATTTATTGGCTTCAATAACACGCCATCAACTAAACTTGCCTGGGTGTCTGTCAGGTGCAATTCTCGTCCATAAGCCGTGACTAAAATTATTTTACTCTTTAACTCAACAAGTTGAGAGTGAATTTTGCCAATTAATTCTATACCATCTAATTTTGGCATGTGCCAGTCAACAAAAATAAGGTCCGGCTGCTCCTTGGTAAGTATAAAGTGGTTTAGCGCTTTATTGGGATCTTGGTAAGCACTGAACTGCATTCCAAAGTTTTTCAGCATGCCGCCTAACACATCTAGTGCATGTTGGTTGTCATCGATGATGATGGCTGTTGATTTTGATAAGTAGTTAGAGAGGGGTTTTGTTTTATTAATCTCATCGCTAATCTCCATTTCTAGGGTAAAATAGAACTCGGAGCCTATACCTTCTTCACTTTCTACGTAGATCTCTCCTCCCATGAGTTTGACTAGTTGTTGTGAAATAGTTAAGCCTAAACCAGTACCACCATATTTCCTCGTAATTGAATTATCGGCTTGAGAAAATGATTGGAATAAGTTTCTCTGCTGGCGTTTGTTCATCCCAATACCAGAGTCTTTAACACTGAACTTCATTTTGGCAAGCGTAGTGGTGCAACTCACCAAAGTTACTCGGATCACCACTTCACCTTTGTCGGTAAACTTGACAGCATTCCCTGCGAGGTTGATAAGGACTTGGCTTAATCTAAATTGGTCACCAATTACACAATAAGGCACTTGAGAGTCGACATCAAAAACTAACTCTAGTTGTTTCTCTTGTGCTTTTACGCCGATAATAGTGGCAACACTATCGAGTAATTTTTCAGTTGAAAAAGCTTGGTATTCTAGTTCTACTTTACCTGCTTCTATTTTTGAGAAATCTAGAATGTCGTTAATAAGCCGCAGTAGCTGTTTAGCAGCAACATCTATTTTAGAGATATAATCATGCTGTTTTGCGCTTAATTCGCCCGATAATGCCAAATGGGACATCCCTATAATTGCATTCATCGGTGTTCTTATTTCATGGCTCATATTTGCCAAGAACTCGCTTTTTGCTTTTGCTGAATGTTGTGCAGAGTCTTTTGCTTCAATGAGCTCACGCTGTAATTGATTACGCTCTGAAACATCTAAGTACATACCCACGATACCTATTACATCGCCATCCTCATTGAAAAATGGCGCTTCGTATACGATTAATTCGCGCGCGTTTTCTTGACCATCTAGTAATAACACTTCATAGGTTTGCTCGTGTGATGAACGAATGATTTCAGCGGCTTTCGATTCAAATAAACTAGCTACCCCTAAATCAAACACTTCGTCTATCCTGGCACCAATAACATCAACTTCAAATTGGTCAAGGAGAGTTAAAAATGCTTTGTTAATACCCATAAATACACCTTCAGTAGAACGGTAGTATGTGGGGTTTGGGATGGCATTTATGATGTGATGAGTGAGTTCTAACTGCTCGCCCAAGGCGGACTCTGTTTTTTGTT
Organism: Pseudoalteromonas sp. SCSIO 43201; assembly: GCF_023716725.1. Taxonomy (NCBI): domain Bacteria; kingdom Pseudomonadati; phylum Pseudomonadota; class Gammaproteobacteria; order Alteromonadales; family Pseudoalteromonadaceae; genus Pseudoalteromonas; species Pseudoalteromonas sp. SCSIO 43201. The sequence goes on from NZ_CP072683.1 coordinate 1,692,459, forward strand.
GTTTCTCCATATTTTCGTTAATGACCAAAGCCAAACTTAAGTCTTTACAGAGATACTCCAAAGCATCAAATTGACTCTTACTTAACGTCTCTGCACTACCGATAAAAATCACATAAACAACTTGGTTATTTATTGTCAACGGCAAGGTATAGCGCCCTTGTATTTTTATCTCAAGATGCTTTGCTTTAAGCCACAACGGCTCGATAAGTATTTGAGATGTGTTTTGATAGGCACACTGAGTTAAACTTGATTCAATTACAGAATAATCCAGCGTAACTCCATGTGCACGGCACAAAGAAAAGGTTTGAGCATCTTGGTGTATATATAAAGCAGTACAAGGTGAATTAAACTCGTTGGCAATAAATGAGAGCGCATGCTCAACAATTGCGCTTGAGCCTGTGATTGATTTTAGTTCTCTATTATACCTTTCGATTATTGCAGCTGAACGTAACTTTTGATTTTGTGTAGCGGTAGTCTGATGAATCGAACGGATCAGTTCTTGGATTTCAGCATCTCCTTTGGAGAAGGCCAAATCAAGTGTATCAGCACGTTCGGATTGGTTTTGTAAGCTTCTGATTATGCTGTATAACGGTGAAAAATGCTTGGCTCTCATATACCAAATAAAAGCCGCTAAACAGACGGCAACAAAAAAGATAGTTAACGAGACGGCAATCAGTAATTGAAGTTGTTGATTATGTACTTTTTCAATCTCAGTGTTTGCCAATATCGGCAGCTTGTCTATGGCGAGTCTATATGTCTCAGGGAAGCTAAGTTGTGCCTGAGGATCAGAAGCGAAGTGAGAAGCTAAACTTTTTTGTGCTTCGTATAGCTGATCCAGCATAAAAGGCGTAGGGGGCCTTTTTGGAAATTTCAGATTATCTAGCCATTTTGTATCCCGTTCTTTTACGTACATCTCTAGCGATAAATGGTTTTGATAGGAAGTCCTCAAATCGTCTGCAATCAAGCGTTGTGATGTAGTGGCGTGAAAGAGCAAAGCTGCGCCGCCAAGTACGCCTAACAAAGCGAATAGGGCGATCCAACTTAGTAACGCTTTTGAAGACATAAGCTATTATTTATGCGTGAATTTATATTTAACCATAGTCGCGATATATGATTTCTCAAGCTATGCTGTTAAAAGTGTCCTGTTCAGGGAGTGGGTAACGTGAATGGCTGATATTTTAATTGTTGATGATATGCCAGAAAACCTCCAAGTATTACAACTTATTCTCCGTAAAGAGGGGTTTAAAGTGCTAGCGGCAAGGGGCGGAGATATTGCCCTCAGCATCGTTAAGAAACATCATCCAGCCTTAATAGTCACCGACATTAAAATGCCAAATATGTCTGGCATCGAGCTCTGTAAAACGTTGAAATCGAACGCAGTGACAGCCGGCATTCCAGTTGTCTTTGTTAGCGCTTACGAAGACAGTGAGAGTTTAGTTCAAGCACTTTCCGTAGGTGGCGTGGATTACATCACCAAGCCGTACAAGCCAAGTGAGATCATAGCGCGAGTTAACACCCAATTTAAATTGATTGAGGCGCAAAAATTAGCGGTTAAACAACAGCTATCGAACACTATTAATCAGATGATGATAGGTATTGCACATGAACTCAACACACCACTTGGCACAAGTATTACCTCGTCTAGCTATTTAAAAGAGATAGCACAAAACTTACAACAAGCATTGACATCACAAACGCTGACACAAGCACATTTAGTTGATGGTTTTGAGCAAATGAAAGAAAGTTGCGAGTTGTGTATACGCAATTTAGAGAAAGTAGCAAAATTTGTCAGCCTACTAAAATCAATATCGCAATCAGAAAGGGGCTGTGTTCGTGCGCCTACAAAGCTGTTTGATATTGAGAACCGCTTACGCAACAGTTTTTCGAAACAGAATGTTAAAATCGAATTTATTACAGAAATCGCAGCTAATTTATATGTTGATGGTCAGGCGTTACTTGAAGTGTTTGAGAATCTAATTGAAAACTCGATAGCACACGCGTGGTGTTCACCTGAACATAGTGTCACAATTAGCTGTCAACACCTTGATGAGCTGCTTCATATTTCTTATATTGACTATGGCGTGGGTCTAAAAGGTATTTCAACAACTGAACTCCTTAAACCTTTTATTACGACAAAACGAGGTAACGCTGGACATGTTGGATTGAGCGCCAATTTAACTGCTAACTTGATTTCAGGGGCGTTACAAGGCGAATTTGACGTAGATAATACTCCACTAGGATTGGAGTGGCGGATCCGTATTCCGGTTAGTGCACCTGATTGTGATTGATCTGTGTCAAAGTAGTGAGCTCTATTAGGAAAAGCGGACATAAGTCCTTATGTCATCGCCGCTAATTCAATAAGCTCGCTCGCTGTTAAAACGTAATCTGGAAAAGTCACCTGCTATGTATTGAATTAGCGTCACTGACTTATCTAAGAATTATCGACAACACGATCGTATAAGGGCTTTTTTAGCCTTTGCTGTTGCTGTTTTGAGAGGTAAGATTTGATTTACCCCTCAAGCATAAACCCCTAGGTTAACAGACCCGATAACATACGCCTTACCTTCTACTAGGTACGCAGTGTTGAGATGACACGGGAAGTGCGTTATTTACCGAAACAATGTGTTTAGGTAAATAACCATGAATTACTAATAATTTTGGTGGAACCATTATGCAACAGTTACCTACCGTAGACTATCAATCGCCAAATGCTGCGAAAGAATTTGTAGAGTCATTAAGAAATACCGGTTTTGGTGTATTAAAGAATCATCCAATCCCTCAAGAGTTGGTTGAGTCAATCTACAAAAATTGGCAAGAATTTTTTAATTCAGAAGAAAAGCATCAATTTCTTTTTAATAAAGAAACACAAGACGGTTACTTTCCACCAGAGGTGTCAGAAGTAGCAAAAGGCTTTACCGTGAAAGATATTAAAGAATACTTTCATGTATATCCAAAAGGTCAAGTACCAGCTCAATTAGAATCTGAGATCCGTGAATATTATCGTTTGGCGAATGAGTTTGCCCAAACGTTATTAAGCTGGGTTCAATCAGAAGCACCAGAAGAAGTAAGAGCAAAGTTTTCGATTGATCTAAAAGACATGATCAGTCAATCAGAGCAAACGTTATTGCGTATTCTTCATTATCCGCCAATGACAGGTGACGAAGAGCCCGGTGCTATTCGTGCAGCCGCTCATGGAGACATTAATCTATTAACCGTGCTTCCTGCAGCAAATGAGCCAGGTCTACAGGTACAAAGACAAGATGGCAGTTGGTTAGATGTGCCATGTGATTTTGGTTCATTGATCATTAATATTGGTGATATGCTACAAGAAGCATCTGGTGGGTATTTCCCTTCTACTATTCACCGAGTGATCAATCCAACAGGCAAAGCATCGACTAAGTCACGTATTTCACTGCCACTGTTCTTGCACCCAAGACCAGATGTAGTGTTATCAGAACGATACACGGCTGATAGTTACTTACAAGAACGTTTGAAAGAGCTAGGTGTTAAATAACCTCTGTTTTGAGCGTAACACTACTCAGTGGTGCTAGCTTTGCCTAGTGCCACTTTGGTTTTTCACTCGAAAGGCTGAACTCATTTCTTTCTCTAATTTCTCATCCTCGGTTATATTATTTCTGTAATTTTTGCTGTTTTTCCCTGACAATTTGCTCAAACTATGCAATATTCATTTTTTCAAAATGAATAAATTTCTTGAAAAAAATAATGACAACGCTGTCATTTGTTGTGTAACATCAATTCAACATGAATAAAAAACCGCGTCTAACGAAAATAATAACGTGGTGTAATCCAGAATAGAGTAGGGGTCTTTACATGATGGCTAAACAGGTTAACCAAGACCAACTATACATCGGTGTCGATGGTGGTGGAACAAAGTGCCGTGCAACTATTTATTCTCTTCAACATGGCATTTTGGGTACCGGTCTGGGAGGCCCTGCTAATCCCTTACATGGATTAGAGCGCACACTTGAATCTATTATGGTATCGACTCAAATGGCATTACAAGATGCGGGACTTCGTGTTGAGCAGGTTCATGAACTTAATGCCGGCCTTGGTCTCGCAGGTGTTAACTTGCCGCTGCTGTATGACAAGATTATGCAGTGGGAACATCCATTTAAACAGATGTTTCTTACCACTGATTTACATACTGCATGTATTGGGGCACATGAAGGTAGTGATGGTGCGGTCATTATTACGGGGACCGGTTCTTGTGGTTTTGCTTTGGTCAATGGCAAAACGGTCAACTATGGTGGACATGGTTTTGCTCAAGGCGATATGGGCAGTGGCGCATGGATGGGGCTAGAAGCAGTTAAAGCTGCCTTACTTGATCTTGATGGATTAGGTGAGAAAACAACGTTGAGCCAAGTATTATTAGATCATTTCAGTGCTAAAGATGCGATGGGAATTGCAGAGCAAATGGCAGGGCAACCTTCAAGTGGCTATGCAAAACTTGCCCGATATGTGTTAGATCAGGCTAAGCAAAACGATGACATCGCACTTTCAATAGTGAAGTCTGGTGCAGGATATATCAGCCGCTTGGCGAAGCGTCTGCTTGAACTGAATCCACCCAGATTGTCTATGATCGGTGGGTTATCTGAACCATTACAAGCTTGGCTTGACCCAGAAATCGCAAAGCAAGTCCAACTACCTAAGCAGCCGCCTGAAATGGGGGCTATTTACTTTGCTATTCAAAGTACAGGTCAAGAATTACAAAAGGCGAACTAATGACGACTCAATGTTACTTTGCTCCAGAGCTTTTTGATGGCGAAAGTTTTAGGAAAGATGTTTACTTCAGTGTAAATAAAGGTCGAATTGAACATGTTAATGAATCGCAGGTGATCGATGCTTTGACATTATCAGGACTAGTTGTACCTGGTTTTATTGATGTTCAAGTTAACGGTGGTGGTGGCGCATTTTTTAATGCAGAGCAATCCACAGAGTGTCTAGAAAAAATAGTCAGTGCACATGGGAAATTTGGCTCTACAGGGCTGATGCCTACACTTATCACAGATAGAATTGAAGTGATGCAGCAAGCCGCCGACGCCACTGCACAGGCTATTGCAGCGGGTCAATCAGGTGTGCTTGGGATCCACTTTGAAGGTCCTCATTTGTCTCATCCTAAGAAAGGCACTCACAGCGAACAGTTTATTCGGCCAATCTCAGAGGAAGAATTTACTGTATACGGCCGTCAAGATTTAGGGATCAAGATGGTTACTTTGGCACCTGAAACTGTTCCTCTTAGCGACATTGAACGTTTGATTGCACTTGGCGTAAAAGTGTGTATTGGGCATTCAAATGCAGATTACGAAACAGCAAATGCAGCACTTAACGTTGGTGTAGATGGATTTACTCACCTTTTTAATGCAATGTCCGCATTTACCTCACGCGAACCTGGTGTGGTTGGAGCGGCGCTATGGGATGACAATAGCTGGTGTGGTTTGATTGTTGATGGTCATCATGTGCACCCATTGTCCGCACAGCTTGCCATTCGTACTAAGCAGCGCGGTAAAGTAATGCTTGTGACAGATGCTATGCCACCTGTTGGTACAGATGACACCGAGTTTGACTTTTTTGATGGTAGGAAAGTGATCCGTACAGGCGATCGTTTAAACTCAACAACAGGAGAGCTTGCAGGCAGCGTATTAGATATGGCAAGTGCGGTACGTAATACTGTCAATACGCTTAACGTGAGCCTAGCTGAGAGTTTACGTATGGCTTCCCTATATCCTGCACAGTATCTTGGTTTATCACAAAAAGGGCATCTAAGATCGGGTGCTGATGCCGACTTTGTGGTACTCGATAGACGTAACTTGCTTGTTGAGCAGACCTATATCGCAGGGCAGGTGATATAACTGTTTTGTAAATGATTCATGGGCGAAATGGCCTTGTAGATTTCCCTGATAAAACCCCGCAGCTGTATCGCGGGGCTTTGTTTTTTATGTTTAGCCGATATTCGATATGGATGGTTCAATAACTAGAGCTGGTAAACCAATTAGTCTTAATACTTACTAAGTTTGCAGACGTAAATCGGTCGCTAACTTCGTTAAAACTTCTTATCTAGAACAACTAAATAGCAAGATTTTTGCTTAGTTATAGACAAGTTCTTTTCGTCTCAAAATAGTAAGCTTAACTAAGATAACGATTGGTATCGCTTCGATTTACTTTATGGTGGGATAGCGATTACACGCATTGTGAATACACCTTACAGTCAGTCGGTTAGTTTGATTGAGCTACCCATCGTTATGTTTCAAACGGATAAATAACTATGGCAACTAATAATAAACCAAAGCGACTTGCGTCTTTGGACGCCTTGCGTGGCATGGATATGTTCTGGATCTTAGGTGGCCAGTCAATTTTTGCTGCACTATTTGTATTGACCGGATGGCAAGGGTGGAAAGCTTTCGAAGCACATACGGCCCACAGCCCTTGGCATGGTTTTACTTTTTATGATCTTATCTTTCCACTATTTATCTTTTTATCAGGTGTAGCAATGGGCTTATCGCCCAAGCGTATTGATCATCTACCTTTTAAAGAGCGTCAACCGTTTTATATCAAAGCACTGAAGCGCCTCTTATTACTGTGTGGTTTTGGCGTGCTATATAATCATGGTTGGGGTACGGGGATCCCAATGGATCCAGAAAGCGTTCGTTACGCGAGTGTCTTAGGTCGGATCGCGTTTGCTTGGTTCTTTTGTGCTTTACTGGTTTGGCACACTAGCTTGCGAACGTTGGCCTATGTAGGTATTGGTATATTGTTATTCTATTGGATTTTGCTTTGCTTCATTCCTGTCCCCGGTGGACAAGCCGGCGACTTAAGTGCAAACGGTGTGGGTAGCTGGAATGCGTTTATCGACACGTATCTACTTCCAGGGATCAGTTATCAAAATCGTCCGGTTGACCCAGAAGGTGTGCTATCTAGTTTACCTGCCATCGTTAATGCTATCGCAGGGGTATTTGCAGGTCGTGCAATTGCTAATGCACACACTCAAGGTGAGTGGAAAACGGTAGCTATTCTAGCAGGCTCTGGGATCGTTGCGTTAGCACTAGGTTGGATTTGGGATATGCAGTTTCCTGTTAATAAAGAGTTGTGGACGAGTTCATTTGTGCTCGTAACCGTGGGCTGGAGCGCGATCCTGTTAGCAGTATTTTATGCGGTTGTAGATATACTGAATTTTCAGCGCTGGGCGTATCCCTTTATTATTATAGGAGCCAACTCTATTATTATTTATTTGGCGTCGAGTTTAGTGGACTGGAGCTTTATTAGTAAGAGTGTGTTTGGTGGGATTATTACTGCTGTACCGGCTGCATGGCAGCCGCTAATGGCTGTTTTTGCGTTATTGGCAGTGCAGCTTCTGGTGCTTCACTGGATGTATAAACGCCGCATTTTTGTAAGTGTATAGCGGCCCTCGGTGGTTATCAGCAGCTCAGGTTAATTAGTAAAAGTGCCCACTATTGTGGGCTTTTTTATACCTGCTGAATGTATAGCGTAAAAAATATCCATGTTTTTTTTCACTTTTGCTTTACAAGAGAATTATTTCTGATAATAATGACAGCGTTGTCATAATGGTGATAACCTAATGCTGTGTATCCCAATTAGGTTCGATCTGACCTTGTCTTGATTGCACGCGAGACAGGGTTCAGATCCCATTTTATTCTAATCATCTCAACATTTGGTTAATCGTATGCAAGTAGTCATTTTAAAAGACGCTGCCGAAGTGGCAGCATATGGTGCAGACATTTTTACAACGCAACTAAAGCGTAAAGCTAACTCTGTGTTGGGATTAGCAACTGGTTCAACACCAGTAGCTTTGTATCAAGAATTAATTAAGCGTAATCAAGCAAATGAAATTAGTTTTGCTGAAGTTACCAGTTTTAACCTAGATGAATATTTAGGTTTAGATGGCTCACATCCACAAAGTTATCGATATTTTATGCAGCAGCAGCTGTTTGACCATATCAATATTGATAAAAGTAATACGCACGTTCCCCCTGGTGACGCAAAAAATCCAATTACGGCGTGCGGCGAGTATGAAGCGCGTATTAAGTCAGCTGGTGGAATTGATGTACAGCTTTTGGGCATTGGCAGAAATGGCCACATTGGCTTTAATGAGCCATCGTCAGGATTAACTTCACGTACTCGCGTAAAGACCCTAACGAAAGCAACAATTGATGATAACGCGCGTTTTTTTAAAGCTGATGAGTACCAGCCTCATTTATCCATCACAATGGGTATTGGCACTATTTTAGATGCTAAAAAGGTGGTGTTGCTAGCAACAGGTGAAAACAAAGCTGATGCTGTTGTTGCGATGGTAGAGGGGCCGTTAACTGCCGCATGTCCGGCCTCAGCGCTACAAATGCACCGAGATGCAGTGATCGTTATTGATGAAGCTGCGGCATCTAAGCTAAAAGACATTGAGTTTTATAAGCATATTGAAAACGAGAATCAAAAGTTGCTGGATTATCTTGCCTCTCTGTAGTGTGAAATCACACTGTAGTTTTCGAAAGCCCATTTATGGGCTTTTTTTTTGCCAGCATCTTTGCGCTGTGTTAGTTTTAATCTCTCTAAGAGATGGCTAATTTGGTCCGAGAAATGAGGGAATAGGGGCTTGTTGTATTACACTCAAATGACGTTAGACAGAGCATCTAACGAACGAAAAGATAAAAATTGGTTATTGTCCCAAATGGGCGATAACAGTCGCTGGCTATTAATTCAGGACGACGCAAATTTAGTGCACACTCAAGCTAACGCATTACATTATCTTTCTCGAGCAGATGTTTCCGACTTAGCACTTCAAGATGCGATATTTTTAGGTCGTGATGAATCGCACAGTTACTTTGCTCTTGATGTTTCTAAGCAACGAGACAAACTTTCTTTTATTGATGCTGAGTTTGAGTTTATCGACATGCGTCAGGTAGGTCGCAATTTGCCAAAACAGCAAGGCTCGATAGGAGTGCTTGCCCGGGGCTTATGTTACTGGCATAAAACCCACTGTTTTTGTGGGCGCTGTGGACAACCTAATAAAATGGTTGAAGCAGGTCATGCAAGGCGCTGTGTGAATCCAGAATGTCGACATATGACGTTTCCCCGTACAGATCCTGCCGTTATCATGCTTGTAACGCATGTATTCCCCGATGGTATTGAACGCTGCTTATTGGGTCGTCAGGCCATTTGGCCTGAGGGCGTATTTTCAACACTGGCGGGGTTTGTGGATCCGGGGGAGACTTTAGAGCAAGCAGTAATAAGGGAAGTGATGGAAGAAGCGGGAGTTGAAGCATACGATGCCACTTATATTGCCTCGCAGCCATGGCCATTTCCGTCTTCACTTATGCTCGGATTTATCGCAAAAGCGAAAACCACAGAAATCTTCGTGGAGCAAGATGAGCTTGAGCAGGCTAGATGGTTTTCACGGGCGGAGCTTAATACATTTTCAGAGTGGGGCGATACCAAGCCCGGCTATAAACTGACCAGAGAAGACTCTATCTCCAGATATTTAGTTGAATACTGGCGTGCACAACCAGAAGAGTAATTATGAAAAAGCATACAAAAATTGTTGCTGCTGGAAGAAAAGCAGAATATACAGCAGGGGTGGTAAATCCAGTCGTTCAGCGCGCTTCGACTATAGTGTTTGAAAGCGTTGCTGAAATGCAAGAAGCAATAAAAGGTCGTGGCCATCGTACACTGTTTTATGGTCGGCGAGGCACCAACACCCATTTTGCTTTGCAAGATGCCATTGCAGAGCTTGAAAATGGCGCGGGTTGTGCCTTGTACCCGTGTGGGGCAGCAGCAATTGCACAATCGCTCTTGTCGTTCTTGAAAGCCGGAGACCATCTACTGATGGTGGATACCGCTTATGAACCCACCAGAGATCTCTGTGACAAGTTACTGAAGGGTTACGGAATAGAGACCACCTACTATGATCCAATGATTGGCGCTGGTATTGACGCGTTAATTCAAGACAATACCAAAGTGTTGTTCTTAGAGTCTCCAGGTTCAATCACGATGGAAGTACAAGATGTGCCAGCGATGGTTGAAGTTGCAAAGCGCCGTGGCGTTATCACTATGCTTGATAATACGTGGGGTAATGGCTGGCAGTTTAGGCCACTTGACCACGGTGTTGATATTAGTATTCAAGCAGCAACAAAATATATTGTTGGACATTCGGATGTAATGATGGGCGTAGCCGTTGCAAACGAGCGTTATTGGCCCGAATTGAGAGAACACTCTTATTTATTGGGGCAATGTACCTCCGCAGATGATGCTTATTTAGCGCTGCGTGGATTACGCACTATGCCCGCGAGATTAAAACAACATGAACAGTCGGCAATGACTGTGGCCAAATGGCTTGACGCACATCCACTTGTCGACCACGTTAGACACCCAGCTTTTGAAACTTGCCCCGGTCATGAGTTTTTCAAGCGCGACTTTGATGGCAGTAATGGTTTATTTTCAATTGTAATGAAAGAAGGTAGCCAAAAAGCGATTAACCGTTTCTTGGATGCCTTATCCCATTTTAAAATGGGCTTTTCATGGGGGGGATACGAGAGTTTGGTTACAGCCAATAAAACCATGGAGCATTTGCGATCAGCCACAGGTTGGACACTTGGTCCCGTTATCCGCCTTCACATAGGTCTTGAAGACGTAGAAGACTTGATAGAAGATTTAGAACACGCACTTAAGGTCTACGAACAAAATCTTGGTAAACCTTAAAACCTCGGCTCAACTTATCGGTATTGGGTACTTCATTTTAAAAGAGGTACCTCGGATTTATTGAGCCACAATAACTCTTGGATCAAGACTGAAAACTGTGGAGAGCAATACCAGTTTGGTGCAGTTTAAGCGTAAAGCACAGGGAACTTTCAGAGGGTGGATATGTCTAAGAGCTACGTCATAAAAGTATTGCAAACTGAATTCAAGGAAAGGTGATGAAATTAAACAGACTGATTATGTTACCGATAATCTCACTCAGCGCTTGTGTAGTAATGCCTGTTCAAGATACTGGTCACACCAACAAGTGCGAGATTTCATCGGATAGAAAAACCCTAAAGATAGTAGATGTTGCAGACGAAACTAATACGTATTATTCCGTGAGTGGAATTATTTTAACGCCAATACTCGTTCCTACTACCGCAATTCTTTCGGGGACTTATATGCTGATAAATAATACCTATCGTCTTGGGGAAGAGACGATAAAATGCGAAAGCAAATCTTAAAAGTAACTACAGACTTGTATAATTGTTGCGTTGTGTTTTGGTTTAAGCACTGCGCAATGCTCCAACTATTTAAACCAGACACCCCAACTATTTAAACCAGACACACACCACTAATTTGCACCTTGATGAGATACCGCCTAAGCTTTGAATCTATACTCAATGGATTGAGGAAACCAAACGATGGCGACTGCCCGTAAAAGACAAATCAGTTTAACCGATATTTAAACCAGACACCCAACCGATATTTAAACCAGACACCCAACTATTTAAACCAGACACACACCACTAATTTGCACCTTCATGAGATGCCGCCTAAGCTTTAGCTCTACACTCAATGGATTGAGGAAACCAAACGATGGCGACTGCCCGTAAAAGACAAATCAGTTTAACCGACACCAAATATTATCACTGTATCTCCCGTTGCGTCAGGCGCGCCTTTCTGTGTGGCGAAGATAAACTTACCGGAAAATCATACGAGCACCGCCGGGACTGGGTTGAAGAAAAGCTATTGATGTTGGCTTCCATATTTTGTATTGATGTTTGTGCTTATGCCGTGATGAGCAATCATACCCACATTGTTTTATATGTTGATGACAACAAGGCGAAACGTCTGTCCGATGAAGCGATAGTGATACGATGGCACAAGTTGTTTAAAGGTAATGGGATAAGCCAAAAATTTACTGAAGGTGAGCCACTCAATGAGTCGGAGCAGTTGATATTAGATGAGCTGGTTGATAAGTACAGGGAAAGGCTGGCCGATATTAGCTGGTTTAGGCGAGTACTTAACGAAGACATCGCCCGCCGAGCAAATAAAGAAGACAATTGTACAGGCCGTTTTTGGGAAGGACGGTTTAAATCCCAAGCATTACTGGACGAGGCTGCATTGGCCGCTTGCCTCGCTTACGTAGACTTAAACCCCATTAGAGCCAACATCGCCGCAACGCCTGAAACCTCAGACTACACCAGCATCAAAAAACGCATCGACCACGCGAAGCTGGGAAAGCAACCAAAAAGCCTACTGCGCTTTGTGGGCAGCCCACGAAAACATATGCCAAAAGGCCTGCCTTTTGAACTCAAATCCTATATTGAATTGGTTGAACTCACAGGCCGTTGTATTCGAGACGACAAGCGAGGCTATATCTTTGAATCTCAGCCCATACTCACTCGACTCAATATAGAATCTGAGAACTGGATAAAACTCACAACACAGTTTTCTCAGGTATTTCACGGTGCAGTTGGTCGAGAGCGAACAATAACCACTTACTGTGAAACACTGCAAAAACGACGACGAACAAACCTAACAAACTGTGAGCGCTTGTTGGCTTAGTAAAACTCACATTCTCAATTCTCGAATTTCTTAAAGCTGCATTTACAGCGCTTTGTTGTGCGCGATAACCCGGTTTTAGTGTAGAGATACGCTCAAGTGCTAAAAAATAACCTATCGATACACGCTTTTGACCAAAGTGATGGAAGTGCTTTCATACATTTTTACTTTACGTCCTCAGTTTGGATATTAATAGTGTGATGGGTGGCAGGATATTATCATCTTACTTTACGTCCTCAGCTTGGATATTAATAGTGTGATGGGTGTCAGGATATTAATAGTGGACAGCCACCGATTGAAAAACGGGTAACTGTCAGATCAAGTCTGAGCTAGTACATATAAGTCAGTGGATTGCTAATAACTCAGCTATTGGTAACGTCGTAGTCTCAGGTAATGTAACTAATCTAGGGCGTAAACTATTAGCACTGGTCGAGTTAGAAACTTACTCATAACAAGCGTTTTATAGTGACTCGCAATGTTCGGCAGCTTCGTTTCGCTCAAGTATAGCCAAGCGCTGTTCACACCTTAACTTGCTTGTTTGCCCATAGAAGTTTTTATACGAAGTTCGTCTAATACAGGCGACGTCCTAAAACGTTTCTGTCTAAATACAAGTTAGGTGAGCACCTGTTGCCGCAATTGGATTTAAGATATGACATTGCTGTTGAATGGCCGAGTTTGGCACTTATATCTGATTAAGCCCTAGTAGATAAAGTTAAGACTTATTATCCTTCAGAATGAAGATGAGTAATTAGGATCAAGCCAAGGCTTGACCCTAATTCTTTTAGTGTTGTGGCTGTGGTGGGAAGTTTGCCAGTAACTCCGAGATGGTTTTGTTTATTGACTCTGTTCTTTTTTCTGGTGACTGGTGGCTACGTAAACGGCCTTCTTTCGCACCGCGCCATATCAGCTGGTTGGACGCTTTATCTATCATGTCTACAACTAATGTGCCCACTTCATACTCACGGGTTGTAGTTTGTGTTTGCCAGCCAAATCCCCAATAATTCCAACGCGCACCATAGGTGGTGTGTAAAGAGTCTGATTCAATTTTGGTATCCACTGAAGCATGGTAATTAACCAATAAGTCAGCCGACTGCGGATCGGTGAGGGTGAAACCCTGTTTACTCATTTCTTGTTGAATGGCACTGCGGATCCGCTTTTCCATTAAGTCATTCACTTGATACTCACGGCCTTCATTTTTCAGATCGGCTTCGGGCGACCAGGCATAGGTTTTGTAGTTAGCGAATTGTACAGACTTGTCATAATCCCAATCAGGGGTTTTGGCGCAGGCCGCTAACATTAACACCAAAGCGGCGATAACAATATTCTTAAACATGTGTCTTTACTCCTTAGTGGGATGTTTACTCTACCTTAACGTGTTAAGCTGTTAATTGATAGAGACAAAGCATCCCTTGATCATTGCCTCTAAGACCTTAACTTGGAATTAATGTTCCACCTCTATCCAATCTTTTTCGTCTACCCAGTTTTGGCTTCCATGTGCAACACTTCGGATAGGTACCAAGTAGTCACAGCTGATCTGTGGTTTAACCGAAGCAAAAATAGGTACAAACCCAAAGCTTAGCGCAGTTTCGATGATGGCTTTTTGGTTTTGTGGGTCTATATCTGCGGCTTCATCTATGTAAATAGGGATACGATACATCGCTTGCTCTTGATCAGATAATAGGTAGCGAATAAATAGCATGCCACATAAAAGTTTGATTGTGATCCGAGTACCGTTTGAACCTGCCGAGTCAATTTTATCAAAGTGCTCGGTTTCACCCGCACGGTTGACGACTTCAAAGCGAATATCAAAGAGATCGGTGAGTGTCAATCCCGCTTTATCACTTGCAAGTTTAATGATGTGATCTTTCGCCTCGTTAACCGATTTTTCTGAGCTCGGCTGCTCGCTCAGTAGGTCTAAGCTTTCGCCTTTTTCGTATAAATCTGACGTGCTAATAATAGTATCTATGCTATCGACTAACATTTTACGAGGGATCACATTGATCTTAAACGCCTGCAAGTTAGAGATCCGATGCTGGCTTATACCTTTATTAAAACTGTTCATTTCACGACGTAAGCGCTCTAAGTCTTGACGCAGTCCTTTGATGGTTGCAGCCACCTCAGTGAGCGCGACACGTGCTTGTTTATCGACGGCATCTCGCTCGTTATCGAGGTTGTGATACGCGCTGATCAGTTTTTGGTACTTAGTGTTAGCGTCAGATTCGTTTTCAAACTTAGTGATCCCCGCATTGTAGATATGCAAGTAGGTATTACGCACGTTAACGTCTAAGTTTCTAAGTTCATTACATTCTTTGTTAAACTGATGGATCACCTCTGACAGGTTATCAAAATCCAGCGTAATTTCGATTTCGTACGGTGCCAACTTACCCGAATATAGGTCTAGTGTGTGGTCGATACGCTCTGACTTCACTTGCTTTAGGCGGTCGGCTTGGCGCACCAACAAGTCTTGCTTGCTTTTAATGATAGAGCGGCGGTCTGAAATTGAACCAGCATTACGTTGAATATCATGTAAATATTCATCAACTTGCTCTCGTTCCATCTCTAGCTGCTCTTTGAGGGCTTGTTGAGCATCGACCGATTGCAACATGGTTTGATATTGCTCAAAGCGTTTCATGGCTGCTTCGGTAGCCATGAGCTCATCATAAAGCGCATCACGTTCTTTTTGCTTTTCAGCGACGTTTGCAGCTACTTCACGCTGTTGCTTTAAGTCATTAAGCGATTGTTGCAGTGACTCTAGCTGTGCTTGCAGCTGGGCTTTATTCTCACCGCTTTGCATTTGCACTGGACTGAGCTTTTTCAACTTAACAGTAGCGCCAGGTACTTTAAGCTCTCCACCTTGAACTGATTTAGACAGTGACTCTAAAAACGCGCCAAAGGCATCTTCGTCGGTGATGCTAATTTCACCCTGAGAGGTGGTTGAAAACGATAACAAATCTGGATTTAAAATTCGTGATATCTCTTCTACTTCTTTTAAAGACAGATCTTCACGCATACGAGTAAACAAGTTGAACTCAAGATTCTTGAGTTGCAGTTTTAAACTCTTAATTTGCTTTTGCGTTTCGTTGATACGGAAATCAAGAGTATGCAGGCTTTGCCCCTGTGCACTATTGATAGAGAAGGAAAGTTGCTCATATTCCTTTTTCAACAGCGTTAAATTGGTTTTAAGCGTTGCATGATTGGTCAGTTCAAATTCACGTTTTAACGCGTGGAAATCGGTAAACCATTGCTCTATTTGGGTTTGCTTACGCTCGATATCGCGAGACTGTTGGACGTACAGCTGCTGCTTAGACTCAAATTCACGCTTCTCTGCTTCGATATCTTCCAGCTGTGTTGCTAATTCCGCAATTTGCTCGTTGTGATAGTTATCATATTCGACCAAAGCTAAATCGAGTTTTGGTGCGTATGCCGCCAATTTACCTTTTAACACAGCCTCATTTTCAAGCATTTTCTCAAGGGCTGAAATTGGCTCTTGCATTGACTCCAGCGCATTTAGCTCACGGCGAGCGCGGTTGACCTTATCAAAAGCGCGACGCCAGACTTCATAAAAGTCGACTTTCGAGTTCGACATATGGCGCTCGAACACCTTGAGCATAAAGCGTTTTACGTCTTGCGCGCCGAGTTTATGCAGATTCAAAATACGGCGGAATATTTCTTTATATACAGGCGCATCTTGGACATTATTCAGTGGGATCATCTTCAGGTTGATATCACCATCAAATGGCGTGGCTCCGCCTGTGAGTAGGGCATTGAGTTCTTGTGCTTTTAGCTCTACAGGTTTTAGCTGCTTTTCCTGCAAATGATTAAATAGCTTAGTGTACTTGATGATACTTTTACCTTGGGTGTAATCATCAAGATTCAGCTTGCCTTGATAGCAAAAAAACTGGTGTGCGTAACCGGCAATTTTGCCAAGGCCTGCAACGCCAATAACGACATCGCCGTGAGGGAGGTTAGCTTCTAGCAGAATATAGGATTGATCTGACGAAAAATAGAACTTACGCGTTTCCTCTAAATCGTGACCGTCCCACTCTGTCAGCCTTAAATCGTTGATAAGTGGGAACTGCAAGGCATTGATCACTGAGCTTTTACCAGTGTTATTAGGCGCACAGATAGATGCACTTTTATCCAGAGGAATGACACACTTCGCATATCCGGCGGTATTTAATAATGCTAGTTTACTTAAGCCGTACAACTGCTCGCTCATAGCTCGTCCTCAATATCATATTGTTCTTCGTTTACTTCCATTAGCGCGTCAATGTAGCGATAAATCGGTGCAAGTAGCATAAAGCCTTGCTCAACCTCACGGGCAAGACCCAGTCTTACCATACGCAAAAATACGTCCTTTCTAAGATCTGAACCCGAAAAAATCTCAAGCTGATCAAACAGGTGCTTATTGAGTTGTACTATGGTCTGCATTAGCTCCAAATCACAGCTTTCATCAAATAGTACGCGAAGCGGATCTTTACCTTGGTTGGCGTAGTGCTCGATCAAGATATAAATGGTTAGGGCAATCGCCCGGGAGATTTTCCCCATATTTGGCGTGCTTTCATCACTTGCAAGGTAATAAAAGCCTCTAGCATCATGTTGTAAGTCATGGCCTAGTGCAGCAAATAACGCTTGATAGCTTTCTATTTGCTGGTCTAGCTCTTGCCAAAGAGTCGTGTCTTGTTCGCTAATGTGATACCCGCTCACCAGTTTCTTGTTGATGGCTTGGAGCTCATTGAGCATATCTAAATTAATTGTTGTCATCATGCTAATCTTGTTTTGCTTTGGCACTAAATGGATATAAAGAAAAAGTATGTGATGCGATAGTGATCTTACTTTTTTGCTGCTCCTGACTTAAGGTCAAATCTGATTCGTTGATCAGCTTTTGATAAAGGAATAGCATTTCGTCTGCTTCAAGATCAGGATAGCTATCGCTTAAAAAGCCCAGAAGTGCTTGGCGCTTTTTACCTGTTTGTTGAAATCTTGTTTTTACTGCATGGTAATCTGGGATGGTTGGGCTTTGATATGCAGGTACATCGTCGTGATCGGGCAGCTGATACTCTTCATGCTCAAATTCAACAAGACTTGCCATATAAGCCACCATGTGACGCTTTTGCCCAAGATTAAAACGTTGAATATCTGAAACAAATTCTGGTTGAACTGGTGAAAGTAACCGGTCAACGCCGCGTTTTCTAATTTGTCCAAGGACTTTAGAGGCTTGTCTTGTAATGAGTGTATTACGGCGCAGCTCCTCTCTCAGTGGCATTAGTAGGTCGGCGCTGCGGCTTAAGCTCTCTCTACCAATGAGGTGCATATCTAAAATTCGTGTTCTGAGTTGCTCCAGCATACGTTTATCTGCAGCGCCACGGCCCAATTGTTCAATCTCGTCAATTTGTTCACTGACCTGAAGCTCTATCTGATCAAAGCAGCGTTGGAACGGGCCATGAATATCGACCATTTCCAACATCGGCTCGATATATTCGTCAAACGCTTCCAATACCGCTTTATACCTCATGCCAAGAGACAGCGTGGAGGTGTCAGACTTAGCTTGTTCAACCAAGTTCATGATAGCGCTTTCGTTATGTTCGAACAGCTTAACAATTTTACGAACGCGTTCGTCCATAATTCGACTAAAACGGCGTAGTTCAGAGTAGTCGGCTTCTTCACCAGCTTGCGCTATGCGGTTGCCCAGACGTTCTAGGTCTTTTATCAAAACGGTAATTTCTTCCGCTAAGCCTAGGCTCTCTTCTTGCAGTAAAAAGCTTGCAAAATCAGCAATCGCCCGATTGATCTCCAGCTGGGAAGACTTTGCTAGTGGAATAATTATTTCTTGTTGGAGTAATCGATTGGTTTCTTTATAAATTCGCTCACTAGACCAGCTAGGGTTTTTCTGTTTTAGGATGTTTTGTACATCTTTAAGGCTGAAATCAGCGAGCTTAAATCGTTTAAAAAGTAGTTCCAATACGCTCCAGTGCTCATTTATGGTATTTAATAATTTTTTTGCTGGGATCATAACTTTCCAGTAGGTAGTAGAGAAGTTACATTACTACTTCATCAATTTGTCACAAAATGTTTATCGTACGTAGCATGGGAACTATGATGGTGCTAGAATCCGCCGCGAAAACGAACCCACCCTTTGTTACATTTAATTACAGGTTGTTTACGCATTATGGTTACGCCCATTATTCTAACCCTGATAGCCATCGCTTTTATACTGATCGTTATAGAAGATATTATTCATGTAAACAAGGCCAAAACCACGCTTTTTTTTGGTACTTTATGTTGGATTATCGCCTTTATCTCTCCAATTCATGGTCAAAGCCCAGAAATTGTACAAATTGAGCTAGATCATAACATCCTAGAAATTGCCACATTATGGCTGTTTTTGATGGCGGCGATGACATTTGTTGCCTACCTAAACTCTAAAGGATTCATCCAAAATATTGTTCACCGGATCATGCCAACCCATATTAGCGAACGCAAGCTAATGTTTTTAGTTGGTGCCTTTGCATTTGTGTTTTCTTCAATATCGGACAATATTACCGCGACGCTTATTTCATTAGCTGTAGTCATGTCTTTAAAACTAGACCCGAAAAAGCTAATAAAATATGCGACCTTAATTATATTTAGTGTTAACTCCGGCGGCGTGTCTTTGATAACTGGGGATGTTACTACTTTGATGATATTTTTGGCCGACAAAGTCACAATCCCTGATCTTTTATTGCTGATCATGCCGTCTATGTTGAGTGTATTCGTGCTGGCTGCCATGCTTTCTATTGGTATGAATGAAAAAATTACCTTTGAAAAGGCTGAATTACGCAGAATTGAAAAGACCGACATTACCATTGCACTTATTTTCTTATCGACGATTTTCGCAACATTGTTCTTGAGCGTTCAATACCATGTACCGCCAATGTTGACTTTCCTATTTGGCCTGTCCTTGATGTTTTTAATGGCACAATTTTTAATGCGCAAAAAGGACGTGAATAAAAAAATCATCGACTATATTCGTGAAATTGAATACGACACCTTGTTGTTCTTTGTTGGTGTATTGCTCTTAGTTGGTGCGTTAAAAGAGGTTGGTGTACTGTCTAAGTTTACTGATTTATATCTATACCTTGCGCCAGAGTATGCAAACTATTTGGTTGGTTTGATGAGTGCTGCGGTCGATAACGTGCCATTAACCGCTGCATTATTAAAAGCAGATATTATCATGACCCCTTCACAGTGGTTGACTTTTACCTATGCAACAGGGGTAGGTGGTTCCATGCTTATCATCGGCTCTGCGGCAGGGATCATTGCGATGAGTAAGGTCAAAGCGTTGACTTTTTCAAGTTATCTCAAAATGAGCTTCTATCTACTTATTGCTTACACTGTCGGCTATAGTGGGGCATATTTCGCAGGCCAACTTATTTAGCTTGAACCACATATATTTTCACCCTTTTGGGACAAGTTTTTTATAAATTACTTGACACCTAGACGGCTAAAAGATAATTTTCTCACATCGCCCGCACTTATTGCGGGCTTTTATTTTGCTTTTATTCATATTTGCAAAGGCAAAATAAACAGAAGAGGCGCGATGCTTAGGTAGTTAGTGTGAGGTGACGAGACCAATGACCACTAGTGAGGGAAGTATTCGCCGAGGAGAAGCGTTGCTCGTCGCGACGATTCTTCGGTTTACGAGGCTGAATCCTCGGAACTGTCACCGTATTGGTGGAGAGCTTCTGGCAAAGGTCATTTCAAGCGTTCGTCTTTCTAGAAATCCCATGCCGAGTTCTCCTTATAAAATTTGACTGTGCCATCGGTCAAGAGGAGAGAAAATGAATTCGCAGTATGTTGTAGCCAAATTTGGCGGTACCAGTGTCGCTGACTTTGAAGCTATGTCTCGTTGTGCTCACATTGTTCGTGACAATCCATATATTCGAGTAGTGGTTGTTAGCGCATGTGCTGGCGTAACCAATCACCTTGTAACGCTAACTCAACAAAAGGAAGATGAAGCCGGGCGCAAAGCAGTTGTTGCAGCGGTTGAAAACATACAGCAAGCGATTATCGACAAAGTATCTTTGGATGCTGACCTTGCTGAAGGTTACAAACAAACATTTTCTGAATTTGAGAGTTTAGCCAGTTTGCCTGCATTGAGTCGGCAACAATGTGATGAGGTGCTGAGTTTTGGCGAGCGTTTTTCTTCCTACCTGTTCACGCAAATTTTAAGAAACCACAATGTCAAAGCATCTCGTTTTGATGTTAGAAAAGTACTCAAAACTGATAATCAATTTGGTAAAGCGAATCCTAATGTAGCTGCCACACGTGAAGCTGCGAAGGCTAACCTTGTTAATTTGCTGGATGATAGTGTTCAGGTAACACAAGGCTTTATTGGCTGCGACCAATACGGTCAAACAACCACACTAGGTCGTGGTGGTTCGGATTACAGTGCTGCACTGTTAGCAGAAGCGATAGATGCTTCTAGTGTGCATATTTGGACCGACGTAATTGGTATCTTTAGTACAGACCCTCGCTTGTGTGAAAAAGCGAGGCCAATTCCTCGTTTGAGTTTTGATGAAGCTGCTGAAATGGCGACATTTGGTGCAAAAGTGCTACACCCAGCAACTATTTTACCTGCCAGCCGCAAAGGGATCTCAGTGTTTGTCGGGTCGAGCCGCGATCCACAAGCAGGAGGAACTTGGATTGAAAAAGAAAAAACTGCTCAAGCGGGGATCCGTGCAGTAACTCAACGTAAGAACCAGATCTTACTGACACTGAAAAGTCCCGAGATGCTATTGGCAAGTGGTTTTTTAGCTCGTATTTTTACAATCTTAAGTAACTACAACATTTCGGTTGATTTGGTCACTACTTCAGAGATAAGCGTTGCGCTGACGCTTGATAATGCCCCAAACGCATCTCGTCCAGAGCTGGAGCAAGCGTGCCTAGATGAGCTAGGGGAGTTTTGTCATGTCACAGTTGAAAACAATCTAACACTAGTTGCAATGATAGGCTCAGAGATCCAGCTCCGACAATGCCAGTTGAATTTAATGGATGTGTTATCTCAGTTTAACATTCGACTAATATGCCATGGTGCAAGCAAGCACAATTTGTGTTTCTTGGTGGAACAGCAGGAGTCTGATCAAGTGGTACAATCAATTCATGCCAAATTATTAGAAGTAGCATAAGTAAATTTATTGCCTGTATTGCACTAATAAAAAAGTTGCAATATTTGCTCAGTGATGGCACTTTATCAACAGGATACTTGGGAGTGCCATTATGAATTATAAAGACGTCTACGAGTTCTGGTTTGTTGAATGTACAGAAGCTGATTGGTGGAAAAAGTCAGCAGATTTTGATCGCATCATCAAAAATCGCTTTGGTATCCTTCATCATATGGCGCAGCAGGGAGAACTTTCAAGTTGGCGTACATCGCCCGTTGGGGCACTGTGTGAAATCATTATATTAGATCAATTCTCCCGCAATATCTTTAGGAATACTCCAGAAGCGTTTGCCAGCGATCCATTAGCATTATGCTTAACTCAACATGCTATCGAAAAAGGCTATCACCAACAACTTAATGACACTGAATTAATGTTTTTATATATGCCACTAATGCACAGTGAAAGCGCGAGCATACATACATTAGCACAGCAATATTTTAAACCTTTGCCCAATTACGACTTTGAATTGGCGCACAAACGTATAATCGACAGGTTTGGACGCTATCCGCATCGCAATGAAATTTTAAAGCGAGCATCAACCGAGGCCGAGCTAGCCTTTCTCAATACACCAAACTCGAGTTTTTAAGCTCAACCCCATTACACTCGCATTTTTAATGGAAGTACGTATAATCAGCCGTCTACAAAAATAATGATTGATTTAAGACATGGCTCATACGCGCGATGGATTTCAAAGCCGCCTTGGCTTTGTGTTGGCAGCAGCTGGTGCGGCTGTTGGACTTGGAAATATTTGGGGTTTCCCGACTCAGGCTGCAAACCATGGGGGCGGCGCCTTTTTGTTGGTTTACTTTGCGGTAATTTTTCTACTCGCATTACCTGCGCTTTATACTGAGCTGTATTTAGGCCACCAGGCGCAAGCAAACCCAGTTAAAGCACTCAAAACTGCATGGCGTGAGCGCAGCCCAAAGGTTGGCGCTGCAGCCGGTTATATCGGTCTTGGCGGTGCTATCGTGATGTTAAGCTTCTACTCTATTGTGGCAGGGTGGATGTTGTCTCATTCTCTTGATCCATTAGCACAAATGGCTGAACTGGATAGTGTGCATGCGTTTCTTAGTGGCGATTCGATACTTAGAAACTTCCTGTTCACACCACTGATGCTTCTACTTACGGCTAGTATTATCCTCAAAGGTGTAAAGTCTGGTATTGAAGCGTGGTCGCGCAGGTTAATGCCACTGTTGCTTTTACTCTTGGTTGGTTTGATAGCGTATATGGCTACGCTTGATGGTGCAGCAGAAGGGTTTCGAACTTATCTTATCCCTGATTTTGCTAAAATTAGCGATCCCGATTTGATCATTGCTGCAATGGGGCAGGCGTTTTTCTCACTATCGCTGGGTGTTGGCTGCATGATGATTTATGGTTCATATTTAAAGCCTAATGAAAATCTTCCCAAGTTGACCTTCAGTGTTGCAATGTTAGATACAAGCGTTGCGTTTTTGGCAGGCTTATTGATTATTCCCGCTATTTTCGTAGCGCAGCAAAATGGCGTTCAAGTTTTTCAAGATGGCAAGTTGATTGGTGAAGGTCGGTTAATTTTTGCGATTTTACCAGAGCTATTTGCGAATATGGGACAAGTTGGATTACTGGTCAGCCTCACCTTTTTTGTACTGATGTCTATTGCTTCAGTTACGTCCACCATTTCTTCTACGGAGATCCCGGTTTCGTTTTTGGTTGAAAACCACGGCTTTAAACGCAAGCAGGCAACTTGGTTGGTCACATTGGTGATTTTTATAGCCTCAAGCACCATTATATTGAACTTTGACTGGTTGTTTGAGCTTGTGATCAGCTTGTTTACTCAGTATCAGTTGCCGCTAATGGGACTTTTTTACTTTGTTACTGTTGGTTGGGTGTGGAAGCGAGGGAATCAACTTCACCTTGAATCTCGTGGTGCACATTACTGGTTTGCGCAGTATGTTAGGTTTGTTTGCCCAATTTTAATGACAGCTGTGTTTATAAACGTGGCGATAGCAAAGTAGTAGTCTTTGTAATCTATAACTAAAAACGGGAAGCAACAGCTTCCCATTTTTATATGTGTAATGCGTCATCTCAATTAAGTGAGCTATTTTCTCGCCTCAAATAGACCACTTAATTAAGAAAATTGGTATAAATTCGCCTTGCCTATAGGATGTAGTTACCTTAGCGGGAGCAGGACGCGGGAGCGGTGTTTTCGCTAAAACTCTATGGCTAGACAAGGAAAAAACTAAGTTGTGCTCTAGCTACAAAGAGTTGGAACATGCCTTATCCAAACCTCAGGTCAGTTAAAAGTCTCGCGGAGAGACAAACTCTCCAGCTTGAATACTTTCATAGGTTCTTTGCGCGAGAGAATCTAGATTACCTAACTCTTTACCCATGGCTGCTAATTGATTCGTTACCGGAATAATGTCTATTTCTTCCACGCCAGATAGCTGGGCAACCCGGGCAAAGGTGTAAGCGTGTTTGTACTTTTCATGTTTATAAAAAATGCTCACAAGCGACGAGTAAACCTCAGGGTTTGGTGTTTCGCCTCGCTTGTTTAACTCTAATACTCGATACAGAATATCGACCGTTTTGTTATCGTCTACTTTGGCATAAAATTCAGCTAAGAATAGCTGGATCTCTGCATCATTTTGCACCCTAGGGTCATCCTGCATATTGAGTAGTTTGTTCATGGCAGCACGATCATTATTTCTGGACCATTGGTAGTAGAGTAACCCAGGGTGGTTACTATTTTTTGTTTCCTGGTAGATGCGGGTCATTTCTTTTAATGCTGTAAGGTGTCCCTCAACGCGTGAGGTCGTCTTTTCTTTTAATTTGATATGTTCAATTTTGGCAGCGAGCGCAACACATTGGTTGTAGCGTTCCAAATCTTTCAATAATTTATACTTGTTATCGTCGGTAGGAGACTTGTATTCATGATAACGGGCATAAATCACTTCTGCACGTTCATCTTTACAATGACTATCCTTATTTAAATCCTCACAAAACCCGGGTGTTTCACTACACACTTGTTTCAAGGTTAAGGTATCGTCGCAACCAGCCAATAGTAATGCTGCAAAAACTAGCGACTTTTTAAACGCCATAGTTTGACCTCAATGATTTTTTATAATTATAGGCTTTGCAGCCCAAATAAACAGGGTAGAGCTAATGGTCGACTAGTTTAGCGCAATGAATTGTTCGGTAACAGTGGAGAATCGCGACAGTTTAAATTAGAATAGCTGTGCCCAAAAGGGCTATCCGTTCAAAGAAAATTGTTTATTAGGCAGAAAAAATGACCTTATCTCACGAGCAAGAATATCAAAATAGCTGGCAAGAGCGTCAAGATTATGCAGAAAGCATGCAACCCCTAATCGGTCGTCTATACCGTAACAAAGGCGTTGAAATCTCTGTATACGGTCGTCCTCTTGTAAGTGCAAGCACCATTGATGTTATCAAAGCACACAAAACAGTAGCGCGTTTTGAAGAGCGTAAACTACGTCTTCGTGAAAGCTTTCCATTCTTAGAAGTGATCAGCAAAATGGAATTAGCACCGGGTCGCGTTGACCTTGGTAAGCTAGCTTATGCCTACATTTATAAAAATGCAGGTGAAGGACGCTCAATCGAAGAGTTTTTAAATGCAGAACTTGCAGAATTACTAAACCAAGGCGCACGTCCAGAACCTCGCGACGTCGTTCTTTATGGTTTTGGTCGCATTGGCCGTTTATTAGCACGCCTACTTATCGAACGTGGCGGCTCTCACGCTGATTTACGCCTACGTGCAATCGTTGTTCGCGGTGGCCGCGATGGTGATCTTGAGAAACGTGCAAGTTTATTGCGCCGCGACTCAATTCATGGTCCTTTCAATGGTTCAATCACAGTAGACCATGAAAAAGGTGCGATCAAAGCAAACGGTAACTACATTCAAGTTATCTACGCAAACTCACCTGAAGAAGTAGATTACACAAAATACGGTATTGAAAACGCACTTATCGTAGACAATACAGGTGTTTGGAAAGACGAAGATGGCTTAGGTAAACATCTTAAGTCAATCGGTGCGTCTAAAGTGCTACTTACAGCACCAGCTAAAGGTGACATCAAAAACATCGTTTATGGTGTTAACAACTCAGACATCCAATCTGAAGACAAGATTGTATCAGCAGCAAGCTGCACAACTAACGCAATCACACCGGTATTAAAAGCACTTAACGACAAGTTTGGTATTAAGAATGGTCACGTAGAGACCGTTCACTCTTACACTAATGACCAAAACTTGATTGATAACTACCACAAAGCTGAACGTCGTGGTCGTAGTGCGGCATTGAACATGGTTATTACCTCAACGGGTGCTGCTAAAGCGGTTGCTAAAGCACTTCCGGAGCTTGCTGGTAAGCTAACAGGTAATGCAATTCGCGTACCTACACCAAACGTATCAATGGCTATTCTTAACCTTAATTTAGGTAAAGACACAACAGCTGAAGAGTTAAACGAATTCCTTCGCGAATCTTCACTTTACTCAGAGCTACGCGACCAAATCGATTACACTGCGTCAACAGAAATCGTGTCTACAGACCTTGTAGGCAGCCGTTATGCTGGTGTTGTTGACTCTCAGGCTACTATCGTTGATGGTGACCGTGTTGTACTTTACGTTTGGTACGATAATGAGTTTGGCTATAGCTGTCAGGTTGTACGTGTAATGCAGGATATGGCAGAGGTTAAATTCCCAAGCCTACCTCGCTAACATAACAATTTGCGATAAAAAGCCAGCACCAGCTGGCTTTTTTAGTTTTTGAAATAAGTTGGTTGTGGTAGGCTTGCAAAAATAGGCTAGCTACAATTAGCTAACAAAATGTTATCTGCTAATTTTGAACACGAAAGAGAAAATTTCGTCACACTACCCCGTGATTTATTTTCTTGAAAGTGGATAGAAGTTATACCAATTAGCAACAATACTTGATCAATTTGAAGGGGTACATCTGACGCTAACTGTGTTAAAAATTTTGCTATTTAGAGCAACTGAAATAGCAAAATTTTTGCCTTGCCTACTTGGATTTAGGTATCTTGGCAGTAGCAGGATGTGGCAGCGGAGTTATCGACATGATTTTTTCGCCTCAAAGTAGACCACTTAGTTAAGATAATTGGTATTAGTTTGGTAACTGTGTATTTACACAACAATTTTTAACTTACTTAGGGAAACCTATGCGCATTACGAGCAATTTCGATAGTGGGAATATCAAGGTAATTAACGCGACATCACCTACAGATATCCAACTAGAAATCAATAAAGACAATGAATCTGATTTTTTCCAGTGGTTTCATTTTAGACTTGAGTCTACACCTTTCATAGAGCATAAAATTCAAATTAATCAGTTACTGGATTCTGCTTACCCAGAAGGTTGGGATGACTATCAAGCAGTTGCATCTTATGACCGTCAAACTTGGTTCCGTGTACCAACACGCTATGAAAATGGCACATTGACTATTGATTTTGAACCAGAGTGCGCGCACACGTATTTTGCATATTTTGCGCCTTATAGTTATGAGCGTCACCTGGACCTCGTTTATTGGGCGCAGTCACATGATGCCTGTGTCGTTGAGACATTGGGTCAAACGTTAGACGGAAGAGATATGAGTTTGCTGACTATTGGCGAACCATCACCAGAGAAGAAAAAAATCTGGATAACCGCTCGTCAGCACCCAGGTGAGACAATGGCAGAGTGGTTTGTTGAAGGACTACTTCACAAACTACTTGATGACGAAGACTCTCATGCCGCTGCACTTTTATCAAAAGCCGTTTTTTATATCGTGCCAAATATGAACCCAGATGGCAGTGTACGTGGCCACCTTCGCACCAACGCAAAAGGCGTTAACTTAAATAGGGAATGGCAAACACCAACTCTAGAACAGTCACCAGAAGTTTATTACGTGCTTAATAAAATGCGTGAAATAGGGCTGGATATGTACCTAGATATTCATGGTGATGAAGCTTTACCGTATAACTTTGTTGCGGGTAGTGAAGGTATCCCAAGTTACGACGAGCGATTAGCGCGTTTAGAAGAATCGTTTAAGGCGGCACTGTTAACCATCACACCTGAGTTCCAAGATGAATTTGGTTACGATAAAGATGCACCGGGAGAAGCAAACCTTACCGTGGCCTCATGTGCTGTGGGTGAAACGTTCAAGGCGTTGGCTTATACTGTTGAAATGCCGTTTAAGGACAATGCAAATCTACCAGACCCGTACTTTGGCTGGTCAGACCGACGTTCATATCAATTCGGTCAAGACACGTTAGCGGCAATCCTAAACGTAGTTGATGACTTAAGATAAATACAAGAGCGGGTAATCATGATTGATTACCCGCTTATTTTTGTATGATTGTAAAAACAAATAATTAACATAAAGACGTTTTTAAAACACCTCAACAGGGTGTAATAACAACAATAAAGGGGAATAATCGTGGATGCGTTAGGCAGCTTATTAGATAGCTTAGATGGGATGTTAGGTGGTTCACCTTGGTTCCCGTATGTGTTGCTGGGGGTTGGTTTATTTTTTACCATTTACCTGAAATTTCCACAAATACGATATTTCAAACATGCGTGTAAGGTGGTGACGGGAAAATACGATAAAAAAGGCCTAGAAGGGGATACCACGCACTTCCAAGCACTGGCAACAGCACTCTCTGGTACGGTTGGAACAGGTAATATTGGAGGGGTGGCTCTGGCGATTTCAATTGGTGGACCCGCGGCACTCTTTTGGATGTGGATGACGGCATTTTTTGGTATGACAACCAAATTTGTGGAAGTGACCCTCTCTCACAAATATCGCGTGCAAACAGATGATGGCACAATGGCAGGGGGTCCTATGTATTATATGGATCGCCGCCTGAACATGAAATGGTTAGCGGTGTTATTTGCAATCGCGACTGTTATCAGCTCATTCGGTACCGGTAGCTTGCCGCAGATAAACAATATTGCACAGGGCATGGAAGCGACCTTCGGTTTTGCTCCGATGGCCACAGGTGCAGTGCTTTCAATTCTACTAGCGCTTGTTATTTTAGGTGGTATTAAGCGTATTGCAGCCATTACATCTCGTATTGTACCACTGATGGCCGCTATCTATATTTTGGGATCTTTTGCGGTTATCTTCTACAACATTGAGAATATTGTTCCTTCGTTTCTTTCTGTTTTTACTGATGCGTTTACGGGCTCAGCGGCTGCAGGGGGCTTCTTGGGAGCTTCTTTTGCCTATGCGTTTAATCGTGGCGTAAACCGTGGCTTATTTTCTAACGAAGCAGGTCAAGGCTCTGCACCCATCGCGCATGCTTCGGCAAAAGCCGACGAGCCAGTGTCAGAGGGGATGGTTTCTATTTTAGAACCATTTATCGACACCATCATTATCTGTACCTTGACTGGACTTGTTATCTTGTCCTCAGGTGTGTGGACTGAAAAATTCGAAACTCACTTCGAGCGTTCATCAATGATTATTCTCGATGGTAAATATGACGAGTCTAACCAGCAAGACCGAGAAGCTCTATATGCTTACTTAAATGGTAAAAAAGAGCACAATGTAAAACCATTCAATGGCGAAATTGAAGTTGTACAGGGTAAAGCCGTAACGGAAAACTTCACGGTTATCCATTCGCGCTCCATTGGCGAGAAAGTACGTTTTGGTATTACTGAGCGTCACAAATACACTGGAATTGTTGAGGTGAAAAACGGGTTACCAACAGACAATAGCATAAGCTTGATTGGTCACTCGCTGGTTCATTCTGCTGAATTAACAACTAAAGCATTTACCAGAGGCTATTTAGGCGAAAATGGTAAATATATTGTCTCTATTGGTTTGTTGTTGTTTGCATTTTCTACAGCAATTGCGTGGTCTTACTATGGTGACCGAGCTATGATTTACTTGCTAGGTAGCCGCTCTGTGATGCCGTATCGAGTATTTTATGTGGCGGGTTTCTTTTGGGCGTCGTTTGCAGATACAACTCTGGTTTGGAAACTTGCAGCGGTAGCAATTGTTGTGATGACGCTACCTAACCTGTTTGGTATTTTCCTGCTACGAAAAGAAATGAAATCTTCGGTGAAAGATTACTGGGAAGATTTCAACAAAGAACACAAACAGTGAGCGAATTTTAATTAAATTTATCTTGTCATCTAAGGACAAGGCATCGCAAAGGTAGTAGAATAGGGCACTTCACAGGTGCCCTTTTTTGTATAATGGAGAAGTAACACGATGGCAATAGCACAGTGCCCCAGCTGCAATAAATCTATTTCCTCCAAACACAAGTCCTGCCCTCATTGTGAAACCAATTTAGCAGACTTTTCTCAAGAAGACAGAGAAAGAGCAGCCTCTAGAAATCGCGTCAAGCGTCAACAAACAGTGATGAATTATTCATTTATTGCACTGATCCTAGTGCTTGGCGGATTCTTATATATTTATTGGCAACAGCCTGCGCCTAACTCCTTCGAAATGATAGCAAGTAAAAGCGCGATAGGTATTGGCACGGTTTGGTACTTAATTAATCGAGTAATACTCGTTATTTTGAAAAAGAAAAAGTAGTAATGAATGTAGATAGCTTAGTTCAAAATATTACCCCAGAAATATTCGAACGTTTGCAATATGGTGCAGCGACGGGGAAGTGGCCTGATGGTACGCCTCTTAGTGAAGCCCAAAAAGAGCAAACGGTTCAGTTGGTGATGCTATACCAAGCAAAGGTAGTCAAATCCAACGAACAATTCACCATAAACGAAAAAGGTGAGATGGTGCAAAAATCCAAACGCGAATTACAACAAGAATTCAAAGCCGATAATGAAATAGCTAGGTTCAGTGAAAATGATCTTTAAACACCTTTTTACACCGAAATGGAAACACCCTAAAGTAGACGTTCGTTCACAAGCGGTAGACAAATTAGATCTAAGTAAAGATGCGACATTGCTCCACACTCTAGCGCTCGAAGATGAGTCTGCGCAGATCCGGAAAAAGGTTCTTACCAGAGTTAATGATCTGGGGCTTTGGTGGAAAGTTTATAAGCAAGATAGTGAGCTTAAAGAACTGGCAGAGCAAAAAATATCTAGTGCTGTTATCAACCGAGATAATGCGCTGCTGCAAGAAATTCGTGAAGAGTACATAGAGCGTTATGCCCCGGTGAAAACGCTCGAAAAAGTTGCTGTGCGTGAAACAGACTCAAGCAATAAGGTTAAACTGCTAAAGCGCTTAGCAAATGTATCATTAATTGAAAAGACGTTTAAAGATGGTGACGAGTCACTTCAAGCATTAATGCTTGATCTTATTTATCAGCACAGTCTTGAAAAATCTGTATTAAAGAGCGCTAAAGGTAAGGCACTAGGAGCCATTGAGCATGCGCTTGAGCAACAGCGGCTAGCTAAAGAGATGCCAGCACAAGTGGCTGAGCAAACACGAGTTGTACTTGCGAAACTTAATGCGCTACGAGATAAGGCCGATTTTGAGCAAGTGAATACACAAGCAGAGCAGTTGTTTGCACAGTGGCAAAGTATTGAGCTTAAATGGCTTGACGAAGAGACGGTTGCGACACTTGATGCTAAGTATCAGCTTGTTTCAGAAAAACTGCACCGTCATTTAAAATCGTTACATGCAAAGCACCAAGCCTTACAAGAGGAGCTAAAAGCTAAACAGGATCAAGCACTTGAAATTGCCGAGTTCACTGCTGAGTTGGAGGCAATTGAAAAGTCAGTGGAAGTTGCATGTTTAGCTCTGGATTTAGCACCACATGCAGGTCTTGTTGAGCGCGTAGAGATGCTAAGAAGCAAGATGGCATCTGCACAGTACGTCAATACTACTGACCTAAAAGATTTGCAAAGTAAGTTAAATAATATTGAACGAGATTTATCAAACTTGCCAAGCATAATCGAAGCTAACGAAATGTTTAACCAGGCATTAAGCGCGCTTAAGGCTATCGAAGCACCAGATGCTATTGAGCAACTCGATGCACAAATGCAAGCTCAAAAAGATGCGTATGTGGTGGTAAGAAAGTCCCTAGATGCCTTACCAAAAATGCTACAAAAACCAGCTAAAGTGCAACTTGCAGAGGTTAGCCAGACATTTATGAGCGCTATAGAGCCTCTTAAAGCTGAGCAAGATAAAGCCTTGAAAATCGCTAAGAAAAAGGCACGAGATGTACAACGGCTCATTGATCAGGGTCGCTTCAACGTGGCATTTGGCGTTTTCAATGGGTTTGTAGAGCAGTATGAACTACTCACACCACACTACAAAAAACAGCTTGAAAGTCAGCATGACAGCTTGTCTAAAGCATTAAATGATTTAAAAGATTGGCAGAAATATGCAGCAACGCCAAAGCGTGAAGCCTTATTGAGTGAACTTGACAACAAGTTACAAGAAGAGGATATCGACCCGCAGAAGCGTGCTGAAGAGGTGAAATTACTTCGTGCGCGCTGGAATGAATTAGGCCATGTAGAGAGCGACGAAGAAAAAGCACAAGCGGTGCTATTTGATGAAAAAATAGAATTGTTATTCGCTCCTTGTAGAGCATATTTTGCTGAACAAGAAGTCCTTCGTGAGCAGGCTAAAGAAAAGCGTGAAGCAATTATAAATGATGTAGAGGCTTTATTAACTTCGCTTCAAAGCGAAAATAATGATTGGCGAGAGGTTGAAGCGCAATTTAACCGTCTTGCTAAAGCATGGAAGAGTGCTGGTAATGTTGATGCTAAGGTATATCAAAAGCTGAATGCCACTTACCGTCAACATCATCAAGCAATTTATGAGCAGTTAAAAGCATTCCACCAAGGCAATGCTGTTGAAAAAGCAAAACTTGTTGAAATTGCCGAGCAGCAACTTGAGTCGGATGACTTAGCGGCATCTTGTGAGCTACTTAAGTCGCTTCAAAAACAATGGCAGCAAATTGGCTTTGCAGGTGCAAAACAAGAGCATACATTATGGAAAGCGTTCCGTGCGCATAATGACGCTGTATTTGAAAAGCGCAGTGCTCAATATGCTGAGCAAAAAGCACTCGAGAAAAGTCTTGAAGCTGAACAGCGTCAGCTGTTAGCTGAATTAGACAGCAAAGTGATTGAAGCCGTAACACAAAATGAGCTGATAAACATTCGCGAGGAGTTAACAGCGACATCAGTGGTAGCTGCGCTTAAACAAGAGAAAAGCCGATTGCTATCACAGGTAAAGTCAAAGCTAGATGACTTATTTTCATCGCAACGCCGCGAAAAATTTAACGAGTTGGTGAGTGCTGTTGAAAACGGTGACGTGATCCCTGCAACATGGCAGGGAAGCAATAAAACTGGACTGACTGCTCAACAGTTAATCTTGCGACTTGAAATACTAACAAATCAACCGACCCCAGCGCAGTGGCAAAATGATAGAATGTCGCAACAAGTTGCCATGCTTGATGCTAAGCTGCAGGGAGAGGAATGTAGCCTTGAAACCTATTTGGTCAGCTATTTAGCTGAGGTAGACCAAGATACCTTAAAGAGCGCTAAAGATAGATTACTGGCAATCTTAAACGCATGATCAATAAAGCCCATTTAACCACAGGTTAAATGGGCGTCTTCTGTACGCTTTACTTTTATCACACTGAAATTGTCTTAGTACATGCTTAGTTTTAAGAAACTAACTGAGCAAACTTTATTACATAAAAACAATGTATTAGCTTGTTTTTTAGTCTGACCACAGGTTAATGACCTGTCACGTGTTTTGCTTTTAATAACTTCGCAAGCTCAATGGTATCCTCAATTGCTTTTTGCTTAGAGTCTTGGTGCCTTTGGTCGTTAAACTCTTGATACTCAGATGCGATTTCGTAAAAATTGTCAGCACCTAGGTAAGGAGAAAGTTGCTCTATATGACTGCTTAAATGGTTTAAATGGTGCTGTGTTCCTCCTTTTTTAAACTCGCACTCTCCCCATGATGCTAACAAGACGACTGACTTACCTGAGAGTATTGGTAATAGCGGCTTGTCCCCCCTGGCTAAATCAAAGCTAAAAGTCTGGTTGACCCTAATGACCAGATCAAACCATGCCTTCAATACAGCAGGCATACCATAGTTGTACATAGGGCTTGAAATTACAATAACATCTGCATCTTTGACTTCTTTTATGGCTAGATCTGATGCCGCAAGGATCTGTTGTTGCTCCTCACTCAAGCTATGCTTTTCGAATGCAGCAGCAAGAAAGGCTTCGTCGATAAAGGCGGGTTGATGAATCGAGAGATCTCGATGCACTACCTCTACATCTAGCAGATCAGCCGATAGCTCATTTAAAAAATGTTCGCCCAGCATCCGTGAAATAGACTGATGTTGTGGATTATGGTCATTATACTTTCTTGCACTTGAACTTATGTATAGAATGTTTTTCATTAGTTATCTCCATTTATTAATTAAGCTTATTCTCTTGTTAATAAAGCTTTTTAACAAATGAGAAGATCAATTGGATAGATGAGGTTAACTTAACTATAGGTTCGTTATGCTTAAAAATTTACCGTCTCTAAACAACGTTAAAACTTTTGCTATAGCTGCTCATCTGATGAGTTTCAAAGAAGCTGCGAAAGTACTCAATGTTACGCCGACCGCGGTATCACATCAGATCAAGGCTCTTGAATCTCATTTGAGAGTACCACTATTTGAACGCCATACTCGTGCAATAAAGTTAACGGCTCAAGGTCAAGCACTGGCCAAAACGTGCTTTGATACGCTAAATACATTGGACAATGCGTTTGTTGAGTTTAGTCCTCACCAGAAGGACTTGCTTATTTCATGCTGTAATTCATTTGCTGCGTTGTGGCTAGCGCCAAAGATGGGCATCATCACGAGTTTATTTCCGCACCAAAAGGTGGTGATTTGTGCAAGTGATAAACTCATAAACTTAAATGAAGATAAGCATATAGATATTGCACTCCGTTATGGGCATAGTCAGTCTAACGCCGAAGAAACATGTTTGGTCACAGAACAAATAGGCGGTTATTGTAGTTTAAATTATCAACCACCGGTTGGCAGAAAGCCGGTACTCTTTGTTACACATTGGCGTGATGACGAGGGGTTAAAAAATATTCCTTGGAAAAACTATGTAGATGAAAATTTATATGAAGTTCAGTACTTTGAACAAGAGCACTTTGTATTGCAAGCCGCACTGGCCGGACAAGGGGTTGCCTTAGTAAGCAATGTGCTGGCTAGATCTGCGGTTGAATGTGGCTGGTTAAAGCAATATGAAAATATATCGAGTTTTGTGGGATACAGCTATTGGTCAAGAAAGACAGCTCACCGTCGAAATTCATCAGAATTACATCAATTTTCAAATTGGCTCGAAAAAGAACTAGGGCGTACTTGTTAACCTCTTTGTGTACATTGGTTACGGCAGGACGTCCACAGACGAAACCCAATGGATTTACACCAAATAGCCCAAACTGGCTCGAAAGAGAATTAGCGCGTACCTTTTTGATCTTTTAGGTGTGATTTTAGCCAAGAAAACATAAAAATGTTGTTTTGGTTTTTGTTCTATACTTAAGTTGGAATAGGGATAAACAGTTAGTCGCGCTTAAAAATGTATCAACTTACAAAATATCTTAAATATTAATTCAAGCACTGGCCACTTGGGTTTCTGCCTAACCAATTTTTAATAGATCTGTATTAAGACTTTGTCGCACGGTGGTAAATGATGAAATCGTTTTTTCTAATTATAGGATTGCTTTTTTCGTTATCGGCTTTATCAGCCGAGTATACTTTTGCATTTGTACCTCAGCAGTCAGCAAATAAGCTAGCTAAAAACTGGCAGCCCGTTTTAAATTATATTAACGACAAAACCGGTGATAAGTACATCTTCAAAACGGCAAAAGATATTCCCACTTTTGAATCTCGGTTGCTAAATCAAGAGTATGATGTCGCTTATATGAATCCATATCATTTTATCGTGTTTAACAAACAAG
Source organism: Pseudoalteromonas sp. SCSIO 43201 (assembly GCF_023716725.1). Lineage (NCBI taxonomy): Bacteria > Pseudomonadati > Pseudomonadota > Gammaproteobacteria > Alteromonadales > Pseudoalteromonadaceae > Pseudoalteromonas > Pseudoalteromonas sp. SCSIO 43201. Next base: position 1,728,104 of record NZ_CP072683.1, read on the forward strand.
CGGGGTATGAGGCTATAGCGAGACAAAAAAACAAACAAATAAAAGGGATTATCGTGGTGAAGAAAGGCTCTGGTGTTAATACCTTATCACAGTTACATGACCACGTTCTAGCTTTCCCTGCGCCAGCGGCATTTGCGGCGAGTATTTTGCCAAGGAGTGAGTTGATGAAACAGGGGATCAGTTTTACCCCTCGTTATGTTTCGTCTCATGACTCCGTGTATCTTAATGTCGCCAGAGGCTTTGTTAAAGCCGGAGGTGGCGTGATCCGAACATTAGAAAATACCGACCCTGAGATAAAATCTCAACTGGATATTTTGTGGACTACACCAGGTTACACTCCTCATGCGTTTGCGGTAAAACAAGATATGCCGCAAGAAGCCAAAGCTAGGCTCACGCATGCACTTACGTCACTGGCAAATAGTGAACGAGGGCGAGCACTACTTGCGGCCGTTAACTTTACAGCCATCATGCCCGCATCCAATGCACATTGGCAGGATGTTGAAGCGCTTAATATAGATATATTAGTAGGGAAAGAATAATATATGAGGTACTCGCTGAGGCTAAAAACAATGATAGGTACTGCGATAATTGAAGCGGTACTGCTCAGTGCGTTAATACTCATTGTTATTGACTTTATGATGGTGTCTGCAAACGATGCAATGAATAAGCGGGCAACCACCACTTCTAGATTATTTGCCAGCGCGACTAAAAATGCCGTGCTCTCCTATGATTTGGCCACATTAGATGCTTTTACAGCCGAATTACTTACTAATCCTGACATTCTTTATGTCAAAGTTGTTGATGTTAAATCAAACTTATTATCTTATGCTGGCTCGAGTGAGTTTAAAACGCGTTTATCTGAGCCTGATAGCTTGGTTGAGGAAGTAAGTGACGGCATTTTTGATGTGCATACCAGCATTACGGAAGGTGGGACACATTTTGCGACGATACATATCGGAATCGATATCGGCGCGATTAACCGTGCCATGTCGGAAGTAAAGCGTTGGACAATTTCGATTGCATTATTTGAGATGGCACTGGTTGCTATTTTTTCATATATATTGGGAGTGTACTTGACTACCAATTTATATCGACTAAAAAGCCAGGCGAAAAAGATAACTAAAAGCGTAAAAGATGAAGTATTTGATTTCAAATGGCAACCAATTCAAAGCCGGGATGAATTACAAGAGTTATCTGCTGCCTTTGACGAACTCTACCACACACTAACCGAAGAACACCAGCAGCGCCAACAGTATCAGCGTGAACTGATACAATTAAACAAAGATTTAGAACGTTTAGTTGCGCAAAGAACGCAAAAGCTGCACCACAAAAACCAACAGCTTGAAAAAATAAACCAAGAATTAGAAACAGCTCAGCAACAACTTATACATTCAGAGAAAATGGCATCTATCGGAGTGTTAGCCGCAGGGGTAGCTCATGAAATTAATAATCCACTTGGCTTTGTTACCAGCAATATGGATGTAATGAAGCGCTACCATAGTGACTATGTGGCACTTGCAGAGCATGCAATGGAGGCGAAAAATACAGGTTCAGTGCAAACCATGGCGGAGTTTATTGACCGCAAGGATTTTGAATTTCTAAACAGCGACAGCAAAGCACTAATTGAAGAGACTGAGTCGGGCTTACAGCGAGTGTCAACAATTGTCAAAGATCTCAAACAATTTTCGCGTGCAGATAGTCTAGATTTACAGCCATGTGATGTGAACGCTTGCATAAAAACGACCTTAAATTTGGTCGCGAGTGAGTTAAAATATCAGGCTAATGTGTCGACTAAACTGAGTCAGCTCCCCCCTGTACAGGCAAACATGGGCAAGCTGATACAAGTACTAACCAATTTATTGATTAATGCTTCTCAAGCACTTGATGGACATGGGGAAGTGAGTATTTCGACAAGTATGGAGAATGACCAAGTTATCATTCGAATACAAGACAATGGTGTGGGGATTTCACCACAAAGTATCGATAAAATCTTTGATCCATTCTTTACGACTAAGCCAATTGGCAAAGGCACTGGGCTGGGGCTATCAGTAAGTTATGACATCATCAAAGAGCATGGGGGAAAACTCACCGTGCAGAGTGAAGAAGGAGTTGGGAGCTGTTTTACTATCAATTTACCCGTATTACAAAATAGCTGAATATAAAAAAGTGATACTTCTATTTTACAAATTCAGATATTGTAAATTATCTAGCGATCAATTAAGTTTTACATAAAATGGGAACAATTGGAGCACACCAAGGTGGAGTTGGATATTAGCTCGGATATAAAGCTTCAGAGTTTATCTGTTGAGCATACAAAAATACTCTTTTGCTGTGTGCAAGACAGCCGCGCTAGTTTAGAGGCTGTACTGCCATGGGTAAACGATATTCAAGTAGAATCTGATGCTAGACGGTATATTGAAACGAGAATAAATAATTCGGTGGGTGGACTGTGGTCGGCAATTGAGTTCAAGCAACAGTTTTGTGGTGTCTTTGGCATAAAATATGTTGACCCTAAAGCGCAAAATGCAGAGGTCGGATATTGGCTTGGAGCGCACGCGCGTGGTCATGGCATTATTGGTCAAGTGTTGACACAGGTGATAGCCAAGCTACGTGCGGTAACAGATATTAAGTCGATAGAGTTTCAGTGCTTAGCCTCTAATACCGCCAGCCAACGGATCATTACAAAAGCGGGAGGCCAACTTATTGGTTCTGTCACGGATCAGACAAAAACGAGTGGTGACGAGGCGCTATACGTGTATCGCCTATGGCTTTAACTTTGTTTACAACATGGCACGTTCAGTGGTAAGTGTTTGAGCCATTATTGCTCAAACACAGTGATGGTTTGCTAGCTTGCGGTTAATGCTTTGCCTCGTACCCTTGCAGTTAGCAATGCAGGAAGAAGAGGCATCATGATCATGCCGAACATTAACATATATTGAAATAGCGAGAACGCCTCACCCAGCAGTATCATACCCGTTAAAATGCCAGCGAGCGGGTTGGCAATACCACCAAAAGCAAACTCTACTACCGACATTCGTTGCAAAGCCCATACATACAAGCTGTAGCCAAGTGCCGTATTAAGTACGACTACCCACACAATACCGACGAAATTGACCACAGAAAAGCTATCAAAAGCTGCAATATAGCTAGTTGGAGCGATAATACCTTGAAACGCAGCGGCAAGTGTTAGCATCGTGCCACCAATAATCAATTGCCAAGTTAGCACAGTCCACCAATGCATACGACCGCCAAGAGATTTAGTAATGGCGCTGCCAATTACAATACAGGTTATTGCTGCAAGCATTGCCCCTAAGCCAAGCGGGTTTAAGCTAAGAGAGCTTGGATCAAAAAGCAACCAAGCCAGAAAGATGAGTGCAGCCCCGCATAACCCTTGTGCTAACCCCGGCCGCTGCTTGTGAACAAGCCAATGATAAAACATAGCGAACACGGGGACAGATACCATGCCAACACTAGATATGGCTGATGGGAGTGTTAGCGCCATTATAAAGATCATGCCAAAGAAGATGGCGATATTAATTGCACCGAGACCGAACAGTATCGGCCAGTCTTCTTTTTTTGGTGTACTGGGCTTTATAGCCAACAAAATCAGTCCAGCGGGAAGTGCCCTAATAGCACCCAGTAAGAGAGGAGGCCAGTCTGCAAGTGTGTATTGTGTTACCGCATACGTAGTTCCCCATAAAAATGCAGGGATCATTGCGAGAAGTATATTCACGTTAATTATCTTTATATTGAGATACTTCTCGCTAAGGTATTACTAAAAACACTTTTTGTAAAGTATCTTTATGTTAAGATATTTATTTACAAAGTTTGTTGTTGAGGCAATTATTGATGGACGCAATTGACAGAGTACAAGAGCAGTGGGCTCGTGAAAAACCACACTTAGAGACAACACCAATGGCGATAATGGGTCGCTTGGTGCGCATCGCTAAACATATGGAAGCCGAAGTAGAAAAACTACACAAGCGATACGGTTTAAACCTAGGTGAATTTGATGTACTAGCTACCCTACGTCGTAGTGGCGAGCCTTTTCGCTTAACTCCATCAGAGTTATTTAAAACCATGCTACTGACCTCTGGCGCTATGACTAATCGCTTAGATAAGCTGGCGGCAAAAGGACTGATTAAACGAGAACATTGTAAGGAAGATCGCCGCAGTGTGACTGTTGAGTTGACAGCTGAAGGACTAAGCTTGATTGAAAAGCTGATTGAGCCGCATATCGCGCTACAAGCTCAATTAGTGCAGGAGTTGGAGCCCGAACAGCGAGTATTATTGAATGAATTACTAAAAGGGTGGTTAAAGCAGTTCGAGTGAATGCTAAAAATAAAGAGCAAATTTATTTACTGTGACTTATTGGCTGAAATTTAAAACGTGTAAATACCTGTTTATTTATACAGTTTTGTTGTATAAGCTTACCAATGAGAATAACAAAGGTGAAAATAATGACAATAACGTATCAATCTCAAGCTCCCAGTCCACACGAATTTTGTGAAATGCGAATAAAAGCTGGTCTTTCTCCCAAGTCTATAAAAGCAGCAGAAATCGCATTGCCAAATAGTCTCTACATTATTACTGTGCGAGATCACGATAACTTAATTGCCATGGGACGAGTGGTAGGGGATGGCGCTTGTAACTTCGAGGTTGTAGATGTTGCGGTTGATCCTGCCTATCAAGGTCAAGGGCTTGGTCGTAAAGTCATGGAATATATAGATGACTATTTATCGTCCGTTGTGTTAGAAGGCTCTTACGTATCGATGATCGCTGATGAACCTGAGTTTTATAAAAAACTCGGTTACAAGTTGGTTTCCCCCGCGAGTCAAGGCATGACAAAAAAGTTCAGACCTAACGTTTAATAAAGTATTGAGTGCTCGTACCTATCTGTTTAGTATAAAGTTTTTTGGTGAAATGCTGAAAGTAAGTAATAAAGCCTCAAATGCAGGTTATATTCTAGCTTGCAAATTCTTATCTAGCCTGCGACTCTGCTACATATCATGTACTTAGCCACTAGGAGTGAACATTGACGATAAGGACATATACAGAAGACGACTTTCAGTCGATAGAAGAGATTTACAATCTATCCAAATTAGATGAGCTGGCACAGGAAGCTGCTGAGTTTACTTTACTACCGTTGTCAGAAGATATACCACGGAATGAGCAGCTATTCGAATCTCAAATATTTGTTTATGAACTGGGGTCGATAGCAGCATTTTGCGCTCTCTGTCATACAGAAATCAGGGCACTATTTGTACATCCGGATCATCGAGGAAAAGGAATTGGCAAAGACTTACTGAAGTACTTACTTTCTCTTACTTCGCAAGAAGCAAGCCTATACGTTGTCGCTTCAAACTGTGTTGCTAAAGAAGTGTATAAAAGTGTTGGCTTTGTGGTTACTGAAACATTTGAAACCACTTATAACTCTGTTGCCGTAACCGTAGATAAAATGGTAAGAAATAAAGGCTAGTGGGGCACACTACACAGTTGCTAGTTACCATGCCAATTGGCCTTAATACTTGCACTATTTGAAGGCGTAAATCTGATCCTAACTGCGTTCGAAACTTCTTATTTAGAACAACCAAATAGCATTATTTTTGCCCTACCTACATAGATAATGAGACGAACACCTCAAGTGCAAACGGCGTCGCATGCGCCATTATTGAGTATATGCAGGTATCTTGGTGCTAGCATGAAGCAATAGCGCTGTTATCGACAAGATTTGTTCGCCTCTACATAGCAAGCTTATTTAATACCAATTTGACTTAATACTTGCTCAATTTGAAGGAGTAAATCTGACGCTAACAGCGTTAAAAATTTCTCATTTAGAACAACTAAATAGCAAAATTTTTGCCTAGTTATCGACAAGATTTTCTCGCCTCAAAATAGACCACTTAATTAAGCAAATTGGTATAAGATAACTGGCATAATTTCTAAGTAAAACAGGGTATAAACCCTAAACAAAAAAGCCACCTTGTTAGGGTGGCTTAATCTAAATCTGCATCCGATTATTTATGCTTTACTGCCCACAAATGCAGTAGTTCGTGTGCAATGGTGGCGGCGGCGATTGCGGTAAGCTCGCTTTGGTCGTAGGAAGGAGAGACTTCTACTACATCCATGCCTATCATATTTAATCCTTGCAGTGCGCGTAAAATCTTCAGCACTTTGTTGCTGGTTAGACCGCCGCATACTGGTGTGCCTGTGCCGGGTGCGAATGCTGGGTCTAGGCAGTCGATATCAAAGGTTAAATACACCGGCAAGTCGCCGACGCGTGTTTTGAGTTGCGCTGCTATTTCTTCAGCGCTTAAGTCATTTGCTGCCATCGCATCAATCACGCCAAACTCGTGGCCTTGCTCTGTGTACTCGGTTCTAATGCCAATTTGCATTGAATGCTCTGGGCTTATTAAGCCCTCAATTGGAGCATGATAGAACATAGTACCGTGGTCATAGCGTGAACCTTGGCTGTACGTGTCTGTGTGCGCATCAAAATGTACGAGTGCCATTTTGCCGTGAATTTGCTGATGAGCACGCAGCAATGGCAGGGTCACAAAGTGATCGCCACCTAGGCTTAATAGCGTTTTGCCTTGTTGCAAAATTTGCAGAGCAGCTAGCTCGAGTTGCGCAGTGAAATATTCAGGATCGCCAACTGGATATGTGAAATCGCCAGCGTCTTGTAGTTTTATTTTGTCCCACAATGCAAATGACCAAGGGTATTTTTTACTTTCCCAAGCCAAATGCACGGATGCGCGACGGATCGCATCTGGACCCAAGCGTGCGCCTGGGCGTCCAGAGGTTGCCAAATCAAATGGCAAGCCAAGTACCACAACGTCTGCATCAATATCTGTGATATTGCGTACCATTGGCTGACGTAAAAACGTCATGCCGTTGGAGTACAGAGAATGATCGGTGTGATCGAATAAATGGCTCATGGGTTAAAAATCTTCCAAATAAGTATAGCCGTCAAGGCCGGTTTCAAGCTCTGCTAGGCAGGTTGCTTGCTCTTCAAGCGGTAGTTTGCTTTCAACAAGGTTGGCAAAGTTACGCTTAAATTGTTCAACATCAAGGTGTACATAACGCATCATATCGGCAACGGTGTCGCCTGCATCGATATTACCCAGCGATAATTCGCCCTGATCGTCTAATGTGGCTACAACAGTGTGGGTGTCGCCAAATAGGTTGTGCATGTCACCTAAAATCTCTTGGTATGCACCCACCAATAAAAACCCCAATAAATAGGGTTTATCTTTGCAAAACTCAGGTACAGGCAATGTTGCTTCAATACCTTGGCCATCCACATAATGCTCCACCGTACCGTCAGAATCACAGGTAATATCTAGTAATACCGCGCGGCGCTTTGGTGCCTCTGTTAATCCACTAAGTGGCAGTACAGGGAATACCTGTTCAATACCCCAAGCGTCTGGCAAAGATTGAAATAGCGAGAAATTCACAAAGAATTTATCTGCAAGCTTAGCGCTGAGTTCGTCAATAATTGGGCGATGGAAACGGTTTTTGTTATCCATACGCTTGTTTAGCTCATAACATACACGCAGGTTTACTTGCTCCGCCCAAGCTCTTTGCTCAAGACTTAATAGGCCCATCGCAAATTGGCCGTGTACTTCTGCCAAGTCGCCTTGGGTATCATGAAAAATTTCAATCAACGCACGGTCATCGCTCTGCTCGTTGAGTGCCTGCCAAGACGTCCACATATTGTGTAGCAGTCTTGGGGCGTCACTTACCGGTGCAGTTATCTCTTCTACTTGGTAGCTTTCGGTGCCAATCACATCGGTGATTAATACCGCATGATGGGCAGTTAACGCACGTCCCGACTCAGAGATGATCTTTGGCATTGGCTGATTGTATTGCTTACAGGTATCGCCTATGGTGTAAACGATGTTGTTTGCATATTCAGCTAAGCTGTAGTTCATCGAGTTGGACGACTGGCTGCGAGTTCCATCGTAATCCACTGCAAGCCCGCCACCTACGTCTAAACTCAACAGGTTTGCACCTAAACGGCGTAATTCGCAGTAGAATCTAGCGGCTTCACCCACACCAACGCGAACGTCACGAATGTTGGCCATTTGCGAGCCTAAGTGAAAGTGCACCAGTTGCAGCGCGTCTAGTATGTCAGCGTGCTTTAATTGGTTAACAACCGTAAGCACTTGCGATGCAGATAGGCCAAATTTGGACTTTTCGCCGCCGCTTGCTTGCCATTTGCCTTTACCTTGTGATGCCAAACGAACGCGTAAGCCCAAGCGTGGTTTCACGTTTAGTGCTTTGGCTTCTGCCATCACGATGTCGAGCTCAGAACGCTTTTCTAAAACGATATAAACTTGGTGACCTAATTTTTCACCGATAAGCGCAAGACGGACATATTCTCTGTCTTTGTAGCCGTTACATACAATCACTGCGCTGGTTTTTTCACTGAGCGCCAATACAGTAAGTAACTCAGCTTTACTGCCAGCTTCTAAGCCTAGCTGTTTTTTATCACTTGCCGCTTGGCTTGCAATAAGTCCCTCAATGACTTCTTTTTGTTGGTTTACTTTAATTGGGTAAACCAATAAATAATCTTCTGGGTAGCTGTAATCAGAAATCGCCTGATTAAACGCACCAACAATATTATGTACACGCTGTTCTAGAATTTGTGGAAAACGCACTAGCGCAGGTAGGGTATAACCCTCAGATTTAATTTGTTGTGCAATGTTTGTCAGAGTTACGGCGTGCTGTGGTTGCTGTTGGTTCGGCATCGCAGTAACCTCTCCCTGATCATTAATACCAAAGAAGCCTTGGCTCCAGTGGCGCACGTTGTAGCATTCACGTGCTTGCTCAGAAGAGATAAATTTGGTCATTCAAGTTCCTTAACATAAGTTAGAGTTCAGCCTGCAGTGCGCCATCATTGGCGGCTACTCACTGAGTGAAAGGTCTAATTAACCTGAACTCGCATAAAAACCTGTTCTCTAGCAGCTGCTATCCCTTACTACTGCGTTAAATTTGTTTGCAATAGACTGGCTATTGATGCACAAATTTGCCTTGTATTAAGAAATAACATCTGGCTAGCGTGTTATTACGCTTTTGAACATGGATATTTTTGGTTGATTAACCAACTTTTTATACCGTGTTCAGGTTAATTAATTTTCGCGCATTAGACACAAATAGAGAGTCCCAGTCTAATGAGTTATTTTGCTCGTCAAGAGTGACAAATCTTACCCTCAGTTTAGTCGCGGGTGCCTCTAAGCTAGCTGCAAGTTTTAATGTTCCAAGCGTATTGATTGGGTTAACAATAGTGTCATTTGGTACCAGTGCTCCTGAGCTTACTGTTAGCATTCAGTCAGCTGTTACGGGGCAAGGTAGTCTCGCTTTTGCTAATGTGTTAGGCAGCAATACCTTTAATATTCTTTTTATACTCGGAGTATCTGCCCTGATTGCACCACTGGTGGTTTCACAAGAATTAGTGAAAAGAGACATTCCAATGCTAGTGATCGGCAGTTTTATTGTTACTGCATTAGTCTGGGATGGCAGGCTCAGTCAGTTAGACGCAGCATTATTGTGCTCGCTTTTGTTATTTTATGTCGCTTATTTGTTTATCCAAGGCCGCATGCTTAGTAATAAGAATAATGAACCGACGCCATCACAACAACCAAACCGTTGGCGTGAGCGCGCAGTTAGCATACTGCTATTTATCGTAGGGCTTAGCTTGTTGATATTTGGCGGACAATTGATGGTTGAGAACGCGGTGCAACTTGCCCGTGCTTTAGCAGTGGATGAAGTTATGATTGGCTTAACCATTATTGCTATTGGCACGTCGCTACCAGAAGTGGTTACCTCCGTCATGGCGAGTATAAAAGGGCATGCTGATATTGCGGTAGGCAATGTTATTGGTAGTAATTTATTCAATTCATTGGGTGTACTTGGCGTGACCGGACTTATCAGCGCAACCCCTTTAGAAGTGACAAGCCGTATGCTGAATGTTGATATTTCAGTCATGATCGTTGCAACGATACTTTGTACGCCATTACTCATTTCTGGGTTAATACTCAGTCGCAAAGAGGGAGGCATCTTATTTATAGGCTACGTCGCATACTTTGTTTACACTTTGATATAATAAAGTTTCAGAAGTTTCTGAAACTTTATTGAATTCATTAAGGGAATTGCTTAGTATGTTTTTGGAGCAAACAATAAATGAGAAAGGACAATGAAAATAATAACATCAGCAGTACTGGGGCTCGTCGCTTGTAGTTCAGTGGCCAGCGCTAACCAATCAGCTCATGAGCACAATTATCAATATGTGGAAATAAACGGCAACAAACTTGCCTATGCTTGCAAAGGAGAGGGCGAAACAACGGCACTTTTACTTGCTGGAATGGGCCTTGATGCTCATGAAACCTACAAAAACACCATTCATAACATAAATCCAAAAGGCTATCGCTTATGTTTTTATGATAGAGCGGGCACCGGAAAAAGCACTTTTGCAAAGCCTCGAGTACGGACTATGTTGGAGCTTACACAAGAGCTTGAGGCATTTACTCAAGCCACTAAAATGGATAATTTGGTACTTGTGCCTCACTCATTTGGTGGTTTTGTTGCAAGAGCCTATGCCAACCGAAACCCTGAAAAAGTGAAAGGGATGGTACTTATTGATATCGCTCATGAGTCTTGGTATCACAATATGAAAAGTAAGATGTCCAAAGAAGCATGGAAGATCATGGATTGGATCGTCAACTGGGAGCGAGATACTCATTCATTAGAAGATTTGGAAGAAGCTTCTGCCCATACAGAGATGTATAAAATCAACCGGAAAATGCCAGTTACGATACTGTCGCGTGGGATCCCTCATGTGACTATCCGCTCTACCGGTATGAGTTATGCTGATGTTGATGTTTACACGCAAACGTCAAAAGATTCCCAGATAAAACTGCAAGAAATTGGTGACAATGTCACCGCTGTTACCATGAAATATGCTTCTCACCTATTTGATGAGACAGATCCATTTATTGCCATTAAATATATTGAAGAAATGGTAAATAAAGTAAAATAATACTTCTTACTCATTGGGGGAGTGGTTATACTGCTACCCCTTGGGTTTGCTTAAAGGGGTATTGTATTCTGGCACCTAGTTTTGTCTATATAAGTTGAGAGATTGAGTGCTGATAAACCCTTTTAGTAGAACAAGAATTAAACCGTAAAGATTAACAAATCCCAACTCTACATAATAAAAATGATATTTCCTCAGCATAACACTAGTTCAAAAATTACTCTTTACCTGTTAGCGATAGCCGGGCTAAGCGGATCATTGTTCGCAGTCTTGGGGGTTTTTATTCATCCTACTCCCATCTTAGTATTTGATTTTGCAACTAGTATTATATGTATAATGGTGTCGTTTAAGCTTTATCAACAGCAATATAAGGCATTGATGTGGGCGCTGATACTGGGGGGGCTAATGACAATAGGCATTAAAGTTGAAGATACCTTAATTCAGTTTACATCAGGGTTATTATTAACTGTTCAATTAAACCTAGAGCACATTTCAGTTAATATCAATTTGCTCGGTTTTATAATCATAGCAACAGCACTCACCGCAAAAGTTAAACTCGACAGTGTAGAGGAAAGGTAAATGGAATTAATTCATTATCTACAAAGCTATTTCATTACAAAGGAACACTTACTTCGCGAATCGCGGCTATCACAAACTGAGTTAAATGAATTAATTGAAAAGCGGTTGATGCCAAAAGCCGCTTATAGATTAGCCTTAAACTTGAAATGCGATTCTTTCTTTGGTGCGCACTGTGATAATAGTAACCTCGAGTTTTATCCACAAGGCGCTTTGGTATGGCTTGGAGTGGTCTCACAATTAAGAGATGAAGCACAGGCATTTGATGTCTTTAGTCACCGTTATAAGGGGCAAATTAATAGGCTAAAAACACAGGGGTTTACAACGAAAAATACGAAGCTTAACGGGAATATTGATAGCCATCTTAGTAGCGAATGGCAGTATTTTCTCGATGGCATTTATGGACTTTGTACTAAAACGGGGCTGCCCGAAGATATTGCCAACAAAGAAGCTGCCATTATCATCATTAATGAATATCTCGCTTTAGAGCATGACCTCAGCAAAACAGAATTAGTGAAGCTGCATCAAGCTATTAACCTGTTGGATGACGCAAGTACGCAATTTGCCCCCCATGAGCGTGAACAGAGCTCTCGAAAACGTTTAATTGAAAATGTGAGAGCAAAATTTCCTGCTCCTTCCGAGTTATAATAACTTCTTGAGCAATAAAGTTACATTTGTAACTTTATGTTATCATTTAAAAGCATACTCTATATTCTTGGTTTTTACATAATGCAAATCAAGGATAATGATGAAAAATATACTATCAATGCTATTGTTGAGTGTTTCACTTAGTATTCCACTTTTGGTATCGGCTGAAAGTCACACTCTCAGCACACCTGCTGCTTTCACACAAAATAGCTTCCCCTCACTTCCCACTATAGACAGACGATGGCAAGACAAGTCAGATTCATGCCGTTATGTCGCAGGTCATTCGTACGGATTACCTCATAACGACAATATGGGGGGAGTCAATGTACCAATGGTAATACATGAAAATGAGTGCTATGTTCGCGGATTAACAACACAGAGTACTTTCCCTGACGAGTTAAGAGCACAACTGGGTGCTGAAGTTGATCAGCATTTCAAGGTTGTAGAACATAACTTTAGCGAAATATCCACTGATGCAATAAACGAGATTGCGGCAGAATCAGACACGCGTGTGCGCAATATTAAATCGAAAGTTCAAAGTCCGATGCGTTTATTCATTGATGGAATTGTTAACGCCCATGGGGATGTCCCTGTGTTTATAACCGGCTTTGATATCGAAACGGTGGGACATTTACGAAAATATCAACTCGGTTTGCCTATAAATGTTTATGTAAAACTAAGCTATAAAAAATATCAGTGTGAAAGGAACATATAATGTGTTTGACCAACGCTTCACAGGGATACCTAACTTCGTACAGTATAAGCCAAGTGTAGACGTTGATGTACAACTACCTTGGTTATTTAGGTTGATAGATGAACTAACGCCCGGAATATTTGACAGTATGTATGAGAGGTTTGCCCTTGTGGTCACCTATATTTTTGAACTTATTGGTATCGAAATGGGCCGAGATATACCTACAATAATCGCCCACAATAGTCAGCTATTACGACAGTCTTTTACACCAATCACTGCTTTAAGAGACTATGGTGTTGGTGACCATGTATATTTAGATATGGAAGCTTCTAGAAACTGGGTTTATATAAAAGATAAAAATACTACTTATGTTGTTTCTGAGGCTTTTCTTGTGATGCAGTAACGGGGAGGTGGGCGATGACAAACTTGAGCCTCGGATAATGAAGTTTTTCTAATGAACAATTGTAGTGCTAGCTGTGTTTAATTCACTGCCTAGCACGTCAACTGAAAGAAAAATGGTGAGTATTAAGTTAGCGCTCTTTTGAATGCTAACTATTATCTGAAATCAGACATTATCACCATGTATAAATCTTATAATTGAAAAAAATATATAATTAAACATCACCGCAGGTTAGCTAGGAGAACTCGGCAATGATTAATACTTTTTTATGTTTGGCGCTATAAAAAACAATACCCTCTCCGCCACCGTCGACATATATTGAAAAGCTGAAGGTGCCAAGATAGCTAAAGTCAACACCACTTTGTTCGTCGAAAAAGCCAATTTCGCGGGAAGCATAGTGGTCGTAATTATCGCCACTCTCTTCATCTATGGCGTCAAAATAGCGAGTCTCATCATCACTCTCTTCATCCCACAAGTAGGCATCCCAGTTGCAACCTAGCTCAGGTTGTCCACCAAATTCAAATAACGGTTCACCATCTTCAGCCTCATTCAGTGACATATTCAGAAAAGTGTGTTTTTTATAGAAACTAGCGGCTTTTTGATAATATTCACCATAGCTTTCAAAGTCATCACTGAGACTCTCCAAGTAGCTAGCGTCTACTTGCCAACCATGGTCAGTTAATGAATAAACTATATAGGGAACGTCACCATCAAATATTGCCATCGAAATTGGCATTGCAATCAGTATGTTATCTTTATCATCTTGGGCAAGCTTCGTAGTTGAAAGCAACCCAAGTGGCAATAGTTGTTTTTCGTTAAAGGTAACCTGTTCATTACTGGGAAATGGCGTGTAAAAATTGCTTTCTTTTGTAATACGGGTAGGTGAATAAGTGACTGCTGAGTCTTTGATATGTAGTGCCATAAAGCAATTCCTTTTTATGGTTTGATTAAACTAAGCGTAGATTTAGTGCAGAGGATAAGTATTTTTTGTATTTAAATCAATGAATTAGGGTTTTACTTAGAGTTTGACGTTATATTTGACAAGTCATTGATGTTTAGTTCAAAGTTCTTTAAAGATTTGTCAGTATTAGAACAACATTGACGTGATAGGAGAAATATCATGGGGGCGGGGACTTTTAAGATTAAAAAATATGAGTTTGGCAGAGCTCGAGACGGCAGTGCAGTGGGCGCAGCAAGAGGGCTGGAACCCTGGAGTAAACGACGCGTATTGCTATTTTCACGCAGATCCAAATGGTTTTTTTGATGGGGTACTTAGGTGATGAGCCTATTGCGACGATTTCTGTGGTTAAATATGATGGCGGTTTTGGATTTTTAGGCTTTTATATCGTCAAGCCTGAATATCGTGGTCGTGGCTATGGCATAAAAATGTGGCATGCCGCAATGCAATATCTAAAAAGCTGCAATATTGGCCTAGATGGTGTTGTTGCGCAACAAGAAAATTATGAAAAGTCTGGGTTTAAATTAGCTTATCGCAATATACGTTATGAGGGCATAGGAGGAGGAGATAAGCCACACCTTACAAACCTTGTTTCATTAAAAGATATCTCATTTGACGTACTTAAAGCCTATGAAGAAAAGTTTTTCCCTGCGCCCAGAACGGAGTTTTTGCAAGCTTGGATCCATCAGCCAAACAGTTATGCATGTGGTATTTACGAGGAGGGAAAGCTATTTGCGTGCGGCGTTATTCGTCCTTGCCATACTGGCTATAAAATTGCACCGTTGTATGCAGAGTCGCCAGAATTGGCTGAACAAATGTTTTTAGCGCTTAAATCTCAAGTACCACAATCTTCACCTATCTATTTAGATGTGCCTGAAGTCAATGCTGCGGCAATTGCGCTGGCTCAAAAATTCCGATTGTCGGCTGTATTTGAAACTGCACGAATGTACACAGGGCAATTTCCAGAGCTGCCACTGGAGAAAGTGTTTGGTGTAACCTCATTCGAAATAGGCTAATAAATTAACAAAAAGGTGAAAGTAAAACAGTATTAGATGACACTTTGATTGCTTGTTTACGTTTGTTTACGAATATTAGTTCACTACTTTTCCTTATATAATAATAAGTTATGACTTGTTTTGTATTTGTCAACAGTGAATGTAAAATAGTTGAGGGTTGAACGGTTGATAACTGTTTAAGGTTTACATTATATTGATTTCTCCTTTGCATTCATTGCAACGATATTACCATAAGAAAAAATCAGGGGAAAAAATGTCAAATAAAATAAAACTGTCAATGGTTGCGGCGTCCGTATGTGGCGCGTTGGCGATGACAAGTGTACAAGCGAGCGTCAACCTAAATGCAGAAATTCCGAATGGGATCAATGGGTTCGAGCATACACAAAGCAGTCACGCTAAACCAACAAACCCCCTTAAAGCATTGAGCAAACATTACTATATTGTTCGCCTAGAAAGTAACGCGTTAGTCAAGACGCAAGGTGCGGTTGACGCTGAGCGCAATGGCAACGGTCTTATGATGCAGTCTCAGGCCGTGAAATCACAAAGACAAGTGCTTGCAAAAGAGCGTAATGTATTTGCAAATAAGCTCGCTCAATCAATACCAGGCGCAAAAGTAGACCGCCATTTTGATGCGACAATGAATGCTGTTGTGGTGAAGTCAGACAAAGACATTTACGAGCAACTACAGGCGTTACCTGGCGTCACGCGAGTGTTTAAAGAAGAGCGCTACCAGGCGCAAATGGACGCTTCACTCTCTCTTATCAATGCCCCTGTAGTGTGGGAGAAGCTTGGTGGAGACCGTAGCGTAGGTAAGGGGATTCGAGTTGCAGTTATCGACTCTGGTATTGTGCCGACTAACCCAATGTTTGATGATGCTGGTATGGAAGCACCAACAGGTGCATTGCCATCAGATGACTACTGTCGAACTGTAGATTCATCATTTTGTAATAACAAGCTGATTGTTGCTCGTTATTCAACACCTACATTTTCACAACCTGATTTTCAAACATTTAGCCCGCTTGATAAAGACGGCCATGGCACGCACGTAGCAGGCACCGCAGTAGGCTCGGCAGTAACAGCAGATTATGACGGTTATAACTTAGAGCTAAGTGGTGTTGCACCTGGCGCGTATTTAATGAGTTACAAAGCCTTGTACGAAGGTGGCGGTTCGAACATCATGTTGATCGAGGCGCTAGAGCATGCGCTTGAAGATGGCGCAGACGTGATCAACAACTCTTGGGGTGGTGGCTATGGCTCTGACCCAACGAACAGTGCGTATGCAGAAGTATTTGAAAATATCCAAGAAGCGGGCGTGGTCGCTGTTGTTTCAGCGGGTAATGGCGGTGCCGGTGCTAATACTATCGGTGGCCCTGCAAACTTAGCGTCAGTATTGTCAGTAGCTAACACCAATCATGGTCGTATCTTCACCACTGGTATGGCATTGGATGGTGGTGAGAATATCTTACATGTAAGCAGTTCAGATACGCCGCATAACACGGCTATCTCGGCAAAGCCTGTTGCAGCTAAAACTGTCTCGCCTGACAACGTCGAAGGCTGTGAACCTTTCCCTGCTGGGTCTTTTACCGACGCTTTCGCGGTGGTTTCTCGCGGTGGATGTAACTTCTCCGTTAAAGTAAAAAATGCAACGGATGCCGGCGCTAAAGCGGTGTTAATATATAATAACCGCGTAGGTACTCCATTTATTATGGACACAGCAGGCGAGGCAACTCCTGCGTTTATGGTCAGTCAAGATGATGGTGAAGCCATTATTACTGCAATCTCAGCTGAGGGTTTTGCTGGTCAACTAGCTGTTGATGGCGTCAACCGTACCGCAATCAGTGAAGCTGCGCGCGACTCGATGCGTGAGTCATCTTCAAGAGGGCCAAATGGCGATCCGTCCATCTTTAAGCCAAATGTGGCGGCTCCAGGTACTAACATCTTGTCAGCTCACTTGGATGTAGACGGAATGGCAAGCTTTGCAGAACTTTCTGGCACATCTATGGCGGGCCCTCATATTGCAGGTGCTGCCGCACTATTGAAGCAGCAATACCCGCAGTGGACGCCTCAAGAAATTAAGTCTGCACTGACGAATACCAGTGTAACAGATGGCTTGAAAAAAGAAGATGAAGTAACGCCTGCTGATGGCTTTGATGTGGGTGCAGGACGTGTAGATCTTGATAAGGCATTCGATGCTAAAGTTACTTTCTCTGAAATGGGCTTATCAGAAACGCTGTGTGTTGATAGCTGTGATTACAGTGTTACGGTTCGTAATATGACTGACGAAGCCATGAAACTGCACTTTAAAGGTGTCGCGATTGGAGACGGTGTCACAGTGGGTGATATCAACTCATCAGTAGAGCTTGCAGCCTATGGTGAAGAGGGCGACGCAAAAGCCACGTCAATCACACTGAATATTACAGGTACTGAATTTGAGGCATGGCAGTTCGGTCGACTAGAAGCTTACAATGAAGCTGGTGAGCGTGTTGGTCATGTTCCATTGGCTGCATTTGCAGCGTCGACGTCACTACCTGGTCTGGCAGTTTCGACTTCTGGAGCGTCAAACACAGCTGCATTTGACGTAAATGTTGGTTACATGAACGAAACTATTGAAGGTCAAGTTGCAATCAACTCAGTATTACCTAACTCTCTTGAACTAGTTGAAGATAGCTTTACCGTCGATGTGCAAAGCGGTACTCAAATTTTAGCTGGTGCAGATATGCCTACTCGTCATATCGCATGGACAGGTAGCCTAGGTAAGGCATCAATCAGCAGCGCAATTCAAAATGGTTTGGCAATCGATCTTAAAGCTCGAGATGAGTATCGTCCAGGGTGTGAAGATACATGTGATGATGCTGATTTCAAATTTAACTTAGGCGCAATCGGCGATGGTTATACATTTAAGTTAGCGGGCAAAGAGTATAACTATATTACTGTAACAACTAACGGTCTTATCGTTGCAGGCGACGGCTCTGCAAGTGGCACAGGCACAAACGAAGCTATCCCATCAGCAAATGGTCAAAATGGCTTAATTGCACCACTTTGGGCTGACTTTGATCTACAAGGCCCAAGTGAAACCGAAGGCGGAGCAGTGTACGTTGCATTATTATCCTTTACCGATGATGCAGATAATGTAACAACTTACTTTGTTACTGAGTGGGCTGATGCACAGTTATATCAAGATAACTCTGGCGATAAGTTTACATTCCAATCGTGGATCCGTCTAAATGGTGATGAGGAACATTTCTTTAACTACGTTAAAGTGCCAAAAATGCCAAGTAAAGCGACCGTTGGTATTGAAAACTCGAATGGGTTAGTTGGCCTACAAACATACTACAATGGTGAAGGTACAGCGCCAGCGGCAGGACAACTGATTGCGTATGATTATGCAAATGGTGGCTCTGTAAACCTTGGTGTAAAGGTTAAACTTGCGGACAATGCACAGATTAAAGCTGGTGTTGCAGATATGGTTGAAATGGACGAAGACACAACATCTGAAGCCATTGATGTCTTAGCTAACGATAATGCTCAGCACATTGATCTTATCCCTGTTACCTTGACTGCTCGAGGCGGTGAAAATCAACGTGCAGTGCAAAGTGTGTCTTTCGCTAACCCTGAAGGCGGCTTTGACCCAGCAACACTTGCAGTTGTTGATGCTCCTGCAAATGGCACCGTCGAAATCAAAGAAGGTAAAGTAGTTTACAAGCCTGAGGCAGACTTCTTTGGCGTTGATAGTTTCACGTACACGGCAAAAGCGGCTGGTGAGAGTACACTTATGCTAGCGCCGACTAAAGTGACAATTAATGTTGCTGATGTGGCTGAGCCAACCCCTCCTGCTGTGGTTGATAAGCCAGTTGAAGCGCCATCGAGTTCTTCGGGCTCTCTTGGTTGGTTATCGCTATTAGCATTACCATTTGCATTACTTCGTCGCAAAAGCTCAGTTTCTTTGCGTAAATAAAATGTCATTATTCAGCAAAAGTGTGTGATTAGAAATAACCACACCTATTTGTAGAGATAAGTCATTATCCAACTTAAACCCCGAGTTCAAAGCTCGGGGTTTTTCATTTGTAAATTCTATCAATGGGTTACATCTACTTTTGCTATAAAAATAATAAATACAGAATACCAAAATAAAAAGTGCGACTTGTGTCGCATTTTTTATTTTGGTATTCTGTGACAAATGTCGCACTACATAGGAGGGAGCATGAAACCAAATGCTACCGAGTTGGTAATTTTGAAAATTTTATGGCGTCAAGCACCAAGAACCGGCAAGGAAATTCATGCTGAAATAGAGTCAAAGCTAAACTGGAGCTATTCATCGACAAGAAAGACACTGGAAAGAATGTGTGAGAAGGGCTACCTTGCGGAGCAAAAACAAGGTAACAAAAAAATTTATACCGCAACCTTAGCCAAAGTACCAACGCTTGCTTTGTATGCGCAAGAATTTGCAAAGCAAGTGATGGAGCTCGACGCACCACTTCCTGTTGCTATGTTTTCTGACAGCAACCTAATTGAAGCTGATGAGCTCGACGAATTGGAAGCGATGCTAAATTCATTGGCAAATAATGACAAGCGCGATCCAGAGTAGGCTTCAGAAATGGAATTAATATTACTTTCTGTATTGTTGTGGGTTGCCTTAACTGGATTGAGTTATGTGGTAGGGGTATCTCTTTGTGTATATTACTTCCAGAGCAAAAGGCTATGGTGGGGATTGCTTGCCGTCACGTTTGTCCCTTTTTTGCCTTTTGAATTTCTTGAGCAACAAGAAGCGATACCGTCAGTGCTACTACATGACAATTTACAACAATATGCCGAGCCGTTAATTGCAATGACAAGAAACGTACGAGTCACACTGCCTTGGTTAGAAGTATTATTCACGACTTTAGCGATTGTATATTGTGTGGGGCTGATTTTCCATTTAGGGGTGCTGCTCACACAGTACAGACGTATCAAATGTCTTTGTCTCAGCGCATCAAGAGTTGAGTCTTATTCCCAAGCGTTGTATCAGTTACCAATCACCTGCTCACCGTTTGTGTTTGGCTTGTTAAAACCAAAGATATATTTACCAATGGAATTTGAAGATTTACCTAAGGATGAACAAGAAGCGTTGATATTTCATGAGCTAACACACGTCAATAAAGGCGATCATATTGCGGTTATGGTGTGGCGTTTGTGCTGTGTGATAGCGTGGTTTAATCCATTTATTGCCAAGATGGAGCAAAGCTTTATTCGAGCGATGGAATATCGATGTGATGAGTTGACGATTGCTCGGTACCAGATTGAACCGCTGGTATATAGCCGGGCTTTGATTAACTCGCTAAAGCGTGTAAAGATGCAGACGCCAGTAGATATTGCCGCCAGCTTTGCATCAAATTCACTCACGCTTGATGATTATAAAAAGCGTTTTACCGTTATTTTAAAACCTCAGAGCAAGCCTAATAATTGGCCTTTGTTCGCTTTCTTTATCTTGTCTTGTTCTGTATTGGCCTATGGCAACCTGCAATGGGCGAGAGTAACAATATCAAACAGCACAACGTGGCAATGGCCGGTAGAAAATCCAATGATAACATCACACTTTGGTCATATTTCTAGCTTTCGTCACAATAAAGCACACCAAGGTGTTGATTTTGCAGGAAGTACTGGCGACTCAGTGATGACGGTTGCAGGTGGTATTGTAACGGTTGCTGACAATACCACGCTGGCGAAGAATTATGGAAAAGTTGTATTGATCCAGCACGATAACGGTTATCAAAGTTTATATGCGCATTTAGATAGTATAGACGTAGCGGTAGGTGAAAAGGTGTTAAAAGGTGAAATGATAGGCACTATTGGTGAAACTGGCAGAGTAACCGGACCGCACTTACATTTGGAAATACTTCATCAGAATACTCGTATTGATCCCCTAAAGCGGTTGGAAATTTAATATGCCAAAAAAATACTTATTAGCCATCATTCTGTTGGCGGTATCCGGCTGCTCAAAGCAACCTAAGTCATCAAATGAAAGCCTGTCAGTGCAGTCTAGTAAAACAGCAGCAGTTCCTACCGTTACAACTAGCGCCGGTGAGCTACACCTCCCCAATTTAAGCTCTACCTCATCAGAAGTGACGAACGACAACAAAAATGACAAGCAGTGGTTGCTTCTCAAGCTCAAGTCAGGTGAGAGCTTAACTACTTTGCTTGCGCCATTCGCATTTAGTGACCGAGATAGTTGGCTAGTTGAACAGTCAGTCGCGACTTGGACCTCTTTAACCAAGCTCAAGGCTGGACAGGCAATTGAAGTTGCATTGCGCGAGGGCGAGGGCGAGGTTGAACTTATTCGTTTTGAGCTCGATTTTGCAAAGCTAATAGAGATAAAAAGAGCTAAAGATGGGTGGCAGGCATCACTTGAGAATCTTGAAACCGTTACGCGTACCAAACGACTCTCAACAGTAGTTGAATCCAGCTTTTTTGTTGATGCAAGCAAAGCAGGAGTCCCTAACGATATTATCAATCAGGGTATTATTGCGCTGTCACACCTGGTTGATTTCCAGCGAGAAATATATGCAGGTGATCAAATTGACTTTGTTTATCAGCAAAAATCGTTGCTATTAACCTCTAGGCTTGCAGAGAAAAGCGACATAGCCACGCATCTACAGCATGTTGCGCTGCTATCAGGAAAAGAAGAGTATCGACTTTATCAGTTTTCTGATGAGTCAGGAATGTCTGCTTTTTACCATGAAGACGGCAGGCTCGCACAGAGCTTTTTGATGAAAACACCACTCAATGGAGCAAGGTTATCTTCCAGTTTTGGTAAACGTCACCATCCCGTGCTTGGCTATACACGTATGCACCAAGGCATAGATTTTGGTGCGCCGATTGGCACGCCTATTATGGCGGCCGGATCAGGAGAGGTGATCAAGGCCAACTGGGGAGGAAGCTTTGGCAATCGTATTATTTTGGCACATGGTAACGGTTATCAAACGCTTTATGCTCACTTAAAAGAGTTTGCCAAAGGGATTAAAGCCGGAGCTAAAGTAAAGCAAGGTGAGGTGATTGGCTACTTGGGAAATACCGGTCTTTCACAAGCACGTCACTTACATTATGAGGTGCACAAAGACGGCAAGGCAATTAATCCGCTTACTCTCAAACAGCCAAAATATATCAAGTTGGAAGGTAAACAGCTCAAGCGCTTTATTGCATATGTGGCACAGGTTTCCGACCCGCTTAATGACAAGGACTCTCGTATTGCTAGTCAAATAGATAATGTTGAACAGTTACAAGTCGGTGAATAATAAAATGACGACAAGGATCAATAGTTTAGACTTTCTTCGTGGCGTAGCTATTCTGTGCATTTTACTGATAAATATAGAAAGCTTTGCTTATCCAAACCCTTGGGGCAGCTATCAGTATGGCTTTATGACGGAACTTGACAGTAAGGTGCGGTATTGGGTCTATTTTGTTGCTCAAGGTAAGTTTTATGGTTTATTGGCAGCCTTGTTTGGTGTTGGGTTGACAATGATAATTCAAAAACAGCCGCTACAATCTGCAATAACACTCAGCGCCTCACGATTACTGGTATTGTTTATTATTGGCTGTACGCATGCTTATTTTATTTGGAGTGGAGATATCCTTTATCACTATGCTGTGATTGGTATTGTGGCGTTAATGATAATTTTGCTTGGCTCAGCGGTGATAAAAGTCAGTATTGTCGTTTGTATTAGCTTTATATTGCTTTTTGGTTATGCCAAAGCAGAGCGAACTAACGCACAGTATCAAGCATATGTAGTAGCACAAAGCGTTGAAAAGGCGCAGCGTTTAAGCAAGCAGCATAGAAGTATTTCGCGTTGGGAAAATAGAGTCAAACAAAAGCTCCCAAGGCATAGTGAACTTGAACACCAGCCAACACTGCAAGCACATTGGCTTGATAATTTCAGTACACCGCAAGTTCATAAAGGTAAGCTATTTTATTCCAGCATCTTTTGGTCAACATTGATGATGATGTTGATAGGAGCGCTGTTGTTTCAAAGTGGATTCTTTAGCGCCAAAAAACTAAGCCCGCTCGTGGTGGCTGCCTTTATTGGGTTAGTGGTAGTGTCAATATATGCCTCTCATCAACGCTATTTTCACTGGTTATTACACCCTCATATACCAATACTATCCTATTCAAAGCAAATGTTGGTTGTGTTAAATAGAGAACTTCAGGCGCTAGTTTACATTGTTGTTTTATCTTTGCTTTATAATCGTTTCCTCTGCAAGCTGCGGTGGCTCAAGCCAATAAATTTAGTCGGAAGATTTGCGCTGAGTAACTATATTCTGCAATCAATTGTACTGGTGATCATATTCTACGGCTTTGACTTTTATAATACCTATAGTCGTAGTGAGCTATTAGT
Organism: Pseudoalteromonas sp. SCSIO 43201; assembly: GCF_023716725.1. Classification (NCBI taxonomy): domain Bacteria; kingdom Pseudomonadati; phylum Pseudomonadota; class Gammaproteobacteria; order Alteromonadales; family Pseudoalteromonadaceae; genus Pseudoalteromonas; species Pseudoalteromonas sp. SCSIO 43201. The sequence continues at coordinate 1,751,800 of NZ_CP072683.1, forward strand.
CCTGTGGATCCTGATGGTGTTGTGCCAAATTATGCTAAATATGATATACGGACGTTTCTTTACCCAAGGCCCACTAGAGAAAGTATGGCGTACACTCACTGCTAAGCTCAGACAATTGAATGACGATGCTAGGGCGTAAAACTGTGCTCTGAACGTGGTGGCTCATAAACTGCGTTATACTATTTTTTACAAACTTTAACTTATTAATTCTAATGTTTTAAATTTAATATAAAGCTTTGTAACGCATGAATAAAAAGTATGGAATTAAAAATAGTAAGAGGGTGGCATAGTAGACATGTGCAGGCCGCGGCAGAGCTATATATTGAAGCGTTTGGTCGCAAGTTCAAGGCAGCTGTTGCAGACAGGGATAAACTGGTTGCAATCATCGCCAAGAGCTTTGTGACAGAGTACGCTTTTGGGGCTTTTGAAGGTGAAAACTTGCTGGGTATCGCAGGCTTTCAAGATGCGAAAAAAGGTTTTACCTCAAACATAGACTTTGCTGTGTTAAAAGAGGTGCTTGGCTTTTTCGGCGCAATAAAAGCGGCTGCTATTTTTTCTTTATTTGATAGAGCACCTGCACAACATGAGTTGGTAATGGACGGAATTGCGGTATCCAAGCAAGCGAGAGGTAAGGGGATCGGCACGGCTTTACTGCATGCAGTGCAAAATTACACGCGCGAAAATGGTTTCAAGACGTTACGGCTCGATGTCATTGATAACAATCCAAAAGCAAAACAACTGTATTTAAGAACGGGGTTTGTTGCTTCCCACCACGACGACTTTTCTTATCTTGAGTGGTTAGTTGGCTTTAGTGGCGCAACAACAATGCACTGGCGACCTTGAGTATGGAGGTTGGCTATTAAATTAACCTGAGATCAAGATAGTAACTTGTTCTTTAGTCACTGTTATTAGTTGTGGGGGTCATTAGTTTCACAATTTGAACGAGCCTAGTTCACAAAGTGAGCGTCAGTATTGTATTGATTATATGTTGAATGTCCTTTAGATTTGGTGCTGTTTATAACTTATTTCGACATAGGAAGTTGATATGCGCTTATTTGTTTCTTTTCTATTAATCTTCGCTTTTTTTGATCTTTCGGCAAATGAACAACCGATAGGTTATCCAGATGATGCTCAGTGGGTTGAACCAGAAACGGTTGAAGTACTTTCGTATTGGTGCGTTATATTTGGAAAGTTTTACGGTGGGAATACTACGCCAGCAAAAGTAGACTTAAGTATCTGTTCAAATTGGCTTTTATCAGAGCATGACAAAGCCGATACCAATTCATATGTTGTAACAACAAATTCCGGTGGCTACTTTGTTGGTACAGGTGATAAAACTAAAAAGTTTGTCGTAAATTATACGACGACATGGAGAAAAGCGCATATTAATCCGCCTGTGTCAGGCGTACACGATTACGGGGCTGTCTCTGAATTTAGCGAGCAAGTAAATCAGTGTCCGCCAGACTCTAACCCAGAGTATACACACCCACATGACAGTGATAATGATGGCCAAATAGATCGGTGTTACAATCCAGATGATAAGCTTGTATGTTATTCCCCGCATACAAACTTGTCAAAAAACAATACAGATACCTACTGTCATTAGTGGTGGGTGTCTTTGGTTTATTTATATTTGGTTTATTTATACAAGTGAGCCAGAACAGAAAATGTATCATTTAGTCGTGCGATAAATGGAAAATAGGTAGCTACCAGTTTAAACGCCATTGGTACTCAATTCTAAACTGTTTAGGTGTCAACGAGCTATATATCTTAAACGCTTCATTAAATGAGCGAATGGAGTTGAAATTACTTTGCTCCGCAATAATCGAAATCGGAATGGATGTTCTCGCCAATAACCTCTGAGCTTTCTTAATTCTGATATGCCGATACAATTCGGTAAAGTTAGTATCTAATTCTTTCTTTAACAATCTCTTCAAAGATGACTCACTCACATTTAGTGTCGAGGCACAATCAGTAAAAGAACGAACTTCATCAGCACTAATATACTCTATAAGTCTAGGTATCCAGGTTTGTGGAGTGGCTGTTATATACGACTCAGTTTTATCACAACTGGTGCGTAGGGAGTTCAGAATACTAATCACTTTGGTTACTTGTTCGACTGAATTAGATCGCTTCATTTCTAACATAGGTGTTTTATATAGAGATTCTTTACATTTTGTATCGAGCGATAAAGCAACCACCTGATTAATAGTCTTTAGCCAATGCATAGTAGGTTGAAGCTCTGGGATGGAGGTGTCGAGTAGCTCATTTCCAAATAACACAACTACGATATCTTGAGCTTTACTTTCACAATCCCATGTATGTCGCACATATGGGGGAATGAGAAGTAGCTCACTTCCCTCTGTTCTAGATACTGAATCACCGATATAGCGCTTTCCTTTACAATTAGTCAGCATTATTAATTCATAACTGTCATGAGCATGGAGTTCAAACATTGGAGAACTATTTTTTAAGTGATGAACTCGGATCGAACGGTTTGGTGAAAAACGAGTTAACTTGATATTTGCCATTTGAGCCAAAACCTCCATAAGGTGAGCTTAAACCACCAAAATTACCATGGGTAGTCGTTAAAGTTAAGGACTAGCTAACAAAATAAATAGCTAAATTTTTACTCTCGTACATATTTTTAATTTATAAAGGTCACTCGCATGGGTAATGAGAATCTAAATATTGTTTTCGACTTGGACGGAACCATCGTTAAGCACGGTAAGCCACTAGATAGCCAAAAGGCTAAAGATATAGAAAGGCTTACATCGGGTTATAATTTGTTTTTTGCATCAGCCAGGCCAATTAGAGATATGCTGCCGTTAGTACCAGAAGAGTTGAGAGGTGCTACATTTATCGGTTGTAATGGTGGACAAGCATGGAAACATGGGGATATGATTTTTTCAAACCAATTTCCCTATGAAGCAATTGGACCGATACTCGATCTTTTAAAAGCTAAATCGGCTCCCTATATTATTGATGGTGAATGGAAGTATGCATTTTCACAAAAGAAGCATGAGTTCCACGGTTATATTGAATCACTATCAGATTTTAGAGTGTCGGAGGAAGATATCATTACGAATGGTGTTACCAAGCTCTTAATTCTCTGCTCACAAGTAAAAAAAGATATCGAACAGTTTGTTTTGTCTAATAATCTGAAATGTAGCCTTCATACCCATACTTATGACAACTTTTTTGACTTAACACCCATTAAAACGAACAAGGCTAAAGCTCTTGATAAAACTAGGCGTCGAGTTCGAGAACACTTTGGCAATAGGTAACGACTACAACGACTTTGACATGTTAGATAAATCGAAAATATCGATTTTCGTTGGAGAGACTGACTCTTATGGTAAAGCAAGTTACCGCTGTTCATTTGATTGTGTCCTAGATGTAGTAGCAGATATTATAAAAAGCCTGAGTTATAATCACTAAAATAGCTTAAGGGGAATCAGGAAATCAGTTGGATGCCTTCACTTTTCCTACAATATCTAATGAGTATTACTATCAAGTGGATAAATATTTTTTGGTGTGTACCTGAATAATTTCCTCGTCTATATTTTGGCGGTATTAGGATCCACTACATCATTCAAAAAGGAGATGTATATTAATGTCGGAGCAATATTTATTCCTATTCCCTATAGCTAGTCTATTACTCATTGGAGCAATGACACCCGGGCCATCGTTTATTTTAGTTGCGCAAACTGCTATGGCAAAGTCTCGAATTGAAGCCATTTGTATCGCCAGCGGCTTAGCATTGGGTGCTAGTACATTTGCATTAATAGCATCAATCGGGCTCATAACACTTTTTCAATCAGTGCCTCAGCTTTACGTGACATTCAAAATTTTTGGTGGTTTATATCTCTGTTATCTAGGATTACAGATGTGGCGAGTAGGCAAAAATAAAGCCTGTTATGTTGAGTCTGAAGTATCTAGCAACCCTGCTCATATTAAAGCTGTAACTTTAGGGTTAGCAACACAGTTAAGCAATCCAAAAACTGCAATAGTTTTTAGTAGTGTGTTTGCAGCGATGCTTCCTGCTAGAGTGCCAGATTACACAACATTAATATTGGTTGTCGGTGTGTTCGTCTTAAATTTTTCGTGGTACTTTGGAGTTGCTGTGGTGCTATCAAGCTCAAAAGCGCAAGCTCGTTATTTGCGGTTTCAGTCAATAATCAATAAAGGTTCAGGTTTAATAATGGGATCATTGGGCAGTAAGTTTGTCGCGGATGGCTTCAAGATCTAACACTGCATTTAGCTCTTATTGGCCTTCCCTGAATTATTTTTTCTAATTTAATTATATCTGAAGTTTTTTTCGATAAGTTTATAATTATACTCGGATTTTAACCTTATTGCATTGAACTGAACGAAGAAAGAGTATAGTTAGGGTTTGGCGCAGAGATTACCTTTGTTGCAGAATATGTAATCGAAATTGATCTAGCGCCACAAAATTATATTGATTGGCAATTGAATCAGAAGCCATAAAATGTCAACCACCGTTGGTGGCACATCATCAGGGTTTAAGGGTTTAAGATACCTATTCTAGTCTATATTGAGTGTGTTAGACCTTAAGCTCTAACGCGTTTTTGTCTAAATACGAGTTGGACGAGCGGCTGTTATCACAATTAGGTTTAAAATATGAAGTTGCTGTTACACGGCCAAGTATGGCACTTATGCAACTGCCAAATTTGATTAAGCGTAAACAATTCCGACACCCACTATTATAAGCGGTGGGTGTCATTAGTTTCAGTATTTTTTGAACTCAAGTCTTATTTAGAGTTAGTCGAGCTTACGTGGAAATGTATTCGCACCGATAAAAAGGCGCTATTTTTGAGGCTCAACCTATTCAAGCGCGTTCAATAATTAAACAACCAACCAATCAGCATTAAAAAATGACCATTTAGCAATAATCTACATGCTTTTTCACTTCAGTTGAGTACTATAAAAATATAGGTAGCAACTTGTATTTATTATGGTAGATCTTATTTTACGGCCAAAAGAGCAGTTCGTGATGCTCGCAAGCATCGCGGCTATCAGCCTTGCTATTAGTTTAACTGACTGGGTGCAAAGAGGAATGCACCTTTCGGTGAATATTTTACTATCATCGATTCTCGCCGTGATTTGTCTTTACTGGCTGCCAATGGTGTTAAGTTATCTCGGTGTTCAGCGCTTCAAGCTCTCTAACTGGCCACTGCAATATACGATTTTTTATTGCTTTATGGTGCTTGGTTGCATGTCGTGGGGTGTACTTAGAAGCCTTTTGGTAAATACGCAAACTTTTGCCTTGTTTGAAGCCGCAGCGATTGCACTACCTTGGTCTGCGGGTATTTTTGTTGCGACTACGTTTTATCTTTCTCAACGTCATTTAAAACAAGAAAAGCAACTTCGGCAGCTCGCCGAGATCAGACTACTACACAGCCAATTAAATCCACATTTTATGTTTAATAGTCTCAATACGATTTCTGCGTTTTTAAAACATCATCCCGAGACTGCAGGTGTGCTTATTCATAACCTAGCTGCTGTATTACGTTATTCATTAAGGCATTCTGTGGTAACGGAAGAAGATGCAAAAATGGTAACGATAGCCGATGAATTAGTGAACTTAAATCAATGGGTTGAAATTGAAACTTGCCGGTTTGGTGAAAACCTTTCGATTACATTTGAAGTCGATGAATCCTTAATTAACGAGGAAATGCCGGCAATGCTCCTACAACCTATTTTAGAAAATGCCATAAAGCATGCAAAGGTAAATCCACTGAATATCAAAGTGTTGATTGCAGCTGAAGGCGATGAGGTACTTTTTGAGGTGAGAGACAATGGTGTAGGGTTTAGTGGCGCACTCTTGGCACAGCCAGAGAAAGCCGGCTTAGGGCTCTCAATTACTCGATCTCGACTTCGCCTAGAAGCAAGTACAGAGTTGGAACTAAGCAACGAAGAAAGATCCGCTGGTGCCGTTGTACGCTTTAGATTAAAAAGGAACGGGCAAGTATGTTAAATATCGTCATCATTGAAGATGAGCAACCCGCAATAGAAAAATTGCTTATGCAGCTATCACTAGTATCTACACATAAAGTCGTTGGCACATACAGGGATCCAATCGCATTCTTAAATAGCGGCAACAATGGCAATATCGATTTGCTATTTGTTGATATTAACCTACCAAGTATCAATGGCATGGCTTTGGCCGTAAAACTTAAGGCCACGGTTTTTATGGGGGCAATAATTTTTACCACAGCACATAGCAAGTTTGCTGTTGATGCTTTCACACTTGGTGCAGTTGATTATTTACTTAAACCATATAATAACGAGCGACTGTCATTAGCGTTATCCAGAGTAGATGCGATCGCGAGCACACCTGTAGACATAAAATTACCGAGTAAAGTGGCAGGGAAAATCGTATTGATTGACACTAACCGTATTGATGTCATCAAGCTTGAGTTTGGTCAAGCCTACGCTTATTGCGCCGATCAACACTTTCCGTTAGAGGGGTCATTGGATGAGTTACAAGCTCAATTACCCGCGCGATTTTTAAGAGTCCACCGCGACACCGTTATTAATCAAGAAGCCATCGCCTCGTTTGAACGTTGGGTCACGGGGGGTTATTTGGTGAAATTACGTGGTAGCAACCAGCAAGTTATCACGAGCCGAAACGGCGCAAAAATACTCAAACAAAAACTGATCAGTTAAATAGTTAGGAATTAACATGATGAAATTTATTATGCCATTGGCTTTGGTAGGGTTACTTGCGGCTTGTTCAAATGATGCGCAGCCCGATGTGAAGAAGCAGTTTATACAAGAGGGTCAACCCCGGCCTTTGGTCGTTGTACTGGGGGGAAGTGAAGGGGGAAATACACTCTCAGCTCCCCATTGGCGACCTTTTCTTGATAGTTTTAATGACATTGGTGTATCTGTTGCCGCAATGGGATATTACGGTACTCAAAACACGCCAAGCAGTGCGGCAGAATTATCGCTGAATAAAATTGCTGATCGAATAATCACGCTGACGAAAAGATCCCATGATAGATGAAAAATGTGTCGCAGTTTATGGTTTCTCCAAGGGGGCTGAACTTGCACTATTGTTAGGCGCACACTTTGATGAAATTAATCATGTTGTTTCAGTAATGCCCAGCCATGTTAGCTGGAATGCAGTTAAAACACTTTCGTCTCGCCCAAGTTGGTCGCTAAATGGGACACCACTTGATTATATTGATGCGCCCTTACTCTCATGGAAAATGCAAAAAGGCAATATCACAGGAGAGTTTACTCCAGCTTTTAATCAAGCACTGAGTGAGGCGAGTGCAGAAGCCGTTGCAGCGGCAAAGATCCCTGTAGAAAAAATCAATGGACCAATATTACTGGTGTCGGCAAAACATGACGAGATCTGGCCATCTTATCAAATGTCACAGCATATAGAGTCGAGTCTACAAACAGCCAAATTTTCTTATCCATTTGAACATATTGCAATGGATGGCGGGCACTATAGTTTCAATAAAGAAGTGCAAACACAAGTTAACCAGTTTTTACATCAGACATTGGTTGATACTTGTATGGCCCGTTAAAAAATACCACCTAATCTTCGTAATTAATGCCTTTCTAGCAGCCAGTTTTAGCGCTAACTGCGTAAATTCACCTTGCTTACAGGATGTAGGCACCGTAGCGAGAGTAGGACGCGGAAGCGGTGTTATTCCCAAAACTGTCTAGCTAGATAAGGGTATAATTTAATGTGATATTAAAAAATGGGTTAGCTGTTTTTTATCTAAGCCTCAGGTTAGTTACGAGTTTAGTGTTGAGAAGGTGACACTGAATGTTGCGCCACCAAGTGTGTTCTTGCAGGTAACGTCTAAAGTGGCATGATGTAAATCTACCACTTCTTTTACGATCGCAAGGCCAAGGCCGCTTCCGGTCATTGATGATTGCTCTTTGCGCCAAAAACGTTCAAAGATCTTTTCGTAGTTTTGAATGTCAATTCCAGGCCCGCTGTCCATCACCGAAATACTGTTTCCTGACGCATGTACTTTTATTAGTGCACCTTCTGCTGCTATGGCGTAACGCATTCTCGATAAGATTTTTGATCATGATGTGAATAGAAGACTGATCGCCTGCAAACATCTCACCATTTTCGTCTATCTCTAATTCTAATTGTTTGTTCAACGTAACAGATAAAGGAGCCAGCATCATACAAGCTTCTTTTGCCAGAGGGGTGATACTAAGTGGTTGCTTTGCATAAGCGTCGAGACTCTGGGCACGCGATAAGTCAAGTAGTTGTTGTACCACCCGAGTCATATAGCTAACATCAGCTAAAATTCCAGCATGGGTGTTTTTTATCCAGTTTTGCCAACTCCACTCTCGTGTTTAAAATAGCAAGCGGCGTTTTTAATTCATGGGCGGCATTTGCAACAAAACGCTTCTGTTCATCAAACCCAGTTTCGACCCGTGCAATTGCTTGGTTTAGCGAATGCACAATAGGTACAATTTCAACGGGTAAACCTTGCTCGCTCAGGCGAAAGTTAAGTTGCTCGGGTCTTACTCGTGCCAATTGTGCCGCAACACTTTTTACTGGTTTCACAATCGAGCGGATCGAAAGGTATCCCACTAGCATAAATACAAAAAAATGCGGCAATGATAATAAAGATAGAAACTTGGCTAAGTGCAGGCATAACCGCTTCGTTTGCAAGCTCACCAAGCAGATCGTTTCTACCTAGGTAGATATTAACAGGTACGTTATCTATTTCCGTTTCTATACGGTAACGGTCTATGCCCTTTAAATGAGAGTAGCCAACAGGAATATCTTGGTTGTCCATTAAAGCTTGAAGTGCCGCAGAACTAGTGATGTTGGACGTCGATTGAAGCAGTGTCTCGTTCGTTTCGCCATGGGTTACCCTGAAAACCAAATTGTTATATAAAGCGTCATATCCCCACTTTTCTGCAACATTATCAGATTGATAGACCAGCTCACGGTTGCTGTTAAATGATAGCTGCTCTTGAATATCTTCACTCATCCCAAACATACTTTCTTTTACGGCTAAGTTAGCGTAATTAGTTGAAAATAAGTACAAACTTATTCCAATTAAACTAAATACGCTGGAACCGATAATAAAGAAATGCAGATAGATTTTTTTGGCCAAAGAAATCGGTTTCATGTCAAAATATATCCTATGCCACGTAGGGTATTAATGGTTGTTTGTGCATTAGATGACTCTAATTTTTTACGGATCCGATGAACCGCGACTTGAATTGCATTATCTGTTACTTCAAATCCCATGGCGTATATTGCATCATATAAGGCATCTTTACCCACCGTTAACCCTGCATTTCGGAGCAGATATTCCAAGATGGCCACTTCAGTTTTTCCCATTGTTAAGTTTTCACCACAGACGGTAACCCTTCTTGCTTTGGTATCGAGCGACACATTATTATGGGTGAGCAGATTTGCGGTGTAACTACTTGGGCGACGCAGTAGTGCTCTTAACCTTGCTTTTAGCTCATCAATGGCAAAGGGCTTGTTGAGATAATCATCAGCCCCCAAATCAAGACCTTTAATGCGGTCATCTACACTTCCGCGCGCTGTGAGAATAAGTATGGGTAGCGTATTTTGTTGTTTGCGGATCTCGCGAATGACCTCTAACCCGTCTTTATCGGGCAAACCAAGGTCTAAAACGAGAGCGTCATACTGCCAACTTTGCATCAATTGCGTATTTTGTGCTGCGGTTATGGCAATATCAGCAGCATGACCATCTTGGGCGATAGCTTGTTGAATAAATTCAGCAAGCTGCTGGTTATCCTCAGTAATTAGCACTCTCATTCGTTTGTAAGCTCCTTTTTTGTGTTATGTTCTGGCTTTGCTGGAAACGCTTGCCTGCAAGTATCAGCTTGAGTAATACAGGTAATACCAGCATGCTCAATAGAGTTGAGGTCAACAAACCACCAATCACAGCCCAAGCCAATGGTGGCCATAATGGGCTGGCGCTTGATGTTAACGGCAACATGCCGATTATTGTGGTTAATGTGGTCACTATAACAGGACGAATACGGTTTTGTACCGATAAGCAAATTGCCTCTTCCAGTGTACAGCCTTGTTGTAAGTGGTTGAGCGCATTTTCGATCAATAAAATTGCAGTATTTACCACAATTCCCATGAGTGCGAGTACGCCTAAGATTGACATAAAGCCGAAGGGGATCCCAGTAATTGCGAGCATCGCCGGTGCACCAATAATACCAAGCGGTATGGTCAGCATAACCAAGGCGGTTAGGCGATAAGAATTAAACTGCACCATTAATGCGGCAAACAAGAGTGCGATGCCAAAAGGAAGGGTTTGTAATAACGCGCCATTGGCTTCTTCTGACTCTTCTAGTTCGCCGCCAAAGCTAAGCTTTACAAGGTGTTGTTTGGCTATACCTTCCAGCGCTGGCTGTAATGTCAATAATATATTTTCTTCATCACTGCTAGGTAGTACATCCGCCTTTATTGACATGATAAATTCACCATTGCGTCGCTCAATAAAAGGAGGTGCATTGACAATATTTGCCGATACCAGTCCAGAAAGTGCTGTGGTGGCATATTGGGGCAATAGTACCTGTGTATTTACCATATCAACACTGCTTTGGGTTGAGCTCGGGTCAAAGAGAACAAGCTCTACAGGTTCAAAATTATAATCAAGCGTGGTTACCCGCAGCCCTGAGCTTCTCCAAGCGATATAATCAGCTATTTCTTCGTGACGTAACCCAAAAGCAGACAAAGCGAGTTGGTCTATGTCTAAGTTGATAGCGGGCGCACCGAAACTATAATTTCTGTATGGAGAAACGACTTCTGGATGCTGGCGAAGTTCTAAAAACATAGCTTCTGCGGCATTGAATAGGGCGGTTTGATCATTGCCTGTGAGCCTTAGCTCAATTGGGCTTTCAATTGGTGGCCCTTGTCCTAATTCTTGGGCTTTGATCAGTACTTCGGGAAATTGCTGTATTAGCACACTATTTAGTGATTGCGAAAATTCAACCGGATTTACGTCCTCTGTAAGTGTTACCACTACGCGAGCAATATGAGTTTCGCCAGGCTTTTGTGCGAGGTTATAGTAAAACCTTGGACCTGAAAAGCCACTAAAAACCATGACATCGGTGACGTGTTTATTGCGACTGGCAAAATCAGCCACCTCATTTGCGGTTTGAGTTGTGGTGTCGATATGACTAGAGAGCGGTAATTGCACATCGATATATATTTGATTACGGTTCGCGCTTGGAAAAAATTGACCATTAGCGCTTGGCAACGAAAGTAGTGCGGTGACAAGCACTGCAGCTAGGGTGAGCGTTATCACAGGCTTTTTTAGCACAAGAGCGGATAAATGATACCCGAGCTTTGACAGAGCGTCTGCGAAGTGGCGCTGCCATTTTTCAAGTCTAGTATTTGAAACATGAATATGAGCAAACAAGATGGGTATGAGTATTAGTGCAGCAAGGTAGCTCAAAGAGATACAAATAATCACCAATATAGGGATTGTTGCGATAAAATCTGCAACACTGCCTTTGGCAAGTAACATTGGGATAAAAGCAGCAATCGTGGTGGCGGTTGCGGCCGCAAGCGGTTTTCTTAACTCAATGACCGAGCGTGTTATTGCTTTTGCTACCGTTACACCTTTATTAATATGGTGGCTTAGTCGTTCAGCAATAATAATACAGTTATCGACCATTAAACCGAGTGACAGTACCAGACCGGCAATGGTCATCTGGTGGATAACGCCGTCAAAAGTGGTGAATAATGCAATAGACGATAAGACAATAGCAGGTACGGTCAGGCTTATAATTACGGCACTTTGTATCGACAGAAATAGCAGAAGAATGACACCGATACCAATACAGCTTTGAATAAGCGAATTAACTAAACCATCACGCCGTTTCTCTGACCAATCCGGCTGAAAAATCTCTATGGACACCGGTGTGTTGTCATATCGTGTATTGATGTCAGTCACGGCTTGTTTAATCGTATGACCAGCGGCTTCAATATTTACTTGATTCGGCGGTAAGGAAAGGGCGATCCCGATAACCTGTTCGCCATTTTTCCAAAACTGTTCAGTTGCTGTTGGTTGCGCTCTGTAATGGATGTCTGCGATGCTATCCAGTGGCACTTTCGCACCTTCAGGTGTGGTTAGCTGTACATCAGCAATTTTCTCGTCTTGGTTGAGGTGGTTAATGGGCAGCAATGCAAGGTTACTGAGATTGTTAGAAAGCACACCAAGATTATTTTGTTTATTGGCATCTCTTAGCTGCTGTGCGATGGCTGTTGGTGTGAGCCCCAGAGCTAACATTCGGTGTTGAGAATAACCGATAGCCAGTTCAATGCCTGGGTCACCAATTAATGTCGCTTCCCTCACGACGGCAAGCTGGCGTAATTCATCTCGTATTTTTACTGCTATTTTACGATCCATAGCCAACCCATTCCCGGTCTGAACGACAAGTAAGATCCCCTGCGTATCTTGTGCTCTGTCCATAACCTGAATTGAGCCACCATTTAGCCCTGTGCGAAAGGGGGCAACTTCCTCTTTGATCCGCTGCCATATCAAATCAGTGTTATATTCTTGCTCGTTAAGCTCTATGTCAATAGTGGCATTACCGAAACGGATCCTAGATTGAATTGTATTAATTTGCTCAATTTTGGCGAGGCTGCGTTCTAGTGGTTTGACGATGCTATCATTTAACTGGGTAGCACTTTGACCTGGGCTAGTTATCTGAATAAAACCATTGCGATAAGGAAAGCTAGGATCCTCTTGGCTTTTTGCATTAAACCAACCGAATAACCCTGTAATAACGAGGAGTAGCGATAGCCCAAGGACTAAGCGTGTTGAAGCATATAAACTCAGTCTATTTTTTATCATTATCTTGGCCTCTTAGCATGGCTAAATTCACCCCCAATTTGGCGGCGGAGGTGACTAGCACGTCTTGACCTGCAAGTCTTGGCGCGGTCACTAACACTTTATCTCCTTCGTTACCAAGTACATTGACAGAAAACCGTTCAAGCTCTGGCTGGGCAACAAAAACATAAGCTTGCTTGTTCAGGTCGTAATGAATTGCAGAAGCTGGAACGCGAAATAGGGGATCATGAGTAATTGCAAGTTCAAGGCGACTAAGTAACCCAACTAATTCAGGGCTTTGATGATTTAAATCCACGGTTAATTTAAATAAACGTCCTACAGCCATTGATGGCAGGCTTTTCTCGATTACTTTGCCCGTTAACGTTTTATTGATTGATGGCACATAGATAGTAACGGTTTGATTGATAGCTAAATCAATATATTCTTGCTCAGGCAATAGAAACTCAGCTTTTAATGTTGTTAGTGTTTGTAACTGGAAGATGGGTTGACCAGCATCAACAACATCCCCTGCACGTGCATAGTTGTTTGTTATGATGCCATCACTTGGCGCTACAATCTGCTGTTCATTTAACATGTTTCTTGCCTCTTCAAGCAGCACTTTCGCTGAGCGGACTTGTTGAACTTGTTGATTGAGTTCAAGTCTTGCAATATCTAAAACAGAGTCTGAAACGAGCTTTTTAGCAAATAGCTTTTTGAGTCGTTCAAAATCCCGCTCTGCCTGCGCTTGTGCTTGCTGAGCGCTCGTAAGCTGAGATTGTTTTTCACGTAATTGTGTCTCCAAAGTCGGCGAATACAGTGCAGCAAGCACTTCGCCTTTGACAACTCGTTTGCCTGCAAAAGCCGATAATGACTTTATTCGCGCAGTGCTGAGTGAGGCGACATCGACAACGTCACTCCCCGTAATTGTGCTGTAAAAACGTTTAGTTGGAATCGTTTCAACCAGCTCTACGGCTTCGAAGACCTCTGGTTTTACTATGTATTCAGCCACTTCTTCTTTTGGCTCAACACTACAGCCCAGCAGGGCTGTAGTGAATAACAAAAAAATGAATTTAAAAAACATAGACATATCCAAGAATAATTTGTGCGCTGCCTGAAGCGTCCACAAGCGGTGAGTCTTTGATCTCGCTGCCATAGCTGGTGTAACTTATGTCAGCTTTAATCATATGATGCTTGCCCAAAAACCAGTCGCTTTGTATGCCGACTTCAAAAGCAGTACTTGAATCACCAAGATAAAAGGCTCTATTGGTCTGTGCTTCAGTGGCTTGAACGCCGTAGTAATAATCAACCAGATCCTCACTTTGAAAGTTTGCGGCGATGTAGGGGAAGACGCGACCATCTTCAAATCTAAATGGCACGCCATAACTCACACTGGCTTCATAACCTTTGTGTGTGCTACTGACATCGTGCATAAATTCAAAGCCAAACTCACCAAAACTGGTATCGTACTCCATCTCAAAACCAGCATCGAAGCTCATGTCTCTGTCTTCCATACCGATAAAGTAATCACTATCGTTTGCCTCAAAGCCGTCTAGCCTGAGGTGTGCAGAAAGGCTGATCTCAAACTGCTCAGTTTGGTAGACCTTATAATTCGCTCTTGGTCCAAGTAAGCTAAAGTTGCCATATTGGATGGCAACAGCTGGGACAAACTCAGTTTCATTACCTATGCCAACGTAGCCTTGGTCTTGAGAAATAATTGCTGCACCAATTCCCCATTTTAGTTGCGGTGATTCTGGTGGCTCGTCTGCTAATACTTGTGTGCTACAAATAATAGATATAGTGGTGACGAGGTTAAGTAGTTTTCTAGCCATAATGATATTCCTTGAAGTTCATGTTTTTTCATTGCAGCTAGAGTAAGCCAGTAAACTTTCTCGAAACTTACAGCATAGAAAATAATCATCTGTGCCTTAATTTGATAAGTTGTCATTGCTGTTGTGTCTGCAAAAGCTTAGTATCGGGGTACTTCGTAGGCGTAGAACAACGCGTTTGAATTAAATCTACCGGTGCTACTGTAGAGTAGCCTTACGGTTTACTGAATAAGAATAACAAGGGCAAGTAATGAGTGAAGAACAAAATCAACCACAACAAGAAGCGCTGACGCCGGAGCAACAGCGTGAACGGTCTATTCAATGGCAACGTAGCTGTGTGCAGGCTGCGCAGAAGCACCTTGCAGACAAAGGAATATTGCCTGAAAGTATCATAGAAAAAGAATGCCGCTATATAGAACCTTTAGTGGCACTTTGGAAAATAAAGGGCCAAAATGGAAAGCGGTACTGGGTCATTACCGGAAACCTACCCACTGATCATATTGAGTCCTCAGCAGCTGCAACACCAAGGGATGCGCTGCGCTCTTTCTCATTTCATTGGCAGCTCAAAGCCGATGAAATTATGGCCACTAAGCCGGTAGAAAAGACCCAAGCTCAATTTGCAAATTTATTGATTAACCGAGCGCATGGTTTATACGACTTATTTGCTAAAGAAGAGCTTTGGGCTAGTGAAGCATAGTAAATGGCTCTGTTTTTAAAGCCTGGATAGGGCATTTCAAGCGCTGTCTTGGAATGCCTGCTTCCATAAAAACGTGCCCGTGCTCTGAAAACCCAGATTGTAAGAATTCCGGTACTTCATCTAGAATGCACTGGATATAAATATTTTCCAGCCCCTTATCTTTTGCGATATCAACGAGCCCACTAATAAGGGAAGAGTAGGCCTCTCTATTACGGTGTGATTTGAATATGGCGATCCGACTAAGCAAACCGTCCTGACATAACCGCCCAGTGCCGACGGCACCATCGTGGTCATCAATGATAATTAAATGCTCGGCGGTAATATCTTGTTGGTCAAACTCTACGTCTTTTGGGATATGAAGCTCGCAAACAAATACCCGCTCTCGTATTGCTTTAAGCTCAAACTTTTTGGCCTGCCAATTTACTCGACTAATTCTATAACTCATACTGCCCTCGATATACAGATTACACCTGCATTCCCTGTTCATGACAAGTTAGAGCAGACAAGCCTCTATAAGTGCAGAGACTTGCAGTATGTTATTGTTATTGTGAACGCGACTATCTTGTTCTAACAGGCGTTACTCCCAGCTATCGTCGTCGTCAGTTTCTTCTGGATCACTGTCTTCAACGAAGTACGTCCCATCATTAAATAGTTTAGTTAACGTTTGTTTAAATTCCAAGCTATCTAAAGCAGGAATTATTGCCTTAAAGTCTATCGTCGTATGATCGGTCAATTGTTTAATTGCCTCTAAACAATGATGGCTCAACGTGTAGTTTTCACCATTTACGCTAAGCAAAACATGTGTCTCACAGGTTTGATAAATTGCTCGCACGCCACCTGCGCGATAAATTATCGGGTTTTCTATTGCGATTTCATCAAGATCTTGTAACTCCAGTGGTGGATCGAGGGGGGCTAAGTCCATTTCATGCTTTGGCTCGCTTAGCGTTTTTCCAAGCCAACTACTATAAAGTTTATCGTCTTTCATTAAATCGTGAAGCATAGTGTGGATCTGCTGTTTGTCTGAGGCTGTTACTTCACCTATTGATGCTCGGGGGGATAGATCAGGATCACTGAATCTTTTCTTGCCTGCTTCCATATCAATAATGTGATCCGCGAAGCTAGAAAGTAAGTCTTTTTGATCTGGGGCTCTAAAACCGACAGAGTAATTTAAGGCGTTTTCGACAGCATAGCCCTCATGGGGACAAGCTGGTGGTATGTATAAAATATCCCCAGGCTCGAGTACCGCATCTATGACTGCATTGAACTGCTCAACTTGAAGTAGGCTTTTGTTTTGAGCGAACTGTTTTAAACTATCGTCACGAAGGCCAACTCGCCAATGGCGTTTTCCTTGTCCTTGAATAATAAAGACATCATATTGGTCTAAATGCGGTCCTACGCCGCCTCCGGGTGTGGAATAGCTGATCATTAAATCATCTATTCGCCAATTTGGAATAAATCTAAATGCTTCTACTAATTCCGCGGCTTGTGGATGCCAATGATCAACTGCTTGAACAAGCAGTGTACTGTTACTGTCAGTTAGTAACTCAAACTGTTCGAATGGACCGTGGTACGCTTCCCATTTGTCTTGGTGGTTAGTAACGATACGCGACTCTATACAGTCTTCTGTTGCGAGGCCGGCAAGTTCTTCCGGGGCAATTGGATCGATAAAATTCTGAAAACCTTGTTTGATCAATAGTGGTTTTTTTTGCCAATATTGCTCAAGAAATTGGCCGAATGTTAGATCATTTATTTGCAGTTGATACATGAGGGGATCCCTGAGATAAAAAAAGCGAAAGAGGCAGACTCTTTCGCTTATCTTATACCAATTCACAGCGGATTAAATCTACATTTGAGACTAAATAGTGCTGAACTGGTGTTAAAACAGAGTGATTTTACACTTAGTTTAGTTCATCAATAAACGCTTCAGCACGACCGATGTAGTTCGCTGGCGTCATTTCTTTCATCTGTGATTTTACTTCATCAGGTAACGCTAGGTTATCAATAAAATCAGCCATGATTTCTTGGTTGACACGCTTACCGCGAGTAAGATCCTTTAGCTTTTCATATGGTTTTTCAATACCGTACTTACGCATCACTGTTTGGATAGGCTCAGCTAAAAGCTCCCAGTTGTCATCAAGCTCTGCCAGTAAACGCTCTGCATTTACTTCTAACTTACTAACACCTTTAAGCGTTGCTTGGTAGGCTATCAGCGCATAACCCATACCAACGCCTAAATTACGTAATACTGTAGAGTCCGTCAGGTCACGTTGCCAGCGTGATACAGGCAGCTTTTGTGCTAGGTGAGCGAAAATAGCGTTAGCAATGCCAAGGTTACCTTCGGAGTTTTCAAAGTCGATAGGGTTAACTTTGTGTGGCATTGTTGATGAACCAATTTCGCCTGCAATCGTTTTTTGCTTGAAATGATTGAGCGCAATATAACCCCAAACGTCACGATCAAAGTCGATTAATATGGTGTTGAAGCGAGCGATAGCATCAAACAGTTCAGCAATGTAATCATGCGGTTCGATTTGAGTAGTGAACGGGTTCCACGTCAGGCCTAAACTTGAGACAAACCGTTCGCTGTGAGCATGCCAGTCGTAATCTGGGTATGCACTTAAATGCGCATTATAGTTGCCAACTGCACCATTAATTTTACCTAGTAACTGTACATTTGCGATCTGCTGGCGTTGGCGCTGAAGGCGAACATAAACATTTGCAAACTCTTTGCCCATGGTTGATGGCGAAGCCGGTTGGCCGTGAGTACGAGTCATCATTGGGATAGATTTGTATTCTACAGCTTTTTCTTTAATCGCAGCGAGTAACTCATCGCAATAAGGCAGTAGCACGTTGTCGCGGGCTTCTGTAAGCATCAAACCGTGTGACAGGTTGTTGATGTCCTCAGAGGTACAGGCAAAATGAATAAACTCATTAACAGCATGTAGCTCGGCATTATCCGCTACTTTTTCTTTAAGAAGGTATTCTACAGCTTTAACGTCGTGGTTGGTGGTGCGTTCAATCTCTTTGACACGTGCAGCATCTGCTTCGCTGAAGTTTTCAACAATGCTATCTAGAAGTGCATTTGCTTCATCGCTGAAAGCTGGTACTTCGGTGATGGCGTCGCTGCTCGCTAATGCTTGTAACCAACGAACTTCTACGATGACGCGATACTTTATCAAGCCAAATTCACTGAAGATACTTCTCAGTTCTTTAGTCTTGCTACCATAGCGACCATCCACAGGAGAGATAGCGGTTAACGCTGAAAGCTCCATAATAACTCCTAACTGTTTGTTTTGAACGATACTTTTAGAGTGGCTTTGGCGCCACTACGAATTTACAAATAACTCTTTGCCGCGCTGATGATTTTTTTCTTCGCAAAGAAGAAGTGACGACGTTTTCCACCGAGTTGACGCCACAATACAGCACTGCGGATCCCTGCTAGCAGTAATGCTCGGATTTTTTGTTGCGTAGCAGGTTGTTTTAATAGTTCAGGCTTGCCAAATACTTGGATTTTAGGGCCTAAGGGGCTGATAACTTGTCCGTATATATCGGCAAGGGAAGCAATGATTTGACTTTCATAGATGTCAAAGTGTAGAAGTTGACGCTCTACCTGTTCAATTTTTTGTGCCAATAAGTTGAGTGATTTACTGTCGTTTGTTAACACTCTTTCCAGTTGCATCATCGCGCCAACGTATTTAACCATTTCAACGTCTTTCTCACCGCCCGCAGAAAGTTGCTCAACCAGTGTTTTACATCCAGCTTTAATTGCAAATTTATCTGGATAAACATCTTCAGGTCGCTCGGGGGCGGTATTAATAATGCTCTTTAGAAAGCCTTCTACTTCATTATCATTAAATGTCCCGTAGCGGGCACATTTTTGTACCAGTTTACTGATTTGGCACATCGCGGCCAAAGGCATTACAGATTGATTTTGCATTACTTTATTACCGATTCAATGATCCCGCCACCAAGGCATACGTCATCGGCATAGAATACCGCTGATTGTCCTGGTGTAACCGCTTTTTGTGGCTCATCAAATAGCACGCGAGCCATGCCGTCTTGACCGACTAAAAGCGTACATGGAATATCGGTTTGTCGATATCGTGTTTTTACGGTGCAACGTGTCGTACCTTGGGGACCTACTCGGTCAACCCAGTGTAGTTGATTAGCATTTAAACCGTTACTGAATAGGCGAGGGTGATTCTTTCCTTGACCTACAACCAGAACATTTCTTTCAATGTCCTTGTCTACTACATACCAAGGTTCACCATTGCCTTCTTTTGAACCGCCAATTAATAAGCCTTTGCGCTGACCGAGCGTGTGGTACATCAAGCCTTCGTGTTCACCAACATGATTACCGTCACAATCCTCAATCACACCAGGTTGCGCTGGTAAAAACTTCGCAAGAAAGTCTTTAAATTTGCGTTCACCAATAAAACAAATACCGGTTGAGTCTTTTTTATCATGTGTGATTAAGCCTTGTTCTTCCGCAATTTTGCGCACTTCTGGTTTAGCGATTTCACCTACAGGGAAAAGCGTTTGCGCAATATGCTCATGACTTAGCGTGTAAAGAAAATAGCTCTGGTCTTTGTTCTCGTCTTCCCCACGCAACATAGCGAATTTACCATCGCGCTCGGCTCGTCGAACGTAATGTCCTGTCGCAATATAGTCAGCGCCAAGTGCTTCAGCAGCAAATTGTAAAAATGCTTTAAATTTGATTTCTTTATTACACATGATGTCTGGGTTTGGCGTACGACCCGCCTTGTATTCTTCAAGGAAATGTTCGAACACATTATCCCAGTACTCGGCGGCAAAGTTGACGGTGTGTAGTTCAATGCCTAGCTTGTCACAAACTGCCTGAGCATCTTTTAGATCTTCAGCTGCAGCACAATACTCATCATTGTCATCTTCTTCCCAGTTTTTCATAAACAGGCCTTCGACCTGGTATCCTTGCTGTTTTAAAAGGTAGGCAGATACGGAAGAATCAACACCGCCGGACATTCCGACGATAACTTTAATGTGACTATTATCGCTCATAATTTTGCTATTAATCTTAATGCTCAGTAAGAAAGCGCTTATTATACTTAAATCTCTTCAAATTGCACGTCTGTGAAGTGCCCGTGGTAGGTGTTAAAGCACTAAGTGCAATGTGCTAAACCACCTTGTATTCACCATTTTTTAAATTGCCCAAGCTGTATGATCCGATTTGGGCACGGATCAGTCTGAGCGTCGGATGGCCTATGTGTGCAGTCATCCTTCGCACTTGGCGATTACGGCCCTCTGTGATTGAGATTGACAGCCACGTAGTGGGGATATTCTTACGCTCACGAATAGGCGGGTTTCTTGGCCAGATATCAGGTTCAGTTATTACCTCTACTTTGGCAGGCAAGGTTGGCCCGTCTTTTAATTCCACTCCATTTCTCAAGGCATCAAGGTTATCATTGGAGGGGATGCCTTCGACTTGAACCCAATATGTTTTATAGGTCGATTTCTTAGGTGCGGTCAGTTTATTTTGTAACTTACCGCAGTTAGTGAGTAATAATAACCCTTCGCTGTCTCGGTCTAAGCGACCTGCAGCATAAACATCCTTAATATCAATAAAGTCGGCTAGGGTTTTACGGTTTTGATCGTCAGTGAATTGACACAATACATCAAAAGGTTTGTTAAACAATACTACTTTGACTTGCTCTGGCGGCAGTGTTGGCTTTAACGGCCTTTGGTTAACCGGGGGCTTTCGTGATTTAGACCGTTGAAGAAAAGGGGGCTTTTTTCTTTGCGGTGCTCTGGAGTTTGATTTGCTGGCTCTATTACTTGTGCTCATCGCCATATTCCTAGTCTTCACGAAAAGCAGTATATTAACGCAATTGAGCAAATGTGTCGCCCAAAAGCAAAAAAGCGGCCTTTTGGCCGCCTTTAGTGGTTTAACTAAACATTAAAGCGAAGCTAAAATATCGTTGAATACAGATGACGGACGCATTGCTGCAAATGCTTTGTCGTCCTCTGGCTGGTAATATCCGCCAACATCCATTGACACACCTTGAACTTCGTTCAATGCTGCAACAATTTCGCTTTCTTTAGCAGTCAGCTCGCTAGCTATATTTTCAAATTTGGCTTTAAGCTCAGTATCTTGGTCTTGCGCTGCAAGTTCCTGCGCCCAGTACATCGCCAGATAGAAGTGGCTACCACGGTTATCCAGCTCTTTCACTTTACGTGAAGGAGACTTGTTCTCGTCAAGGAATTTAGCTGTCGCTGCATCCAAAGTATCAGCTAAAACTTGCGCCTTAGCATTACCTGTTGTTTGACTTAAGTGCTCAAAAGAAGCCGCAGTTGCTAGGAACTCACCTAGAGAATCCCAGCGTAAGTGGTTTTCTTTTTCGAATTGTTGAACATGCTTTGGTGCAGAACCACCGGCCCCTGTTTCGAATAAACCGCCGCCATTCATTAGTGGTACGATAGATAGCATTTTTGCACTTGTACCAAGCTCAAGAATAGGGAAAAGATCTGTTAGGTAGTCACGTAGTACGTTACCTGTTACAGAAATCGTGTCTTCTCCTTTTTTCATACGCTCAAGGGAGAAAAGAGTCGCATCGACAGGTGCTTTGATCAAGATCTCAAGACCATTTGTGTCATGCTCTGGAAGATACGCGTTGACCTTTTTGATTAGCTCTGCATCGTGTGCACGGTTTTCATTTAACCAAAATACAGCAGGTGTATTGGTTGCACGAGCGCGATTCACGGCAAGTTTAACCCAGTCTTTAATTGGTGCGTCTTTGACCTGACACATGCGCCAGATGTCACCTTCTTCAACAGTGTGCTCAAGTAACGTATTACCAGCTGTATCAACGACACGAATTGTACCCGCAGAAGGCGCTTCAAAGGTTTTGTCGTGTGAGCCGTATTCTTCTGCTTTTTGAGCCATTAGGCCAACGTTTGGAATTGTGCCCATAGTGCGAGGATCAAAAGCACCATGCTCTTTACAGAAGTCGATAGTCGCACTGTAAACGCCTGAGTAACAGCGATCAGGAATTACAAAAGCGGTGTCTTGTTGTTTACCTTCAGCATTCCACATTTGACCACTAGAGCGAATTGCTGCAGGCATCGACGCGTCAATGATGACATCACTTGGAACATGCAAGTTAGTAATACCACGGTCAGAGTCAACCATCGCGATATCAGGCGCAGTTTCATATACTGCGTTCAGATCTGCTTCAATCTCTTGGCGCTTTGCGTCATCAAGAGAGTCAATTTTAGCGTAAACGTCGCCAATACCATTGCTAGCGTCAACGCCGATTTCAGCAAATGTCGCTGCATGCTTCTCAAATACGTCTTTATAGAAAACCTTAACAGCATGGCCAAAGATAATTGGATCAGATACCTTCATCATCGTCGCTTTCATATGCAGCGAGAACAATACACCTTTATCTTTTGCTTCTTGTACTTGTGCCGCAAGAAATTCGCGTAGTGCACAGGCACTCATACGTGAAGCATCAATAATTTCACCTGCAAGAAGTGGAGTACTTTGCTTTAATACGGTTACCTCGCCATTGGCCGCTACGTGCTCAATACGCACATCTGTAGCTTCGTTAACAGTTACAGATTGCTCAGAACCAAAAAAATCACCGTCAGTCATTGAAGCTACATAAGATTGTGAGTCTTTTGACCAAGCACCCATCGAATGTGGGTTTTTACGCGCATAACCTTTTACAGAAGTAGGAGCACGGCGGTCAGAGTTACCTTCACGAAGTACAGGGTTTACAGCACTGCCTTTAATTTTATCGTAACGCGCCTTAATGTCTTTTTCTTCGTCCGTTTTAGGCTCTGAAGGGTAGTCAGGTAACGCGTAGCCTTTTGCCTGCAATTCTTTGATCGCAGCACGAAGCTGTGGAATAGACGCACTGATGTTTGGTAATTTGATGATGTTTGCTTCAGGCGTCTTTGCAAGTTCGCCTAATTCCGCTAGCGCATCACCAATGCGTTGTTCTTCTTTTAAATACTCAGGGAAAGTTGCAATGATGCGTCCTGCAAGAGAAATATCGCGAGTTTCTACTTCGATATTTGCAGGCTTGGTGAATGCTTGGATGATTGGCAGGAGCGAATAAGTGGCTAGTGCTGGTGCTTCATCTGTTTTGGTGTAGATAATTTTCGATGTCATCATCATTCCTAGATAGTTGTGGGCTTGCGCCGTTCAACAATTGCTATTAGGACTAAGCAACGCGATTTCTAAGCTTCTAACCTATTTACCAACCGGTAAATTGAAAACAAAAACAATTATAGATATAGAGGCTTTAGTAACTGCCCACACAACTGTGAGCTAGTTAGCGTTACGTTAGCAGGTTTGTTAGATATTGTTACTTGCCTCAGTTTTTAGAGTAAGGCTTTACACTTTAAATAAGAATATCTAACCAACCTTTATTGCGCTTTGCAACCGTGCTTTAGTCTAACAATGTTTGCATATGGGGGCTAATTATTAAATTTAAAGTATAAAAGTGAAAAGTTATAACAATTAGGACAAAAGGGAATGCGTATTAGCATGAAGTGAAGAAAGATTAGTTAAAATTTGGGGGGAATAAGCGAGCACGAATGTAACCCGCTTTAGCCAAAAACTACCACGTCTTACACAACATCTTCCGTAATAGGAGAAATGTTGGTAGCGTGAAGCCCTTTAGGGCCTTCTTGTAGCTCGAATGATACATCCTGACCAGCTTTAAGCGTCTTGTATCCATCCATTACAATCGTTGAGTAATGCGCAAAGATATCTTCGTCACTGCCGTCTTCTACGATGAAACCAAACCCTTTGGCGTTGTTGAACCATTTGACTTTTCCGCAAGCCATACTTCTACATCCTTCTATAAGTTGACTAAATTAAAGTTAATCTACTCTTTTAATTTTGCTAAACTGCCCATAGATTAGACAGTCATGTAAGACTGTAGTTTATATGAGCAAGCAGTCAAGTTTTTTGCTCTTTTTTTTAACATTTTATTTATTTCTCAATTCTATTTGCTTGAGTATATAAGACAAGACTATATTTAATTATGAGTGGGACAAAAGATTCGGGTGTATTGGACGCCGTTCGTGAAGAGCAGAAGCAGCAGCTTCAGCCACCACGAAAATATAAAGTGATTTTAAACAATGATGATTACACACCCATGGATTTTGTTGTCGAGGTATTGACGACATTCTTCAATATGGATAGCGAGAGAGCAACTGAGGTGATGCTTGAAGTGCATCACAAGGGAAAAGCGGTATGTGGAGTGTACCCTGCTGATATTGCCAATACAAAGGCTGAGCAGGTAAACCGATATGCTCGTGACAATGAGCATCCGCTGCTCTGTAGTTGTGAGCAGGAATGACCTATAAATTTCTTGTTGGGGGTTGCCAATGCTAAACAAAGACTTAGAACTTACTCTTAACGCCGCGTTTCGCGAGGCTCGTTCTCGTCGTCATGAATTTATGACGGTCGAGCACTTATTACTTGCATTGATCGATAACCCTTCTGCTAGTGAAGCGCTAGATGCTTGCGGTGTCGATATGACTAGCCTGAAGCGTGAGCTATCAGAGTTTATTGATGAAACGACACCTGTTATTCCTGATTTGGAGGAAGACAGAGAAACTCAACCGACACTTGGCTTCCAACGTGTCCTTCAACGTGCCGTATTCCACGTTCAATCTTCAGGCCGCTCTGAAGTGACAGGAGTAAATGTACTCGTCGCTATTTTTTCCGAACAGGAAAGTCAGGCAGTCTATTTACTTAAAAAATCGGACGTTAGCCGCTTAGACATCGTGAATTTTATCAGCCATGGTATCTCAAAGATTGAGGACGATGGAGAACAAGAAGATCACGAAGAGATGCAAGATGATAGCGGTGAAATGCAGCAGGAAGAAAAAACCAAACTGGAAAACTTTACCTCTAACCTTAACGTTCAAGCTGAATCGGGGCGAATAGACCCGCTTGTTGGGCGTGACGAGGAGGTTGAGCGCACGGTTCAAGTCCTGTGTCGTCGTAAGAAAAATAACCCATTATTGGTGGGAGAAGCTGGTGTCGGTAAAACGGCAATTGCTGAAGGACTTGCGTATCGTATCGTAAATAATCAGGTACCTGATGTAATATCGGATGCTGTAGTTTACTCATTGGACATGGGGGCACTTCTAGCCGGAACGAAATATCGTGGAGACTTTGAAAAGCGCTTTAAAGCCTTGCTTAAAGAGCTTCAAGCTAAACCTCACGCTATCCTCTTTATTGACGAAATTCACACTATCATTGGTGCAGGAGCCGCATCTGGTGGTGTAATGGACGCGTCTAATCTAATCAAACCACTGTTATCCAGTGGGCAACTAAGATGTATGGGTTCAACTACTTACTCTGAGTTTAAAAACATTTTTGAGAAAGACCGAGCGCTTGTTCGTCGTTTCCAAAAAATTGATGTTGTTGAGCCTAGTGTAGAAGATACCACCAAGATACTTAACGGGTTGAAAGAACGTTATGAGGAGCATCATGGTATTCGTTATACTCAAAAAGCATTGAAGGCTGCGGCTGAGCTTAGTGCAAAGTATATTAACGAACGTCATTTACCAGACAAAGCAATTGACGTCATCGATGAAGCTGGAGCAAACCAAAGGTTACAGCCTTCATCAAAACGCAAAAAAACAATCAGTGTTGCTGATATAGAAGCAATTGTATCCAAGATGGCTCGTATCCCTCAACAAAGCGTATCGTCAAGCGATAAAGAAACGTTGAAAAACTTAGACCGCAATTTAAAAATGTTGGTATTTGGCCAAGACGAATCTATTGATGCGTTAACGTCAGCAATCCGGTTGTCTCGCTCAGGTCTGGCTAATGAAGACAAGCCGGTTGGCTCGTTCTTGTTTGCAGGGCCTACGGGAGTGGGTAAAACTGAAGTGACCAAACAACTTGCTAAGTGTATGGGCATCGAGTTTATACGCTTTGATATGTCAGAATATGCAGAGCGTCATGCCGTGAGCCGATTAATCGGTGCTCCTCCTGGATATGTTGGGTTTGAGCAAGGTGGGTTATTGACCGAAGCTGCCATAAAGCACCCTCATGCAGTCGTATTACTTGACGAAATTGAGAAAGCTCACCCTGATATCTACAATATTCTGTTGCAGGTTATGGACCATGGTACTTTGACCGATAATAACGGTCGCAAAGCAGACTTTAGAAATGTTGTACTGGTGATGACGACAAATGCCGGTGTTCAAGAAACGGTTCGTCAATCAATTGGATTCCAGCAGCAAGATTACTCTCATGATGCGATGGTAGAAATCAATAAAGTGTTCACGCCAGAGTTTAGAAACCGGTTGGATAACATCATTTGGTTTAATCACCTTGAGAAAGAAGTTATCTTGCAAGTGGTTGATAAGTTTATTGTCGAACTACAAGCTCAGCTTGATAAAAAGTCAGTTAATCTAGAACTGACAACACAAGCGAGAGATTGGCTGGGAGATCTTGGTTATGATAAGGCCATGGGAGCTCGTCCGATGGCAAGAGTGATACAAGATAACTTGAAAAAGCCACTTGCGAATGAAATATTGTTCGGTCATTTATCTGACGGTGGTACAGTGAAAGTAACTGTGAAGGACAATAAGCTGTCTTTCGAGTATCAAACTGAAGCAGTGTCCGCATAAGAAGTATTAGTTTACTTTTTGTGGTACTTATAAAAACCCAGTATAGCTGGGTTTTTTGTTGCCAAAACGATATGCAAAACCCGTTATGAATAGCCAACTCCAAAGCTATTGAGCACAAAGGGAAACCAAGCCTAGCCACTAAATAGTCATCAGGTAAGCTCAATGCAAGTCGTTCGTGTGTACTAATGATATGAATGAACTTGGCTATACCTAAATAACATCAACAGAATTTGAAGTTTCTTAGGTATCAGCGAGTTTACGGCTTCAGCTTAGTACAAATCTACACACGCAGATTAACGAGTGGGGAAGACCGTGATGCTGCTTTTGATGGGGAAGTGACAATGGGAGCAGGCGCTTCAGACGACAAAAAACCCAGAAAAACTGGGCTTTTTGTTACCATCGAGCTTAATTTATGATGTCATCATCAGATAAGCTCAATGCAAGTGGTTCGTGTGTACTAATGATATGAATGAACTTGGCTATACCTAAATAACATCAACAGGATTTGAAGTTTCTTGGGTATCAGCGAGTTTACGGCTTCAGCTTAGTACAAACCTACACACGCAGATTAACGAGCACGGAAGACCATGATGCTGCTTTTGATGGGAAAGTGACAATGGGAGCAGGCGCTTCAGACGACAAAAACCCCAGAAAACCTGGGCTTTTTGTTACCATCGAGCTTAATTTACGATGTCATCATCAGGTAAGCTCAATGCAAGTCGTTCGTGTGTACTAATGATATGAATGAACTTGGCTATACCTAAATAACATCAACAGAATTTAAAGTTTCTTGGGTATCAGCGAGTTTACGGCTTCAGCTTAGTACAAATCTACACTCGCAGATTAACGAGCACGGAAGACCATGATGCTGCTTTTGATGGGGAAGTGACAATGGAAGTAGGCGCTTCAGACGACAAAAAACCCAGAAAAACTGGGCTTTTTGTTACCATCGAGCTTAATTTACGATGTCATCATCAGATAAGCTCAATGTAAGTCGTTCGTGTGTACTAATGATATGAATGAACTTGGCTATACCTAAATAACATCAACAGGATTTGAAGTTTCTTGGGTATCAGCGAGTTTACGGCTTCAGCTTAGTACAAATCTACACACGCAGATTAACGAGCACGGAAGACCATGATGCTGCTTTTGATGGGGAAGTAACAATGGGAGCAGGCGCTTCAGACGACAAAAAACCCAGAAAAACTGGGCTTTTTGTTACCATCGAGCTTAATTTACGATGTCATCATCAGATAAGCTCAATGTAAGTCGTTCGTGTGTACTAATGATATGAATGAACTTGGCTATACCTAAATAACATCAACAGGATTTGAAGTTTCTTGGGTATCAGCGAGTTTACGGCTTCAGCTTAGTACAAATCTACACACGCAGATTAACGAGCACGGAAGACAATACGTCCTTTTGTTAGGTCGTAAGGCGTCATTTCAACAGTAACTTTGTCACCTGTTAAAATACGGATGTAGTTTTTGCGCATTTTTCCAGAAATATGTGCAACAACCACGTGACCATTTTCTAGTTCAACACGGAACATTGTGTTTGGTAGCGTATCAAGGACAGTGCCTTGCATTTCAATTACGTCTTCTTTCGCCATGTGTAGCGTATCACCTCTTGGTTAAATTAAACGATGCAGATTTTGCCCAAAAGCGGGGAATAAGTAAAGTTACAAGACAATTTTTTGTTAATTTGTTCTTGTTTTAAGCCAGTACACTTCAATTTTCTGCTTGGATGCTACTACACAAAGCAACAATATGGATGAGTGGTAGCGATAAGGTGTGGATTCTACCACAACTATTTCGACTAGTAACGAGTGAATACTAGACTCTTTACGCTTTGGCTTACGTTTTTTGGCTATGATACGTTGAACAGCAGGCTTAAATGTATTGCAATACATAGTAAGGTATTAAGGTTCAATATCTAACCAAATATCTTTCACGAGTTTTTGAGCAGGCAAAAACTGTGTTTTATAACGCATTTTTTTACACTCATCAATTTGGTAACCCAAATACAGATAGGGCTTCCCCTGTTTTGCCGCCTGTTCAATTTGAGCCATAATCATAATCGATCCAATACTTAGTGATTCATAATCAGGGTCGAAAAACGTGTAAATGGCCGATAACGAATTAGGCATTGAGTCAGTGACTGCAACAGCGATAAGTTTATCGTGATGCCATAGCTCAACGAAAACAATATTCATCCACCTGCAAAACAAAAAACTCTCGTATTGTAAATGATTAGGAGGATACATTGAGCCGTCACTATGCCTCAGTGTAATGTACTTTTCATATAGTGGGTAGTATTCGGGGCGCTCTTGGTGACTTATAACGATCTGATAGTCTTGGTTAAGCTTTTTACGTTTACGGCGTTGAGACTTACTGGCTGTAAACTTCGCAGTTAACACTCTAACAGACTGACAAGCGGAGCATGAAGGGCAGTGAGGTCGATAAATTTGATCGCCACTGCGACGAAATCCCAACGCAAGTAACTGTTCAAACCTATCTGGGCTGTAACAATTTGGGTCGAGAATAACCAGTAACTGTTCCTTCTGTTCAGGTAAATAACTACAACTAAATTGTTGGCTTAGTCCAATTTTAGAGGGAAAGTGTTCATTCATAGATAGCTTTCAGCTCCTGAGGCTGCCACATAGATGATGGGACCTGAAATTGTCCCGCCAATTTAAGTCTAGTCAAAAACTCAGGCCTTGGTATAACTTTTAACCCTAAACTTGTCAGATAAGGGTTTTCTAATTGACAATCAATAAATGAAGCCTTATGCGCCTTTAGCCAATTAACCAGCGCCCACATCGCCATTTTTGATGTGTTGGGAACGGTATGAAACATAGATTCACCACAAAAAACACCAGACTGCATGATCCCGTATAAACCACCGACTAGCTTTTCCTCATGCCAGACTTCAACGCTGTGTGCGATCCCTTGAATGTGGGCTTGTTGATACGCAGATAGCATGGCATTGGTGATCCAAGTACCTTCAGCAGCCATTCTTTGATCACGGCATGCTTCTATCACTTGATTAAAGGCGGTATTGACTGTAACGGTCGGCTTCAATTTTCGCTGGGCTTTTTTTAATGTTTTACCACAATGAAACTCGTCAAGCTCGAGAATACCACGCTCACTTGGCGTCCACCACATAATAGGTTCTCCCTCGTTAAACCAAGGAAATACGCCATTCGCATAGGCTTGTTTTAATCGCTCAACGCGTAGACACCCACCAACTGCTAACAGTCCGTCAGGTTCTAATAAAGCGTAATGATTGGGTGGAAATCTGAAGTCATTTTTAGACAGGTGAAATAGCTGTTGGACCATCAAGCAAACTACGAATTTGTTATTTACGACAATATAGCAAATTAACCTGAGCTTCGGATAATTAATGCCTTTCTAGCAGCCAGTTTTAGCGCTAACTGCGTTGAATTCACATCCAATAGCCAGCTATTGGTACGTAAATTAACCTTGTTATCCCCAAAACTGTCTGGCTAGAGAAGGGATAACTTCATGTGGTCTTGAAAACAATGAGTCAGCTCATTCCTTATCCAAACCTCAGGTTAATTAAGATGAGGATAACAGGGGGCCGTGAACACAGACCCCTACTTTTTTACGAACAGAAAAGACTACTTTTGGCTATCAAGAAAGCGTTCTGCGTCTAACGCTGCCATACAACCTGTGCCTGCAGAGGTAATAGCTTGGCGATAGATGTGGTCAGAGACGTCACCGGCAGCAAATACTCCCTCAACACTAGTTTGAGTTGCATTACCATTTAGACCAGACTGAACCACCAAGTAGCCATCTTTCATTTCTAACTGGCCTTCAAACATATCTGTGTTTGGTTTATGACCGATAGCAATAAACACGCCTGCAAGGTCAAGCTGCTCAGTTGCATCAGAATCAGTATCCTTAATGCGGATACCTGTTACACCCATTTCATCACCTAATACTTCATCTAGTGTACGATTTAGGTGAAGCACAACATTACCGTTCGCTGCTTTATCCATTAGGCGATCGGCAAGAATCTTCTCACTGCGAAATGAGTCGCGACGGTGAATAACATGTACTTCTTCCGCGATATTTGAGAGGTAAAGCGCCTCTTCAACTGCAGTGTTACCACCACCTACCACTGCCACTTTTTGGCCTCTGTAGAAGAAACCGTCGCAGGTAGCACAAGCTGATACACCACGACCTTGGAATGCGGTTTCTGATTCAAGTCCTAAGTACTTAGCTGATGCGCCAGTCGCGATAATAAGCGCATCACAGGTATACGTACCTTGGTCTCCTGTTAGCGTGAACGGACGCTTTGTGACATCAACCTTATTGATATGGTCGAAAATGATCTCAGTTTCGAAACGCTCCGCATGCTCTTTCATACGATCCATTAACGCAGGACCCGTCAAGCCATGTGCATCACCAGGCCAGTTTTCAACTTCGGTTGTGGTTGTCAGCTGACCACCTTGCTGCATACCAGTAATTAGCACTGGGTTTAAATTAGCTCGTGCAGCATAAACTGCCGCTGTATAGCCTGCAGGGCCTGAACCTAAAATCAACAGTTTGCAGTGTTTTGCGTCGCTCATGTAATTTTCCTAACTATATATTCTAAAAATTGCGATAAAGCAGAAGTTTGTTCGATTCTATGTAATTCAATAGCGAAGTAAATAAAAAGCAGCAAACAGATTTGAAAGAAATTGGCAACTTGTCAAAAAATTTGTACTGTGTTGTTTTTAAATCGTCTATTGAGTAGACAGATTTAACTAAAGCAAACAAAAAAACTTCTCTATTTCATGACCTCTGGAGGTTTTTTTGATATGTTTTAGAGAATTTTGTTTTGCTATCACGAGTTGATAGTCTAATTGAAAAGGTACATATGGCATTTTGGCAAAATACCCCAGGCTTTGGGCTAAGTGCGCAAGATTGTGAGGTGCTAACTGATGCTAAACAATATCATCAGACACTCTTAAAATTAATTTCACAGGCAAAGACGCGCATCTACATAACAGCACTCTATCTTCAGGATGATGAAGCGGGCCGGGAAGTGCTACATGCGTTGCATCAGGCCGCACAACAAAATCCAGCTTTAGATGTCAAAGTTTTGGTTGATTTTCATCGAGCCCAGCGTGGTCTAATCGGAGCTGAAAAGTCAGAAGGCAATGCCAAACTATATTGCGATTTGAAAGCGCAGTTAGGCACGCAAGTTGAAGTGTATGGTGTGCCTGTAAAAGCAAAAGAGCTATTTGGTGTGTTGCACCTTAAAGGCTTTGTTTTAGATGATACCGTTTTGTATAGCGGTGCAAGTTTGAACAATGTTTACTTGCATCAAGACGATAAATATCGACTTGATCGTTACTTCTTAATTCAACATCCTGAGTTGGCTGATAGCTTTTGTGATTTTACGGATAAAGTACTGATTGCCTCGGATGCGGTACCAAGATTGGATATTAGACCTCTACCGACACTGCTTGATATTCGAACTGAGCAAAAGCAATTGATGAAGCAGCTTAAAAAAGCCAGTTACGATGTCTCTAAAGCAACAAGTTGGAGCGGGTTAACTGTGAGGCCTTTTTTGGGTTTTGGCCGAAGAACAAATAAACTAAACCGTTTAATCAAAGCGTTATTTGACACCACAGAGCAAGAGTTGGTGCTGTACACGCCATATTTTAACTTTCCTGCGCCTTTACTGCGCTCATTAAGACGTTTGTTAAAAACAGGTAAAAAGGTAACGATTGTTGTGGGTGACAAGACCGCAAATGATTTTTACATTAGCCCTGATCAGCCATTTAACCGTATTGCCGCATTGCCATATTTATACGAGACGATTTTGTATAAGTTCGTAAAATCGCAGCGTCGTTATATCAATTCAGGCTTGCTTGATGTTTACCTTTGGCAAGACGGTAATAATTCATTCCACCTAAAAGGTGTAAGCAGAGATGGCAATACGCATTTAATGAGTGGCCATAACCTCAACCCGCGAGCATGGGGGCTAGATATTGAAAACGGTATTTTAATTGAAGACCCTGAGCAGGCAATTCTTCCTCAAATCGAGCTAGAAAAGCAAGCAGTTCTGCAACATTGTCGACGTCTCAATGGTCATGAGGATCTAGAAACGATAGCAGACTACCCAGCGCCCGTTAAAAAGTTATTAGGGCAAGCGAAGCGGGTGAAGGTAGACTTTATTATTAAGCGTTTTATTTGATTAGTTTTTAGTTATATCACATTACAGTTTGCATAAATAAAAAGGGACGGTTGTCCCTTTTTATTTACCAGTTTATTACTCTGTTACTGTTGCTTGTACGCGTCATTGTGCGAGCTTGCTGCGCGACCAGAAGGGTCTGCATTATGTTGAAATGACGAATCCCAAGCGAGGGCTTCAGGGGTTGAGCATGCAACTGATTTGCCATGTGGCACGCATTTGGCCGCAGCCTCTCCAGGAAAATGTGATTCAAAAATAGTACGATAATAGTAAGCTTCTTTGCTGTCAGGAGTATTAATTGGGTAACGGTAATGCGCGTTTTCCAGATCAGAATCACTTACCTGTTGAGCGACATAGTCTTTCAGCGAATCTATCCAACTGTATCCTACACCATCAGAGAATTGCTCTTTTTGACGCCAAAGCACCTCATTTGGCAAGTAGCCGTCGAAGGCTTCACGAATAATATGCTTCTCGATCCGTCCATCTTTACACATTTTATAGTCAGGGTTCGTACGCATTGCAATATCGATAAACTCTTTATCTAAGAATGGCACTCGTGCTTCTACGCCCCAAGCGGCCATTGATTTGTTTGCACGTAAACAGTCAAACATGTGGAGTTTAGAAACTTTACGGTTGAGTTCGTTGTGGAACTCCTCAGCGTTTGGCGCTTTATGGAAATATAAATAACCACCAAATAGCTCATCAGCACCTTCGCCTGACAGCACCATTTTAATACCCATAGCTTTGATATAGCGAGCCATTAGATACATAGGTGTAGAAGCCCGAATTGTGGTCACATCATACGTTTCAAGATGATAGACCACTTCTTTAAGGGCATCGATCCCTTGTTGTACAGTAAAGTGAATAGGGTGGTGTATCGTGCCGATTTTATCGGCTACCTTTTGTGCCGCGGCCAGATCGGGTGAGCCGGCTAAACCAATAGAGAAAGAATGGAGTTTTGGCCACCACGCATCAGAAGCGCCATCGTCTTCAATACGCTTTGCCGCAAACTGTTGTGTAATTGCTGAGATGACAGAAGAGTCAAGACCACCTGATAGCAGCACACCATATGGAACATCACACATAAGCTGACGTTTAACAGCTGCCTCCAATCCATTTTTAACCGCTTCAGGGCTAGCATCGTTGCTTTTAACTGCTTTAAAATCTTGCCAGTCTCGCTGATAATAAGGTCTAGCTCCCCCTTCTTTAGAATACCAGTAATGTCCGGGAGGAAACTCTTCGATTTGTGTACAAATTGGTGTGAGTGCCTTCATTTCACTTGCAACATAGAGGTTTCCACTCTGATCTCTTCCAGTGTACAGTGGAATAATACCAATATGGTCGCGACCGATTAAAAAAGCATCTTTGGTCTCATCGTAAAGACAAAACGCAAAAATCCCATTTAGGTCGTCTAAAAACTCAGGCCCCTTTTGTTTGTATAGTGCCAAGATGACTTCACAATCGGACTCTGTTTGAAATTCAAATGGTACAGTGAGTGATGCTGCGAGTTCTTTATGGTTATAAATTTCACCATTGACCGCTAAAATATTGGTTTTTTCTGGGTTAAATAATGGCTGTGCGCCACTAGATACTCCAACAATTGCTAAGCGCTCGTGAACCAATATTGCTTTTTCACTTGAATAAACACCAGACCAGTCAGGACCGCGGTGTCGGAGCTTCTTGGACATCTCAATCGCTTGTTCGCGCAGCGCTAAGGGGTCGGTCTTGATATCAAGTACGCCAAAAATTGAACACATAATTCCTCATTCCTATTGATGTGTTGATTTTAATACTAATTATCTTAATTAAGTGGTCTATTTTGAGGCGAGACAATCTTGTCGATAACTCCGCTACCGCGTCCTGCTATCGCTTTGGTACCTACATCCATATAGGCAAGGCAAAAATTTTGCTATTTAGTTGTTCTAAATAAAAATTTTTAACTCTGTTAGCGTCAGATTTATACCAATCTTCTTAATTAAATGGTCTATTTTGAGGCGAGAAATTTTTAACGCTGTTAGCGTCAGATTTACCCCTTTAAATTGAGCAAGTATTAAGTCAAATTGGTATTACTCCTTCAAATTGAGCAAGTATTAAGTCAAATTGGTATAACAACAAGTTATTATTACCAATGCTGAAAAATCACATTGGGTTCTCTCTGTTCTATCAAAAATAAATTGATAAGTCACACAATGAAATAGGAAAAATGTGAATTTTTTGTGATTTAAAATGGTGCAACATTGCACCATTTCGGGGTATTAAGTGTTAGTGTGTTGTGCCTGCAACAAGCTTTATATCTTGCTTCTGAGTGATAGCGCTAGTTATAAGTATTTTTATCCCTTTAACAAGTGTATCGATTTCCATACTAGGTGCACCACTGTGGTGCGCAGCTTGAGATGGTAAATAAGGGATATGGACAAAGCCTCCTCGACAAGCCAATTCGTGAGTGCTTAAGTAATGCAATAATCCATACATAACATGATTGCACACGTATGTTCCGGCAGTGTGAGAAATACTTGTAGGAACGCCCGCCTGTATTGCGCTCTTAAGCATGCTTTTAATAGGCAGTGTTGTAAAATAAGCATCTGGACCGTGTGCAACAACAGGGGTGTCTATGGGCTGATTACCTGCGTTATCAGCGATCCTTGCATCATTAATATTTATAGCGATGCGCTCGATAGAAATATCACAGCGACCACCAGCTTGCCCCAAGCAAATCACGACACTTGGATGATACTTATCAATCGCTTTGGTTAATGAGGCAATACTGGTATCGAACTCACAAGGGAGTTCTTTTGTGTGTATTATGTGCCCTTCAAGGGTTTCCCCCTCAAGTTGCTGTGCTAATTGCCATGAAGGATTGATTGACTCACCGTCAAAAGGGGTGAATCCGGTGATGAGGACACAGGGCTTACTGTAACTGGACATTAAAAAACCACTCCATACATCAGGAAAATATTAATTATCAATAAAGTTATAGCAGTGGGTATTTGCACTTTAATGACTTGGTATTTATCTTTTAAATCTAGCAGTGCCGCTGGCACGATATTAAAGTTAGCAGCCATAGGGGTCATGAGTGTACCGCAATACCCTGAGTACATGCCAATAGCAACTAAAGGCGCAGGGGCTGCTCCGTGGCCTTGAATTAAAAAAGGTAAGGCAACGCCTGCTGTCATCACAGGAAATGCCGCGAACGCATTTCCCATTATCATAGTGAATAACGCCATACCCACGCAATACAGGGCAACCAGCATAAACCGGTTATCAGGGGAGATAAACAGTGTAACTAAATCTTGAATTGCCGTGCCTGTATTTGCAACAATAAAGACACCGCCAAGCATAGCAAGCATTTGCGGCAGAATAGCAGCCCAGCCTATGGAGTCGACTAAACGGCGAGATTCAGACAGCGCTTGCAAAGGACTGCCCTTAGTAATTTTCCAACTTATCAATAATGCTACAGTACAAGCCAGTGTTAACGCTGAAAGTGTCACATGACTTTGGTCAAAAAAGTACAGCGTACCTAAGTGAAGATCATCAAGAATAATGGTGCAGATCACAGTAACAATTGGAATAATTACAGCTGGGATGAATAATTTGTTGCCAAAGCGTTTGGCATCTAGCGCCTTGAACTGCTCATCAGGTACGTCGTGGGTGCCTATTGAGACCATATTCATTCCCGCTAACAGGGCAATAACAATCACGCTCACACCAACCCATAAATAGGTGATCTGTTCACCAATTAAAGTGATAGAAACATCGCCAAACATAAAAACAGAGCCAAAAAGAAACCAAAACAGCGCAGTGCTTAAACGCTTTGGGTGGGCGCTATCTTGTAGGGTTTTTATCACCAAAAACATGACGATAAAACCGATGAGTAAATAAATATTGTTAATAGATAGGAGTGCTAGAGGCTCTGGCGCTTGCTCTACAGACTTCATAACGAGCCCTCCTCAAACATAGTGGTGCTATCGTCAGTAGCACTGGCTTGCTTAGTTTGCTGCTGGCAACGGGCGATTTCGGTACGAATTTTTGCCTCAAATCGCGCAAGGCGAAATAAGTGAACCACTAACGCGGCAATCGCAGTGGGAATTGCCCAAAGACCAATATGTAATGGCTCTATTCCGGCGATGCCATTTTCTTTTAAAAACGCGTCCATTAGCAATACGGCGCCAAAGGCAATAAAAATATCCTCGCCGAAGAATACGGCAATATTATCACAGGCTGCAGCATGGGCACCTATCATATCCTTAACGGCTTGTGGTAAGTCACCATACTGGTTTGCTGCTGCACCTACTGCCATAGGCGCAAGTAGAGGGCGTACGGTTTGTGCTTGACCAGCTAAATTAATCAGTCCAAGTGCTGCTGCACATTCACGTACAACAAAATAGATACTTAAGATCCGCGAAGTCGTGGCACCTTTGATACTGGCTACCCAAGTTTTAGCGCGTTGCTGAAGCCCATAGCGCTCAAGAATAGCAATGACGGGTAAAATAAGTAGGAAGCTTGCTAGTTGACGAGAGTTCATAAACTTTTCACCAAATGTGGCTATTAAGGCGATAAAATCAATACCAACGGCAAATCCGGTCACTAAACCAGCGGCAGTGACAACCAACAGAGGGTTAAAACGCATTGCAAAGCCAAGAACAATGACTGCAATACCAGAAAGGGGAAGAAAGTTAATCTCATTCATATTGTTATTCTTTTTTATTGAGTGCTAACCTTAGCTGATTAAGGTGTGATTTTACTCTATGTCGCTGCTTGGCAGCATGAGTTGTAGACGTTGATTTTAGATGCAGACAATCACCGGCACTCAGTTGGCTGAGATGGCGCATATCTGCTTCTGTGATCACACCAATAATTGGATAACCACCTGTAGTCTGGCAATCATTCATTAAAATTATAGGCTCACCACTTGGAGGAAGCTGAATGACGCCTGGGTGAACGGCTTGTGTTGCAATGCTGTGATTATGTGTTAGTGCCTTGTGACTGCTGAGCCTGATACCCATACGATTACTGTTAGCATGCACTTTCCAGATGGTTTGGTTCAATATATCAAAGACGAGAGGTGAGACTAGTTGTGCATGGGGGCCAGGAGTAAAATGAATGAGCTTTTCATAGCTCGGTTGCAATGCACCAAGAGCGGGTTTTGCCTGCGCTTGTTGATAATACAGTTTATCACCCACCTTTAATGCTCGACCATGCAGCCCACCAAAGCCTGCCATGAGATCGGTGGAGTAGCTGCCAAGCTGCTGGTCAATATTAAGAAATCCACCTTCAACCAGCAGGTAAGCACGTACGCCATCTCTACTTTGCTTAAAGCTTAGTCTATCGCCAGCTTTGGCGCTGTAGCGCCAACATGGATATATATCTGTATCATTCAAGCAAGCATTAAGATCTGCGCCAGCAATAACAAAATTAGCCGGAGCGTGAAATATAAATTCGCATAACCCTATTGTGATCTCAATGGCCGCTGTATTTTCATGATTTGCTAGTAAAGCGTTAGCAAGACGTAGTGCTAGAGGGTCTAATACGCCAGCTTGACTAACACCGAGGTGGCGCATTCCACGCCTACCAAGATCTTGTACACTCGACAGTGGCCCTGGTTTAATAACTTCTAACATGACTTCTCCACAAAACGCACTGTATCACCAGGCTGCAACAAACACACTGATTCTGACTCTGCGTCAAATAATGTTGAGTCTGTCTGCCCCAACAGATGCCACCCGCCAGGTGAGCCACAAGGATATACAGCAGTGTAACTATCTGCAATTGCGATGCTACCTTTGGGAACATGAGTTATAGGGGTTGATTTTCTGGGAAGGTGGAGTTGAGCTGGCAGACTTGAAAGATAAGCAAATCCGGGTAAAAACCCCATAAATTGCACTTGATAATCGACACTGGTGTGGAGGCGAATAAGTTGTTCATGCGTCAGTGCTAATCGGTTTGCTACATCGCCAAAGTCTTGACCAAATTCACCCCCATAATTCACGGAGATATGGTGCAGCTTGGACTCGAACGAATCCATCTCAAGGTCATTCCACTTTTCTACGATTACTTGTTGCCATTGCTTTATTTTTTCTGGGTTGATTAGATATGCCGTAATTGAAGACATCGCGGGAACGACATCAATAAAGGCATCGCTACTATCTAGCCATTTTTTTAATGCAAAAAGCTTTTGATTAAGCTTTGGTTGCGTCGCTATGTGGCAAGCCACATCAATTACAATCGCGCGCTCTCCCAATAGATAACAGCTGACATTGGTCATAGAAAACAAAGTATTACTTTAGTAAAAATTATGTTTCTTATAACACACCTTGTAATT
Organism: Pseudoalteromonas sp. SCSIO 43201; assembly: GCF_023716725.1. Lineage (NCBI taxonomy): Bacteria > Pseudomonadati > Pseudomonadota > Gammaproteobacteria > Alteromonadales > Pseudoalteromonadaceae > Pseudoalteromonas > Pseudoalteromonas sp. SCSIO 43201. The sequence continues at coordinate 1,791,337 of NZ_CP072683.1, forward strand.
TAAACGAAGCGATTACGTTTACTGAGTACTTTTCGATGAATAACCTGAACTAGGGGTGAGAAGTGAGTGAATTAGCTAGGATACCAAAGCGCAAAAGGCGTAATGCCGCTTTAGCCAGACTAATATAAGGCAAACTTATTCGCCAATAGCTAGCCTATTGGCAGTGAACTCTACGTGGTTAGAGATACAAATTTTCTAAAAAGCTTTAATTATTAGTAAATTAGGTTAAATAATAAAGCCGCGATATTCGCGGCTTTACTTTAGCTTAACTAGAAGTAAGGCTATTTATTATTGAGTAACCATTGGCTTAAAAGACGAACGCCATATCCAGTACCACCGGTTGGGGTTTCATCTTTAGCTGAGCTTGATAATGCGTTTCCAGCAATATCAAGGTGAACCCATCTAGTATCACCAGCAAATTGCTGTAAGAAAGTAGCAGCAGTTGTGGCACCTGGGCCACCAGAGCCCACGTTTTGGAAGTCTGCAATGTCAGACTTTAGTTTTTCTTTGTAGCCAAGCGGTAAGCGCCATACGTTCTCGTTAACTACTTTACCAGCATTAGTGAATTGAGTGATTAACGCATCATCCTCAGAGAATATCGCAGAGTAATCATTGCCTACTGCACGGATCTTTGAGCCTGTTAGTGTTGCAACATCAACCATGATCTCTGGACTATAAAATTTACGTGCGTACCACATCGCATCAGACAGCACTAATCGGCCTTCAGCGTCAGTGTTTACGACTTCTACACTGATCCCCTCAGCGGTGCGAAGTACATCTCCAGGTGCGATTGCATACTGGGAAACCATGTTAGCAGCCATACCCATTACGGCTACAACGTTAACATCTGCTTTGCTAAGTGCCATTGCTTTTACGGTGCCAAGTACCGCTGCAGCACCCGCCATATCTGACTTCATGCGTGCTATAGAGGCACCCGTTTTGATGCTGTAACCACCAGAGTCGAAGGTGATCCCTTTGCCCACAAGGGCAATCGGTGTTTCGTTGTTTCCCTTATAATGTGCAACAACCAAACGTGAACCGTGCTCACTGCCTCGACCGACACCTTCAAGTGCGCCCATGCCCAGCTCTTTTAGCGCTTCAGGTGCAAGAATTTTTACTTCAACACCGTATTGCTCAAGCTCTTTTGCCGCATTTGCAAAGTCAACAGGAGTCATTTCAGTGGCAACTTCAGACGTCAAATCACGCGCTAAAAATACGCCTTGTTGAATGTGTGCAAGCTTTTGATAATGCGATTGAGCAGCTTTTTTATCTGCAACATCTAAGTGATAGCTGACGTTGAAGGTCTTTGGTTCTTTTTTATAAACTTCAAAAGTATGGTCACGTAAGTTTGCACCGTGCGCAAACTGTGCGGCTAGTTCAGCATTAGAGAGTTTGCCGTTCACCTCATCAAAAGCGATTGCAACATTTTCAAGCTTTTTAGCTTCAAACTTAGCATGCAAGTTACCGCCAAGCTTGGTCAACTTACTTGCATCAAGTTGCTCTGATTCACCCAAACCAACGATGAAGATGCGTTTATAATCAGAGTCTACGGGAGCTAGTACCTCTACCGTTTTGCCATAAGCACCTTTGAAATCTTCAGCAGCAATTGCACGCTGTAATTGCTTGCGAGTATCTTTGTCTAAAAACTTTAAGTTACTTTGATTTTCGCCTGCTTGAAAAATAACCAGAGCATCAGCGTCTGAAAGTGTTGAGTTAAACTTAAAGTCAGCAGCATTTGCTGAAGCTAGGCTGGCAACTGCTAGCGCTAGAGCAGAAAAGCGCGTAGTCAATGACATATTTTTATCCTCAGATAACTAAAACTGCGCCGTTTTTACCTTAAATAGATAAAATTAGACACTATTTGTCGTTGAAGTAACAGGTTTTACCGTTCAGTGACATTTGGTAAGCGGCTTGTCATTCCAATACCCAAGAGCGTAATAAATATGTATAAACCAAGTAACGCATTAATTGAGAATACTGAAGCGATAATCCCAAGTAGGCTTGTTAATAATAATATGATACCGATCATCGTATTGCTCAACGTAACATAACTAGTCCGTTTATTGCCGTCGGCCATGTCTACAACATATGTTTTTCGGCCAACTCTGACGCCTTGGTGAGCAATTGCAATTACAAAGTAGCAAAGTGGAATAAACCATACTTGTGTTAAAACGCTAGGGTAGAGTACAGAGGCGATGAGTACTGTTAGCGTTACGACAATGGTGAGTATTGCACCGAGTATCATGACTTGTTTGCTCGACTTGTCTGCAAGACGCCCCCAAAAGGCCCCACTGGTTAGGCTTGCAACTCCTGAAACACCTAACAAAATTGCTAACACCCAGACTGCATTACTGATATTTTGTTGCGCCAACACAGTGAAGTAAGGAGGTATAAGTGCAGAGCTTAATAATAACCCCCGCGCAAATATAAAATTTCTAAGCATACGGTCTGTTTTCAGTAGTGTAAGCTCTTGTTTGATCTTGTATAGGCCATTTTCACCGCCGTCTGTCGCACCTGCATACTCATTAATTTGCGCAAAAATAAATGCGCTAATAATCCAAAAAACGGCTGCAAGCAGCAAAGTGAGGACAAAGTTAATGTTGCCAAACTCGGTTGCAGCGTAAAATAAGCCAACGCCAAAAGTGACGGTGACAAGTCCACTAATGGATGCGGCTTGACCACTTAATTGCCCGCGTTTTTGTTTTGGGATCGTTTTCCCTAACACATCTTTTGAAGATACTGAACTTAGGCTTCTTGCGACACTAAAAACTATTAATAGCCCAAGTACAAGCCACGGATACAGTAAGTTTTCAGTTTGTTGCCATGCCAAGGCTGCCATTAAAATAACACAACCCGACTGTATCAGTGCACCGAGTGACCATAGCAATTTGCGTTTTGCATGTTGTCTTACCCATTGTCCAATGAACAGTTGAGGGATAAGTGAACCTGATTCTCTAATCGGCACTAACGCTGAAATCATAAAAGCGGGGGCTCCGAGGGATTGCATCAGCCATGGCAGGGTTATTTTTGGGTTGAGTAGTGCATCCGCTAATTTGCTAAAAAGTTGACTTAGTAAGATTAGAACATAGTTGCCAGGCACCTCTTTACACGCTTTGTCGTCGATGGCCTTACAAGCTCGGGCTTCATCGTCATTGGTCAATTTTTGATAGATACTTTCACTGAACTTATCCACACCGTTTTCCTTGTTATTGCCGCTGCTATAAATGTAATACTCAAATCATGACAGAGGGAAGATGAAAGAATCATTAACTTCTGTCGGTCTGATCCAATACGTAAGAAATAGCATTTAGTTTATATCTACTTTGTGTACTTACAGCGAGAAAGGTGCTCGTTATTGCAAGGTTAGTTAATAGCGCATGTATTGTGAGAGGTGAAAAATGAAAATGGTGTATCTTGCTATGGCAGCAGGGGGGTTGATTTTGGCGGGCAGTGCAATCACTGCAACCGCGGGCACTGGTATGCCAGAGCCTAAAGTAGATGGCGCGAGTAACCATATAAAAACGTTAGTCCTTGGCTCAGGTTGTTTTTGGGGGCCTGAAAAGCGTTATGAGAAAATGACCGGTGTGATTGACGCTGAATCAGGTTATGCTGATGGCAAAGGCTTTACCCCAACATATAAAGAAATCATCAAGGCAAGTCGACGATTTGATGAGAATAATTATGCTGAGGTAGTGAAAGTTACATACAATGCAAATTTATTGACGACAGAAGCCTTGTTGAAATCGTATTTTGAGAGCCATGACCCTACCCAAAGTAATCGACAAGGAAATGATGTGGGAACTCAATATCGCTCGATTATACTGTATTCAGATACGCAGCAGGGTGATACGGCTGAGGCACTAAAAGTGCAGTTTCAGCAACGCCTGAGTAATGCGGGTTTTGGCAAGATCCAAACTTCTATTAAGCCACTCAGAAAGTTTTACCCAGCTGAGGAGTACCATCAAAACTATTTAGCTAAAAACCCGAATGGCTATTGCCCAGATCACAGTACTGGCGTGACCTTTGAGAAAGCTGAAAAAGCTGAGGTTGACAACAGCTTGCTCTTAACGGGAAAGCATATTGTGATTATCGACTCTAGGAGCTACTGCCCATACTGTGAAAAGCTTAAAAAAGAGGTCATTAATGATTATCAAGGTGATATTCCGCTGCATTTTCGCTTTGCAGATCAACTCCAAGGTTTAACCATCAAGACCGCAACCTGGGCAACGCCAACGATTCTTTTTACGGAGAATGGTAAAGAATCATATGGTTTCCAGGGGTATATGAAAAGGAGTGACTTCTATAAAGTACTAGGGGCTTTTAAACTAGGGCGCTCTGAGGCTTTTAATATTGCCTTTCAAAAGGGAACAGAACGGCCGTTCTGTAAACAATACGATATTTTTAAAAATACTCCAGATGGCGTTTTTGTGGATAAACTCAGTGGCAAAGCATTATTTGATACTCGAGATAGATTTAACTCAGGTACTGGTTGGCTCTCTTTTACTCACCCAGTAGAGGGAAGCGTCACCTATCATGAAGACTTTAGTCACGCCATGGTAAGAACCGAAATTCGGTCTAAAAGTAGCGGGATCCATTTAGGTCATGTTTTTAAAAATGAAGGGCCAAAGGGAGAAGACCGTTATTGTATCAACGCCCAAGTACTGGAGTTTAAATTGAGAGATAAGTTCAGCGAATAGCACTCAGTGATAAGCAGATACTTAATATATTTTCATCTAGTAGTGAGCGTATTGCACTTGGTATAAATTAGATTGCCAAAGAGCCAAAATAAGCGTATACATCGCGCTGAATGACAGTTTTAATTTTAGGCATATTTGTGGACTTTTTTTTGGGTACTTTTACTCATCACTTTGAGTGCGGTTTTCGCACTCTGTGAAATTTCATTAGCTGCGGCGCGTAAAGTGAAATTACAAACTTTATTTGATCTTGGTGATGTCAGGGCAAAGAAAGTATTGTACTTACAGGCAAACGCGCATCAATTTTTTGCAGCAGTGCAAGTTGTGTTGAACGCATTGGCAATTGTTGCAGGTATGATTGGTGAGTCTGTTTTCACTCCCTATATCCTGCAATTACTCAATTGGGTAGCCAGTTTTATTTTTGCTGATGTTGCAGTGTATGCGTCGATTTTGCTGCAAATTTCCACCGTGCTCTCTTTCTTATTGATCACATCGTTATTTGTACTTTTTGCTGACTTGCTACCCAAGCGAATAGCGATGGTCATTCCTGAAAACATTGCGATGCGCTTTATATCCTTGATGTTAGCAAGTGTTTGGCTGTTTAAGCCGATTATTTGGTTGTTTAATGTCTTTGCTGACTGGATCATTAAATTATTTAATTTACCCAACGAACGAGATGAACAAGTAACACGAGATGATATTTATGCTGTGGTTGACCAGAGCGCAGAGCAAGGTGAGCTGTGTGGACATGAGTACAATATTATTGGGAATGTGCTGGATCTTAACCAAACCAATATTACCCAGGCGATGATCAATCGTGATGCGATTGTGTGGCTGGATGTTCAAGAGTCAGAAGAGAATCTAAGTAGTCTTATCCAGCGTCATAGTTTCCAACAGTATTTACTCTGTGATGGTTCGTTAGATAAAGTGGTTGCTGCACCTGAGGCGAAGCAATTATTAAGTAATATACTCGCTAATCGGCCACTGTTGGATGGTCACGACCATGACTTCCATAAGCCTGTCATATTGTTGGATACATTGAGTCTATCTGATGCACTGGATGGTCTGAAAAGTCATGAAAGCAATTGTGCTGTTGTGATTAATGAGTTTTCTACTGTAGTTGGTATGGTCACACTTTCGAGTATTTTTAATCTGATTGCATTAAAGGATGATCAAGCGATAGAGGCGCAATTTAGACAAAAAGACAACGCTCGTTGGTTGGTACAAGGTGATATGTCGATTAAAGACTTTCAAACTTCAGTGATTGAATATGAGTTCGAGCCAATAGAAGCGATAGAAACGTTAGCTGGATTTGTGATCCATAGACTAAAACATTTTCCAGTGGAAGGAGAGTCTCTTCAGGTCGAGGGATTTAAATTTAAAGTAATAGAGATCCAAGGTTTATCAATTAAGCAGATTGAAGTGATAAAAGAGCCGACAGTGTAAACTCGCTTAATCTTTAAGTATGGATCATAAGCAAACCTTGAAAGCCAATAATGTTGTCTATTATTACTAATACCTGATATTAAGTTAGATATTTATTGAAAATAACGGGATTATTTTTTTGTCGCAACATTTTCATTAATGAAATTTTAATTATTATATTCTTGACCTTGATTATTTTCGGAATAGAATGGCTGCGTTTACGAAGTTCTGGGATTAGATCTTCGTAAACCAAATTAATACTTAAGGATGAACAAAATGAAAAAGTTAATCACCGCACTTGCTGCATTCGTAGCACTATCTGTATCAGCGCAAGAAACCCAAGAAGCAAAAGTACAAGTTGCACAGCAAAATATAAAAATTGTTGCAATTGGTCAAAGTGGCTGGGATCCAATTTGGAGAGAGCCAACTTGCAGCATCCAAAAAACAGATGAAGATGCTGTTGGTAACGCATACATGATCAACCATTATGACATGTGTTTATGCCAAAACAGTAAGAAGGCGAGTTATTTAATTGAAGATACGCAAAGTAACCCAAAACAAGCTGCTGTTATTTGTTACTTAGAGCAATAAAGATCTCACCCACTTAATATTGAGTCTGTTTGAGGCATCAAATCTTATTTTAAAGACCTAACTCAAAATAGATAACAACATTAAGTAACTAGTTATAACTAAATTTATTGAAAGCGGAACATTATTATGCTCCGCTTTTTTCGTTTTGTTAGAGTAACCGATATGTATCAAACGGCTAGATATAGCTTTTATCTTTAAAGCCGTTACGTCACAATGTTGATTTAACTAATACGGCAACCCAAAGCAAGGTCTTACGCCTCAACTAGGACTGCACTTTTTCTATCCAAGGCCACAAAAATTTATAGTTTGTCACATTTTTTATCGTTTTCCAGCCATCAATCTGTTTTTGAGTATGATAGTATCCGTTCAGCAGTTTTTTACGAGATAGATTATGTTTCAACCAGTTAGCCTCTTTGTTGGGTTAAGATATAGCCGCGCAGCTAAAGGTAATGCGTTTATATCGTTTATCTCATTTTTCTCTATTGCGGGTATAGCACTTGGGCTGATGAGCTTGATCACGGTAAGTTCGGTTATGAATGGATTTGAGCAGACCCTCAAAGCTGCGATGCTTGATCTGATCCCACATGTGCAAATTAGGGAAAGTGAGCAACTCGATCAGACAAAACTAAAGGCGATAGAAGATCACCCATTAGTCAAGCAAGTATCACCCTATGTTACCAGTGATGTGATTTTACAAACCAATCAAGACTTGGTAGGCGTGCAGTTACAGGGGTTGTTTGAAGGGTACGAAAGTGTCCTAGATGATGCTATTCGTGGCGGGAGTCTAACGCGGCTATACAAGCACAAGTACCAAATTGCATTGAGCCGTTATTTGGCAAACAAACTAGGTGTAAGTATTGGTCAGCAAATCCGTATAATTATGCCAGAGTACACCACATATACCCCACTTGGCCGTACACCAACGCAGCGTTTATTTACGGTTGCGGCTATTTATGATGGTCAGAGCGAAGCCGATACTTACCTTGCATTTGCGGATGGCAAAAGCTTGCAACGGCTAATGCGCAAAAAGCCAGAGCAATATGATCTCAATATTCAATTATTTGATGCGTTTAATTTACCAGATTTTTATCAGCAAGCAGGTCATTTGTTGCAAGGGCTTGATACCCAGGACTGGCAAACTCAGCAAGGTACATTGTTTGCTGCAGTAGCGATGGAAAAGCGCATCATGTCATTGTTATTAGGGTTGATAGTGATCGTGGCGGTGTTCAATATCATCTCAGCGTTGTCAATGATGGTAAGTGAAAAGCAAGGAGAGGTTGCGATTTTACAAACACTTGGCTTCACACCACAAATGATCGCTAAAGTCTTTATGGCACAGGGCATGTATAACGGTATTTTTGGAACGATACTAGGGATTTTTGGTGGGTTATTACTCTCTAATTACATAAATGAAGCATTACATCTTGCCGGTCTTCAGTTGCTTGGCGGCGCTGAACTTCCTGTCAAAATAGAACAAACAGAATTAATGATCATGGCGATGGGTAGCATTTTACTTAGCTTTTTAGCCACTTTGTACCCAGCCAAACGTGCGTCCAGTGTGCTGCCAGCAGAGGTATTAAGATATGAGTGATTTAGTCATTGACTGTCAAGGTTTGGTTAAAAGTTACCAAGATGGTAAATCCGAAGTAACTGTCTTAAAAGGGGTTGATCTTACTGTCACACAGGGCGAAATGCTAGCTATAGTGGGTAGCTCAGGCTCGGGCAAAAGTACCTTACTACACATTCTAGGCACCTTAGATAAAGCATCTAAAGGTAGTGTGAAAATTAAAGGTGTCGAAGTTGGTCAGCTGTCACGTGCAAAACAAGCTGAATTTAGAAACAAACATTTGGGCTTCATTTATCAGTTTCACCACTTGTTGATGGAGTTTAGTGCTTTAGAAAACGTAGCAATGCCGTTATTGATTAAAGGTTTGAAAACTAAGCAAGCACAAGAAAAAGCATTAAATATGCTCGATAAAGTTGGCCTTAGCCATCGTGCTAACCACAAACCTTCGGAGCTCTCAGGTGGAGAGAGGCAGCGAGTTGCAATTGCCAGAGCGTTAGTAACTGAGCCTGATCTGGTGCTTGCAGATGAGCCTACAGGGAATCTCGATAAGCACAATGCACTTAAAATTTATGATCTCCTGTCTGAGCTTAATCATCACCTTAAAACCAGTTTTGTTGTCGTAACCCATGACTTAGAGCTAGCTGACAAGCTTGGTCGTGCGGTGCAACTGGATGACGGTAAAGTAGGTGTATATCAGGATGCTTAGTTACTTTTTGAGCAAACGCTTTAGAGAGTCTAAGCGTCAACTTGGCTTTATTGGTTTTCTAACAAGGGCCTCAACTCTTGGCGTCATGCTGGGCATGGCGGTGTTAATTATTGCGCTATCAGTGATAAATGGGTTTGAAGAACAACTAGAGCAGCGGCTGCTTTCTGTGGTCCCGCAAGTGAGTTATCAAGCACCTTATGACCCCATTCAGTCATGGCAACAAAAGGTTGATATTTTGGAAGATCAACGAGGCGTTGTCAGTGCGACTGCTGAAATCAATTTAACCGCAATGGTACAGTATAAAGGTACGTTGAAAGCCACCCAGTTGAAGGGGGTTGTACCGCATAGGCATCACGCAGTCTCAAGTATTGGCGAATTTATCCAAGGAACACAGCTACCAGCGTTGAAGCCGGGTGAAGTCATTATTGGGAAGGGGATCGCAAACAAACTGAACGTCGCGATCGGAGATAATGTGCAGCTATTGGTCGCAAACAAGCACTCCGACAATCCATTGGCTGCACCAAAGCGATTAACTGCCACTGTGGCCGGACTGATTGCCATGGGTGGGCAAGTTGACCAAACATTAGCTTTAGTGCCACTTGGCGCACTGCAAGAGGCGATGGGATTTAGAGAGGATCAGGTAACGGATTTACGAGCGAAAGTGAGTGACGTATTCCAAGCGCAATACATTGCGACATCTGCGGGCAGAGCGTTGCCCGATTTGGTCTATGTATCATCGTGGTTCAGAACACAAGGTGGGCTATATCAAGATATTCAGATGGTACGCACCATTGTTTATCTTGTCGTATTTTTAATTATAGCGGTAGCTAGCTTTAATATCGTGTCTTCCATGGTGATGGAAGTGAAAGAAAAACGAGCCGATATTGCTATTTTAAAAACCATGGGCGCACAAGACAGTACGATTTTTTCGACATTTGCGCTACAAGGCGTGACCTATGCTGGGATCGGTGCACTGCTAGGCACGGTAATTGGCATTTTTATCGCCATCAATATTCCCGATATTTTTAAAGCTTGGATTAGCATGAGCGACGATAACCCGCTGGAAGGTGTTTACTTTATCGAGTACCTGCCTAGTAAAATTATTTGGACTGATATTTACATCAGCCTACTAGCGACGTTTTTTATGGCGGTAGTTGCAAGCTTATATCCAGCTTGGCAGGCTACAAAAACCGATCCTGCCAAAGTACTTGGAAATGGCTAATCGGCAAGAGCAATAGGCGGCCAAAGGCACGCCTATTCCAACTATAAGCTTTGTGCGTAATGATAAAGCGCTTTTAATATTTGCATATTGCGCTCATTACCTTCATTCTCAGCAACAAGGTTTTCTAGCTCAAGCATAAAGTCTTCAGCCGAAATGGATGGGTTGTCATCATTGTGCATTAACTTGTTTTGGCAGTATTTACGCCATTTATCAAGCTCTAAAGGTGATAGTGACTCTGGCCAATTTCTCGCACGGTAACGAAACAACATTGTGTTGAACTTGTTATCTTCAAAATCTAGCTCCATAGTTGCGAGTTCTTGTGGTGAGGCATTGCGAATTATTGCAAACTTGGCTTTGTCTGCTTTGCTAGTAAAGCCATCATAGAGTTGATAATCTGGATTACTCGGCTTTTCAAAACCTTTGTCATCGCTGAATACGTCAGCGACCTTATCTCTTAACTCTGGTCGCGCTTTGAGATATTTTAAGTTTTCAAGGCACTGCTCGCGATCAATCCCTAGCCTTGCTGCGTTTTCTGGCAACAAGGTTTTAGCGGGGGCCACTAATGGGCACTTATTGATATGAAGCAATTTAAGCCCGACCGGCAATTCATCATCGCCCAGCTCACTGCGTTTTGTGTACAGCCGTTCTTTAAGCGCCTCAACGTCAAGATCGTTCAGTACCTCAGGCGACTGAGTCAAGTCAAAGCAGATCACGGCATTGCTATTAATAGGATGGAAACTCATCGGGGCAATCCACGTAGTGCAACCTTGCTGAGCTGGAAACATCGAAGAGATATGCACTAAAGGCTGCATATTAAAGACATCGATAAGGCTCGACACGGCCTTTTTATGTCTGTGGTTAAAGTAAAAATCGTACAGTTTAGGCTGTTTAGTTTTAATCAATTTTGCCAGTGCAATGGTTGCAGTAACGTCACTTAGTGCATCATGAGCTGCGCCATGTTCAATACCGTTGGCAACGGTTAGATGCTCGAGTTTAAAGCTGGGGCTACCATCTTCTTTGGTTGGCCACTCAATCCCTTCAGGGCGCAGTGCGTAACATGCTCTAACAAGATCGATAATGTCCCATCGACTATTGCCATTTTGCCATTCACGCTCGTATGGATCATAAAAGTTTCGATACAGGCTATAACGGGTGAGCTCGTCATCAAAGCGGATACTATTGTACCCAGCAACGCAAGTTTGCGGTTTTGCAAATTCGGTGTGGATCTTAGCCATAAACTCTGCCTCAGTGAGGCCTTTTTTTAGCGCTAGTTGCGGCGTGATCCCAGTGACCAAACATGCTTGAGGGTGAGGGAGGTAATCAGGAGCTGGTTGACAATACTCAATCAAAGGTTCACCGATAATGTTGAGATCTAGATCCGTTCTGATCCCTGCAAATTGGCTTGGTCTATCTTTTTGCGGCGTAGCCCCCCAACTTTCGTAATCATGCCAATAGATGGTTGGGATATTCTGAGCGTTATTTGGTGTTTCCGATTGGTTTTTATTTGTCATAAAGTCCAGGTGCTATTTAACTATTTTTGTTTTGGCCAACATCTGCGGTGATGGTATCACAACTGTATAGGGTCATGTGTATATGGTGGTAAATAAGTTACCACCATAAAGGAATCGTATTCACGAGTATTATCGCATAGGGGGGCGTGTAGAGTAATACCAATTAGCCTGAATACTTGCTCAATTTGAAGGAGTAAATCTGACATTAATTGCGTTATAAATTTCTTATTTCGAACAACAAAATAGCAAAATCTTTGTCTTAAAATAGGCCTTTTAATCAAGATAATTGGTACAAGACTTATAGAATCGAGTTATCTAATACTCAATTACTGACTCTCGCTGGTGAAATTATGGCCTAATCTATTAACATGCTTCCACATGACTATCGTCACACTGATTAATAGGGTAGCTACAGCGACTAGGGTGTTAAAATTCAGTGTTTGATTGTCTTCAGTTTTGACCAATAGACTTGCGAAGATGCCGCTTGCAGCAATTGCAAAGTGTTGAATTGCATTTTGTAAACTAATAAAGGCACTACGCTCTTGCGCCTGTAAAGCAACAATAAGTTCTGTTACCAAAATCATTGAACGACAAGAGCTCGCAATGATAAAAAGTACAAAAAGTGTCGCTGAGAATGTACTTTGACTCGTATTAAAGCCAATCAACACAGTCAGTAGCATAACCCCACTTAGAAAGTAAACTAAATACGATGTGGTTCTATTACTAAACTTACTTCTCGCATATAGCTGAATGACAATAAATGAGCACACACCGCTGAGTAGGTAGCAATAACTAAGTGACGTATTGGAAATGCTGAAGTTGGTTATTAGCATGACGGGAAACTGAGTTGAAATGATAAATGTGCTCATCACAACAACAAAGCTAAAGAGTAGGGCAAAGCTTAGCTTTTTATTAAATAGATGGTTGTTGTTTTGTTTTATTTGACACTCATGATTGACATTCGCTGGTATATTTCTTTTATGCTTTTGCATAAAAATTAACAGAAACAGCAGCGCAGTGATAACCAAGCAGCAGCCCAATAGAAATATACTCGACTGCCAGCCGACATGCTCGGTGATAAATAAAAGTACGGGTATTCCTATCGCAAGGGCACAAGGAAATGTGCTTAGTAATATCGCTGTATTTCTTTTTTTGTTGTGGTGGTCGCTGAGCAAAACAACAAGATTAAGATTAAGTACAAGTGCTGCACCCGCGCAAAGGCCGGTTAATGCTCGTACAACTAGAAGCGAGTAAAAACTATTGAGCAACGCAGTGCAAAGCGTAAAAAACGCGGCTGCGAGTAATAGACTAATGAGTTTGCGACTTTCGTTAGCAACGTTTTCACCGCCACGAACCCATAAACAAACGAGTGAGGCAGTAACTGCATAAACTGCAACTAATAGTCCTGAATTTGCAGGGGTGGTATGAGTGCTAAGCGCCATTTGCGCGCTAAAAGGAACAATGATTAAAGCATCCAAAGCGAGTAGAAAATGTATGGCAAAACATAATCCAAATGTGACACTTGAGTGCACTGAGTTGTTTAACGAGGCTGAAAGCATATATATCCATAATCAAATTAACAAAAGAGAATATGATTGTATTAACCTCACTAAGGTAATAAAGTGCGTTATATTGGATACATAAACCCACTTTTTGGGCTAATAAAATGACTGACCAAGTAGATCATCAGTGGTTAAAGAGTTTTCATTGTGTTTATGAATGTTTGAGCTTTAAACAAGCCGCCGAGCTTTTAAGGATCCCGACTTCAAATGTAAGTAGACATATCGCCTTACTAGAGGAAAAGCTTGATACAAGATTATTGGATCGCACAACAAGAAGGATTTCTGTCACGGAAGCTGGTGAGCAACTGTATGAGAGTACAAAGCCGCTGCTTGAGTCATTATCAGATGCGATGCAAGAAGTAACTAGACATGCAAGCACGCCGACAGGGCATTTGCGCATATTGATGCCCGATATACCAATACTTGGTAGGGCAATCGTGACATTTTGTAGCGCTTATCCTTCAGTCTCAATCAGCTGTGATACTAGCCTTAGTCCAAGGGAGAGTTTACTCGATGGATTTGACCTCGTGCTCTACTTCCATCGTGGTAACCTTGAAGATAGCAACTGGGTGGTAAGAGCGCTTGCGCGATTACCAAGCGTTGTAGTTGCAGCACCTAACCTACTTAAAAAACATGTGCCCCCATTTACTTTATCAGATATGCAGGGTTTACCTTGCATCTCAACACTCTCCGCGTTAAACGGAACACCTTGGATATTTAAATTAGAAGATGGGCAGTTAAAAACGCTACATGTTAATTCAAGCTTTCGAGTAAACAGTGGAAGCGTGGCCAAATTAGCAGCGCTGGAAGGACTTGGTTTTGCTATTTTACCAGTAGAGGCATGTAGATCTGAAATCGAAAAAGGCGAACTTATACCAATAAACTTGGAGCATCCGCCAGAAGATCTCGTGCTCTATGCGCTGTACGCGGGACGAAAACACCTTGCAAAGAAAATCACGGCATTTTTGCAGCACTTGCAAGCGACTTTTTAAACGTTATCATCTTTGAGTGATAATTGCGTCACTGAAGTAAGGCTATCTTAGATGCACTGCATTCGAATACACCGAGAAAGAGAGCGTCAGTTTGAGACCACTTTTATGGCTTATACAGATGAACACCCCTCATAAAAATATGTTTATTCAGCGCTCGCTAAATCTTGATTGATCAAATCTAGTAGCGCAATAAGTGCTGTTGCTTTGTCCTCATTGATACTCGGAAATTTACAGCGAATTTGTTCTGGAATGCTCGCTGCTTGATGTCGTAATTCGTTACCTTTAACTTGCAGTTTTACAACCCGCTTGCGCTTATCTTGCTCATCTTTAATGATAGTAATCAACGCTTTGTCGGTCATTTTCTTTAAAATCTGTGTCATTGCGCCGCCATCGATAGCCGTCTTTTTTAGTAATTCAGCAATGCTGATTTCGTCTTGCTCCCACAGCGCCATCATGACCACATATTGCGGATAAGTGAGTTGAAGCTCAAGCAGAGATTCTCGGTATGCTCGGGCAATGCCATTAGAAGCCATGTATAAACGATGACAAATTTGTCTATCTAAATTTAGTTGTGCGTAATTCATCGTATTCTTTTATTACTGTATTGATAAGGTATTTTAATTTGCATGCAAAGTATTTGCAATTCTAAATGCTTTTGCATATTATTTTGTGTACAAAGTAAATTGTTAGCAACAAGCATGACTCATCTGGAGTACAGGCTGTGTTTGCTAGCATTTGAGTGGTTATCCAAATGGTATGAAATTGAGGAGAACAAGATGAAAGCACTTCAGAGTATAGCGTATACAGCTAACGCGACCGCGACTGGTGGACGAGAAGGCACTGCAAAGTCTGATGATGGTCGTCTTGATATCGAGTTATCAACACCCAAAGCACTTGGTGGCGATGGCGGTCAAGGTACTAATCCAGAGCAATTATTTGCAGCAGGTTACGCAGCATGCTTTATTGGTGCATTAAAACTAGTTGCGGGAAAGGCAAAAGTGACATTGCCAGATGATACGTATATTAATGCCGAGGTTGCTATAGGGCCGATTGAGGGAGGTTTTGGGATTGCAGTCAAGTTAGCTGTTTCAGTTGGGGAATTAGACAAAGAAACGGCGCGCGCATTGGTCGACAAGGCTCATGAAGTATGTCCTTATTCAAATGCTACGCGCGGAAATATTGCAGTTGAGTTATCTGTGATTTAAGCCCATGCTGCTTTGTTGGGCCAGTTTTTTCAATATTGGCTCAACCTGTTGTAAGTGGGAGGGTGGTTTTAAAATTGTGAACCGCTCCACCGGTTCGAAAATCAATCTGTTTGACCTGCTCAATAATTTCAACGGTATCAAAACCGCTGAGAAGGCCAAACATCGCTGCTTGCTGACCAGAGCCAATAGCATAGGATTGTGTTAGTGGCTCTGATTTGCAGGTGCCATGTTTCACATAGCCATACCACACCCCTTTGTGTGGATGATATTTTATAAATTCTAAACTCTCTATTTTGTCAAACTGGCTGTTGGTAAAGTTGTGCTCTAGGTTATGTATATCGCACGTTTGGCCTGTGCAAAATACCCTCCAGCCATTGTGGTCAAACCATTTTTGGGCATTATCTGTAACAATAATCTTGTCTGTAGTGGTTCTGCTATCACAGGCTATCTCTGCTGTAATGGCGTTATAAACAATGGTTGTCATTCCTTCTGACTCCTATGAAGTTGAATATCTGGTCAATTAGTAATTTTGAATGCTAAGGGGTGAATCTGGGCGTTGGCTGCGTGATAAGCTTTAAATTTGAATGCCAAGTTTCTTAATTTTATGATTTATTTTGAGGCGATAAAACCCTGTCGATAATATCACTACTGTTTTTTAGCCACACCACAAGTTGATTACCGGAGCGTGACACATTCAATGTTTACCTAATGTGAATATATTGAAATTATTATGATCTTAATACATGTTTTTGTTTGAAGGAGGGCAAAAGTGCCCTTTACTGGATGAGTGTATTAATTACTTCATAGAGCTTTTTCATATCGATAGGCTTTGCAACGCAGGCATCAAAGCCAAGCTTTTGATAACTTTCAAGCTCTCCTGACATTACATTTGCAGTCACCGCAATTAATGGAATCTGCTTGTTATCAAGCCTAACTTCTGCGCATACCTCCAAGCCGTCTTTTTTTGGCATCTGAATGTCGATAAAGAAAATATCGGGCTTTCTTTTTTTATATAGTTCTATCGCTTCCTCACCATCTTTGGCGATAACTAGCTGGGCTTGAGTTGGCTTTATCATTGCGCTAAATATTTTCTGATTTAACGGGTTATCTTCGGCCAACAATAAGTTTTTATCTTTGAGTTGGGGGACGGCATGTATATCTTGGTGTGCGTGCAGCAAAGGTGTAGCGCAAATACTTAGGTTTAGCTCAAGCTTAAATTCACTACCAACACCTTCTTCACTTTGTACACAAATGGTGCCACCCATCAGCTCAGTAAGTTGTTTTACGATGGCAAGTCCTAGCCCTGTTCCACCATATTTTCTCGTTGTAGAGGGATCCGCTTGTTGAAAGCGCTTAAATAAGCTGTCGACGGTCGCTTCATTAATGCCTGCGCCGGTATCAATAACTTGTATAGATACTAATTTTCCAGCATCTTTCATGACTATACGGATCTCTCCAGAACTG
Organism: Pseudoalteromonas sp. SCSIO 43201; assembly: GCF_023716725.1. Lineage (NCBI taxonomy): Bacteria > Pseudomonadati > Pseudomonadota > Gammaproteobacteria > Alteromonadales > Pseudoalteromonadaceae > Pseudoalteromonas > Pseudoalteromonas sp. SCSIO 43201. The sequence continues at coordinate 1,808,276 of NZ_CP072683.1, forward strand.
GTGAATTTGACCGCATTTGAGACCAAATTACGGAGGATTTGTTTTAGCCTCAAAGGATCTGCCAACCTGTAAGGGGAGGTTAGTTTTTCACAATCAACTATCAAGGGTACCTTGAGATTGTCAGCCGTGTGAATAAATTCATGTTTAACTTCCGTTGCGATACGGATCAAATTAACTGCAACAGTCTCCACTTTTAATTCACCCGCTTCAATTTTTGAGAAGTCGAGTAAGTCGTTTAATAAACTGAGTAATGTTTTTGTTGATGTCATTCCTTGAGTGACCAATTCGTTTGAGTTGATCGCATCGTTATGATATTTCATTAGCTGAAATACGCCATAAATACCGTTAAGTGGTGTCCTTAATTCATGGCTCATATTGGCTAGAAAGAAGGCTTTGGCGCGTTCAGAGCTTTGCGCTTTTATTTTTTCATGTTCTAAAGAGCTAATTTGCAACTTAATTTGCTTGGCTAATTGGTTAAGCGTAACTTGTAATGTTTGCAATTCCTTAAACTCAAAGTCGTGAGTAGTCGTTACATAGTTGCCTTGCTTCAACCGATCACAGTGGCGCTCCAACACCAACATTGGATTAATGAGCCGTTTTGACAACTTTCTTAAATACCAGACTAGTAGCGCAACTAAAATCAAACCAAAAGATATGATGAGTAGTATTGCTCTGATGATGTCATTTGAAAAAGGGGTGGATTGACGATGTAGTAACAGCTCTAGTTTTATACTGTCCTCATCAGCAGAATATATAATATCTTGATAATCAGTTTGGTCATGTCGCAGCTCTGCGCTCCCTTCTAACGTTAAATCGCCACTTTTTAACGAGATAATACCGCTATTTTCGCTCGCTTCGAAGAATGGCTGTAAATCAAGTTCAAGAAAGAGTACGCCAGTGTGGTTATACGGGCGCATCAAAGATGACTGCTTTTGTCTGAGCGGTATTTCTAAGAATAACTTTGCTTCTTTTGTTTGGGAGCCGTTAATATCGGCCATCGATACGACACGTTTTTTAATTTTGAGTGTTCGCATTTGCTCTGATAGCACTTGATTAGTGTATGCAGAGAAAACTTTGCTGTTCCATTTTAAGGTGTAAAACGGGTATCCTTCTACTGTAAAAATAGAGCCATCATTAATAAAAGCGGATTTAATCATCGCGTTATTATCAACAACCTGTGTGAGTACCTTGATCGCATGCTGAGTGTATAATAAGTTGTTGGGCAAACTTGACAGTATGTAGTCTTCACTTATCGGTGCGAGCTGATAGATCAATTCATTGATTTGTGCTTTAAAATCGTTGATCAGACTGTTTCCTTTTCTTTTAAGGTCTTCCTGTATGAGTGCTGCTTGTTGTTCTAACAGAGCAAAGCTAACCATCGCGACTAGAATCAATAAAAAAATTGAGAATAATGTCGTAATTTTTCTTTTTATTTCTTTAACGATGCTGTGCTTTTGTTTCATTTTTCTGCGACTTTGTGACGATAAACTGCATATACTCAGTGGTATCTTCAACGCTATACACCCCACCTAAATAGCGTGTTAGGCCTTTGAGTATGGCTTCCCAAATATAGGCCATAATGGGTTCATTAGGTTGTGGGTAAGTATGATTAAGTGAGGCGATTAACTGTATTAACGCAATATCTTTTCGCTTTGTTAACTTGTCTAGGCTGTCAGAATTTGTTGGTAGCGCTTTTAACTCATCCCAAAGACGATCTTGAACACGTTGGCTTTGCATAAATTCAACTAGTAATTTCAAATGCGGCTTTTTTTCCGATTCGACTGCGTTCGCAGGAAAAGCCAAAACGTGGGATGATGCAAACGAGATGAGCTGATGTCCTCCCCATCTTGGTAAGGAAGCGATTGCTAAGTTATCTTTTAGAGTATCTTTGAGTTGTTGATACGCCCAAATGCCATTCACAAAGTAGCGTAATTGCGCACTTTTAAAACGATTCATTAAACACTGGTACGCACAATCTGCGTCAATAATGCCACTGTTTAGCAGTAACTGGTAATTTGATAAGGCCAAACGCATCGCTCTCGTGTCGAGATGAGGCAGATCAGATAAAATAACCTCTTCCTGTAGAGCGTTCACAAAGGTAATAAACCAATACATTTCATAAAAATTCCACCCTAACTCGGGCGCTTTAAAGTGGCCTTGCTGGATGTAGTGTTGGAGATCTGTTATTGGCTCGGGTACAAGCGAGCGATTATAGTAGAGTACTAGATGATTACCATACATGAGGGGGATGCCTTTTATTACTCCGCCCACTTTACTCGTGTTTTTGACGCGCAGTGTGAGTTTATCTGCAAGCCAACTTGACGGTATAGTTGAAAACCGTAATTCAGACAAGCCCATATAGTCACTGGGAATAATTAGAGCATCGGGGAGTTGCATCGCATCTGCGTATTGTAATAGCTCACTTTTTAGTTGGTTATTATTGAAAGCTAAAATGTTTATTTTGATGCCTGTCTGCGCACTAAACTCTTCAAAAAGTGGCTGAAAATCAAAATTTTCTAGGCCAACTGCAATGTCAATGCTGACATTGGCTTTCGCTTGGATAGCACCACTGTGAAGACTCAAGAGCAGAAAAATAGTACAAATTAATCGACCTTGCATAAAATAACTATTCCGTAGTGAGTTTAATAATACCAATTTTCTTAATTAAGTGGTCTATTTTGAGGCGAGAAAATCTTGTCGATAACGAGGCAAAAAATTCGCTATTTAGTTGTTCTAAATAAGAAATTTTTAACGCTGTTAGCGTCAGATTTACTCCGTCAAATTGAGCAAGTATTAAGTCAAATTGATATAAGTATGTCTCTATCGCGCAGGTATTGGTTCTTTGTCAGTGTAGTCTATATTTCTGCGCTTGGAATCAATACAGGTGAAATCGGCAAAGTAGGGGATGGTTTTTATCTATGTCTATAAGTCTTAGTGAATTCTTCAATCACTGCTTTGCCTAGCAAAATGATGATAGGTACTTATCCGAAGCTCAGGTTGAATAGTCATGTTATTGTGTTAATTATAATGAAAACAGCGATGAATAATTTCCAGAAACACGATAAAATACACAGCAAATAAGAATGATGAGTACAACCTTGTTATGAATAAAGGGTTTATGCTGGCCTGTGATGGCAGCAATGGTGCAGGTAAAACAACTGTTATCTCAGGCATAGAAACGCACCTAAAACAACGTGGTATTGAAGTTGTGATGACTCGAGAGCCAGGTGGAACAAAAATATCTGAAAAAATTCGTGAAATCATTCTCGATCCTTCGACACCCGAAATGACTGAAATGGCAGAATTGATGTTGTTTGCTGCAGCACGAGCACAGCATGTGCGGGAAAAAATCATTCCAGCCCTTGAACAAGGTAAAGTGGTTATTTCAGATCGATTTGACGCCGCGACGTTTAGTTTCCAACACTACGCACGAGGTCTGGATCTCAACACCATAACGACGATTAATCGGCTCGCGTTGGGAGATTTTAAAGCAGACATGAACCTCATATTAGATCTTGACCCCCAAGAGGGACTAAAGCGAGTGAAGTCAAGAGGGGAAGGGTTAGATAGGCTAGAAGATGAGCAGCAACAATTTTTGCAGCGTGCCCGGGAAGGTTACTTGCTACAGGCAAAAAATGACCCAACGCGCTTTACTGTAATTGATGCAAGTCAGAGTAAATCAACCGTGCTTGCGCAGAGTATTGAACTTGTAGATAAGCTTATTGATCAACATATTAAGTTAAGCTCGAGAGTGTAATATGCTTGCAAGTTGGCATCATACTCCCCTTAATCAACTAGCCCAAGCGCAGCAAGCTGGCCGTTTGCATCATGCACACTTGTTGTCGGGTAAAAAAGGCGTAGGCAAAGGCGTACTCGCTAGACATTTGGCTTATGCCTTGCTTTGCAATAGGGCTGAGACACTGACTGCCTGTGGGAGCTGTAAAGCATGCAGCCTCAATCTTGCCGGTAGTCACCCTGACAAACTTATTGTCGCGCCTGATGGTAAATCGATAGGTGTAGATGAGATCAGAGATATCACCAACTTTTTAAACCACTCAGCTCAGCAAGGGGGGAGTAAAGTTGCGCTAATCGAGCAAGCACATCTGATGACACATTCTGCGGCAAATGCGTTATTAAAAACACTGGAAGAGCCTAATTTTAACAGATATTTACTCATAACCAGTGATGATGATAGCAAATTGCCAGCGACGGTGTTAAGCCGCTGCAACAAAGTGACAATTCACTCACCGAGTTTGACAGAAGCTGCAAAATGGTTAGCAGAGCACGATCTCGGGTCTAACCTTCCTTGGATCCAAGAGTTTTCACTTCAGCCCTTTGTGATTTCAGGGTGGCAAAAGGAAGGGCTTATCGATGAGGTAACACAGTTATTTAACGCAGCGAATAAGCTCGATGGCGAGAGTGCATTGCAAGTTGAAAAGATACTATTAAAACACACTTCGTTGAGTGATGTATTTGCACGCTTTTTGCTAAGTCGTGTTAAGTCTGCGATGCTATCAGAAGCAGGCCTCAGCTTTACACAGTATCAAGCGTTATTAAACCTTATACATCGTTTTATGTATGAACAAAAAAATGTGTTAGGGTTAAATCAAAGCCTTAGCATTTCAAATTTGCTTTTTGCCTTACAAAAACAGTTATAAAGAGGTGGTACATGCAAGAGTTACTTGCGGATTTTGAAGACTTGGATGAGCTCTATCGCTGTTATATGCCGTTCTTGAAGTCAGGGGGCATATTCATTAAGTCAAATGCCCATTTTGAGATGGGACAGGAGTTAACACTACGAGTCACGCTTCCTGATGCGTTAGAAGCTGATGAGGTGGAGGTCATTGTGGCATGGTTAACTCCACAAGGAGCGCAAAACTCTAACCCCCCAGGAGTTGGCGTGGCGTTTGTTGATGCGCCAGCTTTAAACGATAAAATAAATAAACTACTGGGTGCAGCCTTGAACTCAGATAAACCCACTTACACAATGTAGAGCCAGTATGATTGTAGACTCTCACTGTCATTTAGATAGATTAGATTTTGATAAATTAGGCTTAAGCCTTGAAGAAGTATTACATAATGCGAGACAAAAACAGGTCGAACACTTCCTATGTGTTAGCGTTACTCTAGAGCAATTCCCCGCTATGCTCGAGAAAATTTCTAGATTTGACGATGTCTCAGCTTCTTGTGGTGTACACCCCCTAGACCAAAAAGATAAACTAGATATTGATAAGCTCCGTAACTTGGCTAATAACGAAAAAGTCGTTGCTATTGGAGAAACTGGCTTAGATTATTATTATTCCAAAGAGACTCATCAAGTGCAGCAAGAGAGCTTTGCTGGGCATATTGAGGTGGCAAATCAGTTACAAAAACCACTTATTATTCATACTCGTGACGCCAAAAGCGATACAATCGATATTATGAAAGCGCACAATGCGCAAAATTGTGGTGGCGTATTACATTGCTTTACTGAAGACTGGCCAATGGCCAAGCAAGCTTTGGATTTGGGCTTTTATATCTCGATTTCTGGTATTGTGACATTTAAAAATGCCAGAGCATTACAAGATGTGGTAAAGCAAATTCCTATGGATAGGCTGCTGATTGAGACAGACTCTCCTTATTTGGCTCCTGTTCCACACAGAGGCAAAACTAACCAGCCTGCATATGTGCAAGATGTGGCGTATTTTATCGCGGATCTAAAAGGGGTTAGCTATAAAGAACTGGCTCAGCAGACTAGCAATAATTTCTATTCGTTGTTCAACTTGGTAAACCGCCAACATGGCAGCACAACGTAATCAGCTGCCACTGGTATTGATGGCGCCTTTACTTAGGCGCGTCGATAAAAGTACAGTTTGTATTCAATTTGCCACCAGCGAAGCGGTTAGTGCTGACGTAAAACTCACGGGCTTTGAAAGCGATTGTGACGTTGAAGAAATACAGCTGGGCGGTGCGTGCTTCTTGTACACACTTCTGGTACGCCCAAAAAATAGTTTGCCAACAAATACACTCATAAGCTATGTGTTGTTAATCAATGAAAATACTTTTAGTCCAGAGTATTTGCGTTATGGCGAAACGTTGCAATTTGCGGTTCCTGATAAGTTAACTCACATTTTACACGGCTCTTGTCGCAACCCACACCACCATTCGAAAGACAGCTTGCATACAGCCGATCTGTGGCAAGCACAGCAACGTGAACTAGGAGAGATAGGGGCTGACTTATGTATTTTTTCAGGTGATCAGATATATGCAGATGACGTTGGAGGAGCCACACTCCTCGCTATCCGGCAGCTGATCCAACGTCTAGACCTCTTCACGGAAACAAGACTGGAGATTGAGCTACCAGATGATGCGCAAGCTCAGTTATATCAGCGTCATCAATACTTACCAAAAACGCCTTGGCAATCACGTTCAAAGTTTTCTGCAGGGTATTGGTTTCGAAAGGATGAAGCACACTTCTCAAGCGTGAAAGCGTTTAATCACCTTATCTTCTTCGAAGAGTTTGTAGCTTGTTATTTATTAAACTTTTCTCATACTGCGTGGCAGCTTGTCGACTTTGATGCGCTAGTCTATGAGGGAAATAACGAGCGCAATAAACGAGTATTTGACTCTGAGCTTATTGCCATAAAGGACTTTGTTAATACCTTATCAAGCGCCGAACGTCTTTGTGCAAATGTCCCCATTCTGATGATGTTCGACGATCATGATGTGACGGATGACTGGAACTTAACAGCAAAGTGGGAGCAGGCCATTGCAAATCATAAAGTGAGCCGCAGGATAGTGAATAATGGTGTGATCAGCTATTGGTTATTTCAAGGGATCGGAAACGATGCTTTTGAGCAAAGTCGTGCGCTGCTTGACGGTTTTAAAAACAGCTTACATGAGAAAAAGTGGCAATTTGATGCGTTCGATAGGCAAGTACGCCGTTTTACCCGTTGGCATTATTGCCTAGATACCTTTCCAAAGGTAGTGGTATTAGACACCCGTACACATCGTTGGCGCAACGAACAAAACTTTAATGAACCAAGTGGCCTTCTAGACTGGGAAATGTTGATGGAGCTGCAAGATACGCTTATCGACCATCGTGCAGTATTGATGGTCAGTCCAGCCCCTGTATTTGGCGTTAAAGCGATTGAGACGATTCAAGCTGTCTTTAATGCCTGTGGTGAGCCTTTAATGGTGGATGTTGAAAACTGGATGGCACACGAAGGCGCTGCAAGAAAGCTAATTGAAATCTTCAAGCGTCCTGATACCCCGAAAGAAACAATTATCTTATCTGGTGATGTACACTATTCATTTTGTTTCTCGGTTCAAGCGCGCTTTGGCCGTCATGATAACCGAATTTGGCAACTTACTGCTTCCGGTATCAAAAATGAATTTCCAAAGCCATTGATCAAGGTGTTAGACAAACTAGATACTATTTTGTATGCCAAATATAGTCCGCTAAATTTATTTACTAAACGTTGGCAACTGTCTGTTAGCAAACATCCTTCATCTATCAAAGACCATGGTTATTTGGTCTCAGACTCGGCAATTAGTTTAGTCACACTGGATAACGGCTTACTTGAAAAATACGAACTGCTTCATGGCACTGGTATCCATAGCCATTTTGAACTCTAACTATTTTACCTTTAGGGCTCAAAACTTGAGTCCTAAGTTTTTCAGTTAAACTTTTACTACTTACCGAATTTAAAGAAATCAATCGGGCGCGAGTTATACCAATTTTCTTAATTAAGTTGTCTATTTTGAGGCGAGAAAAACTTGTCGATAACTCCGCTACCGCGTCCTGCTATCGCTAAGGTAGCTACATCCATTTAGGCAAGGCAAAAATTTTGCTATTCAGTTGTTCTAAATAAGAAATTTTTAACGCTATTAGCTTCAGATTTACTCCTTCAAATTGAGCAAGTATTAAGTCAAATTGGTATTACGTTGTAAGTTTTTTGTGCCGCTACTTCAGCTATTTCTGTTTACAAACTAACTCATTTACGCGATGTAAATAAAAAATGATGCGCTTTTTTTGCTTTTGCTATAGTTAGTGTAATGAAAGCAAACATCAACAAAATATGATCCGACTTAGGTATCAATTCACAGCAACTGCATTGACGAATAGAATAGGCCGAATTGGTGTATTGCTATTGAGTATGTTGTTGAGCTTACCTAGCATCGCTAGCTTTCCAGAATTTAGCGATACAGCACAAGTGATGCGTCGTTATGATTACAGCTCTGGTTTGAGCCAAGTGACAATTACAGCAATCACACAAGATCAACTTGGCTACATTTGGGTTGGAACACAATCTGGGTTGAACCGGTTTGATGGCCATGATTTTATCCAATTTGAAGTAAAACAAAACTCTAAAAATCACCTCTCTGGAGGCTTTATCACCTCTCTTTGTCATAGCGGCAAATACATCTGGATTGGAACGAGTACAGGGCTTAGCGTGTATGACGCGGAGGCTGGATTATTTCGATCTATTTTGGCTGCCTACAATGATGCGATTAACTCAGATAGAGTAAAAAAAGTTGCTTGTTATGGCGAATCGGTGACGGTGTCAACGGAAGAGGGGGATGCCTATCGTGTTAACTACCAAACTCTTGAACCTGAGAAGTTATATTTAACTGGCAAGTTTGTCCGCGATGTACAAGAAACAAGGAACGCATTTGTTTATCTTAATGCCGACGGCCTAGTTAGCCAGCCAAAAGATAAAGTCGGTGCAAAGGTTATTTTAGACGGTGAGTTTAAGACGTTATCGCTGTCTCATGGACGTATATTCGCGGTTGATGATGAAGAACAAATAATTGCTTTTGACACTAAGTTCAATAAAGTGCTTTGGAAAAAAGTCATTAGCGACAAAGTAAACTTTAGCATTTTCCAAGTTAAAGTGCGTACGAATGAGATTTTAGTCGCGTCAAATAATGGTGTTTTTGTACTGGATCTACAGGGGAATATCAAACGTCATTGGTATCGTCGCGCCGAACAAAATGATGGCTTACAAGATAATAATATATTAAGTGTACAAAGAGATCGCAATGGCGATTTATGGATTGGTACTGAATCTCAAGGGTTACATTTTTTCAGCCAATTGAGCGAGTCATTTGGTCACGTTGGAGAACAAAACTTCCCCCATGCACCGCTTGGCCACCCTGATGTGCGCAACTTTGCACTGGACAGTAGTGAACGACTTTGGATTGGCACTTCATCAGGGTTATATATTTATCAACAGTCTAGTTTTATTGAGGCCTATCGGCTATTTCCTAGCCTTTCAGCGATAAAGGGTAGTTTTATTACTCAAGTAAAAATCTATGACGATACCTTGTGGCTAACGACCAGAGGAGACGGGGTGATAAAATATGGCTTATTGCAAGGAGAATATCTGCATTTGCAGCCAGACTCGGAAAACGGCCCTGAACTAAGCTTTAATGATATAACAAAGTACCAATCACAAATATTAGTCAGCTCAAGAACGCTTGGCCTTATGCGTTTTGATAACGAGTCCAATCGTTTATTACCATTTTTTGAGAATCGTCCAGATACACCCTCACATGTTTCTTCGTTTAAAGTCGTAGGTCAAGACCTGTGGTTTGGCTCTATTGGTGAGGGGTTATTTAAATATAGCAAAGGTCAGTTACATAACATCACGACTCAAGATGGCCTGAAATCAAATTTAGTTTTTATGATTGATGAAGACCCTTGGCAACGGCTTTGGATTGCAAGTGAAGCAGGAGTAAGCCTTGTTGATAAAGATATGCAAGTGGTAAAAACCATTGGCGAACAAGATGGGTTAGGTAATCAGGCTGTTTGGGGGCTTGTGCATGATGACTACGAATATATGTGGCTGGGTACAAGCGGCGGGTTATCCCGTGTGAATGTGATGGACTTTGCAATAGATAACTTTTTACCTATTGATGGTGTACAAGCTCATGAGTTTAATTATAACGCGGCATGGAAAGCCCCTGACGGTAGAATTTTTATGGGGGGAGCCAAAGGCTTCAACCAGTTTTTCCCTCAAAATGTATCTATTTCAAATAGTGCGAGACCTATTTTGGTTTCAACAATAGAGTTGCTTGGGGAGCCAATAAAGCCTAGCCCAAATGGGATATTGCCAGTCGCACCGGAATTGGCCAGTGAACTGCACTTGCGTCATGACCAAAATATTATTTCTTTACAGTATTCGAGTCTCGATTTTGGTTCTGAAAAATTAAGCTTCTATTATCGGATAAAGGGGCTGAGTGACAAATGGTTAAAACTTGCAAATGGTGCACGGCAAATTAATTTACTTCAGTTAGAGCCTGGGGTATACCGAGTTGAAACTTACACCGTCAATCGTTTCAATATGCAGTCCCCGGTGCATGAGTTCAGTATTTATGTTGATGCACCGCTTTGGTGGAACACATATTCAAAAACATTATACGGCCTAGTTATTATTTTTATTATTGTCGGGTTTGTTAGAGCGCGGCAGCAACGCTATCGAAAGGTGCTTAGAGATAACCAAGCCATGTCTGCCCTGCAAGAGCGTTTGGAATTATCACTGTGGGCAAGTGGCGATGAACTATGGGATTGGCATGTCGAGTCTGGCTGCATATATCGCTATAGTGTCAACCCAAAAATTAACTTTGGTGAATTGCAAGACAAACTTATTCTAAGCGAGCTAGACCAGTTTGTGCATCCTAAGGATTGCGTATTGTTGGAAGAGCGCTTACTAGCCTGTGTAGATGGTAATGAAGATGTATACGAGTTAGCTATTCGAGTGAAAGGGCAAGATGGTGAGTGGGTTTGGGTGCTTGACCGCGGGAAAGTGGTGGCAAGAGATGAAAATGATAAGGCACTTCGCATTGCAGGTGCTTTGAAGGATATAGCTGATCTCAAAGCACATCAACAGGCCCTGCAATCGCTAAATGAGCAATTAGAGATTAAGGTGGCGATGAGAACAGATGAGCTTTACAAGAAGAATCAAAAGCTTGAACAAGCTATGATTGAACTAAAGCAAACTCAAGAAGAGCTGATTGAAAGTGAGAAAATGGCTTCTTTGGGTGTGGTTGTGGCAGGTGTCGCTCATGAGATTAACACCCCTTTGGGTATAGCAATCACAGCGCTGTCTCATAATGAAGATTGTTTGTCTGACCTAGTTGATAAACTAGAAAATAAAACTCTAAAGCAAGCTGATTTAGTCGCTTCCATTGCATCGCAAAAAGAAGGCTACTTATTGGTCACACGAAATTTAAGACGAGCTGAGAGTTTGATCAGCAACTTTAAACAAGTGGCAGTGGATCAGTCCAGTGAAGTAGAACGTGATATTAACCTGCTTGAGTATATCAACGATGTTTTTGACTCATTAAAGCCACTTGCCAAAAATAAAGAAGTGCAATTGGAAATAGATGGAAATAGGTCGATAAATATTACTACTTTTCCCGGTGCGATTTACCAGATAATGGCAAATTTATTTAATAACTCAGTCATCCACGGGTTTGAAGATAGCGCCTCAGGGTGTGTACGAGTAACAGTAGAGGAAAACGGTTCACATTGGAGTATTATTTATAGTGATAATGGCGTCGGTATGGACGAAACAATGGAAAAAACGTTATTTGAGCCATTTGTAACAACCAAACGAAATCAAGGTGGCTGTGGTTTGGGAATGCACATTGTGTATAACCTAGTAACGCAATTATTAAAAGGGGAGATCCGTTGTAAAACCGCGAAGTTCGAGGGTGTTGAAATTACTATTCGTGTACCCCTTACTCGTTCTGCCACTATTCAATCAGACACGTCTTCCTCTCCTTCTTAATACCATGACTAAGGATAGTCCTCCTCAGTACCATTAAAAACAAATAACTATAAAATCAGCAATAATTGAATAATTAATATTGTATACAATATATCTATTGTGTATTGTTTGCTTGTTACCTAAAAACACACTCATCAATAGGAACATAAGGACAACACAATGCGTAATAACAAAAACACAACGCACATTCTAAGTAAAACGCTCCTGGCATCCGCACTATCAATGGTAATGGGGGCATCAACAGCTGTCGCTGCTGATGGTAATAGCACAGTAAAAGGCAGTATCAAAAGTGGTCAAGGTATTGAGTTGGCACAAGCTCAATTGACTTTTACGCACAACACCAAAGGATTAAAGTTTAGCGTTAAGACAAATACTAATGGTGAATATACTATCCGTAACCTCCCTGTTGGCACCTATACTGTGTCTATTAATAAAGCTGGATTTGAAACGCTTTTGGAGAAGAATGTCGAGCTTAGTATCGGACAGGCAATTATTTTAGACGCGCAACTGTTAAAAGAAGGACAAAATATAGAAAGAATAGCAGTGACAGGTACAGCTATTCGCAGGGTTGATATGGGGTCATCGACTGCGGGGGTCACGTTTACTGACTCTGAGCTAAAAGTTATGCCAGTTAACACAGGCTTTGAGAGTATCGCTTTACTGGCCCCAGGCACTGCGCAGCCCGGTGGTGATGCGTTTAAAGGCGCATCAAGCTTTGGCGGTTCATCGTCAGCAGAAAATAGTTATTATTTTAATGGTCTTAATGTAACAAGCATTCGCTCAGGCTTAGGATCTATTCGCTTGCCTTGGGAAGCAATCGCGCAAACTCAGATAAAAACAGGTGGGATCAGCCCTGAATTTGGCGGAGCATTAGGCGGAATAGTGAACGCAGTATCTAAATCAGGGGATAATGAGTTTACACTTGGCGCTGAATTACGAATAGACCCCTCGTCATCACATAGTTATCACGATTCTACTTACCTAGATAACGGCACAATCCATCTCAATACACAACAGAATTATGATTCATTTAAAGCACTTCAAGTTTGGACAAGCGGTGCGATTATTGAAGATAGCCTGTTTTTTTACGGCTTATTTGCGCCCCGCAGAGAAGGCAGTCGCTGGGCAGGACAAACGACCTACAATGATAGGAGCCGAGATGAAGACCGTTGGTTCACAAAGTTAGATTGGTTCATTAATGAAAACCATTCTGTTGGTATTTCAGCAATGAACAACAAGCGAGAATGGACAAGGCAAACTTACACTTATGATTGGCAGCGTAATACCATAGGTGATAAGCAAGGTGTGGCAGCCCCGGGGGAGGATGGTGGTAAAGTATATAGTGTTAACTATAACGGTTATCTGAGTGACTTCTTCTCGGTTTCAGCAGTGGTAGGCCGAGTGACTGAAAATGTCGAAAATATAGTCGCATCAACGGCTCCTGGGGTCTGGGACGAACGGGGAAGTACAGTAACGCTATCGAGCCACACCGCCAGTGGCGTGTCTGAACAAGAATTTATACGCGATCAAGCGCGGCTAGACTTTAATATCGATTTAGATTATCACGCAATTTTGTTTGGGGTTGACTACACAAAAGTACAAGTAGAGTATTTTGAAGGACAAAATGGACTCGCAGACGCACAAGGGTGGTGGACGGTAAAGACCGCAGGGGAAAATAGCATATCAGGCGCTGCACTTGGGCAAGACTATATTGAGCGTCGGGTCAGGACACGCACAGTTGACTCCGAGGTGAAATCATTGGCGTTTTATGTCAACGATTCATGGCAAGTAACAGAGCAACTGGTTTTCAATTTAGGACTTAGGTACAGCCAATTTGAGAATACGGTTACAGATGGCCGCGCATTTGTTGATATGGACAATCAACTTGCACCAAGGCTGCAAGCAATTTATGACCTAAATGGTGACGGTGAGTCTAAGGTGTTTGTAACCTATGGACGGTACTTTCAGCCTGTTTCCGCGAATATGAATATCACTCAAGGCTCGGCATCAGTAGAGTGGTTTGAGTATTTTGACCTAGACCAAATTGATGGTAATGGTTACCCCGTTTTGTTGCAAGATGGTTCACCAAGTCGTGGAGAAATGCTACGTGACAGGCGATGGCGACAACGGGGTATCACAGAGCCGGGGCTAATTGCGTCATCTTCTCTAAAGCCTATGTATTCCGATGAATTTACTTTGGGTTATCAAACCTCAATTTTTGATGATATGGCTTTTGGTGTGAGGGCAATTTATCGTGATCTTGGTCGTAGTGTTGAAGATACTGATGTCGGCCCTGTTCTTGCGAAGAAGTTGGCAGAGCTAGGTATACAGGACAATGTAGGGCAGGGGTCGTACTATGTGTTAAACAACCCTGGTGAAGCTATCACCATGAGTTATGACTTTGATGGCGACGGGCAGGCTGATGATATTACGCTAACGGCTGAAGAACTAGCACTTCAGCAGGCCGTTCGTAAATATCTTGCACTTGAATTCACTTTGGAAGGAAATATTTCCGATAAGCTGAGAATAAACGCCTCTTATACTTGGTCTCATAGTTACGGCAACACCGAGGGGTTGGTAAAGACAGACAATAACCAAGCCGATCCCGGTTGGACAACATCGTATGACTATGCTGATTTGATGGATAACGGCTATGGTAATTTGCCTAATGATCACCGCCATTCAATAAAGCTATCTGGATCGTACGACATTACTGATGAGTTTACATTGGGATTGGTTGCCCGTACCACCTCAGGACGTCCGATGAACTATTTTTCAAAACACCCAGTTGGTGTGGATAGCTGCCGAAATGGCAGCCCATGGGATGATTGTGTAAGTAAAGATTATGGCCATGTTTCTCATTATGATGAAAATGGTAAGGCCATACCTCGCGGTAGCGTTGGCGAATTACCGTGGGCGACAATAGTGGATGTATCATTGAGTTACTCTACTGATGTACTTGGGCATGATTTATTGCTGAAGGGAACAATTTATAACTTACTTAACAGTGATAAGGCATTGGACATCAACGAGCAACGCTCATTAGATGGAGACAATGGATTGGTGGTTAACCCCGACTATGGCCTAGCGACACTGCGTCAAACAGAGCGTTACGCTTCATTAGTTGCAAGGTTTACATTTTAGTTTTCTTAAAGATGCCAAAGCCAAACAGGTTTGTTTGGCTTATTTTCTCGACCAAAATTTGATACAGAGTGGACTTACGGGTACAGTTCACTCGCTTTATTTTAGTGAACATGACTTTTATTAAAACAGGTCAATAAAAAGGGTGCTGACTTCTATGCAGGTTAACTATTCAGCCAGACAACAACGTTTAATTAAGAAGTTACAACAACATCAAAGTGATGCTCTTATTGTTTATGGCTACGAAAATATTGTGTATTTGACCGGCTTTACAGGCCACGCAGCAACATTACTCGTGCGAGCTAATGGACAACATCAACTGATCACCGATTACCGGTATTTTGAGCGTGCAGGCAATGAAGCCGTCGGCGTTGAGGTTGTGCTAAGAAATCGTGACGAAGAATCTTTGCCCAACTGTATTTTCAGGTTGCTGGGTAAGGTACGTCAGGTTTCATTTGAGGCGCATCACATTAGCCACGCAGATTTTTTGTCATTAAATACCAGCTCAAAAAGTCAGATGCTGATAGCCGCGCCGCTATGGGTGGAATCGCTTAGACAAGTGAAAGATGAATATGAAATCCACTGTATTCAACGGGCAGCAGAGATTGCAGACTCTGCACTTGCGTATACATTGCGTTTTCTCAAAGCGGGAGCTACGGAGCGAGAAGTTGCGATTGAGCTTGAATATCAGATGCAAAAATTAGGCTCTGAGGGCGTCGCTTTCGATACTATTTTACTATTCGGCGCGCGCTCATCTCTCCCTCATGGAAACCCAAGTAATACTAAACTCAACCTCGGAGACTTAGTGCTCATCGATTTTGGTGCTGTAATAAACGGTTATCGTTCTGATATGACAAGAAGTTATGTACTTGGTGAATCAAACCAACAGCAACAATCAATGTTTGAAACAGTGCAAGCTGCTCAGCACGCAGCGCTTGAGCTGATAAAATCTGGGGTCAATTGTAGCGAGTTGAATACAGCTTCGCATCAAGTGCTCAGTAATAGTCCATTCGCACAATACGCAGGTGAAGGTTTGGGACATGGTGTTGGATTATTTTTGCATGAACAGCCATTTATCAAACCTGGCGTTGACCATCAATTAGAAGTTGGCAATATCATCACCATTGAGCCGGGTATTTATATTCCAAATTATGGCGGCATAAGGCTTGAAGAGGATGTCTTAGTGACAGAAAGTGGGTTTAAATGTTTAACCCATGCTCCGCAAAACTTTCAGCTCGCGAACTAAGGAGTCAAGATGCAGATTATCTCTCGCCAAGAAGTAATAAATAACCTTAACTACTCAACGCTAATACAGGCGCTTAAGCACGGTTTTGCACAAGCCGCGGGAACCCCTGCACGACAAGTTTTTGAATTGGATGATAGCCGTAATAATCATGATGCGTTTGCTGTTTTGCCAGCGTGGAATGCAGACGTGATAGGGGTCAAAGCATTTACGTATTTTCCGAGCAATCCCCAGCATGATAAAGCGACACTTTACTCTAAAATCATGCTATTCGGGCGCGAGTTTGGTGAACCGCTGGCATTGGTGGACGGCACCGAGGTAACGTTATGGAGAACATCTGCAGTGTCAGCATTAGCAGCAGATTATCTGGCACCGAAGGATGCTAAGCATTTGGTCTTTTTCGGGTCAGGAAATTTAGCGAGTTATATGATAAACGCTCATTTAAGCGTCAGAAATTATTCTAAAGTTTCCATAATTGCACGTAATGAACACAAAAGTGGTCAGTTAGTAGAGTTGCTATCATCACAATATCAAGATATTGAGTTTGTGCGTTACAAGCGGGCAACTGCATCTGTTATTGCATCAGCAGATGTGATCAGTTGCGCGACTGGTAGTCATTCGCCACTATTTGATGGCGAGTGGCTAAGCGGGGGAACGCATATAGATTGTATTGGTAATCACCATAAGCATTGTCGAGAGTGCGATACAACAACCGTGGTGAGAAGTCGAGTATTTGTTGACAGTCGCGCTAATGTATTAAACGAAGCCGGCGAACTATTATTGCCGATCAGTGAAGGCAAATTCAGCGCCGAAAAGATAGTTGCAGAGCTTAGCGAAATGGCTAAAAATAATCTCAGGCGAAGTGATGAGCATGAAATTACTTTGTTTAAGTCTGTAGGAACAGCATTAAGTGATTTAATAGGAGCAAAATTAGTATATGACTTGGTTCAAAAGTAAAGAGCAAGGCAAAGTATATGAGGTCATCGCAGTAATTAAAGCCGCAGACAAACGCTTGGTTAATCCCTTAATATGTCACCAGTGCCACATGTTAGTCAGCTATCAAGGGGCGGGCGGTGATACAAAAAGTGAAAAGCTGTTGTATGATGACACCTTTTATAAAGCGTTCCAAAATCGTGATAGCTGTTACGTGATGGTGGATGATAATGGCATTCGGCATTATCATCCCAGTGAGAAATAAAATAAGCCGTAGCCCACAATAAATGCGGGCACTGCTGAATAGAAAGTAGCAAATAGTGCTGCTCTTGGCGCCAGTGCAATTGCAGGAAATAACGCGTCACCATCGTTAGCTACAGCATTTGCTGCAAGTGCACTAAAGGGCACCACACCTTGAAGATACAGAGTCGTCACAACAATCTGTGGTCCACAACCAGGCAACAGCCCGACAAATATAGCTACAAGTGGTGCATAGATAGCGTAGTCTTTAAACCACATAGCCAGATCAAGCCCTAAATATGCGGTAGATAATTCGTAGAGTAAGAAGCTTGCAACCACCCAAGCGGTGACAAAATGCGTGTCCTGTAAAACCCGAGTAAGCTTAGAAGGCGGGTCGCATTCACCCTCTTCACAGGTGATATCTTTATAACTGACACCTTTTGAACTTAGTGCCCAAACACTGACGGCGAAAAGGCACAGTATAGCGCCTAGCCATATTATTATGTTTTCAAATGGTGCCATGTCAAAGTTAAACGCGATAGCCAGTGCAATTACCAGACTTGGAAGTAAACATAATTTCCAAACCTTACGGCTGATACTGAAAGCACGACTGACATGAAGGGCTTCTTCTTCGACTTTGTTAACACGCTGTGGTACACAAAAGTCGGGTTTATGAATTAAGTGCACAGCAACTCCGCTTGCAATGCCCACACCGACGCCCATTGTAATGATTATGACGGCTGTAAGCGGCTCCTTAGCCAATAGCAAAAACGCGGCATCTCCCATCGTTGCTGTAAGCACTGCCACAACAGAGGCAAAACTAGCTTGCTTTTTGGTAAATTGAGTAACAACGATGATTGCACCACCACAGCCGGGTAAAGCGCCTAATATTGACGCCATGATAATTTCAAGAATAGGGGATTTAGCACTGAGATAATTCAGGTTGAGTTGTGGGATCTTATCAACTAAAAAGTAATAGATAAGTAAAGTGGCCGCAACGAAGACGCTGACTTGAAAAAAAGCATCACTTAGTGCGCCAAGAACAATAGGTCTGGCTGTTTCAAATGCCAAAAGTACGATGATGAAAATCGGTAAAACCAGACGTTTGTTAAACAATAAACTCACCTTAGCTATGTGTGCTGGTTGAGAGTATCGAAGAAGAGATGAAAGCATAAAGTGCAACCCGTGTATTATCTAAGTTGCACTTTAGATTTAAATTAAATGAAAATCAATATCATTTGTATTATTTTCTTTGGAACTCGGCGGTTGCTTTCCATTTTGGCCATTCATTTTGTTGAGACACATCATAGCCAACTTTAAAGAAAAGTTGCAGGTCTTGCACCGCACCGCTTAGATCCCATTCGTCACGGTAGCGATCACATGGCTGATGATAACAACCACGCAATACCAGCCCCATGCGCTTGCGATACTTTTCAGTAGCGGCATCTCGAGCTTCAGTTCCGCCACCTGCATACATTGCAGGTACGCCCATGTTCGCAAACGCGAAATGATCCGAACGGTAGTAACCACCAGCCGCTGGGCGAGGATCGCCTGAGACTGCACGGTCTTGCGCCTTTGCAGCTGTTTCTAGCATTTCGTCAAGCTCTGACTTTCCAATACCCACAACGCTGATGTCTTTTACTTTACCTAAAAGGTTTAGGCTATCCATATTGATGTTAGCAACAGTTTGCTTTGCAGGGATCACTGGGTTTGCAGCATAAAACTTAGAGCCTAGCAGGCCTTGCTCTTCGGCCGTCACCGCTAAAAATGTAATTGAGCGGTCAGGGCGTGTTGGTAGCTTAGTGAAGGCTTCAGCGACTTCAATCATGCCACCCGTACCACTTGCGTTATCATGAGCACCGTTATAGATTTGGTCGCCTTTACGGTTTGGGTCGATACCTAAGTGATCCCAGTGTGCAGAGTAGATGATGTGCTCATCAGATTTTTTACTGCCAGGAAGGGTAGCAATAAAGTTATATGAAGTAGATTTTTTAATCGTGTTCTTGACTGTGACAGAGGCACTGAGGTTGCCCATATCGACATGATATGCGCCTTGCGCCGCTTTTGCCTTAGCGGTCTCGAAATCAAGCCCTGCTTTTTCAAATAATTCTTTTGCGACGTCAACGGTTACCCAGCCTTCAACAGCCACACGATCCATATTATTATTTTCTTTTTGGAAACCAAATTGCGGTCCACTCCAAGAGTTTTCCACTACGCTCCATGGGTAAGAAGCTGGTGCGGTTTCATGAACAATAATAGCGCCAGCAGCACCTTGACGAGAAGCTTCCTCGTATTTATACGTCCAGCGGCCGTAATAAGTCATTGCTTCACCAGTAAACTTGCCTGAATCAGGGTTAGCAAACCCAGGGTCGTTGACTAGCATGACAACTGTTTTACCCTTAACATCTAGCCCTTCATAATCATTCCAATCGTACTCAGGCGCGTTAACACCGTAGCCAACAAATACAAGCTCTGAATCTGTAATTGATTCAAGCTCGCTGATCCGAGCAGAGCCCATCACCATATCTTTTTTATATTCGTAGCTTTTGCCACCAATTTCTAACGTCATATTAGGGTCTGCTTCCAGCGAGACAAGGGGAACCTCTTGTAGGAAGCTATTGCCATTACCAGGCTCATAGCCAAGTGCTTTAAAATGTTTGGTTAAATAGGCAAGTGTTAGCTCTTCCCCTTTAGTTGACGGTGCGCGGCCGCCAAATTCGTCAGATGCGAGTGTTTTGATGTGAGCTCTTAGTTGAGCATCATTAATACTGTTATACGCAGTGTCGATGTCTTGAGGGCTATTGCTTGTGCTAACACAGCCCGCAAGTACAGCAACAGAGAGTGCGCTGAGCGCCAGTCTAAGTTTCATAATTGCCTTTCTTTTACTTGTTAGGAACCCGTAACTTGTAACACAAAATACGGTAAAGTTCGAGAATAAGGAGACGTTCATCACTTTATAGAAGCGACTTACTAGTAGCTTGTAGGGTCGTTTTCAATCAGGTATCACCATCGCGATGTTATACCAATTTGACTTAATACTTGCTCAATTTGAAGGAGTTAATCTGACGCTAACAGCGTTAAAAATTTCTCACTTAGAACAACTAAATAGCAAAATTTTTGCCTTGCCTATATGGATGTAGGTACCAAAGCGATAGCAGGACGCGGTAGCGGAGTTATCGACAAGATTTTCTCGCCTCAAAATAGACTACTTAATTTAGAAAATTGGTATTACTTGCGTTGTGTGCAGTTACGGTCATTTACAATTGACTTTTGCCAAGTATCGAACGCTTAAGTAAAATAGCCAGCTAATTGCATGTTAAGTATTTCAATCCTATGAAAAAGTTTACAGCGCCTGAGGCGTGGCAGGTTACATGTTTAAAGGCCGAACCCTTTTCCCATTTGAATCAGCTGTTTGATTTAAAAAGCCAATCAGACTGGCCAACACCTCAGTGGCTATCATCACACGCAAACACCATTAGCTCACAACAATATAATACTCGGTTTGTGGCCGACGAAACGCTGGACTTTGGTGAAAAATACTACGAAGAAATTATCTATGAAACTCACCAAGTACCAACACGCAGTCAAAATTGGCATGATTTATTTGGCGCGCTTATTTGGTGTTTATTCCCAAAAACAAAAGCACTGTTAAATGCGTTACATATCGAAGAAATAGAACAGTTTGGCTTAAAGCAGAGAAGTAAAAAACGCAATGCCCTTACGTTATTTGATGAATGTGGTTTGGTATTAGCAATAGATGATGACATGTGGCGAGATGCGTTTAAAGCCCACGATTGGCAGCGTGTATTTTATGACAACAAGTCCCAGTGGCCGCAAAGTTTAAAGCCTTTTGTATTTGGTCATGCAAATTATGAAATGCTAACGGATCCCTTTATTGGGTTGACGGGAAAGCTGGTGTGTATCAATGTTGATGCTGCTTTTTGGCAGCTTTCACTTGCTCAGCAATATATTTGGCTCGATACCAAACTGGTTGAACTTATTAGTGACGGTTTACTTGAGGACAATACCAAAATGTCGCCAATTCCACTGCTGGGGATCCCAAATTGGTATGAACCACAAGACCTTGCATTTTATCAAAACACGGACTATTTCAGACCGAAAAGAAGGAAATAGCATGATAGCTATTAGCGGACTAAAAAAACGTTTTGCCCTAACTCGCGAACATAAAAAGAAAAAGAGTCAGACAGATCCTCGAGAGCGAGATGGCTTTTTCCACAGTGTGGAGGAGGTGAACCTACACTGTGGTGAGGGAGAGGTACTGGGTCTACTGGGGCCAAATGGAGCAGGAAAGACCACAACTTTGCGTATGCTCTCTACTGCACTAACCCCAGACGATGGCACTATTTTGGTTGACGGTCAGGATATTGTAAAAAAGCCAGTTGTGGCGCGTAAGGCAATAGGCTTTCTCTCTGGTTCAACGGGGCTATACGGCCGTCTTACAGCCAAAGAAAATGTAGAATACTTTGCTCGACTTCATGGATTAAAAGGAAAAGCGCTAAAAGCCAGATGCGATGCACTGTTTCAACGCTTGGAAATGGAAACTTTTCTAGATAAAAGAGCAGAGCATTTGTCGACTGGAATGAAGCAAAAAACAAATATTGCACGAGCAGTAGTGCATAACCCCAAGGTGGTGGTGTTAGACGAGCCAACTACGGGGCTTGATATTATGACTACGCAAACCGTAATCTCATTTATCCGTGACCTTAAATCAGCTGGCACACCCGTTATATTCTCAACTCATCATTTAGATGAAGTGGCACTGTTGTGTGACCGAGTGTCTGTAATTGACAAGGGGATAACCTGTTTCGATGGCAGCCTTGCAGAATTTAAAACCAAAGGCCAAAGTCACGAGCTAAACCAAGCATTTTTGAATTTATTAACGGGAGCTGCGCATGTTTGAAGTATTTTTGAAAGAGCTCAGGGAGCTTCTGCGCGACCGTAAAACACTATTTTTCGTGATAGCCCTACCCATGCTCGTGTTTCCCGTGATCATGGCATTAGTAGGGTTTATGGCATCACAAGCCGCGATGGAAGCAAAACAGGAAGTGCATACGTACTATATTGTGAACGAGTCCTTTGCCGAAAAGTTTTCAGAACAAGTTTTTTATCATAAAAGTTTTAAAAAATATAATGGAGAACTAGCACTTGATAGTGTTGAAGCGCTCAGTGACGCTGTCCGTAATGGTGTGATTGATGTGGGGATATTTATCCCCGCTGATCCTGCGAAAAACTTAGAGTCGGGCATTAAAAGCGAATGGAAAATAGTGTTCAATGATGCCCAATCGATTAACTTTATTTATGACCGTTTATCTAAACTGGCAATGTCATTTTCCGATGAACTTAGAGCATTGAAATTAGCCGCTTTGGGATTATCTCAAGAGCAGCAAGCTGCTGTTTTACAACCTATTTCAATTACCAAGGTAGATACTGCGGATAAGCGTGAAAACTTAGGTGAAAAGTTAGGTGCATTTATCCCTTACATGCTTATCCCATTAGTGCTGATGGGTGCGAGTTATCCGGCAATAGACTTAGGTGCAGGAGAGAAAGAGCGTGGTACTTTAGAGACGCTATTATTGACCCCAATTTCTCGCACTGAATTGGTATTAGGAAAGTTTTTAACTGTACTGAGTAGTTCAATATTCTGTGCCCTTATTACGGTCTCTAGTATGGCGTTGTGGATTGGGATAGCGAGTCGTTTCGTCGAGCTTGATGTCATTAAAACTGCTTTTTCTTCGGTGGCCATGATGGACTTTGTCTTAATTTTTGCATTGCTACTGCCAGTTGCAGTTATGCTGTCATCACTGACATTGGCTATTTCCATTTACGCAAGAACCTTTAAAGAAGCACAAAACTATATGGGGCCACTGAGTATGGGGATTTTTATTCCCATAGTGATGTCTTTAATGCCAAATATGGAATTGACGGCTAAGACGGCCTTGATCCCCATAACTAATGTTGCGTTGGCCATAAAAGAAATCATTAAAGGCACCGTTGATTATAGCTATGTTGCTCTGATATTTGGTGCATCAGCGGTATTAGCAGCAGGTCTCCTTGTCTGCTGCGTCAAGTGGTTTAATAAAGAAACTGTACTGTTTAGGTAAAGTACAAGGCAGCAGTAATTATTGAGAATTATGGCGTTTTTCTGTACGATTAGCGCCTTAATACATGCCGGAGTTGTAGTTAACTTAAACTCGTCATAATGTTTACCCCGACTTCAGGTTAGTTTCAGGATAGCGGGCGGAAGTTTTAAGCTTCAATATTTGTCACTCAAGGAATGTAAAGATGACATCAACCACAGAACTAAAGTCTGTCAGTGAAACAGTAACTAGCGGCATTGCAATGTTATTGTTGTTATCGTCAGTGCTGCATTTTTTCACTTCAAGTTTCATCGAAGCGCTGGTCTACTTAATCATTGCCTTGGTGCTATTTTCATACTGTCATCGCTTAACGTTTGATCCTTTTAAAAAACAAGTTGTGATCACAAAGCAACTGTCGGTGCTAAGTAGAAACATTTGGACAATACATCAATCTCTAATACCACTTAAAACGGTAACTGACATGTCAGTGGAGGGGAATAAACAGCTCAGTTATTTAGGCATTAGCTACCTTGCTAATGGTAAGCGGCCTGCCATCTATTCGTTTTCGTGTTTGAAGCAAACCAGCCAACTTGACGAGATATTGTCAGGAGTAGGTTTTGATCAAAACAAAGGTCAAACTGGAGCTTCCTATACTGACGGAGCAGCGCGTGAGACCCCAGTAACTCTTGCTGAGTTATTTCCTTCATTTATGAGAAATAATAGAGCGATTGAGGCGTGCTTTCCAGTATTACGATGCGCACTACCAACACCACGGGAGAAGCGCCATATTGCTTGGATGGTAGTAGGGGGCTTTGGTTTTATGACTGGCGCTGTGCTTTACTCATCTCAAAATTATGTAGCGGGTTTAGTATTGTTGGTGCTCACCTATTTGAGCTACTGGTTGACGTGTGTGCTTATCAGTAATAAACACTATTTTGTTTATCATTCTCCCTGTAACGAAATTGAGGTTGAGAAAGACAGCCTATTGCTACCCGCGTTACTGTTTAAAGATAAACAGCCTCGAAAGGTAAACAAGGGCGAAGTTAAAAGTATTAAAGCACACTGGAATACATTCACGGTCAGTGACCTAGATAGATTAGCCGCTTCTACTCGTCGTAATCATATTGTTGAGTTAGTATTTGACACAGAATACGGCACGACGGTCTCACTCTCTGGCATGAGCGTAGAAGCCGAGCCACTTCTGCTAGCGTTAACGCATTGGCAGTATCCGCTGTCGGTAGCGCATACGAATAAAGCGGTTTTCCCAATAGTGAAACACTTTAAATATGGTATCCTTGTCTTTATTTTAGGTATAATTGTTTGGGCAATGACGACATATGTAATACCAATCATCTTAAATAAGTGAGCTATTTTCTATCGCCAAAATAAACACTTTGCTGTTTATTCGTTTTTTCAAACTAAGCAAGCATGAAGACTAATATAATACAGCCAACATGGCAAAAAGCTCAGATAAGTGCAAAAAATGCACTGTGCTAACACTAGGTATAAACACTAAATATGAAACACAATCAGGATTATCCTCAGGCTTTGGCTGAGGAAATGTTGCAAAAGGAAGCGACACTAAGAGAATTTATCTCGCTGCGGCCTAACAATAAACAGCGATTCTATCAAAGTGCAGGTATGCTAACGGCAGTCGTATTTTTGGTATATTGTTATCCAGAAATTATCGAAAAACCTATTTTATACATACTGCTGATCCTGATGATGAGCTTAAACGCTCAGGCATACGTGCAAAATAAGCGTACTAATAAGCGCATCGATTTACTGCATAAGCTATTAAAGGATGAGTGATTAAAAAGAAGCCGCTAATTAAGCGGCTTTAACATTATTGGTTTCCATACTTTCCATTTCAACGACACTGAGGACAGATTGTACGTCTGACCAATGCAGCAACTCGATACGACCAGCTTGGTTTTCTACCAATGCTGTGCAGTTCTCTATCCAATCACCATCATTACAATAAACGATGCCGTCTACGACACGGATCTCAGGCTGGTGGATGTGCCCGCAGATAATACCGTCAACGCCTTGCTTTTTCGCTTCATGAATAGCGGCATTTTCAAAAGCTGCAATAGCTTCTCTCGCCTTATGTACACGTTGTTTAAGCCAAGATGCCAGTGACCAATAATGGCCTCCGTATAACCGTCGTACACGATTGGTCCAACGATTTAAAAACAATAAAAAGTCATAAGCGGTGTCACCAATGAGGCTGATCAGTTTGTTGTAGCGAGTTGCTGAATCAAAGTCATCACCATGTAGCAGTAAAAAGCGTTTACCTGCCGAAGTGGTATGAATGAAGGTTTTGTGTACTTCGACTTTAAAGAGTGTTTGTCCGCCATAATGCCTAAAGGTTTCATCGTGATTACCGGGAATGTAAATAACGCGAGTACCAGCTTCAGCTTTTTTTTGTATACATTCCAATACCTGATAATGAGAGGGATCCCAAAAGAATTGGCGTTTCATTGACCATAGATCAACAATATCACCCACTAGGTATAGTACATCACATTCTGTTTTGTTGAGGAAATCTAACAAGAACTTTGCTTTACAGTCCTTGTAGCCTAAATGGACATCTGAGATCCAAATACTCGGATAGTACGTTGTTTTCATGGCCTGACTCTTTAGCGTAATAATAATAATGCTAAGAGGTAAAGGTGACAGATACAGGGCAATTAGAAGAAGGTAATATGACAAAGGGGCAGACAAAAGAATGCCCCTCTATTGGAAACTCAAGCGTACTTATTTGCTTTTAATTGCATTAACGATAGTGTCTACCGCAGACTCAATATCAAGCATTAACTTTTCGCCAGTATGGCGGTTTTTCAACTCAACCTTATTTTCATCAAGGTTGCGCTCACCTATTACTAAGGTATACGGTACGCCAATAAGCTCCATATCGTTAAACATAACGCCAGGACGCTCCTTACGGTCGTCAAATAATACATCTATACCCTTAGTTTGCAGATCTGTATAGAATTTCTCTGCTATCTCAGGGATACGGTGAGACTTGTGCATGTTCATTGGCACGATAGCAAGTTCGAATGGCGCAATGGCAACAGGCCACTTGATACCGTAGTCGTCATTATTCTGCTCGATTGCCGCGGCAACGATGCGTGAAACACCAATACCATAACAGCCCATGGTCAATGTTTGGTTTTTACCTTCTTCACCGAGGACACCGGCTTTCATCGCTTCTGAGTACTTTGTACCAAGCTGGAATACGTGACCAACTTCTATACCGCGTTTGATCAGGATTTTACCCTTTCCACAAGGGCTTGGATCGCCCTCGACTACGTTACGTATGTCTTCAACAGTATAGTCGTTTACGTCTCTGTCCCAGTTGATACCACTATAATGAACACCATCTTTGTTTGCACCAGCTACAAAGTCTGCCATTACTGCGGCACTGCGATCTACGATAATAGGCATTGAAAGACCAACAGGGCCCAGTGAACCAGGTTTTGCACCAATTGCCTTGACGATATCTTCTTCGCTCGCCATTTCAAGTGGTGAATCGACTAGTGCTAGTTTTTCAGCTTTGAGTTCATTTAATTCATGATCGCCACGAACAATAAGCGCGACAAGACCACGATGACCATCTTCATTTGGTGCCCCATACACAATAAGTGTTTTGACGCCACGGTGCGGTTTCACGCCATGCTTTGCTTTTAGCTCTGCGATGGTGAAAGCTTCCGGCGTGTCAAATTTATTGAGCTCTTTATTTGGGGCTGGACGAGCTTCAGTTGGCGCTAGCGCTTCAGCCTTCTCAATGTTTGCCGCATAATCACTATCGTCACTAAATGCGATAGCATCTTCACCAGACTCTGCAAGTACATGGAACTCGTGCGATAAGTTACCACCAATTGAACCGCTGTCTGCGATAACTGGGCGGTAGTCAACGCCTAAACGATCAAAAATGTTACAGTAAGCTTGGAACATCTTATGATAGGTTTTTTCAAGACATTCATCACTCATATGGAATGAGTAAGCATCTTTCATGGTGAATTCACGTGCACGCATTACGCCAAAGCGTGGACGAACCTCGTCACGCACTTTTGTGCTCACTTGGTAAAGTGTGATTGGAAGTTGTTTATAGCTATTAATTTCGCGACGTACAAGATCCGTGATCACTTCTTCATGTGTTGGGCCCAGCGCAAAAGGGCGGCCGTGACGGTCATTAATACGTAAAAGTTCAGGACCAAACTGCTCCCAACGACCAGACTCTTCCCATAACTCTGCTGGCTGGATCACTGGCATGAGAAGCTCAATCGCTCCCGCTTTGTCCATTTCTTCGCGGACAATTCTTTCGACTTTGCGGAAAACTTTTAAGCCTGATGGCAGCCAAGTATAAAGTCCAGATGCAAGTTTACGGATCATACCCGCTCTAAGCATTAACTGATGGCTTACCACTTCGGCATCAGACGGCGTCTCTTTTTGAGTCGCCAATATATATTCACTTGTACGCATTCTTATTCCAGTATAAGTTACTTATTGTTCTCTTATTAGCGGCTATTCTAGCAGTGCTATTGCCGCTTAAAAAGCTTTAATACCTAAACATTTTCATAATTTAGTAGTTTATTGGTAAGCTGCGGTGTTCACTATTTAGCTGACGAAATCTCAGTGACATGATTGTGCTCACCATCTACGCTCCAGCGGATATTATAATCATATAAACTCATACCATAGCTCTGTTGTGATGCACGTTTTTTCTTGTATGCAGGGCGAGGATCTTGTTTAAGTACGTTCGTAATAAACTGTTTTAGTTCTGGGTATTGTTTTTGCTTTTCGATAAAGGTTGCAGCATCATCTGAAAAACTGACTGACATTTGTGTTTCAGGTCTGGTGTCTGCAAAGCCTGCGGTAGCATCCACCAAGGCATCTGAGTATGGAAGGTATGGCTTGATGTCAATAATGGGTGTACCATCTAATAGGTCAATTCCAGATAATAATAAATCTAGTTGACCATTTTTGTATTCAATACCCTCGAGTTTTACTGCACTCATGCCAATGCCATTAGGTCTAAAAGTTGCCCTAGTCGCAAATACACCTTTGCGTTCATTACCACCTAATCTTGGTGGACGAACGAGAGCAGAATAACCTTTATCAGCCGTTTCATGGAAACGAAATAGCAGCCAAATATGCGTAAACTCGTCAATCCCACGAACAAATTCTTCGCGATTAAATTCGCCGACAAAGCGCAACTTGGCTTTTGCTTCAGGGACAAGCCTTGGTTGTCTTGGAATAGCGAATTTTTGTTTGTAAGGTGATTGAATATAGCCAATGGGCTGAATTTTGACAGGTTCCACCGTTTTCTCTATCTAAATCTAAGTAGCGTGAGTTTACTATCAATTGTGTTTTTCACAAAATCTCAAAAGGGTGCCATCGCTGTAATGTGGTGTAATTATTTTATTTTGATTTTTAGTATAAAGTTGTAAACAAAATAAGATTGATTCTCTCTCTATGGATAAGCAACAGTTATTTTACCAACTTAATGACAATTCACAGCATCAGTGCGATAAAATTCTTGGTACCCGTGCGCACGAATATAAAAAACTCGTCGCTGAGATTAAGCCTATTCAAGGGCTAAAGGAAAAGCTTCGAGCGCAAAAAATAAGAAATGGTATATAGTTGTCATGGAATTTTATAAAAAAGTTCATCAAAGCTGCCAACAAGCCCTATGCCATTCGTCGCCACTCAGACCTATACTGATAAGCGCAATTTCAAATCGTCGCGCATCACTACAAGCTATCGTGTCAAACTTATCCGATGGTGTAGTTAGTCCCAAAGAATTAGATACTTTACTCAGTCAAGAAGCAGAAAAAGTGAGCGTACAACTACTAAAAGAAGGGAATTTAAGTAAGCAAGAGGCTATTGCTGCAAGTGAAAAGGTGATATTTACACTAGCGCGAAATCTACTTTAATACCAAAGGCGGAAGCTACTAGTAGGTTTAATGATCGTTATTGACTTCGTCAGGTGCTTGCTTATCTAAGAAGTCCAACAACGCGTCAACGCTAACTTGAGTTGTCTCTGAAAATGCCTCTAGATCAAATCTAACACCAAAGAGACAGTCCTTTACCCGCTCATCGTTTACTTCAATGCGCACGATAGTGCCGTGTAGAGCGGCTAAATTCAGTAGTGTTAAGCCGGTATCGTGCTCGAATGTAACGTCAAACTTGGTCGTTTGGAATAATTTTAATGCTTCAGAATAGGGAGCTTGTAGCTGCATACCTGTTCGGCTAATGTTTGTAATTTGTCCATTGATAAGAGTGCGTCCCGAGTATATCAGCGCCTTATGTGGAGGTAGCGCTGAGTGTCGAGTAGATTGGCGTTTGCTTGCACTATTCCATGATTTGTTAACAGCTGCTTCTAGTTTTTCAGCTTTGAATGGTTTAACGACAAAATGGCTTACTCCGTTTTGTATTGCTGTAATGACAAAATCGCGGCCGCCGTTGGAGGTCATCATGATGAATGGAATATCTTTTAGCTGGTGATTGTTCCGGACATGATATAGTAGTTCCTCGCCATTCATTTCAGGCATATTCCAATCTGAAATAATAATATCAATCGGGTGAGACTCTAGAATTTGAGTAGCATGCACACCATTTGTCGCTAGGATGACTTTGTCTGAGCCCAAGCGAGTATGGATGATGTTACGTACAAGATTGCGCACTGTTAAACAGTCGTCTACTACTAAAAATTGTACATTTCTCACCACAAACCAACCTAAGCCAAAAAATTCGGCGCGGATCCTACCACAGCTATGACTAATTAGTAAGCATCAAGAACAAAACTTAAGCGTGAATGATGTCAAAAAATAAGCAACTCACTGATACCTATTTAAATAATATGAGCTAAAATATTCTAGTGATTACTCTCTGTGTTGTCCTCGCTCGGGTGTATCAGACTTTATGCCAGTCAACTGTGGGAAGCGACTCTATAACTGGTTTGGCAAAGTAGTAACCTTGGAACAAGGTTAGTCCAGCCTGCTTGAGATACTCGTATTCAGCCCGAGTCTCTACTCCCTCTGCGAGTAGCTTCACATTGAGCATATCACAGGTGACAATCATGCCTTTGAGAATAGCTTGCTTAGCATGATTGTTTTGAATATCAGTGATCAGCGACATATCAAGTTTAATAAGATCAGGTTGAAACCCACTAAGCAAGCTAAGGCCAGCATACCCTTCACCAAAATCATCAATAGCAGTCTTGAATCCATTCTCTCTATATGTTTTGAAAATTGTTGTGAGAAAAGAGCGGCTAATCACTTGCTCTTGCTCGGTTACTTCAAAAATAATCTGTTTCGTTGGAAACTGACATCGTTTGGCACTTTTTATGGTAGTCTCGAGGCAAGCTTGAGGTTCATAAATAGCTTGCGGCATAAAATTAATGTTGAGATTATCCGTTTGGCTCAGCGCTGAAAACGTCTCAATCGCAGTTACTCTGCAACGCTGATCAAAGGCATATAGGTTATCTTCATTGACATTGCTTAATATCTCGAACGCGCTCTCTCCGTTTTTTCCTCTCACTAGTGCTTCATAAGAGAATATCGACTTGGAGTTAATATCAACGATCGGCTGAAAGGCCATGGTGATATCAAAATTAAGCTTTTGCTTACATAAGCAGCGTGTTGCTGAGGTATGTCGCATATAGTTAGCCTTTTTGTTGATGCCTGCCGGCACTAGACTCAGCAAGTACTTGATGCTTTATTGTTGTCTTTTGATCAGAATTATTTGTCGCTCAATGTTTGCTCTAGTAAAGACTCTGTTTGGATAGCGATCTCTTTCATTTTTACCGCATACGCTTCTAACTTTTTATCTTCTTCTGTTTTCGCCTTAAATTGCGGGATCTGAATGGGGTATCCTGCTTGATCCATGGCAATAAAGCTGATGATGCAGTGATTGGTTTCGACCAACCTTTGAGTTTTTGGGTCTCCACAGCGGACTTGTATAAAGATCTGCATGCTCGTATTGCCAGTATGCGCAATGCGCGCGGACACCTCAACGATTTGACCAACTAAAATCGGACGATGAAAACGCATACCTGCCACTGAAACGGTGACACAATAGCTGCCGCTCCAACCAGCGGCGCAAGCGTATCCAGCTTGATCTATCCATTTCATGACCATCCCACCGTGTACTTTGCCGCCAAAGTTGACATCAGTAGGCTCTGCTAAAAATCTGAAGGTGACGGACTGTTGCGACATAGGTTTAGCTCTAGTTCCGATGACTTTAAGCTAAGTATAGGAAAGAAAGGGGCATTTCGCCCCCGCAATTTAGGATAAATTAGTACTACATGTTGGGATAGTTTGGACCTCCAGCGCCTTCTGGCGTCACCCAAGTAATATTTTGGCTCGGATCTTTGATATCGCAGGTTTTACAATGAATACAGTTTTGCGAATTAATGACAAACTGTTTTTCGCCTTGCTCATTTTCATTGACTTCATAAACGCCCGCTGGGCAGTATCGTTGTGCTGGCTCGTCAAACTTCGCTAAATTAACTTTGATTGGAATATCAGAATCTTTTAATTGAAGGTGACATGGTTGTACTTCCTCATGATTGGTATTCGATAAAAATACAGAGGAAAGTTTGTCAAAGCTTAATTTACCATCTGGTTTTGGATAATTTATCTTTTTGGATTTCGATGCCAGCTTAAGCTGCTCATGATCAGCATGTTCATCTTTAATGGTAAATGGTAGTGAGCCTGAAAAAATATTTTGGTCGATCATATTATAGGCTCCGCCCATAATACGGCCTAACTTATGCATTGCTGGACCAAAATTACGAGACTGATAAAGTTCATCGTAAAGCCAACTCGCTTTGAACAGATCTGCAAAGCTTGCGAGATCTGATGGGGCATGCTCTTGCTCTAGGGCGTCAATGATAGCATCAGCAGCCAGCATGCCAGATTTCATTGCAGTGTGGTTACCCTTTATTTTAGCAAAATTGAGAGTACCTGCATCACAACCGATAAGTAATCCGCCTGGGAAGTGCATTTTAGGCAAGCTGTGGAAGCCACCTTTTGCGATGGCACGAGCACCATATGCAACGCGCTCAGCACCCTCAAGAACTTGGGCAAAGGTGTCGTGATGTTTCATACGCTGGAATTCATCAAATGGACTCAAGTGGGGATTTGAGTAATTAAGGTCAATAATGAGTCCGACTACGACTTGGTTATTTTCTCCATGGTACATAAAAGAGCCGCCATGGGTGCTGTTGTCAAGTGGCCAACCTGTGCCATGAACCACAAGGCCTTCTTTGTGTTTGCTTGGGTCAACTTGCCAAATTTCCTTGAAGCCGATGCCATAGTGTTGAGGAGAAGCTTCTTTATCAAGCTCAAATTCTGAGATGAGTGATTTACCTAAATGGCCTCGGCAACCCTCTGCAAAAATCGTGTACTTTGCTCTGAGTTCCATACCTGGCATGTAACTATCTTTTGGCTGACCCTTCCTATCAAGACCCATATCTCCGGTAACTATACCTTTTACTTGCTTGTCCTCAATGATCAATGAATGGGCACTAAAGCCTGGGAATATTTCAATTCCAAGCTGTTCGGCTTGTTCAGCGAGCCAACGGCATACATTCCCCATTGAAACAATATAATTACCTTCATTCTTAAATGTTTTAGGCACAAGTAAATGTGGCAATTTGGTGGCGCTGTGCTCATCTTTGAATAAATAAATATCATCACCGGTGACTTTAGTGGTTATTGGTGCACCTTTTTCAGCCCAATCAGGGATCAGCTCGTCTAGTGCTTTAGTCTCAAATACGGCACCCGATAAAATGTGTGCGCCGACTTCAGAGCCTTTCTCGACTACACAAATCATTAATTCTTTTTGTTTTTCCTGGGCCTGTTGAGCGAGTCGGATAGCGCAGGATAAGCCCGCGGGGCCTGCACCTACTATCACAACATCAAACTCCATGGTTTCTCGTTCGACCATAATTAACCTCACACTATTTGACGGTAGATTAACTAAAGAGAGGCTTTAGTTTGAATTTCGTTAAACTAAGGTTATTTGAGGTTGACGTTTACGTCAACAGGAAGTAGTCTGAATCCAGCAAAATAATTTGTTGACGTAGACGTCAGCTTAGAGAATAACCAGATGATGGAGTAACCATGAAAGTACTTGTGCCAATCAAACGCGTGATTGATTACAACGTAAAGGCAAGAGTCAAACCTGACAACAGTGATGTTGATTTGAGCAACGTAAAAATGGCAATCAACCCGTTTTGTGAAATTGCAGTTGAAGAAGCAGTGCGCTTAAAAGAAGCAGGAACCGCAACTGAAGTTATAGCGGTATCTATCGGTGACAAAGCTTGCCAAGAACAGCTAAGAACAGCACTTGCCCTCGGTGCGGATAAAGCAATTCATATTGAGTCAGATGCAAAACTTGAATCTTTGCACGTCGCAAAACTGCTAGCCAAAATCGTCGAACAAGAGAGCCCAGAACTGGTTATTCTAGGCAAACAGTCTATTGATTCAGACAACAATCAAACGGGACAAATGCTTGCGGCGTTAACTAAGCGTGCTCAGGGCACTTTTGCCTCTAAAGTTGTAGTTGACGGCAATAAGGTGCAAGTGACGCGTGAAGTTGATGGCGGGTTGCAAACAGTGTCGCTATCACTACCAGCTGTGGTGACAACAGACTTGCGTTTGAATGAACCGCGTTATGCTTCACTGCCAAATATTATGAAAGCCAAGCGTAAACCACTAGATGTAATCACTGCGGATTCATTAGGCGTTGATTTAGCTCCCCGTATTGAGCTGGTAAAAGTTGAAGAGCCAGCCAAGCGCTCTGGTGGCGTGATGGTTGAGAGTGTTGAAGAGCTAGTAAACAAGTTAAAAACAGAAGCAAAGGTGATCTCATGAGCGTATTAGTTATTGCTGAGCACGAAAGTGGTGTACTAAAACCGGAAACCGCTAAGGTGGTTGCTGCTGCAACAAAAATCGCAAGCCACGTTACCGTATTAGTTGCAGGTCACAACATTGCCGAGGCTGCGGATCACTCAGCTCAGATTGCAGGTGTACAGAAAGTAGTAGCAGTTGACGATGCGTCATTCGCACACCAATTGGCAGAAAATACATCTGAGTTGGTTGTTGAGTTAGCAAGTGACTTTTCGCACATTTTGTTTTCAGCTTCTACCACAGGTAAAAATATCGCGCCACGTGTTGCGGCGTTATTAGACAAATCGCAGATCTCTGAAATTATCGATGTAATTGATGCTGATACTTTTAAGCGTCCAATTTATGCAGGTAATGCAATTGCGACCGTGAAATCACTAGACTCGCAAAAAGTCATTACTGTACGCGCATCAGCATTTGATGCCGCTGATACGCAAGCTGCATGTGACATTGAAGCGCGCTCGCAAAGTATTGCCTCTCAAGTGAGTGAGTTTGTGAGCATTGAACAAACTGAATCTGAGCGCCCTGAATTAACTGCGGCACCGGTTGTTATTTCAGGCGGCCGTGGTATGCAAAACGGTGAAAACTTTGCTTTGCTAAATGGTATTGCTGACAAACTAGGGGCTGCGATTGGTGCATCGCGTGCTGCTGTTGATGCGGGCTTTGTGCCTAATGATATGCAAGTTGGCCAAACCGGAAAGATTGTGGCGCCTAACTTATATATTGCAGTTGGGATCAGTGGCGCAATTCAGCATCTTGCTGGTATGAAAGATTCTAAGGTCATTGTTGCTATCAACAAAGATCCAGAAGCCCCGATTTTTCAAGTGGCTGACTACGGTCTGGTTGCGGATCTTTTTGATGCGTTACCTGAGCTTGAGCAGGCGCTGTAACGCTTCTTTTTGTAGCTAGCCTACATCAAGAAAAATAATTCTGGTTGTTAAAGCCGTTGTACCTTTGGTCGCGGCTTTTTTCATTTGTAGGGAGATGGACATGCTAACAGGCTTAAATCACATAACAATAGCTGTATCTAACCTCAAGACATCAGTAGACTTTTATTCTGGTTTGTTAGGGTTTGAACTATGGGTATCTTGGGATAAAGGCGCGTATTTAAGTCTCGGTGATGTATGGCTTTGTTTATCTTTGGGAGAGCCCGCTCCGAGCTCAGATTATAGCCATATAGCGTTTAACATTACCGCTGAAGACTTTACGGCTTTTTCTAAAACGATATTAGAAAATGGGGTTGGGGTGTGGAAAGAAAACAGCAGTGAGGGAGATTCTTTGTATTTTTTCGACCCAGATCATCACAAACTTGAGATCCATAGTGGTAGTTTGCAAAGTCGGTTAAAAAGTTTGCAGCAGCAACCATATTCAGGCCTCACTTGGCATAAAGCGGTGTGATTCTATTTTCTAGAATGCTTGTATCTTTAATTGCGCATTTTACTTCTGGTTACTGAGCTCCATAATAAAACAAAACATGATGGAGCAAAGTAATGGCAATTCAACTAAATGGCAAAGCACATGATATCGGTGGTCTTGCAGTAAACCGCGTGCTTCCGCAGCGCGCCAAACGCATGGTAGGTCCTTTTATCTTTTTTGATCAAATGGGACCCGGCATATTCAGTATTGGTGATGGTATCGATGTAAGGCCGCATCCGCATATTGGGCTTGCAACCCTCACTTATTTGTTTGAAGGTAACTTGCTCCATCGTGACTCTCTTGGGAATCAACTTGAGATCCATCCTGGGGATGTAAATTGGATGGTTGCAGGGCGTGGCATTGTGCACTCGGAGAGAGAGTCGTTTGAAACCAAAGCGCAACCCCATGCTATCCATGGTTTGCAATGTTGGGTCGCGCTTCCTGAAGATTATGCTGAAATTGATCCGAGTTTTTCACATGTCAATCGAATGCAGCTACCAACAAGACAACTCGATGGAGTGATGACAAGAGTCATTATAGGGAGTGCTTATGGATTGCATGCGCCTGTACCAACGTTTTCTCCAATGTTTTACGTAGATGTGATGGCAAAGGCTGGCAGCTATCTTGAAAGACCAAATCAATCACAAGAAATCGGCATATATGTGATCTATGGTGAAGTAGAGGTGTCAAATACATCTTATGGATCACAATCGTTTATATTACTTGAAGAGGACGATATAAAATTACACTTTAGTAAAACAGTCGTGTGATATTACTCGGAGGACAAGCTTTTTCGAAAACGCCGTATATAGATTGGAATTTTGTATCATTTAGCAAAGCGCGTATTGAGCAAGCCAAACAAGATTGGCGAGGAGGGAAATTTGCTACGATCCCTGAAGATAAGCTCGAACATATTTCACTGCCTTAGCAAGGAGCGCAGCACCAAGAAGGTGAGCGCCCAAACGTTGCACTTAGTAGTCGTAACTTATGTGTTGAAAGAAACGCACATTGACATCTTGTTTCTCGATATTGATGGGTAGTTGAGCGACGAAGCGTTTTATTGCAGTCTCTACGTGATTCATAAAACGGCCATAGCCCATGTCTTTTTTATCCTTGTCATTGGCGACAATAACAAAACGCAGAGTATCTACCAGGTGTGTTTCATCAAATAGTGAATAAATTTGGTGATCATCTGAGCTGGTATTAAAACTTAACTTTTGCAGTTCTCGGTTAGTATCGGACTTATCGATTTTTGCACTTCTAACAATCGGTAAACGCCCATCTGCTACCATGGCTACCATATTGAGCTGTTTGTCCGCGCAGGCAGATAAAAACGCATCTTCAAGTGTGCGGTAGAATTGTCCGTAATCACCTGAGCGCATTTGGCTTTGAAATTCAGTTTTGATTGCACGAGACACAGGAATATTAAACGTTACATAAGTCATTTCACTGTGTACATCAGGCAAGGCACAGTGCCGAGCTTGATAACGTGGGTACAAGGCTCTTAGCTTATAGCCATAAGACTCCTTGTCACCCTTTGCTTTTGCAAATACGTCGTAGGTCAAGTGTTGATGGTCTCGCACTCTAAACTGTGGCTCTACAGAAGAGAAGCCGTCTTTAAGCGCATCCAGTACTTTTTTTACTTTGTTATGAAAGTGTGCTGCATTGGCACGTAATTCATTACCTGTGGCTAAAAATAGCAAGCGAATTTTGCGTGCTTGATAACCATCACCGAGATAGGTTTGGTGCGCTTCATGAAATTTAGGGTTATAAAAAAACAAAATTTGTTTGTCGGTTTGCATGGTGTAGGCTTCATCATGATATCGAACGACCGGTAACTTATCATTGGCGATAACATGAACATTATGTAATTCATATTCATCACACAGTGCAAATAATTGGCGAGATAAGCGCTCGTAACATGCTGCAACAGAGTCAAAACACGCATAAAATTTATCGTCCGGCTTAAACTCGGCAAGAATATATTGGTTGTTTCTAGCTTTAGTTGAGATGTAAACACGATTTAAATTCATTGAAGCCATTACTTTGTCCTTTCCTAGGTAACGTAATTTAAGCAATACTCGGTGGTTGAGTACTTTAATGGCGCAACTATAGGATGAAGTTGTGAAGGAAATATTGCGCTAGAACAAAATTTGTCACAAAAAGCTGATTAATACTTAACCTAATGAATAAATCCTGATACAGCGCAGATAATTGCTGTAAGTTCGGCTAAGTTTTTGTAATAATGCCGAGGTTAACTTAGAGCATAATTCAGAGGAAAGATTTCCTATGGCGGAAACTGAAAATCGCCCATCAAACTTTATTCGCAACATTATTGATGCGGATCTTGCCAGTGGCAAACATGCGTCTACGCACACACGTTTTCCACCTGAGCCAAATGGCTTTTTGCATATTGGTCATGCAAAATCAATTTGCTTAAATTTTGGTATTGCCCAAGATTATCAAGGTAAGTGTAACCTACGTTTTGATGATACCAATCCAGAAAAAGAAGACATCAACTACGTTAAATCTATTCAAGAGGATGTTCAGTGGCTTGGCTTTGAGTGGGATGGTGAGATTTGTTATTCATCAAACTATTTCGACAAGTTGTACAGCTACGCCGTAGAGCTAATTGAAAACGGTAAAGCGTATGTTTGTTTTTTATCTCCCGAGCAAGCGCGTGAATATCGTGGAACGTTAACTGAGCCGGGCAAAAATAGCCCTTATCGTGATACGTCACCGGAAGAAAACTTAGCCTTATTTGAAAAAATGAGAAATGGCGAGTTTAAAGAGGGTGAATGTGTACTGCGCGCTAAAATTGACATGGCAAGCTCATTCATGGTGCTTCGCGACCCGATTATTTACCGAGTACGTTTTGCCCACCACCATCAAACTGGTGATAAGTGGTGCATTTATCCAATGTATGACTTTACGCACTGTATTTCCGATGCGCTTGAAGGGATCACGCATTCACTATGTACACTAGAATTCCAAGATAACCGCCGTTTGTACGACTGGGTATTGGATAATATCAGCATCGAGTGTCACCCGCAGCAAATTGAGTTTTCTCGCTTAAACCTCGAATATACAGTAATGTCAAAGCGTAAGCTTAATGATCTAGTTGTAAATAATCATGTTGAAGGGTGGGATGACCCACGTATGCCGACGATTGCAGGTCTTCGTCGTCGTGGTTATACACCTGCCGCTATTCGTGAATTTTGTAAGCGCATTGGTGTAACCAAAATGGACAACATGGTTGAAATGGGTATGCTTGAAGCGTGTATTCGTGACGACCTAAACGAAAATGCACCACGTGCTATGGCGGTACTTGACCCTGTTAAGTTAGTGATTGAAAATTTTGACGCAGATAAAGTTGAAATGCTTCGAGCGCCTAATCATCCTACATTAGAGATGGGCGAGCGTGAGTTGCCGTTTACGCGCGAAATCTATATTGAACAAGAAGATTTCCGCGTAGAAGCGAATAAAAAGTTCAAACGTTTGGTGCTAGGTAAAGAAGTACGTCTTCGTAACGCTTATGTGATTAAAGCTGAGCGTATTGAAGAAGACGAAAACGGTAATATTACGACAATTTACTGTAGCTATGACCCTGATACTTTAGGTAAAAACCCGGAAGATGGTCGCAAGGTGAAAGGCGTAATTCACTGGGTATCTGCTTCACATTGTATCGAAGCGCCAGTGCGTCAGTATGACCGTTTGTTTACGGTACCAAACCCTGCTGCAGCTGATGATTTTACGGAAGTATTAAACCCAGACTCTTTGGTGACTATTGCTTATGCTAAACTAGAGCCTGCACTTGCAAACGCAAAACCAGAGCAAGGTTATCAGTTTGAGCGCTTAGGTTACTTCTGCCGTGACAATAAGTCAGAAGCGCTGATGTTTAACCAAACTGTTGGTCTGCGTGATTCGTGGGCTAAGATAGAACAGCAAGGTTAACTCTTGATGAGGTCGACTTATGTCGGCCTTTTTTATAGCCTTTTCGTTATCCGATATTATGTCTGAAAAATCCATCCAGCACTTTTATATCAATGAGCAACAGTCTATTTATCTACTGTCTCATATTGACGCAAAAAAACACCGTCAGTGGCTTAATATTTGTAAAAAGCAACTGAGTCTACTTGGCTATAAAAACGTTGAGGTGATTGGATCTGGTGCATTTGGTTTTGTATTCGCAGGTACAAGTGATATTGGCAAGGAGTGGGTGTTTAAATTTTCTCGGATCACACTTGCCCAAAGTGTTCGCGACAGGCTTGAAGACGAAGGTTACATGTTGTCGCAACTTGACAATCCAATGATCCCTAAGTTTTATGCGTTTGAGCGAGCAAAAAAGCAAGGTATTTTAATGATGGAGCGTGCGCCAGGAGAAGATTTAGAGAAAATCTCGCTCAGGAAAGGCCGCTTTCAAGCGCATGAATTAGTAAGTCTTGCTTTGAAACTGAGAAACGTATTGGTTGACCTACGTGAGCGCCGCAATGGCATGTCTCCTCAGCCTATTGTACACGGAGATATAAAACCATCTAATATTGTCTGGGATGAGGCGACAGATAATTTCTCCTTAGTAGATTGGGGTAGCTCGGTTTATGCGCAAGTCGATATTTTCGGTGAGCCTATCGCGAGTAATATTATGGACTTGATGTCATCTGATGTGAGCACAACCAATGCTAGGATGGGAGATGTTTATTTTATTGGTGATGAGCAAATGTCAGGGGCGCAGTCTTCGCCACGCTTTGATGAGCAAGGAGTAGCATCAACAATTTATGCGCTGGCAAGTGCACAATCATGTCGGTTTGGCGCAAAGGTACTCCCAGCCAGCGCTCTGGGGCTTCCCAAGGTATTTGCCCAAGTGCTGGATGGCATGCTTAGCAAAGACAAAGCAACGAGAGACAGTGCAGGGGATTACTTTGTGCGTAACATGCCTGCAATGGCGAAAATGTATCTGCCAGAGTTAATCCTTTCAGAAAAAAAATCTCGCATCCCATTTTGGACACATGAGACTGAAGTAAAGCCAGAAACGGTAGTATATAGCTCCCGAAAGCAGTTTTTGCGCCGTGCTGACGATAAGCACAATCTAAGAGATGTAAATGATGCGCAGCTCGACAGATACTATAAAGAGTTTTTATTTGATACCGGCGACACCGAGAAAGCGTTTTTGGCGTCTATCAGCCGTTTGGCAAAATATCCTGTAGTAGGTGGCTTGAGTTTTCACTGGAAAGATACTCAAGTATTTGTCGAGTCAAGCCTGATTTTACACGATGAAACATTGAATCTGGCATTTAAAGACGCGTTGAACGCCGCCGTAATGATTGCACAGGGGATAAAACAAAAAGGTTTGTTTAAATGCTGCTTGTTCGACGCGCGTCAAACTATTCAATTGACTCGTGACGGCACTAGTGCTTTTCAATTTGAACAACTTCCTGAGCTCGAATATAGTGTCAGTGACATATCAAGTAATGAAATTACACGGCCACACTCCTATTTTGAAGACGGTAAAGACCCTGATGAGCAGCTTCAGCTTCCAAAACAGATCATCCAATGTGTGTTCGAACTCAATCAAATTCACCATACTGGTTGCATCATTTTTGAATCTTTACAAGATAGGATGAAAATTCACTATTACTACCGACTACTTGACGCCAATAAAGAAGCACAGTTTAAATCGTTATTGACTCGGATCATGCAGTACGCTGTTAGCATTCAAGATTATGGTGTAGCGGGCTTTATGAAGCTTCCTTACAAGAACACACGTGAGTTTGACTTATGCGAGCGCCAACCTGATAGCTTTTTTCCAAAAAACCCAAAAGCATTTATGTCATCAAGCGTGTGATACTAATTGGTATAGTTAAACGAACTGATGCTACACGTTATACCAATTAGACTTAATACTTGCTCAATTTGAAGGAGTAAATCTGACGCTAACAGGTCGCGTTAGCGGAGTTATCGACAAGGTTTTCTCGCCTCAATATAGACCACTCAATTAAGATAATTGGTATTAATTTCCTCTACACAAGAAAATCAATTTTGAATACAAAAAAGCCAGCTTAACGCTGGCCTATTGCTTAAAGAGGCAAAAGATTTGGTTAATTACCATTTTCTTCTGCGTATTTCTTACAAGCTTCTTTATCTTCACATTCACCATATAAATAAAGTGAGTGGTTGGTAAGTTTAATACCATTATCGCTGGCAATTTCTTCTTGTCTTGTTTCGATGACGTCATCTTCAAACTCAACAACTTTGCCGCATTTTAAACATACCAAATGGTCATGGTGTGTGCTACCAGAAAGTTCGAATACAGATTTACCGCCTTCAAAGTGGTGGCGTGTGACAATCCCAGCATCATCAAATTGGTTTAATACTCGATATACTGTAGCGAGTCCAATTTCTTCACCTTTATCTAAAAGGATTTTATATACATCCTCTGCACTGATATGTTGATTATCAGGAGATTGAAGGATTTCTAAAATCTTGATACGTGGCAGTGTTACTTTTAAACCAGCCTTTTTAAGCTCTAAGTTGTGATCAGTCATTAAATCTGTCTCAATCTGTTGGTTATAATTTGTCTTAGGTCAATATTCACGACGCTAAACCTAAGAATAACTTGCTAGGGCAACAAGTGCAAAGCAAATGGATTAATCTTCCAACTCGCTTAGGCACATTTCATCGTATACTTGCGCACACCATTGTTTAACACGCTGCTCTGTCAACTCAGGCTGACGATCTTCATCAATACCAAGGCCAACAAATTTACCGTCTTCTACAACAGCTTTAGATGCTTCAAAATCGTAGCCGTCAGTTGACCAATGGCCAATCACAATAGCGCCACGCTCGGAAACGATGTCGTTGATCATACCCATTGCATCAAGGAAGTACTCGGCATAATCTTCCTGATCACCACAACCGAAGATAGCGACTAGCTTACCTTCAAAATCAATTTCTTCTAACTCAGGGAAAAAGTCATCCCAATCACACTGTGCTTCACCGTAGTACCAAGTCGGGATCCCAAAAAGGAGTAAATCAAATTCAGCAATTTCCTCTTTACTGCTCTTTGCAATGTCCTTTACGTCTACCAGTTTTTTGCCCAGCTCTTTTTGAATCATTTTAGCAACGTGTTCAGTGTTACCAGTATCGCTGCCGAAAAAAATACCTACGCTTGCCATTAATTGCTTACCTTCTATCTATTAACCGCTAACTTTTCTTGTAAGATGGTCTCTATGAGTGCACTTCGACTAATGTTTTGCGACTCAGCCATATCACTTAGCGCTTGATATAACTCTGATGAAACCTTAAATTCTACTCTTTTTAGACCACGAGCACGATCTCTTTTTATTTGATTGCGCTTGTTAACCTTTAACTGCACTTCTCGAGGAAGCGGGTTTGTCTTCGGACGCCCGGGACGTTTTTCATTTTCAAATAAGTCAATGGTCGTTCTATCTGTCTCCGCTTTGGCCATTATCCCACACCTGCGCCTTGCCAAAATACTTGGATCAGACCTTTAGCGATAAAACCTGAACAGCCTAGAAACAGTACGAGCCATACAATATAACGTCCGAACTTTGGTACATCGCCTTTTTTCAGTACGTCTTGAATTGCCATACCGATGAAAAAGAATATACCTGCTAGCGCAAACCATAGCCCTAGCGTTTCAAATTCATTTATAAATTGACTGACCATCTGAGCTCTACTCAATATTTAAACGGCGGCTACTATATCACAATCTACATGCATAAATTAAGTTTATAACGGCAAATCGATTTGTTTTATTGAATAAAATCAATAATTGAACGATTTACCGCATCTGGTTTTTCTGCATGTAGCCAGTGGCCTGCACCTTGTATTATTTTTGCTCGGGCGTTAGGAAAGAGACGCGCGATGCTATCTTTATGTTCTGGAAGG
The DNA here is from genome assembly GCF_023716725.1 of Pseudoalteromonas sp. SCSIO 43201. NCBI lineage: Bacteria > Pseudomonadati > Pseudomonadota > Gammaproteobacteria > Alteromonadales > Pseudoalteromonadaceae > Pseudoalteromonas > Pseudoalteromonas sp. SCSIO 43201. Next base: position 1,851,954 of record NZ_CP072683.1, read on the forward strand.
ATATAATCTGAATTATTCCCTTTGATAAACAAAGTATCGCACAAACAAGAATGAGATTCATTAATGTTGTCTGTTATTGTGTCGTACTTTTCGGTAATTACATCTAAATTAAAGCGCCATGCAAGCTGTCCAGCTTCATTTTTAGCTAAGCTTTTGAGCAAGAACTGACGTACGCCTGGGGTGTCTATATAGGTAGACATAATGCCATCTGCTTCGCTGCGGCTAGATACTTGGCGTTGTTGTACTTCATTTAATGCGGCAATAATTGCATCATGTCGAGAGTGATAAGCTACAGGGGCGATGTCTAAAACAACCAATTTATCAACTTGCTCAGCAAATAACTGTGCAAACTGCATGGCGACTTTTCCCCCCATAGAGTGACCAACGAGGTGGACTTTGTCTAGCTTTAACTCGTCAAGCAGTATTTTGATGTCATTGGCCATCACAGGATAGGACATATCAGCATCGTGAAATGACCGGCCATGATTTCGCAAATCGACATTGATCACATTAAAATTCGATGCGAGTGCTCTTGCGACGACGTTTAAATTTTCAAGGGACCCAAACAGCCCATGTATAATGATAACGGCAGGGTTTGTTGCGTCACCAGTTTGTTGGTAGTTTACCAGCATGCTTCCTCCAAATTTGCGGGTAATTGTGACATTGAAGAGGAAAAATGCAAAGCCATAGAGTAATAAGCTAAATTTGGATATACTACGTGACAATTGAAATGAGTTGCTCCTAATTAGCATAGATGACAGGAAACGCATGAAAAAGATAGAAATAGATGACGAGCTATATCAATACATTGCAAGTAATACTCAAAGTATTGGAGAAAGTGCTTCGCAAATCTTACGTCGTTTATTAAAACTTAATTCTGGGACAGAATCCAAACCCAACTTACAGCAGGAAGAAGAGCAGGCTCAAACAGCAGAAAAAGAGGCTCAACCAAAAGTGCAAAGCCAGCCTGCAAAACCAGCTGCAAATGTCTTTAATATTCTAAATAAAGAAGAATTAGCGATGCAAAAGGGAGTTGTAGGGCGCTTTTTATTTATACTTTCAGCGCTACATCGCACCCACAAATCTGAGTTTAACAACGTGCTCGAAATTAAAGGTCGAGATCGGATTTATTTTGCAACCAGTAAAGAAGCTTTGCTTGAAAGCGGCAGCAGTATGAATCCAAAAAATATTGTTGATAGTGAATACTGGGTAATGACAAACTCGAATACAACGAGAAAGAAAATGATGCTTCATGAAGTAGCTAAGGTGTTAGGTTACACAGATGAAGCTGCCGAAAAAATCAGAGACTACCTATAAGTAAGGAAATCTTATGGCGATCCATCCGCAAGCAGGTAAGAAGGTAACGCAAGAGCAGTTAGTTAATATTCCTAAGCTGGTTTCTTCATACTATTTGAATGAACCTGATTTAGAAATACATCCGGAGCATTGTGTTGCTTTTGGCACCAGTGGCCACCGAGGTTGTTCACTTCATTTCAAATTTAATGAGTCACACATTCTAGCCGTGACTCAAGCTATTTGTGACTTCCGTAAAAATAACAATATCTTTGGCCCACTGTTTTTAGGTAAAGACACACATGCTTTATCGGAAGCTGCTTTTAATTCGGCTATCGAAGTGTTAGTGGCAAATGAAGTGCAGGTGATCACGCAAGAAAATGATGATTATACGCCGACTCCTGTTATCAGCCATGCAATTGTATCGCACAACTTAACACACCCTCATGAGCTTGCTGATGGTATTGTCGTGACGCCATCACATAATCCGCCAGAAGATGGAGGCTTTAAGTACAATCCACCGAATGGTGGCCCAGCAGACACCGATGTCACAAAGTGGATTGAAGATAGAGCAAATCAATTATTACAAGAAGACCTGGTTGAAGTAGAGTTATTTCCGTTTGCAAAGGCCAAGCGTTCAGGGTTTATAAAATATGAAGATCTGATCACCCCCTATGTTGCGGACTTAGGCAATATTATTGATATGGAGGCGATAGCCAAGGCAGGAGTCAATATAGGTGTAGATCCACTTGGCGGCTCAGGCATTAACTTTTGGCCGGTGATTGCTAAGCACTACGGGTTGAATCTTAGCGTAGTAAATAATGTAGTTGACCCCAGTTTCGCATTTATGCCTCTTGATAAAGACGGCAAAGTGCGTATGGACTGCTCATCACCCTATGCGATGGCCAATTTGATAGCGTTAAAAGATGACTATGATATTGGTATTGGTAACGATCCAGACTTCGACAGGCATGGTATTGTCACGCCAGATGGTCTGATGAACCCAAACCACTTTTTAGCGGTGGCAATTGATTATCTGATCAAGCACAGAACTTGGAATAGCTCGATAAAAATTGGCAAAACTTTGGTATCTAGCGCCATGATTGACAAAGTGTGTGGTGCAAATGGTCGTGAAGTTTACGAAGTGCCTGTTGGGTTTAAGTGGTTTGTAAGTGGGCTTGCAACAGGGGAACTAGCGTTTGGTGGTGAAGAGAGTGCAGGCGCTGCTTTTCTGAGAAAAGATGGTACTACTTGGTGTACAGACAAAGATGGCTTTATCATGGGGTTACTCGCGGCGGAAATTTTAGCCGTAACCGGAAAATCACCATCTGAGCATTATTTGGCATTTGAGCAAGCATTTGGCGCGCCGGTGTATAAACGCATTGATGCACCAGCGAGCAGTGAGCAAAAAGCAAAGTTAAAGGGATTGAGCGCAGATAACATCAAAGCAGATACGTTAGCAGGTGATAAGATTACTCAGGTGTTAACTAATGCACCTGGTAATGGTGCTGCGATTGGTGGTCTAAAAGTCGTCACCGAAAACGGCTGGTTTGCGGCGCGGCCATCGGGCACTGAAGATATTTACAAGATTTATCTTGAATCATTTAAAGGTGATTCACACCTTGCTGAGTTGGAGCAAGCGGCAAAAGCGCTTGTGGATTCGGTAATTAGTTAATAATAAAACTTCTGAAGCCATACAGTTTGTATGGCTTTTTTGTATCCCAGTAAGGGCTACTCAACAAGATCAATTTGGAATTATGACGTACTTAGCAGAATTAAAACAAAACGGTGACTTTCTTACACTCACAAGAAATAACGAATTTACTCTAGAACCTGTCAGTTTCACATTAAACAATGGCACCTTAGTTGAAGTGCTCGATACCGGTGTGATCCAGTTTACTCCAGTGGGTGAAACGACAAAAGACATCGTACTGTCTAGCGCTGTGCACGGAAACGAAACAGCACCGATAGAGATATGTGACGAGCTTATCCAACATATTATCACTGGTAAGCTGACGTTAGCGCAGCGTGTGCTGTTTATTTTCGGTAACCCGAAATCCATAAACATTGGCCAGCGCTTTGTCGATGAGAATTTAAACCGCTTATTTAACGGCGCACATAATCAAGAAATAGATAACCCCGAAAAGGTTAGAGCGCAAAAACTAGAGGGATACGTTCGAGCCTTCTTTGAAAAAGGTGGAAGCGAGCGCTACCGATGTCATTACGATCTTCATACTGCTATTCGGGGTTCGAAAAACGAAAAGTTTGCAGTATACCCCTTCTTACATGGTAAGCCGTGGAAGAAATCACAGCTGCAATTTTTATTGTCATGCGGTGTCAACACCGTGTTAATGATGCGCTCGGCGGCAACGACATTTAGTTACTTTTCTTCTTACCAGTTTGGGGCCGACGCATTTACCATCGAACTTGGGCAGGTAAAACCATTTGGTGAAAATAATATGGCGAGCTTTGCAAAAACCAAAGAAACGCTAAAAGCATTAATTAGCCAAAAAAATGTAGAATATAAAGAATTTAATGCAGATGAGTTTGAGTTATTTATGGTACACCGTACTATCAATCGGACACAGCCTGAATTTTCTTTCCCATTCTCTGATTCTGCGGTGAATTTTACTGGATTTGCGAAAGGCGAACTATTGGCTACTGACGGAGAACAACAATACTTTGCAGAGGTCGACGGTGAGGCAATTATCTTCCCTAATGCCAATGTTGCACTGGGTCAACGTGCATTATTAACGGTAGTACCATTAGAAGTGGATGAAAACTTTATATAAATCAATAATGTAAAAATAAGCCTTCCATCGTATCGAAATCTTTCCAAAAACATTGATGTATTTTGGCGGTTATTCATCTAGGATTAGTTGAATAACCGTTTACGTTAACGTAAAGTTGAATAGCTTTAATTTAATTTACTTACTTAAATCGCAAATATTATTCAGTCTTTGATAAGTTGTTAGACCAGTTACTCACGCTAACCACAAAAGTCATTAAGACCAATTAACACAATCATAAATGCGAGGTGAGTTATGGCTCTTTTCGTCTTACATCAGCTGTACTCTGGTTGTATGTGAGGGGGCAGGGGTTGAGCTCAGTAAGTTTGTTATGACAACAAGAGAAGGTAGGTTATGACTAACCCCAATAATATATCCTTAAATATCAGCCATGCGCTGGAATTTATAGATGGTCATGCACTCAATATCCCTACATTAAAGATTTTAAGTGACCAAGGCGATGTTTTAGACGGTGCAACAGCACCAGAAATTGATAAAGAAACGGCATTAAGAATATATTCCACAATGCGTTTTATTCGTTTACTTGACGAGCGTATGCAAGGTGCTCAGCGTCAAGGGCGTATTAGCTTCTATATGCAGTGTCTTGGCGAAGAAGCAGCCGTTACGGCAAGTGCCGCAGCGCTAAAAGAAGATGACATGATCATGGCTCAATACCGTGAACAAGCCGCAATCCATTATCGTGGTTTTTCATTAGAAGAGTTCATGAATCAGCTATTCTCCAATGAGAAAGATTTAGGTAAAGGTCGTCAAATGCCTGTGCACTACGGATCCAAGGCATTGCATTATTTGACAATCTCATCGCCTTTAGGTACCCAGATCCCGCAGGCTACCGGTTATGCTTATGGCCAAAAGCTGAAGCATATTGATAAAGAGACCGGGGAGTTAACGTCTGAAATAGAAAACGTTACTATTTGCTACTTTGGCGAAGGAGCCGCGTCTGAAGGTGATTTTCACGCAGGTCTAAATATGGCGGCTGTGCATGGCTCACCCGTCATTTTTTATGCTCGCAACAACGGCTATGCTATCTCCACACCAGCGGATGAACAATTTAAAGGCGACGGTATCGCTGCTCGTGGTGTTGGATATGGAATTAAAACGATTCGAGTAGATGGTGCTGACGCTCTTGCAGTATATGCTGCGACACAAGCCGCGCGTAAAATTGCTGTAGAAAATGGTGAGCCTGTGATGATCGAATCTATCGCATATCGTTTGGGTGCTCATTCTACTTCTGATGATCCTTCTGGTTATCGTACAAAAGATGAAGAAGCTGAGTTTAAAAACAGCTGTCCGGTAAATCGGTTTAAGCAATGGCTCCTAAAGCAAGACTGGCTGGATGAAGCGCAGGATGATCTCGAAAAAGAAAAGATCCGCGAAGATATTCTAGCAGCGTTAAAGGTAGCAGAAAAAGTACAAAAACCTGCGCTAGAAGATTTGGTTTCTGATGTCTATGACACCCCAATTCCATCATTACAAAAACAATATGAAGAATTGAAGGCACATATTAAAACCTATCCTGACGCATATCCAGTTACCGCAGGGAGAATAAAATAATGGCTAAAATGAACATGTTACACGCCATTAATTCGGCGTTAGATATCACCATGGCAGAGCACCCACAGGCTTGTATTTTTGGTGAAGATGTTGGCTACTTTGGCGGTGTATTTCGTGCAACTTCTGGTCTACAAGAAAAGTATGGTAAGCACCGTGTTTTTAATACGCCGTTGACCGAACAAGGTATTTTGGGCTTTGCCAATGGCCTAGCGGCATTTGGTGCTCCTGCACTTGCTGAGATCCAGTTTGCTGATTATATCTTTCCTGCGTTTGATCAGATAGTAAACGAGTCTGCAAAATTCCGTTACCGCTCGGGTAATGAGTTCAATGTAGGTAACCTAACGGTTCGCACGCCATACGGTGGCGGAATTGCAGGTGGCTTATATCACTCACAATCACCAGAAGCTTATTTTGCCCATACACCTGGTCTTAAGATTGTCGTGCCTCGTAACCCTTACCAAGCTAAAGGCTTACTACGTGCTGCGATTAAAGACGATAACCCGGTTATTTTCTTTGAGCCGAAGCGCTTGTATCGAGCGTCTGTTGGTGAAGTACCAGAAGAAGATTACAGCATTGAGCTTGGCAAGGCGGAAGTCATAGAGGAAGGATCGGATATTACGCTTCTTGCTTGGGGTGCGCAAATGGAGATCATCGAACAAGCAGCGCAAAAAGCAGCAGAGGCAGGTATTAGCTGTGAAATAATCGACTTAAGAAGCATTCTTCCTTGGGATGTTGAGACGGTAGCAAAATCAGTAATCAAAACCGGCCGTTTAGTTGTGAGCCACGAAGCGCCAATTACTAATGGTTTTGGTGCAGAAATCGCGGCTACCATTCAAAAAGAGTGTTTTTTACATTTAGAGTCGCCAATTGAGCGGGTTTGTGGATTAGATACGCCATATCCTTTAGCACTGGAAAAAGAATATGTGCCAGATGCACTTAAAGTGTTTGCTGCTATTAAACGTTCTATGGAGTTTTAAGGATAAGTTATGGCTAAAGAATTTATCTTACCCGATATTGGTGAAGGCATTGTAGAGTGCGAAATCGTTGAATGGTTAGTGGCTGTTGGTGACGAGGTAAAAGAAGATCAACCAATTTGCGATGTCATGACTGACAAGGCACTAGTGCAGATCCCAGCGGTACATGATGGTGTGATCACAAAGCTACATTACGAAAAAGGCGAAATTGCGAAAGTGCACGAACCTTTGTTTGCAATGGACGTTGCTGGCGAGCAAACATCACCAGCGGAGCAGTCGGCACCTCAGTCTTCATCAGGCACTTCAACAAACTCAGTATTAGAGGATTTTATTCTACCAGATATTGGTGAGGGAATCGTTGAGTGCGAGATTGTTGAATGGCTTGTCGCCGAGGGCGATGAAATCAAAGAAGACCAAGCCGTTTGCGACGTGATGACGGACAAAGCACTGGTGCAAATCCCTGCAAAATACGACGGTATTGTGGAAAAGTTACATTACCAAAAAGGTGAGATTGCACAGGTACATAGCCCATTATTTCAGATGAGGTTGGCATCATCACATGCTGGAAAATCAGATGATCCAGTGGCGGACATCCACAAGCCCAAAGAAAGCAAAGAGCAATCTGCGACGGTAACTGGTGATGCGACGCGAAGTCTTCCAAAAAATGGTAAAGCGATTGCTTCGCCAGCAGTGCGCCGAAAGGCACGTGAAGTAGGCGTTGACCTGTGTGAAGTGCCCGGTTCTGGTAAAAACGGTCGTGTATACAAAGAGGACATCGAGCATTTCCTTGAGCACGGCGTTAATCTTGATACGGCCAAATCTGAGTCAAGTAAAGCAGCACCAGTTGAAACGCCAAAGCCGCTGTCTACCTCAGAAGGTGGAACAAGAGTTGAACCTCTGCGCGGTATGAAAGCCGCAATGGCAAAACAGATGGTGGCTTCGGTATCGACTATCCCGCATTTTACATATTGTGATGAGATTGATCTGACGGATTTAATTGCACTGCGTGGAACCTTAAAAGAGCAATATGCTAAACAAGGTATCAAGCTGACGATGATGCCATTTTTTATCAAGGCGTTATCACTTGCAATCAACGAGTTCCCTATCTTAAATGCAAAAGTAAATGATGATTGCACCGAAGTAACTTACTTCGATGACCACAATATTGGTATGGCTGTAGATAGTAAACTGGGTTTATTGGTGCCGAATATTAAATCATGCCAAAACAAGTCTATTGTGGACGTCGCCCAATCAGTTACTGAGTTGACTGAGGCGGCTAGGGAAGGGCGAGTATCTCCTGATTCACTTAAAGGCGGTACTATCTCTATCTCTAACATAGGCGCAATTGGTGGTACGGTCGCTACACCTATTATTAATAAACCTGAAGTTGCTATTGTTGCACTTGGTAAGGTTCAGCAGCTACCGCGCTTTGATGCCAAAGGGAATGTGGTTGCACGTTCAATTATGCAGGTAAGTTGGTCTGGTGACCACCGTATTATTGATGGTGGTACAATTGCGCGATTCAATAATTTGTGGAAGTCCTTCCTAGAGGAGCCAGCTAAAATGATGATGGCAATGCGCTGATCTTTGTTTTTGCTAGTTTCTACTTGTTGCAAAGGGTCATTATGACCCTTTTTTATTGGCTATCGGTTGATCATTTGTAGCTCTAGAAAGTATAAACTGTCATCATATACCGGTAAGTAATTCTCACGTCATAAAAGATAAGCTATAAAAACAAGCGGATATTAACCTCCATAAGCGCCCGCAGTATCGATGTTTCTGTCAGTTATAACTGCCTTCTTCGGCGCTAAGTTAGTCTGAAGTTGGCTCGCAGCCTGTGCAGTTTCAATACTCATGAATTATATCAGATAGAGTCACCCCGAGCGCGATTATATATCTCAGCCCGTTACTCAATCGTTTACTAGCGGTTTAGTTCGAGTGAAAAATTTGCAGTAGAAAATTTTTAGTGATCCATTGGAAACTTTTTATCGAGAACAGTGTGAAGTAGATTGTTTCTAAAAATAAAACAATTTCTATATCTCATAAAATAGAGTTTAATCCATATTTCAACTTGTTTAGATTTTACCGAATAGGTTTAAGGTCTGGCTATGTCTTAATCAGCCAAAATTATCATTCATAATTAAGCACTTCTATAGCTAGCTCTACAAATTTGACAGTTTGTTAATTTTTACATTTTTACTACAGGCTCTGTGGTGTTTTTAAAAATATCCATTTATTTCATGTGATTAGAAATAGCTCCCATTTTGGTTAATTTGTTTTGATAAGTTTACGGAAGTGAGCGTATATGACACAAAATGTGAGAAAGTGTGCTTTTATTTTGTTTTCAAAAAAGGTAAAAAGAAAGGGTTAGTTTGGTTGTTACCAAGTCTAAACATCGCAAAAACATTATTTAAAATAATAATTAATATCAACAAAGGGAAATTCGATGTTTGCTAAAAATAAAATTCTTAGCTCAATTCAAATGTCTTTTCTTGCTGCGGCAACGTTGTCTGGAACGGCATTAGCCGAGCAGAATGATAACGAAGCCAAGGAGCTTGAAAGAATTCAGATCACAGGTTCGCGTATTGCGCGGTATGAGCTTACTCAGCCTTCACCTACTATTACTTTAACAGGTGAGCAAATCGAACAAGCTGGTATACCTGATTTAGCACAGGTGCTTTCAGAGCTACCAGCAATTGGTGCGACAGGTACGTTAAGAGCTAACACTGGTAGCAGTGAAAATGCGGGTTCAAGTACAATCGACTTACGCCGTTTAGGTACAGATAGAACACTGGTACTTGTAAATGGTAAGCGTCACGTTGCAGGTCAGCAAGGCTCGGCCGTAGTTGATTTATCTACAATCCCAACATCAATGATTAAACGTGTTGAGGTTATCACAGGTGGTGCTTCTGCGATTTACGGTTCTGATGCGGTATCTGGTGTAGTAAACATTATTACCAGAGATGACTTTGAAGGGCTTGAACTAAAAGTTGGCTATAGTGACTCACTGCACGGTATTGGTAATAAAAACAAGACATTTAGCTTAGTGGGCGGCGCATCTACAGCAGACGGTAGAGGTAACGCTACAGTATATATTACTAAGGATTCTGTTGCTGAAGTAATGGAGCGTGATATGCGCCATTATACTGAAAGTAGCATTGCTGATAATCCAGCAGATACTGGAGAAGATGATGGTATTCCTGATAAGGTGTGGGCACCAAATGTCCTATCAGAGTGGATCAGTCAGACTGCGGTTTTAGATTATAATAGAACGAATTACACTTTTGATAACGCAGGCAACGGTCAATTAATGCCTACGAGAGATTTGTCTAATTCGCAAGCTTTTGGTAGTTTTCCTGATGGCTGTGAGCTATGTTTTTCAACATCAAGATATGAAAACTTCCTTCCAGAGCGTGACAAGGTCACAGTAGGGTCGTTCTTTAACTACGAAATCAATGACAACGTTAAGTTTTACTCAGATGTAAAATACGTGCGCTCTGATATTACTCAGCAGGCTCAGCCAGCGTATCGTTTTGGTGATGGTGATACCGTTAACTTATTAGAAAACCCTTTTGTATCGCAAGAAACACTAGACTTCTTCAAGGCTAAAGCGGCGCAAAATGATAAGGTTAACCTAGAAGAAATAAGTATAAATAAGTTTTTTGACGAGATCGGTAACCGAGAAGCTAGAAATAAACGCGAAACATTTAGACTTGTTTCAGGTGTTAAAGGTGATTTTACCATCAGTGACACCCTGTTTGACTATGATGTCTATTACTCTTATGGGCGTACGGAAAATGACCGAATTCAAGCTAATGATCTAATTATAGGTAATTGGGTTGCGGCATTAGATGCAGTGATCAACCCCAAGACTGGTCAAGCAGACTGCCGCGCAAATGTACCATCTATGCAAGGTGACGACTATTCAAGCCCTGCAACCGTTGATGTGAAAAACTGTGTACCGTATAACCCATTTGGTTATGATCAAGTTTCTGATGAGGCGAAAGCTTGGGTGAGTGCTAACGTAACTCGCCAAGATACAATCAAACAAAGATACTTTGGTGGTTCATTGTCATTTGATAGTGCTGAGTGGTTTGAGTTGCCTGGTGGTGCAATGGGAATGGCACTTGGCTATGAAAAACGATGGGAATCATCTGGTTCAGTTACCGACGAATTAACCAAATCAGGTGCATTGAATGAGGTTGCTACACCAGATACATATGGTGAATATGATGTGTCAGAGTGGTTTGTAGAAGTAAACCTACCAATTCTATCAGATGCTTTCTTAGCACATGATTTAAGTATTGACGGTGCGTTTAGACGAGCAGACTACTCACATGCAGGTGAAGTTGATGCGTGGAAGGTTGGCTTTATGTGGTCACCTATTGAAGGGTATAGTCTTCGTGGTACCTACAGTGAAGCGGTACGAGCACCAAACGTAACCGAAGCATTCTCACCTCGTAGCCCTGATTTTGCTCGTGTTTGGGATCCATGTGATAAATCAAGACTGGGAAATAACCCGAATCGTGCAGCAAACTGTGCGGCACTTGGTATACCAGCGGATCATGTCGGTCAAGATAATGCCAGTAAACGGGTAATCCTTGGTGGAAATCCAAACTTGACAACGGAAGAATCTACTTCATTTACAGTCGGGTTTGTTGCAACAGCGTTTGAAGACTTTTCATTTAGTATCGATTACTACGATATTGAAATTGAAGATGCGATTCAGTCAATTAAACCTCAAGCAGTCGTGAATAACTGTGTTGATGGTCCAGCACTTGACCCTATTTACTGCTCGCAAATTACACGAAATCCAAACAACAACTCTGTTACGTTTGTTGAGTCTGGTTACCAGAATACCGCAAAACGCGTTTTATCGGGCGTAGAGGCTGACTTTAGCTATAATCTTGATCTTGCTGATTTCTCGCTTCCGGGTGAAACTAAGTTTAACCTATTTGTAAACCATGTGTTTGAGTATGATACTTACGCGTTCCAAAATAACCCTGATAAGCCAGATCGTCAGGATGGAGAGCTAGGTGATCCATCGTGGCAAGCAACCTTCAGAGCAACATATAGTCTCGATGATTTATCAGTGACTTGGAGCAGCCGCTTTATCGATAGATCTGCTATCATTGACTTGAAAGAAACGTATACGGTGGATGGTAAAAAAGAAGGCGATACGCCTGAAGATGCTGCTTACCCGTATGCACCAAGCACGGTATATCATGATTTATCAGCTCGTTACTTAGCAACAGACGATCTTTCCGTTGAGCTAGGTGTGCGTAACATTTTTGATAAACTTCTACCTGAGTATGTCGGCGGTTCTGGGGTGGACTCAGCAATTTATGACCCGTGGGGAAGAAGAGCATTTGTTAACTTCACCTACAATTTCTAAGTTGAAGCATTAACAAAAAAAGGCCACTTTGATGTGGCCTTATTTTTTCACTGAAAAGGGGTTACCTTTACTCAATCCCTTTTTTTGAATACAGCGTTACTTTATCTGAAAGCAGTGTAACTTTGATATGTTTATCGTCACTTCCCCAAATACAGTTAGTGTGAAGTGTTTTTTCTTCACAGTTATCTGCTGAACCGAGAATTTGCTCTAGTTCAGTTTTGTCCATACCAACTTCTAGTTTATTGTAGTTTTCAACGGTTACTTTAGAACAGCCTGTAAGGCCGAGTAATATCGATGCAAGTACTATTTTTTTCATTATGCTGCCCATCTAATGTTTATATTTTCTTATCTGGAAGATCACACCAAGTTTTGGGTGGTCTAAGTAATGTATATCTCCACTATACACGCGAGTATATTGAGACATTCTTGCGGTACGAGTATCTTGACCTTCTTCGTATCGTAAATCTAAGTTTGTTGTCACGTAAAGGTAATGCCTTACATGGATCTTGATTTGCCCTTCTAGTTGAAAATGCGCTTGAGGATTATGCGCCTCAACATCGAAAGGGCGAGTAAGGGCGGAAAAGCTATCGCCGCTTTGTGTAACAGTATAGCTCAACGGTGGCTTATGTTGCTTACCCGCGATGATTTCAATATTTGGTGCGCGTCGTTTGCTTTGTTCTGGAAAGCGCCACCCTGTATGTAATATGGGGTTTAACCCTTTGCGTTTCAGCTCATTAATCTTGTTTGTAAAATTTAGCTGAGTTTTGTCGAGCAAATAGATAGCATTCATATGCTCTTGTGGTTCAACACGGGGTGTAAGAGGTAACTCGTCAAACTTTGCAACATAGTCTACATCAGGGTTACAGATAGTAGAGTAATTGCCCTGTGTAAGGGCCTTTATCAAGTTCGGTTCTATAAATTGCTCGCTGCCTTGTAAGCATAATTGATGACCGGTGTTATTAAACCCTTCAAGCAATAGCGGTTTAATATTTTTGCGTGGCAGAGGCGTAAGTTCAATACTAAAGTCCTCTTTCAGTGCGTTGGCTGATGCTTGCTCAAACGCGATTATTTCAACCTCAAACCAGCGTACAGCATGAGCATACTGGCTGCTAGCTAGCGCTGCCAATAGGCTTATGCTTTTTATTATTTTCATGCTACCGCCTTTTTCTCAAAGTCATCTATCATGGCTTTTATTAGCTTTAACCTTTCTTGGCCATTCTTTTCTTCAATCATAAACTTCAGTTTATTTGCACCTTCCATCCTATAGGTTGAAGGGCTACTTTGTATCAAGCCAATGATGAATGTTGGGTTAACTTTTGTATGACTACTAAACTCGAAGAAACCACCTTTAGGGTTTGCTTCAACTTTGTTGATGCCAAGTTGAGTTGCTTTTAGCTTAACAGATTGTACAGCAAATAAATTTTTCGCTGCATCCGGCAGTAAGCCAAATCGGTCTATTAGCTCTATTTGCAATTCATCTAATTCTTGTAGAGATTTAGCACTGGCGATCCGCTTATACATGCTTAAACGAATATTAACATCATGAATATAGTCATTAGGAAGTAGGGCTGGGAACTTAAGGTCAACCTCACTTTGTTGTTGAAGTAAGTTATCAAGAGTTGGCTCTTTACCGTTTTTGAGGGCTTCAACGGCTTGTTCCAGCATTTCCATGTAAAGTGTAAATCCAACCGTTTGGATCTGACCACTTTGATCATCACCCAATAGTTCTCCAGCACCACGGATCTCTAAATCATGGGTAGCGAGGGCAAAACCTGCTCCAAGATCTTCTAACTGTTCTATTGCCTGCAAACGTTTTACTGCGTCTTTGGTCAATGCTTGGGAATTTTTTGTTAGTAGGTAGGCATAGGCTTGATGATGGCTTCGGCCAACTCGCCCACGTAGCTGGTGAAGCTGCGCTAAACCAAGCCTATCAGCTCTATCCATAATGATAGTATTAGCTGATGGTATATCTATGCCAGTTTCAATGATGGTGGTACAGACAAGGACATTGTACTTTTGATGATAAAACTCTCCCATCAGGTGTTCTAGTTCTTTTTCACGCATTTGCCCGTGTGCCGTTGTTACATTCGCTTCGGGAACTAGGGCTGAAATGTCAGCACTTATTTTATCGATAGTCTCTACATTGTTGTGTAAAAAGTACACTTGGCCACCGCGCTTGATTTCGCGCAATATTGCCTCGCGGATCAACTCGTCATTTCGTTCGCGGACAAAGGTTTTCACTGCTAACCGCTTTGCCGGTGGCGTAGCAATAATTGATAAATCTCGCATGCCACTCATGGCCATATTCAATGTACGTGGAATAGGGGTTGCTGTGAGCGTTAGAATATCAACATCGGCTCTGAGTTGTTTGATTTTTTCTTTTTGCCTGACCCCAAAACGGTGCTCTTCATCGACAATTAATAAGCCTAAATCAGCGAATTTTATATTTTCTTGAATAAGCTTATGCGTGCCAATAACAATGTCAATTTTGCCTTCTTCGAGCTTTTGCAGAGTCTCTTTTTGCTCTTTTGCTGAGTTAAATCGGGATAATACGCCCACTTCAACAGGTAAATCTGCAAATCTATCTTTGAAGTTCTCAAAATGTTGCTGAGCAAGCAAAGTGGTAGGGACTAAAACCGCGACTTGCTTGCTGTCATTAACCGCAACAAATGCAGCGCGCATCGCAACTTCCGTTTTACCAAAGCCAACATCACCACACACGAGCCTGTCCATTGCAAGACTTGACTGCATATCAGCCAATACCGCGGTGATGGCGTTGCGTTGGTCGTCGGTTTCTTCGAATGGAAAGCTGTCGGAAAAATCTCGGTAGGCGTTTGCATCAACCTTGAAAGCATAACCGGGTTTACTTTGACGCTTTGCGTAAATATCCAGAAGTTCAGCAGCCACGTCTCTCACTTTTTCAGCCGCTTTACGCTTTGCCTTTTCCCACGCGTCATTGCCAAGTTTGTGCAGTGGTGCTGAGGCCTCTTCACCACCAGAGTAGCGACTGAGCATGTGCAGCGATGACACTGGCACGTACAATTTTGCTTCATTGGCATAGGTGATTGTTACAAATTCAGTAGCAACACCGGCGGCATCTATTGTTTCTAGCCCTAAGTAGCGACCGACACCGTGGTCTAGATGTACAATCGGCTGGCCTGCTTTTAATTCAGCTAGGTTTCGGATCAGTGCATCTTGACCTTGTTCATATTTATGCTTTCGGCGGCGTTTTTGTGAAATTTTTACACCAAGCAGCTCTTGCTCGGTGATAATAGAAAGGGAGCGAGTCTCTTGCACTCTGACACTGGTCGCCAGTGGGGTGACGATAATGCCAACATCAGCATCACAGGCTATAAAATCCCCGATCCGTTTGAAGGGAGTTAGTTTTAGGCCTGTGGGCTTGAGTAGAGTTAATAACGACTCTCGTCGTCCTTCAGACTCCACGCTAAATAGTACTCTGGATTTTTGTTTCTTTTGTTTAGTGATGTAATCAAGCACTTTTTGATATGGATTACTCTGCTTGTGCTCAATACGGACATCATCTATCAACTCTGCATTGATGTTATGATGGCCAGCCTTTGTCCCGAGTTTTGCTTGACTTAGCTTTATTCTCGGAAATCGATTTATGCCTTCAAAGAGTGTTTCTATCGGTTGGTATAGCTTGGCAGGTGCCAACAGTGGACGAAGCGGATCTACTTTTCGGTTTTCATAACGTTTTGATACATCTTGCCAAAATGTGTGAGCCGCAGACTCAATATCCCCAAATGGCATAATGACGGCGTCGTTAGGTAAATAATCAAATATAGTAGCGAGTGAATCAAAAAACAGCGGCAAGTAGTATTCTATACCAGCAGGCCAGTTGCCCTTGCTAACCTGCATATAAATACTGTCTTTTTCACTGCTTGCACCAAAAGCTTCACGATAGCTGATCCTAAATCGCTCAATATCTTCGGCATTGGTTGGAAACTCGTGAGCTGGCAACAGATCTATCGCTTCGATTTCGTCATTTGAACGCTGACTTTCAATGTCAAAATGCCTGATTGAGTCAAGCTCGTCATCAAAAAAGTCTAATCGAAAAGGAAGAGGGCTACCCATAGGGTACAAATCTATAATCGAGCCGCGTACTGCAAACTCGCCATGCTCCATAACTTGTTGAACGTGTCGGTAACCTGCTTGTGTAAGCGTCTCACGGAGACTTTGGGCATCAACGGTATCTCCCTTTTTAACCTGCAAGCTCATACCATGAATAAAGCTCGGTGGCGCTGTGCGCAGCATAAGTGTTGACACAGGAATGATCAGCACTGACTGCTTCTCATGCTTTAACGTGTTTAGTGTTGCTAGGCGCTGCGAGATGATATCTTGATGCGGTGAAAAGTGGTCATAGGGCAGAGTTTCCCAGTCTGGAAACATCATCACTGGCGTGTCGTTTAACAGGTACGCCAGCTCATGCTCAAGACGAAGTGCAGAAGGAGTATCAGGAGTAATGAGCACCACGAGGTTATCGTGTTTTTGAATGCTTTCACTTAAACAGAGTGACAGGCTACTACCAACTAGGTTACCCCAAGTGATTTTGTCCTTATTAGATTTTACCCATGGTAAATTATTCCACTGCACGTTCGCCATTGACTACTCCTATTTATTAATCGCGATAGATTTTACAAAGATCTTGGTAGTGATCGATTCGTCTGTCTCTTAAATACGGCCAGATCCGACGAACTGATTCACTACGAGCCAAATCTATGTCTACCACACAGACGGCTTCGTCTTGTTCCGAAGCATGTAATAGCATCTCACCTTGTGGACCTGCCACGAACGAGTTACCCCAGAATTGGATCCCTTCGCTTTGTCCTGAAGGATCCGCTTCGTGACCAACACGGTTAACACTAATCACCGGAACACCATTAGACACGGCGTGAGCGCGTTGAGCAATGATCCAGGCATCGCGTTGGCGTGTTTGCTCAGCTTTGTCGTCTCTTGGATCCCAGCCTATTGCTGTTGGGTAGATAAGAAACTCAGCTCCAGCCATCGCCATCAAACGTGCACCTTCAGGAAACCACTGATCCCAGCACACTAAGACGCCAAGTTTACCCACTGAAGTTTGGATCGGTGTAAAGCCCATGTCGCCAGGCGTAAAGTAAAACTTTTCATAAAAGCCTGGGTCATCGGGAATGTGCATCTTACGGTATTTACCAGCGATAGTACCATCAGACTCAAGTACAACCGCAGTATTGTGGTAAAGCCCTGTTGCACGTTTTTCAAATAACGAGGCAACAATAACTACATTCAACTCTTTGGCTAATGCACCTAAGGTCTCAGTGCTTGGACCTGGGATAGTTTCTGCCAAATCAAATAGATCGGTGTCTTCTGTTTGGCAAAAGTATAAGCTGCGATGTAGTTCTTGCAATACTATTAGTTTTGCGCCTTGCGCCGCTGCGGCTTTGATGCCATCACAAGTCTTAGCAAAGTTGCTTTTTAGATCAGCCGAGTTGCTATGCTGCACAACACCGACTTTTATGTTTTTTTCAGCCATGATACTTACCTTAAAAAACCTTTGGGTAACTGCATAGTAATACAATGCAAGCTACCGAATTGATGAATGATTGGTAAACAGTTTACGCCTATTACTGTTCTTTCAGGGTGGGCAAGGGAGATTTTACCCAGTGCTTCTTGGTCTTTTTCATCACCATAAATTGGCACTAAAACCGTTTTATTTAAAATAAGGTAATTTGCATAAGTGGCAGGTAATCGCTCCCCGTCACTATCATACTTAGCACTAGGCCACGGCAGGTCAATCAGCTTGTAGGGATTGCCGCATGGCGTACGAAACGAGCGTAACTGATGTTCCATTTTATTCAGCGCATCGTAGTGCTCATCACTTTTGTCGTCGCATTTTACATACACTAAAGTGTTGTGTGGTGCAAAGCGCACTAGGGTATCGATATGGCTATCTGTATCATCTCCTGCTAGGTAGCCATGATCAAGCCACAAGAAAGACTCTGCACCGAACTCTTTTTGCAATACCAGCTCTAACTCGGTTTTACTTAAATGTGGGTTACGATTCGGATTCAACAAGCACTCAGATGTTGTCAGTAATACTTTATGCTCGTTTATCTCAATACCGCCGCCTTCAAGTACAATATCCACAGGTTCAAAGGTGCAGTTGGGGTTTAACACTTGTGTGGCAAGCTGTTGATTGATTTTGTTATCGAGTTCAGCGGCAAACTTATCACCCCAACCTGTAAACGTGAAGTCTTTTACACACAGTTCCATGGTGCTATTTTGTGTTGTTAGCGGGCCATGATCACGTGCCCAAGTGTCATTACAGGGCGTAACGACAAACTGGCATTGGGCTATGTCAACATTGGCGTCTGCTAATAAACGTTCAATGTGTTTTCTTAGCGATTCATCATGCGCCACAATAACCACTTTTTGAACTTGAGTAATATGTTGGCAAAGTACGACATAGACAGGCTCTACATCGCTGAGAATATCTCTCCAGTCAGTTTGCGAATGCGGCCAAGTGAGCATCACGGCATCTTGTTCTGCCCATTCAGGGAGTAAAGTAAAACTCATTAAATCATCACCATAGAATAATAAGCCTATAGTTTATCATTAACCTCAGAGGTGTCAGTAAATTTTGACGCGTTTAATTGAGGTTGCTGAGTTTGATTGTGTGATTTTTACTCCTTTTGCTGTTTTTGTTTTAGTTGCCTGGTTTGTGCATGTAAACTGGCGCGAACCAATAACTCTTGATCAGCTTCTCTGATAGCGGTGAACACTAAGGTATACTTTGATTGTTGCTTGGCCAGTACTTGGGAGTAGCAAAAAATAGCACTAGCTTCATTGCGTAAAAATACTTTCGTTCGCAGCGACTGACCTACTTCATACTCGTCTTCTAATGTAACCGTTAAGCCTCCACCACCATAGCTGTCACAGTATAAGCTGCTGTCGTCAGGCTCTTCAGTGGCAAGAATGTGGCTAATGATTAGGTCAATTTTGCGTGATTGTGCTTGTAAGTAGGCCGCGAGTTCATTAGCGGTATCGCCTAGGTTGCGTAGGGGCCTCAGGGCATTAAGGTCCAGTGCATTGATTTCATTGGCAAGCTTGAATAGTGGGGGAATGGCAGCCTCTAATTGGTACTCATTTTCAGGTACCATATTATCGTCTACTGGGTATAGGTTTATTTGAACCTGCTCCGCTACTTGAAAGTACTGTTCAAATAATTCCTGCAAATTTGCTTTCATTTTAATCTCTTGGCACTACGGCGCTTACTGCCTCTATTACCTCTATAGTAACGGTTTAGTTTAGTGATAATCAAACTTTGAATTGCTCAAGTAATTGCTCTTGACCAGTAATTTTATCAACTTGTGACTGCATGGTTGAATCAACACTTCTCGCTTCATTGTATACTGACTCAGAAATTTCTTTTATTGATGCGCTACTATTATTAACGTTGCTTACAATGTCATTTTGCTCGTGTAGCATATCGGCAATACGAGAGTTAAGTTCAACAATATGGCGAATAGCACTTCTCATATCCTCTAGCGCGTGGCGAGTTTGCTCAGCTTTATCTACGGTTTTCTCTACATAATCTTGGCTTTGCTTCATAACGGTAACTGCGTTTTCAGATCCTGATTGCAGTTGGTTTATCATGCCTCTGATCTCGGTTGTGGCCTCTTGAGTGCGCTGAGCAAGCGAGCGTACCTCATCGGCAACAACCGCAAAGCCTCTACCTGACTCGCCAGCTCTTGCGGCTTCAATTGCTGCATTTAAGGCAAGTAGGTTAGTTTGCTCTGCAATACTGTTTATCACAGAAAGGATTTGTTCGATGGCAGTAGATGAACTTTCAAGCTCTGTGACAACATTCATCGCTGAGCTGATTTGATTCGATAATGCTCCAATAGTATTGGTAGTTTCGGCAACGATAGCCTCACCCTGAATAGCAACCTGATCGGTATCTTTTATCGCTTGTGCTGCCTCTTGGGCGCACTTAGTTACTTGATGCTCTGTTGCAGACATATGTGTCGTCGCATTATTTAATACCTTTATCGTTTCTAATTGTGTTTCTATGGCTTGACGAGACTGAGCCGCGACGTGAGATGTGTGCTGAGCATCGCTGAGCACTTCATGCCCTGAGCGTTGAATATTTACAATAAGTGTTCTTAATGTGTTGGTGAAAGCGTTAAAGTTCGTTGCTAAGGCAGAAAACTCGGGTTCATGGTTTGTGTTTAGTCGTACCGTTAAATCGGCATTGCCTTTTGCAATGGCAGCCATTGCAGTGTTGATTTCATCGAGAGGTCTTAATAGCCAACTTATAACGAGCGATAACAACAGTGTTGCCAGCACAACGGAAATAAACGCAAACACAGCTGCATTTCTTCTTAGTTGTGAGAGAGCGGCAAACACGGTGTTTTCGTCTAGTATGACCCCTAAATACCAGTCTAGGTCTGTCACTTCTTTAAATAGCACCAATTTATCTTCGCCATCGACCTTAACGTATTGTAACGACTCCGATGGTTTGATTTGGCCGAGAAATTCTGTTGAAGGCTTACCATTTAGGTTGACATCGGGGTGTGAGATGGTTGAGCCATCTTTGCTCACCATAAACGCATAACCTGCATCGAGCAGGTTAAATGAATTAATCATCTCGCCAAGTTTAGCTAAACTCACATCATAGAAAATAGCACCGCTAAATTGTCCTTGTTTAAAAACAGGCGCGCCTATCGACACAACGATTTCATTGCTGACCGCATCGGCATAAGGGGAGGTAATGATGAGTTCACGTGCATTTTTTGCATCGGTATACCAAGGCCGTTTTCTGGGATCCCAATTAGCACCAGGGTTCCAGCCGGGGTCGCTGGCAACGTATCGACCCGTTTGCTCTTCACCATACCCGATAAGTAGAAAAGCGTCGGTAAGCTGTGGTTGAGAAAGTATGGGAAAAGCGCCTTCTAAAGTATCTGTTGCAGCGACTAGGTTGGTTGTGAGCGCAGCTAAGTCGGTTGCCCCTTTCATTTGCGCTGTGACGGTATTACCAATCCCTTGAATTATCTCATTGATGCTCTGCGCCGTTTGCGTTTTTATTGCTGCACGTACTGATAGGTACTGAATAACAGATAAAACGAGTAACGCGAATAAAAGTACAAACGCAGAGACGGATACAACTTTGTGTTTAAACTTCACAGCCATACTCCAACAGTATTGATACATTAAAGTTATGACAGTTAATGAGAAAATGCCAAAACTTCTGCGCGACATTTGAAGGTATTTCGAATTATTGCGTTTTTATCAGTTATTTATTCATGGTGCATTTCCTATTCTTTAAGACTTACAAGAGGAGAAAGCACCATGTACAAAGCAGTATTGGCAACAATTGTCTCGGCAATGATTCTCGCTGCATGCGGTGGCGGTTCAGGTTCCGACTCAAACGACACCACCACTACGCAACCAACCCAAAAAATCAACTAGCCTTTTAGGCGTATTGCTACACAGTAATAAAACAGGACTTCATTTGAAGCTCTGTTTTATTGTTTAAGGGAGGTAAATACTTCAGTTGATATTACAGGCATGTACATGATTACTTCATCCAGAACTTTGCTACTCACTAATAGCGCTTGAATGAAGAGTTTGACTCTATTTATGACCTTCGATGTTTATTGAATATCGCTCTATACCGCGTGATCTAATCCCTAAATATTCACCAACAGGAATACTTTTATTACGCATCTGATTTATTACTTCTCATGAAGCCTAAAAAGCGAGGCTATTTACCATGAAAGCAAGTGGCGCCTTTTTAACAATAAAGAAATTGGGTGTAATAGGGTGTAATTGACATTATCAAAACAATGCTATTTAATGGGAAAATCAAAATTCCTAATTTTTTATCAACTAATTCATAAGGTTAATGTGGGGGCTTTTAATGTCATTGAATCTTGTTGATACGATATGCTCGCGCTACTTAGAATGAGGTTACTAAAAAGAATTATCGCACATGAAAGTTTATATGGTTTAACTGGCTTTAAATCATAATGCAAGTGTGCCGCCGTGTGTATTGTCATATAGTGTCCACACCTTCACGAAGCTTAGGAAAGCGAATATGAAAAAAAGCAACGAACCATCTCAAACTTGGGGTGAAAAGCAACAGCTCAGTTCTGTTGATCCAAGCTTAGAGCGACTATTTAACCAATCACTGCGTAGTCAACTTACCCGCCAATTAAAAGGCGATGCGTTTGCTAGCAGTAGTGTCTTGATAAAACACTGCTGTAGCGTTGTTGAAACTTTACTTGCTAAAACACAAACACATGATCAGCTGGTGGCGGTTTTTGCTGATTTTTCAGAGTCTCTACTAGAACTTTATCAAGAACTTGCGCTTCCCGAAGAAGAAGTGACACATTCCTACGTCAACGCCACAGGGTTAGTGATGGCTGTTAAAGATGCGGTGTCGACAGTCAATGATATTTATCGGGTCAAAGCGTTTATTCGCGGGCTTGATAAAGTGCTATCAAAGGCTGAAGGACAAAGCCAAGAGCCACTGCATCTGGTTTATCCTGCTTGTGGTCCATTTGCCCCACTTGTTTTACCGCTTCTGTGTTATGTCAATGCACATAATCGTTATCAGCGCCCGTTAAAGATTACATTAATAGACATTCAGCCCGGTGCAAAAAAAGTGTTGGAGCGTACTGTAGAGAATCTGGGTCTGGACACCGACAATATTGAGATACTCTGTATGGATGTAATGGAGTATAAGCCAAGTGAGCCGATTGATATTTTAGTTATAGAGGCGATGCAGCATGGTTTGAGTAAAGAAGGACACATGAGTTTTATGCGCCACCTTGCAACGTTTCTAGCTGATGATGCTTACCTCTTGCCAAACGAAATAGTTGTAGAAGCGCTACTTACTGTGCCACAACGGGAATTTGTTGATCAATGGAAAGAACAAGAGCGCAGTCACTCAAGTTTTATAAACGAACAGATCCGCGCTGAGCGCATCTCCCTTGGTACCATTTTTACACTTAATATTACCACCTTAAAGCAACTTGCCATTATGCCTTTGGGCGATGGTTTTGATTTGATTGAGGCAAATCAAGTGACCATCCCACATAATGTGGAAGATATGCCTAAGCGTATTTTATTGCTCAGCGCCAAGCTGTATGTCGATGGCGAAGAGGTGATTGATCAATATGACTCTGGGATCACGCATCCGTTGGCGGACATGTCGGTGTGTATTGATTTTAAACCCAAGGCGTCTGAACCAGACGATTTACTCGTTAAAGGGGGCGATAAGCTCAAGTTTTATTACAAGCTCTGTGGCATGCCTGGCTTTTTACCTACTTTGGCGTAAGGGATTAATATGGAAAAAGTGATTTTATTGGCCAGTTCACCAGTTGCAACTCCGGCAATTGAATGCTTAGCTCAGATGAATGCTCTTGCTGGTATATTAAGCGTGTATTGCCCTGAGTCAGTTGCTCAACAACATGCTGCGGCGGCGCAGCACTTTGATGTGCCACATGCCTATCATACAAATTTAGATGAAGATGTTTTGGCTTCTGCTCAGCAAACTTGGCAAGGGAGTCGATTCATTAGTTACCATTTACCCTATGAACCTCTATGTAAGTTACAAAGCGCACAGAATATTGTGCAGGTTCAAGTTGCACAAAACAGCAATGCAACTGTTGAACATGCAGTGTTTCATAGTATTTATAGTCAGCAATCTAGCTGCGCGTTGATAGCGGTGTGTGTAAAAAAGCAAACCGTTTTATTGAGCCATGATGTCACGATAGATAGCCACGATACTGCGGGCACCCTACACAAAAAGCTAATCATGCAATTACCTAACCTGTTACAACCGCTTGTTAGTGATGTCGATAGCTTGGAGCAAACTGCGCTTTGCCGACCATTTGTCCCAAAGAATTTGCCCACTCTGAATGAGGCAGATTTGTTTGTTCATTTGCAAACCGACAGTGCAGAGCAAGTTGTTAACTTAGTTCGTGCTGCAAATCCGTATTTTGGTGGCGCACGGTTACGTATTGGCCACGCGGTTTGTCAGTTATTACAAGTGACGATTAGCCCGCAGCCAACTTACGGCGTAAAAGCGGGCACCATTATTACGTTATCAACCTCTGGCGGCCTAGTGCTTGCCCTAACAAATAAACAAGCGGTAAAAGTAGATGTGGTAAGCAGCAGTGAAGGGGTGTTTGATGGATACCGCTTTGCTATGCAGGCCAACTTACAAGCCGGAATGAATTTAAAATAAAAAAGAAGGAATAAAAAATGAGTGATGGTGTATATATTGGTGAGATCGAAATGGTCGGTTACAGCTTTATACCTCGTGGTTATTTCGCTTGCGGGGGTGGAATTATAAGTATCGGCTCTAGTTCGGCCTTATACTCGCTATTGGGCACTATGTATGGTGGTGATGGCCGTGTCAGTTTTGGTTTGCCTGATTTTCGAGGCCGTGGTCCGATTGGGGATGGGGCCGGTCCTGGTTTGACATACAAACCACAAGGGGGGGTATTTGGTTATGAAAATAATTATTTGAATGTCACTCAGCTGCCAGCACACAGTCATACAGCCATAGCCACAGCTGAAGCGACAAGTGTTGCACAGGGTTTTGTTGGCAACTTAACCGTAAACGCGAAAAACGGTTTGGGTAATACAGATGATGCCAATGGGGCTTATTGGGCAACTGGTGAGCTTGTTAATGGTCGAGTAACAACGCCTATTACCAAGGCGTATTCGACTACATCGGATGTGCAAATGGCCGGGGATGCAGTACAAATCAATGGCGGATTTAGTCAGATAAATACTGCTGTTGATGTTAAAGTCGATGTAGGAAGCACTGGCGCATCATCGCCAATACCCAATTACCAACCAAGCATTGTTGTTAAGTTTGTCATTGCCGATATTGGCATTTATCCATCACGAAGCTAGTGGTTTTTAGGGCGCTTAGATATGAGCATGAGCGCCTCATTATTTTTAAGGAATTAGTTATGTATAGCGGCCAAATTAAGGCGAGCTGTCGTCAATCTGCCTTGAAAGGGTATATGCAGTGTTATGGAGATTATCAATGAGCATTGTTAAAATGCTGAATACGCTAGCTGTTTTGCTTATCACATCAACGTCTTTTGCTATTAGTGCAAGTACAGAGCAAACAATCCGCTTCGCTGACATTGGAGGCGTCGATTCTGGCGGCACAGGGTTCAGGACATTAACCAACTATAGTGGCTATTTGATATCAAATAATTTAGCAGACCCAGGTGATGACACTATTAGTCCGGTGAGTGGAGGCTCGCCACAAACCTTTATATTTAAAGCCAATGGAAGCAACGTAACACATTTTGATGTCACTGATATTAAAATACATGCTTATGGTTCAACACAAGTCAAACTGACTACAGCTACTCAGGTCGTTTTTAAAAATGCCAATGGTGATACACTTTCAAATTCAACATTTAAACTGACCGAGCTGACTGAACTTTCAAACAGTACTTCGGCTGGTTTAGCTGACCTTTTTGGTTCTTTCTCTCCTGTTACGGGCGTCTCTTCTATTGAATTTACAGTACATGAAAACGCGGGTGGAGAAGATATTCGTAACGTCTCATTCCTTAGTTTGGTTGTTGACAATGTCAATGCGCAACCCGACACTGACACCACGCCCCCTGTTGTTTCTTCTATCAATCTAAAAGACAGTCCAAGTGAAGGCGACTCATCCGTCACCTATACCGTGGCTTTTGATGAGTCAGCTTCAAATGTCTCAATTGATGACTTTACAGTTACCACCGTATCGGGAAACGCTAGAGGGTTTGTGAACAGTGTGTCGGGCTCTTCTGGCAGCACGATTGATGTCACAGTGGGCAATATCAGCGGTGCAGGCACTTTAAGGCTGGACTTAAACAGTAATACTAATATTGTTGATGGCGATGGTAATGGTAATAACAATAATGGTTATGTGGCCAGCTTTACTGGTGCGGTGCATACGGTAGATAGAGCTGCTCCAAACCTAGATATTGCGCAGTCAAGCCCTCAGGATGGCGCAACCAGTATTTCACGTAGCGCAGATATCACGGTAGCATTTAGCGAAAATATCAAGCTTGGCACGGGTAATATCACCTTATATAACGTTAGCGCAGCCAGCTCAGAAATCTTCTCTGTTACCACAAATTCGGATGGCACAACCACCACTCCTGGCGCAGGCAAGGTGAGTATCAGTGGCAGTAAATTGTATATTAATCCAGCAAGCGATCTTGCCTATAGCACAAATTACGCGGTTAAAATTGATAGCGGTGCCATATTAGACAGCTATAACAATGCCTTTGCGGGCATCAGCGATAACACCACTCTGAACTTTACCACCGAAGCGGCACCTAATGCAGCGCCGACAGTATCTGGCTCGCCGTCAGATATTAGTGTGTTAGAAGATACTGCAAGTAACGTTACTCTATCTGCAGTGCAATTTGCGGATGTCGATAACGATGCCCTCACGGTAACCTTAACGGTCAATAACGGCACATTTGAAAGCTTATCGAGCGCTGGTACGTTAACTAGCCGCGCACTTTCGAGTGATAAAAAAGTGATCACCCTCGCTGGCAGTGCTGCGAATATTAACGCCTTTTTAGATACCGCAAGCAATATCACGTATAAATCAGCAACTGATGCCAGTGGTGACAACCAAGCACTGATCACCATCACCGCCAACGATGGCACTAATAACTTGGCGAGCAACCCAACGGTAAACGTTGATATTACCGAAGTGAATGATGCACCAACGCTGAGCTTGGGTAGCAATATTTCAATTGGCGGAGACGCAGCAGCGGGTAATCAACAAGTGGTTGCTAACTTTGCGTCAATGAGCAGCGATGGTGACGCGAACGCAGTACAATCGGTCACTAGTTACTTGGTGAGTGAACAAAGTGATGCGAATAATGTGGTCACCAATGTAGCAATTAACACAAGTGGTCAGTTATCTTACACGCCAGCATTGAATGTGAATGGCACTGCAACTATCGCGGTGCAAGTACAAGATAATGGCGGTACGGCCAACGGTGGGGTGGATACCTCTGCTGAAAAAACCTTTACCATCACGGTTGATACAATTAAGCCGACGGTAAGCTCGGTTACTACGTCCACGAGTGCAAGCTATAAAGAAAATGACATCATTGATTTTGTGGTTAATGTATCGGAAGCATTGGATGTAACCACAACCTCTGGCACTTCACGTATCGCCCTAAAAGTAGGGAGCACAACGCGCTATGCAAGTTACCATAATAGTAACGGCAGCAAAACCGCGCTGACTTTTAGATACACAGTACAGGCTGGCGATAATGATACAGATGGTCTAGAGCTGGGCAGTATGGTAGATACCAATGGTGGCACAATCCAAGATGCGTCGGGCAATAGTTTAAATGTATCGCTGGCCAATGTGGCTGATTTAACGGGTGTACGTGTTGATACTACACAACCTAAAGTGTCTTCACTGATGCCACCGAGCAATAAAACCTATACAGCGGGTGAAACGCTTGATTTTACCGCGACGTTATCCGAGTCGGTGACGCTAAATACTTCCGCAGGTAAGCCTCAACTTAATCTGACGATTGGTAGCAAAACGGTTGCACTTGATACCAGCACAACCACATCGCCTACTAGCCAATTACAATTCTCTTATACTGTGGTGCAAGGCGATGAAGATTTAGATGGAATCAGTATCACCAGTTTTGCGCTGAACAACGCAACTCTGAACGATACGGCAGGCAATACCTTTGATACCACGCTAAGTAGCGTTAATACTGACAACGTACTGGTTGATACCATTGCCCCTACGGTTTCGAGTGTTTCTTCCTCAAAAGCTGATGGTACTTATAAAGTGGGTGATGAAATTGCGATTCAGGTGACGTTTTCTGAAAATATCACTGTAACAGGCGCACCCACTTTAACGCTTGAAACCGGTGATGTTGATAGAGTTGTACACTTCACGTCGGTATCTGATTCTGTTGTAACCTTTAACTACACCGTGAAAACGGGTGATGTTAGCAGTGACCTTGATTATATTTCAACGACTGCGCTGAGTTTGAACGGTGGCACAATTAAAGATGCGGCGGGCAATGATGCAACATTAACGCTGGCAACACCAAGTGCGGCCAACTCGCTTGCTGCCAGCAAGGCGTTAGTTATTGATGGTGTGGCACCTGCTATTGACACTGCTGGCTCCTCAACTGCCAATGGTGGTTTTGGTGTTTCAGCAACTGGTGACTTAACGCTGAAGTTCACAGAAGCGATGCAACTTGGCACTAGCGGCACTATCACGTTGGTAGATAGTAACGGCAATGTAATTGAAACCTTTGCAGTTGACAGTCCTAAGATCAGCTTATCAGGTGATACCTTAACGATTAACCCAAGTGCTGATCTGTCAGCAGGGTTGCGCTATGCCATCCGTATGGACTCAGGGTTTTTAACCGATGAAAACGGTAATGCCTTTGCAGGTTTCAGTAATAATACCGGCTTTGCCTTTACGGTTGCGCCGAATGTAGAGTTGAGTGTTGATAATACAACGGTCAGTGAAAAAGGCGGCATTGCAACGTTAACGCTTTCTTTGAAAGATTCAGCTGGTAACGCGGTAACAGCAACCAATGCGGTAACGGTCAGTATCAATGTAACAGGCACGGCTACAGGCTCAGGTACTGATTACAGTCTCTCTGACAATATCAGCAGCAGTGTGGCAATTGCCGCAGGCAGCGCCTCTAAAACATTTAAAGTAACTGCGGTGGATGACAGTGTTGTTGATGATAACGAAACTGTGATCATCGACATTGCAGCAATCACAACAAATAATGCTGTTGAGTCTGGTACACAAACCGTGACTATTACGTTGGATGAAAACGATGCGCCAGTCTTTGCTGATCTTGATGGCACCCCTACATTTACTGAAAATGGCTCAGCAGTGATCTTAGATGCTAATGTATCGGTATCGGATACGGAGCTTGATGCTCTGAGCAGTAACAGTGGTAATTATGATGGTGCAAGCCTGACTATCACACGAAGCGGTGCGGCCAATGCCAGCGATGTTTTTGCCAACACAGGTGCGTTAGGCACATTAGTGCAAGGCCAGAATATTGAGTACAGTAGTGTTGCCGTAGGTACGGTTACCACTAATAGCGCTGGTACCTTGAAGTTGACCTTTAACAGCAGCGCCACAACGTCCATTGTTGCAGGTGTATTGCAAAGTATTACTTACTCAAATAGCTCTGAAGCGCCAGATACATCAGTCACACTTGTGTGGGCATTTAACGATGGTATTGCAAGTAGTGCGGGTACAAATCAAACGGTTGTTAGCATTACGGAAGTGAACGATGCACCAACATTGGATGATACCAAAACGCCTGTATTTACATCAATTATTGAAGATGTATCAGATGCCAATAACGTTGGTGTTGATATTGCTACGCTAGTGGTTGATAACTCAATCGGTGATGTTGATGGCAGTGCCGTTGAAGCCATTGCCGTTACCACAGTCGATAATACCAATGGTAAATGGCAATATACTACGGATAACGGTAGCTCTTGGGATGATTTCAGTGTGACATCAGACCAAATTGTTGACCTAACAGCCGTAGCTCGCTTGCTAGATGGGTCGCTCAGTGGCGCAAATACACATAAAGTACGCTTTGTTCCAAATGCAAACTACAACGGTACATCAAGAATGACTTTTGTTGCGTGGGATAAATCGGCGGGTACAGCTAGTGGCACGTTTGATGCTACATCTAAAGGTGGGACTTCCGCATTCTCAAATACCTCAGATACAGCAACAATCACTATCACATCTGTCAATGATGCACCAAAGCAGTTACGCAACTCTGGCTTGAGCATAAGCGAAGGTAGCAAAGGCTTTATCCTAAAAGATAGATTCATGGCTGAGGATGTAGATGATGATAGCGAAAGTTTGACTTATACAGTGACTACATTACCGTCACATGGCGATTTGTATATCGATGCAAATAAAGATAAAAATCCAATTGACAGCGAAAAACTGTCGCTCAACGCAACCTTCACGCAAAAAAATGTCAACGACAAGATGCTAATTTATGTGCATGATGGCAGTGAAACCACATCAGATAGCTTTGTATTCTCGCTTGCTGATGGTGGTGAGGACAATGCGGCACCAGTGACTGGGCAAACCTTCAATTTTACCGTGTATCCAGTTAATGATGCTGTGTCTGTAACGACACCGCCTGCCAATGTTTCTGTAACAGAAGATGCGAGCTCAAGCTTGGATTTATCGGCTATAACGATTATTGACCCAGATAGCGCGAGTGTGACATTGACGATTAAAGTGGATAAGGGGTCATTTGATACACCTGCTGATGGTTCAGCGATTGGTGTAACTGCTACCTTATCATCAGATGGGAAAACCATTACTTTAACAGGAGCACCGAGTGCGATTGATGCCTACCTCAATACGGTTTCAAATCTTACATACACAGGTGAGGCTAATAGCCAAGGTAATGATCAAGCACTGATCACTATCAGCGGCAGTGATGGCAGTAGTTCAGGGCAGCTGGCAACAGTGAATATTGATATTACCGATGTCAACGACGCACCTGTTATCAATAACCTGAATGGTGATCAGTTTGATTACAATGCCTCAGCGCAAAACTTTGTGATTGTTAATCAAAACAGTGCAGTTACTGTTACTGACATTGATACTGACACCTTCAATGGTGGGATGTTAACCGTGTCGATTGCCAGTGGTGCACAAACTGCGGAAGACGTCTTAGCAATTGATGACAGTAGTACTGAAATCTCGCTTAACAATGGCCAAGTTGAATACAACCAAACAAGTGTAGGTAGCTACACAGGTGGTAGTAACGGCAGCGCGCTGACCATTACGTTTAACAACAATGCGACCAATGCGATTGTTGCAACTGTGATTAACGCAATAGAGTATGATAACAGCCAAAACTCAGCAGGTACGGCGGGCGAACGAGTCGTGCGTTTTGTCCTAACTGACGGTGAAGGTGGTACTTCTGCTCACGCTGATGTGACGATTAATGTTTCAGTGAACACTGCGCCTACTTTGGCTTTAGCCGATTCTGTAGAATACACAGAAAATGCTGCGGCAACAGTACTTGACTCTCAAGCAACTGCGGATGACGCAGATGGAGACAATAGCTGGCAGGGCAATGGGGCTAAACTAGTTGCCTCAGTGACAACGAATGGATTGGCGCAAGATAGCTTAAGTATTTCCACAAATGGCGACTTTAGCATCAGCAATGGCAACATTAGTTACCAAAGCACAATCATCGGCGCTATTGAAGAGGCAAGTGGCACCGCGAATGACGGTGTGGTGACTGCGAGTGATAAGTTAACTGTGCACTTAAGCGCAGCGAATAATGCTATCGTACAATCGCTCGTTAGAGCGCTTCGCTATGAGAACACATCAGAGAATCCTTCCACATTGAACAGAAGTGTTACCGTGGAACTGACTGATGTACTCGCAGGTACTGTTTCTGATTCAATCAGTATTGTCATTAAGGCGGTGAACGACGCACCGACGATTACAGGCACCCCAGTGACGACGGTTGCGCAAGGGGCTGCATATTCCTTTACTCCTACCGGACAAGATGTTGACTCAACTCAGCTTACTTACTCTGTTGCTAACCACCCTCAATGGCTAAGCATCGATAAAAACACCGGTACTTTGACAGGTACTCCAAGTAATGCGGATGTTGGTGAGAATAGCGCCATTGTTATTACTGTGTCTGATGGTGAACTAAGCGCTAGTCTGGCGGCATTCAATTTGACTGTCACAAATGTCAACGATGCGCCAACAATTACAGGTTCGCCAAAAGTACAAATCAATGAGCGTCAGTTATATACGTTTACACCTGAAGCGGTAGATATTGACGGTGACAAGCTGACATTCACCATTACCAATAAACCAACCTGGCTTACTATTGATAGTGCGACAGGTACATTGTCTGGAACGCCAGGACAAAGCGATGTAGGTACGACCGGTGAGATGGTGATGACAGTGTCTGATGGTACATTACAAGCAAGCCTTGAAGCCTTCTCTGTGACCGTAATCAATGTCAATGATGCGCCTACGATCTCAGGTCAGCCTCCACGTTCAGTAGTTGAAGGAGACCGTTATAGCTTCACGCCTAGCGCATCGGATATTGATAGCCAGAACTTAACGTTTAGCATCACAAACAGACCGTCATGGGCATCATTTAATCCGCAAACTGGTGAGCTATCAGGCACGCCTACGGGTAGTGATGTTGGTGTGACAGCTAATGTGTTGATCAGTGTATCAGATGGGGCACTGTCAGATTCATTAGCGCCATTTAACCTCACAGTGACTGTACGAAATACAGCGCCAATTGCAGATGACCAAGCAGTACAGGTTAATGAAGACAGCCGTGTGAATATTGTCGCCAAGGCTAGTGATGCACAAAACGATAGTTTGACATTAACGGCGCAAACGCAGCCTCAAAATGGTGTATTAAGCGCAGTTGAAAATGGCTGGATTTATATTCCTAATGCCAACTTCAATGGTCAAGATAGTTTTACATACGTAGCCCGTGATGAAGCGCTTACGTCAAATGTTGCAACGGTCACAATTACAGTTAACCCTGTGAATGACGCACCGACTGCACAAGACGATAGTTTAACACTCAACAAAACGGCTAATGATAACTATACCATTGCGGTATTAGGTAATGACGCCGATATTGATGGTGATGTACTGAAAGTTGAAGGAGTGACAGCAAGTATTGGTGCCGCAACGGTAAGCGGTGCAACAATAAGTTATCAAGCACCTGACGATTTTACAGGCTCAGTGTCACTGTCATATTCGGTAACCGATGGCAATAAAGGTCGCGCGAGTGCAAAAGTTAACTTGGTGATAGAGGGCAATGATAATACTCAAGCACCAACCCTTACAGTACCGGCGGATCTGACGGTAGATGCCACAGCACTTTACACCAAGGTAAACCTAGGTGTTGCCTCAGCAAAAGATGCACAGGGTAATGTACTGCCAGTAGCTTTAGTTGACTCAAAAATGGTATTTGCTCCGGGTAAACATGATGTCTATTGGCGTACTGTGGATAGCTCTGGACTTGAGTCTATTGAACTTCAAAGGCTGAATGTAAACCCGCTTATCTCTTTGAGTAAGGATCAAATTGTATCTGAAGGTTCAGCGGTGACGGTACAGGTACTGCTAAACGGAACTTCACCGACTTATCCACTAGAAATTGGTTATACCATTGGTGGTACTGCATCTTTTGACGACCATACTGCACGAAGTGGAACAGTCGTTATAGATAAGGGAACACAGGCGGAAATCAGTTTTGATGTCGCAGCCGATGGTGCATCAGAGCAAGACGAGACGGTAACGGTTAGCTTGTCATCTGCATTGAACTTGGGCAATAAACATCAAACTACGATTACTATTCGTGAAAGTAATGTGGCACCAACGTTAGATCTCAACGTTTGGCAACAAAACGAAACGAGAATCAAGGTAAGTCAAGCTGGTGGACTTGTAACCATTAAAGCAGCGGCCAAAGATGCTAATAAAACCGATACATTAACGGTAAGTTGGTCATCAGATTTAAGTAACCTCAGTACCGAACCTGCGCAATTTGTGTTTGATCCAACCGCTACAACGCTTGGGGTACACGCGGTGAAATCAATGGTAACTGACAATGGTTCACCTAGCTTAAATACCTCTGAGACAGTCTATGTTGAAGTTGTCGAGCAGTTAGCTGCTTTGAATGATACGGACACAGATGGTGATCTTATCCCGGATAGCGAAGAGGGTTACCAAGATAGTGATGGTGACGGTATTGCCGATTATCTTGATGCGATTAACGAGTGTAATGTCGTACCTGCACAAGTTAATAATCAAACTGCGTTCTTAGCTGAAGGTGAGCCAGGTGTTTGTTTACGTCGTGGAGCGGTTTCGGTACTAAGCAGCAGCGGTGGCTTGCAAGTTGAATCTGGATCGCAAACTGGACTTGTAAATGATACACAAGCGACTAATATAGGTGGTATTTATGACTACATCGCTTATGGGTTACCTGAGCAAGGTCAAAACTATAGCTTGGTGCTACCGCAGCAGTTACCAATTCCAGCAAATGCAGTTTACCGTAAGTTTACCCAAGCCAAAGGCTGGAGCGACTTTGTTGAAGACGAAAACAACCAAGTGTTCAGCTCTGCTGGTGCTATCGGTTACTGTCCTCCACCGGGAGCTACGCAGTGGCAACCGGGTCTAACAGAAGGTCATTGGTGTGTTCAGATTGTCGTACAAGATGGCGGACCAAATGACGCAGATGGAGAAGCTAATGGTACCGTGGTGGATCCAAGTGGTGTTGCGGTTTACCACAGTGATAATGCTAAGCCAGTAGCTAATGCAGACAACGCAAGCTTACCTTGGAATAGCAGCATTGAAATTGATGTGTTAGCGAATGATAGTGATGCTGATAACGATAGTTTATCTCTGTCTCAAGCTTCTGCTCAGTTTGGTGAAGTGACAATTACTGCACAGCAAACACTGATGTATGTTGCAGCAGAGCAGTTTGTTGGCACAGATGTAATTACTTATAGTATTACTGACGGCCAAGGTGGTACTGCGCATAGTCAGGTAGTGGTGGAAGTAATGGGTAACCGAGCGCCTGTTGTACAGGGTGAGCTAGTGACAGCCATGCACCACAAAGCGACAGTGATTGATGTATTAGCAAATGACAGCGACCCAGATGGTGATAGCTTGACCGTTAGCTCAGCTTCAGCGACTAATGGTACAGTAACAATTGTATCGGGTGAGAAGCTCAGCTACTTGTCTAACCTTGGGTTCGCTGGGGTTGATACAGTTAAGTATGTAGTGAGCGATTCGCAAGGAGCAAGTAGCAACGGTACGGTGCAAATTCAGGTAATTGCTAATCGTCTACCAGTTGCAAAACCAGACTTAGCTCAGGTTAATGCTGGTGCTAGCATTAACATTGATGTGCTAGCAAATGACAGTGATGCTGATGGAGACACGCTAACGATTATCGAAGCGTCAGCGGCTCAAGGTACGGTCAGCATTTCTCAAGATGGGGTGTTAACCTATATTGCAAAAGCTGGATTTGTTGGTGTTGACACTATTACATACATGCTTAGTGATGGTTATGGTAACGCTGTTGCTGGTACCGTTAGTGTGACTGTAAAAGCTTCGGACAACCATAATGTTAAAGTGCAAAACAAATCGTCTGGTGCGGTATCGATATGGATATATTTGATCATGCTACTGGCGGTATGTAGAAAGCACTCAACAAACCGCTTTCAAAAGTGGTGAGTAAGACAGTGCGACAAGTAGCTTGAACGGTTAATCGAACAACGTTACTTTCACTGCTAAAAGGCTGCAACTAAGGTTGCAGTCTTTTTTATTGGTGGCGGATCACCATCATCCATTATCTAAAGAGCTTGGGCTTGCGTGTAGTGTGATGACTTTTTAATAAGTAATACCAATTTGCTTAATTAAGTGGTCTATTTTGAGGCGAGAAAATCTTGTCGATAACTCCGCTAACGCATCCTGCTACCGCTAAGGTACCTACATCCATATAGGCAAGGCAAAAATTTTGCTATTTAGTTGTTCTAAATGAAAAATTTTTAACGCTGTTAGCGTCAGATTTACTCCTTCAAATTGAGCAAGTATTAAGTCAAATTGGTATAAGCTTTGCGAGAGGACGTTGGTAATTTAGCAGGTGTGCAAGATTGTGTGCTCTTGTGACTA
The DNA here is from genome assembly GCF_023716725.1 of Pseudoalteromonas sp. SCSIO 43201. Taxonomy (NCBI): domain Bacteria; kingdom Pseudomonadati; phylum Pseudomonadota; class Gammaproteobacteria; order Alteromonadales; family Pseudoalteromonadaceae; genus Pseudoalteromonas; species Pseudoalteromonas sp. SCSIO 43201. The sequence goes on from NZ_CP072683.1 coordinate 1,887,738, forward strand.
GTAAAAATAGAAAACCCAGATAAGCACATAGAGCAAGACGCCGGTTAGCTTCTACTTCAAAGTTTTTATTCTTTTAATTGGAACGAATGACAGGGATTGGGAAAATGACAATAAAAAAACACCACAGATCCGAAGATAAGTGGTGTTTTAAGGTGTGTTGTATCAATCGCGATTAAGCGTTTTCAAGTGCCGTACGCGGGTCAACATATTCCATGTTGAAGCCTTCAGCTACTTCTTTACACGTTATCTGACCTTTTAGAACGTTTAAGCCGTCCATGAAGTGCTTGTCATTTAGTAACGCTGCTTTGTAACCCAAGTTTGCAAGCTTGATGATGTAAGGAAGCGTTGCGTTATTTAGCGCGAATGTTGAAGTGCGAGGTACTGCACCAGGCATATTAGCTACACAGTAGTGAACTACGTCATCAACAATATAAGTAGGCTCTGCGTGTGTTGTCGCTTTAGACGTCGCAATACAACCGCCTTGGTCGATAGCTACGTCAACAATTGCTGCACCAGGCTTCATTGCTTTGATGTGTTCAGCAGTCACAAGCTTAGGAGCTGCTGCGCCAGGAATTAGTACGCCACCAATTACAAGGTCAGCTTCTAATACGTGCTTCTCTAGTGCATCAGCAGTAGAATAAATAACTTTAGCTTGGCTACCAAACTGTGCATTTAGTGAACGTAGTACGTCGATGCTACGGTCAAGGATAGTAACGTCTGCACCTAGACCTACCGCCATTTGTGCTGCGTTACGGCCAACCATACCACCGCCGATCACAACAACTTTAGCGGGTTCAACGCCCGGTACACCACCAAGTAGCATACCACGACCTTCACGTGACTTTTCAAGCGCTTGAGCACCAGCTTGGATAGACATACGGCCAGCCACTTCAGACATTGGTGCTAGTAATGGAAGACCACCGCGTGTGTCAGTTACTGTCTCGTAGGCTATACAGATTGCACCGCTCTTAACTAGATCTTCAGTTTGAGGAAGGTCTGGTGCAAGGTGAAGGTAAGTGAATAGAATTTGGTCTTCACGTAACATCGCACGCTCAACAGCTTGAGGTTCTTTAACCTTAACAATCATATCTGCTGTTGCAAATACTTCAGCTGCAGTGCCTAAAATTTTAGCACCAACCTGAACATAATCTTCGTCAGTAAAACCAATGCCGATACCAGCATTGGTTTCAACAACAACTTCGTGACCGTGATTGATTAGTTCACGAACGCTCGCAGGAACCATACCAACGCGGTATTCGTGATTTTTTATCTCTTTAGGTACACCAATAATCATAATATTCGCCTCAAAATAAGAACGGAGTAAAATTTTTGACTATTATATTTACCTATAGCCAGTGTGTCTCACTGTTTTAATATTTAAAGGTAGTGATATACTCTAAAATAACAAACTATTCAGGATAAAAAACTACCTTATGCACCAACAACTAGACAGAATCGACAGAAAGATTTTAGTCGAACTTCAAAAAGATGGCAGAATTTCTAACGTAGAATTAGCAAAACGCATTGGTTTAAGCGCAACACCTTGCCTAGAGCGGGTCAAAAAGTTAGAACGCGAAGGTTTTATACGCGGTTATAAAGCCGTAGTTGATCCTGCTAAACTCGGGCAAGGGCTTTTAGTGTTCGTGGAAGTGACAGTGAATAAAAATTCACCAGATGTGTTTGATAGATTTAATCAAGCGGTGAAGCAACATGACGAGATCATAGAATGTCATTTGGTTTCTGGTAGCTTTGACTACTTACTTAAAACACGCGTAACCGATATGTCTGAATACCGTGGGGTATTAGGTGAGATACTCCTTAAATTGCCAAATATAAGTGAGAGCCGTACTTTTGTAGTGATGGAAGAAGTAAAAGGAGAGGAAGGAGAAGTAATAAAACCTTGTGCACCTTGAGGTATTTCTTGGTAAGGTGTAAGTATATACAGCAATACTAACGCAAATCACTAATTTGCTGACATTTTGGGCTTGATATGCCCAGAAAAGAAACAAAAAAAAGGTTTAATTACAATGCGCTTAAATGGTGTGCAACGCCTCTTAGAGACAGGTCTGATTGTAAGCACGGCAGCAGCAATATTTATGTTGTGTGCGTTGATAAGCTTCGACCCAGCAGATCCTGCTTGGACTCAATCCGGCGAATACGTAAAAGTAAATAATATAACCGGTGCTGCTGGTGCATGGTTAGCAGATATTTTGTTGCTGAGTTTTGGGTGGCTGGCATTTTTGATCCCCGCAGCAGTGCAATTTCTTGGCTATTTACTGTTTAAAAAGCCACATAAGCTCCTTCAGCTAGATTATACAACCCTTGGGCTACGCCTTATTGGTGCGACACTTTTCATCACCTCAGCAAGTGCCATTAGCAGTATTAATTTTGATGATATCTACAACTTTTCATCTGGCGGTGTAGTAGGGGATGTTGTCGCCGGCGCCATGATGCCTGCCTTTAATTTTACGGGGACCTCTATATTACTGTTATGTTTTTTCTTTGCGGGTATGACATTACTTACCGGTGTTTCTTGGGTGGAGTTTGTTGATTATCTTGGAGAAAAAGTCGTCGCTGGGCTACGCTGGTTGGTAAACAAGCTTACCACTAAAGATGAGCAACCAGCAGATAAACTGGATACTGTAAAAGCTGAGCCGGAATTATCAACGGCTAGCGCGCCTGTTGATGAACCGAAATTCAGTGAAGGTCTTGGTGATGCCATGGAGCCTGTCTTAAACGATGACATTATCCACCAGGAGTCAACAAATGATGAAGAGACACCAAGTGGTCTTGGCAAATTAAAAGATAAATTGTTCAGAAAAACCAACGATACAGCGATTCAAACCTCAGCGTCAGACACAGTTACAGAGGCGGCACCTAAGCAAGAGCCATGCGTTTTCGATGAGCTTGACGATATCTTGGAGCAAGAGATTAATTTTTCCGCAATTGAGGATGAACCATTAGATACCGTAGCTGCGCTCAATGCGCTCGACGAAGCGCCGGTTCATGAAACTAAGGTTGTATCCCCAGCACGGCCACTCAGAACAAAAAACAGTGAAACAACGAGCACAAAAGGGTATCAGCCACCACCGAGCGCAAAAGAGCAGTTCGAAGCATTATTAGAAGCCCAGCCTCCGGCAGACCCATTACCGTCACTGGAACTTCTTGATAGGCCCGATAAAGCTAAAAACCCAATATCACAAGAAGAGCTTGATCAGGTTTCACGGTTGGTAGAAACCAAGTTGTTAGACTTTAATGTTCAAGCCAGCGTGGTGGGAGTTTATCCAGGTCCTGTAGTAACGCGCTTTGAACTTGACTTAGCACCAGGTATTAAAGTTGCAAAAATTACTGGTCTTGCCAAAGATCTCGCTCGCTCTTTGTCAGCGGTGAGTGTGCGAGTGGTAGAGGTAATACCAGGTAAGACTTATGTAGGTTTGGAGTTACCTAACAAACACCGTGAAATTGTACGTTTATCTGAAGTGATAGACGCGCCTAAGTTTGAACAAAACCCATCACCGCTGACCATGGTGCTAGGTAAAGATATCGCTGGACAACCCGTAGTGGCAGACTTAGCAAAAATGCCACACCTGTTGGTTGCAGGCACCACTGGCTCTGGTAAGTCAGTGGGCGTTAATGTCATGATCTTAAGCTTGCTATATAAATCTCCTCCAGAAGATGTGCGCATGATCATGATAGACCCAAAAATGCTTGAACTTTCTGTTTATGAAGGGATCCCACATCTATTATGTGAGGTTGTCACTGATATGAAAGAAGCTGCGAATGCGCTACGTTGGTGCGTTGGGGAAATGGAACGTCGCTATAAGCTGATGTCAGCGCTTGGTGTGCGTAATCTAAAGGGTTACAACCAGAAGATTAAAGAAGCAAAAGAAGCGGGACACCCCATTGTTGACCCACTTTTTAAAGACACTGATGGTATGGCGGATGAGCCAGAAATGCTGGATAAGCTCCCGAGCATCGTAGTGGTCATCGATGAATTTGCTGACATGATGATGATTGTTGGTAAAAAAGTGGAAGAGCTAATCGCGCGTATCGCTCAAAAAGCACGAGCTGCTGGGATACATTTGGTGCTGGCAACACAGCGCCCTTCGGTTGATGTAATTACCGGCCTAATTAAAGCAAATATTCCAACGCGAATGGCCTTCCAAGTATCGAGCAAGATTGATTCACGAACTATTTTGGATCAACAAGGCGCTGAAAATTTACTTGGTATGGGGGATATGTTGTATTTGCCTCCAGGTACCAGTGTACCGATACGTGTCCATGGCGCGTTTGTTGATGACCATGAAGTGCACGCGGTAGTTAATGATTGGAAAGCGCGAGGTAAACCTAATTACGTCGAAGAGATCCTATGTGGGGAAGCAACGGAAGACATCTTGTTACCAGGAGAAGCGCCAGAAGGTGGAGATGACGAGTCTGATCCGCTGTACGATGAAGCGGTTGGCTTTGTAATAGAAACAGGTAAAGTGTCAGTGTCGAGTGTTCAGCGTAAGTTACGAGTGGGCTATAACCGTGCTGCTCGACTGGTAGAGCAGATGGAAATGTCTGGTGTCGTGAGTGCACCTGGACATAATGGCGCACGAGAAGTATTGGTAAAAGGCGGAGCCAATTAATGAAGAAGTTTAATAAAATAGCATTACTTGTGATGCTATCTAGCATAACGATGCAACCAGCTTGGGCCGATGAAGCCGCAATGCAGAGCCTAAAGGCCAAGCTTGCTAATTTAACCAGTTTTCAAGGCGAATTTTCGCAAGTAGTTAAAGATCAAGAGGGCAATGAATTACAGTCAGGCACAGGTAGCATTGTACTTGCACAGCCTTTGAAGATCCGATGGCAGCAAGAGATGCCAGACGATACGCTTTTTGTCTCAAGTGGCACAACGACCTATTATTATGATGCCTTTGCAGAACAGGTTACGATTTTAGATACAACTAAACTGATTGATACAACACCTTTTGTTCTGTTAACAACGCAAGATAATAGCCAGTGGTCTAAGTATGCGGTAAAACGCGAAGGCGACGCGTACTTAATCACACCCAAGAACAGAGTTGACTCTCAAGTTGAGCAATTGGCGTTGATGTTTGATGTTACCAATGAGGGGCTCGCACAATTAACGGTGAACGACATTTCAGGCCAAATCTCTACATTTAATTTCAGACAAAGCAAAGTTAATGCGCCCGTCGCTGAGCGCACTTTTGAATTTGTTATCCCTGAGGGAGTGGTCGTGGACGACCAAACAGGCGTTGACTAGTTTAGGCTTTGATTTTACCCCAGATGTTAGACCGTTGGCCGCTAGAATGCGGCCAACCACGTTAGCGCATTATGTTGGCCAGAGCCATATTTTATCAAAAGGCTCTGTATTGTATCGAGCGATCGCCTCAGGTCGCTGCCATAGTCTTATTCTTTGGGGCCCACCAGGTGTTGGTAAGACCACGCTTGCACAAATTATTGCTAATTACGCAGATGCGGAGCTTATTCAACTCTCAGCGGTCAGTGCTGGAGTAAAGGAAGTACGCGAAGCGGTGATTGATGCTAAAAATCGACTTGCTCAATCTGGTAAACGAACATTATTGTTTGTCGATGAGGTTCACCGATTCAATAAGTCGCAGCAAGATGGCTTTTTGCCCCATATTGAAGATGGCACCTTTACTTTTATTGGCGCCACCACTGAAAACCCATCTTTTGCTCTGAATAATGCTATTTTATCGCGAGCACGGGTATATACTTTGCAACCCCTAGATGAAGCCGAATTAATACAGGTACAAAAAGATGCACTAGCCAGAGATGTGCAACTTTCCAAACACGCAATTGAAATCGACCATGATGCGCTAAATCTGATAGCCAAAGCTGCCTCAGGTGATGCCAGGAAAGCACTTAATTTACTGGAGCAAGCGATAGACTTAGGGTTTGACCCAGATATAGATCGCTATGTAGTCAATGAACCAATATTGCAGCAGGTATTGCCAAGTCAACTATCAAACTATGACAACAAAGGCGACCTCTATTACGACCTAATCTCTGCGTTTCATAAGTCCGTTCGCGGCAGTGCTCCTGATGCTGCACTTTATTGGTACTGTAAAATATTAGCGGGAGGGGGCGACCCTTTATATGTTGCCAGACGGCTACTTGCCATTGCCACGGAAGATATTGGCAATGCTGACCCAAGAGCCATGCAAGTTGCGCTCAATGCGTGGGATATTTATCATCGTGTAGGTCCAAGCGAAGGAGAGCGTGCAATAGCACAGGCCACGCTATATCTGGCCAGCGCCCCAAAAAGTAATGCTGTGTATATGGCGTTTAATCAAGCAAAACACGACGCTCAGAGCGACCCTAATTATCCAGTGCCGGAACACCTTAGAAACGCACCGACAAAATTAATGAAGGAAATGGGCTTTGGTGAGGAATACCGCTACGCTCACAACGAGCCTGGTGCCTTTGCAGCAGGAGAAAACTACTTTCCTGAAGCCATTCATGAGCGCCAATACTATCAGCCTACGCAAAGAGGCTTGGAAAAACAAATAGCGGAAAAACTTGAATATTTGAAAGCGCAAGATCTACAAAGCACTAACAAGAGGTACAAGTAAGGATGTTTATTAATTACCTTACAATTGCGCTTGGTGGTGCTTTGGGAGCCATGTTACGGTTTTTTATCAGCGATATATCAATAAAACTCTTAGGTAAGGGATTCCCTTTTGGGACGTTGATCGTTAATATTCTTGGTTCATTATTGATGGGTGTGCTTTACGGTTTAATTGAAAAAGAAGTAATTGCAGCTTCACCCGCTAAAACGCTAATAGGTATTGGCTTTTTAGGGGCGCTGACTACTTTTTCTACATTCTCAATGGATTCCTTGTTGCTACTCCAACAAGGGCAATATGTGAAAATGGCGTTTAACGTCACCCTAAATGTGGTGGCGTGTATCTTTATGGCCTGGGTTGGTCTCTGCCTCATCATGCAAAAAGGTTAAAAAAACAATGTTAGATTCTAAATACTTTCGTCAAGACATCGAGGAAGCCGCTGCGCGTTTGAAAAAGCGTGGTTTCGAACTTGATGTTGCTAAGATCACTGAATTAGAAGAAAAGCGCAAGGCGCTACAAACCAAAACTCAGGAATTACAAAGCGAGCGTAACAGTTCTTCCAAAGCAATTGGTCAAGCCAAAGCGAAAGGTGAAGATGTTCAGCCGTTACTAGATGCTGTTGCTAATCTTGGTGATCAGTTAAGTGCAGCCAAAGAAGAGCAAGATAAAGTATTGGCAGAGCTGAATGATTACGCTATGTCTTTACCAAACCTGCCAGCTGAAGATGTTCCAGCAGGTGCTGATGAATCTGAAAATGTAGAGATCAGCATTTGGGGAGAGCCAAAGCAATTTGATTTTGAAGTAAAAGATCATGTTGACCTAGGTGAAGCGTTGGACAAAGGCCTAGATTTTGAAACGGGTGTTAAGTTAAGTGGCTCACGTTTTACCGTGATGCGCGGTGGCGTTGCGCGTATGCATCGAGCGCTTGTTCAGCTGATGCTAAACACGCACACTGAGCAAAATGGTTATACAGAAATGTATGTACCATATTTGGTAAATAAAGCGAGCTTATTCGGTACGGGTCAACTACCTAAATTTGCAGAAGATCTATTTCATACTGAAGCCTTGTCTGAAGATCAAGATGGCTTTAGCTTGATCCCGACTGCGGAAGTTCCGCTCACAAACTGCGCTCGTGATGTAATATTTGATGAAAAAGAGCTACCTGTAAAAATGACAGCCCACACACCATGCTTTAGAAGTGAAGCTGGTAGCTATGGCCGTGATACTCGTGGACTTATTCGTCAACATCAATTTGATAAAGTTGAGCTTGTGCAGTTAGTTAAGCCTGAAGATTCGATGGCAGCATTAGAAGAGCTTACAGGACACGCAGAACAAATCTTACAGTTATTAGACCTACCATATCGAAAAGTAGTCTTGTGTACTGGCGACATGGGCTTTGGTGCAACTAAGACTTATGATTTAGAGGTGTGGTTACCTGCACAAAACACATATAGAGAAATTTCTTCTTGTTCAAATATGTGGGATTTCCAAGCTCGTCGTATGCAGGCTCGTTTCCGCCGCAGTGGTGAAAAGAAACCAGAACTATTACATACATTAAATGGTTCAGGGCTAGCGGTTGGCAGAACTTTGGTTGCAATCCTTGAAAACTATCAACAAGCAGACGGTTCGATTGTTGTTCCTGACGCATTAAAGCCTTATATGGGCGGGTTGGAAGTGATTAAGGCGAGCTAAGTGCCAAGCACTTAACCGAGCAAATGCTTGCATTGAGATACAAGTTATTGAAAAAAGGCTGGATCTATCTGGCCTTTTTTTATGACTATCTTATGAATGTTTTTTTACAGGAATTACAATAAAAACAAGCCCAGATTAAATGCAAATTTAGCTTGCCTATCCAACTTATGATTAATCTAAAGCAAATTTATGCTTTTTGCTGCTGTACATCCAAGAATTACAATTATGATCATTGCATGACTCCCCTAGATATGATTTATTGAAGGTATGGGTTTGGCCAAATCTCATCGGTAAGTAGCGCATCTGTATTTTTATGATGTGGCTAGTGTTTAACTTTTCTCAATAAAATCTAAGTTTTAGTTTATTAGTTAGATGAGCAAAACCACGTTCGTGGATACTCGGAAAAGTGAGTTTTGTTCTAATCAAGTTTGAACTACGCAGTATCAGTACACTCAAAAGCTGATAGAGAAAAAGGTGAGGATATTACCTATGAAGAGACAGAAAAGAGACCGTTTAGAAAGAGCACATTCACAAGGATTTAAGGCTGGATTAGCCGGACGGTCGAAAGAAAATTGTCCCTATCAACAAGTAGAACACAGATCAGAATGGTTAGGCGGATGGCGAGAAGCGATGGACAATCGCAACATCTTTAAAACCTGATACCGAATTTTAGGAGAACAAAGCCCCGCTAGGGGCTTTGTGCGTTTTACAGAAAATCGTGAGATTATACCAATTTGACTTAATACTTGCTCAATTTTAAGGAGTAAATCTGACGCTAACCGCGTTAAAAATCTCTTATTTAGAACAACTAAAGAGCAAAATTTTTGCTTGCCTACAGGACTTAGGTACCTCGGCGTGAGCAGGACGCGGAAGCGGTGTTATCGACAAAACTTTCTCGCCTCAAAATAGACTACTTAAATAAGAAAATTGGTATTAAAAAGCGCTGGTGTCTTGGAAAAGGCCAACTTTTAAGTCTTTTGCTTCATAAATAACACGACCATCTACTTCAACGATGCCATCAGCAAGTCCCATAAATAGTTTTCGCTTTATTACACGCTTCATTTCAATACGGTAAGTCACTTTTTTCGCTGTCGGTAATATTTGTCCTGTGAATTTTACTTCACCAACACCAAGAGCGCGACCAAGGCCAGGGCCACCAGACCAACCAAGGAAAAAGCCAACTAGCTGCCACATTGCATCTAAACCTAAACAACCAGGCATAACCGGATCACCTTTAAAATGGCAATCGAAGAACCATAAATCTGGATTGATATCTAACTCTGCTATGATTTGGCCTTTGCCGTGTTCACCGCCATCATCGTTAATTTGGACAATGCGATCCATCATGAGCATGTTGTCACTTGGCAGTCGGCAGTTGCCTTCACCAAACATTTCGCCGCGACCACATAAAATAAGTTCTTCTTTTGTATAGCTGTTCTTAGGTTCCATAACTTTTCTTCTTAGCTTGCAAATTGACGCTACTTTAGCGTACAGATGTACGCTAAACAACTCCGAACAGTTAAAAAGCGTACGCTGACTTGTAAACTTTGCGCTAAGGATATGTCTATTTGATTAAATTTCAAAAAATTGAAGAGATTAAATGCAAATCAGTTCTGATTAGGGGCGATTTATAGTGGGAAAATCATTATAATCAACATTGATTTTTTGTAGGCTATTTTGGGTAATTTATGATCCTTTTTGTTGACTCTTTAACCGTGATTGATTTTTCGTACCTTTGCCCTCGTCGTGGTGCGGTAGGGGAAAGTTGGATCACGGATATCGTATTACATGGCGACTTAAACGCTGAGTCTATGGTGCTAGATTTTGCGAAAGTCAAAAAACAAATCAAACAAATTATCGATGAAAAGCTAGATCACAAATTAGCAATACCTAGCGCGCTTAGCGCTAATACCAAACACACAAATGGTCGATTTGAACTTGATCTTCATATTGGTGATAGTCATTTAGCAATGAGTGCGCCAGAGCAAGCTGTGTGTATGATTGAAGGTGAAGAAGTCAACGAAGTAAATACAATTGCCTATCTCAAATCAGTGATCTTGCCTCACTTACCGGATAATGTGAAAGATCTCGATATCACTTTACGACCAGAGGCGACAAGCGGCTTCTATTATCACTATAGTCACGGTCTTAAAAAACATGATGGTAACTGTCAGCGTATTATTCATGGTCACCGTTCACTGATTGGTATCAAGCTAAACGACGTCAGTATGCCGAGATTACAAAAGCAATGGGCAGATAAATGGCAAGATATATATCTCGCAAGTGAGGAAGATTTGATATCCTCAGCTGAGCTCAAACATATCGTAGCGGAAGAGGGAGATTACGCGTTTGCTTATACGTCATCACAAGGCTACTTTGAGCTTGCGATAAGTAAATCGCGCTGTGATATTTTGCCGTGCGATACCACCGTTGAGTGCATTGCCGAATACTTGGCAGGTCAGATAAAAGTGCAGCATCCTAACGATCATGTGCAAGTGCGTGCCTATGAAGGTGTGGGTAAAGGAGCGATTGCTTATGCTTAAAGCGCTCATGTTTGCCGTAATTGCAAGTACAGCACTTTTTACTGAAGCATTAGAACTAAAAGGCAATTTAACCCAAGGTGGTATGGTCATTGGTAAACTGCCACAGGCCAGTAATATAAAGTTAAATGAAAGAGCAATAAAGCGTTCAAAAGAAGGCTACTTTGTTTTTGGATTTGGTCGCGATGCTGAGTTAAGCCATACGTTAAGCTGGCAATCTCAAGACGGCAAAAAACACTCTCAACCTCTGCTTATTACTAAACGTGATTATGATATAGATAAAATTACAGGGGTGGCTAAAAAATATGTTTCACCGCCTGAGTCAGTCCTCAAACGTATTCGTGAAGAAGCGCAAGCTGTGTCGAAAGCCAGACAAGGTGACTCAGATTTATTGTATTTTAAAGAAACAGTATACCGACCTGCCAAAGGCCGAATATCAGGCATATATGGAAGCCAAAGATACTTTAATGGTGAGCCGAGACGCCCTCACTTTGGTTTAGATATAGCGAACAAAACAGGTGAGCCAGTGTATGCACCTGTATCCGGTGTGGTTGTTTTTGCAAATTCAGATCTATACTACAGTGGTGGCACATTAATTATCGACCATGGTCACGGTATTACGTCAACATATATTCACCTCAGTAAGTTAGATGTAAAAGCAGGCGACAAAGTTACAACAGGTGACAAAATTGCTGAGATAGGTGCTACGGGAAGAGTAACCGGCCCTCATTTAGATTGGCGATTTAATTGGTTTGGGGAAAGACTTGACCCAGCTCTACTTATGAAAGAAACATTAGCAAACAAAGCAGTTAAAAAATGACAGAAGAACAAAGAAAGATAATTATAGAGCAGCGTATCGCAAGCTCTATTACTCACGTAACCAAGACAGTGTTTCCTGGACGTACTAATCATCACAACACTTTGTTTGGTGGGGATGCACTAGCGTGGATGGATGAGGTGGCGTTTATTGCAGCCACACGCTTTTGCCGTAAACCGCTTGTAACTATTTCTTCTGATCGTGTTGATTTTAAAGAGGCGATACCAGCCGGCACGTTTGCTGAACTGGTATCAAAAGTAGTGCATGTTGGTAATACAAGTTTGAAAGTAGATGTTGAGATTTATCTCGAGAGAATGCACAAAGACGATAAACACCTAGCAATAACGGGGAGCTTTACCTTTGTTGCAGTAGACGATAACCACAGACCAACCCCAGTGGTATGTGACAAAATGCTAAATGGCTTTTGATGATTTTAACAAGGCATAGTCTTTATATGTCTTGTTAGTCCCTTACAACAAAAAGAACACATCATACAAATTGGTGTTAACTCAATATACGGTACGGTTTTGTGGAACTTAATCTTAATGTGCAAGTAGAAACCTTGAGTGATAGGGTCTATCAGACCGATATTTTCAGAGTTAGCGAACTATGTTAAACGCATTTTTGAATTCAACGGTTGGATAATAAAGCTTAAGAAAGGCACCATGATACAAGGTGCCTTTCATCAGTCAATATTTTGATAATTTATAGCACCATTGCAGCTATCCAACCAAAGCAGAGTAGAGGTATATTAAAATGAATAAATGTAGGTACTACAGAGTCCCAAATATGGTCATGCTGCCCATCAGCATTTAACCCTGATGTCGGACCTAGTGTTGAGTCGGAGGCTGGGGAGCCTGCATCACCCAAGGCACCAGCAGTACCGACCAAAGCTGCCGTTGCCATGGCTGAAAAGCCGACTTCCAATGATAGAGGCACGAACAGCGTCGCTATAATTGGCACTGTTGAAAAGGAGCTACCAATGCCCATCGTGATCAGCAGGCCAACTAATAGTATCATTGCTGCTGCGAGAGGTTTGTTGTCGCCAACAAAGTTTGCGCAACTAGAAACTAGGCTAGCTACATCACCTGTCGCTTTCATCACTGAAGCAAAGCCTTGTGCCGAAATCATAATAAAACCTATCATTGCCATCATGGCAACTCCTTTACTAAAAACGTCAGAGTTTTGCTCCCATTTTACAATACCAAATAAGCTGAAAATCATAACACCAACTAGTCCGCCTAGAATCATCGAGCCACTGATATTTTGCGCAATAAGCGATACAGCTACAGCAACAGCGCCAACTAGCATCACCTTTTTAGCTTCTTTGCCCTCGGGCAAAACAGGTGCTTGCTCGCTTTGCAGTTGACCTACTTGATATTCGCGTTTTTTTCTATAGCTAATGAATAGGGCAATGATCAATCCCAGTAACATACCAAGCGCAGGAATAACCATTGCGTAGGGCACATCAAACTTTGCGAGTGTTAAACCATTATCAATGAGGTTTTTATGTAAAATAGAATATAAATAAATACCTCCAAACCCATATGGAAGCACCATGTAGCTAGTCGCAAGGCCAAACGTCAAGATACAAGCAATGGCGCGGCGATCAAGCTTTAATTTATTCAACACTACAAGCAAAGGTGGGATCAGGATTGGAATAAATGCGATATGAACCGGGATCAGATTTTGCGATGCCACAGAGCAAGCTAAAATAACAACCATAATAAACATACTCAAGTATGTTGAACCTTCATTGCTATTAGCATTAACAAGCTTAAGGAGCCTTTGTGCTAAAATTTGTGTTAAGCCTGATTTCGAGATAGCGACAGCGAAGCCGCCAAGCATTGCATAACTAAGCGCGATCTCTGCACCACCAGATAACCCATCATTGAACGCATTGAGTGTTGTCTTTATGTCTAAACCAGCAACAAGTCCGGCAGCCATAGCACTAATAGTCATTGCAACGATGACATTAATTCTTACAAGGGTTAGCCCCAACATGAGCAACACGCCCAAAATAACAGCATTCATTTACTTCTAGCCTTTCTTTTTTATTTGCCTGTATAAGGTCTTTAATTTTTTTAACTCAGTTTTAGATAGTGGTTTTTGTTGATACTGTGACTTCTCAAATAACGCATAGAACTGCCAAAGTACCTTCTCATTCTCCGGAAGCAATTGTGTTAATTCCTGAATATTCTGTCGAACGCTACCACTGTGTGAGTCCCTATTCAAATAACGCACTATATCATTGTAATAAGCCAACTCGATAGGGGGAGTAGCCCTACGTATATAGTTTACCAAGAAGAAGAGAATGACTGACAGTATCGCAAATATTAGTAATGATATAATCCCAGCCCACAGTGTGCCGTATTTACCAAACCAATTTTTGAACAACCTGCTTTGTTTGTCTCTATCAAAGTTGATGACAACTCTAGTCCACTGATAATCTAGCTCTTCTAGTTTTAATCGCACCCAATTAATTGAATGCCAATTTGAAAAAGCGATTAAGCTGTATCCTAATCCTTGTTGAAACTCATTAGACAATTGCGCTAGCTGTGACAGGCTACCTGTCATGCGTTCTGGTGCTATCCATGCTGTCGGATCTAACCGTTGCCAACCTACTCCAGGCGTAAAATACTCGACCCAAGCGTGAGCATCATATTGATAAACACTATAATAACCTTGGTTTTTGTTTTGCTCACCACCTAAATAACCCGATACCAAGCGCGCTGGAATGTTTGCGCTTCTCAGCAAAAATGCAGCTGCCGAGGCGTAGTGCCCACAAAAACCATTTTGTGTATTAAACAAAAATTCATCAACTCTGTTATCAGACTGACTAGGTGTTGGGGTCAGAGTGTAAATAAATTGATTATTGAGAAAATACAGCCTCATTTTCTCAATAAACTCGCTTGTATTTGACGAACTCATTACCCAAGTTTGAGCTAACTGGGTTGTTTTAGGGTTAAACTCTTTAGGGATCTTTACATTACGTTGATAATACCAAGGTTTTAGCGTGCTTTCAGGTGAAAAGTCGCTAACCATAATTGAGTACTCAATAGGCTTTGATGTGAGACTTTTGAGGTAAACTGTGCCAAATACATTGCTATTTAACTTTGGGTTATTTGAGTATGAGTAGGATAAACCGTATAACCAAGGAATGTGACTTGGTTGAGCAATGATTGTTGCATGCTCGCCTTCATCGAGGGAAGGTGGCTTCATATTCGTTCTTTGATATTCAGATATTTTCCAGCGTTTTCCGTCAAATTCATCATGAATGATGGCTCGCCAGTAGTAAGGCCCTTCAATCTGCTCATTTTCAAAGGTAGCTCGGAATACGAGTTCTTCCGATTGCGATAAGCTAACAATATCAAACGGATCGACATTTTCAGACAGGCCTGTTTTAGCTTCCTTCTGGGGTTGTGGTAGCTGCCAAAATGCCGGTAACTTTGGTAAAAAAACCACTAAAAATGCAGCCACCGGCAACACTATTATCAAACCTTTGATACTTACTTTCAAAGCCGGTTTTAATTTTAAGTTCTGCTCTAGGTTAAGCATAATAGCTAGGTTTACAGCCAGCATGCAAAGCACTAACAAAGCAGCAAACAGGCTTTGTGTGAATAAAAATAAGCACGGATAAGTAAAAAAATTCAAAATACAAATTTGCGTGAACTGGTTTGCCTTTGTGGCATGTATCTGTTTCAGCAAGGAGGCTATTAACATGAGCGCGACGAAAACATTTACGCTATTTTTCAGACCAATTAAGCTTGCAGTTGTAACTGCCCCAAGTAAAGTAACGACATTAATGAATCGCACACTCAATATTGTTGGTGTTGTGAATATGCGAATGGTTTGCCAAAGCATCAGCACGCTTACTAAACCCGTAAAGCCAACCCCAAAGTCATCAATCAGAATGAGGCTAATCAACCAAACAAATACAGAGGTGCTATAGTACCATACTGGAAACTTAGAACTCACTCAGCGCCTCCAAGCATTTTTGCTTATGTGCGTTCCCGCTACCCAGTGGTATACGCAGTTGTTTGAGTTTTAGTGCATAATGAGCTTGCTGTTTATCGGCATCTAAAATTTGTGTGCAAAGCTTACCCAAGCGTTCCTCTTTTGTGCCAAGTAATAAGTCATAATCAACGACGGTTTGATTTGAAAAGTGGCCATTAGAGTTGTGTGTTTTAACTAACATCTGCTCGGTTTTGGCGTAATGTTTCCAAGCGACCCTGCTAAGGCTCATCCCTTTTTGATAAAGGGTAAGGTGGTCAAACTCAGATGCGCTATCCTGCTGTTGTGATAAAGTTTCGTTTTTATCTGGTATATGACTTGGTTGTTGCTCTTTTTCATCTAAAGGTAATGGTGTAGGGTAAATATAAAAGACATCATTTGGTCTTAAATAAGACCATGTCCGGATCAGCCCAAGTGGAAAGTAACTCATTATTTTAATGGTGCCTGTTTCATATTTACCCCGTGATAAGTTGGTAATAGGAAGCGCTATTTGTATCTCATCTTGAGTAATAGGAATATGTGAAGGTGTATGGTTGTATTCACTAGTGAGCCTTAGCGACTGTATCTCTGAGCTTGATGACAACTTTAAATTAAGGGTAGGGTGATAAGGGCTAAAGTTATCCTCAGCGCCCAAATACTGAATTTTAGCATTGTTAAAATTAAAAAAAGCGATAAACAAGGCCACGACCATGATCACGGCCATTATGTATGATGTCGCGAGGATCAGGTTATTTTGATAATTTATCCCCAAAATGAAGTTAATGAGTGCAACTGTGACAAAAAAGAAGCCATCTTTAGATGGCAAGATATAGATATTGCTGTGTGAAAACGTGAGTTCTGAACTTTGGTGCTTTTTATATATGTGCTGTTTGACTTGAGCTCGCAAGCGTTTGAACATATTTAATGTACCGGTACGTTATCAAATATTTGCAATTTGAGCTGGGCTTCATTTGTGCTCGTTACACCCAAACGATGTGCGCAAACAGAGGTAAAAACAGCTTGTACATCATCTGGGATGACAAAGTCTCGACCATTGATAAATGCGTATGCACGGCTTGCTGAAGCCAGTGCAATACTGGCGCGTGGCGATAGTGGATCGCTAAACATGCCTGAGTTTCTCGTATACGTGATCAAACGCAAAATATAGCTAACTACCGCGTCACTTAAAGTAATAAGAGGGATTTTTTGCTGAAATTTCAGTAGGGCGTCACTATCTATTACTTGCTGAGTCTTGACTGAGGCGCGAGGTATGCCAGCTTGGTGAATTAGCTGTACTTCAGCGGCCTCTGATGGGTAACCAAGACTAATCCTCATAAAAAACCTATCCAACTGAGACTCTGGTAATGGGTAAGTTCCAGATTGGTGTTGTGGATTTTGTGTTGCAATTACAAAAAATGGGCTAGGGAGCTTGTGACTCTCACCATCTATGGTCACTTGATGTTCTTCCATTGACTCCAATAACGCACTTTGCGTTTTTGGGCTTGCTCTATTTATCTCGTCCGCGAGTAAAACCTGTGTGAAAACAGGGCCTGGGTGGAATTCAAAAGATTGTTGTTCGCGGTTGAAAATAGAAGTCCCGGTAATGTCTGATGGCAGAAGATCGCTCGTAAATTGGACTCGCCGATAACTTAACCCAAGTACATCTGCCAGTGAATGCGATAAAGTTGTTTTACCCATACCCGGTAAATCCTCGATGAGTAAATGGCCTCGACAGAGCAAGCTACAAATCGCCAGTTTAATTTGCTCAGGTTTTTCCAAAATCACAGCAGAAAGAGAGTCTAAAACATCATTAATGACCTGGTTCATGTTACCAGCTCTAAACGTTTCATTACAGAGTCGACTTTGTGTGCATTGAAGGGTTTTGCAATAAAACCTTTAGCTCCTAACTCCCAAGTGTTTTGAACATTTTCCATACTGTTATGGCCGGAGCACATGATGACATGAGCTGTTGGAAAGTTTTCATTGATGTAAGCTAGAATTTCAGTTCCATCAGTATCTGGAAGCTCAATATCTAGAAAGACTACGTTGGGCTGTTTATGCTTTAGTAGCGGTTTTGCTGAATCGAAGTTTTCACAGCCGTAGACTTCTTCAAAGCCTAAATTTTCTAAAATTTGAGTAAGAAAATCTCGGATTTCAACAGCATCATCAATAATCAAAATGGGTTCTAGCGGTCTTACAAATTCCATATGTCGATACTTCAAATTACAAATTCAATCACATACTATAAAATGCTTATCCATAGCTCAACAGTTATTGTTGTAAACTTTATAGAAATGTCCGATACCGTCTAGTATTGGACATATTGCAGTAACGATAGTGCGTATAATGCAATCCACACATAACAACCCATAATTTATATTATGTTAAATAAGGTGTTTTATACTGCCAGCTGGATTCCTACTTCTCTTTTGCCATCTATGTGTTGCTTTAAAAGAAATACCGCACGCTCTAATGTCACATCATTACCATTTTCGTCCATATCACCTGGCATTATCACTGTCGGTTCGAAATCTTCACGGTAACGACCATCTACGTGATATAAACGTTCAAACCCCAGTTCAATCCAAGCATCGCTTTTGTCGAGTGATAATCGTTTTATGCCGCCCAGTAAATCAGCCATTGGAGTGCCAACCACAGCAATTGCACCAAGCGCGTCTAAACCGATTGTCATTCCTTCGCCTATGCTACCTGTCCATCTCCCAGCCAACGCAATAAATGGTATTTGAATACTTGGCTGCGCTGGTTGAGTGTTTGCTGTCTCAACTTGCGCGCGCTGGTAATGAATAGTCGGAGTTTGTATACGGTACTTTTGATATGCTGCAGCTGTGGTGGAAAAATGACCTAATATAGGCTCTGCAACACCCGTATTTCCACCACTTGGCGTATTGCGTAAGTCTATAATATACCCTTGAACTTGACCAAGTGCTTGCAATGCAGCTTTAAAGTCTGCAACGGTATGACTATTTCCCATGGCATTGTTAAAGCGAATGTAACCAAGTTCTTCAATTTTTTTGTATAAAACAGTATCTCCTTTAGAAAGCGCATTAATGGCGTCATAACTTGCAGGAAGTAGCATCTCAGATGTTCCCTGTTTCGTTATTAGCTTAAACCTTCTAGGTTGATAGCGCTTGCCGCCAAGCGCGATATTCAAAGCGTAATTTTTCTGAGCATCTGTTAGCCTGCTAAGCTCGACCTGCATTACATCTTCAATAGCACTCACTATTGATTGGCCATTCACTGTTGAAATTTTATTTCCTGGTCTTATGCCTTCAATGTCGGCTGCGCTGTCTCGTTTTACGTCCAAGACCACCGCTATATTTTCTTCAAACACGGCAAAAATATCTGCGCCAGTTGGATAAACAATATAGTCATCTTCATTTAGTGGGCCTAAATTGAGGTGTGGGTCGGTGAAGTGGCGTAAATAAGACTGGCTCAAATCGATAAAATCTTGCTTGTTGTAGACACCGTTTAACTTTTTTCTAAACGCTTGCTCAACAGCTTGATGATTTTCTGCATCCTCAAGATAAGCATAATGTGTTGCTAGTACCGTGTTTAGTTGTTTCCACGCGCCATTGACATCAAACGTCTTTGCTAAAGCGGCATTTGTGCTAAACAGCGCAAAGCCAAAACACCAAGCATGTACCGTTCTCATGTAGTGTTATCCTTGTCGTTATTTTTAGTTCCTAAGATAAAGCTTAGTGAAGTGCCGAGGTAAAAGGGATGGACTTACAAATCTCCGCTTCTGCAATTAAAATTTCTTCGAGCCGCTGGTCGATAATATGCTTGTCGAAATATTCATATCCAAGCTCTACAAATAGGTTTTTATGTTTCTCTTCTGACTTGGCAATGGCTACGTAAAACTCTTTCTCTTTGCCTTTAGGTAGTGCTTCAGCAACCAGTGAAAATCGTTCATGTCCCCTCGCCTCTATCACTGCGCCTATTAATAGCCTGTCAATCAGGTATTCATCACTCCCTTGACGAAATAATGCACGCATCTGTTTTATATAGGGATCTTTTTGGTCATTACCTAACAATGTGCCACGTTCTGTGAGTATTTTTAATACTTGCTTAAAATGTATCATTTCTTCTATGGCAAGATCAGCCATCGCTTTCACTAACTTTATTCTATCTGGATAATGTCCAAGCATTGCCATTGCCATGCCTGCTGCTTTCTTTTCCGCCGCAGCGTGATCTTGTAGAAAAGTATCGAAATCAGCTAAGACTGCATCAGTCCAGCTAAATGGAGTGTGATATTTTAGTTCAAACATAACTTCTTTTTAATTTTAAACCTTTAATTACTATTTTTAGATAACGTTATTGTATAGTGTTGCGTCTTTATCTGACTTTCCATTTCTTGTGGAGTCAATCTTATTTGAGTGTTGGAACCACTTCCATGCTGTGACTTTACCGTTAATGTTAACATGCGGGATCCGGATGTTTTGTCCAGGACAATCCATAAACTGTGCTAGTTTAGTCGTTATATCCGCATCAGTTAGCACCACCTCGATGTTTTCTATCTGGTTTGAAGCAACAAAATGACGAACTTTTCTTGTATGCTGGTTATAACATGTTAGCCAGTAATCATCATCTTCAAAGTGTTGCTCAAAATTTGGAAAGGTAGCTAGGTAACAACGTTTGATAGTGTCGTTAAACCCTCCTTGCTGAGAGAGTAAATTTGCACGCATTGATGACATTAACCGTCGAATTGAAGGCAGCCATTGCTCAAATTCTCGCGTTAAATGGATAATCTTAGAGCTTGGATACAAGGTATACAGCTTTTCAAAGTCTGCGAACACTGGCGTATCTGCTAAAAAGTTAGCGTCTTTTATAGCCTGTTTTGTATAGGCTGTGTGAGCTGTTTTATATCCTAAATTGAGGGCTGTAATACATAAGCTCGTGGTGCCAGTTCTAGGAAGTCCAGTGACGAGTATTTTCTGTGTGGCCATTATATTAACTAAATAAAATATAGGTATAAATTGGACAGAGATAAGGTAAGGATAACGCCATAGGTAGTGGCCATTGACACTTTGCGTATAGAGAAGTTATTGCGCTGTAGCGCGATAAAATGAGCAACTCGAGAAAAGACAAATGCCGCACCTAAAATGTGAACAAATAAAGCGCTAATATCTTGTAGTTCGAGCAGTAACATCATAATCAGCACAAACGGCGTATACTCAATGAAATTAGCATGAATTCGAATGGCACTACGCAATGTATCAATATCACCATCACCGAGTGAGATCTTATGTTTGTGCCTCAATGAAATGATATTAAAACTCAATTTAATATATAAAAGCGCCAACAGTGCCGCATATAATCCTGTAATCATAAAAAACCCTCCGATTGGAGGGATAGTTTATAACTTTACGGTATTGGCCGCTAGCTCTACTTGAGTAGATAAACGGCATAAACTTCAGCGTTTAGTGTTATTGAGCCTGTGTTATATGCGTCTTTATACGATCCTCGATCAGCTTCCATCGCCATAGCTGCTGTGCGAACATATGGTTGGATGGGTGTTTGCATAGGTTGGAACGACACAGAGTAAAGCTTGTCTAACTCGACTTCAAACTCGCCTGCTAATTCTTTGGCTGCTTTTTTGGCGTCTTTTATCGCCGCTTTTTTAAGGCTTTGCAGGTATTTACCTTCATTTTCTACACTAAACTCAGTGTTATTAAACTGATTAATACCACTATCTACAAACTCTTGTAAAAGCTTTGGGTATTTCGCAATGTCTTTGAGTTTTACTGTCAAACTGCGGCTGACCCGAAACCCATCAAACTCTTCTTCATTGGTTTGACGGTTATAACGCGTTTGCCTGTAAATGTTTAATTGATCTGCGTGAATATCACTTTCCTGAATGTTGAAATCTTTTGCTATTTCGATAGCTTTTGCCATGACTTTGTCCACATTTTCCTTGGCAGTTGGCAATGACTTGTGATTTTCAGTTATTGCCACGCGAACGGTAGCAACGTCAGGCTGTACTTGTATAAAAGAAGTTCCCTTCACATACAGGTGAGGTGAATCAGGCAAGCTGCTTGCCTTTGTAATGCTACTAAAGATCAAAATTAAGGGGAATAAAAGTAAGCGCTTCATATACACGTCTCGTAATGGTTTGGTCAGTAAAGTTTATTAGACCATAACTGTGTTAATCATTGCTGAACGCTAAACGCATTTTCCAGTGACTGGATTATATAAGGTTCCTCTAATTCAAAGAAAAGTCCTTTGTGAGCATCAATTATTTTTGCTTGCATTCTTGGCTCGGATAGAGCCTGTTGAAACAAACGAATTGCTGCTTTACCCTCGTCGCTTCTTGCGCATGCTATGTACCCAAAAATAGTGAAGTCGGCTTCTGTAATTGCATGAAAGCTATACTGATTGAGCGAATGTGCTGACGGGTGCTCAGCTATAAACACTGAACTGTATTCAATTATGCCATCCAACTTCCCTTGGCTTAGCATCGCTCTTAAGCGATAAGCGCTTTGGTTTCCCTCTGCGAACCAAAACGTGTCTTTGTGTTGTGATATTAAGTTATCTATTTTGTTACCGTACGAGCGGCCATCGGAAACCCCTATGCGCAGGCCTCTGTCTATAACAGTTGCCAGTGAGACAATGTCAGGTATCTCTTTTTGATTTCGCAGTATAAGTCGGTTGGCAGGAAATGACATCAGTGGTAAGTCTGTAAAAACCGCAACTTGCTCTCGCTCTGCTGTTTTTACTTTATTATAGAGGCAAGCGTTGGGGTTTTGGCTCAGCTCTCTCCACTCCCTTGCTCGACTGGCTGCAATAAATGACATTGTCATTGCATTACCCAAGCTTCTTTCCAATTTGATTAAGAGTTGAGTCGCTAAATCGTTTGGTGCGGTTTGCCTGTCGGGGTCGTAATCGGACACCACTTCTATTTTCAAATCAGCGGAGTACACAAATATACTGAAAATAGCTGCAAACAAGGCGACCAAATAGCGCATGCCATTCCCCTTTCAATAAACAACATGCAGTGATGCATATGCTCCTTGACCGAGTAACTGCATTTAAACGCTTAAGTGCTCCTAGCACCGTTGATTATAGAAGTATGGCGCAACTTTAACCATTGCGCCAAAATAAAGCGTTTAAATACTGCAACGCTTGTAGTTTCTGTATTCAGGCGTCCAATAGTTTTTCTCTAATGCTGCCCAAATGGCATCATCATCCATTTCAAGTGCGACGCCCTCTTCCATCGCCTTTTTCGCAACAGCGAATGCGATACGTTTACTCAACGGTTCAATTTCAGTGAGCGCAGGTAAAAGGCTTCCCTTGCCAGTGTTTGCACGTGGCGATGACTCAGCGAGCATTTCACTTGAAACCATCAGCATGCTGTCTGTAATGCGTGTAGCTTTAGCTGCTAACACACCAAGGCCAATACCTGGGAAGATATAGCTGTTGTTACACTGAGGGATAATAATAGTTTCGTCACCGTGTACCACAGGCTCAAAAGGGCTGCCAGTCGCAACGATAGCTTGGCCATCAGTCCACTCAATCACATCTTTTGGATGCGCTTCGACTTGCCTTGACGGATTACTCAATGGGAAGATAATCGGCTGTGCGCAGCCACTGTGCATAGCTCTGATCACTTGCTCAGTAAACAGACCTGCTTGACCCGATACGCCAATCAAGATGTCTGGTTTTGCACAGTGCATAACGTCTAGCAAAGAGGCAAACTCTCCGCTGTACGTCCAGTCATCTAAATTAGCTTTTTGCTGCACAAGGGCTTGTTGGAAGTCTCTTAACCCTTCCATTCCTTCTGTTAATAACCCAAAACGGTCAACCATGAATACTTGGCTTCTCGCTTGCTCATCTGTTATCCCTTCAGAGATCATTTGACTGATAATCTGTTCAGCAATTCCACACCCTGCCGAACCGGCACCAACGAAGACAACTTTTTGTTCAGAAAGCTTAGCGCCTTTCACGCGACAAGCCGCAAGTAGAGAACCCACGGTTACTGCTGCTGTTCCTTGAATGTCATCATTGAAACTACAGATTTCATCGCGGTAACGTTTTAGTAAAGGCATCGCATTAGGCTGAGCAAAATCTTCAAATTGTAGCAATACATTTGGCCAACGACGCTTTACTGCTTTGATAAATAAGTCAAGAAACTCATCATACTCATCTTGGCTAATACGTGGGTGTCTTGCACCCATGTACATCGGGTCGTTGAGTAGTTTTTCGTTATTTGTACCCACATCTAACATTACCGGTAGTGTATAAGCTGGGCTGATCCCACCACACACTGTGTAAAGCGCTAATTTACCAATCGGGATCCCCATACCACCGATACCTTGGTCGCCCAAGCCTAGAATACGTTCACCGTCAGTAACTACAATGACTTTTACTTTACCTTTCGTTGCGTTTCGTAAAATATCGTCAATCTGATGGCGCTCTTCATAAGAGATAAATAAGCCGCGAGAACTTCGGTAGATGTCAGAGAATTTTTCACACGCGTCACCTACTGTAGGCGTGTAAATAATAGGCATCATTTCCTCTAAATGATCACGTACTAGACGGTAGTACAACGTTTCATTGTTATCTTGAATGGCGCGCAGATAAATATGCTTATTAAGGTTATCACTGAAGCTTGAGTACTGCTGGTAGCAACGCTCAACTTGTTCTTCAATGGTTTCATAGCGAGGAGGAAGAAGACCTGCTAAGTTAAAATTTTCCCGCTCACGTTGAGAAAAAGCACTGCCTTTATTTAGTAGTGGCGTTTCTAAAAGTGTAGGTCCTGAATATGGAATGTAGAGATAATTTGGATCGGTTTG
Organism: Pseudoalteromonas sp. SCSIO 43201; assembly: GCF_023716725.1. Classification (NCBI taxonomy): domain Bacteria; kingdom Pseudomonadati; phylum Pseudomonadota; class Gammaproteobacteria; order Alteromonadales; family Pseudoalteromonadaceae; genus Pseudoalteromonas; species Pseudoalteromonas sp. SCSIO 43201. The sequence continues at coordinate 1,912,189 of NZ_CP072683.1, forward strand.
TTTAGTCATATTTACAAGCTTGACACGAATTTTTTAGTCTAAGGGTTTATTATTGTCGAAAAGGATTAAATTACAATGAATTTAGTGCTCATCAGACCAATATTAACGCGCTCCAGAGCGCATCGATGAATCGTTTTCTGGAACGCGAAATTATAGCTTAAAAGCACCTATATAACTATGGCTTATTCACTACTTTCACCAAGCGCGATGCCTTCTCTTCTTGGATCGGCACCACCTACTAAATGACCACCTTTAATCTCGATGGCATGCAGCCCTGAGTTTAAGTCACGGATCTGTACCTCGTGTCCCTTTTTTTCAAAAAATTGCACGTGACCTACAAGCTCGGTGCCTTTTTCAAGGGTGGTATATTTATTGCGGTTGGTAATTTTAGGCAAATCAATTGCAGCTTGAGGAGATAAACCCCAATCTAATACACCTACTAAGGTTTGTGCAACGTAGTTGATGATACGGCTTCCGCCAGGAGAACCAACAACGAGTTTTAGTGAGCCATCCTTATTAAACACCATGACCGGTGCCATGGAGCTTCTTGGACGTTTATGGGCTTCAACACGGTTTGCTACCCATTTATCTCCCGATTTAGGAGAGAGTGCAAAGTCCGTTAGTTGATTGTTAAGCAAATAGCCATTGACCATAACAGTTGAGCCAAATGCCATTTCAATCGAGCTAGTCATGGAAATTGCGTTACCGTCAGCATCGACTATTGATACATGGCTTGTAGAAGGTAACTCATAGCTATCATTCATAGCATAAGCCAGCTTCCCAGCAGTTGGATCGCCTACTGGAAAATCATGGTTATCCATCTCACTAATAAGTTTGCTTCTACCTTGTAAATATTGCTCATTGAGTAATTCGTTTGTAGGTACTTTAACAAAGTCAGGATCTGCTACATAAAAGTCCCGATCCGCAAACGCTAGCCTTGAAGCTTGAGTAAACAGGTGAAGCGCTTCAGGGGCATTGGCTTTGTATTTTCCTAATTCGAATGGTTCTAGCAACTTCATCATTTGTAATACAGCAATACCACCGCTACTTGGTGGTGCCATAGAGCACACTTTATAAACTCTATAGCTGGTACAAATTGCCGACCTTGTCTTGCTTTCGTAGTTTGCTAAATCACTTAACGCTAGTGTGCCAGGTGCAATCTCAGACTTTTGTACCGCTTCAATTAGCTGAGTAGCATTTTGCCCTTCATAAAAAGCTTGAATGCCTTGTGTTGCCAGTTTGAAATATAGATTAGCCAAAGGTTGGTTCTTGAGTAAGGTGCCAGTTTTTAGCGCTTCACCATTAGGGTAGAAATATTCTTTCGCAGGGCTTAGCTTTGTCAAACCTGGATTTAGCCTCTTCTCAAGTAACATATTTAATCGTGGTGATACGATAAAACCATCGCGGGCAAGCTCAATTGCCGGTTTAAAAAGCGTTTGCCAGGGTAGCTTTCCGTACTTGTCATGAGCAGACTTAAAAGCATGTAAGATCCCGGGAACACCGACTGAGCGCCCTCCAACAACGGCTTCTATCCATCTAACAGCGTTTCCTGAGTCGTCAAGGAATAGTTCAGGGCTTGCGCCTTTTGGCGCTGTTTCTCTACCATCAAAAGTAATTAATTCTTTGCTCTTCTTATCATAGTGCAAGATAAAAGCACCGCCGCCTATCCCCGAGGATTGCGGCTCTACTAAAGTTAACACCAGTTGCGTGGCTATCATGGCATCGACGGCACTACCGCCTTTTGACAACATCAGTTGTCCAGCTTTACTAGCATATGGATTTGCGGCTACCACCATATACTTTTCAGCAATGCGAGCTTCTTTTGACTGAAAGCCTGTCGCTGCTTCTGGCTCTCTAATTTCGGTTGTTTTTTCTTCAGCTAAGGTGTTTGTTGAAAAGCTGAATGCGGCTATCACGCTGAGTGATGCAAGTGTATGTTTCATAATACCCACTTTGCTAGCTACTAATATTTGGCATCATAAAAGCAATTAGGCACAATATGCAAAAAGAATAATGCGAAATTGTATGTTTGAGCTTCCGACCAACAAAGAATATGTCATAGCACCACTGTCTCTGGCGATTTTATCAACAGTATTAATGCTATTCAATCTTGGTTATTACCTAGATTTTGACCGAACAGCGATTGCCAATGGCGAGGTTTGGCGTTTATTAACAGGGCAATTTACCCACAGCAACTGGTATCATTTGTTACTCAACATATTGGGTATTGTGTTTATATGGTTATTACATGCTGAGTACACAACAATCAAAAAGTATTGGGTCAACGTCGGCCTTTTAGGCGCGTTTACGGGACTTATGATCTGGTTGTTTGCACCAAACATAGTTGTATATACAGGGTTGAGTGGCTTGCTACATGGTTTAATTGTCTGGGGGGCGCTTGAAGATATAAAGCGTAAGCTAACCACTGGATACCTGTTGTTGATTGGTGTTTGGGCAAAGGTTTTATGGGAGCAATATGCTGGCGCAAGTGCTGATGTTGCTATGCTTATAGATTCGAGAGTCGCCATTGAAGCGCATCTATTTGGTGCTATTGGAGGCGTACTGTTAGCCATTATTTATTTATTCTACAAAACAAAAAAGCCAGCTTAAGCTGGCTTTTTATTTGCGAGATATTGTACTAATTTAACTTGATACTTGCTCGAGTTGAAGACGCAAATATGCCGAGAACCGCATTAAATGTTTTTCATTTAGCATAGCTAGATAGCCATCTAACCATATGATTCTCGGCAAAGTTTTCTTGCCTCAATATAACGCTCTTCGTTGAGCAATTGGTATTATAAGTTTTCCTTAAACAGCTTGTATATACGACGGTATTCATCCAACCAACTTGATGGCTGTCTGAAACCATGTGGTTCCACCGGATAAATTGCGGTTTCAAAGTCTTCCTTTTCTAACTCAATCAAACGTTGTACAAGACGCACGACATCTTGGAAAAACACATTATCATCGACCATAGGTGCGTTGATGAGAAGTTTGTTTTTCAACCCTTCAGCATGGTAGATAGGTGAGCTGCGCTCGTATGCTATTGGGTCAACATCCGGTCGGTTAAGAATATTTGACGTGTAAGGGTCATTGTAATAAGCCCAATCGGTTACCGGACGCAGTGCAGCACCTGCTTGGAACAGGTCAGGCTGAGTGAATAACGCCATAAAGGTCATAAAGCCGCCATATGAGCCGCCGTAAGTTCCCACTGCGCCACGGTCAACGTTTGCATTATCAACCATCCACTCTACACCATCTGCCAAATCTTCAATTTCTGGTTTACCCATATGGCGATAGATAGCAGTTCTCCAATCACGTCCGTAGCCTTTCGAGCCACGATAGTCCATATCCATGACAACATAGCCTTCACTAGCTAGGAGTGAGTGGAACATAAACTCTCTAAAGTAGTTGGACCAACCCATATGCGAGTTTTGCAAGTAGCCCGCACCATGGTTGAAGATAACCGCTTTACGATTTTTACCGGTTTCACCTTCTTGATAGTCGGCAGGGTAATATACTTTTGCATAGACAGGCTCACCTTGATGACTAGAAGGTACAGCCACAATTTTTGGTGCGATTAACTTTTTATTTAAAAATGTGTCTGAAACAGTGTTTGTTAATCGAGATACTGAGGCTTTTGGTGCTGCATCTGCAACGTAAAGCTCAGGTGGCATCATGATTTTAGAGTGTGTAAGTAAAAGCTGTTGTTCATTTGGACTTAGCTGATAATCCGTAAGGCCATCTAAATCTGTGATTTGCTCGTCTTGCCCTGTCTCTAAGTTTACACGATAGATTTCATACAAGCCCGGATGCTCTTTATTCGCCTTATAGTAGATAAACTTGTTATCTGAAGTTAAGGTCGGCTCTGAGACTACAAACTTACCAGCAGTCACTGCCTTTGCTTTGCTATTAAGTGGTTTCAGATATAGTTGGCTGTAACCTGACTGTTCAGAAAGGTAATACAGTGTATTTTGATCATTTAGCCAGCCAAAATCATTGTAGGTATAATTGATCCACGCATTGTCATGAAGACGGTGCTGTGAGATGAATTGCTGCTTATCGAAATCCACCGTGGCGATCCAGCGATCTTTATTATCCCATGCGCCTAACATGACAGCTACCTGTGAGCCATCACTGTTCCACCGGATAGCAGATTGATTCCAACCCCAAGTATCTATCAGGTTAATGTCACGAGGTACCTTTTTGCTGTTATAGGTTCCGCCGTTAGCCTCAGCATTTTCACGTTTAACCTCGGCTAATACGTCCTCATCAAAACCAGGTAATGTGTCGTAACTTAGTGTTACTTGCTCAGCACGGTTTAAATCAATGAAAATGACTTCCGAACTCATTGGCTCTGTATCAGCCACTCGACGGCGTGCTTTAACCGGATCGATATCGCCATTTTGACTCACGTAATTAGGCATAATGTCGGTATCTGCACGACTAGGTTTGTTATCGGTTATGACAGCAATAAGCTTATCTCCTGTCGGAGCTAAGCTTACAGACACTAATGCCTTGCCTTTGCCTAAGTAGAATTGGTTGCCTTGAATACTGGCATTATTGGTGTCAATCTCTTGCGCGCGAGCTTCACGGTCTTTACTATTTTTATGCGTTAGTGCCACAAATTGAATAAGCTTGTGCTGTTGCTCAGCAATATAGCCACTGGGCTCTTTCACCCCTTGTGGTTTATCGGCCAAATGTAACTTAACTAGCTCTTTGGTTAGGCCAGTTTTTAAATCCACGGCAAATAACGCATTACCAGCGCGGTAAGCTAAACGATTGTCTGTTAAAAACTGCGGTGCATATTCATAAGCTGATGAGTGAGTAACTTGTGTTAAATCGCCTGACTCTATGTTTTTTACGAATATGTTTCCTTTGAACTCATACGATTGCAATGTTCTATCCGAATTGTAAATCGCATTTTGGGCACCAACCGCGTGTAATTCAGCAAGTGACACCTTTGTACTTTTTTGTTTATTGCTAACTGCAAAAAGATCCCTTAACTCGTTTCCTGCTTGCTTGCGTTTGTAATAAATCGTGTCGCTATCAGCACCCCAGAATGCACTTTCAGGCTGACGTCCTAGCCAGTCAGGATGTGCCATTGCTTGTTTTAAAGTGATCTGCTCACTGCCAAAATCAACAGGAGTCGTTACAACAGGCGAAACGGAATTATTTGTTGCAACATCCTTGGTTTGCTGGCTTACTTCGGTCGTTTGGCAACCTGAAAGAAAAAGGCTTGAGGCTACAGCCACTGAGATAAGAGAGAGTTTTAACATGTGCTTTCTTATAAGTGATTAAATTTGCCTAATTTAAGCAGAAAGCCAGCGGAATATCGAATAATTTAAGATTAAAGACCACATGGGTGGGACAAAAAAAGGCCAGCATGGGATGCTGGCCAAATACTCTCTGCGCTCACATAGTCGTTGATGGACAACGAGTATGAAGTGAGGCCTATCCACGCCTCATTAAAGTAGACAGTACATTTGAAAAAGAGTTCCAAAAAAACAGCAAAAAAGTAAACTTTTTTAATGCTATCAAAAATTGCATTTTTATCAGGGAGCTAGAGCCACTAGCAAGCTTGTGAGAAACTAAGTGCTGAAGGAGTTAATAAAAAAACTTAACTCCTTCTAAAATGTGTTAATTTAAGACTAACTGCTGTGCAGTGTCCATCACACCGGGGTAATGCTGCTCTGGTAAAATGTCGGCCAGCTCAGCCAGTACTTCACCTAATTTATGTAAAGAGTCTGCTGAAACATTAATGTGTCCAACTTTGCGTCCTGGTTTTGCAGATTTACCATACCAGTGGCTAGTGACTCCAGGTATTGCGAGTACTTGTGGTGGGATATGCGCTTGTCCTAACACATTTATCATAGCAGTTGGACGCAGTAGATTTGTATCACCGATAGGTAAACCCGCTACAGCACGAATGTGGTTTTCAAACTGACTTACGTGAGCGCCCTGCTGAGTCCAATGACCTGAGTTGTGAACTCTTGGAGCAATTTCATTAACCAGTAGCTGTCCTTCAACATCAAAGAATTCGATAGCTAAAACACCGACATAATTCAGCTCATTGGCGAGCTTGGAAAATGCTTCTTCTGCTTGAGCTTGAATACTCGCCTTTTCTTTACCTGCAAGAGAAAGCGTCAGTACACCATTTGTGTGCTGATTTTCTGTCAGAGGATATATTTTGCAATCGCCCTCTTTTGTTCGAACACCAATAATTGATACTTCGCGATCAAATGGGATCATTTTTTCCGCAACAATAGAGTGAGGCTGCGCTTGTGTACCTGCTTGCAAAAATGCTGACATTTCATCCCAGATTGCATCGATTTCTGCTTCTGACTTTACTCGCCATTGCCCTTTTCCATCGTATCCCGCTTGGCAAGTTTTAACCACCAATGGCATACCAAGTTCATCAATTGCTTCAAGAAAGTGGGATCTATCTGTGATAATTTTAAACGGTGCACATGGTACTTTGGTCTTGTCCAAAAGTGCTTTTTCTTTTTCTCTGTCTCCACCCGTCGCAATGGCTTCAGCACCGGGATAAAACTTACCACTTTGTTGGCACAAAGCCAGTATATCCAGTGGGATATGTTCAAACTCAGCAGTAATCGCATCGGCACTTTCGATTGCTTGTTGAAGTGACTCTGATGTCGTTGTAAAAGTAACGGGGTTTATTACTGTTTTACTACCAACATCGTAAGCAAGCACTTTGATATCTAGATGAGTTGCTGACAGACTCATCATACGAGCCAACTGGCCCGCACCTAAAACAAGAATATTCATGTTACTTCGCAGGGTCTGGGTTAGCTAATACGGTGTCTGTTTGCTCTTTTCTGAACGCTTCTACCTTTGCAAATATTTCAGGCTGTTGACAACCTAAGATTTGAGCTGCTAACAATCCTGCATTTGCAGCACCGGCATCACCAATTGCAAGCGTGCCTACTGCAACACCTTTTGGCATTTGGCAAATAGAAAGTAATGAATCAACACCGTTTAGGGTCTTCGATTTTACTGGAACTCCAAGTACCGGTAAGCTAGTGAATGCGGCTGCCATACCAGGCAAATGCGCAGCGCCGCCGGCACCGGCAATAATTACTTTGATCCCACGCTCAGCTGCTGTCGAAGCGTAGTCAGCCAGAAGCTGAGGTGTGCGGTGAGCAGAAACCACCTTTGTTTCATACTCGATACCAAACTTTTCCAACATTTCGGCTGCATGCTGCATTGTAGGCCAATCTGATTTTGAACCCATAATGATGCCAACGGTCATAATAATTCCTCGACTAATTTTGAACGATACAGAGCTAAGGCCCTTCATGCCTTAGCTCGGCGCATTATACCTGAGTTCGTCTTTAATGCGAAGAATCAAGTTATTGGAACAATCGGAGCAGTGATTACCAATTCAAAACTTACTTTTTTGCAGTTATTGGACTGCGTAGTAACGTAATTCTATCCGTGTACAGCCTTACGCACTGACTATTCAACATATGGAAACACGAATTTAATGAGTGAAATAAAGTTTGAGCTGTGCCTAACCTCGGACTCTATTATCATTAGTTTGTACTGTTAATTCTAGACCTTTTGCCCTTTTAAGGTGAGCAAAGAAAGATTTTGGCCCCATAATCAAACACAAAACAGCCAACCCCCCTGGCAACAAAACAAGCTTCAATATTGGTCCTAGTACATAGCTATAAAAGCCAATGAACGGCATAAAAAGTATATATCCTATGAATAAATGCAACTGCTGCATGGTCGAGACTCCTATCTTTTTTTGAGCGTGCTCAATTATAATAATGAGCGCGCTCAAAAAATGCAAATTATATCTGAAATTACTTATAACCGTGCTACAATTGCCTGCAAATAAAATGGTAACCTTATGAAAAAAAGAGAAATTACATATAAGAAGATCCTAGAGTCAGGTTGGCTGCTGTTCCAGCAAAAAGGCTTTGAAGAGACCACTACAAGGCAAATTGCTCAACAGGCAGGTGTTGCCACGGGCACGGTATTTGCGCACTTCCCTACTAAGCTAGAGATTTTAAAAGTAGCGATGTACGAACAGATAGAGCAGCTCATAGCACAAGCCCAAAAATCTGATACTCAACACAGCGCCAGCTTGAAGCTTAGGCATTATACTAAATACTTATTTGCCTTTTATCTTGAGAATCGCGCGTTTAGTAAAGAACTAATAACTGGGATAATCTGGCAGAGCCATTTTTTCTCTGCTCAGTTGGACTTATTTAAGCAGCTACTTTTTAGTGAGCAGGAATATGATGAATTAAAAGCTTCGGTAATGATGGATTGCTACTTTATGACGGTAATTGAAGGGTTAAATGATGAGACCTCTTCTGTTGATGATCTTATCTATAGATTATCACAAAAGTTAAAATTAATTAGCCATCAGCATGTATGATGTGTTCCTTTTGAAATATTCATGTAATTTAACTTGTACTTTTGTACAGATGGCCATATAAATGCAGCAAGGGCTGATGTAATAAGCAAGTGCTTGGGAAAAGTTACTTAGTTCCTTACTTTGTCTAATGAGGTCAAAATGAAACGCGTCATCTTATTCTTGATAACTAACTTAGCAGTTATGCTGGTGTTAGGGATCGTGCTATCTATTATAATGTCTGTATTTGGCATATCTAGCCGTAGTTACACTGGCATTATGATTATCGCCGCCGTATTTGGGTTCGGTGGTTCCTTTATTTCATTGTTTATGTCCAAATGGGTGGCTAAAAAGTCCACTGGCGCAGTTGTTATTGAACAGCCACGTAACGAAACTGAACATTGGCTAGTATCAACTGTAACGCAGCAGGCTAAAAAAGCAGGAATTGCTGTGCCTGAAGTTGCAATTTATGATAGTCCTGAAATGAATGCTTTTGCTACAGGCCCTAGTAAAAATAACAGCCTAGTTGCTGTTAGTACAGGCCTGCTGCATAACATGAGTCAAGACCAAGCCGAAGCGGTATTAGCGCATGAAGTATCACATGTCGCCAATGGTGATATGGTTACGCTTACGTTGATCCAAGGCGTGGTTAATACCTTTGTAATCTTCTTTGCCAAAGTATTAGCTGGGATTGTAGATAACTTCTTGAATAGTGATGAAGAAGAGTCAGGCGGTAGTTGGACGTATTTTATCTTCGATATGATCTTCCAAATACTGTTCGGAATTTTAGCCTCTGTCGTCGTTGCCTATTTTAGCCGTAAACGCGAATTTGCAGCTGATAAAGGCGCAGCAGACTTAGTTGGTGCACATAAAATGCGTTCAGCTTTAGAGCGTTTAAAGCATAACCACGAATCGCAGCTTGAAGGCTCAATGATGGCTTTTGGCATTGCATCTGGTAAATCAGTGGCTGATTTCTTTGCATCACATCCACCGCTAGATGAGAGAATCAAAGCATTATCGTGATAGAATGTAGATAGATTACAGGGCAGCGCTTAGCTGCCCTTTTTTATAGCGAAATACGATATAACCCGTCACTTACACAGCAAAACCCTAATCGTGATAATAAGTTAAGCGAGCGATGATTTTTAGGAGATACCCTTGCTAACACTGTAGAACAAGCAAAAGGTAGTTGTTTTGCTTGTTTAAATAGGTGACTGAGCGCTTCAAACATCAACCCACTCCCCCAATACTCAGGTGAAAGTTCGTAGCCTACATAAATGCCATCGGGCTCTTCATGTTCTAGATAAAAGCCAACACACCCAATGATCGTGTTGCTCTTTTTGCAAATAAGGCAAAAACGTCCTCCAATTCGTTCATACAATCGCTCAATATCCATCTGGATCATACACTTTAAATCTACTTCCGTGAGATTATCACCATAATCATTAAAGGCTTTGACTTGTGGTAAATTGAGTAACGGAAGTAATTGACTACAATCTCTATGACGAATTGGTCTAATAACCAGTCTATTGGTTACGAATTCCATTTAAGGCCTACACAAATAAGTGATTGATGCAATAGTAGCACTATTGGTAACGATTGGATCTTTCAATTTTATGATTTATTGGAATGTTTTATAATATCCATTTTTGGGAATAGTATAAATGAGCGAAGAATTCAAAGTCATCCCACCTACAACAAAAGTTTATTGCCCAGAGCGAGGCGAAGGCTGGACATTAACAGGTATTACAGGAATAGATGAAAACGCGTCAGTGATGTTTTCTGGGGTGCGTTACACTATCTCAGCAAAAGAAATCATAGGTTCTTTATTGCCCAATTATGAAGCAAAACACAAAGCCGAATAAATACACCTTAAAAGCGGCTAAAATAAGCCGCTATCAAGTTCACTTAGCTATACCGAAGACGGCAAATTAAACAACGATAGCAGCGAAGCACGCAGTTGTAGTTTTGGCGTACCGTCACTGTATGGTGCAGTTGCAAGTAACGGACAATCTAAACGCTGTTTAAGGCTATCAAGGTTTTCTTCAAACACAGCCATATTAGGATCCACTTGATTGGCAATCCAACCCACCAAATTAAGCCCTTTTTGTTTTATCGACTCCGCGGTTAAAAACGCGTGGTTTAAACATCCAAGCTTCATACCTACCACCAAAATGACCGGAAGCTGGGCTCGCGCAACCCAATCATATAGATATTCTGTGTCATTGATAGGGAGCGCCCAGCCACCTGCGCCTTCACACAATATATATTCGGCCCCTAATTGGCTTAGATCTTCATATCGAGCTTGTAATTTATCAACGGTGATCTCAACATTCACCTGCTTTGCCGCAATGTGAGGAGCAATAGGCGGAGCAAAACAAAACGGATTCACTTGTTCGTAGGTACCATGCACAGTCGCCGCTTCCATTAGACTGATAGCATCAACATTAACTAACTCACCAAACGCCTCTTCTGCATCAGCTGCAATGGGTTTAAAACCGATAGCTTGCTTAGTATGCTTTGCTAATAGCCTTAACAACAAGGTAGAGATGTAGGTCTTACCTACTTCGGTATCTGTTCCGGTTATAAAATATGCGTGTTTCATTTTTGTAGTTCCAAAAAGCCCACTTGATAACTTACATCAAAACCGCAGCCACTTTGCGGATAATGTCCTAATAAACGCCTAAACGCCGTCTTACCCAATAGTCCTTGGCGCTTTGTTGGCGCTTTAACGTCATTGGCACCGATTTTTTTAACTGAGCGCAACGCCTTGAGCGCAGAATCATATCTATCGATTAAGGTTTCTTCTTGTGTCCAAACTACCTTAAACCCTGCTTTTTCAGCAAATTTGCTAAGTTGCGTTAAAGTATGGAACGTATTGACATGACTACACTCATCAATTGCTTGCCAAGCAGTGTTGATTTCGGCTAATGAGCCAGTTAATACCGAGCTAAGTATCACACGCCCCTGATTTTTTAATACTCTATAAAGCTCTTGAAATAGCATTTCAGGTGAATTGGACCATTGAATAGCAAAGTTACTAAACACTAAATCGATGCAGTTTGCTTGCAGCGCTAATTTGTCCATATCGCAGCAAACACTCGCGCTCAAATTTACTTGGCTTGCGAGCATTGTATAGCTTAGATCTGCACCTAGATATTGGGTGGTATACCCTTTGAGTCTGTGGTAGTTTTCATGAGGCCCACACCCCAAATCAAGCAAACAAGGAAACATACGCACTACCCCCGGCTCGCTATTGTTCTGAGCTAAACGAGAGAACAATATGTTTGCGGCTTGCTTTTGTACATTGGCGTGTTGTGAGTACGTTTTCGCGGCTTTAGAAAAACACTTAGCAGTTTGTGTTACTTCTGCTTTTGCTTTACTCATGACACCTCCACTAGAGCAGAAACTAGATATTCAATATCTTGAGTGCTGTGTTCTGCCGTGATTGTTATACGTAAACGCGCTGTATTTTGAGGTACGGTCGGCGGCCTTATCGCCCCTACCCAAATTCCTTTTTGCTTGAGCTTATTTTGTGCTGCTATCACATTTTCGCTCGTGCCGAATACCAGTGGCTGGATGGCTGTGTCGCTTGGAATAGGTGATAGCTTAGTGCCACTAATTAATTTTTTAAAATACGCAATGTTCCTCGACAATTTGTCCCTAGGCTCTGTAGCCAACAGCAATCTATTAAGCTGGTGTAAAGCCACACTGGCCATAATTGGCGATAATGCCGTGGTATAAACAAACTCACGGTTAAATTGCACCAAATATTCGATAACCTGCCGACTGGCTAATACTGCTGCCCCTTGGCTGCCCATTGCTTTACCAAACGTTACCACTAGTATTTCTGGTTTAATACCTGTATCTACTGTTCCTAGGCCATTTTCACCAATCACTCCAAAGGCGTGGGCATCATCAACCATTAGCCATGAAGAATGGGATTGCGCAAGTTTACTTATTTCAACAATAGGTGCGGTATCTCCATCCATAGAAAATACACCTTCCGTAACAATCAATTTATTGTTAGCTTTTGTTTTTTCCAGTCTCGACCTTAAGTGGTTCAGATCATTATGGTTAAAGCGCACAAATTTAGCATTTCCGGCTAATCCACCATCTATTAAGCTGGCATGATTTAATTTATCTTGAAACACCGCTGCACTAAATTGCTTTTCTCCAGAGGTAAATAATGCCTTGAGTGTGCTAGTATTCGCAGCAAAACCACTTGGAAATAACAGCGCAGCTTCATAGCCAAGTGCGTCACACAGTTGACGTTCAAGCTGTTGATGTACGCTCAAATACCCTGTTACCAATGCCGAGCTTCTGCTTCCAGCCTCTATAGAGACCAGCTGAGTAGCATCTAGTTTAGTCGCAAGGCCGAGATAATCATTGCTCGCAAAGTTAAGGTATTGCTCACCGGCAACAGTAATTCGACTTGCACACGCATGCTCTACTAACACGCGCCGCCTAAACAGCCCTTCGGCGCGACGCGTTGCAAGGGCTTGCCTTATATATGAAAATGACATCAATTAGTTTGCTTCGTAGAACAACTCTGACGTCGCTTTATCGGCAATAGCTGAACTTAACGATGCTTCATAGGCTTCATCTGAATAGTCTTCGCGCGTCTCAGGGTTCATGCCCAACTTTTTGATCAGATTCATATCTGCATCTGCTTCTGGATTCTCTGTGGTCAGTAGCTTATCGCCGTAGAATATAGAGTTTGCACCGGCAAAGAAACACATAGACTGCATTTGTTCATTCATTGCAGTTCTACCTGCAGATAAACGCACATAACTATGTGGCATCATAATACGCGCGACGGCAATCGTACGAATAAACTCAAAATGATCTAAGTCATCAACATTTTCAAGTGGCGTGCCCTTAACCTTAACAAGCATATTAATCGGTACACTTTCAGGTTGCTTTGGTAAGTTTGCAAGTTGAATCAACAGACCATAACGATCAGATGCCTGCTCTCCCATTCCAACGATACCACCAGAGCATACCTTCATGCCTGCGTCTCTAACATGATCAAGCGTATCTAAGCGGTCTTGATATGTTCTTGTGGTAATAATTTGTTCGTAATACTCAGGAGAGGTATCCAAATTATGGTTGTAATAATCAAGGCCCGCCTCTCGTAGCGTATGTGCTTTTTGATTATCAAGCTTACCCAAGGTCATACAGGTTTCTAGGCCAAGCTCCTTTACTTCTTTGACCATTTTGGCGATGTAAGGCATATCCCTGTCTTTAGGATCGGACCACGCTGCCCCCATACAAAAGCGCGTCGCCCCTTTTTCTTTCGCCAGCTTTGCTTGAGTTACAACCTTCTCCACTTCCATCAAGCGCTCACGCTCTAGATCTGTTTTATAGTGGCCTGACTGCGGACAGTATTTACAATCTTCAGGGCAAGCTCCCGTTTTGATAGACAGCAAAGTTGAGATCTGTACTTCATTGGGGTTGAAATTTTTGCGGTGAATGCTTGCAGCATAAAAAAGTAAGTCATTAAAAGGCATAGTGAACAGCGTTTTTACTTCTTCATGTGTCCAATCGTGTCTTAGCGCGCCTAATTCCATATTTTCATTCTCTTTTTATTCTTGCCTAAATTTAGCGCACGGATACCGTGTGGTGGTTAAATTTAGAGCATTCAAACTGACGGTGATTGGCTTAGTCTACTTCTTAGCTTAGTATTGTCAACGTTGCATGCGCCCACAAGGTTTACAAATGAACAATAAAAAAACAATTGATATTGAATTTGATCGCCAGCACATTTGGCACCCCTACACCTCAATGATTGACCCTTTACCTGTTTATCCAGCCAAAAGAACGTTTGAAAACAAAATTGAGCTTGAATCTGGTGAAATACTCATTGATGGTATGGCCTCTTGGTGGAGCGCTGTACATGGCTATGGACACCCAGAAATAATCACGGCAATAAAAAACCAAGCCGACACCATGAGTCATGTCATGTTTGGTGGTCTAACCCACCAGCCTGCCGTTGACTTATGCAAATTACTTATAGAGCTAACCCCTGCACCACTTAATCGAGTTTTTCTCGCCGACGGCGGCTCTGTGAGTGTGGAAGTATCAATCAAAATGGCTATTCAATATTGGCTGAGCAAAGGCAAAAAAAATAAGACCCAAATTATGACGGCCAAAAAGGGCTATCACGGTGACACATTCGCAGCCATGAGTGTGTGTGATCCTGTCAACTCCATGCACGCGATGTACCAAGGCTTTTTACCTGAGCAAGTGTTCGTCAACGCTCCTAGTAGCAAATTTGAAGGCACTCAATGTCAAGAAGAGCTCAACCAGCTGGAAGCCGCTTTTGCAACCCACCATGAAAATGTGGCGGCGTTTATTATCGAACCCATTGTGCAAAATGCAGGAGGCATGAACTTTTATCACCCTGATTACCTAAAAGCGCTTAGGAAGCTATGTGATAAATATGAAGTGCTGCTGATTTTAGATGAAATAGCCACTGGGTTTGGCCGTACTGGTAAAATGTTCGCTTGTGAACACGCCGATATTTCACCTGATATCATGTGTGTAGGTAAAGCACTAACCGGTGGTAATATGACACTAGCCGCGACCTTGGCTACAGAGGACGTGGCATTGGGTATTAGCCAAGGTGAAGCTAAGGTATTAATGCACGGCCCGACTTTTATGGGCAACCCACTTGCCTGCGCTGCTGCCGTCGCCAGTTTAACACTCCTAAAGCGTAAAGAGTGCGACGCCAATATTAAACGAGTATCTAAAGCGCTAGAGGCACTCAAGCATTGTGAAAATCTACGTGCAGTAAAAGCAGTCAGAGTGCTTGGTGCAATCGGTGTTGTTGAAGTAGATAGAGTGGTCGATGTCGCCAAAATTCAAAAGTTCTTTATCCAAAAAGGCGTATGGATAAGACCGTTTGGCAAACTTATTTATATCATGCCTGCATATATTTCATCTGATAAAGACATCTTAACGTTAGCTGATGCCATTTATGCAGCAATTGCAGATGATCATTTTTAATTGGTAATTTTAAAGGAGTTAGGTCTAATTAATGAGCTAACTCCATTAAACTAATCCAAAGAGATTACCACAAAGCTGTGAAGTTGCATTTTTTCGAACTTTCCGACATTTGTACCTGAAATGATAATAGCAGCATGTTACCATGCTCGTTTTTATAATTTGCAAGTGAGAAAGAGACAAACTAAATATGCAGCAAACCGTCAAATTGCAGCCAGCTGAAGCTTACCAGCCACCTCGTTTTACCGTTTATCAGCACCGCCAGATCGATAAGATTGAGCAACTAGATAAACTGCCAGAGCATCTGCGCTTTCAAATGAAAGTCGTTGCCAACGTATTTCCTTTTCGCGTTAATAATTTTGTAATTGAAGAGCTTATCGACTGGGACAAAGTGCCTAACGATCCTGTGTTTCAATTAACTTTTCCACAGCGTGGTATGTTGGATGACGAGTCTTACGATAAAATGGCTGCGCTGTTGAGAAAAGAACATACCCCAGAAGAGGTATTTAACCTTGCGACTGAAATTCGCCAAAAGTTAAATCCACACCCTGCTGGGCAAATGGAAAAAAACGTCCCTGAATATGAAGGTGAGCGTGTAGACGGGATCCAGCATAAATATAAAGAAACCGTTTTATTCTTCCCATCTCAAGGTCAATACTGCCATTCATATTGTACATTTTGCTTCCGCTGGGCTCAGTTTGTCGGCAAAGCAACGAGATTCAATAATAATGATGCCGAGCTACTTCATAATTACTTAGCACAGCACACCGAAGTGACGGATCTCTTGATGACTGGTGGCGACCCTATGGTTATGCGCACTGTTAAACTACGAAAATATCTAGAGGCATTGAAAGAGCCAAGGTTTGATCACATTCGTACTATCCGTATCGGTACGAAGTCCCTCACCTTCTGGCCATTTAGATACGTAACTGATCCGGACGCACAAGATTTGCTAAAGTTACTAAAAGAACTTGTTGACGCTGGTAAACACGTATCAATTATGGCGCATGTTAATCACAAGCAAGAACTTCGTACAGAAGTCACCCGCGAAGCAATCAAGCTCATACGTAAGACTGGTGCTCAGATAAGAACACAGGCGCCTCTTTTAAATAATATAAACGTAGATGCAGATATGTGGGCCGAAATGTGGAAAGAGCAAACTCAGCTTGGCATGATCCCATACTACATGTTTATCGAGCGTGATACAGGAGCCAAGCGCTACTTTGAAATTCCACTACATAAAACGTGGGAAACCTTCCGTGAAGCTTACAAACAGGTCTCTGGAGTCAGTCGTACAGTGAGAGGTCCTTCAATGAGTGCAGGCCCTGGTAAAGTTGAAGTGTCAGGTGTGACTGAGATAGCCGGTGAAAAGGTATTTGTGCTGCGCTTTATTCAAGCACGAAACCCTGACTGGGTGCAGCGCCCATTCTTTGCCAAATTTGATGAAAATGCTCACTGGCTAGATGACTTAAAGCCAGCATTTGGAGAAGAAAAATTCTTCTGGCAAGACGAATACGACGCCATGTAAATGTAAAAAAATCAAAAAAGCCAGCAAATTGCTGGCTTTTATTTGGCGCATGGCTTGGATACAAAATGAGTTCACTCATTGCCTTTAAAATCACATTAAAGTATTTCCTTATCTAGCCAGGTAATTTTGCAATAACTGCTTGCTAAAAGCGTTAATTTGATGCTCAACACCGAATTTGCCTTCTATCGTCACATTGTATTGTACAGCAATTTTTTCAACGCCTTCCGACTCAAGAATTACCTTATAAACCTTGTGAGTTAACAACTTTTAATCTTTCGAAGTTTTACAAAGTTCCAATTTTTATTCTTTGGAAATAACGTCCTGATTGATGCGTTTGTCAGCTTGTGTTGCACGAATAAAATCAAGATCACTAGTGATAACTCCAATACCCGATGCCACAACGTCATTGTATGGTTGAGTGATCGGTTCATGTCGAGACCAAAGGTAAACATCCGAACCATAGCTCTGAAGTCTTGATGCTAGGCGTTCAGGATAGCCCCAGAAATACTTTGTCATCGAGGGAGGTATAAAAAGAACAGTGTTCCTACAGGACTCTGGAACTAACCCTGCCCATCCAACTAAAAGATAACCTATTGCGCAATTCTTGACACTATCAACGCTTGCTAACCGCAAAGATGGATCCTTATTTCGAAACCATTCCATACCTTTTGAAGAGGTGATGACAATATGGTTAGGTATTTTTCCTGATAGATACTCATATAGAGTTTCGAATGAACGTATGTCGTTATTCTTTAGGTTTAACCAAAACTCATACTTTGGATATCGTTTATAAAACGCCTCTAACTTGGAAATCTCAAAACCTTTCCCTCTAAATGGGAAGGTCGCACCATCGTCAAACGTGTATCCATATCCTGCATCAATACTTTTCAACTGCTCAAATGATGTTTTATGTACCGGCCCAGAGCCGTTTGTAGCACAATCTAATGTCCAGTCATGAAAAACTACCAGTTGATCATCACTAGTTTTGTGCACATTTAGATGAATTACCTTAGCTCCGGCTGCGATGGAAGAAGCCACAGCTTCTAATGTGTTCTCAACTGAATTGGCCCTTGATGCTTTTATAGAAAGGGAGGTACAGCCAGTTTTATTTAATTCTTCATAGTTAACTGCGCTTCCGCCGCCTCGATAGGCTACAATCTCGCCATGTCGCCGTAGGTCAGGAACGAATACATAAGCATTAATAACCCCTAGAGTAATTATGCAAGTAAGAGGAATCAAAAATATCTTAACTATTTTTATAAACATTTATTATCTGAATCCTTGATAAATAATCGATGAAAGCTAAGGCTCAATTAATAGGGTTAAAAATAGTGGGCTAAAATTTGTAACGCATGAACAAAGCCAACTGTTATTTGTCCGCGTTTACAACTTTGTTAGATGACACTAATTCAGTAATTATTGGAGGCTCATGAGCTAGGATTGATACGCACTCATTCAAACCAATAATTAGATACTCCCGTGCTTCACAAAGCTTGCCTGTCACGAAATGAGCTCGCGTTTTTTCTAAAGAGTTCCAACCACCTTCAATTACTTCAAAACACCAACCTTTAGTCAAATCACATTCGGACCAAAACTCACCCAAGTCACCTTCATCAAGAACCCTAAAGCCCCATGATGCATCAAAATTGGCTTTTATTTTCCAACTCTTTGACTCAACGGTAATATCTAAACCGTTATTAGATAGTTTAACTTCATCAACTATCGTACTGCGATCTGATTTATATGGTGATTCAATTAATAGCACCTTAGGTTCGAATATCATCATAGTCTTCTAACGCCAAATTAAGGTGTGAACAACGCTGACACCTTACCTAAAGCATTGTGCCATAAACACTAAACTGACTTGAAGTGACGGCGCCAAGCGTTGTGAATCACACTTAAATTTCTTGTTAGGTTATTCTGCGCCACTCAGATTTCAATCGACATTCGCTTCGATCTGCTTCGACAAAACGTATAAAGCTGCGGATTCATTGCGAAGGACTCTAGCAATCTCTGCTAGGTCTTTAATTGCTAGCTCTTGGTTTAAGTCACTAAAAAACACATCACTATCCACATGCTCCAACAATTCGTTTAGCGATGAGTTTACTTCTCTTCTACCTACTAAGATTCGCGCAACATGATTTGTAACCACGTCTATCAGATGTTGAGAATTATTATTACCTAACGATTTAGAAATACTTTGATAAAAATGCTCAATCCTTGTGTAGGGGATGCTGTTCTCAGGAATCCACCGACCTGCACCTAGCTTTCGTAAACTCTGCCTGTCAATCTCATTCCCAGCAATAAGCGACTTAACTATTTCCTCCCAAATATTCGCTAAGTCATCAGCTTCGATAGCAATACGCTCAATGAACTGTTGTGCATTCTCATTTTTTCTTCGTCTTCGTGAATCCAAAATATTAATTATTTCTAGAGGGTTAATTGTAATTTCCATATACCATCCTAACCTAACATTTTATTCGTGCGCATGCGCGTTTACCTCGTTGGACCAGTGAAAACGCGCGCAGTTAACTATCAGTATGTAAAGAACTTATCAGCATTCTTCTAAATATACCATCTAGAAAAATGCAAATAACAGTGGGTGTCACTTGTTTCTTTCTTTTGTTTTTGTCCGCCCTTTTTGATTTGCCTTGTTATACGTTTTGTAAACGTTGTTTTACTTGTTCATAAAACTCTGAATATCCTGAGCTACCTGGGCGGCTAAGATCGAGCTCTCTATTTGAATAATAAGTGAAAGTTTGATGAAATTTGCTGTTTTCTGAAACGACTACTTCATTGATACAATCATCGTATTGGTCAGCTGTAATATCAACTATTACAGAGCCATTTACAACTAACCATACATGAGAATCGCTTCCAATTTCACTTGGCTCTCTCTTAGGCCTTTGGTTGAAAGTTGCTATGACATTTTCATAGCCTAATTCGAGTAAATATAAACCCAGCATTTGGCTTGTTACTTCGCAAGAAGCTATCGGAAACGTATCTAGCTCCCCTCCAACATACCCAGATTCGCTTATGGCTTCATTTATTGCGTATCTAAATTCACGCGCAATTCGCTCTATTTGTTCCACATAGCTACCTTAACGTATAACGCCGCCTTAAGCGGTGAGTAATTGTTGGCTAAAATGTGAAGCGAAGCGGAACCGAGCCAACTGTTACGAATCCGACTTTAAGGTCTTGTTAGAGCAACAAACGAAGGATCATACCAAGACCAGATAAGCTTAAACCTGTGAAGAAGAACCATTGTTGCACTCTAGGATGAACTATGCTCGGCGCTTCTTTTGTAAGATAGTCTTTATTCAAAGGAGTAAAAAACATATTAGGAGCGAACCCCATACCTATTAGAATTAGAGTCGCACCTATAGACATTACCAGTTCTGCTGGAACAAACTCAACAATTAAAAAGTCATATGCTCCGCTTACCAGAAGCAAAGCAGCTAATGTAAAGCATACGCAAACAACGACCTTTTCCTTCATAAAAAAACCTCTCATATCTACTAACTCCAACAAGTTTGCTCTAACGCACAAAGCAGCGGTGCGAAGTATCCGCTGGCTTTGCTTGTTAAATTTCATTCCATTTCTTGGTGTATGAACTTAATGTCATAAAAATTACCAGAACTTCCATATTTCTCTATAGCCTCATCACTTGAGTAGAGCAAGAGACAACAAGGTGGATTCGACCTAGCTACAGTTTGAGGCCATTTTTTGAACTTTGTATTTCTCGACTCATTGATGAAACTCATCTCTCTTCTAACACCTAGTATTTCTTTTAATATCCCTTTCCTCATTCCGGTATTTTTACACTCTACACCAAGCCAAATTTGTTGTGGCAGTGGGTAAGAGTCTAAATTCGGGTCAACCATAAGGATATCCAGTTCATGATAGTCGCCATATCGAGGTGTTGTTGAACGATGATATTCAGAGGTGTTTAGGTAACTCTGAGATATAAAGCACACGTCAGTCCAAATTTCAGCCACTAAATCATCATCGCGATAAGCCTCAATACATGGATATGCTCTATTTATAGGCCCTGTACCGCGTTTCAAGTAGACTTTCTCTCCAACACTTAGTACTAGCCTCAGACCTTCCTGACTTTTTAAAGAGCTACAAACAGAGGCTAAGACGTATGCTTCGTAAAGCTTTCCAGCTTTTTCATCGTCTTTTATGACTTGGTAATCAGATTCATCTGGTGCTTCGATATTGTCTTGAAGCATGTTAACTATTTCATTTTTAAGGGAAGCTAGGTCCATTACTTGGCCCTCTTGGTGAATTTTCTGGGGTGTTAGATAGTGTGTAGCTAAAACTCTCTATTCTGGATATTAAAGCTGAATAGTCCCTTCCTTTTCTAATGTTTTCGGAATTTCTGTTATAGCGCCTAGCTTCTTCTTCGGTAAATGATACTTCAATATCTTTGATAGGTTTTCCTGACTTGGTTTCAATTGAGTAATTGAGGAGATCGAGTATAGAGTCACCGATTTTAGTATTTCGTTCTTTAAGCATCTTCAGTAACCACTCAATATATTTTTCAACTGAGTCTTTACCATCTAAGTGACGAGTGAATTCCATATCTATAATTTGATCCAATTGACTGAATCCTGCGGAAGAAACCTCTTGGCGAAGAAAGAGATATAGTTCATTAAATTCATCCTTAGTCAAAATCTACTCCCGTAAATTTAACGCCTTACTAATGGGCGCATAAATACTTGGCTAAAATTAGCGACGAAGGAGCACAAGCCAAGCGTTTTGCGTCCTTTTGAGTAACGTGTTAGCACTACTTTAAATGCTTAAGAACCGACTCTCCAAACTTTACTTTAAATACACTGGTAGTTGTATTTACCGACAAAAATAGATTTTTATAAGAGCCTGAACATCTATTTTTAACATAATCGTTTATATGTTTTTTAAAGTCTGAAGATAAAACGAATGTAGCTTGTTGACCATATGCCAAAGAAACAGGTATCGGTGAGCTTAAATGGGAAAACTGTTGTATGCACATTGCAACTGTTGAATCAGCAGAGTGAATGGTGATTGAATTTATATAACTTGGCTTATTACCAATACTTGTTACATTGACAGCTAAAGCGTCATTTGGCTCACCTTGAATGACAAAAACATCGAAAACACATTTTAATTTTTCACTATTATTTTTCCTTTGTTGCTCAGCAAGCCAAAGCGATGTAAAAACGGCTGCTAAAGTTCCAAAGCCAGCCACCCAGCTCCCCATTGCACTTAGAGAAGGGATCAATACATCTTTTAATGAGTCTTGCTCAAAAGTAACGCCGAAACTAACTCCAATCACAAAGCTAAGGGCTGCAATTAAAACGACCACAACAGCAACTGAAATTAACTTAATATACTTCCAACTCACAAAACCTTCCTTGTAGTGCTAACGCCTTAATAAACGGCGAAAAATAGCAGGCCAGACTAAGCGAAGAATGAGCGCAAGCCTGCTGTTTTGCGTCCACTGTTTAATTAGTTTGTTATACGGCTACTCTTCAAAAATGTTACTGACTAGTTTTTTTAATTCCACCAAGTGGTCTAAGCCTCGTTGTTTACTGTTATAAGTCGGAGTCCAGTAACAATATTGACCGTAATTTAGACCGCTCTTAGGTTTAAAACACCATTTTGAGCCATGAAAGCCAATCACTGTATCATTGTTTAGTCTAAGAACCGCCAGCTCATACTGCGTCTTAATTTTATTTGCCAAGCTATCCGGTAATATTGCAGATTTACTATATTTCATAAAAGTCTCCGATATAGAATCTATAGCCACTGGCTCATATAGTTCGTAAAACAAGTGGCTTTGTTCTGAGTAGCAAAACTTATATACAGCCTTATATATACCATATCTGCCCCAACTTAATTCAAGCTCAAATAGCTTCCCATCAAATAGTTTATCTGTAGCACAATCCTCTTGATTAGCTTCAACACAGGGACTTATCAACATTAATAGTAATAACAGAAATCTCAATATGTTCGCCTTGCTGTATAACGCCGCGTTAAGCGGTAAGTAATAGTTGGCTAAATTTATGGAGCGAAGCGGAACCGAGCCAACTGTTATGAATCCGCCTTTAACGCCTTGTTATGCTTCGCTCTCCCACGGTAGTTGTAGGTAAATTAGTGACGCAGTAACAAAAATTATTGCAACGAAAAACTGAGCTAAGCGTATATTAATATCTGTTGCATCAAGAATGTTTGCGACTATGTATAGAATAATCGTTGAAACAGATATAACTGACCCAAAGATTACAGAGCAAATATATCTATTTAAAGAACAAATTTTAAGTTTTGTATAAGTAAAAACACCTAGAATCATCACAGGTAGAAACACTAAAAAATATAGAGGGAAAAATAGATCTTCCTTACTTTCATCGTGAACAGCATCAAAAATTATCTTAATGCTAATTCCTACAATGACAATGCAAATAAATTTAGAAGTAATTTTTAAATTGGACCAAAACTTATTTTTGAACTCATCTATCAATTAAAACTCCATTCTCTCAAGACGCATAACGCCTCAATAATGGGCGTAAAAATGCTTGGCTACAATTAGCGAAGTATGAGCGCAAGCCAAGCGTTTTGCGTCCATTTCATTGACTTGTTTGGTGTTCTTAGCGCCATACTTTTCGTAAGCAAGATCATTTTCGAACACGTCCAACTGGACAATGAAATCAACTTCATCTGACCAGTCACCATTTTTTAGTTCGTACCATTCATCAGTTGCAGGCTCAAAATGATCATCAGCATATGGCAGGTCAACTTGACCGCCTCCAACTCTATCGACAACAACAGTATTGTCATTGAATGTATTAACCACACCAAAAAAAGTGTCGAATTTTATATTTTCTTCTTCGTCTATATGTTTAAGAGACACTAAGAGAACTTTATTGTGCAGATCTAACATAGACACCTAACGCCTTGCTAAGAGGCGCAAAACGCTTGGCTAAAATTAGCGACGCAGGAGCGCAAGCCAAGCTTTTTACGTCCTACTTGAGCAATTTGTTAGGCTTCGAGCTACGAACCCACTTAAACAACCCAATATTTATAAAACAAGCAATTATAAAAATAAACAAGCTTGACCATAAAAGAAGATTACTAGCGTGATTAAGTTGGAAATAGCTAGAGCTTGGCTTATAGGGTGAACCAAACTCGTTGTCTAAAGCTCTTTCAAGGTAATCGCAGTAATGAAGAAACCAGCTAGTTTCGTGAACAAAATTTTCAGATACGTAATTAGCGAACATTACTTTCTGAGGATACCAGCCTTGAATAAATACATACTCACCAACTTCCCCTTTCCACACGCCCAATACCTTATGTTTACTTACGCGATCTTTTAACTGCTCAATTGGTTCACTAACCTTAATTACAACATCTGATTGTTTGTACAAATTAATAACAAATTCAGACTCTTGATTGTGAAATGCGGCTTGCATACATGGCGGAGGTGAAGAAAGACCATAAGATGATAATGAATATAATGCCAGAATTATTAAAACAAAATATCTCATAGAAGCCTAACATTTTATTCGTGCGCATGCGCGTTTACCTCGTTGGACCAGTGAAAACGCGCGCAGTTAACTATCAGTATGTAAAGAACTTATCAGCATTCTTCTAAATATACCATCTAGAAAAATGCGCATGCGCGTTTCCCAAACCTATTATCTCAAATCGAAAATAAATAACCTCCTGATAAAAATAACATTTTTAATTTATTCATGCGAAAACGCGCAAAAATTTTTTCATTATTTCCCTTGATATCCAAGAACTTTAGATAATACTGTATACATATACAGCACTGTGAAATAAGGAGTTATCATGAGTCTAAAAAGCCCATTTCTGAAAGGTCTTCAGGAAGAAATGCGTATGCGTGGTTACAGCATTAGAACAGAAAAAACCTACCTATATTGGATTAAGGCATTCATTAACTTTCACCACAAGCGTCACCCTGAGACAATGGGAACGGAAGAGGTTACACAATTTTTAACTTTCCTTGCCAACCAACGAAATGTGGCTATCAACACACAAAAAATTGCACTTAACGCGTTAGCCTATTTGTATCAGAAGCATTTGCACCATGAGCTTGGGGATTTAGGCTTTTGCTATGCCACTAAACAAAGACATTTACCTACAGTGTTATCCCCATCAGAAATCTCACTAATACTAAATGAACTTGATGGCCGCGATAGACTAATAATAGAACTACTCTATGGTAGCGGACTAAGAGTTTCAGAATGCCTCAGGTTACGTATCCAAGATATTGATATTGTTAGAGCTTCGCTGACCGTTAGAGACGGAAAAGGGCATAAAGATAGGCAAACCATCCTCAGCAATAGATGCTCAAAAAAGCTCACTACATATATTGAAATGGCTATTAAGATTCAACAGGATGACAACCTTCACGGGATAGGTCCATCTTTGCCAAATGCAGTAGAACGCAAGTATCCCAACGCGTTTAGGCAACATGGGTGGATGTTTATTTTCCCTTCCAGCATTACTTGTATCAATCCTTATACAGGAACACTTTGCAGGCACCATTTACATCAAAGTGTTATTCGTAAAGCGCTCGGGAATGCCGTGCGTAATATTCAAATAAATAAACGCGTCACCTGCCATACGTTTAGGCATAGCTTCGCAACCCATTTGCTTCAAGCTGGTCGTGATATAAGAAGTGTTCAAGAATTACTGGGCCACAATGACGTTAGTACCACACAAATCTATACACATGTACTTGGCCAACATTTTGCAGGTACAACTAGCCCGTTAGACACAATATAAATGTCAGAGCCCTTTCGAAACTCAGTAGCATTACTAAAATTAGGTCAACTGAAGCTAAAAAAGTTGGTTGCACATTCCACTGCTGAAACGAAATTGGGCTGGAATGAGTTGACTAACCGGCCGCTATGTAGAATGAAGCTAACATTGACGACCGTCTCTTGTTTGCTCGAAGGCGAACTCTAAACCCGCTCTTTTTGACTGTAAGATCGGATATTGTACTACCCTGTTTAACTGCACGAGCATTGTTAGCGTTACACTTCCCTAAGCTTTATCACCATTCGAAGAGGTGTGCCATTTTCGAAATCGTTTTCAGCCCAACGCCATGGCTATTTCGTTTGGCGTATAAATGTTGTAGTGACTTATCCCTAATTTCGCCAACGATCACTTCTTTAACTTGATAACCCATCGCAGTAGCCGCAGAGGCGTAAGCAACAAATTCCCACTTTTTAATATTGGTGTTATCAACGACCACAAGCGGGATCCCCTCTGCTAGTGCGTTTATAAAACGGGCAAGATTTAAATTGTGGTACTCGGACAAGCGCTGCTTTTCAAAGTAATACTCACCATTTTCATTAACGAAAAAGTCGTCCGTTGAGCAAATAAAATACTGTGTTTCATCACCAGCAACTAAGTCATCAGCTAGCGTTTGCGCGTAATGCGATTTACCAGAGCCTGGTAGCCCCCTCAAAATAAAAACTTGTTTCATCGAATTTTGAACGTCACTGTTAGTATTATTTAAGTAATTTTTATCATCGAATGTTCATAATGCCACAACATCGGTATTTTTTCATGGTTTTAGTCGTTTAATTGAGTGTAGTTTTTTGCATTTCAGTGTTTTTTTATTTGTTCATCGCAGGTAAGATACGGCTTACATGACGATAAGACATTCTGTCTTTTTAATTTACAAATAAAAAATAAATCATTTGGAGTAAAGATGAGCCACACAGCGATAACGGAGCTACTAGCAGGCACCGTTGCGGTTGACAGCCAAGTTACAGTAAAAGGCTGGATCCGTACACGACGTGATTCAAAAGCAGGTATTTCATTTCTAGCCGTTCATGACGGCTCTTGTTTTGACCCTATTCAAGCCGTAGTCCCTAATTCGCTGAATAATTATGACGAAGTGACTCGTCTTACTGCTGGGTGTTCAGTAGCGGTGACTGGTGTGCTTGTACAATCTCAAGGTCAAGGCCAATCTTTTGAGATCCAAGCTAACAGTGTTGAGGTATTAGGCTGGGTCGAGAATCCTGATTCTTACCCAATGGCGGCAAAGCGCCATAGTATTGAATACTTACGCGAACATGCACACCTTCGCCCGCGCACTAACGTAATGGGCGCAGTGACACGTGTGCGTAACTGTCTTGCACAAGCAATTCACCGCTTCTATCACGAGCGTGGCTACCAGTGGATCAGCACACCTATCATTACCGCGAGTGACTGTGAAGGTGCAGGCGAGATGTTCCGTGTATCTACACTTGATATGAACAACCTACCACGCACAGACAAAGGCGATGTAGACTATTCAGAAGACTTTTTTGGTAAAGAAGCATTCTTGACGGTATCAGGTCAGCTTAACGGTGAAACCTACGCCAGTGCCCTTTCAAAAATCTACACATTTGGCCCGACATTCCGCGCTGAGAACTCAAACACGTCTCGCCACCTAGCTGAGTTTTGGATGGTTGAGCCTGAAGTTGCGTTTGCCGACCTGAACGACATTGCAGCACTTGCAGAAGATATGTTGAAGTATGTGTTTAAAGCAGTACTTGACGAACGTCGTGATGATATGGAATTTTTCGCACAACGCATCGAAAAAGATGCCATTACTCGCCTAGAGTCATTCATCGACAAAGACTTTGCTCAGGTAGATTACACAGATGCTATCGACATTCTTAAAGCATGTGATAAAGAGTTTGAATTCCCTGTTGAATGGGGCGTCGACTTACAGTCTGAGCACGAACGCTACCTAGCTGAAGTACACTTTAACGCACCAGTAGTAATCAAAAACTATCCTCGTGATATTAAAGCGTTCTACATGCGTCAAAACGAAGACGGTAAAACCGTTGCCGCAATGGACGTTGTTGCACCTGGTATTGGTGAAATCATTGGTGGCTCACAACGTGAAGAGCGTTTAGATGTGCTAGATGCGCGTCTTGAAGAAATGGGCTTGAACAAAGAAGATTACAGCTGGTACCGTGACCTACGTAAGTATGGAACAGTGCCTCACTCAGGCTTTGGTCTTGGCTTCGAGCGTTTGGTTGCATATGTAACGGGTATGGGCAACGTACGTGACGTGATTGCGTTCCCACGCACAAAAGGTAGTGCAACGTACTAAGTCTTAGTAATACCAAAGTTGTGCTCTTATCGACTTTGGTTAAATGTAAAAAGGCCTTCATTTAGAAGGCCTTTTTGTTTGTGTAACAAATACTATTTATTACAAAACTTCTAGTAGCTCAACGTCGAAGATTAACGTTGAGAAAGGTGCGATTGATGCACCCGCACCGCGCTCACCGTATGCAAGCTCGTGTGGAATGTATAGACGCCATTTAGAGCCAGCAGGCATCATTTGTAGTGCCTCAGTCCAGCCTTTGATAACACCATTTACAGGGAATTCAGCTGGCTGACCACGCTCGTATGAGCTATCAAACGTTGTACCGTTAATAAGTGTACCGTGGTAATGAACGCGTACTTTTGATTCCGCTTCAGGCTTAGCACCCTCGCCTGTTTCAACAACCTCGTATTGAAGGCCAGACTCAGTTACCGTTACTTCTGCACGCTTTGCATTTTCCTCAAGGAATGCAATGCCCTCAGCAGCCAATACTTTCGCTTCTTCTTCACGACGCTGTTGGATCTCAGCATTGATCTTTTCAAATGCTGCTTGGATTTCAGGGATCTCAACGCGGAAGCTGTCACCAGCATAAGCGTCTTTCATACCTTCGAATACAGAGTTAAGGTTTAAGCCTTCGAAAGGATTCGCTTTTAATTGCTCACCCATCTGTAAGCCAATACCATAGCTCGCTTTATCTGCGTCTGTGTTGAATTGAGACATAGTCTTTCCATATTTTTATTTAACAAGAATTTATGATTGTATCACAGCAAAATTACTCAAGATACCGAAGCTGCTGGAATATCAAGCACTCGAGCTCAGCTGCAAAGACAAAAAAACCGCTAACTAGCGGCTTTTTCTTCGGCGTATTGTTTGAGTTTTTTCATCACAAAGGTTGCAAACGGTAGTAACAAAACTAAGCCAACATTTAGCTCGTCACTGTATTCACCTAAGCTACCAGTAAAATAGTGACCAAAACCAATAACACCACACAATGCAATAACCACACTCGCCAATTGCGGCCAGCTCTTTTCATATTTTGTTATTAAGTGGCCTGCCAGACAATTAAATAAAAACACATGTAATAGTGTCATCGTTATGTCTGGATCTTGTTGCGAGTCAATCGATAGCGTAAGCGCCATGTTGAGACCACTAAGATAAAAATAACTAAATACAATCCAAAGAGAACTATGTTTTATTATTACAATATTACTAGCCGCTGACATGTACGCCTCCAAACGAAAAAAACCGCCAAATAAAGGCGGTTTTGGGAATGAGGTGGCGGAGAGATAGGGATTTGAACCCTAGATACGCTATTAACGTATGCCGGTTTTCAAGACCGGTGCTTTCAACCACTCAGCCATCTCTCCGTTGTTGGCGCGCATTTTATGGATTAAATACCCGCTTGTAAAGCTCTATTTTGATTTTTGCATTTAATCGAGCAAATTACAGTCAATAATATTGTTTTGGTCTCTTAGCTATATAAGCAAACACACTACTAGCCACAACCACTCCAATAATAATGATCCCCGAGTCAATCATACCAACAACGGCATTTTTTGCCGGTAACACCCGCTCAATGATGACAGGTATTGTCGACACTAATACCACGGTACTAAGGACTTTAAATGCTCTAGAAAAGTCGAATCGCTTGGTATAACTCATCCATGTAGTTAATACACCTAATACTATGATCGGTGCAAGTAGGCTCATCCAAATTTGGCTGGTATAGCTTGAAAGCATCACAGTCGCGGAGCATCCTATTAGGCTCCAAATGATCCAGGCAGTCCAATTTTCCCGTTCTTTTAAAAATAAATTACCCATGACACATCTTCTTTCAATTAGCTTATTATTTTTTATTGTTATAGAAAACAGGATTTACTGTCTTAGAGTAGCAAACATAATGGCTATAAAACAACCACATCGACTGAGACAGTTTAATTTGTGGAAAGTTCAAGAAAAAATACCAAAGTATCCGTTACCACAGCATTAATCATTGCACAAAAAAAGCACAGCTATTGCTGTGCTTTTTAGGGGTTATTTTGAAGTGATAAAGTTAACTGTCTGCTTTATCAAGTTCATCTATTAATAACTTGGTTTCATCGGCTCTTGGTTTAGTGAATCTAGCTAACCCAAGATAAACGACAGGTGTGAGGTATAAAGTAAAGAATACAGCTAACCCAAGACCACCAAACACAACCCAGCCAATCGCATTTCTCGACTCAGCACCTGCGCCAACCGATAAAATCAACGGTAATGCACCTAGTAATGTCGACACCAATGTCATCATGATCGGACGTAAACGTATTACCGCAGCCTCTTCTACTGCTTGCCTAACAGTACGTCCTTTGTCACGTAATTGATCCGCGAATTCAACCAATAAAATTGCATTTTTAGCAATTAGCCCTATCAGCATGACTAAACCAATTTGAGAATAGATATTAAGTGAAGTGCCGGTTAGATAAAGTGCGAGTATCGCTGAGGAGATCCCAAACGGCACGGTTATCATCACAACAACCGCACTATTCACGCTTTCAAATTGTGCAGCAAGTACTAGCAATACAATTAAAAAGGCCAACACGTAAGTCAATAACACCTCATTAGCAGTCTCTTCAAACGTTAACGCTTCCCCTTTGAACGCCAAGGTTACGCTATCCGGTAAGCTACGCTCTGCTAGCGTGCGTAACTGTTCAACTACTTCAGCCATTGGTATTGCTTCAGGCTGCTTCATATCAAGCTCAATACTACGACGCTGAGCATGACGCTCAAGCTCAGCCGCAACGCCCTCTTCTACAATTACCGCGAGGCTACTGAGTGGGACTAACGCACCAGAGCGACTACCCACGTAGAGATTGGCCAAGTCACTGGGATCTCGAATAGTATGATTTTGTGCTTGGAGCATGATAGGAATAGATTGATCGCCAACATTAAGGTCGGCAACATCATCTCCATTGATTGCAGCCCTGAGAGTGGTTGAGATGTCACTCAAACTCACACCAAGCTCTTCTGCTCTGCGGCGATCAATGTTAACACGAAGCTGAGGTTGCGAAGGTTGATAAGATATTTGCACAGGAGCCGCATCCGGCATTTCTTTTTCAACTAAAGCAGCAAACGTCTGCGCTGCTTTGAATATTTCAAGGTAGTCATTACCAAGTAACGCAAGTTCAATTCCCCCACCTTGACCTCTTAGGTTTAGGCTATTTGCGCCAAAAGCGCGTGCCGGGGCACCTGGAATATTACCAAGGGGAGCTCGGATTTTGTCAATAATCTCTTGTTGTGAGAAATGCCTTTCATCCCAGTGCTTTAATGGCACAGTAATAAACACGATATTGGGATCCCACTGGCCAACTACAGTGTAAATAGACTCTATCTCGCCACTCTCTACAAACGGTAACAAAATGTCTTCCATTTGCTTGGCTTGCCTATCCATAAAGTTAAGACCAACACCGTCAGGCCCTCTAGCGAATATTCGGATCTTACCTCTGTCTTCTGATGGTAATAGCTCATTGTCTAGCTGTGTATACAGCGCGCCTGATAGTCCAGCGACAATCACAAATATGCCAAACGTAAGCCAAGCATGATCTAGTACCCAATGGATCGTACCACGGTACCAAGTCGCGAGCTTAACTCCCGCTTCAGAGAAAATGTGCTTTTTACCATCTTGTTTTAATTTTAGCTTTGAAGTCAGTGCCGGTACTAACGATAAAGCTACAAACGAGGAAATAATCACAGCACCTGCCAGCACACCACCAAACTCTCTAAATAATCGACCAGCCGTTGAGGGTAAAAAGGCAATGGGCACAAATACCGCAGCCAATACTGCTGTTGTGGCCACCACAGCAAAAAAGACTTCTCGGGTGCCTAATACCGCCGCTGCACGACGGCCAACCCCTTCCCCGCGACGACGCTGGATATTCTCACTGACTACGATGGCATCATCAACAATAAGCCCTGTCGCCAAGACTAATGCCAGCAGAGTAAGAATATTCACTGAAAATCCCAGCGCCCAAATAAGTGCCAGCGAGCCGATCAGCGCAACTGGGATGGCAAAAGCAGGGATCAGCGTTGCACGCCATGAACCGATAAAAACCCACAGTGTGAACACGACTAGTAATATAGTTATCACCAAAGAGCTAAGCACTTCATCCACTGACGAACGAATAAACTGGGCATCATCAGAGGTAACAGAAAGCGCGAGATCAGGAAATCGTGCTTTAGTTTTCTCAACAAGCTGTAGCACTTCATCGGAGATCTCAATGGTGTTGGACTGGGCTTGGCGAATAATTTCAAGACCAATGACAGGTTCACCATCTAGCCGCACCATAGAGCGAGGATCTGCTGGACCGAAATACACAGACGCAATGTCTCCAACGCGTGTATCACCTCGAATGATGATGTCACTGATCTGCTCTGCGGTAATAGAGGTCGCGTCTGCACGAACAATCAGCTGCTGGTCATCTGATTTCAAGCTACCGGCAGGCACATCAAATGGCGCTTGTTTAAGTGCAGCTGCTACATCTGGCACTGTTAAGTTAAAACTCGTCAACTTGAGTGGATCAAGCCTTACCCTAAGCACTCGCTCTCGGTCACCGTTGAGGCGAACATCTGCAACACCTGGAATGGTTAAAAATTGTGGTGCTAAATCTTTCTCAACACGCTCGGTTAGACCTTCAAGTGTCAATGAAGCCGAGCTTACCGTTAAAGACACAACAGCTTCAGCGTCATTATCCGCTTTTATTATCGAAACACGCTCAACTTCTTCAGGCAACTCTCTTTGTACTCGCGATACAGATTCACGGGTTTCGTTTGCCGCATCATCGAGGTTAATCCCAGGACGAAACTCAACAACAATGCGCGCATTATTTTCTTCGCTTTGCGCACGGATGCTTTTGACTCCGCTTACCCGAGCTACTGCGCCCTCTAGCTTACTGGTTACTTCGGTATCGACGGTTTCGGGAGAGCCACCAGGAAAAGAAGCTGAAACAGTTAATCTTGGCCTATCTACATCAGGCAATTCCCGTACTTCTACACCGGCTATTGCCGCAATTCCCGCAATAATGATTAACAAATTTAAAACGACGATAAGTACCGGACGGCGAATGGCCATTGACGGTAAATCTTGTAGTTGTGGTAAATCAGGCTTGGTCACAGTTTATTCCCTCGCCAGCGCATTTGTAATTGCAATCTCTTGACCAGGACGAAGTCGTTGCACCCCTTCAACAACTAATAACTCTCTTGCTGCTAACTCCCCAGACACCAGTAACTTGCCGGGTAAGCGTTGCTGGATTTTCACATCAACCCGTTTAGCTTTACCATTTTCTTCTTTCCATACATAAGGACCTGTTGCCCCCCACAGAAGCGCAGCTTCTGGAATAACTGCAAATTCTTGGCCTAGCAAAGTTAGAGATACTCTAAAGCTCATGCCCGGTAAAAACCGCGCATTTTGATTGTCGAAAATGGCTTTCACTCTCAAGGTTCTTGCTGTCGGGTCTATCCGCGAGTCCATCTGAGCTATATCAGCACTAATGCGGGTGTCATTATCATTCCATGGTGTTAGTAGAACGTTATCAATCGCTTTGAGCATGCTGTAAGCCGATTCAGGTGCGGCAAATTGAACGTAAAGTTTGTCGAAATTATCAATACTGGCAATCGCGGTTTGTGTTGTAATACGGTCGCCCACTTCAACGTCAGTTAACCCCATCACGCCACTAAACGGCGCAATAACGCGGCGATCTTCAAGCTCGTTTTCGGCTTGTACTACTGCAACTTTTGCAAGATCACGCTCTGTTACCGCCTTATCTAACTCATTGATAGGCACGGCTCCGCGCTTTTGGCTGTCGGTCAAACGCTCAACTGTACGTTGTGCATCAGCCAAGCGAATTTGTGCTTCTTTCAGCGCAGCTTTTTGACGGCGTGAATCTAATTCAAGTAACAAGGTGCCTGCTTCTACATGGTCGCCCGGACTAAAATGCACGGCGGTTACCTTGTCTCCTGTTGCGGGATAAAGTATGACTGATTGGATCGCTTCTGCATTGCCTACAGCTTGGATTTGCTCACTGCTACTTTCAAATTGAATTGGCTCTGCAATCACTTGCGAAGGTTTTGCCTGCACGGCGCTGGTTATCAACATGGTAGCTACAATAGCTACCAAGCGCGTTACTTTACACATATTAACCTTATAAACTACCTTTATTTTAGCTGCTTTGAGTGTAACAGTTATTCACTCAAACCAAGATAAACTATTCGATAACACACAGTATAAGTGCGATAAAATGCAGTATGCCTTACAGTGGCCTAAAGAAAAGATAAGCCCATGTAAAGTAAGGTAAAGTTATGTAAAGATAGTGCTCAAAATGAGCGCGATAGGCATTCGCGCTGTGGTGTTTTATTGCGCGGCTGCGCGCATTAGCCTGTCATTCACGTCTCGCCACTTAGGCGTACGTGGAGGTGCTTCCAATAAAATTTCTGTTGCACTAGATTGGTCTAACTGATGCAGGCCGTAATACAGCCCTTGTGCATACTTGGTTTTTTCCGCACCAAGTTTTAGATCCACCAGCTCATTTATATCGCGATGCTCCGAGAGTATTGACTCTATTTCTGAAGAATAATATAAAATTCCCGTATTGGGCGCACATCCTAGCTGCAAGCGAGACGTCAGCGCTTGAGTTGATAGAATAGTAAGACGTTTGCTGGGCTGATAATGCGCTTTTACATTACCAGGCACAGCCACAGTGTGGACATCAGGTTCTTCCACTTCCATATTTAGTACCGCTTCAAGATCAGCTTTGGTAATAGGCCCCGCCCTTAAGATCCTTGGTGTAGGCGATGAAATATCAACAATGGTCGACTCGAGACCCACTTCACAGGAGCCACCATCTAAAACCGCAGCAATTTTACCAGACAAACCAAATAATACTTGCTCGGCAGTGGTCGGACTGATTTTCTTGTAGGGATTCGCTGATGGCGCAGCAAGTCCCGACTGCACTTGTTGTAACAATGCTAACATCGCTGGGTGATTTGGTACTCGGATCCCAACTGTTTTGTGACCGCCAGTAACTACATCGCTGACATGTGCACGCTTTTTAGCAACTATGGTCAACGGTCCTGGCCAAAATGCGTCAGCCAAGGCATCAAAATAATCAGGCAAGGTTTCAGCCCATTGGGTTACCAAAGACTTGTCGGCCACATGAACAATGAGAGGGTGATCAGCTGGGCGCCCTTTTGCTGCAAAAATTTTTTTTACTGCATTTGGCTGATTAGCATCAGCTGCTAAGCCGTAAACGGTCTCAGTTGGAACCGCAACCAGTTGACCATCACGTGCAAGCTCAGCCGCTTGAGTCACCGCGGTTGGATCTGTTGCCAATAAATGTAAGGTAGTTAAGCTCGCTTCACCCACGTTGTCTTCTCACTGTAAAAAATGGACGCGAATTATAACCAATTTAAAATGCAAAGAGCCAGCATTACTGGCTCTGGTATACATCTATAGTCAAAAATACTTAACTTGAGATTTGGATAAGGAATGCTCCAACTCATTGTTGCTATCGCACAACTTAGTTGTTCCCTTGTCTAGCCAGAAAGTTTTAGGGAAGACACCGCTTCCGCGCCCTGCTCTCGCAAAGGTGCCTACATCCTGTAGGCAAGGCGAATTTACGCACCACTAGCTGGCAATTGGAAAGACTGGCTGCTAGAAGGCATTGATTATCCGCGGCTCAAGTTACTTACTGTGCATTTGCAACCATTACCGTTTTCACATTAACAAATTCCTTTATTCCAAAACCACCGTGCTCTCTGCCATAGCCGCTGTCCTTTACCCCACCGAATGGTAAATTGGGCTGTGCAAGAGAATAACCATTTATGTTCACCATACCTGTGTCGAACTCTTTGATGGCAAGCTCCGTTGCATGCTGCGTATCTTTGGAGAAAATCCCACCACCTAAGCCATAGCGCGAATCATTAGCCACCATCATTGCTTCAGCTTCATCTTTTACACGGATCAAAGACGCTACTGGCCCAAATAACTCATCATCATACGCAGGCATACCGGGTTTAACATCTTCTAAAATAGTGACCGGATAATAAAAGCCTTTGTCCTTTGGAATTTTGCCACCAAGTGTGCACCTTGCACCAGCGTCAATAGATGCTTCGACTTGCTGGTGTAACTCGTCACGTAAGTCTTTGCGTGCCATAGGACCAAGATCTGTGTCTGCCGCGCTCGGATCTCCAACTTTTAACTGTTTAAACCATGACACAAAGGCATCTCTAAACTGATCATAAATTTCATCAACAATAATAAAGCGCTTCGCGGCAACGCAGGTTTCACCGTTGTTGACAATACGCCCTTGTATACATGCTGCTACTGACTTTTCGATATCGGCATCCGCCAACACGATAAAAGCATCGTTACTGCCCAGTTCCAGTACTGTCTTTTTGGACAGCTCAGCAGAGCGCTTCGCAACTTGCTTTCCTACTTTGTCACTACCCGTAAAGGTCACACCACGAATGTGGTGATTTTCGATCAGTTCACCTGCTGTCTTTCCGTCAATGAGTAAAGATTGAAAACAGCCTTTTGGAAACCCAGCTTCTAAATATAACTCTTCAATTAGTTTCGCCATCCCAAACACATTAGATGCATGTTTCATGACAGTGGTATTGCCCGCCATCACATTTGAAACACTATACCTAATAACTTGGTACAGCGGAAAATTCCACGGTTGGATCCCTAGAATCACACCAATTGGCTGGTACGTGATAATCGCATGACCCTGTTCAAATACACGATGTTCATCTTGGAGCTCACTTTCTCCTTGCTCCGCTGTATAACGGCAAATCTTTGCACATAATGCGACCTCTTGCTTGCCTTGCTCCGTTACTTTGCCCATTTCCTCGGTCATTAACGCAACTAACTTGGGGGAGTTTGCCTCAATCAAATCAGCCAGTTTATTTAACTTTTGAGCCCGTTGTGTAAAGGTAGTTTTTTCCAAAATTGATAGCAATCATTCGCTAAATCTACCGCTTTATTTGCTTCATGCAAATTCATCAATTGATATTCGTTTACTGGTTGCTCGTTGGCGGGATTAATTGTAGTGACCATATTTGGCATCATGAGACTCCTTCAAAGATTGTAACAACGTAAATCAGTATTAGTGATTTACTGCTATTGCCTTTAGCTGTTGCAAAGAAAGCGCCATCAAGATATAAACATGTAACAGCATGATTTTTAATTAATTTATTTTTATTATGTGTCTTAAGAATAATAATGGGGATAACTTGGTTAGAAAAGACTACACACTGAGTATGAAAAGTTTGCACATCTCATAGCAAAAAGGAGCCATTGGGCTCCTTTTATTCATTTTATTAAAAGCAGCGCTTAAGACTTTTGGCGCTGAGCTTCTTTTTGCGCTAATTTTTCTTCTTTACGCTTTCTAATAGCCTCTTGAGCATCATGGCCAATATGCCCTTCACCACGTTGTTTAGCCAATTCAATCTGCTTTTGACGCTCAGCAAAACGGGCAATTTGCTCTTCTGTTAGATCTTTGTGGCAATGATGGCAAGACACGCCTTCCATATACTCATCACGTTGCTTTTCTTGTTCGGTGATTGGCATACGACAAGCATGACATTGATCATAAGAGCCTTTATTCAAATCGTGATCAACCGCTACACGGTTATCAAAAACGAAGCACTCGCCTTCCCACATCGTTTCTTCTTTAGGCACTTCTTCTAAATATTTTAAAATGCCGCCTTCTAGGTGATAAACCTCTTCGAAACCTTGCTCTTTCATGTATGCTGTTGATTTTTCACAGCGGATCCCGCCAGTACAGAACATCGCTACTTTTTTGTGCTTTTCTGGGTTTAGATTATTTTGCGCCCACTCAGGAAACTCGCGGAACGTCTTAGTCTTTGGGTCGACGGCATTTTTAAACGTACCAATCTCAATTTCATAGTCATTACGCGTATCAACAAGTACCACATCAGGGTCTGAAATCAATGCGTTCCAATCTTGCGGTTTTACGTAGGTGCCAACCACTTCTTTAGGGTCGATACCTTGTACACCCATGGTGACGATTTCTTTTTTAAGCTTTACCTTGGTGCGATAAAATGGGCAGGTTTCGTCGAATGACTCTTTGTAAACAATATTATCAAGGCCAGGTTGCTTGTCTAACCATGCTAGTAGTGCATCAATACCCTCTCGCTTTCCCGCAACAGTACCGTTAATACCCTCTTCGGCAAGTAATAACGTACCACGAACTTCGTTCGCTTCCATGACATCATGAAGGGGTTGTCTTATCTCTTGATAATTAGGTAAAGAGACAAACTTGTACATAGCACAAACAACGTATTGTTCTGACATTGTATTTTCCTAGATTTAAGCTTTGATTCGCTTACACATTAAGCATGACGATGTGTAAAGCATGAAAACCGAGTCGTAAACCCGGCGCTGAGGCGCGTATTCTACGGATTTTTGATTAAAATGCAAAAAACACAAATTCTATATCCGATAGCGTCTATGCTTTGGTATAATCTCGTGTTTTTAAAATTCAAGACTTGGAGAAATTGACTTGAGATTCACTGAACTTGGGATAGATACGCGCCTAGAACAACAATTAGCTCACCAAGGGATCACGGAACCGACCGAGATCCAAGCGCATGCCATCCCAACGGCTTTAGCTGGCCACGATGTTTTTGCGCAGTCTAAAACAGGCTCAGGCAAAACCCTTGCCTTCTTGCTGCCCGCCGTACAGCGTGTAATGAAGCAAAAAGCGCTAAGCAAACGCGATCCACGCGTGGTTATCGTCGCCCCAACTCGTGAACTCGCGACTCAAGTATTCTCTGAATGTCGTGCTTTGTGTGCTGGCACAAATATTCAAGTCTGTAAGGTTTTAGGTGGTGAGAACTACAACGATCAAGTAAAAGCGCTTCGCCGCGATCCACATTTTGTGGTGGGTACACCGGGACGTATTGCCGATCATGTTGAAAATCGCTCTTTGTTTTTGGGCGGCCTTGAACTGCTTATTTTTGATGAAGCAGACCGTATGTTTGACCTTGGCTTTGAGAAACAACTAGACATCATTAATGACTCTGCGGATCATCGACAAAGACAAACCCTTCTGTTTTCAGCCACGCTAGACCATACTCAGGTTGAAGCGTCTTCGCGTCAACTACTGAAATCGCCAAAACGCATTATGCTAAGTAATGCCCACCAGCAACATGAAGACATTAAACAAGCCCTGTACTTTGCCGATCATTTAGATCATAAAGAAGCGCTGCTGAAACACTTCATCACAAAAAGTGAGGTTGGCCAGTGCATTATATTTACTGCAACCCGTGGCGACACAGACAGGTTAAGTAAATTATTAAACGACATGTCGATTAAAGCGGTATCACTCTCAGGCGACATGCCACAAAGCAAACGCTTAGATATCATGGAAAGCTTTAGTCGTGGCATTTATAAAGTGTTAGTAACCACAGATGTCGCTTCCCGCGGATTAGATTTATTGTCAGTAACGCATGTTATTAACTTTGACTTACCTAAGCAGGCTGAAGAATACGTGCACCGTATTGGTCGTACAGGCCGAGCTGGCTTCAAAGGTCATGCGATTTCCCTTGTGGGTCCAAAAGACTGGAATAGTTATGTGGCAATCAAGAACTATCTTGATGAACCATTGCGCTTTGAAGAAGTGGAAGGCCTGGTTGGTAAATTCAAAGGGCTTAAACAAAAACCACAGCATGGTAAAAATCGTCCTGCAAATGTAGCGCCTAGCAAAACGAGTAAACCAAAGAAAAAGCCTGTGAAAAAAGCACAGCCACGAAAAGTGATCCAGCCACCAATTGATATTGATGGCTCAATGCCACTACGTCGCAAACCAAAACCACAAACTGACGAGGAATAATCATGCTAGGTCAAATTAAGATGTTAACCATTGAAGAACTTACCGCTGAAGGTGCGTACTTGAACGGTGGTGAACTTGGCGATGTGTTTCTTCCGCGCACAGAAGTGCCAAAGCACATGGAAGAAGGCGACTCTGTTGAGGTTTTTATTTATCAAGATAACCTTGGGCACGCTACCGCAACGACGAAAAAGCCGTTAGCGCAAGTTGGAGAGTTTGCCCTACTGCGTGTAAAAGAAATCAATAAAGTTGGTGCCTTTTTAGATTTGGGCATAGATAAAGACGTGCTTGCTCCATACAATGAGCAAAAACCGAAAATGCGCGATGGTTACAGCTATTTAGTGAAGTTGTATCTAGATAACGCCAGTAAACGCATTTGTGCATCCAGTGCACTGGGTAAATTTTTGGGTAAATCGAAAGCTCAGTATGATAAGTTTGAAGAAGTAGACTTGATTGTCGCTGCAAAAACTGACTTGGGCTATAAAGTTATTGTCAATGAAAAACACTTTGGCTTGGTTTTTTTCAACGATGTGTTTAAGCGCATGTACATCGGCCAGCGGATGAAAGGCTTTGTTAAAGCAGTTCACGACGAAGATAAGATTGACGTGGTATTAGAGAAACCTGGCATAGGGAAAGTAAAAGACCTAGCAGAGGAAATATACAGTAAACTAGAAGAAAGTGGCGGCTATTTACCATTGGGTGACAAGTCAGATCCTGACGCCATCAAACGCACTTTCTCTACCTCTAAGGCTAACTTTAAAAAAGCCATTGGTGGTTTATTTAAAGATGGCCGAATTGACATTGAAGCGACTTCTATTTCAATTCGCAAGTCTTAACCGATAATCATAGGTAGCAAGTCTCAATCTGAGATTTGCTATTACATCGGGCTGGCTTCAAACATATCACGCCACTTATCTACTGCCTTTAGCCCTAATTCAAAGCCCAATTTATAGTCTGACTTTAAGGTCTCGGAACTTGATCCTAGTACCATCGACTCTAGTGTTCTAGTTGGCGCAATTTGAATGACATTAACGTCCTCTGGCGGAGCCTTCATAAAGTTAACTGCATCGGCGTAGCGACTTTGATAGTGATGATACATTTCAAACATTTTGGGAGATTGGTTAACCCGTCGCATAATTGGTTTTAACCGCTCAAGCACTGGCATTTTGCCATCGTCGTGGGCCTCTATTGTCCTTATCACCCATATATTTTTTGCACCTTTTTGATGCGCCCAGCGAACAGGTAATGGATCGGCAACACCGCCATCCATCAAGCCATGTCCTTGCACATTCACACCAGGGCGATATAAAAATGGAATTGCACTCGACGCTTTAAGGTGCGTAAACATATTGTCATGCCACGTATGCAAATAATGTGGCGCTAGTGATTCAAGATCACTTGCTACCGCATAAAAGTTACTCTTTGGCGTTAAATGATGCGGCTCTGTAGGAAAGCGTACCTTAGTGCTGTGCTCGACTTGATGAAAATACCAATCGAGATCAATAACATTCCCCCCAG
The DNA here is from genome assembly GCF_023716725.1 of Pseudoalteromonas sp. SCSIO 43201. NCBI lineage: Bacteria > Pseudomonadati > Pseudomonadota > Gammaproteobacteria > Alteromonadales > Pseudoalteromonadaceae > Pseudoalteromonas > Pseudoalteromonas sp. SCSIO 43201. The sequence goes on from NZ_CP072683.1 coordinate 1,953,639, forward strand.
TAAAAAAGCGTGCGGGGCGAAAGAATTGCTGCTCTGTCGTTAGTGATTCAATGGCTGTTTGCGCATACTGGCTAGCACGAGCGCAATATGCAGCAAGATTTTGTGCCCCAGCTGATACTCCCACTTTTAAATCAAACGGCGTAAACCTTTTTTCAAGAAAAGCATCAAGCACTCCCGCAGTAAAAATACCTTTTTGACCTCCGCCTTCAGCAATAATTGCGGAGCGTATATTATTTGCCATAGTGTGCTCTTTTGTTATGAAAAACTGTGCTTCACTCTATTTACTGAGGACAAAACCCTGTAAATTCAAGTTTTCATTCGGTAATAAAAATGCCCTGCTGAGCATCAAAGTTCAAGCAAGGCATTTATAGTACTCTCTGAGTGACAAGGATGAGATTAGAGTTTGCTTACTGAACTCTCTAATGGCCTTTTTAAAAAGGTGACCAATAACGCAGGTAAAATGGTGAGTGTTACGATAGTTGCCATAGCAATACCGCAAAGTACTATCATACCCACTCCCCGATAAAGTTCAGAGCCTTCTCCTGGAATAAAGACCAAGGGTGCAAGACCACATAGCGTCGTCATTGTCGACATGACAATCGGTTTTAATCGTGTTTGCAGTGCAGAGATCACAGCTTCATAAACACTCATTGAGGTGTTTTCCAGATTTCTACGACTTTGATCAACGATTAGTATTGGGTTATTTACCACAGTTCCAAGCAAGATTAAAAAGCCAAGCATAGTGATCATGTCAAAAGGCTGATGAAAAGCTCCTGTAACACTTCCAAGACCATTGATAGCAATCAAACCCAGTAAACCGCCAGCCATACCGAGGGGGACTGTTGCCATAATAAATAATGGGTAACCCCAGTGTTTAAAAATAGCGACCAACAATAAATAACAAAGTGCCAATGCAACGATAAAATTACTACCTAACGTTTCTTTTGTTTTGTCTAGTTGGTCGGCTGCCCCACCAATACTCACATTGACACCGGGCAACAGATCGCCTTGTCTCTGAAGCTGTGGTAACAACTCAGTTCTAACCAACTCTTGTGCTTGCTCAAGCGCCACATTTCTTGGTGGAATGATATAAACAGTCACCGTTCTACGACCATCAACTCGGCGTAAACTATCGCTGTCAGCTTTTTCTTGCAGATCCGCTAAGGAGCTTAATGGGATTAGGCCTGCTTTTGTGACAACGGGCGACTGCGCAAGTTGTGACAGGCTTTGCTGATTTCCTGCCTCTGAAAACAAGAAAACATCCACTTTATCGTCGCCTAAAATAAGCTCATCGACATAAGCACCATCACTCAAGGCCGCGACTGTGTAGCCTAATTCATCTGCACTCATACCGACCTCAGCGAGCCGCTGCCACCTAGGTTGAATCTCAATGAGAGGTTGGTCAAGAGTCAGTGAAGAAGGTGCCGAATCTATCTGAGGGTTATCAAACACCTCTCCTGCCAATCGGTAAACCGCATCTGCAGCACGATAAAGTGCTGTTTGATCTGTGCCGCTAATGTCCAAGGCAACAGCTCTAGAACCACCATCATTACTTGAAATGATAGATCCTCTAGAAGAAAATGCACGCATGCCTGGATAGCTTCTGAATTTACTCGTGATCGCATCCATCATCTCGTCAATGTATTCGCCATTATACGGCTCGCTTAATAGCCAAATACTGCCAACACCGACGGACATTGAATAATATTTAAGAGGTGGTAACTGTGTTTTCCCCGCAACAAAATCACTATCGTCATTTTCCAGATGCTTGTTTAAGTAAGGGAGTATTTCGTCACCAATCTTCTGCATATGACTAAGGTTATACCCTGGCGGCGCTATCATCATCGAAAACGCTTTGGGCTCTTCACCTTCTGGTAGATACTCAGCTTTTGGCATAAATAGCCATGCACCACCTAGCAGTAACACACTCCCCAAAACAATACACCCAACACGAGCAGAACTGCTTGATAGCATAGCTGGAACAACTTTTGGCAACGTCAGTGTTGATAGCATGCCGCTGGTAATATTCTTGCACGCGAAATTCGCATTTGCAGCAGGCACGACGAATAACGCAACTAGCATAGAAGCGATGATCGCAGCGGAAATTGCAATAGCGACATCTGAATATAACTGCCCTGCTTCTTGCTGAATAAATAAAATCGGCGCGAACACAAGCACGGTAGTCAGTGTTGACGCCAGTACGGCTGGCCACACTTCTTGTACACCAGAGATAGCCGCTTGCAACTTATCGAGCCCACGACGTCTGGCTTGCTCTATATTTTCAAGCACAACGATAGTGTTATCAACCGTCATCCCAATAGCAAACGCGACTCCAGCTAAAGAAATAACATTAATCGTCCTATCAAAAAGTAGTAATCCCAAAAACGCTGCAATAGTACAAATAGGTACGCCCATTACACCAATGAGTGTAGAGCGTGGGCTTTTTAAAAACCAAAACATCACCAAAGTGGCGAGGAGCGCGCCTAAAATGAGGTTGGTCCATACGTTTTCAACAGATCCTTTGACATAACGAACGTCGTCGCTGAGCAACGTTAGCTGTAAACCATTGTGTGAGAGCATGTCACGATTGATACGCGCCACTACCTGCATCATTTCTTCTTTTATCGCCATCACGTTAGAGCCACTTTCTCGTCTAACCGAAAGCATTAATGCTCGCTCGCCGTTGTTATATGCAACATCTCTGACCTCGTAGTGGTCAAGCTTGACTTCAGCAATATCTTTCAGTTTGATAGTTGTATTCTGGCGTTGACTGACTACCAATTCCTCCAGTGCTTGTGCAGATTGAAAACGACCGACCATCCGCAGTAAATAGCGACGTTTGCCACTGTCTATATCTCCAGCTGACGCATCTTGGTTGCGACTTCTTATCGCATTTCTAACATCAACCAAACTAATTCCGCGACTTGCTAGTTTTTGTTGGTCGACCAAGATTTGCACCTGATAAAGTGCACCACCACGGACGTTAACTTGAGAAACACCGGAAACTCTTTCCATCTCTGGACGAATAAAGTCTTCGGCATAATCACGCAGCATATCAATATCGATGTTAAGCGGATTACCTGATTGTGGCTTTAAGTTAAAGAACATAAACGCATTGCTCGAAAATGAGCTGCTATACAACACTGGTTGATCAACATTTTCAGGATAATTTGGCACTTGAGACAATGCGTTACTGACATTTATCAGTGCTTCATTTACATCAACACCAAAAGGAAACTCTAATTCAATCTCGGCTTCACCAGTACTTGCATAACTCGACATCCGCTTGAGATTGGCAAGGGAGCGTAGGTATCGCTCTTGCTCTATTAATATTTCCTTCTCTACGTCTTGAGGTGTTGCCCCAGGCCAATTGGTAACAACAGAGATTGTTCTTACTTCCAGATCAGGGATCATTTGTACGGGGATCTTAAATGCAGCAACAATACCTAATATTGAACAGATTAATACCGTCACGGCAACGAGAATGGCATGCTTTACACTCGCTTTTAACATGACTACTCCTATAGCCTCGGCACGATATTTAACAGCTGATCGGCTTGTAACAGCTCATTGCCTTCCACTACCACTTGATCACCAACCTGCAAGCCTGAAGTCACTTCAATATATCCGTTTAATCTACTACCTACTTTTATGTGTTGGCGCTTTGCTTTACCGTTATCTACAACGAATACGCTGAAGCCACCATCAGGGTGACGCAGTACTGCATCATTTGGAATAACGACACTTTGTTGTGCATCGACCAGAGGCAGTTGCGCTGTCGCTGAAGCGCCGACTCGCAGCCCGCTATCTGTTGCTACAACCAGTCTAAGTAGAAAAGTCCGGCTAGCTTGGTCGACCACAGGAAGCTTAGCTAATACTTTTGCTTGATGTACCAAAGAAGTATCACCAGCGACATTGAAATTAACTGCGCTGCCAACTTTAACCAGTTGGAAATACTCCTGAGGTACTTGTAAATCAAGCCAAAGTGTTGCTTCGCTTACCAATTCAAAGACCGTTTGGCCTCGGGTTACCCACTCACCTAAGTCAACCGTACGTTTTGCAATAACACCGGAAAAAGGTGCGCGTAATTGGTGTCTATTTAACAATTCTTGTTGATATGTAATATTTGCTCGCGCTTCTAATAACGAGGCCTCTGCTAATTTCAGTCTAGTGTTTCGCTCTGCAAGCTCTGTTTGTGCAAACAATTTTTGTTTTGATAAGGATTTGGCTTCGTTTACGAGCCTTAATGCGTTATTTCGTTCAACTTGAGCTCGCTCTAGAGCCGCTTCTAAACTTTTAAGCTCCGCGTTTATCAATGCGGCATCTAAACCTAGCAGGACAGTTTGTGCAGTAACTATATCACCGGTTTCAGCTAAAATAGTTGTCACCACGCCATCCGTTAAGCTTGATACCTCAGCATGCTGGGCGGCGCTGATCGATCCTGTTAAAGATAATGTTCGTTGAAGTTTCTGTTGTTTCACTTCTGCCACTACCACATTGGCAGCATCAGCAAATAAATAGAAAGGCAACAGGAATAAAATTAAGCAAACGCTTTTCATATTACATTGTTCCAAAATTATTTGACCATAACCCTTTGAGTTCACACTCGAAGAATACAAGCAGATTGACAAACTGTTCCGTCCAATACGTAAAGTTGCCAAAACGAGGACACATTAACACAAATAGCAATCATTACCATCCAAACATGTTAAATGGAATAAAAAGGTAGTTGATATGATGTTAAAGGTAGCAATCAAAAAGCGACTAGCAATAATCTTTTACATATAAAGTTGTGCATAGACAAAGTTTGATTGTATATATCTTGGTTGAAACTGACCCGAAGAGCGTTAAAAATCGATTGTGAACGATAGTCCCTGACTAGTGAGCTAGGAAACGTGTTTAAGCAACAGGCAATCTATTCATTTCATAGTGAACGAAGCCGCCGAAGAAAAGATAATCGGCGGCTTTTATAAAAGTTATAGTGGTTGTGTTAAATCTAACTGATACAACGCAAATCCATTTTCGTTGGTTTTTCCGGTAGGGAGAATATGAATAAACTGCTGGCTATATAACTCTGCATCAGTGCTCGCTGAGCTAAAAAACTCAATATATGCGCCAACCACAGGAGAAAATGACCAGTTCATATCAGCGGATGGATCTAAACCCTTTGCACCATTTTTTTCACTGACATACGTAATATAATCTGCAACGACCTGACGGTTCTCATTTGGTGAATCCACCACTATTTTATCAGCTGATACGTTTGGAAAGTTACCGCCGCCCGAAGCGCGATAGTTATTTGTTGCCACTAAGAAAATTTGCTCATCTGTTACTAGTTCGCCTTGATATTTAAGTGCTTTGATCCGATTGCCGTTAGAGACCTTGTCACCATTTGCTGCGTAACGCGCAGGCTCGGTCACATCAATCTGATAAGTTACGCCATCTAACACGTCGTAATTATAAGAAGGAAAATCGGGGTTGATCAACGCCTGAACCCCCTCAGTGTTTGCTGTGATCTGGTTAAATTGTCCAGCAGACATTTCAAGCCATTCACGAACTTCAGCACCCGACAGCTTCAGTACTTTGAGCACATTTGGATAAATATACATATCAGCTACGTTACGATAAGCAATGTCTCCGGCAGGAATCGCGGTGAAATCATCGGGCCCACCTCGACCTGCGCGAAATGGTGCACCAGCGGAGAGAATAGGCAGACCTTCCAACTCCGTACCTTGGACGATTTTTGCGGTATACCATGCTTGTGCATCAGTAACGATCTGAATAGATGGATCGTCATTAACCAAGGCGAAATAGCTATTAACGGTATTGGTAATTTTTGCGAATGGTTCATTGACCCAAGTCCGCGTTTCATTATGCTCATGACGAATCGCGGCTTCAATAGTTGCATCGCTCTCTACCAAAGAAACAGTATTACGATTATCATCAGTCTCGTAAATTGGCCTGAGCATTGACTGAGAATCGACCACAACCCATTCTCCTGAATTAAACCGAACATCTAAGTCAATTATACCTAAATGATTTCCCCAAAACCCCGGCATCACCGCTGCAACACCATTAATCGTACCCTTTTCGTTATCAATACCATAAGCTTGTAAATCGCCGTAGCCAGATCCGGGAAAATTAGCGTGTGCATGGCCGAACATAATGGCATCAATACCTTCAACTTTCGATAGCGCATAAGAGGCATTCTCAGCCATTGGTTTATCCGCGCTTACATCTAACCCTGAATGTGGAATAGCAACAATGATATCAGCACCCTCAGCTTTCATTTTGGGTATATAATGTTCCGTCATTTTTATAATATCTTTGGCTATCACCTTACCTTCAAGGTTGGCCTTATCCCACTGCATAATTTGCGGTGGCACAAACCCAATAAACCCAACGTTAATCACTTGCTCCTTACCAAGTTCATCAAGAAACCGTTTTTCTTTAACAATGTAAGGGGTAAAAAAAGGGACGTCATTTGATTCGTCTTCGTCGTCATCAACTTTAAACACATTGGCGCTAATATAAGGAAAATTGGCATCATTAATTGCCTCTTCCAAAAACTCTAGGCCGAAATTAAATTCGTGGTTACCAATATTTGCAACGTCATACGCTAATGTATTCATCGCTTTATAAACAGGATGAACGTCACCTTCCTTTAAGTCTTTTATCTTAGCTATATAATCACCAAGTGGGCTGCCTTGGATTAAATCGCCATTATCAACAAGCATGGCGTTTTTCACTTCGCTTCTAGCATGGTGGATCAAAGCTGCGGTTTTAACTAGTCCAACTTTGTCATCTTGCTTGTCAGAAAAGTAGTTGTAGTTCAGCATGTTTGCATGTAGGTCCGTAGTCTCTAATAAGCGTAGAGAAACCAAAGTGCCCTCTTTGGGAAGCTCAGCTACCTTAGGTGTATTTATTTCAACGTCATTATCAGAGTCTGAGCAAGCAGTTATTATACTTGCCACACCTAAAAGCAGTGCTATTGGGAGTCGTGTTGTATTCATAAGTCCTTTCTTAGCGTTATCTGCATACTCACGTATGCTTAAGTGAATTTTATACCAACTTTCTTAATTAAGTGGTCTACTTTGAGGCCAGAAAATCTTGTCGATAACGAGGCAAAAATTTTGCTATTTAGTTGTTCTAAATAAGAAATTTTTAACGTGGTTAGCGTCAGATTTACTCCTTCAAATTGAGCAAGTATTAAGTCAAATTGGTATTAGTATTGCCTATCAATATCAAGCCATTGCATTTTGCATGGCGGATGTCACTATACGAGGTAAAAAAGTCAGAGAAGCTAAAAATTTGTGGCAGTTAAATGCAACAAATATGACGTTACTAAACCTGTTAGTTGATGATGAAAAGAGCCTCTGTATGACAGAGATTTATAAGCTGTTGGACAATTTATCCAACTGACAACATTTGCACACTAAACTGAGTTAATGTTAATTTGGGGCAGCTGAATGAATAATCGTTTTACTCTATTTCAACCTTGTGTAGTAGCAAAAGCAAGCTAGAGTTATTCGCTAGCTTTGAGTGTATATAATTTATTTAATTAGCTTGATGCCATAAGATTTCGATAAATAGTTTGTAACTTTCAGGCTAAGCGTCGATAAGTTAGCCTTCTCAACTCTTCAGGAATTGATGAATTTGACTGTCGCTTGGAAGGTAACAGCTATGGATAGTAATATGAATACTTTAAATAAAAGCAATAAAATTATAAAATAAAAACATAACTGAAAGTTTAAACGGAATAGAATGTATATGGAATTCACTGAAGATAGTAATATCAAATTCAATGTATCTTCCTGCCTTGATGAAAACGCATTACAGCAAATTGAGACAAAGTTTTATGGCGGCGATGCAAAAACCGCATGTAATCAGCAAGTCGAGTTATTTTTTAAACAACCCACACACCTTTCTTTAAGCTTTTCCAGAAATAGCACCCAGTTTTCACATCAGAAATTTATAAACGAAGCTTATGATGTGGCACAAAAGCTTGGCTTTAGGGCAAATTCAATCCCCAACAGAAGTACCTTAATAGTGCTGGGATTGGGTGCTGGCTACCATGTACCACTATTACTTGAGAAGTTAAACTACGTAGATGTAATTGTTATAGAAAATAACAAAGCGCTAGAAACTATTGCACATAACAATATAAATCTCAATTCTTTACGCGAAACATGTATAAAAAGAGGAGGAAATTTAAAAGTTCTACAGTGTCAAAACTACTCATCATTTTTATTTCAGATAAAGCAGTACTTAACCGAGCGGCATTGTGGAATACTTGCTGACATTAGCTTGTATCGACACTACAACAACGAGCTATTTGATGAAATATATGAAAAATTCACAGAGTGGAGGAACTCTCTTGTGAGCATGTGGGGATATGCTGAAGATGAAATCATAGGTATAAGACACACGTTAGCAAATAATGATAGCTTAAGAGTATTTAAAAAATCAGACTTCTCTTGCTTTTCTAACACAACAGCATTAATTGTTGGAAACGGCCCATCATTAGACTTAGTCATCCAAGATATAAAAAGCTTTAAAGGCCTAATCGTTTCCTGCGGTACCTCTTTAGCTAGCTTACTAAAAAATAATATCACTCCGCATATACATGTAGAAATGGAAAGAACTGAAAGTAATCACACGTTGAAAGAGCGTTATCTAAGTGATCCGGCATTAAAAAATACAGTTTTGCTGACATTAAACACTGTTTCACCAAAAACATTATCTTTATTTAAAAATAAACTTGTTTTTTTCAAAGCTAACGATTCAGCATCAGAAATAATAAAGCTAAGCAATAATATTGATCTTTTGCATCACTGTAACCCAACGGTAACAAATGCAGCTGCCGCAGCGTTAATCTACATGGGAGTTGAGAAAATTATATTGTCTGGATGTGACTACGGGTTTATTGATGAAAAAGAACATCATAGTATACATTCTCAATACTACAATGAAAGTGACCGCCTAAGTAAATCCAAATTTAAAGGTAGCTTTTATGTAAAAGGAAATAATACCGATAAAGTACTTACGACAAGAATATTTAATGAGTCAAAGAAATCATTAGAATCATTGTTTAGAGTAAACCCAAAGGTAAAAATTTATAATATAAGCAATGGTGCAAAAATAGATGGTACGTTACCTACTCAGAAGTTTCCATGTGACGTCGCTGAATACAATAATGAATACCTTTTACATACAATATCTACATTTAAAACTGTCAATTCAACTCGTAAAGCTATAAATAAAAATGTCTCATCTATAGTTGAGGTTATTAACAGCCTAAATAGGAAAATATTATCTTCTTTTAGCTATGGGGAGGTTGTTAACGGACTTTCAAAAACTATCAGAGAGTTAGAGGAAAATACCTATGATAGAGCAGCAATGATCCTTCTATCAGGAAGTCTTAAATATATTTTGTTTTCAATACAAAACCACACAAATCACATATCAAAAAATAGTGAGGATATATATATAAGAGAAATAAAGGAACAGCTTGTAAAAGCTATCACACAAATAAAGTTAGAAATTATAAATTTAAATAAGGATAGATAATGAAATTCAACATCTTTGCAGTTCTACCTCTCTCAGTCATATTAGTAAACACAACTCAATCAGTGGCCTCTGCTGCAGACAATATCAGAGAAACCGCGCAGCATAGCGCTGCATATCAAGTAGGTTCTGAATATAGCGCCGATATATTTAGCACAGGCGACTCATTTGGTACAGGTGACTCATTTGGTGCAGGCGACTCATTTGGTGCAGGCGACTCATTTGGTGCAGGCGACTCATTTGGTGCAGGCGACTCATTTGGTACTGGTGATTCATTTGGTACTGGTGATTCATTTGGTACTGGTGATTCATTTGGTACGGGCGATTCATTTGGTACTGGCGATTCATTTGGTACTGGTGATTCATTTGGTACTGGTGATTCATTTGGTACTGGCGATTCAACTGGTAGCTCAACGTTCCCATATTCTAGTACTGAAATAACAAAAGGCGTATTACACGTTGAATATGAGCAATATGGGTTTAGATCCCCTCTTTATGATATTTGTGTCAGAACAAATAAAAACTTAGTTATAGCTAGGGCGACAGAACAAACAGAGATTGATAGGGGTGCAGACTTTATTGCTAGAGGCAATTATAAAGTTAAGAAAAATATTTTAACTTTGAAGATTGGCGCTACCGATGCTCATAAATTAGAGAAGTTCATCTTTAAGACAAGCGAAGATCCAAATTATACCTTTATGGGTGACTGGTACATCAATAAAAATAATAAGACGAGAGTATATGCACAATATCTCTCAGAAGATTATTACTATGCTTATGGCTGTGACTTAAAACTAGGACAATAAAAAAAAGCCAACGCTCATGGAGCGTTGGCTTTTTCTTCGTTATATAACAGTATTTTTTTATGAGGCTACAATACTATCGTTAACCGCTTTTAGTGCTGCTGCAGGATCTTTAGCTTGTGTGATAGGACGACCGATAACAAGATAGTCACTACCAGCTTGCACAGCTTTTTGTGGTGTCATAATTCGCTTTTGATCGCCAGCATCAGTTCCTGCTGGTCGGATCCCTGGTGTAATAAGCTTAAACTCTTCACCAAGTTCGCGTTTCAACAATTCTGCCTCTTGTGCAGAACAAACGACTCCATCAAGACCTGACTCCTTTGCAAGTTTTGCTAAATACAGCACTTGCTCTTGCGGAGTCTTTTCAATTCCAAGTTTAAGCAATTGACCCTGATCCATACTGGTTAAGACTGTAACGGCAATAAGTAGCGGTGCTTTATCACCGTAAACTGTTAAGGCTTCTTTCGCCTTCGACATCATTTCATGACCACCACTTGCATGAACATTCACCATCCATACCCCTAGCTCAGCAGCAGCTGCTACTGCTTTTGCGACTGTATTGGGAATATCGTGAAACTTTAGGTCCAAGAATACATCAAAGTCCATGTCTACAAGTTTTTTTACAAACTGTGGGCCAAAATAGGTAAACATTTCTTTACCCACTTTCAATCGGCATTCGTCAGGTGAAAGTTGAGAAACAAATGATAATGCAGCGTCTTCATTATTATAATCAAGCGCAATCAAAACCTTTTTAAAATCTTGTGTCGACATAGTTACCCTATTTGGCCAAATCAAAAATTTAATAACCGTCTAATCCACGGCTTGGAGCAAGAGACTCCCAGTGTTTACATGAGGGACATAACCAATACATCGTATGGCTTGTAAACCCACAATGACCACATTGATAATTTGGTTTAGTCGCAATATAAGACTTAACCAGTTTATCAATTTCTTGCAATACGTGATCAATTTTAGCATCTTTACCACTTAAAAGTTGTAGCAAATAACTAAAGCCTCTAATTGATGGTTCACGCTTTAAACTATCAGTTAGAAACTCTACGGCCTCTGAGATTTTCCCTTGTCTTACCATACCTTGGCAAAACTTTATTCTAATCAATACCCCACCTTTCTCTAATAACTCAGATATCAACTCAAAGAACTGTTCGTGAATGTTTAATTTAACATAACAAGATTCAAGCTCTTCTAACACTAGAGGAGCCATAAATACAAACTGACTTACAAGTTTACGCCAATAATATATACACTTAACATAGTCATCGTGTTTATACGCATCTTTTCCCATTTCATAAAGAGGTCTAACCGTTTCATGGGCTAGAGAGGTCGCCTTTTCAAATAAGCTTGGATTATTTTCGAGAACGGCAGCTTCACAGTAAAAATTTGCAATCGTTGCACAATGGGAATTTTTTTTGAATAACTCAGAATGCGCCTCATACATATGCATTCCTTTACGCCAGTCTCTAGTTTGAGAGTAGAGGTTTAAAATCGGATCAAGCGCCTCTTTAAAACCCAATTTTACTAGAATAACTAAGTGCTCCTCGGCACTATCTAATAAACCTGCCAATATGTAATCTTGAGCAAGTTCTAAACGGCATGATTTAACAACTTCTTCATCAAGATTTGGCTGTTTAAGTAACAGTTCATGAATTTTGATTGCTCTATCTAGCTCTCCTCGCTTCCTAAATAAAGATGCAAGGGTAAGATAATGATCTACTGAATCTGCAGAGACTTCTAAAAGTTTGGTAAGATGTTCAAGACCTTGATCTTCCTCTCTATCTAATAGGAACTTCAGGCCTTTACTATATTCTGAGGTGATCTGCCTGCTTTGTTCTAGTGCTTGATTTTTAGCACTATTTTTACCCATAACATAACCGTATGCAGCGGCCACAGGTAGTAATAAAAACAGCAGCTCGATCATGACTAGCGTTCGGTTGCTTGGCTAAGCTTACTATTACTTTTTTTTAGGCGATGGTTCTGCCATTTAAGCTTAGATAAAACCGGTGCGGTTACCAATAAGCCAATCATTATTCCAAACGCTAAACAAATGCTCATTAAGGTTGCGAGTGGTAACTCTGCACTTGCAATTACAAAATTGACACCAACTACTTGTGGATTTTGTGTTCCAACTAAAAATGCAATCAGTATGGCAACAACAGCTAATCCCTTTTTCAATACTGCAACCAAGTTTTGCTCCGTTAGACTTAATTATTTAAGCTTTCGTTTACTCTATCGCGCAGTTCTTTGCCTGGCTTAAAGTGCGGGACATATTTACCGTCTAATTCAACTGTTTCGCCAGTCTTAGGATTACGACCAGTACGAGGTGAACGGAAATGAAGCGAGAAACTACCAAAACCGCGGATCTCTATGCGTTCCGAGTCTGATAATGAGCCAGCCATTTGTTCAAGGATTTCTTTTACCGCATTTTCTACATCTTTAACAGGAACATGAGCGTGCTGCAGTGCAAGTTGTTCTATCAATTCAGACTTTGTCATAATGTTTCCTTTAAGGGTATAAGGAAGGGCTAAGCGCCCTTCCTAGTGTAAAGACTTATTAATTAGTCTTTTTGAGCATTTTTGAAAGCTGCAGCCATTGCGTTTTCGAACGCAGGCTCTTCTTTCTTAAGCTTCTCTAGAGCTTCTTTTTCTTCAGCTTCGAAGATAGCTTTAACTGATAGGCTGATAGTACGATTCTTACGATCAACACCTACAAATTTAGCTTCGATTTCGTCACCTTCAGAAACAGCAGCAGTTGCGTCTTCAACACGCTCCTGTGCGATGTCAGCAACACGGATGTAACCTTCAACGCCTTCACCTAGCTCTACAGTTGCGCCTTTAGCGTCAACTTCAGTCACTTTACCTTTAACAATAGCACCTTTTTTGTTGGCGTCTAGGTAGTTAGTGAATGGATCAGCATCGATTTGCTTAACGCCTAGAGAGATACGCTCACGCTCTGGGTCAACTTGTAGAACGATAGCTGTGATTTCGTCACCTTTCTTGTACTCACGTACAGCTTCTTCGCCTGGAGTATTCCAAGAGATGTCAGATAGGTGTACAAGACCGTCAATACCACCGTCAAGACCGATGAAGATACCAAAGTCAGTGATTGACTTGATCTTACCAGAAACTTGGTCGCCTTTATTGTTAAGACGAGCAAATTCTTGCCAAGGGTTAGCTTTACACTGCTTAAGACCTAGAGAAATACGACGACGCTCTTCGTCAATTTCAAGAACCATAACTTCAACAGTATCACCTAGTGAAACTACTTTTGAAGGGTGGATGTTCTTGTTAGTCCAGTCCATTTCTGAAACGTGTACTAGACCTTCAACGCCTTCTTCGATTTCAACGAAACAGCCGTAGTCAGTTAGGTTAGTTACGCGACCAGTAAGCTTTGCACCTTCTGGGTAACGACCAGCGATAGCAGCCCATGGATCTTCGCCAAGTTGCTTAAGACCTAGAGAAACACGAGTCTTCTCTTTGTCGAACTTAAGTACTTTAACGTTGATTTCGTCACCTACGTTCACGATCTCTGAAGGGTGCTTAACACGCTTCCAAGCCATGTCAGTGATGTGTAGAAGACCGTCAACACCACCTAAGTCTACGAATGCACCGTAGTCAGTAAGGTTCTTAACGATACCTTTAACTTCTTGACCTTCAACAAGGTTTTGAAGTAGTTCTTCACGCTCTTGAGAGTTTTCAGACTCGATAACAGCACGACGTGAAACAACAACGTTGTTGCGTTTTTGGTCTAGCTTGATTACTTTGAACTCTAGCTCTTTACCTTCAAGGTGAGCGGTGTCGCGAACTGGACGTACATCAACAAGTGAACCAGGTAGGAATGCACGGATTGAATCAACTTCAACTGTGAAACCGCCTTTAACTTTACCGTTGATAACACCAGTAACAGTCTCTTGCTCTTCACAAGCTTTCTCAAGACGGATCCAAGCTTCGTGACGCTTAGCTTTTTCACGAGAAAGGATAGTCTCACCGAAACCGTCTTCGATTGCATCTAGTGCTACGTCTACTTCGTCGCCTACTGCAACTTCTAGTTCACCAGCAGCATTTTTGAATTGCTCTGCAGGGATTGCACTTTCAGACTTAAGGCCAGCGTCAACAAGAACAACGTTGTTCTCGATAGCGATTACTGTACCTTTAACGATTGAGCCTTGCTCAACTTCAAAACCCTGTAGGCTTTCTTCAAATAACTGCGCAAAATTTTCTGACATACTAAATACGTCTCTATAAAGTTAAATTACCAATTAGCAACCATGCTGCATGGGGTTGTTAAATAAACACTAGCTTCCTGCCTGTGTCATTAAAAAACTACTTCGGCAAGCAACTTTTAGGAAGCTTACCTGCCACAATGGCGTCTTGGATAAAAGACATAACCTGTTCGAACACTTGCTCAGCGTTATGCTCTGTTGTGTCAACAACAATAGCATCACTGGCAGGCACTAATGGGGCAACCTTGCGATTCATATCGCGATCATCGCGAGCTTTAATGTCTTCCAACAGACCACTTAGTGTAACATCATGGCCTTTTTCATTCAACTCAACAAATCGTCTACGAGCACGTTCTTCTGCGCTTGCCGTTAAATAAATTTTGAGCTCTGCGTCAGGGAACACTACCGTTCCCATATCACGTCCATCTGCTATCAAACCTACTTCGCTTCTAAAAGCACGTTGACGACGCAGTAAAGCTTCTCTCACGCGAGGAAGTGCCGCAATTTTTGATGCTGCCGCACCAACTTCTTCATTGCGAATGGTGTTTGTGACGTCTTCACCTTCAAGTACAATTTTGCTTTTTTTAGTTTCTTTATCTATTGAAAATTGTACATCCAAATTGGCAGCGAGTGGGACTAACCCCTCTTCGTTGTCTGTAGCAATTTGGTGGTGTAGTGCAGCCAAAGAAAGTACGCGATAAATCGCACCACTGTCCAACACTTCCCAATTTAATGTTTCAGCTAACAAGCGACAAACAGTTCCTTTGCCTGAACCACTTGGGCCGTCTACGGTGATAACTGGCATAGCTGCCTGCATTTAGACCTCCTAAAAATGCTCACCTGAATTTGACGGCGCACAGTATACGTCAATTTGCTGAATATATCCTTATTTACCTGTCATTTTTTGTTATATGTCAAATTATTAGTGCCATTAAATACCGTAAGACATAAGCTTTTGGCATAAAACCAACCATCAAATTTATACAAATAATTGTTAGAACAAGTTACTTTTTAGCTGAGGTAAACTGAAAGTTGATGCCGAAGAGACTCGGCATCAAGGTAGATCTCAGTACTGGCTAATACTTTCTAGTACTGAAAAATAAGTGGGAAAAGTCTTGGCTGTACATTTAGGGTCGTTAATAGTGATAGATTGCCCTCCTACCGCAACCATAGAGAAACACATCGCGATACGATGATCGTTATATGTGTCCACATCTGTAAAGTTAAAATTAACAGGAGGAGTCACTTCGATATAATCATGCCCTTCAACTACGTGCGCACCAACCTTTTTTAGTTCAGTCGCCATTGCAGCCAACCTATCAGTTTCTTTGACACGCCAGTTGTAAATATTTCGAATCGCCGTTTTACCACTGGCAAATAACGCTACCGTTGCAAGTGTCATTGCCGCATCAGGGATTGCATTGGCATCAATGTCTACACCATTTAACTGGCCTTTACGAACCACAATACGTTCATCATACCACTCGATATGCGCACCAACCTGTTCCATCACTTTGGCAAAACCAATGTCCCCTTGCACACTTTGTTTACCCACTCCATTGATCTCAATTTCCCCCCCTGCAATGGCTGCTGCAGCAATAAAATAGGACGCCGACGACGCATCTCCTTCAACCATGAGTGTACCTGGAGACCGATACTGCTGACCGGCCTTCACAACAAAGTACTGATAATCGTGGTTTTCTACATGAACCCCAAAGTGAGCCATCACGCCAATGGTAATATCAATATAAGGCTTAGATACAAGTTCACCTTTAATCCTGATCTTAGTATCGCCACTGAAAAGTGGCGCTGCCATCAGCAGTGCTGTTAGAAATTGACTTGAAATACTGCCATCAATTTCAACTTCACCACCGCTAAGTTGCTTACCGACAATCTTTAGCGGTGGATAATCTTTGTTTTTGAGATATTGAATATCTGCACCAAGCGTTTGCATGGCATCAACAAGATGGCCAATTGGGCGCTCTTCCATTCGCGGCTCACCAATCAGTTCATAATCACCAGATATAGCAGCAAGCACAGCAGTTAATGGCCGATACGCCGTACCAGCATTGCCTAAAAATAGAGGGGCAGTAGGCGTAGAAAAGTTGCCACCGTTACCCTTTACTATCGCGACAGTGTTGTTTTCTTCAAGCGTTACAGCAACACCAAGTTGAGATAACGCCCCTAGCATATGGCGAATATCATCACTATCTAATAAATTTGTTACTTTTGTTGTGCCTTCGCACAAAGCTGCTAGCAACAAAATACGGTTTGATAGGCTTTTTGAACCAGGTAACGTGACACTGCCACTAACTTTGGTTATAGGCTTAAGCGTTAACTGTTCCATCAACCATTCTCCTTGGCAAACTTGTCCATAAATGCAACTAAGGCTTTAATCCCTTCAATTGGCATTGCATTATAAATACTTGCACGCATGCCACCTACAAAACGATGGCCCTCTAGCGCTATTAAGCCGTTTTGCTCAGCTTCAGCTAAAAATTTGTCGTTGAGACTTTCATCATTTAGCCAAAATGGTACATTCATTAGCGAACGGCAATGTTTAGCCACTTTGTTTGAGTAGAAATCTGAGCTATCAATGTAATCGTAAAGTACAGCAGCTTTCGCTGTATTATGCGCTTCCATTGCTTTCACGCCACCGATACTTTCTAAGTGCTTGAATACTTCAAAGGCAAGATACCAAGCAAATGTAGGGGGTGTGTTGTACATACTTTGCTGTTCAGCTTCAATAGCGTAGTCAAGAATCGCAGGCCTAGGCAAGCCCTCTCGTTTTAGTAATGTTTTACGAACAATTGCAATACTTAATCCTGAAGGGCCAATGTTTTTCTGCGCACCTGCGTAAATCAAATCAAAATCATCCACATTGATTTCGCGTGAAAGGATGTTGGAGGACATATCAGCAACAATTGGTGCTGTAGGATGCTTAGGTACTTCAAATATTTCGATGCCGTCTATAGTTTCATTTGGGCAATAATGAATAAATGACGCTTCCTCCGGTAATTTCCACTTAGATACAGGCAAAATGTCAAACTGACCATTTTCGTCGGCTCGGATATTAACTGC
The DNA here is from genome assembly GCF_023716725.1 of Pseudoalteromonas sp. SCSIO 43201. Taxonomy (NCBI): domain Bacteria; kingdom Pseudomonadati; phylum Pseudomonadota; class Gammaproteobacteria; order Alteromonadales; family Pseudoalteromonadaceae; genus Pseudoalteromonas; species Pseudoalteromonas sp. SCSIO 43201. The sequence goes on from NZ_CP072683.1 coordinate 1,971,327, forward strand.
GTGTGTTTGAGTAAACTTCGCGCCCTCTTTTGTCGCGCCGGTTGACCAAATACCATTTTCAACATACACGCCAGGCAAACCATCCACATGCAAATTCAATGGTACTGCTGAAAAGTGACCACGGCCGCCACCGTGCATAAATAACACTTCAAACTCATCAGAGATGTTCATTAAACGACGTAGGCTGGCCTCGCACTGCTTCGCCATCTCCAAATAAGGCGCAGAGCGATGGCTGACTTCCATCACTGATACGCCTAAATTTTGCCAATCTAAAAACTCTTTTTGCGCTTTTTTCATCACTTCAACAGGTAACATCGCAGGACCCGCGCAAAAATTATAAACCGTCATATTTTTCCTCATTCCTAATAAACTAGCCCATCCAAATTATCGATGAATTGTTATCATATTTTTTGAATGAACAGTGAGTTGCCCAAGCAAAAGCCGGATAGTTCGTAGCCTTAATTTATCAGGGTTCGAGCTATTGTCATAGAGGGGGAGATTGAAAAAACTGACATAAAGAAAAAAAGCGACCGAAGTCGCTTTTTATATTAAAGATAAGGTTGTGTTATTCCTCGGTGTCCGAATCAACCGCTGGGGTTGCTTCACCTTCAGCTTCAACAATTTCACCTTCTGGCAAGTCTTCTACTTCAATTTCTTCAATCCGTTGAAGACCGACCACTTTTTCTTCTTCCATCGTACGAATTAGGATAACACCTTGAGTGTTTCTTCCTACCGTCGATACTTCGTTTACACGTGTTCTTACTAGTGTGCCACGATTTGAAATCAACATGATTTCATCGTTATCATCAACTTGAACAGCGCCAACCACCGAACCATTTCTTTCAGTCACTTTGATAGACACAACACCTTGTGTCGCGCGACTCTTCGCTGGATACTCTTCAAGTGGAGTACGCTTACCGTAACCGTTTTCAGTCACGGTCAAGATTGCACCCTCTCCTTGCGGTACAATTAGCGATACAACTTTCACATCGTCTGGCATCTTGATACCACGAACACCTGTAGCGGTACGACCCATAGGACGTAAGGCTAGCAACTCTTCACCTGTTTCAGGGTCACGTTTCACTTCACCCGTTTCCGAGTCACGTTGTTTCTCATTGAAGCGGACAACTTTACCATGCTCTGTAAACAGCATGATGTCATTTTCGCCTGTGGTAATGTTAGCACCGATAAGGCTATCGCCTTCGTTCAAGTTGATGGCAATAATACCACTTGCACGCTGACGGCTGTATGCTGTCAGAGGTGTTTTCTTAACGATACCACTTGCCGTCGCCATGACGATAAACTTATCCTCTTCGTATTCGCGAACCGGTAAAATTGTCGTGATGCGTTCATCGGCTTCTAATGGTAATAAGTTGACGATTGGTTTGCCGCGCGCAGCACGAGACGCAAGTGGCAATTGGTAAACTTTTAACCAATATAAACGGCCAGCGGTTGAGAAACACAAGATTGTATCATGTGTATTTGCCACCAGTAGACGCTCGATGAAGTCTTCATCCTTCATCTTAGTTGCAGAGCGCCCTTTACCACCACGGCGCTGTGCCTCGTAATCACTAAGAGGCTGGTACTTCACGTAGCCTTCGTGAGAAAGTGTAACCACGACGTCTTCTTCGTTGATCAAATCTTCAAGGCTGATGTCATGTGCAGCCGCGGTGATCTCTGTGCGACGCTCATCACCATACGTATCTTTGATTTCAACTAGTTCATCGCGGATAACTTCCATCAAGCGTTCTGGAGAAGATAGGATGTACAGAAGTTCAGCAATGATGTCGAGTAGCTCTTTATACTCAGCTAAAATTTTCTCATGTTCAAGACCGGTTAGCTTGTGTAGCCTTAAGTCAAGAATGGCTTGCGCCTGTTGTTCAGACAAGTAATATTGACCATCGCGGATCCCTAGCTCTTCAGCTAACCAATCTGGACGTGCAACATTCTCTTCTCCAGTGCGCTCAAGCATTGCTTTCACGTTACCGAGGTCCCACCCACGCGCCGTTAATGCTGCTTTCGCCTCAGCTGGTGTTGGTGAGCGACGGATCAGCTCAATAATTGGGTCAATGTTTGCAAGTGCAATTGCTAAACCTTCAAGCGTGTGTGCTCTGTCTCTGGCCTTACGAAGATCAAATACAGTACGACGAGTTACTACTTCACGACGGTGAATAATAAACGCATCGAGCATTTCTTTGAGGTTAAAACATTTAGGCTGGTTGTTGTCTAGCGCAACCATATTGATACCAAACACGGTTTGTAACTGCGTTTGTGCATATAAGTTGTTTAGTACAACCTCACCGACTTCACCGCGCTTAATTTCAATAACAATACGCATACCGTCTTTATCTGACTCGTCGCGCAGCGCACTGATCCCTTCTACTTTTTTGTCTTTTACAAGCTCAGCGATCTTCTCTATTAATCTCGCTTTGTTTACTTGATACGGAATTTCGTGGACGATGATAGTTTCTTTGTTTGTTTTTTCATCGACTTCGATTTCCGCTTTGGCGCGGATATAAATCTTACCACGACCTGTTTTATAAGCTTGTTCGATGCCTTTTTTACCACTGATAATAGCAGCAGTTGGGAAATCTGGACCTGGTATATAGTCAATCAATTCTTCAATGGTAATGTCTGGGTTTTGGATAACAGCCAAACAGCCATTGATCACCTCAGTTAAATTATGAGGTGGAATATTGGTTGCCATACCAACTGCGATACCAGAAGAACCGTTAACCAATAGGTTGGGTATTTTTGTTGGTAAAACATCAGGTATTTGTTCTGTACCATCATAGTTTGGCACATAATCCACGGTTTCTTTTTCAAGATCTGCAAGTAACTCATGTGCAACTTTCGCCATACGAACTTCCGTATAGCGCATTGCAGCAGCAGAGTCACCATCAACAGAACCAAAGTTACCTTGTCCATCTACTAGCATATAGCGCAGAGAGAAAGGTTGAGCCATACGTACAATTGTATCGTACACAGCACTATCACCGTGCGGGTGATATTTACCGATTACATCACCAACTACACGAGCTGATTTCTTATAAGGTTTATTCCAGTCATTTTTCAATTCATTCATCGCGAATAATACACGGCGGTGAACTGGTTTTAGGCCATCACGTACATCAGGTAATGCACGGCCTACAATAACGCTCATCGCATAATCTAGATATGAATTTTTTAATTCATCTTCGATATTGACTGGCAGGATTTCATTGGCGAGATCAGACATTTGACTCCACTTTCCTTCAGTGTCCACCCCTTTTATGTCACACTATTACGTGTGTAGCGCTGTTTGCTGAATATCAAATGGCTTGTTAATTGAAATGCAAAATCAAAGCACTTATTAAAAACCGAATTGCTTCAGCGTATCAGCAAGGGTGTTGTTTATTATAAAATTCGTTAGCCATGCTATCACACTTTTTAGCGTTTTACAGGTGCTATTTTTATCAAATCCCTTTTATAATGCGCTCAATTCGACGAGGAAGTTTTTTATGACCGAACATCAAAATGTAGACCCTAATGAAATAGCAAAATTTGAAGAAATCGCCGAACGCTGGTGGGACAAAGAAGGAGAATTTAAGCCGCTTCATAATGTTAACCCCTTGCGATTAGACTTTATTAACGATAAATGTGGCGGTTTATTTGCTAAAGATGTACTAGATGTTGGCTGCGGTGGCGGAATACTAACGGAAAGTATGGCGAAGATGGGGGCACATGCAACTGGTATTGATATGGGTCAAGAGCCACTAAATGTTGCCAAACTACACGCACTAGAAGCCAATATTCAGGTGAACTACCAAAAAGTGCCAGTTGAAGATTTTGCCCAGCAGCGTGCTGGTACATTTGATGTAGTTACCTGTATGGAGATGCTTGAACACGTACCCGATCCAGAGTCTATCATCCGCGCAGTTGCAAAATTAGTGAAACCTGGTGGACATGCGTTCTTTTCTACCTTAAACAAAACCACTAAAGCTTATTTGCTAGCTATTGTTGCCGCTGAAAAGTTACTGAAGATTGTGCCAGAAGGCACTCACGAACATGACAAATTTATTCGTCCTTCTACTTTAATAAATTGGGCCGAGAGTTATGGCTTAAAAGTAAGAGCAGCAAGCGGTATTCACTACAATCCGATTGGACAGACATTCACTTTAACTAAAGACGTTTCCGTCAACTACGTACTTCATTTTGAGAAGCTAGTATGATTAACGCTGTTTTATTTGACCTAGATGGCACACTGCTCGACACGAGTGAAGACTTGGGTGCTGCGCTAAATCACGTTTTAGCAATGAATAATATGGCTGTGGTTGAAAAAGCCATTTACAGCAGTGCCATATCTGACGGGGTCGCGGCAATGCTAAAAGTGGGGTTTGGCGACACCTTGCATCAATTTGATGTTAATCAACTACGCCAATCTGTACTCGACTATTATGCGGATAACCTTGCCAAACACTCTCATTGTTTTGCAAATATTGGGGCGTTATTGGATAGCCTTCGAAAGCAAAACATAAAGGTAGGGATCATGACCAATAAACCTGAGTTTTTGACGCTACCGTTATTAAAGCAAATACCAGAACTGGCAATGATAGATATTGTGGTTTGTGGCGATACGCTTTCAGTCGCAAAACCACACCCAGAGCCGCTCTTATTGGTTGCCTCAAAATTGGGGGTTGATCCCAGTCAATGTATGTATGTAGGTGATGCAGAGCGTGACATTATTGCTGCAAAATCTGCAAAAATGAAAAGTGCTGTTGCGATGTGGGGATTCATCCCTTCTGAACAAGTTGCTAAGTCTTGGAATGCGGATCTATATCTTACTAACCCGTTGGATGCAATATCGCATATCTAGTGCTATAATTTTTTCAAAGCACAAGATATTGTGCTTTAACGATTATAGAAACGAATTTGTGTAGAAAAAAATCACTTAAACTTTTTTTTTATTTTTACTAAAAAGCACCATCTTTAAGTTGATTTTTCTTTGTGAGCAGATAAGCGGATTGTCGAAGGTGAGTGGGCACTAACATAAATAAATTATCCCAAACTTATCCACAATTCTCCTAAAGTTGTTCTCTTGCAAATTCGCACTAACCCCACTATCTTGTGATCCCTAGCCGCTATAGCACCATATATAGTGGTGGTTTGCTAAACAATTTTTAATTCGTGCGATATCTAAAGCGCGTTCCTAAGGAATACAGGCACATAACATGAACCAACAGCTATCTGTATGCAAAAGAAACGGTCGCAAAGAGCCGTTAGATCTAGACAAGATCCATCGTGTCATTACATGGGCCGCAGAAGGCCTAGATAACGTCTCAGTTTCTCAGGTTGAGTTAAAGTCACACATTCAGTTTTATGACGGTATTCGCACTGGTGATATCCACGAAACGATTATAAAGGCTGCAGCGGATCTTATTTCAAAAGAATCTCCGGACTACCAATACCTTGCAGCTCGACTTGCTATTTTTCACCTACGCAAAAAAGCATATGGATGCTTTGAGCCGCCTCACCTATATCAGCATGTGGTAAAGCTTGTTGAAGACAAACGATATGATCAACACTTGTTGACTGATTACACTGAGGCTGAGTTCAACGAATTAAACGATTATATTGACCATAATCGCGACATGAATTTCAGCTATGCGGCCGTTAAGCAGCTGGAAGGTAAGTACCTCGTACAAAACCGTGTTACAGGTGAAATCTACGAAAGCGCACAGTTTTTGTATGTGTTAGTTGCTGCAAGCTTATTCGCAAATTATCCAAAAGAAACACGCTTAGATTACATCAAGCGCTTTTATGATGCCGTCTCTACGTTCAAAATTTCACTACCAACGCCTATTATGGCTGGTGTTCGTACGCCTACACGCCAGTTTAGTTCATGCGTATTAATTGAATGTGCTGACAGCTTAGATTCAATTAACGCTACTTCATCTGCAATAGTAAAGTACGTAAGCCAACGAGCAGGTATTGGTATCAATGCAGGACGTATCCGAGCGCTAGGTAGCCCAATTAGAAATGGTGAAGCATACCACACAGGATGTATTCCATTTTATAAGCATTTTCAGACTGCAGTTAAAAGCTGTTCTCAAGGCGGTGTACGTGGTGGTGCGGCTACCCTATTCTACCCACTTTGGCATTTAGAGATTGAAAACCTACTTGTACTTAAGAACAACCGCGGTGTTGAAGAAAACCGTGTCCGTCATTTAGATTACGGTGTGCAGTTCAATAAAACCATGTACAGCCGACTGATTAAAGATGACTATATTACCCTGTTTAGTCCATCAGACGTACCTGGGCTCTACGATGCTTTCTTTGAAGATCAGCAAGAATTCGAAGCGCTTTATACAAAATACGAGCAGGATGAATCTATTCGTAAAAAGCGCATCAAAGCAATTGAGCTTTTCTCAATGTTTGCACAAGAGCGCGCAAGTACAGGTCGTATTTACCTACAGAATGTTGACCACTGTAATACTCACAGTCCGTTTGACTCTAAAGTAGCACCAATTCGTCAGTCAAACCTGTGTCTTGAAATTGCATTGCCAACAAAACCGTTGAGTCATGTTAATGACCCTGAAGGCGAAATTGCACTGTGCACGCTTTCTGCATTTAACCTAGGTGCGATCAAATCTTTAGATGAATTAGAGGAGCTTGCTGAGCTGGCAGTTCGTGCGCTTGATAACCTGTTGGATTATCAAGATTACCCAGTACCTGCTGCTTACAACGCAACTATGGGTCGTCGTACTCTAGGCATCGGCGTTATCAACTTTGCTTATTACTTAGCAAAAAATGGTGTGAAGTACTCTGATGGTAGCGCGAATGGTTTAACCCATAAAACATTTGAAGCAATTCAATATTATCTGATGAAAGCCTCGAATGAACTTGCCAAAGAGCGTGGTGCTTGTCCTAAGTTCAACGAGACAACTTACTCACAAGGTATTATGCCTACTGATACGTACAAACGAGATCTAGACAAAGTTTGCGCTGAGCCATTGCACCTTGACTGGGACGCGCTCAGAGAAAGCATCAAAAAGCATGGTATGCGTAACTCTACATTGTCTGCTTTAATGCCTTCTGAAACTTCGTCTCAGATTTCAAACGCTACCAATGGTATCGAGCCACCACGCGGTCACATCAGCGTGAAAGCAAGTAAAGATGGTATCTTGAAGCAAGTAGTACCTGAATATGAAAGACTGAAAGACAGTTACGAGTTACTGTGGGATATTCCTTCAAACGATGGCTACTTGACATTAGTAGGCATCATGCAGAAATTCATTGATCAGACCATTTCTGCAAACACGAATTATGATCCAAGTAAGTTTGAAGCGGGTAAAGTACCTATGAAGCTACTTTTAAAAGACTTACTAACTGCATACAAACTTGGTGTTAAAACCCTTTACTACCATAACACCCGTGATGGTGCGTCAGATGCTCAGGACGAACTAAAACCTGAAGTAGAAGATGATGGCTGTGAAGGCGGCGCTTGTAAGATATAACGTTTTATGCGGGTGTGCTTCACCCGCTTTTTTAGGTATTGAGTAACACATTTATGGCATATTCAACGTTTAGCAGAAATCATAACGATCAACTAAAAGAGCCGATGTTTTTCGGACAGACAGTTAACGTATCTCGCTACGACCAGCAAAAGTACCCGATTTTCGAAAAGCTCATTGAAAAGCAACTTTCTTTCTTTTGGCGCCCTGAAGAGGTTGATGTAAGTAAAGACAGACTTGATTTTCAGGCTCTTCCTGAGCATGAAAGACACATTTTCCTTAGCAATCTTAAATATCAGACGTTGTTAGACAGTGTTCAAGGTCGCTCGCCAAATGTTGCGCTGTTACCCATCGTTTCTATCCCTGAGCTAGAAACGTGGATAGAGACATGGGCTTTCAGTGAAACGATACATAGCCGCTCTTACACGCACATTATTCGTAACGTTACACAAAACCCTGAGATTATATTCGATGATATTGTTGGCAATGACAAAATCGTTGAACGTGCAGATGCGGTTACCAAGTATTATGATGAACTCATTGAAAAAGTTAGCCTGTATAACCAGTATGGTGAAGGCAAGCATGAGATAAATGGTAAAACGGTTGTCATCAATCTGTTCGAGCTTAAAAAGCTACTATACCTTTGCATCATGTCCGTTAACATCCTAGAAGCAATACGTTTTTATGTCAGCTTTGCATGTTCATTTGCTTTTGCAGAGCGTGAGTTAATGGAAGGTAATGCCAAAATCATCAAATTAATTGCGCGCGACGAAGCCCTTCACCTTTCAGGTACTCAGCATATTTTAAATATTATGCAAGAAGGTAAAGACGATCCTGAGATGTCCATTGTTGCGGCCCAATGTCGCGAAGAAGCAATCAAGATGTTTGTAGAGGCCGCTGAACAGGAAAAAGAATGGGCCGAGTACTTATTTAAAGACGGCTCTATGATCGGTCTGAATAAAGATATCTTGTGTCAATATGTCGAGTACATAACCAATATTCGTATGACCGCTGTTGGTTTACCTTCAAAGTTTGAGACCAAGTCAAACCCGATCCCTTGGATCAACGCTTGGTTAGTATCAGATAACGTACAGGTTGCACCACAAGAAGCAGAAATAAGCTCTTATCTAGTTGGTCAGATTGATTCAGAAGTAGACGCTGCTGACTTTGGCGATTTCGATTTGTAATGGTTGAAAAGCCAATATACCTCATTCAGGTTAATAATATTGAGGAGCCACTGAAATATGTGGCTTCTTCATGTTCAATATTAGAGACTTTAGAAAACGCCAATATCCAAGTGTCTTACCAATGTCGAGAAGGGTTTTGTGGCGCTTGCCGTGCAAAATTGCTAAATGGAAGCACGCAATATTCCAATGAACCATTAGCGTTTGTCCGCGAAGGCGAGATCCTGTTATGTTGCAGTAAACCGCTCAGTGACATCACAATTGAATTGCCAGAGTAATATAATTTACTGCGATTACATTAATTTTGTCACCGGTGTTCGAATGTAGTGTTCGCCATCTGTGACGCTTACCGCATTGGTCTCAAATATTACATCCCAATGCAAGCTTCGAGTCAACATATCGCTAAGCTCATCAATAAATCGCTCAGGAATATTAAATACAGAGAGTGAGTCAATAAATTCAAGCTGTGATTTGCGTGCATCAAACCACTGCTGACCTTCTAGGCAGAAAATAACAACCTTAGGAAATAGTTTTTCATACTTAGTAATTTCAGCTACTTCAAAATTGCCAATAAAAAGTGCAACCTCAACGTCATTATTATCATTAACTATCCAGACATCGGGCCAGTTTTTTCTTTCCTGTTTACTCCATTTCACCGGTTTGTTAAACGACAACGCACAGATCCCAATAAGTTTAATAGCAAAGTGTTTACAGCTCTCTTTTGACAACATGGCTGCTGTAAATGCTTCTTCATGATGACTGTGATGAAATAAATCAGCAACTTTAATTCTTGCTTTGAATACAAATGGTTTGTTCATCATGGCATGCCTAGTTATGCGCATCTACTAACTATAGTACCTATATTAATTTCAACAATAACTAAGTTATAGTATAACGTTATTGATCCACCTAAACTGTAGTGTTATATTATAACTCTATTGCCTAAAGGGCTCACTCGTTCAGTAAATAATCTAACTCGTGGTAAAATAAATATGTTTAAGCAGTCTCTTATCGCCAGCGCGTTATTCTCGTTACTAGGCACTTCTCAGGCCTACGCAGGACAATTAACCGGAAAAGTCGTTGATGCCAACAATCAGCCTCTAAGTAATGCGACCGTTCACCTCCATGGTAAAAGTAAAACCGTCAAATCTGACAAAAATGGGCAATTTACAATTGAAGTAGACTCTGATGCTCAATTACACATTACAAAACCAAACTATTTAGACAACCGCGTTAATATCACTGAACAACAAGGGTTTGTACGTGTACAACTTGAGCCAACATCAGTTGAGAGTATCGTTGTTTATTCATCGGCATTACACAAAAATAGTATGGAGATGACCTCTCCTGTTAGTGTATTAAGTGGTGATGAATTAAAAAACCGTGCTAAGCCCACACTAGGGGAAACATTAAAAGGTCAACCGGGTATTAACGCCAGTTACTTTGGCCCAGTTAGCTCAAGCCCAATTATTAGAGGCTTAGATGGACCTCGTGTCAAAATCACACAAAATGGCCTAGACAGCAGCGATGCTTCAAGAGTCGGCCCTGATCACGCAAATACCAATGACTCACTGGCAGCGCAACAAATAGAAGTACTCAGAGGACCTGCAACATTGCTTTACGGCTCTGGTGCTATTGGTGGCGTAGTTAACGTTGTAGATAATCGTATTCCTACAGATGTCATAGATAGCTTGCAAGGCGCTGCGGATTACAGCCATGACACCAATTCGAATACCAACACATTTGCCGTATTACTTGAGTCAGGGTTTGATGGTTTTAATTTCCACTTTGATGGTGTTAAGCGCAAAGGCGGCGATTATGAAACGCCTAATTTTGCACAACCGCACGACGATCATGAGTCACATGACGAACACGAACACGAACACGAACACGAACACGAACACGAAAGTGAATCACATGAAGTCGAATATGCGAATAAAGTAGATAACACTTTCATCGATTCAGAGCAATTTAACTTTGGTACAAGTTACGTTGGCGATCACCTCACTCTTGGTTTGTCTTACGGCCGTATTGATACTGACTATGGGATCCCTGCACACTCGCATGTTGGCCATGACCACGCGCATGATGACCATGACCACGAAGCGCATGATGATCATGACCACGAAGCACATGATGATCATGAGAGTGAAGAGACCCATGCAGAAGAATCAGTCTTTGCCCGAGTTAAGCAAGACCGTTGGCAAGGTCTTATCAACTATGCGGTACACAGCGATTGGCTAGAATCAATAGGATTACGTGTAGGCTACACTGATTATGAACATGCTGAGATCGAACATGGTAATATTGGCACAGTATTTGAAAATGATACTACAGAGCTGCGTTTAACTGCAGAGCACCGCTTGGGTGAGTGGCATGGCACCGTAGGCTATCATTTTTCTGACAGTGATTATTCAGCAAATGGTGAAGAAGCATTTACGCCTTCAACTCAAACTAAAACTCACGCTTTCTATATTCTTGAAGAACGCCGTTTCGGTGATTTTACATTAGAACTTGGTGCAAGAGTCGAAGATTATCAGCTTTCTAGCAAAGGTGATTCATTAGAAGATGACCATGACCATGACCATGACCATGACCATGACCATCATGATAGTGAGATAGAAACTGGATTCATAGCTTATGATCTTGATATGACAAACTTGAGTGTTTCTGTCGGCGGTGTATATGACTATACAGCAGGTAGCAATGTTGCTGTTTCATTATCACGCTCAGAGCGTGCACCTTTAACAGCCGAGCTACTTTCAAATGGTATTCATATCGCTACAAGCACTTATGAGCTTGGCTTAGGCTATGAACTTGAGGGCGATCATTTACATTTTGAACCACAAGATATTGAACAGGAAACATCAACTAATCTAGATGTTAGTTTCAGAAAGTTTTCTGGTGATTTTGGCTATACGGTTAATTTCTTCTACAACGATATAGAAAACTTCTATTATCAAGCACTGACTGATTACATTTTTACTGCTGAACATGGGCTAGAAGTCGCAGATCACGCTCATGATGACGCAATCCCAGTATTTAAATTTGAAAGTAGCGATGCAAAGTTATATGGCCTTGAGTTTGATGCTCACTATAAGCTTAATCGCTTCGCCCGAGTCAAAGTTTTTGGTGATTCAATCACAGCTAAATTAGATAATGACGAATACTTACCTCGTATTCCTAGTAATAAACTAGGTGTGGATTACGAGCACCGTTATGAAAATTTAACGGCAAACTTTACCGTTACTCATTATTTTGACCAAGACAATTTTGCCCGCTATGAGAGCGAAACTAAAGGCTATACTATGGTTGATGTCTCGTTAAATTATGACTTTGAGTTGATGGGCAATGATATGGTTGGTTATCTGAACCTAGACAACCTAACGGATGAATTGGGTTATGTGCATAGCTCATTTATCAAAGAGCAGGCACCATTGCCTGGTCGCAATATTAAGCTTGGGATCAGAGGCTACTTTTAACAGTTCCTTTCTTTTATAGAAACCAAAAAGCTACCTTCTCGGGTAGCTTTTTTATTAGCTAATCACGTGTCTTACTGCTCAACCATTCAAGAATTTGAAACTACTCTGTCCACTCCCCCGTTAGTGAGACACCTGTAAACTAGAGTTTTCCAACTTTGCTCGGTAAGCTGCGGGCGGCAGGTTACCAAGGCTTTCATGTGTGCGTTCTTCGTTGTAATCTAATCGCCAGAACCACACCATTTCTTTTACTTGATTGATACTTTCAAACAAGTAAGCATCTAAAAATTCTCGTCTAAATGAGCCATTAAACCGCTCAACAAACCCGTTTTGCTGTGGCTTCCCTGGCTGGATATAAACTAATTCGATGTTATGCGCTTCGCACCAATCAGTTAAACGTGCTGAGATTAATTCAGGCCCGTTATCTACTCGAATTTGTTTCGGTAAACCGCGCTCTGCTTTCAATTGTTCAAGCGTTCGAACAACTCGTTCTGCTGGTAATGAGGTATCTACTTCAATCGCTAAGCACTCACGAGTGCCTTCATCAACAATATTGAACGTTCTGAATCGTTTTCCGCAGTATAAAGAATCATGCATAAAATCTAAGGCCCACTGATGATTAGCTTGAGCGACAACATCTAATAGCTGTGCAACTCGTTTTGGCAACACGCGTTTCACTCTACGCTTTAAGTTCAAACCCATTTGGCAATACACCCGATAAACGCGCTTATGGTTAAACGGATAACCTTTAAAACGAAGACGCCCATAGCATTTCCAGAATCCAGCTCTGGGGGACTTTTTTAATTCTGCATTGATGGCATCAATGACAGCTGCGTCAGCCTTTCGCCAGTCTCGTTCTGGGCGGTAGTAGGTAGCGCGACCAATACCGACAAACTTGCACGCTTTTAAAATACTTATACCCGCTTGAACCAGTGTGCTGGCGCAACTTCGCTTCTGCGCTGTCACCAACCCTTTTTTGCGAATAACTCCTTTATCGCATGATTTTCCAAATTGACATCTGCGTACATCTTTTTAAGCTTGGCATTCTCTTCTTCGAGCTCTTTCAGGCGCTTAACATCTGACGCTTCCATACCGCCATATTTAGCTTTCCAGTTGTAGTAAGTGGCGCTACTGATCCCATGCTTGCGGCACACTTCTTCAACCTTCATACCCGCATCGGTTTCTTTGAGCACAGCTATGATCTGAGATTCTGTAAAACGTGACTTTTTCATCGTTGTCTCCTTTTTGTGGTATTACAGAAAACTCTAATTAAACATGTCTCATGTTAAGGGAAGTGGACAACTCCCTCACGTTGAGCAAGTATTAACGTATGTTGATGTTATACCAATTTGCTTAATTAAGTGGTCTATTTTGAGGTGAGAAAATCTTGTCGATAACTCCGCTACCGCGTCCTGCTATCGCCAAGGTACCTACATCCGTGTAGGCAAGGCAAAAATTTTGCTATTTAGTTGTTCTAAATAGCAAAATTTTAACGTTGTTAGCGTCAGATTTATTCCTTCAAATTGAGCAAGTATTAAGTCAAATTGGTATTATGCTCTAGTACCAAAAATTTTATCACCAGCATCACCAAGCCCAGGAACAATATACCCCTTTTCATCAAGATGGCTGTCTAGCGATGCGGTATATATCTCAACATCTGGATGTGCTGCCTCAACTAATTTTACGCCCTCAGGTGCAGCAACAAGCACAATCGCTCGGATTTCCTTGCACCCTGCTTTCTTAAGCATATCTATTGTGGCGACTAGAGACCCACCTGTTGCTAACATTGGGTCTATCACTAGTGAGAGTCTAGCATCTATATTACCCACCAATTTTTCAAAATATGGTACTGGCTCTAATGTCTCTTCATTTCTTTGCAGGCCGACAACACTTACCTTAGCAGCTGGAATAAGTTGTAATATGCCATCAAGCATACCAAGACCAGCTCGCAAAATAGGTACTAGTGTAATCTTTTTGCCAGCAAGACGCTTCACAGTCAACTGTTTGCCGTCCCAAGCAGAGACTATCTCATCACCGAGTGTTAAGTCTTTAGTTGCTTCATAAGTCAGTAAGTTTCCAACTTCTGATACAATCTCACGAAAATTCTTGGTCGATACTCCCTGCTCTCGAAGTAACCCAAGTTTATGTTGAACCAACGGGTGGTCAATTACATGTAATGCCATTGGGGGATCCCTTATAAACTACTGAAAAAGTCTTCTGGCTTGTGTCTAACTGGCTTTGTACATAACACTGTTGGCTTACCTAAGTATAAATAGCCAACAATCTCATCTTTTTCATCCAGTCCTAGTTGCTTTTTAACTTCCACACTCTGCGCAAAATAACCGGTTCTCCATACACCTGATAAACCTTGTGCAAAGGCAGCTTGCTGCATCGCTAAAACACTACAACCTGCGCTTTGGATCTGTTCAATACGAGGAACTTTAGGGTGTTCTTGATACGGTGAAACAGCAATAATAAGCATTGGCGCACGCTGAGGTAGCGCCTTCGCCCTATCTATGACTCTTTGTTCTTGCTGCTCCTTTATAGCTGCTTGATAATAAATATCACCCAGCTTTTCACGACCTTGCTCTTCGACCACAATAAACCTAAACGGCGTAAGGCCACCATGATCTGGTACCTTCAAAGCAGCTTTTTTAATTATCTCTAGTTGCTCTGGGTTTGGTCCTGGATAAGAAAGATTGCTATCTGATTGACGTGTCAAAAGTAATTCTATTGCGTCCATTAGTTCGTTCCGTATTGTACCTTCAAAATCGGTATCATTAATATGCGCTTAGTCTACCATTTCAAAGCGCCTGCGACTATGCAGCACGCTTAAGTTTACAGTGCTTTGTTTTATATGATCATCGATACTGTATACTTTTTGATTGGCTGCTCATTAGCAGTTTCAACCAATAGTCGATACTGACGTAACGTCCTCCCCCCATAAAAAATAGCGACAGTAACAACACAAAATAGGTAGCGGCAAATTCGATGCCATTGTTCAATATGACTATGTTTCCTTTTTCGTATAGGTAATCCGGCCGCCCATGCTCTGCAACCAACCCTTTGATTATGTCTAACCTCTGTTTTACCTCTAGGCTATTATCTAAACTATTTTTTGCCTGCTCAACACCCAACCAGTGTACAACCTTAGCTGCACTGGTATCAGGGTTTGATGGCGCAACTGAAAACCAGCCGTTATCAAGGTGCACTGTTACTGCTGCAACCACCATAGTTATCATTAGCGGGATCGTGACTAAACGGGTTAATAAGCCAACCAAAATCAGCCAACCACCTAAAAATTCAGTCCAAGCAGCCATAAATGCTAATAAGTCAGGAACAGGCAGCCCCAACCCCCATTCACTATTACCAAACCACTCTACTACACCAGGGTCTGGAAGCAGTTTTTGGTAAAGTTCGATGTCTTGGTGCTTAAAGTTTAGTTTATTGTACCCAGCGATAATCATCACTGGTGCGAGGAGTAATCGGATGAGTAAAGGGGCAAGCCCTGAGAAGTGTTCCAACGTTAGTTTAGTGTTGTTATAAAACTTTAGCAGGTTTACAAGCATAAGATAGGCAGTCCATAGTTGATAGTTACAATATCAGTATAGACCGCCTAATTCTTAGGGTTATTACATTAAATTTTTCTCGCGACCTGAAGAGCTTCAGCTATCGCTCGTTTTGCATCGATTGCAGCAGCAAGTTTCGCTCCACCAATAACATGATGGTTTTCTGGCAATGTTTCTTTATCAAACAATGTATCGTTGGATACTTGGCCGATACATGCAATAACAGTATCAACGTCAAGTATCTGCTCATCGTCTGCGACTTTGATAGTCAGCCCTTGACCATCAAAACGAATGTACTCACTTTGTGCAATTTGTTTAACGTTATGGTGCTTTGCAACCGCTCTGTGGATCCAACCTGTGGTTTTGCCTAAATCTTTACCAAAGCGACCAGCTGAACGCTTTAACATATAAATTGTTTTTTGCTCTTGGGATGGTTTAGGATCGCATTCGATACCCCACTGTGCCTTAAAGTCTGAAATAGATTGCTCTCGCGGTTCTGTCAGATAGGCAACCATATCAAAACCAATACCACCCGCACCTAAAATCGCG
The DNA here is from genome assembly GCF_023716725.1 of Pseudoalteromonas sp. SCSIO 43201. Lineage (NCBI taxonomy): Bacteria > Pseudomonadati > Pseudomonadota > Gammaproteobacteria > Alteromonadales > Pseudoalteromonadaceae > Pseudoalteromonas > Pseudoalteromonas sp. SCSIO 43201. The sequence continues at coordinate 1,987,601 of NZ_CP072683.1, forward strand.
ATTTTATCACCGAGTTCTACTTCTCCTTTAATCACTTCATCATAGGCAAACACGCGACGCCCATCAGCACATTCGATTTTGGACATTCGTGGACTTACACCAGTTGCAAAAACGACATCATCAAAAGCATCTGCCATAGACAATTCATAAGATGTGTTTAGACAAAGCTCTACTCCAAGGCGGTTAATTTCGCTCACATAGTATTTTAGCGTGTGTTGAAAGTCTTCTTTTCCAGGTATACGCATCGCTAGGTTAAATTGTCCACCTAGTTCGCTTCCCCTATCAATGAGCTTAACTTGGTGTCCCTTTTTAGCCAAATAATAACTCACTGATAATCCAGCGGGGCCAGCTCCCACCACTAATACCTTTTTCTTTGTAGTTGCTTCTTCTAACGGGTAATCCAGCTCAAACCCTGCTTGAGGATTAACTAAACAAGTAGCCCGTTGCCCTTTAAATACATGATCTAAGCAGCCTTGGTTACAACCGATACAAATATTAATTTGCTCTTCACGTTGTGCTTGGTACTTATTGAAAAACTCAGGATCAGCAAGCAATGGACGCGCCATAGAAATAAGATCAGCGTCGCCTTTAGCTAAAATATCATTTGCTAGCGTCGGGGTATTTATTCGATTGACGGCCACAACGGGTATGTCAACAACCTGTTTTAACCTATTTGACGCTTCTCGATACGCGCCTGGTGGTACCATTGAAGCAATTGTAGGAACTCTAGCTTCATGCCAACCAATTCCAGTATTAAGAATATCAACACCGGCAGACACTAGCGCTTTTGCCTGAAGCGTAACTTCTTCTGCTGTCGAACCATTTGGGATTAGATCCATCACTGACAAACGAAATACGATAATAAACTTATCGCTCACCTTCGCCCTCACCGCTTTTACGATGTCAGTCGCCAAACGCATTCTATTTTCTAGACTACCACCGTATTCGTCAGTACGTTTATTGGTGTGATTCGCCATGAATTCGTTAATTAAATACCCTTCAGAGCCCATGATTTCGACACCATCATATCCGGCCTTCTCAGCTAGCTTTGCTGACTGTGCAAAATCTTTAATGGTACTTTTAATAGCGCCCAAGCTCATCGCTTTTGGCGTATAAGGATTTATTGGTGCTTTGATTGCACTTGGTGCTGTATTAAAAGGGTGGTAAGCGTATCTTCCTGCATGCAGTAGTTGTAAGCAAATTTTTCCACCATTTTGGTGAACCACGTTGGTGTATGCTTTATGCTTTATCACATCATACCGCGAGTTAAAAGAAGACGAAATGGGCGTCAATTTACCGCGTAAATTTGGACTATAGCCACCAGTGATAATTAACCCCACCCCTCCTTTTGCACGTGCTTCATAGAACGCAGCTAAGCGCTTTCGATTGTGCCAACCTTCTTCAAGCCCGGTGTGCATCGATCCCATCACCAAGCGATTTCGCAAACTTGTATGTTTAAGTTTTAGTTCTTTTTCTAACATTTGCCGCCCCACAAAACTGGTCTTACCTGTGAACATTAACGTTTTTTTATTATTTGGCAAGTCTTAAACAGAAAGAAATTAACGAACCTAGACTCATTGCTGATATTTCACGCATGAAAATACTTAGTTACGTTTTTCTATTATCTATGAAACCGACTCTGATATATGATAAATAAATAGTGTTTTATTGATGTTAAGCATAAGGGATCGATTTGAAACTGATAGCGAATATTTTTAAAGGCATATGGGCCACCTTGAACTTTTCTAGACGATTGATTTTAAATCTGTTGTTCTTATTCATTCTGATTGCCATTGTGATTAATATTATATCCGGTGAAGACCAAGTCCAAGTGGAAGATAAAAGTGTCTTACGCTTAGATCTAAATGGCATCATTGTAGAGCAACTAACCTATGTCGATCCGTTTGAAGCGGCAATAAGCGGCAAGTTTGGTGACTCAGAGCAACCTGGTGAGATTTTACTTGATGATATAATTGACGTAGTCAACAAGGCAACGCAAGACCAACAAATATATGCAATGTACCTAGACTTACAACGCATGCACAGCGCACATTTAGATAAACTCCGCGACATTAGAGATGCGCTGGTAAAATTTAAAGCTGCAGGCAAAAAGATCTATGCTCACGGTGCATATTACACTCAAGCACAATATTATTTAGCCTCTATTGCTGATCAAGTAACCTTACACCCATACGGTGGTGTCAACATCACCGGTTTTGGCATGTACCCTCTTTATTTCAAAGAAGCCCTAGATAAGCTAAAAGTGACTCAGCATATTTTCCGTGTTGGTACCTATAAATCTGCCGTTGAGCCTTTCATCCGCAGTGATATGTCACCAGAAGCAAAACAATCTAACCTTGGTTGGATAACACCACTTTGGAGTCAATACAAATCAGAAGTGGCTGAGAACCGAGGTTTCGATGTCACAAATTTTGATGAAACATTCGCTGCATTGACGGATAAAATGGAAGCTGCACAAGGCGACTCTGCTAAATATGCAATTGATAACCAATGGGTGGATGAACTGGTTACAGATCAACAGTTCGTACAAAAGTTGATTGATGAAGTGGGGCTAGATGCTAAAGGCAAATCGTTCAAGCAAGTGTCCTTTGAACAGTATCTGTCAACACTGCCACCAAAAGAATTTGCTGAAAATCCATTTACAGAAAAAGTTGCAGTGATCGTTGCTAAAGGTCAAATATCCGATGGTAAACGTAAGGCTGGTGCCATAGGCGGAGATTCAACAGCTGCACTGCTCAAAAGAGCGCGTCTAAACGATAAAGTAAAAGCGGTTGTTTTAAGGATAGATTCTGGCGGCGGCAGTATGTTTGCTTCAGAAACGATTCGTAATGAAGTATTAGCATTAAAAGCGGCAGGTAAACCCGTTGTCGCATCTATGGGCTCAGTTGCGGCTTCAGGTGGCTATTGGATTGCGGCCTCAGCGAATGAAATTTGGGCCTCGCCGAGCACAATTACTGGGTCAATTGGCGTTTTTGGCATGATAATGACTTTCGAAAACGCGGCTAATTCACTTGGTATTTATTCAGATGGTGTAGCAACGACAGAGCTAAAAGGTCAATCACCATTTAGAGGAATTGAAAGTAATTATAAACATCTTATTCAAATGGGCGTTGAAGATGCCTATGACAAGTTTATCTCTATGGTTGCAACTGAACGAAACCTTGAGAAATCAGCGGTTGATGAAGTAGCGCAAGGCCGTGTATGGCTTGCAACTCAAGCGCTAAATTTTGGTCTCATTGACAAGTTAGGCAATAAGAATGATGCCATTAACGCAGCAGCCAGTCTTGCAAACTTGGAGATGTATGATGTTATCACCATAGAACAAGCGCTAACTGAGCAGGAAAAGCTAGTGCAACAGTTATTTGGTGCTACGATAGTACAAAGTGCTGTTGACGCCATTATGCCTGAGCAATCGATATTTGCAAAAACAGCGTTAAACGCACTAGATGATATAAGTCATACACTAGAAGCTCAGAGCAAAGTACTCGGTCAATTAAATGACCCAAATCATGTTTATACCCTGTGTTTAGTATGTAATGTATCGGCTGAATAACCCTGAATAAGACTGCAATTGCGGATACACAATTGCTATAATAAGCCCAGATTTTATTCTGGGCTTATTTATGAAAAGAAAAAAAATATACATTGCTTATACCGGCGGTACTATTGGTATGAAGCAATCGAGTCGTGGTTATGTTCCTGTTGCCGGCTACCTTACCGATACGGTGAAGAATAACGCTGAGTTTACACGCGATGAGATGCCACTTTTTGATATTCACGAATACAGTCCTTTAATTGACTCATCTGATATGTCTCCCCATCATTGGCAACTAATTGCTGATGATATCCAATCAAAGTATCAGGATTACGACGGCTTTGTCGTACTACATGGCACAGACACAATGGCGTATACCGCTTCAGCGCTGTCTTTCATGTTTGAGAATCTGACCAAGCCTGTGATTGTAACCGGCTCACAAATACCACTATCTCAACTTCGTTCGGATGGTCAAGTAAACCTGCTAAATGCCATGTACTTAGCGGCTAATTATCCCATTGCGGAAGTTAGCTTATTTTTCAATAATAAGTTGTATCGTGGTAACCGAGCAATAAAAGCTCATGCTGACGGGTTTGATGCCTTTGCGTCTCCAAACTTATCACCCTTAGCGCAAGCGGGGATCAACATACAGCTACTAGAAGGAAAGCTCAGCCCTTATGTTGAGCAAAGTTTGCAAGTAACCCAGATTTCCCCACAACCTATCGCTGTGATGCACCTTTATCCCGGAATTTCAACTGAGATCCTTAAGAACCTCATGAAAGGTCAAATGAAGGCATTGATATTATTGAGCTTTGGTGTTGGAAATGCGCCACAAGACGAGCACTTTTTAAGTGAGCTTAAGGCAATAAGTGACAGCGGAGGGGTGATCATTAATCTAACTCAGTGTATCCAAGGTAAAGTGAATATGGGCGGCTACGCTACTGGCAACGCTTTACTCAATTGTGGAGTGATCAGTGGTTATGATATGACTTTGGAAGCATGCTTAACAAAACTACATTATCTATTCAGCCAAAAGCTCGAAATAGAAACTATCCGCCACCTTATGCAAGATAGCCTGCGTGGTGAACTCACTAGGTAAAGAAAGATAGAAGAAAAGAAAAGTAAAAAGCCGCAAGTGGATACTGCGGCTTTGTCATTTCTAGTGTCGACGTGACTATCTTACTTTTGCATCAATCTCGACAAGATCAGTGAGGTGACACGTTTCACCACTGTGCGTCTTAACGCCATGTTCACCAAAGTAATCACGTTGTGCTTGTACTAAGTGACCATTGCTTGGAGTGCTCAACGTCGCAATGTATGTTTGCGTCGCAGCAAGCACAGGGAAAGATAAACCTGTTGCAATCGCTTTACCGGTAGTGCGACGAAGTGCCAGTGCTGGCTCCTCTAATGAATCGATAAACTCAACACCCTGAGCAACATCATCTAGGTAGTCGGCACGAATGATACAACCGGCGCGCCAGGTTTGAAGTGTCTTATTTAAGTCGACTTTCCATTGGTGAGCTCGTGACGCACCTTTAATTAATGCAAGGCCTTGACGATAGCATAGCAAGCTCGCGAAATAGAATGCTTGTTTCAATTCGTCTAAATCAACTTCAACCGACTCGGTAGATTTGGCAGCATACGTCATTTCTTTGGCCGCTGGCGTATCTATCGTATTAGTTAAATGGCGAGCTTGCACCGCTGCGACCAAAGATGGGACGGCAATCCCTAATTCTAACGCATTTTGTGCTGTCCAAAGGCCAGTACCTTTAGCACCTACTTTGTTATCTATAAGGTCAACTAGTGACTCGCCCTGTTCTGTTTCGAGGCTGAGAATATGACTCGAAATAGCGAGTAGGTAGCTATTTAGGTTACCCTCTGACCATGACTCAAAAATTTCAGCGACTTCTTTCGGTGAGCGGCCAGTACCATGACGAAGTAGTTGATACACTTCAGCAATCAGCTGCATTAACGCATATTCAATGCCGTTATGTACCATTTTTACAAAATGGCCACTTGCAGATTGACCCACGCGAGCAAAACATGACTCGTTATTGTAGCTTGCCGCAACTTTCTCAAACCAAGGTTCGATACGTTCCCATCCGCCTTCAGAGCCACTCGCCATCATCGCAGGACCGTGACGCGCCCCTTCAGCTCCGCCAGAGATCCCCATGGTGGCAAACTCAAATTTATTTTGATATTTCAACTTACGAGCAATACCATCTTTGTAGTTACTATTACCACAATCCACAATGATATCTTCTTTCTCAACCCCGGCTTCAACCAAGTCGCTACAAACTTTATCTACTAATTCACCTGCTGGAACCAGTAATAAAATCGAGCGAGGAGTCTCAAGCCTTCTGATCATATCACCGAGATCAGACACTATGTGTAAGCGCTCCGCCATACCTAACGACTGTGCGCAACTTAATAATTCCGCACCTACTTCGGGGTTCTTGTCATATGCGACTAAGGTCATCCCCTTCTCTATTAGATTTAGCGCGAGGTTTTTACCCATCACACCCAAACCAACTAATGCAACCTGCATTTAGTTTCCTCCTCGGTAACATCAAAACTTTATGCGTTCGTGTATGTGCATTATACCTTAGCAACCATGATTGACCAGCGAGACACACTATTCGCTGGCTACTTATCAGTTACAAAAATATGACAGCTAACACAATTCACTGTATAGCAATATAGTGACAGCGGCGCGCATTCACCACTATTTGTGATTAATCACAAATATTCTCTTATCATTAAAAGGTAAAATATTCGAGATTGACGCCCACTGACACCGGTGTCATAATGATGACATATAGATCATATAACTTAATGAGAGTGTTAAAAAGGGTATTTGCATAATTCTTTATGCTCAAGTTAGTTAAATAATGGTTTCACAATGTGTGATGTGTAAAAAGACAGCAAGTTTAATTTATTTTTAACACATTCATAAGTTTTTGCTTACCTTGATAAGCTTACAGGAGAATCTGATGCTTAGACGCACTAAAATCGTTGCAACTCTGGGGCCCGCAACTGATAGAGATAATAATTTAGAAAAAATAATTCGTGCCGGCACCAACGTAGTCAGACTAAACTTTTCACACGGCGTTGCTCAGGATCACAAAAACAGAGCTGAAGCGGTACGCGAAATATCTCAACGCTTAGGTGTGAATGTCGCTATCCTAGCTGATTTGCAAGGACCTAAAATCCGTGTTTCAACCTTCAAAGAAGGTAAAGTATTTTTAGAAGTGGGTGCAAAGTTTACTCTAGACGCAAAAATGGAACCTGGACAGGGTCATGTTGAAGCTGTTGGTATAGATTACAAAGAGCTACCAAATGATGTAAAGCAAGGTGATTTGTTATTGTTAAACGATGGTCTGATCCAACTGGTTGTTGAGCAAGTGCAAGGTCACTTAGTCCATACCAGCGTCAAAGTAGGTGGTGTGCTATCTAATAATAAGGGTATTAACCGTTTAGGTGGTGGGTTAACGGCACCGGCATTCACGGATAAAGACAAAGAAGATTTAATCACGGCAACGGAAATCGGTGTTGACTACATTGCAGTATCTTTCCCTCGAAGCGGTGATGACATGCGTTATGTCAGAAGCTTAGCTGAAAAAGCAGGCTCTAATGCGCAATTGTTAGCAAAAATAGAGCGTGCAGAAGCTGTTGAAACTGTTGAAGCAATTGATGACATTGTGCTTGCTTCTGATGCGGTGATGGTCGCACGTGGCGACTTAGGGGTCGAAATTGGCGACGCTGCGCTTGTGGGTAAACAGAAACAAATTATCAGCCGTGCTCGTTCATTAAACCGTACTGTCATTACAGCAACACAAATGATGGAATCGATGATTGACAACCCAATGCCAACCCGTGCTGAGGTGATGGACGTAGCAAATGCTGTATTGGACGGCACAGACGCGGTTATGCTCTCTGCAGAAACAGCTGCGGGAGATTACCCAGAGCAAACAGTTGCAGCGATGGCTCGCGTTTGTTTAGGCGCTGAGTCGCAACCACAAATTCACATTTCTAAACACCGTCTAGATAGTCGCTTTGCAGACACTTGCGAAACCATTGCGCTTTCGGCCATGTATGCAGCTAACCACTTAGACTCAGTAAAAGCCATTGTTGCATTAACGGAATCCGGCAATACTGCGAAATTAATGTCACGTATTAGTTCCGGTTTACCAATTTATGCCCTGTCTCGCCATCAATCCACACTCGGTCAAGCCTCGTTGTATCGTGGCGTTTATCCGGTAAGGTTTGACTCTACCCAATGTTCTGATGATAGTGCGGTTAGAGAAGCACTAGACACTCTTGTTGCAGCAGGATCTTTAGAAAAAGGCGACACAGTTATCATTACCCATGGCGATAAAATGGAAACTATCGGTGCAAGTAATACACTAAAAATTATTACAGTATAAAAACCACAACGAACTGGGTAGCCACGCTACCTAGTTCTGTTATTTCGCCCGTGTGAGTGCGCGTAAAAGCTGTATCGATAATAAAATGAGGAAACAGCGCTAATCACTTGGCGTTATTTTATACCATTCTCTTGTTGTAACACTTTAATAAAACCAAACTGCCTAATGTGAGGCAGAACGTTTAGCTTAAAACCGAGCAAAGCTTTGTTATCAACAAGTTGCTCTAAATAAGACATTTTATCGCTTGTAGCGCCACAATAGCTTCTTCTAACTGAGCAAGTATTAAGATTAATTGGTATTAGCTTGCTAATGCTGCCTTCACTTTATCTCTGTAGCTTCTGCTTACTTTTAGCTCTTGACCATTTTCAAGCACCAACAAGTATTCACCACTGCTCTGGGTTACTAGCTTACTAATTTGTTTAGTGTTTACGATAGCAGAGCGATGCACGCGTACGAATAATGTTGGGTCCAATTCTTGCTCTAAATCCTTCATTGTTTTTCGTAAGATGTGTGTTTGACCATCACTACAATGTAGGCACATGTAATCTCCAGCAGCATCCACCCACTGAATTGAGCCGGTAGAAACACGAATGATCTCTCCTTGCTCTTTTACCGCAAGTGACTCAGGGAATTTTTTATCTTCGATTGTATCCCCTGTCGCTAACTTCTTTAGGATTTCTTCACAATTGTTACCTGTGATCCCTGCAACAAAGCTGGCTAGCTTTTTCTTATGCGCATTGTCTTGTTGTGTTTTTAAATAGCTTTGCACTTTTTCCACCGCCTGTTTTAATCTGTTGTCATCAACGGGTTTTAAAATGTAATCTAACGCATGGATCTCAAATGCTTTGACAGCATATTGATCAAACGCAGTTACAAAAACGATAGCAGGCAATGGTTTGACACTTTCACTCAAGGCCCTCGCTACTTCAAAGCCATTCATGTTTGGCATTTGAATATCAAGAAAGACTAGATCTATGTCCTCAGACTTACATAAATCAATAGCCTGTTGGCCACTGCCACATAATTCTACAATTTCAATTTCAGGAAAATCTCTTAACCTTACCGCCAAGCCTTTTCTGGCTAGCGGTTCATCATCTACGATTAATGTTCTAATTTTGTTCATTACTTCTTCGCCCTTTCGTATGGCACGCGAATGTTTACCTTTAAACCCGAAGGCTCATTGTTTGACAGCACAAACGAGTAATTGTTTTCATATAATGTTTTTAGGCGATCTTTGGTATTCGCTAAACCCACTCCTTGTGCACTTTTCAACTGCCCATCTTCCAACTCTGCGCCTGGACCGTTATCACCTACTTCCAAGAGTAGCTCATTGGCAAAAACCTGTGCTTTAATCTCAATTTTGCCGCCATGTTCAATATGTGCAATAGCATACTTGATGCTGTTCTCAATCAATGGCTGTAAAATTAAACTTGGCACTAGCGCTTGTTCTGCCTCTTCTGTTACATCTAACTCAATTGACAACCTTTCATCAAAGCGTACTTTCTCAATTTCAAGGTATAACGTTAACGCATGTAACTCTTGCTCTAGTGGTACTTTTTTGATCGGATCTGTATTTAAGGTGTGTCTCAAAAAGTCACTAAGCCTTGATACCATTTGATTTGCATCTTTATTCTCTTCAACGAGAATAAGTGTTGAGATTGCGTTGAGTGTATTGAAGAGGAAGTGAGGATTAAGCTGATACCGAAGCATTTTTAGTTGTGCTTCATGAGCCATCGTATTGGCTTTTAGTGCCTTTTGTCTCTCACTTTGTAATAATTGATAGTACTTTATACCGAAGTATAGTCCGCTCCAGCATAAAACGATATAGACGGAGTCTAGACCTTGCTGCAAATAATAAAACCATTCATCGGGTCGATAACCATGACGGTATATTTCCCAATGATTGAATTTTTGCACCACAGCCCAGAGCGTTCCGGTTAAATATGATGCAGTAAATACGACCAAGATTAAGACAACTGGAGAGGCGTTCCATATCTTACGATACAAATAACGCAGTGGTACTGTCATCAAACAACCGGCATAAGCATTTAATGCAATAACAAATACATAGATGTCGCGCATTTCAAATACTTTCGAGCCAATGTAATTCACCAGCGCATAACCCAACCAGCCGGCTATTTGTAATACCCAGAAAAACCTCTGCCTGTTATCAACCAGTGATTGCCACTTCAAAATGATTATACCTCTTCTATCTTAACTGGATTATATCTCAGCTCGTTGCATTTATTCACTGCTGATGGTCTCAGTTTTTACACGACCTACCGCAAATAAAAAAAGACACCGCAGTGTCTTTTTTAAGATAAATTATAATGACTTATTTAATTTAACCGCTCTGTTTTGGAACACCAAAAAAGTGCTATTAGGTTGTTATGAATAAGAAATATAACAACCCCTTAGCTTCAATCTATGTTCCCTCAGGTTAAGCAGTTCTACACAAATTGCTATAAATGCCTTGTCTTGTAGACTGTATTTACGCCAGCTTATCTGAAGCGACTTTATATGTTGGATCGGCTTGACCATCTAATTCGACTAAGTCTTTAGCCTTTTCGAGTAACACTTTGCAGTCTTGGCTCAAGTGGCGCAGATGAAGTGTTTTTCCAGCTTTTTTGTAGCGTTCTGCTAACGCATCTATCGCTTCAATCGCGCTGTGATCAGCAACTCGGCTATATTTAAATTCTACAATAATGTCGTCGGGGTCATTATTTATATCAAATAATTCAGCAAAGTTTTTTACAGAGCCAAAGAATAGTGGTCCGTGTAATTCATAAACCTTTGAGCCATTTTCATCAATATAATTATTGGTGTAGATATGTTTTGCATGTTCCCAAGCAAACACCAATGCCGATACAATTACACCGACACAAACTGCAATCGCGAGATCTGTGATCACAGTCACACCAGATACCAATACAATCACAAAAGCATCTGATTTGGGGATCTTTCTGATCAGTCTAAAGCTAGACCATTCAAACGTACCTAGAACAACCATAAACATCACACCAACTAGTGCGGCTAATGGGATCATTTCTATTAAGCTAGCAGCAAATAGAATAAAGACCAATAGTAGAAGCGCAGCTGTTATTCCCGACAAACGACTACGGCCACCAGAATTAATGTTGATCATTGACTGGCCTATCATCGCACAGCCGCCCATCGCACCAAATACGCCACAGGTAACATTTGCTGCACCTTGACCGATACACTCACGATTACTATGGCCACGTGTTTCTGTGATCTCATCAATCAAAGTGAGCGTCAACAGCGACTCTATCAAGCCAATTGCTGCCAATACTAACGCATAAGGGAATATGATTTTAAGTGTTTCAAGTGTCCATGGTACATCAGGAATATGAAAAGCAGGGAAACCACCTGCGATAGTCGCATCAGAGTTGCCAGACATGTCTTTAAGATAGTCAAGTACATTCCTCGCATCTAGGTCCAGGCCTATTACGATTCCAGTTACTACAAGGATAGCGGCAAGGCTTGAAGGTACTGCTGTCGTCAACTTAGGGAGAAAATGAATGATAGCCATTGTAAGCGCAACTAGGCCACACATAATATAGAGCGCTTCGCCCTGCATCCACGTCAAGTTACCTTGCTCATCAAGCACCTTGAACTGCCCAAGTTGTGCTAAGAAAATCACAATTGCCAGGCCATTTACAAAGCCGAGCATAACTGGGTGAGGCACCATGCGAATAAACTTGCCGAGTTTAAATATACCGGCCAATATTTGCAAAAAGCCCATCAATAAGACTGTCGCAAACAGATATTCAACACCATGCTCTATCACCAAGCTAACCATAACGACTGCAAGTGCACCAGTTGCACCAGAGATCATACCGGGTCTACCACCGAAGATTGAGGTAATAAGACCTACAATGAATGCCGCATATAAGCCAACCAAAGGGTCTACTTGCGCAACAAAAGCGAAGGCTACAGCTTCTGGCACCAACGCCAGTGCAACTGTAAGTCCTGATAGTACATCGTTTTTAGCAGAGCTAGGCGCTTTGCTGATCAGATTAAACATCTATTTCCTCTGGTCTGAATTGACAATGAACACAAAGGCTGCGGATTCTAGCAAAAAGCAGCAATTTAAACAAATAGCAGACATCTAGCATTTAAAGCAGATTGGTTTGTATGCAATAAATTCTAGTATAGAACAGTGACAGCAGGATGTTAGAAATGCACTATTTCAGCTAAAAGGCAGGCCAGTAATCGTCTGCTCACTATCATTTAACAAGCAGACGATGATGCTGTACTAAAGTGGTAAAGAGGTACTGCGTTTTACGCAAGTCATGGTTACATTTGAATGTACTTCTTGGACAAACTCAAGGTTAAGTAAATTGTCTCGAACAAACTGCTCATAACCTTCAATTCCCTTAGATATAATACGCAGCATGAAGTCCATCGTGCCTGCCATTGAATAACACTCTGTCACTTCGTCGTAGCTCAATATAAGTTTTTCAAACTCAGCGAGGTTATTTCTGCCATGGTTCGACAAGCGAACGTGTGCATAAACCAGCATATCAAATCCGAGCTTTTTCTCGTCTAACAGTGCGACTTTACCTTTGATGTAACCATCTTGCTCCAATTTGGCGATACGTCGCCAGCAAGGAGATTGAGAAAGCCCTACTTTATCTGCAATTTCGGCGGTCGAAAGACTCGCATCTTGTTGTAACAATGCCAAGATTTGGCGATCTACTTGGTTTAATGACATATCTATTCTAGTTTAATTAGCACATTAGCTTACAAAGCCAATGTTGATTATTATTCCCTGACGTATAGTAGACTAACTTATTGTATATGAATACTACTTAGCGCCTACTATTCTACCCAAATCGGCCACTCATAAAGGGGTTTGTAGCCTTTTCATACCCTATCGTGGTATTTTCACCGTGCCCTGAATGCACAACGACTTCGTTAGGTAACGAAAATAACTTACTCTCAATGGAGTGCTTCAGCTTTGCTGCGTCCCCTTTAGGAAAGTCAGTTCGCCCTACTGAACCTTTGAACAAAACATCACCTACCAACACCTGCTGTGAGACAGGTTCATAAAAAACAACATGTCCAGGCGTGTGACCAGGGCAATGCCTAACTTCTAACTTTAGCTTCCCTACCTCAACTGTATCACCATCATTTAGCCATGATGAGGGTAAAAATGCAGCGTGGTTTTCAAAACCAAACATTTGTGATTGCATTGGTAATGCTTCAAGCCAAAATAGGTCATCTTTATGAGGGCCTATGATTTCAATATCATAATACTCCCCCAGTTTCGTACTTGCCCCCACATGATCTAGATGGGCGTGGGTGAGCAAAATCATCTTCGGTTTAAGCCCCTCTTCAGTCAAGCGCGCGATGATCTTTTCCGGCTCGCCACCTGGGTCGACAATTGCGGCGATTCTGCTTGTCGGGCAAACTAATACACGGCAATTTTGCATAAACGGCGTAACAGGTATTGTTAATACTTGCATTGTTAATTTGCTCCAAATGCCATCAAAACAGGATACTTCAAATAAGCGCTGTCATAAAATGGTGTCCGAGCGTACAGCCACTCCATTCTCGCTTTAGAGTCGTTGGCAAACTTTTTGTCTTCACGAATTTTTTTATCAAATGCTAATGCCATTGCTGGATTTTGTTTTAGCATCTTTCTGGCAAACGGTTCAAGCGCATAATTTTCAACATATTCTGTACGTTGAAAAATCGTATTAAACTCACCCCAAGCAAAGAAAGAGTCCGGGGCTTTAGGGTGCAGTAAGTGAGTTGCTAACTCTCCCGAAGGTTGCGCTGTTTCAACTTTATACCAGCCACTTACATCCACTTTTTCTGGCAATACGTTAAAGTTAAATGATGCCTCTACTCTAAAGCGACCTTCAAAAGGCACACTGTCGAACTGATAGTCACTTACCGCTGCCTGACTGACATTGTCAACTACTGACGATGCTGGCAATTTAATGACTTCAACACCATGAAGCTCTAGCTTTTCAACGACTTCGGGATACGCTGGTGGTATATAAAACTGCTCTGGAACATTAACTATCGTTTTTACTTCTTTTTGCCAATAAATCGGTAATTTCTCATAGTCGACTGGCGTACCAAGGTATTTTGCTTCTACATGCCCAGAAAGTGCACTTTCGAATTGCTTGTATTCGATACCTTTAAATTGAATGAAATCAGGAGTTTTAGCGTAGCTACGCTCAACCACTAATTTTTTGGGCAAAAACTCAGCTTCTTTTTTCACAGCTTCTCGTAATATATCTATATTGTTGGCCAGTCCATCAATGACGCCATCCATAAATACATACGTCCCTAAAACACGCTGTTTATACGGTTTTAAAGAGTGATTTTCCACAAGTATTGTTGGTAGCCCTTTTAAGTCGCCCCAACCATTTGAGAATCTTGGTGTTGCTACCCAACCTGCTAAACCCTGCTTAAAATCACGCTTGTCCATGACAAACACCAAAGGTCCGGGAATATGCCCCTGTTTGCGAAGTGCTTTATCTATTTCAGGAGAGAGTTGACTTTCCAATACTTGGGCAATTGCTGGAGATTCACTGGCAAAACTTGGATTAAAGCCGTAGGTCACATCATACTGGTAATCCGCACCGTCAGTAACATGAACATCAATGTATAGGTCTGGCTTATACTCATTGATCACAGACATGATCGCTCTAATACCAGGAGTATCTAGCTTTGTATAATCACGGTTGAGATTAAGATTTTTACCATTCGTCCTAAATCCCATCACCGCTGGGCCGCGCTGATTAATACGGTTATATTCGCTGCGACGCTCATGACCATCGACATTTAAAATCGGTACAACTAGTAAGTTGACTTTCGCTAAAATGTCGCGACGTTTCCCTGTGGCAATATCACGCAGCAACATAAACATGGCATCTTTACCATCAATTTCACCGGCATGAATACCCGCTTGAACTAAAATAGTCGGTTTATCGCTATTAATGACTTTAGATTTGCCACCACCTTGCTCAGTGGCAACAATCATCTTGATAGCGCGATGACTATCACTAGTACCTATAGTTTCAAGCTTAAACTGTGTTGGATTGGCCGCGACTAGACGGTCAACAAACGCCATTGTATCTTCATAATTTGGGGAATCGGTACCATCACTAAGTTCGAAATCAGTCGTCAATGGGCCTTGTTGTTGTAATAGTTGTTCACTGTTACCCTGCCACTCCATTAGCGGTGGCAAATGACTATTCATACCTAGCATTGCAGTAAGCATAATAATGCTGGAACTCATCATAATTCTCTATTCCTCTGCTTTTATCCGTCAATTATATCAATATTTTATCTATCGGCTTACAATGTGCGGTGATTCAACAAAAATTTGCAGTTAATCGCAGATAACTATCACTTTAGGGAACAAATGAGCGTACAAAAATCAATTTTAATCACTGGTTGTTCTACCGGGATTGGTTATTACTGTGCATTGCAGTTGTCAAAAGCCGGATATCAGGTCATCGCATCAGTCAGAAATGCAAAAGACCTGAATAAGTTTGAAGGTACAGGTGTTCATTGCATCGTATTAGATCTAGCTTGTGAGCAAAGTATCAAAGATGGATTTCATCAGGCACTTACAATCGTCAATGGGCAATTGGACGCATTATTTAATAATGGCGCCTACGGTCAACCTGGTGCGGTCGAAGATTTGCCTACAGATATATTAAGAAGGCAGTTTGAAGTTAACTTTTTTGGTTGGCACACACTAACATGCTTGGCTGTCGCGCAGATGCGAAAGCAAGGTTCAGGCCGAATAGTTCACAATTCTTCAGTGCTTGGCCTTGTTGCATTACCCTATCGAGGAGCCTATAACGCTAGTAAATTTGCACTGGAAGGGTTAACCGACACATTACGCATGGAACTCGCCAACACCAATATCCAAGTCAGTTTAATCGAGCCAGGTCCAATCGTATCAAAGTTTAGAGAAAACGCGAAACGCGCATTTTTAACTAACATCAATCATCAACATAGCGCACATCACAACGAGTATCAGGCGCAGCTTAATCGCTTAGGCGCTGAAGACGCACCACAGAAATTTACCTTAGGGCCTGAAGCGGTTTATAAAGCCCTGCATCACGCATTGAGTGCTAAAACTGCGAAGCCAAGGTATTACGTAACGTTCCCTACATACTTGATGGGGTATCTAAAACGAATATTGAGCAGTCGCATGCTAGATAAAATATTGATGAAAAACCGTTAAGGGCTGAGTAATTTATGAGTATAAAACTAAAAAAGGAGCCAACGGCTCCTTTTTAATACAAGATCTAGTCCTAAGACTAAGTCATGCTCTGCTTATTAAGCAGCTAGACCGTCTTTTGCTTTAGCAACTAGTGCTGCGAAAGCTACTTGGTCGTATACTGCGATATCAGCTAGGATCTTACGATCGATTTCAATCGATGACTTTTTAAGGCCATTGATGAAACGGCTGTAAGAAAGACCATTTTGACGTGCAGCTGCGTTGATACGTGCAATCCATAGTTGACGGAAAGTACGTTTCTTAGCACGACGGTCACGGTAAGCATATTGACCAGCTTTTGTTACCGCTTGGAAAGCTACGCGGTAAACGCGTGAACGCGCTCCGTAGTAACCTTTAGCTTGCTTTAATACTTTTTTGTGACGTGCACGTGCAACTACGCCGCGTTTAACTCTTGCCATTTCTGATATCCTCTATTAAGCGAATGGTAACATACGATCGATTAGGCCTAGGTCATTCTTATGAACCATAGACTTAGCACGAAGGTGTAGTTTACGCTTTGAAGACTTCTTAGTCAGAATGTGACGAAGATGCGACTGTTTACGCTTGTAACCGCCTGAAGCAGTCTTTTTGAAGCGCTTTGCAGCACCTCTGTGTGATTTTAGCTTATAAGCCATTTGCAATAACTCCGAATGATATTGCTTAACACTATGTAAGTAGGCGGAGATAAACTCACTTGTAGGCCTAGCTTACTACCTAAAACCGGTGAAGGATCAAGTCCTTACTTTAAAACCGGATAACGCAGGTGGCCGAAGCACTTGAAACCTGCGTTAAATTCGATGCGTATTATGCCGAGATTAAGACTTTTTAGCAATAGGTGCCATCATCATTATCATTTGACGGCCTTCTACTTTCTTCGGGAAAGACTCTACTGAAGCAATCTCTTCCAACTCTGTCTTGATACGATTTAACAGGTCGATACCAATTTCTTGGTGCGCCATCTCACGACCACGGAAGCGAATTGTGACTTTAGCTTTGTCGCCACCTTCCAAAAACTTGCGAAGGCTACGTAGCTTAACTTGGTAATCACCAACATCAGTACCAGGACGGAATTTAACTTCCTTAACCTGAATTTGCTTTTGCTTTTTCTTTTGTTCTTTTTGGATTTTTGCTTTTTCAAAAAGGAACTTACCGTAGTCCATCACTTTACAAACTGGTGGCTCTGCATTTGGGCTGATCTCTACTAGATCTAAGCCTGCTTCATCCGCCATGTTTTGTGCGTCTCTAGTTGAGACAATGCCAGCCTGCTCGCCTTCAGCGTCAATTAAGCGAACCTCTTTCGCTGTAATCTCTTCGTTAATACGATTTTTCTGAGCGTTATTTTGCCCTTTTTTGCCGCCTCTAATGGTACGTTCCTCCAAAAAATTCAAAAGTAGTTGCGTGTACCAGAAAAAGTGAAGTACACGCAAGTTTATATTTATAGTCGATTTTTAATCTCTTCGCTAACTTTCGCGATGAAATCGTCAATCGAGAATTTACCTAAGTCTTCACCAGTGCGAGTTCGAACAGCAACTTCTTGTTGCTCAACTTCTTTGTCACCCACAACTAACAAATAAGGTATACGTTTTAAAGTATGCTCGCGGATTTTAAAACCAATTTTCTCATTTCTCAAGTCAGCGCAAGCTCTTATTCCAAGTTTATTTAACTTTTGTACAACTTCGTGAACATAATCGGCTTGTTTATCCGTAATATTCATGATCACAACTTGCTTAGGCGCAAGCCAAGTTGGGAATTGACCCGCATATTCTTCTGTTAAAATGCCGATAAAGCGCTCTAACGAACCAAGAATTGCACGGTGGATCATAACTGGCGTTTTACGCTCGTTATTTTCCGCAACATAAGTAGCCCCTAAACGCCCTGGTAATGCAAAGTCTAGTTGTACTGTACCACATTGCCATGCACGTTCTAAACAGTCATACAAAGTAAACTCAATCTTCGGACCGTAGAATGCACCTTCACCTGGTAAATATTCAAACTCGATGTCGTTTGCTTTCAACGCATCTGCCAATGCAGCCTCTGCTTTATCCCACATCTCATCTTCGCCGATGCGTTTCTCAGGGCGTGTAGATAATTTAACAACGATCTTTTCAAAGCCAAAGGTTGAGTAAGTATCATACACCATTTTGATACAAGCTGATACTTCGTCCATGATCTGTTCTTCTGTACAGAATACGTGCGCATCGTCTTGTGTAAATCCACGAACACGCATCAAACCATGTAGTGCACCCGACGGCTCATTACGGTGACAACAACCAAACTCAGCCATACGCAGTGGTAGATCACGGTAAGATTTTAAGCCTTGGTTGAAGATTTGAACGTGGCCTGGGCAGTTCATCGGCTTAATAGCATATTCACGCTTTTCAGACTCCGTAGTGAACATCGCATCTGAATACTTGTCCCAGTGACCTGACTTTTCCCACAAACCACGATCCATCATCAGTGGACCTTTTACTTCTTCGTACTGGTACTCGCGTAACTTTTCGCGTACAAAGTCTTCAAGCTCACGGTAAATGCTCCAGCCATCATTATGCCAAAACACCATTCCTGGTGCTTCTTCTTGCCAGTGCCATAAATCTAGTGCTTTACCAATTTTACGGTGGTCGCGCTTTTCAGCTTCTTCTAAACGCTTAAGGTAAGCTTTTAATTGCTTTTTATCTGCCCATGCAGTGCCGTAAATACGTTGCAACATTTTGTTTTCTGAGTTGCCACGCCAGTATGCGCCTGCCACCTTCATAATCTTGAAGTGATGACAGAATTTCATATTTGGTACGTGAGGACCACGACACATATCAACATATTCTTCGTGGTGGTATAAACCTGGCCTATCATCTTTAGCGATATTCTCGTCTAAGATTTCCATCTTGTAGGTTTCACCACGTGCTTCGAATGCGTCGCGGGCTTCTTGCCAGCTTACCTTTTTCTTCACTACATCGTAGTTGGTCTTAGCAAGTTCCAACATACGCTTTTCAATCGCTTCAAGGTCTTCTTGCGTCAATGAGTGGTCAAGATCAACATCGTAGTAAAAGCCATTGTCGATAGTCGGACCGATCGCCATTTTTGCTTCAGGGAACAATTGTTTAACTGCGTGACCAATTAAGTGCGCGCAAGAGTGGCGAATAATCTCAAGGCCATCGTCGTCTTTAGCGGTGATAATCTCAAGCGCAGCATCATTTTCAATGATGTCACACGCATCAACACGCACACCATTGACGCGACCAGCGATAGTTGCTTTTGCAAGTCCTGGACCGATGTCTTGAGCGACGTCTAGAGTAGTTACTGGGTTTTCAAAAATACGCTGACTGCCGTCAGGGAGAGTAATAACTGGCATGATAAATCCTATTTACAGTGGTGACACCTACAATGCGCCACATGTATTTAATTAATTTTAAATGTAAAGTGTGCCTATCAACGCTTTTACGAATAAGCATTGTCTTGCGCGACTTATCGCGGCTCATTCAAGGTCTTTCGTATGAGAGACACTATTCTCGCGTGTAACTTGGCTAAGTGCAAGCCTAGGGCTAAAATTAATCTATTAATTTACAAAAACTATTTCGGGATCCTCTGTGGCCAAAAAGCGATATCGATTTGCAACCTTTAATCTATTGAATTTTACAGCACCACCTTTTTCGTTTTATCAACTTCATGAGCATTATAACGACACCCAATGGCAAACTAAGACCCAGTTCATCACCGGTCTTATTCAACATATCAATCCTGATGTGATTGTATTTCAAGAAGTGTTCACACCCGACGCATTACAGATAATTTGTGAAGATTTAGGGTTAGTTCACTTCGCCACGGTAGACTCACCCAGTCCAGACCACGTTTACCCAAATGTTCTATTTAAACCTGTCGTCGCTATCGCCTCTAAGTTACCTATAAAGTCTTTCGCTCCGCTTGAGCCTTGCCCTGAATTACTTGAATACCTAAATAACCAACATCAGTTCAAGTTCAACCGTACGCCAATAAAATGTAAATTTGATATTCCCGGATTTGGGTTACTCGCATGTTATGCCATACATCTAAAGTCACAACGTGTTCACTCCATGGCGCACATGTTGGGAGAATCACATCAAGATGACCCTCTATTGACGCTATTACATGAAACTGTAGGCACAATGCAATCACAAATATCTCGGTCACTAGAAGCCTCTATTATTTATTACGATGCCTTGAAAACACAACGCGAAAAACAGGCAGCCACATTAGTAATGGGAGATTTTAATGATGCGTTAGAAAACCCTGCCCTGTCTTTTATGACTCAAGCTTTTCCGCCGTTGGCAAATAGCAGTTTTGATAGCGTTGGATTATTTGACAGTTTTTTTTACGCTGATAATAGCAATGGCAAAAAACCACCTAGCCACTACTATCGCGGGGAAGGCAATGTGCTGGACTACATTTTATGCTCCAAAGAGTTTAATCCCAATCGCGCGGAACAAAAAGTGACCTCGCTGAACTACTATAGTTATGATGCTCATCTAGATCCGAGGCGTATAGATGAAGATATTTGTTATTCTGACCATGCAGCAATAGCAATAGAAATAACACTGTGAGATAATTCAATTTTTGCATAATCTGGACACGAAAATGAGAACACTTGGGGTTGAAATTTCTGGCAGCGAAGCGCTTCTTTGTTTGCTAACTAAAGAAGATGATGTTTTTGATATCAGAGATATTCGTCAGCGACGCTTTACTTTGGGCAACCAAGGAGCTGACCTTGAGGAAATGCGCAAATTTCAATTCGACTTTGCAAAACTAATACAAGATTATGGCGTAGACTCTGTTGCCATTCGCCAGCGTCCGCACAAAGGTAAATTTGCAGGTAGCGCCGCAGGGTTTAAGATGGAAGCCGCTATCCAACTTATCTCTGATGTAGATGTGCAACTCCTCGCTGGAACCGAAGTAAAAGAGCAACTAAAAAGAAACCCTATTCCTGTGGACTTTGAAGATACTGGATTAAAAAAGTTCCAAGAGCAGGCTTTTACTAATGCATACGTTTATATCCTTCGTAAAACATACGCAAAAGATGAATAGCTAAAACGATAAAGGTCAGTACGCTGACCTTTATACCCTACTGCGTTACCAACATTTCTCGACAGACCAGACACCTTCATTGCAACTCTCTTCCTAATTAATTCAAGATAGCTAAACTCTGTGCTCGACTGCTAAATAGTATTTTTAGGACACTTGTAATAATGAGTGCTTGCAACACAACGGAGTCATAGTAATTTGCTTCACACACTAACCGGTTTTGAGTTTGTAACACGATAAGTCAACTAGCTCCTTGTCCTAATATCAAATGAATAAATCACAAGCTATTTGTGCAAATTTAGCACCAATCTGTGACTCGCGCATGGCGCACTATCAAGGTAGACTAGCTACTGAACAAATTTAGGGATTATTCATGTATCGAGTTTTTGAACGCTTTACCAACCCATTTCCAGAACAAGAGGTCGGTCAGCCGCCACAAGGTTTACTGGCATTTTGTCGTTTTTATACCCAAGGTATGGGATGGCCGCTTTTCTTTATGTCACTTAGTGCTGCGATATTAGCAGTATTGGAGGTTACACTCTTTGGTTTTATGGGTGACTTAGTTGATTGGTTATCCAGTTATACGCCAGAAACGTTATTCGCTGAAAAACAAACCGAATTGATCAGAATGTCTTTGGTCACCTTAGTTGCTTTACCGTTGATCGTTTTCTTCCATAGCGCAATTTTGCACCAAAGTTTACTGGGTAATTACCCGATGGCGATCCGCTGGCAAGCACACCGCTATTTGCTAAAGCAGTCCATGACATTTTACCAAGACGAGTTTGCTGGGCGTATTGCGACTAAAGTAATGCAAACAGCACTAGCTGTGCGAGAGTCCGTCATGAAGCTACTTGATGTACTGGTATACATATTGGTTTATTTCACCGCTATGCTTGCGCTCGTTGCCAGTAGTGATATGCGTTTGATGATCCCACTTATAGTATGGCTTGGATGCTATATAGGCTTTCAGTTCTATTTTGTACCTAAGCTAAAACAAGTCTCTAGCGAACAAGCTGATGCGCGCTCAGAAATGACAGGCCGAATTGTTGACAGCTACACCAACATCTCGACAGTCAAGCTATTTTCTTACACTAAACGTGAGGAAGAGTATGCCAAAGATAGTATGGATGTATTCATCCAGCCTGTTTATAAACAAATGCGTTTAGCAACTAGCCTTAATGTAAGTATTCAGACGTTAAACTACCTTCTCGTTTTTTCGGTTGCTGCGTTGTCTATTTATCTTTGGTCTTTTAATGCCATTAGCGCTGGTGCAATTGCCATAACTGTTGGCCTAGCGCTGCGGTTAAACGGCATGGCACAGTGGATAATGTGGGAAATTAGCGGCCTATTTGAAAATATAGGTACCGTTGCAGATGGCATGAATACTCTCTCTAGACCACTTGAAATTGTCGATCAAAAGACCGCTGCACCATTGGCTTTTAAAGCAGGAAAAATAGATTTTTGTAACACAACTTTTGCTTATAAACGAAAAGATGCTGCACGTCAGCATAATGTTATTGAAAATCTTAACCTCAATATTAAACCTGGGGAGAAAATAGGTGTTGTTGGACGCTCAGGTGCTGGTAAGTCTACACTCGTCAACCTATTACTAAGATTTTATGATACTGATAATGGTAGCATTAACATTGACGATCAGAATATCGCAGAGGTTAAGCAAGAGAGTTTGAGGCGTTATATCGCCATGGTGACACAAGACACGTCACTGTTGCACCGCAGCGTGCGAGACAATATTCTTTACGGTCGCCCAGATGCCTCAGAAGCAGAATTAATCGCAGCAACAAAAGAAGCTCAAGCGTACGACTTTATTCAAGATTTAGAAGATAGTCATGGAAATACAGGTTTTGATGCTCAAGTCGGTGAACGTGGCGTCAAATTATCAGGAGGACAGCGACAGCGTATCGCTATTGCCAGAGTGTTATTAAAAAATGCGCCTATTTTGATATTAGATGAAGCAACATCGGCGTTAGACTCAGAGGTTGAACAGGCAATTCAAGAAAGCTTAGATGCACTGATGGAAGGCAAAACCGTAATCGCCATAGCTCATCGTCTTTCCACCATAGCGCAAATGGATAGACTAATAGTAATGGACGAAGGCAAGATTGTTGAAGAAGGCAGCCATCAATCCTTGCTAGCCTTGGGTGGCATTTATGCCAAACTTTGGTCCCACCAAACAGGCGGCTTTATTGGCGTTGAGTAACACCGTTACAAAATAATGCCACCGCCTTTTCAACTAATATGTCAAGCTCTGCTTCAGGAAGTGGAGCTTGCCATTTAATCGCCCGCTCCCAGTACCCAAGCTTTTTGAGCGCTCCCCAGAAGTACGCGGCCGCAAGATCTGCATCAAAATCCCCTAAACAGCCTGCATTTGCTGCATCCTCAAACCACTGGATCATTTCAGCTTCACAATGGCTAAATTTGCCATTCAAATTCTGAGCTTGTTCAAAGCTGCGCATAGATTCAATCATCACAATTCGTGATAAGCGCATGTAATCTTCATCATTTAACAACGTCATCGCGCTTTTTGCGAGGTGCTGTAGTTGCACAGAAAAATCATAATTCGGAATAAACTGTATTGCCGTTATAGGTTTTATCCGTTCAATCAACAATTCGACAACAGCATCAAACAATTCATCTTTTGTTGAATAATGTTTATACAGTGTTCGTTTGGATACTTCAGCTGATTGGCTGATCGACTCCATCGTGGTTGCTTGTAAACCTTTTTGCGCAAATTCTTCAATCGCTGCGCATAAAATTGACTGCTGTTTTGGTGAAAGTTGCGTCATCTACTTATTCTGTCTTTAATTAATAGTGGGAAAAGCGAGCCATCTACATAACCTAACGTTTGGATAAGCAAAAGGTCATCACTTAGGATGCCAGTATCTCATGGTTTATTTTGTTAGCCTGTGCATTTTTGACTACTGAATTTTACGAATTATCAATACCAGATAAAACGTAAATGGTAACAGTTGACCTAAAAACTCGCTCAAGCACCGCCCACACCAATGGGCAAAGGTTATTTAGCTGTTAAATCACATGGTAAGTTGTATACCAAGTAAGGCTGATATAGAGATAAGCCCTCTTTGTAATAAATCAACATTCCCTTTATTTTAATCAAAAAAGTCGTTAATAAAAAGTACACATGATCGTATACCTAAACAAAAGAAAAGTACACGGAGTCGTTTACCTTTTATTTCTTTAAGTATACACTAGCGTTTACTTGCTTAATTGTCGATCAAAGTGCCTTAACTTTGGTGTGGTTGAGACATGGAATTGCGTCAGTTGCCTATGTGATTATAGGCAACTGTTTGTTATTAAAGGCAAATTGCAAGATATTCCCAGTAAACCCGCTGGGCAGCATAAAATGATAATATAGGAATTGGAGTGTTCATGTATCCAACATCAATACGTAGTCGTGCAAAACACCTATCTTTTTTAATGCTCACGCTTGGCGCTTTGTCCGCGTGTTCAGAAGCACCAAAACAAGGAGGTGGCCATGCAATGCCTCCTGCAAAAGTGAGCGTGCAGCAAGTTACCACCCAATCGGTTCCATTTGATATCGAGTTACCTGCAACGCTTGCCGGTGATAAGGAAGTAGAGATCCGTTCTCGTGTTTCAGGGATCATCGAGTCGAGAAATTTTGAAGAAGGCCAGTTTGTAAAATCTGGGCAATCGCTATTTACCATAGAGCTTAAGCCTTTTGAGTTAGCCGTAGAAAAATCAAAAGCAGCACTGCAAGCAGCAAAAGCAAACGTAGAGCAAACTAAACGCGAACGTGACAGACTTGAGCGACTAAAAAACGAGCGTTCAGTATCCAAACGCGATTTTGATAACTCTGTTTCAGCATATGATGTTGCGATTGCAAACCTTGAGTCTGCCAAAGTGGCATTAAGAGAAGCTGAGCTGGACTTAGAATACGCAAAAGTTGAGGCTCCGGTTTCGGGTATTGTTGGACGAGAGCTGATGTCTGAGGGCAGTTATGTTTCAGGACCTAGCGTATTGTTAACAGAGCTAACTGATACTAGCACTATCCGCGCTCGTTTTGGCTTTTCAGAGCGCGAGCAATTAGCGATGCGAAAAGACGTGGAAAGTGGCTTATTGTCTTTACCAGAACACAATGAGTTTGATACCACAATTATTCTTCAAGATGGGTCGTTATACGCTCAAGTGGGTAAAGTAAACTTTAGCGATGTTCGCGTAAATCGTTTTACTGGCACCAGTGAACTGCAAGCTCGCATCCCAAACGAAAACGGTGAACTAAGACCGGGGCAATTTGTACGAGTCAAGTTATCTGGAGCCGTGCGAAACAATGCGATTGTGTTGCCACAACGAGCCGTATTGGATAACGGCACTGGTAAGTTTGTATACATTGCAACTAAGAACGAACAAGGTACGACCGTTGCCCTACCCGCACCAGTTAAAGTTGGTGAATGGGTCAAACTTAACAACGAAAATATGTGGGTGATCCGTGAGGGCCTGCAAACAGGTCAACCTGTGATTGTCGAGGGGATGGCTAGAATTTTCTTCCCCGGTATGCCGGTCTCTGTGAGCGAGCAAGGAGAATAACCTGATGTTCTCCAAATATTTCATAAATAGGCCTATTTTCGCCTTTGTTATTTCAATTGTGATAGTACTGGCAGGTCTGGCAGCAATGCGCAGCTTACCAGTCGCTCAGTACCCTGAAATTGCCCCACCTCAAGTCGAGGTTCGAGCAGTGTACCCTGGAGCCTCCGCTGATGTGTTAGAGCAAACTGTCGCGACCCCTATCGAAAATGCCATAACGGGTGTCGAGGGCATGATGTATATGACATCGACAAGCACCAACTCTGGCGTCACAACAATAGCGGTGACATTCGAGATTGGCACAGATGTCGACCAGGCTGCGGTAGACGTAAACAATCGTGTAAAGCAGGTTGAAGCTCGACTACCTGAAGAAACGAGACGTCAAGGCGTGGTTGTTCAAAAAACCTCTTCTAACTTCTTACAGGTTCATGCGTTTTATTCGCCAGATGGCACTCGAGATAGTCTTTGGACATCAAACTACGTAACGATGAATATCCTCGACCGTGTTAAGCGAATTCCTGGAACGACCAACGTACAGAT
The DNA here is from genome assembly GCF_023716725.1 of Pseudoalteromonas sp. SCSIO 43201. Classification (NCBI taxonomy): domain Bacteria; kingdom Pseudomonadati; phylum Pseudomonadota; class Gammaproteobacteria; order Alteromonadales; family Pseudoalteromonadaceae; genus Pseudoalteromonas; species Pseudoalteromonas sp. SCSIO 43201. The sequence goes on from NZ_CP072683.1 coordinate 2,014,032, forward strand.
CTTTGGTGCTAAAGATTATGCCATGCGTATTTGGTTGCGCCCAGATATTATGAGTCAGCTTGAAGTTACAGCGGATGAAGTTGCCAGTGCAATTAGAGAGCAAAACTCTCAGTACGCTGCGGGTAGTATCGGTGCAACTCCAACCTCTCAAGACGCGCAGTCTTTGGTATACAGTGTTACCGCAAAAGGTCGCTTATCTACCGCAGAAGAGTTCGAGAATATTATTGTTCGTGCAAACCCTGACGGCTCAACACTTCGCCTTAAAGATGTTGCACGCGTGGAACTAGGCTCAAAAGACTATAACTTCCAAGGTACTATCAACGCTAAAGAGGCTGTATTACTCGGTGTGTTCTTACAACCAGGTGCAAACGCACTGGATGTAGCAAAGGCTGTAGAAGCGGAAATTGAACAGATCAAACCTCAGTTCCCTACCGGTCTTGCTCACGTCAATTCTTATGACACCACAAGATTTGTAGAAGTTTCAATTCGAGAGGTGTTAAAAACACTAGGTGAAGCAATGATCTTGGTATTCTTAGTGGTCTACCTATTCTTGCAAAACTGGCGTGCAACGCTAATTCCAACACTTGCGGTACCAGTATCTTTACTTGGCACATTTGCAGGGCTCTATATGCTCGGTTATTCAATTAACACATTAACCCTGTTTGGCATGGTACTGTCTATTGGTATCGTGGTAGACGATGCCATCGTAGTACTTGAAAACGTTGAGCGTATTATGCACGAGCAGGGCTTACAGGCTAAAGAGGCTGCGGTTAAAGCCATGCAGGAAGTAAGTGGCCCTGTCGTTGCGATTGTGCTGGTGCTATGTTCAGTGTTTGTACCTATCGCCTTTTTAGGTGGCTTAACAGGTGAACTATTCCGCCAATTTGCGATCACTATTTCGATCTCGGTTAGCTTGTCTGGTGTGGTTGCACTGACGATGACGCCTGCGCTTTGTGTGTTGCTGCTTAAGCACGAGCACAAACAAGATGCCAAGTTCTTCCTGTGGTTCAATGACTGGTTCCATCGTGTAACCGGACGCTATGTTGGTGCGGTTAGCTTTATGGTTCGCCGTGGTTTTGTTGGCCTAACATTGATGGCAGCCATGATTGGTGCAACGGTATTTTTGTGGCAAAAAACACCAAGCTCTTTAGTACCTGACGAAGATCAAGGTTACTACATGATTGCTGTATTTTTACCTGATGGCTCTTCACTAGAGCGCACCGCTAAAGTAGCCAATGAAGTCATCGCAGCTGCGAAATCAAACCCAGCTAACGAAAACGTTGTGGCGTTTACGGGAATGGACTTCATCGGCGGAGGTTTCAAAAATAGCGCCGCGACGATGTTTGTGACACAAACACATTGGGATGAGCGAGACGTGTCAGCGAAAGAACTTGTTGGTGAGCTATTTATGAAGACCGCACACATCAACGAAGCATTGGTACTTGCTTTTAATCCACCTCCTATCTTTGGATTGGGTACTACAGGTGGGTTTGAAGTCTTCTTGCAAAATAAAGGCGGCTCTGATCCTGCTAAATTAAAGCAAGGCATGCAGATGATCATGGCTGAAGCCCAGAAGAGTCCAATCCTTACAGGTATTCAAACGCTATGGCGTCCTGATGCGCCGCAGTTGAAAGTGCATATGGATCGTGAACAAGCCCGTGCCATGGGAGTTAATATCAATTCAGCGTTTAACGCTCTGGCAGCTAATTTGGGTAATTACTACGTTAACGATTTCAATAAATTTGGTCGTGCATGGCAAGTTATTATGTCTGCAGAAGCCGAGTTTAGAATGACACCGGAAGATGTTGGACGCATATATGTGAAAAACAATCGTGGCGAAATGGTTCCTATCTCTGCCTTTACAGATATTGAATACAGCCGAGGTCCTGAAACCATGAACCGTTATAATAATTTATCAGCGGTGAAGTTAATGGGTGAAGCCGCGCCAGGTTACAGTTCAGGACAAGCTATTGCTGAATTTGAGCGTATCGCTAATGCAGTACTCCCCCAGATATGACTTACGAATGGACAGGCTCTGCGTTCCAAGAGAAGCAAAACTCTGGTACCACTGGTATTGCCCTAGGTATGGCTGTGATCATGGTATTTTTGATCCTCGCGGCACTTTATGAGCGTTGGTCATTACCGGTCTCTGTGATGCTAGCACTACCATTTGGCACCTTTGGCGCACTAGTATCGATTTGGATTGCAGGACTCACCAACGATGTCTACTTCCAAATTGGTTTAGTGACGCTACTTGGCCTTGCCAGTAAAAATGCTATCTTGATCGTTGAATACGCATTGATGAAATACCAAGAAGGATGGAGTCCTGCCACTGCAGCACTAGAAGCCGCTAGACTACGCTTTAGACCCATCATTATGACTTCTCTTGCTTTCATCCTTGGTGTTGTTCCTTTGGTGATGAGCTCAGGCGCAGGTGCAGGAGCAAGACACAGTGTTGGTACAGGGGTTATGGGTGGGATGCTCTCTGCGACTTTCCTCGCAGTATTTTTCTTACCATTATTCTTCTATTGGCTAATGGCAAGGCGACTATCAGAAAAACGCTCCAAACAAGCGCTTTCAGATGAGATTGCCAAACACCACAAAGAAGAGCATGTAGAAACAGATGAAGGGCTGGTGTAACCCGCCTTAATCGCAAGCCAAAGTAAAACGCCTGAATTTCTCAGGCGTTTTTTATCCTAAGCAATCTGAGCTTCGGATAATTATACCAACCTGCTTAATTAAGTGATCTATTTTGGGCGAGAAAATCTTGTCGATAACTCCGCTAACGCGTCCTGCTATCGCTAAGGTACCTACATCCATATAGGCAAGGCAAAAATTTTGCTATTTAGTTGTTCTAAATGAGAAATTTTTAACGCTGTTAGCGTCAGATTTACTCCTTCAAATTGAGCAAGCATTAAGTCAAATTGGTATTAATACCAATTATCTTAATCAAGTGGTCTATTTTGAGGCGAGAAAATCTTGTCGATAACCCCGCTACCGCGTGCTACTATCCCCAAATCTCTCGGACTAGACAAGGAAAACTAAGTTGCGCTTTAGCAACAATGAGTTGGAATATTCCTTATCCAAACCTCTGGTTAAATAACAAGCTTATTATTATTTTACTCCCATGCTTTATTACTATCCATTAGTCGTAAATTCATGCTTTTCATCCAATTAAACTTGATTTTGTCGACAATTACGTTATCACTGAATGTACATAACGATAATAATACCAATTTGCTTAGCTAAGCGGTCTATTTTGAGTCGAGAAAATCTTGTCGATAACTCCGCTACCGCATCCTGCTATCGCCAAGGTACCTACATCCGTGTAGGCAAGGCAAAAATTTTGCTATTTAGTTGTTCTAAATGAGAAATTTTTAACGCTGTTAGCGTCAGATTTATTCCTTCAAATTGAGCAAGTATTAAGTCAAATTGGTATAATTACCGATCAACAGCAAGGACATGTCATGACTACAGAGAGCAAAGAATTAAATAACTACAAGCTTACAAAAAGTTACTTTACAGGATCTCAAACAACACCATTAACTAATCTGACAATAGGAGAGTACTTCGACAACATTGTCGACAATCATTCACAAAGAGAAGCGATTGTTGTTTCTCATCAATCAATTCGTCTGACTTATCGGCAGTATCTCGATAAGATCAATCAACTGGCCGCTAGCCTATTGGCAGTTGGCATACAACCTGGGGATAGAGTTGGTATTTGGTCTCCCAATAACCTTGAATGGAGCTTGGTACAATTTGCAACAGCCAAAATTGGTGCCATTATGGTTTGCATAAACCCCGCCTATCGACCAAGCGAGCTTGAGTATGTACTCAATAATGTAGAATGCAAGATGCTAGTGATGGCAAAATCGTTTAAGCATAGCCATTATGTCGATATGATAAGAGAGCTAGCACCAGAATCTTATGACTGTATGTTTGGTGAGCTAACCTCCAAACGTCTTCCATCTTTGAAACAAATTGTACTGATTGATGAGGATAGTGAACCTGGGTTCATGAATTTCTCAGCTCTGCTAGAGATGGCAAATGACGCCCACTATTTAGAGGCAAGCGCAATCGCAGCTAACTTAAATGCAGATCAGGCAATCAATATTCAGTTTACTTCTGGCACCACAGGAAACCCAAAAGGCGCCACACTGACACATCGAAACATTCTCAATAATGGACTACTGGTTGCCAATGCCATGAAACTCACAGAGCAAGATAAGCTTTGCATTCCTGTCCCACTTTATCATTGCTTTGGCATGGTACTTGGCAACTTAGTATGTTTAAGTAAAGGCGCTTGCGCTGTATTTCCAAACGATAGTTTCGACCCGTTAAAAACACTTCAGGTTGTCGAGCAGGAGCAGTGTACTGCGCTTCATGGTGTACCAACGATGTTTATTGCTCAATTAGAGCATCCTAATTTTAGCGAATTCAATTTGTCCTCCCTGCGCACAGGCGTGATGGCAGGCTCAACTTGCCCTGAAAAAGTAATGCGCCAAGTACAAATACAAATGCACATGACTGATGTGCTAATTGGCTATGGCCAAACTGAGTGCAGCCCCATTAATAACATTACCGAGATTGACTCTCCCATCGACAAGCGCGTCCAAACTGTCGGTCGGGCCATGCCGCACACCGAAGTTAAAATTATTGATGAACTTGGACATATCGCCCCCATTGGGACGCCCGGAGAAGTATGTGCGAGAGGTTACTGTGTAATGCAAGAATATTGGCAAGACCCTGAAAAAACAGCTGCGACCATTGATGCTGATGGCTGGCTACATTCCGGCGATTTAGCGGTAATGGATGAGCAAGGGTTTGTGAGTATTGTCGGCCGTATTAAAGATATGATTATTCGCGGCGGCGAAAATATCTACCCTCGCGAAATTGAAGAGGTAATGTATCACCACCCAGACATTCAGGATGCCGCAGTATTTGGTATTCAAGATGACAGGTATGGTGAAGAGGTATGCGCCTGGGTGCAACTCAAGCCCGGCCACTACATTTCTGAAGATAATATTCGTGAATTTTTAAAAGAAAAGCTCGCTTACTTTAAAATACCAAAACATATTAGATTGGTAGATGCTTATCCCATGACTGTAACAGGGAAGCTACAGAAATTTAAAATGCGAGATCAGATGGAGCAAGAGCTACACCAAACCGCATAGTCAAAGCGTGAAATAATCAACACCGCTGAGCTATCAATCCTCATGCTAACTGCGCTGTGCTTTTAAATAACCACCTTTAGCGCAGCTAGCCTTCAAATCACTGTTATACCAATAGCCGCTGTAGGAAGTGAATTCAACGCAGTTAGTGCTAAAACTGGCAGCTAGAAAGGCATTAATTATCCGTTGGCTCAGGTTACTTAATTAAGCTTTCTGTGCTGAGGCAAGACAAGCTTTTCGATAACTCCCCCTGCTATCGCCAAGATACCGATATTCGTATAGGCAACAAGGCGGAAAATTTAGCTTATCGCCACCTAGCACTTTTAGGCTGAGTAAGGAAATCATTTAGCCTAATATTTAAAACCATGGGTTAGCTAATTTCTTTTCTGTACAGCAAGTTACTTGATACGTAGCGAGCCAATCCCCCTACCAAGGAACCATTGCGTTATTGCATCAAATTTCAGCTAAAAAGCGAACAATCAGAAATAACACCTAATACCAAACAGTAAAAACCATAAATTATTATCATTTTATTTAAACTGTATCGACATTTGTACCCAAAAGATATAAAACAGTCTTGTTAATACATACAGGAAAATAACAATATGTTTAAATTATCAACAGTAGCCAGCGTTTTGGCATTGAGCTTTACATCGGGTGCAATAGCACAAATTTCTTACCTTGAAGACACGCGTAACCAGATCAGCGTTCAAGATTATAGTTATGAGCAAAAAGCATTAGTCGCTGAGCAAGCAAAACTGCTACTTGACGGTTTATACGTAAATAAATATGCCAAGAACCTGTACTATGGTCTCTCTCCAGCAGGCCACTTAGATCCTGTGGTCGCAATTGATGAGTTAATTAACAACATGGGGAACTTGAGCTCTACTCAATTCCACCAGCAGCTGCAACAAATCTTCTTGTCACAACGAGATTTTCATTTGGACTATAACTACCCAGCGCCAATGAAAAACTTTATTTCGTTTGTACCGGTTCACTTTGCCCAAACAGTCAGCGCAGAAGGTAGTAAAGAAGTACGCGTAAACCGAATTTGGCAAAATTACACCGTACTTGCGCCAGAAATTGCCTCTGTATCTTTAGGTGATAAGGTTGTCGCTTACAATGGCCAGCCGATTATTGAAGCGGTAAACAATAATTTATTTAAAGGTGGCGGTGCCAACCCTGACGGCGGATTTGTTGGGGCTGTCAATACGTTAACTATCAAATCACATAACAAACACTTCCCACCACAACAAGATGCGTTAACGATTACACTTGAGTCCTATGAAACAGGTGAAACATACTCCATTAACGTGCCTTGGTTAGTATTTAATTCAAAACCCAACGCGCCTGCCACAGCACAGGATGAAACGGCACAATTTACTCAAAGTATTAACTATGAGTTTGCGACATTTAAAGAATTGGAAGCGGCAGCGCAAGATGATACCTTTATGTTAGCTGCAAATGGTACCGCAGAGCCGACCGTGACGTGGAATAAAGTACAGGTTGACGGAGAGTCAGTAGGCTACATAAAACTCGCATCATTCTCACCTACAAACGGTGTTAACACTGCGCTCGTCGCTATTATTGATCTTTTAGATAATAAACTTAACGATACCAAAGCGCTTATCATTGATGTTCGAGGTAACCCAGGTGGTAACATTGTATACAACGACTACTTGTTGCAGTTGTTTACACCAAAACGCGTAACGCCTTCACACGCACGTTTTATTAATACAGATGAGAATCACCATATTCTGAATAACTCGCAATTTGGCACCTTTCTTAGCGACAATTGGCGTCAAGTGTTAGCTGATGTTAAAGGTACGACTGAGCAGTATTCAGCTGCCACTTCATTTATCACCAAAGACGCTGCCAACCAAATTGGCCAAGCATACTATGGTAATGTTGGCATTTGGGCCAATGCCAACACTTATTCAGCAGGTGATATGTTTACATGTGGTATGCAGGATAACGGCATCGCGACGGTATTTGGCCAACATGAACGCACAGGTGCTGGTGGCGCGAACGTGCTTGAACACAATGTATTTGTACAATACGTTGGTGCGCCATACCAAGCACTTCCTTATGAGCAAAGTATGCGCGTCTCATGGCGTCAATCTGTACGTCAAGGTCATCATATTAATGCACTCATTGAAGACTATGGCTGTGTCGCAGATGAACTCGTTAGCTATAACGTTGAAGACATCTTTGACGGCGACACGCAAGACTTCAACACTATCGCCCGCAAGTTGCTTGCAAAACCAACCGCTCAGGCAACAGTCGTATTTGAGTCCGATAGATTCGCACCAATTGCGCAGACGAATGGCCTGTATAGTTTTGACGTAACAAATACTGAATATGTAGATGTGTATATTGACGGCACAAAAGTAAAACGTATTCCTGCATTTGTTTATGGCGCACAAGCTAAAACACTGAGTTACACATTACCAGCTGATGTAACCAGCGGCACTGTGCAGTTTGTTGGATTAGATAGTGGTAAAACACGTCTATGGAATTCAACAAGGTTTTTCTAAGCTTTTATACCAATTTGCTTAACTAAGTGGTCTATTTTGAGGCAAGAAAATCTTGTCGATAACGAGGCAAAAATTTTGCTATTTAGTTGTTCTAAATGAGAAATTTTTAACGCTGTTAGCGTCAGATTTACTCCTTCAAATTGAGCAAGTATTAAGTCAAATTGGTATTAGTTAACATTCATTCCTAAACTCGCAGCGGGTAAACCGCTGCATTTCAGACAACTATACAGTATCTTACCCGTATGCAAATCCTACTTCCCTTAACTGGGAAAATAACTTTCACTATGAAAATTTTTCTCTGTAAATTCCTCCATAACGATTAAATTAGAAATATAAGCCAATGATAAGTATGAATTTTTAACCTGGCTTAGTTTTTGCTCCCTTCAGCGCTATATTTTACATACAAGGAAACGAGCAATGACGAAATGTCCATTAACGACCACCGCAGGTAATCCAATCGCCTATAATCAAAATAGTTTGACCGCAGGCCCTCAAGGTCCACTGCTGGTTGAGGATTACCAGTTGATCGAAAAACTGGCGCATCAAAATAGAGAGCGGATTCCAGAGCGTACCGTTCACGCTAAGGGATGGGGTGCATTTGGAACATTTACAGTAACAAACAACATAAGCCAGTATACCAAGGCAAAACTGTTTGCTGAGGTTGGCAAGCAAACCGATATTCTGATGCGCTTTTCAACGGTAGCTGGCGAAAAAGGGGCTGCGGATGCTGAGCGTGACGTAAGAGGTTTCTCGATAAAGTTTTACACTGAAGAAGGTAATTGGGATTTAGTTGGCAATAATACCCCCGTCTTTTTTGTCCGTGATCCGTATAAATTCCCAGATTTTATTCACACCCAAAAGCGTCACCCAAAAACTCACCTGCGCTCTAACACCGCGCAATGGGACTTTTGGTCTCTGTCACCGGAAAGCCTGCATCAAGTATTAATTTTAATGTCTGATCGTGGCTTGCCAACGGATGTGAGACACATGAATGGCTATGGCTCTCACACCTTTAGTTTGATCAATGAAGAGAACCAAAGAGTTTGATCAATGAAGAGAACCAAAGAGTTTGATCAATGAAGAGAACCAAAGAGTTTGGGTAAAGTTCCATATGAAAACCCAGCAAGGCCACCAGTATCATACTGATGAAGAGTCTAAAGCGGTAATTGGCGAAAGCAGGGAGAGTTTTCAAGAGGACTTGCTAGCGGCGATAGAACGCGGAAATTATCCGAAATGGGATATGAAAATTCAGGTGATGACTGAAGCGCAAGCAAAACAGTTCCAACACAATCCGTTTGATCTAACCAAAGTATGGCCACATGGCGACTTTCCCCTCATCGATGTTGGTACACTCGAATTAAATCGCATACCAGACAATTATTTTGCTGATATAGAACAAGCCGCATTTAGTCCGTCTAATGTAGTATCTGGAATTGGATTTTCTCCGGATAAAATGTTGCAAGCACGCATTTTCTCTTATGCTGATGCGCACCGCTACCGACTCGGTACCCATTATGAGGCATTGCCTGTTAATCGCCCAAAATGCCCGGTGCATCATTACCACAAAGACGGTGCAATGCGGTTCTTTAACAATGAACCCGGTGGCAACGAAGATGCTTACTACGAGCCTAACTCAATGGGAGGCCCAAAAGAGAGTCCAGAGTATAAACGCCCAGCTCTTGAACTTTAGGGAATGGCAGATAGATACGACCACCGCGAAGATAATGATGACTTTTCACAGCCTCGTGCTTTATATTGCCTATTTGATGATGCCCAAAAGCAGCGCTTGTACGGCAACATCGTGCGCGCGATGGCGGGTGTACCTGAACATATCATAGAACGCCAACTTGGGTTATTTAAATCTGTTCACGAAGAACTTGAAGCCGGTGTTAGAACAGCACTGGATCAATAAGGTTAGCTCCCCAATCTGAATAAAAGCTAGCACCTGAAGTGCTGGCTTTTAAAACGGCTAAATTTTTGACCAAGCTTTTTTGGTTCCAAGCGCAAAAGCGCCGCCTATGACCAAGCAAATGGAGGAGCTCACCCACCAAAATGTCATGCTGTTATCAGGGATAGTTGGCATGATAAAAACAAAGCCAACTCCTCTTATTAAGAAAATTAAACTTATTACACACAAAGCGGTTTTCATCAAAGGTAATTGCCGGATCAATTTTGCCCCTGAAAACGCATAGCATGACCAGAGCAGTAAAATTGTAGCGATAACGGCAGTGATAAGGTGAGGATAAATAAGCCCTTCCTCGGCCATAGTAGCCATTTCTTCGCCGGCACCAAAAAATCGATACCAAGATGCACCGAAGATAATGCAGCCAATGTGCGCCACTGCGGCAATCGCTGTACACACGCCGGCAAAGAGTAAAAAGTAGTTATTGGTTTGAGTTTGCGCGTTCAAGTTTATATCCCTATATGGTCAATTTGCTTGAGTATCGCTGCTCTGCCTTTGCCTGTCGATAGATATGCGCTCAACAGGAGTTATTTGTAGGTCGTGATTTACCACGACAAAGATTTCCGCCGCTTAGGGTGCGGCATTACAACCTAAAAGATCGCGGGGTGAACCCGCTCCTACCAGATATGAGCTTAACAGAAAGTGAGGCCAGCAGGCTAAACCTGTGAAGCTTGTTATTTGTAGGTCTTGATTTATCCGAGCAAAAAGATTTCCGTGGCATAGGGTGCGGTATTACAACCTAAAAGATCGCGGGGTGAACCCGCTCCTACCAGATATGGGTAAGTGTCATTACAAAGCTATGCTTTTGGTGCGACGAGTGGTAAATCAAACTGCACCATTAAGCCACCTTTTTTGCGATTAAATAGCTTAAGTTGTCCACCGTGGGCAATGGCGACTTCATTACAAATACTCAGCCCTATACCTGTACCACTTGGTTTTGTGGAGAAAAATGGCAGTACTGCATTTGCAAGCTTTTCTTCTTCCATTCCCGCCCCTCTATCCACGACTACAACAATGAGTCGTTGATAATCAACCAGCAGCTTCACGCCTATTTCATCTATCTTAGACCCTGATTCATGCGCATTTTTAACTAAATTAATCAACACCTGCTCTACCTGTATAGGATCGAAAAAGGCACTTTCTACAGGGAGTGGAGCCAGCAAAGTAAAGTCATAAAGTTTGCTAACGGTATCAAGTAAAGGCTGCAAGGGTTGCTCTGTAATATTTGGCGCAGGTAATCTTGCAAATTCGCTATATTTAGCCACAAATTCACTGAGGTTTTCCGTGCGGCGGTTAATCGTCGAGAGCATGTCGGGCAATAGTTGAATAAGGGCGTGGTTTTGCTCTTTGGCGCTGCGCTCTACAATTGTATTTGCCGAGTTGGTCAACGAAGAAATGGGCGCTAATGAATTATTAAGCTCATGACTTATCAGCCGAATGGCGTTTTTCCATAGCTCCACTTCTTGACGGCTCATTTCGCTGGATAAGTTTTGACACATTAACAATACATGTGGCTGGTGGTTGAGCGTTATGCTCTGCCTTGAAAAGTAATAGCTTTGCTTTTCATCATTGGCTTGAAAAGTCACAAATCCGGATTCTTTTTGTAGCAAAATAGTTTGCAGCTTTGGGTCTGCATTTGCAATGGCATGATGAAGCACTAGGCCGCTTAACGACTTATTGTTATTAAGTAATTTTCCGGCTTTGTCGTTAGCGTATATGACTTGGTCAAATTGGTTGAGCAACAAAATAGATACCGGGGACACTTGTAAAATCGTATCGAGTAACAACTCTCGTTGGCTTGTGGCGTGGCGCTGCTTTTTTAGTGTTGTCGATAAACGATTATATTCTAGAATTAAGTCAGCCATTTCTATGCTGTCAAAATGGGTAATTTGAATTGAGAAATCTTGATCTTTAAAGCTACGAAGCCCATTTGTCAAACAATCGATTATTCGCTGCTGGCGTCCAATACAATATTGAACGCTTAATAGTCCCACAAGCGCTGCACTAAGGAGCCCAGCTGACAGCGATAATGTGATAGGCCACAATAAAGCCGAAGCAAAGCCAACAACACTTGCAAATACTAACAATGAGATAAAAACGCATGCAGACACTGCTGCTTGAAGAGATACCGTCATTTTAAACCAAACTTCTCCATTCTGCGGTATAGTGCCTGTCTGCTTAGCCCAAGCTTTCTTGCAGCTTTACTAACAACGCCATCCGCACTGTCTAACGCTGCTTGAATATCTGCTTGTGTGTACTCAAGTACAGTTCCATGCTGCGGCGTTTGAATCGCCAAATGCGCGCATTCAATTTCTTGTCCTGAGCTCAGCAGCACTGCGCGACCTATGGTGTTTTCTAGCTCTCGGACGTTACCCGGCCAAGAATGATGCTTTAACTGCTTCATTGCCGCGTTGCTTATTGTTTTACTGCTAGGTAAAAAGTGTTCTACCAACTCGGCTATATCTTCTTTACGTTCAGACAATGGCGGCAACTTCAGCTCTATCATGTTAATTCGGTAATACAAGTCTTCTCTAAAAGCACCTGCACGGATAGCTTCTGGTAAATTACTATTGGTAGCACTTATTACCCTTACATTGACCTTTTTTGTCACCGTACTGCCAACACGTTCAAACTCACCGCTTTGCAATACTCGCAGTAATTTTTGTTGACCAGCCAAAGACAAGTTACCTATCTCATCCAAAAATAGGGTTCCGCCATCAGCCGCTTCAAAGCGCCCAGCTCTGGCTTTTTGTGCGCCTGTATACGCACCACTTTCAACCCCAAATAATTCGGCCTCAATCAGGTCAGCTGGAATAGCTCCAGCATTTACCTTAATAAAGGGCTTATGTTTATAGCTGCTATTGGCTTGCACGATTTCTGCAATTTTTTCTTTACCTGCCCCGTTTGGTCCTGTGATCAATATTGGTGCATCAGAATGGGCAACCTGAGTTGCCATTTCGAGCAAGCTCAACATGGCAGGATCGGCAACCACCACACCACACAAATCATATTGTGCCTTTAATTTTTGCACTCGCGCATTACGCTGATTTGCCGCGCTACTCACCTGCTCTTGCAATTCACGCATTTCGAGCAAATTTTTCACTGAGGTGATCAACTTATGGTCTTTCCAAGGTTTAGCTAGGTAGTCTGCCGCACCATCTTTAATAAGCTCTACCGCCATTTCTAGGTTTGTCCACGCGGTAAGCAAGATGATAGGCAAGTCAGGCTCTATATCTCGAATCGCTTTATACAGCGCTTTGCCTTCGTCGCCACTTGTGGTATCCCGCGTAAAGTTCATGTCTTGAATGACCAAGTCGAATTGCTTACTGCGCACCATCTCTAACCCTTGCTGAGGAGAAGTGACACCTTCACACTGAATATCGTTAAGCAACAGAAGGACTTTAATGGCTTGAATTACATCTGGATTATCGTCAATTACCAATACACTCATGAACGCTTTTTGATCCTAATTTATAGATTTAGCCCCATACGGGGCTTTGTTGTTTTTATTATTAACTCGATTTGGTTACTTGAGCCGGTGACACTTTAGCCGCCTCTTTGGCTGGCACGTACACCGCAAGAGTGCTTACAAGCCAAGTGAAAATAGCAACCCCGACTAATAACGGGATCTCCACCACACTTTGCACGCGAACGTTGTGCATCAAAAAATAGTAAAGCAAAATCGAGAGGCCAAAGCCTAACACTAAACCGATAAAGACTAAAATTGTATTTTCTTTTATTAAAGACCACATTACTTGACCTTTAGAAGCTCCCAGAGCACGCAGTATGCCGTGATCTTTTTTACGTAAGCTAACAGAAAAGCTAACGAGTGCAACGATGCCAAGTGCTGTTACCACACAAGCAATCAGGCTGATCCCTGCCATGGTGAGCGCAAAGGTGCTCCGGCCATCCCATAAACGTTTTTTAGCTCTGCCTACAAACTCGACTCGGTCAACCATTCGCCCATCTGTATGATAGAGTGCGGTTTCGACGTCTTCGAGCACCCGCTCAGACACTCCAGCTTCGACTCTGACTAAGTAATTTACCCGCTGACGATTGCCCCAAATAACTTCAGGAACAATTCCGGAATGATATGGCTGTTGGCTATACGTTGCACCTTCTCCCAGCATTTTGCCTTTATATACACCAATAACTTGATGCGCGATGCGCTGCCTTGAAATGTACACGGATTGACCGAGCGCAGAGCTATCACCAAATAACGACTTAGCTAGCTCTTCACTTATCATCATAACCCCTGCATTTTTGGTTGTTTCATCTCCTTTAATATATTCACTGGCATAAAATTTACGCCCCTCAACAAGCTCAAGTCCAAGTACATCTGCGCCTTTTTCATCAAGACCAAAATAACCAAATACACGGTAGTCAGTTTCTGGTTGGGTGTCTTTAAAAATAGTCCATCCTGGGCCTAAGCTATTCAATACCAACTCTCGACCAGCATAAGACGCTGCAATAACACCAGGCACTTTTTCAATCGCTTGAATGTCCTTTTCTATTAGGGCTGGGACGTCGGTTGAGGTATCAAATACCCGCGTCGTGACATTGAGTATTTGACGCTCTTCAAGCTTTGATGGGATCAACCAATTTTGTAATGTTGCGTAGCTGATAAATGCGGTATTGCTGACAATCATCACTGTGATAGCTATTTGTAAAATAATTAATAACGCAATACTTTTTTGCTTTAGAATTAAGCTTAGAATGTGTTTAATCGCCATGTTTATCCCCTTAATTCCGATGCTGGTGATACGCGGCTACTGCGGTACACCGGATATAGTCCAAACAGTCCGACTGCCAAGAAAATACCTAGCGTTGTCACAAGCGCCAATTCACTATCGAACTGATAGATTTGCCTTACTTGCTCTGCTATGGCCATATAGTCAGTTTGGTACATGCGTAAATGGAACATCAATTCAAGACCTGCGAACGCCAATATAAACCCAAGGACAATGGCAGCTAGGGTTAACATTAAAATCTCTAAAAAGTGAATGATCATGATCACGCTTTGGTTGGCACCAAGTGCCCTGTATAGGGAAATAAGTTTGCGATTAGCTTGAAATTTAGCCAGCAGAATACCAACGGTATTGACTAAACAAATACCAAATAATAAGTAAGAAAAAGTCAGGTAAATAGCTTCCCATGCCATAAAGCGCTGGATCAAAATATACAACTCGCTCATGCTATAAAAGTCGGTAAGGTTTTTATGTTGAAAACGACCAAGCGCTTGCTGCTGCTTAATATAATTATTCAACCATGTTTTTAATTCGGCCAACTGCACCAATTCTACGTCATTGTGGTACTGAAACCACACCGTCAAATAACCACATTCTGCACTTTTCAGCATATCGATACTGCCACTACGAGGACTGATTGTTGTGTATAAGTCGTCGGTTCTACACGTTACCTGTCCCGTTCTCGGAAAGTTTTGCGCATAAGCATAATTTAGAGGGATAAATACGTCGTGATTATAATTATTACTAAAACTTAAATCTTGAAAGCGACGTTTATAGCGCGTTAGGTCGACTACACCAGCAACTCGTATTTGCTCTCCCTGAACCTGAATAAACTGCCCTACAGAGTCTACTCCACCAAATAAGTGATCGTTGGCATGTTTGCTGATAACAGCGATTGCTTCGCCACTTTTCTCGCTTTGCGCATTCCACGCGGTACCATAGATAAACGGCACATCAAGCACATTAAACATCCCACTATCTGTACCTGACGCCTCAACACTTATTGGCCTAACTGAATTATCTGCAAGCCCCACGATAAATTCAGTGGTATAGTTAAACGATACATATTCATACGGTAAATTCGCTTGTTGAAGGGCCTGAGCATCTTGATACGTCCAACGAGGAAACTGCCTAAAGTCGTTCACGTCTTCATCGACGTCAAAATAGTTGAGGCCAGCTGTGTATAAGCTATCCCCCTTGTAGCCAATTACCTCACTACTGCTTTGTTTCACAATAGCTGACATCGTTAACATTAATGTGATCCCAACTGCTAGGTTGATCACCATCAGTGCACTGAGCTTGGGCTTTTGTTTTAACCCTTGCCAAGCTAAAATTACTAACTCTTTCATTGCCTGCTCCTACACTGCCAGATCAGTTAGCTGAGATTTAGTGATGTCAGTGAGTTCGCCATCAAGAATTTGAATGTTACGACCAGCTCGTCTTGCCAGCTCATTGTCATGCGTTACCATAATCAATGTAGTACCCGCTTGGTTTACTTCTTGTAACAAGTCCATCACTTGCCTTGCCATTAAGCTGTCTAAATTACCTGTTGGCTCATCTGCTAATAAGAACCGAGGTTTTCCAGCTAATGCTCTGGCAATGGCAACACGCTGCTGCTGTCCACCACTTAGCTGTGCCGGGTAGTGTTTCATGCGGCTTGCAAGCCCAACGAGCTCAAGTGCTTCTTCAATGCGCTTTTTGCGCTCACTGGCTTTTATTCCTCTGAAAATAAGGGGAACTTCAACGTTGTTATATAAAGATAAGTCGCTGATAAGATTAAAACCTTGAAAGATAAAACCAATTTTTTCATTTCTTAGCTGTGACAGCTTTTTATCGTTAAGATTGGCAACGTTTTCACCATCTAAATAGTAGTCTCCACGTTCAAAGCGCTCTAATAAACCGGCAATATTCAAAAAAGTCGTTTTGCCTGAACCTGATGGACCGGTAACGGCAATAAACTCCCCCTCATCTATGCTCAAATTCACATTGCTCAGCGCATGGGTCTCAATCAGATCAGTGCGGTAAATTTTGCTTACTTCATTCATTTTTAACATTACTTATTCCTTCTCATTCTTATTTGATGCGCGGCTGACTTACTTACCGAGTAACACTCGCGCTTTGTTATTGAACGGCTCTAAACTTGAGATCACGATTTCTTGCCCCTCACTCAAGCCATCGATAACCTCAACTTCAGAAATACTTTTTACACCAAGCTGAATGGATATTTGATCTGCCTGCTCACCGACAACTGTGTATGTAAAACGCCCAGCGCCTGTTTCAACAAATGCACCTCTTTTTACTTTGAGTACGTCTTGCTTTTGCGACAGAATAATTCTGGTTGATACTTTTTGATTTTGACGAAGACCACTTGGCTGCTCGTCAAATCGCACCCGTGCACTCACGCGGCCAGCTTCAATTTCAGGGGAAATTGCAACTAGCTTAGCGCTGTATTGATATTGATTAATGAATACCTCAGCGGCCATGCCTGCACCTAGGTTTTCTGCATAAATTTCAGGAATTTGTGCTTCCACTTCAAGCTCTGAAAGGTCAACCAATGATATGAGCGCCGCATCTTGCTGCACGAACTGTTTTTGCTGCACATGTACCGTACCAACAATCCCCGACAGCGGCGAAACAATATTAAGTGCAGCAACCTGACGCTGCACTTCTTCTAGAATATGTTGTTGTCGAGTTAGACTGAGTTCGCTACTTTTGAGCTCAAACGCGAGCCGCTCTTGCTCCAGTTTTAAAGACTCAATGGCATGCTGCTCTTGCAATTGTGCGCGCTTTAGCTCGACCATGGACTGCTCAAGCTCTAGCTTTGAGATGATTTGCTTTTCGATACTTTGTTTTGATCGCGCCATTTCCCGCTCAGCGGCTTCCAGTTCTACTTTCGCCATTTCCATGCGTTGTTTGGTATCGAGTAGCTGCTGCTTGATTGAGATCCGCTGGCGCTCAACTTCTGTTTGAAGCCGTTCAAACGTCGCTTCCTCTTGAAGTAGACGATTATCCAACTCAGGACTGTCAATACTGAGTAAAATTTGCCCTGCAACTATGTTATCACCTGGTTTAACGTTGAGTGTTACCGTACCTGATGCAATCGCGTATAAATCAGGGTTATTCGCAGCGAGCGTACGCCCCTCAACACGAATATCTTCGCTGATATCACCTCTTACGACTGTGGCAAGACGTATTTGCTCCCGCGACACCGCCTGCTCGGCAGATAAAATCGTGTTAATGCTTGGCCAAGCACTGGTTAATCCACCTAAGGTGATCCCAAGGGTAAGTAAAGCGATAACTGGCTTTTTTATGGTTCTTTTTTTGGCGACTTGTTTGTCTTGCGCACTTGTATCTTTAATCATGCTACCTCCATGCGGACAAGCTGGTGTCCGCTAATATGATGAATAATTAATAACAAGTAACGTGCCAGAATTTATATTATTGTTTTATATAGATTTTATTAATTTTAACGATGTAAATTAGAGAAGTTGGACGGACACCGGACAGTTTGCGGACAGCGGTTGGTTGTGTTGGGTTGTTGTGATGATGGATTTTTGAGAGAGCTGTATTAAAGATTGCGGGGTGAACCCGCTCCTACTCAACGTCGGTAACCCTCTAAACAAAGTTCACTCTGTTAGCTCAGCAGCATAGGCGACCATGACTTAACGTGATATTAGGTTAAAACGATAACCGTACTCAAAAGATCGCGGGGTGAACCCGCTCATACCTGAGGTATATTTTATCGCGGGATAAACCAGCCACATTAAATATTGAATGTTTGGCATTGGAGTAACCCGCTGACATACAAAACTATTGGTACTGACTCTCGCCCCACAGCTGTTTTAATTCTTCAATAATGACTGGGTCATCAATGGTAGACGGTACGATAATATCTTCTCCATCCACCAGCTGGCGTAAGTTCTTTCTAAGTATTTTACCCGAACGGGTTTTGGGTAAACGCTCAACGACTCTAATAGTTTTAAGACAGGCACAACCCAGCCAATGTCGGATGCTGCCCAAAATACTTCACCGGGCTCCATGCCGTAAACGGTTTTCATACTGTAGTTTAATGCCACAGCGTGACCCCCCTGCTCTCGCACTACTCCTTTGGGTGTGCCTGTGGTGCCAGAGGTATATAAAATATAAAGCGGATGCGTGCTTGGTAAAGGCACAGCATCAAAAGATTCTGGTGTATTTGCCACCACCGTCCAATCTAGATCTCTTGGCGAAGACATCTGTGCTTGGTATGCTTCACGCTGTAGCACAATGCAATGTTCCACTTGATGCTTTGCCAACGATAAAGCTTCATCCAGCATAGGTTTGTATTCAATAGTGCGACCTATTTCAATTCCACAAGAAGCACTGATCACTAGCTTTGGTTTAGCATCATCTATTCTCACCGCAAGCTCATGGGGCGCAAAACCGCCAAACACCACAGAATGAATAGCACCCACGCGCGCGCAGGCAAGCATAGCAACAACCGCCTCAGGCACCATGGGCATATAAATTACCACCCTATCACCTACGCTAACATCAAGTTGATTTAAGCCAGCCGCAAAATGGCTCACTTGAGAGAGCAATTCTCGATAGCTAATTTTGCGTTTGGTATTCGTCACCGGCGAGTCATAAATTAGCGCGGTTTGCTCGCCTTGGCCATGGTGTACATGATGGTCGAGTGCCAAATAACTGGTATTCATCAAACCATCACTAAACCAATGACTTAGCCCCTCTTGGTCTTGGTTATGTCCGATTTGTGGTGGCGTATGCCAATCAAGCCGTGCCGCTTCGTTGAGCCAAAATGCCTCTGGGTCTTGGGAAAATGTGTGGTATACCTGTTGATAGGTTGTTGTTGTCATAATAAGTTACTCAGTTTGGCTGGAACTTAGTAAAGATAGATAAAAAACCGCCAAGTTTTGATGAGACTTTAGTCTTGCGAGGATGATGTGGATCAATGTTGGGGGCGTTAGGTATGATTATGTCTGTGCAATACATGTAATTACAGCGTCCTGAACAACAGTCATGGTAGTAAATATGACTACGGTTCAGAAATCCACTGAGATTTATTTAACCAAATTTACCTATTGCTCGCTTTCAAGCTTTAGTAGCAGCGCTTTAATATCATCTTTTGCGCCAGTGATATGCTTTTTCAAAAAGTCACAGGCACCTTTGGTATTTTTATCGCGGCACAGCTCTAATAACTGGCGATGTTCCTCGGGCGCAGTTTTAATGCCACCGGCAAGAAGGATGTGCATGCGCACGTAGCGCTCAGAGTTTTTACTGTACACATCCACCAACTCGCGAGTTTGTGGGCGCTGTGCTTTGCTGTAGAGTTTACTGTGAAATTCGGCGTTGAGTTTACCCGTTGCCAACTGTGTATCACCAGCGGCAGTGGCTTCTTCAAGTTCAGCTAAGATGGCTTCGGCTTCTAATAGGTCGCGCGCGGTTAACTTTTCGATTGAGTGACGTAATAGCTCGGCTTCTAACAATGCGCGTAAGTCAAATATTTCATCAATTTGTTCGGCACTTAAACGCGTGACTGTCGCACCTTTGTGCGCTTCAAAGTTAACTAAGCCTTCAGCTTCTAGTTGCAGAAGGGCTTCTCTAACTGGGATACGACTGACATTTAACTCATCCGCCAGTGCGGCTTGCCTTAGCGGCTCGCCCGCTTTGATTTCGCCAGTGAGGATTTTTTCACGAATTGCTTCAGCAACTAATTGAGTTCGAGTTTTATGTACAATCGCCATAATCTTTAGTAATTATTGTTTTATGAACCCATTATAAACGTATCTGAATGCAAATTGCATGTTTGTCTTAATTAATTACAGGGTCATGTATTGAGTTATCAGTGGCTACGCAAAATTAGGTTTATGTTTATTGTACCGAGTTTCGCTTTATGGGTTACCTGTAAACGAACAAATATATTTGCTCTTCGTCATTAAGTCGAACCCAGCAATATCGCATTAGGAACGACCCGTATAACGATGACTTTATTAGTGAACACAAGTCTCTAGTGCGTAGTCGAAGCTTCCCCCAGCGTCTAAGCAGTTGTCAACCGCAATAAAATTACTGGTCAGGACAAAAAATACAACAGTACCGACTAGCGCTATGACCCCTAAAACCAGCGCTAGCTTGAACTTGTGCTTATTTGAGTTGATTGGTGAATTAGGCTTTTTATCTGTGTCTTTACAAACCATGGATACTATGACTGTTCCGATTATTGTTATGAAAAGCGCTAACTTATCACTCTATACATATCCACTCAAGCAAAAAAACTCTTAAGTACCAACCTACAGCTCAACCTCGCTATAAGCATGAACACCGCCTTAAGTACAATACAGTAAAAAGCCCATAGCGGTACTATGGGCTTTGTTTGCTTAACTTTGTATACAAATTGGTCTTACGAATCGTTTGAGCGCTTCTAACCCTACCGATGTTGAGCGTACATCGGTTGATGACGGAAACGGCCCACCATGGTTCATGGTGGCACACACTTCAACGCCTGTTGGCATTTGCCCGTAAATCAGTCGACCTACACGGTATTGTAGCGCTTCTATGATGTCTTTAGCTTGATGTAGGTCAGACTCAGTGCCGTGAATGCTGGCGGTGAGCTGCCCATCTAAGTCTGCGATTAAGTCTTCAAGCTGCGCTAAGTTGTCATAGCTCACCACTAAAGCACTTGGCCCAAAGACTTCTTCTTTAAGCCTTGCATCGGTTGCAAAGCTTTCGCTATCCGTCAGGAACAAGTGAGCGCTGGCGTGAAACGGCTGTGCTTGCTCACCAGCGCTCAACAACGTTACTTGAGGGTGTGCTTTTAGCGCCGCGATGCTGTTTTGATAAGCTTTTAAAATGCCCGGAGTCAATAAGGTATCTGAAGGCGCTTCACTAATATGTCGCTTAGTTGTCTCGATAAATGCTTGCGAACTATTACTTGGCACCAACCAAATACCGGGGCTTGTACAAAATTGACCATTACCCATAAGTAAAGACTGGACAAATTGTGCACCAAGCTCTGCGCCTTGTGCCTGTACTTTTTCAGGTAAGACAATTTGCGGGTTCACGCTGCCAAGCTCAGCGTAAAGCGGAATAGGTTCATGGCGCTTCGCGATGGTGTCTTGCAATGCTTTTGCAACGCCAAAGGAGCCTGTAAACCCAACTGCTTTGATAGGCTTAGCTTCCACCAGCCAATGCGCAACATCGTACGCTTTGGCTTGCAGCATTGAAAACACCCCGCTTGGCATATCGCACTTGCTTATTGCTGTGGCGATGGCCTTAGTCATTAGCTCACACGTTGCCGGATGTGCTGGGTGACCTTTATATACCACAGGGCAGCCAGCGGCTAACGCAGCTGCGGTATCGCCTCCGAGCGTAGAAAAGGCATACGGGAAGTTTGACGCGCCAAACACCGCAACAGTGCCAATTGGAATATGCTTAAGCTGTGTTTTTGGCTTAGGCAGCGGAGTGCGATTTGGGTCAGCTTGCTCTTCTCTATCTAAACTGAGCTCTGCTAGGTTATCTCTCAGCGCTGCGGCAAATGCGTTTAATTGGTTGACCGTGCGGCCACGCTCGCCCTCAAGCCTTGCTCGTGGCAGGTTAGTTTCAGCCATCGTGGTAGTTATTAGCTCATCACCTAAGGCGAGAATCTCTTGTGCTATGGTCTCTAGAAACTCTGCACGAGCAGTCATCGACGTTTTACGATAAGCCTTAAAAGCCTGCTCTGCTGCATTAACGGCTTCCTGTACTTGTGCTTCACTGGCGTTAAAAAGTGCTTGCGTTAACGGTTCATTGGTTGCAGGACAAAACGCATAAAATGTTGTTGCATTTTGCGCAGCTTGCCACGCACCGTTAATGTAGCTCTTTCCTGATAAATTCATTGTTAGCTCCTGTTTTCTTTCAGTCTTAATGGCTAGAGCACCTGAAAACCAAATGCGTAAGGATCTTCGTCATCTACTGTAATGCAGTTACTCCCCGTTTGACGTGCCCAACCTTGAATACTTGGTTGAATAGCCACTTTTCCAGCGACCTCAGTTGTGCCTTCGACCTTACCGATAAATTGACTGCCTATGATGCTCTCGTGAACAAATGTATCACCCTCTTTTAGCAGCCCCTTTGTATATAACTGCGCCATTCTTGCACTTGTGCCTGTGCCACAAGGTGACCTATCAAGTGCTTTATCGCCATAAAATACCGCGTTTGCAGCATGACTATCTGGATGTTGTGGCTTGCCTGTCCACAACACATGGGAGGCGCCGCACACGGTAGAGTCTTCAGGGTGGATAGGGTTTATTTGCGCGTTGACTGCCGCGCGCACTTTGGGGCTCCATGCCAGTAATTCAGCGGCGCAACTTTGATCCACGCCAGCAAATAGACTTTGAGGCTCAACAATAATGTAAAAGTTACCGCCGTAAGCGATATCAACAGTAAGCTCTCCTAGTCCATCAATGTGGATAGGCACCGCTTGATACGCCAAAAATGCCGGTACATTATAGAGTCTTACCCAAGTCACTTTACCTGCATTCATTTCATAATAAGCATTCACGCGCCCCGCTGGAGTATCAAGCTTGAGTACACCATGTTCTTTTGGAGTAATAAGGCCACTTTCTAGGCCAAAAGTGACTGTCCCGATAGTGCCATGTCCGCACATCGGCAGACACCCAGAGGTTTCGATAAATAGGATTGCCACATCCCCATCAGCAGTGGTCGGTGGATATAAAAAGGCACCCGACATCATATCATGGCCTCTGGGCTCAAACATCAGTGCGCGCCTTATCCAATCGTAGTCACGTAAAAAGTGTTGGCGCTTTTCACTCATACTCTCACCCAAAAGCGTTGGATGACCGCTTGTGACCAAGCGCACAGGGTTGCCACAGGTATGGCCATCAATACAATAATAGGAGCCCAAAATCATACGCTTAGTCCAAGTTAAATTGGCTTAAGTCAATTCGATTTGCCATTGCTTCATCGAACAAGCGACTTACATAGGCTTTTTCTTCTTGAGTGAGAGGTAATCTTGGCGAGCGAGTTACTTCACTACCTCGTCCAGCTAGCTGCTCGGCATATTTAATGCACTGCACCAGTGTTGGGATTGTATCTAAGCGTAACAAAGGTAAAAACCAACGCCACAGCGCGCGCGCTTCCTCAAAACGACCTTGCTCAGCAAGCCTATAAATAGTCACTGACTCGCGTGGGAATACATTAGTCAATCCCGAGATCCAACCCGTTGCGCCAAGCATCAGGCTTTCCAGTGCGATGTCATCAACACCACCAAATACCACGTAGCGATCGCCAAATGCGCTAAATAGCTCGCTAATACGACGAGTATCTTCCGTTGCTTCTTTTACAGAAACAATATTGGACTCTTCAGCTAAGGTTTTCATGCCTTCGATTGACACGTCGACACCATAGGTCACTGGGTTGTTGTAAATCATAATAGGTAACGCGGTGCTGCGCGCCACCTGTTGGTAATGATGAATAGCTTCGCGCTCGGTTGAACGGTAGACCATTCCCGGCAATACCATCAGCCCATCTATGCCAAGCGCTTCTGCATCCTTGGCAAACTCAATAGCCAGTGCTGTTGTGGTCTCAGCCACACCACTAAGTAGTGGCACTCTATCACCTACCACTTCTGTAGCAGCTTTTAAGACTTGGCGTTTCTCGTCAGCCGTGAGTGAGCAATTTTCACCTACGGTGCCTAATACTATGATGCCATGAACCCCTTCGTTAATCAGGCTATCTATCATCGCTTTGGTGGTATCAAAGTTGATGCTTTCATCATCATGGAATTGAGTGGTTACCGCTGGATATACACCCTGCCAATTTACCTTCATGGTTCTCGCCTTTCATTAAGTTGTTTAGTTATTGTGCTTGTCATCATAGGTATATTGTATACAATAATCAATATTCAACTTGAGATTTTTTAGCCATCCACTCAAATGATTGGCTTAACTCTCTGTAGTCTTATGATTTATATGTAATAAATTTTTCTTCTTGGTATTTAAACGAGGCCTGATTGATGGCTATGTAGAAATACAATTTAAGATGGTGAGGTAAATCGTGGAAAATAATAATAACATTGCAGTGATAGGTGCAGGAATTATTGGGATCACCTCAGCGCTGCAACTAGCTCGACGAGGCCACGCTGTTACCTTGATCGATAAAAATCAGCCCGCAGAGGGTTGCTCTATGGGCAACGCGGGGCATTTTGCCACAGAGCAAATATTTCCCATGGCAGATGCAGATATACTCACAAAGGTGCCTAGCATGTTAGTCAATCCGCTTGGGCCTTTGCGAATTGAGACTACTTCTTTACTCAAAAATATTCCTTGGTTTGTACGATTCTTAAAGCAAATGAAAAGTAGCTGCTTCCATAAAGGTACAATCGCACTTAGAAGTTTAAATGAACGCGCACTCCCCGCATATCAACGTTTGCTTGGTGATAAGTATCATACACTTATATCTAGCAACGGCAGTTTACTGGTATTTGAAGGCGCCGAAAGCGTAGCGCGTCAAAGCTATCACAAATACGCCGAGCAGGACATTTCAGTGAGCTTACTTACCGGTGATCAAGCCCGAGAAATGGAGCCGAGCCTATCAAATACTATTACCTCAGCTCTGTATTTTGATAAAGTCGCGCATAGCACAGATCCCTACGCACTCTGTTTGACGTTATATGAGCAGTTTATGCAGCTAGGCGGTACGTTCAAGCAAGGCTCAATCGATAATATTACCCACACAGGGCATGGCTATACACTTCACTCCAAAAGCCACAAGATAACCTTTAACAAAGTAGTCGTGGCAACAGGTGCTGCAAGTAAAACGCTCTGTGCGTCTTTAGGTTACTCACTGCCCATGATTGCCGAGCGCGGTTATCACAATATGTTGGCAGTGAATAACACGCTTACCAGACCCGTCGCATCAAGTGAACGAGGGTTCATTATGACGCCAATGACAACAGGGTTAAGACTTGCCGGTACAGTAGAATTTGCCACACTGGAGAGTAAACCCAACTACAGCCGTGCTCACGCGTTATTACATCATGCACGCATGCTGTTAAACTCATCGCTGCCACAGGAAAATGATAACTTGTGGGTTGGTTGCCGCCCTTCACTCCCAGATTATTTACCCGTCATCGGACAAGCGCCTAATCATCACAACCTTTATTTTGCACTAGGTCATCAACACCTAGGACTGACCCAAGCCGCAATTTCAAGTGAATGTATCGCAGATCTTATTGACAACAAGCCCAACGACATCGATCTTACTCCTTTTAGTATTGCTCGATTTAATTAAACAAGGAGCACAAAAATGAAAGGTATTGCATACCAAAGTGCGCAGCAAGCGCTAGATAACCTAGAAGATATGACCAAAGGCGTGGCACCGATTGGCGAAAGCGAGTATTTAGCAAGAATAGAAAAAGCTCAACACTATATGCAGCAAAACAACATTGATGCACTCTATTTAAATGCAGGTACAAATTTAAAGTACTTTACCGGTTTACAATGGTACACCAGTGAACGTTTGGTCGGCGCTATTTTACCCGCCACCGGACAGGTCCAGTTTATCGTCCCATTTTTTGAAATTGGTTCTATTAAAGATTATTGGCTGATTGAAGGCCCTATCCATGCTTGGCAAGAAGAAGAATCTCCTTACGAGCTTGTCGCAAACGTACTTAACACACTCAATATTGATAGCACAGGTACACTCGCCATTGACGAAAGCACTGCGTTTTTTGTTGCTGATGGGATCAGACTCGCGGCTCCAAAGCTTTCGCTTATTAATGCAAAGGCAGTAACCGCACATTGCAGAATGCATAAATCGGCAAATGAAATTGCCCTTATTCAACGCGCAATGGACATGACACTTGCCGTACATAAAGCGACGGCATCTATGCTGTATGAAGGGATCACCACAACCGAAGTGGAAGCCTTTGTTAATGAAGCGCACAAAAAAGTGGGCGCACCGGGCAATTATTTTTGTATTGTGTTATTCGGTGTCGCGTCCTCATTCCCACATGGCGTGAAAGATCCGCAAACGTTGAAAAAAGGCGATGTGGTTCTCGTCGACACTGGCTGTAAGTTACACGGCTATCTTAGTGATATCACCCGTACTTATGTTTTTGGCGACCCCAGTGAAAAACAAAAATCCGTTTGGCAAATCGAGAAGCAAGCACAACTTGCAGCATTTAACGCAGCCAAAATTGGTGCGAGCTGCGGCGCTGTTGATAAGGCCGCAAGAGAATATATTGCCAGCAATGGGTTAGGTCCTGACTATCAACTACCAGGTTGCCCGCATCGCACTGGGCATGGTATCGGCTTAGATATCCACGAATGGCCTTATTTAGTTAAAGATAACCCAGAGCCGCTTGCCGCTGGAATGTGCTTTTCAAATGAGCCTATGCTGGTTATTCCTGACGAATTTGGCATTCGCTTGGAAGACCATTTCTATATGACCGACGATGGTCCGCGTTGGTTTACTGAACCTGCGCACAGCATACACAACCCTTTTGGGGTCGAATAGCATTAGCAGTAAATGATGAGTTGTTCTGATGAATAACTCATTATTTATCATGATTGATTTGAGCACAGCTTAATTGGTATAAACTTCACACCTACAATTTACTGCGCCACAACTTATGATTGCAACGACTCCACCACCCCCCTATTACGCCGTAATTTTTACCAATATAAAAAATGAAGACGACGAGGGCTACGCACAAACCGCGTCGAGAATGGTCGAGCTTGCTAAGCTTCAACCCGGATTTTTAGGATTAGAATCAGCACGTGAAGAAATTGGGATCACGGTTTCTTATTGGCGAGACCTTGAGTCAATCAAAGCATGGAAAGCGAATGCTGAGCACATTGAAGCGCAAAAAAGCGGTAATAATAAATGGTATCAAAGCTATACCACCCGTATCGCTAAAGTGGAAAGAGAATACAGCTTGTAACGGCACAGTAACGATGAGCTTGATACATGCTCAATTTTAAGGCGTGAACCTGACGCAAACAGCGTTAAAAATTGCTTATTTACAGCAACCAAATAACCTCAGCTCCGGGTAATTAATACCTTGCCTACATGGAGTTCACTTAATTGAGCGAATTAGTAATATAAGCCATCATCGAGATCAAAAAAAGGCTCCATAAGGAGCCTTTTTAAAACGATGGTATTAACTTACCAACCCGCTTTCTCTTTTAGTGCAGAACCGATTTCTGCAAGAGAGCGAACGGTCTTAACACCCGCAGCTTCAAGTGCTGCGAATTTCTCGTCAGCTGTGCCTTTACCACCTGCGATAATTGCACCAGCGTGACCCATACGCTTACCTGGAGGCGCTGTAACACCAGCAATGTAAGAAACTACTGGCTTAGTTACGTTGTGCTTGATGTACTCAGCCGCTTCTTCTTCAGCTGTACCGCCGATCTCACCGATCATTACGATAGCTTCAGTTTGCGGATCGTTTTGGAACATCTCAAGTACGTCGATGAAGTTAGTACCTGGAATTGGGTCACCACCGATACCAACACAAGTAGATTGACCGAAGCCAGCGTCAGTAGTTTGCTTAACTGCTTCATAAGTCAAAGTACCAGAACGTGACACGATACCTACTTTACCAGGCATGTGGATGTGACCAGGCATGATACCAATCTTAGTTTCACCCGGAGTGATAACACCTGGGCAGTTAGGACCAATCATGCGAACGCCAGTTTCTTCTAGCTTCACTTTAACATCAACCATATCTAGCGTAGGGATGCCTTCAGTGATACATACGATTAGCTCGATACCTGCGTCAATCGCTTCAAGGATAGCGTCTTTACAAAAAGCAGCTGGTACGTAGATAACAGATGCAGTTGCACCAGTTGACTCTACCGCCTCACGTACTGTGTTAAATACAGGTAGACCTAGGTGAGTTGTACCGCCTTTACCAGGAGAAACACCACCAACCATTTGCGTACCGTATTGGATAGCTTGCTCAGAGTGGAAAGTACCCTGACCACCAGTGAAACCTTGACAGATTACTTTAGTATCTTTGTTAATTAGTACAGACATTATTTGCCCTCCGCAGCAGCAACTACTTTCTCAGCAGCGTCAGTTAGTGACTCAGCTGCAATGATGTCAAGGCCTGAGTTAGCTAGTACTTCACGACCAGCTTCAGCGTTAGTACCTTCTA
The DNA here is from genome assembly GCF_023716725.1 of Pseudoalteromonas sp. SCSIO 43201. Taxonomy (NCBI): domain Bacteria; kingdom Pseudomonadati; phylum Pseudomonadota; class Gammaproteobacteria; order Alteromonadales; family Pseudoalteromonadaceae; genus Pseudoalteromonas; species Pseudoalteromonas sp. SCSIO 43201. The sequence goes on from NZ_CP072683.1 coordinate 2,042,612, forward strand.
GACGTACAACTACTGGTACGTTTACGCCAACTTCTTTAACCGCACCAATGATACCTTCAGCGATCATGTCACAACGTACGATACCACCGAAGATGTTTACTAGTACTGCTTTAACATTGTCATCAGAAAGGATGATCTTAAACGCTTCAGATACACGCTCTTTAGTTGCGCCGCCACCAACATCTAGGAAGTTAGCTGGCTTACCGCCGTGTAGGTTTACGATGTCCATAGTACCCATTGCAAGGCCTGCACCGTTAACCATACAACCAACGTTACCGTCTAGTGCAACGTAGTTAAGCTCAAAGCTTGCTGCGTGTGCTTCACGTGCGTCTTCTTGTGAAGGATCGTGGAACTCACGGATTTTAGGCTGGCGGAATAACGCGTTACCGTCAACACCAATTTTGCCGTCTAGGCAGTGTAGGTTACCAGCGTCTGTGATTACTAGAGGGTTGATCTCTAGAAGTGCAAAGTCGTGGTTGATAAACATTTGCGCTAGACCCATAAAGATCTTAGTGAACTGCTTAACTTGAGTTGGGTTCAAACCTAGTTTGAACGCTAGCTCACGACCTTGATAAGCTTGAGGACCTACAAGTGGGTCAATCTCAGCTTTATGAATTAGTTCAGGCGTTTCTTCTGCAACTTGTTCAATTTCTACACCACCTTCAGTTGATGCCATGAACACGATCTTACGTGAACCACGGTCAACAACAGCACCTAGGTATAGTTCATTTGCAATATCAGTGCAGCTTTCTACTAAGATTTTAGCAACTGGCTGACCTTTCTCGTCTGTTTGGTAAGTAACTAGGTTTTTACCTAACCAGTTTTCAGCGAATGCGCGGATTTCGTCTTTGCTGTCTGCAAGTTTAACACCGCCAGCTTTACCACGGCCGCCTGCGTGTACTTGACACTTAACAACCCACTTGTCTCCACCGATTTTACCAGCAGCTTCTACTGCTTCTTGAGGTGTATCACAAGCAAAGCCTTCTGATACAGGTAAACCATATTCGGCAAAAAGTTGTTTTGCCTGATACTCATGCAAATTCATGATGCTTTATCCAATTTTTTATACTAAAAAAGCTGAATATTTATGCAAATAGTCAGCTATCCCAAATTGCGCACATAGTATAGATCCCAAGGCTTCTGATGAAAACCCCACTTAGACCAAAGGCGCAAAAAAAAAGCTGTATGCGAGCATACAGCTTATTCTTTAAACAAATATTATACGTCTAGCAGTAGACGTGTTGGATCTTCAAGCAACTCTTTAATTGTCACTAGGAAGCCAACTGACTCTTTACCATCGATTTGACGGTGGTCATAAGAAAGCGCTAGGTACATCATCGGTAAGATTTCAACCTTACCATTTACTGCCATAGGACGCTCTTGGATTTTGTGCATACCCAAGATTGAAGACTGTGGTAAGTTGATGATAGGTGTAGAAAGTAGTGAACCAAACACACCACCGTTGGTGATTGTGAAGTTACCGCCAGTCATATCATCAACTGTTAGTTTACCGTCACGACCTTTGATAGCCAGTTCGCGAATGTTCTTTTCGATTTCAGCAACTGATAGCTTATCGCAGTCACGTAGCACCGGTGTAACCAGACCACGAGGCGTAGATACCGCGATACTGATATCGAAGTAGTTGTGGTAAACGATATCATCACCGTCGATAGATGCGTTCACTTCAGGGAAACGTTTAAGTGCTTCAGTTACCGCTTTCACGTAGAAAGACATGAAACCTAAACGGATACCGTGACGCTTCTCAAACACTTCTTGGTATTGTTTACGAAGATCCATGATTGGCTTCATGTTTACTTCGTTAAACGTTGTCAACATTGCTGTTGAGTTTTTCGCTTCTAGTAGACGGTTAGCAATTGTCTTACGAAGACGTGTCATCGGTACACGTTTTTGTGTACGCTCGCCAACAGGGGCAGCAGGTGCTGATGCAGCTGGCTTAGACTCTGCTTTTGCTGGCGCTTTAAGGAAGGCGTCAACGTCTTCTTTTGTGATACGACCGCCTTTGCCAGAACCTTTGATCTTAGAAGCATCAAGGCCTTTTTCTGCGATAAGGCGACGAACAGATGGTGTTAGTACATCTGAGTTTTCGTCAGAAGATGCTGCTGGTGCTTCTTCTTTTTTCTCGCTAGATGCTGCCGCTGGTGCGCCACCGGCTACAATTTTACCGATCACTTGTTCAGCAAGTACGGTATCGCCTTCAGCGTGAATATGTTCACCCATCACACCGTCTTCAGGTGCAACAACTTCAAGAACCACTTTATCTGTTTCAATATCAACTAAGTTCTGGTCGCGGCTAACCGCTTCACCTGGTTGAACGTGCCAAGTTGCGATAGTAGCATCTGCTACTGACTCAGGAAGTACAGGTACTTTAATGTCCACTTCTTTACCTTCTGATGCTGGCGCCGACTGAGGCGCTGCTGTTTTTTCATTTGATTGTGCAGGCGCTGCTGCTTCATCAGCAGCACCTAATTGTGCAATAACCTGTTCGCCAAGAACGGTTGCGCCTTCTTCTTCTGAAATTGCAACGATAACACCATCTTCAGGTGCTACGACTTCTAAAACGACTTTATCTGTTTCGATGTCAACTAAGTTTTGATCACGAGTCACTTTATCGCCAACGCTTACATGCCATGTAGCAACCGTTGCATCAGCAACAGACTCAGGAAGAACAGGAACCTTAATTTCGGTTGTCATCTCTTATTCCTTATTTCTTGATTGTTAAAGCGTCAGCAATTAACGCGTTTTGTTCTTTAGTATGTGTAGACATGTATCCACATGCTGGAGCAGCTGAGGCCTTGCGACCTGCGTAAGTTAAATTAGCGCCAGATGGAATAGCTTCCCAGAAATGATGCTGTGAACAATACCACGCACCTTGGTTTTGTGGCTCTTCTTGACACCAAACAAAATCTTTCACGTGCTGGTAGCGAGCCATGATCTCGTCCATTTCTTTGTGAGGGAACGGATATAGCTGTTCAACACGAACAATAGCAACGTTGTTCAACTCTTGCTTACGACGTTCTTGTAAAAGTTCGTAGTACACTTTACCGCTACAGAATACGACACGCTCAACATTTTCTGGATTGATATCATCAATCTCGTCGATCATGTTGTTGAACACGCCTTCTGAAAGCTCTTCTAACGTAGACACAGCTAACGGATGGCGTAGTAGTGATTTAGGTGTCATCACAATCAAAGGACGACGCAATGGACGTACCGATTGGCGGCGCAACATTGCATAAACTTGTGCTGGTGTTGATGGCACACATACTTGCATATTGTGGTCAGCACATAGCTGTAAATAACGCTCTAGACGTGATGAACTGTGCTCTGGGCCTTGACCTTCATAACCATGAGGTAGAAGTAGTGTTAGACCGCATAAACGTCCCCACTTTTGCTCACCTGAGCTTAAGAACTGGTCGAATACAACTTGAGCGCCATTTGCAAAGTCACCGAACTGTGCTTCCCACAGTACCAATGACGTAGGTTCTGCTGTGGCATAACCATATTCAAATGCAAGTACCGCTTCTTCAGAAAGCACCGAGTCATAAACCTCAAATACGCCCTGACCTTCACGTACGTTTTGTAGCGGAAGATAAGTAGCGGCATCTTGTTGGTTATGCACGACAGCATGACGGTGGAAAAATGTACCACGACCAGAGTCTTGACCCGTTAAACGAACATCAGTACCTTCGTCAACTAACGTTGCATAAGCTAACGTCTCTGCCATACCCCAATCTAATAGCTTTTCGCCCTTCGCCATTAATTTACGATCGTCGTATATCTTTTTCACACGCGATTGTGCTTTATGCGTTTCTGGGTAATTGGCAATCTTTTCGCCGAGCGCTTTGAGTTTTTCTAACTCAACTTTTGGCTCATATGGCGCGTCCCAGTCATGACCGACATATTTAGACCAATCCGAAGAATGCTTAGTTTCTTTTTGAATTTCTTCTACTACACACACGCCTTTATCTAAGCCGTTACGGTAGTCTTCAGAAATTTGTTTTGCATCTTCTTCAGAGAACACACCTTCACGTACAAGCTGCTCAGCATATAGCTGGCGAGGTACTGGGTGCTTTTTGATCTTTTGATACATCAGCGGCTGTGTTGCATTTGGCTCGTCCGCTTCATTGTGACCGTGACGACGATAACATACTAAGTCAATCACTACGTCACGCTTGAACTTGTTACGGAAATCAAGTGCCACTTGTGTAACGAATGCAACCGCTTCTGGGTCGTCAGCGTTAACATGGAAGATAGGTGCTTGAACCATCTTCGCAATGTCAGTACAGTATTCTGTTGAACGTGTATCTTCACGCTTTGACGTCGTGAAGCCAACTTGGTTGTTCACAACAATACGAATTGAACCACCAACACCGTATGCACGCGTTTGCGACAAGTTGAAAGTTTCTTGAACAACACCTTGTCCAGCGATCGCTGAATCACCATGGATCGTAATAGGTAAAGCCTTTGATCCGCTTTGGCAATTTAATCGGTCAAGACGAGCTCGTACAGACCCCATAACAACAGGGTTCACAATCTCAAGGTGAGATGGGTTAAACGCCAATGCCATGTGGACATTGCCGCCTTTTGTACCAAAGTCTGACGAGAAGCCCATGTGGTATTTAACATCACCAGAACCTGCATGTTCACCGTATTTACCAGCAAACTCATCAAATAGTTCTTGTGGGTTTTTACCCAATACGTTAACCAATACGTTAAGGCGACCACGGTGTGCCATACCAATAACAGCTTCTTGCTGACCGCTCTCACCTGCTCGGTGAATTAATTCTTTCAGCATAGGTACTAAAGAATCACCACCTTCTAACGAGAAACGTTTTGCACCTGGAAATTTTGCCCCCAAGTATTTCTCTAAACCATCAGCGGCAGTAAGGCCTTTGTAGATTCTTAATTTGGTTTCTTTGTCGAATTGTGGCTTAGCGAAGGTCGATTCTAAACGCTGCTGTAACCAACGTTTTTCTTCGGTAGACGTGATGTGCATGTACTCTGCACCGACAGAGCCACAGTATGTCGCTTTTAGTGCAGCGTACAAGTCTTTTAGCTTCATCGTCTCTTTGCCACATGCAAAAGAGCCGACGTTAAATTCTTTTTCTAGATCTGCGTCAGTTAAATCATGAAAAGCGGGGTCTAAATCGCGAACGCGTTCTCGCTCCCAAATCCCAAGTGGATCTAGGTTCGCGTTTTGGTGACCCCTAAAACGAAATGCATTTATTAACTGCAGAACTTTAACTTGCTTGGCGTCAGCAGAACCCTCTGTTGATACCACGACTTCTCTGTGTTTGTTTTTTGCAAGTTCCGCAAATTGCGCTCTTACTTCGGAATGTTTTGTATCAACATCCACACCATCAACTTTAGGTAGTTGATCAAACACCTCTCGCCATTCTTCTGGCACTGAAGCTGCATCATCTAGATACGCCTCATATAGATCTTCTACGTACGCAACGTTGCCGCCGTACAAATGCGAAGATTCTAGCCATGCCTTCATCACACCTTCGTGCATCTATTAGCCCTTTTATCTAGCGCAGAAACTCAAACGAAAACAAGATGGCAAGCGATTGCTTGCCATCTTAGCTAGTAGTATGTGTTATACCGAGCGGTTTAACAACATTGATTTAATTTGTCCAATTGCCTTAGTTGGATTAAGACCTTTAGGACATACGCTAACACAGTTCATAATACTGTGACAGCGGAATACGCTGAACGCGTCATCAAGATCTGCAAGGCGCTCTTCTGTTGCTGTATCACGGCTATCAGCCAAGAAACGATAAGCATGTAAAAGACCCGCAGGACCGATGAACTTGTCTGGGTTCCACCAGAAAGAAGGACAAGACGTTGAACAACATGCACAAAGAATACATTCATACAAGCCATCTAGTTTTTCGCGGTCTTCAATAGACTGAAGACGCTCTTCACCACCAGTTGGCTTGTCGTTGATCAAGAAAGGCTTAACCTTCTCGTATTGCGTATAGAACTGACTCATATCAATTACTAGGTCACGAATTACTGGTAACCCCGGTAATGGACGAATAACGATCTTGCCCTTACCGCCTTTCTGCACTGCAGAAATTGGGGTAATACAGGCGAGGCCGTTCTTACCGTTCATGTTTACACCGTCAGAGCCACAAACGCCCTCACGACATGAACGACGGAAAGATAAAGTTGGATCTTGCTCTTTTAACTGCATCAGAGCATCCAACACCATCATGTCACGACCTTCCTCTACTTCTAGAGTGTAGTCTTGCATACGTGGTGCTGAATCTTCATCAGGGTTATAACGATAAACTGATAATTCTAAAGTAGCCATCGCTGAACTCCTAGTATGTACGTGCTTTTGGTGGGAACGCTTCACGAGTCGTAGGCGCAAAGTTAACCTTACGCTTAGTCATCGAATCAGATTCCGGATGATGAACTGAGTGGCACAACCAATTTTCATCATCACGCTCTGGGAAGTCAAAGCGAGAGTGAGCACCACGACTTTCAGTACGGAAATTAGCAGCTACTGCTGTTGAGTATGCTGTTTCCATCAAGTTATCAAGCTCTAAGCATTCGATACGCTGCGTGTTGAACTCTGATGACTTATCATCAAGGCGTGCAAACTTAAGACGCTCGCGGATTTCTTTAAGCTCTTTAAGTCCTTCTGCCATTGCATCGCCTTCTCTGAATACTGAGAAGTTAAGCTGCATACACTCTTGCAAGTCTTTCTTAATTTGTACTGGGTCTTCACCTTTACCGACCTCAGACGACTCCCAGCGATTGAAACGTGCAAACGCATTATCAACGTCATCTTTAGACGCATCACCTGTAGACTCAAAGTCATTCAAGTAAGTACCTAAGAAGTTACCAGCTGCACGACCAAATACAACGAGGTCAAGTAGTGAGTTACCACCTAGGCGGTTTGCACCATGTACAGATACACATGCAATTTCACCTACTGCGAATAAACCTTCTACAATACGCTCATCGCCATTTTCACTTACGCTAAGCACCTGACCATTAACGTTTGTCGGTACACCACCCATCATATAGTGACAAGTTGGAATAACCGGAATAGGTTCTTTCGCTGGATCAACGTGTGCAAATGTCTTAGATAAGTCACAAACACCAGGAAGACGAAGGTTAAGCATTTCCTCACCTAGGTGATCAAGCTTAAGCTTAATGTGCGTACCCCATGGGCCTTCACAGCCACGGCCTTCACGAATTTCAGTCATCATTGCACGTGCAACAACGTCACGACCAGCAAGGTCTTTGGCGTTAGGCGCGTAACGCTCCATGAAGCGCTCACCGTCTTTATTCAGAAGGTAACCACCTTCACCACGACAACCTTCAGTCACTAGTGTACCAGCGCCAGCAATACCGGTCGGGTGGAACTGCCACATTTCCATGTCTTGCATTGAAATGCCAGCACGAACAGCCATACCTACGCCGTCGCCCGTGTTGATGTGTGCGTTAGTAGTCGATGCGTAGATACGACCTGCACCGCCCGTTGCCAACACAACCGCTTTAGACTTGAAATAAACGACTTCGCCGCTCTCAATGTCAATTGCGGTAACACCGACTACGTCGCCTTTATCATTTTTAACTAAATCAAGCGCGTACCACTCTGAGAACACGTTGGTTTTGTTTTTCACGTTTTGCTGATATAAGCAATGTAGCAGTGCATGACCAGTACGGTCGGCCGCAGCCGCTGTACGTGCAGCCTGTTCACCACCGAAATTCTTAGACTGACCACCGAAAGGACGCTGATATACGCGACCATTTTCAAAACGAGAGAAAGGTAAACCCATATTCTCTAACTCAGTGATAGCTTCAGGACCCGTTTTAGTCATGTATTCGATGGCATCTTGGTCACCAATGTAGTCTGACCCTTTCACCGTATCGTACATGTGCCATTCCCAGTTGTCCTCATGCGAGTTACCTAGCGCAACAGTGATACCACCTTGTGCAGACACTGTGTGAGAACGAGTTGGGAAAACTTTTGAAATAAGAGCACAAGTTTTACCTGATTCTGAAATAGCGAGTGCCGCGCGCATACCCGCGCCACCAGCACCAACTACAACTGCGTCAAATTCGCGTACGTTATATTTCACTTAAACACCCCACAGAACAAACAGGCCAATAGCTACGTAAGCTAGCGCCATAAGGTTTAATACAAAGCTAAGGATAGAGCGGGTTGTTGAGTTCTTAACATAGTCAGTTAGAACCTGCCATAAACCAATACGTGTATGTACCATCATACATACTAGCGTGATCATGGTTGCTGCTTTCACAGCCAAGTTTGAGAACAACCCTGACCATGCTTCATAAGTAAGTTCAGGTGTGATTAACAGATAGCCTACGATGAATACCGCATAAGCTAGGATAATTAACGCAGTCGCGCGCAATGATACGTAGTCTTGTACGCCATCACGCTTCAATGTCGCTTGATTTAAGACCATATCCATACTCCAGCTAAAATTGCTACGATAACCCAAAGTGCTAATGCAATCTTCGCGCTATTGTTGCCTGATTCTAATTCTTCCCAATGTCCCATATCCTGAATCATGTGACGGATACCACCGATAATGTGGTAAGACAATACAGTTAGGGTGCCCCATGCGATGAATTTCGCAATAAAGCCAGACATCAGTTCTTTTACAAACTCGAAGCCTTCAGGAGAAGAAAGAGATTCAGACCAAGCCCAAATCACAAAGGTTAAAGCGAAGAAAAACGCAACACCGGTTACACGATGAAGGATCGACGCTTTAGCCGTTGGTGGCATAGATATAGTCGTAAGATCTAGATTTACAGGTCTTTGCTTTTTCACAGTTACTTGCCCATCTTTGCCCACAAAGGAGCTCATCTACTTGTTTTTATGAAACCCACCTACATATTGCAAATGTAGATGGCACACTCTAGATAAACCAATTAGGACACCAAAAAGTTCACTGGAGTGTAAAAAATTGATGTAAAAATAGGTTTACCCACAGACGATACGGTATAAAACCGTTGACAGTATATAAGGCTACGCGGCCTTTTACAATTCTTGTTTAGATAGAGACGCTTGCGAATTAGCGAATGGTCTAATATTTAATCGCTATAGAATATTTATTATACATTTATGCATAAATCACATAAAAATTGACTTTTAGCCTAGGTTATAAGTTAGAATGATCTGAATTTGCTTAACATTAGTATCACAACATAACAATCAGAATATTGTTATTAAATAGGAGACAAATAGATGGCAGATAAAAAAGCCACAGTCCATATTGATGGTCACGATCCGATTGAGTTACCAATTTACGAAGGTACAGCTGGTCAAGACGTAGTTGACGTTCGTTCATTAGGCGCTCACGGGCTATTTACGTATGACCCAGGATTTATGTCGACTGCCTCTTGTGACTCGTCTATCACTTACATTGACGGTGCCAAAGGAGTACTGCTTCACCGCGGCTACCCTATTGAGCAACTTGCTGAAAATTCTAACTATATTGAACTTTGCTACTTACTACTTAACGGTGAGTTACCAAGCGAAGCACAACTAGCAGAGTTCTCAGATGAGATCACTCGCAACACCATGATGCACGAGAAAATTGCTGCGTTTTTCCAAGGCTTCCGTGTAGACGCTCACCCAATGGCTATGCTGTGTGGTGTTGTTGGTGCATTATCATCGTTTTATCATTCAGACCTTGATATTTCTGATGAAGATCAACGCATGCGTTGTGCGGTTAAGTTGGTTGCAAAACTGCCAACTATCGCTGCAATGGCATACAAATACAACGTTGGCCAGCCGTTCGTGTATCCGCGCAACGACTTAAGCTACGCTGAAAACTTCCTGCACATGATGTTCTCTGTGCCAGCGGAAGATTACAACGTAAGCCCGGTACTTGCTAAAGCAATGGACCGTATTTTCATGCTTCACGCGGATCATGAACAAAACGCGTCAACGTCGACAGTACGTTTAGCAGGTTCTTCAGGTGCAAACCCATACGCATGTATTGCAGCTGGTATTGCATCACTTTGGGGCCCTGCACACGGCGGCGCAAACGAAGCTTGCTTAACGATGCTTGAAGAAATCGGCTCTGTTGACCGTATTGACGAGTATGTTGCCAAAGCAAAAGACAAGAACGATCCGTTCCGTCTAATGGGCTTTGGTCACCGCGTTTATAAAAACTTTGACCCACGTGCAACAGTAATGCGTCAAACGTGTCATGAAGTGCTTAAAGAACTTAACATTCAAGATCCATTGCTTGACGTGGCAATGAAACTTGAACAAATTGCATTGGAAGACCCGTACTTCATCGAGAAGAAACTATACCCTAACGTAGACTTCTACTCAGGTATCATTCTTAAGGCAATTGGTATTCCAACAAGTATGTTCACTGTTATCTTCGCGATGTCTCGTACTGTCGGTTGGATTTCACATTGGAACGAAATGCTTTCTCAGCCAGGTCATAAGATTGGTCGTCCACGTCAGCTTTACAAAGGCTACACAGCACGCGACTATAAATCACAAAGCGACAGATAATACTGACGTTTTATTGCAAAAGGCCGCTTAACGCGGCCTTTTTTGTTTAACTATGAACAGTTATTAGCTAAAATCCCGCTGCCAAATTAACTCAGGTACGTTATGACTGATATACATTCTCTGCGCGACGACTTCCCTATTTTAGGCAAATCACTAAATGGGCAGCCGCTTTGCTACCTCGACTCAGCTGCAACTGCACAAAAACCGAACAAAGTTGTTGATGTCATCAAAACTTTTTATCAAGCTGAGAATTCAAATGTACACAGAGGTTTACATACACTGAGTGAAAACGCGACAAATCGATATGAAGCCGCACGTGAAACTATCGCCAAATTTTTAAATGTTTCTGCAAAAGAAATTGTCTGGACCAGTGGTGCCACAGAATCACTAAACTTTTTGGCTCATGGCCTCAGCCAAGCATTAAATGAAAACAGTAAAATAGCGATCAGCCCATTTGAGCATCATGCTAACATCGTGCCTTGGCAAGAAGCATGTAAGCGTACCGGCGCACAGTTGTTAGTGTTGCCAATGCTTGAAAATGGTGTGCTTGATGAAGCGGGTGCTATTTCGCTATTGCAAACACATAAACCAGATATCTTATCGATAGGACATGCTTCTAATGCGCTTGGTAATATACACCCCATCGAATCTCTTATAAAAGCTTGTAAAACGCTTGGTACGAAGACAGTCATAGATGGCGCACAGTCTTTTATGCACTTACGGCCTGATTTGGTAGCATTGGATTGCGACTTTTATGTTTTTTCTGCTCACAAGGCGTTGGGGCCTACAGGTGTTGGAGGATTATATGGTCGATATAATTTGCTCAATACCCTGCCCGTATATAAAACGGGAGGAGAAATGATCCAAGAGGTAACGTTTGCACACTCCACTTACCGTGATGCTCCTGGTAAATTTGAACCTGGCACGCCTAATATCTCTGGCGTCATAGGATTGGCCGCTGCGGTTGATTACTTGAACAACATTAGCCCGTCGGCACTTCAGCGCTACGAACGAGCCCTCTATCAGTCCCTTTTACAACAGTTAAACCAAATTAAAGGCGTAACCGTGTATGGTGACACGCAGAACAACGTGGGAATTGTCAGTTTTAATTACAAAAATGAGCATCACTATGACCTTGCTACACTACTCAACACCTATGGTGTCGCCGTCAGAAGCGGACATCATTGTGCTCAACCGTTGATGAACATGCTTAATGTCAATGGAACAGTGCGAGCAAGTTTAGCATTTTACAATAACGAAGCTGATGTCGAGCATTTTATTAATGCCTTAAAAGCCACAATTGAATTACTAGATTAAACGATGAATATTGAAAATATCACAAAAAAGTTATCAGAAAGTCATGGCTGGCAAGCCAAGTACCGAGAAATAATGCTTTTTGGTAAACAACTTCCTGAACTTCCAGAGGCACTAAAAGTTGGATCTGCATTAGTATCGGGCTGTGACAGTAAAGTGTGGTTATACGTCGACTTAGACGAAAGTGCACAACAGCTTGTGCTTATTGCAGATTCAGATACGCGGATCGTGAAAGGATTACTTGCAATTATCATCGCAGCATATGCAGGGAAAACACCGGAACAGGCAAGCCAATTTAGTGCTTATACGCTTTTTGAGTCCTTAGGATTAATCAGCCATTTAAGCCCTTCAAGAGGCAATGGTATACGGGCGATTGTCGACCAGATCCAGATGCAAGCGAATAGGTTAGCGTAATACTAACCTGAGCTGCGGACAGTTAACAACATAAGCGTTCAAGGTGCTCATATGAGCACACTTACTTGCTACTTCTGCTTTGCTTATCTAAATACTTTCGTATCGCTTTAGAGGCCGCAAAGAAACCGAAACTCCCCGTTACCATCGTGGCTGAGCCAAACCCTGTGGCACAGTCCATATTTTTTCCACCTTCAGCTTGCTGCTTGGCTTTACATACGGTGCCATCGCTACTTGGATAAACCAGCTGCTCAGTTGAATAGACACAATCTACGCCAAACTTGCGTTTTGGATTATCGCTAAAGTTATATTGCTTTCTGAGAATATAACGAACTTTTGCTAGTAATGGGTCATGCGTAGTCTTTGCAACGTCTGAGTATTGGATCTGACTTGGATCGGTCTGTCCACCTGCACCACCTGTGGTGATCACGGGTATTTTATTGCGTTTACAATGGGCGATTAACGCCGCCTTTTCTTTAACAGCATCAATACAGTCAATAACATAATCAAAATCTTGGATGTAGCTTCTAATATTATCTAACATCAGGAAGTCATCAATAAGGATGACCTCGCAAGCTGGATTAATCGCAATACAACGATCCCGCATCGCCTCAATTTTCTGCATCCCGATACTTTCACTATGAGCATGCAGCTGGCGATTAACATTAGTGATACAAATATCATCCATATCAATAAGCGTTATCTTGCCTACCCCAGTTCGAACTAGCGCTTCAACAGCCCAACTGCCAACACCACCAATACCAATAACACAAAAGTGTGCCTTGCTTAATGCTTCTAACTCTGCGTTACCGTATAGACGAGCAATACCGCCAAACCTAAGTTCTGTATTTGAATCAGTCATGTTACCACTCTAATTGACTTGGCTTTTGCCAAATTGCAAATATTTCATGTGTTAAAAGGTGAGTAAATGCGCCTTCTTCTGGAGGACAAGCTTGGTAGCTCACCAACTTATCATGCCACTCAAACTCCAAACAAAAGGCGTGTAAATATGTTCTGTCCGCAGGTTCCCCACCATACGCAAGATCGCCTAGGATCGGTGCACCAATACTTTTCAGTGCAACGCGGATCTGATGCGTTTTACCTGAAAATGGTTTAATAATACATCCACGCAAATTAACGCCAACGGAGTGAGAATAAAAGCGAGTTATAGCTGGGTTTAGCTTGGTTTTCATTAGCTTAAATGTACCACGCCGAGACTTGGCCATATCACCCTTTATCCAACCTTGCTTTTTTTTGGGTTTGGCTTTAATCATTGCAAGATAATATTTATCTATTTTCCGCGACGTGAACATCTCTGTAAACTGCTTTGCCGCTTGGCTCGATTTAGCCAGTAAAATAAGGCCTGATGTTACCTTATCTAAGCGGTGGACTGGAAATAGTTGATAGCCTAGTTGCGTATTTAGTAACGATACAAAGCCAGGGCCTTCTTCACTGTGGAAGTTAACCCCACACGGCTTATAGGCTACGATATAATCCGCCTCATCAGCAATCAGCTTAAGCTTATCCATTTAGTATCTCTTGGACACGCTGCAAATCTTCAGGCGTATCAACGCCGCTGTGCACAGGCTTTATCGCCTTAGCTACTTTGATTTTATAGCCATGATATAACACACGTAGCTGTTCTAGCGATTCTTGTAACTCTAGTGGTGAAACACTGAGCGACAAATAGGTTTTAATAAAGCCCGCGCGGTAGGCATATATCCCTACATGGCGATTAAAATGATTTACAGGGACATTATTTTTGTCGAGCTTTAACATGCTATCACGCTGAAATGGAATGGACGCGCGTGAAAAATATAGCGCGTTTTCATGAATATCAGACACCACTTTTACTGCATTTGGATTCAGCACTTCTTCTACATCATCAATATCAACACACAATGTCGCCATTGGTGCATCGGAATGATGTAATAAAGTAGCTACTTGCGCGATATTTTCAGGCTCTAGCAGCGGTTCGTCCCCTTGAACATTCACCACTAAAGTTTGCTCATCAAGTTCAAGCAGCTCTACAACTTCAGCTAATCGCTCAGTCCCAGATTGATGATCATCTTTAGTCATAAGTACGTTATCAGTAAATCCTTTTGCTGCATCAAACACCGCGCTGTGATCAGTTGCAATATAAACTGCTGTAGCACCGGATTGACACGCTTGCTCATACACGTGCTGGATCATGGGTTTGCCTGCTATATCAGCTAGGGGTTTACCTGGTAATCGACTAGACGCATATCGAGCAGGAATAATGACTATGAATTCCACTGTTCAACCTCATCACTGCTTAGCTCTCGCGCTTCATTTTCTAGCAACACCGGAATATCTTCTTTTATTGGATAAGCAAGTTTAGCCGCGGTGCTAATGAGCTCTTGGTTTTCTTTGTCATATCTTAATTTACCTTTACACACAGGACAGGCAATTATTTCTAGTAATTTGGTATCAAAGGCCATGATGGATCCCTTTATCTTTAAGTAATTCGAGTATTGCTTTTTCAAGCGCTTGTGTTGGTTTGGCATCCACTCTCAAGTAATACCAATTATCTTTTGCAAAGGTGCGACACTTTACCGCATCTTTCTCTGTCATAAAAATAGAATCACCACTAAACGGTGAAAAGTCCGACGGTTGATAAGGGTGATGATCAGCAAAATGTAGACAATGAGTTAGATCAATGCCCTTCTCTCGTAGTGTATGCTCAAACCTTTTTGGATTGCCGATAGCACATACAGATACACCTTCAGTGTGTACTTCATTTGCCAGCGAATTGTCTGTGACATGGAAAAACCCGGTACCCTCTAAAGCATATGAAAATGCTTCTGAGCCACCGTTATAAACTGTTAAGTCGACGGTTTTCGTTCTACTAGGTAGCTCCCTAAGTGGACCTGCTGGGATCCAATAACCGTTACCAAATTTACGTTCGGCATCTACAATACAAAACTCTATATCTCGCGCCAGTTTGTAGTGTTGTAATCCGTCATCACTGACAATAATATCAATATTATGGTGTTGTAGTAATGATTCAATACTCTTTTGTCGGTCAGCGCCTATCATCACTGGACAAGCTAATCTTTGAGCAAGCAAACAAGGCTCATCACCGCCTTGCTCTGTTGGCGTGTCTTTGGTCACCAAAAATGGCGTAGTCGGAGGATTTGCACCATACCCTCTGCTGATTATCCCCACTTTCAAACCAAGCCGCTCAAGAAAAGGAACCAACCAAAGTACAAACGGTGTTTTACCATTTCCTCCGACACTAATATTACCCACAATAATAACTGGCACTGACGCTTTGTATTGTTTAGTTACACCAAGTGTATAAAGCTTTTTTCGCACAACACTTATTAGGCCAAACAATAATGCCAGCGGCAGTAGTAATAAAGTCAGTAGCCCAGGCTTTTTATACCAGCTTTGTTCGATTCTTGACGCCATTTATTGTTCACCAAATTGCATCTTACAAAGTGCGTGATACATCCCCTGCTGGGCAACGAGCTGTTGGTGTTCTCCTTGCTCAATAACTTTACCTTTATCTAATACGTATATTTGGTCGCAATGCTCGATTGTCGACAGGCGATGGGCAATAACAATACTGGTCTTGTCGTGCATTAACTCTTCTAGGGCTTGCTGAATTAAGCGCTCTGATTCGGTGTCTAATGCTGATGTAGCTTCATCCAATATTAAAATCGGCGCGTCTTTTACAATTGCACGAGCAATTGCAATACGTTGACGCTGACCACCTGAAAGCATCACTCCGTTTTCTCCAACTAGAGTGTTCAAGCCTTCTGGTAAATCCTTAACAAACTCCCAAACATGGGCTTGCTTTGCCACACGCTCTAGCGCTTCATCCGATAACGGACGTTCGAGTGAATACATAATATTATTAGCGATAGTATCGTTAAATAGTACCACTTGCTGAGATACAATTGAGAATTGTGCACGTAAATCCGCCAGCTTGTAATCACTGATATCAACCCCATCAAGTTCAATACTCCCAGAGTCAATATCATAATAACGTGGCAATAAATTTGAAATTGTAGATTTGCCAGAACCACTTCGGCCAACAAAAGCAATGCTTTGCCCTGCCTTTATATCTAAGTTTAATGCGGTAATCACTGGATCATTTTTAGACGGATAAGTGAAAGTCAGATTCTGTATTTTAATATCACCGTTTGCACGCACCAAAGGCTGCGTGCCAGTGTCCTTTTCTTGCTCTAAATCAATCACGGCAAAAACACTTTTTGCTGCCGATATACCTCGTTGTAAATCGCTGTTGACATTAGCGAGCTGCTTGAGTGGGCGAAGCATCATCATCATTGAGGTAATGAGCGTTACAAAGGTGCCTGATGAAATCTTATCCACCATAGAAGGCATGGCGATAATAGCAAGAATAACGGCCATGGCACTTGCTGCAATGAGTTGGATAACCGACACACTCAATGCCTTGGTTGCATCCATTTTTACTCGTTGTTGGCGGTTATGATTATTCACTTTGGCAAAGTGCGAAATGGTTTTATCTTGGCCACCAAAACCATGGATCACCTTGTGACCAGACATCATTTGCTCTGAGCTCTTTGTCACTTCGCCCATAGCATCCTGTATATTCTTCGATATTTTTTTAAAACGTTTTGAAACAATGGTGACAATAACAGCAACGATTGGCACAACAACTAGAAAAATTAGCGACAACTGCCAGCTAGCATAAAACATAGTGATCAGCAGAAAAAAGACAAATGCCCCCTCTCTTATCAAGACTTGCAACGCCTTAGTCACGGCCTGCTGCACCTGCTCCGTATCAAAAGTGATCTTAGAAATCAGCTCACCATTAGAATGTTGATCATGAAAAGATACCGGTAAGTACAACATATGTTCAAACAATTGCTGTCGCAAGCTGCGTACGACTTGTGAACCAACATAAGACAAGCAATAAGAAGCCATATAATTAAATATGCCACGGCCTACCACCAGAGCAATCACAACAAACGGGGCGAGTTTAAGTACTTCTCGGTTTCCAGCAGTCAACCCCTCGTCTATAAATGGATCCATCAGTGCAACGAATGAGGCATCCATGGCTGCATACCCTATCATTCCAATGACAGAAAATATGGCTGCAAGTTTAAAGTCTTTTACGTAACTAAATAATCTAGTGTAGATTTGCTTATCGGTTGGTTGCATTGCCAGCCTCAATTTTTCTATATGGCATTATTGTAACTTTCAAATCACTAAAACTGAATGGATTATCTGAGAAACCAGTAATTTTCAACCAGTCGGCCTCGTTGAATTGCTATTTTTTGGTCAAAAATCAAAATTCTAATATGTCCATCCAACGCTGTATCTAAAAGTGTTGCGCCTATTCGCTTGTATCTATTAACCACCTGCTCATTTGGGATCTTCCATGGCGAATGAAACGCTCTTGAAAATACAGCAAACTTGGGCATAACAGCCTCTACAAATGCTTCGCTTGAGGAACTGGCACTACCGTGGTGTGGCACCAATAAAATATCCGCCTTTAATGACTCGCGCGCTTCATTAATTAATTTTGCTTCTATTCGTTTTTCAATATCTCCCGGTAACAGTACTGAGAACTGCCCGTCACTCACCCGAACCACACAAGAGTTGTTATTATCATTGCCAGACAATTCGCTTGGCCAAATTATTTGTACGTCAAGTCCTGCAAACTGATGCTTACCAAGGTTACAACCAAGCAGTTGCTCATTGTTATGAAATTGCAGTAACGACCGTCCACCATCATAAGCATACAGGTCATCAAGTCCGCCATTGTGGTCGCCATCATCGTGACTGACAATCGTGGCATCCAACTGAATACGTTTGTTGCTAAGGTAAGGCTTAATTACAAATTCAAATATTGAGAAATAACCAAAATATTTTGCACCTAAATCATATAGCAAACCTTTTCGGTTTTTAGATATTAACACGGCCGTTCCATGCCCAACATCAAACACATCAAGCTGCCAGTTTGGTTGTACTTTAGTCAAACTGCTCAGTAGATAAAAGAATAACGGTAGTACACTCAAGTAATGTCTGAAAATAACAAAGAGCAAGACGCTCAGGTAAGTACAAATTAGTAACTCTGCGGATACACTTGAAAGTGCTAACCAGTCAACAGGAAGGTGCTTGAAGCCTAAAAGTGCCATTGTCAACACAGTATCCACCAAATCCAAAGGTAGTTGCCAATCAACATAATCAAATACACAAAAATGAAGTATGAGTAGAGGAAAGACGATTATTGAAATAAAGGGAATGATAATAAGATTCGCGAAGGTTGAGACCACACTAACCCCTGCAAAAAAATACAGGTTAAGTGGCAGTAGGAAGACAAATAATGCTACTTGTAGTTTAACTAAGACAAGCAGTTTCCCAACCACCCCACGCCCTGACTTGGGCAGTAAAGTAAGGATAATGGCAACTGCAAAGAAAGAGTAATATAAACCGGGGTTGAGTAATGCAAATGGGTCGATTATCAGTACCACGACCAATGCCGTCGTAAGGATCTGCACGGCACTCACCCTAAGCGTAAACAGATAGCAAGCAGTCCATGCTGAAGCCATGACCAAAGCTCTTGTCGCTGAGACGCTATAGCCGCATACAAACACATATCCGGCGCATAATAACACCGCAAAAATTAAGCATATTTGATGCAGATTGATATGTTGTGGAATAGTTATGGGACTACAATAGAGCAGCATTTTTAGTGATAAAAACGCTAAGCCAAAGACAATACCAATGTGTAAACCTGAAATTGCCAGTAAATGACTCAGCCCTAGTTGCCTGAACTGCCGTTTGTTATCAAATGTCGCTTTACTAGTGTCACCAGTCAGTAGAATATAATAAAACCAACCATATTCTGTACCTTGTAATTCACTGGCGATATGTTGGCGATACAATGTTCGCCAATCTGGACGACTCTCTATTTGCTGTATACGTAAGATATTGCCTTTAAAATAATGATGCTTTCTGAAAGCATGGAGCTCAGCATTAAAAAGTCCGATATTAATTCGACTACGAAATCGTTTAAGCTTTCCTAATACCTCAACTTTATCACCGATACTAAATACAATGTTGGAGTCATTCTGATAAAGCTTAGCGCGAACACTTCGCCAGCTGTCAATGTCTTCAGAGGCAATTTTTTGCATATCAATTACAACAGCGCCACCACTGGGCGTATTTGAGACCTCAATCACCTCTCCAACAATTATAATGGGGCCGCTGAGCCATTGTTGTGGTATATGTAATTTATAAAAAACGACATAATGACAAAGAACTACAGAAATCCCTAAAATAAATCCTGCCAATATCTGAGAAAAAGGCTTAGAATAACGCCCCATGAAGTAGAGGAATAAGCTTGTTGCGGCAACACGCCAGTTACCAAGAAAAAATACTGCGCAGAAGCTCCCTAGGATTATTCCAAAACATATCAGAATCCAAGTAGACGGCAGCTGCAAATGGCGAAAAAAACGATCCAACGCTTTTTACCTGATCATAATAAAATCAAACAACAGAAATCATTAAAAATCTTCGGTAAATTATTACATGATGCTAACTTGTGGCACCTCAACCGGCGCTCGGCAAGAGGGGCTTTTTCAGTGGGGTTATTTTTCGCTTTCATCCCTGTTCCTTTTCAAATGGTGCTTGCTGCAGCCCTCGCGATCCCTTTTCGCGTTAACTTACCCTTATCTATTGCGTTAGTATGGATCACCAATCCATTAACCATGCCACCCATTTTTTACTGCTCATATCTGGTTGGTGTATTCGCACTCGGGCAAGAGCAGCAACCGTTTCATTTTGAAGCAAGTTGGGAGTGGCTTGCACAAAGCCTAACGACCATCGGCCCTGCTTTTATCGTTGGCTCGTTAATTTGTGCGAGTATCGCTGCAGTTATTGGCTTTTTTGGTATTGATTATTTATGGCGACGCTCAGTCAATAAAGCTTGGCAAAACCGTGGACAAGATTGATTAATCTCATACCACCAGATCTTAATACTAGCTGCGTTAAAAGTTTCTTATTTAGAATAACTACATAGAGTATAGACAAGATCTTCGCTACATTAGTGTTAAATATAAAAAAAAGCCCTTCAGGGCTTTTTTTTATTGGCTAGTACCAGCTTTATTTACGTCTTCTTCTCAGCGCAACCAAAGGTAGAGCTAGCAAACTAAGCCAAGACCAACTTGCTGACTGACGCTCATACGTTTCAGCTTCAGGTGGAGTACAAGTTTCAGGCTCACCAGAGATAGGAGTTAATACAACCGGTAAGGTGACTGACTCATATTCTATTTCACCCTTACTGTCTTTTTCTATCTCGCCTAATGTGTTACGTCTTTCAACGGTTTTCGTTGCAACAGCGTAGATTTTATTATCATCGGTGATTTTGACCGCTTCCGCTATAGTGTAAGGAAAATCATCGCTCTTACATGGAAGAAGAGAGTTTATATTCACCAACTTATCTGCACCAATTTCATATAAGAATGCTTCACGTCGTCGGCTAGAGCCTGACTTTTCAACAACCCCCTGACCAACAACAAAACCATTGTTATTAATATCATTAACTACGGTTACTGAGTTTTCAAAATATGCCGGCATTTCTTTAAATTCGGAGGTATTAGTATCGAAATAAAAACCCGTTGAGTCATTCTCTTTGGAGCCATTCGCTGTCCGACCAAAAGCACCAATAATGATGCCATTGTCATTTACATCAATCGCTTGGCTATATTCATAAAAGCTTTCAACTTCTTTAATACGCTTAATTTCGCCCTCTTTAAAATAAACCGCTTGATCATTCGGAAGCAAATCATCATTGCTTTGTCTTCGTGCACGTGAATCACCTACAGTCAGTCCATTTGCATTGGTCGCAATTGCAATACTTGAATAAGCAATCTCACTGTCTTCATCCGGTGTAAAAGCCAGTCCTAAATCAGTTGCACTGGTTAAATTAAAGTCATTATCGAACGTCCACTTGTATGCTCGAGTATGGTATGGATTAGAAAGCCTTTGAATACAGACCTCAACAGGTTCGTCCACGCCATCACAATTATCTTCAATGCTTTCTATCGTACGTTTTGATAACGATGTTGAACTTTGTCCAACTACCACATACCCACCATCATTGGTTTGCTTTATGTCGGTAGCTAAAGATAAGCCGCCATGCTCAGCAAATGCAGGTTCTAAAGCAATTTTTTCACCGGCTGGCGTAATTAGAACACCCTTATTACGCCAATCCCGAACAAAGTAGGTATCTACTTCTGTTTCACCTTCTTTGGTGAAGGTGATCTTTTTGTAAGGCGCAGAGCCCCACCCAACAATAGTGCCGTCATCTGCAATACCGGTTAAATAATTGCTTACAGAGCGAGTTAACCCTTGATAATCCGGTGATTGCTCATCAAATACAACAAACTCTTCTGCTGTATTATTGTTAAACATAAGCGAAATAGAGCGGTTAACCTGCTGATACTCCAATGATGCTGAACGACTCGCCGACGTGATGTAAGACAACATAAACGCATGCGCTTGTGCATTAGTGTTTGCGGCATTGTTATTTTGAATATCATCTAGTGTAAACGTGATGGGTTCATCAATTTTCTCGTACTGCAGCTTCGCGTTGTCGTAATAGTTTTTTAAATTTGAATCGTCAAAATCAATATAAGATACATCAATTTTTACACCAAATAAGTTTGATGCTTGACCAATAACTTCACCCGCCTCATTCGCGTCCGATACATTGGTATATTTACTGTTTGCGTGTCTTGGTAATTCTGTTAACTGATATGTTGCAGCGACCGCTTGTTGTGAAATGGCAACAGCGATACTCGCGGCTAAAAGTTTAAATTTCATCTTAATCCTTACTGCTGATTCTGTAATGCTTCTAATTCTTCCCAGCGCTCAAACGCGGCTTCCAGCTTCGACTCTAGTTCAGTCAATTGGTTCAATGCCTCGTGGGTGGTTTGCTGATCTTGTTTAAAGAAGTCAGGATCACTGACCAGCGCTTGTTGTTTATTCACTGCCTCTTCAAGTTCCTCTACTTTACTGGGCAATGACTCTAATTCAAGTTTTAATTTGTAACTCAGCTTGTTTGCTCGAGTCGTAGCTGGCGCCTTTTTGAGCGGCGCGGTCTGTTGCTTTTCTTGGTCAACTTTTTGGGCATCTTTTCTTTGTTGGTCGCGCTTTTGCTGATACAGCTCAAAATCGCTGTAACCACCAACTATTTCAGTCACTTGACCTTCGCCTTCAAAAGCCCACACACTGCCACAAGTATTGTCAATAAACTCTCGGTCGTGACTTACCACCAAAACAGTACCTTGATATTGATTTAAAATTTCTTCGAGAAGTTCCAGTGTTTCAATATCCAAATCGTTGGTTGGTTCATCCAGCACTATGATGTTAGAAGGCTTTAAGAAAAGCTTCGCAAGCAATAAGCGGTTCTTTTCTCCGCCTGATAAAGCCTTTACTGGCGTTCTTGCTCGAGCTGGAGGAAACAAGAAGTCTTGAAGATAACCAAGTACATGGCGTGAGCGTCCTCCCATCATGACTTCTTGTTTGCCTTCGGCAACATTATCTTGAACAGTCGCTTCCTCGTCTAGCTTTTCGCGGTATTGATCAAAGTATGCAACTTCTAGGTTAACCCCTTGTTTTACTGAACCAGAATCTGATGAAATATCACCAAATAACATTTTCAATAACGTGGTTTTACCAGCACCATTAGGCCCAACCAATCCAATACGATCGCCACGCATAACCAAAGTAGAAAAGTCCTTTACAATGACTTTTTGTTGGAACGCTTTGTTCAGATGCTTAGCTTCAAACACCAACTTACCTGAGCGCTCAGCAGTCTCGATGTTAAAGTCTGTTTTACCTTGTTGCTCGATACGTTGCTTACGCTCCACACGTAATGCTTTGAGGGCTCGCACACGTCCTTCATTACGTGTACGTCGAGCTTTGATCCCTTGACGGATCCAAGCTTCTTCTTCCGCTAGCTTTTTATCAAATAGCGCATTTTGCTGTTCTTCAACTTTCAAATCATGGGCTTTTTGCTCTAGATACTGTGCGTAGTTTCCAGGGTATGAAACCAGCTGACCACGATCTAAATCTAGGATGCGAGTTGCCATAGAGCGAATGAAGGCACGGTCGTGTGAAATAAACACGATTCCGCCTTTAAATTCTTTTAAAAATTGCTCTAGCCAAATAACACTCTGCATATCGAGATGGTTCGTTGGCTCATCTAAGAGTAATAAATCAGGATCACTAACAAGTGCTTTTGCCAGTGCGACCTTGCGTAACCAGCCTCCTGACAACTCTTCAAGCCGCATATTAGCATCCAGCTGTAACTGACTCAGTACTTGCTTGATCCTTGACTCAAACCGCCAAGCATCCTCGCTTTCTAATCTTTGCGTTAGGCGCTCAAGCGTTGTCATTAATTTATCAGACTGGTTAGTTTGCAGCTTCTCACTAATTTCGTGAAATTCAATCAGCAATTCAGCGACATCGGGTAATCCATTAGCAACGTAGTCAAACACCGAGCCATTTGCCCCTTTTGGAGGGTCTTGCTCCAGCCTTGATACTTTCAGACCACCTACTCGGTTTATCTCACCATCATCAAGTTGAACTTGATCATCGAGTACTTTGAGTAAGGTAGACTTACCTGCACCGTTTCGTCCTACAATACAAACACGCTCCCCTGACTCAATCACTGCATCAGCCTGATCGAGTATAGGGTGCGAGCCAAAAGCCAGTTGTGCTTTAGCGATTCGAATAAGATCCATACTATGCTATAAATTCTTGTAATTGTTGTTGAGAAAAGGGCCAGCCAAGTTCGTGCCCTGTTTCGATTTTTTTGATAACGGGAATACGATATTGATATGTCGTCATCGTTTCTTCGTCATCAACGATATCTATTAATTCAATTTCTGCTTCAGGTAATAGCTGAATGAGCATTGCTAATGCTTCTTCACACAAATGACAACCTTCGGTGTGAAATAATGTGCACTTAATCATGGCGGATCAACCAACTGTTATGAATTTGTTTGTTGCGCTTAAAGTCTGGGGATAGGGTTTGCGTAGAATACTCTTCAGCACTTAACCCCAAGGCCGCGAGTCCAACCTCATCGATTTTAAAGCCACGCTTGTTATTAGAAAACAAGAGTACGCCATTAGGTGCCAAGATTTTTTTAACCCAGCCAAATAATTTTAGGTGATCTCTTTGTACATCAAAGGCATCTGACATTCGTTTTGAATTTGAAAATGTTGGAGGGTCTAAGAAAATAAGATCATATTGACCAACTGCTCGCTCGAGCCATTTTAAACAATCAGCTTGCTCAAATCTGAAACGAGGATTCTTCAAGCCATTAAGCTCAAAGTTCTCTTCCGCCCATTTCAAATAGGTTTTCGACATATCAACCGTAGTGACCGATTTAGCACCACCAACAGCTGCATGTACCGAGGCGCTTCCTGTGTATGCAAACAGGTTCAATACCCGCTTATCTTTTGCATGTTGTTGAATAAATTTACGTGCTAAGCGGTGATCTAGAAATAACCCCGTATCAAGGTAATCAAATAGATTGACTTTAAACTTTGCGCCATATTCTTCTACTATTTCAGTACGATTTTGCTTGTCTAATGCCTTGTATTGGTCTTGACCTTTTTGACGCTTTCTTACTTTTACCGCAATGTTAAGCGGATCAATATTAAGCTGTTCGGCAGTCAGTGTGATCACGTCCTGTAGACGTTTTTGCGCTACCGTATCGTCAATTTCTTTCGGCGCCTTATATTCAAAAATCACCGCACTATCGTTATAAACATCTACCGCAACGTTGTATTCTGGAATATCCGCATCGTAAACTCGATAAGCCTTTACGTTTTCTTTTTTTAACCACGACTTAAGGTTCTGCACATTTTTCTTGAGGCGGTTACCAAATGCGCTAGACCCTTCAAAGTTTAAACCACTACTTTGTTTATTTTGTTGTACCTGCGCATCGTTCATTTCATACAGGTTTAGCAGCACATCTAATGGGCCATTTTTAAACTTATATGATTTTTTACGTGCTAGCTTTAGTACTTTTAGCAAGCTCTCTTCACTGGCCAATAAAGCCAAATCCCAGCCTCTATAATGCTTTTTGAAAGCAATACCCATATTGCGGTAAAGCGTGATTATCTCCGCCATTCCACCTAAGCGCTCACCGTAAGGTAAGTTACTGAGTACTGTACCTGGACGCTTGGCGGCAAGGCTCAGCTGGTTGGCATCTTCAAACTTAAATTTGATATGTGACTCAAGTCCAGCTCGCTTGGCATTGCGCTCTGCTATGGCAAGTACACGTTCATCTATATCGCTACCTATTAACCATAGGTTTTTCTGTTCTGGGGCTACGTTAAGCTGCGCTTTTAACTCGCTAAACTTGCTTTCACGAAAGCTTGGCAAACGTTTAAAAGCAAAATCCTTGTTTGGATTGGCTGGTAATCCAAGCGCCATTGATGCCGCTTCAATCAACAACGTACCCGAGCCGCAACAGGGGTCAAATAGTGGTTTATTGGTATCTTGCAACCAACCACTGCGCTTCACAAGCGCTGCGGCTAAGTGCTCACGGATAGGTGCTTTACCTTGTTTATCACGATAGCCTCTGTCAGACAAACGCGGGCCAGAAAAGTCAATATAAAGCGCACAACCTTGTTTGGTCAGTTTCGCAATTATGCGAATATCTGGTGTTTGCTTATCCACATCGGGGCGCTGTTCGAACAGGTCATTAAAGTAATCAACAATACCGTCTTTTACAACTAAACCAGAGAATTGAGTATTTTTTAGCGCATTGTTGGTGCCATTAAACTCAACAGCAAACGTTTGCTTAGGACTAAACCAGTCTTGCCAAGCTTGAAAACGCACAAATTTATACAGCGAGTCTTTATCGTTTACTTCTGGCTTGTCATCAATCAGCAACATTACGCGTGTTGCAAATCGAGTCATCATACAAAACTTTTGTACGTCTAAATTAGTGCCAGTGAACTTTACAGACCCAACCGTTTGCTTGTTAATTTCAAAACCGAACTCGGTTAATTCTTCTACCAGTAGCTGCTCTACACCAATAGATGTCAATGCGATAAATTGCAATTTGAATACCCTTAAATTTCAACTGAGCGCAGTATAACACACAAGTTATGGTTAGTTATTAGTTGACTTTGATTGAAGACGATAAATAGCAGGAGCACTGTTATTATATGCAAATTAACTTTAGACAAAGCCAATCCGTCTGTTTTTATTGCCAATTTCAAACTCGTTAAGACAATATGTTAAACAAATTAAAAATATCTAGCTTGTCTAAGATACTCGTGTTGCTATTAACGCGTTGGTAATTTTGCAACAGTGCCTGTAACTCCCCTGCTTCAAACCAAATACTGGCACAACACGGACATTCACTAAACGACGCATTATTGAGCTGATACGCAACAAGCTTATGGCCATCATCCGGACATGATTGTACAGCGTTCTGTTTGAGTGGTGTTCGGGTCGCAAGAAAGTCTGCGTATGTAAAATGGTAGGTATGTTTAATCGCTTCTACAAATTTACGAGGAAGCCAAACTGCATCACAAGATGGGCATTGATAACCGCAATAGCCTTCAATGTCGGTGTAGATCAGCTTTAAAGTTTTGTCGCAAAGACAGTTCATAGTTATTCCCTTAATTCATTGCTACAATGATTTAACACCAATTATCTTAATTAAGTGCTCTATGTTGAGGCGAGAAAATCTTGTCGATAACTCAGCCACCGTCTCCTGCTATCGCTAAGGTACCTACGCCCTGTAGGCAAGGAAAAAATTTTGCTATTTAGCTGTTCTAAATAAGAAATTTTTAACGGGTTAGCGTCAGATTTACTCCTTCAAATTGAGCAAGTATTAAGTCTAATTGGTATAAGGTACAAGTTAATACAACATAACGGCTCGGGTCAATTAGACTTTATAAAAGCTAATAGCTACCTTGTGGAGAAGTGCTTTGATTGGGAGCTAGAGTATGGTTATGGGCGAGACATTACGTTGTGTTATTCCTTAACTCAATATCGCTACGCGCTTCGGTGTACTAGGTTCGATAAAACTAGGGGAGATAATCTATCATTCAGTACCTTAATTGCTTGAAATTGCTCAAGTTCAATTCCTTCATCTAAGATAAATTGTTGACTTAGACTTAGACATAGGCTTGCTTGGCCGTCATGCTCTATTATCAAAAACTCGCCTTGGCTTTGTTTTGAACGCAAACAAACCACAGCTTCACTAACGGGCTCGCACCCATTGTACGGTTTGAAAAACCAGCTTTTAGCTTGCATTGGCTGAAGATGGAATTTAGCAGCGGTTGCATTCAAAGCAATTTGACAGCATTGTGGTTCACTCCAGACAGAAAAACCACAAAGGTAATCGAATACGTTTTGATAAAATTCGGCCTCGTTTAGGCTAAAGGTCGGGCTTGATGCAGAGTCGTCGGTCAGGTGTCGAATTCGAAAAGGCGTACAAAGCTGAAGCTCTTCACCTAAGTCAATTAACAGCCTATTTCTTTTCTCGCAGCGTATCCATTGCCACTCTTTTGAAGCTTGCAAAACGACTCTCCCACAAACTAATTAACTATGACCAGTAAGTGGGAGTATAACGCGAAAAGCGCAATGATGAAATTTTTTATAATAACGTTTTGTTTTCGATCATTTTGTTATATGAGCGATCCTTATAAGGACGTAACGATCCTTTTGACCAATTCTGGTCCCTCGTAAATAAAGCCAGTATACACTTGAACAAGATCAGCTCCCGCTGCAAACTTCTCTTTAGCAGACTCAGCACTGTCGATCCCACCAACACCGATAATGGGTAGCTTACCTTCAGTAATACGCTTTAGTTCGCTAACAACGTGCGTTGATTTCTCACGAACCGGTCGACCAGACAGGCCTCCAGCTTCATTTCCATGCTCTAAGTTTTCTACGGCATCACGAGCTAATGTTGTATTTGTTGCAATAACACCATCGATACGATTGTTCACAAGAGACTCAGCAATTTGAGCTAGCTGAATACCATCAACATCAGGGGCGATCTTAACCAGCATAGGCACCGACTTGTTGTGCTTAGCTACCAGATCCATTTGTTCATTTTTCAAGCTTTGTAACAGATCATCTAGTGCTTCACCATATTGCAAATCTCTAAGGCCCGGTGTATTAGGTGAAGAGATATTGACAGTAATATAAGACGCATGCTCAAACACTTTTCTCATACAGTGAATGTAGTCATCTTTACCTTGCTCGTTCGGTGTATCTTTATTTTTACCGATGTTGATCCCAAGGATCCCATCGTATTTTGCCGCTTTAACATTGTTAACTAAGTAATCAACACCCTTGTTATTAAATCCCATGCGATTGATAATCGCATTTGCTTCAGGTAGACGAAAGATCCTAGGTTTATCGTTGCCAGCTTGTGGTCTTGGCGTAACAGTGCCTACCTCGATAAAACCAAAGCCCATTTGTGCGAATGCTTCGATACACTCAGCATTTTTGTCAAGACCCGCAGCGAGCCCTACTGGGTTTTTAAATTCTAATCCCAAAAAGTTAACTGGTTTGTCTTGAACTGATTGAGACCATGCAAGGCTCATTGGCGTATTTGCAAAGCGACGAAGGTTGCCTAGGGCAAAATCGTGTGCCCACTCCGCATCTTTGTTGAACATAAAACGACGCGCAAGATCGTAAAACATGGTAGCTCCTCAGTATTGGTACGTAATCGATTTAGCTAAAACCACCTTTTTGTGATTTTAGCTAAATGGATTATGGCAATGACATTAGACAAAAAAATACCCCAGTCAAAGCTGGGGTATTGTAGCGATTTCTAGATTATTTGGAAGTATCACAGTTATGGCTTAATAACATTAGCTCACGCAGTGCAACCGAGAACTTAGCAAAGTCATGGCTTTGCGACGTTTTAAACTCAGTTAGCATTTGCTGCCAACGGTGTAATAAACCAGCTTGTTTATCCATCCACTGCTCAATCTGTTCATTGATGTCACTATCATCACCGGCAAAGCTATTTAGCACTACCTCAGATAGTGAGCGTTGCTGCCAATCAAGTTCTTCACGATAAGATGCACGAGCAAGTGCTTGCCAGTGGTTTGCCACAGGCTGCGCTGTAATTTGGTCAAGGAACCAATGTAGACCCATGTTTGCACCCAGTGTGAAGTAAGTGTTTGACACAACGCCAATCTTACGACCCGCACTATGAGCTACTTCTGCTAAGTCCATTACCGAGAACAAGCTTGAAAGCGATACGATGCGCAGTGCAATCTCAGCTGGTACACCTTGAGATTCAAGGTCGCGCGCTTTATCTACAATTTGCTCGCTTTCGTTTGCAACCATGTAGTTGTGTAAGTTTGCACTTAAATCTTTGAATGTAGGAGCAAAGAACGCGATAGTTTGCTCGATTGTTTCAGACTTATCACGATGACGTAAGAACCAACGCGTTGCACGACGAACCGTACGACGTAATTGATACAACATTTCCGTTTGGACTGCTGCCGGGATCTTATTATCCAGTGAAGAAATAGCTGACCACGTTTCTTTCATTTCAAAGATAGCGCTTGCAATAGAGTAACAAATCGCAATCTCTGCATCTGTTGCTCCTGTTTCTTCGTGCATACGAACCATAAAGTTAAGACCCATGTCATTAACGATATTGTTCGCAAGTTTAGTTGCAATGATCTCTTTACGTAGCGGGTGGTTATCCATTGCAGCATTAAAACGCTCACGTAGTGGTAACGGGAACGAGTTAACTAAAAGCTGACGGTAATACGGGTTTTCTGAGATCTCATCAACCACTAACGTTTCTTTTAGTACCATCTTGGAGTAAGAGACTAACACTGAAAGCTCTGGACGAGTTAGGTCTTTACCTGCCGCTGCGCGCTCTGCTAGCTCTTCATCTGTTGGTAAGAATTCGATTGCACGATTTAGCTTGCCATCTTTTTCAAGTGCATGGATAAAGCGTACTTTCTCTTTTAGCGTAGCTGGACCTTTAGACTTCGTGATCGAAAGTGTATGCGTCTGACGGTAACAGTCTTTTAATACCAACTCTGATACTTCATCAGTCATCGAGTAAAGTAATTCATCTCGCTGTTTCTTCGTCAAATCGCCTTCAGCGACTAAGCCATTCAGTAGGATCTTAATATTAACTTCATTATCCGAGCACGCTACGCCACCAACATTGTCGATAAAGTCAGTGTTGATACGCCCACCGTTTGAAGCAAACTCTATACGTCCTAACTGAGTAGCACCTAAGTTACCGCCTTCACCAAATATCTTCGCACCAAGTTCACCGCCGTTGATACGCAGTGCATCGTTTGCACGATCCCCAACTTCAGCGTCAGTTTCAGATTTAGACTTGATGTAAGTACCGATACCACCATTCCACAGTAAATCAACTGGCATCTTCAACAATGCTTTGATCAACTCGTTTGGTGTCATGCTAGATTTTTTGGTGCCTATCATCTTCTTCATTTCAGCGCTTAGCGTAATTGCTTTGGCTGCACGAGAGAAGATACCACCGCCTTCAGAAATCAGATCCTTATTATAATCTTCCCAGCTTGAGCGTGGCAGATTAAATAGACGTTCACGCTCTACATATGAGCTTGCTGCATCTGGGTTTGGATCGATAAAGATGTGCATGTGGTTAAACGCAGCTTGCAAACGAATGTGCTTAGAAAGCAGCATCCCATTACCAAATACGTCACCACCCATGTCACCAATACCAACCGCTGTAAAGTCAGTTGTTTGACAATCAATGTCCATCTCACGGAAATGACGCTTAACCGATTCCCACGCACCTTTTGCAGTAATGCCCATCTTCTTATGGTCATAACCGATCGAGCCACCAGAAGCAAACGCATCTCCCAACCAGAAGTTGTAAGACTCTGCGATACCGTTTGCGATATCAGAGAAGGTAGCTGTCCCCTTATCTGCTGCAACAACTAGGTATGGATCGTCTTCATCATGACGAACAACATCGATTGGTGGAACGATGTCACCATGTACAATGTTATCTGTGATGTCGAGTAGACCACGGATAAAGATCTTGTAACACTCTTGGCCTTCTTTGAAGAAAGCTTCACGCTCTGTTGGCAGTTGTTTGCAAACAAAACCACCTTTAGATCCCACAGGCACGATAACCGTATTTTTAACCTGCTGCGCTTTAACTAAACCAAGTACCTCTGTGCGGAAATCTTCGCGACGGTCTGACCAACGTAGGCCACCACGAGCTACTTTTCCACCACGCAGGTGCACACCCTCTACACGTGGTGAATAAACGAAGATTTCAAACGCTGGTAGTGGCAATGGCATATCTGGCACTGCACTTGGCTGGATCTTAAATGACGTGTATGACTTATTCGTACCATCTGCTTCTTTTTGATAGAAGTTAGTACGTAGCGTTGCATTAATCATGTCGACGTATAGACGAATAATACGGTCATCATCAAGATTCGCAACGTTCTCTAGTTCCTGGTAAATAGCATCAATGACTTTAGTCAGTGTTTTTTCTGATGCCGTTTTCTTCGGAGAGAACTTCTTGACGAACAGATCAACGATCATCGCCGCAATGTGCGGGTAGCGGTCGAACGTGTTTTCAATGTAGGATTGCGAGAAAGTCACGCCAATTTGACGCATGTATTTCGCGTACGCTCGTAAAATAGACGCTTCGCGTCCAGTTAAGCCCCCTAACAAAACTAAGCGGTTGAAGCCATCGTTCTCAAGACGATTATTCCAAACATTCGTCAATGCAGCACGGAAACGTGCAGATACTTTGTCAAAGTCGGTGATCCCCTTGCTGTCGATAAGCATAGAGAAGTCCATGATCCAGTTTACTTGACCATCAGTAGTCTTCACTGCATAAGGTGTCTCACCAATAACGCGCAGACCAAAGTTTTCAAGCATTGGCATCACGTCTGATAAGTGAATTGGCTCAGCTTTATGGAATAAACTTAAACGTACTAATTGAGAGGTCGCTTCTTCTTGAGGTCTATAAAACAGCATCTCCAGTTTATTGTCTTCGTTGAGCTGTTCAAGTTTCTCGATATCTACTACCGCAGCACTTGGTAATACTTGGTCTTTATAAGCAGACTGGAACGCATTGGTGTATTTACGGTTTAACTCGTTACCACGAGACTCACCCGCTCTTTCAAGCAATGCACCTTGTAGCTTGTCTTCCCAAGTACGAGCGGCTTCAACCAAGTTATTTTCAATTTCTTTCACGTTATAATCTATATTGTTGTCATCGACACGTACAATGTAATGTGTACGCGCTAGCGTTGATTCTGAGAAGAAAGTAGTGAATTCTACTTTATCACTCGATTTAAATGCACGCGCCAGCAGTTGCTGTGTTTCACGTCTTAATGCAGTGTTGTAACGCTCTCTTGGTACATAGACCATACAAGAGAAGAAACGACCGTAGACATCTTTGCGTACAAAAAATCTACACATGTCGCGTTCTTGTGTTTGTAGTACGCCCATGGCCACTTCTAGTAACTCACTTTCACGTGCTTGTACTAACTCATCACGCGGATAGGTTTCTAGAATATTTAACACGGCTTTGTAAGCATGAGTGCCTTTTGCAAAGTCACACTGCTCCATGATACGGTTAATCTTACTCTTAAGTACCGGAACGTCGGCTGCACTATTGTTGTAGAAGCTCGAAGAGAATAACCCGATAAAACGGTCTTCACCAATCACGTTGCCTTTGGTATCAAATCGCTTGATACCAACATAATCTATGTACGCAGGACGGTGTACACGCGACAGCGAGTTAGTTTTTGTTAAGATTAACAAGTTACTACTGCGAGCTTCTTTTCTAGCTACCTCAGGTAACTCTGAAAGTAAGCGGCTATGATCATCTCCCGAGTTTTTCATCAAACCAAGACTTGTGCCTTCGACTGGTTTTAACTCGTAGTCACCTTGAACTGGTGTAAGGTCATACTGACGATAGCCCATGAAGGTAAAATTATCGCTCACCAGCCAGTCCAAAAACTCAACAGCTTCTGCAACTTCTTCTTTTGAACAACTATAATGACGAGTTGGCAGCTCTTGGCTGACACTCACCAGTTTGTCACGAATGGGCTTCCAATCAGCAACCGCAACAGACACATCATTTAAAACAGATTCAAGCTCAGCTTTAAATTCAGCGATAGCTGAATTATCTGTCTGCCTATCAATTTCAATGAAAAATACGGTTTTAGTAGAGGTTGATTCTTGCTCTGCTTTTAAGTTAGAAAGCGCTGTGATTGCACTATCGTCGTTTCTTTGTATCTTAAGTGGAGCGTGAAGTAATAGGTGAGAGACAATATTTTTGCGATTCATTGCCATACGCACTGAATCAACTAAAAACGGCATATCTTTAGCAATTATCTCAACAATAGTATGCGAAGATTGCCATCCATCTTTTGCCACCTCAGGATTAAAAACGCGAATGACGGCTTCGTCAGACTTATTTTTATCTAGGGCGTTCCAAAGGCTCAATGCTGCGCCGTATAAGTCACTGTCGTTACGATGTGCCAAATCCTCTTTAGACATATTGCTGTACAAGGTTTTGGCAAACGTTTCGACAAGTGACACTTTGTCAGCATGGACTTTTTTGTGGATTAGCTTGCATACGTTATCTAGGATAACAGAAGCCGTGCCTTCATTTTGTGTCATTATGTGTTCCTTAATCTATACCACCTTTGAACGGTAGATTATTTGTACAGCCATTTATTAGCGTGGAGTCAGGTAAATTCTAACCTTTCTTACGCTAATAAACAGCCTTTTTGACGAAAACATTTCAAGCTTTTCAGCTGTTTGCTCAACTATTCACAAAAAATAGATATAAATCGCCAATACCAAATAAAAAGGAGCACAATTATTCACATTATTTTTTCTGGTCAGACCAGAGAAGCGTTCCAATTGCCGGTAAAAGCAACACAGCACCCAGCATATTAACCAAGAACATAAAGGTTAATAAGATACCCATATCAACCTGAAACTTAAGCGCAGAGAAGATCCATGTACTTACTCCGATAGCAAGTGTTATACCCGTAAACAGTACAGCACTACCGCGCTCGGCTAACGCATTACGATAAGCCGCTGACAACGGCATACCTTGCTTAAGCTGTCCCATCATAGAGGATAGAATATAAATGCCGTAATCGACACCTATTCCAACACCAAGAGCAATCACAGGTAGCGTTGACACCGTTAGTCCTATCTCTAATTGCACCATCAGCGCTTGCGCAAGTGTTGATACAATGTACAGTGGCAGCACAACCGCGATGGTCGCTCGCACGCTTCTAAAGCTTACCAAGCACAATAAGATCACAGCACCATAAACATAGATCATCATAGGTACCTGTGCTTGTGACACTGACTCGTTCGTCGCGGCCATCACCCCGATGGGGCCTGATGCTAATCTAAACGCAACATCATCCGTGCCCTCTTCTTGAGCAAAAGCTTTGATCTGAGTAATAACGTGATCTATCGACTCGGCCTTGTGGTCTTCCATAAAAATAATTATAGGCATCACTGAGCAATCGCCGTTTAAAAGCCCTGAGCTAGTCTCAACTCGAGAAGTGGCCTGTACTAAAGAAGCACTATTTCTTGGTAGTGCCTGCCACTTCAAATTACCCTCGTTGTACCCTGCATTCACAGCTTGAGCTACAGAGCTCAAAGAGACCGCTGATTGCACACTAGGGAGGTTTTCGATGCGCCATTGAAAACGGCTAATACGTGCCATCGTATCGTGATCAGTACATGCTGCGGGGAATGCTTCGACTATCACTTTAAGGATGTCTGACGAAATTGCATAGCGGTCTGAAATTAAGAAGGTGTCTTGGTTGTATCTGGCATCTTCGTGTAAAGCAGGTGCGCCAGCATGTAAATCCCCAATGCGCATTTTATCTGATTGCCAGTATCCAAACGCAAAAAGTAATACACTGATGAATAAAATCACACGAGCTACTTTTTTGTCCGTTGTCTTAACAAGTGTCTCTCGTATTGACTCGAACACATCGTGACTCGTACTCTTACCGTCTCCAATTCGTTTGATATTCGCTGATTCGAAAAAAGACGCCATAACTGGCAGTAATACTAAGTTAGTAAAGATAATAACTGCTACACCTAAGCTTGCTGTAATGGCTAGCTCACGAATAATACCTATATCTATCGCAAGTAAGGTTAAAAAGCCCACCGTATCTGATAACAGCGCAATACCACCTGGGATCAACAACGCTTTAAAGCTTGCTTCTGCTGCAACTTTGCTTGATACGCCTTCAGCCACCTTTTTACCAATTGCATTGATCATTTGCACGCCATGGCTTACACCGATTGCAAATACCAAAAATGGTACCAAAATAGACATGGGGTCAACACCAAAGCCTAGTGTGCTTAATAAACCCATCTGCCAAATAACCGCGATAAATGAACACGCTATCGGCAATAAAGTTAGCTTAAAGCTTTTACAAAACATCCAAACCATGATGAACGTAAATGCGATGGCAAGTGCAAAAAATAACACCACACCTTTTGCGCCATCGGCAATATCACCGGCCATTTTCGCAAAGCCAATAATGTGAATGCTAACTTTATCAGTACTCAGTGGTGCTCTGATTTCTGACTCTAGTTTTTGTGCAAATGCCAACGTATCTAGCTTTTCTTGTGTTTGTGGATCAATTTCCATTAACTGTGCTGTGACCATGGCACATGAATAGTCGCTGGCAACCATGCGGCCAACTACTTTAGCTTTTTCAATATTTTGCTTTACAACACTAAGGCCTTTTTCATTTGGTTGAAAATTGGCCGGAATGATAGGTCCGCCTGCAAAGCCATCTTCAACAACTTCAACAAAGCGCGCGCTGGGTGCAAAGATAGAATTTACTAACGGGCGGTTTACCCCAGGAATAAAGTAGAGTTGGTCATGAACCGCTTTTAGCTGGGTAAAAAACGGTTCATTAAAAATATCGCCGTCTCTATCACACACCGAAATCAGAATACTATTTGCACCACCAAATTGCTTCTCGTGCTCTAGGTAGACTTTCATATAGTCATGATTCAATGGAATATTTTTATTAAATGACGCATCTAACTGAATTTGGGTTGCCTTATACCCCAAAAATAACGTGGTCAAAATAAAAAATGTGACAACGGTAATGCGATGCCTAAAGATGACATAAACTAACTGATTTAAAAATGATTGCATTAGTTACCCACCTCTATTTCAGCAATCCCCTGTTCAGTCGCAAGGACTAAGCTCTTGTTTTTAAGCACGCCAGATAAAATTGAGTGGCCATTTTTTAATTGCTTTGAAGTAACTTCACCATTTTTAATACTAAAAATGACACCGCTGTTGGCGAGCATGTAAGTCGTTGAATCATCGACAATAATATTGTTAATTGTGGCAGTTTTATCTGTTTTTAATTGTTGAACTTGCTGCCCACTACCGATAAACGCGTTGCCACGAAGCCCCGCTACGACGAAGTGATTATCTTTGGTTTCGTTGATAGAAAAAAAAGAACCTCGATAAAATGAGTCAAACTTTTGCCATGTTTTGCCCAGATCTTCACTTTGAGCAACCAAGCCCATTTCTCCTGCAAGGTACATGTTATCGTCCGTGATAAGTAAGCGATTAAAGTGCGGTAGAATAAATGCAGTTTCTTGTTCATAACCAGCCGGATCTTGTTCTTTTAAGTCATTTAGGTATTCAACATCATCGGGATGAACAAACTCGCTAATAAACCGCTTATTCCAAGACTCTCCACCATCAAACGTTTCAAAAAACATCCCATAAGCACCTACTGCAAAACCGTGCTGCTGGTTAACAAATTCAATGTCTAGACAAGGCTTTTCGAGCTGTGGCAAATACTGCTTCACTGTCCACGTTTTGCCGCCGTCTGTGGTTTTTAAAATACTGGCATCATGGCCACAGGCCCAACCTATATCATTACCTTTAAATGTCACTGCAGTTAGTAAGGATTGAACTGGCACTGATGCCTGTGTCCATTTTTGCTCTGCCTTTTTATATATAATTGTGCCATGTTTACCCACTGCGACTAATGCTTTACCTGTGTCGGTAATATCTGTAAATAGTGTCTGTTCTGGGTGTGCGACCATTAAGGCTGACTGCGGAGCAATCTGATCGCTGCTTTCGGCCACAGCTAAATGCGCCATAGTTAATATCGAGGCTGCTACTACTTTCTTAATCATGAGAAAACACTCGAGTTGTGAGAGGAAAGGAGGAAGAAGGCTGAAGCGAGATAGCTCCAGCCTGATGTTTCACTAATTAACGACGACCCTCACGGCGCAAAGCACCCTGAGTAAATTCGTTATCATTGAAAGATTGACTGAAGTCATACATGTCTTCTTCATTATCTAAACCAATCGCAAGATAACGACGAGAGTTCAGATCGTAATAAACATCTAACGTACTCCAGTGTGTAGGCACTTCATAATAGTTCAGACCATGTGCCATCGCTACTCGATACATCTGATCACGATTATCGTATATATCAGCTACGTGGATTTGCCAGCTATCCTCATCAATATAAAACACGCGTTTTTTGTAAATATGACGAGTGCCTTCTTTTAGGTTAGCTTCAACTACCCACACGCGATGCTTTTCATAACGAACATGTTCTGGGTTAATATGACCTGCCATCAGAATGTCTTCGTACTTCAATTTATCGCTATGTAGCTTGTAACTGTTATACGGAATATACATTTCTTTTTTGCCTACTAGCTTCCAATCATAGCGATTTGGTGAGCCGTTAAACATGTCAAAATCATCTGTTGTACGTAAGCTGTCTGACGCTGTTCCAGGTGCGTCATAGGCAACGTTTGGCGCGCGTCTAACACGACGCTGGCCGGTGTTGTATGTCCAGGCCTGACGAGGAGTCAAAATTTGGTCCATGGTTTCATGCACCAATAAAGCCGTACCAGCTAGACGCGCAGGTTCGGTTACACGCTGCTTGAACTTAAATAGAATATTTGACTCTTGCAACGCTTCAGGTGTTGCATCCGTCGCTGAATACTT
This sequence comes from Pseudoalteromonas sp. SCSIO 43201, assembly GCF_023716725.1. Taxonomy (NCBI): domain Bacteria; kingdom Pseudomonadati; phylum Pseudomonadota; class Gammaproteobacteria; order Alteromonadales; family Pseudoalteromonadaceae; genus Pseudoalteromonas; species Pseudoalteromonas sp. SCSIO 43201. Next base: position 2,080,931 of record NZ_CP072683.1, read on the forward strand.
CACCAATAACTGTTCATCGAAACCAATAATATTGTAATCGCCAGACTCTGTTGGCATTGCCTGACCACCATAACGGGCAATAGACAAACCACGGAAGCGCAATAGGTGGTTCCAAATTGCTTCTAAGCCGTTTTTAGGAACAGGAAATGGGATACCAACAGCGGTATTCTTGATCCCGTTACCCCCTTCAATTAGTTCAGCTGTTGTCGCATACTTTTTCGTTGCATCGTAAACAAACTGAGGATAAGACGCGCTTCGTCTCGTCGGGTAGATATTCATTTTGAACGTATCTGGGTACGTTTCAAATAGAGCAATCTGACCTGGACTCAATAACGATTTGTATTTATCGAGGTTCGATTTGTCGATTGTAAATAGCACCTTGTCATCGGCAAATGGATCTGGGTGGTGCATTCCCACCTCATAACCTGCTGGTGGCGCAGTAATACCACCATTCCACGCTGGAATGCTACCATCAGCATTACCTGCCTTCTCAGCACCGATTGGTGTTAAATCTTTTCCTAAACGTGCAACTTCATCTGGGCTCATTTTAGCCATTGCACTACTTGCAGACATCATTGTAATTATTGTTGCTGCGATAAATGTAGGTTTTCTAAACATAACGAAAGCCCTTAAATTGAATACTTAATATTGAATGAGACAAAGTCACGATCTGCGAAGGTATTTGTTTTACCACCACCCCAGAAGGTGTTGTAGCCAAAATCAAATGACCAAGTGTTCAGGTAGTTAAAGTTTAGGTTAATCCCAAGTGATTTACGATCTTCAACAAATAAGAACATTGGATCTGGTGTTATACCATTCACATCATGCGAAAACACAACCTTTGGTGAGAAGTTAACGCCACTAAATAAGTTGTTGTATTCCCCTTTAGCAATCAGTCGATAGCCCCATGCTGATGCAGATGGGAATGGATTTGTTTCAGGTCCATTAGAAACCGCCTGATGTATTAATCCATACTCTCGACCCGATACACCTTCAATTACTCCGCTTCGACCAGTACCGGCCACGTTCAAACGAAGTTCATCATACTCTGGCATATCTTTGATTGTTACGGCACCGACTTCACCGACAACAGCCCAGCTGTCAGCCCCCAAAGATGGGCCAAATAGATGTGTTGCTGTCAACTGTGCTTGGATGGTGTCTCGTAATATATAACCTTGCGCAATTTCTCCAGGGTTTACGAAGGCAATATCATCACCTTGGCTTAACTGTGAGAAACCTTCAAAGTCTTCTCTTATCCCTGCAGCTGCAAGTTGTTCAACCATACCTGCATACAATAACTCAACATCATCAATTTGGAGAGGCTCATCTTCTCGGTACGCAATTTCACCAGATAGCGCAGTTTCACCAAGCGCCGTATTAAAGCTCAAACCATAAAGTTTGATGTCTTCAGGGTATGTGATCTTTGCTTGCGTGAACGCATTTAGATTTGTGATGTTGTCTTCTGTAATAGGATTATTTCTAATGTAATCCAGATCAGCAGCTAGCGCGGCACCAGTAAAGTTAGATGCCTTACCTGAAATAAGCGGTCTACGGCTATGGTAGTTAATGTAATATAGCGCAAATTCAGTATCATTAAGCTCAGGCGAGAATATGCCTAAACGTAGTCCATATTGGCCACCATCATCAGGCTCGCTGATACCACTTGCACCCTTTCCTTTAAGCGCTACTCTCGTTGGATATGCCATGTACATCGCAGCGGCTGTCTGACCTATTGTTTCGGCAGTTGGCACAACCCCTTGTGCAACAAGTGAAGCTGTTGCGTCGGCGTATAAGCTATTAAGTGCATCGGTCAAGTGATACAAATCAATATCAGGGTTTGAGGTAAAACCAAGCTGAACGTTTTGCATGTAGCCGTTTTCAGAAGCAAAGTCATTAGTTGAGAAGTAGCTGCCGGTAGCTGGTAGTCTTGTTTCGTGCCATTGATACTGATAGAAGCCTTCAAGGTTTACGTTTTCAGATAAGCCAATTGACGCCCAAAGCATACCAACAGGGATAAAAGCTTCTTTGACTTCTGAACCTGGTGCTTTGAGTCTATCGATATCAACCGGGTTAACATTGATACCATGTGATATCAGCGTACTCTCACCCCAGTTTACTACCTGCTGGCCTAAACGTATCGATAGTGGGTTTTTACCGTCATTCAGATCAAAATCAGCCCAGATAAAGGCATCAAGTAAACGAAAGTCTGAACAAACTTGTTCTCTTGTATTATCATCTTCACACGGGTCTACTTTCTTACCAGACACCGGGTTGGCATATGCAAAGTCTCCGTCTTCCATCGCAAAATCATAGAAGTACATAAAGCGTGTAAATAAACCAAAGTTGTCTTTGGTTATTGCGAGATCGTGCGTCCCTTTCAATAATTGTGAGAAGGTATCGCCTGAATCAAAATTCAGATTACCAGCATCACCATTATTTGAATAGGCGCCCTGTTGCGACCATATTTGAGACGAAGAGTAGATCGTATTGCCAGTCGTTGCTTTATAACCATCCCAATTAAACTGAGGATGATTACTCTTACCGATGAAGTCAAAATTACGGTCTTCTACACGAATACTTTGACCATAAGAGAACGTTGAGTCGAAAGTGATATCGAACTCACCAACTTCAAAACTAGCAGCTTGTACTGATGTCGCGGCAGCTCCCATGATTGCCGCACTAAGACCGAGCATGATTTTGTTTTTCACAAAGAGCGATCTTTTTATCATTATTTCTCCCCCTTTTGGCGGGTCTTGTCTAGAGCTTAAGCTCTTAGAGTTATTGTTTTTTGTTGTCTAAACGATAGAAGCGAAAGCGAGAAAATACAAATACTACGCCATTAAATCAACGCTTTTTCGCCTCTAGGGGCGCATTTTACTCTTGGTAAGACGTCCTACCAGATAATTTATAACACGTATTTCAAGCTTATAACAAACTCATTTAACAAAAATAAAATATGTTTTTCAGTTTGGCTGATACTAAGTAACTTTTTCTAACGACAGAAACTTGTTGCTATCATCCAAAATTAAGCGGAATCTGCCTCTGATCCCAATCGATGAAATAAATGGACGAATACGCTCAGCGGGAAAGCGTATCGTCTTCCCGCCATCTTCGATCACTTGTACTGAAGTATAGTGCCCATGGTAATAACCAAGGCACTTGTCATAACTCAATTCCATGTAAAAGAAGTACTCTTTCATTTACTGCGCCAACGCCTTTTCTACTTTTTCATATAAATCATCACTTAGCCCTTCTAGGCTCGCCAAACGCTCCAGCTGTGTTCTCATCAGCTTCTGACGCGTCTCATCATAGCGTCGCCAAGACATAAACGGCGTGATCATGCGGGAAGCATTTTGTGGGTTGATGCCATTTAGCTCGATTAGAAGGTCGCCAAGTAGCTCGTAACCTTTGCCGTCAATTCGATGAAATTGAGCCGGGTTACTGCGGGTGAAGCTACCAATGAGTGCTCGTACTCGATTTGGATTGCCTTTTTCAAAACATGGGTGGTCATAAAGTGTATTTATTTTCGTTATCACTTCATCATTTGGCAAGCTTGCGTGTAGTGCCAGCCATTTATCCATTACCAACGCGTCGTGACGCCACTGACTGTCGAACTCGCTGAATAAGGCTTCCATCTTCTCGTGCTCAGCTGATACCACAGCTTTGAGAGATGCAAGTTTAGTGGTCATATTATCTGACGCAAATTGTGTCCTCAGCGCATCTTCAACGAGTGTCGAATCAGTTCTAACCAAGTAGTATAAGGCTTTATTTTTAAATGCCCGAACGGCCACATCCTGCGCATCTAAAGAACCTGACTCGGTTGATGAAGTATAAGCGAGTTCCAAGTCTTGCTGTAGTGCCTGAGCAATCTGTGACTCAAATGCCTTAGATACATTCACTAACGCGTCTACTGGAATTGTCTTAAACTGACTCGCAAGCGTATCAAAAGTAGGTAAACTTAATAACTCTGCAAGCAGTGCAAGATCTCCTTCTAGGTGCTTAACCAATGAAGATAAGGCACCGAGTACCTTACTGTCTAAGCTATAATCACCAGAATCAATCGCAGCTTTGACGGCGATCATAAATATCTGCTGCATCGCTTCCCAGCGAGCATAGTCGCTTCGTGCAAAACGCAAAATATGTAGCAATTCATCAGTGGAATAATTGTATTCCATAATTACCGGTGCAGAGAAATCTTCTAATAGTACAGGTACAGGTTTTGTTGCCACTTGCTCAAATTCAAAGCGTTGTTCAAACTCAGTAATATCGAGTGCTCTTTGAATTTCACCCTTTTGCGTCAATAACGGGATGCTCAGCCCTTGCTCATCAAGCAATTCCAATTTGAATGGAATATGTAACGGCGCTTTTATCGGATCGCTATCTGCATGCTGCTGTGTAACTGTCATTGTATAGCGCTGTGCAGCACTATCGTATTCTGTCACTACATTTAGTCTAGGCGTTCCATGTTGTTCATACCACAGCTTGAACTGCGTTAAATTAACGCCAGAGGCATCCATCATAGCATTGACAAAATCATCACAGGTCACGGCTTGACCATCATGTCGGGTAATGTAAAGCTGCATCCCTTTTTGGAAGTTCTCTTCACCGAGCAAAGTATGCATCATGCGGATCACCTCGGCCCCTTTATTGTATACAGTCACTGTATAGAAATTATTCATTTCTATTACTTTTTCAGGCCTGATTGGATGGGCCATTGGGCCAGAGTCTTCAGCAAATTGATGAGTTCTCATCGCCATTACCGCGTCTATCCGATTTAACCCTCGAGACCCCAGATCGCTACTAAATTCTTGATCTCTAAATACAGTAAGCCCCTCTTTTAAGCTCAACTGAAACCAGTCTCGGCAGGTAATGCGATTACCAGTCCAGTTATGGAAGTACTCATGGCCAACGATTGATTCAATAGTGTGAAAATCTCGGTCTGTTGCAGTTTCTTGGCTTGCAAGTACACAAGCACTATTGAAAACATTGAGGCCTTTGTTTTCCATTGCCCCCATGTTGAAGAAATCTACTGCCACTATCATATAAATATCTAGGTCATATTCTAACCCAAAACGCAGCTCATCCCATGCCATTGCTTTTTTCAATGAAGTCATAGCATGTGGTGCTTTGTGTAAATTACCCTTATCTACAAATAGCGCTAATTTAACTTTCCGCCCAGACTTGGTTTGATAAGTATCTTCTAAAATATCAAAGCTGCCTGCAACCAAAGCAAATAGATAGCTGGGTTTTTTATATGGGTCATGCCACTTGGCAAAATGTCTGCCATCTTCAAGTGTGCCCTCTTCCACTTTATTGCCATTCGACAACAAAAATGGATACTTAGTTTCTGCGATAATAGTCACAGTGTAAGTGGTAAGTACGTCGGGTCTGTCCATAAAGTAGGTGATCTTACGAAAGCCCTCAGCTTCACATTGTGTGCAATAAGCACCATCAGATAAATATAACCCCTCAAGAGAAGTATTAGTCTGTGGAGATATGTGAGTCACAATGGTGAGTTCAAATTCAGCTGGCAGCTCATTCAATATAAGCTTAGCCTCTGTTTGCTCACGAGTGTGCCACTCTTTACCGTTTACTTGACAGGATTGCAGTTCTAAATCAACCCCATCCAATACTAGCTGTGATGCGCCAGCAGCTGCACGAAATTTACTAACAGCAGTCACTATGGTATTTCGTGGACTTAACTCAAAGGTCAAAGACAACTCATCGACTTGATGGCTAGGTGCAATATAGTCCTTACGATATTTAGCTTGTGGTTTTTGAGTCATAGATATTCCTTACAAAAACGCCCCAAATTGGGGCGTGTGATTAAATAAATTCATTTACGCCCATCTTCAATCGTTGTAGGCGATTTTCGCTTTTGGATCTGAGCTACCGTCGATTGTCATCAGTAACCTTGTAGCTTCTTTTCAAATCTCAGCACTTACTTTGATCCTTCAACCTTCATCTCTGGTGGCGTAATTTTCAAAATTTTAATACCAAGATACGCATAGATAACCGCTAATAATGGGTTAATCAAATTAAAAAACGCATACATGGCATAATCAAATGGATTGATCAGAAGTACGCTCTGCATGTAGGCACCACAGGTATTCCATGGAATAAGTGGACTGGTAATAGTACCGCCATCCTCTAACGTACGAGAAAGATTGACACTTTTTAAGCCTCGCTTTTTATATTCTTCTTTGAACATTCGTCCTGGAACAACTATCGCTATGTATTGATCGGCAGCAACCAAGTTTGTGCCAACACAGGTAGCTATTGTTGACGCAATAAGTGAGCCCGTACTCTTCGCTATTTTTAAAATACTGCGTACAAATACATCTAAAAGACCCGTTTTTTCCATTATCGCGCCAAACATCAGTGCAGTCATCACTAACCAAGTTGTGGTAAGCATTGAGGACATTCCACCACCGCTGAGCAAATCATCCATTTTTGCATCGCCAGTTTGTAGGGCAAAACCATCAAAAAAGGTTGCCCATACGAGTTTAATATAGCCAACTAATTCACCTTGGCTGCGATCAATTTGACTCGCAATTAACTCTCCTTGAAACAAAACAGCCCAAACAGCACCGATCACAGCGCCAATCGAAATAGCGGGAAAGGCGGGCATTTTTCTAATCGCAAGTCCCAGAAGCACTAATAGTGGAACTAGCATGAAAATATTTATATTAAAGTTGCTTTGTAATATAGAAACGATCTCATCTATGCGTCCGGCCTCGCTATTTACCTCAGCGTTGAAGCCCATAAAGATAAAAATAATAAGTGCGATGACAAAGCTTGGGACTGTCGTCCACAGCATATGTTGAATATGATCAAACAAATCGCTTCCAGCTACTGCTGGAGCGAGATTAGTCGTTTCAGATAACGGGCTAAGTTTGTCACCAAAGTATGCTCCGGATATAACAGCGCCCGCCGTGACCACCTGGTCTAGCCCTAAACCTGTCGCAACACCAAGCAGTGCAACACCAATAGTGGCAGCCGTTGTCCATGAGCTACCGATACTCATCGCGACCACACCACAGATCAAGCAGCTCGCGGCATAGAACCAGCTTGGATTAATAACCTGCAAACCGTAATAGATTAACGTCGGAACAGTTCCGGATAGTAACCATGTGCCGATTAAGGCACCAACCATCAACAGAATGATAATTGCACCAAGGGAAATCGTGATCCCCTTGATCATCGCTTCTTCCAAAGTTTTCCAAGTGTAGCCATTTTTCAAGCCAATTAATGCAGCTGTGAAAGTAGCAAATAACAATGCTATTTGGTTAGGACCCGACGAAGAACTATCACCATACAGATATACGGCGGCCCCCAGTAAAGTGACAAGCAGCGTAATCGGGATAAGCGCGTCGACAAATGACGGCTGTTTTTGTTGTTTCAAAAGGAATACTCCTATGCACGACGACTCATGCTTATAATTATTTTATTTGTAGTATACCGTTTTGAGCCGTTTTGAATATCCTTGTACGATGTGGACAAACCACATTTAACATTCAAAAAGCCTCAAAAAAGTATTAGCCCAAAAAATTTCGCAGATCATAGCAAAGATTGTAAAATAAAAGTAATACCAATTTCACTAATTAACCTGAGGTTTAGATAAGGAATATTCTAACTCATTGTTGCTAGGACACAACTTCGCTTTCTCCTTGTCTAGACAGAAAGTTTTAGGGGACCCCCTTCCACGTCCTGCTCTCGCTAAGGTAACTGCGCACCAATAGCTAGCATCAATTATCAGCAGCTAAGGTTAGATAGGATGATACAAAGATAAAAGGCGCTTGAAGCGCCTTTTATCAGTTACGAACCTTGTTTGGCTATTCGACCATACGATATGAGATCTTGTGTGATCAGTGCTGCCTCTTCTAGATAGGGATCTAGCTCAGATATGACTTCAGGTGCATCGTCTAAATCTTCGACGGGTTCCAAACCAAGTCGTTTCAAGCGCTCATTTGTACGTTTCAGTACGAGTGCATCTCGCTCTTCACGCTCTTTAATTCGCTCGGCTTCAACCAAAGATATAGATTTATCGTCTTTACGTGCCTTGTATTGTTCAATATCTTGATAGACATAAGTGAACTCAGGCTCTTTTTGAACTCGCTCGTCATGGCGCTTACTTAAATATTGGATCATAGAAGATAAATTATCCAAACTTGAGTATTTGGCCCTAACGATGCTATCCCAAGGTAATGCGTTATCTTCCTGACTTTCCCCCCAATCTTCAGGGTTGACAGCTGAAGGCAATAAAATGTCTGGAATCACGCCTTTGTGCTGCGTACTACCACCATCAATACGATAAAACTTAGCAATGGTATAAGTTACGCTTCCCAAAGGATTTTCAAATAAATCGTAATTCTTACCCAGCCCACGATGTTGCTGAACCGTACCCTTACCAAAGGTTTGCTCACCAATCACAACGGCACGGCCATAATCTTGCATCGCAGCGGCGAAAATTTCAGATGCTGATGCGCTATAACGATCAACAAGTACAGTTAAGGGACCATCGTAAAATGTAATGCCATCTCTATCTTGTTGGCTTTCAACTCGATTATATGCTGTGTGGATCTGAACAACAGGGCCTTGGTCGATAAAGAGACCTGATAGCTGTGTCGCCTCATACAAAGAACCACCACCATTTTGTCGTAAATCGACGATCACACCGTCAACTTCTGCTTCTTTTAATTTGGCAAGTTCAGTTTTTACATCTTGAGAAAGGTTGTTGTAAAAACTTGGAATTTCAATAACTCCAATTTTGCTCTGCAGATCAGAGTACTTAGCTTCAAATACCTCTGACTTTACTGCGCGGTCTTCAAGTTTTACTTTGTCTCGGACAATCTCAACCACTTTTGGTGTACCGTGGCTATCAGCTCCTTTCAAGTACTGTAAACGTACTGTAGTGCCTTTTGGTCCTTTAATGAGATCGACAACGTCATCTAACCGCCAGCCAATCACATCTACAAATTCTTTTTCACCTTGCGCGACACCGATAATTTTATCTTCTGGTTTCAGCTTTTCAGTTTTATCTGCGGGCCCACCAGGCACTAAGCTACGGATAACTGTATAGTCTTCATCATAACTCAACACCGCCCCGATGCCTTCAAGCTCAAGATCCATGTCCATCTTAAATTGCTCGGCTCTTCGAGGGGACAGGTAAGAGGTATGTGCTTCGATGCTACGTGCAAAAGCGTTCATAATGACTTGAAACGCATCTTCACTGTTAGTTTGGGCCAAGCGCTTTTGTGCATTTTTGTATCGCTTGGTGAGTATTTCTTTAATTTCTTCCCAGTTTTTACCAGTCAGTTTCAATCTCAGCGCATCTGATTTAACACGCTGACGCCAATACTCATCAAGCTCAACCATTGAATTTGCGTAGTTATCGTCTTCTCTATCAAAGATGAACTCGTCTTTTTTCTCAAAGTCCATTTCTTTTTCGAGGAGACCTATTGCAAAATCATAACGTTCAAAACGTCGCTTCATACTCAAATTGAACATGTCATAGGCAAACTCGAGTTTGCCTGAAATCAATGCGTCGTCAAAGCGCTTTCTGTATTGCTGAAAGCTTTCGATATCCGACTGCAACAGCAAGGATTTATTAAAATCGATTGCTTCTACATAGCGGTCGAATATCTTATCAGACAACGCATCATTAAAGCTGAAGCGTTTATAGTGTTGTCGAGTAAATAAGTTGGTCACTCGCTTACTAGCCGTTGTATGCTGCGCTTCAGGTTTAAGAACCGGCAAGTCTTTAATGGTGACTGTGCTTGTCGAGGCTAAAGAAACACTCGATACGAACGCTGCGACTAGGGAAATGAGTGGTAACTTTTTACTCATATACAACTCCTTATTGGATAAATAGGCTGTCTGCTTTGGTCTTAACTTGCATTCCTGTTACAAGCTCTACGTGCACTTCGTCATTTTTAACTTCAGTGATAGTAGCATTAACAAGCGCTTGACCAAGCTTAACTTTTACTTTGTTATTAACCTTGACCTGTTCTGCTGGTAAAGGTTCAACTTTACCACTGCGCTTAGGTTTAACTTCAGCAGGTTTATTATTCATTTTAGGGCGTTTTTGGTCTTGACGATCCCTTCCATGTGGTTTCTTTTTGTAAGATTTTGTTTCGCCATCACGATTGTTTGGACGCTGTGGCTTTTTGCGTTTAGCCATTTTAGCGCGGCTCTCAGCAAGTGCCTTTTCCGCATGCTCCACATGTTCCTGCTCAACCTTTTCGGCTTGATTACCATCAAGGTCAATACGGAACTCATTTTTAGTGACAGCTTCTAAATAGCGCCAATTAGATGTGTATTTACGAAGCGCTTGACGTACCTGAGTTTTACTGACTTTGTCAGACCCTTCAATACGCTCTGCGATATCTTTAAAAATACCTACTTTAAGTGGTTTGATCCCTTCCTTTTGCTTAAAGCACTTAGGAAATTCGGAAAATAAGAAGTCTAATACTTCATTTATGTCTTTTAGCTTGTTTGTGGTTTCCATTTTTAAACCTATTAATTACATCTGCTCATCGAGCGACGAGTTTATATAGTGTGTTACCCAGTCAGTTAGCTCTTCTATATCTGCTTCAAGAAGTGCCAAATCACCGCGAAGATGTTCCCAAATGCCTTCGATGAGATTATCAATTGTATCGCAATCTAAATCTTCAGGGAGTAAATCCCAGGCGTGATGAATAAGCTCATTTAAGCGCTCTGCAACCACCTCTTCTTCGCCTTCCCAATCACCAACATCGGCATAGGAAAACAAATAATCTTGTACCTGAAGCATATCCTTCATTAAAGTGTTTCCTCAAAAACTTTAACAAATGCTTCTAAGCCTTTTTTGTCTTGCTCATCAAATCTTGCCAGACTAGGACTGTCGATGTCTAGCACAGCTATCACTTTATTATCTTTGAAGACAGGGATGACGATTTCTGAATTTGATGCCGCGTCGCATGCAATGTGACCCGAAAATGCGTGAACATCTTCAACCAGCTGCGTTTCGCAGCTTGCCGCAGCAGTTCCGCACACCCCTTTTCCTACTGGTATACGGATACAAGCTGGATTACCTTGAAATGGTCCAAGTACAAGTTCATCTGCACTGTCCATAAGATAAAACCCAGCCCAGTTGATATCCTCAAGGGTTGTAAATAAAAGCGCACTCAAGTTAGCCATATTGGCAACCATGTTATGCTCACCACTGATCAAGCCCTGAGCTTGTTTCACTAAAGTTTGATAAAAATCTTGCTTTTGCATTACCATCAAATTCACGAATTGAACGACAAAAGCTAAAGGTACTCTTTCGGAGAAATAATTAAAACCTTTTCGACTGAAAAAGTATTAATTATCTGTAAAAGCTACGCTACTCGGTCAATTATCACTCAGTTTTATGATTGCGTGCCCGCAAACCAAACAAGAAAAGCCCTGCTGCTAGCATTGACATTAAGGCGTTAACAATAAAACCCACTCCCGATTGTGTGGAAAAAAGATAGCTGAATAGCGCACCACCAAGTAAACCCAATGTTAGCAAACCGCTATATTGCACCTTGTTGTACTTAAACATGAGGATATATCCAGGGACAACGAATAGGCACATGGCAAGACCAACGATATAAGCATTCGAAATTGCACTAAGTAGTAAGTTAAAGAACATCTCACTGCGACCGAGTGTAAAGCTGTAGTAGATACCAAGTACACTGCCTACGATCAATGGGGACAATAAAGAAAACCCTACCCCTTTGCCAACTTGTTTCATATTCAACACTCTCTACACATATTATTTATTCAACATGATAGAGTATTGTGCAAGCCAAGACCCTGCACTAGCAGACTTTGGTCTAATAGGGATTTTAATCGAGTATATACGGCTGAAAATATAGCGCGGAAAAACTTGATACTAGGAACAAAAAAGCCCTCGAATTCGAGGGCTTGAAATGTGGCGGAGAGATAGGGATTTGAACCCTAGATACGCTATTAACGTATGCCGGTTTTCAAGACCGGTGCTTTCAACCACTCAGCCATCTCTCCAAAACCTAAAATTTACGCACTATGGCATAAATCAAAAATAAGTGGCGGAGAGATAGGGATTTGAACCCTAGATACGCTATTAACGTATGCCGGTTTTCAAGACCGGTGCTTTCAACCACTCAGCCATCTCTCCGCAGCGGGGCGAATAATAGATAATCCCCCTGCGCTTGTGAAGCTTTTTTTTAAATTTTTTGACTGTTTGCGTAAATTTCGCCCCTTTCGGATAATTAGCAATCAAAATTAAGCTGTTTGCTGTGTTTCTGCGAACTTATCACAATATTCAATGTCTTAAGCTAAAAAGAAACTATGATATATACAATCACATTAACAGCGATATTGATCTAGAAACCATTGCCCCAACATATAACTATTGATACTCTTGTCCGAGTTATTTTTGGGACAGCATGTTTTACTAAGGAGCTTGAATCATGGCATTCAATCATTCATACAACACTGCAAAACCGCTAATGTCGACAATGGAAACCAATAAAGTGTTGAAAAACACTTACTTCCTATTGGCTATGACATTGGCATTTAGCGCCGTAACCGCTGCAATTTCTATGACAATGGCACTTCCGCCAATTACGGGGATTGTATGTTCACTTGTGGCTTTTGGCTTGTTATTCGTAATAGGTAAAAAGGCAAATTCTTCATCCGCGATAGGTTTGGTCTTCTTGTTCACCGGTATTCTGGGTTTTGGTTTAGGTCCGATGCTCAACCATTACGCAGCATTACCAAACGGTGGTATGCTAATCGCACAAGCGCTTGGTACGACCGCACTCATTTTCTTTGGTTTATCCGCTTATGCACTAACAACCAAAAAAGACTTCTCGTTTATGGGTGGCTTTTTAACGGTTGGTTTAATCGTGGTTATTATCTCAAGCCTAGTAAACTTGTTCATTGGATCGAGCATCGCGTTTATGGCAATTAACGCGGCAGTTGTTTTATTAATGTCTGGCTTTATCCTTTATGATACAAGCCGAATTATCAACGGCGGCGAGACAAACTACGTGCTTGCAACTGTGAGCTTGTATTTAAGTATTTATAACTTATTTACCAGTATCCTTGCCCTTTTAGGTTCGTCGGATGACTAACTCAGAATTTCTGATAAAATAAGCCCCATTACGGGGCTTTTTTTATGAGTAAAATTTGAGTCAAATAGCCATATCAGTGCACTTTGGCGTAGCTGCACAATCAAAGTTAACTTTACTAGAGCGGTATGTCGATGCCGCTATTAAAAGTGACCATCAAATCGCGTGTATCTTTCTATACCAAGATGGTGTTTATCACGCCAGTCAAAATATCATACACGCTTCCGACGAATTGCAACTAAACGCACTTTGGCAACGCATCAAAGATAAAGGGATCCCCCTGTTGCTGTGTGTCACCGCTGCGGAAAAGCGCGGCGTTAACATCGAAGACGTTAGCCCTTTCACCGTTGCTGGCCTTGCGGAGTTTGCCATGATCTCGAGTAAGTCTGATAAGTGGGTGCAGTTTAAATGAGTAAAAACGTGTTAATTATTTCTCAAACCAGTCCATTTGACCAAAATAGTCTGAAAGAAGCGCTCGATGTCGCACTAATCTATGCAGCGATTGATCAACAAGTAAGTTGGCTTTTTACCGGTTCTGCTGTGCTATCGCTCCAGAAAGCCCTTAATGCTCCACTACTGGGTTTAAAAGACATGTTTAAGCAATTAAAAACTCTGGAAATTTATGATGTCGAGCGGGTTTATGCCTGTCAGTCAGCGATGGAGGAGTTCAACGTATCGGCACACTCCCTTGCTGTTGCTACTGAAATCAAAAATCAACATGAAATCCTTGCGTTAATCAAACAACATGACTTTGTGGTGACACTATGAGTACGCTACATATTATTTCTAGTATCGAAGCATGCAATCAGCTGCAGTTTGTATCCCATCACGACACAATTTTATTATGTAATGATGGCTGCTTTGGGCAAACGCGTATCTCAGCTGGGGATGCAAATGTGGTGATGCTGCAAACTTGCGCCAGTGCCAGAGGTATTGTCCCAGAAGCCGGAGTAAAGCTTATTTCTGACAAAGACTGGGTTGAGCTGACCATTACGATGAACAATTCAATTACTTGGTAATCATCATGCTAGAATTTAACAACCACACTATAGAGACAGATAAACAAGGCTATTTGCTAGATCATACTCAATGGACTAAAGATTTAGCACCCCTTCTAGCCGCAGAAGAAAATATTGAGCTTTCAGATGCACATTGGGAAGTCATTGAATTTGTAAGAAATTTTTATCTCGAATACAATACCAGCCCCGCGATCCGCATGCTGGTAAAGGCAATGGCTAAAGCACTAGGCGAAGATAAAGGTAATAGCATCTATTTATATAAGCTATTTCCAAAAGGCCCAGCCAAACAAGCAACAAAAATAGCCGGATTGCCAAAACCCGCCAAATGTATTTGATAATACTTGATAAAAAATATGAAGCTTATTACTCCATAAGCTTCATATTTAATCATAATAAGTTAAAATTAGTTTGAAGCAATTACCCCATCAAAAACTTTATCAATCATTACTTGAGCCAACCGTTCATCTATAGACAATGGTTCAGGCACTGCATAATCAATATCCACAACGCCATTGTCCGTCAATACCAACTTAGATGCTATTTGATATTTTGACAAGCTTCGTGAGCTATAGTCATAGACATAAACCTTTTCTCCTAATTGCCCCGTATGCGCTCTAATTGCCTCACTTTGTTTTTTTAAATCGGAGCACATATGACAGCTGGTTAAGACATTATATTTAGCTTGAAAACCACAGTATGCTATAAAGCTCACTAATGAGAGAAATATTAATAATAGCCCTAAAAGATATTTTTTCATATTGGCTCCTAATTAAGCATTTGGAATCAGTTCTCTTAGTACGTTTCCAACACGTTATGCTGGCTATCGTAAGCATTAAGTACTTTAAAATCCTCGCCGTCACTTTGCTCACTTTCAACCGCAAGCACATAACTTCCATCGGTAAACACTAATTTATGAAGGAGCTTTAAATCTACAAGTTCATTGGTATCCATATCCAAAATATCTCTAATTGAAATTAGCAAAGGCTTGATACGACTTTTTAGATTAACAATAATTTCCTTATTTAAGCTACTTCTCATCGCCGATGTTAAGATAAAGTCATTTGCATTCTCCTTGCTCCAATCCCCTTCAACCTGGTGAGCTGCTATCAAGTAGGGTGATTCGCTCAAATAGCTACCATAATTCAAGCTTTCCAGAAATAATGATTCTAGTGGTTCAAGCGCCATTGACTCTTTTTCAGTTAATGAAAGTACTCTGTATTGCGGTATGTAAACTTGCTCACTCTCAACACTCGCTTTATCATGATAAATTTCGACCTTGCTCAAGTTTCTATTTACAAAATCATAAATAAAAACAATGCCATTATTGCCTATGCCTAATATTTCTATTGCAACACTTCTAGCCTCAATATCTTGGCATCCATGGCAACCACCTAATAATCTAAATTGATTACTACTCACTTTCTCTGTGCTTGAATGGCAAATAAAACTGAAAAACAAGATAAATACAAATGAGATCTTAAAGTTAATATTCATAATTATTCCTTTTTATATATAATATTAATGAGTTACAAAGTCACTGACTAACTACAAGACGCTAAGCAGGTCATCCGACTATTGTCAGAGGAAATAGTGCAACTCGTCTTTATTCTCGGGCAAGAGCGAGACAATTCAGCTTGTCGCATTCTTAGGCCTAGCTCTGACACATACTCTTTGAAATTTTCATAACGAGCCCATTGCCTATGCTGATAATACTGTGGTGTATTGGGGGGCGTGACAGGGATGGTGTTGCCGTCTCCATCTTTAACTTCAACTATGTTATAGGTTTGTCTATGTAGGTTAGGTTCAACTTTTACGTATGAGCCATCTGGAAAAATTATATTAAAATCAAATTTCTCTGAAAAGATCGCAAATCTTTTTATGTTAAGAGCAGAAGTAATCCTATTTACTAAGGTTGAAACTCTATTATATCCAAGCCGAAAGTGCGTATCAAATAATTCATCTCGCATTTGTGAACTCCGAACAAAGTCATAAGCGTTGTTACCATAGGAACTTGAGCTAACAACTAAATCAGTATGGAGAGAGCCTCGGTTAACTTCATAGGTTAATGAGCGCTCTTTAAAATCATTAAAGACTTGAACAATATTTTGCCCATACTCTCTTTCTCTAGATGATAATACTTCACCTCTCACTCTTTTTTTGGGACTCGCAGGGTAGGGTCAACTTGGATCCACTCATAATATACATAATACTTTTTAAGTGTTCACGCTGGGTATTTAATACGAAAATAGTGCCACTTTCCCCAGGTTCCCATGCGTCTTTAGCGGCAGATTGACTATAGCTTTCGCTACATCCATGGCAGGCTGTCATATTATGTTTAAGATCAGTGTTTAGTTCAGAATTAGCCTGAGCATTACAGCTGAAGACTAAGGCAAAAGCAAAGTAGATTATAAAATCATTTATTCCAAATGTTCTTTTCATATATTTATCCTTAAATATTTACTTTAAAACCAAACCAAGGGTAGTTTAAAAAACAACCAAAATCAACATTAATAAAAAGAGAGTTT
The DNA here is from genome assembly GCF_023716725.1 of Pseudoalteromonas sp. SCSIO 43201. Lineage (NCBI taxonomy): Bacteria > Pseudomonadati > Pseudomonadota > Gammaproteobacteria > Alteromonadales > Pseudoalteromonadaceae > Pseudoalteromonas > Pseudoalteromonas sp. SCSIO 43201. The sequence goes on from NZ_CP072683.1 coordinate 2,097,599, forward strand.
TAAATATTTTAGATTATTATATTTTACACAACAATATAATTAAGATAGAGATTTCAACTCAGTGTGACGGTGCCTGATTAATCTCAACCTAAACTTCGCTATATACTAGTGAAAAAAGAAACAGGCGCCTATATAGTTGCTTTTCGGGCTAATGAAAAAGTGCGCTAACAGGGGAAAGCTTAAGCAAATTGCGCACATAGAACAGGCGCTAAATGCGAGGCCGAGAAAATTCCTAGGGCTTAGGCAATCAGCCGTGATATTTCGATGAATTACGCAAAGCAGCCTAATTTAACGAGAAGTACGCTTCGGGCTTGAATTCACGATTACATAACCTGTTTGAAAAATAGCAACGCTATACAAAGCTATTTATAATTTAAAAAGCCTAAAACCTTAGACTATTTTAGGCTTTTTAAGCTATTCTTAACTATATTACTTCGTATACGCTCTTGGCATATCAGAATCTGTCGTATATCTGTCTCTTAGTTTATCGTGGCGTGACTCGGTAGACACTTCCTCGCCATTGATCCAGATCTTATCAATTGTAGTGCTAAATTCAAAAGGATCTGCGCTCCACATCACAATATCTGCGCGCTTGCCAACTTCTATTACACCACCATCAATACCAAGCGCAGCCGCTGGGTTTGCAGTAATTGCCTTTAATGCGCCAGCATGGCTCATACCATTTGCTACAGCAATACCTGCATCAAAACGCAGCTGGTAAACATTGTGACTTCCATCACCACCAATGGACAAAATAACTTCCACCCCGGCTTTTTCTAGCTTTCCAGCATTATCAAGGCTTGCGTGCATAGAATCAAAACTAGAGGGTAAATTTGACACCGCACTGAGGATAACTGGCACGTTAGCTTTAGCTAACTCGTCAGCGACTAATACAGCATCATTAGCACCTTTAATGATTAGGTCAAGGCCAAACTGCTCCTTAACTTTAATCACTTCTAATATATCTGAAGCTCGTGATACCGAAGCAATAACTGGCATTTCGCCCGCTAACACTTGAGTTAACACCTGCTCTTCAGCGGTTGGTTTAGCTTTGTCTTTATCATCCTTTTTATTTTGCTTTTCTTGGTGCGACGCAAGCTTTTTGACGACATTATCTAATGACTTTGCACGAGACCCTTCGCTTTTGGCACCCAAGTGAATAACTAAAGCGCTTTGCCTATCAGTTACGCTATCAAACGTACCCGATAAATCAACCACAAAGCCAAGCCCTGCGAATTCACTTTTGCCACCCCAGGGCGTAACTAAGTTTTGTGTAACACCACCCTTTCTTGCGTACGCGATCAAGCTACTACGAGGGTTAAATGCAGTACTTGCATCAAAGTCTATACCAGCTGCGTCATCACCGGCGTCCCGAGAGGCTGCGACTGCCCCCACCTCAACCAAACCTAGTTGGTTCATGGAGCCGATAAACCCTGGCGTGATAATTTTACCACTGGCGTCAATCGTCACATCAGCATTTATGTTATTTGGACTAATCGCTTTTATTTTACCGTTTTCAATTAGTAGCGTGGCCCCCTCAATCACCCCTTCAGCCGTCGCGGTGTGTAGAGTGGCATTTGTAATTGCAGTGACTTCTGCAAATGCAGCCGAATGAGCAAGTAAAGCGCTAGTGATCATGGCTAATTTCATGGTTTTCATCTCATCAACTCCTTACTTTTGACCTAACATAAAGTCACTAACTGCTTGGTATTTTTCATCGTTGCGGTCATAAACTTTGCCACCATCTATAAATACCTGCTCTGCTTGAGAATAAACACTAAAAGGATTCGTGTTCCAGATCACCACATCGGCCTGCTTACCCTGCTCAAGCGATCCAGTTTTGTCTTGGATCCCAAGAGATTTTGCTGCATTGGCAGTGATCCATTTGATAGCATGTTGCTCACTAATATTGAAGCCTGACTGATTAGCTGTATTCATCACTTTTGATGCTTCATGATTTAGGCGCTGGATAGTTGTACCTGAATCTGAGTGAACCACTGCACAAGAGTTCTTCACTGCATCAACAATAGCAACATTCTCCTGAACCATATCGTACGCTTCCATTTTGAAGCCCCACCAATCTGGCCAAAGTGCCGCACAGTTACCATTTTCAGCCAAAAGATCAGCAACTTTATATGCTTCAATACCGTGATGGAATGTCCCTGCGTGATAACCAAACTCTTTTGACAAGTCGATCATCATGGCCATTTCTTCAGCTTTATAACAATGGTTATGAATTAAAATCTCGCCGTCTAACACTCCACGTAAGGTATCAAGTTTGATATCACGTTTCGGTGCATCTGGATTCAAGCCAGCAGCATATTCTGCTTCATATTGTTCCCAAGCGCGCTTGTATTCACCGGCTTCAATCCACGCTTCTCGATAGCCAGCCATATTACCCATACGAGTATACGGTGCGACGCCCTTTGATCCATATACGCGCTTAGGGTTTTCACCACATGCCATTTTGAGGCCGTAAGGTGCATCTGGAAACTTCATCGCTTGCATTGTTGGTGCTGGCACATTTTTCAATGTAACCCCTCTACCCCCAAATAAATTGGCTGAGCCTGGTAAGATCTGTAATGTAGTGATCCCCCCTTCCCGAGCTCGGTTAAACCCGGGATCCTGAGGCCAAACAGAATGTTCGACCCAAACTTGTGAGGTATTTGGGTTAACTATCTCGTTACCATCACTGTGTGACTCTACACTTGGGCTAGGGTAAGCACCAAGATGTGAATGCACGTCAATAATGCCGGGCGTGACCCACTTACCTTGTGCATCTATTGTGGTATCAGCTGTGACGGACAAATCTTTGCCAACTTGTTGGATTTTCCCGTCAACAATAAACACATCACCTTGCTCAATCTTATCACCAGTCCCCGTTAACACAGTTGCATTAGTAATTAAAGTGGATCGTGAAGGTACTGCTTTATACGTGCTCGGATAGGGATTTTTTTCTATTGTTACTTTTTCTTTCTGAGGGCCGTTGTCCTGACAACCCATCAGCGCAGCGGCAATACCAGCTACAACTATGGAGGGAGTATATTTAACCATTTTTGTCATCTCTATTGTTTTTTTGTGACTTTAACTTGTACACCACTAATTTACGCAATTATGCGCTTTAGTGACAAGTAATTACGACGAACGCCCCTTATTATAACGTATGTTTTGACATTCGGGAGAGACAAAATCTAACCATTGATCTGGAATGTAAATTAACGTCAGTATTGACACGTTTTGACATATTTCCGTCCATTGGTTAAAAAATCGCATGCTTTTGTGAGATGCCGCATTAATTAAATGTAAATATTCTTATTTTGATAAAAAAACTTTTCCAAATATGACGGAGTGGAGAAAAAAATACCTTTTAAAACAGGGAAGTAAAAAACAAATACACACTTGTAATACTCTATTACATTCCGAATTACTTGATTTACAGCATTCACGAGGATCTTTGGCAATACTAACTAGGTGTCCAAGAGATAGCCAAGGAGCTAATCATGAAACTGTTCAATTTAGTATGTCTTACTTCACTTTTTGCTGCCGCTAGCGCATCAGCTGCTAATTTCAGTCCCGCAGACGACTCGATCGCCACCAAAGTATGTATGTCTGTCGTTAAAGACAACAAGCTACATCTACATAACACACTAAAAAGTAGCCGTTTAGATAAGCGTATCATTGAAGACAAGCTACACTGTAACGATCTTCCTGTCGGCGAATTTGCAGCCACCTATGGCTTCAATACTGTAGCAAAGTATTTAGGTGCTGATGAAAATGTAAAAACGAGCATCAAAGACATAGCAAAAATCTCTGACAAAACCATACATGTCTCCGGCTCAAGGTAATCACTAAGCCGGCGACCCTAAGTTAGCAATTAGTATCCAAGGCGTAGATACCCTGACTACGCCTTTATCATTATCCCCAGAAAACTGCGGTGACTTGAGCATTAACCCATTGAATAGGTCAAACTAACGCTGTTAGTAAACCAAACGATCCACCGAAAACACCACCCCAAACTACGAGCCAGCCTAAGTGTGTTTTAATCATATTTTGTATAATCTCCTTTACCATCTTAGGAGTCAGTTCGTTCAGTCGTTCATCTACTGCCGTTTCAATCGTCTTGTGAATGTCATCTCCCATTAGTCCAGCACTCAAGGCTTCGCTAACAGCAGCGTCAAACTCGGGTTGTTCACCAAGCTCAATAATAGCGACGCGCATTTTCTCAATAAATGGTTCCCTCAGTGGCTGGACGGCTTCTGTACCACCGAACATCTGTAACATTGCACCAAATTGAGAGGCCTCTATCACGTTGAGTAATCTGTCGAATGCAGGGTTTAGGTCAACTTTGTTCGCTATTGGAGTTAAATCGAATTTGGGATGTTCATTACTTAAAAATTTTTCTAACTTTTCTTTGCTGAAAAACTCACTCAAAATAAGTTCTCGAATAGATGCTTTAAACGACTCAAACTTTATCGTGATAATCCCCGATCCGTATAGGAATGGTACCTTTTCGAATAACATATGTATCGCCAACCAATTTGTCATCGCTCCTGATAACGCAAATAGCCCTATTGAAAACACCACATCCTGCTGCCACACCAGGCCGCATACTGTGATGACCGCCGCAGTCAAATTGGTAATGATATTTTTATTCAATGTACTTCCTTTGGATAAAATCGCTTGACCGATATTCTATTTTTTTTATAAAAAAGCCTCAAGTATTTGTGATCTTGAGAATTTCAACCATATTTTAAACTAAGTGGCTCTGTTGGATCTTACTTATGTGGAACAAGGTCAACCAACAAATCTCTGAATCTCTTCATGAAACATTTGAACTGTCTTCAAAACAGACACTTAAAAGCTATGGCTCTAAAAAGCTATACAAAATTTCTAACCAGCATCATCAATTTCTGGTGAAGGTGGCTCCCATACAAGCGCTTGAGCGTTTTGAGTGTGAAGTAAACAACAGAGAGAAGCTCATTCGCGATTCGGACTTTTTAATCGCAGACACCATTACCCTCGGTACCAGTGTAGAATTTTGCTTTTTGGTATTAGAGTGGCTAGAACTTGATCATCGTAACGAAAATTGGCTTGAATGCGGTGAAAACCTAGCAAAACTGCATCAACGTCACGAGCAAGAGATGTATGGACTGGAAGAAGATAACTATATCCATGAGCTACCTCAACCAAATCAGTGGCACAAAAAATGGGAAGTATTTTTCGCCGAGGAAAGAATCGGCTGGCAGCTTCAATTACTCGCTGAAAAAGGCGTTGTATTGACCGATATAGATACGTTTGTAGAGCACCTCAAACCGTTATTGCCACATCATGTCGCGCCCTCATTGGTTCATGGTAACTTTTGGCATGGCAACATTGGTTTCAGTGAGCGCAAGCCAGTGTTATTTTCACCGGCTTGCTATTATGGGGATAGGGAGATCGATATCGCTACGGCTTCTTTATTTGCCCCACTCCCAGAGGCATTTTATCAAGGTTATAGTTCAATCTACCCACTTGCTGACAATGCGTCGCAAAGGTTAGCAATTTATAGGCTATACCCGCTGTTAGTTCAAGCTAACCTATTTGCTGGCAAATACCTACGGGATGCCGCAGAGCAGGTAAATGCAATACTCAAGTAATTGCCATATTTTCGTCATAATGAACTATAATTAGTCGGAGTACATCTTGGCCAATATTTGTGGGGGGCCAATGAAAAATCTATACCAGCAACGTATCGAATGCCCGCACTGCGGGCACCATATTTTCGTTAGCCTAGATACCAGTGAAGGTGATCAAGACTACTATGAGGACTGCGCAGCATGCTGTAGCCCAATACATCTAAATATGCATCTCGATCATTTGCATAACAAACTTGAGTTAAGAGTTGATAGCGACGATGAGCAAATATTCTGAGTAACTTAAAGTGTAGGCTCAAAGATACGGACTCGCTTGCTTAAGATTTCTTTTTTGAAGCGAGAAAGTCTTGTCGACAATACAGCTTTCCCTAAAACTCTCGGGCTAGATAAGAAGGTAAAGCAAGTTGTGCCCTGACAGTAAAGAGGTAGAGCACTCCTTCTCCAAACTTCTGGTTAAATAAATGTTTATCGCAATCCGCGTCAGATTCATTCCTTGATATTGAACAAGTATAAAGCCTAGTTGGTTTCGTATCGTCAGCAAAAGTCAAAAAAGCGAAACACCCACGACACCATTTAATCGCTAACATGCTCCAGCAAGGACTGCTTTTTCATGTAATTTTCTACGGTATTTATTATCGTGTAGGTTTGCTGGTCGACCTCAATATTAACAGTATCATTCTCACTACAAGTACCTAAATTGGTTAGCGCCAATGTTTCTGGTATTAGGTGAAGCCAAAAGCCATGTTTGTCCACTTCCCCTACTGTAAGGCTCGCCCCATTTACTGCAATAAAGCCTTTATACATAACATATTTTCGCCATGCTTGCGGTAGAGCAATGTGCATTTTTACATTGCCAGCACTGCGTTTAATCACGCTAATATGGCCAGAAGTTTGAATGTGCCCTGAGATAATATGTCCGCCAAGCTCTGTGCCAAATGTCATTGAGCGCTCGAAATTAACCTGCTCTCCTCGCGTAATATTGCCTAGGTTTGTTAACGTTAACGTTTCATCAATCACATCGAAGCTAACCTGACCGACCACATCATTGTCTAATCGTTCAAAGTGCACTACGGTGAGGCAACATCCATTAATCGCAATACTTGCACCTAATGTGAGTTTATCTAAATATTTGCTGCCAACAGACACCACTAGCCTGACTAGGTTTTCTTCTCGTTTGGCTGATACAACTGTCGCTTTGGTTTGAACAATTCCAGTAAACATATCTACCCTCATGATTTCAGAAACTGGATTGTAACTAAATCAACTGAAAAGGTGTACTCAATATCCACATGATATTTTACCTCCAGTTAGTTTAACTTGGATCGCAGCCCAGACTAGAAAACAATTAAGCCTTCGGATATAAACCGCATGTATTAAACCGCAAAGTTTTGCTATATGTCTTTTGCTAAAATAAAATAACGTTTTATTCCTCAAGCAGTACCGCATCATGAATTTCTCAACTTGGGAAGCTAGACGTTTGTTACAGTTGGCTATCCCCGTTTTTCTTGCACAAGTAACTTTAGTACTCATGACCGTTGTAGATACTATGATGGCAGGCCAGGTAAGCGCTGAAGACCTCGCCGCTCTTTCCATAGCGACGGGTGTTTGGAACCCTTTAATATTCAGTTTGCAAGGTATTTTGCTGGCATTAACGAGCATAGTGGCACACTGTCATGGTGCTAATGACCAAGCTGGCATAAAACAGTTTTTTCAGCAAAGTATGTATTTATCTTTAGGGCTGTTTTCTATCGGGATCTTAATTGCTAATTATACGCCAGTTGTTTTTAGCAACATCGGTGCTAGTGACAACGTGCAAGGTCTCGCACAAGGTTACATCGATTTTGTTAAATGGGGACTCTTAGGCTTTTTAATATTCACAGTTTATCGCAACGTAACAGAAGGTGTAGGACAGACCAAACCCGCATTCTATATCAGTGTCGTGGGGCTTGGTATCAACATCATTGCGAACTACATATTTATTTACGGAAAATTTGGCGCGCCAGCCCTCGGTAGCGCTGGGTGTGGTTTAGCCACCACAATTGTGCTGTGGTCTATGGCAATCGTTCAGTGGCTTTACAGCCTAAAAAGTAAACATATTCCAGGTAAGGCTCTGATTACTGGGTTTTCCAAGCCAAATCTATCGGTCATGAAGTATATTGCCGCACTTGGCTTTCCCATTGCCCTAGCAACGTTTTTTGAGGTCACGCTGTTCGCTTGTATTCCTTTATTTATTGCGGATTTAGGCTCAATAGCTGTCTCCGGTCATCAGATTGCAGCAAGTGTAACCACCATGTTGTTCATGATGCCTCTTAGTTTATCTATGGCTATCGCTATACGTATTGGAAATTTAACTGGACAAGGAGCAACAGCCAACCTTCGAGTTGCAATAAAAACAGCCTTTACTTTGGCAATCTTAATTGCACTATTTGTCGCGGTGGTGACGTATATAAGTAGAGATAGTATTGTGTGGCTATATACGAAAAATGAGGAAGTTGCTGCTCTTGCGACCAGTATTATGGTTTTAGCCTGTTTGTATCAATTACCAGACGCGTTACAAGTCTCTGCAAACGGCGTGTTAAGGGGATTAAAATACACCAAGCCAATATCGTGGGTAACATTTATATCTTATTGGTTAATTGGATTTTCTCTGGGGTACATATTGGCAAAGACAGACTGGATCACAACAGCGATGGGGCCACAAGGGTTTTGGATTGGTATCATAATCGGGTTGAGTACCGCAGCGGTGTTGCTGGTGACATGCGTGAATAAGAGGGTGAATTTTGAAATTAGCAAAGCAAATACTTAGTCTAATTATCATATTACTTGTGACTGCTTGCTCAAAGCAGCCGTCGGATACGTTTGCAGATTATCAAAGTAGACTTGCTTCAGCCAGTGATATTGAAGTGGTTAAGCCTCAACCACTTCATAACATTGACATACAAACAGTATCTCAGCCGCAAAGCGAGCTGAGCATTTCTGTTTTAGATATTGCCCAAACTGGGCATTGTAAAATAACGAACTTAATTGCAGCTCAGAACAACCAATTAGGGAAAGTAAGTTATCCGAGTGAGCGATTAAAGTATACCATTGAGTTCCTTCAGCATGCTCCCGACTGCATTACTCATCCCAAAACCAAGAAAGAACTCAGCCAAATCTTGATCCAAGCTCTGGCAGAAAAGCGAACGCAACTGCCTTTGTTTTTTCTACATATGATGACTAATGAAAAAGAGCTCGCAAGCCTTGGGTTATTAACTACCTCAGAGATCCCACCAGAACCAACCGCACTAATGGGCGACACATTAGCGGCTGTTAATATACTCGCTGATGTGGCTGTCAATATAAATGATCCCGATCAGATTGCAGCAACCACCATAACGCCTGCATTAAAAACGTTATCTCACCGATTTATATCGTCACTTTTGACCAGTTTACGTAAACAAACACAGTTCAATACCGCTGCCACTTTACAAATGAAAAATCTCAAGCTAGAAGAAGGCGTGTGTCGCAAAGGGAGTAACAGAAAACAGGCACACATTATTAGTAATGTTTTCTCTAAGTACTACCTGAACGATATACAGCCATATCAAGCAATGTTAACATCAATAACACAGCAGCTCATCCGAGACTGGCAACCTATTCAGATAGTGTTTGAAAAACATGGCATTTCTGATCCGCTCATGCTGCAATCGCATTTAGACGAACTCAAAGCTTCTGCTAAAGCGCACGTCATTTGGTGGCAAAATTTTTATAAACTGTGTGAAATAACACCATCATGAGCAAAAAAAAGGCAAACAATCAAAAAATTAGGAAAGGCGCTTGATCCAACCGCTCAGTCACTATATATTACAACGCGTTGACAGGGATTCCCCTGATAAACGTCAGTACGACCGTAGCTCAGTTGGTTAGAGCACCACCTTGACATGGTGGGGGTCGGTGGTTCGAATCCACTCGGTCGTACCAAAAACACCTCAAAAAATTGTACAACCGTAGCTCAGTTGGTTAGAGCACTACCTTGACATGGTAGGGGTCGGTGGTTCGAATCCACTCGGTTGTACCAAAACTCAATAAGTCTTAATATATCCAATACTTCCTTATCTCCATAAAAATTTTTGCAAAATATATGTCTATTAAAATATTTCATTAGCAATATTTTTAAAAAAGGAACAAAGTAATACCAATTTTTTAATTAAGAAGTCGATATAACATCGCTAGGCACTTCAAGGAAAGAAAAATAAATGGATAGGTATACAGTGTATGATGGGTTAAGGGGTTGGCTTCTTATCATTATTACCTGTAATCATTTATATGGTAATTTCATTCCGCAGATCACCCGAGCACCATTAGGACTTGTGTCTGCAGCCGAAGGATTTGTTTTCTTGTCAGGCTTTATTGCTTACTTGGTTTACTCACGATACAGCGAAGACAGCGCTAAACTCAAGACTAAAATTTGGCAGCGTTGTTGGACTATCTATAGCTTTCATATATTAGCTATCACGTTAACCTTTACATTAGTCGGAATATTTCCGATATACGTATCGCAATGGTCAGGATTTTTTAACGCAGCGAACTGGTTTGTCAGCCCCACGCAGAGCTATTTTTTAGCCTTGCTATTGTTAGAGCAACCGGGCTACCACGATATTCTAGTATTGTATTTAGTCCCTATGATCTTACTTCCTTTTGCTATTAGTGCCATCAAACGAGGGAATGCGACTAGGGTTGCAGCCATCACCGTCTTTATTTGGTTGATGTCTCAATTTGTAACTATGCAGTGGTTTACACCGTTGCTTGAGCTATTAGGTTTAGATGTATCAACGAATGTTAGCTACTTTAACCCCTTTTCATGGCAAATTTATTTTTATATGGGTGTCCTCCTTAGCTACTTAAAATATGATAAGAATATAAAGTTTAGCTTTCCCTTGGGCATTAAAGTTTTTCTACTTTCGTTGCTCGGAACTATAGTCGTCATTAAACACACGGCTCCTGAGTTAATGCAGCCGTACGTCTATGGTAGCGGTAGCGCTTCGCTCGTATACCAATTCAACTTATTGCTTGTCATCTATCTCTTTATGTTGTTAATGCGTAGTGTCCCTTTTGTCTTTACGTTGAAATATCCAGTTTTTTTAGGGCAACATGCCCTACCCGTCTTTAGTTTTCATACCATTGTTATTTACTTTTTACAGCCTTTCAGCCAGCCATATACATTAGCATATTGGTATTGGGATCTGCTCACTTGCTTATTTTTTCTGGCGCTACTTGCTCTACCCGCCAAGATGGACCAAATATGGCGGGCAAGCAACCTAAGAAACCAATTTATTCAGTGGTATCGGTTACCAAGTTAACTAACCCACACTTTGGCTATACGATAAAAGCTGATTGATATTAGCATACTCTTACAACGACTTTACCTCGATTCAGATTTTGCTCTAAAAGCTCATGTGCTTGTTCAATATCATCCCAGTGTAGAATTTTGTATATCGGGATCTGCATCTCAGGCTCTGCAAGTCGACTGCTAAACATGGAGGTAAAACTAGCAACTAATTCTGTTTTGTATGCGATTGAACGGTTCCGAAGTGTGCTACCGTGTAGATTAAATCTCTTTGCTAACACTTTTGCGAAGTCTAGCTCTGCGTATCTTCCACCCAGCATTGCCAATAAGATACAACGGCAGTCCATTGCAGCAACTTTTAGGTTGGCTTTAAGATAATCACCAGCTACGGGGTCTAGTATTACGTTTGCCTTTAAATTACGTCTTTTCATTTCTTCAGCAAAGTCAGACTCAGAATAGTTAATCGTATGATCTGCACCTAAGGAGATAGCATACTGGGCTTTCTCTTCACTGCTTTGGGTAGTTACCACTGTAGCACCAATATGTTTGGCGATCCGAATAGCTGCACTGCCAACTCCAGATGCTCCACCATGGCAAAGCAGCACATCATCTGCTTTTAATTGGCCTACTCTTATTAGCGCATCAAATGCCGTCAGGTATATCTCAGCGAGTCCTGCACTATAGCTATGACACATACCTGAGGGGACAGGGATAAGTAAAGCGGCCTCCGCAACCACATATTCTGCATAAGCACCACCTGAGGTTAAACAAAAGACATCTTTCCCCAACAAGTGTTCAAGTGCCCGATCAGCAACTTTAACTACAACACCTGACGCCTCCAAGCCTAATATTTCGCTATCCCCTTGAGGTGGCGGATATTTACCTTGACGTTGAAGAATATCGGCACGATTCACACCAAAAGCATGTACTTTGATTAAAACTTGAGTGCCCATGGGAGCTGGTGTATCCGTGTACTTATTTTGAAATTTGGAAGATGCGTGACAAATGTAACGCATCTTAGCTGGGATTAATCGACTTTTTTCCATACTTCCCTTTCAACAAACTTACCATCTTCATAAAGCTCATGATGCCACAGTTTCCCATCAACTTTATAGTTGAATGACATAGTTCTTCCTAGTAAAGAAGGAATATTCCCATACTCGTACGTTTCAATAAATTGATCGCCTTCTAGCTTATAGCTACCACCCCCCGCATGCTTAAACTCGCCTCGACTTTGAGTGATATAACTATGATGAGTTTCTGTGATAAGTTTGGTCGATGTTAATTCGGGAGCTTTTGCGGTGATACGGCCATTTGGCGTTGCATATTCCCCTTCGACAAATTCCCACGTCCCAAGTAGTGGGTTTGATAAGGCAGCAGTACTAACCATGAGTATAACTAATTTCATTAAATTTCCTTGGTTGATGTTTTGTATAGTTTTACACAATAGACTGTTCAGTTCAGTTGAGATAATCTCAACTGAACTATTCAAGTGAACCTGTGCGTTAGTGCTAACCAAAAAGCGATAAACATGAGATTTTATATTTTATTTGCGCTGGCCTGCATTACAAATAATGTAGGTGCAACACACATTGAATTAATGTATTCAAGCTGGGTAAGTAATACAGATCAGAAGCACATCAACACTTGGGTTTCGCACAGTATAGAGGCCACTGAAAAGACATTGGGCGCTTTGCAGCAAACCAAACTCAACATTACGGTTGAGCCTGTTTTCTTAGCTTCCGAGCCAGTACCTTGGGGGGCAATAAAGCGAGGGGAATATGACTCAGTGGAGTTACATGTTAAACGTTTCACTTCTAGTGAGGTATTACTTAAAGATTGGACTATTTATCATGAAGTTGCCCACCTCTATCATCCATTACTAGATTATCCTGACTTTTGGCTAGCCGAAGGGTTAGCCACTTACTTACAAAATATCATCATGCTTGACAATGCTGTGTTTGACATCGATGAATTTAACTTACGACTACGCTCGGGATTAAAGCGTGGCAGAGACAATACCAAGGCGGCACCAGGCACTTTATCATCTGTCAGCGAAAACATGTGGTCTTTGAACGCGCAGCAGCGAGTATACTGGAGTGGAGTCGCCTTTTTTATAGAGGCAGATTTGGCTCTATCTACAAAGGGGAAATCAGAGTCTGTCAGAACGTTGATTGCACAATTTCAACGCTGCTGCAAAATGACACACCCTTCAGGACAAAGGCACAGTGCTCAACTATTTATTGCACACCTTGATCGGCTATCTAAAACGACTATTTTTTCTAACCTTTATGCCAGTTACAAACTTAGACGCGATTTTCCAATCATAAGTTCATCTCAGCTAAATGCGCTCCAGCCACTGCGCTAGCATGTTCACGCTTGTTCACTTTTTTGTTTCCCAGATTCAATTGCGCGAGTCATCGCACCTAGCAAATCATGTAACTGGGTATCTATATTTTGTAACTGTTTATTTTTCAACTTTTCATCAAGTTGATGGGCAATTTTATGTATATCAATACAGTCAAACATGGCAGCCGTGCCTTTGATTGCATGTACCGTCTTCGCTAAGGCCTCGTAATCTTGATACTTAGCTTGGTTCTTAATTTGTATGATTTGTTCGTGTAATCCCGATACATATTGTTGTTTCAGCTGATTAAACTCAGCTTCTGGCAGGTCAAGCTCTTCTTCTACTTTAATATCCAGATAGTGCGCTATTTTTTGACTAAAGATAAGTCTATCAATTGGCTTTGCAAGGTGATCGCTAAAACCTAACTTCAAATAACGATCGATTTCATGCTGCATGGTGTTGGCGGTAAGTGCAATCACTGGTGTACTGCACCCTGTCGCTTGAATAAAGCTAAACGCTTGTTCACCATCCATAACCGGCATCTGAATATCAAGCAGAATAAGATCAAATTCATTGTCCAGCACCGCTTGTACTGCAAGTTGACCATTTTCCACAGCAGTAACTGATAATCCCATTCTTTCTAAGATCCGTTTGATTAACTTACTGTTATCGGTATTATCCTCCGCGAGTAACACCTCTCCTTTTAATGCCTGAGTAATTTCTTCTGGCACCTTGATATGCTCCCGTACATCCCCAATTTGTGCTAAGCTTTCTACCCACCTAGTTCTCTCCGTCGTATATAGCCCTAACGACAATGTAAATGCTGTGCCCGAGCCGACCTCACTTTCAACAAAAATATCTCCATCTAACTTATTCGCGAGACTCTTTGAAATGTTTAATCCAAGCCCAGTTCCTCCATACTTTCTTGAAGTAGAAGAATCAGCTTGGTAAAACGCACTAAATAACTCCTTTTGTTCATCTGCGGTCATTCCTATCCCAGTGTCACGCACCGTGATCAGTAACCTTTCATTTTGGCACGCAACATCGATTGAGATTTTCCCAACCGTGGTAAACTTCATGGCGTTAGAGGTTAAATTAAGCAAAATTTGGCGCAACCGCGTGGGGTCTATTACAACAAAATCAGGTAATGGGAAATGATAATTTAGTGCAAATTCCAACCCTTTATCTCTTATCTGCTTACCCAGTAGAGAGTCCACATGTGCAATCGCCTGAAAGAGATTAGATTCAACCAATTCAACTTCGAGTTTATTCGCTTCAATTTTAGACATGTCTAAAATATCATTTATCAAGCCTAAAACATGTCTCGAGTTTTGCAAAATAACTGATATTGCATGATTCCGCTCATGAGGTTTTATATCTCCAAGCATAATGCCATCGGCATAACCTATAATGGAAGTCATAGGAGTTCTAATTTCATGGCTCATATTTGCCAGAAAACGGCTTTTTGCCTCACTCGCATCTCTAAGTTCTGCAGCGACCTGTTCTAACTCATAAGTGCGCTTCAGAACTTTTGCTTCTAGGTTTTTGTTTAGCTCAATATTCTCCTCACTGGTGATCCTAAATTTATCAGCAACGGCAAAAGCCAATAAAAGTGCATCTAGTGCCGAGCCTATCAGCCCATACAAATACAAATTGCTTGATGACTCAGGAAGTAAACTGAGATTAGTAAAATTACCAATCATATTTGGCACAGCCATAGCAACATAAGCAAAAACAAAATAGCGTGCGGGTTGAAACCCTTCAGACCACCGCTTTACCCCAACAAATAAACCAAAACACATTGCAAGACCAGTCACTAAGGTTGCCCAAATAAAGCCAAACCCTGGAAAAAGAATGCAAAATGGTAAACCCAATGCAGCTATCACCCCTAACCAAATTGAAATTGAAACATAATTTGGATGGGCATCTTTAAGCTTTAATAGGTGTATGTAAAACAGTGCGTTAGTAAGCGGTGCAAGTGCAAAGCCCAACCAATGAAGATTAGCTGAATAAAACCCAAACAATTGGTCTGGTACGTGAAAAAAATGACTCCATGCAAACACCCAAACACAAGTAAATAGCGCGTAATAAAGGTGGGTAATATCTTTCGATCCGATATAAATAAGTAGATTATATAACCCCAGCACAATGCCAACCCCAAAGCAGAGTGTCATTATTAAGTTTTCATATACGATTTTGCGTTCAAAGTCCCTGAGCGGCTCAATAGTCAGCTTGACGGGTGTATAGAAGAAATCGCTCTCAAATAGAGTAATAATATAATATTCTTGGTTAGGCTCTAGATGAATTTGGTTTCCATAGTGAAATGCAAACTCGTTTTCGACCACACCGCCGGAAAATACACTGATAACAGATTGGGGCGTGTATATCCGAGACTCAATTTTGCTCAGCACGGTGTTGTAGGGGTATAACACAAACTCACTAAGTGGACTTTGATTCTTCACTTTAGTCACTAAAAAATACCGACCTGAAAATAAAGCTCTTTTCTCAAAGGGTTGTTGGGTGGATTCCCAAGTCTGTATCTCATCCCAATTCTGAGGAAACCGGGTGCTAGATGTTGCCTCATAGATGCGCCCAATATTGTGAAGGTTTTGATAATGCCAAGGTTGTGAAAGCGTCAACGATTTTTGATCAGCAAAACAGGCTCCCGAAAACCAAAAAATACAGAGCAAAATAGATAAAAAGCGCATGCTAACGGGCATCCCTTTTCTATGAGCAGCTTTCTTTTCACCTAATTTGCGCAATTTTATACCTCAAAAATCTAATTACTATTTTTCCACGAATTAAAACTTAAAAGTGGTAGGTAACATCAAGTCCAATTCTTCTTCCTTCCCCTTTAAAATCTTCAAGCATGCCTATAAAGCTACTTAAGTCGAAGATTAAATGACTATATTCTTTATCAAGAAGGTTTTTACCCCACACTCCCACTTGCCACTTATCATATTTGAACTGTAAATTAGCATTCCACAGAATATAACTCGGCTGAGAGGCGTATAGCGACTCATTTTGATCGAAATAGTATTCACTTTGATAATCAAAGCCAACTCTCGCTTTTACTCCGACAGAGTTCCAACTAAATTTATGCTCAGCATGGCCTGCAATATTCCATTTGGATGTGAAAGGGAGCCGATTGTCTGTTAAGGCAACTCCGAGTGGGTCCACAAATTCTTCAAAGTTAGCCTCTGGAATATAACCAACATCTAGTGAAACCTGAGTTTGTTTCGACACGCCCCAAGTGTTTTCTAGCTCAACTCCATAAATAGTCGACTTGCCCACGTTTTTTAATAGTTGATAAGGGGGCGCTCCAGGGATCTCTGAAGCTTGATTCATAAAAACCTGTTGATCTTTATAATCATAATAGAAAGCCGCAAAGTTAGTGCGTAGGTCAATCGGTTCGAACATTAACTTTGCGCCCAGCTCATGCGCAATCAGCTTTTCTGGTCCGTAGCTAGCTCGTAAAGCAGCCGAGCGAGACACCAAGAAACCACCATTGTATCCACCACTTTTAACCCCATTTGCAAGGCTATAATACAAGCTTTTAGTTGATTCGAGCTTATGGATCACGGAGAATTTACCTGATAGATTGGTATCCGATGTTTCACCTTGTATGTCGTATGAAGGAACTAAGATCCCAGCAGTGTTGTCGCCAAAAGGGATGTTCATGTAGGAAAAAGTATCGTAGTCGACTTTTTCATCACTATACCTCAAGCCCAATAATAGCGCGGTTTTCTCACTCAGCCTGTACTCATACTGACCAAAAATTGCATGCGAGGAGATCTCTATATCGTTATCATAGTAGAAAGTTGCTGCACTCGAGCCGTTTTCGGTTCCTCGTAAGTCGCGTAAAAGATCATTGTAGTTATCTTGGTAAATACGCTCTTCAAGTTGAAATAAACCCAGCGTTAAAAACCCACGTGAACTGCCTTGCTCATATCGCAGTTCATTAGTTAACTTTTCAGTTTTTAGCCCTAACTCTCCCTCGCATAGTGAAAAAATACTACCATCGCAATTAAACCCATGTATGCGATCCAACCGATTAAAAGCGCTCAAATATACAAGTTGCGACTGTTCAGCCAGTTGATAAGTTAACTCTCCGGTGACCCCTTTGCTCACGCTGTGATGTTGCTGATAGTTATTCACTCTTACAGCCCAAAAATCGTCGCTGCCGCTATTAAAGCCAAATAGATCGACACAATTACTGCTGCCAAGCTGTGAATAGGCACATCTCGTTCCATCAGCAGGGTTTGCGTAAATACCAATGTTACCAACTGGCTGTACCAAACCATTCCAATGACCATAATCAACCTTTATGAAAAGGCTAAAATCGTCAAATTCACCAAAATAACTTAACCGAGCATCATTTTGTTCCATACCAGCTTCAGGAAAGCGATCATCAAGATTGTATGTGGTGTAATCGTACTTTTTGTGGCTTCCGGCAAACCTCATCGCACTATCGTTAGTAAGACTCAGATTGATTACTGTCGAGGCACTTGAAAGTGAGTCAGAGCCAATCCCGGCGGTAAGATAAGCATAATCGCCATCCTCAGGACGCTTAGTCCTTAGCAAAATAGCACCACCTGTCGTGTTGCGCCCAAACAGCGTCCCTTGTGGCCCTTTCAATACCTCTATTTGCTCCATATCAAATAGATTAATGATTTGATTATTTGCAGAGCCAACAGAAATTCCATCAAGATATAAACCAATGGGAGAAGTATTCGCGGTGTTATAATCAACCAGCCCCACCCCTCTTATGTTTATCGCAGGTGGTGTACCCTCTGCCGCGTTTTGGCTAATTTTTACATTAGATACGAGGCTTCCAAGCTCAGTTGTGTCTTTCACCGCGGCATCTTTGATTAGACTGCCAAAAATAGGTTTGACGGCAATCGCAACATCATTAATGGATTGCTTTCTTTTCTGTGCATAGACTTCGATTATTTCGATATTTTCTGCTTTGGCACTTACCTCTGAAGAGATAGCAAAAAGTAACGCAAGAGTAACCGTGTTCATCAGCACATTTGAATGTGGCATAGTTTTAATCCCTAGCTATATCATGCAATTGCACTTTCAGTATAGCTGAATTAAAACGACCCCCAAGTAATTACACTTAATTAACCAGAAGCCTCGGTGTGCAACAAGCTAAGTTATTGTTTTTTAAATAGCTCCTTCCAGCGCTGTCTCATCTAAAAGTTTTACAGCGACCCCAACATCTTGGTATCAAGTACGGTAGTTTCCGTACCCGATAACCAAAGTTAAAACCTCACACTAATATCGTTATTTGAAATATCGAGTGGTCATGGGTCTCATTTTCCACCGCATATCAGTCAAATGGTGCAAACCCTTGCTCACCACTGATTTGCTCTGGATAACCTGTAATTGCTCTACTCGTTTGCATACCCGCCATTACAGCGGCCTCTACACACCCAGCATTCACTCCTGTTTTTATCCAATCCCCCGTCAGATAAAGATTACTAAATACAGTCTCATTCGTTGCTAGGCGGAACTTACTACTGCCAACCACGCTTAATACATATCGCTCACTAGGATCTACATTAACCCGCCAATATTGTGCGTCAAACCTTGTCGCGCCAGAAGTATTACCTCTATCAAACAACACGTTCCAGTCGAAGTCATCTCCATGGTAAGCTTCTGGCCAAAGTGGCTGCATCTGACTGGTTAACTTCTTTAAACCGTTTTCTTTTACTTCAGCTTTCATACGCTCGGGAAAATAATGATCTGATGGTGGCGGATAATTGGCACAGGTAAATGCACTACAAAAGTAAGCTATATTCCTCGGCTTTTGGTCTTGCCAATCCTCAACTTCAAGTAAATTAGACATCGCAGCCCATGTATCAAAAGGCTTCGAGAAAGCACTCAAAATTGGCCTTTCATCGCTTTGTGAAGGGTCATGAAAACCCAATTCACTGTCTGTTTTAGTCAACCATAGCTGCATCGCTTGCGTGGCTACTGTTTTAACATTTGTTGCTTGTTGCTTTAACTTTTCATCTTGATCCAATAAATTTTCACAAAGTGGCGAAAGTCCAGCCACAGATATTCCAAAAATAACTAAATCAAAATCTACAGCACGCTTTAGCGTTTTCCGCGGAAGTGGCTGTCCAAATGTGTGTTGGTATATCGACTCCCAATTGGACCAATAAGATTCCAAGTTCACCTCATGCTGTTGGATCAATTCAACTTGCTGTTGGTCAATTTGCCCCCAAATCGGTTCGCTTGGCCAACATGGCAAGTCTTTCACAGGCATTAATGGAGAATATGACTGCGCTGAATTTAATTTTACCTGTTCAATAATAGTGATTTCATCAACATAATTGCTTTCACCGCAAGTCACGCCTTTGAGCGCTTCAACTTGGTTGAAAAATTCGAATTTTACTCCTCTTGCTTTTAATAATTCGTATATGGGTGCAAAGATAATATCTCCCATACCAGCCTGCATTTTCCACATCACACCGCCGCGGTAACACAGCATAATTCTCAGCATAGCAAGAGAAGCGACTCCAGCTTCAACATTGGGCTTTTCAAAGTCACCATCCTCGTAGCCAAACACGAGGTCATAGAATCCCCTTACCGGAGCGGACTCTACAGACAGTGTTTCATTAGCACCATTACGCCTGAGCCATTGTTTAAAATCATATTTATCAATGTATCCAAAGCCTCTGGAATACACTTTATCGCGCAATAATCCGATAATCATAGCAATACCTAGGTCAAGACATATATATAAACGTCTTATGATCGGATTATCATCAATTAAGTCATTTACCTCTGATTTCAGCCAACGCCTAATTTTACGCACCATGTACCATACTACTAGGTGATCTTTCTTGTTTCCTAAACGATGGTCTGATCCTCTTACTGTTAAAAAAGCATCTAGTTGAGCAATCAATAATTTAGGAGTCGACAGCACTTCCTGAATTTGTTGCTCCGCGTCATCAAACAAACGCTTCGCTTTGTCCTCAATATCATCAAAGAAATTACTGACTTCCTGCCCTAAATGTGCCAATAAACTTTTATCTCTATTTTTTCTTGTTATGAGTTGTGTTGTTTTATGTGTCTTCACGACTTCATCTTCTATATCGTCAACCCATTTATGTAGCCACGCAGCAAGAAGTTTTAAAATCTGCCAAAAATGTAAATCCAATGTACCGTTTGCTGGATTGCCTGGGATAGTTGGAAAGTCAACAGACCAAGTCTGCCACTGCCTATCTATGTATTCTTGAAGTACAACCAAACTATGTGGTTTTAAGGCTTGCTCCCACGTGTGGATGGGCTTGTTACTTGGGCGAGCTAGTTTGTCATACACAGTCTCAATCATTCGAAACGAATTTACATAGGCACCAAACCACACATGTAGACCATGCTCTTCGATGCGCTCACCATGTTTTGGATTGCGTCCACTCGCACCTTTACCTCCTAACCGCCAGCCTTGCTGATATATTGTAATGTCATAGCGTTCTTGCCAGTTTTCTTGCTCTGTCATATATACAGCAGCTGTCATAGCAGAAACGCCGCCCCCAAGGATAGCCACTTTCTGTTTGTTCATAGTTATTCCATTCACGTAACATTAGTTTAATGCACTCAATAATGAGGCTTAGCAATACCGAGAGACCACTTAACAGACGTATATCGCTTTTGAGCTTCGATTATCTGCGTTGAGTTGTTATGCCTGAAGTCGTCGATACAATCTCCTCTACACCCGCTTGATCAAAATCCATTTTTACATAGTACGGAAGTTTTAATTCACTTTTACCGAGTGGGATGCCAAACATCTTGTTTAACGGAAATGAATCTAGGTGTTGAAGATCAAGATGCAGGTCATCCTTTATGAAGCCAATTTTATGAATTTTCTTTACTTCAGACGGTGAGTGTACCACAGCTGAATACACGGCTTTTTCACCATAACCATCAGGAATTTGTTTGAACAGGATTTGATCCATTTGTGGATGTGTGAACCCGGACAGAAACTGCTTC
Organism: Pseudoalteromonas sp. SCSIO 43201; assembly: GCF_023716725.1. Taxonomy (NCBI): domain Bacteria; kingdom Pseudomonadati; phylum Pseudomonadota; class Gammaproteobacteria; order Alteromonadales; family Pseudoalteromonadaceae; genus Pseudoalteromonas; species Pseudoalteromonas sp. SCSIO 43201. The sequence continues at coordinate 2,118,909 of NZ_CP072683.1, forward strand.
AAAAATTGGCTATCCACATCTAAATCACATACAGAAGCTTTAAAAAGGGTTGCTATTTCGTCACCAACTTCCAACACCTCTTTTAACCAAGATTCACCATCATCTTCTGGATAAATTGATAATAAGTCATGCCAATCCATCTTGGTGCTTGGGTTAAATGTTTTGAAGGTATCTAGAGAAAGAGAAAAGTGCAGTGGCTTGCCAAATTGCTCAGGCATTCGATAACGGCACAAGTATTTGTTGTAACCCCAAATCTCTCTGCCATTGATAAGTGCATTTATGTTATTCACCGCAATAAATGCTGGATACCAATAAAGGTGTTCAGCCTTTCGGGTCTCAAGACTGACCTTGAGTATCGGTAACCAAATAATAATATCCGTTTCCTGCATATATCCATAATCAGAAAACGGTGCCACTTTTGACGCAATATTTTCAATGTCAGTAAACGTTAGCAAACACCAATTAGTTAGTGCCTTGAATGTGAAATCACTACTTGGCACTGTATTTAATGTGCTATCGATATAAGCCTGAATTTTTGCTTTTTCACCTTCAACAAAAAAGCCATACATTTGCGCATTAAGCATTCGACAAGGAGGCTTTGCAATAGGATTACTATAAAAATGTCGATAGTCTGGTAACTCTGGATACATCTTACACTCCTTTAATATAATCAAGAAAAACATATAACTAGTGTCAGGTTTAGTTCCAAATCACCTATGCTTCAAGTCCAGGTAGCATAAAGTTGGCTACTGTGAGGGTGTTAACTCCCCAGTCTTCCAGCTGACTACAAAGTAACAGGTTCAGCCAACACTGGGGTTGAGCTAACCCGTCCTTCCCTTTGGCAAAAATATTGATAATGAGAATATGCGTAAGAATCAAAGTTAGTAGATAGCTTATTCATAAAACCATGTAAATATCTTGTCCTCACGCAACTTACTCCCTTTTTACACCGAAGCGTATCAATAACAGGCTCAACATCAAAATGTGGTTCAACTTGGGCAAAGAATATAGAAACATCACAATTAGGCTTATGCTGTAAGTGATTTCTCAGTTGACTTGGGTAAAAAGCAATCAGATGCTCGACCGAATTGACACTACTGAATTCAGATAAGGCAACCCAAGCAGCTGCGCCGCCTGCACTAAAGCCGATAATTAATTTTGGATTGAGAGCATCAATAGCTGCGACGACTTTTTCGGCAAAACGTTGATGGCCACATTGAGCTAAAAAAAATTGATAGCATTCAGCCTCTGTGACATTCGTTGGCTCCTCAACATAAGGTGAAAGTACCTTTACATCTCTACCAAGGCTATTAGCAAACCGATTAACATGCTCTGTGTGGCCAAATATGTCGGTTACAATCAGAATAGTCATAGATTTTCCTTATAATAATTTATCGTTATTGGTTTGACTGGCTTCCTTACCTTTTTGGTCTCATGATCGTCAAATTAGCTTGCAGTATGCAGAAATGGTTTACTTAAATAGCCCGTGTTGCGCCATAGTAGGCTCGCTACAAAAGCACACTCCCATTAGCTAACTAAAAAACGATTATAAAAACGAGATACTATCTTAGCTTGGTATAATATGCTTTATAAATCAGAACAGTAAAATAGGTCATGTACACAATAGGACATGTTAGCGCTAAACATTTTCAAAAGAGTTCGGCTACTTGCTACAACCATTCTAAAACGTCTATTTTCCCAAAACTAAGACTTTATTTAAAACTAGCACACCCCTCCCTACTGTAAACATTAAATACAAATTAAATATACATTAATTTAATCATCAATAACGCAGGTGATGCTAAGCTTAGTATATGCGCGTTAAGGGCTTTAAAGTTTGATTAAAATCATATTGTTTTTTCTCACAATAACATATGTCAGTATGAGTCATGCTAAGCAAATTACATGGATAGTCATCGACTTTGCGCCTTATTATATCCTTGCCGATCGATTAGAAGGCCAAGGAAGAGATGAATTACTAATTCAACTCATTCAACAATATATGCCTGACTATACCTTCAACTATAAGTTATATCCCGCTTCAAGAGCGATACACGAATTATCAAATGTTAATAACCAGTATTGTGTCATCTCTTTGTATAAAACCGCAGATCGTCAGCAGCACATCGCATTCAGTGACGAGTATTCGACCATCGGATTGTCAACATCAGTTGCGCTGCGCAAAGATGTCGCTCACGCTCTAGGTGTTAAAGATAAGGCCATCAACCTCGCTTCACTGGTGACAAAGCATAAGCTAAATGTAGGCATTGCGGCTAACCGCTCATTTGGTGATGAGCTCGACACATTGCTTACTAATTTACCCAATAAACAAGTGTCAATAAGACCAGGGCGTGATGCTCTGGCGAGCTTAACGGTCATGTTAATTAAAAAGCGCGTTGATGTGATATTGGGTTATCCAAGTGAGCATTACTATCATAAATTACATGTAGACAAACTTGATGAGTTAACTCAGGTTAGGCTTGACCTTACGTCTCAAATAACAACAGGATTTGCTGGGTGCAGTAAAAATGCGAAAGGTCAAGAAGATGCCGCGGCAATTAGTTTGGCTTTAGGGAATGTCCATAAAGACGAGCGCTACAGATTGACAATGTCTCGCTGGCTACCCGAGCAATTTAGACCTCAATTGGCAAGTGTTTTTAATAAGTGAAAACCGCTTAGCGTAGATAGCAAAGCGGTTTATGACATCATTACAAATGAATTAAATAAGACTAGCTCTTAGTTCGTATTATTTGCGGATCCCCTCCAAATGCAGTCCAATAGTCACGTGTGTGGAAGCTGGCCCCAAATCATAGTCAATGCCGTAATCTGCAAGTTTTAGCTGTGTTTCGCCTTCAAAACCAACTCGATAGCCTCCCCATGGATCTTGACCCTCTCCTACTTTTTTAACGTCAAAAGCTATCTCTTTGGTCACCCCATTTAATGTAAAAGTGCCAACAACGTTTGCGTGTGTTTGGTCACTAAACGTGATGGACTCACTTTTAAATATGGCCTTTGGATGTGCTTTCACGTTTAAAAAATCACTGCCTCGTAGGTGTTTATCACGCTCTGCATGATTTGAGTCAATAGAGGCTGTATCAATAACTACATTTATCTTTGAGGTATTTGGGTTTTTGGCATCATAACTAAACTCCCCCTCAAAGTTGTTAAAACGACCATGTAACCAACTATATCCCAAATGCTTAATCTTGAAATTAACAAACGCATGTGCGCCCTTGGTATCAATAGTATAATCAGCAGCACTGGCACTCACGGCCATTGTCAAAGCTGCAATACCAGCAGCTAAATATGGTGTTTTCATGTGTTATTCCTCATGTTTTTTTGGAGTCATAACCTTAATCATGCGCGCTAAGGTCTGATCTTTGTTTATAAAATGATGCTTTAAGGCGCCTAAGATGTGGATTAAAACGACAGCTATTAGCCCCCACGCAACGTATAAGTGAATAGTGCCCGCTATATCGCTTTGACGATCAAATAGCTCACCCGCACTTGCGACGGAAAACCAACCAAACACCTCTATACTTCTGCCATCAGAGGTCGAGATCAGGTATCCAGATAAAAATAAAGTAACTAAACCTAAGTACAAAACTAGATGAACACATCCCGCCAGAATGTTTTGTAGCCTTTGTAGAGGTGTTGCTGCGCTTAAAGGTTTAACCGCGGGATTTAACAACTTCCAGACCAAGCGCAGTAGTATCAATATGGACAGTAATATGCCAACGCTTTTATGAATGTACAGCGCATCCCGATAAAATGGATCATAATAGCTTAGCTCTACCATATATATGCCAAGGCAAAACATGCCGAATACTACAAAAGCACTGAGCCAATGAAATATGATGGCTATTACCCCATATCTTTGACGTGTATTTTTAAACATAATTTAGCTAATAAAACTCATTCTCAATAACATACATAGTAAACGCTAATAGTACGAAGAGAAATAGCGATATTTAGCGATTGGATGTGCATTTATGCACATATAAAAAAGCGCCCTACTAGAGGGCGCATTACGTCGGGGGAGTGTAATACCAGTTCGGCGTAATACAGCATCAGTATAAGAGAGTAAACCTGACTTAACTGGCACTAAAGGCACTCGCTAAAGAAGGACATAGCAAGACTTTTATGTGGCGGTTATAGGATTACTCACCTCAACTAGATTTCTGATTAGTCAAATTGGTATAGGGAAAATCAACACCTTGAGTGATTGTATTAGCCACACTTCGCAAATCTATCTAGCTTGTGTAGCTCATACAATCAGTACTCAATTCATTAAATCGTGCTAGTTTTTATAAAAATAGCTATCTTTTGTAATACTAATCGTTGCATCTTGTTGCGACTCAATCGTAAATTGAATTGGGAGCCGCTTACCTTTTAAGTCATAACCATCAGCTGTCACTGTTACTGGGATCAATGCCATATCTCCACCAGCAATGTGGGTTGTCATCGGTGCGGTCAATTTGGCATTTGGCAATCCTTTTAAACTTACCGTATACGTCAAGTCATGCTGTGTTTTATTTATCACACTCAAGGTATAAGGGTTCTCGACTAACCCTTCATAATTAACACGGTACAGTGCATTACGGTCACGGATCACTGATGCTTCTATCGGTGTACGATTGAATGCCCAAATTACCATAGTAACCATGATCAATACCGTGATCGCACCATAACCAACAATTTTTAGCCTAAATGGATTTGATTTTTTACCTGCTTGCTGGTGTTCGCTTTGATATTTAATCAGATCTGGTTGATAACCAAATTTATTCATCGTTTCATTACACGCGTCAATACACAACCCACAGTTTATACATTCATATTGCAAGCCATTACGAATATCTATACCAGCGGGGCAAACTTCAACACACAGGTTACAATCAACACAGTCACCTAACCCCTTTTGCTTTGGATCATCCTTACGTTTACGACGACCTCTGTTTTCACCACGCCCGCTATCATAAGTTACAACGAGTGTATCTTTATCAAACATAACGGATTGAAAGCGCGAGTATGGACATGCGACGGTACACATTTTTTCACGCAGAAAGCCCGCATTACCATAAGTACAAAATGCAAATAAAAATACCCAAAAGCAGGTAAGGCCACTCCACTGTAATGTAAACATGTCCAGATATAGCTCTTTTGCAGGAATAAAGTAAGCCATAAAGGAGGTGGCAGTGAATACTGAAATGAACAGCCATATAGCATGCTTAGCCGTTTTTTTAGCGATTTTTTTGCTATCCCAATCTGATTTATCAAGTTTTATTCTTTGGTTGCGAGTCCCCTCAACTCGATGTTCAACCCAAGTAAACATGAGCATCCAAATTGTTTGTGGGCATGTATAGCCGCACCAAACGCGTCCAAGCCATGTTGTGACAAAAAATAGCGCAAACGCACCCACCATGAAAATCCATGCCAAAATCATAAAGTCTTGTGGTAGGAAAGTGGCTCCGAAGATCTTAAACTGCTGAGTACCAAAATCGAGCAATATGGCCTGTTGCCCGTTATATGGGATCCAAGGAATAAGAACGAAAGTTAACATTAAGAACCAACCTAGGTTTCTCCTTATTTTTTGAAAAAACCCTTTTTGCTCTCTGACGTAAATTGGCCCCTCTTGCTTGTAGGGCTTAATGATCATGTCTTCTTCTTTGATATCAAACTTCATGTTATTTGCTACATTGGTAATACACAAAGTTCATATTGCAACTTTCAGACCAATCTGAAAGTTTATAAATAATTGATTATTAACAATTTTTAAAATCGAAAAAATATTAAATCGCGAAATATCACGAACAACCGCGAAATATCACGGATCTTTGCTAATTTTCAGCTTTTTCATTTTAGACCTTAGCGTACTTTCCGGTAAACCCAGCTTCTCTGCTGCGCCATTTGTGCCTGATATTTTCCAATTGCACATATCAAGTACCCTTGTAATATGTTCGGCTTCGGCTTGCGCGAGTGTTAATACACCATGCTCTGCTCTTGTTTGCTCAGATAGGTTGAGTGATTGAGATAAATCAAGCAACCGCCCCTTAGATAAAATAGCCTCTCTCTCTAGTATATTTTGTAACTCGCGAATATTTCCCGGCCAATCATAGCCTTGTAACGCATAGAGTGCTTTTTTAGAAATACCTTTTAGTTGCTTACCGAGCTTTTTATTGAGTTGCATAATGAGATTGTTTGCCAATACAGGGATATCTTCAATACGCTCACGTAGTGCAGGTACTCGAATAGGAAAAACATTTAAGCGATAATAGAGATCCATTCTAAAACTCCCCTCTTCAACCATCTGCCGCAGATCGCGGTTAGTCGCAGCAACAATACGGATATCAACTCGAATAGACTTACTCCCACCAACTCTTTCAAACTCGCGCTCTTGCAAAACTCTCAATAACTTACTTTGTGCTTCTAATGGTAATTCACCTATTTCATCTAAAAAGATTGTGCCCTTATCTGCCAGTTCAAACCGCCCTTTTCGTTTTTCATTGGCTCCAGTAAATGCCCCTTTTTCATGACCAAACAGCTCTGATTCTATTAATGTGGGAGAAAATGCAGCGCAATTCACTTTGACAAACGGCTGTGATGATCGCTCACTAAGGCGGTGTAAGTTTCTTGCAACTAGCTCCTTACCAGTACCATTTTCACCCAAAATCAATACTGTACTGTCGGTCTTACTCACTAACTCTAGCTGCGCTAACATAGCTTGAAATATATCGCTGTTACCGACTAATCCAGAGTCTTGCCAATTTTCATTTAAGGTTTCTAACAAGTAAGCATTTTCATCTTTGAGCTGCTCGGTAAGTACTTGAACTTTATTTAATGCCTCGCGTAATGCGTTTTCCGTATTGTGCTGCTGTGAAACATCGCGAAATATCGCGACTGCTCCTATAATTTGTTTATCTTTATATATAGGCGTAGACGTATACTCCACAGGAAAACAACTACCATCCTTTCGCCAAAACACCTCATGCTGTACTTGGCGTGTTTTACCATCAAACATCGTTTTATATATTTTACATTCATCTGCGGGATACTCACTGCCATCAGCGTGACTATGATGATGGTATTGATGGATCTTTTTGCCCAGCAATTCGGCACTTTGCCAGCCCGTCATCCGCTCCGCTGCGGGATTAACAAACACTGCGTTTCCAGATAAATCAAAACCATAGATCCCTTCCCCCACTGCATTCAACAGTAGTTTGGGATCAGCCAAAAAATGTTTAATAATAGACATACAAAACCTCGCGATATTTCGCGAACATTCTATCTCTATTTGCAAGTGATGTCAGCCAGTTGTTCAAAAACGCCTACATAGGTAACAAATCTGCATTTTTCCAAGCTAATTGGTATAAAATAGTGAAAAACTTACAACCTGAGTTTACTCGTGGACAAAACAACTTATATTCCTAACGACTTCATAGATGATGTAAAAACTTATCTTCCTGCGCACCTGAGTATTGATGATTTTATTGCTACCTGTCAGTCACCGCTGCGTCGAGCAATCAGAGTGAACACATTGAAAATGTCTATCACTGAATTTTTGCAATATTGTCGCGAGAACGACTGGCATGCTCAGCCTATCCCATGGTGTGAAGAAGGCTTTTGGATAACAAGAAGTGATATAGAAGAAGCGAAATTGGCGATTGGTAATACAGATATTCATTTGAGTGGTTGTATCTATGTTCAAGAAGCCAGCTCGATGTTACCGCCAACAGCGCTCAAAACCACGATTACTGACAATGATATCAATCTCGATATGGCCTCAGCACCAGGTTCAAAAACGTCACAACTTGCAGCATATATGGGCGGACATGGGGTGTTAGTCGCCAATGAACTATCTTCATCACGTTTAAAAGCGCTTGCGGCCAATATGAAACGCATGGGAATACACAATGTTGCCTTATCTCATTTTGATGGCTGTATTTTCGGTGACTATATGTACGAATGTTTCGACAATATTTTACTGGATGCACCATGCTCAGGTGAAGGGACTGTACGAAAAGACCCTAATGCACTAAAAAATTGGTCTATTGAGTCTAATGTTGAAATTGCGGCCGTACAAAAACAACTGATTGATAGTGCGTTTCAGGCATTAAAGCCAGGTGGTAGTCTTGTCTACTCGACATGCACATTAACGCCCTTAGAAAATCAACAAGTTTGTCAATATCTAGTAGACAGTTACCCCGACGCTGTATCAATAGAGAGTCTAGCAACGTTATTCGAAGGCGCTGAAGATGCTGTGACACCCGAGGGGTATCTGCACGTCTGGCCTCAAGTTTATGATAGCGAAGGTTTCTTTATTGCCAAATTTACGAAGATCATGAGTGTTCCTGCAAAGGATCCGAAACAAAAAAAAGGCGTATTTCCTTTTAACCCCGTTGATAAAAAAACCGCTCAAACCTTTTCCAGTGTTTTAAAGAAGCAATTTGGTATCAGCGAGCTTCAAGGTACATTAATGGCAAGAGACAAAGAAGTATGGCTCTTTCCCAATGGTTTTGATGCAATTCAAGCTCGGATAAAATATGCTCGTATCGGTATTTTAGTGGGTACGACTCACAAAAATGGGATAAGGCTAGAACACGAATTTGCCACCGCATTTGGCCATCTTGCAACGCAAAACATACTTGAACTAACAAAAACTCAAGCCAGAGATTATTTCAACGGCAAAGACATCCGTTTAGATACAACAACAACCCTGACCGGAGAAGTCGTACTAATGCTATGTGGCAGTGCCATTGGACTGGGTAAATGGCAAAAAAACAAAGTGAAAAATAGTTTACCGCGTGATTTGATTAAAGACGACCTGTTAATAACTTGGGTATAACCTGAATATACCCTTTTGATATTTTTAATATCGATTAAGAATATCACAGGTAACACTATGTTTTTTATAAATTTAATAAATAGTTCATTTATTTGTAAAAACGCTGAAAGGTTAACTAAACTTAACGTTACTTTCTACTTCTCCCTAAAGTCTTAGAAGGTGTTTTTAGTTAGCGCACGGCTCAACCTTGAGCCTTTCCCTAAGCCCAGAGCTTGCAGGTAAGTCTCTGGGCGTTTTTTCTAAAAATAAGGTTTCGCTTAGCATAAAACCTTTTCATACCGTGCTTCTTCGAGCTGTGATGGTAGATTTAATTACTACCAAAATAAAGACTATGGAAGGTATGATCCAAGTATAGGGCTTGTAAATTTGACGCTGTCTATATCACGGGATCTAAAGATTATCATAGGTACGTTTGTGAAAGTGACGAGCATAAAACAGCCTAAATAGTTTTGCCTTACTTGCCCGAACATTCAAACTCTAAATCAGATATAGTAACGGAGACTACCAGCCCTGAGTCATATCGTTTATTTTCTATATGAACTGTTCCACCTAAACGGTTTGAAACAGTATTTACTATCGCAAGACCCAATCCAAAGCCACCGCTTGATTTACTTCTGCTAGAATCTAGCCTTGAAAATGGCATTAAAATATGAGCAATTGAGTCTTCTGGGATCCCTGGGCCATCATCCTCGACTACAAAGCTAATCAGGCTGTCTACTTGAGCAAGCGTTACTTTTATCTGAGTCCTAGTGTATCTAATTGCATTGGATATTAGATTATCCACTATCAATTCAAAATAAAGCGGTATGCCCTTTAATTTGATTTCATCTGATATTTTACAGTCAAAGTGGATGTGCTGGTTATTTCCTATAAAAAATCTAATCCTCTCTTTAATGATATTAGAGAAATCACAAATTGAGAGCCGCTCATTACTCTGCGAGCTTGACACACGTGCTAGTGTAAGAATGTTGAGCGACAAACCTTCTAGCTCATTAGCGTAACGCTTTAGTTGAAAGAAAGCAGTATCATCTTCTAGAAAAGCATGTTTACGAGTAATCACCTCTATCGCAAGTGCAAGGCCATTGAGAGGATTTCTCAATTCATGAGACATGGCGTAGGACATTACCTGCTGCTCTTCCATCATCTGCTGAATATCCTCAGCCATTTTATTCATCGTCTGTGCAAGTGAGAAAAGCGGCTCTGGTACTTGAGCTTGAATGCGTGTTTGAAGCTTACCTGCACGCCAGTCATGACTGGCAAGCTCTATTGGCTTAAGTATCCGTTTCAACCATAGCAGTAACAACATAAGTATTAGTGCAAGTGCTGAGATCCCAGCAATCAGTACCGTAAGCTGGAATCTTGCGTAAAGCATTTCTTCTTGTTGATGAAATTCCTCTTCCTTTTTCTGAAACTCAGTAAGTAAATGAGGCTCTTGAGCCGTACTAATTTCTCTAATCACGAGCGAACGATTTGAAATTACTCGTGTTTGAATTGCTACAAGTACGTCCAGCTCATCGCTAGTATATACCTCTACCCCTTCTAGCGTTTCTAAATAGGTCAATTTACGCTTGTACTCTTGCAGATTGTCATCATCAAGAAAACAAACATAAAAACCATGACCATCAATGTCATAGTTCCATTTACTTTGAGAGAACGCGACCGGATCATGCTCTTGTAATACCTCAACTGATATCTTTTGTATGTCGATAACAAAAGCCTTTGTGGCATATTTTTCATCTACACTTGTAAAATAGCAGATGGTAATAAGTAAAATGCTGATCAGAGCCAATAAGATCCAAAAAAAGAAATGCCAGAATATATGTATGCGCCTATTCAACCTAATACACCTTCAATAACGCCAATTAAATTTATTACCCCATAAACTTGAAAGAGGCATATCTAACTTATGGTCTTAACGCTATGTCTTTGCGAGCATATAGCCTTTATTTCTCACTGTAACAATGATCGAATCGCCGATTAGCGCTGTGGAGAGTTTTTTTCTGAGACTTGATACCCGCATGTCTATTGAGCGGTCTTGAGCATCACATTCAATACCTCTTGCCAACATAGAACATTGATCACGAGATACTGTGCTACCAGCATTTTCTGCAAGGAGGTGTAATACATCAAACTCTGCGGAAGTTAAATCGAGTACTTGCCCTGAGCTTAAAGTCACTATTCTTTGATCCGGGAAAATATTCAACCCGCTTACTGAAAGGCACCGACCAACCTCTTTGTTCACCTCGTTTAGCCGCCTTAAAATAGAACTGATACGTGCAATTAAAACAAGAGGCTTTAATGGTTTTAGTATGTAGTCGTCTGCACCGGCTTTGAGTAGCGCAACCTCAGAAATATCATTATCCTGGCCCGTTAGCACTATCACTGCGCCTTGATAAAAGCACCGCAACTCTTTACATATCTCAAGACCTGATTTACCCGGTAACATCAAGTCTAATAAAATCACATTAGGAGTATGCACTCTAGCTTGTGCAATAGCCTCCTCACCATCAGTGCAAATTTTACACTGATATCCTTCTGACTCTAATAACATGGCGGTCAATTCAGCCATTTCAAAGTCATCTTCAACAATCAAGATAGAAGTATTCATAATGTTTCCCGTGTTCTAATTTTCTTGAGGGTCTGTGATGGGCAGCGTGAGCCTTTACCAGGTTGCCGCATAATTGAATTGTTGATAGCACGTTTAGAAATGAGTGAAATATTAGCTATGAGCAAATACAAAGCATTGCAACATTCAGCTAGCCCCTTAAAAATAAATCTCACATCATGCTCAAGACTAATAACCGCTCCCCAAACATCACTCATTTAGTAGCAGACGACCTAAAAACGGTAATGAAAAGATTGGGTTTAAATATCATAGCAAAGCTAATCATTGACTGAAGTACACTTCCTGATATCCAAAAGCTGTCAGCTGCAGTACTCGAAATTGCACTAAAAAACGCAAAGTATATTTCACTTGGTAATGTACTAACACAATCAACTAAGAAATACAGCCCGACAAGCTGGATCAAAAATGCTTCTGCATTTTTATTAAACGGTTTTGCGTCTACATCATCAATATGCTGTGCTATCTTGCCTGAAATCTTAAAAATAAAATAAGCACAGATAAGGCCACTTAAGATAGAGGAAGAAACCACAGCTAAATACGCAAAGCCGTCGTTGCCGGTTACTTCGTCTACTCCACTGGTTAAAAAATAACTAATGATTCCGGGCATGTTCATGCATACCTGGATCAGCATCCATATTGCCACCACCCGCAGTGATAGCGCTGTCAGTTGTTTGGTATTCATATAGTTGTCCACTTTAAAGTGCTAAGTTGAATAGCTTTCTACGAAGGAGTATGACTTTTTATGCTTGAATGTAGGGATAAGATGAGTAACTTAGCGTCAGTGCTCGCGCTTAGCTACTCTTCAATCTCTATCATAGTAAAAGGCTAATCTTTGATTACATGTAAGTACAATCAACTAGCTCTTATCCTATTCAAATCTAAAACTTAGAATGAGTCTTTACTAATGAGTGTACTAATAATGCTGTTCTCGTGGTCTGTTGCCAATAGCAGTGTATAACGGTGATTAAGGATAAATTTATAATCTATCACAACACTATTTGAACCTGACTTTGCAGTTAGCGACACCAGTTCTGAATTATTTTTGCACGAAACAATATGGTGAATATCGGAGTCACCAGGCACTAAGTTTGCACTTTGGCCATCAGCACATTTACCCTCCAAATTCAATGTTGCATTTTCTGATAAATCGAACGCATCTATCACAATAGCGCTTTGTGAGGATGGCTCAAAATTGGTATGAATAAGCGACTGAGATAGCTCGGTTTCACCGTTGTGATACGTGACCAAAAGAGTAGATGTATCATCGATTTGTTCGTTAAAGGCTGTGCTAAAGCCCGACGTGAGTTGCTCTTTATTGTTTGCGTTGTTTGCTGTCACGCTGACTTTATTTTGGCCAGGAAAGCCTAAGGTGAACTTTACTGTTTCATTTACTTTAGGTAAAAACACACCACCTGATGTAACGTATGGCATGATACTATACGTAGTCCGCTTAACTTCAGTATGAGAGCCGCCCACTGACTTCACATAGTGGTAGTTATGGTCTAATTCAATGTTCGTCATATTGATGGCGGTAATACCTAGGATGCTCTCAGTCACGTTCACCGTGTTATCAGTGGTCGTATCAACTCCCGATTTCACATCCACCTCTTCAACTTTTTTATTTTTATCGCTGCCGCCACCGCAGCCTGCAAGAGTAGTAAGTAGTATAAGGCACGACGCAGTAATATGTATTTTCATTAATCCCTCTTTTTGTAATATTTTATCTAATGCAACATTTGCATTAAATCATATTGTAAATAGCACAACTGTTATAAAGTGTTATAAATAGTTTGAATTTAGAGCAAAAAGCTCAATTAAATAATTCAACCAGTTGGTTCTTAATGGAAAGTTAAATTCCCAGCCATGTTAAAAGTGGTAATATTTTATATTTATGATTCAGAGTTCAAAGTAATTCCAGCTATTGAGCACTCAAAGTGTAACTCCCCCAAAAAGTTCACACAGTTCGTGACATACGCTGGATCCATGACGCATACTCTTTACAAGCAATGAGTTATTATGATGTAAAACACCCAAGGAGTAGAGTGTCGGTGCACAACACCCTCAGTCCAAAAGAATGGCAGAGTTAACAGCAGCAGTGTAAGCGAGGTAACGTTAGTCTCCTTAAAGCCATTCGCGGTGTCAAACACTCATCAACTAACGACAACAATGAAAGTATCGTGTAAGCGACCCCAACAGTAAAAGGATAGACCCAGTTATGAGTCTGGGTCTATCACCCCTTTGAAGCCAAAGTGTTTAAGCTTTAGTTGCATATGGCTATGTTACCAGCCGGCATATCCTAGGTTGTCTTCACTGTCACTGGGACTGCCAACAATATTACCAAAGCAATTTACATGGGCACGATAATCATCACTGGCCCACGCTTTTCCGTAACCGAACCCTTGGTCGGCACCACGTACATACACGTCTTGGCGATTATCAATCATGGATTCAATATTACGCCAGACCGTCCCATCTCGTTTACTCACGTTATGCCAACCGGCACCTGGACTTGAAGCTTGAATACGCACCTCTGCATCTGGTGGGAATTGACCGCGCTCAAACTCAACATATTTACCATCACCTATACGGGTATCATTAACCAAAATAATACCGCCAGAACGGACACTGTAACGCAATTGATGGCTTGTACAGAACTTACCGTCAATCCCTCCAGTAGTGGTGTAAGCATCTGTATATGATAAGTAGCCGTCTTTTCCGTCACCTTGGAAGAACACACCAACTCGGCGTTTTAAGCCACCCATGTTGGCTTTAATTGCAGTTTCAACACCTGTACTTGAGGTAAAATCGTCAACACCAAACACGTTTAGTGGATAGCCTCGGGTAACATACCAACGCAGCATGTCATTGATACCTTGATGATGAACCGAAGGCAAAGAAGTATATAAATCATTGTTACGGGAATCCATCCCTTCGCGGTTGGCTTTCTTTGCCATCTCAATCAAGTTGCTCGCCGTACCCTCAAAACTCATTGAGGCCGCAAAAGTGGGCATCGCTGGCGCTGCTAATCCACATACGGCAGCTGCTAATGGCGCTAATGGTCCCGTTGCAAATGCCCCTGCACTACACATACCGGTGATCATGCCGACAGAACCCGGATCTCGCAGTAGGCCACCAATAATATTTGCCGTATCAGGTGTGACAGCAGCGGACATATAGCTCATGGTATCTTGTGGATCTTGTAAATATTCTTGTAACTTACCAAGTCTCTCGTTAAATAGGCCTTCAGGGTTTGTTTCACCTTTAAATTTATATCGAAAGCCATTTGTCCAGAACTTGTCATCATGAGGGTTGTTACTCGTATTACCAGAAATCATCACCATGATATTCTTACCGGTCGACAGTAACTGCGAAACCGTAGGGTTAAAGTTGTTGGCAAGTGAACTTTTGGTCACCATTCTGTCACCCATCACTGACACAACCTTGTCAAAAAACGCTTGTTTTTCAACTTCAGTCATACCATCAACTTTATTACCGCCAGTACCTGGTTTATGAAAACGACTCATTTCTAACAATACAATTTCATCGGGGTTATTACTGGCAAAGTCAGCAATCTGTTGCAGCGATGTAGTTAAATCATTGCTTCCAGCTGCACTGTGAAACCACACATATTTTAGCTTGCCATCAGCTTGAGGCAAGCCGGCAACGCGTAAGTCCAAATACCTAAAACCGGCTTCTAGTTGCGCTTTAAAGTCATCAGTCTGAGTCTTATCCCAGTTAAACACTATTTCTTCAAAACCAAGCTCGTAAGCCTTGGTGAAAATATCCTCTTTTTTCACCAAAGGGTTGCCTTGTTCAATATCATAAGAACCACTATCATGAGTTCCGGGGATCACAATTTGTGAGAGTTTTTTGTCTTTAATATGCTGATATATTTCACTCATCCAGCGTTTTTTATCAATACCAAAAACCCCAGAAACAATTTGGAACGAATCAATTTCATCATTAAAGTGAGACATTTTACTGATAGGATAATCAGTCTCAAAAGTCACGCCTCTAAAGTCATCATAACTAAAGCCCTTTAAGCCAATCCCAGAGCCATGCATCGAAATAGCAGAAGTGCCATTTTTAAAGCGATGCATATTGGACACTTGCTCACCTTCAGCGGCACAAAATGCAGTACCGCGATATTCTGGATGTTCCCACAGACAAATATAATTATTACTCGGGCGGTGTGCTACTTTAAAAGAGTCAACATCATCATCAAACTCACCAAATTCGGCGATATCTTCGTAACTGGTAAAACTTTCGCCACTAAAGTTTGAGTGAGAGTACCCCGTAAACGTCACCTCTCCAGAAAGCCGCAAAGACGAATTAGAATTAATCATGTTAGTCAGGTTACTAACGCTCTCCCCTGCCTCTGCGCATTGTGCAGAGCCACGATAATTTGGATGCTGCCAAATACAGGCGAAGTTATTGCTACTGCGCTTTATTACTTTAAATGAATCTATATCATCGTTAAAGGAACTCATCTCGGCTACAGGTAACATCATAGTCATTGTCGAACTAGAAAAATTAGCTCGTTCATAACCGATAATTTTTACATCGCCATGAATACTCACCGATGAAGTTTCATTCTTAAAGCGATTAAGATTTGATACTGACTGACCCTCCGCGGCACAAAATGCGGTACCGCGTTGATTTGGATGCTGCCAAAGACATGCAAAATGTTGGCTTGGCTTATTAAATACAACAAAAGAATCCATATCATCGTCATACTCCCCAAGCTCTTTAATACTAACAAAACTAGTAAAGTAATCATCCTGCTGATGGGAACGCTCAAAACCAGACATGGCAACATCTTTACCTACTTTTATGGATGACACTTTGTTTTTCTCATTCATATCATTGTAAGCGCCTACACCATAACACCCCATTAAGTTATTAAAACCAGGATCACGGTACAAACAAACTTGATCGTCATTAGCCCAGCTATGTCCAGACATAACGAGTAAATAAAGTGGAACTATTTTTCTCAAGGTTATCCCCTTTAAATTGAAATTCTAAAATCACATGCCCCACTGAAAACTCAAAAAATTAACAAGCAGGCATCTTTTTTTATCATCAAGGCAACGCGAAAAACAGAGCAAAAGACAAAAGCAAACAATTAAAAATATCAGTAGGTTAATGCTTACAATTAACGACAGCAAACGACATAACTTGACAGACGAGCACGGCAAAATTTGGCAACATTAAAACTGAAAATGCTAATAAAAGGTTTATTTTTTGTTATTTAACGAAAGGAGTAGTAAATATGAAAAAACCAATTTTGACATCAGCTATTGCACTTGCATTATCTAATGCAACGCCAGTTATGGCAGATTGGGCAAGTGATGCGCTAAGCCATCAATCACGGTTACAGAAGCAAGTACCGTTAGTTGATGGTATTTATGCTGGTACTCATAATTCGTACAGTTCAAATGCTTATAATTTAAAACTTTATGAAAACCAAGATATCAGTATTACAGCACAGCTTAATGCTGGAGCAAGAATTTTAGAACTCGACATTTATCGCACCCGCGACGTTGAGTACGGTGCATTATATCTATGCCATAGTTCAGGTCGCTGTAGTACAGCAGCCGGTACTCTTAGCGAGTATATCTACTTTGATACCGCACTACGAGAAATCGCAACATGGGCGAAAGCTAATCCAGACCAAGTGCTACTTATTAAGATAGAAAATGGCAATCTAGAAACTGAAGATTGGGTATATTTCCGTGAAGGTATACAGATGCAAATTGGCGATATTGTGTACCGTCCAGAGGGTCGCTATAGCTCAATCCCTTCAGACCTCACACCAAAACATCTATTAGATTTAGGTAAGCAAATATTATTTTTCGGATGGTCAGCGGACAAGAGTGATATCTCAAAAGAATGGATGTTTCAATACAATGGCATAGAAGAAGGTAATGAAGGTCCTTGGAGTAACTGTTCTAAACATGCTGGCGAGGGTAAGTTTTCCTTGTTTTTTGAACAGCGAGACGAAGATAATCCAACACCCGATACTCATATACGCCCAAACGAAGTGAGCGGTAGATCAAAATGTGGTGGCACGTGGTTCGGCTTTGATTGGTTATCGGCGCAAAATGATGCTCGTATGAAGGCAGCAGTTTGGAGTTGGGCGGAAAATCAACCTGATGCTATTGCGGGTACGGGTGGCACTGACAACGTCTCTTGTGCTGTGAGCCATCAAGGTAGATTTTATGATGATAGCTGCGGCTTGAGTTTTAAGTTCGCTTGCGAAAACCCAGAAGGAGAATGGAAAATCACTACTACCACCGGCCCTTGGTCTACAGGTGAATCTCAATGTCAAAGTGAATTTGGTGATGATTTCCGCTTCTCAGTGCCAAAAACGTCTAAGCAAAACGAGTCGTTAAAAATGGCTTCGGCTTTGACCGATCACTGGGTTAACTACTCAAAAGGTCACGGCGAGCACTGGTTAAGTGGAGAAGACCGCATCGCGCTGAGCGACGAGACGCGGCAAGAGTCACTTTTAAAAGCGGCGATTGTCACCGATTATACTTTCAATTATTCAGATGAAGATACGGATGCCGGATTAAACTTAGCCATCTACCGCCCTAAGCTTCCTGGTGCAAATTGGTATATGCTTGGCGATACCCCAGCCTTTGCCGCAGATGGCCCTCACGCCTCTGGATATGCACGCCACCCAGGTCAGTCAATTGTGGTTTATGATGATGGTTCAGGAAAATTGGCAGATCCAATTCGTTATGATTGGAAGTGGAATGATTGGAAAACTGGTGGTAAATACGATACCACCTTTTGGCACCCAGTTGCTCCTAGCGGATATACCTGCCTAGGCGATGTGGCTGTTCGCTCTCACGACAGAAGTCGTCCAAATCTGCCAATCAAATGTGTTCGCGATGATTTATTAGTCGACGGACAAGCACATTTTTATTGGAATGATAACGGTTCAGGTGGTGAATATAATGCCACAGCTTATCTCACCATCGCAAAAGGAGATGCCAATGTTAATCATACTACAGTAGCAAACACCATCAGGTTAAGTGGTGGAACTGCTCATAAAGTGCTTAACTTTGATAAAATTGACATTATAAATGGCCCCAAAGCGATCATTGATAAACAATACACCGAAATAAAGGCACTCGGTAAGTGTATTGAGCCAAGCAATGACGCTTTCTATGACGGCTTGAATGTTCAATTATGGGATTGTAACACCACAGCACGACAAAAATGGGCATATGATGAGGCAACAGGGTTTATCAGAAATCAACATAACCCACTATACTGCCTTGACAGCACAGGTGCCACCGGTGACTTTGATAGTGTTACTATTTATCAATGTACTGACCATATTAACTTGAAGTGGAGTTGGACAGGTGAGCGTATCAAGCCACTAGCCAATTCAGCTTTATCTTTAGATGTACTCGAAGCCAATTCGGCAAATGGTACGGATATTATTCAGTATCAAGATAATAATAGCGCCGCGCAAGTTTTTACTAGAGGCAATTAAAACATAAAATCAAGAGCTACCTTGGGTAGCTCTTACTATCCTGCGCTCGATTACCAAAAGCAAGTAAGACTGACGTAAAACACAGACGACACAATAGCGAGCAAAATACTAACTATACTACAGAAGCCGGTATACTCTCTGGTTACACTAGTACGATTTTAGTTACAGGAGACGAAACCAATTCCTGTCTAGCCTGTTAAACTCTCTAATTCAATAAGGTATGTATACGCATGCTCTTTGTTGTTGAAACAAATGTCTATATCGACATCGAAGTCCAAGCAGACTTTAGGCCTTTCTGGTTTTCCAAATAGCTTACACAAATCATTATTATCTAGCTGAACACATCGAACACCTGAAGGCTTTCCATCGGGCATCCCTGGAATAGGTGTTGTAATGGACGGTGCCACACAGCATGCGCCACACCCTTTTCCCACCTTATCAATACACGGGGAACTATCTGTAGCTATGAATGTACCAACCGGCATACTTGCACCACCTGAGGTTTTTAAAATTGATGTATATTTTAGTACATTCAATTCTTACTCATCAACTCTTTATACGTAACCAACAAACGCCAACCTATAAAATAGTAAATCTGATAATTCAGGTTTCGTCGTAGTAACTCGCTCACCCTTTTATGTTTAAAAATAAAGTATCAAAAAGGAGATGTTATGATTTATCTTACTGATTGATAATCTTAGATTTTCCTTAGAGCCAGAGGCAACGCTGCCTTAGAATGTAACGATTAATTTAGGTACGCAAAGCTTTGTTACATATTCCCGTAGGATTTAAACACCTCGACATAACTATTCGCGTATCCTTAAGCTTATCGATGATCCAGAGCCGTTAATCTGGATTATTAAAAATCATTCAACAGGAAGGATTTTAACGTGGCTAGTAAAAAACAAATCATTCTACCGGTTGCCGTTCTCGCGGTGGGTATTGCAGCGGCTGTTGCCATGTCTGCAATGAAACAGCCTCCAGAAGAAAAACCAGAGGAAATCACTCATCCACTGGTGCAGGTTCAACCAATTGAAGTTGCACCAGTTCGACTCAACGTCTCTTCATACGGTGTCGTCGCACCTAAGTATAGTACCGAGTTAGTCGCTCAAGTAAGCGGCCAAGTTATTGAGCTTGATGAGAAATTTGTAAAAGGCGGTTTTGTCAAAGAAGGTGATATACTGGCGCGTATCGACCCTAATGACTACGAAGCTGCGCTTATTGAGGCCGAGGCTGCACTGGCACAGGCAAGTTCTGCGCTAGAAATAGAACAAGCTCAAGTGCAAGTTGCCAAAGCTGAGTGGCAACGAATAACCGCCAACGCGAACGAAAAAATCCCATCAGAGCTTTATTTGAGAAAGCCACAGCTTGCAGAGAAGCTAGCACGCTTTAAAGCAGCACAAGCTGCGGTAAAACGTGCCAAGCGCAACTTAGAACGTACTTATATCCGCGCCCCTTACGATGCAATTATTGAGTCTCGTACTGTCAGTCTTGGTAGTGTAGTAAACCCAGGTAATGGCTTTGGTAAACTGAATGCAACTTCTGTCGCAGAAGTTAGACTCCCTGTAGCAGACAAAGAGCTACAATACCTACCTCAACAAGGCGTAGGCGCTGAAGTAATGTTAACCGCCGACGTGGCTGGTCAGTCTATGAGCTGGAAAGGACAAATTGTCCGCAGTGAAGGAGTAATAGATAACAAAAGCCGGATGACATACCTTGTGGCTCAAGTTGAGCAACCCTACAGTCATTTGCTAAAACCACTTCGGTTTGGTGCTTACATTAATGCTGAAATTCAAGGTCTATTAATTGAAAATGCAACACTTATCCCTCACCACTTAGTTAAATCTGGGCGCGTAGCGACGCTCGATGACCAAGATAAACTCAGCTATAAAAAACTTAACATCATCCGTGAATATAACGGTATGGTCGTAGTAGATAATGGCGTTAGCGCCGGTCAACAGCTTATCACCTCAGCCCTAGACTACCCTTCAGAGGGAATGCAGCTACGCATAGATGATGCTGTCATGCAAAGTGCCAACACACAGCTGGCACTTAAAGAGGAGTAAGTGATTATGCAAAGCACAGAAAAAGGCCTAATCGCTTGGTTTGCAAGAAACCCTGTCGCTGCCAACCTACTGATGATTTTTATTATCGTAGGAGGACTGCTCACCGCATTCTCAATTCGCAAGCAGATGTTTCCGCAATACGACAGTAATTGGATTAGTGTCCAAGCTATATACCCTGGTGCAGCACCTCAAGAAGTCGAAGAAGGTATCACCATAAAAATCGAGGAATCCATGGAAGGACTCGAAGGAATAAAACGACTAATTACTTACTCAAACCGAGGTTACTCTCAAACATGGATAGAAGTGGATGAACAGTACGACACCAAAGAGGTGCTTGATGAAGTAAAAATGCAAGTTGATGCTGTATCAACATTCCCTTCGGGTATGGAGCGCCCTATTGTTCGCCATGACAAAGCAACACAAGAGGTGATGTGGCTATCATTAAATGGCGATCTCACTCCTCATGATCTCAAAGAACTGGGTAATCGTATTCACGAGGAGATGCTATCACTCCCTGGTGTCAACCTAGTGCGCTTTGATGGCGGGCTGGATTACGAAATATCAATAGAGATAAGCCCCGATAAAATGCGTGAATATGGGCTGAGCTTTAGAGCCGTTGCTGACGCCGTTAAAAACTTTTCAGCAAACATGTCCGCAGGACAAATCCGTTCTGAAAATGGTTACATTTCAATGCGCGTCGAAAATCAAGCATACCGTGGTGATGAATTTAGAAAACTCCCCCTGTTGACTCTACCGGATGGCGCGCAAGTCTATTTAGGTGATGTAGCCATCATTAATGATGGTTTTGAAGAAGGTTTACAGTACTCGAAATACAATGGTAAAAATTCTCTTGTGTTTGAGGTGAGTGCCTCTAAAGATCAGGACATTACCAAAGTCGCCTCTGTGATAAAAAATTATTTGGAGGCTAAAAAAGGCGCTTTACCACAAGGTGTTGAACTAGAACCATTTATTGATTTGACCTACTACCTAAATGGCCGCCTTAACATGATGTTAGAGAATATGGCGCTTGGTGGCGTATTGGTTATGTTAATGCTTGCGCTATTCTTACGTGTTCGTCTAGCATTTTGGGTTATGATGGGGCTGCCAGTGAGTTTTTTGGGGGCATTTTTAATGATGCCTATTGGCTTTTTAGACGTCACAATTAACTTAGCCTCACTGTTTGCATTTATCCTCGTGTTAGGAATAGTAGTCGATGACGCCATTGTTGTTGGTGAATCCGCTCACGCAGAAATCGAAAAGCATGGCCATAGCTTAGATAATGTTGTTCGAGGAGTGAAGCGAGTCGCAATTCCTGCAACGTTTGGAGTACTGACAACAGTTGCTGCATTTTTGCCACAAACCCTAGCAACAGGACCAACAGCTGCATTTTCTAAAGCCATTGGTGGCGTTATTATTCTTTGTTTGTTGTTTTCTTTGGTTGAATCTAAGCTAGTTTTACCTGCCCACTTAGCAGCAATGAAGGACAAACCTAGCAACCCAAAAAACCCGTTTCATCGGTTAAGAGAAAAGATGGATCGTGGCTTACAAAGTCTTATCGAAAACAGCTATCGACCTTTTATTAACCGCTGTATCCATTACCGTTATACCGTCATTGTTGGATTTTTGGCTGTACTTATTGTCAGTGCAGGAATGTTTGCTGGTGGCTTAGTTAAGTTTGTTGCTAACCCTAAAATTCCACACGACTTTCCAAGAATTTCTATTGATATGAACTTATCGTCATCAGAAACAGCAACGTTGAACTCGATCCAAAAGATAGAACAGATGGTGCTTAGTGTTGATAAAGAAATCGAAGCTGAATATGGAAAAAAGATGATCCGTGATTATATGGTCAACATGAATGGCCGTACCAGTGCTAACATCATGGTTATCTTAGTTGAACCAGACGCTCGTCCAATCGACACTTTTGCATTGAGTGCTAAGTGGCGTGATGCAATGCCCACGCTGCCTGGAGTGAAGTCGTTAAACATTCAAGATAGTATTATGAATGGTGGACGTGATGACGGCGATATTAGCTTTAGGTTAGAAGGTAGAGAAAAGGCTGCACTACAAGAAGTCGCAGCTAAATTAAAAGATAAATTAGCCACCATCGAAGGGGTTGGTGACATTAACGACTCGATGCAATCTGCAACCGATGAAGTGCAGTTAGAGCTTAAGCCACTGGCCTACAGTCTTGGGCTCACTTTGGCGGACGTCGCCTCTCAGGTTAACTTCAGTTACTATGGTCTTGAAGCTCAACGTATCTTACGCGATGGTGAAGAGATTAAAGTGATGATCCGTTATCCAAAAGAACATCGTGATACAATTAGTGACATCCAAGATGTTCGCATCTTAACACCACAAGGCGCTGAAGTTCCGCTAGTGGAAGTCGCTGATGTAAAACTCGTCGATGGTGTTAATCGTATCCGTCGCGAGAATGCCAAACGCACTATCAACGTATGGGCTTCAGTAGATACAGAAGTAGCTCAGCCATTTGAAATTGCTAAACAAATTCGTGATGAATACTTACCGAGCTTACTCAAAAATTACCCAAGTGTACAAAGTGCTGTTGCTGGGCGAGTTCAAGAAGAGATGGATAGTGTTGCCGAGCAAATTCGCGATTTTGCGCTCTCGTTGATGATCATCTTTGCCTTACTCGCAATACCACTGCGCTCTTACTCACAACCACTTATTATCATGTCGGTTATCCCATTTGGAGTAGTTGGTGCAGTATTTGGTCATATGGTTTTAGGGATGACCATGAGTAGCCTATCTTTCTTTGGGATCATCGCAGTTGCTGGTGTCGTGGTGAATGATTCCCTCGTTATGGTCGATTTCGTCAATAAAGCACGCGATGCAGGAACTAGCTTGAAAGATGCAGCGGTTGAAGCCGGCTGCAAACGCTTTAGAGCGATTCTCTTAACGTCGCTTACCACGTTTATCGGTTTGGTACCTATCATTATGGAGACTAGTTTACAGGCTAAGATAGTGATCCCGATGGCTGTTTCGCTGGCCTTTGGTGTACTCTTCGCCACAGTGATCACATTGGTGCTTATTCCATGTCAGTATGTTGCGCTGGAGGATGTTAAACGCCTTGGTCGCAAGTGGCTCAAAAAAGACGGGCATGAGCAATCAAAGGTAGCAACTGAGTTGAAATCTAACACCAATTAAACTCTGAGCATTTCGTTTGGATTGGGGTGAACTACCCCTCTTCGAATTTTAGTTCTAAAAATATATTTACATTACTAGCCCACCAAAAAGCTCGGAAACTTTTCCGAGCTTTTTATCGTTTGTAAAATGCGTTCTGCAAAGTATGAGTTAGTTAGCTAATTACCCGAGTCTCAGGTTAAGTAAATAATCTATTTTGAGGCAAAAAAATTGCTTTTTAGTTGTTCTAAATAAGAAATTATTAACACACCTCATGCCAGATTTACTCCTTTAAAATAAGGTGGTATTAACTCACTTCTATGCTTTTACTGACGATAGTGAGCAAAGAAGCGCTTTATTCGCTCCATTGAAGGCACTAAATCGTCTTTATGTGGTAAGAACACCAGTCTAAAATGATCCGCTGTTGGCCAATTAAAAGCTCGCCCATGAACCAGCAAGATTTTTTCTTCTTTTAGTAAATCCAGCACCATACGTTCATCATTTTTAATATTAAAGCGCTGCATGTCTACCTTAGGAAAAGCATACAGTGCGCCTTTGGGCTTCACGCAGCTTATCCCTTCAATGTCATTCAGGCCATTGAACGCAATATCACGCTGTTCATACAATCGCCCCCCGGGTTCTACAAGCTGATCGATAGACTGGATCCCACCTAGCGCCTGCTGAATTGCAAACTGCGCAGGCACATTTGCACAAAGCCGCATGGAGGCCAACATTTCAAGTCCGGTGGTGAGATCTTGCATAACCGAAAGTTTCCCACTTAATACCATCCACCCCATGCGGATCCCCGCAGCTCTATATGTTTTGGCAAGACCATTAAACGTGATCACTGGAATATCGTCACATAAACTAGCTATCGAAAAGTGCTCGGCATTGTCATAAAGAATTTTTTCGTATATTTCATCACTTAGCAGTAAAAGCTTGTGCTCTCTGGCGATATTAATGAGAGATTCAAGAAGCGCCTTATCGTAAACTGCACCTGTGGGATTGTTTGGATTAATAAGGACAAGTGCTTTTGTTTTACTTGTGATTTTACTTTTTATATCTTCAATATCCGGAAACCAATCTTGTTGCTCATCACAAAGGTAGTGAACCGGTTCACCTCCTGATAACTTCACTGCAGCTGTCCAAAGTGGATAGTCTGGTGCAGGAATTAACACTTCATCTGCATCATTAAGTAACGCTTGTGCCGTCATTTGAATTAGCTCACTAACACCGTTACCAATAAAAATATTATCGACGCTTATATTCGGGAAGCTTTTTTGTTGATAGTACTGATAGACAGCCACTCTGGCAGAATATAACCCCTTCGAGTCGCAGTATCCTTGTGCCGAGTAAAGGTTCTTTATAATGTCTCGGTGCATATCCTCTGGCATATCAAAGCCAAACGCAGCAGGGTTACCAATATTTAGCTTGAGCACTTTCATGCCCTCATCTTCCATCTTTTTTGCCTGCTCTAAAACTGGGCCACGAATGTCGTAACTTACCCCGTTTAATTTATTACTTTTTGTTATTTGTAGCATTTATTCCCCCCTCAATTTGCTCAAGCATATATCACAATGCTGTATTAATGCTACGCTGGCAATCACTTTTTGTGCGGTAAAAATTACTACAAGATACGGAGTATTAGACAAGTACTGACTGACGACAATGACCAAAGCTGAGCACTATGTTGTTTCAACCTCAGCAAGCAATATTTAGGATGTAATGGTAATAATCTGACTTGGCGTTGAATGATACCATACGTGGCATTAGTGCTCTGTCGATTTTTAAGCGAAAAATATAACTAAACACGTTGTTTAGAACGACGCGGGATGAACATTCTGACCCAAAAAGGAAAAAGAGGTCGTATCACCGACCTATATTCAGTCTAGCTATGTTTTGACACTCAACCATTGCTCTAGCTTAGATTTTGAACCTACAACTTGGGAAGATAACTCTTGGATCGCATTGTCAACAACGCCCTGATCGTTTTGTATTAGTGCATGTTCTAAGGTTTTTGCTAGGTCGCTCAAGCTAGACGCCCCAAATTGAGCTGCGTTAGATTTTAAGCTATGAGCATGACGAATAGCAGCCTCTTGGTCGTGATTCAAACTTAACATTAATTCCGATGCCAAACGCTCAAATTCCGAACAACAAAAATGAACGGTGTCTTCAAACTGCTCCCCTAGCAACATTTGCATGTTTTCTAAGGCGCTTTCATCTATTACGATGCTCATAATTTTCCTTAAATTTTATATGCTATTACTTATGCTAGCCAAATCTAGTTTCTTGTGCAAAGTAAATACGCAATAGATATGGTAAAATATGCCATCTTTTTTAAAACTTTTTGTCTTTATGAAGCGTAATACTTGTCCTGTTTGTGCCTTTCCCCTTCAAACCTGTGTTTGTTCATACATCAGTGAATTAATAGATAACTCAATTGAAGTGGTTGTTATGCAGCATCCGAGCGAGGCAAAAGTAGCAAAAAACACCGCAAAGTTACTCGCTTTGCAATTACGTAACATACAAATAGTGGTTGGAGAAAATGAACGAGACTTCGATAATCTAAAAGCATATTGCGAACAAAAACACGTCGCGCTGCTTTACCCTAATGACCAAGCTCAATCGCTGGTTCAACAACGCGATGAATACGCTAACTTACATGCTGTTATTGTCCTTGATGGAACCTGGAAAAAAGCGACCAAACTTTATCAATTAAATCCATGGCTACACCATTTGCCAAGTCTCAAATTTGATACGGTTGATGCCAGCGAATACACCATCAGAAAATCAAAGCATAAGTACAGTTTATCAACTTTGGAGGCTACAGCGCATTTTCTTAACCTCATTGACTCCTGTAATGTGGATGCACTTTATACATTACAAAAAGGCATGGTCGAAGAGCAGATGAAATTAATGCCTGTCGACGTAAAAGCGAGATATTGAATTACCGATGAACCAGATCACAAAACGCTCAAGATTGCACCAAGGATATGGTCGTAATGGTCCAGATTATCGCTTTGGCGATCAGGTCGACTTTAGCGAAATAAAGCTGACTTTCGGATTCAAAACCATGACTATTGGCAGCTGGGTAACGCCTGAGGAGTCACGCTTATCTGCAAACTTGATTTATGATTCCCTTGCCGATCTAGCACAAATTCTTGGGGTTCCACCTACAGTAATAGGGCTAAGAGGAACCTTGAACTTTGCCTTTGGAACAGGCGGAAGACCAGGAGTACAAGCACATTACGCCCCAACAGCCAGAACACTTGCACTCGCAAAAAACGCCGGTGGTGGTGCACTTGCCCATGAGTGGTGGCACGCTTTTGACCACTATATTTGTCAACATTTGATCAAACAGCCAACACAGGCTTTTGCATCTTCAGCATGGCTTTTATCCACAAATACAATCGCTCACCCTCTCAATAATATCTTATCTGATTTTTATGCTGCCGTGCTACTGACTGAGAACAAAGCGCAGCCAAATGAGTATTTTCATATCGCTAAGCTTGCTGATAAAGCAAATAAACAAGTCTACTACGCGCTGCCAGAAGAACTCACTGCACGAATGTTTGAAGCGGTGATTGCCTATCATGACGACATTGAAAACTCATTTCTCGCAGGAGGCATAAAAGGCTCTGAGCAAGAGAAATTGGGGATCTACCCACTCCAAAGACACAGAACGCACTGTGCAAAGATAATTCATCGCTACTTTAGCGAATTAGGAACGATTTTATATCAGAAGCAGAGTTAACTTTTTCCAGCCAACTTAAAAACTCATTAAACGGTAACGGCCGAGAAATAAAATAACCTTGAGCGTAGTCACAGCCATAAGCCTGCAAGCGAATATAGCTATTGATATCTTCGACACCTTCAGCCACCACTTTTGACCCCAAACTATGTGCCATATCACACGTTGCTTTACAGATAGTTTGATTGCTTTTTGAGGTTTCTATATCCATTACAAAGCTTTTATCGATTTTTAATTCATCAAAACCCAATTTACTCAAGTAAGCAAGCGATGAGTATCCTGTGCCAAAATCATCTATCGCAACTTTGACTCCTATCGAACGATAATCATCAAGCATACCTTTAAGCTCAGTTTCATTACCAATCGTCACAGACTCTGTAATTTCAATCATTATTTGAGACGGTGCCAGTGATAACTCATTGATAAGCGTGATGAGCTGCACTGATAATTCTCGGCGGCTAAGATCTCGTCCCGAGACATTTATAGAAATTACATGCTCAGGAATTTGCTTCGTGATCTGAGCTTGGTATTTTAACGCCTGCTCCACCACCCATTCGGTGATCTCGTAGATTTGGCCGGATGACTCAGCAATCGGTATAAACTCATCGGGTGGTATATAGCCAAGATCAGGTTGCAACCACCTAATTAACACTTCAGAGCCAAACACTCTTCCTGTTTTAAGGTCAACTTGAGGCTGGAAAAATAAGCTAAACTGTTCTTGTTCTATTGCACTTTTTAAAAAAGAGGTCAATTTTAATTGACGCTCACTAGACATTGAACTTTCAACGTCAAACAAGTGCCATCGTTGGCCATTGTGCGTTTTGGTATTTAGCGCCTGCAAGGCGCGTTGTACCAGCTTTTCAGTTGTTTTGGCGTGCATTGGATAATTTGCTACACCCACATCCAAGCTATCGACAATTTTGGTATCTTTATACCACACCCCTTCCTCAAAAACGGATGATAAAATACAAACATACTGTTCAACTTGACTGACTTCAATTTTACCATCAAGCACTATCGCGAAGACTTGGTCTTCCAGTCGGTAAATATGTGTATCTCCTTTATTTGCAACAGCTGCACTACCATACGTATTAATTTGCTCATGCACTTCTTTAAAGAGTTTACTAATATGTTGATTCGCAAACGTCAGACCAAAATTCAGTCGAATAGATGGTAATATTAACGGTTTAAAAAGCAATAACGTATGGGGCTTATTCTGCTCTTCAAGTTTTGCAAGAGCACCGAAAAGAGCGAACTTATTAGGAAGTGCTGTTTCTTTATCAAACTGTGCATAATGGATATAAATGCGTCTTTTTTCAGCATCATGCCAAATTACAAACAAAAGCAGCAATATCAAGTGTAAAGCAATTAGAATGTCATTCACTATCGACACATGCTCTGTGGTATTGTTGATAGTCTGGCTTGCCGCAAACCCTATTAATACAGCCACTATAGGAGACCAAATCGCCACACAGAAATACACTTCTTTTGCACTGCTTTTATCTTGACTAGCTAAAATAATGGCGCTCAAAACGATCGCCACAATAACCATTGTTGACTGCATCGCAAACGGTAAATCAACGTTGGCAACGGCAGCAGCAATCCCAATCAAAACATATACTCCAGCTATCAACTTGATTCCTGATTTGAACTTTCTTGCTAGCCGATTTTGCGTCAGAAAATAATGAAAGAACAGGAGACAAAATCCAAGTGAGAAGCACATGAAACTATCACTAAAGTGCATAAAATTAGCACTATTTTGATAGCTTATCACAACGTCAGTGAGTCCTTTATGAGCAACATATAATAGTGCCAAAGATAACAGGTACCCACCGACGGCGAGCAAACTGGTGCGCTTTGAAATTATTCCTGTACTCAACATAAAAATACTGATCAGGCACATTACTCCAAAAAACACTCCCATGAAAAACAGCCGTACATTGGTCGTTTTCACGTAGTTGCTGTAAGGTATAATCTCGACCTCTGAGGTAGAAACATAAGGTGAACTTATTTTGGCGAATACAACACGGCTTGACGTGTTCGGCTCAAAGATAAAATGAGGGGAAAGATTGGGTAGCGAGGGCGAATTATTAAGCTCACTCACAGGATATAAACTATCATCTGTCGCCATCAAGTAAAACTCTACACCACCAAGCGAAGGTCGCTCAATAGACACCACTACTTTGCTGTTTAGCATCGACTCGGGAACTTGAACACGAAGCCAAACGTCAACCCCCTTGGGTATTGACACAGTACCCTTTGATGCTGTGAACGTAGCGTCTGAGAAAGCGCCGTAACCCGCTGATATTTCAGGGTTTCCATCTATTGCTTTTAGCGTGTACTGGTTAAGCGTTACAGATGCAGCTGTAAACACACAATATATAGTAGCGAGCATCAGTGCGGCATATCTAGCTACGCTAAGCCACATACTTTTTCTCCTTGCTTCACTTTTATACCGAGTTACGTATTTAACCGGAGGTTTGGATAAGGAATGCGTCAACTCGAATGCGTCAACTCATTGTTTTTGAGACCACATTAAACTACGCTCTTATCTAGCCAGACAGTTTTAGGGACAACAAGGCGAATTTACGCACCAATAGCTGGCTATTGGGAGTCAATTCAACGCAGTTAGCGCTAAAACCGGCAGCTAGAACGACATTAATTAATTATCCGAAGCTCAGGTTGTTTTCTAATCGTTTTGCTGTTCACCATGACGGTGACTACTAACATAAGTATGGTGAGGTTCAGAGTAAATGCAAAAATATTATTGAATTTAAATCGTTATGGAGAGGTTTGAGAGACAGTCTAAGATTAATGTAACTACACAGCTTATCAGCCGGGTATAATTTTATCGCCCTTTCCTAGCACCTTATTTGAGGGCCGTGTTGAGCCTATCATAAGAGCGGGCTGTCGTGTAGCCTTCGCTTAAAATACCCTCGTTGTCTGAAATGTCAGTGTAGTGAAAAACATTTAATACCAACTGTGCAGATAGAGTGATGGCATTGACAGACTATCAAAGAATAGTTGCGCATAGTTAATGGCAGTCATTGATAGCCAGAAAATTTGATAATAACCGAGCTCACGGGAGCTGCGAGTAAGTATTAATTACCAGCAGCTAAAGTTAGTTATTTATCATCACTGATGCGAGACGCAACGGCGCTATTTTGATCTTTATACTTTGCGTCTTTACGTTCATTGTATGGAAACTCAGCGGCGCAGGTCATAGTTTCAAAACTCATCGCACCGATTTTCATGTTTGGTCTAAGTGCCAAAGGCAACTTGCCTGAATTGTAGAACTCTAGAACAATATTGCCTGACCAACCGGGGTCAATACGATGCGCGGTAACGTGAACCATTAAACCAAGCCGTGCCAAAGACGAACGGCCATCAAGCCAGCCAACGAGATCAGCAGGTAGCGTTACTTTTTCAAACGTCATCGCCAGCGCAAGCTCCCCAGGGTGCAAGAAAAAAGCTTGACCATCTTCTAACACAATTTCATCACTCATGATTGACTCCATCGCGGCATTGATCTGATCTTTTGGGCCACTGAGATCTACATAAGGTGCGGCATGATCTTGGAATACTCTAAACTTGTTACCAAGTCTCAAATCTACCGTTACCCCTGAAATCATATCTGGTTCAGGCGTAGGCTCTATAACTATACGCTTTTGTTCTATCGCTTCTCGAATGTGGGTATCCGATAATCTCATTCTTAATCTTCCGTCATCACAATCTCAACGCCCGACGTTGAGTTTGATTGATAATATAACATACTGGCAACCAGTTGGGCACAATCAACATAATGATCGGCTATATCATGATTATCCGTTTCGTTTTGTTGGTTTGGCTGATGAGCCAAAGCAACAATATCTTTACCTTGTTCTGTCGCTACTCTGATTTGGTCATTAAGCGGCACTTCCGCGAGTAAAGGTACACCATATCGACTTGCCAATGCAGTACCACCTGAGTGACCAAAAATTTGGTTGCGGCTGCCACACTGCTCACAATTGAAGTAACTCATATTTTCAACCAGCCCTAAAATAGGCAACTGCACCTTTTCAAACATCGCGATACCCTTTTGCGCATCCGCCAGCGCCAGCGTCTGAGGGGTAGTGACGATCACAGCGCCACTGGCTGGCACTTTTTGCGTCATTGTAAGCTGAATATCCCCGGTGCCAGGCGGCATGTCTACAATCAGATAATCCAGCTCGCCCCACTCTGTTTCATTTAGCAATTGGGTAAGTGCTTGAGAAGCCATTGGACCTCGCCAAACTGTGGCATTTTCTGCTGGAACCAAAAAGCCGATAGACATGGCTTTAATTCCCGCCTTTTCAATTGGTAGTAAGGTTTTATCATCTTTTGCCTGAGGTTTTTCGTCCTCAAGAGCCAGCAAACTTGGTAATGAGGGCCCGTAAATATCGGCATCTAAAACACCCACTTTTGCGCCTTGAGCACGCAGCGCGTAGGCTAGATTAATCGCCGTCGTTGACTTACCCACCCCGCCCTTGCCTGAGGCAACAAGAATAATATGTTTAATGGCTTTAAATTTTGGTCGACCGACAACAATAACGTCAGATATCACCTCAACAGGCTTATTTAGATGTTGCTTCAAGTAGCTAGATATTTCTTGATCACATTGAATAGCAAACGGGAAGTTAATATGTACTTGAATTTGCTTGTTTGACTCTTGTACTTTAATCACCCAATTCGCATCAATTCCCACTGGTAATGCAGCACTGCGATAGCCACTTAAAAGCTCAATTATTGCTTGTTTGGTATTTTTTCCTCTGGCAAACCATTTTTCCAGTCCAAACATACAAATTAAACTCCTCTGGGTGATGAAAATAGCCTCGGAATTATGTAACATTCAACACATTAAAACCAGTCAATTCGCGGTTCATGGTCTGAACAAAGGTAAGTCACCTCACGCACTTGTGCATTCGAGCGCCAATAAGGTGAAAAATAAGCCAATTCAACACCATCAATTAAAAAGATCGCGCTAAATTCATGGAATCGTTATGACGAAGAGAAAAATTCTCATTACCAGTGCATTACCATATGCAAATGGCCCAACACACTTAGGCCACTTGCTTGAATATATTCAAACCGATATTTGGTCTCGCTTCCAAAAGCTACAAGGCCATGAAGCTTATTATGTCTGTGCAGATGATGCGCACGGCACGCCAATCATGCTTAATGCACAGAAGCAAGGTATTACGCCAGAAGAAATGGTTCAGCAGGTAAGCATTGAACGTCAACGTGACTTTGCCGATTTTAATATCGAGTTTGATAACTACCACAGCACACACAGCGACGAGAACCGTGAACTAAGCGAGCTTATTTACACTCGTTTAGACGAAAAAGGTTATATTAAAAAGCGTACAATCTCGCAGCTCTTCGACCCTGAAAAAAGTATATTTCTACCAGATCGCTTTGTTACTGGTACTTGCCCTACCTGTAAGTCTGAAGATCAAAATGGCGACAGCTGTGATGCCTGTGGTGCAACCTATAGCCCGACAGAATTAATTGAGCCTAAATCTGTAATGTCTGGTGCGACGCCAATTTTGAAAGATTCAGAGCATTACTTCTTTGACTTGCCAGCGTTTGAAGACATGTTAAAAACATGGCTGCGTTCAGGTAGTTTACAATCGGAAATGGCAAACAAGCTAGACGAATGGTTTGCAGATGGCCTACAGCAGTGGGACATCAGCCGTGATGCACCGTATTTTGGTTTTGAAATACCTGGTGCCCCTGGCAAGTATTTCTATGTGTGGTTGGATGCGCCAATCGGTTACATGGCAAGCTTTAAAAACCTATGTCAAAAACAGGGCTTGAACTTTGATGAGTTTTGGGGTGAAGGCTCTGATGCTGAGCTATATCACTTTATCGGTAAAGACATCATCTACTTCCACAGCCTATTTTGGCCAGCAATGCTAGATGGTGCTAATTTCCGCAAACCAAATAATGTTTTTGCTCACGGCTTTGTCACCGTAAATGGCGCTAAAATGTCTAAGTCTAAGGGGACTTTTGTAAAAGCTCGCACCTACCTTGAGCACTTAGATCCTGAATATTTACGTTATTATTACGCTGCTAAACTAAACAGTGGTGTTACTGATTTAGACCTAAACCTAGAAGATTTCGCGGCACGCGTGAACTCAGACTTAGTGGGCAAAGTGGTAAACATAGCAAGTCGCTGTGCAGGCTTTATCACCAAAAAGTTTGGTGGCAAACTAAGCGATACTGTCATGGACGAAGCGCTACTAAATAGCTTTGTTGCTGCAAAGGATTCAATTGCGACACACTTTGAAAACCGCGAATACAGCCGCGCTGTACGTGAGATCATGACTCTTGCTGACAAAGCAAACCAGTTTATTGACGCCGAAGCGCCTTGGGTACTTGCAAAGAATGAAGAGACTCTTGAGCGTGCACATCATGTTTGCTCCATGGGTCTTAACCTATTCCGCGTACTGCTTACCTACTTAAAACCTATCCTTCCAGGTATGGCGAAAAATGTAGAAGCTTTCTTAAACACTGAGCTTACTTGGGAGAGCATTGACAGCGCCCTTGTTAATCATGAAATCAATAAGTTTAAAGCGCTAATGCAACGCGTTGAACTTGATAAAGTCAATGCCATGATTGAGTCTTCTAAAGAAAGCCTCGAAAAGAAAGTGGGTGGTCAGTCTGTTGAAGCCGATCCAAATAGTCCGCTTGCCAAAGAGCCAATCGCAGCAGAAATCGAATTTGATGATTTTGCTAAAGTTGACCTGCGTGTCGCGAAAATTGCAAACGCAGAACATGTTGAAGGTGCAGATAAGCTACTTAGGTTAACCCTTGATTTAGGTGGCGAAACACGTCAAGTGTTTGCAGGTATTAAGTCAGCGTATTCACCTGAAGATCTTATCGGCAAGTTAACCGTAATGGTTGCCAACCTCAAGCCTCGTAAGATGCGTTTTGGTATGTCAGAAGGCATGGTGCTAGCGGCAGGTCCTGGTGGTAAAGAGATTTATATCTTGAATCCAGACGAAGGCTCACAGCCTGGTATGCGGGTGATGTAATCACCATATTACTTATATACAAGTAAAGGCTTCTATTTAGAAGCCTTTATTTTTGCTGATACCAGACCTCAGTGCCAAATTTTATTATCGAAAATTAGCCAAACCGCGACAAGATACAAACACCCACCGTAAAATCGTTCCAAGTATTTATTATAAACAGGGTTGTTCGATACTCGCGCCAACAAGTCACCTGCTTTAATCCAGACCAAATGTACTGAAATATTGAGTACCGCGAGCCATAACACCAGAATTAAATTTCCCGCAGCGCCGAAGGCATCATTCGCTTGCTCGCTAAAAAGCGTAAACATAATCAAAACTAATACCCACCCTTTGCTGTTCAATACTTGCAGTAATACTCCATCCATAAAACCTAGTGTTTTGTTATCACTTGCTGAAATGTTCGTAGATGCGCCAAAAAATTTCGTCGCCATATAGATAAGGTAAATAGACCCCATCAGTTGCAGAAAATTCAAAGCCATCGGGTGAGACTCAATCACTTTACCAAGGCCATACCCTACCAAGAGCGACTTGAGGGCGTACACTATGTCAACGCCAGCTAAGAGTCCTAATGAACGTCTCACTCCGACATTGGCACCTGATGCAGCAAATACAATATTTGCAGGACCTGGACTAAAAATTAACGGGAACATGGCACTAAACCAAATGATAAACAAACTCATTGTCAAAACTTCTCCTTTGTGAAAGCACACAAAGTACAAAAATCGAAATGTTTGGTCTTGTACAAAATTGAAAATACGCCTGAAGTGTAGATATCAGCACTTGTAATTAGATGGTGATACCCCGTATGCCCGCTTAAAATTGCGATTAAAATGGCTTTGATCATAAAATCCACAGAATAGCGCGGTATCAACACAAGTCATGCCTTTGGCAAGCAAACTCTTGGCTTTTTGTATTTTGATCTGTAAGAGGAATTGATGCGGGGTCAGGCCAAATGTTGAGTTAAAACTTTTGATTAACTGGAATCGAGTACTGTTCGTTAGCCCCTCTAACTCATCGAGTGAAATATTTTCCTGCCAGTTGTCAAAAAGATAGTCTCTTGCACGAAACACATTATGCGTATCAATAAAAGTGGTGCGTTCAGGGTTGCTTACTTCACCGTACTGGGTAAACACCTGTTCTAAGGTTATCAACAACAGTGATTCCTTCGTCAACGTGAAGCTCGTTTGCTCCATCGCTTGATGAAGCTGTAACAAGCCTAAAAACAGACGTTTATCATCAATAATGGTGCGATTAACAACAGGCTCTAAGTGCACGCTCATTTTGTCAAAAACTTGCTGTAAAAATGCGAGATCAAAATAAAACATCCGATAACGCCACCCACTTGGCACACCGGGGAATCCGGTATGCACCTCAGCGGGGTTGATTGCCACAATGTGATGTTTAGGCACTATCAACTTTTGCCCGCCATAGAGAATACCTTCAGCGCCGTCTTCTATCACACCGATGGCCAATTCATCATGCCAATGTTTGGCAAACTCAAACTTGGTATACTGCGCTGATAAGAGCTCAACCCCTACAACAGACTTGTCTTTCCAAATTTTAGACTTTTCCACGTCCCCCCACCTGGTATATCTTGTTCAGTAACCCAGCACTGATCTACTTCTCGCTAACGATAACTTTCCCAGCTAACCCTAGTAGCAACATGCCCGAAACGCCTTCAAGAGCACGAGAATAGCGTGTTGCATTAGGTCGATTAAACAACCAGCTGCCAGCAACTGCATACGCTAAGTTACAAACCGTAGCCAAAAAACTAAATAGTATCCCTAGTATTAAAATTTGTAGCGACG
This sequence comes from Pseudoalteromonas sp. SCSIO 43201, assembly GCF_023716725.1. Lineage (NCBI taxonomy): Bacteria > Pseudomonadati > Pseudomonadota > Gammaproteobacteria > Alteromonadales > Pseudoalteromonadaceae > Pseudoalteromonas > Pseudoalteromonas sp. SCSIO 43201. The sequence continues at coordinate 2,155,711 of NZ_CP072683.1, forward strand.
TTGATGGTGCTGCAAGATCCACAAATTGCGGTAAAAAAGACAAAAAGAACAAGGCTACCTTAGGATTCAGTAAACTGACTAAAATACCTTGTATAAAAACATTACCAGTTTGAGTTTCTGGTTTTTTCGGCTGTAGCAGGCTGTCGCCACGCCACATTGACCGTATTGATTGAACGCCTAAATAAACTAAATAGGCCGCGCCAAGCCATTTCACCACGCTAAATGCAAAAGCCGAACTCAAAATAATTGCCGACAATCCTAAACAAGCAGCGATGGTATGAACAAAATAGCCTGTACCTAAACCAAGTGCAGCCTGCATTCCTGCCGATATTTTGCCTTTCATGGTGTTAGATACAATATAAATAACATCAGGCCCGGGGATCAGGTTAATTGCTAAGCAAGCAATAGCGAATAACGTGAGAGAGTGTAGCTCCATAAAAATTTCCTTTTACATAGTGGTTTTTTTAAAATTTAAGTGCCCGAGTCATATTTTTATCAATTTTATGTTTCGGTTGCTAGTGCTAAGCTATCTGCACCAGCGTTCGCAGTCTCCGATTTCGTTCTTACGTATGCTTTCTATTGAGTTTAAAGGAGTATATTTTTGCACGCCCAACACCTCCGAGGCAATTCCTCTAGTCGGTATATTTTCAAATATTTGTCAGTAAAACTTGCGTATAGGTAAACCTCTTTATAATCACCTAAGTTGTAATTCTCTGTAATAGTCAATCGCAGAAAACTAGACTACATTCTCCTTAGCTCGCGCTATCACCCACTCTTATTAAGGAGAGCACTCAAATGAAAGAAATCATGAATATTTTACGTGTTGTTAGTGAAAGTCGTCAGGCAGAAATTAGCCCTGAGGATAACCATAAGGTTGAGCAAATTGTAAAGTGGCAAAAAGAAACTTTGACTCAAGCTGAACTGGCTTTTTCTGGTAGCTATGAACCCGCAGTTCAGGCACTTTCGGATTACCTTTCATGCACACCGAGTAGCGACAGCACCGCTAGGCGTTTCGCCACCCAGATGTTAACTGAAGTACCCGAGCCATATCGAGCTTTTGAGACTCTGTCGCAATGGCTCGTTGCTATTAACTACGTTATTCAACGTGCCCCTGAGTTCGAAAAAGAAACTTTCCCTATGTCCAAACTGTTTGTTTTCTACATGTTTGTTCCATCAGGGAATAAGCTATTCGTTATGAATGAGTTTAATGCTAGGCTTACACAAGTACTTCAAGCGTGGCAGACTTACTTAGACTCAGAAGAGTCTAAAGTTGTGCTCAATCCTGAAGGCACAATCCCCGCACCGACGGGCTGGCTATCTCAAAGTGCCCAAGAGCAACTTTGTCTATCTCAGGCAAAAAACTATGCAGATAGAGCGCAAACTTACTGGGGCTTTACCTCATATAATGATTTTTTCCATCGAGAGTTAGATCTTGACACTTATCGACCACTTCCTGCCAATGACTCCAATAAAATAGTCGTATCTGCAAATGATGGTACTGTTTATCGCATAGCAAGAGACGTGCAATACTGTAACCAGTTCTGGTTGAAGGGCCAGCCCTACTCATTGTTTGATATGCTCGGCGGTAACGCGATTAGCAAAGAACACGATGTTCCCACCCCTTCTTATCTCATCGAGCCTTTTGTTGGTGGAGATGTGATGCAATCCTTCCTCTCTGGCGCGGATTACCACCGTTGGCATGCACCAATTTCAGGTAAAGTCGTGCGCAAACAAACTATTGAAGGATTTACCTTCAGTGAATTGCGTAGTGAGGGCTTTGATGCCAGTGCTGGCACTGAATCTCAAGGTTATCAAGCTATGGTAAACACGCGTGGTATTGTTTTTATCGAAGATGAATTCGGTAGAGGGCTGGTTGCTGTGATCCCAATTGGGATCACCGAGATTTCATCGGTAGAAATCACAGTTGATGAAGGCCAATACGTCAAAAAAGGTCAAGAGCTGGGTTATTTCAGCTATGGTGGCTCAACCTTAGCATTGGTATTTCAGCGCGGTATGGTAGCGTCATTTATGGCAGAGCCAGCCAGCGATGATGCGCAGTTCCCAGCTTGTAAAAGTGCAGAGAATTGCCCTGCAGAAAAAGGGTGCCTGCGAGTACGCTCTGCGATTGCAAAATTACATGACCCGCAAAAATGTTAAGCTTTATCACTGTGCTACAAAGCGCTATTTAGCTCCTCTGTGGAGGAGCTAACGTGAGCTTGCTGTATTCTATGGTGATACGCCAGATTAAAGAGGCGCATTAGCACCTCTTTAATCGCTCAATTACCTCTTTTGGATACTCAATCACTTCATTGTATTGAATGCCATGTCATCTTGATCGCACGTTAAATAAAAACTGGCACACCTAACACCAACTAAGGAAGAGTCATGGCGCTCATAATTGACAAGACTGAAATATCACAACCGCAACAATTTTCAGATAAGATACAGACATTGCTTCAGCTTATTCACCAGGGTATGCCCTGCACCGAAGCACTCATAAAACAAAAACAAATCGTAAAGTGCAACTCAGAAGAACAATTTATTGAAATGTTATGCCTAAAATTAATGGGATCTACTTTACTTTATTTACACCAACTTCATTTATCGGTGGGCACTGGAAAACTGTTTGAGTTGCATAACCAAGACCTCAGGACACTAGCTGTTTTAAATAGCCACAATTCAGAGAAAGAGCGCATTATTCTCTCGGAGATATTGACTAAATACCACCTAGTTGATAGCAACGCTTTAAATAAAATAGCGCGTTTTTATCACCGTTATAACTTAGACTATCCAGCAATAAATTCGGGCGCATCATTTGATGAAAAGCTGACCTTATATAATGTTATTTGTTATTGTGAACAGGCATTTACATTGTCTGAAGAAACAGTGACTACAGCTTATCATTGGGCGACGCAAAAAGCACAAAACCTGGGTGATTTTGCCCGCTATTTTTGTCTTTATTTAGTATGGGAAAACAGCCAATCAAAAACACTCACCTCACCGGATCATCTCATTGAGACACTGGCACCTATCGTAAATAGTAACTTAAACCACCCAATTGCCAATTACGAACTAGACGTGATTACCCTGCAACAAATGATAAAAAGCTGGTATCAAGATGGAAATAACCTTGGGTTTAGTGGCTTCACGTCAGGACTACTTAGTATTGTCCTGAATATAGATCTTAACTCTGAGGACGTGGTAAAAGATGCTAGTGCTTACCTTGACGCACTGCAAACTACATTACGTAGTACCAGCTGCAACGCCTGCTATATGTCTCAGTCTGGGTTATCCCGTCATTATTCATTCAATTCACAACGTGGTGAAGTCATTCTCAAACTAGACAGGCAGGGTTACCTGAGCCTATTTAGCCACTGGCCAAGCACTTCTATATTTAATCTACACTTATGAACTATTTAGCAAACCGGCTATTTATTGTAATCCCCTGTAATTTCATATATCGGAAAACTTAGCTAATTTGTAATAGTCGATTGTCTTTTCATAAAAGGAACTAGCATGTCAAAAACGATTACATACTACAATTCAGGCGCTATCCCGCTTATTAATGCCAGCGAGCTGCCCTATGACGTGGTTAACCTCGCATTTTTGTCTGCAACAAGTGACAGTCCGTTTACTTTAATACTGAATGGTGCGGTCGCAGCCACTCACTCCAGCTTCACCAACGCAACCGTTGAGGCAATCAAGGCTATGCAGCAAAAAGGGCAGAAAGTGCTTATCTCTTTTGGTGGTGGAGACATGGATTATAATACTTATCGTCTACAATCCACAGATACAGCACAGTTAGCAGAAGCGCTCGCAAAATTTGTAAAAGACAACCATCTCGATGGTGTTGACATTGATTACGAAGACAGTGCGGCATTCATCGGCAAGGCTGGATACGACGGCGCACAGTTTTTGATTGCCTTAACTCAGGAACTCAGAAGGCAACTACCAAGCCCAGACTTTCTTATAACCCATGCACCTCAGCCTCCTTATCTGGAGCAAGGAGGTGCTATGGCAGGATATATTGAGGTAGCAGAACAGGTAGGGCAAGATATAGATTGGTTAAATGTGCAGTTTTATAACAACCCACCTTGGAGCGCCAACCCAGACCAAATAGTTAACTCATATCTTAACTATATTAAGTTGCCGAATATGTCACCTGAAAAGATAGTGTTAGGATTCCCCGTTACCATGCGCGACGCAGGCTCCGGATACATGCCAGCAAGAACCATAGTTAACGAGGTGATTATGCCTATTCAAAACATTGCTAAACTGGGTGGCGTTATGAATTGGCAATTCTCCAGCGACCAAAACGGTGATTGGATCAACACCATTTCAGAAGCACTGAATAGATAAATGTACGCCAGTGAAACAGATAGCAGGCTACCTTTTGTAGCCTGTTTAGAAGAGACATTAATGTCGGTAAAAGGTGTTTGACGAATGCGACACCGGCCTTGGGCTGCTTTATTACCGCTTCTCTACTTTGCCGTCTTTCATAACAAAAGTGACATTTTCCATCACACCAATGTCTTTAAGCGGATTGCCTTTAACCGCAATAATATCAGCAAGTTTCCCCGCCTCAAGCGAGCCTAATTGTGTGTTTTGCTTGAGTAACGTCGCGGAGTTAATGGTAGCGGCCTGCAAAGCCTGTAGTTCAGTCATGCCAAATTTCACCATACGGCTAAACTGCTTGCCATTGTCGCCGTGAGGATAAACCCCAGCATCAGAGCCAAACACCATATTCACGCCCGCTTTTACCGCTTTTGTGAAACTGGCACGCTGAGTAGCCCCAACTTTACGTTCTTTATCTAAGCTCTCTGCTAAAATTCCCGCTTTTTCGCCCTCGCCTAGAATATATTCAGTATTGTAAATGTCCATAGAGAAGTACGTGCCTTTATCTTTGGCCAGCTGAATGGCTTCATCATCAACAAAACTGACATGTTCAACCGAGTTCACACCCGCTTTAATTGCGGACTTGATACCGTCAGTACCATGAGCGTGGGCTGCAACCGTTAAGCCGCGTAGGTGCGCTTCGGTTACTATCGCCGTCATTTCCTCTTGAGAATATTGCTGAGCTCCCACTTTAGTGCCTTTAGACAATACCCCACCCGTTGCACAGAACTTGATTAAGTTAGCACCATATTTAATATTTTCACGTACTTTTTGCCTTACCGCCCAAGGACCATCTGCAACCCCTTCTGAAAAGACTTTATGCTCATGGGTTAAAAGGTTGTTGTCACAATGACCGCCGGTGATCCCAAGAGAAGGGCCTGCTGCATTTACACGCGGGCCTGGTACGTCACCATCAATAATGGCATCTCGCAGCGCGATGTCAGCATAGCCAGCAGCACCGAGGTTACGAACAGAAGTAAAGCCCGCATCCAGTGTGCGCTTGGCGTTTCTAACACCGGTGATCGCTGCTCGAGGTGCGGTACGTTGCAACCTTTTGTAGCCATGAACATGAGCATCTGAAGTTAAGTGGACATGCATATCAAATAGACCGGGTAATAATGTGTGACCGCTTAGGTCTATCACCTCTGCGCCCTTTGGATAGGCTTTACGATTTGACTTTCCGACTGAGGTAATTTTATTGTCTTCAACGACCACAGTGGCAGGTGAGATAAGCTTGCCTGACACCACATCAATCGCAGAGTCAGCGTGTAAAACATACGTTTGCGCATACACACTGCTGGAAACAAAAAGCACTGTGCTCATCCATATTTTTTTATTCATCTTACTTCCTCATTTTTTGCTCGAGTGTAGAAAGAATATGGCTTGCAAACAAACCGATCGCGACCAATAACTGTTCCCATTTCAATAGTGCTATGTTTTTCTGTCTATTATCACTTTGTTGAACCAGAATAATGCAATGGCAGTGATAAACGCGATAGCGGCAAATAGTCCCCACATTAACTCAGGTGCCGCCATTTCTTGTACTAACACTTTATAGCTCCAACCAGATAAAAATCCAGCAAATAAGAAACCCAGCGCCATAGAAACAAAGTAGTATCCCATATACAACGCAGCTTGAGATTGAGGCGCGATACTCGCGACATACTCTTGGCTTTTAGGAGAGGCAAGCATTTCACCCAGCGCGATAAGTAATATGACAGTGACAATGAGCTGACCGCTTAACCAGTCGCTATCGCTAAGTAATGCGATAAACGCAACCGCCATCACCAGTAAACCTGTGACTAGCACATAAAATGGTCTAAATCGCTGACAGACAAAACTCACCAAAATTTGTGCGACCACGATCGCTGCAAAGTCTAAGTTGATGAGATACTCAGGATTGATTTGACGATATTGTACGAGTTGCTTAGCAAGGGCTTGCGCTTGGTGCTGTGAAAGTGTCTGTCCATTATCGTGAAGCGCGTTTAGCGTTTGTAGTATCAACTGTATTTGCTCATGGGGGACATTCACTTTGAGGTGAACCCATTCCAGCCTAATGGTTTCAATGGATACCGTGCCACTTTCCTTAAGCTCATTGAACAGCGTAAAAATAGCAGCAGTTAACTTATCAATATCAACATGCGCTAAAAACGCGACGCCAGAATCGCCAAACCACGCCAATATATCTCGGGTATCTGCATAATCACGGATATACACAGGTAAAGTATAAAACAGCTGATTATAAACAGTCCAAAAGCCTGCAAGGATCAGCAAATATAACGCAAACGGCAGGTTGCTCACCTTCATCGGTTGTTGCCACCATGCTTTAGTCGACGCTCGATTTATAAGCATTCTGTCCCACACCCAGTTAGCTACTAACCAGATTGCAATCCAAGTAAACGCCTGACTGTAGTCAGAAAACCCAACGCCTGCCGACATCAATAGCGCCAGTGCGACAAACAGCGCAAGTGCTAAACGGGTATTACCCAGCACCGACTGTGCCGTTTTTAATACTTGAGTAGGAGATTGCTTGGTTTTAGGTAATGTTTGCGGGTCTTTGTAAAATAACATCAAGGGGATAAAGTTTATGGCAATCCAAATCGCCGACATCATAAATACCGCATCCCAGCTAATGGCGCGCATATACCCAGCAACCAAAGGACCTAAAAACCCACCAATATTCACCATGGTATAAAAAATCCCAAAGCCCAGACCACGATTACCATCGTTTGTGCTGTGGCTGACGGTGCCAACAACCACAGGCTTAAAGCAAGCAGCCCCCAGCGCAACAAAACTCAGCGCTGCAAAAAATGGCCAAAAACTCTGTGCCTGTCCCAGTAAATAATAACTTGGTGTCATAACCAAAAATGCAAAAAAGAACATCTTTTTATACCCGACGCGATCTCCCAGCGCACCAGTTACAACAGGCAAAAGATATAAAAAGAAGGGAATAATTCCCTGCACTGCGCCACGCTCTATATCAGTAAAGCCAATACCACCTTGTGATTTTGGGGTTGTCATATAAATTGATGACACAGCGAAAAAGCCATACCAAGCTAGCCGTTCAAATATTTCCATGATATTCGCAATGTAAAACGTGCGGCCAAACCCAGAAGACGAAGTTGACCGATTTGTCTCATTGAGATCTGGCTCACACCACTGCTGCTGATTTTGCATAATGACAATACCTGTTATCTTTGTTATTTTATATTGCATACAATATACACAAATAATAACGAGAGCAAAGTATCATGTCTTTATTTTATTTATTCCCAACCATTTCCTTTTATAGACGAATACTCTTCCTGCAAAAGCAACAACTTGTATTTGCTCCTTTAATTGCATTACTTGCTTTACTCAGCGGATGCCAAACTACGCGAAGCAATATCGTCGCTATTCCAAGCCCTGCTGATATGCGCTCTGAAGTGAGCGTTAATGGCCGAGTTAGTACACTGAAGCACATCGATATCCAACACGTTGGTAAACAAATTCCGCTCACTTATAGCGAAGGAAAAATAGCTAACTCGCGGGGATATGACTGGTGGGTGAGTAAACATTTTGCACTCAAAAGTGACCTGCCTGAAGACAAAGTAAAACTTTATTTAGAATTACTTGAAATGTCTTATCCTCATTATGTTGAATTGTTTGGGATGGCACCCGCCGCGATTGATAAGAAGAGAATCGCTGTCGTTTATGGCAGTTCACGCCAACGTACAAAAGAAGCCATGCTGGACGATGGCTTTTTGCGCGGCGTACATAAAACAGCTGGCGGCGAAACGATGTTTTATAACCGTGCAGGGTACAACTTTCCGAGTCATCGCCAGCATCACCAACGCTACATCGTGATCCATGAAACTATGCATGCGTTTCATATGGCACTGAACGGTCACTCAACTTGGGCACCGAATTGGATCACTGAGGGGATGGCTGATGCCATTGCAAGCCACGTATATGATCCAAATAAAAAGCAGTTAACTGTGATGGTTTTTGACCGTGCTCCAATGAATTATCTGCACTTGGGTTTACAGCAGTATTATCAAAATGGCCAGCCATCTTTTGAAGCCATCAATGACGACCCATCGCTCAAACGCGGGCTCAACTTCTTTATCGTACATTTTTTATTGAGCGATCCTGAGCGATATCAATATTTTAAACGCTTTATCGGCAAATTAATGGACGCAAATCCTCACTCTGAAAACACCTTGCCAACTGCCAATGCACTCTTAAAACAGACCTTCCCCGATTGGCCTCAGCTTGAACAGCAGTTTGCAGCGTTTGTGCGCTCTGCCACGCCAAGTTTTTATATTGTCGATGGGCCTTGGGAGCAAAACGGTGCCACATATTGGCTCAGAAATACCGAAAGCAAAACACTTAATCGTCTCGATATTCATCCAAACTTTTCCTCTACACATGCCGTGATGGATTTTCCCGCCCCCGATAAAACACCTTTAATCAACTCACTTGATGAGCATAGTGTTGCAGCACTAATCGACTTAGAACCAGAGCAGAGTAAACGAGGGGAAATTGGCTTTGCGTTAATCGCTGATTTAACAATCGAGAGCTTAGATGCGCGTCTCGGACGCGTTAAACCAAAAGAAATTGATTTTAATAAAGACACTCTACTGCAATTTACCCTTCAAGAAGGGATGAAGTTAACAGTTTCTAGCAATCAAGAGTTATTTCCCGCAAAATCCGTCGCACTGCTGCCGCAATTACGCAACGATATTAAGCTATATCATCAAGTGGCGCTCACGCTTTCAAAGCGGGACGATGCACTGATTATTAAAATGAAAACACAACACCATGAGCAACTGGCTAGGCTACCGTTGATCCAAATTGGTGTTTCAGACCTTAGCTTGCAAAAAATAAGCCTTATTGGCCGAAATAACAATCATAGAATAACGCCGTACTTTGCTGCGCATGACTACTTGATCACGAATGAACAAACCACTAACCCTTGGCACTTTAACGATGCAGCGCTACTTCGCAGAGCCTTTAACACTTGTGTGAAATATAGCGCTCAGTTAAGTGGTTGTATGACCCCACTTCGCGAAATCTTTAACAAACAGAAATCAAGAATAGTCACGGAAACTGAGCATAAAACCCTCAATCGCTTACTGCAGCAATGGCAATCAACACTTGGCGACAATGCGCTCTTTACCCTAAGTGGTATCAACATCCAAAGCTATTTTTCTGACGAAAAGCACTATCTGTACGTCAACAACCCTAGTAATCATCATATGACACTAAGTATGGCTAACTACTCTGAAACTCTGGATTTTGGTGAGCACCGTATTGAATTGCCAACACCAAGCGTTAAAAGCTTAGTGATTCATTGGAACGGATTAACACAACAAAAGCCACTTCTAACGCCAAAGATACCTTTTGATGGTGTTCAAATGAAAGTTAGTGTTCGTGATAATATCACTATCACACTTAACGGCCCCTATTCAGGTGCGTCAAGTGGTGTATTGCGTGTTAATTTTATTCCATTTTACTCATTCAAAAATGATGAGCCACTTTGGCAGCTGCCCGTTACCTTTGCACCTTATGAAAGTAAAACTTTTAGCGTAGATAAGTTACGGGGATTAAAAGATGGCGTACTTAAAATAACCGGTGAGTTTGACGTTGATGGTGAACCACTTCAGTTGACTAAAACCATTAACCTGTAATGCTAACCCCTTGTAGCGAGCAGCGTATGTAAAAACGCTACTCGCTCCGATGAGACGCCATTATATTGAAATCTGAAGCCGAAGTTATAGCGCCGATAATGTACGCTTTACAAACGGAGCTTTGGCTTTGCCATAGTCATCTTGTTGAGCAATACCTTGTGTTATGATTTGCCGCTTTTGTTCCTCATATTCTGAGCGAGCTTTGACATTATCAAGCATGTACGCTTTAAATTGCACCTGCTTGCGATGTTCTTCACTGTCCTGTTCGATAATATGAGCATGAATTTGGAACAGTTCACCTTGAAACCGTACCGCAATATCCTTACGTGGCCTAGTAGGAGGAAATGGTTTGTCACTATGCTGATTTTCAAAGCCAAGCTTGGTTAGATAGGCAACTGCTTTTGTTAATTGACCGGGCTGATACAGCACAGATATATCAATGATCCCTTTACCTGCAACTTTAAACGAGCTTGAGCCAAAGTGTAAAAAACGAAGCTCTGGATGTGCAATTTCCTTTATCACTTCATCAGCGACTTCAATAAATATTTCGCGCCATGGATTAAAGCTTGCTGGCATTAACTTGTATGGTACAAATTCAATGACTGACATACACACTCCTACGTTGCCAAGTTTTGAATCGCAGATATCGCTTTACTCGCATCATCTGCTGGTACAAAGATGTGATCATGATAAAAACCCGCGAAAACATTTGCGCTAACATTGACCTCTTTTAACGCATTTGAGAATGCTGCGGTCAGTCCCACCGCTTCAAGGCTAGAGTGGACTTGTAAAGTGATTTTATTCATCACACATGAATAAGCCAGTTCATGAGCATCTGCGACCGATTGTTTAACAACTAATGTTAGCCCTTCGTGTTCAACAAAAGTGGCGATAGGGTCTAGTGTTAGACACTCGAGCAAAGGTTTGTCTACGGTGCAAAAAACATAAGGTGTGCTATCTAACTGTGGTGCGATCTCTTTCAATAACCGCGAAAGTTCATTAATTCCTGCCACTGTTGTCTCCTGATGTTAAAGTTATACCAATTTTCTTAATTAAGTGGTCTATTTTGAGGCGAGAAAATCTTGTCGATAACTCCGCTACCACGCCCTGCTATCGCCAAGGTACCTACCCCCATGTAGTCAAGGCAAAAACTTTGCTATTTAGTTGTTCTAAATAAGAAATTTTTAACGCTGTTAGCGTCAGGTTTACTCCTTCAAATTGAACAAGTATTAAGTCAAGTTGGTATTAAATCTCGATTCGGTTCAAACGCATCATATCGCGGTAAGCAGTCGTCTAAATCATCCCAATTGGCTTTGGAAGAGACAAAATTATGCGACATTGGGCGTTCATTAATATCTGAATCTACAATGCCAAGGCGGAGCCTAATACGGTTAGGGTCTGCATCGTTTGAACTATAGATTGGGCTTGCGCAGTGTACGCAAAAATGGCGCTTTCGTCCCGGTTTGACTGTATATGCCTTGAGCGAATCTTTACCACTTTGCACTATAAATTCGTCTGCTTTAACAAAGCCGTTGGTTGCATAAGCGGTTCCTGTTGACTTTCGACACAACGAACAGTGACAATGGATGATGTCAGAGATAGCACCACGGATTTCAATTTTTACAGTTTGACACAAGCAGCTCGCTTTGTAGCCCATATTTAATCCTTTTTATTTCTGGTGATCCAAGTATCTAATTGATTTGCGAAATTTTGTTTATCAGATTGAGATAATGGCGGAGGACCTTGTGTTTGTACTCCGCTGGCACGCATAGTATCCATAAAATCACGAATGTTTAAACGTGATTTTATATTTTCTTTGGTTAACAACTCACCGCGAGTGTTTAGCGCAGTGCATTTTTTTTCAATAACCTCATCAGCGAGCGGAATATCACCCGTGATCACAAGATCCCCCTTATTGACACGCTTCACTATTTCATTATCAGCAATATCAAAACCCTTTGGGACTTGTAGTTTCTGAATAAAAGGAGATGGCGGGGTCTTTAGGTACTGATTCGCAACCAAAGTGACAGTGGTAGAAGTACGCACTGCCGCTCGAAATAACATTTCTTTGATAACCACGGGGCAAGCATCAGCGTCAACCCATATTTGTTTTGTCATAGTGACTCTTTTTCAATTTAATGCTGAATACCTTTGACACTCAGCTAACCTATTAATTTGAGCAATGGTTCAAGCCCTTACTTGCACTAAAACCTGATATCTACTCGTCATCAATGTCAAACATGCCTTTGGCATATAGTACACCAAACCCAGACACAATCACATTCGCGCCCGTTACCTCACAAAATAACTCTCCACCACGTTTAGAGAGTTGATGCGCATGAAGATTATATTTTCCGAGTACATCTGCCCAATATGGTGCAAGGCCCGCGTGAATTGAACCCGTAACGGGGTCTTCATCACCACCATTGGCGGGCCAAAAATAACGAGATACAAAGTCAACACTATCGCCTTTTGCAGTAACAACAACATCATGTGGTGCAAGCAGTTTCAACGCTTCACTGTCATATTTACAATCACGTACCTGCTGCTCGTTATCTGCAATAACGAAGTAAGCTTGGCGATTTTTGAGTACTTGAGTGGGTGTTATGCTAATTCCTTTGAGTAGCGCATCTGGTACATCCGCTACAATTGGTGCTAGATTCGGAAATTTCATCACAATTCTACCGTCAGCGGATTGTTGGATGACAAGTGTTCCAACCTCCTGAGTATGAAAGAGTATTTCACCAGAGTTTCCTCTACAGTTAAATAATACATAAGCCGCAGCTAAAGTAGCGTGTCCACAGAAATCAATTTCAGTAATGGGTGAAAACCACCTGATCTCATAATTACTTTTATCTAAAGCCTTAACAAACGCGGTTTCAGACAAGTTATTTTCAGTGGCTATTTGCTGCATCAACTTATCACTAAACCACCGCTCAACCTCTACCACTGCGGCGTTGTTACCTCCAAACCGCTTACGAGTGAAAGCGTCTACCACAAAATACTCGAACCGCATCTGTTACTCCTTTTAGAAATATCTGAAAGTAGGATATAATTTACTCCCATTGGGGACGAATACATAATTAAATGCACTGCTGTTCAGGGATCTATATCAATTAGCTTAATAGAGTTGTCTATGTTGAGGTACAAAAACCTTCGTCTAAAACATCGCTTTTGGATGCCCTCATCATCAAGATATTTATATGCTTTGAATCAAATTTACGCCCTAAGATTGATCATGTATTAAGTCGAAACGGTATAACTAGCCTATCGCAAATCAATACGTGCAGTGCCATAACCGTCTGCTAAAAAGACACTAATACCAACCTATAGTCGAGGCTTATATGTTTACAGATGCTGTTTTATCTATCTTATGTTTATACTCTCTAGCTATGTTGATCACGAGCTTATTAATGATAGCAACAACACCCAAAGACAATGAAGAAAAGCGCAAACAATCAATCACTGAATACACCATGTTCGCACTGGCATCCATCGCCACTTTCTTTGTGTCGTTTTATACCCTGTAGATATAGGTTTTATATACCAGCTCACCGTTGGCAATAAAGTTATTTAGAAAAAATGGGGTTATGCTGGTGGTACCAGTGCTGTTTTAGGTATCAGCTTCGATACCTCTACATCTTTTAAGTCAAGTACATACTCGCCAGTAGAGGCTTTATTGGCGAGTATATTGCGAATATTGACACTGTGGTGATGTGATCAGTGAGGTATAAAACCAAACGCGCTTGATTGCATAACATCAGGTTGATAACGATAAGACACTCTCAATATAGGGCTTGGACTAATTAAATTTGGTGATCTCTAAACCTGCAATCCATTGACCGTCTTGTTCTTGACTGCAACGTATCACGGTAGCATGGGCACTCAAAGGCTGGATCATATCACCACTTGAATCAATAAAAATATCAACAACAGTATTTGCTTCTACAGGGTCTGATATTGTTACAGAAAGGCCAGTAGCACTAAGATCATGACACACTCCTTCGTGTGTTTTTCCGGACTCTAGCTCTCTTAATTGTGCCACCGCATCCACAGACATACGCATAAAGCGACGTTTATCTTCATTGATCATGTGTGCTCCTACACCATTGATTTTATTTTTTCTAATAACGACTGCATCGAAAATGGCTTAACTACGTACGCATCACAGCCGGCATCAAAACCTGCTTTTTGTTCTTTTTCAGATTCTAAGCCTGACACCATCAACACTGGAATGTTCTTCGTCTCTGGCGTGTTTTTCAGCATCCGACATGTATCATAGCCATCAAGCCCAGGCATACATACATCTAATAAAATTGCATCGGGAGGATCTGCAATTGCATTAGATAAACAGCTGGTACCTGAATTGGCATAACTAAGCTCAAACACCCCAGACAATGCGACCTCGAGCATTTCATAATTAAAATACTCGTCGTCAACCACTAACAGGTGCGGCGTATTTTTCCTTTTCTCTCGTGTGGACATAACCAATGCCGCTTCCTTCTCACAATCCAAAACTTTACTTCCTCATATAATAAAGTAACTGTCGTACTCTAAAATGCAAGTTTATATTTCACACTCTTTTATTGCGTTAAGAACACGTTTAGCCGAAATAGGATAAGCGGTTCCTAATGTTTGAGCAAACAAAGACACGCGAAGTTCCTGTTGCATCCAAAAAATATCTTTAAGCGATGGTGGTATCGGGAATCCTGATGGGACTTTTGCTAACTTATCTTGATAAGCCGCCGCTACCTTTTCCAATTCTAGTACACATAACCTATCTCTATTTGGATCTACAGCAAGCTTTTCAAGTCTTTTTTCTATGGCTTTCATATAGCGTAAAATGTCTGCGATTTTTTGTGCCCCGTGTGCTGTTACAAAGCCCTTAAAAACAAGATCAGATAGCTGCGATTTAATATCACCATGCGCAGTGATCATGGTTAAATCAACACGTCCTTTCATGCGTTTATTGATACTATGAGCCACGCTGAGCAGTGATTCAACTTGTTTTGCTATCTCAACAACCGTATCACCTAATTCAGCTCGAATGTATTCTTTAGCCTGTTCAAATGCGTTGTCATCCCGCACCTCACCAAATTCGAGCAACAGCTTATCCACTCCAGCAGCAGTACAGTCGTCTATTAAGTCTTGCACTTTACCAAAAGGATTAAAATATAAGCCAAGCTTTGCCCTATTAGGTAAATGTTGCTGTAAGTACTTCACGGGTGAAGGTACATTAAGCAAGATAAGTCGCCGTACACCAGCCTGATGTGCCGCTTGTGCTTTTGTTTCATTATCAAAAAGTTCTATTGCTGCGCTTTGCTTTTTATCAACCAACGCGGGATATGCTTTAATCTCATAGTTCCCTTGTTTTTTGGTGTACTGCTCTGGCAACTCTCCAAAATTCCACTGCTGAATATCGGTTTGCTCAATCCCCTGTTCGGCGACTTGAGAGAGCGTTTGTGTCACTTGCCCCTGCAACTTGGCCTTAAGCGAACTTAAATCAAAACCGTGAGCGATTACTTTTCCGTGTTCATTCACTACTTGAAACTGCATTTTTAAATGTGGTTCAAGCGAACTTGTATCCCAGTCGGTCAGCGCAACTTTCACTCCAGTCATTTTAAGTAGACGATTTGCAACCGCTTCCAAAAATGGACCTTGCATTACCTCCACAGAGGCAAGCACGGCATCAGCATAGTTTGGCGCGGGAACAAAGTTCCGTCGTAAGGCTTTTGGTAAAGATTTAATCAATCCACATACCAGTTCATGCCTAAGTGCAGGAATATGCCAATCAAAACCCTCATCGTTAATTTGGTTTAGTAACGCCAGTGGTATATTAACCACCACGCCATCAAGCGCTTGGCCAGGATCAAAGTGATAACTTAGCGGCAATATCAAGTTATCTTGTTGCCAAGTATCGGGGTAATCTGTGGCATTAATATGATCCGCACCATGCTTCATTAGCAGTTCTCGGGTCATGTGTAAAAAGCGCTTGTCTTTTTGCTTTTTAACTCGCCACCATTTGTTAAATGCAGCGCGGTTATTCACATCCTGTGGAATTCGGTCATGGTAGAATGCCACTACATCTTCTTCGTCAACCAAAATATCGCGACGCCTAGCTTTGTCTTCAAGTGCTTGCACTTCATCAACTAACTTTTGGTTTGCAGTTAAAAAGCCTTCACTTTGCCCAAGTTGCCCATTGGCTAGGGCTTCTCGAATGAAAATTTCACGGCTAACTACAGGGTCTATCTCGCTATATACTGTGCGCTTACGACCTACGATAATCAAACCGTAGAGAGTTTGTTGTTCAAATGCGATTACTGCACCGGCCTTTTTTTCCCAATGCGGTTCACTATAACTGCGATTAACCAAATGCTTGGCTAAAGGCGCTATCCAGTTCACATCGATTTTTGCATTGACCCGTGCATACAGTTTACTGGTCTCTACCAGCTCTGCCGACATCAACCATTTTGGACTTTTTTTGAATAAACTTGAGCCCGGGAAAATATGAAACTGACTATTGCGCGCCCCTTTAAAGACCTGCTTTTGTTTTTCGTCTTTTACCCCTATATGGCTCAACATACCACTGAGTAAGGCTTGGTGAATAGCTTCATCTGCTGCGGGTGTATTATTGACTTTAAAACTCAGCTCTTCACACACCGTTGTGAGCTGATACACAATGTCTTGCCATTCGCGCACTCGCATATAGGCTAAAAAATCTTTTTGACATTGCTTTCTAAACTGATTTCGGGTTAGCGCTTGTTGCTGGGCTTCAATATAGTTCCAAAGATTAAGATAGGCGACAAAATCAGAGTGCTCGCTCTCAAAACGACTATGCTTTTCGTCTGCTACTGCACGCTTATCCTGCGGCCGCTCACGGGGGTCTTGAATGGACAAAGCCGCAGTGATTACAATAGCCTCCCAAAGTGCGCCATTTTGCGCACCAGACATGACCATTTTGGCAAGTCTGGGGTCTATTGGAAGGCGACTTAGCTTACGCCCAGAATCAGTGAGTTGAGCTTTTTCTCTACGTTTTGCAGGTACAATCGCTTCAAGTTCCTCGAGTAGCGACATACCATCTTTTATATTTCGGCTGTCAGGCGCTTGAACAAATGGAAATTGACTAATATCACCAAGTCCAAGTGCAAGCATTTGCAGGATAACTGACGCAAGATTTGTTCTTAAGATTTCAGGGTCAGTAAACTCTGGGCGGCCAAGAAAATCTTGTTCACTATACAAACGAATACAAATACCTGATGCCACCCGCCCACAGCGACCTTTTCGCTGATTGGCACTGGCTTGAGATACAGCCTCAATCGGTAGGCGCTGAACTTTGGTGCGATAACTATAGCGGCTGATCCGCGCAGTACCAGGATCGATAACATAACGTATACCAGGTACAGTCAAAGACGTTTCTGCCACATTTGTCGATAATACGATACGGCGCTGGCTGTGCGGTGCAAAAATACGATTTTGTTCAGCGTTTGAAAGGCGCGCATAGAGGGGTAATACTTCGACTCCTTTTAAATTACGCTTTGCCAAGGCATCAGCGGTATCACGTATTTCACGTTCCCCGTTCATAAATACCAGAATATCACCTGGCCCTTCTGCACACAGCTCATCAACTGCGTCAAAGATCCCTTGTAGCTGATCGTTCTCTGCTTCGCTATTTTGTGGGTCAATATCTTCGACTGGGCGATATCTTACTTCCACCGGATAGGTTCGACCTGAGACTTCAATAATCGGCGCGTCATTAAAATGTTTGGAGAAACGCTCAGGGTCAATCGTTGCAGAAGTAATAATTACTTTTAAATCTGGGCGTTTAGGCAGGAGCTGTTTTAGATAACCTAAAATAAAGTCAATATTAAGGCTACGCTCGTGCGCTTCATCTATGATGATGGTGTCGTATTGATTTAGGAATCTATCTTGCTGAATTTCAGACAGTAAAATACCATCAGTCATTAATTTTACGTAGGTGTTATCGGAAACTTGATCTGAAAACCGAATTTTAAACCCTACTTCTTGCCCCATTTCACAACCAATCTCCTCTGCAATACGAGTCGATACACTTCTAGCGGCAAGCCTTCTAGGCTGAGTGTGGCCAATGTAACCATCCACACCGCGCCCAAGTTCCAAACAAATTTTTGGTAACTGAGTGGTTTTACCAGATCCGGTTTCACCAGCGACAATCACCACTTGGTGACTAGCAATCGCTGCTTTTATATCTTCTTTCTTTTGACTTACTGGTAACTGTTCAGGGTACTCTACTGCCGGGATATTTGCGCTTCTCGTTACCTTTAGTTGCTGGCTTTTTGCAATTGCTGCTGCGATTTTTGCAATAACCTGCTTTTGTTTTTCTTGATCGGTAATTTTTTTTGCACCATGAAGGCGCTTTTTGAGGACGAAGTGATCCTTTTTAAGACATGAATTTAGCTCTTTAAACAGCGAGTCAACCTGCACTACACGACACCTTGTGATTACATAAAACGCCGTGTAGTTTAGCAAATCAAGTAGGACGAACCCAACTAAATTTCATCAGTACGTCTTATTTTGCGCTAATAAATGTATTACTAAAGACGTTATACGTATCGTTGCCCAGACATATAGGTATCATGTAAGTGTTTATCTATTGCGAGTAATACATTCGCCCGGCTGATCACGCCCAGTAAGCGCTTATCTTCGTCAACAACAGGGTAGATTTTGGGCTTATTACAACTCATCATATCTGCGATTTGCACGATACTATCTTCACAATTTACACATAACGGGTCTTTTGTCATCACATCAGACACAACACTATGAGACTCATTTTGATACGTTGCCTCTAACATTTTTTTAAGGCAATCCTGTTCAGACAAAAAGCCGATGACTCGTCGACTTTCATCGATGACAGGGCCACCAGATTGTCCACTTTGAAGCAGTTTTTCAACTGCAGCCTCTATGCGCATATCTTGATTAAATGTTACAGGTCGATGATTTAAGTAGTCTGCGACTTTTATTGATTGCATTGCCCATCTCCATTAAAACGCCAGCTATCATAGTAATAGTAGTTGGCGTTTTAAGAAGTTGCTTAATCTAATATTGTTTTAGTCGCGATAAATACCTACGTACGTTTCGGTGCTTGAGGATTTACTTGCTCGATACATTCCTGCTGTATTAAACGGCATGCTGATATTGCCATTGGGATCTACAATTATCACACCGCCGGTGCCACCAACAGGGTAAAGCGTGTCAAAAATAACCTCTTTGCCTGCTTTTTCTATCGACTTACCCTGATAAGCAACGCGAGCGCAAATATCGGCCGCAACATTATACCGAATAAAATACTCGCCATGGCCCGTTGCAGACACTGCACAGGAGCGGTTATCTGCAAATGTGCCTGCACCAATCACGGGTGAGTCACCTATTCGTCCAAAGCGTTTCGCCGTCATCCCACCTGTCGACGTTCCTGCAGCTAAATTCCCATGCTTATCAAGCGCCACTGCACCGACAGTCCCCATCTTGTATTCGCTCTCTAATTGCTGATGTGCTGCTTGATAGTCTTTCGTGGCGGCTTCTTTCATCTGTAATCGCTTTTTCGCCTTTAAGAGCGACTGGTAACGAGCATCAGTGTCAAAGTAACTATTTTCCACTAACTCAAAACCGCGTCTCTTAGCAAAATCTTCTGCACCATCACCACTTAGCATGACATGTACAGAGTGCTGCATGACTTCTTTTGCCAGATTGATGGGGTTTTTAATGTGCTTTACGCCAGCCACTGCGCCTGCTTGACGGTTACGACCATCCATAATTGATGCGTCTAATTCATGACCTTCATCGTAGGTGTATACGGCACCTTTCCCCGCATTAAAAAATGCAGAGTCTTCAAGAATATTAATGGCTGCCGTTACTGCATCAAGACTTTCTCCACCTTGTGCCAGTACCTTATAGCCAGCCTCAACGGCTTCTTTTAATTTAGCTTTGTATTGTTTTTCTTTTTCCGGCGTGAAGTTACTACGCTCAATTGTGCCCGCCCCGCCATGAATAGCGATTGCAAATGGCTTTGATTGCGCCTCAGCCATCACACCTGTTGTCGTCAACGCTAGCATGAATGCAAACAAAGAAGTTTTATTCATTTTTTTACCTTGGTTCTTTATTGTGCCAACAGCATGTGATGAACTATAGAAGGATGCAAGTATTCACGTTGAAATGTTTGTGCATTATTAAGTTAAAGATGATTTTTTATAACAATTATCTTAATTAAGTGGTCTATTTTGAGGCGAGAAAATTTTGTCGATAACCCCGCTTTTGCGTCCTGCTCCTGCCGAGGTGCCTATGCCCTGTAAGCAAGGAAAAAGATCAATTCGATTAGTTTTATCGCTTGGAGCATCAAGACTTACAAAGAGCAAAGGTGTGACTGTTAGAGCATAAAAAAAGCGCTTCCTCTGGAAGCGCTTCTATCGAATCATTCTATATCTAAAAGCGTTTAGCTAGCTTCGCGCTGTGCTTTAATACGAGCTAGACGCGCCACTTGATGCGTAGAAGTCAAAAATGCGAAGATCGGAGCTAAATAGCCACGTTTACGTAGCTCTAGGAAATCTTCGTCACCTAACTCATTTAACTTGCGCTCATCTACAAGATAGATACCGTTGATGTCTTTCTTCTCACCACGGATCTCTACAGTTAACGTTTGTTGAACTAAAAGCTCTTTGTCAGCAAGATACTGAGTGAATGCTTCAGTTACACGAGCAAACTCAACGTAGCTTACTAACGCTTCTTTACGACGTGCTAAATACTCAGTCTCTTTACCGTCTTCAAAAAGCGCATTGCCTTCTTCTTCACCAACTAACGGGCTTGCTTCATCAATCACAATACCAAACTGATCTTGCTCTGGGTGCTTAACTAAACCAAACGGGTAACGAGCTGCTGCCATTGGTACAAAGCTACCAGTCCACTTGTCGCCTTCAACAAATAGATTTTCGTTTGGCTGAAGACCAAACATAGCAACCGCTTGAAATTGACCAGTTTCTGAATTTTTAACAAAAGCCATTGGGAATTCAGTCGCTACACGTGCAAATTCGTGTGCAACCACTGGCATTAAGTGCTGAGTTTTAAGGAATTCAACATTCACGCCGTTTTTAACTTTAATGTTAGCGTGCTTCTCGTTGTGTAAAGGCTGCACTTGTTGCTCTGCCATAATACTGCTCCATTATTTTACGTATTTGTTACTTTATTTATTGCCCCTAAGGCTAGCGGTTTTCGGGGCAAATTGGAAGTTAAATATTTATTTAACCTGAGCCTTGAATAAGGAGTGAGCTAACGTTGGGATTGTTAAGACTCGCTATATTTAGCTCTCTACCTAATTAAAAAGTTGTATTGTTGCGACCGTCATCTTCTTTTTCTACTAAATATGCAACTTGTTTATTAAGACCATAAAAGGTATCGACTCGAAGTTAAGAATTGGTTGTAAACTCATATTGGTAAGCATCAATACAGGCAATAAAAGAACTCGCTATTAAACGCAAATACGATGTTAATACACGCATACAGGTGCTACCCATAAAGCTCTTCACATTACAGTGTCCCTGCTGGTGTTGAAAATGATTAACAACATAACACGAATAAATCACCTTCCCAATTTAAAAAACATTAACCACATACATATCGAACCTCATTGATGAACAATATTCAACCAAAAAAGACGAACAAAAAAACAACAACCTTAATAATCATTAGGTTACTAAATACACATAAAATAACAACTTGAAAAAACCGAATAACATATTGACACCAATAATTCACATATTAAAAATAACGTATCCAATTTCGGTGCTAACTTTTGCGACGATTGCAAATTCAAAGGAATATAAAAATGAAAGATTGGAGACCAGGGATCAGCGTTATTATTCCCACTTATAACCGCAGCCAATTATTACAACTCACATTACAGAGTTTAGAAAGACAAACTCTTAGTAACGTTTTCTTTGAAGTTATCGTGGTAGATGACGGCTCGAACGATAATACAAAAGACATTGTTGACTCATACACAGATAAGCTACCGATACATTACTACTTTCAAAGTGATCAAGGATTTAGGGTTGCTCGAGCACGAAATATCGGCATATTAGCGGCGCAATTTGAGCATGTATTATTTTTGGACTCAGGTGTCATTGCAGAAGCATCATGTTTAGCCCAACATTTGAAGCAATACCAGTCGAGTAACATTGATGTATTAATTGGACTGTGCTTTGGGTTTGAAGAACTCGAAGAGTCCAGTATACGGGCTTTTAAGCATCGCTTATCCAATAATAATATTTTTGCTGATCACACTTTTTTAGACCAATTTCAAGATTGTCGCGCCCCTTACTTACACACTCATGGGTTGTCACTACAGTATATCGCTGAACCTTGGCTTATCTTTTGGACTTGTCACGCGTCGTGCAAAACACAAGCGCTTTTTGACATCGAAGGCTTTGATGAATATTTCACAAGCTGGGGGGGTGAAGATGTTGAATTAGCACTTAGGCTCCACGGTATAGGTGCTAAATTTGAGCTCATCACTGATGCAAAAGCAATTCATTACCCACACCCTAAAGTAAAAGCTGATACCTATAAAAGTGCAAAAAAAAATATCAACTATATTCACGACAAACACTGTTCGGTTGCAACGTACCTACTACAACAAGGAATGAGTTGGCAAGACATACTAACCGCCCACACTCGCCCCAATGATGCGCTGAAGGGTATTTTATTCAGCCAAGCCCATGCCACATCATTTAGCCAAGCCATGTAAACACCACCGTATTTTGGAGTAATAACAATGAACAACAATCAAGCTGCAACTATGCCAAGCAATGACATCGCTGTCATCGGTGTTTCATGCCGGCTCCCCGGAGACAACAATGCACCTTCTGACTTTCACCAGTTTTTATTGGCTGGCGGTAATGGCATCACCGAAATACCAAAAGAGCGCTGGGATATTAGTGCCTATTATGACAGCGATCGTGAAAAGTCAGGGAAAATGTATGTAAAAAATGGTGGATTCTTATCTGGTTTATCATTATTCGACGCCCCATTTTTTGGCATTTCACCAAAAGAAGCCCCATATATTGACCCTCAACAACGCTGGGTACTTGAAGCAACTTACGAAGCGCTAGAAAACGCAGGGCTAGACATCGAACAATTAAAAGGCAGTGACACCAGCGTATTCATGGGGCAATTTATGCACGACTTTGAGCAACTGCAAACTGCAAGCTGCGCACATGATTACGTTTCAAGTCACTCAGCAACGGGCTCATCGATGACGCTGACGGCAAACCGAGTGTCTTATTGTTTTGATTTCCATGGTACTAGCTTAACTCTCGATACCGCCTGCTCCTCATCACTCGTAGCGCTTGATTTAGCATGTAAGGCAATCCTAAACGGAGATAGCCGTATAGCACTTGCCGGTGGCGTCAATCTGCTGCTTAGACCTGAAATGACAATGTCCATTTGCAAAGCTTCTATGCTTTCACCTGATGGCTTATGTAAAAGTTTTTCGAGTGACGCGAATGGCTATGTTCGAAGTGAAGGCGTTGCAGTCGTGGTATTAAAAAAACTCGCGGATGCAATCAATGATCATGATCCAATCCTAGCTGTTATTAAGGCAAGTGGCACGAATCAAGACGGGCAAACAAATGGGATCACAGTACCAAATGGTCTAGCGCAGCAGCGTTTGTTATCAAAAACATTAGAATTTGCAGGTTTGAGTGGCCAGGATATTGATTATGCCGAAGCACATGGCACTGGCACAGCTGTGGGTGATCCTATCGAGGTCAATGCTTTGGGTAGTGTTTTGGGCATTCGAGATAACAAGTTAATGCCATGCCTAATAGGTTCAGTTAAAAGTAATATCGGCCATACAGAGCCCACCGCAGGATTAGCTGGCTTAATTAAAACAATTAATGCAATGAATAGCGGTGTAATCCCAAAAACACTGCATTGTCACACCATAAATCCAGCCATCAATGAGGCACAGTTAAATATAAAAGTAGTCACGGAAAATACGCCTTGGCCTGATAGAGCCGACGATACACCTCGGCGTGCAATTGTGAATTCATTTGGATTTGGTGGAACAAATGCAAATGTAGTGGTAGAGCAAGCAACTCTAACCCCTACCTCAAACCCCGATCATGCAGGTGTGCTACAACTTTTTGTTAGTGCAAAGTCGGCAGCGGCATTGACAGCGCAAGTCTCAGCGTATTTAGACTATTTAGCGCCTTTAGCAACTCATGAGCTCCCCGACTTCTGCCGTAACTCGGTACTATTGCGCACCGCTTTTAAAAACAGAGTGGTATTCACAGCCAAAGATAAGCAGACTTTGATGGCACAACTTGAAGACTTCATTTTCGAGCGCCCCAATAAAGTCTTTCAAAGTGCAACTTCTCAGCAGAGCGCATCATCTCCTACTGCTTTGGTTTTTTCCGGTATGGGAACTACTTGGCAAACGATGGGCAAAGCCCTGTATTGCAGCAGCAAAATATTTAAACAAGAGATAGATAAAGTTGATAGCGCATTGCAGCACTATGTGTCGTGGTCATTGATCGATAAAATGCACAATGGCGGTGACGAGATCCATGAAACCCAGTATGCACAACCTGCAATATTTGCCTGTCAAATCGCTTTGTTTCAATTGTTAACTTCATACGGTATCAAAGCCGATGCCATCGTTGGCCATAGCGCCGGTGAAGTTGCCGCAAGCTATTGCGCTGGAGTGTACAGCTTCGAAGACGCTATTCGCATCATCTACCATCGTAGTCGGCTACAGCAAACGACCACAGGTGAGGGAAAGATGCTGGCAGTTGGGATTTCGCAAGCACAAGCACAAACGCTTTGTAACGAATATCCAAACAAAGTCTCTATCGCAGCTATCAATAGTAGCACCGCCGTCACACTTGCTGGTGATACCGACACACTTAGTGAAATTGCAGCACAGTTAGATGCCGAGGGCGAGTTTGCAAAGTTTCTCAATGTTGACGTGCCCTATCATAGCCCTGTTATGGATAAGCTAGAGCAACCGTTGTTAGATGCTTTAGCCCTACTGTCTCCATCTGAGCCGAGCATTGCACTGTATTCCACAGTGACAGGCTCACTTACCCAACAGCAAGATTGGCACGCTGAGTACTGGCCGAAGAACGTCCGCGAACCTGTTTATTTTGAAAAAGCGATAAATACACTGCTTGATAACGGAGTAAGAAACTTTATTGAAATAAGCCCTCACGCCGTGCTCTGTAACGTGATCAAGCAAGTTGCTTCAGACCTTTCTGTGTTCACCACACCGCTTATCCTTCGAAATGAAGACGATGAAGTCCAGTTTGCAGCCGCATTAGGCGCATTAGCGGTATCTGGTTTGTTAGCTCCTAAGCTGGCACTCAACGCAATAAACTGCTTTCCAAATCACACTATCAAGCTTCCTAATTATCAATGGCAGCACCAATCATACTGGCTTGAACATCCTGATGTTCAACTCGCACGGGTTGAAAACAAACAAAAACGCGATGCTTTTTCTGACCTCTGTTTACCCACACTGGGTCAACAGTTACTCAGTCATCAACCCATTTTCCAAACCAAAGTTAACGTGAAAAAACAGCCATATTGGTCAGGTCACCAAGTTGGTACTGAGGTGATTTATCCTGGTGCAGCCTATGTTGAAGCGGCACTACAATTTGCCCGCACGCAACAGCCAGAGCCACATGCTCAGTTCACGCTCTGCGACATTGAATTTAATCGGCCTCTGTATCTTGGCGATGAAGATATTACCATAGAGACTCGCTACCATACTCAAAACGGGACAATTTCATTGTCTAGTTTAGAGGCTGATACTTGGCATCAACAATCCCGCTTTACCTTAGATACGCATGAAAGAGACTGCCATCAAGGTGACACTTTAAGCGACACTATACAACAATTTCCACAAGCCATAAGTAAGGCCGACTTCTACGCCCATTGCCACCAGCTTGATATGAATTACCAAGCGCAATTTCAAAGTGTACTACAGTGCTGGAAGTCATCATCACAAGTCATCGTCGAAATACACTGTGAGTCTCAAGATGACTCACAAGTACTGCTAAGCCCAATGTTACTTGATGGCGCTTTTCAGAGCTTTTTTCAACTTGTTAATAAGTCCTACTTACCGGTTAAAATCAGCGAGTTTACCTTTTACAAAAAGCCCACAAATCGTTGCTTTTCAGTGCTTGACATTACCCTTCTCAGCGATCCAATTTGCATTGGCGATCTCCATATTTATACTTTGGACGGCCAGCTCTGTGTTGCCATTAAAGGGATTGAGTTAAAACCTAATACTCAACATCAATTAGACTCATTAAAGGAGCTCAAATATCATTACACTTGGCAACACGCTCCAGTAACGCAGGATGCAGGAGATACTCAGCCAAATACCGTGAGTATTTTAGCTGAAAATACTGATTTCTCGGCTCTTCACGTTCTTAAAAATAACTCAGTGGTGCATATCACGTCAGATGATGACTCAGCGTCACTCATTGAAAAACTACAACCCTATCTCAGTCACACTGAGCGCTTGATTGTTGATGTTCGTCATTTAGCAAATATAGAAATGCGCCATGGTAGCCTCTCACAAACGGTTATTGAACGTGCTTTAGTTGCGCCACTTCATTATTTTCAAGCTATCCAAGCTGTCAATTGGGGTAAGTCATTAGAAATCGTGATTATCACCAAACATTCACAAGGTGCTGGAGACACAGAAATTAACCCGCTGCAAAGCGCAATATGGGGTATGCTGAGAGTATTTTCTACAGAAAACCAACAATTTAAAGTAACCTTACTCGATATTGACGCTAAGCCTTCTAGTGCTGAAACACTTAACCAACTGCTCCTCGCACAACAACTGAACGATACGGAAATGGCTATCCGTCATGGCGATGTTTTCGTACAAAAACTTGCCCACTTAAGCTCCGAGGCCTGCACTGAGTCAAAAGATTTCACCATTTCCACAACGCCCACCGGCCATTACCAGTGGCTCATGGATGACAACTGTTGGGTGGCCTATGCACAAAAGAATGATGACAAAGCCATCACCCCCGTCCGTGCGGTATCAATTAGTCGAGCAGCATTAAGCAATAGACCAAGCTGCTTTATTTATCAGCTTGCGGATCACACAAAACCTAAGCTTGTATTCGCCAATGCTGGTGTAACCAATTATATCGATGACGCTTTGCCGTTTGTGTCACTGCCTGACATAAGTGCGACATGGTTAACTGAGCACTTAGCTGTATTACACCGAGCTTTGGCGTTAGTGCAAACACTGCTTACACAAACCACTGCTGTCAGCTTTTTTAATCCGTCCACCATTGAAAGCTTTGTCGCGATATCTTGTTTAAAGATCGCAGGGCGCGTTGTGCATGTTATTGACTCCACAGACAAGAGTGAGACAACTGAATCAATTGCAACTTTAGTGCTAGATCCGGCCACGAGCATACCAAATTCGATACAGGCGAGACTATGTTATGGTGCCCATATCATCTGTATCACTCCTCCACCAACAACACAGTTAAGTCATGATGACTATACTTTTATCAAGCCAACCATACAGTTAGATAACAGCCAATCTATCCACGCACTACATGGACTGACAGTACAAATCGTTGAATTGCTCAACAATGATGACCGAGTACTGAAACAACCCTCAGACTGCATTTCTGTTAATGCCCTGCCGACTGAGCTAGCAGCGGAATATTTGTCAGTTAAGTTCGACACATTACCGACTTTTGCACGTAAGCGGCATACACCGTCAGAGCAATTTGATAAGAGCAGTTATCTAGTTACTGGAGGGCAAGGAGGGATTGGTCTTGAGATTGTGAACTGGTTATACGAAAAAGGGGCAAAGCATATTTTTGTTTCAGGTAGAAGCGCCCTTAGCGATAGCCTAAACGACACAATCCAAAAAGCTGCACTGTCGGGGTGTATTATTCAATACATTCAAGCTGATATTAGCCAGTACGACGATGTCGTAAAAGTCATCGAGCATATTGCGCATTCAGGTGCGCCACTAAAAGGAGTTTTCCATGCCGCTGGTGTCTTAAAAGATGCAACATTTTCATCCCAAAGTGCAGAACACATGTATTCAGTGCTGGCACCAAAAGTTAATGGTGCATGGTATTTACACCTTGCCACTCACGCCCTGTCATTAGACTACTTTGTTTGTTTTTCTTCTATCGCTGCTATTGTTGGCTGGGCGGGACAAGCAAACTATGCGGCTGCGAATGCCTTTATGGATGGCTTGTGTATCGCAAGAAGACAGCAAGGAAAGTCTGCGCTTAGCTTAAACTGGGGTCCTTGGTTAGAGGCGGGAATGGCGGCACAACTTTCTGAATTAGAACAGCAAGCAATGCAACAAGCTGGCATGTATCCACTCACCTCAAAAGAAGGGATCGAAGAGCTAGAACGCACAATATCCAGTGCGATGTCGCAAATTGGTATTTTTAAAGTTGATTGGCAAGATGCCAAACTGGCGACTGGCAGCACAGTGTTTTCACACTTTCAGACATCAACACCAGAGCAAAACGAAGATCCCATCAAAACCCAATTACACGCTGCAAATTCAGCGGCTCGACAAACATTAATTGAAAGTCGGATAAAGTGTGATTTAGCTACTGTACTTGGGCTACAAGACGCAAATAACATTGAGAGTAGTGCTAGCGTGTTCGACTACGGTCTTAACTCGTTAATGGCAATCGAACTTAAGCAAAGATTACAAGCACTTTGTGATGATCCGTTACCCGCTTCTTTAGTTATGAAGCATGACTCGGTGGCAAAACTGACCAACTTTATTACCACGCTTTACAATGAGCAGCTGTCAGCTATCGATACCGTTACCGATGAGCAAGTTGTAAAGGTCATGTTGTAATGGAACAGTTAATTGAAAAATGCCGTACACTTGGGATTTCATTTTCGCTAAGTGCTGATGAGCAACTTGAGTTACACGCCAAAACTCAACCAAGCGCCGCACTCATTGACGAAATAAAGGCTGAGAAGCAAAACCTTATCTCACTAATTAAGCGTAATAAGCTAAAACAACTGATACAACAGCTGGCGCAGCCTATCTCGTCAAACCATGCTGTTAAACAAGCTGAGGTGTCGTTTCAGCAACAGCGTATGTGGCTGGCAGACTCCCTGCGCGAAGGCGCTACTGAGTATCATCTTACTAAAATATTTGCGCTCAAAGGCGCGCTGAACCAAGTAGCTTTTGAACAGGCGCTGAGGCAAGTTATTGATTGTAATAGTGCGCTCACGACACAATATGAAAAAACAGAGAATACCATAGTGCAACGTCAAGCACCTGCCAGTGCTGACGTCTATCGCCTGCACTTGTGTACAAAATTAAGTGAAGAGGCAATATTTAGCGCAATTCAACAGCGTGTAGAGACCCCCTTTGATTTGCGCCACCAAAGCCCTATTCGTGTCGAAGTTTTTCAAAAAGCTCCTCACGCCTATTACTTTGTGTTTGTGATCCACCATATTGCTGCTGATGGTTGGTCTATTGCACTATTTTGTCAGCAAGTAGCAAAACGATACGAACAATTAATTGATGGGACAGCTTACAAGCCACAGCCGGAGTCAATCAGCTACATTGACTATGCAAGGTGGCAGCGAGCGATATTAACACCAAAGCAGTTAGACTTACTTAGCCAGTGGTGGCAAAAAAAGCTTGAAGGCTGTGCCACGAATGTCACTTTTCCTTGCGATAACAGTCGGCCACTTCACTCTGATCTTCGCGCACATTTTTATACCAGCTCAATAAAGAGAAGTCAGCTTTCAAGTATAAAAGCATTTGCCAAAGCACATGCTTGTACGCCATTTACCGTGGTTTATAGCGTATTTAATGTGCTACTGGCGTTTTACAGTAACGAGTCCGATATTGTCATCGGTACACCCGTTGCCAATCGCGATCATGCTCAATTACAAACACTCATTGGGTTTATCGCCAATACAGTTGTCATGAGACAGCATATTGACTTTAATAAATGTTTTGCTGAGTTGCTGGAGGAAGCAAAACTTCAGACCACAGATGCTTTTGAACACGCCCACCTGCCATTTGAAGTGTTATTGGAGAAGCTACCCATTACTAGGCATCACAATCAGCCTCCTCTATTTAATGTTTTCCTTGCTATGCACAATATGAAGCCGATTGTGCCCACGCTAAAAAATATAGAAATCACCCCAACAAAGACACAATTTCGCAAAGCAAAATTTGACTTAACATTGGATATTTTTGAGCAGCCAGATTCTTTGCTGTTGGAATGGGAATATGCGTGTGATTTATATCATCATCAAACCATCAAACGGCTCGCCGAGAATTTTTCTAATGTTTTAGATACTTTACTTCAAAACGCGACGCAACCTATGTCTGCTATCACACTTATCGCGCCGCAGCAGCAAGCAACTCTGCAACAGGCTTGGCAAGGTGTACAGCGAGATTATAGCCACCGCGATATTTTACCTTTTGCGCTACAGCAATCCTTTGCTCGCCACAAAGATAAAATAGCCATAGTCGACCAATCTGGAGCATACAGTTATCAAATGCTGCAAGCGCTTGTTAAGCAATATTCAGCACTTATCCAAACCCAGTCGCTCGAGGCAAACTGCTTTATTGGTGTATATTGTCATCGTTCAGTACACATGGTTGCTGCCATGTTGGCCATTTTACATAGCGGTCATGCGTATCTACCATTAGACCCTAACTACCCCACCGCCAGAATTGCCCATATGGTAGACGATTCGGATACGCAACTCATCTTGTGCGATCCCGTATTGTTAGAACATTGCCAATCATTCGATGTCACCGTGCAATGCTTGCAGGCAAATTTTGATGTCAATACTGAAAAAAACCTGCCTGCAGTAGGTATTACGGCCAACTCTCTCGCATATATCATCTATACCTCAGGCTCTACTGGCAAACCAAAAGGCGTAACAATATCTCATTTTGCATTACGAAATTTTTTATACGCAATGCAAGAAACATTTGCGCTTGATGAACACACATCAGCCCTAGCAATCACTTCAATTTCCTTTGATATTCATGTGTTGGAACTATATTTACCACTGCTCGTAGGTGGTACCGTGCACTTGGCCACCAACGCTCAAAGCAAAGATCCGCAGCAGCTACAGTCATTAATCAATCGTGCAGGGGTTAACTTTATTCAAGCGACTCCTTCTTCACTAAATATGCTTAAAAGTTTTAATGTGCAATTGCATGAAAACACGACAGTATTAAGTGGTGGAGAAGCACTTCCCTTGGAGTTAAAACAGTACCTGAACATACAGGCTGTTGCTTTGTGGAATATGTACGGGCCGACAGAAACTACGGTGTGGTCTTCAGTTGCATCATTAGGTCATGATGACGACATCCACCTAGGCAAACCGATAGCCAATACACAATTCTATGTTGTTAATCAGCAGCTACAGCTTGTACCACGAGGTGTTACCGGAGAATTATTGATTGCTGGTGATGGTCTCGCTAATGGCTATTTGAACCAAGCTCAGCAAACCTCTGATAAGTTTATCTCATTTGCTCACGATCAGGGTCACATTAGTGCCTACAAAACAGGAGATTTAGTCAAGATAGATAGCTGCGACAGATTAATATATCAAGGACGTATCGACCAACAAATTAAGCTAAATGGTTTTAGAATAGAGATCTCAGAGATTGAGAATACGATTTCTCAATACCCTGATATTGATGCGGCTGCTATCGTGTTAAGCCAAACAGAAAAACTCTCTGCTTTTATCGTTTTGAAGCCAAACACAGAGATAAACCTCGTCGCGTTACGCCAATATATCGCAGAGCGACTACCCTACTTTATGCAACCTGCTGAAATCACAACACTACCTCAGTTGCCACTGACCCCGAACGGCAAAACGGATAAACTTGCTCTGACCAAGCAAAGTAAATACGAGAATCACGAGCAAACTACACAAGGTACGATTCAACACTATCCAAAAGTGCTCGTACAGCTTTGGCAACGTAAGCTAAACGTTGATGTTTTTGATCCGTTTAAGTCATTTTTTGAGCTTGGGGGTAACTCAATTCAAGTGATTGACTTAATTGCAAGCATCAATCATACGTTAGGGATCTCTATTACAATAAAAGCGTTTATCCAAAACCCTTGCTTAGATCACATGGCCGACCTTGTCGAGCAAACCCAGTCTGAGCATTTAGTGACTCTAGATTTGCGCCTTGATGAGCACCATTATCAAGATGAGGAAATTATCCCACTCCCCAGTTTACCAAATCGTCAATATTTACTCGCGATGGGGGGAGAGCATCACCTATGGGTTGTCAATCACTCTATGGCACTTGTGGATGAAGATAACAGACTAACCTTTGATTTGCTCAATCGCGCAATTACTCTACTTATCTCCCACCACCCTGCATTTAGAACAAGGTTTGATGTCAAAAAAAGTAACGAATATATTGAAAGTGTAAAGGTCACCCTATCTCAAAAAATTTGCTTTGATCTATCCCATTTAGCGCTTGATCAAGTCGCGGCCTTTATCACAAAAGAAGTACAAACAATCCGTTTAACATCAAGCTTATTAAGATTATTTTATGTTAAGAAAGGTAACAGTGTATTTGTTACACTGTCACTACATCATTTGATTTTTGATGGCTTTAGTATGGAGGTTTTAGCACGACACTTAGAACGTATTATCACCGCCTTAAAAGCTGGAGCCACAACATGCCAGCTCCAAAAAGATCGTTATATCGACTTTGCTAATGCGTATTATGACTATTTTAGTCAACCCTTTAGTTCGGGTAAGTGGCATGCCGATATTGCCTTTTGGCAGCAGGCCGCAAAGCAGCAAAGCGACAGGCTATTCCCTGTAGAGCAAGTGATGAAAGCCAATCAAGGAGATGCTCAGCGCCATACTGTCTCTACGCTCCCTAAAGGGCTCAGTGCACAAATTAGTGCTAGCGCGAAACAACTTGGAATTTCACAATCCACTATACACACAGCCGCTCTGGCAAACGCGCTGAAAACAACTTTCGAGCTTAACGAAGTTGCCATTGAGCTTTCTCAATTCAATCGCTTCAACCAGTACCTTGGTGTTTCTGCCGAAGCTATCGTGGGCTACTTAATTTCACCGGTGAATTTGCTTCTTGAATCATGCGCATTCGAGTCAATACACAGTACCGCTGTGCATATCGATACCTTTTTGGCATCTGCCCCTCACAACGCGACTGGATACTACGCATTGTCGCACTTAAATCCAGATGACAAAGTCAAATCAGCACTACCAGTATTACAACCTGCTGATTTTAGTTTCAATTACCAAGGTGAACTAAACACCTCAAGTAACCCCCATACTGTCACCAAGCTAGAAGATTGGCACACCAAGCTCAAGCACACAATTCCATTTGTTGTATCTGACGAAACAATGTCAAGCCCTTACAGTTTGTACATATCAACTTATTTCGAGCAAGGCCAGCAACATGTATTTGTCGGTTACAGCGCACTGCTATTTAACGAACAACAAATAACAACACTTATAGAAAAATATATAAACAATCTAAAAGGAATGTAGCAATGAGATATATTTATTTAATGGTATTTGCATTTTGCAATTTCGCACTTGCAAGTAGCAACAATACAGAGTTCAAACTTGAAGCATTTTACGACACTGACTTGTATCATCAGCAATTAGGGCTAACCAAAACTCAGTTTGATGCGGTAAATAGACAACTGAGTACTGTTGTAACACAGCAAAGTAGTCATACCATTGATGATGCAATTCAAATTACCTATTTAGAAAACCCACATGCTGAGCACGTCATCGCACTGGCTGCGATAAGATATTTGTCCAGCTCTCTTATCGCCAGCAAATCCCCTACACCAACATCGCTAGAACATAGCATAGTTGCACTCTATTACCTTGAACGCCTAGAAAAAGTGGCTACCCTTCATACTTGGGCACATCAGGTACGTGAAACGCTTGGCAGGCAAGTAAATCAAGTACTTGCTTACGATAGCCTTAATGTAAATGAGCAGCTTGCATCGCATACTCAGTTCCACCATGCGTTTAATGTCCAACCAGAGCAAGGCGTTGACGCCGGCAACGCACTCGTTGAAAGTTTAATTACAGATCCGGGCAATGTAATGACACTGACCCTTGTCGCTAGTTCAAGGCTTTGGCTAGGTAGTGAGGTATCATACTCTGATCCAAATACACTGTATTATTTCATCCTTACTGGCTTCTACAGTACTAGAGCTATTTTGCTATCTCATGAAATAGAGTTACAAGCCAAGCAACCAACCAGTACCAAAAAAACAATGCGACTTTCTTCAATTCTTGGCGGCTGGACTACCTTAGCTAGGCGCTGGTTAGCTGGAGTACATCAAGATACGCTAAGCCGCTCATTGATAGATCAAGAGCATGAACAGTGGTTTTCAGTAAGCCCCGGATTCCATTCGATAACGCTTGCCTCCAGTTACTTTAATGAGCCTCCTCGATTTTTCAAAGGCTACGGCTATTTAATGCAAGGGTTAGGTATTTGTAACCAAGATCTGCTGTTTAGAAGCTGTGGAGATGATCCTAGATTTTCATTCAATCGCTTAGTTTTTTTAACGACTGTTATGGACTATTCGATAAAAGCTGGTGATTTTGATACTGCAAGAAACTTGCTAGGGGCAAAATTCTGGCCTGATTTTCATTGGCATGAGTGGACTCAAGGTCAAGCACAGTGGCTACTTAGAGAGCAAAACATGGAGCAGTTGTATACGCAGTGGAACAATGACGACCCGTCTGACGATACACCTTTGATCATCAGAACGAATAGGCAATGGAGCGATAATACGATGACTTGCCAGACATGCCATCAAGAACAAAATCGCAGTTGGACAGCTGAAGAAAAAGAGCGGGCACGAACTCCTGCACCAAGTATTGAGTTCTTACAATTTTGGCCTGAAATCTCAACCAGCTGGACTGGGGATCAGAGCACTACACTAAAATGTGACAATATTAACTCGTGGCAAAGCAACAACGTTTACCGAGCGAAACAAAAAGCGGTTTATCAGCATGCGTTATTTGAAGCAAAATGGTGGACTCGTAATGAAGTGCCCGCGAAATCAAAACAATATGATGTGTGGCGCTTTGTTGGTTTTTGCCAATCAGGAAGCATAAAGTAGTATGCCTTCACTATCAAAAAATAGTGAATTTCACCTTCATTGGGTTGGCGTTATGCTAACCCAGATAGGTGCATATTTTACGCTTATCGCCCTGCCATGGTTAACGCTGTCTGTTGCCAATAACAATCCAACAACCCTTGCTGTGATCATGGCGTGCTTTGGTATACCGCATAGTTTGTTTATATTGTTGGGAGGATCAATCGCAGATAAATACTCTCCTCTGCTCGTAATCAAGATATCACGCTTTGGCTTTGCGTTAAGTACACTACTGTTTGCACTAAGCTTATACCTATATGAACCATCGCTCGTGTTACTCATCTCTTTCGCACTTTTTGCGGGAGGCTTTTCCGCCCTTGGTTTTCCTGCAAATCAGTCGTTTATTCCTCGTATCGTATTACCTGAACATATTCTAAAAGCCAACGTACTGACAATGGGTAGCAGTTTTGTGATCCAAGCCTGTGCACCTGTATTAGTGGGGTTTTCCCTGCTAGGCATAAAATCTTATTTAGAAGTTAATGGGCTATTTCGTACAAATATTGAACATCTTATTGTGGCATTCTTTCTAGATGCCATACTGGTGACACTAGCAGCATGCTGTACATTAAAAATCCGTCATCAAGATAAAGAGCAGTCTATGACATCCTCATCTGTCTTTCGATCGATGCTCAAAAGCTTTCAATATAGTTTCACACATCCAAATCTTAAAATTATTCTGTTGTATTTAATGTTGATTTCCATCCTTATTCATGGGCCGCTTTTTATCATGCTTCCTTACCTTGTTAAGGTAACTTTAAATATGGATGAATCGGCATTAAGCTATTTATTGGCAAGCCAAGGGATCGGCACCTTCATCGGTGCCACTTTAGTTGCGATATGTAAGCCAAATATGCAGAATTTAGGAAAATATATCTTAGTACTAGATTTGCTTACTGCGATTGTATTTATCCAGCTTGGTTTTCAGTCTTCACTCCTACTACTTTGCATCAGCTTAGTTGCCATTGGCTGTGCCGCAGGTTTTACTGTTGTTGCTGGTACCACTTGGTATCAGCTAAATGTCCCAATTGAGAAACTATCAGGTGCGATTGCTCTGGTATTATTTGCTATCCATGGCTTGATCCCACTTTCTTCAATGTTGCTTGGTACTTTGTTAGATAGATTTGAAGTGTCACAGATCACAACCTTATTGGGAGTAACCACAACGCTCATCTGTATTATTGGCTTAGCTTCAGTAAAAATTAGAAATATGGGCAAGGTTTCATCAGCGATAGCTAATCAGGCTACAAAATTAAAGGAAGTACCACATAATGCCTAAATTTTTGAACCATACCTTTCCACAGAGCACGGAGTCACACTTGTGGCTCAACCTTATACATGATAGCAATCAAATATTTGCTTCGAAGCCCAACATTTTGGGCAAACCAAAGTTTAGCTATGTCGAAATATATGAGAATACGGCTACTCTTCCTTCAAAGATCAGTGTAGAAGCGTTCACCGACTCGATTAAAATAGGCAAAGACGCACTACTAGATTCCAGTAGTGCAGCCGCATTTCCCAATGATATTGTAAAACTTACCGCGGTAAAACGCCCCGATTACGCCTGCGGCAAAATACGTATTGGTGATAATGCCTGCCTACAAGGAACGGCTATAGTGAGTTATCAAAGTGTTGAAATTGGCGACAATGCTTTATTTGGTCCAAACGTTGTCATCATGGACTGTGATGGACACACCCTAACAAACAGAAACGCCCCAGACGAAGTCTCTAAACTCATCGTTAAACCTGTAAAAGTCGGTCACAATGTTTGGGTAGGCTATGGAGCTATCATCAATAAAGGCGTAACAATTGGAGACAATGCGGTAATCGGAGCTGGAAGTGTTGTAACAAAGGACGTGCCTGCCAACACGATGTTTGCAGGCAACCCGGCTCAGTTTATTCGACAATTAGACTAGCGACTAATTACGCTGTATACCATATAGCTTTAACTTCTCTAGCAGTTCTCTATGTGGTCTCAAATTACTGTTGACCTCTTTTA
Source organism: Pseudoalteromonas sp. SCSIO 43201 (assembly GCF_023716725.1). NCBI lineage: Bacteria > Pseudomonadati > Pseudomonadota > Gammaproteobacteria > Alteromonadales > Pseudoalteromonadaceae > Pseudoalteromonas > Pseudoalteromonas sp. SCSIO 43201. The sequence continues at coordinate 2,192,991 of NZ_CP072683.1, forward strand.
GCACACTGGTTTGATATTCCTGATAGCCTTTATAAATCTGCATAGAAGCTTCTGATGTCACAACCTGAGTAGGTAAAAACTCCATACCGTATAACACATACAAGTAATTCGAGATATCAAATACCCCGAGCTTATCTGTAAAGTCAAATTTGTGTGGTGCACGTACTTTCCACATTTCAAGCTTTTGTTGAAGTGAATCAGGTATCGTATCGGTACTGCAGTTATCCAACCAAAAAGATGAATCGGTGCGCTTTGACAAGCAATAATGTAACTTAATAAAGTCACTGATGTTCAACCACATTCTCTCAACATCTCTATTAAACTTTTGAGATTCCAACGCAAAGCTAAGCTCCCCACTTGACAGTGCGTGAGCAAGCATTGAAGCTGTTAAGTCGAACACTAACAGCCCTGTCGCTTCTAATGGCTCAACAAAACCTTGCGCAAGCCCCAACGCAACCACATTTTTTACCCAAAACTGCTCTCGATAGCCACAACGCATATCAATTTTTCTAACATTGAGCTCCTGAGGTTCAACATCTAGATATAGTGCTAAGCACCTTTGTGCATCATCGTCCGATGTATGATTACTAGAATAAACATAGCCAACCCCCTTTCTTGATTGCAATTGAATATCCCAGATCCACCCATGTTCTTTAGCTGTTGCAGTAGTATACGGGTTGATTGGTGTACTATTATCCTGGTAGGGTGATTGGACCGCTAACGCCGTGTCGGCAAGCAGAGTGTTAGATAAGCTTTTAAAGCCAACATTCATGGCTCTACCAAGCAAAAGGCTTTCAAACCCAGAGCAATCAACAAAGAAATCTGCATCAAATCGCTCACCATTTGCTATTAAACCCTTGATACTGCCATCTTGGCTAATTTCCACATCATCAATAGTTTTATAGCTCACGTGTACACCAAGCTCATTAACAGCATTGTCTTTCAATAGCTTAGTAAATAAAGCAGCATCAAAGTGATAAGCATAATCAAATACACCATCATATTCTTTTTGAGTGATTGCTTTGGGACTTAAGCCCAACTCCGCAACCGTGGCCTGTGTCGACATAAAGTGTTCGAACTTACAACGGTTTGGGTTACTTAACCAAGCCCGTATTAATTGCTCGTGGCCGCTGGGATATGGCTGAAACGGATGATAGTAATAATGACCATTGTTACTTTCAGGGTTATATAACCAATCAGAAAATTTAATACCATGTTTAAAAGACCCCTCCGCATTTTTAAATATCAATTCTTCGTCAATACCAAAATGCTTAAGTGTTTCCTTCATGAAAGGGACAGTACCTTCGCCAACTCCTACTGCTGGTATACTCTCTGACTCAATCAGCTCAATATGAATATCTAGACTTAGCTCTGCATTCAACCTTTTTGCTAAATGATTGGCGGCCAACCAACCAGCTGTCCCACCACCTAAAATAATGACTTTCTGTAGTTTCATACCATAACTCAAAATATTTCTAGCTATCTAGGATTAACTTATACCAATACACTTAATTAAGCTTGCTATTTTGAGGCAAAAAAAGTTTGTCGATAACACCACTACGCATCCTACTATCGCAAAGATACCTAGCTGTATACAGGTAAGGCGAACATTTTGCTATTTAGTTGTTCTAAATGAGAAATTTTTAATGCAGTAGGCTTCAAATTGGGCAAGTATTAAGACTAATTGGTATTAAATCTTCCGAAATAATAAGAATCTATTTAAAAATAAAAAGGCTCGGTTACCCGAGCCTTTTTACAATTTCAATTAAATTAGAAGCGGAACTGAAGGCCTAAAGAGTATCTCGCCTCACCCTCATAACTATAAGATGGGTAGCCGTAAGATGTTCTTTGTTCAACAGGCAGCTCTCCAATGTCACGACCTACTTGGATACTATCTTCTTCTAGTAAGTTTGTTACGTCAGCAACAACCGTAAAGTTCTCGTTGATTTTATAACTAAAACTCAAGTCTAGCGTACCAAAGTCTTGGTGTTCACGGTTACCATAGAAACCAACTTCACGGATCATGTAATCAGAGCGCCATGAATATGCAGCACGCGCTGAGAAATCATCATTCTCATAAAACGCAACTGCATTGACCGTGTGCTTTGATGAATCAGAGAAGATATCGTTTTTATCTGAGTAGTTCTTTGCATCTGCTTTTGCATCTGCGTAGGTATAGTTAAATACCCCACCAAACCCATTTTCAAACGTATGCTGCCATTGGAATTCTACGCCGCTAATGTCGCCACCTTGGCCATCCTTAAATGACTGAACAGTCCAGCTATCTTCACCTGAGTCAGGGTCAACGATACCAATTTGTTGTCCAGGAATACTTGCAAAAGTTGTGAACGTATCAACTTGCTTGGTGAAATATGAAACTGCAACCAAACTACTTGCGTTGTAGTACCATTCTACACCTAAGTCAGCTTGATTCGCTTTAAACGGGCTTAGTGCTACAGAGCCTTTTTCTACCGATTGGTTTGTTGGAATATTATCACCATAACCTTTCAACGATGAGCTTGTAAACAAGTCATTATAATTAGGTCTAGCGATTACAGTTGCGGCCGAGAAGCGTACGATAATATCTTCACTTACGTCAACAGCGACGTTAAAGCTTGGTAGTAACTCATTATAACTAGACTCTTCAGTTACAATTTCGTTTGAATAACCATTATTTCTATCAATAATCGGGTCAACAAAACCCGGAGATAATGCATATGCGTCTGAAGAAATATCAGTGCTAATATATCTTAAGCCAATATTACCTCTCACGTTTTCGTGCGAGAAGTTAGCCATAACATATGCGGCTAAGTTATCTTCAACAATTGACGAGTATGCTGCGCGCTCTTCTACCCAATCAGATATCAAGCTCTTAGTATGAGCGATCATCGCGCCAGCATCAGGCTCAGGAATTAGGAATCCAGCTTCGCCAGCATCAATGAACTTACCCGTAACCAGCCCAGAAACAGGATCAGCACTAGATAGAAGCGGTCGGTTACCAGACTTTTCTACTTCATGGTGTACCCATCGCACGCCGGTCTTTAATGATGTGAAGAAATCTCCCTCTAGAGGGAAAGTAAAATCGACTTGTGTATAGTCTTCTTCGTCTATATTCGGCGCATTAAGAATTGAGTTCGCACCTACACCCAATTCACTTACCGCATAATTTGGGTTAGCAATATCATACTTGATTCTATCGCCTGTAGCATCAATCGTTCCTATAGTGCCGCTAACATCCGTTAAGGCAGCATAGTTAGTTTCGAAGTTGGTACCACCAGTAGCTTCAGTTGTACCGATTTGGAATTCAATCTTTACATGCTCACCTTGATAAGTCATATCAAAAGCAAATAATTCGGTTTCCATCGTTGCTTGACGTGGTCTAACATCGTAGTATGGCTGTGCCCCACCGGTCTCATCTACCCAAGCTTGAGTAGACGTACATTTGACTGGAACACCTTGTGCGTTTGTAGAGCAATTTTCGAGGTTTTGAGGAATCCAGATTTGAGTGTTTAGATTATTCGCTTTTAGCTCTAAATTCATGTAATGAAAGCCAAAATCTAAGCTATCGGTTGGAGCATATTGAAGCTGAATATCGGTTGCTGTTCTTTCACGTTCTTGCTTAAAGTTAGTTGGTGCAATACGACCGGCCCAAACTGGTAGTCCTTCATCGCCCAAACGCTCTAACGAATACTCAGATCTTGCAATTGCACCTAACACACCAAATGTTTCAGCTTCATTTTTCCAGCTGTATAACGCTGACGCATTAGGGTCTGTCTCATCTGAGATAGAAGACCTTGTAGCTTTCAACGAACCGAATACCGTATTAGCATCCAAATCTAAAGGACGGCGAGTATTCACAATTACTGTACCACCTACGCCACCTTCAACGATGTCAGCTTGCGAAGACTTGTATACTTCCATTGATGCAATCATTTCAGGTGCAAGCATTGAATAGTTGAATGAGCGATCAATTGCTTGCTCAGTATACCAACCCGTAGAAGCGACATTTTGACCATTCAATGAAGTTTTGGTTAGCTGATTTGATGCACCACGGATAGATACAGCCGAGCCTTCACCAAACTGTCTAGAAACGGTAACACCAGGAATACGGCCTAAAGACTCTGCAAGGTTATTATCAGGGAAGTCACCAATGTCTTCTGCTGATACAGCATCAACAACGGAGTTGGCAAATCTTTTTGTGTTCATTGACGCTTCTAAAGAGCGGCGAATACCGCGAACTTCAATGACTTCTACGTTTTCTTGTACTTGATTTTGACTTTCTTCTGCAGCTACAGCACCTGAAAAGCCCGCACCTAGTGCGATGCTGACGTTAACTGCAAGTAAGCTTTTTTTGAAATTATTAGCTAACACAGGATTCCCCTTGAATCATTTTGTTGGTTTTTTAAATCACTTCTGCCCAGTGATGATGACAACGCTGTCATCTAATAACAAACCATACACCGTAAATTACATATTCGCTACAATTTTTTTGGTCTGCTATTCAAAAAATATTCATATAAGAATTTATCTTGTTGATAAATATAGATTTAAATACGGCCAATATATGGTTTGTTACAAAAACAAGCTGAGAATAACATAAAAAAATTTTTTGCTGTAGGTTTTTAGGATGGAATGACGTCAAAATAGGTACGTCAAAATATGGTGAATACACACAAGGGGATGTGTATTCATTTTCCCATTCAGCTTGGGCAGAAGCTACAGATGAGAATAAATATCAATGACAACGCTGTCATTATAGTGTTATGGGTTACTCCTGTCTAGTAATTTTAAGAGAATTTTTTATGACAAATGCCCATAAACTCTGCGATTGACACGTAAGTCATTGCTCTCTTTTGCACAAATTAGAATACCCCATTATGGGACTTGCTGATAAGCTCAATGCTTAATTTTAAATAAGTAAAAACTATTGCTGTTATTCGTAAGAAGTAAGAAGTAAGAAGTAAGAAGTAAGAAGTAAGAAGTAAGAAGTAAGAAGTAAGAAGTAAGAAGTATTGTTTTCGTTTATCTGCTAAATATCCAATGATACTAAATTTTTAGATTCAAGCCACAAATCAAACTATAAAATCGGCTCTCGAGCCGACCTTATAGTCTAGCTATGTATTTGTGCATGCTTGAAGTTAAGGGCACCAAAATACAGTCAAATCAATATCAGGATGAGTTAATACAGCACGCAGTGGAACCGAATACTCTGAGCCTGGTTGCTTTGCAGCTTCATACACTGCCTTTTTCTCCTCACCAGAGATCAATAATACAACGGTTTTAGAATGAGCTATTCCTGCTAATGATAGACTCATACGCTCTGTTATCTCACCTGTGACTTCACTTTGATGCGCATTGATTGCACACACCGTATCGGTAGTTGTTAGTGCATGTTCTAGCCCATCGGCATTAGGAAATAAGCTCGCAGTATGACCATCAGGTCCCATCCCAAGAATCGTTACATCAAAAGGCCGTTTCAATGCAGCATAGTCAGACTCACACACTTGCACGCCCTCTTCTGCCGATGCAGCTCGATTCTTCATTGTTACAAATCGAGCGCCCGCCGCCTTGTCTTGTAACAATGTCGATTTGATAAATGCTTCGTTAGACTTTTCATGCTCAGCGTCTACCCAACGTTCATCAACCATAGCAACCGTGATTTTGTCCCAGCCTAGCTCGACACCACTCAGGTGACGATACGCTGGTGCAGGTGAAGAGCCACCCGAAACCAATAACACCGCTTTACCATCTGTTGCGATCCCCTCCGAGAGAGCTGTTTGCAGCAATTCAGTAAGCGCTGCTGTCATTTCGTCTTTAGAAGCAAATTCTCTTTCTGTGATACTAGCCATTACGCATGCTCTCCTGCATTAAACCAGACATGTTTATTTTCTTCTAGTAATTCGTCTGCATCCTCAGGTCCCCATGAACCAGCGCGATAAAGAGATGGTGCACCTTTACCTTGCCAACGTTCAACAATCGGATCTATCCATTGCCATGCTTGGCGCACCTCATCACGATGGATAAACAGTGCTGGATTATTCGCTGCTGCGTCTAACATTAGACGCTTGTATGCGTCTGAGTGGTAACCATTGTTATACTTTTCACTTAAGGAAATATTGAGCGTTACAGGCTCAAGTTGCATCTCAAGATTATCAAGACGTTTTGACATCAACGTTAGCTGAATACTTTCTTCTGGCTGCAATCGAATAACCAAACGGTTTGGCTGAATAGGGCCTGCCGCGTCACCATACACATTGTGAGAAACCGGCTTATACTCAACCACGATTTCAGCGCAGCGTTTTTTCATGCGTTTACCGGTTCTTAGATAAAAAGGCACGCCTGACCAACGCCAGTTATCTATATGTGCGCGGATAGCTACAAAGGTCTCAGTTTCACTTGAACCTTCACCTAACTCTTCAAGATAACCAGGAACTAACTTACCTTCCAAATCGCCTGGCACATATTGACCTCGTACCACATTATCATCGACCTGCTCACCTACCAGTGGTCGTAGTGCTTCTAACACTTTCAACTTTTCAGCACGGATACTATTGGCATTGAGTTTATGAGGAGACTCCATCGCAACCAAACATAGTAATTGCAGTAAATGGTTTTGTACCATGTCGCGAAGCGCACCTGCTTTGTCATAAAAGCCAGCTCGACTCTCCAAGCCCACAGTTTCTGAAATACTGATCTGAATATTATCAATCGTTTTAGCATCCCACAGGTTTTCAAATAATGCATTTGAAAACCTCAACGCCATCAAGTTTTGTACTGTCTCTTTACCTAAATAGTGGTCGATACGAAACACTTGCTCTTCGGCAAAAAACTCACCAATTTTAGCGTTAATCTCTTCAGCAGATTTGCCGCAATAGCCAATTGGTTTTTCCACCACAACACGAGAGTGTTCAGTGATTAATCCTTTAACTGACAACAGTTCACAACAACGGCCATATACCGCAGGTGGCAGCGATAAATAGAATACACGAGACTTTTCTTCACCATCTGCCAAGATATTTTTTAGTGTATCCCAATATTCATCTTCTTCTGTCACATTCACAACAACAGGAACTAAAAATTGCGAAAATGCAGACCAATCTTTTTTGTTGTATTCACCTTTGCCGAGATGGGTTTGTAACGCACTATGAGTCGTTTCGATAAATTCTTGTTGTTTATTTTGCTCACGAACGGTCGGTAAAATGCGAGTGCCCTCAGGTAGGTTACCTTCTTGATATGCACGATACAAAGCTGGTAGGAGTTTACGAAGTGCTAAATCACCCCCCCCACCAAAAATTACGATGTCAAAAGGATTAAGCATAATTCACTCTCATAGGTTAGGCGCGTGCTTTTTACACGCATTGTTTATTCGATTTGGCGCTACTCCAAAGCCTACCAAATTACTTAGCTAACGGGTGATGTTTCGATTGCAACATACTGTAATACCAATGTTACTTAATATCTACTCAATTTGAGGCTGAGGCCCGACGCTTATTGCATTAGAGGTTCCCAGTTTAAAATAACTAAGCTGTAAAGCATCCGCCTAGCTCCGCGTCTCAAAATAGATATTTAATGCACTTTGGTATAAATGAGCCTTAGAAGCCTGTATTTCCTCTCACAAAAATACAGGCTCTAAGCACTCCAGCGCTACCCGTTCAAAGGTATTCTGTTTACTTTAAGTTCCACTTAAAGTGTTAATTCTTTCTTTTTTGCTTATAGTAAGCCATCAATCCAGCTGTAGAGCTATCGTGAGGGTGAGTGATGCCTTCTTGCGTTAACTCAGCTTCTATATTTGAAGCTAACCCTTTACCCAGCTCAACACCCCACTGGTCAAATGAACACACATTCAAAATAATGCCCTGACAGAAAATTTTGTGCTCATATAGTGCTATTAGACGACCGACCGCTTTGGCATCAATTTTATCAAGGATAAACGAAGAGGTTGGACGGTTGCCTTTATGAATTTTGTGCGGGATCAAATCATCAATTTCAGACTCTGATTTACCTTTAGCAGCTAAATCTGTTCGCACTTGCTCTGCATTTACACCTGCCATCATAGCTTCTGTTTGCGCAAAGAAGTTTGACAGCAAAATTTCATGATGTTTTCCGACTTGCTGTTGAGGCTCAATTGATGCGATGAAGTCAGCTGGCACTATCACATTACCTTGATGTAGGCACTGATAGAACGCATGTTGGCCATTAATCCCTGTCATTCCCCATATAATAGGTACTGTGGTGTAATCAACCTGCTCACCTGTAAAAGTAACATGTTTACCATTACTTTCCATCTCACCTTGCTGCAAATATGCTGGCAGCATATGAAGTGCCTGATCGTATGGTAAAATAGCTTGGGCTTGATAGCCTAAGAAACTGGTATTCCAAACACTTAACAATGCCATAAGCAACGGAATGTTGTCCTGATTACTGGCACTTTTAAAATGCTCATCCACTTCAAATGCACCTTCAAGCACTTCAACAAACACATCAAAGCCTAAATATAACGCAATCGGTAAGCCTATTGCACTCCAAAGCGAAAAGCGTCCACCAACCCAATCCCACATGGTAAATACATTTTCATCGCTGATACCAAATGCACGTGTTTTATCTAGATTCGTGCTTACGGCAACAAAATGCTTTGCTATGGCTGATTTATCTTTCGCTGACTCTAAAAACCATTCGACAGCGGTCTTTGCATTGGTCATGGTCTCAGAAGTCGTAAAGGTTTTTGAAGACACCACAAATAGCGTTGTTTCAGCATCTAGCCCTTTGAGTACCGACGCTATCTGCACACCATCAACATTAGAGACATAATGCACATTAAGAGTATCATCAGCATAAGCTGCCAGTGCATCAGTTACCATTTGCGGGCCAAGGTTTGAGCCACCAACCCCTATCGCAACCACATTTTGTACCGCTTTACCGGTGTAACCTACCCATTCACCAGATCGAACTCGTTGACTAAACGCTTTTAGTTTTTCTAATTCCGCATTTACTTGTTCTGTGACGTTTACGCCATCAACATAAACAGGTGTATTGGCTCTATTTCTCAGGGCGGTATGTAATACGGCTCGATTTTCAGTGATGTTGATCTTTTGGCCAGAAAACATTTTTTCTCGCCAACCGGCAACATCACATTCGTCTGCTAGCTGCATCAATTCAGAAAATGTTTGGTCATCAATACGTTGCTTGGAGAAGTCGAACAATACTCCGGCAATTTGACGAGAAAACTTATCAAACCGTTGGGTATCATTGTCAAACATCGTTTTTAAGTGCTGCTGTTCAACTCGCAGCACCGACTGACGAAGCTTTTGCCAACTATCCAATTCTACACGACCACTCATTACACACTCCCCTAAGATGCGTGTTACTTCCTTATATTTCAGGAAGTAACAACAAAGAAACACTTTTAATTAAGCACATTATGCCAAAATGACAACGCTGTCAAACTGCTTCTTTTCAATTTTACATTGCGAATAATAACCTAAAATTAAATTTTTGACACCGGTATCATTCATTTATTTCTGCGAAATGTAGTGCTAAATTCTGTATATAATAAATAGCCTAAGAAAAATAGATGATCCTTTTATTAAGACGTAATGGCAAATAAGTAATTACAATGGAATACTGTGCGCTAGCTTAAACTTGCATAAAACGCTACTATTCCTCTGCGCTTAATAATGATCTACACACTCCTGTAAATAGAAGAACAACTACATGAAAGTCACTATTAACGATGTCGCCAAATTAGCTGGCGTATCAATGAAAACAGTATCGCGGGTAATCAATAAAGAACCTTCAGTTAGACAAAAGACTTATGACCAAGTGATGCTGGCTGTAAAAGAGTTAAACTATCAGCCAAACATTGCTGCAAGAAACTTAGCCGGTACTTCTTCATTTGCTATCGGGTTAGTGTACGACAATCCCAACGCATATTATGTAATCGATATGCAGAATGGGGTGTTATCTCGTTGTAAAGACGAAGGCTATGAGCTGGTAATACATCCTTGCAGTTTTAGCTCGGAAGATATGGCTGATGAACTAGTAACAATGATCAAGCGCTCGCGCTTGGCAGGGCTTGTTTTAACGCCTCCTTTATCAGAGCAACAAGCTATCATCGACTTGCTAGATGAACTTGGCATTCATTACGTACGACTGCTTTCTGGTCGAGCAAAAGAAGCACAAAGCAGTGCCAAGAATTGTATTTTTGTGGACGATTATGCGGCCGCTTATGAAATTACAGAGCATTTGATTAGCTTAGGGCACAAAAAAATAGCTTTTGTTTTGGGCGATCAGGAGCACAAATCAACCGCCGAGCGTTTAGCTGGCTACAGAGACGCCCTAGCGGCTCATAAGATACAACCAGATGACTCCCTCCTCTACCATGGTACTTACTCTTTTGAGTCTGGTGTTCAAGGTGCAAAATCTTTACTTGCTGATGGTAATCCAAACAGCATCACTGCAATTTTAGGAGGTAATGATGAGGTTGCTGCTGGCGCACTTTTTGCCGCACGCCTGATGAATATAGAGATCCCAAGTCAACTTTCGATCAGTGGCTTCGAGGACTCTCCATTCTCGCGCCAAACTTGGCCCAAACTCACTACAGCTCACCAAGCAAATAATGTCATTTCAGAGCACGCTGCACGACTGCTGTTTTCAAAAACAAGAGGCCACCGCAATAGTGACAAAGATATTTGTCACGTGTTTACACCAAATATGGTAGTCAGAGAAAGTACTGGCAGAGTAGTTCAGTAACAGCTTGGCATAGCTAAAATGCGATATGATTTGTCTTGCGCCTATTTTTAGGCGCCAGACAAATCCCATGATAAGGCGCTTTTGACTCATTCAGTGTCAACGTACGCCCAGATGTTGAACGGTATTAAACTTTCGGTTGGTGACGAAGATCCCGCTACGCCACTTGGCACCATTAATCTTGCTTTGCTATCAGTCCTTGGTTATTGCTTGACCAAGCATTGATGAGTGCTTTTACTAGCGACGCTAAAGGAATAGCGAAAAACACCCCCCAAAAACCCCAAAGGCCACCAAAAAACAGCACAGCAACAATGATGTACACTGGGTTTAAATCTACCGCCTCAGAGAATAACAGTGGTACTAAAACATTGCCATCCAATGCCTGAATAACACCATAAGCTATCACGATAGTCCAAAACTCAGGAGCAAGACCAAATTGGAATAATGCCACTGCAGCAACTGGCAGCGTTACTAACGCGGCCCCGATAAATGGAATTAGAACAGAGAGCCCAACTAACGCCCCCAAGAGCGCTGCATAACGCAAGTCTAAAAACGAAAAGGTTGCATAGCTAACTAATCCTACGATGATAATTTCAAACACTTTCCCGCGAATGTAATTCATTATTTGCTGATCCATCTCATGCCAAACTTGTGAGATAAGTTTGCGATCTTTGGGAATAACTTGTGAAATACCAGACGTCAGCTCTTTTTTGTCTTTGAGCATAAAGAAGGCAAGCAAAGGCACAAGCACTAGGTATATCATCCAAGCCACAACATCCTTTAATGAAGTAAGCGAGGCTGAAACAAGGATCTCCCCTAATTCCAGTATTTTATTCTCGACTGATGTCACAATGGCTTGTACTTGAGTCGTAGAAATCAACGTCGGGTAATATTCCGGTAAGTGTAAAAGGAAGTCCTTACCCTCTTCAATCATTGTTGGACTTTCTTGCAACAGATTACTCAGTTGTTGCCAAAGCACAGGAACGATACCAAATACTAGCCCTAAAGCGATGCTGGCAAATGCTGCCATCACTAAGATAACAGACACCAACCGGCTGCCAGTGATCCGCGCAAGCTTATTAACCGGCCATTCTAATAAGTATGCGATCACAATAGCGACCAATACTGGCATCACATAGCTACCAAAAAAGTACAGTAGCGCCACAGTTGCAACCAAAAGCAACAACAGTGTCACCGAGTGCGGATCAGAAAACTTTTTGATATACCATGCTTTTACTAACTCAAACATCCGCGATCTCCAAATACATCTCGCCGTTTTCCAATTCAATTATTCGGTACTTCACAGCAACTCCGTCTAAATAATGGGTAATATCTGTTAAATCTTGCGCTTGGTTTAACAATAATTTAAGTCTGCCCAGTGTATAATTGTGGTGCTTCAGGCGCCACTTAAATTGTACAAACAGGGCTGGACAAGTTAACCCTCTAAGATCATGAACAGATTTTGGCTCTGGACCGCTACACAATTCAGTCAATACGGTAGCCCTCAAGGCGTTGATGGTTTATTCTTAGTAACATATTCTACTTTTTGGGAATCTTAATGCCAGGCGTTAATAATAAGGCCCAATTGCCAGCCAATCCAACATTAAAAGAAATAAATTGGTACAAAAAACAAATAAATTGGGGCGAGCTTCCACCATTTTATCATCTTGTAGCCTCTGCGGTCAGCGAATGTGAGGGACTGCTCCATCATGGCTTTGATAATGCAGTGAAGCGATTATTAGACAAACGAAATTGGAATCTTGAGCTACTAGGGGGATACGAAGATGATAGTGGGATTATTCAATGTGAAAACAAACCAAAAATAGCTTTGCATCAAGTGTTTACTGACCGTGGTTTTGAACTTTGGGCATATCCAATTGCAAAAGGTACCAAAATTGACGCTTATGTAAAAGATAATCGATTTTTAGAGTTTCGTGTATGGGATCCTCATACCATGAAAAACTTGCTTCGTATCAATCAATTACATAAGTTCATTGCATTTTATTTTGAACGCGGTGACATTGCCGACAAAGCCCTTATCCTGCATGCTCACAAAGTATTGCATATGACCATTAGCTTTTTGCAAAAAGAATTGAACATCACAGGAGTTGATGGGGTCTCAATAAAAGACTTTTACCAACTTTGCGAAAAAGATGCTCGAGCATGCCATGACGAAGTTGACCTCGCTAGAATAATGCTCGGAGAGGACCTTAAAAGGGATTAGAATGCAGTTTAGACCCCTGTTAAACTCAATATTATTAACATGTGCACTCGTAACGACACATTCGAGTGTTGCACAAACCGAATTAAAATTACCCGATCTTGGCACTTCCGCGTTGCAAGTGTTGCCGATTGAAAAAGAACAAGCAATAGGCGAAGTGATGATGATGCAGCTTCGCTCTCGCTCTCCTGTGGTTGGCGATCCGGTGCTGGAAGAGTATTTGACCAGCTTGGGCAACCGCCTTGTTGCCAATGCCAACGATGTCCGCTTCCCGTTTACCTTTTTTTGGATAAACAACAAAGACATCAACGCATTTGCATTTTATGGTGGTCACGTAGGAGTACACACAGGGCTGATTGCACAGTCTGATAACGAGAGTCAGCTGGCCTCCGTCATTGGGCACGAAATTGCACACGTCACTCAACGCCACTTAGCTCGACGAGTACAAAATGCTCAAGACAATAGCGCATTAACAATCGCCGGACTCATTACCGGTATCTTGGCAACCGTAGTAGCTCCCGATGCGGGGATTGCAATTTTATCGGCAAGTCAGACACAGTCGTCGTTAAACCAGCTAACTCATAGCCGCAAAGCTGAGCAAGAAGCTGATCGCTTTGGTATGAATACACTCTACAAAGCGGGTTTTGACCCTAACGCAGCCAGCGAGTTTTTAACCAAACTATCTGACCAAATACGCTTTAAAAATAAGCCTCCAGCTTTTTTACTCACCCACCCACTGCCTGACAGCCGAGTGTCGGATGTGCGCTTGAGGGCTCAGCAGTTTGAAAAGAAACATTATTCTTCAAGTCTTTCCTATGCCCTTGCAAAGACTCGAGTACTGGCTCGCTATTATTATGATGACGACACAGCCGTTGCATTTTTTCAAAATCAACTTCAGCAGTCCCAAAAGTTAGATAAACGTGCTATCAAATATGGTCTTGCCATCGCACTGTTAGACACAAAGCAATATCAAGAGTCAGGTAAGCTGCTAGATGAGTTGTTGGCAAAAGAGCCGAATAACCTGTTTTATTTAGATGTGTATACCGATTACCTTATCGCTACCGATGCCCCGCAAAAAGCAGTTGAAATGCTCAGTGCTCAACATCAACTACGACCTAACAATCAGGTGATCACGCTAAACTATGCAAACGCAGCAATTAAAGCAAAACAGTATGAACTGGCAGAGCAGCTGCTTAAAATTTTCCTGTTAGAGAAACCGGAGCATATTTTAGCAAGGGATCTTCTCACACAAGCCTACGAGTTTTTGGATAACAAAGCGGCATATCATGAGTCAAAAGCCAGTGTATACTCACAGTATGGCGCATTTAGTAAGGCAGCAGATGAAGTACAACGTGCGCTTAACCACGTTCAAGATAATGAGGACATTAAACGGACGCGACTCAAGGCATTACTGAGCCAATATAGAAATATGCAAAAAGAAATTGCCAAGTTGTAATCTTGTCAGCCTTTCATACCATCTCGGCTTTAAAACTGTAGAATTAAAGCCGATTTCCTTTTACTTAGCTTTTCGTCAACTAGACATTACGTTATGATCAGGCAGAGTCCAACATTACTAAAATAGAGCTTAAATAATGTCTATCGAAATATATCATAATCCACGTTGTTCAAAATCACGTGAAACTCTTGCGCTACTAGAGTCTAATGGCATTAGCCCCACAGTAATCGAATACTTAAAAACGCCTATAGATGAAGAAACACTCTCGGCGCTACTTACAAAGCTTGGTTTTAGCTCTGCTCATCAATTGGTGCGTAGCAAAGAGACGTTATACAAAGAGCTAGGGTTGTCTAAAGAAACAGGTGAAGCACAACTTCGTAAAGCGATGCTTGAAAACCCAAAACTCATTGAGCGCCCAATTGTTGTTAATGACAATAAAGCGGCGATTGGTAGACCACCCGAGTCGGTACTTGAAATTCTCTAATGGCTACCGTTCTCGTTTTATATCACTCCAGCCATGGCTCTGTGGCAAACATGGCTCATGAGTTCGCAGACACTATTGTCGCCCAAGGTGGCAACGCTGTGGTGCGGGTATTTGAAAAACGTCAAGAGCATGATGTCGTAGTTTCCAAGCAAGATTTAGTCAGCTGTGATGCGTTAGCCTTTGGTACCCCCACTCGATTTGGAATGATGGCATCTCAAGCAAAAGCATTTTGGGAAACGACCAGTGATTTGTGGCTGAAAGGCGCGTTAATCGATAAACCCGCATGCGTCTTTTCGTCATCAAGCAGCATGCACGGCGGCAACGAAGCTACTTTACTCAACCTATCACTTCCTTTACTGCATCATGGCATGGTGTTACTTGGAGTACCCTATGATGTACCCGAGTTATTAGCAACAGAAAGTGGCGGTACTCCCTATGGTGCAACACATATTTCTGGGAGCCAGAATAGTACCGTGCTTACTCAAACAGAAATTAAAATTTGTCGCGCAGCTGCCTGTCGGTTACTGCGTGTAGCGGAAAAGTTGAAATGAACACTATTGCAAAAAAGCCTATCACAAAACGCTTTCAGCTCTTGGCGCTAATAGGTTACTTTGGGCTATTAATTTTGATGCCATTGTGGCTTTTTGTACTCGCACCAAGAGAAGGTTATAGCTTAGGTTTTGTCTTCGCGGTTTACGTTTTACCACTGTTACTTCCGCTCAAGGGGATACTCCAAGACAAACCATACACATACGCATGGGCTAATTTTATCGTTATGTTTTACTTCATCCACGGATTCACACTCTTGTGGATCTCTCCCGATGAGTTGCTTTTAGTATTACTAGAAATAGCGCTAGCAACATCGATGTTTATCGGTTGTACTTACTATGCAAGGCACAGAGGTCAAGAGTTAGGCTTAAAAATCAGGAAGTTAAAAGAAGATCTAGCGGATGAGAAAGCAGCGCACGAACATAGCCAAGATCAGTGATATATTTTTTGAGGCTGAACTCATCACTTAAGCCCAGCCCCCTGACTGACTTAATACTTGCTCAATGCTGACAAGTATTAAGTCGGTATAAGAAGGTAAAATTGTGACTATGCCATTATCGCAAAGAGAGCACTGCGATTAATACCAAAACAGAGAATAAAACTTGTATTCCAATACTCACCCAAGCCAGTGCGTTTACGCCAAGTAACGACCAAGGCGTCGAGTTATTTGGATATAAAGGATTGCTGCGCTTTCGTCTTGCTATTGCAAATATCCCAATCGATGCTGCCGTAGTTACCAAAGTCGCAATGGTTTTTTCATCGACCTCATCGGTAAAAAAGAGAAATAATTGCAACGGTAACAAAATTGCAGCAAAGGCATAGAGCATGTGAACCGTTTTGATTTTTTGATACTTTGCATCATTGGATAGTTCGATGATCCCACGTTGCTCAAACGTTTGCTTTGACGTTAGCGCCTGTTGTTTCATTGCAACTCGATATGGGGTATCGCCGTAAATATCGGCTAATGTAGGATCGTCTCCATGATCAAAAATCATCTCTATCATAGCCGCTGAGTTAGATGCTGCGGCATAGTGCATAAAGTTTCGTCCACACTCGTCAAGTTCGTTGACATTATGGTACGTCAGCATCGGCTCAACAGCACTTACAAAACCATTTTCAATAGCCAGCATAATTGCTGAGCGCCCTTTGCTATCTTTTGCTACCCCTTTTGCTCCTTGATTAACCAGCGTGAGAATAGCGGATTGTTTAACTTGCTGCTGTGTGAGCTGAAATAACAGTGCTTGCTCCAATTGCTTTGCCACTTCATCTTGGTCGCACATAGCGCATAGTAACTCGAATGTTTGACGGCCATCTAATAAACCATCTGTCGCAAGCTTCGCTGTCTCATCACGGTCACATACACAGGTTTGTAAATTATCAAGCAAAGTAGCATGAATTGCTTCTTCACTGTTACACCAAAGAGATACAACTTCTTCTGGTGCAAACTGAATACCCACTTCTATCAACCATATCAGTGTTTTTTCAAATTGCTTTTCGCACAGCAATTCAATAAAAGACAAGCTCTGGTTTTGGAGCTGCATTTGGATATTTGAATACTGTCCTAAGCGCTGGATAAGTGTCTTGATTAATTCATCTTGTTCAACACCGTTTTCTTCGATATGTCGCGTTACACTATTAACATATTGGCGTTGCTTGTCGTCATAATCGTCAATATGTTGAAAGTAGCAAGCTTCAAAAGGTTCCAACGGCCTGAGCCACGCAAGATAAAACAGCGGAGGAAGTATCGTAGTGGATACCCCCTGCTCGTCTTTTATTTGTTGGCAATTCGGCCATGCCTCTATGGCATCTAGAATGTAAGCACCGTTTTGTTCGATTAACCCTTTCAGTAACATAGGGTATTGGGCAGGCCAAATTAACACTTGTTCCATGAATGCGCTATTATCCTCAGAATGTAAATATATGCAGCATAATTATCGCGAAATGACTAGGTGGTGAATAATATCAACAGTCGAGGTAAAATGCCCACCTATTTCAAAACAAATTTGAAAATTTACTATTTTTAAGGATTTACCATGGGTGAACAGCTCGAGACTTGGCAAGTTGTGTTAATTATCGTCGGTGTGCTGGGCGTCATTTGGAGCAATATCGCTTTACTCAAATACTCGGCAAAGTTTGAAATGAAAAAAAAGATCGATGATCAGCTAAAACCATTTGAGCCAACGTCGCCTGAAAAGGGCAGTCAATCTTCACATAACAAGGACACAAGAAAGCCGTAAAGCGAGTATCCAGATCATAACGATACCAATACTCGCCCAGCAACCGCTCAGTAAGAACGTGTTTGCTTTCTATTTAGTTTGATAAACACCTGGTTGTAAAAGTGATTGTTACTTTAATTCAAGGTCAAGCCACACCAAGCGATGATCTGAGCTAGCATGGCGGCTTTCAACTAATCGATATAGTGGATCCGTGCTACTAGGCCAAAACACGCCGCTGTCTAAAACACGAACGCCATATTTTGAAGGTAAAACATAGTCGACCCGAGCTCCCCAATGAGCAGTGTAACTGCGACTATATTGCGCTTCACTATGCTGCTTGCCCCCTTTACTCACCGGCTCAAAAGCAGAGAACACATAGTGACTTTCTAATAGCTGTTCGATTACACCAGGACGATGTTTATCGCCTTGATCTGCAGCATTTAAGTCGCCCGCAATCACAAATCGTGTTTTCGCTTTTAGGCCACCATTTACACCACTATCATCATAAATATATTCACTCCGTTTTGGGTCTATATAGTCCGCCATCAGTCTAATTTCATCGTGATTTCTGTTGCCATTACGGTCTTCTTCACCATCAAATACTGGAGGGGTTGGGTGCATAGCAAGGAAATGAAATACCTTTCCATTTACATCAATTGGCAGATCCCAATGTGACTTCGAGCTTAATCGTAAGACTTGCCACTCGTCAGCATGATAAAAAGGTGAGTTGCTTTTTGGAGCTATGGTTTTTTTATAATTGGGCATATCCTTCCAAAGGAAATTTTGCAGTGTCCGCACTTGGCTATTTTTTATAGGATACTTAGACAACACAACCATACCGTATTGCCCTTCATAAAGGCCAAAGCCCTGCGCATCTCCAGCATAACGCGACTTTTTACCATCGTTGTCTAAATCAAATCGTGTTGGTAAGCCTGTGTTAACCGGTGCGATATAAAAGTATGGATATGATATCGGCTGCTGACCATGCTGACTTTTGTCCAAGTAGTTGTTCATAAATGCCAGCACGCCCTTCTCTGGTTCAGCAATGTAGTCAAACTCATTAAGCAGAATGACATCTGGACGAACACGTTGAATGATCTCTGCGATGTTTTTTATTTGCTGATGTTGACCGTCTTGAAGTAACTTGCTTAGTTTCTCTGGATCAAGGGGTTCACCTTGCTGTTGATAGTTCGTCGCTTCCATGCTGACATTGAAAGTTGCCACCCGAAGCGTTTGAGCACTCGCAAACGACGCCATAAATAAAAAAGCTATACTGATAAATTTCATCTATTCACCTAAATAGTAGTGATAATCCCGCATCGCTTATTTTATTCATAATCTATTGAAAAACGGAAGTTATCTCGACAAAGTAGCAAGATTTATTGTTGGCAAGTTAGCAAAGAGCAGTTAAAGTTAAAAGATTACCTTAATTACACCAACGATGTGAAATTTGTGAGTATTTTAAAAAGGCTACATCTGATAACAACAAGCCAAGAAACCACATTCGATGAAAAAGTTACCGCACTGCTCAGTCTTGGGCTTGATGTATTCCAGCTCGACATTGCTATCGTAAGTGAAATAAACGCCAATATTTACACAGTAAAACATGTTATTACGCCGGATAATAGTCTGCCTGTTGGTACCACATTTGATTTTTCAGATACCTATTGTTGGCACACTTTTAAAGCAGATAGTGCGCTGGCTTTCTCTCATGCAGGAAACAGCCAGATCGCAACACACCCCTGCTATATACACTTTGGCCTAGAAAGTTACATTGGCGCTCCCATCATTGTTGATGGAAATCGATATGGTACAGTGAACTTTTCTTCCCCTGATGCTAAACCAGATAGTTTCACTCAGGAGCATTTAGATTACGTCAGCTTGTTAGGACAGTGGATTGGCGTTGAGATTTCACGTCAAAAAACATTAAGACAACTACAGCATCGCTCTGAAGCACTTGCAGCAATGAGCCGATTAGCAGATATTGGCTCTTGGGAAGTAGATTTTAAAAAAAATAAAGTCTACTGGAGTCAACAAACCCGAGCAATTCACGGCGTATCAGAAGAGTTTGTACCGACGCTGGATAATGCCATTGCTTTTTATAAGCCGGGCTCCCATCAAAACGATATAAAGCAAGCGATTAATGACGCAATTTCCTCTCGAACAAAGTGGGATATTGAGTCAATTATCATAGACGCACACGGTAATGAAAAGTGGGTTGCCTCTCATGGGCAGGGGGAATATGAAAATGGTGAATGCGTTAGAGTTTTTGGTGCAATTCAAGACATTGATGAGCAAGTTAAACTACGTTTAGCCTTGGATCAACAAAGAAAAGAAGCTGAGCAGCTACTTAAAACTCGTAGTGACTTTATTGCTAAGATAAGCCATGAATTGCGTACTCCGTTGAATGGACTTGTAGGCATGCTTCAAGCTTGCCACAAGGAAAATGATATTGATGCGATACAAAGTAACTTAACAATTGCCCGAAATAGCGCGGATATGTTGATCACCCTGATCAATGATGTATTGGACTTTAGTAAGCTTAATAGCAATAACTTAACGCTGGACAATACGCCGTTTGACTTAACGCAACTGGTTACCCAAGTTGTTGGCTTATATCATCCAGCTAGCCAAGAAAAAGGGCTGGCCATCAATGTACACATGAACAAGCTAGCTAACCTTTGGCTGTACTCTGATCCTACCAGAATAAAACAAATTCTCGCGAATTTGGTCAGTAACGCAATAAAATTCACCCAAGTCGGATGTGTTGATATCTATGCCGACGTCTTAACAGAAAACGAACAACCCGTGCTTCAATTACGTGTCTGCGATACTGGTATTGGGATTTCCGATGAGAACCAAAGTTTGCTTTTCCAGCCTTTTAGCCAAGGTGACCCCAGTATTAGTCGCCGCTTTGGTGGTACAGGGCTTGGTTTATCCATTGTGTTTGAGCTTTGCAATCTATTTGACGGCGATATACAAGTCTCAAGTGAAGTCGATAAAGGCAGTACGTTCACCGTTACTTTTCCCGTCGATTTTGCAAAGCAGCGCGAGAACGATGATACCGAGCCTTGTCCTGTATCGACAGCTAATATTTCCTTAGCCGGATGTAAGATCTTACTGGTTGATGACAATCAGATTAATGTATTAGTGATGGAAAAGTTATTACAACAATTTGGTGCGGCTCAAATTGACATGGCATATGATGGTGTGAAAGCTGTAGAGGCGTGCCGTAAAAATCACTTTGATATTGTTTTTATGGATTGCATTATGCCCAATATGGATGGCTTTGACGCAACTAGAGCCATACGTAAACTCAATAGTAACACACAATCAATACCGCACATTATCGCTTTGACAGCCAATACATCAGAGTCGGATAAGCGAGCATGTCTAGATGCGGGCATGGACAGTTTTTTATCCAAACCAATCCAAATTGACGCGCTAAGAACGGCATTAACAGCAGTTAAAGCTATGAGCACAGAAGAAACACGGTGATTGATTTCATCGTGTTTCTCGAAACACATCTAAACAGTTAATTGTTCACTTTTTGCGTGAGTTGCAGAGGCTTTTTTCACGCCATTGTTATTTTTCGATACTTGGCCTGAGCGGTTGAAGATGCCAAGTCGAATACGAATAAAGTGCAAAATCTCTCTTGCAACATCTATGTCAACAGCCTGCTCAAGGCCTTCAAAACCTGGACTTGAGTTTGCCTCGCATATTTTGAAGTGCTCTTCATCAAACAATAAGTCAATACCCGCTACGTCTAAGTTTAGGATATTAGCCGTCTGCGTCGCTAGCCACTCTATTTCTGGAGTAATAGGATGAGGGCTTCCAGTGGCGCCGAGGCTCACATTGGCTTTGAAATTTTTACCACCTGAATTTCTCTCCATACATGCCACAGCGCGGCCACCAATAGTTAATACTCGTAAGTCTCTACCATGGCTCGATTTGATGAAGCGTTGTAAAATGATATTCGCCTTAGGGTTAGTCGCCTCAATCAGCTGCATCAAATCGTCAAATTCACCTCTTGATTTGGACAAAAACACCCCACTGCCCTGAGAGCCAGATAATGTTTTGATCACCACCGGGAAACCGATTTGCTTCTCGACTAGCTCTATATTAACTGGAAACTTAACCAACATGGTTTTTGGCGTAGGTAGATTCTGTTCAGCTAATATCTGTTGGGCATATAATTTATCTTTAACGGTTTCAATTGATTGTGACGAATTAAAGCAGTGCACACCCAAACGCTCAAGATGACGAATAATAGCAAGGGTAAAGTATGTGGTGCCAGCACCCATTCTGGGTAGCACAAAGTCAGGCAATGCAACAGGTTGCCCATCGATAAGAATGCTTTCTTCGTCTTCCCTAGTAACCAGAAGATCAAACTGATCCGGTGAATACACTTGAAGATCGATACCTTCTTCTTTTGCTACCGCCATCAATCTATCTATCTCGTAGATTTCAGGTTTCACTAAATTGGTAGAGTCTTTATAGATGATCCAACCGCGCATACAAATTACCCCTTGAAAAACAGATAACCAGAGCGACATCTACAATATAATGTAAAAACACCGCTTGGCAGTAAGTGCTATCGCCCTATAAACAAAAGCGCGATTATGTGGATTCACCTAAAAACAGTACAGCAAAAAAAATTTATCGACACAATCTAAAAAACTACTCTCGATTTTCGAAGTAAGACTGTGTCCCATGTGCCTGTAATGCGCTTTGTATTCGCTGTAATGCAAGCTTATACACAGCGTCTCTAATGTCGAGCCCTTCCTCTCGGCTTAGCTCCCATGCTTTATCAAAAGCATCCTGCATGTAATTGGCCAGTTTATCGTTCACAACTTGTTCATCCCATGCTTCTCCTTGGCGATTTTGGCACCACTCAAAGTAGCTTACAATTACCCCTCCAGCATTCGCCAAAATGTCAGGGATCACCATAATGCCGCGATCATTTAAAATGGGATCAGCATCTGCTTCTACCGGACCATTTGCAATTTCAACAATATAATTTGCAGCAATGGAGTCAGCATTTTCTTTTGTTATGGCGCCTGCTAATGCTGCTGGAACAAGTATGTCAACATTCAAGCTCAGCAACTCATCGTTACTAATGACATCATGTTCAACACTTTCACACACAGAGTCTTTACAATAAACCGCTTTGAGCGATTTACTGCGCTGCTTTTCTTGATAAACACTTTCGATATCCAAGCCTTCCTTACAGTAAATTCCTCCCTTAGAGTCACTCACTGCAACCACTTTGTATCCAGATTGCTGTAACAGTCGCGCACAATGATAGCCACCATTACCAAATCCTTGAATTGCAACTGTTTTGTCCGAGTTATCCCAGTTATTTTTATTACTTAACTGTTCAATGGTTAAAAATGCGCCACGACCTGTTGCTGATTCTCGTCCCGCGCTTCCACCAAAAATTAGCGGCTTTCCGGTGATCACCGCTGGACTTTTCTGCCTTGCAATTTTCTCATATTCATCCATCATCCAGCCCATAATTCTTGCATTGGTATAAACATCAGGTGCTGGAATATCTTGCTCCGGGCCAATGAAATCGGCATTAGCCCTAATATAGGCACGTGCTAGGCGCTCTAACTCCATTGGACTTAAGGTTTTAGGATCAACGGTTACAGCACCTTTTGCACCTCCAAACGGAACACCGACCGCCGCGCACTTGAGTGTCATCCACAGTGCTAATGCTTGGACTTCGCTGACGTTGGTGTCTTGGTGAAAGCGGATCCCACCTTTGGTTGGCCCAAGGAGGTCATTATATTGACATCGATGTGCCTCAAAGTAGTCCAACTTACCGTTATCTCTGCGGATAGAGATATTACTAGACAAGGTTCTTTGGGGTTGAGCAAGCGCTTGATACGTTGACTGCTCTATCCCTGTTTTCTCTACGATTGTGTTTACTCTTTTTAACGCGTCTTTTAATAGATCTGTGCTCATCCTTACCTCAACATTGTTAGTGTGATAATAATGGTATGCGTGTAATGTCATAAAAGATCAAGAGTGGATAAACCTTAATCACGCAATTTCTTGTAGAAAATAAGACGGTGACTCATCAGGCTCCAAAAGAAAACACTGCTTTCTTGCTCGAGTTAACGCGACATAAAATAACCGCCTCTCTTCTGCATCTGCATAACTTCCTTTTGCTGGAAGTAACGCCTCTATTATCTCTGGTACTTTTATTTTTGATGGGAATAGACGTGCTTTAAGGCCAAACACTATCGTGAAGTCGGCTTCTGTCCCTTTAGCGCCATGAAATGTATTGGTACTGATCGCCAGCTGCGGAAATAGTCGACGCCAGTTATCCACCTGCGCTTTATCAGGTAAACCCTTATGGTTTCGAGCAAGTAACAAAACTGATACCGCACCTTCGTTACGTTGCTCAATCAAATTAAGGAGTTGTTGAGCATCCATTATTTCGTCACCACTGGGGACTTTTATAACTCCTTGCCCTTTGATACCTAGTTGGTTTGAACTGATATCTTTGGCTATTTGCTCAGGATTTCGACATATAAACTCGCAAGCTGTATCCAGAATACTTTGTGGATAGCGAAAAGTTTTATCTAAATAGGTAGTTGTAGACTTTCCAAAATGTTTGGCAAATTCTGTAGTCAGCCGTATATCACCACCACTAAAGCGGTATATTGCTTGCCAATCATCACCTACCGCAAATAATTGGCTGCCAGTTTTTTTATCCAATAACGCTTGAACTAGCTTTGCTCTGACACGAGAAATATCTTGAAACTCATCAACCAAAATATAACGCCAAGGCACTCTAAATTTGTCATTTTCAACATAATGGATAGCACGTTCTAGCATATCATCAAAATCGATACAGGCCTCATTGGTTAGATACAACTGATATTCAGCAAGTACTGCCAGCGGGACCGTCATTTGATGATTAAATCGCATAATTAATGACTCTACTTCTCCCATTATTTGCGCCTGCTTTATCAACGGCAACATTTGGCTGAGTAGTTCAATGACATGTTGGGCTTGCTTTATACCTTGACCATCCAAAAATTGATGAAAGGCTTGTTCAAAGTGTGTTTCTTGTCGCAAAGACTGGATAGCATCAGAGATAAATAGCTTAAACTGCGCCTTATCTGTTGCTAGCGTTGATAACACGGGTTTTGTTCCTGTTACAGCTTCTATGATCTGCATACTCAATGAGTGAAACGTTGAACAATTCAGAGTATTCGCTATGTCATTACAACGTTCTCGCATTTCAGTTGCAGCATCATTGCCATAAGCAAGTAGTATCACTTGATCTGCATTGGCTAGCTTTCGATGCAGTAAATATCCCAATTTTGCCTTGATAACACTGGTTTTTCCAGTGCCTGCAGCAGCCAATAATAGTTGCCTGTCATCTTGAACAATGCAGGCTTTACGCTGTGCGAGAGTCAAAGGGTTGGATTCAACTTGGTCAAAATAGAGCACATCTTGCCCCAAGTAGTACGTGACAAATGCACACTGAAACTCAGCAATATCATTCTCAGTCCACGATGCAATTTCACGTATCGTCGCCACCATGGGCTCAAGTGCTTTGGGTAATATTCCCTTATCAACCTCTTTCCAACTGCACCATAATGATCCAGCCACATCAAACACTACTTTTTGTATGCTTTGGCTAAGATAGCGACTACTGAGTAGCGTTTCTATTTTTTTCACTTTGGCATGTAAGTGGTGACCATGATGCCTAATCCAGTGTTGCTGTAATGTCTGTATCAACTCATTCGCACCATGATGTTTTATCAATATCAAATACGTCGCTGTTTCAGTCTGTATTTTGAGTTCTTGATATAACCAACGGCGACTAAGAGTTGGAGGCTGACACATATCACGAAATAACACCGATGTATGTGCAGATTTTGCGCTGAGGAACACCTCCTCTTTTGAATATTTAGCGCCACGGATCCCGTGGAACAACCGGCTAAAAATATGTAGTGCAATCAATTGATAAATCAGACAAGTTAGCTCCCTTACCCACATGCTAGCACGAAACTCAAATTCTCTTTCAATGAAATTTCATCACTTTCGTTACTGTTGCCACATATATAGCGTGAAAAATATTAATCTGCT
This sequence comes from Pseudoalteromonas sp. SCSIO 43201, assembly GCF_023716725.1. Lineage (NCBI taxonomy): Bacteria > Pseudomonadati > Pseudomonadota > Gammaproteobacteria > Alteromonadales > Pseudoalteromonadaceae > Pseudoalteromonas > Pseudoalteromonas sp. SCSIO 43201. Next base: position 2,218,775 of record NZ_CP072683.1, read on the forward strand.
GTTTTATATACTTTTATTTTAACTCCCACGGTTCGTTTTAGGTTGATTAACGAACGCTCAATAAGTCCGCGATGCGTAATTTATAGCCCTTAGCTAAGCTATGAATAAAAAAGTACGAAATAGTACCCACTCAAACGCGCTGACGAGAGAAAGAGAAGCTTGTACCGAGCTTTACACGTGTAAGGGAATGAAATTACAGCAAATTCAAATTTAAGGTCAAGATTAGTAGCACCTAATCACCCCGTCGAGCTGTAGCTCTCTACTTTTACATGCCTTTAATTATTTTTAATATTTTCAATACGCTAGGCATATTTTCATCATAAAAAATCACTACTTTGTCATCTTATTTCGCTGCTTAATCACTTCTTTTTACAAAGGCTGCAGCATGATGAATAGATATTGTGATCAGAGAAAATAACAATGATAAATCTAGTTAATGCTAAACAATGTGTTGCCATAATCACCCTGCTATCAGTCTTTAGCTCGTTTAACGTCCAAGCGAATTGGCAGCAATTTACTCAACCCCCAACCTTTATCCCAAAGGTTACAAAAAAACCCACCATTGACGGTAAGCTTTCAGAACATGAATGGCAGGAGGCACAACACATCAATGACTTCGTTGTGTTTAGACCCAATGTCGGCAATACCCCAGATCATAATATTGAGGCTTATATCAGCTACGATAGTGATTACTTCTACGTTGCGGCGACGATTTATCAGCCTAAAGCCTCGTTAACCGACCGAGTGTTGACGCAAGGCGAATACATGTGGGATGAGGATTATTTTGGACTTATTCTAGACACTAATTTTGACAGAGCAGACGCTTATCTATTCCATGTCACTCCTTCAGGTGTTAAAGAAGATGGTTTAGTTGACGGTACCAATTATATTGCCCAATGGAAAACTCTTTGGTTTGCTAAAACACACATCGAAGAAGATAAATGGTCTGTAGAAATTGCTATTCCAATGCAATCAATTTCGTTTGAGCAAGGTGCTAAACAATGGGGCTTGCAGCTCAGGCACCGCGTAGCCAACCCTAATACACAAATTTATTGGAACCTTAATAACCCGAGTAACTTCGCTTGGCATACTAACCAGCTCGCCCCCATTGAAGGGCTTGAAGGCTTAAAGCAAGGCTTGGGAGTAGAGGTAAAACCGAGCTTGGCACTAAAAGGCAATGACGATGACAGTAAACTCACACCAGCGTTGGACATACTCTACAAAGTGACACCAAATCTCTCTGCGATGCTGACACTCAATACTGACTTCTCAGGCACAGAGGTAGATCAAGTACCGCTCAATATGACTCAATACTCTCAGTACTTCACTGAAAAACGCGATTTCTTTCTACAGGACAGTCAAATTTTTCGATTTGGTGGTATGGGAGATAGCCACGCCAATGGTATGCCTTTTTACTCACGACGTATCGGACAGGGTCGACAATCAGGTATTCTAGATATCAATTGGGGCACCAAATTAACAGGGCAGATTGGTAATACTCGCTTAGGTATTTTAAGCGTAAATCAAGAACAAGATGGTAATCAATCCGAAGAAACACAGCTTAGTGTCGCCCGTGTGACACAGCAAATTGCACAGCAGCATCAAATTGGTGCTATTGTAACCAATGGTAGCCCTGATGGCCAAGCCCAAAGAAGATTAGTAGGCGCAGACTATCGCGTCCAAGGCAATATGCTTGATCAATACCCCTTCGTCACTCACGCTTACTATCAAGAAACGGAAGCCGTTTCAACAGAGGAGATAACCAATGAGGATAACAAGTCTTACGGGGGATCAATAGAGCTGCCAAATGACACATTTTATCTTCGTAGTCGGTATCAATATATAGGTAAAGATTTTAACCCTGCTTTAGGCTTTGTAAATAGGAAGGATCTTCAATTTTACGAGGCGATAAGCCACTATCGAATAAGGCCACAGTCGGGGTGGTTAGCAGATAACATTAACTACTACCAATTTACTGGATTTTATTATCTTTGGGAAGACACCCAAGGCAACCGACAAGGGCAAAGCCTTTTTTTACGACCACTGCAAATTGATTTAAAAAATAATGATCACTTCTTTTTCAGTCATAACCGCTATCAAAGGATCTTAACAAAACCATTCAGGTTTACGGATAAGCTCACTTTTATGCCGCAAGAATATGATTATATTCAAAATGAACTGTACATCAGAAGTGCCAATAACAGGCCCCTTTATGTAACTTCACGATTTTTAACAGGGAGTTTTTATGATGCCGAGTTTGAACGCATTAGCCTAGATTTGAATTATCGTCCAAATAAGCATCTATTTTTAAATGTAAGTCGCAATATGTATTATTATCAAAAAGATGGCATCAATGACCAACTTTTTAATACCAGACTTAGTGTTAATCTAGCCTTTAACAGTGAATGGTCTTGGAATACATTATTACAGCACAATGATCAGACCAATAACTTCTCTATTTTCAGTCGCATACGCTTCGAGCCATCACCAGACGAAGTTTATATAGCCAGTATCAACCGAGGTTATAACATAGAAGATGGCTGGCATGAACGTACTGAAAATACGGATGAAACCGCAATCAAATTAGCATATACCTATAGATGGTAAGAGCAGACTCGCTAACGCGCTTGAGTGGTATATAAGTCGCTACTAAACACCCGAGTGCTCGCATAAATTAACTGACCGTCCTTTACATCGAAACCATAATACCCATCAAATGGGTTTTGACTTAAAAATTGTAGGTGACGGTCATTGAGTTTATAAATTGTTAATTCTGCCTCTATGTGGTCGCTTGCATATAACACGCTATCTTCGACTATACCTTGATGAAAATGCTCAACTTCTCCAAGCTGAACCCCTTTTTGCATTTGCCCATTGAGTAAATCAGCCAATGTAAAGCGGTATACGTTTTTGTCTTGATTATAGACATATATAACTTCTCTATTTGCTCTATCTGGCATAATACGCATCCACGATGGTGGCAACTCTGCCACCAGCTGTAACTGCCGATTATATACTCGCACACTGCGGGACGTTTTCTGTTTTACCGTAACAGCAAATAAAGTGTTATTAATCCAAGACTGAGCAAAACCATAACCATCTAAAGAGGTCTGATGGAGCACATTTTTTCGTTCGCTATCCACTATCCATAGCTGATGATTATTATGATTCACCAGCAATAACTTATCATCTGGAGATACTGCCAACTCTCGCAGCCGCATATGCTCATCCATCATAATCACTTGCGCCGCACGTTGTGCTGGTGCTTGGAAATAAATATGGTTGCCACCGGCACGGTTCGAAGTAAAGTAGATCCCTATTTGCTTATTAGCGAACGCAGGAAGTCTCTCGTTGCCGTTACTATTGTCTAATTCAAAACCGGTAAGTCGCCAATTAAGGTCTATGTTTTTGTCGTATGTTGAGTACACATAATCTTTATTATTTGGATGGCGTGCTAGCTCACAGCAAATTCGATCCGTTAAACTCGCGAGCGTACGTTCAGAACCTTTTTGTACATTAATAGATTGCAGTTGAGTTGGCTTTGATGCAGAAACCACAATCACTTGGTCACTCTCATGTCCCCATATACCAAACTCAATTTGCTGATGAGTGCTCCCCAATGCGGTTAATGTGTGAGAAGTGGTATCAAACGTAAAGAACTGACTTATTCCTTGACTGTTGTGAGCTATAAGTAGTAGCTCACTCGAGTCAGCTTTAAGGTCAAGAGAAATAAACTGCCATCCTTTAGGCAATGTTACATTAATAGGTTCTAAACCTGTCGTGAAGTCAACCTTGTATAACGTGTTTTGATGTTCGTGTTGCTTCGGGTGCCCTAGCAGCCAGATCACGTCCTGCCGCGTATCATAAGTAAATTGATGAGACACTAATTTATTACAACCAAGCAGTTGTGCCTTGCCAGCGGCGAGAGTTCGCGTTCCCTCAGCAAAGGGGACTTTGAACCAACCGCATTGCTCTTCTTGGTATCCCGTAAAAATCAGGTGAGTAGAAGTCTGTGCAACTAAAGCATCAATATAGTATGCGCCACTTGCAACCTGTGTACCGACATCATCATACTGATCATTGAGGCGCTTGACCCAAAGTGTATTCCCCTTACCTCGAGTGTCATTGAGAAAACTAACTGACTCCCCACTAGGTGCTACGACCAGACTCCGTTTAGCCCCCATTACTCTAGTTAACACATTATTTTCATTATAATTTAGCTCTGAAGATGCTCGGCTGTTCAGCATCACCAATACAACAGCCAACAAACAAACTAATAAGCTGGCAAGCCCCTTAACTACGTAGTTTGACTTAACGCTTTTTTGATCAGTATCGAGGTGGGATTTTACACCTTTAAGTACAGACGCCTCAGCAATAAAACGATAGCCTTGCTTGGGTACGGTTTGAATATACTGTGGGGATTTAGGGTCATCATTGAGTGTTTTGCGTAAGTTAGCGACTAATTTATTGATGGCATTATCGGTCACAATTACACCCTGCCAAATCACCGTTTGTAGTTCATCGCGTGTGATTATCCGCTTGGGGTTGTCTAGCAGAAATAGCAATAATGATACCGTTCTGGGATCAAGTACAATCACTTCACCCTCGCACGTTAACTCATATGACCCCGTATCAAACAGAAATTGACCAAATTGAATTCGCTCCAAACTACATCTACTCCATGTAAGGTTTATTATTGTTATTATTACCAACAAACATCAACTGTTCGTTTAGTATCAAATAACTAAAAGTTACTTGAATTATTGAGACGTTTTCTTAGGTGTAGTCTATACCAATTGTATGCAGTAAACGAACTATTATAAAAACTGCAGGCTATCATAAGCCCGCACGTCGATTAAAGTGCTACTGAGTTTAATTCGCGTCAAGTTGCTACGTTAAGCTTATTTGTGAATAGTAAAGTCGCTTTGCCTACCAGCACTAAGATCACAGCACCAGTGATGACTGGCGTAAATAAAAAACTCCACCCTTCCATTGCTAGCATTATCAATATGGGATTTGCCCCAGCTGGCGGATGCGTCGTTTTTGTTGCCAACATACCAAATACTCCAACGCCTGTTGCAGCTGCCAAGGTGAGTTCATTTACACCAATATATTGCGCAAAAATAATTCCAATTGTTGCAGTAATAATATGTCCAAAAATAACGTTTTTAGGCTGCGCTAGTGGGCTTTTTGGCACACCGAACACCAGCACTGCAGTAGCGCCTAAAGGTGCCATTAAAAAAATATACTCAGCACTTATCGTTTGACTAAACGCCAATATTGCAATGGCGATAAACGCGCCCGCTCCAGCAATTAAAGCAAGTTGTATTTCTCTCATTGTATACGTTCCCTTTCAAAGAAGTAGACAAATCTGTCTACCTCTCAAATGATAGACAAGTTGGTCTACTTCTGTCAACCTATAATCACGGTAATAAACATGGCTGACTGATGAGTACAAAAAGACAACAACTGATCGATTGCGCAATGGAACTGTTCTATCAACATGGCATTCATGCCATTGGCATTAACGAAGTATTAAAGTCATCTGGTATCGCTAAAAAGACTCTGTATAACCATTTTGAGAGTAAAGATGCGTTGGTGCTTGCAACACTTGAGCAGCGACATCACCAATTTATATCTTGGTTATCTGGTTGCCTTGAAGATGTCCAGACCAGCGAAATGCTCGAAAAGCAACTGTTCTTGGCGCTAGATCAGTGGATTAATAATAAGGTGGAGGTACTGGGCGAATTCCGTGGTTGTTACTTTATTAACACAGCGGCAGAATTTGGTGAGCTTACCAGTCCAATTAATCAACTATGCCAGCGGCACAAACTTGCGGTAAAAGCGTTACTCAAACAATCGCTCAACGACGCTGATGATGCCGCTGTCGAGCGCCTGTTTCTATTGGGCGAAGGGATTATTTCAACGGCGTATACCTGTCACGATGCTAGCGTGGCCATGCGGGCAGCAGAATTCACGAGCTAAACAGCGTGCTATTTGAAGGTTCCACTTTATGCTTATTGCTCAGGTTTATCGCCTGATTTGGGGGCTTTTTTACGTTGTTCTTGTTTGGCTTTCGCGACATTTTTAAAAACAGGTGGTGGAATAGGAAAAAGAGAAATCAGCGGCATCAATGCCAAAAATAAATAGGCGCCTTTTGGCATTTTTTTGGCCCATAGCACGACCTTAAAAAGTAAAAAGGACGCGATAAAAATCGCCATAAATAACAACAATACCTCAGCTATCCCTAAATCCATTATTATCTTCTCATCTATTCAATAAGCTTGATATGGAGATAAAATGGGTAAAAAGCAAGCGACGTAAAACAAATAAGAACGAAAAAAGGCCCTGCGGGCCTTTGGGTTTTAGTTACTTTGGGATAATCTGCGATCAGTACAGCATCGCAGAAACTGTGCTGTGATTATCAATCGCCATCGCGATACTTAGGACTGTGATATTGACTATTGAGAATGCAAATACTTGCCTCGCCCAACCATGTAAATCTGAGTCTCTTTGGTACCCTTTTAGCGCCATCAATAACCACCAAAAACTGGCTGTACAGGCCACCGCCATAAATGCTACACCGGTGTAGCCGCTAAGCGGTAGTAACATCACCACCAGTGCATAAATGGCGATATACAAAACAATATGATGCTTGGCCTTTTCAACACCTTGCGCGACTGGCAGCACCGGAATATTCGCGGCTCGGTAATCGTCAAAACGGAAAATCGCAATGGCGTAAGAGTGCGGCATTTGCCAAAGACAAAACATCAATAATAAAATGGCAGCGCCAGAGTCAAATACCCCGCTTACTGCGCAGTAACCAACCACAGGAGGCACTGCCCCTGACAGGCTACCAACCACAGTGCCATACACTGAGTTTCGCTTCATGTATAAGCTGTAAACACCGACATAAATAAAAAACCCAAATGCGGCAAAACCCAGCGCAATCCAATTGGTGAAATAGGCTAAGAGCCCAAAGCCAGATAATCCGAGTACCAGACTATGTGACAGTGCAGCAACTGAGGAAATTTCCCCAGTTACTGTCACGCGAGTTTTAGTGCGAGCCATTGCCGCATCGATATCCCTGTCGATGACATTGTTAACTACACAACCTGACGCAACGACTAAAGATAGCCCTAGCAGAGTCAATGTAAATAGCAGCCAATCAACTTCACCTCGAGAGGCCAATAAAAAGCCTCCTGCGACTGAAATCAAGTTTCCCATAATGATCCCAGGTTTTGTCACCTGAAAATAACGACGCAGCATGACTACTCTCCTGTTAATACATCATCATGGCGTTCGATTCGTAGATGATCCAGACCGACAGCCCCACTACCATCACAATAATCAACGCACTAAAGATAAAGGAAAGCGTGCTTGCCTTGCCTTCTTCGGTAACAAAATTCAGGTGTAAAAAGTACTTTAGATGCACCCAAATTTGCACTAACGCCGCTGTCACTAACGTCCAAAATGTCGTGCTAGATGACAAGCTGCCACTCATCACGGCAGCAAAAGGAATGGCTGTCAACATAACGGATAGCACAAAACCAATTAGATACGACTTCACACTACCGTGGCTGTCGTGTTCATGCTTATGAACATCAGTCTGTGCTAACGCTTGAGATCCACTATGGCTCATTACATTGCCCCCATTAAATAAACAACAGTAAATACACAGATCCAAACAATGTCTAAAAAGTGCCAGAACAAGCTTAAGCAGCTCAAACGTGTTACCGTTTGTGGCTTAAGACCACGACGTGTCACTTCAATCATCATCACACTCATCCAAATCAAGCCTGCCGTCACGTGCATGCCGTGCAGACCCACTAATGAGAAGAAAGAAGTCAGAAAAGCACTATTTTGCGGTCCATGACCGTGTACTATTAAATGATGAAATTCATACACTTCCATGCCAATGAACACCGCACCAAAGGCAAATGTCACCGCAAGCCAAGATAAGGTTTGCGACTTTTTCTGTTTGTTTGCCGCTATCATGGCAAAACCAAAAGTAATACTACTTAACAGTAAGGCTGCGGTTTCAACCGCAACAAAACCCAGCTCAAAGATATCTTTGCCAGATACGCCACCTGCGGTGTTCATGTACAACACAGCGTAAGTGGCAAAGAAGGAAGCAAACAACAAACAATCCGTCATCAGATATAGCCAAAAACCAAATACGGTATTTGAACCTGTGTCATGGTCTGCATGCTCGTGAGCATCTTCTAACGCATGCAGCGTAGCGGGAGTTATAGCACTCATGAATTAACCCTCCTGTAATGCACGAGAAAGGTGGGCAGACTCAATCTGCTCAATCTCGTCAACCTGAACATAATAATCAACGTCGCGGGTGTAACAACGCTTAATAAATACCGCGATAGCACTGACTAATCCCACCGCCGCTAACCACCAAATATGCCAAATCATGGCAAAGCAAAACGCGGTCAATGACGCACTGATAAGCACTCCTGCGGGGGTATTTTTTGGCATGTGAATAGGCTGATAGTGTGCAGGTTTTTGGTATGCCTGTCCCTGCTCTTTCATTTCTGTCCAAGCGTCAATATCGTCAACCACAGGAGTTGTCGCGAAGTTGTAGTACTGTGGGGGAGAGTCCGTAGACCACTCAAGCGTATGCCCATTCCACGGATCGCCTGTGGTGTCTTGCAATTGCTCGCGGTTTTTGTAGCTCACCACTAGCTGTACCACTTGGAAAACTATCCCAAACATAATGATAAAGGCACCAATGCACGCGATGTATAGCCAAATGTTCCACTCTGGCGTGTTGGTATGATTAAGGCGACGTGTCATGCCTAAGAAGCCAAGCACATAAAGCGGCATAAAGGCCACAAAAAAGCCAACTAGCCAGCACCAAAATGAGGCTTTACCCCAACGCTCATCAAGCTTGTAACCCATTACTTTAGGGAACCAGTAAGCAAATCCCGCCAGATAACCAAACACTGCCCCACCGATAATGGTGTTATGGAAATGTGCAATTAGGAAAAGACTGTTGTGCAGCACATAGTCCGCGCCAGGAATTGCAAGCAGTACGCCAGTCATCCCACCTACGGTAAAAGTCACCATAAACCCTAACGTCCAAAGGACAGGCACTGTGATCCGTAACCGACCGCGATACATGGTAAATAGCCAGTTAAAGAGTTTTACTCCCGTTGGCACCGCAATGACCATCGTCATGACCCCAAAGAAAGCATTAACATTGGCGCTTGAACCCATAGTAAAGAAGTGATGTAGCCAAACAATAAAGCCCAAAATAGAAATCGCACCGCTGGCATACACCATCGACTTATAGCCAAACAAGCGTTTACCTGTAAAAGTCGAAATAACCTCTGAGAAAATCCCAAACGCAGGCAAGATCAAGATATACACTTCAGGGTGACCCCATGCCCAGAACAGGTTGATATACATCATGGCATTACCACCGGCTTCATTGGTGAAGAAATGGAAGTCCATATAACGGTCAAGCGTTAGCATCGCAAGTAATGCAGTAAGGATTGGGAAAGACGCCGCAACTAGAATATTTGCCCAAGTACAAGTCCAAGTAAAAATAGGCATTTTCATTAGCGTCATGCCAGGTGCACGCATCTTAAATACGGTTACCAAGAAGTTCACGGCGGTGAGCAATGTCCCAAGCCCGGATATTTGCAGTGCCCAAATATAGTAATCAACCCCAACACCCGGACTAAACGACAACTCCGACAAGGGCGGATATGCCACCCAACCGGTTTTTGCAAACTCACCAAATGCCAATGATAAATTGATCAAAATAGCCCCACCCGCTGTCAACCAAAAGCTAAGGTTATTCAAAAACGGAAAGGCAACATCTCTAGCACCAATTTGCAGTGGCAAGATGATATTCATTAAACCAATCATAAATGGCATCGCCATAAAGATGATCATGATCACCCCATGTGCGGTAAAGATCTGGTCATAATGCTCTGGAGGCAGATAACCGGCTGCGCCGCTTGTGGCCATGGCCAGCTGTGTACGCATCATGATGGCGTCGGCAAAACCACGCATTAACATAATTAATGCCAAGATAATGTACATCACGCCTAGGCGTTTATGATCGATTGAAGTGATCCAATCGTGCCACAGCACGCCCCATTTTTTGTATTTTGTGACCATTGCCGCCACGATTAGACCAACAATCGCCACCACGGCTAACGTCACCATAATGATGGGTTCGTGATAGGGGATTGCCTCGATGGATAATTTACCAAACAACGACATAATTACTCCTCAGCCTTGCCGTGATGTGAATGCGCAGCATGCTCTGGTTTGGCGTAATAGTTCATTTCGCCATGACCCTGCATGTACTTCATAACTATGGTGTGAAATAAGCCCTGCTCTACCGAGCCAAAATACTCAACGGGGTGATATTCTGAAGGCTCTGCCAACTGCGCGTAACGATCTGCGGTTAAGGCGTCGCCGTTTGCTTTAACATCGGCAACCCAGTTATCAAAATCTGCTTTGTCTTTGGTGGCAATGGCTTTGAACTTCATTCCAGAAAAACCCGCCCCACTGTAGTTGGCAGAAAAACCGTTGAACGTTCCCGGCTCGTTAGCAATCAGGTGAAGCTGCGTTTCCATCCCTGCCATCGAGTAGATTTGACTACCAAGCTGCGGAATAAAGAAAGAGTTCATGGTGCTTTCGGAAGTGATTTTGTACTCCACCGGGACATTCGCTGGAAACACCAGTTCATTCACGCTGGCAATGCCTTGCTCTGGATAGATAAATAACCACTTCCAGTTTAGCGATACCACTTGAACGGTGAGATGTTCTCCTTTGCCCTCCAACGGCTTGTATGGATCAAGCGATTGTGTAGAGCGCCAGGTGATCACCCCAAGTACAATAATAATCACAATCGGAATGGTCCAAACCACGGCTTCTATTTTGTTAGAGTGGGCCCATTTAGGTGCATAGATTTCGTGGTCACGACCATCTCGGTACTTCCACGCAAAATATAAGGTAAGAATAATAACTGGTACTACAACGAGTAACATCAGTACAGTGGCAATGATGATCAAGGACTTCTCATCCATGCCAATTTGCCCCTTGGGATCCAAAATGCCACCATTACAACCGGTGAGCATTAGCCCCAATGAAGCGAGCGCATAATTCACGACACTACGTTTATTCAATTGATTACCCTTCAACGATAAGCTGCGGCTTATTTATAAAGCACGCTGAGTATCTATTTGTGCGAGCTACGCTGCACAAGTTCGAATTGCACTGTATCTATTAGGAAATATATTAGTGAAGGGAAACGCTTCGTTGATACCAGTCACTAACCTATTTACCAAATAATTGATTGATACAGTAAACGGACAATCACATAACCAAGCCTACAACTCGCTCTAAAAGGACGATAAGTAGCCGATTAATGTAATTGAAAGTGAATTGCTGACTGCTGATCTGCAAAGTGCAAATTGTTCCAATTTGATTAATTAAGTGGTCTATTTTTAAGCGAGAAAATCTTGTCCATAACTCAGCTACCGCGTCCTGCTGTCGCTAAGGTACCTACATCCATATAGGCAAGGCAGAAATTTTACTATTTAGTTGTTCTAAATAAGAAATTTTACGCTGTAGGCGTCAGATTTATGCTTTCAAATTGAGCAAGTATTAAGTCTAATTGGTATAAATATTGCGATTACGCAAACAGACAGCGGTATCTAAAAGGAGGAGCACGACAACCATGTGCGCTGGGCGCCGGTTGAGGGTGTATAGCCTCTGTAGAGGCGAATACCATTTTGCGTAGCACGATGCCAGCGCGTGTAGGCAAAATAGTATGGAAAACTAACCAATAAATACCAACCAGCAAGTGTAATGATAAAATAGGCTGAGCCAAAAACGCTCCGAGCATCACCACAAGAGAGTCTGGTAACGAATTATCTGCAAATAATGCTTCTAATTCAGCTACATCACCTAACATACCACTGAATAATAATACTGAGTTGGCTACCATTAACAGGCTAAGTACCGCAGCAACACGCCCAAATAACCAAACACGCGACGTGGTACTTCCTGAAACGGCAGTATCACTAACGACTGGTTTATCTGTAGCAAAGCTGTGTGAGGGCACGGATAGTCCTGATCTTTAATTGGGCTTAGTTAGTTTTGAACTTTCAGTTTAAACTGAAAATTCGCGTCGAAGTATAACAAAGTCGAAATGTGATTCAAGCGCTTTATGCAATGATCTACATCAATTTATCCTGCTTTAGCTCACTGCTCAGTTTTTTATTGAATAAACTTAACAACCCCTTTTATACTAATTTTCGCAACAGTTAACATTCACAATCCTTTACAAAAAATCATTGTTAACATTTGAGCTATCTATCAAATAGATAGTCACCTCTGTGACTGGATAGATTATTACTTCTTTACTCAGAGTATTTATTTTTGCGCTGTTCTCAGTATGATCGGCCACCAATTGACATCGCTGTCAAAACTATCAAACCATTGTTATTAGGGGATCTCATGAAGCAGATGAATAAATTATTAGGTTTAATGAAAGTGCCCAGTAAACTCAGGCTTAGCCTAATTTTATCTGTTGTCATCATTGCCCTCGTTAAACTTTCTTCAGCGCTTGCTTTACGAGATAGTTTAACTGAAGAACGACGTACTCATGCAAAAAATCTAATAGAGAATACCATTTCGCAACTTAATATGGTTGCCACTGAGACAACTCTTAGCGAAACACAAAGAAAAGAAAAAATCAAAAAGCTCATTAATGCAGCGCGCTATGGTGACTCAGGTTACTTTTTCTTGTTTGACCTACATGGCAACATGGTGACGCATCCTATCAAGCCAACACTCAATGGTGCATCGATGGTACGGCATGACAAGAGCTTTATTCGCGAAGCATTTAGTCAGTTTGTTGTGATTGCTAATCAAAACCAACAGGGGTTTGCACAATATAAATGGCCAAAACCGGGGACTCAAAAGCTGGAGAGTAAGCTTTCTTTTATTGCTAATCTAAACCACTATAACTGGGCTATCGGCACTGGCATTTACCTTGAAGACGTCGAAGCACAGTTTCATGACCAGCTTATTTCCATGACCGCGGAAACCCTCGGCTACGCTATATTGCTTATTTTCCTCTCTAGCTTGATAAGCAAAAATATTACCAAGCCTTTGGACAAGCTTACCCGTACTATGGGGATCATTTCGTCACAAAAAGATCTGACAATTTTACTTAAAAGTGAAGGCAGAGATGAACTTACACAAATGGCCATTGCATTTAACCACATGAATGCACACTTTCGTGATGTGCTTCACGATATTAATGGAAATACGCACTCTTTAGCCTCTCAAGCAGAGGAATTATCCTGTATTACCGAGCAAATCCAAGCCGGAATTGCCCAGCAAAATACTGAAACAGAGTCGGTACAAAATCGGATGCTTTCTTTGAATCAGGTAGCCCAATCGGTCAATCATGAATCTAAACGCGCCCTTGATAAAGTAATGGCAACAACAGAACTTACCACTAAAGGACTGGCGCATGTAGACGAAAACGTATCAGTCATAGCCCATGCCTCTCAGAGCGTCGACTCAGCACAACAAGCAGTGCTAGACCTGCAGCGCTCATCAACGGAGATAGGTGTGGTACTTGATGTCATTAAAAAAGTAGCAGAACAAACCAATTTATTAGCATTAAACGCAGCCATAGAAGCAGCAAGAGCCGGAGAACAAGGCCGTGGTTTTGCCGTGGTTGCTGATGAGGTAAGAACACTCGCTCAACGGACACAACAATCTACCGATGATATTCAAGCCATTATAGATAGCCTGCACCATGGCGTCGCCACGACCGTTGAAGAGATGCAAAACTGTCGTACAGCTTCCGAGAAAAGCCTTAAAGTCAGTTTGGAATGTAAGCAAGCACTAGAGCAAATAAACCACTCTATCGCAACCGTAAATGATATTAACCTCGATATCGCCAAGTGGAGTGAAAAGCAATCTGAAGACATCAATGAGATGACAACCAATATTAGCGGCATTGCAACTATCGCAAACCAAACTGCTCTTGGCGCTGAGCATACTAAAGCATCGAGTCAACAATTAAGCGAAATGTCACAGCGACTATCGCAGATGGTCAGTGAATTTAAGGTATAGTTTGATCTCTGCCCACATACGCGGAAGCACACACTTGCGCGCATAAAATAATTTAACTTGAGGTCTGGATAAGGAATGTTCCAACTCATTGTTGCGAAAGCACAACCATGGTGATGAAATACCCAATCAGAAAAACGGCTCGGCGGATAAACCGCCTATTATCGGATTGGATCCACACCAAAAAAGCTGCTTTGCGCAGCGACCTTAACACTCCATTGCCACCTCACAAAATCTGCGGCAATTAATCAGCATAAGGGTAATGCACGTGACGCTGCTCTTGTAGTGTCATACCTAAATATTCAAATGTACCCACCAGCATCTCAGTAAATGGTGCTGGCGCTTGTGCTTGGCATGAAGTTGATAAGATCGAAAAATGTTTTTCGCGCAAGGCTCTTAATTCTGGTTTAAGCGCTTCAATATCCATAAAGTCCGTGATCCTATCAACAAATGCTTTCATCCTTGGCGTTACGGCATACCAATAAACAGGTGATGCAAAAATAATATGATCAAACCCGAGCACCCATCTAAATAGGTTTATAAAGTCGTCATCGCTGTGAGAATGTTTGTAGCAATATTCCCCTATTTTGTAACGGTCTAGGTAGATAAGCTCAGCACTTTTTTCTTCTGCTAACGCTTTTGCTGATTGGTAAGTATTTCCATTTGGGTTTGAGCTTGAGTAAATAACGATTGTTTTCATAATGTTCAATTCCAGTTGCACTATTAATAAATTGGGTGCTACCTTAAAACCTCACCTTAAGTTGAGGTAAAGTACTATTTTATGAAAACTGAAAAATTATTAAGAGATGAGCCAAACTTGAGTGTTGGTAAGGTTGCAGCCAGAGCAGATGTTGCCGTTTCTGCATTACATTTTTACGAAAACAAAGGATTGATCCGCAGTTGGCGTAACAATGGTAATCAACGTCGCTACAAAAAAGACGTGCTACGTCGTATTGCCATTATTAAAGCTGGGCAGAAAATGGGGATCACCCTTGGTGAAATAAAAGATACGTTAGATACCTTGCCCGATTCAAGAACACCAACCAAAGAAGACTGGGCAAAATTATCAACAGCATGGCAAATGAAACTAGATGAAAAAATCGCCTATATGCAGCGTTTACGTAGCTATGTGGACGGCTGTATTGGTTGTGGCTGTTTATCGATGAAGTCCTGCCCCATCTATAACCCGGGCGATATTGTTGCGACACAGGCCAATGGTGCCGTGTGGTTAGATGAGCCAGACAAAGCAAATAAAGCGAAATCTTGTTATGATAACGAAAACTAATAAATAGGACACAACAATGAAAAAAACTGCCTTGTGTATGGCACTTGCCATGGCAATGGGCCTAGCTGGCTGCACCGCGCCGTCTTCTTCTACAAAGACAGTAGCACTCACGGAAGAACAAACTGTGGTGAAAAACCAACAATTTGCTCAGTTTTCAGAGCAGTTTATTGACGAACTTTGGCAACAATATCCTGAAGCCTCCTTGTGGGCAGGTTTCGGTAAATATGACGACTTAATTACCATACCAACACAGGCTAGCCGCGACGCCAATGTTGCGTTTTCAAAAGCACAGCTGGCAAGATTACAGCAATTCGACCTATCACAGCTTAGCAACAGTCAAAAAATCGACTATCACTTGATTGAAAATCGCCTACAGCGCGATATTTGGCACATCGAAACGTTTAAAAGCTGGCAGTGGAATCCTTCTTCTTACAATGTTTCCTATGGCTTTGCTACTATTTTGAACAGCCGCTTTAAGAGTGACGATGAAAAGTTAAAGCTGGTATTAAAGCGCCTTCAATATGTTCCCGCCTATTATGAAGCTGCACAGAGTAATATTCATAATCCAACCCTTGAATATACCCAACTTGCGATTTCACAAAACCAAGGGGCATTTAGCGTATTAAATGATGAGTTACTTGATAAATTAGCGACTTCATTGCTTAGCGCAGAAGATAAAGCACTATTCAAACAACGCTTTGCAGCTGCCAAATCAGCGATCAACGGCTATGTTTCTTTCCTCACTAACCTTGAAAAAGAGTTAAGTGAAAGCGGCAACGCGCGCTCCTTTAGAATTGGTGAAAAGTTATACGAAGAAAAGTTCGCATTTGATATACAGTCAGGGTATACAGCAAAACAAATGTATGAAAAAGCACTTGCTGATAAAGCCCGCATTACCGAGGAAATGGTGCAGATCACAGATCAGTTGTGGTCGAAATATTTTGCCGATACACCTCGCCCACAGTCAGACAGAGATGCCATTGCAACCCTTATCAAACATCTGTCAGTCAAACACGTCAAACGTGAGGATTTTGTCTCTGAAATTAAGGCACAAATTCCAGAGCTTGAGCAGTTCGTGAAAGAAAAAGATTTAATCACGCTCGATCCTGAAAAGCCATTGGTTGTGCGTGAAACACCAGAATATATGCGTGGTTATGCTGGCGCCTCGATCAGTGCACCAGGACCGTATGACAAAAAAGAAAACACTTATTATAACGTCACTCCCCTTGACTCAATGAGTGAAGAACAAGCTGAGTCATACTTGCGTGAGTACAACCATTGGATCCTACAGATCCTCAATATTCATGAGGCAATACCAGGTCACTATACTCAGTTAGTTTACGCTAACGAATCCCCTTCTTTGATCAAGAGCCTTTTAGGTAATGGTGCCATGGTCGAAGGCTGGGCAGTTTATACTGAGCGAATGATGTTAGAAGAAGGCTATGGCAATTTCGAGCCTGAAATGTGGTTAATGTACTACAAATGGAATCTGCGCGTTATCTGTAACACTATTTTAGATTATGACATTCAAGTCAATGGCATAGACAAAGAAGCGGGCTTAGACCTGTTAATGAATGGCGCTTTCCAAGAGCGCGCTGAAGCAGAAGGTAAATGGCGTCGCGCAACATTAAGTCAAGTGCAGCTGACCAGCTATTACTCTGGCTATCGTGAGATTTACGACTTCCGTGAAGCACAGAAAAAGGAGCTTGGTGAAGCATTCGACCTTAAGGCGTTTCATGAAGAGTTTTTAAGCTTTGGCAGTGCCCCGGTGAAGTATATTCGTCAACTTATGACAAAATAATACCAATTTTCTTAATTAAGTGGTCTATTTTGAGGTGAGAAAATCTTGTCGATAACCCCGCTACCGCGTCCTGCTATCGCCAAGGTACCTACATCCGTGTAGGCAAGGCAAAAACTTTGCTATTTAGTTGTTCTAAATAAGAAGTTTTTAACGCCGTTAGCGTCAGATTTACTCCTTCAAATTGAACGAGTATTAAGTCAAATTGGTATAATTTCACCCAATAACACAAAAAATGCCGACCTCTCGGTCGGCATTTTTGTGTATCAATACAAATTAAACCTGCAGACTACTTCACTATTTTCATTTCATCTAATAGGTTTTGTGCATTGTCGACTTTGTCCATTACCCAAAGCATGTAACGCGAGTCAACGTGAATCGAACGGTTCAGGTTTTTATCATAATCCCAATCGCCAATAATGCTTTCATAAACACCATCAAACAATAAACCAACCAGTTCAGCTTTGCCATTTAACGTCGGCGAACCAGAGTTACCACCCGTTGTGTCAACATTAGAAAGGAAGTTTACCGGTACCGTGTTCATACCACCTGTATACTGGCCATACACTTTATCGCGGATCAACTGCTGCTGTTTTTTAGGTGCATTGAAAGGATCAACATCGGTGTTTTTAGCTAGCAGCCCCTCTAGAGAGGTAAACGGTGTAGCAACTAATCCATCTTGAGGTGAGTATCCACCTACTGTGCCGTAGGTAACTCTCAATGTGCTATTAGCATCAGCATAGACAGGCTTATTTTGAGACTTGTTGTAAGCAATGATTGCTTCCATAAGCGCAGGACGTGCAGCTTGCTGCTTACCGGCTAGCTCTTTTCCTTCATCTTCAATTTGCTTCATCACAGCAAAAATCGCTTTAGCATACTGCATAAATGGATCAGCGCTTTGATTGAGTTGTTCAAGATCTAAATCTAGCATCCATAGACGAACTTTCTCATCTGCCAACTTAGAGTTTGCATACATTTGATCAAGCAGTGCTTGATGATTTGCCTTATCGAAGCCTTCTTCCAGTTGTAGTTGCTTGTCTACCTCTGCAATGCGTTTTTCTTTAGGAAGCGCAGCATACAGCTCCATAAAGTAAAGCATAATTGCTTTGTCTACGGTTTCGTCGTAACGACGTGTCATGCGCTCAAGACCTGCTTTGAGCTTTGGCATATCACGTTCTTGATAACCGCGCTCGCGCTCGGCATCAGGCTTTTGCTTTTCAACGGCAAGACGATATAACTTCCTTGCCGTCGCAATCATTTGTGAGCGGTGAATATACCCCACCATCATATCGCGCACATAGTTTTCTTGTGCTTGTGATACCAGTTGGCTCAGCTCAGTCAACACATCGCCGTATTTTGCTTTGCGCTCAGCATCGGCATTGATCCACGCGATAAGGTCACGCTCAAATTGTTGCTTAGCACTATACATACTGCCCTTTTTAAAACTCTCAATCATAGAGCCAAAGTTTTTGATGTAATTGTTATAGCTAGCAATCGTACTTTCATAAGCGATTAATGCTTGAGAGCCTTCTGGCGCGTTCTCTTTGATAAGCTCCACATACTTTGCGTTGTGTTTGCGCACCATTGGATAGACAGTGTTAAACACAAAATCTACTTCTGAGGCAATACGATAACGATTAGTACGGCCCGGGTAACCGGTTACCATAACAAAGTCGCCTTCTTGCACACCTTTAGCACTCACACTTAAGAATGATTCAGGGTTATATGGTACGTTGTCTTTAGAAAACTCAGCAGGTTTGCCATCTTTTCCGACATAAGCACGATAGAATGCAAAATCACCAGTATGGCGAGGCCACATCCAGTTATCTATATCACCGCCGTATTTACCAACACCCATCGCTGGCGTGTAGGCTAAGCGTACATCTTTAATCTCAAGTGATTTAATCAAGTAGTACTCAAGACCACCGTGGAAGGTATAAACATTACAACGATAACTTTCGTCTTGCTCACACTCAGAGACAAGCTGTTTACGTTTACTATCGATGGCGTCAAAGCGTGCTTTACCGGTCAAGGAATCAACACCCTCATTGACTTTGTCTGTGACGTTCGAGACTTCTTTCGTTACATAAATACGCGAACCTGGCGCTGCAGGTAGATCTTCGCTTGGTGTTTTCGCCAAGAAGCCGTTTTCTAAAATATTGTTGTCAGTCGTAGAGTTATATTGAATAGAGCCATACGCACAGTGGTGGTTAGTAACCACTAAGCCCTTAGGGGAAACAAATGACGCCGTACAGCCGCCAAGGCTAATCACCGCGTTCATAGGAAACTCAGTTAATTTAGAAATCGACTTAGGGTCAATCTCAAGTCCTTTAGACTTCAAGATAGATTCTAGCTCAGGTAGTTGATGTGGTTGCCACATGCCTTCATCGGCTGCAACGTACTGAGAAAAGGCCAACACCATGGCCGCGGAGATAGCTTTGATACGCATATTCCAATCCTAAATTGTTATATTATTTTAATTACGGTCGGTAATGTGACCTAAGATTATGCTAAATAGCAATTTATTTCGATAAAATTTGATAAACCGATGTAAACAAACTCTCTGAACAGATGTTGCTAAATCCAGTTTTTTCTCGTATCAAATTTCATTGGCAAATCCAGTGGCTTCTCAAGTGCCTTAAATCCACCTGATGCTTTTAAAACTTACTTTTTCTCATTTTAGCAACGCCTAATAAAGCCAGTACTTTCATCCAAATTTAATGTCTTACCAGACACTAAATGAATGTTTGCATTTACCAAACTTTTTGCATCATTTACCCCTTATAAATGTTAGGATCGCCGCAATTGTCAGTAATGAGTCAAATTTATGCTTTCGTGTAACAACATCACTATGCAGTTTGGTGCAAAACCACTGTTTGAGAATATTTCCGTTAAGTTTGGTGACGGCAACCGCTACGGCCTAATAGGCGCTAACGGATGCGGTAAATCCACCTTTATGAAAATCCTAAGCAAAGAGCTTGAGCCAAGTGCAGGTAACGTAAACTACGATCCAAACGAGCGTATCGCTAAGCTAAATCAGGATCAATTTGCCTACGAGCAATATACGGTTGTAGACACAGTGATCATGGGTCATAAAGAGCTGTGGGAAATCAAACAAGAGCGCGATCGCATTTACTCACTACCTGAGATGAGCGAAGAAGACGGTATGCGTGTTGCCGATCTTGAAACGCAATTTGCTGAAATGGATGGCTATTCCGCTGAAGCAAAAGCCGGTGAATTACTCCTCGGTGTTGGTATTCCAACCGAGCAACATTACGGCCTCATGTCTGAAGTTGCTCCGGGCTGGAAACTACGTGTGCTACTAGCGCAGGTATTATTTGCAGAGCCAGATATCATGCTCCTAGACGAACCAACCAACAACTTGGATATCTACACCATCAAGTGGCTGGAAGATGTATTGAATCAGCGTGATTGTACTATGATCATCATCTCTCACGACCGTCACTTCCTAAACTCAGTGTGTACACACATGGCGGATATCGACTACGGTGAGCTGCGTATCTACTCTGGTAATTACGATGAGTACATGTTTGCAGCAACACAAGCTCGCGAGCGTCTGCTTTCAGATAACGCGAAGAAAAAGGCGCAAATTGCCGAGCTACAACAGTTTGTTTCGCGTTTCTCTGCAAACGCATCAAAAGCAAAACAAGCCACCTCTAGAGCTAAGCAAATTGACAAAATTCAGTTGGAAGAAGTTAAAGCGTCAAGCCGTCAAAACCCATTTATTCGCTTTGAGCAAGAAAAGCCACTATTTCGTAATGCCCTTGAACTTGAGTCTTTATCACAAGGTTACGAAGAGACGTTATTCTCAAACTTAAACGCACTGGTTGAAGTTGGTGAAAAGGTCGCGATTATCGGTGAAAACGGCGTGGGTAAAACCACCCTCCTCAACACCCTTGCCGGCCGTCAAGCGCCACTGTCAGGCGCGTATAAATGGTCAGAAAATGCCAACATAGGTTACTACGCGCAAGATCACGCTGACGAATTTGAAAAAGATCTCGACCTTTTCCAATGGATGGAACAGTGGCAACAGCCAGGCGATGATGAGCAAGTCGTACGCGGCTTCCTTGGTCGTATGCTGTTTTCTCAAAACGACATCAAAAAGTCCGTGAAGGTGATCTCAGGTGGTGAGCAAGGCCGTATGCTATTTGGCAAAATCATGATGCACAAGCCTAATATTCTGCTGATGGATGAGCCAACTAACCACATGGATATGGAGTCTATCGAGTCTCTAAACCTAGCATTAGAGCAGTACGAAGGCACACTATTCTTCGTCTCGCATGACCGTCAGTTTGTATCTTCTCTTGCTACGCGTATTTGGGAAATCAAAGACGGACAGATCATTGATTTCCAAGGTACTTATGACGAATACCTTGCGAAAAAAGCAGCCGAAGCACTGTAAATCTATCCTGTTCAGGGTCGCTTACTGGCCCTGAACACGCCCCGATACCTTCCTATCATGGTGTATAGTTCTTATATATCAAATAAAAGCAGCTGAATTGTTCAATGCTCAAGCATAATACCAATTAGCATCAATGCTTGCTCAAAATAGACCTCTTAATTAGGATAATTGGTATCAGTCAGCGAATAGGCTTTATAAAAAATAAGCGCACCGAAGTGCGCTTCCAAGTTATTAACCTGAGATCAGGTTAACTAGGGACTGTTGTGCAATCGCACTCAAAACTATTTCACTCTACGTCTAAAACCCAGCGCAGCTGCAAGTAAGAAAAGACCCGCAAACATCGACCCACCAGAAGAGCCCGAATCTTGATCTGTTGACGGTTTGTCAGTAACTTGGTCAATCAAGGTATTCGCTTTTTGTGTTAATCCCACAGCAGAGTTAGGATCGTCATCTAACACTGTAATTGCATTGAGTGTTACAAAATTAGCAGCACCTGGGTCTGTTTCAGTGTCTTTACACTGCTCATCGGTAAAGTTAACTAACGGCACATTCCCACAACGTGGAATTTGGGCGATGGCTTCTAGTACTTCCATACCGTCACCAATTACTTGACCAAACACGGTGTAGCCACCATTTTCTACATCTAAATTACTACTATTATCCTCTAAGTTTATAAACCACTGACTGGTCGCACTATCAGGTTTATAAGCCACCTTAGCCATTGCAATTGTGCCTTTGACATTTGACCACTTAGGTTCATTTTTAACCGCATTATAGGTTTCAATCGCATCAAGCGGAACTTTACCTTCATAAGTAAAGCCGCCACCTTGCACGACAAACTCGGGGATCACTCGGTGGATCACAGTATCAGAGTATCGTTCGTTGTTTACATACTGCAAAAAGTTTTCAACTGTCTTAGGAGTGCTTTGATCATATAGATTCACTTGAAAACTACCGTGTGAGGTCTGAAACTCAACAATTGTCGCGTTAGCAGTAACACTTCCTAGCATCGCTGAGGCGAGCAATAGCGTATTTAACTTGAACATACTTTTCCACTTAGTTATTTCATATTTATTTGCGTCTTAGAATAAAAATTAATTTTTAACGCGGCTAGCAAATCATTGTCGATGGTAACAATTAAAAACATTTACAGACGTAGGTTTACAAAAACGACACAGCGACAACTAGGTAATTGTGCAGGTTTTAGTCAAACAAACGTATTTCACCGCATAACTCCTCTGAGTAGACGGTTTATACATGCAACTCTTAACCATTTTTTATATGATCCGCCCGATTATAATTCTAAATCCAGGACAACAAGTTTATGAGTAATTCCTCTGAGGCAACGATGGAGATGAACTCCGTCAGTAATAGCCGCTGGACAAAACATGATACCCACTGGGTATTGAGCTTATTTGGAACCGCTGTTGGAGCAGGTATTTTGTTCCTGCCAATCAATATTGGGATCGGTGGTTTTTGGCCACTTCTCATTATGACTGCCCTTGCTTTTCCAATGACCTATTTAGCGCACCGAGGGCTCGCTCGCTTTGTGCTTTCTTCAAAGCAAAAAAATGCTGATTTTACCGATGTAGTCGAAGAACACTTCGGCGCTGGTGCTGGCCGCTTAATTTCCCTACTCTACTTTTTCTCTATTTTCCCTATTTTGCTTATTTACGGTGTTGGTCTGACTAACACTGTCGATAGCTTTATTGTCAATCAGCTAGGGTTTGGATCCCCTTCACGTATTTTGCTGTCAGGTTTATTAGTGGCGGGCATGATTGCCATTATGCTAGGCGGTGAAAAGCTATTGCTCCGTGCTTTCGCTATTTTGGTTTACCCACTTGTTGGTGTACTTCTGTTTTTGTCACTGTATTTAGTACCTAACTGGCAAATGCCCGTAGTCAGTACGCCAGATGTTGCCAGTTTAACGCAGTTATTGTGGTTATCTGTGCCGATCGTGGTGTTCTCCTTTAGTCACGCAGCGGCGATCTCAAGCTTTGCTAATGTGCAACGTCGCCATTACAAGAGTGAAGCGGTGCAAAAGTCTGAAGCCATCTTGCGTATCACCTCAATTATGTTGATTGTATTTGTCTTGCTGTTTGTATTTTCTTGCGTATTTTCATTAACGCCAGAACAAATGGAAGCTGCAAAAGAATCAAACGTTTCCGTATTGTCTTACCTAGCCAACGTTTATAACAATCCATTTATTGCTATGCTTGGGCCACTGGTTGCGTTTATTGCCATCACCTCTTCATTCTTAGGTCACTTCTTAGGTGCTCGTGAGAGCTTCAATGGGCTGGCAACCAAACAAACTAACATGAGTTACAAAGTAGCTGACAAAGCGGGTATCGCATTTATGTTTGTTGCTATCTGGATTTGCTCAGTGCTTAACCCAAGTATTCTCGATATGATGGGCGCAATTTCAGGCCCTATCATTGCGATGATCTTGTTTATTATGCCGACTATAGCGGTGTTTAAAGTCCCTGCGCTACAAAAATACAAAAGCCATATTGGTACCTATTTCGTATTAATTGTGGGCTTATTGGCGGTTTCGGCATTGCTATATAACCTAAGCTTTGGCTAGTCACAGACATACCCAAAATTTTAGTGATATTGGGAGGCATCGCCTCCCGCTCCAACGCATCACCTCCATGGTAGTTAAGCGCAAATTGTGGTAGTTTTCAGTGTCTTAAAATGAACACTGCGACTGAACAATGAACTTTGACTTTGTGCCATCCACTAATGAAGAAATTGTAGCCTTAACACATCAGGTAGATGCGCTACCAGCGCAAGAGCAAACCTTGCTCTGCATTTTGGCCGTCGTTTACAAGCCAGTCTCAGCAATAAAACTCAAACGCCTAATACAGGCTCTTGTTAGTAAAGAAATTATTCCTAGCACTGAGTTTGAACAAGGAATAAGCCATAGCCAGATCATGAAGTGGCGCGCTGACGGTTTAGTCACGTTTAATGAAGATGGCGTACAAATCAACCTAAAACTCGCGACCGGTTTAAGTCAAAAAGTCATGGCCGAGGGGCAGTTTTTACCCATACTCAATACTGCCGAAGAATTTATACCGGTTCTTAATGCTTATGAATGGGAAAGACAATTTGCTGATGAACAGCGCCTCATTCGCGATTTTTTATTTATAAATCAATTATCAAAAGCACGTGCGCAACTAGGGTTTAATAAAGACCCACAAGCCGTGTGCTATAAAACCAACCAAGTACTACTGCCACTTTATTTTTATCCGTTCTCGTTGGAGCGATTTATCACCCTCCCCGAAGATTTGCAGTACCAAGCATTTTCAACCTTGCTGTATACCTTAATACAAAGTGGCCAAAGTATTGCCTTTGCGCTAGACACGCTGGAACAGGTTGAGGCCAAAACACAAAACCCACCATTAACGGCACTATTAGCAGAATACCAACTGTACACATTACAGTTAGATGCCGCACAGAGTATGGTAACTCAACATCACAGCAGCTACGAGTTACAGATACGAGCTGCGATTGCTTTTTTGCAGCAAAGTGAAGATGCCGTCTCAGAGTTTACAACAGCCCTTAAAGCGAAGGATAAAATCACCAAGCGTAAAAAGCAGTACTTAGGCAGAACCCTTGGGTTATTTCATAAACTGGCATTACTACAACAAGCCAATAACCAAGATGCTGCGCTTTTTGAAGTGTTATCACTACAATTAGAGTATGAAAACCAAGACAATAAAGCTCCCTTTTGCAATTACTTTGCCAATAACGTCTTACTCTATTGCAGTGAAAGCCTCTCGCAAAATAACCCATACAGTAGCGCACATTTAAAGTACTCTGCTTTGAAGCAGTCGCACTATTTTGACTATTACATTGGCCGCTTACTTGACTGCTTTGCATACTTTTGGTGTAACAAGACTTTAGATGCAACGGCGCTTGAACACCTTGATGATTGCGTGAACGCTTTTGAACAGCTGTCGATGTCGCTTTTTGCTCAGCTTGCTAAACAACTGCAACTTGCTCAGCATGGAGAGTTTCAGCCACTGACAAATGCTCTCAACATTAACCTCAGTACGCTTGTGGCTAAAAAGTCACCGTGGGATTTGGCGCTTGATAAACTTATCGCATTAAACCCAAGCAGTAACGCCACTCAAGCGGCCGATACGCAATACCGACTGATCTGGCAGCTTAGGCAAGGTCGCTTTGATATTGAATTTTTAGCCAGAGAACAAAAACGGGGAAAAACCGGCTGGGGTAAGGGTAAGCCTTTACCTTGTAAGCAACTTAAACAGCATCCTGAACGCTTCAGTTACATAAGCCAATCAGATAAAAAACTCATTGAGGCCATCGCATTGCAAGCCAGTTATGGCTACAGCAGCAAGTCTGATTATGTACTGGCAGGGATCCCAGCTTTAAGAGCTGCGGTTGGCGCAAC
Source organism: Pseudoalteromonas sp. SCSIO 43201 (assembly GCF_023716725.1). Classification (NCBI taxonomy): domain Bacteria; kingdom Pseudomonadati; phylum Pseudomonadota; class Gammaproteobacteria; order Alteromonadales; family Pseudoalteromonadaceae; genus Pseudoalteromonas; species Pseudoalteromonas sp. SCSIO 43201. The sequence continues at coordinate 2,244,825 of NZ_CP072683.1, forward strand.
AAACCTCTATCATGAGGACGACTTAACGCAGCCTATTACCATAACCGAGCAGACCCCTGAATTACACATTCGTCAGCACGGTGATGAGCTTTTACTTTCAGTGCCAAATCTACCGAGTTATTTTACCCAGCCGCAAAGCTACTCATTTTTCCAGCATGACGAACATCAGTATACGTTTATTGTATTTAATCAATCACATATACAAGTCGCTGAAATCATTGGCGAATCAGGGTTAAGCGTACCTGTTAGTGCAAAGCAAAAAGTACTGTCGAGTATTAAAGCCATTGCTCCTTATCTGAATGTTCAGTCGGATTTAGCCGACATTGACACAGGTCTTGATGTCACTGCAGCGCAGTCTACCCTCGTTATCAATATTCAACCTTACCATCAAGGTTTAGACTTTCATTGTGTGGTGATGCCGTTTGGTGAAAAAGGCCCTGTTTTCCACCCTGGTCATGGTACTGCCACGGTTAGTGCAGAAATCGACGGCAAACGCTTGTCTACCACCCGGGATCTCCTGCTTGAGCAACAAGGGCTTGATGAGCTTGACACCCATTGTCCGTTGTTTTTAGAGATGATTGACAACCGCCTCAGCTTGGCGCAAATGGATGAAGCACTGGAGGTATTGCAAGAGCTTGAGATGGTAGTCAACCAAGATCCTTGCCCTATGCAACTCAGGCTAAGGTGGCCAAAAGGTAAAAAAGTCCGCCTCAGTAACAAGCTTGAAAGCCAACATTTGCAACTGGCTATGACCAAGAAAAACGAATGGTTTGATATCACCGGCGAGCTGCAAGTAAATAATGACCAAGTGATTGAACTAAAAACACTACTCAAGATGGTTGCTACCAGTAATGGCCGTTTTATTGCACTGGACAGTGAGCAGGTCATTGCCCTTTCAAGTGAACTAAAGTCTCAACTTGATAAGCTCAATCATGCCACCGAAGGCGGTAAATTCCATCCACTTGCTACGCCTTTGATTGCTGAAGCCACCACCGGCATGCGCATGAAAACCTTACCTGCATGGGAAGAGCAAAATGATAAAATGCACCAAGCCGTGGCGTTAACTGTGCAGCTACCATCAACATTACAGGCCAAGCTTAGAGACTATCAACAAGCAGGATTTGACTGGGCCATGCGACTCGCCCATTGGGGCGCTGGCGCGTGTCTTGCCGATGACATGGGGCTTGGCAAAACCATCCAAGCACTAGCGGTAATATTGGCTCGTGCACATAAAGGGCCTACGTTAATAATTGCTCCCACCTCGGTTTGTTTTAATTGGCAGCAAGAAATTCAAAAGTTTGCACCAACGTTGTCGGTAAAAGTATTTGCCGACTCTGCAAATTCAGAGGCCAGAGCACAACTGCTCAGTGATCTGCAGCCACTGGACTGTGTCATTTTAAGCTACGGCTTATTACAGCGCGAAGTTGACATATTAAAGCCCATTGCATTTGAAACGATTGTCGCTGATGAAGCCCAGGCACTGAAGAACCCACTTGCAAAGCGCACTCAGGCAGCATGTGCACTTAAAGGCAAATTTAAACTTATTACCACAGGGACACCAATCGAAAACAACCTTACCGAGCTATGGTCACTATTTCGGTTTGTAAACCCGGGACTACTTGGCAACCTGAAGCGTTTTAGCGAAAAGTTTTCTGCGCCAATTGAAAATGCAAATGAGGACAAAGTCGCAGCGCACCGAGCTCGCAAAGGATTAAAACACCTTATCCAACCGTTTATTTTACGTCGTATGAAGCACCAGGTATTAACTGAGCTACCACCACGGACGGAGATAAATGTAGCGGTTCAGTTAAGCCAAGAAGAGCAAACCTTTTATGAAGCGCTTAGGCAAAACGCCATTGATGAAATCTCCCAGTCCGCGCAACAAGATAGCGCCAATGAGCAGCGCTTTAAAATGTTGGCAGCGCTTACTCGTTTACGCCAAGCCTGTTGTCATCCAAAACTCTTATTGGCTGAAAGCCAAGTCGCCAGTGCCAAATTAGCGGCATTAGATGAATTACTAACAGAGCTACAAGAAAATAATCATAAGGCGCTCATTTTTAGCCAGTTTGTTGGTCATTTACAGCTGATAAAAAGTCACCTTGAAAAACGTGGTATTCGCTTTCAATATTTGGATGGCAGTACCCCTCCTAAGGCGCGACAACAGGCGGTCAACGCCTTTCAAAAAGGTGAAGGCGAGGTATTCCTAATTAGTCTTAAAGCAGGCGGCTCTGGTCTGAACCTTACCGCAGCGGATTATGTCATTCACATGGATCCTTGGTGGAATCCAGCGGTTGAGGAGCAAGCTTCAGATCGTGTTCATCGCATGGGACAAATGCGCCCTGTCACGATATATCGCTTAATCGCTAAAGGAACTATTGAGGAGCAAATTGTTGAGCTGCATCATCATAAAAAAGATCTAGCAGATCAACTGCTAGCCAATACAGACAAAGTGATGAAGCTCGATGTCAACGATGTGCTGTCGATGCTTAAGGAGACGCTGTAGTACAGATCTCCGGCGCTCGATACGGTAATCCCAACAAATCAAAGTAGTTCTGACCAAGCGCGATACGACGAAAAGCATTATCGTCAAGGCTGGCCAAAACACGACTGTTAATGTCCACTTCCTCTTTGTAGTCAGCAAAACGTTTGTTTTTGCTGGCAACAAAGTCACTCCCCGGTAAAAAACGCTCAGCATGGGCATTGATAAACTCAACATATTGGCTGTTGACGGTTGGAAAGCTAAAATAATAGTCGTACAAAATTCGCCAAGAAAGATCCACTTTAAGATTTTTATAGCGGGCAAACAGCTTCTGCATGGTGCGAATATGTAAGCTGGGGTCAATACGGCTTAGCTCTTTTGAGATCCCCATGTGCATCCAGATGATGTCATTATTCGGGTAGCGCGTTAATACTTCCTCAAGTAACGGTAAGTAGCGAAGCGGCGCCTCGTTATCGCCCAAATCGGCATGCAGTGCCAGTGGAATCTTCTTCTCTTGTAGCACTTGCATAAATGGCTGCCACTTAGCGATAGTATCCAGACTTACTGCTTGATGACCGTTATCAAAGTGTGCGGCTTTCACCATATTAACCTCTCCCATCCAACGAAATAGGTCACCAAACTCTTCCTCAAGCAGCGCCATATTGGTCAGTATCGTGTCTGGTTTATGGAGATCAGCAAAGGTCATTGATAGGGTTAGATGTACTTTATCTGCCCCATGTTTTACATAGTTATTGGCATTTTTAATATCATTTTCAATACTTGGTGCGATGACATGTGTGTAGCACCCTCGCTCACCAACACATCCTGATTTGCGTGTATAGATTTGGCCAATACCATATACATTGACAAACAACACCCCAGCACGCTCCGCCCAGTTAACCAATTTATTAAAAGGGACAGCGTCGCCGCGAAACGGCTGAAAATGATGGTGGCTATCAACGACAAAATAATTAGACTGACGCTGTCTGTTATAACACTGACTATTTTTTGGGCTAAACATTGCTAAGCTGCGCGCACTTGTTGCCGATATGGTTTCACAGCTGCTGAGCAAAAAAGCACACCCCATCGCTATAAGAGTTTGTTTTATATTCATTTGGCTAACTTCATATTCCCTACCAAGGTACCTTAGCGCAGATCATATCTTTATACATAACCCAGTCTCCCATCAAGCTATATAACGGATATTGGAACGTCGCGGGTTTATTCTTTTCAAAAAAGAAGTGGCCAATCCAAGCAAAACCATACCCCGCAACAGGCAACAACCAAAGCAACGACCACTGCGCGGAAAGAATGATATAGAACAGCAGCACTAGCACCACAGTTGAACCGACAAAATGGAGCCTGCGGCAGATTTTGTTTTTATGCTCAGAGAGATAATAAGGATAAAATGATGCAAAAGAATTGAACTCTTTGTTATTGTTTTTAGTCATCTATATGTATTATTCGTTATTTGACCGTATTGCTCAGCATAGTGCAAAGCAATTACATTGAAAACAAAAAGGATTGGGCGTGGCAACAGGCTCAGAATAATTATGTTGAAACCCATATTAATATTTTCTGCCACTTTGCTATTAGCAGCTTGTAATGACACCACTTCAACCACTGATCCGCAGGCAAGTATGAATTCACAGCGCAACATTCAATGTAGTGTCGCAAAAGGTAACGACGCAACCATGAGCTATCCGGTCAAATTCACCTTTACCAACTTAGGGAACGAAGATGCTAAGTTCCTTATTTGGCATACCCCGTTTGAAGGATGGTGGAGTCAATTTTTAGTAGTAGAGCAAAATGGTAAAAAGCTCAATTATCAAGGTCCAATGGCCAAACGCCTCACGCCAGAGGCAAACGAGTTTTTGACACTTACTGCGGGGCAAAGCAAAAGCGTAGAACTGGACTTAACGCTCGCCTATGAGATAAATACCGCACAACCTATCGCTATCACCTACAATAACCAGCTTAGCCATCCACTCGCACTCACAGCAAGCTGCAACAAGGTGCTATAAACTTAGCCTGAGTCTAGATTAATAAAAATGCAGCGGCCGTACGGAAAATAGAAGAGCAACCCCTTGTAGAAGCGACTTTACGTCGCGATCTCTTCCCCACCACACAGCGCGCTCATACAAACACAATCTAAAGCTGGAAGCATATGTACTGTGCACGCAATCCCGAGTAGGAGCGACTTTACGTCGCGATCTCTCCTCGACCACACTGCACGCTCATGCAGACACAATCTAAAGCTGTAAGCATATTTGCTGTGCACACAACCCCGTGTAGGAGCGACTTTACGTCGCGATCCTTCTCGACCACACTGCACGCTCATGCAGACACAATCTAAAGCTGTAAGCATATTTGCTGTGCACACGGCCCCTTGTAGGAGCGACTTTACGTCGCGATCTCTTCTCGACCACACTGCACGCTCATGCAGACACAATCTAAAGCTGTAAGCATATTTGCTGTGCACACAACCCCTTGTAGGAGCGACTTTACGTCGCCATCTCTTCTCCACCACACAGCTCACTCACACAGACACAATCTAAAGCTGAAAGCATATATACTGTAGAAACAACCCCTTGTGGGAGCGACTTTACGTCGCGATCCTTCTCGACCACACAGCGCGCTCATACAAACACAATCTAAAGCTGGAAGCATATGTACTGTGCACACAATCCCGTGTAGGAGCGACTTTACGTCGCGATCTCTTCTCGACCACACTGCACGCTCATGCAGACACAATCTAAAGCTGTAAGCATATTTGCTGTGCACACAACACCTTGTAGGAGCGACTTTACGTCGCGATCTCTTCCACCAAAACCATCAAGGCCTTGATATTTGAATAATCACCCGACGGTTTTTACCACGACCAATGGCATTATCATTGGTGTCCACATGACGCTTTTCACCAAAACCATCTGTCATAATCTTATCCTCTGCCACCCCAAGGCTTGCCATATAAGACTTTATCGCCTCCGCTCGCCTTTTTGACAGTCGCAAATTGGTGTCTCTACCGCCATAGCTATCACTGTATGCAGAAATATAAATTTGTTCAATTTTAGGATCGTTCTTTAAGTACTCGCCTATCATATCCAAACGTTGTCGAGACGATTTTGTTAACTCACTGGAATTTTTTTTATAATTCATCACAGTAAATGCAATATCTTCAAAACTATAGGGCAATAAATTGTCTCGGCACTGCAAAAATGCCCAATAGGCTTGCTTAAAATTGACTGACGACAGTGCCACAGACACTTTGTCTACATCATTGTGCCAATCTTTATAATAAAACGTGGGAAAATACCCCTTTTCAAGCTCCGTTAGCAGCTCCCACGCCACATCATTATCCAGCTCACCATCAAACTTTTTCAGTAACTTCATCTGCCCAATACTTCTTGCAGGCTTACCGGCTCGCCACAACGGCGGCACCGACTCAAGGCCAGCAAAGTCGTAACTTTCAGGGCGCACTACCATATCAAGATTAAACGTTAAGTCTTTATTTTTACTGGCATGGCTGGAAAAAATAGCTTCACCATAATACGGAACTTCATGGTTTAACGCACAGCTCAAGCGGTTGGTTTGGTCAACTTGCCAGTGGGATGCGTCTGCCTCGGCAGCATATTGCCGCATCGCAGCATCAGCATTAAGCGTCACGGCGCACAGGGATAAACTTATCCAACTCGCTGATTTATATAACTTAATCACTTAATACCTCACTACATTCACTCATTAGTATGCCATTACGGTGTGCCAATTTTGTGTGAACCGCAATACTAAACCATTATCTACAAATCAAAAGCAATAAATATACCACTTTGAACCCTTGCAAGTCGCTCGCATCTTGCCGAGGTATCAGTATAATAGGCCGCTCAATTTCACAAACCAAGAAGATTATGTCTGATACCGAGCAAACGCTATTTTCAAAACGCTTTCGCGGCTTCTTTCCTGTAGTTATCGACGTGGAAACCGCAGGCTTTAATAAAGATACTGACGCCCTACTAGAAATCGCAGTCAGTATGCTAAAAATGGATGATAACGGCATATTAAGTTTAGATCAGACGGTACATTTTCATGTCGCACCTTTTGAAGGGGCTAATATTGAGCAATCAGCAATAGAGTTTAATGGTATCGATCCATTCTCTCCGCTTAGGGGCGCAGTTGCTGAAGATGAAGTTATCAAAGAAATCTGTAAAGCCGTTCGCAAAGCCCAAAAAGCCGCAGGCTGCCAACGCTCTGTTGTTGTAGCTCACAATGCCGCTTTTGACCATGGCTTTTTAAATGCCGCAATTGAGCGCAATAATATAAAACGTACGCCCTTTCACCCGTTTGTAAGCTTTGACACAACTTCGCTTGCTGGACTGGCGCTTGGACAAACTGTCCTTGCCAAAGCTTGCCGTACCGCAGGGATTGAATTTGACAATAGCCAAGCTCACAGCGCTTTATATGATACTGAACGCACCGCTGAGCTATTTTGTTATATCGTGAATAAATGGCAGGCATTAGGTGGTTGGCCGCTACCAGAACCAGAAGAAGAAGAAGGCCAAACAGAACAGTAAAAACTCAAATGCCAGCTAGGTTGCTGGCATATTTTTAGGCAATTTCTGCTGTTTTTGCAGTGGTAAACTGCTGCATCAGCTTACCTTCATGTAATTTAACAAAGTTTGGTGGGTATATTCTTGAAAACAATTTAGTATCTTTGGCTATTTTGACTTCAGTGCCTGGGTGCATCAATTCGTTCACCGTGACCCGGCTTAAGCGCGTAAGTCGATGTATTTTTTGTTGTACTAAACGAATGTTACGCTGGTTAAGGCCATAGTGCTTATTGATTTGCTTTTCACTGTGTTGCAACTTGGCCAAGTAAGCATCACGTTTTGGTGATTGAGAAGACGCCTTCGCCCGCTTCATCGCCAGCTTTATTTCAATTACCTTAGCAGCAAGTACCTTTTCAAGTTCTACCAGCTCACGGTGCTTATCATGTAGGCTGTCCCAATCTTGCGCCAATGAAATTCGCGTTCTTGTGCCAGAAGGCGCACCTAACTCACCGGTTTCAATTCGCATGGCATCAAACACATTGCCGCCAATTAATTTACCTCTTGGGGTATCGCCTTTACCGACTTTGATCAACCGCTTTGATGTCAGATCACAATGCAGCGCTTGACGCTCTATTAAAATGTCATGCTCACTTTCTATTTGGCAATACTGCGCATAACCCAAAGAGATACTGCGCTTGGCTTGAATAGAACATGAGAATGCCTCCCCTTCGGTTCGCTTACGGCCAATCGCCCCAAGCATTACCGTCACCGCACTACTGCTTTCTAGTACCGCAGACTCAACAAAGCCTATGACGGTAATGTCGCCCGAGGCTTTTACTCGCATCCCATCTTTGATGTCGCCACTTACAATAATGCTACCATCAAATTCAACATGCCCTGTTGTTACATCAATATTGTCGTAACACAGCACGTCATCTACACGCATCCCTCTGGGAATAGCCACAGGCACGCCTTTAGAGTCTGCAATCAATAAGTTGCTATCGCTTGGGTCGAGTTTAGTACCTTCAGACACTTCCAGCGGCGCGTCTTTACCCGGTTTTGGCTCAATCACATCGCCAAATACCGTATATCCCGGCTCACCTTCCGTTGGAGGCACTTTTTTCATCAATGGACTACCAGGTTTAACGGTGATGATTGCACCTAGATTGCGCATATCCACTTTACCACCGCTTGATTGCTGCGGGCTGAGCACTCTGTCTTGCGCTGTCATACACAGGCGCACAAATTTTGCATCACTGCCATCTTTTGCGCGTTGACCGTGGGCGACTATGCCTTTGTAGGTGTGCCCCGCAGGCAACTCAAGTTGTTGACCAAGCAGGTTATCAAGTGCTTTACCACTCACCCCTTTTTTAATACCGGCTTGTATTAATGCTTGCTTAGCTTTGCTCATACAGACCAACTTACCACCTTTTGCCGTGGTAATTTTTGCCTCCGCAAGCATATTCCCTTCTTCAATATGGACAGATATTGACGCATCAATGGCACGTGCAACCACCAAAGAATCTTGCTCTGGCGTTTCACTGGCAGTAAATAGTTGACCAATATTGGCATGGATGATTTCAAAATCCGCATACGGCGAGCCTTCAATCATCTCAACCAACTGAGACGAACTTGCCGGAAAACCAGATTCTACGGGATGAGAGAGCAAATAAACGTAGCCCTCATCCTCATCAAAGCGAAATAATGACATTCATCAACCCTGAAAAGTATGCACAAACTTATTGTTATATGTTGTTTTTAATGCAGCGACTTCATTTGAGCACAAGTTCTTTTGATTGTTAAGCTTAACATCGTGTGAATTGCTACAAAATATAAATGAATGTAAATCATTCTGTGCATCAAAAATACAAGTTATTATTTTCCCTACATTAATCGGCTTTACACGCAAAACCTTTAGGTAAACTTTTGCGTTAAACGCCAATTTCATAACTAAGTATGAGTAATGAGTAGCCTATAAGGCTGTTTCAATATAGGGTAATTGGATTTTAGGAAAAAGAAAGTGAATTTTTTAAAGCAATGGGTTATCGCAAGCTCTGAGCGACAAAAAACCGAAACGCAGTTTCACAGCTTGAGGAGGTGAAGTCATGGATCCCTGATGGAACCCAGCTACAGGAATGTATTACAGCTCAGGCTCCCATGGTTACGATGGATGTAAGATCTGACTAGTCTTAATCCCCTTCAAAGTCGGGGCTACTCATCCGCTTTCCAATTTTAGGCCGTGCACATTGATTCATCCATGAAGCGCTAACCGCTTCGGCCATCCTAGGCCTCAGTTTCAACCCTAGCCAAGCTGCGAGCACTCGCTTGTCTCGAGATGGACGACGAAAGACCGAAACGCAGTTTCGCAGCTTGAGGAGATGAAGGCATGGATCCCTGATGGAACCAAGCTACAGGGATGTATTACAGCTCAGGATTAACATGCTTTGAGGTCGGGGCTACTCATCCGCTTTCCAATTTTAGGCCGTGCACATTGATTCGTCCATGAAGCGCTAACCGCTTCGGCCATCCAAGGCCTCAGTTTCAACCCTAGCCAAGCTGCGAGCACTCGCTTGTCTCGAGATGGACGACGAAAGACCGAAACGCAGTTTCGCAGCTTGAGGAGGTGAAGGCATGGATGCCTGATGGAACCCAGCTACAGGGATGTATTGCAGCTCAGGCTCCCATGGTTACGATGGATGTAAAATCTGACTAGTCTCAATCCCCTATGTGTGCAGGGTGTGACTTTTCGTGCCGGTCACTATTGATGATTTTTCAAACGTCTCAATCCCCTATGTGTGCGGGGTGCGACGAACGCTGGAAAGGCGAAGCCAAAAGCTTTTTTGTCTCAATCCCCTATGTGTGCGGGGTGTGACTACCAACGACGATTATCTGAGTAGCTGGACTAAGTCTCAATCCCCTTCAAAGTCGGAGCTACTCATCCACTTTCCAATTTTAGGCCGTGCACATTGATTCGTCCATGAAGCGCTAACCGCTTCGGCCGTCCAAGGCCTCAGTTTCAACCCTAGCCAAGCTGCGAGCACTCGCTTGTCTCGAGACGGGTTTCAACCTATGTGTGCGGGGTGTGACGCACAAATTTTGTCTAATGGCTTTGATAAAAACGTGTCTCAATCCCCTATGTGTGCGGGGTGTGACACCGTTAAACTTATCAACATTCAACACTTCGTGAGTCTCAATCCCCTATGTGTGCGGGGTGTGACTTGAAGGGCCACACACTGTAATGCGTGTAATTAGTCTCAATCCCCTATGTGTGCGGGGTGTGACCATGCACGGTATTCGATTTTAAACCTTCAGACGGCGTCTCAATCCCCTATGTGTGCGGGGTGTGACCTTCGCTGAGCGGTTCGCCACAGTTCTCGCAGCTGTCTCAATCCCCTATGTGTGCGGGGTGTGACAAGCCAACATGTTCGACTTTTTAATGTGGTGTTGGTCTCAATCCCCTATGTGTGCGGGGTGTGACAATGCAATTACCACAGAAAGTATGGATCTTGAAGAGTCTCAATCCCCTATGTGTGCGGGGTGTGACCTAGTCTATAACTCGTTTTGAGTTAGATGTTGGGTCTCAATCCCCTTCAAAGTCGGGCTACTCAGACTTTGGAGCAAGCTATCACACTAGTGACAAAGGCGTCTTAACCCCCTTCAAAGTCGAGGCTACTCATCCGCTTTCCAACTTTAAGCCGTGCACATTGATTCGTCCATGAAGCGCTAACCGCTTCGGCCGTCCAAGGCCTCAGTTTCAACACTAGCCAAGCTGCGAGCACCCGCTTGTCTCGAGGCGTGTTTCAACCTTCAAAGTCGGGGCTACTCATCCGCTTTCCAATTTTAAGCTGTGCACATTGATTCGTCCATGAAGCGCTAACCACTTCGGCCGTCCAAGGCCTCAGTTTCAACCCTAGCCAAGCTGCGAGCACTCGCTTGTCTCGAGACGGGTTTCAACCTATGTGTGCGGGGTGTGACGCACAAATTTTGTCTAATGGCTTTGATAAAAACGTGTCTCAATCCCCTATGTGTGCGGGGTGTGACACCGTTAAACTTATCAACATTCAACACTTCGTGAGTCTCAATCCCCTATGTGTGCGGGGTGTGACTTGAAGGGCCACACACTGTAATGCGTGTAATTAGTCTCAATCCCCTATGTGTGCGGGGTGTGACCATGCACGGTATTCGATTTTAAACCTTCAGACGGCGTCTCAATCCCCTATGTGTGCGGGGTGTGACCTTCGCTGAGCGGTTCGCCACAGTTCTCGCAGCTGTCTCAATCCCCTATGTGTGCGGGGTGTGACTCACGTTTTGGTTGTACGCTATGTAGCTTAGTTGTCTCAATCCCCTATGTGTGCGGGGTGTGACTTTCAGTAATTGCACCATTGGTGATGTATTGCTTGTCTCAACCCCCTTCAAAGTCGGGGCTACTCATCCACTTTCCAATTTTAGGCCGTGCACATTGATTCGTCCATGAAGCGCTAACCGCTTCGGCCGTCCAAGGCCTCAGTTTCAACCCTAGCCAAGCTGCGAGCACTCGCTTGTCTCGAGACGGGTTTCAACCTATGTGTGCGGGGTGTGACATCCCAGACTCAATGATTAAACGGGCAGCTTATTGGTCTCAATCCCCTATGTGTGCGGGGTGTGACGTAAAGTAAAGTGCCCGACAATTACAAGGACAAATGTCTCAATCCCCTATGTGTGCGGGGTGTGACCACTGATAGCAAGGTTTGGTATGTAAACGGTCGAGGTCTCAATCCCCTATGTGTGCGGGGTGTGACGTATGGTCTATGCAACGCAAGACTATGTACGAAGTCTCAATCCCCTATGTGTGCGGGGTGTGACGCGTTTGCCATACTGCTAGGTATAAAGCTATACGTCTCAATCCCCTATGTGTGCGGGGTGTGACTCTGGCGATAGTGCGCTTTTCACCTCAGGGCGGGTGTCTCAATCCCCTATGTGTGCGGGGTGTGACAAAGTGAATTTGGTAATAAAGAATTTCTTTCTTTGTCTCAATCCCCTATGTGTGCGGGGTGTGACGAATCATCTCCGTGAAGAGGCTCTCAGAGGCTTAGTCTCAATCCCCTATGTGTGCGGGGTGTGACTAATGGTGAAAGTGAACACGAAATCAAGGGTCGTGTCTCAATCCCCTATGTGTGCGGGGTGTGACGTTACACGCAACTTGAGCTAAAAATACTCAGCAGCGGTCTCAATCCCCTATGTGTGCGGGGTGTGACGTGATTTTCACGGAAAAGTGATAGCACAGATAACTGCTTTAGTCTCAATCCCCTATGTGTGCGGGGTGTGACTGCACAATACATATCTAGCCACTCTAGATACTCTGTCTCAATCCCCTATGTGTGCGGGGTGTGACTGCCAGCGTTAAAACGTCCATTGTTAAAGAGCTGTATCGCGGTTTTCCGCTAGACGGCTCGATTGTACTGCGATTTTTGCGCTTTTTCTACTCACTTAATGAAAAGCGGCTAATTTTCATAAAGTTAATAATCGCTAGCTGAGCGGAGTTTTAATGAGTACCAGAGGGTAGCGATTCCGGCTAAAAAAAGACTAATAAGGAGATGTAACTTAAGCTTTTACAAGATGAGACCATTAAATTAAATCATAGAAGAAGCGGCTCAAAATTCGAATCACTTAAATCGGTGCAGCGTCAGAGAAGCATTGGATAACTCAGCTTAACGCTTACCTTTAAAGTAACCATTTTATTGCGCTAACTAACTAAAACAATTACTATTTATTGGAAGTATATAGTGTGGAAAGATAAATGAATAACAAATGGATTTACGCGCTGCTAGTGTGCTCTGCAATCCCATGGCTTAAACCATTTTTGCGACTTGACTGCTTTATAACTCGTTTGGATTTAACTCTACCCCACAAGTTAGAAGGCAAAAAATTAACACAAACTCTCTACCCACGTTTACTTCAATATAATAGTAAGGAAATGTCATGATCCGCAACAAGTTCAAGTTTTTCAAACAAAAAACCTCATTCAAAAATGCTTTTGCCTTTTTGTCTGGTGCCTTATCTCTCATCAGCCTAGCTTGGATTGGCGATCTGATTTTTTTTTGTTTTTACAAGCCAGATGAGTTTATTCTCTCTGCGCTGCTTTATGCCATTGCCGCCTTTTGTACTTGTAGCCTTTTAACCGCAGTTTTAGCCTTTAACTATATTCACATAAGAGACTTGTCTAGCACCAATGACCTCCCCAAAGCTAAAGTTCTCATTATGGCAGTGTCACCTATCTCATCAGGGTATCAAATACGTGAAAGTGGCGGTGTGTTTACGTTATACCAAAGGCCAATTGATGGGCAGCAAGAGCACTGGATTGAAAAAGCCCAGTTTAGTGGCTCATTGCAAAAAGATATTACCATGCTCGATACTTATCGCCTAAACTGGCAACAAACCCTACGCGCACTCAAGGCCAATATAGGTGAATTAGAACAAATTGTGCTCGTTCCAAGTGAGCAATTAAGAGAGCGCATGTATGACGAAGAGAGGCAAATTGATATTTATAAGCGCTGGCTTGCCCAATACGGAAAAGATCCTTATGCCCCCGAAACCAACTTTAAAGTTACCATCCATAAAGAAGCCGTCAACAAAGACAATATGCGTCAATACTATGGTGCTTTTGCTCATGAGATTGATCTAGCACGGTTGCAGTGTCATGATGAAAAAAAAATCCGAATAGATATTACTGGTGGCCAAGTACCCGCCAGCATTGGTGGCAGCCTAGCAACGCTACATAACAATTGTGCGATGCAGTATGTTAACAATGACAAAGTGGTAAACAACTACCGTGCCGAGATCAAACAAGTTCGCGCATAGTCATACCTACTTCTATGAGAGTAAACACATCACATTCAGGCGCAGGCCGGAAACCACTGATAAATAACTACGCTTTGCCAAACTATGAAACCATGTTTCAAAGTTTGGCAAAAAGATGAAGTATTGGGTTATGATCTTACAATATATCAACCAACTAAACTCACCTAACCTATTAGCTCGTAATGACCTAAACCAAAAGTGGTTTTACCGCCAACACTGAGTACTTGACCAATTTGCAGCCAAGGTTTGGCGGGAGCTATATCTCCATAAAAACTGAGCATGCCTTTTAGGCCGCCAAACGGTTGTTTGGCGCGCTGCTTTAGTGAAAACCGTTGCCAATTTTCAAAGTAACAGTGGTGCTGAGCTTGGTATTCACCAAGGCGCGGCTGCGCTGTATATAGTGCATTTAACAGTGTAGACTCGTCAGCGACCCAAAATTTTGTCAGCTGGCTAAGCCGCCTACAAATATGGCGATTTAGTTCATATAGCTCGGGCAAAAAGTCTGCTGAAATAGCGCCTTTGTGTTTTAAGCGTAACGGCGCTTTTAAATGCAGTGCGAGCTCACATTGACCGTCTGTAAGCTCGGTATTTATCCAGTCTTGTAGCACAGTTGTCACCACTCCGGGTAAAATCCGACCGGGCAGTACGCTAGCTACCGAAAGCAGCTTAACTGGGCTGCGGCCTTGAGAAGTGTACTCACCAATCCCAAGCCGTACGCCTTCACTCAGGGCATCAATAACCCGCTGCGACAGATGGACGGCTTCGCCAAATAAGATTAAGTCAAAGCTCAGCAGCTCGCCCTTTTGCCATTGCTGTTGGTGCTCGTCTGTCAGCTTGATAGCATAAGGTTTTGGTTGCCCTCCTTCATGTTCTGCACACAAAATATAAAACAGTTTTTCATCATGCTGCTTTATCGCCTGTCCAACCCAGCCATGAAACATAGATCCTTTAAAATCGGGCAACTGTGCTTGCGCTTGTAGCTGTAAGGTAAGCCTAAGTCGCAGCACGGGAAAGTGCTGCGTTAGGGTTAGTAGAGTCCCCAGCATATTACATTAGCTCCTTAACGCTTTTTATTAAGCGCTCTCTGTCCTTTTTTTTCTTTTTACCTACATTTTGAAAATCAACAGTCTCATCGCTAATTAAGTCAATCAGCTCACGTATTGCTTGTGGAGATAGTTGTTTTTCTAGTGCCTTATGGCACAAAACGACAACCTCTACATGAAGGTGTTGTCGCGCTAATTTCTCTGTGCGCTCAAATCGCAATTTCAGCGTTGCAATTTCTCTTACATCGTCTGGCATCGCATCAAGTGATGCTCGCTCTTGACGTTTTTCGGCCTCTTCGCTGTGCATCTTGTACCAGAGGGTCTCTCTAATTTCATCAGTAATTAAGGCCGCGAGCCGCCCTTTAGCAAAGTTTGCTGCTGTTGTCGTTGTGATTTCTTCTGGCTCTTTTCGAGGCAGTGACTTTCCTGCGACTTCAAGTTGAGGCATCGACAATTTGCCATTTTGTATCTTTTTATAATCACCTGAATTGAAGTCTATATATGTATTGATTGTATGCTCATGTGTAGCAGGATTTGCCAGAGCAATGAGATGCCTTAATTGGGGGCTATCACTCCACGTATGGTGCTCGCTGGGGTAAGCTCGCTCCATTGTCTGCACGTATCTTTCTATAAACTCTGTTGGCATACGAGCTTCACCGTTACAGCTCAGCGCTTCCACCTCAATGGCACAGGCTCCAGCACCTAAGCTTTTTCCGTGACCTATTTGATGTAAGCACTGTGATTTTTCTCCGTAGGTTAACGACCATAATATCGCGCCAAGCTCTTCAGGTTTTAGATTATGAAACACCACTCTGCCATTAAACTGAGTATCACTTGGTAATAGTTCTATTTCACTGAGTACTCTATCGTTGTCATGCTCTTTCTGATTGTAATTGCTTTCAAATTTGTTTAACGACTTGTATCGCTTCCAACCCGCCAGCTCTGCATTGTGACTGTTATAGTCAACATAATTATCCTTGAGCGGCTGTTCTAAATAGGCCGCCAAAAAACTAGGTTTAGGTGAACCTAAAATCACTTTTGTACAGGTTGGTGTAAGTTTCTTTTGGCAAATTGCATCTGTAAAGCTCACACGACTTTTTAAACTCAACCCTTCTTCTCTCAGCGTACCAAAAATGCACTCTGCCATATCGAAAATAAGCGCTTTACTTGCGTCTTTTTGTTTACGATCCACCAGCTCCGAAAAACTGTGCTTGTACATCATCCGTGGTAGCTTTGCTAAGCCTAGCGCTTTTATGTTCTGGTTTTTTTTATCTATTAATACAAAGACAGGGATCCCCTTTTCAGGGTGTGGGTTCATTTTTAAGAATTGTACTTGCTTTTCATTATGACTGCTCAAACAGCCATCCACGAGGGTGTTTATGTGGGCACCAGATACAACCTTTTGTGACTTGCCATAAAAGCAATAGCTAAACTCATAATATTCCGGCTTACCTTTAAGTTCATCAACTACTCGGTTGTTACAAAACACCATGCTTCCCTTAGTTCCACCTTGGCCAACATGTTTAATTGTGTGGGTGCCATCTTTGCTACGCTTTAGTGTGTTGGTATCAAACTCAATGTCTGTAGTAATAGGTAACGCTTGATATTTTTCAACAGCTGACATTTCATTTCGAATATTTACCCGACAATAAGGTTTGAGATCAGTGTGCTTCACTTTAGCAAAATTGCACAGGCTCAACTGCCAAACTGATGATTTATTGCAATATTTTATCCAACCGGCTTCAACTTTTGCACTATTAGACACCTCCTTTAAATATTCGCTACCAGAAGATATCGTACGATAGGAAAGACGCTGATCATCTATTGACTTAAACTTGCTAAAACTCGATATTTCTAGAGTATTTCTGATAGCACCTTTTAGGGATGTACCAGGGATCACAAACTGTCCATGCGGGTTTCTATGCCACAAGACTTTCGTTGGCTGATTTTCTTGCTGATGATGCTGACTCCCCACACACAGTGGGGTTTTATTGGTTAATGTATACTCAATACTGCCGCTAAGACCATCTTGAAAAGGAACATCGTGACTAACTAATTGCGCCCATTCAGGCATGTAAACCCATTTTGATAGCGGTACAAAATGGTATGGTGCATGTACATGGCTCATTACGCTTGCTCCTCACTAAAACCGATAAATTGCTGTGCCATTGGGTGCCAGCGTTCATCAATGAGTTGATACCAAATAAAGTATGTGGCGGGGCCATATCGGGTGATTAAGGTTTGCTTTTTGTATGCTTGCTGCTGCGTTTTTTCTGTTGTAGCTTCCATACAAACAAACGAGTATTGGTGCTCACCAAGTAGTTTGACTTTGATGGTTTTTGTCCCGTTTGACCACTCTCCCTCAATGAGGTCACGGCGGCCCGTCAGTACTGTAGTTTTGATAATCTCATCACGATACATCGCCCAACCAAACGTCGCGTCCATTGAGTTAACCGTTTCAATTACTGCGTCTACACTTTTGGTACTTTGTTCATGCTGTAACTTGGCCGCGATGAGCGTGGGCAGCAACGGTTGGATAATGGATTGAGGGTTTTCTTTTAACTTGTTATAGGTTTCGATACTCATTGACCTGACTCCAAACTTAAATGGGCTAACGTTCCTTTGGCAAATCCACCACTTGGTTTGATAAGACTAGTTCCGCGTCCTGCGCCGGCACCGAGGGACAATAAGCCATTGGTTAAGTCATTGATTGTCGCTTCAAACGCTTGCAGCAACTTGTGGTCTACCTGTTCATCACCTAGTAACCAAATCCGTATTGTTATTGTTGGTTCGTAGAGCAGCTCTTCACTGAATAAAGCCCCTCGGCGTACTCCACCTGTAAAGCGGTCAATGCTATTGTGATACCGCACTGCTACCTGCTCCGGCTTATACTCTATTGGACTGTCTTCTACGATTAATCGGCCAGCCTTTGGTGGCGAGTCTTTTTTCAACGACTCTTGGTCATCTTCAATAGTGCCAAATAAATCAGCTAACTTGTTTGGCCTTGCTTGCCACTGTTGGTGTGTTGCATCTGCAAGTGTTTCAGCAAAGCGCGCGGTAATACGGTTATAATGAAATGCGGTACGATGCGCCAAAATCCCTTTTATCGCACTACCACACAGTACGGGCTTTGGCACTTGCCAACTTGGAGTGCCATTTTGCCAAGTGACACTAGGTTCACTATAGCTGAGCATCGCGGCATCGTGATCGCTTTGATTCAAAGGCGTGGCTCCACGGCCAAAGCGCCAATATCCATCTACTTCGAGTTGTAATTCTATTAAAGGGGTTTCTTGTTGGCTCAGTGTATGAGTCGTGGGGAGTGGACTTGCAAAAAAGTCACTGATTTTGTCCGTAGGGTGAGTTCCACTTAAGTCACTCAGATCAATATGTGTTTGTTGTACACCGATGACTTTGATTTGACCTAACCCATTACGTGTATCTGCCCCAAGTGCAAATAAGCGACTGTGCCACAAGGACAAAAGTTGTTGCCATTCATCAGTATTTAATTGCTGGCTCTCAACACGAATATCAACACAAAAGCGGATCCCTTTGGGCAATAAAATTTGGTCATACTTTGCTTTGCCTTCAGCAACGCCCCTATCGTTAATTGCCACACGTTCACGGTGATGTGGACTTGCTTGCGCAAGCCGGTTAAGTAGTGTGTCATCTTTAATTTTTGAGGGTAGGATCAACCCTTTTACCAGCTTACCTTTGCTGTCAATTAATACACCATTAGAGATTTTCAATAATGACCGTTGCTTGATTGAACCAAACCATTCATCGGTGTTTACTTTGGATTGTAAGTGTTGCTTTGCCAGATGTAACCAAACTCCAGCAATACTGGTACCCGGAATGTAAGGCAGGCCATTTGCATCACGAGCTAACTGAGTGTCAAAACCGTCCTCTCGCAAACCAGAATGAATAGCCAGTGGGGTTTGGGTTTCTATTACGATACGCGCCAATGTTAACCCTATCATTAATTACCTCCTTGCGATTGGGTACTGAGATAAGCTTTAAAGCGTTTTAAGCCATCAAAGGTAGACGGATCATATTGACAAAGCTGCTCTAAAAACAGCCTCATCACCGCCGTTGAGTGGTGGGCAAGCACGGCACTCATTGTGTCAGCAAAATTGGTATACCCTGTATCTCCTTGCCACTCTATCCCCCAGCCAAACTCGTCATTTTTGGCTTTACAAATACAGTGCTCACCCTCAAATGCTTGCGCTTTCCAGTCTCCTATATCAGCCTTGACTAGTTCACCAACCTTATTCCACTGAGTTAATGTAGGCCCCACTTGCAGGTGTTTACCCATACTATTAAAGCCACGTGCACTCTCGTAGGCTTTTGCCACTACTTGCAATAACTCTAGTGTGGCTTCTTTTGCGTTCGCCTTTGATTGCTCCGCAGCTTGCTGCTCAGTTACCCACTTAAGCAAGGTAGATTCTGCAAGCATGTGATCATCTACTAACTTTTTCGGCTTCACAGGCGCTACCAATAAAGGAGAATACAAGCTACTCAAATTTAGTTGCTTGGTTTGATACCAACTGGGATTAACCATCACCCAACCTTGTCCAAATTGCTTATTAATGCCAAGGCCGCTAGTTGCAATCTTATTGAGTGTGGCTTGAGTTGGGGTATGGCCATTTAACTCAAATACCAAGACACTCCCTTTGCTTATCACTTGTGATTGGCTATCAAAGCTTTGGCGTTTTTGATTGAACCTTGCCATTGTGTGACTGCGAATATAGCTTTGGTCGATATTAAGCGTTATGCCATCAAGCAAAGGGTCAATCATTTTGCCGCTTGGCGACAAACAGCTATTGCCAAATTCATCTAAAAATTCACAATCTGCCATACACCAAAGCACCAATTGAGAGCGCAGTGCTTGTGGGTGTGCTACTTTCCCGGTAATCGGTGTAACAGTGACCCGACCAAACTCAGTGTTTTTAGCGCGCCCAATGCGGGTTACTTTACAAAGCGCGTCTTCGATAAGCGACTGGTAACTAGCAGGCGTTTCAATCCACCCAACAAATGTTTGCCCCTGCTCGATGTAGCTATAGCTATATAACTGCCCAAGCTCCACGGTGCCACTTTCATTGTTAATTGCAGTTTTAGTCACTTGCCCCATATTTACTTGCGCTTCATCCCCATTGCTGGTGATAAAACCACTGCGCAATTGTTTATATTGCGTTTCTTCACGGGCATACAACACGCTTGGGATATTCACGGTTTGTTGGTTTAGCTTGGCGTGTTCAAAGATAGGTCTACCTTTTTCAATATGCCAAGATGCCGGAATGGGTAATGCGACTTCATCTCCAACTAATGGATAGCAAGGGCTAAACTGTACAGCACCGGAATGAAATATCGCCCAGCTTGTGTCTTGTTGATCTGCAAGTTCAGGGTATAACTTCGCGGCCAGTGCCCCTAAGATGGCGCTGCCGGGAATAAAGTCGCAGGTATTATGGTTATTTGTTGTTGCGTTAGACTGGCTGACGATCACAGGGTCTTGAGTGGTAATTTGATAATATATCCGCATTATGCTGCCTCCTCTTTGGCCGTAATGCCGATCTTCACCTCTCCATAACCTCGCTGCCGCTTAGCGCCGAGCGCAAAAATAAGTCGCCCCACCCTATCTAGAGCTTGTGTAACATCGCCGCCTAATAGAGGAAGCACTTGCTGATAATTCGGGTGGTTGGTATTTAAGTTCACCCCGGCGCTCAGCGCCATAGGCACTGCCACCTCTAGCGCTCTAAAACTGCCGTCTTCAGCCACTCCGCTTGCCCCAATTTTAGTTGCGTGGATCACCCTAAATAGTAACTTTTTGGCGTTACTTCCTGACTCACTGGTAAAATAACAAGTCTCGGCAGAAGAAAGCGTTGCACTTGTAAATTGTAATATGCCTTGCTGCTGAGCACCTTCATCTCCAAACAGCAAATTTATAATGTTGCCGTCAAACCACTTAGCAGTTACCGCTCTTTCAAACGCTTCTTTATACAACCCTTTTATGCTTTTTCCCGGTACATAGGGTAAACCTGCTGCATTTTTCAGAGCTAGGGCATCGGCATAACTGCCTGTTTCACCACTACCAATGTGCCAATAGCTTTGAATATCCAATGTTATAATGAACTGGCTCATTGTGCCTCCGCTGCTTCATCTGGCTTAAAATAAAAGCGCTCAAGTACCATTAAATCCTTTAGTGGTGAAATCCACTCATCACCTTGCTGCCAATACCACGCAGTGTCATTTTGCGATTTACTGAGCATGTAAAATGCCTCCTCGAGCGCTGCCTTTCCTTCTTTTTTCAGTGTTTTCGCTCGCTCGTAAATGCGGTTTGCTTCATCCATATTGCCTAAAGACAAATGAGTTAAGACTTGTCGCCATTTACTCATGGTCATTGGTGTGTCCTTATTTAGGCATACTTCAAACAAGTCATATAAATCCTGCAAGCACGGGTATTGTTCGTCACTGTCAATTAAATAGGCGGGCAAGGCCAGTGTTAGCGTCCCGAGTTTATCAACAGTGACCGCTACATTTTGTTTTATCACTTCTTCCACGTGTTGAGTTGCTGTGTTAGACAAGCGCAAAAATGACAGCGCGGCAGGGCCAACATTGTCGTCAATTTGCTTAGTTAGGCGTTTAGCGTTAGCACACAGCCCTTCAACTACATGATGACTGTTTGTAAAAGGATGATTTGCTTTTTGGAATAACACGCCACCACTGGCAGACAAGTAGCCTTTCATGTCTTTTGTAACATCAGCATCACCATGTTCCTTGATAACAGCGAAAATGTTTGTGAGCACTTCTTGCGAGGCTTGCTGAAAAACACGACAGAACTGCTTACTCCAAGGTAGTGCCAAGTCGGCGCGGATCAACAAAGTCACGTCATCACCGCCTAGCACCAGTGGGCGCATAGCCAAGGTGTTATCCGTCTGTCCATAATCTACCACTATCTGAGTTGCAGCCTGCGCTGCTTTTTTCGTGGCACTTGCCAGTCCTTCTGAGAAGCTACGATAAGCATTGGCATATATCTTTTCATCAACTGTACTCAATGCTTTATTGAGCTTGAGCAAAATGATGCCTAACCCATTTCCGTCTATGTGTACCAATGCGATGTCTTTTCGCTCGTCGTTTTGCTTGCCCTTGTACGCGTTTTGCTCGGTACTAAAATCAAAACTTTGATCTATGTTGTCACTGTTAGACTTTTCAAAGTTTGTAGGGTAGCTGTAGGTCTGGTCATTTGGCGAGTATTTACTTTGTAAGGCACCTTGGTCTTTGAGGTTCATAACCTGGTAGGCTTGGCGATGCAGATCTGTATCTAGGTCGAGGCGTTCAGACTCCACCTCCTCTTGTGGCGCAAAACTAGCAAGTTTACTTGTTGGTACTTGCGCGTTACCAGTTCGCTGGCTTATGTTTGCAATCGCAGGGGCTAGGGGTAAAGTCACTTTAGCTTGATTGTGATCGGCTGCTAGTCGTTGTTGCGCCAACTTGACAACACTTTGCAGCGATTGCGCTCCTTCGTTGGTCGCTTTATCCATTCCACCTTCCAACGCATCACAAAATGCCAAGCCGGGAAAAAGCTGCAATACGGTAAGCGTCCACAGGTTTCGTAATGCTTGGAGCGGTGCTTTATCTTTACTATATGCTGAAAATGCAGCGCCTTTACAGCGTAAAAACTGTATCTCACCTTCTGCATTTTTATCAGCTAAATTATGGCTGTATCCCAGCTGTTCAAGCACTTCCGCCAAGACGCTGTTGTTATCATCAACCAGCATATCTAGCCGTTCACTAGCGGCAATCACGTCTTTGAGCTTACCTGTTTTAAACAAATAGCTTTGGATTGATTTTGCCTCAAATAGATAGCAATAAGTCATAGACTCCTTCCGAAAATATCAAAAAATTGACCAACACCCTATATTAGGTGTAGCGATAGTAAGCAGCGAGCAAGGTAAACACCCATAATGTATACAACTCACAAATTTGTGAAGTAATATTATTATAAAATTAACGTAGTGATGAGTGAGTATGTCTTTGATCAAGTTTCATTAAAAAATGTTTTCAATATGGGGGTTGCAATATCAACAGGATACCCTGTCGGCTACACGTTTCGCTTTAATCTTATTTTATACATAGGTACCTCCCAAACTACCTGTTATCGCTAGCCCTTGGTACTCATTAATCCCCATTCAACTAGCGATTACTAACCTTATGGTAATTAAATGTTTTTAATAAGCGAGTAGAAAAGTGGCAAAAATCACAGTACAGTCGACACATCTAGCGGAAAACCGCTGTACAGCTCTTTAACAATGGACGTTTTAACGCTGACCGTCACACCCCGCATACATAGGGGATTGAGACTTATTTGTTGTGTAATTTTATCTGGATCAAATAGGTCACACCCCGCATACATAGGGGATTGAGACACTATAGCTGCGTATAGCGCTCTTTTTAAATCAAGTCACACCCCGCACACATAGGGGATTGAGACTATTCAGATTTTACGCCTATCGTAACCATGGGAGTCTGAGCTGTAATACGTCCCTGTAGCTGAGTTCCATCAAGCATCACTGCCCTTTAGCTTTACAGTAACGAAATAGTTTTCGCCCAATATGGGCGTTGAAGTATAGAGTTATTCACTGGCAAGCGGTGATGGCACTTTTTGATTCAACCGGGAATACGGCACTGTTGTTAGACTCTGAGGCTAAAAAGTCGATGGGTTTTGTTGAAAGTAAAATAAAGCCATACTTTTGTGAGGTGTTTGCCAATGCCGTTACCGCTTGGTGAGATAAGCTTTGAATGGGTGCGATGTCGCCATGGCGTTTTGAGTCAGCCATTATCCAGTAATGTCCGGTTTGGCTCGCAGTGTACCCTGCTATGGCTTTGTAATGATCAACACAGTGATAAATGATGAAGTTTTCTTTTTGTGTGACCCAGTTAGCAATATCTGAAACAGCAATCTGCGCCAGCATATCGCCAGTTAACAAGGCGCTAAATGGTGCCACCTTGTTGGTTTTACACACACTGTTAAACAAACGAATAATGTCAAAGTTACTCATGCCTTTTGGGTCTACTAACGCCATATTTTCAGTTGCTGGGTCGGCGAAGCCCGAGACTTTACGTTTGGTATAGAACCCAGCATTAAATTGTTGATGAAAGGAGTCTTGAGTAAATTCGTCATCAAACAAAGTATTAACTACAGCGATTAATGAACAGATCCCACAAAAGTTTTTATATTGTGGTTGAATAAAGTGCGTAAATATACCCTGATCAAAATAACGCGCTTCGGTAATAGTAGTCATTAGCTTACTTCCAATTAATATAAATAAATATCTTCGTTTGACTTATTAAGCAGAATAGCTGAGACTTCTCCGGCAAAAAATAAACCGCCACAAACAAACACTATGGCATCATGAGCTTGCGCGTATGCTTTGGCTTCCATCACGGCTTGTTTTAGATCGTCTGATTGCGATGCTGCTAGCCCATGGTTTTTGAGTTTACTTTGTAAGAGTGCGGGTTCTGCGCCTTTAAAACTGGCTTTACTCACAATACAGTGCTCTGCCACCTCAGCTATTCTTGCAGTCAATACCGTCTGATCGCGCCCTTTTGAGATCCCCGCTAGCACCACAATACGCGCTTGCGGGAAGTCTTGTTTTATTGAGTCAAATAACATGTTAAAAGACTCATCGGTATGGGCACTGTCTACAAAAATTTTCGGCACATCACATACCAAGCTTAACCGGCCATCATTTGTAAACCGGTTGATTGCGTCGCTATATTGCTCAGCTGAGATAGTAAATCCCACGTCTTTTGAAAAGACTTCTGACATCAAAATAGCGGTTTTTATATTTTCTTGTGCAAACTTACCAAACGTCTTGGGCGTGATACTAAAGGGTGCATTATCATCTAATGTCACTTGATACTGATTAAAAGCGCTTGCTTGCTTATTAAGCTGAATGTCGTTATTAAAGTAGCATTGTATGTCTCTTAACTTTGCATACGCGCGTACTTTACTTTTGAGGTGCTCGTCGATATTCCCCACCACCAACTTACCACCGTGCTCACAGCCGTCGATTTTATCAAAGGCGATCAGCTCTTTGGTGTTACCAAGAATGTCACAGTGCTCAAGATCAACTGACGTGAGTATTGCAAAACGTGATTTGAGTAAGCGGATTGGGTCGTATCGCCCACCTATTCCCGCTTCCATGATAATTAGCTCAACTTTTTTGTGCTTAAACACAGTTAATGCAACTAAATATAAAAATTCAAATACCCCAAATTCTTCATTTAAGGTCGCTGTTATTTTGTTAAGGGTTGGCACAATATTTTGCGCAGCGTGATTTAACTCTGCATAGTCAACAAGCTCACCATTTACTGTAAACCGTTCGTTAAATTCTAAAAAGTGTGGCGAGGTGAATAAGCCTGTTGACTTGCCTGCACCGCACAAGATTTGATTGGTGAGCTTGGCCACCGAGCCTTTGCCGTTCGTTCCGGTGATCACTAACTTCTTGGTGGTCTCAATATATGCGTCAAGTGACAAGTGCTCAATAGCAAGTTGCAACCGTGCTAAACAGATCCCAGAGCCAAACTTAGCAAACGATTTTGTCAGTGCTAAAAACTGCGTTTTATCTGTCATGGTTAAAAATCTCTTCAATGATAAACGCCCACAGTCTTGTGACTATATCGGTCGTTGAATGCTTTTCTGCTGACTCCAAGCTCGGATTGCCATTTATTTCTAAAATTGTTAACGCCTCTGCCTGATTTATATCATCGGCTTGACTGTAAACATCTAAACCAAAAACACGCAGATTGAATAGCTTAAAGATTTTGTCGGTAAATGCGTTCAATTCATCACTAAAACACTCTGAATAATCCACCACTTCACCGCCGAGTGCAATATTCATTGCTGGTGAAAAGTTAAATGTTACCCCTTTTGCTGGAATAGATTGCAAGGTTAACTGATTAGCCGATAAATATTCTCTAATATATGAGCTGTCCAAACTTAATGAGCTATGGCCATACTGCGCTTGTGTTTGCATAAGCGCTTGTAAATGCGCCGAAACCGTTTGTACGCCATCAAACGTAATAAATGGCGGGCGACGTTTATAACCAAACCAGATTTTTCCGTCTACCACAAATAGCCGATATTCATGGCCTTGCAGAGGCTTTTCTATCCTGACACAGCTCAGTTTTTGCTGATTTTTGTCAATGTAATTTTGCAGATCTTGGTCGTTGTAGAGCTTTTCGATAAACGCGCCTCTTGAGCCGTCATTAGGTTTAATAAATAGCGGGTAACCTTGACGTTTGGCATAACAAAGCGCGTCTTGCTTTTCTTTGCCTGCGCCTCGGTACATGGCAAATGCACTTTGCAAAAAGAAGTAATCACCTTCAGGGACATTAAAGCCGCTTGCCCTTAGTACATTGACGGTGTGCGATTTATCTTTGGCTAAAAAGGTGGACGTTGCCGAATTGATAGGAAACGAACAAATATTACCAGCGCCAAATATAAACGCTTTATTCTTGTAGCTCACTTTTAAAATTTGCTCAGAGAATGAGTCTAGGTTTTGGTATGGTATTCCTAAGCTGTCGCACGCTTTTTTTAATGACTGGATCTGGTGCGGAGTTTTAAATTTGGCTGCTTGGTTCATATTGTTTTATTCGAGCGTGTAAGGCTAATTTGCGTTAATGTTTGCGCAGTTTGAAGGATCTGCTCTGGCGCTACCTTCGTTAAAAAGTGCTTATGTCGCACACCTAAGCCGTAAAATGTTTGTGTTACCCATATAGATGTCAGTACCTTGGTGTAAGCACAATACAGTAACGGTATTATCGACAAGATTTTCTCTCACTTCAGAATAGCGCTTTTATTTGAGCAAATTAGTATAAAATTTGATAGCGTAATCGCAATTGTTGCCTTGTAAAGCATGCGCATAACAAGGTTCAATCACAGGTCATTTTGAGCCGTCACTGTATTAGAAAGTATATGGTTTGTCGAGCTTTCATCGTTATTCTCAACCGCCAACAATACCCAAATTATTTGGTGCTAATTGTTATGATAATTACGCCCTATTTGGGAATAACGCTCGTTTGAGCAAGTATTAAACCAACATGTTATTCTCTCATACTTAGTCCAGCACTAATCTATCAGCCTTATGTTTTAGGTAAATAAAAACTAAAACTAACAAGGAGATCCCTAGCGAACCTAAAATCGGTAATGAAAGCAATTTAGATAAGTTAAAGATCAGGGTGTTTTCTTGCACACTAACAAACGACGCCGAAAACAGGGTCAAGGATATCGAACCGGCACTCAACAGTAGCAATAAACCGTTAGTCTTCTCAGAATTGATAACTTGTTCAAGGCTGGTGTAGTTTTCTAAATGTTGCTCAAAAGATTGGTGCAACTGTTTGGCATCGTCTAGTTTTTCTTTTAGTAAAAACTCTTCATCACTTACTAAGTCATCACAGAATGCTTTTACAACTGCATTTTTGGTTCTATTTTTGGTAAAAATAAATCGCTCAATGTTTAACAGCTTGATCCGAGTATCTAATATTGATTTGGTAAAATGGTGCTTTTCTCCGGTTCTTTTTGGTCGAAGCTCCATCGATGTTTGCACTCGGTTGATCCGCTGTAACATCAGCCATGCTGTCATATAAAATGCAACCAGCGTGGTTTTACAGGTTTTAAGCGGCACCTCTTCAAGGTGTTCAACACGCTCTAAATACCAATTTATACCGATAAAGCTATCACTTTGTTGCACTGCACAGTGCTGTAACACATCACCGCAATCAAGCGGCGCGAGCGCCTTAATAACACTTTTTCCAAGCCTGTCTCCTTTTGCGCTAGACTTCAGCTTTTCAATAGT
Source organism: Pseudoalteromonas sp. SCSIO 43201 (assembly GCF_023716725.1). Lineage (NCBI taxonomy): Bacteria > Pseudomonadati > Pseudomonadota > Gammaproteobacteria > Alteromonadales > Pseudoalteromonadaceae > Pseudoalteromonas > Pseudoalteromonas sp. SCSIO 43201. The sequence continues at coordinate 2,272,582 of NZ_CP072683.1, forward strand.
ATGATTGTTAACACTCAAGTTGATACACACAAAGCTGTTTTCTTTACTCGACATAAAGTCCGTTTTGGTTTTAAACAACTGTATATTATGAAGCGTAGCGGTTTGTTCAAGAAATTGAATTGGTTGCTCTACATCAAATATTGGCAAGCAAATAGACGAAAACACGTTATAGAGCGTCTGTCTAAACCCCATTGTTACATAGCTTGGAAAGTCAGACTCTGAAGCAGTCATGATGCGCCCAGCAATTGATGTAAAGTCCAAAGGCCTATCGCCTAGGCTAATGCAGAGATATAAGCTGTTCATTTTTAGTTTTTATTAAATCTTGGCTTTGATCGTAGGTTGCTGTTATTTAAGCACACTTACTGAGCAATTAGTAATGTTAAAAGTCAGTATGTAAAAGCACGGCTTAGGCTTTTTACGATTAAGCAGGCACCGTTGCTCAATACCTCATGCTAGTATCCACAAAGCTTCTTCCTTCCAAAACGGTGAGTAATTAATCAAACAAACTGTATACTGCGTTAAATCACCTCTTAATAGCGTGATAAGCCATTGTAAAGACATTAATCCTATGTATAATGCAAAGCATAGTTAGTACATAAGTAGTTAATTACTAACACGTACTGAATTTATTCAGGGGCTGATTAGGATTCGACGGGATTCAAGAAGCCTGAGGTGCATGTCGAGGTGCGGTTGGCCTCGTAAAAAAGCCGCATTTAAAGTAATCGCAAACGACGATAACTACGCTCTAGCGGCATAATAGCCCGCTAGCACTCCTCCATGATATTCTTGTGGATCTGGTTCTGGAGTGTCACCCTACACAAGATCGCTACGGAAACCCTGGCCGGGGTTGAAGGGCTAAAACTAAGCGGCCTCGCCTTTACTTATCGTGTTCGTCCGAGATTTAAAGGTTAACCAATAGACGATACTAAACATGTAGGACCGAAGGTCGACGCTTTCCGGACGGGGGTTCAAATCCCCCCAGCTCCACCAAATAGCGACACTGAAACCCCATCAAAACACTGTTTTGATGGGGTTTTTGTTTATTTATGGTTTGGGAATTGGTTCAATATGGGGTAGATCTGGGCTGAAATGTCCCCAGTGTGCTTGTTCACATCGTGACCACATTTGTTTTTTGAAAGTCCGTAATTTGTTTACCTTTGCCATGGCTAAACAATTTAATGCTGAGCGCATGGCCAGTTTTGTGAACAGGTTAAAGCGGATTGTGCCTACGTTAAGCATTAAGGGGCAGGTATTTAGGTGTGAATAGTGATACCAACTTGACTTAATACTTACTCAATTTGAAGGAGTAAATCTGACGCTAACAGCGTTAAAAACTTCTTATTTAGAACAACTAGATAGCAAAATTTTTGCCTTGCCTATATGGATGTAGGTACCTTAGCGATAGCAGGACGCGGTAGCGGAGTTGTCGACAAAGTTTTCTCGTCTCAGAATAGACCACTTAATTAAGCAAATTGGTATTATCTAAAATTTAGTTTAACTAATCTGAATTTTTAGTAGCCAACAAAAGCTTTACACTTGCATAAGATTCTAGTTTTGATGTAAGTATCTTTTCCAAAGTGACAACAAAATCCGCAGTGTGATTATTTTTGTTTAATAGCTTATATAAAGAATCCAGAGAATAACCATCTTTAGAGTACGTAAGAAAATCTTTAATAAATTTATACTTATCCTTTTTATCGAATGTAAAGCTAAGCACATCAAAAATTATATGCCCACAAGAATAAGCAGCAAAAAACAATGGAGTATTATCTACACTCCCTAAAGCTTCTTCATTAAGTGCTTTTAAACAACTCTTTTTGTCTCTATTATAAAAATAATCATAATAGTCTTTTGATATCATATCTAAAGAAAGCAACAGTTGATAGGATAAATATTCAGCACTTCCTTCATACAGCCATGTATGCGCACTCTTACTGTGTGAAAAAATATGGCCATTCCATAGATGTACTGCTTCATGCGCAATGGTTCGCAATACTTCATTTTCATATTTTATAGAGTTTGAAATAAAATCTTCTCCACTTAGAATCAAGACAATTTGGCCTGGTAAGGCACTCCCTTCAAACCCCAAGTAATCTCTATTTTGGTCAAAGTAAATTAACACCTCAACACTATACGGGTGATTGTAATTAAAAACACTCCCTATATAATCCATTATCTTTTCTGTTTTCTCAGATATTGGGGTTATTACCTTCTCACTTAAAATTGAACTAACTGTGAAATTAACTATTTTAGATGATTTTTCTTCCCTAGCTGAAAGAAAGTAATATTTTTTAAAATCAACACTTTTCAAATCCAAAATTTTATAACTTGAAAACTCTTCCCTATGAACATCTCTACTTATGATTTTAAATCCAATTTCTTTATTTTTTTCAATTTCAGCTTTTTTATATTTTATTTCGCTTGGCAAATAATAATCCAGATAAACACCGGTTCTGTCTTCAAAAAAGAGGTAGGGAGGGTAGGCTCGAATTTCAGATGTATCGAAACCTTTATCAACAATTATAGATAGTTTTTTTTCAGGGTTAATTAGTTTAATTTCCCCATCAAGTACTGAAGCAGTGGCTGCACCATCCTTAAAAGTCCAGTAATTTAAAACAAAGTCTTTTGGTGCATTTTCTATAGTCATTGAGGTTATTTCTTCCTTGAAAATATACTCAACCTCAAAACCATCTTTATTTATTAGTTTTGTAATCCTTACTTCTACGTCACTAGCAAAAGAACACAAAGAAAAAACACACAAAGAAAGAAAAAATATATTTTTATAAGTTTTTTCCATAATCACTACAAGCTTACCACTTCAATCACATCTTTATTATGAACAGGTAGACTTTCACCCAAGAAGTCTAATTTACTCTCTATGTCATTCACATCAAAACCACTTGCTATTAGATAGCTAACTATGTGTGAAAATAAAGCTCTAAAAGCATCACATAAAATAGATTTATTTTTAAATTGATGTAATTTACTATGTCGTGTAATACCAGCTCCTAACCCTAAACCGCCTCTACATAAGCCTTTCCAAACACATGGATCACATTCATAGGGTAAAGTCTCAAGTTGTTTTTCAATTTTTATGAATTCTTCTGAATTTATGTACTGTAATAAAGAACTATCCTTTATGCTCTGGTTGTTGGATACACCGCTTAGCCCTCTAAGCTCGTCAAAAATAATCTCACCTTCTGACGAAACCCCTATCATTAAATAATTATCCAATTGTGCTCCAACTAACTCGAGATGCTGCAAATCTTTAGTAAGCGTATTAATGATTTCGGAAAATATACGTATGGTTACATTGTTTTTGTCGAACTCTTCTACCCATGCGTCAAACAACATTATCAAATATTTTGATAATTGCATTACATCTTCTTTCTTAGCTGTGTCGTGAGTGTCCATAGGCAACAAAAAGCTAACGCTATTTTCAGATAATTCTCGCGTAAAAAACTTTAGAATATCACTTGGGCTTTCGTATGGATCAATCACACACAACAAACCAAAACTTTTAATTCTTTTATTTAACTCTGCAAACTTTAACTTTTCTATACCTTTGATGACTTCATAAAAGCTTCCTTTCCCATTATGGTCTACTCTATGTTTATCATTTATTTCCTGTGGTCCATCCAGGCTAACACCTAAAGCTATATCATATTTTTCAAATATAGAAATCCAATCATCATCAATAAGAATAGCATTTGTTTGCAGAGTTAGATTTACTTGAATAGAGCTGAAGGATTTTAGCCTCTCGCAAATTTCAACAAAACTCTTCTTTGGCATTAGCAGAGGCTCACCACCATGTAATATGATCCCTACACTTTCAATCCCAAAATCAGAAATAGCCTGTGAAATAAAGCTGACTAAGCTTTCAATATTATCTAAAGATACTCTAGCACTTCTCTTATTATAGCTGGTATCGTGAAGGTTAAAGACATAGCAATAATCACAGTCTATATTACATCTTTCTGTTATTTTTAAAATTATATCAAGGTGCTTTATTGATTTCATATTAACTTTATTAAATTATTATTTAACTAAAAGAGCACCAAGAAAGGTGCTCTGAAGAGTATTTTATACTATGGTCTTAAAGTTGTTGGGACTTCATCTGGTTTTACGTACTTTGTAAAGTTCTTGTAGTAAGCACCGCCACCCGCTGAGCTAGATACCAGATCTAATAGCTCTTTCTTGATCAAGTTGATTTTCTTGTTTCCTGAAGTCGAGCTGAAGTTATTAAGCTCAGATTGTAATTTAGACATTGAAGTTTCCTTATTATAAGAGCATGATTTACATAAGTTCATGCAAAAAACAAGTTAACATGTTACCAATATTGGTACAACAAATTAAGAGCAAATAACGTTATTGAACGGAGCTTGAAGCACTCAAGTCACAAAAAGGAGTCATAAGCCACAGCAAAGCACTGTCTTTGATGGTTTTTTATTTATAGTTTGGAATTGGTTCAATAGGAGGTAGATCTGGGCTTGGAATGTCCCCAGTGTGACACTGACAGACAGTACCAAATTATCGTGTACTTTATTTCTGAGCTGGATTTAAATGTACAGATTAAAAAGTAAACGCATCGTCTTGCATTTATTGCTTATTGCTTATTGCTTATTGCTTATTGCTTATTGCTTATTGCTTATTGCTTATTGCTTATTGCTTATTGCAGTGATTTGACTTGTAAACTGTGCTTAATACAATCAGCACAGTTTATTATTTTATTGCAGAAAATAGTTACTAAACTCTTATTGATAGAATATAGCCAGCTCCCAAATTGCTAAGAAGAAGCACGTATTTCTCAACAGATCTTCTTTATTTCTGTAACGGCTTTTTTCATAAAATAATGCCACCGTAAGTACCGCCATCTGCATTAAATTGTGCCCTGCAATGTACATAGCAACCATGATATGTGCGCAGGTTTGTACGCATTTAATCCCCTCAATAATGCCAATCTTTGCAATATCTAAATCAGCTTTATATCCCACAATACGAGGAGCCCAAATGCTGCCGCATGCTGAAAGTAATCGGATCCGAAAGTCTGCATTAGAAACAACCCCAGCGACCAAATATGCCAGCGCTCCAATCGACAAATTAGCTTGGGTAACCAGAGACGATAAGGTTTCCACCCACTTTGAAGCTGAGAATAATACTAAGCCAAAAACGAGCCAAATTAATGAGTAGCCCAATACAAAAATGAGTAAACTGCGCGATTGTCTAGCTACAGGTATTCGATTTACGATGGCACGAATGGTGCCACTGGTCATCGGGAGCATCATGGCATACACCATTATCATCCAATCTAGTACAGGCCTAAAAAATATAGTTTCAGGACTATGGTGCATGTTGTGGTGTGCGTGATGCAGGTGAGCTTCGCCACTAAAACCTACTTGTTGTGCCAGATAGTACACCCATAACATCGCAGCAAAAAGTATAATGAGCCAGTGAGGATTAGCTACCTTTAGGTAACTAATCCGCTTTAATGTCGACGTTAGCATGGGCGGTTATACAACCTCAGCCTTCACACTTACTCGTCCCACCGTCACTCTCGCCTCACCAAGCTCCCTACTTGGCTCGATCTCAATTTCTACTTTTTCGAAACTCCAGTCTGGTTGCGAACGTAACTGGTTAAATGCCTCCGTTGCATCAAGCTCAACGTTAATACCAGTACCTGCATGCCTAACACTTGGGGTTGATGCCTGAGTCAAACCAAACAGGCCAACTTTACCAACTAACACGCGCTCAGCAGCAGATGTTTTCACAAAAATACTTAATGGCGCAACAACGCCAGAGCCAGTTACGTTATCGAGCGCAATGATAACCTGATTCGGTCTTTGGCTACTCGATTTCGCAAGCGCTGAAACCTTGGCAACTTGCTGCTTTTCGGGTAGGAACTCAAGCTGTGCTGGCGTCGCTTGAGAGCCAAGTGAAAAGGATTTTGTTGTTGCGGCAATGGTATCGAACATTTCATTTCCTGCTAAAGGAGTCATTGCGAATAGCTTGCGATCTTGTTCTTGACGTACTTTTACGTCTGGATAATTTTCACTGTATGTGTACCCTAGCGCTTCCGTTGACAGCACTTGCTTCACTTGAACAGTCACAGGCTTACCATTGGCATCGTGAAACTCAAACGCCTGATTGAGCCAACTAGGATCACTGGTATTTTCACGCCCTTGGTCAATCCAGCTCTGCCATAAGCGGTCTATATTTGCATGATGCAGCCAAAATATAGGGTCGAGCGCTGCCGTGTTAGGATCCCCCATTGCACCACCGATATCCACATGGATCAAGTTGTGTGGATTATTTTCTAGCTTGCCAAAGGTACCTGAGTCGTGACTAAACCCTGTTCTTACACCACCAAAGCTTTGCGAAGGAATAGGCGTGGTAAAGTTTTTCAGCTGCATAGCAGCTTCACAGCTAGCATCGGCTTTTGACGACACTTTGTAATGTGCCCTTTCTACCATCCACAACCCAGGAAAATCTGAGTTCGGTTGCTCTGCACCAAACTCTGCAGGCAACTTCAATGCTTGTAGCTGTTCATTTTCATTGAGTGCAGGATTGTTAGCGTCGCAATAGTTCCAGTAAGGGAGCGTCCAGTCTTCTGGGCCTCCAAGTTCAACGACTGTTTTGGCGACTATTTGCTCAAAAAATTGCAAATACATTCTGTGCCAAGGTAAAAAGTACCATGTTCCATGCTGACATTGCTGCCAGTAAATACTGTCAACTAAGTCTTCTGGTGGTGGAAAGTCTGTTGCTTGTTGCCACACACTAAGCTCACTCCACGTCTTACCAGGAGCTAGATTAGGACTGTTATCTAGACCAAACCCATGGACAGCACCTTGGTACCACCAACTCGTCGGATCTTTGATGTCTTTTTGCTTCATCGCCTCTACAGCTCTTGAATACCAAAGTAGCGTACCATCACTGATGTTATTAACATTTTTCCTTACGCGCATTGTCGTTCGCTCCATAAAGTAATAGGAAAACTATGTGTACTTCGCTCGTTCATACCTCTGCTTCTATCTCGTTCGCAATGTGTGAAACCACATGATCATCGAGAAAATAAAGCGATAGAGGCTAACCAAATCTAGGTATAGCAGAGAAATGGAGCGACGCGATTACAGGACATTACACAGACTGTACCAAACCAAATTAAGGATATGAGAACGAGTGGCACTGACTTTTGAAGTGGGCTCTTATAACCTCAAAATTATTTGCTCACATCAGGATCAGTGCCACTTCTTTTTTACGGCCTAACAGGACAAACAACTGCTAATGACAACTTCCTGACATCAGCAACAACTTTGCTTATTGGTAACACTGTCTGGAAACGTTAAACGTATTTCATTGGCTGACATTTCATCTCCCGCCAATTTAGCAGTGATCGAGCGTACCTGCTCATACCCATGTAGCATCAAAAATGATGGAGCACGGCCATAAGATTTCATACCAACGATATAAAAATTGGTATCAATATGTACCAATTCTTTGGCACCATGACCAGGTACTGAACCACAATTATGGGCGTTAGGGTCGACCATACTTGCAATACCTCGCGGTGCTTCCACGACTTCGTCAAGGTTTAGCCTTATCTCTCTAAGCATGTGTAGATCTGGTTTAAAGCCTGTAGCAACGATTATCTTGTCGACATAAATATGAGAACCACAACCGTTGGATGTCAGTGATACCTTCAAGCCTTTAGCTTCGCGACTAATTTGCTTTACATTCAGGTCAGATAAAAGAGTTAACTTACCGCTATCGATGGTACTTTGCGCTGCACGGCCAAGCTTAAGACGGGCCGGCACTTTATCGTTAATACCACTACCTAGCAGTTTATCGAGGTTTTCTCCCCTTAAGCCCCAATATATTTTGGTATCAGGAGCACTGTTTTGCAATTCAATAAGGTTTAACCCTACATTTATTGCTGAATGTCCACCACCTATCAATAAAGTTGTTTTTCCCTGATAATCATCACGCGCTTTGCCCAGTACATCAGGAATGCCATAAGCAATAGCATCGCTATTCTTGGTTTCGCCCGGTACAGGTAGACCGTCTCGCCCTATCGGATTTGGTGAAGACCAAGTCCCGGACGCATCAATAACGGCTTTAGAATGAATGATATGCACATCTTGCTCTGCGTCTCGATAATGAATAACAAAGTTCTTTTCATTACGGTCTTGAGTTGTGTGTTTACTGTGACCCTCTTTTGCTATCGCAATCACTTCTGCGTTATATCGAATATACTTAGATAACTCTACCGCGTTTGCCGCTGGAGCTAAATACTGGTCTACCAACTCTTTGCCCGTGGGGGCCTCATCAAGATTAGGCATTTTCCACCCCTGATGATTTAGTATTTTTCCAACCTCTTTATCAATTAAATACGACCATTTAGTAAATAAGCGCACGTGTCCCCACTCTTTAATTGCATTACCAACTGTTGCTCCTTTTTCTAAAACCAATGGTACTAATCCATTATTTTTAGCATGAGCAGCAGCCGCAATACCAACAGGGCCTGCACCGATGATAACTACATCAAATACTGTATTCATAATAAGCTCCTCAATAACCAACTAAAATACTACTGAATACAAATAACCCGCGGCCATTGCCATGCCGAGTACCACGGTCAAAAATGCTGCTATCATTTGCTTTTCAAATATCGACCGCAACAAAATCACTTCTGTCAAACTTGCGCCCGCACTACCTATGATCAGTGCCATCACTGACCCCATTGCCATCCCTTTTTTAACCAAACCAGCACTTAAAGGAATAATGGCAGACGCCCTGATGTATAAAGGGATACCTATCACTGCGGCTATTGGAATGGCATACCACTTATTTTCTCCTGCATACTTAACAATCAGTTCTGTAGGTACAAAACCATAAATAATGGATCCAATAGATACACCCACTAATAAATACGGCAGGGTTTTCTTAAAATCTTTCCAGGTTGAGCGCCAGATTTTTATCCAACGGTTTGGTTCAGTTGATGGCTTTTCACTGCTTTTATTTGAAGGGGTGCATGATTTCTCTTGTTCGGCATACGCTTCTGGTCGCACATACTTTTCAAAACCTAGCTTTTCCAATAACACTCCCGCACTTATTGATACCACCATGGCGATGACAAAATAAAAAACAGCGAGTTGAATACTGAAAGTAACAGCAAGAATGCCAATAATTAGCGGGTTTAACAGCGGACTAGACAGCAAAAATACGATAGTTGGGCCAAATCCTGCTCGCGCTTTTAACAACCCTTTTAAAAACGGGATTGTTGAGCAAGAGCAAAACGGAGTTATCGCTCCTAGCACCGCTGCAATCACATATCCACGGCCATTCTGAGAAGCTAACAACGTCTGAACTTTCTCTTTTGGCACGTACTCTTGTAGTACACCTATTGCATAACTAATGACGATGTAAAGGATGGTTAACTCAATGGCTAAAAACATAAACATATTTAATGTTTCGTTTGCCATACTGATAAATTCTGTAGACATAAAATGCTCCTAAAACAATTTGACATTACCAGTATATTCGAAATAAAGATTCGTTCAATATTTATTTCGAAGAAATTCGAAATATCTGTTTTTACTTTGGTCTGAACCCATGAAAAATGTATACTCTACACACGGGTAATGAGGGCAATTCAGAGGTATAAATGGAACTAGAGCATGTAGCAAAAATACTAAAAGAATTAGGGCATCCTGTACGCTTGACGATATACAAAGAGATAACAAAAGTGGGCTATAGCGGTATCCCTGTTGGTGATATTCAAGCCAAAGTAAACATACCAGCTTCAACACTCACACATCACATATCTTCTTTAGTGTCAGCAGGTCTGATAAAGCAAAAACGTGAAGGTAGAGTGCTACTTTGTTCTTTGGAGTGCGGCGCTTTAGAGGCTGTCATAGAGTATTTGACATCGGAATGCTGTATTAACGATCACACTTGTTCAAACACGCTGACTGACAGCATTGACCAAGTTTAATATCCTAGTCAGGTATTAAAGCTGCTAGCAAGCAGCTTATGATCCAAAGCAGTGGTTTTATCACTTGAAGTAAGTTAACCGCTCACCGCATTTATGGCGAGCGGTTTAGTTTATCTTTTCGAGTATCCAGTTTCTCAATAAAGTACCACTAACTAGCTTAAAATTTTGCGCTGCTTTGGGCATTACATTATGCCCATCTTGGACAACCAAGAGTCCATCGGGCAGCGCTTGGCCAAGGTGATGACTTGTTACATCAAGTCCATCAGTTTCTGAGGCACCATCTATCATTTTTGTCCAGTTCGCTCCTACAGCAAAAACACCAAGATATTTGTTGTTATCATCAACTGCATAAACAGCGTATCGATTATTACCCTGACTTGAAACAATAAGGTAGTGTTGATCGTTCACCGTAAATAAGCTCATGCCTTCAATATCAGCATGCACGTCGCTTGAAGTGGTTGCTATCAATGTATCAGCCGATTTCTCGTCCAAGTTTTTCAACCATACTCCAGTTGACTCTTCACCGTAAAATAGTCGCAAGTTCTCATCATCACTAACACAGCCTTCAGGCTGACTTGGCACCGTCCACTGCATAGTCATTGTTGCGGTGGCCATATTATTGTTAAATTCAATATTGTATTTTTGAAAGCGCCCATCCGTATCGTTTACCCATACCGCCAAATCTTTGCCGTATTTACCCATACATAAGCCATAAGGATCTGCCAGATCGGTTTTTAAGTCGCCAAGCAGTGAGGGTAAGCCGGTTCCTCTGTCTATTTTAAATAGGCTAATGCTTTGAGAGGTACGGTTGCTGGCCGCAGCAATATCTACTGTTTCACCATTTACGTTAATGTTGTAGCGAATATCCACATTATTCACCCGTCCAACTGGCAGAGATTTGAGTAGTTTTCCCTCTAGGTCATAAACATTTAACCCGGACTTTTTGTCTGTGCCATAAACGAGGCTTTGTGATGGTACTTTACTATTTACCCAAATAGCAGGATCATCTGCCGCATCACCATATGATTGCACCGGCTGTGTTTGACCATAAGGTGTAAAGCTTTGCTGCGCTTCACCTTGTGTTATATCACCTTGCTTGGTTGGAATATTGCTCAATTCGATGTTACGACTGTGCCCTGATTTTTCATCGAATAGATACGCAACTAACGATGTACCCTCACGTTGTAATTGAAGTGTTTTAGGTGCCACATCATGTGTAAGCGCAATTGGGTTGAAGGTATTATTTGTAGAATCAAACAACCAGATATGATTGGAGTCCGGTGATACCACTGCAACATCGCCAAATGAGGTAGCATCTACATATTCAACTTCTAGCTCAGTGGGTAGTTGTAACAATGTACGATTTACCTCATGCTCGGGGTTGGCGGAATAACGCCAAATACCAATGTTTTCTTCTGCGATATATAGAGTTTGAGCGGTATCGTCCACGGTACAAGATTTTATATTAGGCCCCACGGTAAAATCTCTTACAGGGTGCAAATACCAGTGCTCGATATTTTTGGTATTGATGGCCAATTGCTGCACACTGCCATCTACATCCACGGTATAAAGTTCAACATGCTCAGACGAACTACCAACACATAAAGCATCGATAGCAGTGTTTTTTGCCGAAAACTCAGCCATAGCTCTAAGCTCTCCCGCGGCGACATCTACTTTTATCAACTGAGCTTTACCCGAGTTAATATCAAGCGTTGATAATATTCCCACTTGTGAAGACTCAGGAAGCCATCGAAAGTCTAAGTGCTCCGACTTTATATCAATGCTCGAAAGCACCTTGCCTTGTGTATCAAGTAGTGCCACTCCTTGTGTGCTACTGACAGCTAAGTATGGCCGTTCATCTACACCCAAAGTATTAACAGGGTAAATAAACTCTGCATGCGTTAGCCATGGCTCATCTGACGCATAAGCATTTGTTGTATGCCCATAGGTAAATAAACTACATAGAAACCAAGATAAGGGGAAAGATAAACATTTCATACTGCACTCTCATTTATTGCTCAGGTTTGTTAACTTGGCGCAGACAGTAGCTACCCTTTATGACAAAGATATTTCAGCAAACAACGCAAGCATGTAAGCTTGGCTATATTTGCTCAGATTATCGTATTTACATGGTAAATTTGAGCTAATTTGACCTTTTACCTGAAATATTAAGATAAGATTGGGGCTTAAAAATATAGATGTCGACTAACTATGACCTTTCTCGCTGTCAGCTTTGGCACTCACTTAAGACACCAATCGCATTACGTAAGCGTAAATACGTAACTATACAGTAAATAACTTGGGCTTCGGATAATTGATGTGCGCTGATCCGACCCTAGAAAGCACACTCCCCACCGCAACTTAGCTTGGCTCGGGATAAGATTTGAGTTAATCAGCTAATATTGCAAAGAAATTTAACGCTGTTGAAAGGTATAACAGCGTCAAGAGAACAAGTTATTATCGACAAGCTCATTACTTAGGTGAAAAGTCCGGTGCAACGGCACACAATTTGTCATATAGCGCTTCATCACCATTACTGCGCTCGGAGCCTGGTAAGATGATACCATGCAGCTGTGAGCGCAGCTCATCCCAGCGAGCATGCAGTACCTGCCAATTGTATTCGTCATAGGTGCCTTTAAAAATCACAGGTTTTATTTCAATAAAGGGAAGCTCACCGTTACTGGCTTGATTTGCTTGATGCGCTTTAAATTCTTTTTGCCACCGCGAGCCAATCCTGTCAACTCGTCCAATTTGCTGCTCTACCACCCCCGGATTCCACTCTGGATGTAGTAAATACACCACTCGACAAGCTCTATGGAGATTAAGCCCTTCTCGACCAACGGTCGATTGAGCAACCATGACTCTGGGGTAACTGTGCTCGCGATTAAACCCGAGCTGCATCACTTTACGACTATGCGGATCGGTATCACCATACATAAACCTAGCCATCGCACCTCTCACGTGTCCAAACTCTTTACTCACCCGCTCCTCAATCAAACGCCACTGTTCGTCAGAAACTCGCATATTAGGATTATCGCTTTCACTACATGCCGCTTTTGCACTTACCGCATCCATTAAACTCATAAAACTTTTAGCCAACTCTACCGATGAAGGGATCGACGAGGCTTTATCCGCCAGTTCAAAAATAGCGTGCATAAAAGGCGTTATGTTTTTACTCTTTGACCCGGCTTGCTGCGACGTTTGAAATTTTTCAAATAAGGCCAGAGTCCTTGAGTCAAAGACCTTTTTGGATTTTGCAATCTTCTTAATGAGGGTGTTTTTTTCCCGACTTAACCGTTTGTCATTGGCTTTATATTGCTTGCGTAGTTTTTGGTTTATTTCAGTCAGTGTCCAACTGATATTTAGCTGCTTGCATGCCATTTTCACAGCAAATTCTTCTGACTCTTCGTGGTTTTTTCCACCAGCCCATATCTTACTTTGTGGCCAGTACGTTTTCTTTTTTAGTGACTTGAGCATGGCTCTGGCGTTCAATAAATTGGTTAGCGCTCGCATCGGTCTGGTCATTTTGCCAAATACTAATACTTTTTGCCCTTGTCGCAAATCTTGTTCTATTTCATTCACCACCTTGATAATGGCAGGGTGACTATACAGTGACGCTTCGCCTGATTGGTAGGATTGTGTAATGACAGATTGCCACCAGTTTGCCCTTTGCTGCTTTTTATAAGTGGCGACGTCGGTATCTTGGGTTTTGGTGTACTTAGGCGCTTTCATTGCACTGTCTATGATTTCTGCAATTCCATGACCACTGCCAAGCGTTAACCTCGCTCTTTTTGATTTTCCATCTGGTAGCTTATGGGCAGCCGCTGAGAATCCCTCAACGGCACACACAATTTGCTTCCACCGCGGCGATAGTTCTGAAACTTCTATCAATATCGGCATATATCGCCGGTAAGCATTGATTGATAGCCCAGAGACTCTACAAAAATCACGAATATACTTATCTTGACGTTTGTCTCTTCTTAGTAAATAAGGCGAAAGTGCTTGTTCAAAGCGCTTAGATATAGCCTGATACTGTTGCACAATTTTCTGGTCTGCACGCCATGTTTTTCTAAGTTGAGTTATGGTTTGCACATATTGGTATGCCACTTTCAAAATGTCGTCTCGTTGAGATTGTGGCACACAGATCCGATTTAATATGTCGCCCCACTGCCCCACATCAAGCTCCACTGGAGTGGCGGTCATGGCAACACGACGTGCAGTGGCGGTTTGTAGTACAATATGCTCTAAGATAGCATTTAGGCTACTTTCATCACCCCGACTTTTATGCGCTTCATCAATCACGACAAGGTCAAACTCACCAAGCCCTAAGCCCACCGCTTTTTTGAGTAAGGTTTTATTTTGCTCATCAGAAAAAAAGTTGCTATCTAACATAGCGCGACGCCAATTAAACTCTTTGACTATCTCGGTCAATACAGGATGGGTATCAACGCGTTGAACAATCTCTTTGGCACAGTTTGCAGCTGTGCTAACGTGCATATCTGACCAATTTTTATATCCATTTGGGAAGCGCTTACTGATGCTTTTACAATGCTGCGCAAAAACTTGAGGTAGCAAAGCAAAACGCGCAGAGTTTGAATTTTCACTCACTCGCCAACTTGCAAAGCGCTGAGAGAGCAAGACTATTTGCTCATTTGACCACGCAGAAGCGTGTTCGGTATCACTGTAGGCATCTAAGAAGCGCCATAAACTGGTCACTACAGGCTTGGATTTTAACCATGGGTCTCGCGCAGCCAATTCAGTTTGCCATTGAAACCCCAGATTAGACGGGATAATGACCAAAACACGTCCGCCTGCTCGCTTAACTGCATTAATTATCTCCACTGCTATTCGGGTTTTGCCCATGCCTACTTCGTCTGCGATGATCACACCCGACTTCTGCAAGCGTTTAATCATTGCTCTTACACTGATTTTTTGCCCTTCATCTAGGTGGTTATTGTCATCGACTGAGTTAAGCAGTAGATCCGCAACCTGTTGCCAACCATCAAATTGCATCACCTGTTCCTATTCTATGTAATTGCGCTAGCTCGAGCTTTTTCTCAATTCGACTAAGCGTTTTTTCGTAACGTTTACCGTGCTCATTTTCTACTGTTTCAGCAAACTGAGGTCGAAACGGTGAATGCCAAAGTGGCGACAAAGGATTGACCGCAAGCTCCTTAAAATAAGCAAATGCCTCATTTTGCTTTAGCTGCAATAGCGTTTGCTCAAGTCGAGCACACCACTGTGGCCAATCTTGCTCTAACACTTGTGTTTGCTTTTCGGCAATTAGCTCAACTAATCCCATCATTGCGTTAATAAGATAGCTTTTATCTTCCGAAGACGTCGAGCTAGAAGCACTGGCAGTACCGCCGCCTTGCCCCTTTTGGTCTATACTGTCATCAGCAACACTCAGCGGATTTGGAAAGGCGCTAAACGCTTGCCACGCATCATCAAGTTCTAACTGTGGCAGCACAGTTGCGGCAATACGACCAAACTCATCGATCACCGGTATATCTGCACTCAAAGTCATTCCATCATGATGATAACTAACCGTGAGTTGTCGAGGTGCCTCTCCATACCAATTTATGCGTTCAGTATTTTTAACACGATATTGACCACGGTGGCGCTTATCGAACTTACATTTGGACGTAAAAGGGGCATTTGGTTTTAGCACACAATACTGCTGAGCTGTGTGTGTAATTACAAAGTACGCAATGGGTAACGCAATATGTTGTGATTGCTGCTCTGTAAACTCACTGCCTGATTGCAGACTGTTAAGATCAGTAACCTGGTATTCTTTTTCTAAGCACACCGGAAACTTGTTGCTAATCGCACTGTCTGGATTATCTTCGCCATCCCAAGTTAACCCCTTAGGACTGAATACGATGCCAGCCTCTAAGTTTCCCCCGCGATAAGATGCTTTTTGGGTAAAGCCTGGCTTAGTGAGATTGCCAGATCCTAAGTACACCCATGCCTGTCCACAGCTATCCCGATTACGCTGCTTATACGCAGAAAAAATAAATTTTCCGTGTAGGCTTCGGATTTGCTTGCCTTGTTTTGAAAGCGGATCATAAGCTCGGTACACTTGCCATTTGTCTTTTATTAAACTGCCAAAGCTATGCGCTACTGCTTGACAAGAGTCTGGATTAACAACAATGTGTTTTTGTGCGCCTAGACTGAGTAACCCTTGTTCCAAAAGAGTGTTATGAATATGGCTAAGTACTTTAGGCGAGCCGCGGTGCTCCGAGTTTTCGTAAAAGCCAGATCCTAATAGTAAAAGATTGCGTTTTTTATCACCACTGTGATGTTTTATAAGTGGTGCGAGCTGCGCGCACAGCGCTTGCTTTCGGTTGTCGAAAAACCTAGCTTTTATGCCTTGAGTGCGCTTTATTCCTGTCAGTATACGATGAAAGTTGTAATAATCTCGCCCACCAACTATGCCGTGGATATTTCCTGCGGCGGGATTAAAAATACGTGTATCTACATTAGTTAAGATGTCGCTCAATAAGTGATAGGCCGCGGCAATATCAGCAATACCTTGTTTATCATCACTACGTAAGTCCACATCTATCGACCACACAAAATCTAGACTGTCTTCAAGTGTCTGTCGTGTCCAGTTACCTGTCGATACGACTAACCTAAAAAGATGGTCATCAGATGCGAGTGACTTAAACCCCAGCAGCGCCACTTTACTGTGGAGTAAGTTAAAGTTTCTTTTCTCCTCACTGCGAAACGGAAGGTGAATAAGGCCAGGACATGCTGTTGGTGACAACTGTGCACGTCTTGGGTCTAAAACAAGCGCTAATCTCATCGCTCCTTGATACGCTCTTTGCATTGTTGTTTGCAGCGTGAATTTTTCACTTGCCGTGTTTAAAAAATGCACATCCGCTGAGTAACCAACAATAAGACCAAACATCCCTGCATAGCCTGCTGGCGAGATAAACTGATCACTAAGTGCTTTGGCCTGCTCCTTACTCATCAGTGTCATCCTCCTTACCTTCAAAGTCTCTATTGAGCTGATACATATTCGGTACTCTGTATGAGATATTTGGAGCAAAGCGCTGTGTTTTATTGTCTGGCTCCGAATGGACAGGATCTGGGTCGCCAAAGGCTGCCGCAGGTAAGATACATTGCTCTATGTAACGCAGCACAACTTCATCTTTTTCAACTAAAAATTGGATCACTGCTATATCACTTTGCTGAGCACATGACTTTGCAAACATTGTCGCTTCTTTATTGCCTGTGGGATCATAGGATAACGCCAAAAATGCGGTGGCAGCTTGTCTCAACAATGTAGTGGCGTCCTGAATACCGTTAGGTAGCTTAACCGACAATTTTAGCTTTTTAGACTGCAACCCCAGGATATGAACTTCAATCACATTCAGTAAATCCAGTGCCTTGTCTCTAAGCGCGAAAAAGTATGCGCCACTTTTTAGGTCGTTGAAATGAGAGGCATCAATACAATGCGGCCGTTGCCAGTTTTTCCAAGCTTTACACTCTGCGTACTTTACCCACTCCAGTATCGCTTTTCTTCTTATCACTGCGGTTTCATTACCCGACAACAGCGCTTGGCGAAAAATGGCTAAAGCCATTGTATCAAGCTTAATGTGAGGCGCGAGTACCCGAGTTAACTGATAAGGATGATGAGGGAGTTGTTTTAGACCAAGCACCCATTGAGTAAGAAAATTTGTTACGTTAATTTTCGTGATCGCACAACCTGCGCTAACCAGATCAGCTCCTTGCTCACTGAGTCTAAAGTTATTAAAACGTTCGCCTTTGGAGTTGACTAAACCAAGAGCTGGTAAAGCTTGTACCGTACTCATTCTCATTGGTTGAGTCACATAAAAGTGCGCGGCGCTAAATGTGTCATAGGTCGTATTTTTTGGCGCTCGTAACTTTGTGATCCCCCTTAAACGCCGATTTGGTTGCCAATTATTTTCTTTGTAACCTAAGTAACAAGCCAGCGCCTCAATGGCATTCGTAACCTGAAGGTTATTGACATGCTTGCCCAAATCACGCACTTGTTGAGCAACTTGTATCCCCAAACACGCAAGAAAAACAGGTTTGACATATTTTACACCGCCAAGGCCAGGGACTGCCAGCTCATTAAACTGGCGGGTAACTGAGTTAAGCCCCAGGGTGCGGGTTCGCTTTTGTGAACCTATTTGCTCTGGTGGCATGACTCCCCACTGCATCATAAAATCCTTATCATAAACTTATATCTGTGCTCGCATTACTATCAAAAGCAATCTGTTCGCCATCAAGCATTGTTAAATATTGCCCAAGCTATACTTATGTTTAACAAACTATTTAATCTGAACTCGATGTAGAATGTTAGTTAACTAGCTGAAATATATAATACTAAGCTTGCCAGATGCTTTTACCCAATACTAGATAAGCTTGCGTACTTGTCGCTAACCTCTCACACAGTTGTGAGCAGCAACAGCTTTAAGCACACAAATTACTAGCCGGTATAAAAACTATTTTTCCTATCTATTCAATCTGACCTCGACTACCATAAGACGTAGACAAACCGTGCAAGGAAACTAATGTGCCACTGCCGAGTATTTATCAAATTCGACTTCTGCCGCTCATTGCCGCACTGGCTGTACTTATCGTTGGAATGGCTTATGGACTAGTTTTATTTGAGCAAGAAAAACAGCATCATGCGGAGAAGGTTTCATCAGCATTGTCTTCCCGTTTGGCACATATTACCGAGGGAGTCCGAGAGCGGGTTACTTTATATTGGTATGGGGTTCTAGGTCTTCGCTCTGCCATCTACGCAAATCCACAGCAGTTTAATTATCAAGCTATGCAGCAATATATTCAGTCTTTTAACTTTGAGGTTGAATATCCCGGTGCTCGCGGACTTGGGTTTATAAAATATATTCCTACGGCACAGCTCGATACCTTTGTTGCTCGCGCTCAAACTGAGCGTAGTGATAATAACTTTGCGATAAAATACTTAAACCCACACTCCGACAGTAATTTTGTTATTCAATATATTGAACCTGAGATAAATAATAAACAAGCCGTGGGACTAGATATCGGCTCTGAGGAGAATCGTAGAGCAGCAGCTTTGGAGGCAGCAACAACCAACTCGCCGAGACTTACCGCTCCTATTACGCTTGTGCAAGCTGACAACAAAATTAAGTATGGCTTTTTGATCCTCGCCCCCGTTTACAACACACTTACAGATATTAGCGAGGAAACAATCCACCTTGATAACCTCGTCGGTTGGACATATTCACCACTACTTATTGATGAAATTCTCTCTACCTTGTTGTCTTTTAGACAAGATGTATCCGTTCAAATATCTGACGTCACTAACGCAGGAGCTGCAATCCCCTTTTACAACTCTATACCCAAAGGTACTGTGACAGCAACGCATATGTCAACCAAGCAGCTATATCTATTTGGTAGAGTGTGGGAGGTAACTACCTCTCCTACCCCAATGTTTATAAAATCACTAAACCTAACTTCTCCCAACTTGATACTCCAAGTCTCTTTACTGGTTTCATTTTTACTCGCCGTTATCACCTACATTATACTGTTGAGCTATCTTCAGCAGCGCCTTGCAGAAAAAGAGAAACTAGCGGTAGAGGCCGAGAAAGCGCTGTCACTTGGAAAGTTGAACTCATCTTTAGAACAAGAAGTAAAAGCCCGCACCAAAGAAATAGTCAAATATAGTCAACTTCATACAAGCATTGTTGAAGGCTCTGGGTACGCCATAATCGCAACCGACAAAAGCGGAAATATAACCCAGTTTAACCCCGCCGCAGAGCGCTTGCTTGGCTATAAAAAAGCTGAGCTAATTGGTAAATACTACCCAGATAGCTGTCACCTAAAAAGTGAAGTAATAGCAAAAGCACATGCCCTTACCGATGAACTGAAACAGCCGATCCAACCTGATTTTGAAGTCTTTATTGCAAAAGCGAAACAAGGCGAGGTAGACACTAGCCGTTGGACATACGTCACCAAACAAAATCAACATGTCCAAATAAAATTAAACGTTACTGCTTTGAGAGATGAACAAGGTCAAATCGATGGCTTTTTGGGGATCGCAAACGATCTTACAGAGCAGCTTAAACACGAACGGGAGCTATCGCAGGCAAAAGAAGCTGCAGAGCAAGCAGCAAAGGCCAAAGCAATGTTTTTAGCAAATATGAGTCATGAGATACGAACACCAATGAATGGCCTGTATGGCACCCTACAATTATTAAAATCAGAGCCGCTTAGTAACACTGCATCTGATCTTGTGGAAAAAGCCACTTATTCTATTAAAGCCCTAAATACAATTATTAACGATATATTAGACTTTTCAAAAATAGAAGCTGGCCGGATCGAGCTAGAGCAACGGGTTTTTGATATTGGTGTGTTGATAGAGCATTTGCACTCTGATTTTTTAGTACTAGCTAAAAATAAGGGATTAGATTTTAAGGTAGACATGATGCTTGAGCATAAGCATTGGTTGGGAGATGAGGTAAGGACGAGGCAAATATTACTCAATTTACTGTCTAACTCGATTAAATTTACCGAGTCTGGTCATATTAAGATACAAGTAACAACACTAGAAAATGAGACAGGTTTGCTTATCAAAGTGATAGATACTGGGATAGGCATGAGCGACACAACCATACAAAAGCTATTTTCCCGGTTTGAACAAGCCGATAAATCAACAACCAGAAAGTTTGGAGGAACAGGCTTAGGGCTATCAATTACTCGCTCACTAGTAGAACTCATGGCGGGTAAAATTAGCGTAGAAAGTAAACTTGGCCATGGTAGCGTGTTTACTGTCGAGCTGCCGCTACAAAGATCTACGCAAATAACAACTTTATCCACGCATACTGAAGACTCGGCACCAGATCTTAGTGGAGTTGCCATTCTTCTTGCAGAAGATAATCCAATCAATCAAATGGTTGTCCGTTCAATGATCAACAAATCCAATGGTGACATCACCCTTGCAAATAACGGAAAAGAAGCGATTGAGCTGGCTACTAAACACTCCCCCGATCTCATTTTAATGGATATTCAAATGCCAGAGATGGATGGTGTTGATGCCTGTAAATACTTAAAACAACATCACCCTCAAATTCCCATTATCGCTCTAACGGCTAACGCATTTGCAGAGGACAAAGCACTCTATGAGCGAGTTGGTTTTGACGGATATGTCGCCAAACCAATTGACCAAAATGAGCTCATTAATGTGATAGGCACTGTACTCAACTCTCGAAAATAACACCTTAGTATTATATAAAAGTATAGACATCATGAATTAATATAAAATAAATATCCCCTTTTTACTTTGCTGATGACTCATTTTTATATTAAAAAATGGCTTCTCAGGGCCAGTCTATAATGCCATATTCAAGTTATATTCCACTTAGTTTACTACTCATTCTTTGTGCATTTGAAGTTACCGCAACCTGTTTTAAGACGTTACGTGTTGGTTTAAATGAAATTTATTGGCCACCCTATATTGAGCACCAAGACAATACCTTATCTGGTCTTGAGATATCAGCATTAAACACCATTTTTACTCGCCCAGCGTATTGCCTTAAATACATAATTTACCCTTCATCAGCGAGAATGTTTGCAGAGATCAAAGCTGGTAATATCGACTTACTTGTTGCCGCAACTCAAACCCCAGAACGAGTAAAATATGCCTACTTTACTACAGCATATCGTCAAGAGATCATGGCGTTATTCCAACTAAAAGAAAACCCAAGAACCGATATGCATATCGAGTCGCTTCTACTTACAGACAATACCTTTGCCATCAATAATGGCAGCTACTACGGTGATACCTTTGCAACGTTGACTCAAAACCACAACAACGAGCAGGTTATCCGCCTCCCAAATGCGACACGGCGCTTTGACTTACTGCGGATTGGTAGAGTCGATTATGCAATTGAAGATAAGTTGGCTGGTAATCATTTGATCAGATCTTCTAGTTATACGGGTATTGTCTATGCAAATGTTGATGCCTTTAGCACACCAGTGCGTTATATGCTTAGTAAAAAAACCATCACCTCAGATGAGTTAAGTACGATCAATCAACTCATTAATGCGAAGCAAGCTGAGCTACATGCTTTATTTATGTCCGATACGAAAAGCGGCACTTTATAATATCAATTGAACAACCAGAGATATTGAGCGAAGCCATGACGATTGAGAAATCGCTTTCGCTCAATATTTACACCTCATTCTACTACGTAACATCAGCAAATAGCCAAACTCGGCTTGCCACATGTTACTGCAAGCGACTACATTTATTATATTGACTACGGTACTGCGAGGCAGATTTGCGACGCTCGATTGTTTTCATTCTTTGGCTGATTTGTATGATAAAAGCAGCTCTAGCTGATGACTCGACGCAGTTTGCACAAAAACTAGATGAAGCTAAGGACTATTTAACCGTTAATCCAGCTCACTCTCTAGTCATTTTGGATAGCCTAGAAGGCTTGTCAACCGCTCCTGTTGACCTTTATATTCAATGGCATTTACTAAATGCTCGTGCATCAGTTCCAACTAATCAGCAAGACCGCCTTTATGACTCAATCAACGCTGTTTTCGCTCATTCACATACAGTGACATTCAAAGCAAACCTTCCTACTGTGCTGAGTGCTCTGGGCATTTGGTTACGACACCAAGAATACTTGCAGGACGCTGAAATGAGTTTAGAGTGCGCGTATAAGTACGCAAAAAACGATCGCCAAAGATTATCTTTGATGAACAGTATCGCACTACTTGCACGCAACCAAAATCGTTATCAAAAAGCCCGTAACATTTATCACAAAGCACGTCAGCTTGCCATTGAACTGAAACAAACTCCTATCCTTGCAATGTTGGAGAGCAATTTAGGGAGTTTGGCGTTAGATCAGGGAAAAGTACCAGAGGCTGAGCAGTATTTTCGCAGTGCGCTACTCGGCTATCAGGCTATTGATAAACGAGCTGGACAAATATCCGCAGGGATCAATCTTATGTTTGTTTTTCTAATTCAAAAACATATTGTCAATTACGAACGACTACAAGGGCCAACTTCAACACTAACTAATGCTTTTCCAAATGTGGCAAAACAAGCGTGGTTACAATGGCTAGAAGCACGCTATCATCAATTAGAAGGTGAAATTATCAGTCAAGCAACAAGAGATGAACTGCAAGTCGCTTATACACAATTAGAGAGTGATAAGGTAAAAATACTGGTACATCGTTATTTAGCGAAGGAGCTAAGTGTTGACATCATCGCTCCCCAACCGATAACAGAAAAATCTTTTTCGAGTTCATGGTTTGCAAAGGTAAAACGCTGCCAATGGTAGCGGGGCATCAAATAGCATAATCGGCTACATTTAGCGCTAATACCAATTTTCTTAATTAAGTGGTCTATTTTTAGGCGAGAAAATCTTGTCGATAACCAGGCAAAAATTTCGCTATTTAGTTGTTCTAAATAAGAAATTTTTAACGCTGTTAGCGTCAGATTTACTCCTTCAAATTGAGCAAGTATTAAGTCAAATTGGTATCCGCACGTTCTTACCCTCAGTCACTGAACATAAAAAAGGCCACCCATTTTGGTAGCCTCTTATAAGTCGCTCACTTTTACCCTCAAGTATTAAGCCGACTTTGGTATTGCAAGCGGATCCGAGGTTTACTCAGCCGCTTTCGATACCATCACCATAGCAGGACGCAATAAACGGCCATTTAGAGTGTAGCCTTTTTGCATCACGGCTAGCACAGTATTTGGCGAAACGTCGTTACTTGGCTGAATAGACATAGCTTGATGTAATTCGGGGTTGAACGCTTCACCTTGAGGGTTTACAGCCTCAACGCCAAACTTTGCCAACGCATCAGCAAAAGACTTAATCGTCATATCGATACCTTCCAACACAGGCTTAAGCGTTTCATTTTCTTTGTCAGAAAACTCAATCGCACGCTCTAGGTTATCAATGACGGGTAGCAATTCATTTGAGAATTTTTCAAGTGCGAACTTATGCGCTTTTTCAACATCTTGAGCTGCACGACGGCGTACATTTTCTAGCTCTGCTGCGGCGCGAACTACGCTGTCTTTTTGCGAGTCAATGGTCTGCTTAGCCGTTTCTAGCTGCGCATACAAGCCAGCAATTTCTTCTTCTGGGCTCAACTCACTCACATTTTCAGCTTGTTCTGATTGTTGCTCTTGTGCTTCAACCGTTTCTGCTTCCACTTGCGTTTGTTCTTGATCAAGCTCTTGCTCTGTGGCTTTTGTCTGCTCAGACATGTGATTATTCTCCGATTCTTTACAACTGCCGTAATTATGGGGATTGAAATGAGAGTTTCAACCCTTTACTGAGGCAATTTTTTGAATTCAGTTAAGATTGCCTCAATCTTCGAGTCTGCGGGACAAATCGCGCAGAAACGACTTTGATATTGTCCTTTAGAAAAATAGGGCACACTTAGTACAACTACCCGACCTAAATCAAGCATACTCAGCTCCTCCCCCAATAATACCGATACGCCATCTTTAAATGCTAAGCGATCTTCAACCTGCTCTAAAAAACCAACGCCAATGTTAATTTCTTTATCCAGTTCTAGGCGGTTATATAAATAACGCTCGCCCACAACAATTGCGTTGTCAGAGCCCAGTTGCTGACTTAATTGCTTTGTCCACTGTGCCAAAATATGATGACAGCTTGGTGGCGCACTATGTGCCATCGCCCGCATCCGATGCAGTCCTTCAACCAAGTTCTGTTGGCTAAACACGGTATTCATCCACGCCGCAAACTGATAACGCAGCGCGTCGGAGTCATCAACGGGTTTATCAATACAAATATTGTGAGACTGCCCAGCCCTGTCTATTAACAGCACCAACCAATTTTTGCGATCAAAATCGAGTACTTCTACACGAAACATCTGCTTGCTGCTAACTTGTGGTAAACCAACGCAGCAACAGACCTGAAAGTTTTGGCTTAGTAAATGGGCAAACGAAACAATCGCTGACTGGTCAGGTTGCCAATGTACAGCCACGTCAGTCAGTGGGAAAAACTCTTGTAACCAAAATTTTACCCCTTGATCCGTCGGTACGCGTCCAGCTGAAGTATGCGGTGAATATAATAAGCCCTTATTTTCAAGGCGTGCCATCGAATTGCGTACAGTAGCAGAGCAAATAGAAAGCCCATCTTGCTGTGCAATTTTGCTTGATGCAACAGGTTGGCCATCACCATTACAGTAATGACGCATAACCGCGCACAGAATTTGTTCATCTCTAGGATTCAGTTTCATAAATATTTTAATATGGGTGTCAATTGTCAGTTTCAAGCACTACGCTTTTAAGATAATCTTGCTATAAAAATATCAAGGACAAATGACTGAATGACGACCACGTTTAACACTATCGGCTTAATTGGCAAACCCAACCATGAGGGTGCGGGAACGACCTTACAACGACTTTATACTTTTTTGCAAGCATTAGGATATGAAGTACTCGTTGAAGATCGTGTCGCTGATCAGATTAAAACCCTAGATGAAACGTGTGTTGTCGAATTAGTTGAATTAGGAAAACGCTGCGATTTGGCAATTGTTGTAGGTGGCGACGGTAATATGTTAGGTGCAGCAAGGGTACTTGCTCGCTTTGATGTTGCTGTGATAGGGGTGAATAGAGGAAACCTCGGTTTTTTAACTGATCTCAACCCCGAAGGGTTTGAAGCGCAGTTAGAAGCGGTACTAAGTGGTCAATTTATTGAAGAGTCCAGGTTTTTATTAGAAGTTTCCGTATACAGGCATGACCAACTCAAAAGTGCAAATTTAGCAATGAATGAGGCGGTGCTTCATGCTGACAAAGTCGCGCACATGATTGAGTTTGAAGCCTTCATCGACGATGATTTTGTGTTTTCTCAACGTTCCGATGGTCTGATAGTATCCACACCAACGGGGTCGACGGCTTACTCATTATCCGGTGGCGGGCCTATTTTGACACCCGAGCTTAATGCCATGTCATTGGTTCCCATGTTTCCCCATACACTGTCTAGCCGGCCACTTGTTGTTGATGCTGACAAAGAAGTTAAATTAAAGTTGAGCTTGGAAAATACCGATAGCTTACAGGTAAGTTGTGATAGCCATGTAGTACTTGCAGTCTTGCCCGGAGATGAAGTGGTTATAAAAAAAGCAGAGAAAAAGCTTAGACTTATCCATCCTAAGTGTTACTCCTACTACAATGTTCTTAGGCAGAAATTAAATTGGGGCAGTAGGCTTTACTAAGTACATAAAGTTACGCAAAATAACCTTGGTTAATTTTCTAAATTAGGTAAAAAATAATAAAATGGCTTACGTTGTATTTTTCACATTAGCGCTGCTTATCACTATACTCTCCGTGTATTTAGTGATTGAAAACAATAGAAGAAAAGCCCGTGAAGCTGAAAAAAAGGCCTTTAATGACCGTCTTAAAGTAATAAGCAACCACTTTAAACAGAAAGTAGCAGAGTTTGTAGAAGCAAAGATCTTGCGGCCCAAATATGCCCCGCAGATCAATGCAATTGTCGGTAATTTTTTTGTTGTGCAACCGCACTCTGAGGAAAACCTCGCTCAACTCGAAAAAGTCAGTGAACTATTCATTTATTCAGTCACGAACGAGTTAAATAAGTGCAGACAAAACGGCAATATAGATTTACTTGCCGAACAGCTACAATATTTTGTTGCAGAGTTGCCAAACGCAGGGATCGCATATAATCGCGATTTTTATCGTGAGATTTTACCTGCACTCATTGCACGTATTCAAACACCAGACACCCCCACTACTTTGCAAGATGATGAAGCCGAAAACATCCAGAACCCAGCAGTGGAAGCGCCAGAACCACCGACGCAACAAAAACAATCAGCTCCGGCTATGAAAGAGCGCGCACTCAGCTGAATACACTTAATAGTGTCGCTTAATATCTGAAAGAAATTTTATGATATAAGTTGCTAAACAACCAAATACTGTATAAATTAACAGTGATCATTTGTTAAGGTGTACAGTATGCTTTTGGCTCTGAATATACAAAATTTTGCTATTGTTAGTGCGCTAAATATCGACTGGCATTGCGGTATGACCGCAATAACTGGTGAAACAGGCGCTGGTAAATCTATCGCTATTGATGCGCTTTCTCTTTGTCTTGGCGAGCGAGCTGATCCTGCAGCAATCCGTCCGGGCAGTGAAAAAGCCGATATATCAGCTCAGTTTGATGTGTCTCAGCTCCCAGCAGCTAAGCGTTTTCTTACCGAACATATGCTAGAAAATGAAGAAAATGAATGTATTCTTCGTAGAGTGATCAGTAAAAATGGGCGCAGTAAAAGCTATATCAACGGCTCACCTGTCACGGTTGGTCAACAAAAAGAGCTTGGGCAGCACCTAATTGCTATTCATGGGCAGCATGCTCATCAGTTGTTATTGAAGCCTGAATATCAGTTACAGTTACTAGATGCTTATGCTAATCACACCACGCTCTTGCAAGCAGTTAAGGGACAATATAGTCACTATCACAAGCTACAAAAAGAATATGTCGATCTTCAAAAGTCACAACAGGCACAAGCAGCAAAAAAACAACTTCTTGAATATCAAGTCGCTGAGCTTGATGAGTTTGCTTTACAAGAAGGTGAATATGAAGATATTGAGAGTGAACATTCACGCCTAAGTCATAGCCAAACAATTTTAGAACAGTGCCATCGCGAATTATCTCGTCTATATGAAAATGACGAGCAGACTGTATTATCGCAACTACAGCAAAGCGCTCAAGTATTTTCTGAACTTACCAGCTTTGATAAAACCCTTGAAAACATTGCGCAAGTGCTTGATGAAGCAGCAGTTCAAGTAGAAGAAGCCAGTAGAGAGATCCGCAGTTATTCCGACTCAGTTGAGCAAGATCCGATGCGACTACAGGAGCTAGAAGATAGACTTTCACAAGCCTTAGATTTGGCAAGAAAACATCAAGTTCAGCCTGAGTTGCTCTATCAACATCACCAAGCACTGCAACATGAACTTGAGTCTATTACCTCTGACTCCGCAAGACTCGATGCGCTAGAAGAAGAAATAGCTGAAGCGATTAACGCCTACAACCAAGCTGCTCATGGATTAAGCCAAAGTCGCCAGCAGGCCAGTGCATCTCTTAACGAGCGTATCTCTGCGAGTATGGAAGAACTTGCAATGGGCGATGGCCAGTTTGAGATCCAGTTAACACCTAACCTAGGTGGAAAGCCGAGTCCACTTGGATATGATCACATTGAGTTTTATGTCTCTACAAACCCTGGACAGCCTTTACAGCCTATGGGGAAAGTCGCCTCAGGTGGAGAGCTATCGCGGATCAGCCTAGCCATACAAGTTATTATCGCAACACGCGTCACCACCCCTACTTTGATTTTCGATGAGGTGGACGTCGGTATCTCTGGGCCGACAGCGGCAACAGTAGGTAAATTACTGCGCCAACTTGGCCAGTCTACACAAGTAATCTGCGTTACGCACTTACCACAAGTAGCGTGCAGTGGTCACAACCAATTTTTTGTCGCAAAGCGAGTTGAGAATGGTGAAACCTTTACCAAAATGACGCCGATGGCACATAACGAACGTATCGATGAGATCGCCAGATTAATCGGTGGCGATAGAATAAGTGATACAACAAGAGCGAGTGCAAAGGAACTATTACAAGTACAAAGTGCGTGAATGCCACTTTTGACTTGAACGATTTATCATAAAGATAACTGGAGAATAAGTGCAGCGGTAACTTTGCATTGTGTGGCATGACTAACGATATACGTAGTTATGCCACTCTGTATGTAAAAACTGAGTTGTGCATTTGGCTATGGCCTTTTCTAGGCTAAGTGGTGATTCACTTTGAGCCAATGCCTTTAGATAACTTTGTCTTTGAGATATTTCGGTTAAAACTTGCTCCGCTCCAGAAATTGGATTTCCATGGGAGAGTAGTAACGTTAGCTCAGCGTAGCTTTTTAATTTTTCAAGAGAATCAAAATGTGCTTGTGCGCCACTAATATGAACAGCTGGCAAAAGTGCTTCAGATTTATTTGACGTCATAATGTCATCAGCTACGTGGATGTATTTATCATTGATGATGGTATACAAACCACACTCCACATGCCCAGAAATAAACTCAAATTTAAAATCGAACTCACCGAAATGCAAAACCGAGTTTTCATTAAGCTCGTTGAGCCCCTCAAAATAATGATGCTTAGTTTTATCTATATATTTATTTAGTGTATTTTTATAATGGTGATTTCCATATAGTTCTGGCATTGCAAGCGCTGGCAGACCAGAGATATGATCCGGGTGGAAATGAGAGAATAATACCTGCGTAATATTAATACCCTGGCTGTTTAGATCTTCATGAACAGCTTTTCCATGTGCTTCAAATCCGGTATCAAGGAGCATAGCCGTGTTGTCTTCAATAAAAGCATAAATATTATAGCCAACATGATCCCCTTCAAATGGTGGAAATTGATAGAGGTACAAGTTTTTAGTTATTCTGAATTTTTGCATTTGTTATTTTTCATTCCTTTCTATTCTTTTTTGTACGGAGTATAGTGTGAGCATTATAAAAAAACCATACTATAATACCAAATCAGCCTTAATACTTGCGCAGTTTTAAGGGAATAAGCCTGACGCTAGCTGTGTTGGAAACTTCTTATTTTAATAACTAAAGAGCAAAGGTTTTGTCTTGTCTCCATGGATGTTGGTACTTCGAAGGTAGCAGTGCTATCGATAAGATTTTCTGGCCTAAAAATAGATTGATTAATTAACGTACTTGGTATTAATTCACTGATATTCATCTCTTAAATTACTGAGCTTTAGAGTAATAGCCTAATTAAAAAACGTAAATAAAAACCCCAGTTACAATGACTGTAAGTGGGGTTTATGAACGACAAAAGTTATTTCGTCAGCTATATCTATTTACTGAATTAAGTGTTCTATTTTAGGGTGAGAGCGCTTGGAACTAACTGGGTAAGAATTATACTGCTTAGTTGTTCTAAGAGAGCTTTGAACCGAGTTAGCCGCCAATTTACGCCTTCAGGTTGAGGCAGCGCCAAGACAAAATAGGTCTTATACTTCCAAGTAATCCAAAATACCTTCAGCGGCGTTTCTACCTTCAAAAATAGCAGTAACTACTAAATCAGAACCTCGAACAGCATCACCACCAGCAAAAATCTTTGGGTTACTTGTTTGATGAGTAAATGCACCTTTTTCTGGTGCCACAATACCACCCCAGTGATTTATTGCCACATCATATTGCGCTAACCAATCAAGGTCATGAGGTTTAAAACCAAATGCCATGATCACGGCATCAGCTTCCAGTATGTGCTCTGAACCCGCTACAATTTCGGCACGTCGTCGGCCATTGGCATCGGGTTCACCCAGCTGCGTATTGACCATTTTTACACCACTTACTTTACCAGTATCGTCAACTTCAATACCCACAGGTTGCAGGTTAAATTTAAACTCCACCCCTTCTTCTTTGGCGTTTTTCACCTCACGTACAGACCCTGGCATATTCTCTTCATCACGGCGGTATGCGCAAATGACAGATTGTGCGTTTTGCCTAACTGAAGTTCTCACACAGTCCATTGCCGTGTCACCGCCACCTAACACAACAACACGTTTACCAGCCATATTTACATAGCTATGCTGTGTTTCGTCATAGCCCATGACGCGATTGGTATTGCCAATCAAAAAAGGAAGCGCTTCATAAACACCATCGGCATCTTCATTTTCCAGATTGCCCTTCATGCTTTGGTATGTCCCGACTCCTAAAAATACGGCATCGTACTGTGACAATAGCTCGTCCATTGAGATATCTCGACCAACTTCAGTGTTGAGTTTAAACTCTACGCCCATTTCAGTGAAAATCTCACGGCGGTTTTCCATAACCGACTTTTCTAATTTAAATGACGGGATCCCAAAGGTTAGCAACCCCCCAATTTCAGGGTTACGGTCATAAACTACGGCTTTGACACCATTGCGAACCAAAATATCAGCACAACCGAGCCCAGCTGGCCCTGCCCCAATAATAGCTACTTTTTTGTCTGTCCAAGTGACATAGGATAAGTCTGGTTTCCAGCCTTGTGCAAACGCTGTATCAGTAATGTACTTTTCAATATTACCGATAGTGACAGCCCCAAACTCTTCATTAAGTGTACATGACCCTTCACAAAGTCTATCTTGTGGACAAACTCGACCACATACCTCGGGCAAACTGTTGGTGCGATGAGATAACTCTGCAGCTTCAATAATCCGGCCTGTACGGATTAGTTTAAGCCATTGTGGAATGTAATTATGTACCGGACATTTCCACTCGCAGTAAGGGTTTCCGCAATCTAAACAACGGTCTGATTGTGAATGTACTTGTTGCTCTGAAAACGGCTCATAGATCTCAACAAAAGATTGCTTACGTGTAGAAATAGGCTTTTTTCGCGGATCTACACGTTGTACATCGATAAATTGGTAAACGTTCTCGCTCATTGCTCTCTCCTACTGCGCCTGAATTCGTAGCTCAGCGCTACTACGCGCTCGGTGGCCAAGTAAACTATTTAGATCGCTCGACTTTGGCTTTACCAGTTTAAACATAGGTAAATACAACTCAAAATTAGCTAAGATCTGCTCAGCTCGGGTTGAACTGGTTAAATCTAAATGCTCTGCAATTAAACCGCGTAGATGCTCTTGGTGCGATGCCAGCGCTTTGAGGTCGACCAACTCGACCAACTCAGGGTTGATGCGCTTATCAAAATCACTCTCTTCGTCAAGTACGTAGGCAAAACCACCGGTCATACCTGCCCCAAAGTTAACGCCAACTTGACCAAGCACACACACCACGCCTCCCGTCATGTATTCACAACCATTATCACCAAGGCCTTCGACGACGGCTTGTACACCTGAATTCCTCACCGCAAAGCGCTCTCCAGCGCGACCTGCTGCAAATAACTTACCGCCTGTTGCACCATACAAACAGGTATTACCGATAATTGCGGCTTGATGTGAAGCAAAACTAGAGCCAACCGGCGGGCGAATAACCAACTTACCACCAGCCATACCTTTGCCTACGTAGTCATTTGCATCTCCCACCAGCGTCATTTCAAGACCACCCGCATTCCAAACTCCAAAAGATTGTCCCGCAGTACCATGTAGCTCAATAGCTACCGGATCAGCGGCCATACCTTGATTACCATGTTTACTGGCTATATAGCCTGATAGCATCGCACCAATTGCTCTATCTGTATTGGAGATCCGGCTAACCAACGAGGTACCTGTCATATCATCTATTGCTGATTTCGCCTTCTCAAGCAAGCTTTCGTTTAATGCACCACTATAGTGTGACGGGTTAGTATGCGTGCAATATAAAGCTTCATTTGATGGATTATTTGGCTTCGCTAATAACGGAGTTAAATCTAACTTTTTCTGCTTCGCTGTATTCCCTTCAATCACATCAAGTAAATCTGTCCTTCCTATTAAGTCTGTTAATTTAGTAACACCAAGCGATGCCATAATTTCGCGCGCTTCTTGTGCAATAAACTTAAAGTAGTTCATCGCCATTTCAGGCAGGCCGTGATAATGTTTTTGACGCAACGTATCATCTTGTGTTGCAACACCCGTCGCGCAATTATTAAGATGACAGATCCTGAGATATTTACAGCCGAGTGCAACCATAGGACCTGTACCAAAACCAAAGCTTTCTGCACCAAGAATAGCGGCCTTGATAATATCTAACCCTGTTTTTAGACCACCGTCGGTTTGCAGCCTGATCCGGTGACGTAAACCATTTTCAACCAATGCTTGTTGAGTCTCTGCAAGTCCCAGTTCCCAAGGACTACCTGCATACTTCACTGATGTCAGTGGACTTGCCCCTGTGCCGCCATCATAGCCCGCTATGGTAATAAGGTCGGCATATGCCTTGGCAACACCAGTCGCAATGGTGCCGACACCTGGTTCTGAAACCAGCTTGACCGAGATCATCGCCTCTGGATTTACCTGCTTTAAGTCAAAAATCAGTTGTGCTAGGTCTTCAATAGAGTAAATATCGTGATGTGGTGGCGGCGAAATCAAAGTAACACCTGGAACTGAATAGCGAAGTTTCGCGATGTAAGGCGTCACCTTTTCACCTGGTAGCTGACCTCCCTCCCCCGGTTTTGCGCCTTGAGCCACTTTAATTTGAATAACATCAGCAGAGCGCAAATAATGCGGCGTCACGCCAAACCGCCCAGACGCAACTTGCTTGATGCGGGAATTCTTTTCAGTGCCAAAACGGAGCTTGTCTTCGCCCCCCTCACCGGAATTTGAGCAGCCACCAAGACGATTCATAGCAATAGCCAGCGCTTCGTGCGCTTCAGGAGATAATGCACCGATACTCATTGCTGCGGAGTCAAAACGCTTATAAAGCTCTGTTGCTGGTTCCACTTCCTCAAGATCAATTGAGTTCTGTTCCGTTTTGAGCTTTAACATATCTCGTAAATTGGTGACGGGACGATTATTTACAAGCTCTGCATATTTTATATAGTCCTGATAATTCCCCGAACGCACCGCTGTTTGTAACGTTTGTACAACATCTGGATTGTAGGCATGGTACTCACCACCATGTACGTACTTTAATAGACCACCATGTGATAATAACTTGCGTCTACTAAACGCGAGTTTGTTTAGCTGTTGTTGTTCTAATGCAAAATCATCAAAACATGCACCTTTAATACGGTTTGCAACGCCGTTGAAGCACAACTCTACCACTTCATCAGACAAACCTACGGCTTCAAATAACATCGAGCAACGGTAGGATGCAATTGTACTGATCCCCATTTTCGACATGATTTTGTATAAACCTTTATTTATAGCGCTACGATATGACAGTGTAACTTCCCGATATGATTTTTGAATGACCTTCTTGTCACACATATCAACCAGTGTTTCATATGCTAAATAGGGATAAATTGCGGTGGCACCAAAGCCTAGTAATACAGCAAATTGGTGGGGATCTCGAACACTGCCGGTTTCAACAATGATATTTGCATCACAACGTAGGTTTTCATTCACCAAACGTTGTTGTATTGCCCCCACAGCCATAGCAGCTGGTATAATGTGTTTTCCAGCTGCTATGTCTCGGTCGGTTAAGATCAACATAACGCAACCACTACGTGCTTTTTCTGTTGCTTCCTTACAAACTCGTTCAATAGCTGCGCGCAAGGACTCCTCTGCATTATATATTAATGAAATTTTGCAAGCGCAATAATGGTCATCATCTGCATGCAGCAATTGCTGCATGTCAGAATACGTTAACACTGGAGAAGCAAATTGTAAGCGTTTAGCGTGACCTGTAGTCTCGTTAAAAACGTTTTGCTCTCGGCCAATACAGGTAGCCAAAGACATAACATGATTTTCACGCAGCGGGTCTATGGGCGGGTTTGTAACTTGCGCAAATTTTTGTCTAAAGTAATCGAAGATTGAGCGGTGCCCCTCAGACAAAACAGCAAAAGGTGTATCATCTCCCATTGAGCCTGTTGCTTCTTGGCCATTTTCACCCATCACACGAATAACTTGATCTAGCTCTTCATTTGTGTAACCGAACTGCTTTTGGTACGTTACCAAGGCCTCATCATCTAGATCGCGTTTACCTGATGCTTGCTCATCTAACGCTTCAAATGGCGTTAACCGTTTTACATTTTGCTCAAGCCAAGTCTTATAGGGGTGTCTGGATTTCAGATCTTGATCGATTTCATCGGACTGCCAAATCTTGCCATGTAAAGTATCGACCACCAATAACTCACCTGGTCCTACACGGCCTTTTTCAATGACTTCGTCAGGTGCATAATCCCAAATGCCCACTTCAGATGCGAGGGTAATAAACCCATCTTGAGTGATCACATAGCGCGCGGGTCTTAGGCCATTACGGTCGAGGTTGCAAGCAGCAAAACGACCATCTGACATCACTATCCCAGCGGGGCCATCCCATGGCTCCATGTGCATAGAATTAAAATCATAGAATGCGCGAAGATCTTCATCCATAGCGCGGTTTTTCTGCCATGCGGGAGGCACAAGCATACGCATTGCTCGAAACAGATCCATCCCACCCGCTAAAAACAGCTCTAACATGTTGTCTAAGCTAGAGGAATCAGATCCAATCTCATTGACAAACGGCGCTGCCGTTTGTAAATCAGGTAATAGCGGTGAAGCAAACTTGTAGGCCCGAGCACGCGCCCACTGACGATTGCCTTGAATTGTATTGATCTCACCATTGTGTGCTAAATAGCGAAATGGTTGAGCCAAAGGCCATCGAGGCTGAGTATTGGTTGAGAAGCGTTGGTGAAATACGCAAATAGCGCTCGTCATACGGATGTCAGCAAGATCAGAATAGAAGTTAGGTAAATCCACTGGCATCATCAAGCCTTTATAGATAGTCACCAAGCCAGACAAACTGCAAATATAAAATTGCTCGTCCTGCTCCAACCTTTTTTCAATCCGACGCCTCGCAATATAAAGGCGTCGCTCTAAATCTTTAGGACGCCAACCTTCTGGCGCACCGATAAAAACTTGCTTAAACTCAGGTAATTGTGCTTTGGCAATAGGGCCAAGCATGGATGGATCAGTTGGTACTTCACGCCAACCAATCACCGTCAGTGTTTCTTTTTCTAATTCTTCACAAATGACTTTTTCTGCCGCTGCTGCTAGCGCTTGATCTTGATTTAAAAATATCATGCCAACCGCATAGTTTTTACCTATGTGCCACTCATTTTCGGCAGCAATAGCTCGAAAGAAGCTATCTGGTTTTTGCAACAATAATCCACACCCATCACCTGTTTTGCCATCGGCAGAAATACCACCACGGTGCTGCATACGGTCTAAACCAGTTATGGCTGTTCGGATCAGTTTATGGCTCGGCTGTCCGCTCACATGCGCAATCAAACCAAACCCACAGTTATCTTTTTCTAATTTTGAGTCATATAGCATAGACTCCTCCCCTTGCTACAACGGCCAGCTCATGACGGTACGACGAAATGCTGGCAGATACTCAAAATTAGCCTTGATTGAAAGTAGAGTCAACACAAATATGAATACATATTCATTAAGTTGAATATTTCTCATTGGTAATACAAGTTACCCAAATCAATCAAAATTTATCATTTTGAAAATATTGAATATAAATTTGCAAAATGACACCGGTATCAACAAGTATATAATGGCCACAAGATCCACGCAAGTAAACGTTTACGTAAACGTAATCAAAATTAAAATATGAATAAATATTCACACAATTACTATAAACCAAAGACTGGCTAACAAGCACTACATGAGAATGGCTATATAAATATGCAGCGGCAAACCTGTTTTAGTTGACGTACACGTCAACTAAATAAACAAAAGTTGGATCCAAATTGAAACGAGTAATTGTCTAGTGAAGGGATCAGGCGATTAATAAACGAGTAAAAGTATAAAAAGGGAGGAAGTTAACCAGAAAAATTAGGGCGGCAGAGCTTATGCTCTGCCAGGTATGACATTATTCAGCCGCTGCATCATCTTTTTTATACTTAGCAGCTGTTTCTGAGATTAGTGGTTGAAGCTCACCTTTTTGGAACATCTCAATAATGATGTCACAACCACCAATCAGCTCACCTTCAACCCAAAGTTGTGGAAAGGTAGGCCAGTTTGCATAATGCGGTAGCTCTGCACGAATATCAGGGTTTAGTAGTATATCTACATACGCAAACTGCTCACCGCACGCCATCAAAGCCTGAGATGCTTGCGAAGAAAAACCACAGTTAGGGAGTTTAGGAGACCCTTTCATATAAAGAATAATTGGGTTTTCTTCGATCTGTTGTTTAATCTTATCAATAGTTTCCATTAGTTACCTCAAAATGACGTTTTTCCGATATTTATGTACAGCACGCTAATATCGGCACTTTAGCTTGCTACTCACTATTACAACACACATTAGTAAACCACTACGCCAGCCGCACGATAGGTTAGAAGCAACGGTATAGCGCCTAAACTGAGCTCATTTATTGCCCATGTGAAGGCTGCTATTTGGCATCGGTTCACAAAGAATATGTATTATAAGTCATTAAGTCACTGGCACGCATTGCTGTTTGCCAAAACTTGAGTAAAATAGTCAGGAATTATAGTATCACTATAAAAGCCAATGGTATAGAAAAGTGGGCTAATGTTAGCTTGCTTTCGTATGAGTTGTTGGCAAATCAACCAAAAAAATGGAGATTAATATGGCATTTGAACTACCGTCACTACCTTATGCACTAAACGCACTTGAGCCGCACATCTCTCAAGAGACGTTAGAATTCCACCACGGCAAACACCACAACACTTATGTTGTAAAGCTAAATGGTTTAATTGAAGGTACTGACTTCGAAGGTAAATCACTAGAAGAGATCGTTTGTAGCTCTGAAGGTGGTGTTTTCAACAATGCTGCTCAAATCTGGAACCATACGTTCTACTGGCACAGCTTAGCACCAAATGCAGGTGGCGAACCAACAGGTAAAGTTGCGGAGCTAATCAACGCGAAATGGGGCTCATTTGCTGCGTTCCAAGAAGCTTTTAATGACAAAGCGGTAAATAACTTTGGCTCAAGTTGGACTTGGTTAGTTCAACTTGCTGACGGCTCTTTAGATATCGTAAATACTTCAAACGCAGCTACGCCGCTGACTGAAGAAGGTGTTACACCAATTATCACAGTTGATCTTTGGGAACACGCTTACTATATCGACTACCGTAACGTCCGTCCTGAATACCTAAAGGGTTTCTGGGCACTTGTTAACTGGGACTTTGCAAACAGCAACCTAGCTTAACATCAACTATCATCATTGATGCAATAATGAGGGTGCTAAGGCACCCTTTTTTGCGCCTGTAATTCAACATTAATACATAAAAAATCTAGTTTTTTTTGGGTATTATTCATATCACGACTAAGCTTTAAGTAACCTTTCCTAATCTATGATCCGCAATCCATACAAGGTAGCTTACTGGAGGTCGTTATGACAATATTTGAACATTATCAGGCCAGATATGAAGCCGCGCAAGAAGAAGAGTACACTATCGCGGAATTTCTTGAAATTTGTAAAAATGATAAATCAGCCTATGCCAGCGCCCCAGAGCGACTATTAATGGCGATTGGCGAACCGGAGATGATTGACACATCTAAAGATGCGAGGCTAAGTAGACTGTTTTCCAATAGAGTAATAGCAAGATACCCTGCATTTAACGAGTTTTATGGCATGGAAGACGCTATTGAACAGATAGTCTCTTATCTCAAACACGCAGCCCAAGGGCTTGAAGAGTGTAAGCAGGTGCTCTATTTACTCGGTCCTGTTGGTGGGGGTAAGTCTTCTATCGCCGAGAAATTAAAATATTTAATGCAAAAAGTACCGGTGTATTCGCTAAAAGGCTCACCAGTTAACGACCACCCACTTTGCCTGTTCAGTCCTCAAGAAGACGCTGACTTGTTAGAAAAAGAGTACGGAATCCCTACCCGCTATATTAAAACTATAATGTCGCCATGGGCTACCAAACGCTTACATGAGTACAACGGTGATATTACTAAATTCACTGTTGTAAAGCGGTATCCATCTATACTTGACCAAATAGCCATCGCTAAAACAGAGCCTGGCGATGAAAACAACCAAGACATCTCAGCGCTAGTGGGTAAAGTAGACATTCGTAAGCTTGAACACTTTGCTCAAAATGATCCTGATGCCTACGCATATTCAGGTGCACTTTGCCTTGCAAACCAGGGGTTAATGGAGTTTGTTGAGATGTTTAAAGCCCCCATCAAAGTGCTACACCCGTTATTAACTGCAACTCAGGAAGGAAACTATAACGGCACGGAGGGTATTTCTGCACTTCCCTTTAGTGGGCTGATCCTTGCGCACTCTAACGAATCTGAATGGCAAACCTTCAAAAACAACAAAAATAATGAAGCGTTTTTAGACCGCGTTTATATCGTTAAAGTGCCTTATTGCCTACGCGTATCAGAAGAAGTAAAAATCTACGAGAAGCTCATAGAAAATAGCGAATTGCGGCAAGCTCCATGTGCCCCTGGCACGCTAGAAACTTTAGCTAAATTTTCGGCACTGTCGCGGATTAAAGAGCCTGAAAACTCAAGTATTTATTCCAAAATGCGAGTGTATGATGGAGAGAGTTTAAAAGATACAGATCCCAAAGCTAAGTCTTATCAAGAGTATCGTGACTATGCGGGAGTAGATGAGGGGATGAACGGTCTCTCCACTCGATTTGCGTTTAAAATACTTTCACGCGTCTTCAACTTTGACCACAGTGAAGTTGCAGCAAATCCAGTTCATTTGTTTTATGTATTAGAGCAACAAATAGAGCGAGAGCAATTTAACGCAGAAGTTCAGGAGCGTTACTTGAGCCACTTGAAAGGCTATCTTATTCCTCAATATGTTGAGTTTATTGGTAAGGAATTACAAACAGCATACCTAGAATCGTACTCTGAGTATGGACAAAATATATTTGACCGTTATGTAACCTATGCAGACTTTTGGATCCAAGATCAGGAGTACCGAGATCCAGACACTGGTCAGTTGTTTGACCGCGCAGCATTAAATGCAGAACTTGAGAAGATCGAAAAACCCGCGGGTATTTCAAATCCAAAAGATTTTCGAAATGAAATCGTCAATTTTGTCTTGAGAGCCAGAGCCCACCATAATGGTGATAATCCGGTATGGACTAGCTATGAAAAGCTAAGAACCGTTATTGAGAAAAAGATGTTTTCTAATACAGAGGACTTACTTCCTGTTATTTCATTTAATGCAAAAACCTCGGCTGAAGACCAGAAGAAGCATGAGGATTTCGTCAATCGCATGGTTGACAAAGGCTATACCCAAAAACAAGTTCGCTTACTCTCTGAATGGTATTTAAGAGTAAGAAAGTCTCAGTAACTTGTAAGCATTAAAGAGGGTGTTATATGGCGCATTTTATTGATCGCCGTCTTAACGGCAAAAATAAGAGCACTCTGAACCGCCAGCGTTTTATCCGCCGCTACAAAAAGCAGATAAAAAAGGCGGTATCAGAGGCGATTAACAAACGAAGTGTGACTGATGTCTCAAGTGGCGAAAGCATTTCTATTCCACAAAGAGACATTAGCGAACCTACTTTCCATCAAGGTAAGGGGGGAGATAGAGAGCTTATTCACCCTGGTAATGATCAATTTTCTACAGGTGACAAAATTCAGCGCCCGCCTTCCGGTCAGGGAGGTGGTGGTGGTGAGGGCGAGGCAAGTGACCAAGGGGAAGGCCAAGACGATTTTGTTTTCTCTATTTCTAAAGATGAATATTTAGATTTATTGTTTGAAGATTTAGAGCTGCCTAACCTGCAACAGAGTCAGTTGGATAAACTGATGCAAATGAAAACACATCGGGCGGGCTTTTGTAACGATGGTATGCCAAGCAACTTAGACATTGTACGAAGTCTAAAAGGCTCTATGGCACGACGCATAGCTATGACATCAAGCAAAAGGCGCGAATTAAAAGAGTTAGAAGAGGAATTAGCCAATTTGTTAGCTGAGCCGGTGCCTCCGCAACAAAAGATAATTGATATCGAGCAACGTATTGAAATATTGAAAGCACAAATTGCTGCGGTGCCTTTCATCGACAATTACGATCTGCGTTTTCGTAATTACGAGCGACGCCCCCACCCCACCAGCAAAGCGGTTATGTTTTGCTTGATGGACGTATCTGGTTCTATGGATCAAGCGACCAAAGATATGGCAAAGCGTTTTTATATTTTGCTATATCAGTTTTTAACCCGAACATATAAAGATATAGAGGTGGTATATATCCGCCACCATACTCAAGCCAAAGAGGTGGACGAGCAAGAGTTTTTCTATTCGCAAGAAACGGGGGGTACTATCGTCTCAAGTGCACTGAAGCTAATGGATGAGATTATTCAAGAACGCTACGCGCAGGGCGACTGGAATATATACGCAGCACAAGCTTCAGATGGCGACAATTGGGCAGACGATTCGCCGCAATGTACTCAAATACTTTCAAGTAAACTGCTCAAAACTGTACGGTATTATGCTTACATTGAAATAACGACCCGGGCGCATCAAAGCCTATGGCGAGAGTATCAAGGAGTAGCTAATGCCTTTGATAATTTTGCTATGCAACACATTCGAAGCGTAGAGGATATTTACCCTATCTTCAGAGAGCTGTTCAAAAAGAACAAAGATAAGCAAAGCGCTGCATAATTTTGGGAGGTTGTGCGATGACCTATAAGCCAATAGACGATGGTCCTGATTGGACTTTTGATTTACTTGATACTTATCATCAAGAAATTGCTCGTGTAGCAGAGCATTACAGACTAGATACCTACCCTAATCAAATTGAGGTGATCACGGCCGAACAAATGATGGATGCGTACTCCAGTGTCGGTATGCCTATTGGTTATGCGCATTGGTCCTACGGCAAAAAATTTATTCAAACAGAACAAACTTACAAACGCGGTCAAATGGGACTGGCGTATGAAATTGTGATCAATTCAGATCCCTGTATCGCTTACCTTATGGAAGAAAATACTTTGCCGATGCAGGCGCTGGTTATGGCACACGCTTGTTATGGGCATAACTCATTCTTCAAAGGTAATTATTTATTCAAGACATGGACGGACGCGTCGTCTATCATTGACTATTTAGTATTCGCAAAAAACTATGTCGCTAAATGCGAAGAAAAGTACGGCATAGACGAAGTAGAAAACCTGATTGACTCTTGCCATGCGCTGATGAACTACGGCGTTGATCGTTATAAGCGTCCACAACGTATATCTATGTTTGAGGAGCAGAAGCGCCAACAAGAACGTGAAGACTATTTACAGTCTCAGGTTAATGAACTTTGGCGCACAATACCAAAAGGCGAAGATCAAGAAACACACGACCGTCCACGCTTCCCAACGGAGCCTCAAGAGAATATCTTATACTTTATTGAGAAAAATGCCCCACTACTTGAGTCATGGCAACGTGAAATAATACGTATTGTTCGTAAAGTATCACAGTATTTTTATCCTCAAAGACAAACCCAAGTTATGAACGAAGGCTGGGCAACATTTTGGCATTACACCATATTGAACCACCTATATGATGAGGGAAAATTAAGTGATTCCTTTATGTTGGAGTTCTTACAGAGCCATACCAATGTAGTTTACCAGCCCCCTTACAACAGTAAATTTTACTCTGGTATTAATCCGTACGCATTGGGCTTTAATATGATGGTAGATATTCGTCGTATTTGTGAAAACCCGACTCAGGAAGATAAACAATGGTTCCCTGAGTTTGCAGGAAGCAATTGGCTGGATACTCTGCACTTTGCGATGCAAAACTTTAAAGATGAGAGCTTTATTAGTCAATTTTTATCACCAAAGCTGATGCGTGACTTTAAACTTTTTACTATTGTTGACAAGCAAAAATCACCGCATCTAGAAGTTG
The DNA here is from genome assembly GCF_023716725.1 of Pseudoalteromonas sp. SCSIO 43201. Lineage (NCBI taxonomy): Bacteria > Pseudomonadati > Pseudomonadota > Gammaproteobacteria > Alteromonadales > Pseudoalteromonadaceae > Pseudoalteromonas > Pseudoalteromonas sp. SCSIO 43201. The sequence continues at coordinate 2,315,008 of NZ_CP072683.1, forward strand.
GTGCTATCCATGATGAAATGGGCTATCAGCAGCTTCGCAGCGCACTTTCTGCACAGTATAATTTGAGTAATCATGAACCAAATATTCAAGTCTACGATGTTGATATCAGAGGTGATAGATCGCTAACTCTTAGATACATCCCACAGGGTGGGATCCCACTTGCAGGGTCGAAGCAAGAGGTGATAAAGCACCTTTATCGCTTATGGGGGTTTAAAGTTCGCCTTGAGCAAGTTGATGAAACGGGTAAAGTAGAGCAAATCGCACAATGTCCAGAAACCGAAGGTGAATGATACTTGGCTTATCGGTTTGTTCAATTAAGTGGTGTGTTTAAGGCGATAACACCACTTAATTTCACCTCCATAAAGAGAGCACTAGGTTTTATTAAAGACAAAGGTAAATAGGTAAGCAGCTGGCTTTATACTCCAAAGCCTGAGCATGTTGTGAACTTACTTGTTTTTTTAAAGTTCGCCTTAAGCCTTAATCTTGCTCTAGCCTAAGGATGTTAACTGCCCTTTCCTTTTCACCTCACGACTCGATGCCAATAGCGAAGAAGGCGCCATAGTCTTGGTTTTTATGGCAGCATCTCAGGTTAGGACTCGTCTTAGGACTCGCCGTCCATTTCCTCTGAATAAACAGTTACCTTATTCCTTCCACCTTCTTTTGAAACGTACAGTGCGCTATCAGCGGCTTCAATCCACTGCTCATGCTTGTCAAAAGTTTCTTTAAAAGCTGCAACGCCTAGGCTCACGGTAATTTTTATCTGTTGCTCATCGTAGTAAATAGACGAATTTTCTATTAGTGAACGCAGTCTTTCTGCAAATGTAACCGCACCTTTGACGTCAGTATCGAGTAAAGTAACTGCAAATTCTTCACCACCATAACGTCCTGCGGTGTCCGTTTCTCTGAGGGTTTTTCGCAACAGATCGGAAATGTGGCGAATAGCCTCATCTCCTCCGCTATGCCCATATTCATCATTGATGCGTTTAAAGTGGTCAATATCGAACATTAGCAATGCACTTTGGCCTTGACTGCGCTTCAGCCTTTTAAACTCCTGCTTGAGAGTTTCTTCCCAAAACCCACGGTTATGCAACTGAGTTAGACTATCCGTGCGGCTGATCTTTTCTAACTGTTTATTTAATGACTCTAGCTCTAGTTTATTGATTGCTTCGTCAGTTACGTCGTAAATGATCACACAGATATGACCGACATCACCAGTGACGGTTGTCAGTGGAATAAAGGTGGCATTTTGATACATATAGTCCGCTTTACCCGTAATTGGCCTATAGTTTCTAAAGCGAAATATGTAAGGTTGCTGCTCCCAAATGGTGAAAGAGCGATTTTTAAGTACAAAAACGGGCTCTGCTTTTGAACGAAACCATTGCTCATCAATACTTGGAAACAAGTCGAATATATCTTTGTCTTTTACAGCGCTTGGTAATAACCCTGAATGATTCTCCATAAAACCATTCCAGATACATACCTTGTAGTCACGGTCGAGCACCACGAGGCCAACATCTACGGTGTTAAACATATCCATTAACCAATGGATTTCATTCATGTCAAAATCGGCTGCTGGCATAGTTAATCATCCAATAAGTAGGCTACTTTATATTTTAGGGTTTTCAGCGAGTCTTCCGTGAATAATAGCATCAAATCGCAATTTATATTATGGTTTTCAATGCCATAACTTATCTCTATTGCTAACGTTCGTTGCCACCTTGCCTTGTTAGCCTTTACCAGCTCAGCAACATCACAATGCTGCCCGAGCACCACTGGATGCCCCTGACTAAATGGCATATCAAGCTGCTTTGATAAACCAGTAAGAATGGCACCAATCAAGATATTACTAATGTCCATCAACAGCTCTAACTCAACTTTTGTGTTCAACTCCCCATGGTAATTCATCAAAGAAGCGATTTCCTTAAAACTAGAGTCATTTAGCAATAGCAACGCCTCACCGGAAACACCACCGCCAATAAAACCTTGGCAAACTCCAGATGTCGTTGCGCTAGCATCTATGGCTTGTAAGGCCATGTGAAGCTCGTTAACTTCTAACACGTTGACATTCGGAATAGGTAATTCAACAAAGACGTTGAGTAACCTCGCTAGCAAATCACCGGCTTGACCCATGGCGACATTCGTTAATTCTTGATAGATATCACGAATTTCAGGGTCTATCTGCTCGCCAAGCTTATGAACCAAACTTTCTCTGATTGCTTTGTCTTTTATACCATGGTGCTCAATGATTTCAGCAAGTTTGGCGGCATCACAGGGCTTGCGGATAAAATCTATCGCCCCCAGCTCAATCACACGCTGATGAGCATTAGGCTGAATATCACCAGACACCACGACGGTAAGCACGGAGAGATCTTGTTCACTGATCGCTTGCAGCACTTCATAGCCATCCATTTGCGGCATGTTTAAATCTAAGAAGAGTATCTCCGGAGAAAGCGCTTCAATTTGTTTGATACAGTCAAGTCCGTTCTCCGCAAATTCCACTTTAATATCCCAGTCATCTGGCAGCGAACGCGCCAACTGCCGACGGGCAAGTTTTGAATCGTCACAAATTAGGACTAATGTAGACATACAAGCTCTCTTTCTGTTTCCCATTGCATATCGGCAATGTGCAGGGAAGGTTTAATTATATTTATGAGATAAAAGCTTAAAATTGCGACACATGTTAATAAAACAACGTCATTTTTACAATCTAAATGTCACTTAAGCTTGGTTCCTTACTGTCAGTATAATACACTCAAATCAATTAAGTTAACTTCAAAAGGAATACTTTATGCTCAAAGCGTTAGTTTTGGCGAGTAGCCTGTTTAGTGTGGCATCTTTTGCCTATGATTTACCTGAAAATACTGTCGATATGGGCAAAGTAAAAGCGCAAGGTAAAGCCGTTGTTTTACTTGGTCGTGGGGTTGAAACCGGTCAAGCTGCACCTGATTTTAAAGTCGCTGATGCTGACTTTACTCCGGTCACATTGGCTGACTTTAGCAATCGTGCGGTATTAATTAGCGTCGTACCAAGCCTAGATACAGGTACATGCAGTTTACAAACTAAACATTTCAATGAAAAAGTAGCGAGTCAATTCCCTGATGTCGCCATGTTGACTATCAGCGCCGACCTCCCTTTTGCACAAAAGCGCTTTTGTAAAGCTGAAAATATCGACAAAGTAAAAACATTATCTGATGCTGTATGGCATTCATTTGGTGAGAATTATGGCTTGCTCATCAAAGATATGGGGTTACTTAGCCGTGCTATCTTTGTACTCGATAAAGAGCATAAGGTGGTTTACAAGCAATTAGTTGAGAATTTGGCGAAAGAGCCAAACTATGATGATGCGGTATCTGCGTTGCAAGCCCTTTAGCCTGCTACTTTATAATTACTGAGTTATTGACATAAAAAAGGCCGGACACTGTATCAAGATGTCCGGCCTTTTTCCTCATCAAGCTAAGATGTTAGCATTCAGCTTAATTAAGTGGTCTATTTTTGTAGATCTAACATGAGTTTGTTCAAACGGCTAACGAAGCCTGCCGGGTCTTTCAAGCTGCCACGTTCAGCTAACATAGCTTGGTCTAGCAGTACTTCAGCCCACTGACCAAACTTGTCTTCGTCTTGCTCATTATTTAAGTGCTTAACTAATTGGTGTTCTGGGTTAAGCTCAAATACAGGCTTAGACTCAGGAACAGCTTGGCCCACTTGCTCCATTAGCTTTTGCATTTGCGAGCTCATGTCGTTGTCATCAGCTACCACACAAGCTGGAGAGTCTGTTAGACGATGCGTGAAGCGAACTTCTTTTACCTTATCACCAAGTACGGTTTTCACACGTTCAACTAGACCTTCAACTTCTTTTTCACTTTCCTCATGTGCCTTCTTAGTTTCTTCATCATCCATATCACCAAGGTCTAAGTCACCACGAGTAATTGATTGAAGTTGCTTCTCGTCAAACTCAGTCAAGTGGCTCATCATCCACTCATCAACACGGTCGCTCAATAGCAACACTTCAATCCCTTTCTTACGGAAGATTTCAAGGTGAGGAGAGCTTTTCGCTGCTTCAAAGCTGTCAGCCACAACATAGTAGATCTTGTCTTGGCCTTCTTTCATGCGCTCAATATACTGTTCAAGCGACACATTTTGCGTCTTTTCGTCTGTATGTGTAGAGCTAAAACGCAGTAATTTTGCAATGGCTTCTTTGTTTGCAAAATCTTCTGCTGGGCCTTCTTTAATTACATTACCAAACTCATTCCAGAATGTTTGATAGTCTTCTGGTTTGTTTTTACCCATACGCTCAAGCATTTTGAGTACACGAGACGTACAGCCCTTACGAATAGCTTGCGTGATCTTGTTATCTTGTAGGATTTCACGAGATACGTTAAGTGGCAAATCGTTAGAATCTAATAAACCTTTAACGAAACGTAAGTAGCTTGGCATAAACTGTTCAGCGTCATCCATGATAAATACACGCTGTACATACAGTTTAAGACCGGCCTGACGTTCACGGTTGTATAAATCGAATGGCGCTTTTTTAGGGATATAAAGTAAGCTAGTGTACTCGGTTTTACCTTCTACTTTATTGTGAGCCCATGAAAGCGGTTCTTCCCAGTCATGACCAACGTGTTTGTAGAATTCTTTATACTCTTCTTCACTGATCTCAGATTTGTCACGTGTCCAAAGTGCTGTCGCTTTGTTAATTGCTTCCCACTCGCCAGGCTGCGCTTCGATTTTTTCACCGTCAGGACCTTCTGACTCAGGAACTGGGTCTTTGTAAAGTTCTACCGGAATAGAAATGTGGTCTGAGTATTTAGTCACTATACCGCGTAGACGATACGTTTCTAGGAACTCACTTTCTTCTTCACGTAGGTGTAGTGTGATTTCTGTACCACGTTCTGCTTTTTCAACTTCAGCAATGGTAAAGTCACCTTCGCCTTGTGATTCCCACTCAACCGCTTGAGACTCGCCAGCTTTACGAGTACGTACAGTCACCTTATCAGCGACAATAAATGCTGAGTAAAAACCAACACCAAACTGGCCAATCAATTGTGAATCTTTTGCTTGATCGCCCGTTAGGTTTTTAAAGAAATCGGCTGTGCCTGATTTTGCAATAGTACCTAATGAACTGATCACTTCATCACGCGTCATACCAATCCCATTGTCTGAAATGGTGATGGTTTTAGCATCTTTATCAGCGCTAAGGCGAACACGTAGCTCTGCATCGCCTTCGTAAAGGTCGCCATTTTGCAATGCAAGGTAACGTAGTTTGTCAGCCGCATCTGAAGCGTTAGATACTAATTCGCGTAAAAAGATCTCTTTATTTGAGTATAAAGAGTGGATCATTAGGTTTAGTAATTGTTTGACTTCTGTTTGAAAGCCTAATGTTTCTTTTTGAGCTGCGGACATTGTTCTCTCCAATATAAGCAATTAGTGCAGTGTTCTAAATCATTATGCTAGCTATATGGGGGGAGAGAACAAACTTTCAAGAGACTAAATTAAATTTTTAACATGCAGCCCTGCTTTTTTGTGAGTTTGCTTAAAAACAGGACAATAAAAATAGTTTATAGCTTTTTACGACCGCTAAACGCGTGCATTAATGTCATCCCATCAACTAAATCAAGCTCACCACCAACCGGCATGCCATGAGCTATACGTGACGCATCAACACCATATTTGTGGCAAAGTTCTGAGATGTAATGTGCCGTTGCTTCGCCTTCAACCGTTGGATTGGTCGCTAAAATAACTTCGTTAATGTTGCCGTCATTGAGTTTGCGCTCTAGCACATCTAAACCAATTTCATTTGGGCCAATACCATCAAGCGGTGATAAGTGACCCATTAATACGAAATATAAACCACTATATTGCCCTGTTTGCTCGATTGCTAGTACATCTGTTGGCGACTCAACGACACAAAGTAGACCTGTATCTTGGCGCTTTATACTCAGGCATATATCGCAAATATCAACCTCACTAAAGGTACGGCAGCTGTTACAGTGGCCAATAGCCTGCATCGCATGACTCAAACACTGTCCTAATTGCGAGCCACCTTCTCTATCTCGCTCCAATAAATGAAAAGCAATACGTTGAGCAGATTTAGGTCCAATGCCAGGTAAACAACGTAGCGCTTCGATAAGCGCGGTCAGACTAGGTGATAATTGCATAAATGAGCTTCTCGTAGCTTGTTCGGTGCACATGCACCTTTAATAATGCCGAGATGATAAGGGATATTCATACTGATTTAAAGCGCGGCACGAAAAGCAGCAACGGCAAAACCTCAATCCCAAGCAATTTTTGCTTTAATAAAATCATTCGCCTTGAATTAACCACCAATTCAGCTCAAATGCTTGCAGCTGAGACATAATCACCGGACAATGGTAGCATTCCCGAAAGTAGTAACATTTAGCTGCAAAAAGGGCTGACTTCTCGACATAATCATAGAGAGCTAATAATGAAAAAAACAATTATCGCAAGCACCATAGCTGCCATTATGCTAACAGCATGCTCGGAGCAAAAGGTATCAACAAGTCAATCAAATACACCAGCCGAAGCAACAATCACAACTGAAAAAGCAGAATTAGGCACGTTTGGCGTAGACTTAACAGCCCGTGATGAAAGCGTAAAGCCTGGCGATGACTTTTTTATGTACGCCAGTGGTACATGGTACAATAACTATGAAATGCCAGCAGATAAGACACGCTACGGTGCCTTTACCGCGCTTGCTGAACGCAGTGAAAAACAAGTCAATGCTATCATTGAAGATATTGTTTCTCGAGAAAACCTGAATGCTCAAGAGCAACTCATTGCCGACTTCTACAACGCATTTATGGATGTTGAAACGCTTAATAAGCTCGGAATCACGCCAATTCAAGGTTTATTAGATGAGATTAAAGCAATTGACAACACTGATGGCCTAACAAAAGCCTTTGGTCAAGCTTGGTTAACTGGTGCTAATTCACCAATTGGTGGTGGTATGTGGTTCAACCGCCTAGACCCTAACAAATATGAAATGTCGATGGGAGCTGGGGGTTTAGGTTTACCTGATCGCTCATATTATTTAGAGGATGCCCAGCGCTTTGTTAATACTCGTGCAGAGTACATTAACCACATTGCCACTATGCTTAAGTTTGCAGGTTTAGACAAAACCACAGAGCGAGCACAAGCAATACTTGCTCTTGAAACTAAAATGGCAGAAGGCCACTGGCCACGTGAAAAGCGTCGTAACCGCGACCTCACCCTTAACCAAATTAAGCGTGAAGACTTAGCAAAAGAATATCCTGGGTTTAACTGGGATCTATACTTTGAGCAAACGGGTTACCAAGTACCACAACTCAACATATCTCAGCCTGATCCGATCAAAGCAATGATTGATCTTGTCAACAAAGAAGATTTAGCGGTATGGAAAGACTACCTGACTTTTCACACCATCAGTGGAAATGCTGGATTGCTATCTGAAGAAGTTTTTAATGCCAATTTTGAGTTTTTCGGTAAACATTTAAGCGGCCAACAAGAGCCTCGCCCTCGTTGGAAGCGTGCAGTAAGCCAAATGTCAGGCACACAGTCATTAGGCTTTGCAATTGGTAAAGTGTACGTAGATAAACACTTCCCTGAGTCATCAAAAGAGCAGATGTCTGAGCTAGTTGAAAACCTGCGTAAAGCACTAGGTGAGCGCATTGAAAATCTTGACTGGATGAGCGCAGAAACAAAAGTTAATGCACAAGCAAAACTCGCAGCATTCGTGCCTAAAATTGGTTACCCTGATGTATGGCAGTCATTTGAAGGACTAACACTTAAGAATAATGATTTAGTTGGCAATGTTCAAAATCTACGTCAATTCTTCAGAAACGACAGTGTGGCGAAAGAGCTTGAAAAAACAGATCGCAACCGCTGGGGTATGACACCGCAACGCGTTAACGCCTATTACAATAGCTCATTCAATGAAATTGTTTTCCCTGCGGCAATCTTACAACCGCCATTTTTCGACCCGAACGCCGATCCGGCAGTAAACTACGGCGGTATCGGTGCAGTGATCGGTCATGAAATGGGACATGGTTTTGACGACCAAGGTTCTAAGTCTGATGCAAAAGGTATTCAACGTAACTGGTGGACTGATGCTGACCGCGCTGCATTCGAAGCAAAAGCTGACAAGCTCGCTGCGCAATACAGCAAGTACGAACCTATCGAAGGCAACTTTGTAAATGGTCGTAACAGCCTTGGTGAAAACATCGGCGATGTTGGTGGCCTAGCCATGGCTTACCATGCGTACAAGCTTAGCCTCAATGGTAAAGAAGCGCCTATCATCGATGGCTTAACTGGTGATCAGCGCTTCTTCCTTGCTTGGGCACAAGTATGGAAAGAAAAGCGTACTGAACAAAGCATGTTAAACCAGCTGCGCGCAGGCACTCACGCTCCTGGCCGCTTCAGAGCGTTAGCACCTCGTAACCATGATGCTTGGTACAAAGCATTCGATGTGAAACCGGGTGATAAACTATATCTAGCACCAGAAGAGCGCGTCCGTATCTGGTAATTGGCCAAACTAAAACTTAATAACCTGCCGTCACAGGCAGGTTATATTAGACACGCTTGGGCTTGGTGATATAAGCCGCGAGGAGCCCACTTAAAAAACCAAAAATATGGCTAGAACTACTCGTTTGAGCAGAGAAGTCAAACAAGGTCGCTAAAAAACTTATATTGGCATAGTAAGTCAGCACCAACAGCGCTACAAAGCTCACGATCCCAAGAATGTCTCGATTAAACAGTGCAGCCCCTAGCAATAAGCCAAAGTAACCCATTACGATGCCTGATGCGCCAATGTGATTGGCATTTCCAGCAAACAGCCACACCAGCAGCCCTGTCGCAACCACAATAAAAAATGTTGAACGCTTGAACTTAGGTAATCTCGCAGCCAAATAACCACTGATACTTAACCCCAGTAAATTACTCATCAAATGCCCCCAGCTACCGTGTACAAAAGGTGCGGTAAAGACACTACTTAAATGGTGAATATCATGAGGCACAATCCCAAATCGATAGACGGGGAAGCCAAAAAGACCACCTAACACCTGTACAACACACATCACCGCCATAGCGTACAAAACTAGCTTAAAATTGGGCGGAAAAATCAAGGCGTATTTACTCATCTTACTTCCGTAACAGACAAAAATAGCGCCCTATTAGGCGCTATTTCTGATTAATTTGCAAACTTAACCAATTGCGTTTACAGCCTTATACTCATCAAACGGCCGACTTATTATAAATTAAGACAAAGCCAATGGGGGAAACGAAATAATATATTAACTTTTATAAATTCGGGAATCTCCATAGGAGCGCTCATGAGCTACTTCATCCTACCCGTGGCAATTATCTAGACCCCTATCTTGGTAAAGTAGATTGAGACTTTTATCTTACTTGTCGTAACGTTACTAAGCTCATCTTTTTGTACATGCACTGACACATAAGCGCACATCAATCCTTTTCCCTAGCTCCAGTAGACTACCCTTTTAGACCATTCAACATATCAAACACTACTCGTGCAAACTGAGCCGCTTTCGATGGGTCAGACAACAACTGCATCATCTGTTCTTGATGGGCTGCACTGCTATCTAAGATGAACAATAATAAACCAAGCAATAAACCAAGGACAATAAACCAAGGATAAAGTAAACCAAGGACACCCACCTCTAATTTGTGCCTTTTTTAAAAGTCGGCTACGCTTTAACTCTGCACTCAAGGATTGAGAGAAACAAGCGATGGCGACTGCCCGTAAAAACCAAATCAGCTTAACAGATACCAAATACTATCATTGCATCTCCCGCTGCGTTAGACGTGCGTATTTATGCGGTGAAGATAAACTAACTGGAAAATCCTATACACATCGCCGTGATTGGGTTGAAGAAAAGCTCCTGATGTTAGCTACCGTCTTTTGTATCGACGTCTGTGCGTATGCGGTGATGAGTAATCACACTCACATTGTATTGCATGTTGATGATAAAAGAGCAAAGCGCTTATCTGACAAGGCCATAGTGATACGCTGGCACAAGCTATTTAAAGGTAATTGGATAACGTGGAAGTTCGTTGAAGAAGAGCCACTATGTGAGTCGGAGCAATTGATACTCAGTGAATATATTGCCAAGTACAGACAGAGATTGGCAGATATTAGCTGGTTTATGCGGGTACTCAACGAGGATATTGCCCGCAGAGCAAATAAAGAGGATGAATGTACAGGCCGATTTTGGGAAGGCAGATTCAAATCTCAACCCTTGCTAGACGAAGCCGCATTAGCTGCTTGTATGGCATACGTCGACTTGAACCCCATTCGAGCCAAGTTAGCCCCAACGCCTGAAACCTCTGACTTTACCAGTATCAAAAAGCGCATCGACCATGCAAGGCGAGGGAAACAACCAAACAGCCTATTACGATTTGCAGGTAGCCCCCGAAAGAAGATGCCAAAAGGGCTGCCTTTCGAACTCAAGTCTTACTTAGCATTAGTAGAGCTTACGGGGAATTATATTCGCACCGATAAAAAAGGCGCTATCTTTGAGGCTCAACCAATTTTGTCTCGACTAAACATTGAACCTGATAATTGGATGAAACTCACAACCCAATTTTCTCGAGTTTTCCATGGTGCTGTTGGTCGAGAGCGAGTACTCACCGCTTATTGTGAAACCCTTAAAAGACGAAGGCGCACAAATCTAGCAAATTGTGAACATTTGCTGGCTTAACCAAATAGATTCTTTAGCGATAACCCCTCAAGCTGCGTTAACCACAGTGCCTTTATGGTGTGCGATACACTGACTTTAGTGTCAGGAAATACGTAAAGACTAACAGGAACCTTATTTTCTTAAGCACTTTTGATACGAGTAATAAACAATTTTTTGTGGTTCTAACTAGAAACTACCATAGGGTAGATACTAGTGGGTGTCAGTGTTGTTGTGTTGTTTTTCTAGTGGGTGTCAGTGTTGTTTTGGTGCTAAAACAGATCATTGCTTGGCGCGGAAAACCAAAGCAAATTAGAGTAGATAATGGCCCAGAGTTTACTTCAACTATGTTGGAAGCGTGGGCGGTGGAAAACAGTATTAAGCTTGAGTTTATAAAACCTGGTAGTCCTTATCAAAATGGCTTTGTGGAAAGGTTTAACCGAAGTTACCGTGAAGAAGTGCTAGATTTATACTTGTTTGAATCACTGCAAGAAGTACGTGAAATCACGGACGAGTGGTTAGATATCTATAATTATGAGCGGCCTCATGATTCACTTGGCGATATGACACCAATTGGTTATCTTGAAGCTGCATAAAATTCTACGAAAGCGCTGTACTGAATTGGGTGGAGTTACAATGTCATGTGTATGTACTCACATCAAAATTTAATATCGGATACTTTGATTTGGTATCTATTTGGTATCCCGCAATTTAAAACAAAAAAATAGCGCCTGAAGGCGCTATTTTTATGGAATTCTAAATTAGAACGGCATTTTGAAGCCTGGAGGCATTTGCATGCCGCCGGTAACTTCTGACATGCGCTTTTGTGTTTCTTCACCTACACGACGGACAGCGTCGTTTACCGCAGCGGCAAGTAGGTCTTCAATCATGTCTTTGTCGTCTTCCATAAGGCTCTCGTCGATCTCAACGCGACGTACGTTATGGCTACCAAGCATAGTGACTTTTACCAAGCCTGCACCTGCTTCACCAGTGACTTCTAAGCTTTTGATTTCTTCTTGGGCTTTTTCCATGCGCTCTTGCATTTGCTGCGCTTGTTTCATGATGTTGCCCATTCCGCCTTTAAACATATTCTGCTCTCTTATACTTCAATTTGGTTTACTGTGATAAAAGATAAGGGCTAACGCCCCTAATTACAATGCTTGGACGCTATTTTCATCCAGCATTGCGTCAAATTCTTGAACAAATGCGCTGACGAGTGGATCTTCGCGCATTGCTGTTTTTGCTTGCATCAATCTATGCTCATCAAGCTGCTGCTGCACTAAAAACGGAGTACTGCTTAGTGCTTCTATGTAATTAATTTCCAGCGATACTGGCTTCTCTAACAAAGCACTGAGGCTTTCAGTTAATTTTTCTCTCAAAACTCCAGAGTCTAAGTGCTGTTGACTTGCATCTACTTGCAGTTGCACCTGCTCGCCTTCTTGCGTAAACACGCTGTGAAGTGCATATTGACGAATGCGCCCGCCTAGTTGCATTTTTTCAATCATATTTGCCCAATCATCACTTTGGTATGCAAATTTAATGTCGCTAATTGGGCTGACAAAGTTCTCCGGAGCTGGAATTTCAACTTGTGTCTTTTGCTCATTATCATCATGTTTTACAGGTGATAACTGCTCAAGCAATTCCGGCGCTAGATTTTCTGTGATTGGCCGATGACGCGCCTGGAACGCCTCTTTCTTTGGCTTTTTTATTACCGGACGAGGCTCAACCGTTTGCGCTACCTGTGGCTCGACATGCACATTCTCCATAGCCGCAGGCTTTGGCATTTGCATGGGCGCACTCGGCGCCTCAGACTTTTTTACCTCACCATCGGCTCCCACCAATTTACCAGCACCTGAGATGTTGCGATTTTTCAAAATCCTCGCTATAGCAGACTGCGCTTGGCTTTGTTGCTCTGACACCGGGGTACTTGCAGGAGATGTTACTGACTCTACCGCATCATCTGATGATGACAATATCGCTTGTTCGCTTTGTTGTTCATCTGGTGCTGGTGAAAAAGTACTACTTGCAGACTGATACTCTGGTTGTGGTGTTACAACCTGCTCTTGAAAGCCTTGCGCTACGGCCTGTGACATCACGCTATCATATTGGCTTGCTATCTGTGTTTCGTCAGCTTCAGGTTGTGAGCTTGGCCCCACGGGTGCTGATGATATTGGCGCTTGGGGTGTGGCTGGTGGCAAAGTCGGTGCAGGTGCAACTGGTGCAGTACCCTGCTGGCTCTGTGGTGCGCTTGCAACCGAGGTATTTTCAGCCGTTGGCTTTTTTAAAAGCTCACGGAGGTTACCTACTTTGCTTGGCTTTGCCTCTGTCTGCGGTGCAGACGGCATAGTGTTCATGCCAACGTGGCTTTCTTTTTCAAACGCTAGGAGGCGTAACATCACCATTTCAAAGCCAAGTTTAGGTTCTGGTGCCCATTTTAGGTCTTTTTTACCATTTAAGAGTAATTGGTACAGTAGTTGACCTTGTTGCGGCGCTAGCTGCTCTGCAAATAACTTGATATCGTTATTATCAAAATTTGATAGGCGTGCAGCACTAGGCACTAGCTGCGCTAATTGAATAACGTGCAAAAGTGCGATCAAGTCGTCTAGCACACTGACAAAATTACCATTTTGTCGCGCTATTTTTTCTATACCGTCAAGTAATGCTTCGCCATCGTGGCACAACACCGCAGACAGAAGAATAATCGCATGCGCGCTGTCCATTAGACCAAGCATGGACTGTACAGCTGGCAATGTTAAATTACCATTAGTTTGTGCTATCCCTTGATCCGTGAGGCTAAGAGCGTCACGCATACTACCGTCAGCGGCTTTTGCGAGCGTTTGTAACGCGCTAAGCTCAAACTCTATCTGCTCCATTGGCAGTATTTTTTGCAGCTGCTCAACAATTTGGTCTTGTGTCATCGCATTGAGGTTAAATTGCAAGCAGCGAGATAAAATCGTTACTGGTAGCTTTTGCGGATCCGTTGTGGCCAGCAAAAACTTTACGTGTTCGGGCGGCTCTTCTAACGTTTTTAGTAGCGCATTAAAACTATGCTTAGATAGCATATGCACTTCATCGATAAGGTAAACTTTAAATCGGCCACGAGTCGGTGCGTACTGTACGTTGTCTAAAATCTCTCTGGTGTCTTCAACTTTGGTTCTAGACGCAGCATCAATCTCGATTAAATCGATAAACTTGCCACTTTCAATCTCAGTACACGCACTACACTGACCACAAGGCGTTGAAGTCACGCCTTGTTCGCAGTTTAAGCTTTTAGCGAAGATCCTAGCAATCGTTGTTTTGCCCACACCTCGTGTTCCTGTGAATAAATAGGCATGGTGTAGACGCTTTTCATTAAGTGCGTTTACTAGAGCTTGCTTTACATGCTCCTGCCCCATTAATTCGTGGAAATTTTGTGGACGCCATTTACGCGCCAGAACCTGATAGCTCATGCTTATTCGCCTTCGAACTCTACTAAAGAGAGAATGTTGATCCCAAGATCTTGGATTTTCTTTTCACCACCAAGCTCTGGTAACGAAATAACAAACGCCGCGTCAGTCGCTTCACCACCTAGACGCTTAACTAATTTTGCGGTTGCTTCAATAGTACCACCTGTTGCTAATAAGTCGTCAACTAATAGTACTTTATCACCCGCTTCAATGGCGTCAGCGTGTAGCTCTAGGATATCTTCGCCATACTCCAGTTGATAAGATTGGCTGATCACCTCGCGTGGCAATTTCCCTGGCTTACGTACTGGAATAAATGGAATGCCAAGCGCATAAGCAAGCGGCGCTCCAAAAATAAAGCCTCGTGACTCGGTACCAATTATCTTAGTAAATCCACCATCTTTATATGCAGCAATGAATGCGTCGATGGTTGCTTTAAATGCAGCTGGCTCTGCTAGCAGTGAAGTAACATCGCGGAACATGATCCCAGGTTTTGGATAGTTTGGAACCGTTGCGATACTATTTTTGATTAATGACATATTCTCTGTCGTCATAATTACTGTGCTTTAAGTTTATTACAAAAGAGCCAGATTATAACAATTTTCTATCAGGTTGAAACCGACTGATTGATTTTACAGGTGAGGATGAGGAAAAAGCGAACAATTTAGCGCCGAAAAGGCGATGATAATGTGATTAATGTTTTAAGTCGAGCGGCCAGGATGAATCATTTACACTCGTATATTAAGCGCCGAGAGTCAAAAAAGGCTGCGAGTGCAGCCTTATGAATTGCGTGATTAAACTACCGCGGTTGCCCAACCAAGAATAGCGTTTAGACAGCCAATTCCAGCAAAAACAGCAACAAATGCAATAAAGTATTTTGCATTAAACGGATCTTTAAAGTCACCTTTAGACATAGATACTACCTTTAATTTTATAACTCGCACCACCAGTTAATATAGATGGTATTGACCAGCGCCCTAGTCCGAGTTTAAGCACGACGAAAATCAGGCTGTATAATAGTCGATGTTACGCGTTGCTTAAAGGTTTTTCGTTTTGATAATGCCTAGTTTTGCCAATTCACCAAGGGTATGCAATGCTCCCTGAAATAGCTGCTCTTGACTAAATTGAGGCACTTGCTTGGCTATATCACTAGTAATTTCATAAAGTTGCGCCCCACCGTTTGATTCAATAACAGATAGCATTAGTGCCGTCATTGGATTTAATGCGATAAACTGTACATCGTCTTCGTCGTCACGATATAGCGCAAAGCTAAAGGTTTGACCCTCTACTTTGTCCGGTTTAAAGGTCTCGCTTATCTGATGTACTGGGTATTGATAATGGGCAATTCGAGTGGTACTTGCTAAATAGAGGTTGGCATGTCGCAGCGCATCGGCATCGAGTGAATATTCATCCTGTGATTCTACTGTTGTGGCAACATCAAGTTCCAACCATTCATAGTGCGCAAGTTCAAGCATAAACTCAGGATCTGTTGCTGTGGGTTCATATTCGCCTTGTAAAAACAGCAGAAATTCTTGACTGATCTCCAGAAAATACGGTGATTTACAATGGTGTTTGACAAAGAACAGCCTGACTAAGGCAAGCCATTGTGTTGCTGGATACAAGCTCTTAAGTACAGGAAACGCACTACTCACAAACCCTTCTATATTATTGAAAAACAGCTCTTGATATATTTTTAAACGACGAGATTCAATACCACTAGGCGCTGGCTGGTTGTCAGGATCGCGAATGTACGCCATAAAAGCTTGCTGTGTTTCGACAAATGACATGTTTATACCTTTTCTTCCACATTGAAATACTTAACTTGAATGGCTGATATTTGCCCTGCCTCAGCCAGTAATTCAGGCATAGGTGGAATATTAAAATCTCGTTCTAACAAAGTAGGAAATACGCCGTGTAACTCATAGGCTCGATGCAGCAATTGCCATACAGGCGAAGATACTTCAGCACCATGAGTGTCTACCAATAAATCATCAGCTTCCACAAAATGCCCTGCAATATGTCCGTATGTGATGCGCTCGGTTGGCATCGCTGCCAAAAACTGCTCCGCATCATAACCATGATTAATAGAGTTAACGTAAATATTATTTACATCTAAAAGTAAGTCACAATCTGCTTCTTCTAATACCGCCAGCGTAAATTCTAACTCCGACATTTCTTGACCTGGAGCGGCATAGTAAGAAACATTTTCTACCGCGATACGACGCTCAAGTATATCTTGAACTTTTTTGATCCGCTTTGCGGTATGGCGAATAGCCTCCTCGGTAAACGGTATGGGCATAAGGTCATACATGTGACCGTCACCAGAGCAATAACTAAGATGTTCACTGTAGGTATGGATATTATGCTGCTTAAAAAATGTTTTAAGCTGTGATAGAAACTCGGTATCGAGCGGTGCGGGTGACCCCAAAGACAGGGATAAGCCATGGCAAATAAACGTGTGTGCTTGAGTTAGCGCTTGAAATTGCTTGGCTAACTTACCACCAAATTTTATCCAGTTTTCTGGTGCAACTTCAAAAAAGTCAATTTGCGCGGGAGGGTTGTTTAACACATCCTCAATCATTTCTCGACGTAGGCCAAGTCCTAAATTACCTAGCTTCGCTGCCATTTACTCTCACCTTAGTGATTACTGTTGACGGATATAATACTGAAAAGCTAAAACAATTTCTGTGGTGATGTTTTGCTTAGTCTGAGGTACATCATGGCACAGCTCATCAAAATCCACTGTGCCATAAGGTAGGGTTAAGTGTGTTTTATAACCAGTAATTAGTGGCTACCACCACATTTGCCTTCGCCACACTTACCTTCTTTTTTGCCTTTAGCGTCGCCGCCACATTTACCTTCGCCGCACTTACCTTCTTTTTTGCCTTTAGCGTCGCCGCCGCATTTACCTTCGCCGCACTTGCCTTCTTTTTTGCCTTTAGCATGACCACCGCATTTACCTTCGCCGCACTTGCCTTCTTTTTTGCCTTTAGCATCGCCGCCACATTTACCTTCGCCGCATTTACCTTCGCCGCACTTACCTTCTTTTTTGCCTTTAGCATCGCCGCCACATTTGCCTTCGCCGCACTTGCCTTCTTTTTTGCCTTTAGCATCGCCGCCGCATTTACCTTCGCCACACTTACCTTCACCAGCATCTAGTTGATAACCCGAGGTCATTGTTTCAAAGCTAAATGGATTGGCGTTTGCATCAGTAGCAGTAAGACCCGCAGTGCCTGCAACCACAGCGCTTAACGTAAGCGCGATAGAGTTATTTTTAATTGTATTCATACTGTATGCTCTCTCGAAAATAGTTGATTCAATTAGTAGACCAAGCTGGCTAGAGTTTTATTTCGCTATTTTTTAAAAATTTCATGTTTACCGTATCATGCTCAAGTATGCTTGGGATAACTATCCTTTACCGTCGCGGTGTTTGTATTAAATTCACCCTACTCCAGTCTAATAGTAATTAAAAAATTAACAAAGCTCTCCCTACAAATATTACACCTTTATACCAACTTTCTTAATTAAGTGGTCTATTTTGAGGCGAGAAAATCTTGTCGATAACACCGCTTCCGCGTCCTACTCTCGCCGAGGTACCTACGTCCTGTAGGCAAGGCAAAAATTTTGCTATTTAGTTGTTCTAAATAATAAATTTTAACGCTGTTAGCGTCAGATTTACTCCTTCAAAATGAGTAAGTATTAAGTCAAATTGGTATTAGTCCAACTCCCTGCTATTAATGACTTACGTTGCACGATTAGCTAAAATGGCGCACTTTGAAGGTGTCATCTGCTGCGGCACCGTGTTGCTGTATCTGAGGTTGTTATATGAAGCTTGTTCTTGCGCCAATGGAAGGGGTCGTCGATTTTAAAATGCGTGAACTACTCACTGATATTGGAGGGTTTGATCTCTGCGTCACAGAGTTTATTCGTGTTGTTGACCTCACCTTTCCTCGCCGAGTTTTCGTCAGGTACTGCCCAGAGCTACTCAATGGCGGTTATACGAAGTCTGGAACTCCTGTTAGGATCCAACTGCTAGGGCAAGTCCCACACGCCCTTGCTGCCAATGCAAGAAAAGCTGTAAAGCTCGGCTCTCACGGAGTTGACCTTAACTTTGGCTGTCCTGCAAAAACAGTTAATAAAAGCAGAGGCGGCGCCGTATTACTAAAAGAACCGGAGCAAATATACCAAATTATTAAAGCGGTGCGAGAAGCAGTACCAACTGAGCAAGAGGTGAGTGCCAAGATTAGACTTGGTTTTGATGACGACGCAAACAGCACTGAGATTGTCGATGCAGTTCAGCAAGCCGGAGCCTCAAGCCTAGCTATTCATGCGCGGACAAAAAGAGATGGATATAAGCCGCCTGCATATTGGGAAAAAATACCGCCTTTACTGTCAAGGTTAACCATTCCTGTTATCGCAAACGGTGAAATTTGGCAAGTTGAGGATGCACTGCGTTGCCAGGAGCGTAGCCAATGCCAAGATCTTATGTTGGGTCGCGGAGCATTAGCAACGCCAGATTTAGCAGCTAAAATCAAAGCATACAAAGCAGATAAGCCCTACTCACCGCTTTCATGGGAAAATGTGGTCTATCACATATTGCATTCTTCAATGCACCAAGATGAAAATATGAGTGACAAGTACTTTTCGTCTAGAACGAAACAGTGGTTAAGCTATCTAAAGCGTCAGTATAACGATGCCCATCTTGTGTTTGACGAAATCAAAACACTTAAAAGCAAACAAGATGTCGTTAGAGTGCTTGAGAAATATGCAATATCTCCAGACCTTGATTCAAATCATAACAGCAAAGCTATACCCAAATGATAATGGGGCGTCGGATAGGAGAGCGCCCATGAATGAAAATGTAATAAACTACGAGCAAAGCCTTCAGGCTGAACTTACTGCACTGAGAAATGACTTTTTAGGTGAGTTGAAATCCTCACCCAATGAGTTTACACATAACCTTGCCAACACTTTAGAAGTTAATCCGCCAAATAAGTGGTTAGATATTGTGGTGGAAAAGATTAATCCGGAGCAATTCCCACAATACGATCGGCTGATGAAAGTCGAGGCTGCACTTTGTCAAATGGAGATCGGCCAATTTGGTTACTGTTGCGATTGTGAACAAGCGATTGAGCCTGAGCTGCTAGAGCAAGACCCTGCAACTCAGCGCTGTATAAGTTGTAAAGCTAAGGCTGCAAGAAGTGTGGATATGCAGCAAAAATAGTTGCAGGAAAATACACGATATTAGCAATCAATTGTTGTGCTTGTTGTTCATTCAGCGCTAGTCTTGAGTTGAGCACAACAAATGCTTGCTGTTGTGACCACCCTTGGTAGTGCAAGCCCAAATCTACTTCCATTATTGTTAGCAATAACATCTTATGCTGTTTTCTTACTTTTTTACATTTGGCAACCGATGCTGGCAAATTAACAAAGCCGTCTCGCCAGTTTAGCCCTTCTAACCTTTTACAACTATCTGGTAGCAACTCTAAGATGTAAGGGCGATGTAGATTTGGCATCACCAGCGGTACTGTATTTGTATCATGTACAGTAAGCTTAGTTAAGTTAGCCAATACCTTGTTAGGTGAAGTCTTTATGGAACCATAAAAGTTTAGTTTAGATTGATACCACTCTTTACCATTGGGAAGCTGATGTAAACCAAGCATTGCTCTTGGCTTGTAGCTGTTTAAGTAACTAATCAAGTCATCACGTGATTGGAGTGCGATATCAGCAGAAGTCAACTGTTCCAGTAATCCCTGGTGTTCGAGTCGGTTCAGCCTAATATTGCTTTCACTTGCCTCTACCAGCTTTGATTTGACGAATAAAAACCATTTATCAACTACTTCAGTACTCACCTTTTCTTGAATATACGTTACCACAGGTACATTACCAGGCCAGGGCAAGTAGCGCTCGGGGTAGCGCTGCTGAATTCTTAGATAATCTAATTCAGAATGTATAGCTACATTGGATGAGAGCAATTTATTTGAAAGGATTGAATGCCTACGCTCTAGATACGCTTCAGTAAACGGAAGCTCGTTGATCTTCAAGTCAGACTGTCTATACAGTGCGCTATTTAACGCGCGTAATTCTGAGCTGAACTCTTGCTCATTGAGGGAGAGGTTACTATCTCCACATGCAGTTAACGTGGAAAGTAGGATTGAGGTTAACAAGGCTAAAGAATACTTTTTCATGGCTTAACTTCATATCTGAGAATCAAAAAAGCCCCTTTCGGGGCTTTTTTATTAAAGGCTAATGCCTTTGCGCTGTGCTTTGTCTTTAATGTAGGTTTCCCAACTCTTCGCAAACTTACGAGTACTCGGGTCATCCTGCGCCTTCACGATTGCTGCGTGGGCTTGCTTAAATTTGCCCTGATAGAAGTAAGCTTCTGCAAGATCTGCATATGCACTTCCTTTTTTATCAGTACCAAGTTCAAGCGCCTTATTCAGCCTTACTACCGCAGCACTATATTTTTGTGCTTGATGTAGCAAGCTACCAGCTCGGCGATAAAGATCGGCATCATCATCCATTTTCGCTGCTTCTTCATAGAATTTTGCAGCGTCAGTGATTTCTTTAGCTTGATGATAATAACTTGCAAGTGCTGTTAGGTTCTGCTTTGTACGTTCAATCTTGCCATCTTTGATGGCTTTTTCGAAAGTTTGAGCAGCGCGCCAAGGGTTATCTGTTAAAGAGTATAGACTACCAAGGATTTTGTAGTCATTCTCTTTTGCAAAATAGCCTTTGTCATACGCAACCTTCATTACAGTCATACCTTTACTGTAATCTTCAGTTTGCAAATAAAAACCACCAAGTTGAGTCCACACTTTAGGGTCTTCTGGGAAAACTCTAACCAGTTCTTCACCAACTTTCACAGCATTTTTGAACTGCTTCAGTTCAAAATAAGCCGCTACTTTCATCAGATAGTACTGTTTATTAGGCTCTTCTACACCGGCAATTGCTTTATCAGCAGGAGCAATAACGTTTTTGAATTGCTTCAACTCATAATATGCCTGTGCAATACGGCCATATACTTTTCCATCAGTTTCACCAGTGAAATCCATCCAAGCTTCATAGGCTTTAATACCTTCTGCGTACTTTTCAGTACCCAATAAAAGGTCACCTAATAGCTTCATGATGTCCGCTTGATCTTTAAAATTAAGCGCGTCTGGTGCAATTGCTTGACGAGTATATTTAATGGCCTCGGCGTAATTTTCTTTTTGAGCATACAGCTGGCCCAGGTAGCGGTTAACCGTTGCTTTGTCAAACTCATCAGAAGGGTCTAGCTCACGAAGCATTGCTATTGCTTCATCCACTTTCTCTTCGTTATATAAGTCGAAAGCTTGGGCAACTTTTTTACCTACCCGCTCACCCATGATTTTAGTTTTTGCCGCTTTACGCTTTTCTATTTCTTCATAGTTCGGCGCAGCAGAAACTGATCCTGAGTACGTACCACCAGTCAGTGCGATAAGAAGAGCAAGAGCTGTAAATTTAGGTAAACTTTTCATATCCTGCCTCCTTAGTCTTGGTTCAATGTAAAATCAAGCTGAACAGTGATGCCCGGCTGTTTCTGTGGTTTACCATCAACAACCTTTGGACGGTATTTCCACTTACGAAGCGCACGTTTAGCTTCACGGTCAAATATACGCTTTGGTTCAGCTTCAATAACTTCGATGTCTTCAACACCACCAAGTTCATTGATTGTGAATGATAAGCGTACCCAACCTTCTTTGCCATCACGAGCAGCTTGCGGTGGATATTTAGGCTCAATTCGAACGATAGGTGTTGCATCACCATCGCGACCGAACTCACCTGGTCCAGATAAACCACCTGCTGTACCACCTAGATCAATACTAGGCATATTAAAGCCGATGTTACCACCAGTCGGATCAGCAACGTCAGGCTGAGGCGGCTGCGGCTTAGGCGGCTGTTTAGGCGGTGGCGGCGGCGGAGGCGGGACACGCTTCCGCTGCTGCACCTTCGATTCAGGTGGATTCGACATAATCTCGACTACGATCTGTTCTTTTTGAACATCTGCCCTATCCGCTCCGCCGGAGATAAGATATGACATAAAAAAGAACAAGCCGAGAGTTACTGCCCCACCTGCTAGAAGTGAAAACAGAAGTCGAATCATTACTGATCTCCAGCTATTGAAATCTTCAGGTTGTCGCCAGTCGCTTTGATCTGATCCATAACCTTCACTACTACGCCGTGTTTCGCGCCTTTGTCAGCTTGAATAATTATCACGTCTGTAGGTTGCTCGGCCATTAGACTTTCAAGGTTAGCACTTACACGTTCAACATCAACTTGACGCTTATCCATCCAAATCTCGCCGTTTTCACGGATTGCGATGAAGATGTTCGCGTTCTTAGTTTTTTGTGCTTGTGCCGCTTTTGGCTTGTTAACCTCAATACCAGCTTCTTTAACAAAAGAAGTGGTTACGATGAAGAAGATAAGCATGATGAATACGATGTCTAGCATCGGCGTCATATCTACTGCTGCATCTTCCTCTTCACGAAAACGTTGTTTACGTGCCATAGTTCAATCTCTCTCTAGTGATGAGGCAAGCTATCAACTAGCTTTTCTTTAGCCATTTTTGCGCGCGCTTCTAAACGCGTGCTAAAGAAAACACCTGATAGTGCCGCAACCATTCCAGCCATTGTTGGTACCGTAGCCATTGAAATGCCTGAAGCCATTAATCGTGCGTTACCCGTACCTTGAGTAGCCATTGTCTCGAATACTGTGATCATACCTGTCACTGTACCTAAAAGACCGATTAAAGGACACATTGCAACCAATGTTTTGATAATCAACATACGCTCATCTAATTTTTCAGACGCTTCAGAAATCCATGCATCGCGGATTCTGTGTGCGTACCAAGACGTAGTATCTTGGCGGGCGTCCCACTTAGTGACTATTTCCTTGTGTATTTTAGGAAATTCACCTAGTAGGAACCAATAGCGCTCAATCATTAAAACCCACATTAGAAAGAGTGCTATTGCGACCACGTATAATACATCGCCGCCTGTAGCAACAAAATCCCTGATAGATTCCCATATCTCCATCAGGACTAACATTAGGCTTTCTCCTTCTCCGCGTGAGCGGCAACAATACCTGCGCTTTGCTCATCTAGGATGTGTAGAACCGCTTTACTACGACCAGCAACAACAGCGTGAAGTAGAATTAGTGGTAGAGCTGCAATTAGACCTAGTGCTGTAGTTACTAGCGCTAGAGAGATGTTACCAGCCATGATCTTCGGATCACCAGTACCGTATAGCGTGATTGATTCGAACGTCATGATCATACCAACAACCGTACCTAGTAGACCTAGTAGTGGCGCGATAGCCGCTAGGATCTTGATGATATTTACACCCATCTCAATACGTGGAGTTTCACGTAAGATAGCTTCGTCAAGTTTAAGCTCTAGGTTTTCAACGTCTTGGTCTTTATTATCGTGGTAAACTTTCAAGATACGGCCAAGTGGGTTGTTTGTGTTCGGGTTATTCGCGTTTTTAATTTGCGCTTTGATTTTGCCGCTCACGATGAATAGGTCAAGCATACGGATAACCGCAATCAACGCACCTAAGATAAGTAGTGCAGTGATAATATAACCAACCGTGTCGCCTTGGTGCCAACGCTCTTCCATTGTTGCACGCTGAGTATTAAGTTGTAATAGTGAACCACGAGTTGGGTCAACTGCAAACTTAACGTATTGATCAGCAGATGCACCGATAAGGCTCGCAACACCGCCTAACTCACCACCTGGCTGCTTACCTAGTGGCACGATTTGCTTGTTCTCCGCATCATAGATAACATAACCGTCTTTTGTAACAAGGTTGAAGTTACCTACACGCGTTACTTCTTTAACGTTAATGTCACCACTTAGCTCTGCAACTTCAGCTTCAAATTTTGAAACTTTTGCAGACTCAGTCATTTCAGTCTGGAAAGCAATCCAAAGGTCTTCAAGTTCACGAGTAGTAGGAAGTTCTTTCGCTTCCGCTAGTGAACGAAGTACTTCAGCACGCCCAGGCTTTTCAGCACTTACAAGTGATGCTTCAATTGAGCCAATAGCATCAGCTGCTGAACGACGAACAACACCAAACATCTCACCTAGAGTACCTTTAGCGTTTTCTAGTTCAACTTCTTTTTCCGCAAGTGTGATTTCGTTTTGCTTAAACTGCTCGTTTAAACGATCGCCACGTGCTTTTTCAGCGGCTAAGTCACGTTTTGCTTTGTTCAATAAAGCTTGCTTGTCAGCACGGTCGTTTAAGAACTCTTGCTCACGTTGCTTGTTGATTTTACCTTCAGAAATACGGTTTTGCTTAACCTGCTCTAAAATTTTGTCTAAGGCTTCAGTGTTCGCGTGTGCATTTAGCGCGGCACCAGCAGAAACTGTTAACGCTGCAGCAACTGCAAAACCTTTAAATAGTTTCTTCATCATTAATTACTCCGCGCCAAAGATAGGTAGATCGATAAGTTCAGGAGCCGCTTGCTTACGAGCGATACGGATCATGCTCTTAACTGGCTTAAGATATTCTTCGCCAAGTTGTTCCCACTGCTTAGTACTGTTATTCCAAACCCAAGCGTGTTTTTGGTCAAACGACTGAGCAACGTATGCGATACGGCCAAGACGTGCGAAGTCAACATTGATGTTTTTACCGTTTTGTTCAAGTGAACCCTGGCTTGACACGATAGTTGTACTGTAGTCAGTTTCAATAGTATAAGCTTCAAGCACCTGACGGAACTTTTCAGAAGTCGTTACAGAAGAGTTCGTCATAATGCTACGAAGTCTCTCAACACGCTCTAGACGTGATTCTTGATTAAACGGAACGTCCGCTTTGATGAATTGCTCAAGCGTATCGATCATGCGATACATCAAAGGCACAACGTCCTGTTTTGTCTTATCAATAGTACCAATTTGACGCTCAAGAGACTCAATACCAGCATTCTGGTCTGCTACAAGGCGTGCAACGTGGTCGTTGTACACTTTTAGCAGTTCTGTTTCGTCGATAAGACCACGGTATTCAGCGATCATTTCTTGAGACTGACCATATAGGTTATCAATCTTTTCTTGAGACTTTTTAGCAGCCGTTTGAGTTTGTTGACCTACTTTTTGTATGTCATTCAAAGGATCTGCAATCACATTGCTGCTTGCAAAAGCTGTCGCGCCTAAAAGCGCCGTAGCTACAAGGCTCTTTCTGATTTTAACAGACATAGTTCCCAACCAATTAAGTAATGTTACTTTTATAATTTTTGCGCTCTTAATACGTAGTAAGAGCAACCCTGACATCATTTGACAGATATCAACCGTTCAATAATGCTAAATGCAACACGATGTGTCAACTTCGCTGTGAAAACATTTTTTGTCAATAAATAAGTAATAATTATATAGAAAACAAAAAATTAACATCAAAAACACAGCAAAAGATACAGAACTCTCGTAAAACCAACCTTTTGCATACGCTATTTACAATGCTTTACATCAGATTTATTCCAATAAGCTGAATAGATATTCCACATAAATATAATGAATAAACATAAAAAACAGCAAGATAAACAAAGTATGTCATTGTATTATGCGAAAATTATTTCATCGTCTGCAAATTAGCGCAAAATTTGTTTATCTATCCCAAATCTCTTGATCTATTTTTTCCTGTAAAATTCGTACGAATTCAGCGACGTGTAGACCATCCATTAACGCATGGTGTACCTCGATACAAAATGGCATGGTTCCATCTGCTTTGTTGTATTTTCCGAAAACAAATTTAGGAATGCCAAAGTCATCTCTACTGTGCCTTGCATGATTGAAACTAGAAAATGACAACCAGGGTAGAATTGACACATGGACACAATTTGGGGATAGACTTTCTGATAAAAACTGCTCACTAAGTAACGGCCCATCCAGTTGTTCAGCTTTACAGTGAAGATTCATACTAATGAAGCGCTTAAAGTCACGCTCAGGTGCCAACCTTACAAACCTAAAAGTTTCATCATCACGCAGAAATACACTGCTAATTTCCACTTCATCGTACTCAACAACATCACTTGACTCAATACGATAACGGATTGGGGCGTATTGCTGTAATGCCAGTTGTAGAGCATACAAGCATGTTAGTGAGAAAGGCGTTTCAGTTCGCTTACTCAGCTCGTATAAGCGCCGCATTTGCAAAGTAACAGTCACAGAGAAAAACGGCTGTTCAAACTCATTGAAAAAAGCGTAGTGTTCTTTACGGGGCCAAGCTTCTAGAGAAATTTTCTTTTTCATACAAAAAAAGGGGCTTGCGCCCCTCTCTAAATCAGTTAAACGGCTCCACTATTATAGCCCGTTTTTAATGATCTCTTGTGCTAATTTGTCTGCAATTATATGCGTAGAAATTTGCTCTTGTTCAGATCGCTTGAAGATTTCTGTCAGCGTATCGTAAATACCTTCAACATGCTTAGTTGCTGCCGCTTCATCATAACCTTCAGGTTTCGTTTCATAATAAACGTTAATGATACCGCCAGCATTTATCACATAATCAGGGGCATACAAAACGCCCTTTTCGCGAATAATTTCACCATGGCGCGATTCAGCCAGCTGATTATTTGCACATCCAGCAATAATCTTCGCTTTTAAGCGAGGGATAGTGTCGTCATTAATGGTTGCACCTAACGCACACGGCGCATAAACATCAACGTCTAAGTCATAAATTTCATCGATACTGACAGCTGTTGCGTTAAAATCATTAACAACACGCTGTACTGACTCTTGGTTAATGTCGGTAACAAAAAGCTCTGCGCCTGCTTCGTGAAGGTATTTGCATAATGTGTATGCCACAGCGCCTAAACCTTGTACAGCAACTTTAACTCCAGCGAGATCTTCGTGACCATGCTTATGTTGATATGCCGCTTTGATGCCAAGGAAAGTACCTAATGCGGTAAAAGGAGATGGGTTACCGCTTTTGCCCTCTAGCCCCATCACATAATTTGTTTCTTTATGCATGGTCATTACATCACCAGTTGTGATGTTTACATCTTCGGCTGAGTAATAGCTGCCACCTAAACGTTCTAGATGTCTTCCGAATGCACGAAATAACGCTTCTGATTTTATTGTTTTCGCGTCACCAATGATCACCGATTTACCTCCACCAAAAGGCAGTCGTGCAACGGCATTTTTATATGTCATCCCTTTTGATAGACGTAAAACATCATACACAGCATCTTCATCTGACGCATAGTTCCATAATCGGCAGCCACCTACCGCTGGCCCCAACGTAGTATTGTGAACAGCAATGATAGCTTTTAAGCCAGACGCTTCGTCCGAGCAAAACACGACTTGCTCATGATTATCAAATTCAACTTGGTTAAATACAGCCACTTTCTTTTTCTCCAAAATTATCAATCCCACTTGGGCATGCTGTTTGATGTTAGGTAATATTACGACTCATCAAACGCAAATAGCGCTGAAATTGGCTAGACTCTATCACTAACTTTAGCACCATTCCACAAATTGAGATGATATAAACCCATTTGCACTCAAATACAAATATAAAATCCAACAAATTATAAAATGAAGGCAAATATATCCCAAAAAACAGTCTTTAATCAGAATTTAATCTAAGTTATTTGAATTTCCCGAAGTTACTGTTTACGTAAACGGAAAGCACTTTGATAATGTAAACTATCTCATACAGAAAAAGGGAGGCATATGCCTCCCTTTTCTCTGTTACGATGCCTTAACTAAGCTTACTATCTAGCTCTTCAATTTTGGCTTTCCAAATAGCAGGGCCCTGAGTGTGGGCATTTTCACCGTTGCTGTCGACAGCAACGGTTACTGGCATGTCTTCTACTTCAAACTCGTAGATAGCTTCCATACCTAAGTCTTCAAATGCTACAACGCGTGACTTCTTAATCGCTTTTGCCACTAAATATGCAGCACCGCCAACAGCCATTAGATAGACGGATTTATTTTGTTTGATCGACTCAACCGTCGCAGGCCCACGCTCAGCCTTACCAATCATACCGATAAGTCCCGTCTTCTCTAACATTAAGTCAGTAAACTTATCCATACGTGTAGATGTGGTAGGACCTGCAGGGCCTACAACTTCGTCGCCAACAGCGTCCACAGGACCTACGTAGTAAATAAACTTATTAGTAAAGTCGACGCCTTCTGGTAGCCCTTCACCTGAGTTGATCATTTCTTGGAGGCGCTTGTGAGCAGCATCACGACCAGTGAGAATTTTACCCGAAAGTAATACTGTTTCACCCATCTTCCACTCTTGGATATCGTCTTTAGTCAGTGTGTCTAAGTTAACACGTCGAGTATCTTCACCGACTTCCCAAGTTACTTCTGGCCAATCTTCAAGTTTTGGTGCTTTCAAGTCGGCAGGGCCTGAACCATCAAGAGTAAAATGCACGTGACGAGTAGCTGCACAGTTAGGGATCATAACAACTGGCTTAGATGCAGCGTGGGTTGGTGCAGTTTTAATTTTGACATCAACAACCGTTGTTAAGCCACCAAGACCTTGTGCACCAATACCTAACTTATTAGCACGCTCAAAAATTTCTAGACGTAGCTTTTCTTCCGCTGTTTCAGCGCCACGCTCCATTAATTCATGGATATCGACCGGATCCATTAATGATTCTTTCGCAAGTACCGCTGCTTTTTCCGCAGTACCACCGATACCTATACCCAACATCCCCGGTGGACACCAGCCAGCGCCCATGGCAGGTAACGTTTTCTCTACCCACTCGGCTACATCATCAGATGGGTTTAACATCACCATTTTAGTTTTGTTTTCTGAGCCACCGCCTTTGGCAGCGATCATCACTTCAACTTCAGCACCTGGTACCATATCAATATGAACAACAGATGGCGTGTTGTCTTTGGTGTTTTTACGACTACCAGCAGGATCAGCGACAATTGATGCACGCAGCGGGTTGTCTGGATTGGTGTATGCGCGTCGTGTACCTTCATCTACCATCTGTTGAACAGTTAAGTCCGTTTTGTCCCACTTAACATCCATACCTACTTTAACAAAGCAAGTAACGATACCGGTATCTTGGCACAACGGACGTTTACCTTCAGCTGACATCCGTGAGTTGATAAGAATTTGCGCAATCGCATCTTTTGCAGCCTTACTTTGTTCTTTTTCGTAGGCCTTCTCTAACGCTTGGACAAAATCAAGTGGGTGATAAAATGAGATATATTGAAGCGCATCTTCAATGCTATCAATAAAGTCTTGCTGACGGATTGTGCTCATGACGGTTCCTCAATTTTCGACGGTATGGTTCAGGATTGAAACGCTACGCTGGCAATTGTTGTTATTCAGCGTCAGAAAGTCAATTTCAATACCTTGAACTATGGAATAGCAAGCAACTATGATAACCTCCTCGCCCGTTTGGGGCTAGCTTTGCAGGTCAAGTAAATGATAAATGAGCAAATAAACTGTGTTAAATTAGACATTCAACTGAGTGCAGTTGAACTTTTTGAATACTTTGCAAACGAAACGCAAGCGATCCTGTTAGATTCGTGTGATTCTGAACATATCAACAGTCGCTACCACATTATCGCTTTTGAACCTTTGCATACACTTGAAGCGCGGGACGGTGCCATTTATTTAGACGGTAAAATAATGGATCAATCTGCTTTTACCATCATGAAAAGTAAACTGGCATTAATGAATCAAAGTCAAGCTAGCCATGGTTTACCATTTACTGGGGGATGGCTTGGCTATTTTGGTTACGACTTTGGCCGCTACATTGAACAAATTCCCAGTACAGCCGACCAAGATATTTCGCTTCCTGATACGCATATCGGGCTGTACCCTGATGCACTTATTTTTGATAAAACCGCTAATGCGTGGTTCTACGTCTCTCAACCAAAAACCGATAGACTAGCAAATTACTTGAGCCGTATAGAAGCGCCCTCGTGCTACAACGCATTTACTCTCACATCAACGTGGCGTTCAAACATGTCTCAAACACAGTACGAGGATAAGTTTAACAAGATTCAAGCATATTTACTCAGTGGGGACTGCTACCAAATCAATCTCGCACAGCGTTTCAGCGCAACATATGATGGTGCTCCTTGGCTTGCCTATAAGAAACTTAGAAATAGCAATCGTGCACCATTTTCAGCGTTTTACACACTTGGAAATAGCGCAGTGCTATCTGTATCTCCTGAGCGTTTCATCCAAGTAAAAAATAATGTTGTTGAGACTAAACCAATTAAAGGAACCCTGCCTCGTTTGCCCGATGAGCAAGCCGACCTTGTGCAAGCAAAAGCACTTCGCAACAGCACCAAAGATCGCGCTGAAAATGTCATGATTGTTGATTTGCTTAGAAATGATTTAGGTAAAGTAGCTAAACCAGGCTCAGTCACAGTACCTGCTCTTTTTGATATTGAGAGCTTTCCTGCGGTTCACCACTTAGTCAGCACAATCACTTCCGAATTGGCCGAAGGCAAATGCGCGGTGGATCAATTAGAGGCCGCATTCCCTGGCGGTTCAATTACTGGCGCCCCCAAAATAAGAGCAATGGAGATAATCGAAGAGCTTGAGCCGCATAGACGTAGCGTTTATTGTGGGTCGATAGGATACCTAAGTGCATGTGGAAATATGGATACATCCATCACTATTCGTACATTAGTTTGTCATCAAAATAAAATTTATTGTTGGGCAGGTGGTGGTATAGTAAAGGACTCTCAAGCCCAGCTTGAGTACGAGGAAACGTATCATAAAGTAAACAAGATTTTACCAGTATTAAATGAAAACTGATCAAGTAATCTCGCAATTTTTACTGGCGTCATCAGCTGCGCCAGTGCAGCAAACAAAAGGCGCTGTGCATACGACTAAAAATCAAGCTGCACGAAAAAATACTGTGCACAGTGCAGTATTACTTCCTATCGTAAGCGTCCATGACCGCGCACACCTACTCTTTTGTAAACGCAGTAATATTCTAAACAGTCATCCAAGTCAGATCTGCTTCCCAGGTGGTAAAGTCGAACAACAAGACGCCAATATTATTAATACAGCGCTTAGGGAAACCGAAGAAGAAATTGGTTTGTCTATCACAGAATCTCAAGTGTTAGGTACGCTGCCCTTATTGAGCACGTTGACAGGCTATCAAATCACTCCCGTCGTAGCTAAGGTACATCAGCATGCCAAATGGCTAGGACAAAGTGCCGAAGTCCAGCATACTTTTGTGCTTCCTTTGAAACAGCTCAAGGCACAAAAAAATTGGCAGACCTTCAATTTTATCCATAAAGGAGAGTCAGTCTCTCTTGAAGGGTTTATGACGCCTCATGGTTTACTATGGGGCGCGACAGCTAAAATCGTAAAACAGTTTATCCAGCTAGTGTAGCCATAAGTGATTAGACTCATTGTTTTGAGATCTTTTATGTAGTTTCGCGCTCGCTCTCCCTTTTTTGACGTTTGTGGTCCATAAAAATAGCCTTGCCCCATCAGTTTTGCCGAATTTGGGTTACTTCCCTCTACAGACACGTTATGATGACGTCCGTTTTAAAGGCAATGTGAGTAAAATTTATGATCAGTGCATTCGATATGTTCAGTATCGGTATTGGACCTTCCTCCTCTCATACTGTTGGACCAATGCGTGCTTCTAGGCTTTTTGTTCAAGACTTATTAGCACAAGGCATTATTGATAATATCACCTCGGTGAAAGTAGAGCTTTATGGCTCATTGGGTCAAACTGGAATTGGGCATGGCTCTGGCAAGGCAGTCATTCTAGGACTTGCAGGTTACGACCCTGAAACAATTGACGCAGATCTCGTTCCTGAAATTCTTGATACTATTGAGAATGAACAAGTTATCTATCTTGATAAAAAGTATAAAGTTAAGTTTCCCAAACAAGGGGCTATTGTTTTTCACCGCAGAAAAACACTGCCAAAACATTCAAATGCAATGGAAATCAAGGCATTTAATGGTGAAGAGCTCGTCCATAGTCAAATATATTATTCAATTGGCGGTGGATTTATTGTTACAGACCAAAACTTCGAAGCTGAGAAGCAAGCGGCCCTTGATATTAGAACGGAAAATCCGGCACCTTATCCATTTAATTCAGCAGCTGAGCTATTGGAGATGTGCAAAGAGTCTGGTCTTAGTGTGTCATCCTTGATGATGGCAAACGAAAAGACGCTAAGAAACGAAAGTGAAATTAAAGAAGCGCTTTTTCACATTTGGCAAGTCATGAAAGCCTGTATTGAGCGCGGCATGAAGACCGAAGGCATCCTACCGGGCGGACTAAAAGTACGTCGACGGGCACCAAGTTTATACTTAAAGTTAAGTGTTGAGACGCATCAAGATCCGCTGCGAGCAATGGACTGGGTCGATCTTTTTGCCCTTGCGGTTAATGAAGAAAACGCAGCAGGTGGCCGTGTTGTGACTGCACCGACAAATGGCGCCGCGGGGATTCTTCCTGCTGTGTTGATGTATTACCATACCTTTATCAAAGAAGTTGATATGGAAATTGCGACTCGCTACCTGCTGACAGCAGCCGCTATTGGTATTCTATACAAGAAAAATGCCTCAATTTCAGGCGCTGAAGTTGGTTGTCAGGGTGAAGTTGGTGTTGCCTGCTCTATGGCCGCAGGCGCGCTCACTGAAATTATGGGTGGTAACGTTGTCCATGTTGAAAATGCAGCTGAAATTGGTATGGAGCACAATTTAGGCCTTACTTGCGATCCTGTTGGAGGCTTAGTGCAAGTACCTTGTATAGAGCGTAATGCAATGGGTTCAATTAAAGCGATTAACGCATCGAGACTGGCACTGCGCGGTACTGGCGATCAAAAAGTGTCGTTGGATAAAGTCATTAAAACCATGCTCGATACTGGTAATGACATGAAAACAAAATATAAAGAAACAGCTCGTGGCGGGCTGGCAGTAAATATCATTGAGTGCTAACTGACAATTGTCAGTTCACTTTTTAATATACTTAATGGCATCATGGGTTATCTCGTGATGCCATTTTTTATTGCGGATAACATTACGAAATTATACCAATTTTAATAAACTCTAGATTTGAACCTTCAAGTTGAGTCGAAACAAAGTCTAGATGATATTCTTTATAAGGAGTAATACTGTCATGTCAGGCACTACAATGGTTTTTCTCATCGTACTAATTTGTGTCGGCGGCGGCATCATTAGTGAGATGTACAAGCGACGTTTGGAATTTAAAAAAGCGGGCACTCACACTAAGGAGCAACAAGCACAGCTGCAAGCTGAAATTAATGCGCTAAAATCCCGAGTAGCAGCACTTGAGCAAATTGTAACGGATGAAGGTTACCAATTAAAAAAGGACATAGATAATCTGAATTAGTCTAAACACTGGCGAGCATAGTCAGTTTCAACATATTGGAACTTACCATCCAAGGCGCTGCCTTGCGCTTGGATAGGTTCTCCGTCTCCTCATAATAACCAGAGGCAAAGCTGGTATTTATGTGTAGAGCAAGCACTGATAAGAAAGGCCTGTAGCGAGCTGGCGTTAGGTAGTATGCTTATAGCTCCCTACCTCTCGTAGGGAGCTTACTAATGCGTTAGTTAACCAATTAACCATTTAGCCATAAGTACAATAACGGGTAATGTTACCAGCGTTCTTAGAATAAAAATCAGAAACAATTCCCATAAGTTTACTGGTATTTTGCTTCCCAGAAGCAGTGCACCCACTTCAGACATATAAATTAATTGAGTAACACTCATTGCCGCAACAATAAATCTTGTTGTATCACTTTCAATGGAGCCTGCCGCAAGAATTGATGGAATAAACATATCCGCAAAGCCTACAACGATTGTCTGTGCGGCCTTTTCTGCCTCAGCCACATTTAAAAACTCTAGGAAAGGTACGAATGGAGTACCTAGATACTGAAATATTGGTGTATATTCAGCAATGATAAGAGCAAAAGTACCCACAGCCATAACTACAGGTAACACAGCAAATACCATATCAAGTGCATTATGAAGCCCTTCTTCCACCGTACCTTTTATACCTGGTGCTGTTTTGGCCTTGGTTAATGCAACATCTAAAGAGTGGCGAAGCAATCCTTTACCTTCAGGAACCGCTTCTGAATCTTGGTTATGATCTGTGCCATCAATATAGATGTCTTTTTTAAATCTAAGTGGTGGTAGACGTGGAACAATGATTGCCGCGGCGAAGCCTGCTGCACATACGGTAAGGTAAAATGGCGCAAATAGATGCTCGAGCTTCACTTGGCCTATCACGACCAAACAAAACGTGATGGAAACTGCTGAGAAAGTAGTGCCTATGATGGCCGCCTCTCGCTGTGTGTAATGTTTATCTTCATACTGACGCGCTGTCATCAAAATACCGACGCTACCATCTCCTAGCCACGAAGCGACGCAATTTACCGCACTACGGCCTGGTACGCCAAATAAGGGACGCATCACTTTGGTGAGTAAAGTGCCAACCATCTCGAGTAAACCAAAATTAAGTAATAGTGGCAACAATAACCCAGCGAGGATAAAAACAGAAAACAGCACCGGTAACAGGTCATTAAGTACAAGTGCGCCAGTGTTTTCTGAGTGTATAGCCTCCGGACCAACACCATTGAAAGTAAGCACAATAAACACCATGCCGATAAGTCTGGTTACAAGCCAAACCCAACTGACATCAAATAAGTGTCTTAT
Organism: Pseudoalteromonas sp. SCSIO 43201; assembly: GCF_023716725.1. Classification (NCBI taxonomy): domain Bacteria; kingdom Pseudomonadati; phylum Pseudomonadota; class Gammaproteobacteria; order Alteromonadales; family Pseudoalteromonadaceae; genus Pseudoalteromonas; species Pseudoalteromonas sp. SCSIO 43201. Next base: position 2,349,772 of record NZ_CP072683.1, read on the forward strand.
TATGTTTATTTTTAATAGTGCTTGCGGTTTAAAGAGCTTAATAATCAAACTCATCACCCCTGTGATACAAACAATAGCAACAATCATATCTTTGATAAAAGGCGCAACCTGCGCTTGCAACCACTTTGCCATCACGGCTATTGGAATAGTCATCGCCTCGCCAACAGCAACGGGCGTCATAAATAAAAAAATACCAATCAATGACGGTACGATAAACGCAAACCATGTTTGTAAGGTACTGCGTGTAGCCATAGTGCTCTGTGTCATTTTTTTACTTCCACAAAAACAAAGAAAAGAGCCGAAGCTCTTTTCGTTTCTAAATTATTATACTTGTTAGATCGTTAGACCCTTCTGCCTAAGCAGCTCAATTAAAGCCTGATGCAAGTTATTCATGGTGTTCGCATCTAGCACATTGCCTTGTCCATCTTTCCACGTAATTGATGTGCGTGTGTCTTGCGCTTCGGCAACACTTATTGTGTAGTCACCATTTTCAATAGGCAACACCACAGCTTCTTCGCCCCAGATAGAGTCCCAAACGCTGCTTTCCGGCGCTTCATAGCGAACTAACACTTCTTGTTTTTCCCTATCAACGCGGACAACGGTAAAGTTACTTCTTTCTAGGAAGTTTGAAAAACGATCCAACACCGCTTGCTGACCTTTTTCGGTAAGTAGTGCCGAATTCCCCGCTTTATCAAAGCCTAGCTCTAATGCCAACACGCCTTGTCGCTTGCGAAGCTCAACCTGAAGTAGACGATACTGATAGTCAAATTCCGATACTACTTCGTTAAGCGCTCGAACCTCTAGGTGACGCTTTAATAATGGCGTGAGCGCTTCTTCACCTTGATAATCAACTAGTTCGGCTAAAACTGATGCCGTACGTTGGTGTGCTTTTTGCTCTACCGTGAAGGTAAACTTTTGTTTAGCAGGGGCTTTGCTCTCCTCCCAAAACCAGCCATCTTTTGGTTTAATGAGCGAATACCAAGTGGTTGTTACGGTACCTTGTGCTTTATTTTCAACCTCATAACCTGCTTCGTGTAAAGCAATGACGCCATCAACAGCACGCCAGATAAACTGTGGTAAATCGTCTATACCATCGTTTTTATCAAAAAAGATCCTTGCCGCTTCTTCGCCTTGCTCAACCCAGCTACCTTGCGCAACAGTCAATACTTGTTGAGGAGCACGGTAACTGACCGGTTCTGGGGTGTTTTCATATTGCCCTACAGGCATCGCAAATTCAGGGTCGCGATAAGGCTTCTCTAGCCCTTCAGGAACCTTAACTGGCGCATTTGCTCGATAATTTCTCTCATGATGTGCATCATTTGTGAAAATACTACAGCCGCTCAAACTAACGGCAATTCCAAGAACCAGTGATTTTGGGATCCAATACTGCACTCATTTACTCCTTAGCAAACCCTATTATTATTCGAATCAAAGTTATGATTTAGGATTGCCGAATTGGTTCACACAAAGTTACCAAATATTGGCAACGTTGAACTATTAGCGCTATGACAGTATAGATTTAGCACTTTTTGCTGACCTATCTATTACATAGCCAAAAATTTGCCCTATGTTACTTGTCATGCACCAGAAAAACAAGCAACCACACAGTCATCCACGATTCTATTTTTTATTACATCCCGCTAGCGCTAAAACTCAGATATGGTAGTATTTCGCGTTAACTAATTGGGCGCGTTACATGAAATCAGAGGTTTTAAAATGGCCACGCATCATACAAACCATCAGCTAGTCTTAACAGCGATAGGTGAAGACAGATCTGGTATTGTTGGTGAATTGACACAACTTGTGAGCGACTGCAACTGTAATATTATCGACAGCCGTATCGCAATATTAGGTAACGAATTTACTTTCATTATGTTACTCGCCGGTGATATGGCCTCTATCAGTCGTGTCGAACATACCTTACCAGCTAAAAGCATGGAGCTGGGTTTGTTGACCATGATGAAACGAACCTCAAGTCATCAACAAGGGGAATTTAGTGCCGGTTATACCTTGGAGTACGAAGGGCTGGATTCTCCCGGTACATTGAGCAAAGTGACTCGCTATTTTGCAGCGCAAGGCGTCAGTATTTGTTCACTAAAATCGGATACCTTTGAGCAAGATGACGAACTTCACATGCGCTGTGAGCTTGAATTCAATATTCCTGTAGATGTTGATATCGATAACTTTAAAGTTCAGTTTGAAGATCTTTCTCACGCCTTAAACGTAGATTACATTTTTAGACGCATTCGCTAAGGATTTTACATGAACACTTTGAAAGCAGGTGATAAAGCACCATTATTTTCATTACAGAATCAAAATGACGAAACCATTGAACTTGCGAGCTTACTTAAGAGCAATCAAGTCTTAGTCTATTTTTACCCCAAAGCGCTTACACCAGGCTGCACAGTTCAAGCGGAAAACTTACGCGATCACAAAACAGAACTCGCTGCACTTAACACCGTTGCCGTTGGTATTAGCCCTGATCCTGTGAAAAAGTTAAAAAACTTTGAAAACAAAAAAGAGCTAAACTTCGATCTACTCTCTGATGAAGATCATGCCGTCGCAGATGAGTTCGGTGTTTGGGGTCTGAAGAAATTTATGGGTAAAGAGTATGACGGGATCCACAGATTGTCGTTCCTGGTGGGTCAGGATGGAACCATCAAACATGTATTCAATAAGTTTAAAACAAAAGATCATCATCAAGTCGTTATTGAGCATCTAAAAGCGCAAGCATAAACAATAGATGGTTCAACACACCCAGTAGTAAAGAGTTTTTAGGCTTTAACATAAAAAATCCGATAAACGACTGTTTATCGGATTTTTTTACCAACCTTATTCGTCGGTATATTTTGATACGTAGCAGTAATACCAACTAAGTAAGTTTTAGAACAAATGGTATTAGATCGCTGCGTTTCTGAATTCTTTAACAAACTGCTTAACAGGCATGTCGTTACAACGAAGGTTACGTACCTGTTGATTGCTAAGGCGTAAATGATTCACACCGTGACGCACAGCGTCAATACATAATCCAGTTGCTACATCAGATTTTTCAGCAACTAACTCAACTTTCTTTTCTTGCTTTTGAATACGCTGAGATGCTTTTGCAAACTCACGAATATCTTCACCATTACACTTGATGCTCGGTGAAAAGCGAGAAATAAATAAGCCTAGTGATGCAGCTTCTTTACGTGCTGCACTGAACCCCTGCTCCGCAGCAACAGCGCACACTTTTGTCGCAGGCGACGAGTCAGCTTGCGTGTACTCAACTTGAGACGCAAACGCAGTTGAAGAAGCTAGAGAAACAAGACCTAAGAAAGAGAGAGATTTAAGCATAATATACCCCAAATGAACGATTCGGTGCGGATTATAATTACAATGTAGAATAAGTAAACAGCTAAATCATGCAAAACTGCTTATTTAATGTTCTATTTACACTAGGGTAAAATTATCGCTATGGCACACCTAAACTTGTACAAAATTTAACAAGTTCATATATACCAATACCGGGACAAACGCTTTCTTCAACGACTGCGATAGCTAGGTTTTAGGTACGTTCAAATGCTACTAACCAGTTTTTCTTGTCTTAAACTGCAAAAAAGGTGTTAGGCGCTATATAAATTTTACTGTAGCGTGCTTCACTCCCCACAGCACAAGTATCATTGTCCAATACATTGGCTCAACTTGACGGATCAAATTGGTACAACCTTTTGATTGTGGTTGTGATTGCTAAAATTCACCGATAGAAAGGCAATAATTTCTCAAAGCTCAGGTTAATTGCCTTCAATCGCTGATCCTCTTCTTTTTAAATGATAAACTCTGCTACAAAACAGCAAAGTCAATAGAGAGTGCTATGAAAATTGTCTCGTTTAACATTAATGGCCTAAGAGCTAGGCTACATCAATTACAAGCATTAATAGAAAAACATCAACCTGACGTGATTGGGCTTCAGGAAATCAAAGTACATGATGAAGCTTTTCCTAAAGATGATGTCGAAGCACTGGGGTACCATGTTTATTTTCATGGACAAAAAGCTCATTATGGTGTTGCGATACTCTCCAAAAAGCCAGCCAAAGTGATTCAAAAAGGCTTTGCAACCGACACTGATGAATCACAACGTAGAATGATTAGTGGTACATTTGAAAGTGACTCTGGCGCTGAGGTCACTGTAATGAATGGCTACTTCCCACAAGGCGACAATATTAACCACGAAACAAAATTTCCGTATAAAAGACAATTTTATGCTGATCTGATGACACATTTAAATGAGTTTGCTGATCCTAAATCAAATTTAGTCGTGATGGGTGACATTAATATCTCTCCAATAGATGCTGATATTGGTATTGGTGAGCAAAATCGTAAACGATGGCTAAAAACCGGAAAGTGCTCTTTCCAGCCAGAGGAACGTGAATGGTTAAAAACGTTATTGGACTGGGGTTTCAAAGATACATTTAGAGAGTTAACACCTGATGCCACAGAGAAATACTCTTGGTTTGACTATCGCTCTAAAGGCTTTGATGACAACCGTGGATTACGTATTGATGTGGTACTCGCTACAGAGCCTTTGATGGCTAAGTGCCTTGAAAGTGATATCGATTACGAGTTAAGAGGAATTGAAAAGCCTTCAGATCACGCCCCAGTTTGGGCTACTTTTAGTCTCTGATCGTATCATATCAACGAAGTGACTTTTTTTGAGGGGAGTAAACCTTGTCAATTACGTAGCTATCGCTAAGGCAAAAGCTTATCTAGATGAGAAGGTTTTAACCGGTTAGCATCAAGGTACTCCCTCACACTGAGTAAATCTGAAAACCAAATAGGATCGCACTATATTGAGCTGTAACTCACAGTTTTGCTCGAACTAGTATTGCCAATCTCATTAACATGTGGAAGAAGCCGTGACTTTTATCGCCGCGCTCGGATTATTTTTATTTAGCTTTAATCGTCAAGAGTACCAACAATTATTACTGGTTGCAGCAAGACAAACTGGGGTGTTAAGTTGCGCTGTCGTACTCACGTTGCTGTGGCAAATTAAGGCGGGCATTTTACCACAACTTGATATTCATATTTTGGGTGTTACCGCTGTAAGCCTTATACTGGGATGGCGTTTAGGTGCGCTAAGTGCAAGCTTAGCATGTATATTACATGGTTACTTCAACGGCTTCTCATTGCCGGAGTTTGGTAATTTATGGCTCTTTACCGCTTTACTCCCAGTGTACATTAGTTACGGGTTATTTGTGCTTTGCTATCATTACCTACCGAGGCACTTTTTTGTATATATCTTCGTCTGTGCATTTATATTTGCAGGTACCGTCGGGTGCTTAAAAATCTTACTCAGCGCAATGTACTATTACACCGTCGATGCCTATACTTGGTTCGAGCTTGCAGATAATTACCTGCACTTTGCTGTCATCATGTGGTTCCCAGAAGCAATGCTAAATGGCATGGCTATCACTTTGCTTATTACATACCGCCCACATTGGGTTAAAACCTTTTTTGATAGGGAATACTTAGACAAATGATATCCCATTACCGCTGCCCGCTTTGTAAACTACCTTTGTTTCGAGGTGGTGCTAGCTATACCTGTGATCAAAATCACCAATTTGATATAGCCAAAGAAGGCTATGTCAACTTATTGCCAGTTCAGAATAAAAAGTCTAAACAGCCTGGTGACAACCAAGAAATGGTGGCTGCACGTCGTGCATTTTTTGAAACCCACCATTATGAGTTTCTAAGAGATAACCTCGCCTCTCTTGTAGCACAGAAAACGCCTGAAAAAGTATTGGACTTAGGCTGTGGAGAAGGGTTTTATACACGAGAAATTGCGAGTCACTGTCCAAGTGCCACGGTATATGGTGTAGATATTGCCAAGCCAGCAATACGTTATGCAGCAAAACGCTACGCTCAAGTCGCGTTTAGTGTCGCGTCTGTTAAGGAGGCGCCATTTGAAGATAAGTTTGCTGACGTTATCGTCAGTATTTTCGCGCCGATTTTTGATCAAGAGTTAGCGCGTCTGTGTAAATCAAAAGGCAGCTTATTTGTGATATCACCAGCAGAGCATCATCTGTTTGAGCTAAAGTCTCTCATTTACGACGATGTGAAACTACACAAAGCGCCGGACACCCCTGCTGGTTTTACATTAGTTGATCGTACCAAGTTACAACAGACTCACACTATGGACTTTACTTGCGTACAGCACCTGATCATGATGACACCATTTGCGTGGAAATTTAAGCAGCAGCACTTAGACAGATTGCAAAAAATGGATAAAGTTGAAGTGACGCTATCATTTTTTATTAATGAATATCAGCGCAACGAATAGCACTATCTTACGAACTAACATGGATATGTTGAAGTCCAAAGGTGATTCACTAAATTAGCGCTTGCACGCTGTAGCCTACCCACTGTTTTTAGGGGTAGGCTTATACATTACCTCACAGGTTTTCTTTGGTGAATGCTTTATCCATCTTTTCAAACATATCTTTCAATAATCTCGCCAATTCCCGATATCTTGGCTTTCTAGAGGATAAAGGGGTATCGTAGCCATTCGCAACCATCTTTTGGTGAAGCTCTGTGTACCAAGAATTCAGTGCTGGATTTAATGGTGTTTCCGCCCTTTTTCCTAACCATAACAGCCCTTGAACAGGCAACGATAAAAAGAACAGCGCAACCGCTATCGCCTGTGGTAAATATTGGTACCCCAACTGACTAGTTTGCAGAAATAGAGTAAACACCGCCAGCATAGGCATAGTATTTAAAGCAAGCTCTGTCGCCTTTATCACCCGAAACTCGGGGAATAGTGGTGCTAATTCCTTGCGCATAGGCCACTCTTTTGAGTATTGACGTCCAAGTTGCACTTGCGAAATAAGACTTTTTTGCATCATAACTCCTAGGTGCTAACTTTTATATAAAAAATGAGGTAAAATCGACGTCTTTACTGTCAACTATACCTTAGTCTAAATGCGTAGCTTATATGCGCTATAGCTTTAAGCTTAATACGCAATAACTGTTATTGTCAAAACGGAAAGTCATTATGTCATCTCAGCATGTTTTGGTTCTTAATTGTGGAAGCTCCAGTCTCAAGTTTGCAATCATTGATAACGCAACCGGAGAGGAAATATTATCAGGTCTGGGCGAGCGCCTCGCTGAACAAGCACCACAAATAAAGTACAAGTTCCAAGGCAACAAAGAAATCGTTCCCCTTAACAGTGGTGATGCACACCAAGTTGCAATCACTACACTTGTAAAACTCATCAAAGATCTTTCTTTAGATGCTGATCTTGTCGCTGTCGGCCATCGCGTAGTGCATGGCGGAGAGCGTTTTACACAGTCAGTCATTATTGATGACTCCGTTATTCAAGCAATCGAAGCAACGGCAAGTCTCGCGCCTTTGCACAACCCTGCCAATCTACTTGGCATACGCGCAGCACAGGCGGCATTTGCCCATTTACCGCAGATTGCAGTGTTTGATACGGCCTTCCACCAAAGTATGGATCAAACCGCATACCTTTACGCGCTACCCTACTCACTCTACCGTGAACATGGTGTACGACGTTACGGCTTCCACGGGACTAGTCATGCTTACGTATCGGCACAAGCCATTGAAGTTTTAGGGTTGCAACAGGCACTATCTCGTATTATCACTGCGCATTTGGGTAATGGCTGTTCTGTTACGGCCATAAAAGATGGTAAATCTGTCGATACTAGTATGGGGTTAACCCCACTGGAGGGTCTGGTTATGGGGACCCGAAGTGGTGATATAGACCCAGGTTTATTTTCATTCCTTATCAACCACCTAAACTACTCAACCCAGCAAATTGATACGCTGTTGAACAAGCAAAGTGGTTTACTTGGGATCAGTGAGCTATCAAATGACTGCCGCACAATAGAAGAAGCGGCTCAGGAAAATCACCCTCAAGCGAGTCTCGCCTTGGATATTTTTTGTTACCGTTTGGCTAAGCAAATTGCTAGCTTCTTAGTCCCGTTAGGTGGTTTAGATGCACTCGTATTCACAGGTGGTATCGGTGAAAACTCGGATGTTATCCGTGAAAAAGTGGTTAACCAACTGGGCTTCCTTGGCATGAAGGTAAATGCTGAGCAAAACCTCAAAGCTCGATTTGGTGGTCAGGGTATTATCACTGACGCCGCACATTCTCCGGTTGCGATGGTTATTCCAACGAATGAAGAGTGGGTGATCGCGAACGACGCTGCAACACTTGCAAAAGGAGCATAGTAATGGGACGTCGTATCATGCTCATTCCTATTTCAACTGGCGTTGGCTTAACGTCGGTTTCTGTAGGTATAGTCCGAGCGCTTGAGCAAAAAGCGGTCAAAGTGAACTTTTTTAAACCGATTGCACAACCAAGAAAAGAAGACACAGGTCCAGAAAAATCGACCCTTATCGTACAACAAGGGTCAACGATTACTCCGCCAACACCATTTGAGCTGAGCTATGCTGAGCAGATGATTGGTGATGGTAAAGGCGACGACTTGCTAGAGGAAATTGTAGAGCGCTTCGAAGGTACGGTGCAAGATGATGAGGTTGCCATCATTGAAGGGATGGTGCCCACGCGTCGTCAGCCATATGCTGGACGTGTGAATCGTGAAATCGCTCAAACTCTGGGCGCAGACATTGTTTTTGTTCTAACACCAGGAAATGACTCCATTGACGAGCTTGAAGATCGACTAGAAATCGCCGCGGGTAATTACGGCGGGGTCAACCACCCTCGTGTGCTGGGTTGTATTTTTAACAAAGTCAATGCACCACTGGATGAAGATGGTCGAGCACGTGCAGACTTAGTTGATCAGTACAAGCCTGATGAACTAGAAAATGAAATGAATCGATTAGCGTCGCTACCGATTTTTAGAAAGCACCCATTTCAGCTGTTAGGCGCAATTCCGTGGGACTTTGATCTTGTTGCACCTCGGGTTATTGATCTGAGTAATTACATGAAAGCCGAAGTCATCAATGCAGGTGACATGGAACACCGTCGTCTGCGCCGCGTGACCTTCTGTGCTCGAACGGTATCAAATATTCTGAACCACTTTACCCCAGGTGCCCTGTTGGTCACTCCAGGTGACCGTTCAGATATATTGGTCGCAGCCTGTTTATCGGCTATGAATGGTACAAAGATTGGTGCCATATTATTAACCGGTGGTTTTAAGCCCGAAGAGAAGATCATGACCTTGTGTGAGCAGGCCATGGATACTGGTTTACCTATTCTCGCCACTGAGGCCGATACATGGCGTACGTCATTACTACTACATAACTTTAATATGGAAGTACCCAGTGATGATGAGCAACGTATTGAAAGGGTGAAGCAGCACAATGCTCGCCATATTGACAGTGAGTGGCTAGAGGGTCTTGCTAAAGGCGTTGCCAAAACTCGTAAGCTGTCACCACCGGCTTTTCGTTACTTGCTCACTGATCTGGCAAGACGTGCAGGTAAAACAATTGTACTACCCGAAGGCAATGAGCCTCGTACAATAAAGGCTGCTGCGATTTGTGGCGCTCGCAACATTGCGAAGACCGTGTTACTTGGCGACCGCGAAGAAATTGAGCGCATCGCCCAGCAGCAAGGTGTAGAGCTAAATGAAAATGTGACCATATTATCGCCACAAGATGAAGTGCACAAATATATTGCGCCTATGGTTGAGATACGCAAAAACAAAGGTCTCACTGAAGTTGTTGCTGAAGAGCAGTTACAAGACAACGTAGTTCTTGGCACTATGATGTTAGCTGAAGGCAAAGTTGATGGCTTGGTATCAGGCGCAGTGAACACCACAGCAAATACTATCAGGCCGCCTCTGCAGTTGATAAAAACCGCGCCTGGCGCATCCTTAGTTAGCTCAGTATTTTTTATGCTGTTACCAGATCAAGTATTAGTGTACGGTGACTGTGCAATTAACCCTGATCCCACTGCGGAGCAATTAGCAGATATCGCCATCCAGTCAGCTGACTCAGCTTCAGCATTTGGTATCGAACCGCGAGTTGCAATGATCAGTTACAGTACTGGTACTTCTGGGCAAGGCGCTGATGTGGAAAAAGTGAGAGCTGCAACAGAAATTGCACAGGAAAAACGCCCCGACCTAGATATAGATGGGCCACTTCAATACGATGCCGCAATAATGGAAAATGTCGCGCGTAAAAAAGCACCAAACAGCAAAGTGGCTGGTAAAGCAACTGTGTTTGTCTTTCCAGATCTGAACACCGGTAATACTACATATAAGGCTGTACAACGAAGTGCGGAGCTGATCAGCATAGGGCCTATGCTGCAAGGTATGCGCAAGCCCGTCAATGATTTAAGTAGGGGTGCATTAGTCGATGACATCGTATATACAATCGCGTTGACCGCAATTCAAGCGACGCAAATCGAAGCTTAATCACTACTATTAGACGAAGGGCTCAATACTGAGCCCTTTCCTCTCAAAGTACACCTTGATTTATATCTTTTTGACAATAATTACTGGGGATGCCCTACTTCCTCATACAACGCCATAACCCTGCATTGAAATCGACACAAAAACCACGAAAATTGTGACTGAAAAGCCATTGGTTATTCTAATACCAATTATCTTAATTCAGTGGTCTATTTTGAGGCGAGAAGATCTTGCCGTAACCAGACAAAAATTTTGCTATTTAGTTGTTCTAAGTAAGCAATTATTAAGTCTAATTGGTATCAGCTCTTAATAATTAATTTTTTACTTTTACCCGTCTGCTCTGGTCTTTAATTTGACTTCACTATACTATGTTTTAAGCACTTGGTATTTTTCCAAATAAAGGGTTGGTAATGTCAAAGCAAACACTGCAGCTGCTCAAGCAAGAATTTACGATACATAGTCTAGATTGTGATGAAGCAGTACCGCAAGCGGTGTTAAACAGTGAAATTTTCTTTATAGCCAAAACATCAGATGAGCTATCCATAGTCTGTGAGTCAGGTATTAAAGTCGATAGCCTTGCAGCCGAAACTCACTGGCGCGCGCTAGAGGTAATAGGACCGCTTGGATTTTCTTTAACTGGCATTATGGCAAATATATCTGGCGTGCTGGCAAAATCGAACATCTCAATATTTACCTTATCAACGTATGATACAGACTATATTCTTGTGAAGCAGAGCCAAATTCAACATGCTATACAAGCGCTTAAAAAAGACGGGTATTTACTACTTTGATTGAACTTTCACCAACTATTCAGTATCGACCAATATCACAAATTGCCAACCCTATCGCACATATTCCTAGCCCTTTCACCGGTAAGGTGTTTCCGCTCACAGCACACTCAAACGCAGTAATTGCATCGGGAGCATTGGGAATTGGTGTATGCGTGCAGGTTCGAGTGCCACTGCTGCTTTCTCCTTGTCACGGCCAGTTACTCCAAACGCGCAGAAATGGCTGCGAGTATATTGTGCAGGCAAACAACGGCCTTAAAATGTTACTAAGCCTTGACATCAGTAGTGAGTTTACCAAGCCTGAATACCTTAAAGCTAATAGCTTTGGTAAGTCTAAGATCGCGCTCGGTGAGCCACTATGTTTTTACGATGTTCCTCTAAGTGAAGCAAAAACAATGGCGGCAATTGTGCTACTCAATGCACAAAAACTTGGTGCATGTTATTATCCTTTAAAACAAGTTACAGCGGCCAAAGAGCCGATAATAACCATTGCGAGGGCGTGTGCTTTATGACAGTTATGATGTATGGGATCAGCAACTGCGATACCATTAAAAAAGCAAAAAAATATCTTCAAGACAACAATATCGAGTTTACTTTCCATGACTATCGAAAAGAAGGGATCGACGAAACCCTGCTCGCTACTTTTTTTGAACATTTAGGCTGGGAAAATGTGTTAAATAAACGTGGTACCACCTATCGTGCGCTGAGCGATGAACAAAAGCAGAATTTAAGTGAAACGAGTGCAAAACAGCATTTACTAGATGCGCCAGCCATGATCAAACGTCCAATCTTACTTTATCAAGGTCAATACCACTTAGGCTTTAAAGCAGCCCAATATGATGAGATTTTTGCCTGATGAGTGAAGTAGTAGAATTTGCACAGACCTTGATCCAACGGGCTTCAGTCACACCCGATGATGCAGGGTGCCAGCAATTGATTAACGAGCGTCTAGCAAAATTAGGGTTCAATGTAGAAGAACACTTTTTTGTCGATACGCTCAATACATGGGCACGAAAAGGGACAAGAGGGCCACACTTTTGCTTTGCCGGTCACACCGATGTTGTACCTGTTGGCGACGAGAGCCAATGGCAGCACCCGCCATTTGCAGCAACGATTGAAGGCGATATGTTACATGGGCGTGGCGCTGCCGATATGAAAGGCTCACTTGCTGCGATGATTGTTGCCACAGAGCGGTTTATTAATAACCACCCTAATCACAAAGGATCTTTGTCTTTTTTGATCACCTCTGATGAAGAAGGCCCATTTGTGAATGGGACGACTCGCGTTGTCGACTTACTTGAGGCGCGAAACGAAAAAATTGATATGTGTTTGGTCGGTGAGCCCTCATCTCGTCATGAGCTTGGTGATGTGGTTAAAAATGGTCGTCGCGGGTCACTCACAGGACACCTTAAAGTGATAGGAAAGCAGGGTCATGTCGCGTATCCACACCTCGCTAAAAATCCAATCCACTTATCCGCAGCAGCAATTGCAGAGTTGAGCGATACAGAGTGGGATCAAGGCAATGCGTTTTTTCCAGCAACTAGCTTCCAAGTATCTAATATTAATGGCGGAACCGGTGCCGGCAATGTTATCCCTGGCACCCTACAAGTTCAGTTTAACTTTCGCTTTAGCACTGAGGTAACTGCCGAAGAACTCAAGCAGCGTGTGACTGCGATTTTGGATAAACACCAGCTTGATTACGAACTTGATTGGATATTAAACGGTTTACCGTTTTTAACTGAGCCTGGCCCATTGCTCGATGTTACCATGGCAGCCATTCAAGAAGTAACGGGAAGAACAACAACCCCTGAGACTTCCGGTGGCACCTCTGATGGGCGCTTCATCGCACAAACAGGCTGTAAAGTCATTGAGCTTGGCCCGATAAATGCGACCATTCATCAAGTGAACGAATGCGTAAGTTGTAAAGATCTAGACCAACTCGCATTGATCTATGAAAAAATCTTGGAGAAGTTACTTGCCTAGCCGCTCCTTAACGGCGGCACAGTGTATAGCATGTGGGGTGAATGAATCGCATCTCATATGCTATAACGGTCGTTATGTGCACCGAGAGATTGTGGATGATTTGGCATCCCTTATCAACGCTGCAAAACTGGCCGGTTTCACGCTTTACATGGCTTCAGCATTTCGCAGCTTTGAAAGGCAAAAATCGATATGGGAGCATAAGTTCTCCATGCGACGGCCGGTGCTTGACTTGAACAACCAAGCTGTAGATTTGAGTGAACTGTCTGAAATAGAAAAAGTCAGAGCTATCATGCTGTTTTCTGCCCTTCCAGGAGCAAGCCGCCACCATTTTGGCACAGATATAGATGTATACGCGAGGGATAGACTACCAGCACAGCAATCATTGCAGCTTGAGCCGTGGGAGTACCAGGAAGGCGGGCATCAATACGAATTCTCTGTGTGGCTAGACAGCAACCTCGAACGCTATGGTTTTTACCGACCTTACGACCGTTTTCGTGGTGGTGTTGCTGCCGAACCGTGGCATATCAGTCATTGGCGCACCGCAAAGCCACTGGCTGATTTACAATCTCCGGCTACACTCAAAGCTTTGCTAGCACACACGAATATCGGCGCAAAGACAGCAATACTTGATAACCTAGAGGCGCTACATCAGCAGTTTATCGCTAATATAGCACCCAAGTAACCTGAGCTTCGGATAATACCAATTTGACTTAATACTTGCTCAATTTGAAGGAGTAAATCTGATGCTAACAGCGTTTAACTCCCAGCCAATAGCCAGCTACTTGTGTATAAATTCGCCTTAGGTTACACCATCATTTCTTGTCGTGGATAGCATCAAGTCGAGCAAGTAGGCTTGATGTGTCGAAGCGATTTCCGCCTAACGCTTGAACGTCTGCATAGTACTGATCAACCAACGCTGTAAGCGCTAAATTTGAACCGTTACTTCTTGCCTCATCCAGTGCAATGCCCAAATCTTTTCTCATCCAATCAACAGCAAAGCCAAACTCATACTCTCCTGCTAACATGGTTTTATAGCGATTTTCCATTTGCCATGACCCTGCTGCGCCTTTGGCAATCGTTTCAATCACTTTTTCGCCATCTAAGCCTGCTTGTTTTGCAAAGTGTAGTCCCTCCGCTAATCCCTGTACTACTCCGGCGATACAGATTTGATTAACCATTTTACAAAGCTGTCCAGCACCGACTTCACCAATTAACTGGCTGAATCTTGCAAATGCAGCCATGACTGGTTGTGCTTTTTCAAACGTATTAGTTTGACCACCAACCATAATTGTTAATACGCCATTTTCAGCTCCGGCCTGTCCTCCCGATACCGGAGCATCTAGAAACTCAACCCCTTGTAATTGCGCTTCTTGTGCGACTTCACGGGCGACTTTTGCTGATGTAGTGGTATGATCCACCAGCACTGCACCAGATTTAATTCCCGCCAGCACACCATCATCGCCGTATACTATCGAACGTAAATCATCATCATTACCCACACACATGAATACAAAATCACAGTCAGTCACCGCTGCTTTTGGTGTTGCAGCAAAACTTCCTTGATATTCTGAAGCCCACTTTTCAGCCTTACTTGTCGTACGGTTATATACCGTGACTTGGTAGCCTGCATTTTGCAAATGTCCTGCCATCGGGTAACCCATGACACCCAACCCTAAAAAAGCGACTCTCACTGACATATTTCTGTCCTATTTCATTGTTATCTTAATAAGAATGGAGTTTTTATACCCGAGCACCTCTGTCATAGCAAATGAAAAAACTGCTTTGATACCGAATAACATAAAGAAAACACACGGAGCCTGAAAGGATGGAGAGTATTTATCGTTTTAGTGCACAGCTTATTGATGGACAAGTTATACCGCTACAATCATTTGCGGGTAGACCGCTGCTCATCGTAAACATTGCTAGCAAATGTAGCTTTGCCCCGCAATTATCAGCACTAGAAAAGCTACACAACAAGTACAAACAATTTGGTTTTGAGGTGCTGGCGTTTCCATGCAATCAATTTGGCCGTAATGAGCCACTTGAAGATGAAATGCTCAAAGAATTTTATAATACGCACTTTAATTTGAGCTTTAAGATTTGTACTAAAACACAAGTTAACGGACCGGATGCTCACCCTTTATTTAGCTATTTAAAATCTCATACCCGAGGTATTGCGCAAAATCGCGCGATTAAATGGAATTTTACTAAGTTTCTAATAAACTCTGATGGCATGCTAGTATCTAGATATGCGCCAAGAACAAAACCAGAAACGCTAAAATCAGTGATAGAGAGCCACATTAACCATGAGAATCGCCCTATTCAGTTCGCAAAACTATGAAGTGCCATTTTTTAAGCAAGCCATTGAGCCCTTTTCAGCTCTTGAGTTTTGCTTTATCAATGAATCTCTGAATCCAAATACCGTAGCCCTGTGCCAAGGATATGATGCCATTTGCGTTTTTGTAAATGATATTGTGAATGCCGATGTTATCGCCACACTCAAAGAATATAACATCAAAACAATTGCCCTTCGCTGCGCTGGATTTAACAATGTAGATATTAAGGCTGCAACGGCAAGCAACATAGATGTGGTAAGAGTGCCCGCTTACAGTCCCGAAGCGGTTGCCGAACATTGCATTGCCTTAATGCTAACATTGAGCAGAAAAACACATAAAGCCTATAATCGAGTCAGAGAAGATAACTTTGATCTAAACGGCCTATTAGGCTTCAATATATACAACAAGACTGTTGGTGTTGTTGGTTGTGGGAAAATCGGCCAGGCACTGGTTAGCATTCTTAACGGTTTTGGGGCGAATGTACTGGTTTACGACCCCAATATTGGTGAAGGGCCATACACCCTTGTTTCTTTGGATATTTTGCTCGCACAGTCAGATATAATCAGCCTACACTGTCCATTAAATGAACACACCTATCATATTATTGACGATGCTGCATTTGCAAAAATGAAACCAGGAGTGATGCTTATCAACACCAGTCGAGGTGCGTTATTAGACAGTAAAGCCTGTATCTCAGCACTTAAGTCAAAACAACTCGGTTATCTTGGTTTAGACGTTTATGAACAAGAGTCCGAACTTTTTTTCAAAAACCACAGTGAAGAGATCATTCAAGATGACATCTTTTCTCGATTAGTAAGCTTTCCTAATGTATTAGTAACTGGCCATCAAGGGTTTTTTACTAAAGAAGCACTTAAACAAATAGCTACTGTCACCTGCGAAAACCTTGATGCAGCAAGGGTGGGTAAACCACTATTAAACAAAGTTGAGTGAATAACAAAAAAAAGAGCACTCAACGATACTGTGCTCTTTTGGTTACTTCAAAGTCGGGGGAAGTAATTCGTTTTATGCTTTGCTCTTAAGTTCAGCGGTGACTTGTGCCAAACCTACTTCAGAGATCCGCATGGTGATTTCTTTTTGCTTCGCACTCAGTAGAGAAATGCCTTCAGCTACCATGTCATAAACTTTCCAAGTGCCATCTTTACTTTGGCGAAACTTAAAGTGCATGTCGATATCAGGCTTTGCTTGCTCTTTGATCACAACTTTTACCGTAGCAAAATCAGAGCCGTCAGAAACTGGCAACTCTTCAAATATCACCTCTTGCCCTTTATACTGCAAAAGTGCGCTGGCATAAGTTGCTACTAAATAATCGTCAACGGCATTAATAAAGTCGACCGCTTCATCTCTTTTTAGCCCTTTGATATGCTTGCCAAGCAGCTTGAAAGAAACAAACTTCACATCAATGTGTGGCATAAGGCGACTACGTACAATCCCCTTCATTTCGGTTTCAGTTGCCTTTCCTTCTTTATTTACCGCTTTAATATCTGTAAAAAGCTTATCGCCTACTTGATTGATTAGCGTGTATGGAGAAGTATTCGCCACAGCAATACTCGAAAAAACGAGTAAACTAAAAATAATGAGTAACTTTTTCATCGTTTAATCCTTATTAAACCTTGGGCACTAGTCTATCCAATTTGACGAGTGCAAATAAACATATCAATTCGCACCAAATTGATGCTGTTTTGACATCAATAAACCTATTATAAAATATGAGATGACACGATTAATACCGATCCGCTTAACTAAACGATCTATTTCCAGACAAAAAACCTTAACGTAGTTCGCGCCAGACTTACTCCCTTAAATAGAGCATGTACTAAGCGCATCGGTATAAGATCGAATAATAAGTTATACCCACTAACAGCATGGACAGAAGGATTTACTGCACTTTACTGCCATAGCCTAGTGGTAGCTTGAGTATACGGTGTTCAGATAAGAAAAAATGTCAGAAAATGTATCAAATATTGTAGAAGTGCAAGGCTGGGCTTACACGCAGCCTTGGCACCCTAAAAAGCAAGAATTAGTTAAACGGCATTTCAGCACAGAAGAAAGTAATATTTTCATCATCAGCAAGCTTATCGAGTGTCTCGATGAGAATGTCGTTATTAGCTAGGACGGATCCTAAGTGGGACAACTTTACTTCGTCTTTTTCTAGCTTTTCGGCCAGTACATTGCCAATAAATGCCATTCTTTGCTGTGCACAGACACTGTTAGAAAGCCAGCTCCCACATAAAGATACAATGCCAATATTAGGTGCCTTTTTCATCAATACATGCTGTTCAATTGCAGGTAACCCAGCTAAACAACTCACTCGTCCACAAAAAACCAAATGATTGATCAATTGCTGTGTTTGCGTGCCGGTAAGGTCTAATGCACCTTGAACCTCTGCTTCACCAAAATGTTGCTGTAACCTCTCGGCTAAAGCAGACAGACTATCTTCTGTATAAACCAGATCTGCACCTAGTTGTTCCACCAGCTTTTTATGCTTTGCCTGTGTACAAGCAGCAACACCAACTCCGAGCTGCTTTGCAAACTGTACCGCCATTTGTCCAACTGGATGATGTGCCGCTTCAATAAGTATGGTATCACCACGATTCAGCTGTAATTTGAATAGCGCGATTAATGCACACATAGCCGGCGCGATTGCCGCGGCTGCAAGTTTACCATCGACATTGGCTGGTAACACAGTTAAGGCATGACTAGGGACGATTGCAAATTCGCTCATTGTGCCCTGCTCACGTATATCTCCATGCCAAAATACCCGAGTGCCGGGTTCAGGAAAGCCTGTTTTACAAGCTTTCTCAACAGTGCCTACCGCGTCAATACCAAACACACGATTTGGTGTGTCTTCACAAGGACAATTGGCGACTTTAGTATCGATAAAGCTTAAACCAACATGCTCAACTTTGATCAAAACTTGATCATCGTTCGCCTCGGGTAAATTAATCTCTCCCTGCTCGAAGGTAAGTCCATTTGTATGTTTGAATCGGACTGCTTTCATCTTGTGCCTTTACGTTATGCTTCAAAATAATGTAATACGCTTAGAAGCTATGCGTCTATTTTCATTAAACCATTGTTAGCTATTTGCCACAACTTTATTAGTGTAAATATGCCCCTCGCAATTCCAATTGTTTAGTGTCACAATGGCATCAGTATCAGTGAACTTTTTTGCACTATGGATATTAGCAGCCGATTATTAATCTTTTTAGACGTTGTAGAACGCGGTTCATTTGCAAGCGCCGCACAACTTCGCAACATTGACCGTTCAGTCATTTCCAAGCAGATGACCAAGCTTGAAGAAGAGCTTGGAGTAAGACTAATGAATAGAACAACACGTTCTTTTTCATTAACCTCAGCAGGATCTGAAATGGTAAAAAAAGCTGAAGAGCTGCGTTTACTGCTAAGTGATACACAGCGGATCGCGCAAAATTACCACACAGAGCCAAAGGGATTGCTCAAAATCGCCAGCTCAACAGTTGTCGGTAGACGCTATGTACAGCCGGTTATTAATGATTTCCAAAAACGTTTTCCTCACGTTGAAGTCGAGCTCAGGCTAGAAGACAGGCTGGTTGACTTAGTCGGTGAAGGATTTGACTTAGCTTTTCGTGTCGGCGAGCCAAAAGACTCTTCTTTGATAGCACGGCGCATCGCACGTAATCGTTTTTTGATAGTAGCCAGCCCAACCTTTTTAAAAACACATGGCACACCTACGACACTTGAAGAATTAACTCAACTCCCAGCTGCAAGCTACGCCAGTGACGCATTACGTTTCACCAGCATTACTTATTTGGATGAAAATAACCAAGAGCAACAAATGCCAATTAAGAGTATCTTCAGAACGAATGATGGTGATACTCTTTTAGAAAGCGTGTTATCCGGAACATGTTACATCGTCGCCCCCGCATTTTTAGTTGGCCAAGAGGTAGCCGACGGAAAACTGCAGCCACTGCTTACCGAGACAAAGCTCATTGATTTTGCAGCGATGTACGCACTTTACCCTCATCGTGATCTCCCTGTAAGAACACGCCTATTCCTCGACGCATTTCGTGCTTATATAGGTGAAGAAATACCGATTTGGGAAAATGAAATACCAGGCTTTGAGCAGATGTATGGTTTTGTGCCGCCAAGACCAAAACTGACTTTTTAGCTATCGCCCATCTAGGCGCTTCATCGCTCCTTTGACCATTAATCTTGAGTTCATCCATTTGATACACTCGCTCAATGATAGTGGTTCACAAATTTGAAAACCTTGGATGTAAGGGCAACCCAAGCGGGATAAGTACTGTAAACAGGCATCGCTCTCAACACCTTCGGCGACTATACTACAGTTAAGTTTACGGGCAAGAAACATACTGGTTTCTACAATCGCTTGATCTTTCTCACTCTCATGGCTGAGACTGACAAAAGAGCCATCAATCTTTATTTGTGAGATTGGCAACTCCTTGAGAATTGAAAAGGAGGAAAAACCAGTACCGAAGTCATCAATACTCACCGAAAATCCCATTTCAATTAAGGTTTCAATTAGGCTTCGTGCTTTTTCGACTTCCTGCATTACCGTACTTTCGGTCAATTCGAAAACAACATGCTTAGGATCAATTTGGTGCGTATCTAACAACATTGCTAGTGTGCTTATTAAATTTTGCTCCACAAAGTCTTGGCATGAAAGATTAATATGCACTTCTAAACTTGAATGTACTTCCAGCAAAATTACTAAGTCCTGAAACACACGGTTAATAACAAACGCACTCAATTGCTTAATTAAGTTGTTACGCTCAGCCAGTGTAATAAACTTATCAGGCATAATCACAGTGCCGTCAGCTTGCGGCCACCGCAGTAATGCCTCCACACCATAAATATCGCCGCTTTGTGTACACACAATCGGCTGATAATAAAGCGTTAATTCCCCCCGTGCCAATGCCGTTTTTAGGTTTGTAAGTAATTGAAACTCAGCTTCAACTCCTTCGTGAAGTTCTTCGTCAAAAATAACGATACTTTGGCGGCTGTGTTTTGCCGAATACATTGCTATATCAGCTTGTTTCAATAGATCAAAGACCCCTAGCTGTCGTTGTTTTGTCCATAAGCTAGCACCAGCACTATAGGTAACATCCAGTTCTAGGTCTTCTATTTCGATCCCCGATCTTAGTTCGCTTAGCAAAGCATTATTTTGTGAATAGATACAGTTAGCATCACTGACATCCATAATGATAATAAACTCATCCCCACCCATCCTATATAATTGACTTCGCGGTAGTAGTGCAGCGCGCATTTTATTCGCAAGTGCTACCAGTAATTTATCACCAAAAAAATGGCCCTTGGCATCGTTTATCTGCTTAAAATTATTGAGGTCGACTAGAATAACACTGAAATCAACTTGTCGTAATTTCCGTTCATTTATCGCATCGATACAGCGCTGCCGATTTTCAAGATCGGTTAAAAAATCATGCTCCGCGTTATATTTTGCTTGTTTTGCTATCTCGTCTAGCTCACGCAAGCTCGTCAAGCTGAGGCAATTGACAACAAACACGAAAATTGACCCTAAGAATAAGATGAGGCTCAATCCTTGCTCAATAATGCTAATGCTCTCTAGATGAGCATACATAAAATACGCAAAGCTTACGTAACCAAGCTCAAACAAGGCCATTAGGATCAACAAAACACGCCACCCCATGGACGAAGTCAAACGGCAGATCTTTATTGCTGGAGAAAACGCTAATCCCATAATAAAGCTACCAGCAATGACCAAAGTGAGTGCAATCAAAGGATATATCGTGAAAGGAGTACAATGGTTACAGTATAGATAAGAATTTTGATCCTGCTCAAAACGGCATCAACAGAGGCAAAAGATAAGCAAAGGCAGGCATGCGGGCCAGCTTAGCCCGCATTGTTATATATCGTCACTCAGCACTTTTAAGAATGCTATATAGTTGATCTTTTAACCATAGGCGCTTTTTTTTCAGCGACTCTAAATATTCATCACTTGAGTGTTCTACACCATCCTCAATTCGGATCACTTCATTATCTACTTCGTGATAGTCTTTAAATAGCCTTGAGAAGTGTCCATCTGACAATTTAAGTTCGTGAATTCTATCTTTAAACTCTGGTAGCTCTTTTGCTAAACTATGGCGTTCAATATTCATCTTTTTAGTCCCATTAATCGTGGTGGTATAAAACGCATTCTCGTGTTTAGAAAACCCAATCAATGCGCCTTTAACAACAGTGTTCTTCAATAATCTCATGAAGTTACTGCTTGATTGGGTCTGTCTTCATAGTACGCTCCTGCCGCCACTGAATATTGATCTAACGCAAGTCAAATACCTTTACATTGAAAGCAAACATCTAGCAATTTCCTATACTAGACTCACAAATAAATCGAGGACCTTTGACCACATACAGAGGGTTTCTCGTAAAGTCGCTAGCCGCCCAGATGCAATTGTTGTAAAATGTCGGCGTTTCTAAGCAAATCTATCTAGCAACTTTTGAGGAAAACCTGTGAGCGAACAAAAACAGTCTCTTAGTTATAAAGACGCTGGCGTTGACATCGATGCGGGCAACGCATTGGTCGAAAGAATTAAAGGCGTAGTGAAGAAAACTCGCCGTCCAGAAGTCATGGGCGGTATTGGAGGTTTTGGTGCACTATGTGAACTCCCAACTGGGTATAAAGAGCCTGTTTTGGTTGCTGGCACTGACGGTGTTGGTACTAAGCTACGCTTAGCTATCGATTTAAAAAAACATGATACGGTAGGCATCGACCTAGTTGCTATGTGTGTTAATGATCTTATTGTCCAAGGTGCTGAACCCCTATTCTTCTTGGATTACTATGCCACTGGCAAGTTAGACGTTGACGTTGCAGCAGACGTTGTATCTGGTATCGGTAAAGGCTGTGAGTTATCTGGTTGTGCACTTATCGGTGGTGAAACAGCAGAAATGCCTGGTATGTACGAAGGCGATGACTACGATATGGCAGGCTTTTGTACCGGTGTTGTAGAAAAGTCTAAAATTATTGATGGGACTAAAGTTGCGTCAGGCGACCAACTAATTGCGCTTGGTTCAAGTGGTCCCCATTCCAACGGTTACTCACTGATCCGCAAGGTACTAGAGGTTTCTGGCGCAGACACCAACGCAGAGTTCGAAGGTAAAACACTGGGTGAACATCTACTAGAGCCGACGCGCATTTACGTAAAACAAATCTTAGCATTGTTAAAAGAAGTCGATGTGCACGCACTTTCGCATATCACAGGTGGTGGTTTTTGGGAAAATATTCCTCGCGTGCTACCAGAGTCGGCAAAGGCAGTGATCAAAGGGGATAGCTGGCAATGGCCCTCAATCTTCAATTGGTTACAAGAAAATGGCAACATCGCAACTCACGAAATGTACCGCACATTCAACTGTGGTGTCGGTATGGTGCTAGTTGTTCCAGCTGACAAACTAGAGCTGAGCCTTGAAATACTTAAAGCACAAGGTGAAAATGCTTGGCACATTGGTGAGATCCAAAACGCACAAACAGGTGAAGAACAAGTTGAGATCTTAGGTGGTGCCGAGTAATGGCACCAACTCGACTGGTTGTATTAATTTCTGGTAGCGGGTCAAACTTACAAGCGATTATCGACGCTTGTAAGTCAGGCTATATAAACGGTGAAATTGCTGCCGTCGTCAGCAATAAAGCCAGTGCCTATGGTTTGATCAGAGCCCAACAAGCCGGCATAACAACCGAAGTATTAGACCATAAGCAATTTGCCTCACGCGAGGACTATGACGTTGCGCTTGGTCAATTAATTGAGCGCTTTACACCTGATTTGGTTGTATTAGCAGGATTTATGCGTATTCTAACTCCATATTTAGTGCAAAAATTTAAGGGAAAAATGTTGAACATTCACCCTTCTTTGTTGCCTAAGTATCAAGGGCTGAACACCCACCAAAGAGCTATCGATGCTAACGATGCAGAACATGGTGCTAGCGTTCACTTTGTCACAGAAGAGTTAGATGGCGGTCCTGTGGTCTGCCAGGCCAAGGTTGCAATTCTTCCCGGTGATACGGCAGAGTCACTAGCACAACGTGTTCATAAGCAAGAACATATTCTTTACCCTTTGGTGGTCAAATGGTTCAGCGAACAAAGACTAACCATGGAAGCAGAATATGCTGTTTTTGACAACAAAACCTTACCAGTTCAAGGTGCGCCGTACATCAAAGAATAAAAAATGGAGCGCTGTGCTAATTGGTATTAGCGCTCTACTTTCCACCTCCACGATTGCCAATCCTCTAAAAGAATATCACGCAGAATACCAAGTTTCTCGCAAAGGGGAAGTACATGGCACAGCAACTCGGACACTCACCAAAGTAGCAGAGTCCACTTATGCAGTGCGATATAAAAGTGACATCGAATGGATGATCTTTTCAGATGTGCGTATTGAGGAGTCATTATTTAAGCTATCAGATCATGTCATCAGTCCACTTCACTATAGTATGAAGCGTGAAGGTACAGGACCTGATAAAAGCTATAAAATTAAGTTCGATCATCAAAACCATGCCATTACCTCGAGCGAAGAAAAATATCCGTTAAAAGTAAAGTGGCTCGAAAATCAACAAGATTTGATTAGCTATCAAGTACAATTGAGGGAAGATTTAAAGTCTGGCAAAACCAAATTTAGCTATCCAATTATTGACAAAAAAGGCAGTCAACGTAGCTATGACTTTGAAATTGCAGGCGAAGAAACAATAACCCTCCCGTTTGGAAATGTAAAAACAATAAAAGTTAAGCGCATTTATGACGACAGTGACCGTCAAGCCATAGCATGGTTTGCCCCCGATCATGATCACATGCTTGTGAAAATGTATAAAGGAAAGGATGGGATGGAACAATTTCAAATAGAGCTGAAAACCTTAGAGGCAAAATCAGATAGCTAGATAACCTGAGGTGTAGATAAGCAATGAGCTAACACATTGTTTCTAGATTCACATTAAGTGGCAGCCTACGTATCAATAGTTAGGTACAGTTAGCGCTTAGTCTAGCTACTGATGCGAAAAATTATTCGGTTTGACCCTTGCCAGATGCCCAACAGGCTGATGGCAAGGAACTAATGCAACTTATACCTTTTCACCGAGCTTAAATAGTGCAAACTCACCTGGCTGTAGTTTTTGCCATTGTTCATCGTTTGTTAGCGGTCGAGTCGCTATTACCGTTACCACATCGTCTGGAGTTGTTTCCTTTTGAAAGTCAACAACCATGTCAGCGTCAATAAGGGTTGCTTTGCCAAATGGTGCTCTACGCGTTATCCAATGTAAGTTATTGGTGCAATATGCTAAGACATAAATACCATCGGTGATCAGCATATTAAACACTCCTTTCTCCCTAAGTATGTGCCCAAGTTTGGCTATGTACCTAAACACTGACACCATATTTGAGGGCCTGTTAGGATACTTTTCTCTCACCTTGTCTAAAATCCAACAAAAGGCCAACTCACTATCGGTATTGCCCACTGGGCGATAAAAGTCTGTTTTTAAGTCTTTGTAATCAGACAGTTGACCATTGTGCGCATAAGTAATTTCTCTGCCCCACAATTCCCGCGTAAATGGGTGAGTATTTTCTAAACAGGTTCGGCCGCGATTACCTTGCCTAATATGACTGATCACTGATACGCTTTTAATCGGGTAGGCTTTTACCAATTTAGCGATTTCCGACTGGCAGCTCGGCTCAGGATCTTTAAATGTCCGGCACCCTTTACCTTCATAAAAGGTAATACCCCAACCATCTTTATGTGGCCCAGTATTACCGCCTCGCTCTAATAAACCAGAAAAGCTAAAACAAATGTCCGTCGGTACATTTGCCGACATCCCTAAAAGCTCGCACATAAACTACATAACCACACATATCAATTACACGATTTCACTTAATCACTCTATAGTTTAGGCAAAGAATCAACTTGCCTATTGTCGCTTTATTTATCAGCCTAACTGGAAAGCTTCAAGAGTATTGCCATTCTCGTATTACCCTAGGTATTGACCCTTGGCTCTTTGTGCTAACAGTATATTATTAAAGTAAATTAAACAGTTAGCAATGAATTAGACTATCAAAAGCGTATGACTTATCGTCAGCATAAGTTAAACATAGAAGTAACAGCAAAACCTGTGTTGTTTTATCATTTTGCGTATTATACACACTATTGTTCAGGATTTTATTGAAGCTGTAAACTTACCCTTTGCATGAAGATAAAATATTGCGGTAGACCGCTCAGAATTTGCAATTTAAAACGGCTAAATTACGTATATCCGAGTAGAGCTTAGCCAGTTACAAGAGTGATTGCCTGAGAACAACATGTAGGAAGTGGAGATGCCCTAACACAAATTTAACAAGCAACTTTAGGTATCAGTTTAAACATATTTGCAGCCTCAAGCTGATACCCAAAATCAGACTGGCCGTTTTATATAACGACGCTCTGCCATTGAAACGCCAGACTCAGCCCTGCAAGTGAAAATGCAACTAAGAAATTAATGACTTCTTTTGAACTGATAGAACGTGATTCATTGGCAAAATGCTTAGTATGTAAGCGCATACCTAACGGTTGCAGCTCAGTATCACGCTTTGGCAAAGCAATAAGCCCTGCGAGTAGTAACACCACACACAACGTGTAATGGCCTTGCGTGATAAAAAAGAAAGAAAGTGAAAATGCGGTGATCGAAAAGATCCAAGAGATAAACTTAAACATAGCAGCTCCGTTTGCTATTGGTGATATTTGCGGTGTAAATCTTGAGTTTCTTTTCCAGAACTCCCAAGAATCAGTCGAAAATTGTAGAGTTATTAGTTTAAAAAAACAAGTATACCAAAGTATTAGCCTATATTTTCGAACAATATTCATAAAACAACCAACGATACACTTCGAAGCAAGAAAAATAATAAAGTACTGTTATATAAGGAATAGTTTTAAAAAATCAGCGCTTTAAATTTAGCGAGTATAGGTACTAGATTACTACTTTTTACGTTATTTCTGTTAGGGATGTGAGAGATTGCCCTATCACTATACCGTTGTATTTAACCCTAGCTGGGCGGCGCAGCGCTTTAAGATTGCGGGAGGTATCTCCCGCTATGGCTAAAAGAAACCCAGTGGACTGGTGCTATAGCTCACCAGTAGGTTTTTGGTTTGTTGATAATGATCTAAGGCCTTTTTGTGCGTTTCGCGGCCAATACCCGACTTTTTGTAGCCACCAAATGCTGCGTGCGCTGGATACATATGATAGCAATTAGTCCAAACGCGGCCTGCTTCAATTTGACGACCAAAGTGATATGCTCGATTCATATCTCGCGTCCAGACGCCTGCACCCAAACCAAACTCTGAACTATTCGCTAATTTTATTGCCTCAGCCTCATCTTTAAAGGTGCATAAAGAAATTACTGGGCCAAAGATTTCCTCTTGGAATACACGCATCTGGTTGTTGCCTTTTAACAGGGTTGGCTGGATATAAAAACCTTGATGATAACCTTCACCAAGCTTTTCTACTTCGCCGCCTATTAAAACTTCAGCCCCTTCTTTTTTACCTATATCTATATAGCTAAGAATTTTATCAAACTGTGCTTGTGAAGCCTGCGCACCAACCATAGTTTCGGTGTCGAGTGGATTACCGCGCTTGATGGCTTTGGTTCGCGCAATCACTTTTGCGATAAAATCATCATATATGTCTTCTTGTACGAGTAATCGAGAAGGACAGGTACAGACTTCACCTTGGTTGAAATAAGCCAGTACCGCCCCTTCAATACATTTACTTAAATAGTCATCATCCGCTTGCATCACATCACTAAAGTAAATATTGGGAGATTTACCGCCTAACTCGACGGTTGAAGGAATAATATTCTCCGCCGCGCATTTCAAAATATGTGAACCAACGGGAGTTGAGCCTGTAAATGCTATCTTTGCGATACGCTGGCTAGTAGCAAGTGCTTCACCGGCTTCTCGACCAAAGCCATTAACGATATTAACGACACCATTTGGTAGCAAGTCGGCTATCAGCTCCATTAGTAACAAAATAGAGACCGGCGTTTGTTCTGCTGGCTTGAGCACCACGCAATTGCCTGCAGCAAGCGCGGGGGCAAGTTTCCAAGCAGCCATAAGCAATGGAAAGTTCCAAGGGATGATCTGCCCCACTACCCCTAGAGGCTCGTGAAAATGATACGCGACGGTTGACTCATCAATTTCACCTATTGTCCCCTCTTGCGCGCGTATACACCCTGCAAAATATCGGAAATGATCCGCCGCTAAAGGCACATCTGCCGCCAATGTCTCGCGTACAGCCTTTCCGTTATCCCACGTTTCTGCAACAGCTAAATATTCAAGATTTTTTTCAATCCGATCGGCAATTTTAAGTAAAATATTACTGCGTTCAGTAACGGATGTTTTACCCCAAGACGCTTTAGCTGCGTGCGCAGCATCTAGTGCAAGTTCAATATCAGCTGCGCTTGAGCGTGGAACTTTACAAAAAACTTCACCGTTTACTGGGCTTATATTATCAAAGTAATCCCCCTCAACAGGTGGTCTCCACTCGCCACCAATAAAGTTGTTGTATTGTGTTTTAAAGCTGACGACAGCACCCTCAGTATTTGGATTTGCGTATATCATTTTGACCTCTGCAACTTGTGTTATTTATCCTGGATCTTACTGTTCCAGATTTGTTTTTCTGTTTGACATTAGCCAAATTCAGCTTTAAAAACTTAACAAGGCGTCTTGGAATATATACACACAGTCCAAAAAGTATCGGATAAGGAGAATATTGCTTGCAGATTGCGAAACGTGTTAGTCACATTGATCGTTTGATCGAAAACAAAGTAAGCTTTGCTGCCAACAATGTTGAGCTAAGTATCTATGACACATATGAAAGTGCCAATAAAGTAAAGCTTACCTCCGGTGAAGTGCTGTTTTGCGCTATGGTAAGTGGCAAAAAAGTGATGCATGTAGACAGTTGTGATTACCATCAACCGTTTTTGCCACATCAAAGCTTTGTGCTGGCACCCGAGCAAACTGTACATATCGACTTTCCAGATGCGAGCTTATCTTCGCCAACTACCTGCTTAGCCATTGAGATCAGCCGAGAGAAAATTAAGGCGGTTAGCGACAGATTATCTCTGAGCCTCTGCGATGAAGTGACTTACCAAACACAGCTAATTCATACCGAGCACAACTGGCAAACCCAACACTGTTTGGCAAAGCTGTTCCACCTGTTTAGCGAAAATGAAAATAATCGAGAATACTTTATCGATTTAGCAATGGATGAACTGATAGCGAGGCTCCTACAACAACAAAGCCGAGATCTTCTGCTCAATGCGGTCAAACACACTCCGGATCGCAATGGGTTATACCAAGCAGTGCATTATTTGGAGACGCATTTAGAGCAGCCTTTGGATGTAGATAAGCTCTGTAAGCTCAGCTGCATGAGTCGCAGTCGATTTTTTAGTCAATTCAAAAAATCATTTGCAACTACGCCACAACAGTGGCTACAAGCAAGGAGGCTCACAGAAGCTAAGGCAAAATTAAAAGCTGGGGCTCAGATCACCGCAGTTAGTTTTACACTCGGCTTCAAGCACCCGAGTCAATTTAGCCGAGCGTTTAAACAAGCCTTTAATATTACACCAAAAAACTATCAACTTCAGACGCTAAAAGTCGATAAAAGCGACTGATAACGCCATTAATCTTGTACACAGCCAAGAGTGCCTTAACATCACGTCAAAGTACTCGAATTTTCAAGTGATAACAGTCGATAAAAGCGACTGGTAACGCCATTTGTCCACCCAAAGCCTTGTTGCACAACATACTCTCCTCCTTCTGCCTGCTTGTCTGGCTCTACCACGTTATACTTTTCCAGCA
This sequence comes from Pseudoalteromonas sp. SCSIO 43201, assembly GCF_023716725.1. NCBI lineage: Bacteria > Pseudomonadati > Pseudomonadota > Gammaproteobacteria > Alteromonadales > Pseudoalteromonadaceae > Pseudoalteromonas > Pseudoalteromonas sp. SCSIO 43201. The sequence goes on from NZ_CP072683.1 coordinate 2,379,115, forward strand.
AACAACCCAGATGTGCAAAGCCTGTTTCAACAGCATAAATCCATGCTTGCATAATTTCGCTTGCAAGTTGGTTTTGACCATATGATCTTAGCCCCGATACCGCAAACCATTGCAGTGGCGCCCAACCATTTGGACTATCCCATTGTTGTGAGGTAGGGGTTAGCGTACTGACGAGCCCGCCTGATTTTAAAAAATCGTATCTTAGTTTGTCACCCATTCGCTGTGCTTGTGCTGGTGTAACCTGCTTAGCAAACATGGGGACAACCCCTGCCAGTGAAACAATTTTGGTTGGTTGATAATCATCAAGGTTAACATCATAAAACCAGCCTGTTTCATCACACCAACAGTAACGCTGGATAAGTGCACTGCGTTTTGACGCCAGCGAATCATAATGTTCGGCTTGTGTTTCATTATTTAGTTTCTTTAAACATCTTGCGAGCTGCAATTCAAGCAAGACCAGCAGTGCATTTAAATCTACGGGGATAATTTGGGTTGTGCGGATACTTGCCAAGTCATCGGGGTTTGCAAGCCAACGGCTACTAAAATCCCATCCCGACTCGCATGCAGCCCGAATATGTTGGTAAAGCACACTTGGGTCTACTGCTTTACTAGCCAATTCAACATCTTCTACATACGACTCCGGACGTGGTGCTGCCAGCGGATCCCAATAACGATTCAATGTACCGCCACAGGGCATTGTGACGACACGCAGCCGCGCATTACCCTCAGTGCTACCAACATCACCACCGGTTTGCCAAAAGTTATGTTCCTTTATTAACCCTTGGGTAACTCGCTTGAGCCACTGCATGTCATCAGACTTTTGTTGCCACAGCAAATCCACCATTAATGCCGTCACAGGTGGTTGTGAGCGGCTTTGATAATAATCTCGATTGCCATTTGGTACATGCCCGATACGGTCAATCAAACTGATAAAGTTGTCTAACATTCCCTCAACGAGATCGTTTCGATTTGCATCTAATAGTCCAAGTGCAGTGAAATAGCTGTCCCAGTAATAGATCTCATTGAAACGCCCACCCGGTACCACATAAGGGTAAGGTAACGGTAATAAAGAGCCTGTAGCAACCGTGCTCGGTTTTCTGGATAAACGTGACCAAAGTGCACTGATGTACTGCTGTGCACAAGCAAAGTCAGGCAAGGCCTCTAACTCTTTGCTGGCGACAAAATCAAAGTGCGTATGAACAAAGTTCAGCAGCGCCGCTCCTGTTGGTTTTTGCTTGGCGTACAGCTGTTCAATCTCTGCTAGTGGTATTTTTGCGATGGCGTCAGCAAAGGCTTTACTATCTGTAAACAAACCGGCCTTTTGTACTGCCTTAAAAATTTCTGTGTTGTAAAAATCTGATTGGTACTGCATGTAAAACCTCAGCTCACCTTTTGTTGACTTGGTGTGTGAGCTGGATTTGCTTGGCTAGACTCACTCATCGATTTGAAAAAATATAAACATACCGCAATGACACACATAGGAATAAGCGCGCCATAAAACGCTTGCTGCCCCCCAAAGTGCTGAAATACGAACCCTGTTATCATAGAGCCAGTGCTACCACCAAGGGCTGAAAATACCACGATTAACCCGGTCATAGAGGCATGTTGAGTGGTAGGTAAACTGCTTAGCATTACCGAATTAATCACCGGATATATAGGCGCCATAAAGAGTCCAATCAAAGGCATTAAGAAAGCTACCAGTGGCGCGTCAAATAAAGACGTTATGGCTGCCTTTTCAATATGTTCCGTCATGGGTAGAGTCAACACCACAAGTACAGCCATGGCGATAAGGCAAACATTTAACACCACATACCAGTGTACTTTGGTAAGCACAACTCCAGCACCAAGTCGACCTAGTGCTAAACAGGCTGCAAAAATACTGGTAATTTGCACGCTTATATCAACTGGTAAAGACAAGACTTCATTGTTAAACGTAGGTAGCCAAGTTCCGATACTTTGCTCAATCAATACATATAAAAATGCGGAAATGACAAACACCAGTACCAAAGGTTTTGTGACGAGCTTCAACATTGCCGTAAAAGCTGAAATATTAGATCCCGCCGCTTGTGTCGGCTCTGGTTTTGCAATGGGCGAGATCCATACAATGATTGCAGTAAATGCACTTAATACCGCCAGTACAAAATATACATTTAGCCAGCCAAGTGTGTTATCACCGCTATCGATAAAGGCCGCAAAAACCCAGTACCCGCCAAGCACTCCCAGCATAAACACACCTTCAATAAAATTAAGAAGGCTTGAATGCTGATTACTCCCCTCGGTTACTTGCCCAACTAACGCGTAAACGGACACTTTCACTACCGCGAAAGCAGCGCCCACAGAAGCAAAGACCAGTTTTAAAATCCAAAACTCAGCAACCAGTGGTGTAATGCTACAGATCAGCGCCACAACTCCTAGCACAACAGTCAAAGCGATTTTAAATCCAACTCTTGGAATGACGGAGGCGACTAAAAATGACACGATAGCAATGGGAAGATCTTTAAATGCTTCCAATGTCGCAGCTTGTGGTTTTGTAATTCCAAAGGAATGAATTGATTGTAAAATGACTGTTCCAACACTATTGAGCAAAATAGCGAACAGAAAGTAACTAACAGCCATCGCAAGTATTATACGTGCTCGGTTCATTGTTATTCTCGTTAAGACACTGTGATTCCTTTTTAGTCTAGACAGACTTTTTTGCTTTTGCAATCGTTTGCATTTCAAAACCATTAAGAGTTCCTTAACGTTATGATTGCGATAGTAATTGTATTTTCTTATTTAACCTGAACCAAAGCTAGAACTAGTGAGTCAACTAAAATACCTCTGCTTGGAAACATGCTATCACGCTACCCAGAGTGTTATTTTCTAATACGAGTTGAAAAATTAAGCTCTGCTTTAACAGCAATGAGTTAGTTCATCTCATAACCGAACTTCAGGTTAACTAGATTGCCTGATAAGCAGTGACGAAGGTACTTCTTGAGATTCACACATCTTACCACTTAGCTGTATGAGTAGTTTTTCTACTAGTAATTGCGCTGCTGCATGGGTGTCTTGTTTAATTGTTGTGAGCGCTGGAAAACTTATCTGCGCCATAGCAATATCATCAAAGCCTACAATTTTGACATCATTTGGCACGCTGACATAGCGCTCTTTTAATGCTTTTAATGCCCCAAGCGCAACCATATCACTACACGCAAAAATACCATCAAAAGTCAGCCCATTTTCTCTTAGCAATGTATTAATACTGGCATAGGCGGCTTCTGAGGTAATATCAATTCTAACCAGCTTTGCAGTAACATCGGCCTTCTCCACCCCGTGGCAAAAGCCTCGATAGCGCTCTCCCAACTCTGCGTGTGCTGGATCTCCCATAAACAGCAGTTTAGAAGCCCCCTTGGCAATTAAGTGCTCGGTAGCTGTTAACCCTCCGACAAAATTATCACTACCTACAATCGGATAGTTTGCAGAGGTTTTCGGGTCGCCCCACACTACAATGGGAGTACCAGCTTTTGCAGCTAGTTCGATTTTTGCTTGCTCCTTACCTTGCCCAACTACGATTACGCCATCGGCTCTACGACCAGAAATAAAGTAGCCGTGCCAATCCTCACCTGCCATATGTGAGTTAGACAGAAGCAACTCATACCCTTGACGATTCACGGCACGGTTTATATCACTGACAACTTTTAGCAAGAAGGGATCATCAACCGATTGCTTGGTTTCTGCTTCAAGATTGATGATAACAGCGATAACTTTGGTTTTTTGCATCCGCAGGCGACTTGCTGCAGCATTGATACTAAAGTGATGTTCTTTCGCTAACGCCTGAATACGCTCTCGAGTTTCTTTTTTTATCAGTGGGTTATCGTTGAGTGCACGGGACGCCGTCGAGGTTGAAACACCAGCTAATTTTGCCAAGTCTGATAACTTTAATTGTGTTGAAGCCAAGCAAATCCCCTTACTCATGCAGTTAACTAGAGTAGTATTCTTACAATTTTTTTGATCTTAAACCATAACTAATTGAATCTCCTATCCTAAATAAGCATAAAAGATAACCAATCAAAGTATATTTGCCATGCCTTTCATCGTTTTATGACAAATTTTTAAACAACACCATTGCAAACGTTTGCATTAAGATCTATTTTAAAAAATAGACAGTCGTAAAATACCAGTCTATGACAACAACAAGAGGGCTTTAGCCGTGATAAAAACGAACTCATTAAGCTTGATCGCCGCAGCTGTAACACTTGCGTTAAGCACAACAGCACAGGCTGAGCAACAGTCGAATAAAAACAAAGAAAAAGTAGAAACAATTATTGTATCAGGTACCCCTGGCGGTGCCGGTATAAGAAAAATTGATGCCAGTTTTGCGGTAACCAATATTGATGCCGTACAAATCGATAAGCTTGCACCCAAAAGTACAGCTGATTTACTTAAAGCTGTGCCAGGGATATGGGTTGAAAGTTCAGGTGGTGAGTCCGGTGCTAATGTTTTTGTTCGCGGCTTTCCGGGCGGTGGTGACGCGCCTTTCTTAACAGTGAGTTTGCAAGGTAGTCCTATTTACCCTGCCCCTACACTCTCTTTTTTAGAAAATACGTCAATCTTCAGGCTCGATGAAACCATTAGTATGATGGAAGGCTTGCGTGGTGGCCCAAACCCAGTTGTGTCTAACGGACAACCGGGGTTGACCACGAACTTTCAGCTTAAACGTGGTCAATCAGATACAGAAGGAACCTTCAAGTACACCACAACAGATTATGGCCTCCATAGAATAGACGGCGTATTGAGTGGCGAAATATCCAATGATCTCTATTACATGGTCGGAGGATATATCAAACGATCTTCGGGGATCCGCGATGCCGGCTTTACTTCAGAAAAAGGCCATCAATTCACAATCAATCTTACCAAAGAATTCGCTAACGGTGAGTTTAACCTTTATACCCGTCAAACCGACGATACTGGTGCGTGGTACCTACCAACTCCACTTAACGTTGAAGGTGTCGATGCTGGCTTTACTCAGTTAGGCACAAATAATCGCAAGGCAACAATTTATTTTGGTCAGCATAACACCGCCATGAACATCGATATAGGAGATGGTCGCGGCTGGAAAGGCCATGTATCAGGTGGTAGTTTAAAAGTTAATTTCGATAATGGTTGGCAGCTAAACGACCGCTTTAGTCTTACTAAAGGCGACGCAAATACAATTGGCTTAGTGCCTGCAGGCGCCGCGGTACGCTTAAGTGAAGTAGCTGATAATAGTGAAACAGCGACGGGAAGCGTCACTGGTAATGAATATAGTGGCGATACCATAGTGCAACAATATGGCCGATGGGTCGTTTTAAAAGATATTGAAGCTTTCACAAATGATTTAGCCTTGAGTAAAACCTATGGCGACTGGTCGAGTGCGTTTGGTATTTATACCGCCACCACCTCGGCACAGGATTGGTGGAGCTTAGGGAATAGTGCTTATCATGTTTTGGAGCAAGGCGGAGAAGCACTAAACGCAATAGCATGTAATAGCGATGTGACGGGTTGTGCTTTTAACTATGATATTAGCAGCTCGGGAGACGCTACTACATGGGCTGTATATACAACGCAAAGTTACCAAGCCACTGACGCATTAAAACTGGATTTAGGTCTACGCAGCGAACAGCATCAGGTAGAATATTCAGTAGATGAAGATTTGGACGGTGTGATCACCAAGACAGTTGACTATGATGAGCGAAAAACTTCATGGACACTTGGTGCTGATTACAGTTTAAGTTTGGATTCAGGGGTATTTGCTCGCATGAATAAAGGCTACAAAATGCCTTACTTTGATGATTTTCGAGACAACTACAACACTTATAAATCAGGTGAGTCACTTATAAAAGAAGTGACACAAGCAGAGCTTGGTTACAAATATATGGGTGAAACTGGCGACCTCTTTGTTACTTTGTTTACCAATGAGGTAAAGGGCGACACATTCGTTAGACGCCCAGGTGTACCAGCTGAGATCCTAACCAATGAAGCCACCGGCGTAGAAGTCGATTATAGCTATAACCATGAATCAGGTTTATCGGTCAACTTAAATGCGACATGGCAAGACACCGAAATCACTGACAGTCCGACCAATGAAGGCAACAAAGCACAACGTCAACCTGATTGGATGCTGCGTATTACCCCAAGCTATGACTTTGAAATGTCAGGTATGTACGCCACTTTGTATGGTACGCTTTCAGCTGTGGACGACCGCTTTGGTGATAATGAAAATACCGTCGTGTTAGAAGGCTACGAAAAACTGGATATTGGCCTGATCGTTGAGCCTGCGGAAGGGGTAAAACTGCAACTGGCAGTGGATAACCTCACTGACAAACAAGGGATCACCGAAGGTGACCCACGTAATCCAACCTCACCCAACGGCCGCTATATCATGCCAAGAAGCGTTAAGTTCAGTGTTGCTTACACCTTTTGATAATAGTAATGGTAACTTTTGAGCATGGGTATTTTAGTTGATTAACTCACATTTTATACCAATTTTCTTAATTAAGTGGTCTATTTTGAGGTGAGAAAATCTTGTCGATAACACCGCTACCGCGTCCTGCTATCGCCAAGGTGCCTGCATCCGTGTAGGCAAGGTAAAATTTTGCTCTTTAGTTGTTCTAAATAAGAAATTTTTAACGCTGTTAGCGTCAGATTTACGCCTTCAAATTGAGCAAGTATTAAGTCAAATTGGTATTATCCTAAGTTCAGATTAGTTGGAAAATAAAAAGCCGCTTAGCAATTAAACTAAGCGGCTTTTTTGTATTGAAACTAGGACTCGATTAATCTAGCCAAAACTCTTTTTTAAACTTAATACCAAACTCACTTCTATCATTACTGCGCATCACACCAACGAAGCCACTTTGTTGCAATCGGCCAACATCGTAGACTTCATTTAGCACATTTTCGCCGTAAAGCGTCACTTCCATATCACCTTCAGCATTGGTATACGAGATGTTAAAACCTAGTAGTTCACGAGAGTCAATATACTCGCTTGCCCGAGTAACAGACTGCCCCTGCATATCCGAGCGGTATGAGTAACTTGCATTTACAGCAATGGTTGCACCATGGTCTAGATCATGGAAGTATGATGGTGCTACCATCACTGTCCAACGTGGCGTCAGTGCTGGAGCGTCACCTTTACCAATTCCAATCACCCCTTCATCAACGTGCGTAATTTCAGAGTCTAAGTAGCCGATTGAACTACGAACTGAAAAATCGTCCGTAATTGCTATCGTTGTTTCAAGTTCAATACCCTGTGCTTTTGACTCACCTGCGTTTTCTACGATAGTAACGAAGCCGCCGCCCGCTGTTGGGTCATTAAATGGTAACGCAAGATCAGTATAATCAGTTACGAATGCCGCAACCATCATAGACACATTATCGTGAACTTGACCTTTGAAGCCGACTTCGTAGTTAATCGCTTTGGTTTCTTCAAATGCAGCAAATTGATCTGGCCCACCAAATGGGCGTGGTGGGAACCCACCGCTTTGGTAACCTTTTTGAACTTGTGCGTAAACGTTAATGTCACGAGTTAGCTGATATGACGCATTCACGTCCCACGTCACTTCGTCAAAATCTGCACTTACGTATTTACGCGTACCAAAACTTGGGAACAGTGCATCTGCTTCTTTTTTGTCTTCAGAGTAGCGTAAACCACCACCAATGCTAAGAAGTTCAGTCACATCAAAGCTTGCATTGATATACGCCGCATAAGCGTCAGTCTCTTGATTGATATCGAAATAACCGTAACCACCAAAAGAAGCTGTCTGACCATCATTTAATAAGCCGTTTGGTGTATTCCATGGACTAAATACAAATGGGCCAGAGCTGGTGAAGCCGTCTTCGTTAAAATAATAAAGACCTGATACGAAATCCCAAGAATCATAAGTACCATTTAGCTGTAGCTCAAATGAATACTGATCAGCACCACCTTCTTCAGGAAATTCAGAGAGATTAAGCGCCACGGCATCATCATCAAGACCACCGGTGTATTCAGAGCTACGCTTGCTGGCAATAAATTTGACAGAATAAACGTCACTTGCTTGCCAATCTGCTGTAATTGACCCACCCCACCCTGAGTAATCAGTGCTTTCGATGCCTGCAACTGCTGTTGCCAAATCATCAGGATTGTCTGGTAACATTGACGCATCTAATAGTGGGAAGTCACCATTAAATGGATCGTTAGGGTCTAATGGAGCTGTTAACTCAATGGTATAAGGAGACTGACCAGACTCATTTTCAACACCATCGAACGCTGCTGAAATCACTAAGTCGTTAGTTGCTTGCCATCTTACAGCTAAACGACCGCTATACTCTTGTTCCTCGCCAATTTCTTTTTCAGGATTAGCTAAATTTACGGCTTTACCAACACCGTCACGCTCTTTATAAGATGCACTAGCAGAAAAGCTTAGTGTGTCCGTTAACGCTTGGCTTGTGTATAAATCGGTCGCTAAACGGCCTCGAGAACCTATTTTTGCCTCAATACGTGCAACTTCTTCTGCACCAGGTTGTTTTGTGATCACATTGACAGCGCCACCAAGTGTGTTTCGACCGTATAGCGTGCCTTGAGGACCACGCAAAACCTCTACACGTTCAATATTTGGTAGTGAAAGGTTAGAGCCCATCTGGCGACCAAGGTAAACACCATCGACGTAAACACCCACCCCTGGATCAGTTGTGATCACGTGATCTTGTAAACCAATACCACGAATAAATACAGAAGCATGCGCCGCATTACCAACGCCATAGCGAGTGATGTTCAAGTTCGGGACGAATTTACCAATATCGTCTAGGTTACTGATGTTTGCCTTATCAATATCACCTGCACCGATCGAAGTAATAGCGGTAGGTGTTTCGAACAAGCTTTCTGTACGCTTACGAGCGGTTACTTCAATTTTTTCAAAAACTTGTTTTTCTTTCTCTACATTAGCTTGCTCAGCCAAGGCTGTGCTAGGAAGGGCTACCGCTGCTAATACAGCAGCTGAAATCGCAGATAAACCAAGACGAGGTAAAACTGTAATCATATAATCTCCAAAGGAATCACCGTGTGTGAACTAGTTACGAGAGGTCGTAAACTAGAGAAGCAAGGGTTTACTACCATTGCTTCTGCCTTATACTTTGTTCGAGTAAGGATAAGCACGATACAAATTTCAGGCATAAAAAAAGATGCGTTAGGTGCATCTATTTCCTCTGGAAGGGTATTATAGTCAGAATTGAGTAAAATTGAAATAATTATTTAATAAAAATTACTTTTTAGGTTTTTGTAACCAAAACAATACCAATTTTGGAAATTTAATTTTTAAGAAAAGTCTATATACAACAATATATTATACCAAAAACCAGTACTATATATTAAAAAATTGAAATTGCTGCTGCTATCTAGTAGCTCATACTAGCTATTGCACTATCCATCAGATAGTTGAGGTCAGTCATACCAATTAGGGTAATACCAATTGGACTTGATAGTTGCTCAATTTGAAGGAGTAAATCTGACGCTCACAGCGTTAAAAGTTTCTTATTTAGAATAACTAAAAATTGAGCTGCGGATAATTAATACCTTTCTAGCAGAAAGCTTTAGCGCTAGCTGCATTGACTTCACCTCCAATAGCCAACTATTGGTGCGTAACTTCGCCCTTCCTACAGGATATAGGTACCTTAGCGAGAGCAGGACGCAGTAGCGGAGTTATCGGCAAGATTTTCTCGACTCATAATAGACTACTTAATTAAGAAAATTGGCATAAATTAACTCGAGAGCGGTGTAGCTAAATTAAAGACGAAAAAAAACCAGCATAAGCTGGTTTTTTTATTTTGGTGCGAATGGGGGGACTTGAACCCCCACGGCCGAAGCCACCACCCCCTCAAGATGGCGTGTCTACCAATTCCACCACATTCGCAAATTCGGTGTTTTCTAACTCTTAGTTAGGAATATCAGAAGCTGGATTTTCTTCTGATGCTGGCACATCACTGTTAGCAGGTACTACTGTTGCAGCTGGTGCCTCTAGGTTTTCCCATTCACTGGTTTTCTTTATTTGACCAGTTGTTAAGTTACCTAGAACAATACTTAGTACAAAAAACACTGTAGCTAGTATTGTTGTTGTCTTTGTCATAAAGTTGCCTGCGCCTGACGAGCCAAATACTGTCGCTGATGCACCAGCACCAAACGAAGAACCCATGTCTGCGCCTTTACCTTGTTGAATCAGCACCATACCAATAAGCGCTAAAGCAACGATTAAGTAAACAACCATTAAAATTTCGTACATTTACTTATCCTTTTGCACTTTTACATATAGAAAGGAAGTTTTCAGGTTTTAAGCTTGCGCCACCAATTAAACCACCATCTATATCTTCTTGTGCGAATAATAATTCACTATTTTTTTCATTAACACTGCCACCATAAAGTAAGCGTAGTGTTTTTGCAATTTGCTCGTCTTGCTCAGACAGCAAATTACGTATAAATTTGTGCACTGCTTGCGCTTGTTCAGGAGATGCTGTTTTACCAGTACCTATTGCCCAAACCGGTTCGTATGCTATCACAGAGTTAGCTAGTGCCGCTATACCTAATTTCTTGATAACTGCGTTTATTTGTCTAGCTACAGCTTCTTCTGTCTGCTCACTTTCTCTCTCTTCTTCGGTTTCTCCAACACATAGTATCGGAGTTAAACCTTGTTCTTGAGCGTGGGCAAATTTATTCGCTACAACCTCATCACTTTCGCCATATAAAGCGCGTCGCTCGGAATGTCCGACTAAGGTGTAAGTCGCGCCTAACGAACTAGCAAGTGATGCCTGAATTTCTCCAGTGTATGCGCCTTCTTTATATTCTGAAACGCTTTGCGTTCCTACAGTGAGTCCCTTTTCAACAGCTTGTTCAATTAACATCGCTGGGGGAAATATAATTACATCCGCTTGGAATGATTCACTGTTTAATGTTTCTGACATTTGGCTAAGTAGCTCTTTTGAGCCATTCATTTTCCAATTACCAGCAACAATTTGCTTCCTAGTTGCCATTACGATACTCCGTAGCAGAAAGCGGGTGAGATACTAACGCTACTCACCCGAAGTTACAAGAAATAAATTCAATTTTCAGTTTAATTGCTCACAGATTCAACAGCTTCAGCGATTTTTTGTGCAAAATCGATGACTTGCTTCTGTTGTTGTGCTTCAACCATGACTCTTACGACTGGTTCGGTACCCGACTTCCGTAGTAACACTCTTCCCTTTCCAGCAAGTAGTGCTTCGACTTCAGACACCGCTTCTTTTACTGATTGGTGTGCTGTTGGGTCATCTTTGGTACTGTAACGTACGTTAATCATTTTCATCGGGTATTTACTGAACCCTTCACCTAAGTCCTTCAAGGTTTTGTTTTGTGCAACCATTGCGGCGAGTACTTGTAAGCTCGATACTATTCCATCACCAGTACTAATTAGGTCAAGATTAAGCACATGCCCTGAACTTTCACCACCAATTTTCCAGCCCTTTTCAGCGAGCAACTCCATTACATAGCGATCACCCACTTTACTACGCTCAAATGCAATACCTCTAGCTTTAAGCGCATTCTCTAAACCCATATTAGACATAACGGTACCAACAACACCACCACCGAGTGTACCATCACTATGGGCTTGGCAGGCAATAATGTACACAATATCATCACCATCAAATACATGGCCATCATGGTCCACCATCATCACTCGGTCACCATCACCATCATATGCAATACCAACATCAGCTTGATGCTCCAGTACTGCTTTTTTTAATGCTTCAACATGCGTTGCGCCACATTTTTCATTGATATTCAAACCATTAGGTTCACAAGCTGTGGTGATCACCTCAGCACCTAATTCACGCATTACACTCGGTGCAATATGGTAAGTTGCGCCATTCGCACAATCTAACACCACTTTCAACCCTTCAAGAGAAAGCTCTTTTGGAAATTGGCCTTTACAGAATTCAATATAACGACCATCTGCACTGTCTAAGCGCTTGGCTTTGCCCAGCTTTTCTGATGTTACGCACGTCATTGGCTCATCGAGCTTCGCTTCTATTGCAAGTTCCACTTCATCTGGCAGTTTTTTACCGTCACCACCAAAGAATTTTATGCCATTGTCATGGTAAGGGTTGTGAGAAGCACTGATGACGATACCTGCCTCAGCTCTGAAGGTTTGTGTTAAATATGCAACAGCAGGAGTAGGCATAGGCCCTAACAAGATCACATTGATCCCAGCGGCTATCAACCCCGCCTCTAGTGCTGTTTCTAACAGGTACCCTGATATTCTGGTGTCTTTACCAATGATAACTTTTTTGGTTCCTCTTTCAGACAGAACCTTTCCGGCTGCCCAGCCTAGCTTCATTGCAAATTCTGGTGTAATTGGGAACTCGCCCACCATACCTCTTACACCATCTGTACCGAAGTACTTTCTTGTTGTCATTGAGTAACTCCATTGACCGACGCTAACCATACGTTAAGTACGTCGCTTGTTTCTTTTACGTCATGAACACGAATGATATGTGCGCCCTGCTGTGCACATATTAGCGCACCGGCAAGACTCGCAGCGACGCGCTCATGAGTTTCTCGAGTAAGTAGTTGTCCAAACATGGACTTTCTAGAGAGTCCCGTCAGAATAGGTAAATTGAACGAATTAAATTGTTTCAGTCCACCTAAAATCTGAAAGTTATGCTCCAGAGATTTACCGAAGCCAAAACCTGGATCTAAGATCAGCCTACTGGTATCAATTCCGGCTTGCTTGCACGCACGGATCCTAGCTTCGAAAAACTGACTAATGTCTGAAAATAGATCATTATATTTTGGATTATTTTGCATTGAGCGAGGCTCACCCTGCATGTGCATTAGGCAAATAGGTACCTCTGCGTACTGAGCTGCTATCTCTAATGCACCTGGCTCCTGTAAAGCTCGAACATCATTGATGATATCAGCACCAGCTTCAATAGCTTGCTTCATTACTTCAGCTTTACTGGTATCAACTGAGATAACACAGTCAGATTGTGCCCTAACAGCTTTGATGATCGGGATCACGCGCTCAAGCTCTTCCTTCAACTCTACATCTGGCGCCCCTGGACGAGTAGACTCACCGCCAATATCAATAATGGTAGCTCCGTCAGCGAGCATCATATTTACCTGCTCAACCGCACTATCTAGGTGAATAAATTTTCCGCCATCTGAAAATGAGTCAGGAGTAGCATTCAAAACCCCCATTACTTGAGGCTTATTTAAGGAAAGGCTGCGGGCTCTTGGCAAGCGTAACTCGTACATTCTATACCTACATTATTACTATGTTTTGGATGATCTCGAAAGGGGCGTAGCTTTAGAACTCAGGTCTCGTTTCATACCAAGCGCTAAATGACACTTTATTTTAGGGCAAGAAAATCTGATCGATAACTAGGCAAAAGTTTTGTTATTTAGTCGTACTAAATGAGATACTTTTAACGCCGTTAGCGTCAGATATACTCCTTCAAATTGAGCAAACATTAAGACTAACTGGTACAAGTGTGTACTTATTCATACACGCATAATCCAATAATAACACCCTGAATCTATTGATACAAAAAAGCCCCGATTGCTCGGGGCTGTCATATTCTACCTGACCTTACGATTTGTCATCAAGCTCTGAGTTTGATGTGCTATCACTAGGCTGGTCATCTGCTGGCTTTTCAGCTTTTGACTCCGGTTTTAACTCTGTCACTTTGGCAGATTCAGACTCTACCTTTTTTTCTGGCTTGACGTCATGCGCATCCCTTGGTGGACGAACATCACGGCGCTCCATTAAGTCATCAATCTGCAATGCATCAATCGTTTCATATTTCATTAACGCATCTTTCATTGTGTGAAGAATATCCATATTGTCTTTTAGGATTTGCTCAGCACGTTGATAGTTACGATCGATGAAATCTTTAATTTCCGCATCAATAAGCTTAGCAGTTTCATCTGACATACCAGACATACGGTGAGAACCACCACCCATGTACATCTCGCCCTGCTCTTCTAAATACATTTGTGGTCCAAGCTTAGGACTTAACCCCCACTGCGTAACCATTTTTTTGGCAATATCAGTGGCACGTTCAATGTCGTTACTTGCACCTGTCGTGACTTTGTCGTCACCGTAAATCAACGCTTCAGCAATACGACCACCGTATAAGCTTGAAAGCATAGACTCTAGATGTTGCTTTGAGTGACTTACGCGATCTTGCTCCGGCAAATACATGGTTACACCTAAGGCGCGACCACGAGGAATAATGGATACTTTATAAACCGGATCATGTTCAGGTACTAGGCGACCAACAATAGCATGACCAGCTTCATGATACGCCGTCATTTCTTTTTCTTGCTCACTCATTACCATGGACTTACGCTCAGCGCCCATCATGATTTTGTCTTTTGCAGCGTCAAACTCAGCCATGCTTACCTTGCGCTTATTGCCACGAGCTGCAAATAAGGCGGCTTCGTTTACAAGGTTAGCTAAGTCAGCACCAGAGAAGCCTGGTGTACCACGTGCAATTACCGATGCTTCAACGTTATCATCTAATGGAACTTTGCGCATGTGAACATTTAAGATTTGTTCACGACCACGGATATCAGGAAGACCCACAACAACTTGGCGGTCAAAACGACCAGGACGCAATAATGCAGGGTCTAATACATCTGGACGGTTAGTAGCAGCAATGACGATAATACCTTCATTGCCTTCAAAACCATCCATCTCTACTAGCATCTGGTTTAGTGTTTGCTCACGTTCATCATGACCACCACCCATACCTGCACCACGTTTACGACCTACGGCATCGATTTCGTCAATGAAGATGATACAAGGTGCTGCTTTTTTCGCTTGTTCGAACATATCACGAACCCGAGAAGCACCAACGCCCACAAACATTTCAACGAAATCAGAACCAGAGATGGTAAAGAAAGGTACTTTTGCTTCACCTGCTACCGCTTTAGCAAGTAAAGTTTTACCCGTACCAGGAGGACCTACCATCAATACCCCTTTCGGGATGCTGCCACCTAGCTTTTGGAACTTTGATGGATCTCGTAAAAAGTCCACCAGTTCAGTTACGTCTTCTTTCGCTTCGTCACAGCCTGCAACGTCCGCAAATGTTGTTTTGACTTGATCTTCACTCATTAAGCGAGCTTTGCTCTTGCCAAACGACATTGCGCCTTTGCCGCCCCCGCCTTGCATTTGGCGCATGAAAAAGATCCATACACCAATGAGCAGAAGCATTGGGAACCAGGATATAAAGATATTTGCCAAGAAAGACTGCTCTTCTGGCGCTACACCTTTAATATTTACATCGTTTTTAAGCAAATCGTTGACCAAGTCTAAATCAGTCAATGGGATCACTGTTTGGAAACGATCTCCGCTAGAACGAACGCCACTAATTACGCCTGTTTGACGGTCAATACTGACCTCACGAACAGAACCACTGCGCACGTCCTTCACGAATTGTGTGTAACTCGTTTGGCGATCATATTGTTCGCCACCGTTAAAGCTCTGGAACACGGTCATTAGTACAACCGCAATTACTAACCAGAGTATTAGATTTTTAGCCATATCGCTCAAGGAGTTAACCTCTTGTATCCAAAAAAATTCAAATTCAACTTGATGCTTTCCAACTGTACTACAGTTTGTAACCTGTCGCCACTACATATACTTCTCGTGATCGAGGACGAGACGCTTTTGGTTTACGGATCTTTACAACCTTAAAACAATTACGTACTTCTTGCACAAATTGATCAAAGCCTTCGCCTTGGAAAACTTTAACCGCAAATGCCCCGTTTGGTTTTAGCACTTGATGGCACATATCTAATGCTAGCTCGACCAAATACATACTGCCAGATTGATCGGTAGACATATTACCGCTCATATTTGGCGCCATATCTGAAAACACCACATCTACATTTTTGCCGTTAATTCTATCAAGCAGTGCATTTAATACCGCTTCTTCTCTGAAGTCTCCCTGAAGGAAGTCAACGCCCGCTAACGAGTCCATAGGTAAAATATCACACGCTATTACTTGCCCATCAATATCTACTTGTTCAGCTAAATATTGGGACCAGCTACCCGGCGCGGCCCCTAAATCAACTACCGTCATACCTTTACGGATCAATTTATCCTTTTGCTGGATTTCTTCCAGCTTAAAAACCGCTCGTGATCGATAGCCACGTTTTTGGGCTTCATGTACATAAGGGTCTTCTACGTGTTCTTTTAACCAACGTTTAGAACTGGCGGAGTGTTTTTTATTTGCCATATTAACTATAACTCATTAGTAATATTGTCTAGATGGCGTTAGAATATCGATAATTCAAGCCTTTTAATAAATAAGATTGTATCAATATGACCTTATCAAATAAACAAAAGCAGTTCCTAAAAGGGCTCGCTCATAACTTAAATCCAGTTGTGCTTCTAGGCGCTAATGGCCTCACCGAAGGCGTAATGGCCGAAATTGAGCAAAACCTAAACATTCACGAACTCATCAAGGTGAAAGTACCAACAAATGATCGTGAAACTAAGCAACTGATTTTTGAAGCAATTGTTCGTGAAACAAACGCGCACAAGGTACAGACGATTGGCCACATCATCGTGTTATACCGTCAAAGCGAAGACAAGAAAATTCAATTGCCACGTAATTAATTTTCTTTTGTCACGCTGCCTTGCGTCAAAGGTGGCGTGATACCTTCAAGTAGCTCAGCTTCTTCCGCCTTAACTCTTTTAATCTCTCGCTCACTCAACACCGGCATTAAAATAGCATCTCCCGTGAGTACATCTATCAAAAAGTCATTGGTGAGTTGATTTATTACACCGCTTTCAGCATTTAGCAACAAACTAAAGCCAATGCCTAGCTCGGGAATAATTACCACGTCTGTTCTATACCCTTGCACCCAACCACTGTGGTAGTAAAGGCGTTTACCATCATATTGATAGATTCTCCAACCCAGGCCATAGTATGCGGCCTCAACATGTTCACGCCATACCCGTCGACGTAACTCACGCTTAGTTAAAGTATAAGGCATTGATTGTTTACTTAATGCCTCAGGCGATAATACGCTCGGATATAAGCCCAATTGCGCTTTCAACCACTGTGCCATATCTGTCGCACTGGCATTCACACCGGCCGCTGGTAATACTTTATAATAGTGTTGCTTCAATTTAGCAGTGTGCCAACGTTTTCTTCCCCTGACATGCGGCCACGCAAAATTATTATCCTTCGTCATTTGCTCGACTCCAAGGCCTGCATCTCGCATATTAAGCGGAGCAAATATGAACTCCTGCATCCATGTTTGATAGCTGATCCCCGTTGTTTTCTCGATAACATCACCGATCAAACTAAACATGACATTCTGATACCCGTAACACTGGCCGGGCTGACACAGAGCTTCAACCTGTAATAAGCGTTCTACAATCTGTGGGTACTCCATTCGCGATTCAATTAAATTATCGTACGCGTTTGGTACCAAACCACTGGAATGACTCAGAAGGTGGTAAAGTTTAAGTTGGCTATAGTCACCATCGATAAACTGCGGAAGATATAAGCTTACTTTGTCATCGATATTAAAATGACCTTCGCTCGCCAGCTTCGCAGCTAAGCTTCCTGCAAATGTTTTGGAAACCGAGGCTAGCCGAAAGCGAGTATGTTCATCAACACGATTGCCTTTTCGGCTTTTTGTCTGGCCAAACCCCTTTACGTAACTACCATGCTCAATATGCACAACAGACAAAGCAGCACCTGGTACCGATTTTTCTTTCAGTTTACGCTCGACTTGCTTAGAATAGCTCTTTAAAAATTGTGACCATTGCTGGTTTGGAGTTTTCGCGACCGTTATTTTTGAATAACTACAGCAAAAAATACAAACTAATGTGAGAATTAGCGACTTCATAATGACTCATTTCATTAACACTCGCTCGCCATACTAACATGATGAATTGGCGGAACTCACTAAATATAAGAAAATAACTGTTTATTTGAGGTATTTTAATGCGTTTAGTGCTAGCAGCTCTATGTACAAGTCTACTTATTGGATGTGTCACCACAGCGCCATTAGCGCCGAAACTAGCGGTGCCACAGAAGCCATTACTGAAAAAGTCAGTTTACCAAATCAGCTATAGTACTGAACTGAATTCGGCACGAATTAAGTCTGTACAACTACCTGCACACCCACTCATTCAAGGTAACACCATAGCTATCAACGCGGCTAAAGTCAGCCTTACAGATACCTTACGAAAACAAATGGTTAGTTTATTAGAGCAAAAAGGGTTACAGGTTGTCGCCACAAAACAGGCAGACTACACGCTCACTATTCACCAGCTAGATTTAGAGTTCGCGGCGAATAAAACATATGCACTAGATAAGCCTAGAAATCCGCACCCACACATTGCGGAGCTGGCACAAAATTCTCCGGCATTTCAATGTAGCAATATTGTCGCTTCAGTAAGTATGCGCTTATCACACCAAGCATCTTCTGATGTTGTCTGGTTTGCTAAGTCATCAGTCGATAGTGCTGGATTTCAAGGGATCCCCTTACAATTTACCTTCACTGAAGAAGAAAAAATTGCCAATGAGCGTGAAATATTGTCATTTATTGCTGCTCAAAACACTGAAGAAGCTCGCCGTCAGCGCTCAAGTGCTCCTGTTGAGATACCAAGCTACAAAGTAACTAAAACGCTGTCTTCGCTGGAAAAAACAGCTGGTGCGTGTACGCAAACTGAAGTTTCAGCTCTAACAGCTGACATGCAGGTACATCTTGCAGAGAGTTTGATTGAAAAGCTCAACGTCAAATAAGTACAGTGTTAAACTCAATATTTAGGAAAAGCAATTTGCCGTAGCGTTGCGACCAAAGTTTTTGCTTTTCCTAGACACTTTCCTACACCTTTCTGCTGTCTATCTAGCTTGCTATATGAGCTGAGGTTTGGATAAGGAATGTTCCAACTCATTGTTGTTGCTAAAGCACAAGTTAACTTTTCCGTGTCCAGCTTTCGCTAAGGTACCTACGTCCTGTAGGTAAGTTGAATTTAAAAAATGGAATAAATTTTAGATTACCAACCTACACTTATTTACAGACACAAGCGCTTCTGTGATTATACTCGACAGGGAAATACTAAAGTTTGGAGCAAAAGATGGAGCAATACGGTACTATTTTACTGGTTGAAGATGATATCTCACTGGCACAGTGGGTAGCGGAATACCTCGATAATCAAGGCTATAAAACTCATTGCTGTTATCGTGGTGATGAAGTCATTGAGCGCGTTAAGTCTTTAGACCCCGATCTTGTACTGCTCGATCTGATGTTACCTGGTAAAGACGGCATTAGCGTTTGTCGAGATTTACGTCAATTTTATAATAAACCCGTAATTATGCTTACCGCCAAAGATGAAGAAATGGACGAAGTCATCGGTTTAGAAGTCGGTGCTAGCGACTATGTAATTAAGCCTGTTCGCCCTCGTGCTCTTCTTGCTCGGATAAAAGCTAACGTAAGAGCAGCACAAGAAAAGCCCCTTGACCATCAAGCAGCAAAGCATGAGTTAGTCGTCGGTCAACTAACGATAGATACGCAAGCTCGCAAGGTATCTGTCGGCGCTCAAGAGATTATCGTTTCGAGCGCAGAGTATTTATTGCTACAATTTTTAGCAAGCCATGCTGGGGAAGTCGTATCTCGTGACGCTGTATTTAAAGCGACAAAAGGGCGTGAATATGATGGCCTTGACAGAAGTGTTGATGTATTGATTTCTGCATTGCGCAAAAAGTTTAATGATGACCCTCAAAACCCTGAAAAAATCAAAACCGTGTGGGGAAAAGGCTACTTGCTTGTCCCCTCAGCTTGGTAACGTCTAAAGCATACCGTTATTGTGAAAAAACTTTATATTTACCTGCTTGCCGGAGCGCTGGTTTCTATTTTTGCCCTCGGCTGGGTTATAGATACCTATAATCAACAAACTGCCCCAATTGAAAATAGCTTTGAATGGCAAAGTAAATTAATGTCAGGTTTAGCGATACAAGTCACTGAAAAGAAACCAGATGCTCGCCTTGCGGCTACAACAGTTATTGCCGAACAATTTGGTCTTCATATTACCTACAAGGATGGTGACACCCTCGCCATGCCCACTGAGCTAAAGCAGCAAATGCTATTACCTGAAGGGCTGGTAATTGAAAACGAAAATGTCTATCTACTCAAAACAACGCCCGACATGGCACCAGATTATATAGAGCTGGAGTGGCGTCCTGAAGTCGAACAAGCGGATTATGACGTTTTACTGACATTATTTTTCTATGGCGGCATTTGTGCAATTTTGTGGTTCATCTTATCACCGTTAGTTAAGCGTTTAATTGTGCTCAATACCGCAGCAAAGCATTTTGCCAGCGGCAACCTGAGTGCACGTATTACTCCAAATCACTTCACTTACATACGAGATTTAGAAAACACATTTAATCGCATGGCCAGTCAAATAGAAAAGTTAATGGCCGAAAATAAACTCATGGCTTCAAGTTTATCTCATGACATAAGAACACCAGTTGCATGTTTGAGGTTTGGGCTAGATGCGGCCCTAGATGAAGACGACATTAGCGCAATACATGATTATTTGGAAAGGATGGAGAAAGATTTAGACCAAATGGAAGACATGCTGTCTAGCTATCTTTCCTTTGCTACGCTTGAGCAGAAGTCACATTTGCTAAAACATGAAAGTACTAGCCTATCTCGCTACGGTAATGACCTTATGGAGCAAATGCAGCCCAAACTGCAAAAAAACCAACTATCGGGTCGCGTTGAGGTGCCTGAAACGTTATCAATCACAGGTGATCTCCATTGGCTCGCCCGCGCTATCAGTAACTTGATTAGTAACGCCTGTGACTTTGCTACCAGTACAGTATTACTCAGTGCCTATCGTTCTGAGCATTGGTTAACGATTACTGTTGAAGATGATGGCCCTGGGATCGCAAGACAAAACTGGGACAAAGTTTTCAGTCCATTTTTCCAAGAACAAACTCATCGTAATAGAGCTGGAAAAAGCTATGGTTTAGGCCTTGCTATCGTAGCCAAGGTCATGGATTGGCACCATGGAAAAGCTACAGTGAGTCAATCAGAGCGGCTAGGAGGGGCAAAATTTGTTCTTTCACTCCCCTGTAAAGAAAAATAATTAATGTAAATAAGTCGCTACACTGTGACATACCCATTGTAGAATTAATTGTGAAAACATTAAGTTATAAGTGCTTAAACGTGCTTTTGGTGCAACATACGAGTTACGACTAAAAATCCGCCTCAACCTTGCGCCAAATCAAGGTAATTTACTCTTTTTATTTCTTTTTAATTACAGTAGATTGTCATCGCCGTTAGCAATTTTTAGAGAAGTATAATAATTATGAGCAATATCCGAGGAGAGTTCAGCTCTCGCTTTGGTTTTATTATGGCTGCCGCAGGTTCTGCGGTTGGCTTGGGAAACATTTGGGGGTTCCCGACACAAACCGCATCAAATGGTGGTGCAGCATTTGTTCTCGTTTATCTAATTTTGGCGTTCTGTCTCGCATATCCAGCGTTAATGGCAGAGTTAGTTATTGGCCGTCATGGTCAAGCGAACGCAGTTTCTTCGCTGCGCAAGCTCACCAATACAGCCTGGCAGAGTAAGCTTGCCTTTGTGGTGGGCTTTGGTGGGATTATCTGTGCGGGTCTGATCCTGAGCTTTTATGCCATTGTAGCTGGCTGGATGTTTAGTGCGACGCTAGAGCCAATTGCAGAAATCACCGGCGCAGTGCAAGCACAGTCATGGCTCGAAGGCGCTTCAATGTCACGCAATATTGTCTTTACGGCGGCCTTTATTGCGCTTACGGTGCTTATCATCAGTAAGGGAGTTGAGAATGGCATCGAAAAATGGTCAAAACGACTCATGCCAGCACTTATCGGCATTCTGTTTTCATTGATAGCGTACGTATTAACACAAAATGGGGCTGTTGAAGGGTTAAGGGTTTACTTAGTGCCTGATTTTTCATCCGTGCTCAATCCGCAGTTATTAGTCGATGCACTGGGGCAAGCATTTTTCTCACTATCACTTGGTACGAGTGTAATGATTATCTATGGCTCCTACATTAGTAAGAAAGAGAACTTAGTATCACTCGGTGCCATGGTTACACTTATCGATGTGTTTATCGCATTTGTCGCAGGTCTATTGATTATTCCAGCGATGTACGTTGCACAGGCTCAAGGCGTTGAGATTTTTGCAGCTGATGGTGCTCTGCTCAACGAAGACACCTTAGTCTTCCAAGTACTTCCAGCGTTGTTCGATAGTATGGGTAGCATTGGTCTGTTGGTAAGCTTTGCATTTTTTGCGTTAATGAGCATTGCAGCGCTAACTTCTTCAATCTCAATGTTAGAAGCACCGGTTTCTTATGCTGTTGAACGTTTTGCTTTAGGCAGAGTTCAAGCTACTTGGATTATTGGAGCGCTGGTAACCGCTGTCAGCTTGACTATTTTGGTCAATATTGAAACATTATTTGGCTTCACGGTTAGCCTGACAACCAAATTTGGTCAACCGTTATTAGGTATGCTTTGCTGTGTATTTGTCGGCTGGATTTGGCATCGTGCAAAATTGCTCAAAGAAATCGAATCAGGCTGCCCCGAAGTCGCAAATGGCCTGTTTTGGAAAATTTGGCCTTGGTATATTCGCTTTGTCTGCCCAGTTGCGATTGCTGCAGTATTCTTAAACTCACTGTAAACACAATTTATACCAAGCTTTTCAAAAAGGGGCAGAACTTCTGCCCCCGCTATAATGATCTATGTTGTTATACCAATTTTCTTAATTAAGTGGTCTATTTGAGGCGAGAAAATCGTGTCGATAACTAGGCGAAAATTTTGCTATTTAGTTGTTCTAAATAAGAAATTTTTAACGCAGTTAGCGTCAGATTTACTCCTTCAAATTGAGCAAGTATTAAGTCAAATTGGTATTAGCTATGCTTACCCTGTGTGTACACCATATCCTGATGTGGGATCCCATCTTCCAGGTATTCTGATCCTTGTTTCACAAAACCTATTCCCGAATAAAATTTATCAAGATAACATTGCGCCGAGATAACTAAGCGTTGATGCGGTATTGATTGCTCACAGCTGGCGATGGCTTTTTCCATTAATGTATGGGCGACGCCCTTACCACGCATGTCTGCAGAAACAATGACACGACCAATTGAAGCGACCGAATCTGACTGTCGATAACAACGTGCGTAAGCCAATATTTTCGTGTCACTTTGCAAAAATAGATGCTGTGTTTCTGGTGCTCTATCTACATCATCAATCTCAGGGTAAGGGCATGCCTGCTCGACAACAAACACATCCACCCTTAATTTTAAAATCTCAAATAGCTCATCTTTCGTGAGCGTATCATAACTTTCTACCCGCCAATCCATCACTGCCTCAATAAGTTGTTATAGCCATTTGAGCTTGATGCACGTCAATCTAGGAAGTGATTCTAGCTTCACGGCTTTAGTTGCTGCATGCTCAAAGCCATGAGATTGACTGACCAGCTAGGACAAATGGTATGGTTTAAAATAAAAACGCCCAAGCATCGTTGGGCGCAAAAATATACTTGTGTCAATATGGCTTAATACCCTCTTGGTTTGCCGAGTTGCCCCTTATGAAAACAAACGTTCGAGCTGATCGCAAAGCTGAGAAATATTGACATGATCGTGCTCAATCGTTAGATCGACGTACCCATCTCCCCTAAACGCTCTGTCAAGTTCAATCAAAACATGGGTTTTATGTGCTTCTGGTACAAAAGAAAGTTCAACTTCTTGTAAACCAAACAGAGAACGTGATTGTGGCCTATATTCCAGTTCTTGATAGCAACCAGAGACAGACTGAAACTCTGATGCTCGCAAGTAGCCTTTTTCCACATCAGCCTTAACCAAGTTAAAGCCCAAACGTTCCATCGCTGTCATACATGCTTTAACAGCTTCGTTAGGATAAATATGCAGTGCATCTTTATCTGTAGGGTCAAGAGCTAAATCAATGTCCAATCCAGTTTCGACCCAAACATGGCAGCGATTAAATCCAGCATTAATCTCTGTGATTGGGGTTTCTGAATGAAGCCTTGCCTCAAACGGGATCACCTTTTGCTCCCCAGGCTCTATTGTAAAGCTCCCGCCTACTCGCCATCGGTCAATAACATGGTTGGTAAAGTACTCACCGTCTTCACCTTCAACTTTTACTCTCGTTAATAGCGCAAGCTCAAGGCCAGTTACCTCTTGGCTAACATCACCACCCTTTACTACAATTTGCGCTTGAAACTTCTGTCCCGGGTGCAAATGCTCTGTTTCCAACACAGTATCAACTTTTGCCGCACCGATACCGACAGATGCTAGGATCTTCTTAAACATTACGTCTCCTGTCCGGTATGTCCTTACCAGCATCATAACCATATTTTTTCACACTTGTCAGCGAAAATTTATAATTTATATATCAGGATGTTTTGATACACTGCTGTTATCTTGGATTAAAATATTAAGTTATGGAACTGCTCTATTTTGCTGTCGCGTTTGCATGTGGGTTTTCAGTTTACCAGTTGAAACTTCCCCCTCTCATTGGTTTTTTAATGGCTGGCTTTGTCTTAAACTTGCTTGGTCACAAAACCACAGATCTACTCACCCAACTCGCTGATCTTGGCGTCACACTGTTATTATTCAGTATCGGTTTGAAATTACGTGTTGGAAACCTAATCAAACCACAAGTTTGGGCACCAGCTAGCATGCACATCATCACGAGCAGCGCATTCTTTGCAAGCCTTTTACTGATGTTAGGTGCGATGAGCTTACCACTGTTTACTGAACTTGACTGGCAAAGTGCATTGCTTGTGGGTTTCGCCTTTAGCTTCTCTAGCACGGTGTTTGCGGTAAAGGTCCTCGAGGAACGAGGAGAAATGGCAAGCCTACATGGTAAAATATCGATTGGTATTTTGGTTATGCAAGATATTTTTGCAGTTATTTTTCTTGCGGTTAGCACCGGGAAGGCACCAAATATCTGGGCGTTAGCATTATTGATCACACTACCTTTGGTTCGCCCCGTGATGTTTTGGATATTGAGTCGCTCGAAACACGGTGAGTTACTCCCTCTATTTGGCTTCTTTTTTGCCTTAGTGGCAGGTTATCATGCCTTTGAGTTTGCAGGTCTAAAAGGTGACTTAGGCGCACTAATAATGGGCATGATTTTCGCACCTCATAAAAAGGCGGGTGAACTTTCTAAGGCGCTGCTCAATGTGAAGGACATTTTACTCGTCGGGTTTTTCTTAAATATTGGCTTGAATGCCACTATCACATTAGATGCGTTACTTATCGCTATGTTACTTGTGCTGGTATTGCCAATAAAAGTGTCTCTATATTACCTATTCACCAATATGTTTAAGCTACGTGCTCGTACCTCCTTGTTAAGCGCTTTTACCTTAACCAATTATAGTGAGTTTGGCCTTATTGTTTGCGCTGTAGCTTCAGCATCTGGCGCTGTTGCTGCTGATTGGTTAGCCGTTGTTGCTATCGCCGTATCTATCACCTTTGTCGTTGCATCCCCTTTGAACAAACGCTCAAATGAGATATATGTTAAGCTGGAGCCTTGGCTATTAAAATTTGAAAGCCAGGATCGCTTAGAAGAAGAGCTTCCTGTTAATCTTACCGATACTAAGATTGTTATCTTTGGCATGGGCAGAATTGGTACTGGTGCCTATGAAACCATTCAAGCAAGCTTTCCCAATACCGTCGCAGGCGTAGATATAAAACCTGAAGTAGTAGACAAGCACGTATCTCGAGGTCGTAGAGTATTAACTGCCGATGCCACAGATCCTGATTTTTGGCAGCGGGTAAATCACTCTGAAGTAGAAATGGTCATGCTGGCGATGCCTAAACATATGCAGAACATTTACGCCTTAGAGCAGCTGAAAGCATCAGGATACGATGGACAAGTTACCGCTATTGCTAATTATCCAGATCAGCAAAGAGAGTTAGAGGAAATGGGAGTAAATTCTACCTATAACTTCTACCTAGAAGCTGGTAGTGGTTTTGCAGAGCATGTGAAAGAAAAATTGTTCACTTAAATTCGGTAATCAGTTCTCAGTATCATTATTGGTACTGAGAACTATTTCCATATTCATATCATTAAGTTACTTCTAGACGTCTATTCTATTATTTCATTCTACTCATTATTCGATTTACAAAGCTTTACATCCAAGATGGTAATTGACACCAACTTCAGAGTAAACTGGACACATCGGATTTGCCGTAAGTATCTATTTTATGAACATAAATTGATAATTAGTGGCTTTTTTACTTCTGCTCGCCGGATTGTGAGCAAGCTATACCTTTGGGGGTTTCATGATGAAAAATAAATCAAATGGTCAATTTTCTGCAGTAGTGGATGATGTCAAGGCTGCGCCTTTTTCAGACCTCCAAGATAGACTTGATGCAATACAGGACGGTGGAATGACAGCGCTAACAATTCGCAGTGTTTTGTTCCATAAAATGCTAGATCTACACTCGGTGCCGTCAGATCACTTTCTAAGAGATCAAGAAGCACCTAGCGGACTAGAAGATCCAAAAATGCTGATAAAAAAACTAAATGAGTTGGGATTCTACCGCAGTTCGGCTTCACAGTTACATTAAAACGATTTAGGGAGCCTACTCTCCCACATAGGCTGACAATGCCCGTCGTCAGCCTATTTTCCTCTTTCTATCTTCAGTTCCTTTTGCCTTATCAACCTGAAATCTTACAATTAGCGAGGCTTTAATGGGGGATGATTTTTCTTGTTCTTTGGCAGCAAGGTTTTCCAAGCCAGCTTAAAAGGCTTTAAATAGATAGCCGTTAAGGTGTCATGACCTGCATCATATTGTCCAACACCAATCGTTATTTTTTCTGCCTTGGAAGCTTTAATCAGTGAACCATACATTCTATCCCAGATGGCCAAAGCAGATCCTAAATTGGTATCAAAGTGCGCAGGGTTATCACTATGGTGCACCTGATGTTGTGCAGGACTAATAAACCACCCCTCTATCTTATCTCCCCAACTCAGCCAAATATGAGAATGCCGTAAATTGGCACCACAAATATTAAAGATAAAAACAAACGCGTTCGCACCAAGAATATCGTACATACTGAGGCTACTACCGAATACATAGTATCCGCTACCAACGACAATTCCTTGGGTAAGCGCCATACGGCACGCATATAGGTAACTCTCAATAGGGTGAGAGCGATAGATAGTAAATGGTGTTAATACACTTGCAGAATGATGTACTTTATGAAATTCCCATAAGAATGGAATTTTATGCAGCATAAGATGTAATAGAAAACGGGTTAGATCGTCTACTATAAATAAAAATAAAGTGAAGAGTAATACAACTACCCATTCGGGTGCGTCCAAGTGTAATGCAGGACCAAACATCGCTTCAAGTGCACTAGACAGAGCGAGCGCTACAGGCACCATAGTCAATACGATTGGCGTAAAAGTCGCAGCTTTTATTAAACGATTAGTCACGAGCAAACAATAATCTAATTTTGCACTTTGACACCACCATACCCGCTTGGGGAACATAAATCTTAAAAAACCTTTGCCGCTTCTAGCTTGCTCTGCTGCAAAGTACACGGGAATCGCCATTAAGATAGCACTAAACAAATATGGCAAATACACTCTCTTATTAGCATCAAATAAATAACCTGGGAGATCGATAATGCTTTGCCATAGTTGCTCTAACATAGTTACTTCCATCACAAAATAATAATATGCTCAACTGGGCGGCTCTAGTATAAGAGCCGCCAAAAGAAAGCTTAGAATTGGTACTTATACCCCAAACTAAACTGCCTAGGTTTACCCGGGCGTGCACCATAAGGTCGACGACTGACGATTTCTGTTTCGTCAAAAAGGTTGTCTACTTTCGCATATACTTGGCCATACCGACCTAATTCATAGCTGGCTGATATATCAACAATCGTCGTATTAGGCACTTCTGCGCCCTCTAGTACAAGCTCGAAGTCTTCTGTACTTCTGCCCGCAGCTTCAGACATTTCACTGATGTATTTCACCGCTACATTTACTTTCCAGTCACTTGCAGCTAGCCCTATATTAAAGGTTGCTTGATGCGATGGTAAGTATGGAAGCTCATCGCCCGCTTTGATATAACCCCACTGAGCGAATGTTGTAGCACGCTCATTTTGGAACTCACCTTTGGTATAGGTGTATGTCAAACTATACGGAATATCTATCTGCAGATTTAATGGGTAACGCTGTGCAAACTGCATTTCTAGACCATAAACATCAACTTCACCACCACTAAACTGTTGGTCTTGCTGATCGTTTACGCCACAGTTCGATTGACCGCAGCTTTCGTTCAAGTTTTCATAATCATTAAAGAAGCTCACAATTTCAAACTGTGTTACGCCATCATTAAAGCGACCACCAAACTCATAGTTGACACTTTTCTCTAACTCTATATCTGGATCTTGCAGTGGTGATGAAGGTACAAACCCTTGATGCACCCCGAATAACAGACCCGCATCATCAGAGAGTTGATAAAAACCACTAAGGCTTGGTAACCAAATTCTAGTTGTTTTATCAATCCACACATCTGCGTCTTTGTTATCTTGATATGACATATCCATCAGCTCACCACGCAAGCCCACACCGAGAGTCAAGGCATCAAGTTGCACTTTATCTTCGATGTAGACTGACCAAGCCTTGGTGTTTTCTGTGTTGAGAGAAGTGAACTGTTTCGACCCTTCAATCAGTGTCGAGATCCCATTTTCCATGGCATAGGCTTGTTCAAAATGCTTGCGCTCAATTTCATCTTCATGAAAACGAACCCCGACTGAAATATCGTGAGTCAAGCCAAACATTGTTAAATTACTATTAGCGTCGACTTGCAGCCCTTGAGAGAAATACTCGCGGTCATTGGTTCCCATATTCAAGAAAATATTTGAGCCAGCCACAACTGAATCCCGTGCTCCTGTGATCACACCATATTCATTTGCAAACGATTCCGGGTTTGCAATAATTTTGGATAATGAAGCACCACCTTTAGCGCCTACACCATTGAGCTTTAGCCATGCACGCTCATAGTCATTGCGATAAAGTCTTGTGGTCACGTTTACGCCGTTACCGTCAAGTATATGCGAAAGCATGATTTGAGAGTGCTTAGTATCCATTTCAGCAGGTTGAGAAGCTGCGTATCGGCGGTAAGGATTTTGAGCAAAGTCTTCCTCTGTTAAGCCAAGGTATGTTTCATCAGATAGTTCATCTGCATAGCTTAGCTTCAGCCCAAACGTGTGGTCATATCCACCTTGAGAAAGTTTATAATTAAACTTTGCCAATATATCATTTTTTTCAAACCCAGTATCTCCACCGCCATCTAGCTCTTTAAAACCATCGGCTTGCAGATTTACCGCTTCAAATAGAAAACCAACATTATTCACCACAGAACCGTAGTAACCATGTGCTTTGGCGTAGCCGTCACTACCAACAGCCACGTCAATTCCGCCTTCGGTAAACTCAGGAACTTGACGGGTTACTAAATTAAGTGCGCCAGCTACCGTTTGTGGGCCATGTTTAATTGCCGCGGGTCCTTTAAAGACTTCCACAGCTGTCATTCTAGTCGGTACAGGAAAATAGTAGGCAGCGGGAGCCGAGTAAGGAGACGGGCCGATTAACACGCCATCTTCCATAATCGTGATCTTCTTGCTGCGCTCTGGTGTCACACCGCGAAATCCAATGTTCGGCCTCAAGCCATAACCATCTTCTTCACGGATATTAACGCCAGGTACGTTCGACAGAATACGGTGAATATCATCATATTCATATTCCGCCAACTGCGCCTCTGAAAGCAAAGTTGCAGAGCCTGCTTCTTTTCTCAGTTTATCATGATGACTAATAATAGAGATATGTTCTATATCTTGTTTATCGTCTGCAGCTTGTGCTTGAGGTAGCGCGATTATCACCGCTGCCGCCAGTAAAGATTTCTTTATTATAGTGCGTTTAGTCATTGTCACCTGCCGAAGTTTTTGGAAGCTCTAATGCAAGTTTCTCAATAAATTCTGTTTTCAGATCGTCAGTTACCTTTTTAACATCTGAGTGTGCCTGCGTAACTTGTTCAGCAGATGTCGCGAGCTCTGCTTTTAAGCTCCCCGTTATTGCCAACAAAGTTGCTTCTGCGGCATCAAGACCGGCAAGCATACGCGCCTTGACCTCATCACCTTGCTCAGCTTCGAGGAAGTCGTCAAAGCCCAGCGTATTTTCTGGATCTTGACCGTTACCTGTAAAAATATTCCTAAATGCACGAATATTCGCCAGTAGGTTTTCTTTTGAATGTTCAGCAATTGGCGACTCAACTGCTTCTGGACACGCTTCTAATCCACAAGCATTCGGAAAGCCCAAACCAAGAGGCGTTGCAATTTTGCCGTCTTTGAGCTCTTCAGTCATATAAAAAAGTGCTTTGGAGATTTCATTAAGTGCCAAATGTGGGGTGTCAAATGCTGAGCCTGGTTGACCCGCATTCAGTAGTTGCTTTGCGTAGCCATTATCACCACTCCATTGAGTGAGTAATGTGTCGCTATGCCCTTCGATGTCTTTAGCAACAGCAGTTGCAAATTCGCAGCGAGCAATACGCTTTTCTTGATCAGAACGGTTATTCCATGGTGCCAGTGCATCATTCACGGTTGAACAATTATGCACAAGGTTGGTGCTAAATAATAAGTGTTCAAGTGCAGTTAACCCTTTGCGATTCGCGGTACGCTGTGTAATGTCGTAAGGGTTGTTGCTATTCCCATTAATCACACCAGCTTCAAAATACACCACATCTAAATCTATGTCACAAAGAGAGCCCGTTGCAGGCCAAACATAAATATTATTTTTTAATTCTTTACTGTTGGTGGTAAGCGGTCCCACCTGCATCAACTCAACGTATTGCCACCCCATCATGGCTGCGCGCCAGCTATCTTGAGCTCTTTGCTTCAACGTCGCTACATTTTGTGCTGAGTTTTTTTCACCTGAACAGTAATTTGCAACTTCCAGCTGTTGCGTTACAGCCAGTTCGTTAAACTGTGTTACCGCTGGGGTCAGCACATTGTTTACCAAATTAGCAACCAAAGCAGCTTCATCAAACTGTGTCGGTAAGGTCGGGTTGTCAGTGCCTGAATTGTCATTGTCTTTTACCCCAGACCCTTGACTGCTTGAAGTGCTTTCTCCACAGCCCGACAATATTAACGCGACCGCAAACGCTGCGGCGCTTAAACGTGTAGATACTCTCATTAGCGTTCTCTATTATCTATATACAACAAAAGGTTAGCTGATACATCGGCTAACCTTTTTACGTTATAAAGCAAAGTGTAGATTACCAGTTGGCAACATTCTCTGCATCAAAGCCATAGGCATTTGCAATAATGCTACGAGCTTCTAGTAATGCGCTCTTATATGCTTCTACTTTATCAGCAGCAAGCTCTGGCTTATCACCCATTAGCTCATGAATTTTAGCAAAGTCAGCGTCTGTTACTGGAGAAAATGGATTAAACTGGAAGTTCAAAGCAAATCCTTTCATCTCAGACCAGTGCTTCGCGACAGTATAGAATTTATCAGCGTCAAAATTACCAGATGCAATATCGTCTAAATCGCCGTCATCATCAGAGATTGTGTCGTTAATGTAGTGTACAACTGTTGCTGCAATTGACTTTTCCCACGCAAGAAGTGCTTGGTTACGCAGTGTCTCTAAACGCGCTTTATCTTCGTCTGACCACTGAGCAACATTAGTACCAAAGTTATCTGCGATAAGTTTACGTGCTTCAATAAAGGCTAGCTGAGCCTCAGCTGTAAGATCTGTCGGTTTTGTGTTTGACTCTGTACCACGGTCTCGCTTCGCAGCGTTAGTTGAATTACCAAAGTTATACTCTGACAGTAGGTTAATTTTACCGTCTTTGTCTAAATCATGATAACCACTGCCATATGCTTCACGGCCACCTTTTCCTGCAATTTCATCATCGGTGTAATCAAGATAGTCGATAGCAGCGCCAAAGTATCCATAACCTTCGTCAAACTTGTGCTCAAGGTCAGTATAGCTCTTGCCATCCGCCAGTGCTGCATTATTTGCTGATTTATCACCAATTAGTAAGTCATCAAGGTAGTCATCTGCTGCTTGGGAAAGAGATACTGCACCGTTTAAGTGCTTTTGTACCAATTGAGCTAAGTCTAGGCCTTCTGGTGTCACGTACAATTTATTCAGGGTCACTTTTGTGCCATTGTGCTCAGCTTCGATGGTCGAGCCATTTTCAAATTGAGTCAGTTGAGCTTCTAGCAGGTCTAGATAATGTAACACTAGGCCTTCAGGAGTTTTTGGCTGCGTGCCAAAATCACTCCAGCCGATCATATTGCCGTCTTCTTCCCATGCTTTATGCATGTAAGTGCTATCGCGGCCTGCAATTTTGCCACCTTCACCAGCTACTTTTTTAAGTGAGCTAGAGATTTGTCCAAGCGTGGTTTGTTGTGCGTTAATTGCCGCAGCAAAGTCAAGTGTTTCGTCAAGTACCACTGCGTCTGTTGGCATTAAGAAGTTTTTGATTTGTGTTATTGCCGCAGCCGCTGTTTTCTGATCTGCCGCATTTCCAATCGTTTCGTTGTCTAGCTGACCCATCAAGCTCTTAACATGAACCATTGCTGCATGACGAGCAATCTGTCCTGAGTAAGATACCGAAGAAGCGCCTTGAGTATTGTTGAAAGCGTAACGGTTAACGCCTGCTTTATTTTCTTCGCTGATCTGCTGAACTGAAATCTCGGTTTCAACTTCTGTTTTTGCACCTTTGCTGTCAGTTGCAGTGATAGTTACCGACACTTTTCCGCCCTCAACCTGCTCAAAGTTTAGCGCGTTTGCAGCTTTCAGTTTTACCACACCTTCCACAATTTCAAAGCGATTATCTGAGATAGTCAAAGTTAACGCGTTAATTGCATCACTGTCGTCAGCGAAAGAAATATTTGCAACTGCAGCGCCAAGACTGTCTTCAGAAACTGAAGCGCTTTCAACTGTGATAGTTGGCGCAGCATTAGTAGCCGGTGGGGTTGTGTTGGTATTGTCATTATTGTTTGAATCGTTGCTAGAAGAGCTCCCACCACATGCAGTGAGGCCTAAAGTAGCAGCAAGGATAGCAGTCGTTAACAGAGACTTTTTAAGTGCCATTGATTTGTTCCTTTGAGACTAATTATGTTTATATTTTTCATAACTAGGCGTAAAGTATACACACACCTAAATAGCAATCAATATTATTTGCATTGTATAAATAACAATTTTTCCAACTTTGCTACCTTGATACACTTCTGCAAATCACCGTAGCTGTGGAATAAGATTGATATTATCTAATAAAAAACAACAGCATAAACTTATTAAAATAAGTTTATGCTGTTGTTCAATCGATTAGTTTAACAAATTTGTACGAAGTGTATCTTCGAAAAATTCGAAGTATCTTTTGCGCTAAATCAAATTATATTTTGCTAGTTCCAGACATCTGTTACAAACAAGTAACCTTGGCGCCATATTGTTTTTATTTTTTCAGGCCGACTTGGGTTGTCATATAACTTTTTGCGAAGGCGGGAAATTCGAACATCTATTGTGCGTGTGTCTGGTCGGTAATACTTACCCAAAATCTGTTCATATACAAACTCCCTTTTCACCACTTTGCCACCGTTACTGGCGAGTAGCCATAATAATTCAAACTCATGGGTGGTCAGATCGATGCGCTCTTGCCCATAACTTACCCGACGCGTATTTTTGTCTATATGCAGTTGACCAAAACTTAATTGTTGCGGTGTATCATCATAATGTGCATTCGCTGACTGCCTTCTGAGCAGAGCATCAAGTCTTGCTCGCCATAATCTAGGCTTGGCATCTTTAGAAATAACTTCATCTGCACCTAATTCTAAAAACAAGCTATGAACATCTTCATCATCGCTATCAAGACTCACAATAACAGGCGCTTTAAACTTTTGTCTAAACTGGTTAATTGAGTCACAGGTCGGTACAGACGCAATAGTCTGATCCAACACAATGCCGTTTATCGACTTACCAGAAAGGCCATTTAATTGACCTAACTCTCTTAACAACTCAACTGTATAGCCCTGCTCTTCGAGCATTTTTTGTTGCGATGTCAATATATTATTATTGCTTTGTGCAACCAAGATAGTAGACACGGACGCACCTCATTCATTCAACATGGATGGGCACAGTGTAGTCACGCAACCTGAATGGATGCTTTACAGCTTAAATAATCCTTTTGCCGTACCCCAAAGGGCTTTTACTACTGGGTCATATAATCTTTTATTCTTAGTTACAAGCCCTATTTCGATCTCATCCGATCTAAGCTGTAGCAACTGAACTTGATTTTTAAATGGGCTTTGGCTGATCACAATCTCTGGCACACAGGCAATCCCAAAGCCCAAACTTGCAAGTGCAACCATTGCTTCATGGCCCGAAACATGCGCATATACTTTCGGTGAAAAGTTGTGCTTTTTGCAAAAGAGATCAATACGCTCTTTTAGTACGCCTTGCTCTGGCATGATAAAAGACAGGTGCTGCCAAGGCATTTCACCCTGACTATGTGTTTCAATCAACTGTTTCAGCGGGCAATCCATCGTTGGGCCAATAAAGACTAACCGTGAACGCCCGATTGGTAAATACTCAATGCCACTTGGTAAGTGTTTGGGCTTAACCGCGACAGCAACGTCCTCCTTACCACTGGCAACCTCTGCAATAGAATGAGCCGGATCTCCGGTAATCAAATTCAGCTCAACATTTGGATATTGTGCACGAAACTGTGCAAATAAATCATAAATAAAGCTGTATGTCGCGGTTACCGAGCAAAACAAGCTAAGCTCACCGGTTAAAGGCTTATCATCATCCAAGCACTCGGTTTTAAATTGACGCCAACTCGCAAGCGTTGACTGAGCATAGTGCACAAATGCTTTGCCTTGCTGGGTTAATTCAACCGTTCGGTTGTCTCGTAAAAATAAAGCGGCACCAACTTCCTCTTCTAATTGTTTAATTTGTCGGCTTAAGGTCGGCGGACTCACAAAGCAGCGTTCACTTGCTCTTGAAAAGTGTAATGTATCTGCTAGCGCCAAGAAATATTTTAATTGTTTATGGTTCACGGTATTTCACCTTTTGAAACACTATGGTTCAAATATATCATTTTACGTAATTAAAAGTTAGCCCTACTCTGAGCTTAATTTATTTCTATCCAGAGTCAGGAAATACCATGTCGAATTACTTTAATACTTTATCTTTACGTGAGCAATTGGCTCAACTTTCGCAATGTGAATTCATGGATCCCAAAGAATTCGAACAAGGTGTCGACGTGCTAATCGGAAAGAAGCTAGTCATTGTCGGCTGTGGCGCACAAGGCTTGAACCAGGGGTTAAATCTACGTGACTCGGGGCTCAATGTAAGCTACGCGTTGCGTCCTTCTGCCATTGAAGAAAAGCGTCAATCTTTTTTAAACGCTTCAGAAAATGGATTTGTAGTAGGCACGTATGAAGAATTGATCCCGGATGCTGACTTAGTGCTTAATTTAACGCCAGATAAACAGCACACCGCGGTAGTTAATGCAGTTATGCCGTTAATGAAACAAGGTGCAACACTCGCTTATTCTCATGGCTTCAATATCGTCGAAGAAGGCATGCAGGTGCGTGAGGACATCACTGTCATTATGGTTGCGCCAAAATGTCCTGGCACTGAGGTACGCGAGGAGTACAAACGTGGCTTTGGTGTACCTACGCTGATTGCAGTTCATCCAGAAAACGATCCTCAGGGTAAAGGTCTGGCACAAGCTAAAGCGTACGCAGCAGGAACCGGTGGCCATCGTGCCGGTGTGTTAAAATCTTCATTCATCGCAGAAGTAAAATCGGACTTGATGGGCGAGCAGACTATTTTATGTGGCATGTTACAAACTGGCTCACTGCTATGCTTTGATAAAATGGTCGAAGAAGGGCTCGCGCCTGGATACGCATCGAAACTAGTACAATACGGCTGGGAAGTCATCACTGAAGCACTAAAGCATGGTGGTATAACCAACATGATGGATAGGCTTTCAAACCCTGCAAAAGTAAAAGCATTCGACTTGAGTGAGCAACTAAAAGCGCTGATGCGCCCTCTGTATAACAAACATATGGATGACATCATCAGTGGTGAATTCTCTTCCGGTATGATGGCTGACTGGGCTGAGAATGACACAAAATTACTCACTTGGCGCGCTGAGACCGCACAGACAGCATTTGAAAAACAAGCCAATGCTGATACTGAGATTTCAGAACAAGCATTTTTTGACAAAGGTATTTTAATGGTGGCAATGGTAAAAGCAGGTGTAGAGCTTGCCTTTGAAACCATGACAGCCGCGGGGATCATTGAAGAGTCTGCGTACTATGAATCACTTCATGAAACCCCATTAATTGCCAATACTATTGCGCGTAAAAAGCTATTTGAGATGAACCGAACTATTTCCGACACAGCTGAATATGGCTGCTATTTATATAACCATGCCTGCTTGCCTTTGTTAAAGCCGTTCATGGAGGCCATTACAAAACAAGAAATTGGTGAGGGGTTAGCTGGCGATGATAATTATGTTGATAACCAGAAGCTCATCGCGGTCAATCGAGCTATCCGCAATCATCCGGTAGAAAAAATTGGTGAAACACTGCGTGGTTACATGTCTGAGATGAAGAAAATCGTGTAATCAGTATAGATAAATTTGCAACAAATACAGTTCGCTTGTTAGTAACCAAGGCCGCCTTCTTCCCTGAGATCGTGGCCTTTTATCACCTACTCTCAACCTTAACTCTCATTTATCTCATCATGATTTAACACTAAGTTCTGATATTAACGTTATTTTATAATTCTAAATTATTTTTTCGAAACTAACGCCGTTACTTGTTCCGAGCTGGTTATTTACTATGCTAGAATAATCGGTTCCACGGGATTACACACACAAATCGAATGCAAAACACAGGCTTAACAATTACTCAGAGAATTACCCTGTTGGGTAGTATCATTGCGATTGCTGTCGCTTGTTTAATCGGGTTTACCTCGCTTTACAGCGCCAAGACATTAATCAACGAACGAATGATGCAGTCGGAGTTACCTAGTAAAATCGAAAGCATCAACAAGTCGTTACACATGCAAATAGATACACTAAAAAACGCAGCTCAACAGCTTTCTAGTAACCTGCTTATCACACAAGCAGCAAAACAAAATACCTTAGATGAGCAACTGTTGGTTGACGAACTCAAGCGTATCGCAACGCAATATGACTTGGTTACAGCATCTTGGGCAAACCGCGATACCCGCCAGTATTGGAATCAAAAAGGCTTTTTACGTGTCTTAGACCGGCAGCAAGATGGTTGGTTTTTTGGCTTTACCAACAGCGCTGAAGCTTACTCAATCAGCATCTACCAAGAAGCACCAGGGGATGTGAAGATGTTCGTTAACCACCAGCAATTAGCTGGGGTAGGTTTAGCTGGACTTGCAAAAAGTATTGACGATATGCAGTCAATGCTCGCCAACATGAAAATCGAGCAAACAGGCTTTGTATTCGTTGTCAATAAAGAAGGGGTTGTGCAATTGCACCCTGACGCAAGCAAAGTCGCAAAATCTTCACTTGAGGATTTCTATGGCCAACAAAGCCATGACCTAACTTCATCAAGACAATTTATTGTTAAGGAGCTCGAAGTTGATGGCGAAGCTAATTTAGTTGCCGCAAGCCCAATTCCAGAGACCGATTTATTTGTGATTGCTCAGGTCCCAACCAGTGAAGTTAACAGTGGGATCACGGCTCTGCAATGGCAAATCATCGGCTTTTCGCTGGTGATAGCTTTAGTTGCCAGCATCATTAGTATGTTATTAGCTAAAAATCTCAGTGCACCACTGAAGAAAATGGCTGAACTTTTCGAGCAGCTAGGAAGTGGCAATGCAAAACTAAACTATCGCTTGCCAGATTCCGCACAGCCTGAATTACAAGCGCTAGCTGGCGGCTTTAATCAGTTTATTAGTAAAATTGAGGAAGCGATCCACTCAGTAGCTGAAGAGAGCCGCTCAATTCGTATTACTAGTGAAGCTGTGTTTAAACAAAGCCAACAAAACTCACAATCTTTGGACGATCAAAAGTCACAAACTATGTCTGTTGCTGCCGCGATTAATGAGATGGGTGCAACAGTACAAGAAATTGCCAGCAGTGCAACGAGTACAGCCAAGCTCACTGAGCAAAGTAAAGCTTCAACCAAAGACAGCAGACTGGGTGTTCAACAAAGCCAAGAAACACTTCATCTATTGGCTGGAGATATTGATAATATGGCAGGTCAAGTGGCGACATTGGCACAAAAGACCCAATCAATTGCTAATATTGTTGACGTCATTAGAGGGATCTCTGAACAAACTAACCTGCTTGCCCTAAATGCGGCAATAGAATCAGCTCGAGCCGGTGAACATGGTAGAGGGTTTGCAGTAGTAGCAGATGAAGTGAGAGCCTTAGCAAGTCGAACTTCACACTCTACAGATGAAATTCAAGCAACAATCTCTGAACTCACTCAAGTATCTGACAACATAGTCAATCAAATACAGCAGTCTAGCACTCAAGCGGAGCAAAGTGTCCAAACTATGCAAGCCTCAGTAGAGCTAATGCTTGAGATTTCAGAAACTGCAAATCAAATAAACGACATGACTGCATTGATCGCAACAGCAACGGAAGAGCAAAGCAACGTAGTGGCCGATGTGGGTCGTAACATTGAGCAAATTAGTGAAATTAGTGATGCTGTAATGAATGAACAGCTCGACACTGAACAAGCGATTCAACGTTTAGCGGATTCTGCCAAAACGCTGGATGACTTGGTCGCCAGCTTCTAAACAGCCAAAGTAACAGCGCCTGCACCACATTGTGTGGGCGCACTTTTATTGGGTACTCTCCCCGTTGTTACATCAGGTAACAAATATAGTCGCGCATTCATAGCGCTTTTAGTCTACATTCATAACTAGAAACAGTTAATCTGTGACTTGATAAACCAAAATCGATGATACCATTTTAGCGTTCTATCAAAATAATATATGGTGGAAAATTCGACACCGACTGCCTGAAAAGCTTATAGTAAAAACTTAATTGGAATATTTTTTAGCTCATTCGGATAACTACTTTAGCGATATCAGGACACGATAGCGGAGTTATCGAGTTAGTTACAGCGAATAGAACACTGCTAGGAGGTTGTATGAAGGCGGTTACTCAGTGTTTAGTGGTTATCCTAACGGCTTTACTCAGCGGGTGTAACAGCACACCCAAAGCGACTATCGATACCTCAATTCTAAACTCAACACATCACTTTAATATCCAACAAGTTGAATCTCACAAAGATGTTTTTCAGTTGAATAATGAGATCAAGGCTAAACTAGAGCACTACTTCCATAATGAAGAAATTGGGGTAAAACGTGCAAAAATGCTAATGGAGTTTTTGGTCAATAGCGGAGATGATTCATTATCCTATTTATCAGGTGCAAACCTAACCGCTAGCCAAGCATTCAGTAGTATGAACGCCAATTGTTTATCGCTGTCAATTCTAACACATGCCATCGCAAAACAAGTGGGGTTGAAAACTCAGTTTCAGCGCGTACATATCCCAGAATATTGGGATGAAAGCCAAGGCTATAGTCTGCTCACAGGCCATGTAAATATAAAAATATTTGAAGTAGACAATACTCAAGATGCTATTAAAACCCTATATGTAAAACCCACCTCGGTAACCGTTGATTTTGATCCAAACAGTCGAAACCAACACTTTAGCACCAGTTCAATCTCGACAGGCACTATTTTGTCTATGTTTTACAATAACAAAGGTGCAATGGAGATGATCAAAGGCGATCTAGATATGGCGTACAGTTACTATCGTGCGGCGATAGAGAGTGACCAATATCACGATGGAGCTTGGGGCAATCTCGGCATTCTCTACCGGATCACAGATCAATACCAGCTTGCGGAGCGGGCTTACCAGCAGGCCATTGCAATTAATAAGGATAATCGTAATGCCCTTGGCAATTTAGCAAAGCTATATTATTTAACCGGAAGAAACGATGACGCAAAGACGATTGAAAGAAATATTCACGAACAAAGAAAAAACAACCCTTATTATATGCTGGTGCTAGGCAACGAAGCATTTAACAGTGGTGATTTTAGCCGCGCTAAGCATTTTTACATACAAGCAAGGGAGCTGGATAAAAACCTTCATGAAAGCTATTTTGGCTTAGCTAAAGTTGCTTTTGCACAAAATGACAAAAAAGCTGCGGACCGGTACCTAAAAAAAGCATATAACACAGCATCATTCGAGCACGACAAGCTGCGTTATGAAGGAAAGTTAGCACTACTAAAAAGTATCGCAAATAACCAACCTTCTGAAAACAATAATAAAGAGAGGTAAACTTCGTATGTTAGGACGTAACTTCGGCATAGCTTGTGCATGTGTCCTATTCGTCTGGGGGTCACTACCAAGCGTTCAAGCTCAAAGTGGCTCACTGATAACCGATTTAGAAACGCTCACAAGTGTCAGTCATCGTGGAAGGAAAAGTGGTAGCAAAAGTCCAAACATTAGCGCGCGGTATATTTATGACGCCTTTCGGGCGTCAGGCGCCAATCCTAAATATCAACAATTTACTTTTAGAGCGGGCATTTTTAGCAAAGATACCGGCCATAATGTCACCGCTACTCTCCCCTGCACACAGCCTCGATGTGACACCCCGATTGTGATCAGCGCTCACTATGATCATTTGGGCACGACGGGAAGAAAGCACTACCCAGGCGCAAATGATAATGCCTCGGGTACAGCCGCAATGCTTTACATCGCAAGACAACTCGCTAAAACGAATCGCTCTCGAGATATTTTATTCGTCGCAACAGATGCTGAGGAGCGCGGCCTTCATGGGGCTAAGTTTTACGCCAAACAATTAAACCAAGACATCGCCGTTAATATTAATTTAGATATGTTAGGAGTAAACAAGAGCAACCGCCTATTTGCGTTATTTTCTCCGGGGTTTAGTCAATTCAAATCGCAATTAAAGAGTATAAAGCAAGCACCGCTGAAGTTAACTGTCGTTTCATCGCAGCGAAAAATGGCACGCTATACCGATAACCCCCGTATCGATTGGCATAAAGCCAGTGACCATTACGCTTTTTATCGCAACGGGATACCCTATATTTATTTTGGTATTGGAGAGGACAAGCATCACCATACTACCAAAGACACTGTAGAAAACATGGATATTGATAAATATCAGGCTGGGGTTGCGCTCATCAGTGACTTTATCTTATCGTTGACACGCTCTCCTTTAGACTCAACCAGCTGAACCTTTTGAGCCTTGGTGAGCTGCTTAACTTGCCACTCGAGTTTGGAGGCATGCCTTCTAGAGCCCACAGCAAATTGGAATTTAAGGACAAGAGGTCCTTTTCCTCTTAGGTTTTTTGCTCCTTTACCGCTTTGGTGTTGATGAAAACGCCTCTCTACATCAGTCGTGATACCGGTGTACCAATGCCCAAAGCGTGTTTCTATAATATACAAACTCCACACTGCCTGATGATCTGCCCTGTCAGTTTGATTAAGTAAAGCTTGCCCAAGCAATTTACTTACCTCCTTAATTTGAACCTAAAACGGTTTTTTGCACCTATTGCAACTTACAGACGAACTTTTTACACTTAACGCAGTCCAAATCCGCTAAGAGACTTTACCTTCTCTGTGCAATCGGTATCATGCTAACAACTGATAATAAGGATACACAATTTCATGCTGTCTAATAAAACCCTTTCTGTTTGGCTCAGCGCTGTAGTTATGACTGTGTTTTTGTCTGGCTGTTCAAGCTGGATTTATCGCATCAACGTGCCACAAGGTAATTTCTTAGAGCAGTCAGATGTAGATAAGCTTCGAGTGCAAATGAGCAGAGAGCAAGTATTATATGTACTCGGCACACCATTGGCGAAAGACGCGTTTAACAATAATATCTGGCACTATCAATATGTGTTTAATATTG
This sequence comes from Pseudoalteromonas sp. SCSIO 43201, assembly GCF_023716725.1. Classification (NCBI taxonomy): domain Bacteria; kingdom Pseudomonadati; phylum Pseudomonadota; class Gammaproteobacteria; order Alteromonadales; family Pseudoalteromonadaceae; genus Pseudoalteromonas; species Pseudoalteromonas sp. SCSIO 43201. The sequence continues at coordinate 2,421,163 of NZ_CP072683.1, forward strand.
ATAGACCATCAGAGGTAAGAAAATCATTCAGTGTCTATTTTGAGAATGACAAGCTAGTGCGGATCAGTGGTGACTTTGAAGAACCTGAAGAATTTAACACGCCGCTAGATTCATAACTAGTCGGTCTGTATTTCGTAGTCAAAGGGGAAATGATTTCCCCTTTTTTAATGCTCAACACCCATTCAGTGCTTGAAGCTAAGTAACCTGAGCTTCGGATAATTAATGCCTTTCTAGCAGTCAGTTAGCGTCAGATTTACTCTTTCAAATTGAGCAAGTATTAAGTCTAATTGGTATTATTTCCAGGTGTCGTTGGACGACCTCCAGTGATTTTACTCGCTCGCCCTTCCTCTTTTGCTTTTTCTGCTCGACGTCTGCGCGCTTCTTTTGGATCAGCTATAAGTGGACGATATATTTCTATTCTATCGCCATCATTCACTACTTGATGTAGCTTCACCGTGCGATTCCAAACTCCAAGCGTTAAATTATTTGCATCAATCTCTGGACACTTATCCAATATGTCCGATTGTAAAACCGCTTGCTCAGCCGAGGTTCCCTCTGGTACGTCAACTGACACAGATGTCGCTTTGTCAGGTAATGCAAAGACCACTTCAACTTTTATCATTATCTTGCTCCGTACACGATTTTAGCACGCTGAGTAAAAGCAGATACCATATTTTTGGCTACTTCATTGAATAATTTACCAAATGCTATTTCTATCAATTTACTGGCAAATTCAAACTCCAATTTTAAGCTCACCTTACAAGCTTGCTCATCCAGCTCAGTAAACTCCCAATAACCATGCAGTGATTTAAATGGGCCGTCAACTAAGCGCATTCTCACACGGTTACCATCGAATTCATTTTTGGTGGTAAACCATTTTTTTAAGCCTGCTTTTGATATTTCCAAGCTAGCAGTCATTCCCTGTTCATCGCTATTGATCACCTTGGCATCTGAGCAATGAGGTAGGAAATTAGGGTACGCATCAACATCATTCACAAGTTCAAACATTTCTTTGGTGCTATACATCACCAAAGCACTTTTTTCTATCTGTGGCATAGACACTCCAACTCTTAATAAGGGGATTTTATCAAGGTTTTGCAGATTTATCTTGTTTGCAGCCACTGACTAGGTAAAAATACACCACATTGATGAAAAAGCGCTGTCTTAAAACAGGATTTATAGGTAGACTAAGCCATTATGGCAAAGAAAAATTCAAGTAAATCAAATAGCAATACTATAGCGCTAAATAAAAAAGCGCGTCACGAGTATTCACTACATGAAAAGTTCGAAGCAGGTATCGAATTACAAGGCTGGGAAGTAAAGAGTATCCGTGCCGGTAAGGTTAATATCTCAGATACTTATATCCATATCAAAGATGGTGAAGCGTATTTGTTGGCAAGTCAGATACAGCCATTAAATAGTGCTTCAACCCACGTGATATGCGATCCACTTCGTTATCGTAAACTACTACTAAATAAACGCGAAATCTCTCGTCTGATTGGTGCAACAGAACGTGATGGCTACTCTTTAATCGCCACAGCAATGTACTGGAAAAAGTGCTGGGTCAAACTTGAGTTTTATCTTGCAAAAGGTAAAAAGCAACACGACAAGCGTGCCGATATAAAAGACCGCGACTGGTCACGAGATAAAGAACGCTTAATGAAACATAAAGTGCGTTAAAGCACAAAACATTAAAAAAGCAGGCCTAGCCTGCTTTTTTATGTCTGATACACAGTGTATAAACTTAACCTTTATACTTTTGCATCACGAGCGTCGCATTTGTACCACCGAAGCCAAAGCTGTTCGACATCACGGTTGTTAATGCACCGTCACGGCGCTGCGTTACAATATCTAACCCTTGAGCTTGCTCGTCCAGTTCATCAATATTGATCGACGGAGCAATAAAGTCATTTTCTAACATTAACAAAGAGTAAATCGCTTCGTGTACACCAGCTGCGCCAAGCGCATGGCCTGTCATTGCTTTAGTTGCACTAATAGCTGGTGAGTTTTCTCCAAATAGCTCTTGAATTGCGCCAAGCTCTTTTACATCACCGACTGGCGTTGATGTACCATGCGTGTTTAAGTAATCGATTGGTGCATTTATGTTTTGCATCGCTTGCTTCATACAACGCACAGCCCCCTCACCTGAAGGTGCAACCATATCATACCCATCTGATGTTGCGCCGTAGCCAACAATTTCAGCATAAATGTGTGCCCCTCGTGCCAGAGCATGCTCCAACTCTTCGACCACAACAATACCGCCACCACCAGAAATGACAAAACCATCTCGGTTTGCGTCATAAGTACGAGATGCAAGCTCTGGTGTCTCATTATACTTGGTTGACAATGCACCCATTGCATCGAACTCCATTGCCAGTGTCCAATGCAGCTCTTCACCACCGCCGGCAAAAAGTACATCTTGTTTGCCTAACTGAATTTGCTCAACCGCGTTACCGATACAATGCGCAGAGGTCGCACATGCAGAACTGATAGAATAATTTAGGCCTTTAATTTTAAATGGAGTGGCCAAACATGCTGATGTTGTACTAGCCATAGTACGCGGAACCATATAAGGCCCAACGCGCTTAACTCCTTTCTCTCGACAGATGTCAGCAGCTTCAACTTGATACTTAGATGAACCACCACCAGAGCCGACAATTAAGCCGGTGCGTTCATTTGATACCTGTTCTTCTGATAAACCTGAATCTTCAATTGCTTGCGCCATCGCAATATAAGAAAACGCTGCCGCGTCTCCCATAAAACGGTGTGCCTTACGGTCCACTAGAGATTTTACGTCAATATCTATATTACCAGACACGTGACTACGTAAGTTGTTATCTGCAAACTCCTGATTAAAAGCGATGCCGCTTTTACCAGCTTTTAATGACTCTAAAACTTCTTGCTTGTTGTTGCCGATGCTCGAAACGACACCGATCCCCGTAATAACGGCTCTTCTCATGGGTATATTCCCTTCGATATTACAAATTATGCGTATTATACGCTGAATTCTAGCGTCAAGTGGTCAGCTTTCCAGCGTACACATGTACTCTGAACCTAAATAAACAAAAATGCAACCAGACTATTGCGCAGAAAGTCAGTAAAATACACTATAACAAGTCAGATATAGAGTCTTTCATGATAAAAAACGCTCAAATACACTTCAATGATGCAGGTACACCAGTTGCAAATAGTTTTGACGATGTCTATTTCTCTAATGATGATGGCCTAGCCGAATCACATTATGTTTTTTATACTCAAAACCATATCGACGAGCGATTACAAAATCATGGCAAAGATCGATTTGTCATCGCCGAGACGGGTTTTGGTACTGGTTTAAACTTCCTCAATGCTTGGCATCAGTTTAACCAGCGTAGCAAAGACGCCAGTGTTAACCAACTTCACTTTGTATCTTTTGAAAAGTATCCAATTCATATCGATGATTTAGTTAAAGCACTTCAAGCTTGGCCAACTCTAGCGCCACTTGCCAAAAAACTTTGCCAACAATACCCTATGGCACTTGAAGGCTGCCACAGGCTAGAGTTTGATAGTGGCTCAGTGACATTAGATTTATGGTTTGGAGATATTCACGATAACCTACCGCAGATAAGTTTTGAACAAAACGGGATTATTGATGCTTGGTTCTTAGATGGTTTTGCGCCGAGCAAGAACCCTGACATGTGGCAACAAAGCTTATTTAACGCCATGGCTAATATGAGCCGAGACAATGCAACTTTTGCGACTTTTACTGCCGCAGGTTTTGTCCGTCGAGGACTACAAGAAGCAGGGTTTGAGTGTAAAAAAGTAAAAGGATTTGGCCGCAAACGCGAAATGGTTGTGGGCAAGCTCAAACACGCAAATCAACAATCTAATACGCCACAATATTACTCTGTTCAGCCGCGTCAGCTTAATAATATAGCAGTGATTGGTGGTGGTATTACGTCGAGCTGCTTGCTCTACCATCTCAGTAAAAGAAACCTAAATGCAACACTATTTTGTCAAGATGATGACCTGGCAAAAGGCGCATCACACAATCGCCAAGGCGCTGTTTATCCGAATTTACAAGCAGATAACACACCACCAAGTGAATTTTACGCTCATAGCTTTTTGTATGCCAAGCGTCTATATCAACACCTAGCAAGCAGTGGTTATGAATTTGCTCACGACTGGTGTGGTGTACTACTGCAATCGGTAACCAAGGCTAAACAAACGCAACACCAAAATCTAGTCGATAAAACAGCCTGGCCACATGCTTTAGTATACCCAGTAGATAGCGAGCAAGCGTCGGCTATTGCTAACACACAGCTACCATACGGTGGACTTTTTATTCCCGAAGCGGGCTGGTTAAACCCGGCAGAAGCAACAAAAGCGTTATTTGACGCAGCCAACTCTCTCACCCCAATTGAGGCACATTTCGATACAGATATTATCAAACTAGAAAAAGTGGCCCAAGGTTGGATACTTCATACCGAAGAGCAGACGTTTGGACCTTTTTCAGATGTCTTTGTCTGCGGTGGCGAGCACTCAGATCGCTTCGAACAGACTCAACATGTGCCACTGCATGGTGTTCGTGGTCAAGTTTCTCATATTGAAGCTGGTCAAGCGTCCAAGGCACTTACAACTGTACTTTGTCATAAAGGTTATTTTACCCCCGCGATGGACGAGCTACATTGCATGGGAGCCACCTTTGATAAAAACACTAAAAGTCGGGCAATAAAGGCTGAGGATAATGTGACCAACCGTGCACAACTTGAAAACTTTTATCAAGGTACCGATTTAGTAAACAGCCTTGGTGATATTGTCTCAGAAAAGGCTGCTGTACGTTGCTGCTTCAACGACCACTTACCTATGCTTGGTCAAGTGCAACATAATGAGGAATTTTGTTCCGCATTTGCCAATTTACGAAAGGGAAAACACTACGGCTTTGATGAAGCTGCGCAGCCCTATCAAGGAATTCACATTGTTACAGGTTTTGGCGCTCGAGGACTGTGCAGTGCACCACTTGCGACAGAGCATTTAGTTGCTGGTCTACTTGGCGAGGCAAGACCGTTTAGCGAGCGTGTTCATCAAGCCATTCACCCAGCGAGGTTACTTGTCAGAGATCTGATCAGAAACAAAATTTGACATTAATTTGCGTAATAAACCTAAGCTGTGGATAAGCAATGTGCATCCCCAGCTCAGGTTGCATGATAAAAAGCGCGTACAAGTACGCACTTTTACTGTCTACCTTTTATTAAGTACTCTTATTCACTCAATTGAGCGACTGTTAAGGGAATATATTGTTATTCCTTAATAAATGTAAAAGCACTCTTCGACATTTCTCCTTTCTCGCCATTCCCATCGATGAGCAGAGACTGGAAATTGTACGTATACTGGCCGGCTGGCCAATAAGCAGGAATAGTGAAGTAACGACCGGTTTGAACATACTCTTCTTTTGGTGCCAGCTTGATTTCTGATGTCCCACCTAAATTATATGCCGTACCATCTGGCATGGTGATATATTCCCATGCTTCAACAGTTGCTCCTGTCTCTTCTTGGTTAGCGATGGAGTAAGCATAGTTTACTGTGCCACCTGTTCTTGCTAGTTGCTGGTTACCCGCTTCAACGCTGGTAATTACGGACGTTGTGTTTCCAACAGTAAAGTTCGTGATATCTGCGTAGATAAATGAACGATTGTACTGGACTAAAGCTTCAGTCCAAACAAAATAATTTGGTGCTACATTCCAATCAGATATTAGTTTTACATCACGCAATTCATCAGTGATTTGCTTAAACTGCAGGTAAAAGTAGATGCTCTCACCGTTATTTGTCACTGTGTTTTCTGGAGAAAAGTTCGTATCGTAATGAACTTCGTTATACTCCGGGAACTCCATTTTGTTTGACTCGATTTTATGTACTGTGCCACCAAGGTTTTTATTTGAAGCTGTTAACCCACCTTCAAAGCTGGCAGAAAAATAACTGTTAGGATTACTATCGACGTAGTAATTATTCACTAATTCTGCCTCGGTGTCGTATGCAATCGTAAAGTTTAAGTTCTCTCCATCTTGTACCTGTGGACTTTCAGTACCGCTGGGAGTTTGTACAGATCTAACTTTTGCATCAAAGTGTACAGTTATAATTTCAGCAGATGCTGATATAGAAAACAACAAACAAGAAATTGATAAGTAGGCGCTTTTTCGATTAAACATTAAATATTCCCTTTATAAGTTTTGTTAAATACCCATTTGATTAATTAAGCAGTCTATGTTGGGAAGATGACCCCCAGTCTATACAGCATAGCTTCCTCTCAAATAACGCATATTTCACGCAGAAACTGCAAAAATATCTTAATCAAAATAATCTGTCATAGAGTAAATTATTTTAGTACCCACTTTATGAACCTGAAAAGTGTAAACTAAATGTGTATACTATCTCAAGGCAAAAATAGAAGAATTCGATATAACTATCATTTTTATTATCCGTGACCGTTGAGATAACACCCCGGCTTTCTGGGGCAACTTTTGCCGCGAGTACATATGACTCGGACAGCGCCTTCAAGCCCCCTCTCAACCCACTGAATATTCAAAATTTTTGCAACCCTCAATAACTGCGTTTTCATATGGTATGGCACAACACTTGAGCCTCCATAACTGATACACACTTGCTGTAGCTCTCCCACTAAAGTATCTGCATCTATACCTTGAGCCCGAATGGCAGGATTTAAGTCAAGACCTGCGCAGAGCACCCTAGGACGATTTGCCACATCTGTGATTTTCACTGATTCACAGCAATATAACCTTGGCTTGCCATTAACATTCAGAATAGAAAGCTGGGCACTGGCGGCATTACTATCATCATGGAACTTTCTGAAGACGGCCCAATGCTGACAAGGATCGGCAACGCTGCGCATATTACCCCACGGTAATGGGATCCCATTTCCTCGGTATACTGCTTTTAGCTTTCCAGCCTGATATGCGTCAAAGTAGTGCCAATGCGGATAAGGTGATACGGAAGTCATCCGACGCATTGCTACTGACGCAGAAATCCCCAACGACTCATGCACACGAACATCATACCCTCTACTTTCAAGTAGCTGTCGAAATGGCGTGCGAGGGCACAGCAGTGCCCCAGCGAAAAAACTTGATTCAAAGTCTTGCCAAGCACCAAGAATATCCTGTGCATTTGGCGTATCGTGGTCTGGGTTGTCACTATTCTTACGGCTTTCTCCTGTACTTAGTACACAGTCTAGTCCCTCATTATTGTGTAGCACTGCATGACCAATATGAACGGCTAAGTCATATTTCATCCTCGCCGGATGGGATTGTAGTATGCGATTTATAAACACCACATTTGGCTCTTTAAAGTAAGAAGTCACAATTCCCTCATTGAGACTTCCTGATTGCTCGAACCACTCTACCTTTCTTCCTTTGGCCTGTAAAAGAGACATCAGATCTTCACAACTTAAATATAAATTTTTACCGCCAACTTCATCGGCTACACGCTCCAAATCTGGAAAATGATTTTGGTGATGCTCTTGATGAGCACGGATCAGAAGGTGCGCAAACTGCCTACCACTAATACCAGCTTGAGAGAGCATTTCTGGAATAGCGATTTGTAAAATATCTTTCTCAAATAAAAAATTGGGCTCTAGCGCCATACCCACGATACCACCGGAGCTGCCCTTATCAGGTGCAATCTCAGGTGCCTCAGGTTGACTATCTAAAAACCACTCAATCGGCTTTTGAAATACGTTAGAGAAGTTTTCTAGCATCGCTTCGCTTGGCGTACGCTGACCCCGTTCAATCATGGATAAGTATGAAACGGATGGTGCACTACTCGGGTCTTGCTTAACACACCTTGCCGATAAATCTTCCAAAGTTAGGTGGTTACGCTTTCTTAAATTTCTTATTTTCGTACCCAAAAAGTGAGATTTTCGAATTAAACTTGCAGCTTTTGCCATTATTTCACACCCCTTTTTGTGAAATTCACACTGTGAAATTCTTTTTGTGAAATTATTTAGATATTTAACTTACACTCAAGATGTATACAAAACAACCAGAATATATTTCCCAATTTATGACAACATGAACAAGAGAGGTGGATCATGGCAGCGCAATTACAACCGCATACAGAGCAACTAATTGACGATACGAAAGCGCAACAGTCAATGCTGGCAAAACAGTATCTTGATGAACAGTGTCCTTTAGAATTTGGTTCACACATGGAGGTGACAGACTATGTGATTTACTACAACCACCTGCTTGCGTTTTTTGCCAACGGCACCCATTGTGGCTTAAAAAAGTGTAGCCAATTCGTCGCGCTTTGCGGTCACCGTGAAGCGCCGGAAGCTATTTTATTAAAGCAAGACGATGGCTTACATATTGAAGTTACCTTCAATCGCTGCGGAGCACTTGGCCAATTTGATAATGCACATATCGAAGATATCATCGTTGAAACACCATTGGCATCTGTGGTTGGGAAAAAGACTAAAACCCAGCTTCAAAAGCTGTGGATGAGCTTTTATCATGGTGTGCAACAACCCGCGGGAAGAGCCTGCTATCGTGCCAAAAATGGGGATGATTATGAACTTTGAGTAAACACTCAATGATTTGTAATCAAATCGCTCAAACATTCAGTAAGTTTTAAGCTAAGCTAATTAAAATACCGCTCTTTTTCCGACTGAGCACATGACGAAATTGCTTAATTTTCTAAAAAACATTAACTGGATGCTTTGGGCGCTCATACTTGGTATTTTTGCTGGTTTAATTTTCGGTGAACGGTTATCATTTTTAAAGCCTATCGGTACAGGTTTTGTGAACCTGATGCAAATCACTATTCTTCCTTATATCGTCGTCAGCCTCATCGTGGGGTTGGGGAAATTTAATCCAGAACAAGTTAAAAGCATTCTTGCAAAAGCGGCGCTAGTCATGCTCTCTATTTGGGTGATAGGTCTTGCTGTGATCTGGTGCTTTATTATGACATTACCAGCGCATGATGCTGGCACCTTTTTCTCCCCTGCGCTGGTTGCAGCAGCGCCCGAAATAGACTTTGTAAAACATTATATTCCCTCAAACCCTTTTGCTTCTATGGCAGAAGGTAATGTACCGGCCTTAGTCATATTTTGTATCGCTCTGGGCATGGCGCTTATTTCTAACCAAAAGAAGAACCGGTTACTCGATGTATTAGAAGTCGTCGGTCAAGGTCTGTCGGTCATTTCGAAGAAGATCATAGCCATCTTCCCTATCGGTATTTTTGCTATGACAGCAAGCACGGCAGGCACGATGAGCGCTGAAGAACTGTCTGAATTACAGGTGTACTGGGTTGTGGTTTTATGTGTCGGCGTGTATTTGATGTTAGTGCTGCTCCCTATGCTTGTTGCCGCACTCACCCCTGTAAAGTATCGCGACCTCATCATGGTTATGCGCAATGCGTGGATCACCGCATTCAGTACCGGCAACGTTTTTATTGTATTACCAGTGATCACCGAAGGGATAAAAGACCATTTACGCAAAATCAAGCAAAGCGATGAAAACTCTGATCACATTGCTGAGGTGCTCGTACCTATCGCTTATACCTTCCCAAGTTTAGGTAAGCTAACTACCTTAATTTTCGTCTCTTTTGCAGCATGGCTTACCGGCAACCAAATCGGCTTCGAACAAATCCCTAATGTGTCTTTGTCGGCGATGCTGAGTTACTTTGCGAATGTGCATATTGCTATTCCCTATTTACTGGATATTTTACGCGTTCCCGCAGACACTTATCAGCTGTATCTCTCTATGTCTGTACTGACTGCCAAAGTGGTTTCTCCTACCACTGTGGTATATATCTTTGCTTTTGTATTTTTGTGTATTTTTATCAACCGTAAACAGCTCCACTTGAAACGAGTACGATCAGTTTACTATTTGACCTTACTATCTGCTTTACTCCCGGCATTTATGTTGTTGAGTTTTACAGCAAATAATTACCTCGGCAAACAAACTAAGTCGGCAGATGAAGCGATTGCAAATATGGTGATTTCAGATACTGTGCCAGCGCATGTACTTAGCTATGTACCCAAGGCATACCAAAGCGGTGAATTATCACTTACCAATATTGACGTGATCAAAAAGCGTAATCTACTGCGTGTTGGATACCTCGTTGATAATGTGCCGTTTAGTTACTTCAATCAAAAAGATCAACTGGTCGGTTTTGATGTCAGTTTGGCTCATAGATTGGCATCTGATTTGGGAGTACGAGTAGAGTTTATTCCATTTAAAAAACCGCAATTAGCAACCTACCTCAATAAGGGCTATTTTGATGTTGCAATGTCAGGTCTTGAAATAAATATAACTGACTTACAGAATGTACGTTTTAGTGACAAAGTACTGGAATTACAACTGGCTTTGTTAGCAAAAGATCATGATTTAAAAAGATTCACAGACAAGTCCGCATTACTTACTTTGGAAAAGCTGAAGCTTGCACACATGGAGTATGCGCCAATACTCAAACAATTAGCCCTGCAAAACCCAAAAGTGCAAGTATCCAGTATTAACAACCTACAAAGCTATTTCGAACATCCAGATCAATATGACGCTTTGGTGATTAGCGCCGAAGCTGGCTTTGCTTGGAGTATGTTTTACCCCCAATTTGGGGTTGTAGTACCAAAGGGTGCTGACTTGAAATATCCCGTAGGCTTTGCAGTGGCAAAACGCAATCAAGACTTACTCAGTTATGTTAATTCTTGGCTTACTATTCAGCACACCAATGGCCATATCGATAAGACCTACGATTATTGGATTTTAGGTAAAGGCAGTATTCAGAAACAGACCCGATGGTCTTTAATGGATGAGCTGGAAATTGACCCCAATACTCTTATAGAGAAAATTAAGTTTTAAAAAAACGCCATCAGTTAATGTGTTAACTGATGGCAAGTCTACTCACTGGGCGAGCTAGCTCTTAAGCTCTCTCTAACCTTAGAACACCTCAAAAATAAAACAAGTCAATAACAAAAAATTAATAATAAAATAGATAGATTCAGATGCGGCTATTTATTGTTCAATGTGGTTGCTTGTGATACCGTTAACTAAAATTGTATCTATAATAAGGATAATAATAATGACATCAGTATACTTACGTCAGTTGATAGGTGCTCTGGTTGCGATTTTTCCGTTGTTTAGTGTCGCATCTGTAGATGACAACAATCAGCAAGTGATTGAACGTATAGAAGTCATTGGCGAAAAGCCTCAATATGTCTTGAAGCTCGAAATGGAAAGTGCCAAAAAAGACTTTTATGATTTGTACAACAAGTTTGCTTCGGATGATTCATTCAAGACTAAATGTGATAAAAAGCCGCGACATGGCAGCAAAATAAAATCATTCAAATGCGAAACTCGATTCACAAAGGAAAGTTTTCACAGCCTCACCAAGCAGCACATACAGCTTAATATCCAAGACTTAAAAAACCCCGCTTATTCTTTAAAGTATCTCTCCATGCCTGATGCTTCAGATGTTCGTTCAGTCACTAACACCAAAAGAAAGGCACAAAAAGCCGACATCCTAACGCAGATCAATGAAAACCCAGAGCTAAGAGCGGCATTTGAACGATTTGCCAAAAAGTATGATGCGTATGAAAATCGCTAACTAGCCTGATGTAATGGCTCATTCCGTAAACGAGAGTCGCTCCCGAAGGCCACTACTGCGACTCACACTGCGGTTCATGCCACTGAGTAAAACCTTATATTGTGCAACTAATTCAAAGTGTTTTTTAGCTCGAGTAATACCGGTGTAAATGAGCTGCCGATTAATGCCCTGCTGAGCGCGTTGGATTGGAGGCAAGATCATCGCGGTATGGGCGAACTCCGATCCTTGAGACTTGTGTATTGTCATTACATAAACTCGGTCAAAGCTCGGTAATCTCGCAGGGTAAAAGCGCCTCACGTTACCTTGTTCATCTATAAAAGAGGCCTGTAAGTCTCCTTGCTCATCTCGCAGAATAATGCCGATATCTCCATTAAAAAGTTTCAGCTGATAATCATTTTGCGTGATCATAATCGGCATACCAACATAAAAACGACCTGTAGGCTGGATAAGTCCCATTTGAGCGAGCTTAAGTTCAATTCGGCGATTTAGTTCGTTAACGCCATATGGCCCTTCGCGTACAGCGGCGAGCAGTTGATAACTGGCAAATTCACTGTGTATATACGCTTCGCTTTGTGCACTATTAATTGCCTCAAGATAACGTTTATAATGTGCTGCTACACGAACAATAAGCGCATTATAAGCATCGCTATTGAGTTCATGTAGTTGCAGATCAGCAAAGCCTTGCTTAATCACTGCGTCTAATTTTCGTTTATTGTTGCTATTTACCGCATATGCCAGTTGGCCAATACCACTATTACTATCGAAACGGTGGCTTTTTTGTAAAAATGCGAGATTGTCCTCAAGCATAAATTGGGCAGGTTCATGACTGCCTTTTGGTAACGCTTGCCTACTTAAGCTGGTCAATTTAGTGCTTAGTTCATGGCTATAGTTTGGCACTTGCCCCAGCGTTAAATTCTCACATAAATCACTAAGTACATTGCCTGTATCCACCGATGCCAACTGGTCTTTATCGCCAAGTAGGATCAACCGAGCATGTTTTGGTAACGCATCCACCAGCTTTGCCATTAAAGACAAGTCAACCATAGAGGCTTCATCAACAATAAGTACATCCAAGTGTAATGGATTATCTTGATTGTGACGGTAGTGCAAACTATTCGGGATCACACCGAGCAGACGGTGAACAGTTTGCGCTTGCTCTGGAAGTAGTTCGGCTAAATCAGAAGGTAAGGTAAGTCTGGCTTTTGCACCAATAATAGACTCGCTTAGCCTAGCCGCAGCTTTACCCGTTGGTGCGACGAGTTTAATCGTGAGGGGTGCACGTGCATACAGTGACTGCAAAATCGCTAATAGCTTAGTGACTGTGGTCGTTTTGCCAGTTCCGGGACCACCCGTGATCACACAAAAGCGCTTTACAACTGCCAGCGTACAAGCCACTTTTTGCCAGTCAAGCTCTTCTGTTCCCTGTTGCGGTGGAAAATAGAAGTCTAACAAGCTGCTGAGTTTTTCTTCATCTAATGTAACCTGAGCTCTTGCTAGTGTCTCAAAATAACCGGCGAGTTTCGCTTCGTAATTAGCTAAACGAGCCAAATAAAGCTTACTGCCGTAAAGCCTGAGCGGTTTATCCTCACCAATAGCCGGGTGTTGCAAGAGCGCCTGTACTGTCATGGTCGTATTTATAAAAGGTGACAATGCTTGGCTGGCATCTTCAACAAGATAGTTCAGCTCAAACGGGTCTTGCCAATTAATCTCTTCGAGCGCTAAACAACTATGCTGGCGTGAGTGCGCAATTAACAACAACAAAAAGACATATAAATAATCATCTAGGCGCTGTTCATTCAATAACTTAGCCAGCGCTAAATCGGCTTTTCCTATACGTTTATGCTCTACTAATAGAGAGATAAAACTATCATGGTCAAAGGCATCAAAGTCCATACTTAATTGACTCATACCGACTCCTCAAACAACGCATCCAATTGTAACACTTGCTCTACACTCAATTGATTAAAGAAAATACCTTGGTTATCTGGAAGCGCGCGCAAAAACAGATAATAGTTCCCACCTAGATGCTGCTGCACTTGGTAGTCAGGTAGGCGTTGCTTTAATAATCGGTGCAGCGCAACGGTATAAATCATATATTGTAGATGGTATTGATGAGAGGACATCGCCGCACTTAAGTTATCATGTTGATAATCGTCTGAACTATCACCTAAATAGTTCGATTTATAATCGAGAATAAAGAATTGCCCTTGCCATTGAAATATCAAATCAATAAAGCCTTTTAGCATGCCTTTTACATCATCAAAGTTTAAAAATGACTTTTGCCCGGTAATATCACTCAAGATCTTGTTAAGTTTCATGGCACTGAGAGGCTTTAAAGGCAAATAGAATTCCATTTCAACGATACAATGTTCTGGTTTAAGCTGAGCAAGTTGTAGTTCAGTATGAGGAAGTAGTGGCGTAGCTAAGCTACTAGCTATCCACTGCTCTGCAGGAGTTTGCCAGTCATCGGCAATACCATATTTGTCCAACGATTTGGCTACCGCCTCTGTGAGCGTGAGTTTGTCGTCCCCTTGTGGCACATGCGGTGCTGTAAAATCAATCAGCTCAAAAATTTCGTGCAAGCAGCTTCCAGGTTTTGCCCCTTTTGGAAAAGTATAGGCATTCTTTTCCCTTTCTTGGCGCTGCTCGGGTAAATCGAGTAAATGGTTTTCATCTACTGCGCCAGCGGGTTTATCACCATGGTGGGTATGATAACTAAGCTGACTAAAGCTGGTAGTACGCCAGTGCCTTTCTATGCTACCGGTAAATACTTTGGCAGTCAGTCGCGGTGGCGCTTCATTTGCCGAGGTGGTAATAATTTGATTGGGGTATTGCGCGTGCTCTACCAAAGTGAAGGCCATTGCTGTGTGTGTATCACAAAGCTGTGATAATTCTCTTTGCCATTCATTTTCCGTATCAAACGTCTGCGCGCCAAATAACACAAAGCCCAGCGCAGTTTTATGAAGCGCCGATTTTTTACTTCTGCCTTGCTGTATGTCGTATAGACCCAATTCACAGTAATGCACTGCTCGGGTGAGCGCGACGTAGAGTAAACGAATATCCTCAGCTAAGCGCTCTTGTTCAGCACTTTCTTTCGCTTCCTCACCCGCATCAAGGTCAACAACGAGCTTTCCTTCTTGATGGTACACACAGGTATCTGATTCTCGATAGCCCAGCGCAAACGGCATAAAAACAAGAGGATATTCCAGCCCTTTTGAAGCGTGCATCGTCACTATCTTGACTAAGTTAGCATCGCTCTCTAGTCGAATTTGACTGCTATCACTTTGCGCATTATTCAATTGTGATAAGAACCAGCGTAACACTCGACCGCTGCCATCCAACTCCAGCTGCTTATGCTGTAACAGCTCTGCCAAGTGGCGAAAGTCTGTGAGCCAACGCTCAACTTCAATCCCCTTTTGCCGCCAAACAACAGGAAGCTCACATACGCAAAGCAGGTGCTCTAACATCGCCATCGCACCAGAGCGATACCACAACTGAGTTAACTCACTAAATAGCTGCAAATAATGCTGCCACTCTTGTTCGTTAAATTGCAATTCAAATAATGCACGATGCTCAAGGTTAAACAAAGGCCCAGCAAGCACACCTCTAAGGGCAGCCTCATCATAGCTACCATGCAGCACTTCTAATAACTGATACAAGGCAGTAGCTAACGGCTGGCTAAACACACTATCTCTGGCAAGATAAACACTGGCAACACCACGCTGGTTTAAAGCACGTTTCATTAAACTGGCTTCAATACGGTCACGTACCAAAATACAAATATCGGCAGGTACCACTGGCTCTTCACCAATTTTAGCAAGCCCTGCTTGTCCTTTTTCTATCAAGGCTGCAACTTTCGCAGCAAACGCTTGGCTCAACCCCGCTTGTGCTGCG
The DNA here is from genome assembly GCF_023716725.1 of Pseudoalteromonas sp. SCSIO 43201. Lineage (NCBI taxonomy): Bacteria > Pseudomonadati > Pseudomonadota > Gammaproteobacteria > Alteromonadales > Pseudoalteromonadaceae > Pseudoalteromonas > Pseudoalteromonas sp. SCSIO 43201. The sequence continues at coordinate 2,436,652 of NZ_CP072683.1, forward strand.
CTTTTATTGAGAGCTTCATCGCCATTGGGCAGTGCACTAAAACACAAGGCGGTGTGTTTTTCACCGTTAATGGTAAAGCGTGCATCCTGCGCTTTGCCTTTAGCACTGACTTCAATAAAGGGGATGTCTTGGTTATAGATAAAGCTGTTTGGGTGACGCGTGAAAATAGTGTTTACCGCAGCCACAACATCACTGTCAGAGCGATAATTGGTGGCTAGCGTAAATTGGTTGTGACTTGCAATCCCTTTTTTAGCGCCAATGTAGGTGAAAATATCTGCCCCTCGAAAACCATAAATTGCTTGCTTTGGATCGCCAATCATTGTCAGAGCGGTCTGCTCACGCTTGTAAATTTCACTAAAAATACCGTACTGCACAGGATCGGTGTCTTGGAACTCATCGATCATAGCAACAGGATATTGCAGCGCTATCTTCTCACCCAGAGCTTCACCGCTATCACCTAGCAATGCTTGATGTAACTGTTTCAATAAATCGTCAGGAGAAATTAGTCCATATTCTTCTTTGTGTGCACGTAGCAATGCACTAACCTCAGTTACTGCTTGGCGCACCAAGGCAATATTGAGACCACTACTCACTAAATGATGTAATTCAGCTAAGGTATCAAAATGGCGAATGAGTTCATGCTGCAAAGGTGTAGTATTCTTTTTATACTGTTTAGGATCAGCTAAGCTTTCGCTGCCCCACAAACCAAAGGAGTGATTGCTAGAACCAAACTCAAACCACCACTGTTCACTATTTACATAGTCTTCAAGGGCTTGTAAATTTGCCTTTCGGCCAGGCGCACGATTACCTGCCAAACCTGCATTTTTAAGTACGTTAAGATAATCCGCTTTGACTATCTCAGCCTTTAACCAAAGCGCTAGCGTTTGATACTTTTCGCGCGCGGCAAACACCGCATCTAACGACATCGCAGGTTTAATATCAGCGTTTTCTTTGCTAAGTAGTGGCTTGACTTGCTTGGCAAGTGCATAAGGCGTAGCAAATTGTTCGACCACCGCTTGGGTCTTTTCTTCGTCTAGAGGGTAAACAAAACGCCGCCAATGATCTGCCATTGCAGCTTCAATAAGTTCACTTTCATCAAGAATAAACTCAAGGTTAAATGCCACTTTAGACTCAAAAGCATGTTGCTTTAACATTCTTTGACAAAAGCCGTGAATGGTGAAAATCGCGGCTTCATCCATCGATTTAGCCGCCGCATCGAGTAGATCAAAAGCTCGCTTTTTATCTGTAACTTGAGCTAAAATTGCGGCTATCAAATCATCGTTAACTATTTCACCAAGCAATACATCTCTGGCCTGGATGATACGTTTGCGCACTCTGTCTTTGATCTCTTGCGTCGCGGCTTCAGTGAAAGTAACCACAAGAATTTGTTCAACACTTAATGGAGTGCTTTGCTCACCCGGTGTGCGCAAACCAAGTAAGTAGCGCAGATAAAGGCCCGTGATAGTATAAGTCTTTCCTGTGCCGGCACTGGCTTCAATAAGGTTTAACCCACTCAGCTGCATAGTGACGGGATTAAGTATTTCCATGAGCCACCTCCGTTGCAGTCTTTAATATCGGCTCAAGTAGAGCGAGGCTTAGTTCACAAAAGCGCAACTCATGAGTAGAGAGATCATTAAAGCAAAGCTGTACATAGGGATCCTCCCCCTCGCCACGACCAATATATTGCGGCTTAAATTTACTCGCTGCTTTTTTGAGGTCTTGTGTTTTGGCAAACTCCATGCTGGTATTTGCAAAAAAAGGAATTGGTTCGCTGAGCGCTTGTTTATAAAACGCTAGCCACTGTTGTAGATATTCAAGTGATTGCTGCTGTCCCTGCACAGCAAATTTAATGCTCTGATCTAGACCCACAATATAAGTCGTCACTTCCTGCCCTATCGCACAAGCAGCACAGTGGTTTAGAAAGCCCTTAATCAAATCTTTAGCCTTAATACTGGCGCTGCGGTAATACACTTGGCGATTTTCATATAAACTATCGAGCCATCCCACTACAATATGACTATCGAGGTGCAACTTGAGCTCAATGGGCTCTTTAGCTTCACAGAGTAAAGGAGTCAGTACTCTCGTCATAGGCTCAATACGCATCAAAAGCCCATCTAACTGAAGTTTACCTATGTTCGCTTGTGGTAATGACCCCCGCTGCAAAATTTGCTCAATATTGAGAGGTTTTTGTCGCAGTTGTGCTTCAAGAACTTCATCCAGATATTGATAGCGCTCCAAGGCATTTAATGCAAATGGTTCCTCGTCTGGAGCAAGTGCCTCTATGGGCTTTAGTTTTACACCAAGAGATTGCTGATAAAATAACTTTTGTGGTTCGCAGACTCCGCGTAGCAAATCACTAAACTCAATTTCGGTATCCAGCGGCACCTCAAGCGGCGCGTCCTCAGTCTTATTTTCAATCGCTGTATGTTGCCATAACCAGGTTTTATTATAACTTTGCAGCGAACCGGCTTTAAAATGTTCGGGATTGAATGGTTGCAATGGCAGCTGTTGCGTTAATCTAGATACGACAGGCTGCTCAGACGTATCCTCAAAATAAAAGCTACGCGCCAGATACTCAGCCAATTCACTGACCAATACTGAGGGCACTTGCACTTCATTATTGAAGCATGACCGACCGATATAACTGATATAGAGATTTTCTCTAGCACTTAGTAGCGCCTCCAAAAATAGATATCTGTCATCTAACTTTCGCGAGCGGTCACCTTTTCTTCGTGTTGAATGAGCAACTAAATCAAAGCCTATGGGCTGCACCGTGCGGGGATAGTCCGCATCATTTAAGCCAAGCATGCAAACCACTTTAAATGGAATTGCCCGCATCGGCATCAGTGTACAAAAATTAATAGCGCCAGCTAAGAAGCGTTGTCCTACTCCCTTCTCTTTTACACCTTGTTTGACCAAGTAAGCCAATATCTTTGCCGACACAGGCTCTTGAATATCACCATTCTCATAATGCTTTTCAATATTTTCGATGATCTGTTCAAGCTTGAGCAAATCCCAACTCTGCTCTGAATCAGCAAAATAAAATAGTGCCATTGCTTGACGCAAAATGGTGGCAAAATGCGCTAACGTCTGCTCCTTACTCAGGGCTTGCTTCAACCATATCAAAGCATCAATAAAACCGATCAGCTTGTTTAGCACAGCCACCGACATGCCTTCAACTTCATCAGCTGGGTAAATTGACGCAAACGAGGTAAGCTCGTCGTTAGTCGCAACACCTAAAAGCAATCTGTTTAGACCATGTTGCCATGTGTTTAACGATATTTTAGGCAGCCCATACTCATACTTATGCTGCTCGTTCAAGCCCCACTTTACGTTCACCTGCTCAAGCCAATAGCGGATCAAGTCAAATTCATGTGCTTCTAGGTCAAACTGCTCCGCAATCGGTGCCACCCCCAACAAATCTAAAATGTCAGACACACAAAAGCGATTATGAGGTAGGTCGGTTAAAGTAACAAAGGATGTAAGTATAGGTCGCTCTTGTTCAATCGCTAAATCCGAGATCGCGTATGGAATGCGAATTGCTTCATCCGTACTATCAAAAACAGCTTTAATGAAGGGTGAGTAGGCACCAACATCAGGCATCATTACGATTACATCTTTGGGGGTAAGTGTTGGGTGTTGCTCAAAAAGATTCAGTAAATAATCATGTAACCGTTCCACTTCACGCAGTGGAGTATGGCAATCTTGAAATACTAAAGTGCGGTCATGCGCTGGAATTGGTAATTTGCCTTCTTCAGAGACAAACCAGTTTGGATCGGCAGTTAATGATTCACCCTTAAATGCCAATTGGTAAATTTCTCGCTGTACCAGACCCAACAGATGATCGTTGAATTCACAATCAAAGCCATCAATCCAACTCGCGTCTAACTGTAGTAGCTGTTCAAAGTAATCTCGCCCCAGTTTCCCCCACGACGACAATAGCGGATTACCAATGTAATAATACTCACCATCTTTCGCTTCAAGCTCAGGCATTTTGGCATATTTTGCTGCAACTTTGGCCTGTGTTTTTTCATCAACCAAATCCCCCCAATAATGTTCACTGGGATTGAAAAAAAACAAAAATACATTGGTTTTCTTACCAAGCGCTTGGAAGATCTCTAGCTGGCTTGTCGCAATGGCCGACAGTCCAAAAATACAGATCCGCTCTGGGAGTTGCTCTGCTTCAGTGTGATCCAATGCCTGTAACAATTGCTCATGCATGTTAGCGCGATGATATGGGCTTTGCTCAAGCTTAGTCACGTGATTTACCAAGCGCCGCCAAAGATCTGGCTGCCAAGGTGCAATAGCAGCCACATCAACGTCTAGGAGACTATCGTGACCTTGTTCCCAAAGCTCTATCCACTCAGGTCTGTACATCAAATATTGGTCAAATACGTCAGCAATTTTTTCGCATAACGCAAATAGTTTGATTCCTGAAGGGTCTTCCCCCAAATAGCGTTTTAACGCAACGTAATTTGGGTTGTCAATGCAAGTAGGTAATATCGTAAAAAGCTTCCAAGCCATGTTACCTTTATTAAACGCGGACTCACTTGGCACATCGTCGATAAAACGTTGATATAACTTCCAAATAAAACTGGAGGGTAAAGGAAAATCTACTTGTGCGCTGATCCCCAAGTGCTGACTCATACCAAGTTTTAACCACTCGGACATACCCGGAGACTGTACCAATACAGTTTCTTTGGCAAAAGGATTGGTAAGCGGAGCGGATTTTATCAACGTGCAGAGTTGCGCCTGCAAGATTTCCATTCGGTTTGATTGAATGATGTGTAACATGTTGTCTGCCATGCAGTTTAACGCTAGGTTAAGTGTATCTGAATCTCCCTGTGAGCGGTAGTAATAGCAACTTTTAGGCTGTTAGGTGCATATAAAAACGACATACTCAATGCTTTACACTATTAAGAGTCACTAGAACAGATCAATATCCGTGTTACCTTCTGGTATTTCTATTTTATGCTCTGAAAGAAGTGCTTCATAAAAACATAGCATGTCACGCCCATTTTCTTTAGCGTAATATAATGCTTTATCCGCATTTTCTAAGACCGTAATGGGAAAGTCATAAGGGCTTATTCGAGACATGCCAACGCTTACTGTTAGCTTTTTCACGAACGGAAAATGTGTACTTCTGACAAGATCCATAAACTCGTCCATTTTCGCTTTTATCGAGTCATAATCGGTCGGTTCAAATACCAGCACAAACTCTTCACCGCCGAAACGAAAAAGTAAATCAGTAGAGCGAAAAAACTGGCGCATACGCTGAGCAAGCAAAAGTAAGACTTCATCTCCGCATACATGACCGTAGTTATCATTCACTTTTTTAAAGTGGTCAATGTCCATTATCGCAAGCCAAGATGTCGCCCCTTTATGAATTGAGCGCACGTCACCATGCCATACGGTTTTATGCTGCTTTATAACTTGCTTTTCAATGAGCTGCTTTAAGCGCTTTTCAAAGGTTTGACGATTGAGTAGACCTGTCAGCTTGTCTCTCTCGTTTTCATGAAGAATAGTGAGGTAGTTTTCGAAAATACGGCAAAACGCATTCAATAGAACCTGATCAGAACTCGACAGACCGTTACTCACTACGGCAATGGCACCGACGGGCTTATCGAGCAGACTAATAGGCACCCAGCGACGCTCGGTACCGTCCTTTGCCTGCACTGTGATAATACATGCTGACTGCAAACAAGAAATAAGCTCTTTATCAGGCTCTTTTATCAAGCTTCTTTCTTCCCAATCAAACTCTTTATCAGAGAGCTTTCTCAGCAATAAGCTTCTTTCTATTGTTATCTCACCAGGTACAAGTAGGTCTTTAAAAACAGCGACCTCTTCACACCCTATAAACTCTTGAATGGTTGATACCAAGCTATATTCGAGAGAATCAACATCTCGCGTTTTGGTGATTTTGATAACTGAATTAAGTAAATCTTCTTGCATGTTTGGCGCACTCACAACTACTCTGCTTGCGTATTATTACATAACTGGTGAACAAATAAACCGAAAAATACGCCTTTATTCGTACCAATGTTAATAATAAAGCTCTAAGCAGTTGAATAATGATTAGCAAAATATTGAGTTAACAGCCTACCTCACTCAAAAAAACAGAGCTCCTATATTTAATACCATAAGTGATAGCATGTCGGATATGCGTTAAGCTTATGCCACAAATAAAAAAATGCCAAACGTAAGGGTTCGACATTTTTAGAGTTGATTCCTTTTTATTGACGAAAATCGTCGCCTCTTTATTCTAGTGACGCCAACATAGACTCGTTATATTCCACGAGTACTTCTCCTGCTCTTACCTTTTCAACATAGTCTCCATTTGCAATAAAAGGTCGGCCAATTGCTAACAAGTCAAATTGGTCGTTTTCAATTGCTTTAGCACCAGTTTCCGCTGTATAACTGCCGACTCCTACAAGAGTTCCATCGTATACTTTGCGTAAATAAGCAGATGCACGTCCGTCTAAATAGTCAAACTCCATAGCGTCATCAAAAATACCAAGATGTAAATAAGCAAGATTACGAGCGTTCAATTCGGTGATTAAGTAATCGAAAACGGCTCTGTCTCTTTTATCGCCCTCCATATTAAAGTAGGCACCAGGTGACACTCGTAAAGCAACTCTGTGCGAACCAATGCGCTCAATCACAGCATCTGTTACTTCCAGTGCAAAACGGCTCATATTTGCTGGTGTTTCACCGTACTCATCTGAACGCTGGTTTGCTGCATAGTGTAGAAACTGATCAATCAAATACCCATTAGCACCATGGATTTCAACGCCATCAAAACCCGCTTCAATGGCATTCTCTGCCGCCTTTGCATAATCATCAACTAACTGCTTAATGTCTGCTTTTGTTGCCGCTTTTGGAGTTTGATAAGTCAGCTCACGCATTCTAGGAACAGAGCCTTCAATACCAATTGCAGAAGGGGCTAGTACTTCTCCATCAAAAAAATGCGGATGCGCAACGCGCCCCACATGCCATAACTGCGCAAACATTTTACCCCCTTCAGCATGCACAGCTTCTGTTACTTTTTTCCAGCCCGCAATTTGCGCTTGAGTGAACAGCCCAGGAGTATTCGGGTAACCTTGGCCATCAGGGCGAATAATCGTCGCTTCGCTAATGATCAAACCAGCTCCTGCACGCTTGGCGTAATATTTCACCATATCGGCTGTTGGCACGAGTTCATCATCAGCCATACAACGCGTTAGAGGTGCCATTAAAATGCGATTGTTCAATGTGATGCTGTCGTTGAGAGTTAGCGTCTCAAAAAGTACTTGGGTCATTTGGGGATCTCCTTTTTTGAATATACATTCAAGATATGTATTCTTGAATCATTATTCAAGTAATTTCCTTTCTTTTATTTTTATTGCTACCATCAAACCCAATGACATTTGTTATAATGGCGGCGGAATTTGTAGTTGATAGCCATAGGTATGCAATGAGAACAGCAGAGTTTAATAGAGAATCCGTATTAAGAAATGCAATGCAAGCATTTATGACATACGGTTACAACAAAACCAGTATGCCCAAACTGACTGAAGTCACTGGGCTACACCCTGGCTCTATTTACTGTGCATTTAAAAACAAAAAGGGGTTGTTACTTGCTGCAATAGAACAATATCAGGCAGATAGACGAGCGCATTATCAGCAACTATTTGAAAACAGTACAAGCCTTCGCTGTGCACTTGAGCGTTTTTTGCAAGATCTAACCAATGAGTGTGTTGGCGACGAGTCAAAAAAAGTGTGCTTATTGACTAAAACGCTTAATGAAATTGGTGAACAGGATAAAGAGATCCAAAGTGCACTAAGCACCCACTTGCAACACTTTGAATCGTTGATAAAACAGCAGTTTTTGACTCCATGGCCTGATAGCGAAGTCATGAGTGAGGAAGCTGCAACGAACAAAGCACGATTTTTTATTATGTGTGTTTACGGTATTCGAACATACTCTGCAACCCAATGTAACAGCGCTGAATTGCAAGCTCTCGCTGATCAAACCTTAGCCGCTTCCCTTACCCCTTGATAAGTAGACCAAGCTGATGCACCACCGTGCCAATATCCATTATCAGCAATTTGACTAAAGGCTCTGTATAATACGATTTTTATACTAGTTATCTTTGTTACGCTGTCTATTTTGAAGGCGAGAAAACCTTGCCGCTAACTCCGCCCCCCCTGCTGACGCTGAGCTCACTATACCCATGTGGGCAGAAAAAACTCCTTATTTACTTGTTGTAAATAAGAAGTTTTTAACGCTGTTATCGTCAGATTTACGCCTTCAAATTGAGCAATTATTAAAATTAATTGGTGCTAGTCGCTGTTTGCTAATATTAAGCGGGAAATTTTGTCACCTCTCCTTTTAATAGTATTAATTATCCACAGCACTGATAAGAGTGGCATTACATTTACCATTGTTGAACCGACTTACTCTGAGGTAAAATAGTCTTTCATTTACCATGAGCTTCGAACATGAATCGCAAAAAGAAAATTTACGAAACACTAAAGAAAAAAGACAAGCGTGCAAATGCTAAACTTCATAAAAGCAATAAGCCACGCTACATCTCAAAAGCTGAACGTGAGAAGATTGCAGCCCAACAAGATGCCAATGAAGCATCAAATAGTGACGAGGGCGAGCATTAATTGCTCCAGTTTTATATCAGTTGGTCTAACAGATTATGCTAACGCTCTGAGAGCCGGAGCATTAAACACACAACTTTTCCAAAATACCTTTGTTCGGTGCCTGTAATACCAATTTTCTTAATTAAGTGGTCTATTTTGAGGCGAGAAAATCTTGTCTAGTCGACATGCAGGAGCACGCATTGAATTTGAGAAAGTATCATCGTTGGTGATTAAAACTCAGTTTTAAACTTTTGCGACTAAAAAAGAGTGTAAGTGATATAAGTGATTGGTTCTAATCAGGAAGAATGGCGGAGAGAGAGGGATTCGAACCCTCGATACGCTACAAACGTATACACGAGTTCCAGTCGTGCGCCTTCAGCCACTCAGCCATCTCTCCGCACTGAATTGCGGGGCTAATACTATGAAAAGCCTCGCACTTTATCAAGTAGTTTTTTGCTTTTTGAATTTATCTGGCTATAAATCCAACTACTTTGGTATTGAAGCTGAAAAATCTAGCATACGATTTAACGAACGTAGCGCACCTTCACGCAGTTCCATATCAACAAAGACTTCTTTTCCTTTTGGACTGATAAGTGCTTCTTCAATTGCTTGTAAGCCGTTCATTGCCATCCAAGGACAGTGTGCACAGCTACGGCACGTTGCACCTTCACCAGCGGTGGGCGCTTCGAAGAACTCTTTTTCTGGGCAAAGCTGCTGCATCTTGTAGAAGATGCCGCGATCTGTCGCTACGATAAATTTTTGATTCGGCATTTCTTGTGCCGCTTTAATTAACTGGCTTGTCGAGCCTACTGCATCTGCTAAATCTACAATTTCCGCAGGTGACTCAGGATGAACAAGCACAGCAGCATCCGGATGAAGCTGTTTCATGTCTCTTAGCGCTTTAGTTTTGAACTCGTCATGAACAATACAAGCGCCATTCCACATAATCATGTCCGCACCGGTTTTCTTTTGGATATAAGAGCCTAAGTGTTTATCTGGTCCCCAAATGATTTTCTCGCCTTGTTCGTCAAGGTGCTCAACAATTTCAAGTGCACAAGAGGACGTTACGATCCAATCAGCTCTTGCTTTTACTGCAGTTGAAGTGTTTGCGTAAACAACGACTTTTCTATCTGGGTGCTGATCGCAAAATGCTGAAAATTCGTCAATTGGACAACCGACATCTAACGAGCAAGTTGCATCAAGTGTTGGCATAACAACTGTTTTGTGCGGCGTTAAGATCTTTGCTGTCTCGCCCATAAAACGAACACCGGCAACAATGATCATATCCTTGTCTTCTTGCTTAGCACCAAAGCGTGCCATTTCTAAAGAGTCGGCCACACAGCCACCAGTTTCTTCAGCAAGTGCTTGGATCTCAGGATCTGTATAATAATGGGCAACGAGTACCGCATTTTTTTCAACTAACAGCGCTTTGATACGCGCTTTATACTCTGCTTTTTCTTCGACGGTAAGAGGGGCAGGTTTTGGTGGGAAGATATAATCTTCCGGCATAATACGTTCAGCTAGACTCATTTCTCAACCACTAGTCCACATTGCATAATTAGATGGAATTATACGAAAAATAGCGTATGAATCCTAGCGATTGTTTAACTCAAAGTGACGAGTTTAAGGAAGTAATTTGAATAATATATGAAGCTTGTGAGGATGGTGGGTCATGATGGACTCGAACCATCGACCAATGGATTAAAAGTCCACTGCTCTACCAACTGAGCTAATGACCCGCTCAAGCATTTAAAATGCGAATGATGCTTTTTAAGAAAAAGTTTAGCTCATCTTCCTGATTTACACTAAAAGATAAGTTTCTAAGCTTATAACGTGGTGGGTCATGATGGACTCGAACCATCGACCAATGGATTAAAAGTCCACTGCTCTACCAACTGAGCTAATGACCCGCTCAAATGTGAATTCTAAAGCTTACAAAGTGGTGGGTCATGATGGACTCGAACCATCGACCAATGGATTAAAAGTCCACTGCTCTACCAACTGAGCTAATGACCCGCTCAAATATGAATTCTAAAGCTTACAAAGTGGTGGGTCATGATGGACTCGAACCATCGACCAATGGATTAAAAGTCCACTGCTCTACCAACTGAGCTAATGACCCGCTCAAATACGAATTCTAAAGCTTACAAAGTGGTGGGTCATGATGGACTCGAACCATCGACCAATGGATTAAAAGTCCACTGCTCTACCAACTGAGCTAATGACCCGCTCAAATATGAATTCTAAAGCTTATAACGTGGTGGGTCATGATGGACTCGAACCATCGACCAATGGATTAAAAGTCCACTGCTCTACCAACTGAGCTAATGACCCGCTCAAATACGAATTCTAAAGCTTATAAAGTGGTGGGTCATGATGGACTCGAACCATCGACCAATGGATTAAAAGTCCACTGCTCTACCAACTGAGCTAATGACCCGCTCAAATATGAATTCTAAAGCTTATAACGTGGTGGGTCATGATGGACTCGAACCATCGACCAATGGATTAAAAGTCCACTGCTCTACCAACTGAGCTAATGACCCACTTTACACAGCAGTTTTTTTTTACCAATCGCCTGCTGCGGGCGCTTATAATACTTATTTAAATTTTGAGTGCAACTGAAATAGCTAGTTTTTTTCACTTTTTATGACTAAGCGCCTAATTTTAAGGCACTCAGCTCAAAAAGTGATAATTACATCTTAGCTAAACGCTCTGTTGCCAATTTTGCAGGAGTCGTACTTGGATACTCTTTAATCAATTTATTTAAGAGCGTTTTGGCTTCAGTTGTTTTACCTTGCTCATTAAGTATCGTTCCTAGCTTTAACATAGCCTCTGGGCGCTTGTTTGACTCAGGAAAGTTCGTTACAACTGTCTCAAAGTGAGATTTTGCATCGCTACTTTTCGTTTTAATTAAGAATAGCTGCCCTAGCCAATAATGCGCATTAGGAACATAAACTGAATTTGGGTATGTCTGTAAAAAACGTTGGAACTCTGGTATCGCGGCATCATAGCGCTTATCCTTCATGATCATGTTTACTGCACGATCATAAGCTTCATTCTCAGACAAATTACTACTAAACGCTTGTTCAGGGGTAATATCTGTTGTCACGGTGCTTGTCTGAGACTGATCATAGGCCTGACTAACCCGGTTTTCAATTTCCTGATAGAGCTCACGTTGACGTTGCAAGACTTTTTCCAGTTTATAGCTTTGTTCTTCAGTTACACCACGAACTTGACTTACTTCCTCTTGCAACAGGTTGAGTTGCTGCTGGAGCTCTGCTTGTAGCAGGTTTCGGGTTCTCATCATACTTTCTAATTGAGAGATCCGTTCTTCAATTGTTTGATCTGAATTTGCAGCTTCTGAAACAGGAGCGGGAGCAGCCCAAACTTGGGCGCTCCCGCTCATGAGAAAGAATGCTGCCAAAATAGTATTCGGCTTCATAATAACTCTTTCTTAGTACACTAATACCGCACGACGGTTTTTAGCAAATGCTTCTTCTGTACGAGACTTAACCATAGGCTTTTCTTCACCGTAGCTCACGACTGAAATCTGGCTATCTGAAACACCTAAGCTTTGCAGGTACTTAGCAACTGACTTACCGCGGCTTTCACCAAGAGCAATATTGTACTCAGGTGTACCACGCTCATCCGCATGACCTTCTACAAGAACTTTTACACTTGGGTTTTTAACCAAGAAGTCAGCATGTGCTTGAAGTAGCTCTGCATATTTGCTTTGAATTGTAGATTTATCAAAATCAAAGTAAACAATTTGCTCTTGGCGTAACGCTTCATATTTTTCGCGTAGCTTCTCTTCAGCCGACTTTTCGCGAGACATAGTGTTTACGTCTACAGTGTTGCTCTCTGTGGTTGCCGCTCTGTTACTCTCATTAGCCGCACCTTCGTCAACACTTGAAGAAGAGCTACATGCTGCAAGTGTCATCACAGGCAACGCGACCATTAAAGCTTTTAAAGTTTTGTTAAGTTGCATCGAGTATGTTCCTATATCTTTATAAATCTAACCAGCAAAATTACTGTAAAAACGGCGACCAGGCTGGTGCCTTAACCTGACCGTCCAAGACCGGTAGTCTTGCCTTGAAACGGCCATCCATAGACACCAATGCCAATACCTGCTTATTATTGTGCAAGGTGCTGTATATTATCATTGAACCATTTGGCGCGATACTCGGAGATTCATCTAACCTCGTACGAGTCAACACTTGAAACAGCCCGGAATCTAATTCTTTTTTAGCAATATGGTAACGGCCAAGTGTACGGTTTACCATTATCAAACGCTTTCCGTCTGGAGTAATGGAGCCCGCTAAGTTCATATCACCGTCGAATGTAACTCGCTTAGACCGACCAGATTTTAAATTTAACTTATAAATCTGAGCATTACCACCCCTTTCAGATGTATACACAATTTCTTGTCCATTTGGATGCCAAGACGGTTCAGTATCTATACTACGGTGGCGTGTTAAGCGCGTTTCTTGCTTGGTTTTTAAGTCTATCAAGTAAACTTCTGTTGCACCGCCTGCATCTTTAGAAAACACAGCTAGCAGTTTGGTGCCATCAGGCGAAAATTGTGGAGCACCATTAATGCCAGGATAGCTTGTAATAAGTTCACGCTTTCCGGTATAGATGTCCTGAATATAAATTTGTGACTGACGGTTTTCAAAAGTGACATAAGCAAGTTTATTCGCATCTGGTGACCAAGCTGGTGACATCAGTGGCTCTTTTGAGCGTAGTAATACTTGCTCATTGTAACCATCATAATCGGCAACAACTAACTGATAAGGTTTGTCTTGTTCATCTCGAACAATGATATAAGCAATCTTGGTTCTAAACGCACCTTTTTCGCCGGTCAGTGCTTCATAAACAACATCGCTTATCTGATGAGCATAGTTTCTAAACCCACTCGCGTTAATAATGCTTTGACGTCCTTCAAGTACATGATCGTCGCTCTGCATCAAGCGGCCATTTGACATGATACGCGTTTCACCACCTGTCAACTGTGCTCTTATCACATCAATAAGCTCATATTTTACCAAATAACGCCCCGCAGATTGTTGCGTCACTGTACCAACAACCACAGCTTCAACACCAGCATCAACCCAAGCTGCATAATCCACTTCAGTATCTGTCGTTGGTAATTGTGGCATATTGCTTTCCGCAATCGGTTTAAACTTACCACTGCGCATAAGATCTGCTGAAATTACCTCAGTTAAACTTGAGGGCATCTCCCCTGTACCATTGTATTTAAACGGTACAATTGCGATAGGTCTAGCACTGTCCACCCCTTCGGTAATCACTATCTCCAACGCGGCCTGCACGTAGTGTGAAATACCAAGGGTTAAAACCAGTAATAAGGTTGAGAACTTTTTTAACATGTTCGTCCTTTATAAATTAGGTTTGATTGTTAAATTGATATTTTTAAGCTGTTCAAATACGTCTTTTTCTTTTGAAACAGGTAAAGTGTCAGCCATTTTCACCGCTCGTATTGCGGCTTCACAAACCAGTCTATCTCCGCCGAGTGATTCAACATGGGTCACCAAGCCATTGAAAGCTAATCGAATGTTAACACGACATTGCTTACCCTTCATTGTCTCATCAATCAGAAGATTAGCTTGGATACGCTGCATAATAAGGGCTTTATACTTATCTACTTCGCTCAACACTTGCTGCTGACGAATTTTAGCTCTTGCAGCTTGCTCTTTTGCTAGTTGCTCCCGTAGCATTTGCTCTTCGAGTGCTTTTTGACGCTTGCGCTCTGCTTCTTCAGCTTTTCGCTTCTCTTCAGCTTCACGACGTTTGCGTGCTTCCTCTGCCTTTTTCAGCCTATCTTCTTCTGCTTTACGTTGGGCGGCAGCTTTTTTGGCTGCTTCCTCTGCGGCAGCTTTTTCTGCTCTGGCTTTATCGGCTTGCTCACGTTGCTTTTTCTCTATCTCTCTTGCACGCTTGGCCTGAGCTTCTGCACGACGCTTTTCTTCAAGCTTTGCTTGACGCTCTTGCTCTAGCTTTTTAATACGGCGAGCTTCTGCTTCTCTGTCTTTTCTAGCTTGCTGTGCACGCTGCTCTAAATCACGAATACGCCGTTCCTCTGCGGCCTTTTTATCTGCCTCACGCTTTTTTAGATCCGCAATTTTCTTTTCGACAGCTTGCTGATCGACAGAAACAGCAGACACCACTCGCTCAGGTTGTTTGTCTTCCTGTTGCGGGTTTAGCGTCACTTCCATCACTGTCGGCGTATCCATATGAAAATTTGCAGTAGCAAGAAGCAACCCACCAATTGCACCATGAAGCAAGACTGACTTAACTACGCTGCTAGATAATGAACTCATTATTCATCCTCAAACGATTTCGTCATTAACCCAACAGAAGGCACTCCCGCCTTTTTCAAAAAGTCCATCAGATAAAGTACTTCTTGATAAGACACTTTTCCTGAGCCTTTTATCATTACTGGAGTATCGGGGTTTTGTTCGAGCTTAAGCTTAATAACTGCAGCAACTTCTACAGCATCCATTGGTGCTTCAGGATCAGTACCCACTGTAACAAAGTAGCGGCCTTCGGCATCAATCGTCGCAATAATAGGAGGCGAGTCCTTAGTTTCAACTAATTCAGATTCCTCCATTTGAGGAAGATCTACTTTTACGCCGTGCTGGATCAGCGGCGCTGTAGCCATAAAAATGATCAACAACACCAACATGACATCTATATAAGGAACGACGTTAATTTCCGCTACGGGACGGCGCTTCTTACGCTGATACATTTTGCTTAGCCTCTACTTGTGTTGCTGCTTGACGATAAAGAATATTGGCAAACTCTTCCATAAAGTTGATGTATTGGTTTTCTAACTTTTCAACATTTTTCGCAAAGCGGTTATAAGCCATCACAGCCGGAATTGCGGCAAATAAGCCCATTGCCGTTGCAATCAGCGCCTCAGCGATACCTGGAGCAACCATTTGCAGCGTGGCTTGTTTGACTTCGCCCAAGGCAATAAAAGCGTTCATAATTCCCCACACAGTACCAAACAAGCCAATATACGGGCTTATTGAACCGACTGTTGCAAGAAAAGAAAGGCTGGACTCTAACTTTTCAACCTCTCGGGAAAGCGCAACTCGCATTGACCTGTGGGTGCCCTCCAGCACAATTGAAGGCGATTGAATATTACCTTTTTTATGCTTTGCAAATTCTTTGAAGCCCGACACAAATAGCGCCTCTAACCCAGAAGCTGTTCCAGCTCTTGCGGTGATTTCATTATAGAGCTTACTTAGATCCATACCTGACCAAAACTTTTGCTCGAAATTCTTTGACTGGCTTTGGGCTTGCGAAATAATGGTTTTGCGCTGAAAGATAATTGCCCAAGAAGCAATTGATAGACCAACCAGAGTCAACATCACAAGTTGTACTAAAAAACTGGCTTTTAAAATTAAATCGACAAAATTTAGTCCCGATTCCACGTTATTATACTCCCAAAAGTGTTTCGGCGATGGTAGCCATTTATATTATTGAGCGCTTAGAGGCTGCATCTAGTGATAGACTAGAACTACTACCAAAAGGTTCAGCTAGTTTAACCACACTGTAAATACCTTACAATCTCAATACTGCGAATTCATTGTATTTGACGATAAATAACTCAAATCCTTACTGTCCTTCTATTTCATACTTTTTCTATGGTTTTAGCTCCCTGACCTACTGGTTGTAAATATGATTAAAAACTGCATAAAACACTGCTTTTATGCACAAATATAGAATAAAACCTCAAAAAACAGATTGGTCTTACCAATTAACAACAAATTATCTAATATTCACACTTTGTATGAATATAGAACAAACCTATATATTACAAACACTTAAAAAAATCAAACTCTGATCATACGGTTGAATTTCGAACTAATGAAAAACAGCAGGATTAGTTTTTTTAATCCGAAAAAAGAATTTTTCTAGTTTGATGAAAAGTCAAAACCTCTTTAATATACACCCTGTACTGAGCGAGCAGCTGAAGTTTCAGCAAGCACAGTTACTTGCAATAGGATTCTGATTTTTCGTATTGCTTAGATGGAACACTTTGCGGATAAAACCCAAAGTTGATCATCTGTTCCCTGGATTACTTCCTTCAACTTGTTGTTTTGCCCGCATTTATGTGCGGGCTTTTTTTTGCCAAAAATTCAGAGCTCAATTCTAATACCAATTATCTTAATTAAGTAATCTATTTTGAGGCGAGAAAACCTTGTTGATAACCCACTCATATGCCCTGCTATCATCAACGTACCAGCCAATCAAGGTAAGATAAAAGGTTTACGATTTAACCTGAGGTCTGGATAAGGAATGCTCCAACTCATTGTTGCTAAATCACAACTTAGTTTTTTCCTTATCTAGCCAGAGAGTTTTAGGGAAAACACCACTCCCGCGTCCTGCTCTCGCTAAAGTACCTACATCCTGTAGGCAAGGCGAATTTACGCACCAATAGCTAGCAGTTAGCGCTAAAACTGGATGCTAGAAAGGCATTAATTATCCGCAGCTCAGGTTATTTAGTTGTTTCACATAGCAAATTTTAATGTCGGTGGTATTAATCTTTCTCCGTCATATCGAGCTAGCATTAAAACAAATTTGGGTTAATCTACATTGCTGAATTAGATTAACCATGTCGTCATGAACCTTGCTTGAATTGTCAGGAAATGAATAGCCTGAGCTTACGCTTTGAAATGATAGGGGATTTGCGCGGCTATTCATGTTAGAGAGAAAACGGCCACGTAAAGTAATGTATAAATAACTTAGGGCTTGAATAAAGAATTACTGAGTGCAGGTTCGCTATTTGCTAGGGAATAACAGGTGAGAAACATCGCCGTTCCTTCACCTCATTATGTCAAGATATCTGCTTAGCCCAAAGCTAAATTACTCAGGCTTAGACAAATCAAAATGCAAATACGCTTTATCTGAAACAATACGCCCTCTTGGCGTACGTTGAATAAAACCTTGTTGGATCAAAAATGGTTCAATGACATCTTCGATGGTCTCTTTTTCTTCTCCGATTGCCGCCGCGAGGTTATCGAGCCCCACCGGGCCACCGGTAAACTTTTCAATGATTGCCAGCAGATATTTGCGATCCATATAATCAAATCCGCATTTATCAACATCAACCATATCCAGTGCTAAGTGGGCAATCTCTTCAGTGATAGAGCCATCCCCTTTTACTTCAGCAAAGTCTCTGACTCGACGCAATAAACGATTTGCGATCCGTGGTGTACCTCGCGCACGACGAGCAACTTCTGTCGCACCAGATTCGGTGATCTCTAGATTTAAGTGATACGCTGAGCGAGTAACAATCGAAGATAAGTCTGCAACCGAGTAAAACTCTAAACGCTGTACAATGCCAAAACGGTCTCTCAATGGTGAGGTCAAAGAACCAGCGCGTGTCGTAGCCCCTACTAGAGTAAAAGGCGGTAAATCCAGTTTAATTGAACGTGCAGCTGGACCTTCTCCTATCATGATGTCCAATTGGTAATCTTCCATCGCAGGATAAAGAATTTCTTCCACCTGAGGGCTTAAACGATGGATCTCATCAATAAATAACACATCACCTTCTTCAAGGTTAGTCAGTAACGCAGCAAGATCACCTGCCTTTTCAAGCACCGGCCCAGAGGTAGTTTTAATATTGACCTCAAGCTCGTTTGCAACAATGTTCGCAAGCGTCGTTTTCCCTAAACCTGGCGGGCCAAAAATCAGTAAGTGGTCTAACGCTTCTTGCCTTGAGCGCGCTGCTGCAATAAAGATTTCCATTTGCTTTTTAACATGCGGCTGACCGGTATAATCGTTTAGTAATTTAGGCCTAATCGCCCTATCTACTACGTCTTCATTACCTTGGATCTCAGGCTCAATTAATCTATCTGCTTCAATCATAGTTACATCATCGATTTAAGAGCATCTTTGATGATACTCTCTGTCGTCATGCCTTCTTTGTTCACGGCTTTTACCGCTTTTTGTGCTTGAACTTGTTTATACCCTAATGCCATTAATGCCGCAATCGCTTCATCTGACGGGGTGTCGCTTACCGTTGGGTTTTCTTGCGGAGCAAGTACAGCAGCATCACTAAATGGTGTGAGCAAGTCATTGCCAAAGTCTTTTAACTTGTCTTTCATCTCAAGTACTAAACGCTCAGCGGTCTTCTTACCAACACCTGGAATTTTAACCAAAGTTGTCGCATCACCTTGATTAACACAACTAACGAATTGCTCTGCCGACATGCCCGATAAAATCGCAAGCCCAAGTTTGGGTCCTACGCCATTTGCTTTAATTAAGGTTCTAAACAGCGCTCGTGCTATCTTACTATTAAAACCAAATAACAATTGTGCGTCTTCACGAACGACAAAATGGGTAAACACCGAGACTGCTTCTCCCACATTTGGTAGCTCGTAAAAGCAGGTCATTGGCATTTGCACTTCGTACCCAACACCTGCAACGTCGATTAGTATTTCTGGAGGCTGTTTTTCTAACAGTGTACCGCTTAACTTTCCAATCATAGTTATCTTAACCTTCCTCTTACTGTTTTACGTGCGGCTCCGGCCATCTTTATTAAATTTTGCCTTGAGTGGGCATGACAAATTGCTACAGCTAAGGCATCAGCGGCGTCAGCTTGAGGCGTGCCTGGCAGCTTTAGAATGCGCTTAACCATCTCTTGTACTTGGTTTTTATCTGCGCCACCTGTCCCTGCAACCGCTTGTTTAATTTGCCTTGCAGAATACTCGCTGACATTAACCGACTGCATTGTCGCTGCCACGATGGCCGCTCCTCGGGCTTGACCAAGCTTTAGCGCAGAGCTTGGGTTGTGTGCAACAAACACTTGTTCAATTGCAAAATCACTAGGCGAAAACTGCTCTATCAGTTGGGTGATCCCTTGATAGATCATTTTTAAGCGGATGGGAAATTCATGTTCACCCACTTTAATGCAGCCGCTTCCCAAATATTGGAACTTTGCGCCCTGGTGAGCAATCACGCCATATCCAGTAAATCGTGAACCCGGATCAATTCCTAAAATGACAGCCAAAAGCATTGTCTCTTTGTTTTTTGGTTATAATGCCAAAATACTGTATAGATTACCAGTTATAAGCTAGTACATAAGATCAAAAAAGGCGACCTTAGTCGCCTGTTTATATTTGTGC
The DNA here is from genome assembly GCF_023716725.1 of Pseudoalteromonas sp. SCSIO 43201. Lineage (NCBI taxonomy): Bacteria > Pseudomonadati > Pseudomonadota > Gammaproteobacteria > Alteromonadales > Pseudoalteromonadaceae > Pseudoalteromonas > Pseudoalteromonas sp. SCSIO 43201. Next base: position 2,456,442 of record NZ_CP072683.1, read on the forward strand.
TGAAATGTTATTCGTCTGCATTTTGCTCGGCAAGCTGCTTTTCAACTGAAATAGCAAGCTCTTTAAGTGCATCTGGGTTTGCAGGGCTTGGCGCATCAGTCATCAAACATGATGCCTGAGTTGTTTTCGGGAATGCAATCACATCACGAATATTATCTGTGCCACACAGTAACATCACCAAACGATCAAGACCAAACGCAAGGCCGGCATGTGGTGGAGTGCCATATTTTAGTGCATCCAATAAGAAGCCAAACTTCTCTTGCTGCTCAGCTTCTTCAATACCTAAAATTCTAAAGGCAGCCTGCTGCATTTCATTGTTGTGGATACGAACCGAACCGCCACCAACTTCATAGCCATTAAGTACCATATCATAAGCATCAGAAAGCGTACCTGCTGGGTTTGCTTCAAGCTCTGCCGCACTGACGCCTTTCGGTGCTGTAAATGGATGGTGCACAGCGTGTAAGTTACCTTCGTCGTCTTCTTCAAACATAGGGAAGTCAACAACCCAAAGTGGTGCCCACTTTGATAAGTCTGTAATTTCTAAATCAAGACCAATCTTAAGGCGTAGCGCGCCCATGGCTTCGTTTACAGTATTACGCTTGTCTGCGCCAAAGAGAATAATGTCACCTGTGTTTGCGCCTGTGCGCTCAAGCAGTGCATTGATCACTTCTTCGTTCAAGAACTTAGCAATTGGCGACTGTACGCCTTCGATACCAGCATCACGGTCGTTCACTTTCATCCATGCTAAGCCTTTAGCGCCATAGATGCCTACAAATTTAGTGTACTCATCAATTTGCTTACGAGAAAGTTGTGCCCCACCAGGTACGGATAGCACAGCTACACGACCTTTTTCGTCATTTGCAGGGCCACTTAGTACTTTAAACTCAACATCTTTTACAATGTCAGCGACATCGATCAGTTCAAGTGGATTACGTAAATCTGGTTTATCTGAACCATATTTACTCATCGCTTCGCTGTAAGGCATCACTGGAAACTCGCCTAAGTCAACGTCTAAGAAAGATTGCCACATTTCGCGAACCATCTTCTCTGTAACGCCACGTACTTGGTCTGAACTCATGAATGACGTTTCGATATCGATCTGAGTGAATTCTGGCTGGCGGTCTGCACGCAAATCTTCGTCACGGAAACACTTAACGATTTGGTAGTAACGATCAAAACCAGACATCATCAACAACTGTTTAAATAGCTGCGGTGACTGAGGCAACGCGTAAAAGCTGCCTTTATGCACACGGCTAGGCACTAAGTAATCACGTGCGCCTTCAGGTGTTGCTTTTGTCAGTACTGGTGTTTCGATATCTAAAAATTCGTTTTCATCTAAGAAGCGACGAACGAAACTACTAGCTTTTGCACGCATTTTGATGCGGTCGCTCATTTCAAGACGACGTAGGTCTAAGTAGCGATATTTAAGACGACGCTCTTCCGAGTTTTGTTGGTTAAAATCAAGCGGTAAAGGCTCTGAACGATTGATGATCGTCAGACCCGTACCGAGTATTTCAACTTCACCTGTCGCCATGTCTTTATTCACTTGGCTTTCAGGACGCGCACGGACAACCCCTTTGATCTGAACACAGAACTCTTGGCGCAACGTATTCGCTTTATCCATTAAGCCTTCCACTTCTGGATCGAATACCACTTGCACAAGTCCTTCTCTGTCTCTTAAGTCAACAAAGATTAGGCCGCCAAGGTCACGACGTTTATTGATCCAACCACATAGTTCAACTTCCTGATCTACATGGCTCTTATTTAGTTTTCCGCAGTATATAGAGCGCATAAAATTCCTGTCAGTCCAGTTTGCTCTTACGACTAATCATTTCTCACCACACAATATGAATTCACACTATTGGTAAGGCAGTCGCTAAGACTCGTTTTCAATAACCGACAATTATATAAAAATACGCTGCATTGTCATCCTCAATCTAAGATCTGATACACTATTGGCACATTTAATTGGTATTTTATTTGATATGTTGTATCTGGGTTGTCCACAATGGAGCAGCACACATTGGAAGGGTCGCGTTTTTAGCACGCACTGCAATGCCACAAATATGCTCAAAGAGTATGGTCAAGTGTTTAATAGTGTTGAAGGGAATACTACTTTTTATGCCGATCCTAACCCACAAACAGTACTAAAATGGCTTGAGCAAGTACCTGATGATTTTCGTTTTACGTTTAAGATCCCAAAGCGATTTAGTCACGAAATGGCACTTAGCCACTGCCAAGATGAATTACTTGCTTGGTGTAATACAATGGCACCACTATTTCCTAAAATCGGTATGTTAATGCTGCAATTACCCGCGCAGTTTTCGCCAGAGCAGATAAATAAAATACGACAATTTTTGTCTTGGCTACCCAAATCGCTAACTGTTGGTGTTGAAGTACGGCATTGGGATTTTTATCGCAAGGGCGATGCTGAGCGCAGATACAACCAATATTTAATTGAAAATAATTACAACCGAATCGTAATGGATACTCGCGCACTCTTTAGCGAGCCTGCCAGTACCCCTGCGATTATAGATGCACAGCAAAAAAAGCCACGATTACCTGTGCACGCAATTGCCACAGGGAACAACCCTGTCCTACGCTTTATTGGCTGCTCCAAACTTGAGTCAAATCGAGAGTTTTACCAACCTTGGTTAGTAAAGCTTACTCAGTGGCTCAACGAAGGTAAATCACCTTATGTATTTTTTCATACCGCTGATAATTTTGATGCACCATTTTTAGCAAGACAATTTATCGCTGACTTGAATATGCAGCACCAAGTAAGCAATCCATTCCCCGCTGAAAAAGAAGCAAAGCAAGAGGCGCTGTTTTAATGCCCCATCCCTATTTTTTACACTACTCTGAAGAAGTTCAAGCTCAAGTAACTCAACTAATTGAGCACAAGAAATTAGGTACTTTTTTCAAAAGCCGTTACCCAGAACCACATCAAATAAAAAACGATAAGTTGCTTTACGAATATGTCGAAGGGTTAAGACAACAGTACTTAAAAAATACTCCAAGGGTTTCGCAAGCTAAATTTGAGAAACGCCACAACATGGTAGTTAATGCCTTAGGAACACATACTTTTAAAACCACACGACACGGTCACAAACACAAAACTTCACACCAAATACACATAGCGGCTCAGCTAAAGTACGCACCTGAAGCGATATTGCGGGCGCTAGTTGTTCACGAGCTAGCACACTTTAAAGAGAAGGATCACAACAAAGCATTTTATAAGCTTTGCCAGCACATGGAACCAAGCTACCATCAGCTCGAGCTAGAATTACGGCTGTTTATATTAATGTGTGAAACTGAAGGTAACACCAATTACATTTAACTAAACTGCAATTGGCGCATTTATAAGCTCGATAAGTGCTGAGGATAGCTAGCGTTTACAGCTTGGAGTAAAGCCACTAGCTCTGGCCTTATTCGCGGTTGCCTTAGCAGTGACCATATTTGCCTCAAGCTGCTTTATGCGGTTTTCTGGCGCGGGGTGTGTAGACATAAACTCTGGTGGGCGCTGCTCACTCATTTTGGCCATGTTTTGCCAAAGCGCAACAGAACCTTCTGGGTTAAAACCGGCCTTAGCCATCAAGTCCAGACCTATAACATCTGCCTCACTCTCATGTGAGCGACTAAACGGTAACGCAACACCATATTGCGCCCCCAAGCCCAACCCCTGTAAAATCGCATTTCGGTATTCGACGTTATTCATTTCAAGCACAGCGGCACCTGCTTGAAGCCCTAATTGCAAAATACTGCTTTGAGACACTCGCTCATTTGCGTGTTCTGCAATAACGTGACCGACCTCGTGACCCATCACCGCCGCCAATTGATCTTGGTTTTCAGCTACATTTAGAATGCCAGTATGTACGCCAATTTTGCCCCCAGGCAGCGCAAATGCGTTCGCAGAGTCATCCTCAAATACCACCACTTCCCATTGCTGATTTGCATAGTGCGTTGGCAGTTGCGCTATTAAAGCATTTGCAATACACTTGACGTAGCGATTAGTATTTGCGCTTAGGTAAACCTTTTGCTCCTGTTTCATCTGCTCAAAGCTTGCAACACCCATTTGGTCCATTTGTTGTTCTGAGTATAGTGCTAACTGAGTACGTCCAGTAGGCGATGTTTTACAGCCAACCAGCGTTGCTGCAACCGCGATCGCGAGAACCAGTTTTTTCATAACTTGTTCCTTTTCTTATTTTACAACCAAAGTGTTCTAAGTTTACCGCAATTTCGTCACTTAACGAGACTAACTTAGTACAATATAAAAAATTTTTCATGAACCACGGCTTATCAGAACAGCATTTTTAATCGTACTGCTTTAGCGCGTACGGCTTCTTCATCATTTTAAGTTCATCTGATGAGTATATTTTTTGTTAGAGCAATAAGGTAACAATACCAACATATGAAGTCATCAACACTCCCTGCAATTCTATTACCGTTATTGGCTAGTATTGTTGCAATTACGCCCTTGGCTATCGACCTTTATCTCCCTGCGATGCTTGCGATTGCTGATAGCTTGAATAGCCCACTTGAGCAAGTACAAGTCTCTCTCAGTAGCTACTTGGCAGGCTATGCAGTCGGCATGATGGTATTTGGTCCACTTGCTGACAAGTTTTCTAGGCACACCTTGGCAATATTCGGATTGGCTGGATTTACCGCAGCGTCTGTCGGGCTCGCATTAACCAATGACATCGATATGTTTTGCCTCTTACGTGTCGTTCAAGCATTTTGTGGTGCTGCTGCAACGGTGGTTGTGCCGGGTGTAATACGATACTACTACAAAGAGCACACCGCCAAGGGAATGTCCTATGTCTCGATGATTATGATGATCGCACCACTTGTTGCTCCGTCTTTGGGTGCTGTGATTTTGCTGTACTTTGATTGGCATGCTATTTTTTGGTTTTTAGCACTATATGCAGTTTTGGTAGTTGTTGCCTTACAGTTTTTTTGTATTGCAATTCCAACCAAAGCTGACGTACCGCTTAGCTTGTCATTTTTCCTGAAAAACTATCGTATAGTTCTGACAGAAAAAAAGGCACGCTACGACATTCTGTCTTCGATGTTGGCCTCATTCGCATTCTTTTGTTTTTTAACTTCAGTTTCATTTATTTACCTTGAATACTACGGTATCACAGAGCAATTGTTCGGTGTGCTATTTGCTATGAATGTAATCGCCCTTATGTTGGGTAACTTCGCGAATACGCGCTTAGTTCCAAGATTAGGCTCAAGAAAAATGCTCAATATTGGCCTGACAATTGGCGTTATCTTTTCCACACTTTTGGTCATATTGAGTAGTCAGTCAGTGTCAGTATGGGTGCTAGCCTCTGCAATAGCACCATTGATGATGAGTCTTGGCATTATTGCCAGTAATGCTGATGCGTTAATACTATTGCAATTTGAACATCAAACAGGCACGGCAACGGCTGTAATTGGAACGCTGAGGTTTGGTAGCGGCGCGTTGGTCGGCCCGCTCCTTGCACTAGCGACTCCTGAGTCACCTTTACCGTTTTCTAGCTTTATGTTTGCAGCTATTGTATTGATCATCGTCTGCCAATTGCTCACTCGACGTTTTGAAAAACGGCTCAAGCGTGAAAACGTCGCCGAATAAAAAGAAAAGCCCCGTCACTATTCGGGGCTTCTTTTAAAGTTATACCAATTTTCTTAATTAATTGGTCGATTTTGAGGCGAGAAAACCTTGTCGATAACACCGCTTCCGCGTCCTGTTAGCGTCAGATTTACTCCTTCAAAGCGAGCAAGTATTAAGTCTAATTGGTATTAGTTCAGTTCCTTATCTTTCCAGAATTTGGTACCTTTTACTGTTGCTTGTAAGGCCAAGCCGCTTTGTGTAAAGGTATACACAGTGACATCGCCATAATACGCCTCGCCTTCTACCGAACGCCCCTTGTTAGCAGCTTTTGCCGCAGCATCTGCGTTGCCACCAAAGGTCCATCCAGAAGTCACAAACTTATCCATTGCCGCTTTGCTATGAAAAACCATGACTATACGATAGTCCTTAACGCCCACTCCGAGACCTACGCCCCCTTCGGCCATGTTCATATAAGTATTTTGTCCAGCAGTGTTATCATGTACAACACCATAACCCGTTCCAGCTGATACAAATAACAAATTGACATTGGCATTGGAAAAAACCGCGTATCCCGGTGCTGCGGCTATCTGGGCGCGTGTATCTGGCTTTTTACTGTAGAGTTGAGTCAGTACTTCATTTTTCATATCCAAGATTGCACGTTGCTTTTGTGCTGTGTCACCATCTCCCATAGACGCACAGGCACTGAGCATCATAGCAAAGCAGCCCATCATCACAGATTTAACGTTGATCATCACTTTTTCCTTCCAGTACTATTTTTCGTTCTACCTTCTATCATAGTCAATCAGTTTGAATGCGGGATTAATACTATATTGTCTGGATAGCTTGTGATGATGAGCAAGTATTATTGTAGGTATGACTCGAGGCGAGTTAATCCTTCAATAAAGCTTTGCTTGCCGGTGCCTAAACGAAAATGACATTCACTGTTCATCACAAATAAGTTTGCAGGCAGCAGTAGCGTGCTTGTCGCTTCTGCAAATTGCCGAGACCAGCTCTTAGCATCATTAACTGAGTGAATTTGTAGTAACGAGAGCACACCACCTTGGGGAGCTACCCAGCTCACTTTGTGCGAATGTTGACGAACAAATTCACACATTGCCGCTTCGTTGCGAGCCATTATTTTGGCATTTTCTTTTAAGATAATGTCGCTATGATTTAATGCGGTTGAAGCCAGCATATCGTCTACTTGACTGCCACAAATGCTCAAGTAGCTTTTACCTGCCAACAGGAGATCGGCAAGCGCTTTGTTACCACATATTGCCCAACCAACCCGAACTCCTGGTAACCCTAAGCTTTTAGATAACACACCCAAAGTAATTGACTTTGCGTAATCAGCGAAGCGACCGCTTGCAATACGTGCATCATCTGCACGTTGTGCTGATACCTCATCACTTAAGATATAAGCATCAAAGTGCTGTGCAAGCCTTTTAATTTCCTCCACATCCTTATCAGACAAGGTAGCGCCAGTGGGGTTATGGGGCGCATTGATGATAATCAATTTGGTTTTAGTGTTTGCCTCACGCTTAAGTCGCTCGATATCAAATTGCCACTGGTTATTAGCTTGTAAAGGGATGGATTTAACTACGGCGTCAAATTGAGTGGGTAATTTTGCCAGTGATGGATAACTTGGCGTAAAGACCAATACTTCATCTTGCGGACTTAGCAGTTGCGCCATCACCGTAAAGATAGCCTCCTGCGCGCCACTAAATGTGACTATCTGCTCTTGGCTTAACACTACCTGTGGTTGCAAATGATAGGCTTTAATCGCAGCCCGCAGCATGTCGCTGCCCGCCATTGGGCTATAACTAAGCTCACGCTCAAACCAAGCTTCACCTGCCAATTCAACAAGCGTGTTAAGTGCCACGCCTTGGGCACAAGAATCGCTTAAATTAATATCAACAGGCGCTGTAAGACTTTGACCAAACTTGATGTGATCGGGTAATACTAGTTCCATTATTCAACCTAATAAGTAACATACCAGCACAGCGGCTGGTATGTTTTATTGACGTACTTTGCCATTTAAGCTCGGCACTAGACAGCGAATGGCAGACTCAAAGCCAGCCTAGCGCTAATTATTTCAGTCGCCATAACGTCAGCTGGCAACGCTCTAGCTCCACTTTGCGAGCATTTTTAGCAAAGGCAGACATGACTTCATCTTGCGCAACTAACTCAAAATCTCGGCCTAGCAAAATCTCTAAGCCATCACGCCCTGTGACATTTTCGCCACTCACCTTATAACCGCCAAGCCAATTTTCTGATTCAGTCAACGATTTGTCCCACTGATAGGCTGAGCTGATAGCCAAAATACCACCTGAGTTTAAACGCGATTTAATTTGATTTAAAAAGGTTTTAGGTGAGTATAAGTATTCCACTAAGCGATGACACAAAATCAAATCATAATCTGCAAATTGTGGCTTAAGGTTGTGGCCATCTCCCTGACAAAAATGAATACGCTCGCTCAGTTCGTTAAAGCCTAGCTGCTTTGTAGACACCTCATGAAAGTCAACTATTTCACCCTCAATTTCTGTGGCAAAGCGCACTGGCGTCCCGTCTTTTAATGCTAACGCATGCTGGATATTACGAGCTGTGAAATCAATACCATCTACTTGACTAAAATATTGAGCAAGCTCAAAACTCGCACGACCAACAGAACACCCAAGATCAAGTGCTTTATTTGTTTGACCTTGATAGTGTTTCATTAAGTGCGACACAACGCTTTGCAACGGGTTGTCAAAATTCATAACCGGTTTACCGTAGTGGCTTAGTAAGTCATTGGCTACATCCACGTCCATTTCGCATAAGTTCACTTTTTGCACCGGTACGTCTGGACTGTCACTTTCAATGTATCTAAATCCTGCATGCTGGAAGAAGTGCCGTCTAAACGCATAGCGAGAATCACGAACCGCTTCGTTACCCGTTGAGATCCACGAACCACCTTTGATCAAATTGTGTTTACCGTCAAAAGTGGGAGTCGAAAAGTCATCATACAAAGGGTGCACTTTGAAACCGGTAAACGCATCAATCGGACTTTCAGTCCATTGCCAGACATTACCAATAATGTCGAATAAACCTGCCGTTTCAAAACGGTTAACTGGGCAACTTGAAGCACTCACTTCAAGGTTGATATTGCCAGGCGCTTCGCTCCATGTAGGCAGATCGGTATCTAACTTGTCACGAAGTACCTGCCACTCAGCTTCTGTTGGCAAACGTATATGAGCTTCGTTTTGAGCTGACTTCCAATTACAAAATGCTTTGGCTTCAAGATAATTTACCTCTACCGGCCAATTGAGCGGAAGTGGGATCTCTTGTGCCAAGTTACGCTGCCAATAGCTCCCTTCTTTTGAAAGCCAAAAACGTGGCATTGTTGATTTTGTTGACGCCAACCACTTTTTGCCCTCGTCAGTCCAAAACTCTGGGCTTTTGTAACCACCGGCTTCAACAAATGCTAAAAACTCTTGATTCGAAACCAAGTATTTACTGGCTTTGAAAGGCGCGACGTTAACGTCTTGTACGCCATATTCGTTGTCCCACCCGTACGTTTGGTTTGACTCAGGCTTGCCTAGGCGAATATCGGTTCCCGCCACAGGAACCAAAGCATTTTCCGGCGCATCGCCATGCTCGTCACACGCACTCCAACCGGGCTGGAGTGTTAAATCAGCTAGCGGTAACATGCGGATTATTACAGAAGAAGTTTCAAGGTGAATACGCTCATGTTCAATTCCCATTAAAATCACCCAAGCAAGGCTGTCTTGTGTGATAGGTAAACTGATATCCATTGAATCGATAAGTGTATTAATCAACGTATTAACCTGCTGCCGATAAGCTCTCACTTCATCAACACTTGGCCAATCATAGTTATTACTATCAAGGTCGTCCCAAGACATTTCATCTACACCAACAGCACAAGTAGACTCAATATGCGGATTAAGTCGCTGATTTATGTATTTTCCTAACATCAATTTATTGATGTAAAAACAAGCTGTGTGACCAAAATAAAAAATTAGTGGGTGCCTTAACCTTTCCGCTTTTACAAAGTACGCGTCGTCATTGTTGATATTGCTAAATAAGGATTCGTATTGTTGCCAGCTATTGTTGAAGTACGCCTTAATTTGTGCGCGCTTCTTCGCCACATCATCACCCGAAAGCCAGATCGGCTTTAATGTATTTGGTCTTTCCATAAAATAATCTTCTTTAAACTTGCTAACCAGGTACACACAATGTCGCTGCATGCAGCTCTTAATCTTTTACCGATAACCTCTCACCGCACAGTGTCGCTAATACATAGCACACCCATATAGTTTGGATTTTCGCTATGTTGTAAGCCAGCTACACAGCACTCAGCGATGGTTAAGCTCGATGAATGAGGTCTATACGTACGTCCATGAAGCTTAGACCACACAAATAAACTTTTTATGACCTTAACTTATTCACATTTAATTTTCACTGCCGACGGGCTTATTTTTATAAAAAAGTTAACACAACCGCACTTGTGCCCAACTGCTCCCCTAGAAAGTAAAAAAGTGGCCGTCTAAACCACTTCTTTATAACATCCAAACGATGAATCGCTGTCACACCTTACTGTTCATTTTTACGGTGATCGAAGGTGAGATAAGCAATAATGAGCATATTTGCAATAAACCACAAATCTTTGATCACAAACTGCCCAAGTCCCGTCAGTAAGCTCGTGTCACTCAATGCCCCCATCGCTGTAAATAGAAAGGTCTGTGTCATCACAAACACCGCGATACAACCAAGCCAAGCGACGATAAGCAGTGGCCGATAATTAAACCAAATACCAATTCCCAACAGTATCGCCATCAAGAGGTCGTATATACCGATTACATTTGAAGCTTCTTGAACGGTAAATAACTCATACATCCAAGACATAAAAGGTGAAGTTTCAACTAAGGGAACAATGGCTTTGGCTTCAAGCTCAAGGAACTTCATTCCACCAATCCAAAATAATACCAAAGCGACTGGGAAATAGTTCCACCAAATTAACGTCTTTTTACTCAGCTGATGGCGACAATAAAGAAAAAGAGCAATAGGTAAGAGAGCAAAATATTTTATGACTCCCTGCCCTGAGCCAATAACTGGGAACCCACCATGTGCAGCTATCCAACGATTATCAGCAAGCAAAGTACCTAAAGTGAACAAGCACACAACTGCTATCGCGGCCAGTGGCAGAGGCGCTGCGATGCTTTTGCTTTGGTGCAACACCACAAAACCACTAGTTACCATTAATACAACGCCAGATACCATCCCTAGGTTAGATATAGGCATGACATCGGTGAGACCATAAAAATCAAATGCACTCGATACCGAATTGGCACCAGCACCAAATAAGAATGAAATACCAAGCAACACTAAGCTCACCACCAATAAGCTTGCAACGGAATAATCAACTGTTTTGGAATACATATCCAACCTCTTCATCTGCTATTGCATACTAGACCTTAGATATGAAAAAGTTCATTCACTTTTTAATGTAAATGATGGCTATACCGCGCTTGAATTGAGCTGTGCACCGATATAAATCAAAAGGTTCTTACTCAAAGTCGAACACTTTATTAAGCTAGTCGGTATAATACTGAACATCATTATTCTCGCAATGAATAGGTACGTATTTGAAGTTAGGAAAACGTTTACAAGCTCTACACGATATTGTCGATAAAGACTATCAACATATTTGGGATTGCTGCTGCGACCATGGTCAATTAGGTGCACAGTTTTTGCTCTCGAGTGAAGCACATATCCACTTCGTAGATGTAGTGCCTGAACTCATTGACAAAGTAAAAAGCAACTTACAGCGTTTTTTTGACACTCAAGTCTCACGCTATAGCCTATACGCTCTCGATGTTGCCAAGCTACCACTCGCCCAACATCACGGTAGGCAATTGGTTATTATCGCAGGCGTTGGTGGCGATTTAACGGCTAACTTGATGCGGGATATTTGTGCCAATTACGATAATCATGTTGATTTTTTACTCTGTCCAGTGCACCACCAATATACACTGAGAAACACGCTACAAACCCTAAACTTAAATGTGGTAGAAGAGCGGCTTGTGGAAGAGAATAACCGGATCTACGAAGTGCTTTACCTGAGCACGTATAAAACGGGCAGCATGATTACTACTCTAGGTGATGCAATTTGGCAGCAAGGGGAACTATCAGCACGCTATTTAGCAAAAGTCCAAACTCACTATACCCGCGTCGCAAAAGGTAAACCTGAAGCGCAGGCTGTTTTAGCGGCGTACCAGAAAGTTAAAATATAACGGCTAACGCACTTAACCACACTAATTGAGCACCGTAACTGAGGCGCTGATACAAGCCTACGCCGCGCTTTAGCTTGTAGGCTTTTGCCAACTTGAAGCTAAAACCAATGCACATCAGTACACACGCCGTAGAAAACCACGCAAAGCCTTTTTCAAGCGGGGTTACAAACCACACCAACAATGGTGCAATAAGTAAACTTAGCAACATGACAACCCCAGCCCATGAATGAATATTACATGCCTGACCTGGAGTTGTTGTATATGGATCAGCGTCCATCGGAAAACCCCCCGCTACCGCTGTTGCTATACCGTGGCACATAATTAATACGCCGGTGCTGTCAAGTGCCCAATTGCCCTGTGGATGTGAGATCACATAAAAACCAAAACCGCAAAATATCAAAGCTAGTGGATAATTATTAACTCTTGGTGATAAGTCCTGTGTTGGACTACCACAGGCCCCTAGTTCACTACAAAATTGATTAACATGACTATAATCAGGGTAACGCTTGGCAGCTAGGTATACACCAGCAAAAAACCATACGCTTGCTACCACACCTAAGTAGCTCATCCATTCTTGATACACTTTATCTATCCCTGCAACATAACATCTCGCGTCATCCATTCTATACTAAGTGTAAGAACAAACAATCTTCTTATATTTAAGATTAATGCGAATTTACTGAACGTATTTTCCACTTTTCAAGGATAGTCTGCTGTTGGCCATTTTGACGAAGCTCTGCCAACGAGTCTTGCAAACGTTTTGCTAAGTCATCTGGAAACTTTGCATTTACAGCAAGCGCCAGCTCACTTGGAAACTGCGCTAAGATAAGCTTATGCTCAATCGCTGAAGGATCCAACTCTAAGGCGCTCAGCTCTTTTTCTAACGTTAGGGTATTCGTTAAGACAAGATCAATTCGCCCTTTAAACAAAAGGTTCCACAGGCTTTCATAATTCGATACTAGTACTAATTCATACCCTTCAGTAAAACCATGTTGTTTAAGAAATGTCTCGCTATAATAGCCCCGAATTGTGCCAGTTCGGTAGCGTTTCGCGGCATTCAGGTTTTGGATAAGTGTTGGTGACTTTTTTAGTCCTATGAGCGAAGCAGATGCATGGCACATAGTCCCCAAAAATCTAAAGTGCATCTCACGAGTGGGGGTTTTTAACCAAGATAACAGCGCTACATTTGACTGACTTTCAAATTGATGACGCACTCTAGCCATCGGCATTATTTCTATTTCAGCAACTAAATTCGCCTGTGCTGCAAGTGCTTGAGCAAGGACAACTAAACCACCATCCGCTTTACCTTCAGCGTTAATAAAATGATAAGGAGGCAAATCTTCCGCCACAAAACGAACCACAGCGCGATTCTGTGCTATACATTGAGCCGAAACAAACAGCGCGATAAGCAATAATGCGACCCGAGTCATTTTATCTCTATAAGCTGAATAATCATATCATCAGTGTGCCTGTATTCACCTTATAATTCAATTTTGAGTGAACCCTAACATTGCTCATCCAACCAGCATAAAACATAACACCTTCACACTGTCCCTTTTTAACATCAACGACTACTCACAACTTGCGCTTTTTACTGCGGCCACTCCTTGCCAATCTTCTAGATCTTGATTTGGCTTTTCGGCACGAAACCGCCCATACAGTTCAATCCCCTGCTGATCTTCGAGAATATCCACCTGCACGCCTTTACTTTCTAATAATGGCTCATTGCCTGATGCGTTGGTAATATCTCCAACTACTACACGTTGGAAGCCACGCATATAGAGTAAAGTAGCACACACATCACAAGGACTGAGGCTGGTAAACAAGGTTGTTTTGCTAAAGTCCATACGGCCTGCATCTCTAATCGCTGAGGTTTCACCATGATTGTAGGGGTGGCTCTCTTGCACCAAGGTGTTGTGTCCTTTACCAACAATTTGATTCGTATTATTGTCAACAATCACAGCGCCAATTGGACATCCCCCTCATCATAGCTTTTTTGTGCGAGTAACACGGCTATACGCATAAAATCACTATCTTCAAACTTACGAGCCAACTCATCATTGATTAATACCCCAAGACTTTGAGTTGGCATATGTGCAATTGCGTTAAGTACTGCTTGCGTGATAGTTGAGTTCGCATTAAGTAATGATGTCACCTGTATTTTTTCCTTGTAATTTTAGCCATATCCTAACGCGGTAATTTGGCTCAATTATGGAGGACATAGTCACATAACTTATCTAACCAGGGTCTTACCTGCGCCAGTGGCCAACCACAATTTATACGAAGATGATCTTGGTATAAATCTCGACTAGTAAAAGCGCTACCAGGGCGTATTTCCACACCGAGTGTTGCCATATATACGACCAGTTGCTCACAATCAATATTAGGCAATTTTAACCAAAGCGCCATTCCGCCTCGTGGCGATGAAATTTTGCACGTACTCGGTAAATGTAACTTCAGATAGTCTCGATACGCGTGGCATTGTGATGCAAGCACTCGATTTAGCTCTCGCAGGTGACGCTGATAATGTCCGGTTTCAATAAAACGTGACACCGCTAATTGTAAGCAAGGATTCGGGATCCCATGGAATGCTTGTAACACTCTACTTACTTGATTTTTGTAACGCCCAGCTTCACACCACCCTACCTGCAAACCCGGTGCTAAAGTTTTCGATACCGAGCTGCACCAGATCACATAACCGTCTTTGTCCCACGCCTTGATAGGCAATGGCATTGTATGGTTGTGACTAAGCTCACCAAACACGTCATCTTCTATAATGACAAGCTGATTGTCACTGGCAAACTGTGCCAACCATTTCTTCTGTGTAATAGATAGATTATGCCCAGTTGGGTTTTGATGATTTGCGGTGATCAAGCACGCAGAGACAGGCAGCTCCTTCACCACACGCTCAAGCTCTGCTAGATCTAGTCCCTCAGGGGTCGACGGAATTTCAATCACGTTGAGTCCCAACGCACCGAGTAATTGCAACAAACCTTGATAGCAAGGAGATGATACCACCACACAATCCCCCGCCACCGTTACCGCTTTGAGCGCAGCCATGACAGCTTGAATACAACCACTGGTCACGACAAGTTGTTCTGATTTTATTGCCAGGCCTTTTTGCTTAAAATGGTTTTCTATACTGTCTTTTAATGCCGTAAGCCCTTTTGCATTTGGGTAATGAAAGTGGTGAAGTTGCGGTGAGTCAAAAGCCTGTTTCACGAATTTGGTGAGTCGCTGAGTTGGCATAAATTCCGGAGTTACCTGTGCGGTAGACAGCATCGTATTTAGGGTGAGAGAAGCACTGTCACCTATACGTTTGGGTGGCTTGATTTCACTATTAAATTGAGCAAAATCAATATGATTATTTGTGTAACTCGGTTTGCATATATAGAACCCAGACTTGGCCTGCGCGACCAAAAAACCTTTATCCTGTAACTCTTCATACGTTCGTATGGCGGTACTCATACTCACCTTATGTTGACTTGCAAACGTGCGAAGTGAAGTCATTTTTTCTCCCTGCTGACGCACACCATTGTTGATGTCAGTAATCACCTGCTCACTCAAAGCGATAAACTTTCTCGCCATCTGTACCCCTTAACTTTCACCTTTTTGTATCTGTACCTTATTTTTGCGTAAGTTACACTGAAATTCCAGTAACCGTTTCACACAAGGAATACACATGAAAGCAGCATTAAACGCATGGCATGAATTGCCGCAGTTACTCTCTGCATTTTCTGAACTCGCCACTGCATTTATTGAATCAAGTAAAAATCGCCCCGTCACAGGACAAAATATTGCGCCGCCTGAGCTCTGCCTGAGTGACTCCGGCATGACAATTGAGCACCTTGTAAAACAATTTAGTGAGCACGTAGTTCCGAACCTAAGTGTCAGTACAGGGCCGCGATATTGGGGATTTGTTACAGGTGGAGCAACCCCAATTGCCACTTTTGCCGATTGGTTGGTCTCGACCTATGACCAAAATGTGTCTAAAGGTGATGGCTCAATTGCAACGAATATTGAAAGGCAAACCATTCGCTGGTTAACCGAGTTATTTGAGCTACCCTCAAGTTTTGATGGCCTTTTTACCACAGGAGCAACTGCTGCCAATTATTTAGGGGCGGTTGTCGCTAGGCAATTTGCAGGCCACCAGCAAGGTATTAATGTCGCAGAAGATGGTGTGTTTGGTTTAGATGTTGCCGTCTTTTGCGCAACTCCACATGCCAGCATGTTGAAAGCGTTAGGCCTTGCAGGACTAGGGCGCAATCAACTTATTCGTATAAAAACCCAGCCAAATAATGAAGCCACCGACATCCGCGCACTAGAATTAGCATTAGACAACAGTCAAGCTAAAAGCAAGATTGTGATCGCCAGCGCCGCTACCGTGACAGGAACGGATTTTGATGACTTAATGCAAATCCGCGCCTTGTGCGACAAACATCAAGCTTGGCTTCACGTCGATGCCGCCTTTGGTATTTTTGAGCGAGTTATCCATGGCGCAAATGGGCGTACTAAAGGGATTGAGCTGGCAGACAGCATTACCCTTGATGCCCATAAGTGGCTCAATGTCCCATACGACTGCGGTGTGTTTTTAACTCGCCATCTTGACTATTTAGTTGCCAGCTGTGACGTGCCAGCACCTTATTTAGTCACCTCAAAGTGTGAGCCTGATTTCTTTTCAATGGGAGTCGAGAACTCGCGTCGCTTTAGAGCACTGCCGGTGTGGATGTCGTTACTTGCTTACGGTAAACAGGGCATTCGCCAATGGGTGGGTAAGAATATCGACCAAGCCCAGCAACTTGCTGACTGGTTTGCATGCTCACCTGACTATGAATTGGTGTACTACGGCAAGCTCAACGTGGTGTTATTCAAACCTAAAGGTCAAGACGATAGCGCCACCAAACGATTACTCCAAGCAATTAACGCAGATGGCCGCATTTTTGTCAGCCCGGGTAGCTGGCAAGGGCAAAAGGTGATCCGCGCAGCCTTGAGCAATTGGCAAACTGAGCAAGTTGATTTAGATATAGCAAAAAGCGCCTTAACTGAGATAATCAAAGCACTTTAATACCTATTTGCTCGGGTTATTTAACCTGAAGCTTGGATAAGGAATGGGCTAACTCTCGTTTTTTTGCTCAGATTATTTAGAGATGCTCTGTGCTAATGTGCGGCTATACTCTTCAAAATCAGCGTTGGCTAGATCTCCAAGCCCTGCCACACCGTGAGCAATAAACTGAGGTGGGACAAACAAGTAAGTACGTTTTTTAAATTTCCAGTGGCGTACAATGTGCTTTGCTTGATGCCTTGTTTCATCTAGCCCAACCAATGAAAACAAATCCTGCCAGTCACTTTGCGTGTCAGAGGGTGTGTCTGCAACACTTTGTGGCTCAATGCTCAACAAAATAGCCGACGTTTGCGGCACCCCCATTAATAATTCACCGATAAAGAAAATGCTGCCGCTGCGGCATAATTTTTTCTGCTCTTCAGACATGGAAGATTGCTCTGCCGCCCTTGCGCTTTGGTACTGCATGCCATTAAACATCGACTTCGCAAAGGGTAATTGCTTTTCAGAAAACTCTCGATTCAAAATATGCTGGAACAAGGCTTTTCCAAGAGAGCTTCCCACACCATCATGGCTGAAGGTTCCTTCTTCCACGTTTGTCTCTATAAACAAACCGGATCCGGCCAAGATATTTTTTACCGCTTGATAGTTAAATATCGAAAATGGTTTCCCAGTCACTGGGTTTATAGTTGATGTGACCGCCTTTGTCATGGCAGCAAAAAACACACTAATATCAACAAACGCACTCTTTAAGTCGACGTCAAAGCTTTGAATGCTATCTGCCGTTGCGCACAACATAATGTTACCCGTTTCATTAAACACATAATGTTTAGTGATTGGCGTGTAAATTGGTTGCTGTGTTACCTGTTTCGGCGGCGCTGTTTTACTAAACCATTTTGAGAACATTGCTTTCTCCCAAAATTAGTTGTCCTTTTTAGCCGCGTTGTCCACAGGAGTGCTTTTTGAAGGCGGCGCAATCACGCTACGCATAGACTCAATCAGATTATTAAATTCAGGATCTGACATTGCTTCATTCAACGACGCCGCCTGTTTCACAAAAGCGGGGGGCACAAATAAATAGACTGACTTGCAGAGCGTCAATTGTATTTCTGTATGACCGCCTTTTAAACAGGGACCCGCTTGCCAAATAGATTTAACATCACTTGCATCCGCAGAGATAATAATTGGTGAAATAGAAATAGCGCCAAGCAAATATTCACACACAAAAATAATGGTGCCGACCTTTTTGTCCTGACTATCTGAGTTTGCACTAATACTGACCGAGGCCTGCCCCATACCCGCTATCATATCCATCAACGACTTACCGATAGAGGCAAGGTTACCACTGAGCCCCAATAAGGTTTGGATAAGTTGACCCGATAAAGTTACACCGCTTTGCTTGCTTTCAAACTCGATATTGCTCTCTGTCACTTTGACAAACAGCCCCGAGCTTGACACCAATTTATTCAGCGCATCATAGTCATATAAGCTAGTTCCTGCCTGCGCCATGGCTTTAGTGAGCGCGGCAAAAAACACACTCACCTCGCCAAAGGCACTTTCAGCCTCTTGTGGCAACACACTGCCACCTGCTGTGCTATTGAGCGTGCTTGCGATAAATAAATTACCGGTAGCATTGACGGCAAACTGCTTGGTAGCAGGTACTTCATTGGTATTTGTTGTGGTTAAGGCTGCCGCTCTTATTTGTGCATTACTTAGTACAGTACCGGGTTGCGAATTTGGCATAATCGTTCCTTAGAGCATGATTTGGCTGATGTTATTTTTATATTGTGTTTGAGAGCAGTCAGCTTTGTCAAAAAGCTGACAACATCAATAGGTCTTAGTGTAGCTGTATTTCAAGCGCTATGATATTTTTAATATTACTTATCACTCGTGCAATTTTGTAGCGTTACATGACCGTTAACGCGCGTCAATATTGGTAGCAAAAATACGTCCAAACGCGCCATGCACCACTATCAGGCAAAAGATCAACATACTTAAGTTGAGCGCCAAAAACCAAATGCCAACTAATAATACAGGGTGGATAAAATGATAAACCACCACGCTGCTCGACCCAGCTGATAAAAGCTATTACTGCTATTTTTTGTACACCCAGTAAAACGACTTTCCAATGGAAAAGTGTCCAAGCCAATGATGTGACAATCAACAGTGTCACTAATACATTGAGTAATATTCCCCCTAACGTCCTAAACTCCTTATCGGATCTGCGTCAATACAAGCTAACCTGCAACAACAGATGGATTTATACCATATTTCAGGTACAAAAAAGCAAGCTCAGTTGAATAAAATTCAACCTCTTCACCACTCAAAAATAAACACAAAGCAGTTACAGTAATAGGCGAATAATTTCACAAGGAATACAACATGTTTAAAACCTTAATGACTGTCGCTGCGATTGCATCCCTAAATCTCGCAGTTGCCTCATCGCTCAGCGCAACACACCACGCTATTCACTATGAAGGGCGTGTTAATAAAAACTATGAAAATGGGCATGTCAGTTTTAACTGGCCAGGCACACAGCTTCACACAAAGTTGACCGGCCGGGCTTTTCATATTGCTCTAAAGGGTTTCGGCGACCAATTTGACGTATTGATCAATGGAGAGTTCTCGAAAAAATTACTGACGGATCCCAGTGGCGCTACTCAAACTTTTACGCTTTTTGAAAGTACCACAGAAGAAACCGTTATCATTAAGTTGGTCAAACGCTGGGAAAACTATTCAAATAATGCACAAATCGTGAGTGTCGACGTAGAGGGAAGATTAACACCAATACAAACGGCTAAGCCTCACATTTTGTTTATTGGCGATTCAATTAGCGCTGGATTTGGTAGTGAATCTACCCAAAGGCAATGTGAATGGAGTGAAATTGTCGACTTAAGTAATGCGCGCCACGCATTTCCCTATATAAGTGCTCAGCAGTTGAATGCAAGTTTCACCCAAGTTTCATATTCTGGCCTAGGTTTGATCCGAAATTGGGGAGGCAACCAGCCTCATCATACGCTGACACACTACTATGATAAAATGTCTGCTGTATTTACTGATAACAGCAGCTTTGAAGATAAATTTCCTCAACTCATTGTAATTGAAGTGGGTACTAATGACTTTAGTACCGATCCAACCCCTAACGAGCCATGGGAGAATATCTCAGAGGTTAAAACACAATGGGTGGACACTATGGTTGCATTTACTAAACAGTTACGAGCCCGCTACCCTGCTGTGCCCATTATTTATATGCCACGCCCTGCCTACCCGTATAACTTTATTATTCCAGCAACGAATGAGGCAATAGCAAGACTCAAGCAGCAAAATATGTCTATGTTGTTTAGTCACGTCTTTGATACCCCTTTAGAGGGTTGTATTTGGCATCCAACCGCCACAGAGCATCAAAACATAGCTGATGACCTTACCACCTTTATTAAACAAATGCGGTTAATGTAGTTAAAAAGGTACTGTTCATTTGGTTAATACTGAATGTTTAGCGACAAAATCAGGGGATACTAATCAAGGTGTATTTTAACTGATTGTTGACGTTGCACCGAAACACTAGGGGCAGTGACGAGTACTTGCCCCTTTGCACAACCTCGGTACATTTTATAGATTTGTTTGTACTCGACAAAGTCATGTTGGTGGTGCAGCTTTATGGTATGTACGTTTGTCGTTGTTGTCTCAACAATAACTTTTCGGTATCAAACGTTGCTATACAAAGTACAGCAATTTACCAGCGACCCCTATACGAAAATAATGGGGGTCAACGGTCAGACTATCTACTTCTAGTATTATTTAAAAATAGTAACTTCAATGACAGCGGCAAGGCTTTGATTTTCAAGATATCCATAAAAATGACTTATCGCACCACTTATATCTTTTATGGTTCGAGATAAGGGCAGGAAAGTTGCAAGCCTCTACTAAATCTGCTTCAATTTTTTCTGCAATTTGGAACATATTAAAAATTCGCCCGCCATCACAGAAGCGTGATTCTTTAGCTTTTGGACTATACCTATCGCTTTCCTACACATGTACCAGTTGATGGTCTAGAAACTGTCAATTTATTGTCCTCAACACAACGCGATAATATGAAAAGTTTCCAAGTTTCATGGAAATACGATATAAATGGCGTAAAAGTATTGCTTTTATTAACATCAAGGAGGTGCCAAATGTCATTAGCCAAGCACACTCTAGACTTATCACTGACGGATAAAGTTTGGTTCAAATACGTTTCTTTAAAAAACAAAAACGAATTGACTGATAAGTCTCAAGTATCGCTCAATTCTATAGCTGCTCTGGGTATGCTAAGTGGTCGCGCTGAGTTTTTATTTGCCTTACTAGTCTTTGCCTTAGCTATCACAGCGTCGGTTGTTGATGGAGCATACCCACGCTATATTGCTTTTCCAGCATGTTTATTTGCATTTTTAATTATCTTTTTTACCAAAAGAGTCATGCTGTATAAAAAGTTCGGGTTTGGCTCTCAATGGGTTATGGATGTATCAAAAGAACAGTTAACTATCTCACCTCAAGCAATTAAAGGAAGAGCAAGTGGCACGCAAAAAATTGCCAGAGAAAACATTAGCGAGGTTGTTTTTCACTATTTATTGTTAAAGGACAAAAAAAGTGGGAAACTCAAAACCACAGCCAATTTATGCTTTGCTGAAATCTTATTAAAAGATGGAACAAAAGTAGAGCTCAATGGCACCAGAATCGGCCTTTTCGACTTACTCTACTTAATGGTATTTTTCGACTATCCCTTAGTTTATCGCAATACATCTGCAGGTGGCAGTTCAGATATCGCTATCATTTTATTACGATTACTCTCCCTTTCTGCTATCGCCGCAAGTCTTGCTAAGCTTGCGCTTAACTAAACTGATTTGCGCTTGCTATCGTTTAAACTGGATAATAAGCGCTTTTCCACTTTCATCATTGATTTTCTTAATAACTTCAAGCTTTTCAGTTATTCTTTGGCAATCAAATTGATGAGTGATGATACTTCGCACCTCATCGTCTGATGGCTTAACTGCACTCTGCTAACAACGCTCAGTCACCTGTAGAGTATGAAAACTCTCTAAGAAAAGTGTTCGGCCGGAGTTGAGCAGAGCAACCTGTTATACAAGTAATTGAAGGTACGATAAGTACCTTCCTGCCACTTTTTCCCGCTTCGTTATGTAGATGTGTTAATACTGTAAGAATGGGATATAGGCTGAAGAGATTGACGACTATTACTATCAAATACACCTAATGCCAAGGCAATTACTGGCGCATCATCAATCGCACCTAATGTACTGCCACAGTTGGGGCAAAAAGCACGTGATGAGTATTGTGACGAGCGCCAGATTTTTGGCATTCCACCTTCCCCATCCCAACTTACTTCATCGCGCGCAAACTCCACCCATGCAAGCGTTAACGCACCGCTATGCCGCTGGCACATTTTACAAGAACATGTATGAGGGTTATGTGGTACTCCTATTGCAGTAAAGCGGATCTGCCCACATAAACATCCGCCTACAAAACGCTCTGCCATCCTTTTATTACCTCCTTTTACAATTAGCATACTAGTTAATTTAACTGGGATGCTGGGTCAACCTTCAGTGAGAAGCAAAAGTGCCACTTTAACTACTGTTACAGGACGTTTTATTTACTCAATTTTAGCCCGATAATTATTGACCCTAAAAAAGGATCAATTAAAGCACAGATTTGCATACCTAACCAAACGCTTTATGCTTCTGAGCGCAATATTTCAACAACCAAAAAAACCTCCCGTTCGATTTTGAGAACATATTAGTTTTGTTAAAAGCTTAAAAACAAAGGCATAGAGCTACCTTCCAATAAAAAAGCCCAACCAAAATGGCTGGGCTATCACTTATTACTGCACTATTAGTTTAGTGCCACCGCTGTTGCACTCGCGAGACAACTAGCAGTCACAATCGCATAGTTTGGCAGTGCTTTTTTGCGACGACGTAATAATAGCGTCGACTATATACAAAAACGCAGTGAAAAAAAGCGATTTATATCAAAAAACAAGAGTATTGGAGCTTTTTAGTACCAAAAAGAACAATGGTGAAATCAACACCTGTCGACTCAATATGCTACATCTAAACTTGAATTTATACACATCAAGCCCTTTGTGTTGGCTGAGCTTCATCAAAAAGCCCGATTAAATGAGACTGAACGTTTAATAACTAAGCTTCGGTAAGTGTATTATCATCTAATTTACTCACATCTGCTCAGAGCAAACTTCAGCACAATGCAGAGCAAAGCTCCAAATATATTATTTCAGAGTACTTCAGGCGAAAAAGCTACATTACCCACTTCTTTTAGCTGTTCTTTTTCTTACACACTTTGCCAGCAAATGAAATTATTACAAAACATATCAGGATAAATTTTAAACAGAAAGTTTTTATATCCAAAACAATAAAATTACAATTAAAAATCTAGATTTAATATTTTTGACCTAAATCATAAATTTTCCTTTAATAAAGTCGTTAAATAATAGCCAAGCAGAGAGCAGATAGATTATCGTTCTCAGCGCTGTGAAGGAACCATATCAACAGCATCAATTATAAAACCAAATTAACTAGGTAAAACTGGTAGGAAAGTAATTTTTCATCTCCAGTTTAGAAATTTACTCAAAAAGTAAAAGCAATCTGTTAATTAGTTAAATGATTGGTGAAGTTGGTATTTGCACGGTAAAAGATAAATATTTCATCAACAGCCTAAAAGGCTATTTATTCTATAGAAAAGGAAAATAATCATGAAAATTGGCGTATTATTCACACTTATTGCTACTGCTACAATTGCAAATGTCTCAGCTGAACCACTCCCTTCAGAGCCGGGCTATGCAAGTGTGCAAGAAGTGTTGGAATATGGTCGAAAGTATCAAGCGGTCGATACCCAGCTGTTAGATGCTGGTTATCGCTTCCACGAGTGCCATACACAAGTTATTAACTATTTTGCACCGCCAACACAAGCAGAATATAGATATGCGCAAGCTGAGTGCTTGTACTCAATGCGCTCAGGTGGTGACTTTTCACTTCAGACTGATTATGCGACAGTTAAAATAGATATAAACTACAACCAAGAGATCATTGTGTATAAAGAAGCAGATGTATTGGTAAGCTACACAACGGTGTACTAACGAACAATTAGTTTATTTATATCAATTATAATTTAGAAACAGGGGGCTTCCCTTGTTTCTAAATTCCACCCACCCCGTTAATTTAAAAAATTGAATTATAAATACATAAAAACTAAGCTTTCAAAAAAATAACGTTATAAAATTAAAAATTACAATTGAAATACAAAAACACCATCTTAAAAATAAATAAAGTTAAATAAAAATTAAACCTCTAGATGGCTATCTCGAATTATTTCAGTTGATTTTTTTGACTGTGGGTATAATAAGTTGAAAACGCATGCTCACTAAATTTAACACCTGCCCTAAATAGTTCGCTTGCTCAGTTAAGAAAGGAGCAAACATGTAACCTTGTTGTGCAAGGTTACATGTGCAATGAGTCGCTTAGTTTACAGCGTCAATACCAAAAGTATCAGGGCAATTCCCCTGCCCGTTACCAACTACGCCTGGCGCAGACAATAGGTCTTTCATTTTATCTGTGTCAGTAACGTCTTTGGGTAATGCAATTTGTAGCTCAGTTAAAATACCTTGTTTACATTGCAGTGCTACGCGGTAATAACTACCTTCACCAAACTCTTTATCAAACGCGGCTTGAAAGGCACTACGGTCAGTTTGCTTGCCAATGTTTTGATCAATATAGTCACTCACAAAGCCCGACTCATTCACCTGCTGCAATAAATTCATCGCCAACGTAAAGTAATTATCCTCACTTAATCCAGAGCAAGTACCATGTTTCCACCACTCGTGTCGTTGCAAACAAGTACCGCTGGCTT
The DNA here is from genome assembly GCF_023716725.1 of Pseudoalteromonas sp. SCSIO 43201. NCBI lineage: Bacteria > Pseudomonadati > Pseudomonadota > Gammaproteobacteria > Alteromonadales > Pseudoalteromonadaceae > Pseudoalteromonas > Pseudoalteromonas sp. SCSIO 43201. The sequence goes on from NZ_CP072683.1 coordinate 2,481,304, forward strand.
CACTGGGCATCACCTTGCCTAATCTCGCTCTAACATCGGCTGCCAAATCCAGCGCTGGATAATCACAGAATGTAGCGGGCTTGGTTTTCACTCGGCCACAGCTACCGTAGTTTCTGCCACATGACTTTTTGTTAGGCCAATAACCGTGCAAAGTAAAATGAGACGCATCCCATCGATTTGGTGTCAATGACTTACACTCAGGTTTATTACGACCGGTAAACTCACAAAATGCTGGTTGCCAACTAATGGCCAATACATGTGAGTCAAAAATACCCGGGTAATGACACTGTGGATCGCCACCTTGACGCCCCCCTCCTCGGCTATCTACGACTAATTTACTTAAATCTCCACAACTGGCCGACACCCAGCGATCAGGTGAAGGGTTATATGTTGTCTTCACTCTTACCCAATTTACTTGATGCGCCTCTTGGGCATCGACTTCAATAATAGGGTACGTTTCTCCTGGACTTGATTCCAGTGAACCGGGGTTGGTTCCTTTACGCTTAGACTGGTACATATCACATGACTGGCTTGCGATAAAACTCCCTTTGGCAGGAGTAGCAGCGACATAATGTGAGGTTAGCCCTAAGGCCAATGCGGTGGATATAATCGTCATTTTCATTTAAGTAGCTCTCATTTATATTCAGTCTACGGCTTTGGGTTGATCGCCTAGCGCCCTAATTTAGGATTGTATTGCGCTCTATTCACCAATTAAGATGGTTATAAAGTCGTGAAAATATTTGTCATTTCCCTAGCTATAAGCGAGTTCTAGATTTATTTAGTGGCAAGGGTTCAAAATTGCTTACAGCCTCCATAATGTAATTAATACAAGCTAGCGCTGAAATTAGGAGCAGTCTCAAAACCAGTAAATTCACATTAAATAAACCTTTAGTTACAAAAGATAGCAAAGCAACCTAGATAAAAGAATTACAACTCATTACAGTTATTCAGCTGCATCGTGACCCTTTATTAAATTCAGCTTTCGGTAGCATATAGCGCCGTGCACCCTGACCATTTGTAGCCGTATGTGGTAAACTCAAGCTGTTAAATTTTTTAGCTGTAATCGAGCGACGGACTCCAAGTCGCGACCCATAAATATAAGGAAATAAAATGAATGTTGAACATGTAATTCCAGAGGAGCACCAAGCACTATTGGAGGTTTGGGAAAACTCAGTTCGCGCGACACATGACTTCATCACAGAAGACGACATCGCATTTTTTAAGCCCATCATACTAGAGCAAGCTTTTCCAAACGTGACATTACACTGTGTGAAAGACAGACGTGGTGCTATTCAGGGGTTTATTGGTGTCCATGAAGGTAAAGTTGAAATGCTATTTGTTTTGGACAAAGCGAGAGGGCAAGGTATCGGCACAGCTTTGCTCATGTATGCCATTGAACAGCTGGGGGCGACTCAAGTGGATGTTAATGAACAAAACCCGTTGGCTGTTGGCTTTTATCAGCATTTAGGTTTTAACATTATATCGCGCTCACCAACCGATGATATGGGCAAACCATTCCCAATTTTACACATGAAAAGAGAACCCGCAGCCAAGCTCCCCCCTATTTGCTAAGAACAGTGTTTGGAGTCATACGCTTTGAGCACTTCCCTACACCTACTGCTATAAAGCTTCCAGTAAGACTATTTGTGATAATACCTTGTCGTCACGCTTGTGATTTTGAGTCGACATGTAGGCAAGGCAAAAATTTTGCTATTTAGTTGAGTTGCTCTAAATAAGAAACTTTTAACGCAGTTAGCGTCAGATTAGCTCCTTCAAATTGAGCAAGTATTAAGGCTAATCGGCTTTGGACAGTGCATATTCAAAAAAGTACATATTGCCGTTTGCACAGCCTTGCTCTGAAAACCCTTGCTTTTTTAATAAATGAACAGAAACAAAGTTTGATTTGTCTACACCCGCAATGAGCTTGTGCCAAGAGCCTATTGTATTTGCGGTATGAATAAAGCCTTGAAGTAATTCACTGGCATAACCTTTACCCCAATGCTGCTGTGCTATCACATAACCAATATGCGTGTTAATTTCATTTTCAGTATTAGCGAACAAAAATCCAATGGTTTCTTTATCTTTTAACGTAATTTGCAACAAACGACTTTCAGAACACATCCTAGTTAACCATTGTTCAGCCTTACTTGCCGAGTCAATATGATGAAAATAAGCAGGCAGGTGTGTTACTACATCAGCGGTCAAAATATAGGGTATCTTTGCTATCAGCTGTTGTATTTGCGCTGTTGAAGCCGAATTGTCAATCTCATTAACTTCTAGCCGCATAGTTTGAAATGATAGTGTCATCACATCCTCGTTTTTTTGCTTGTTCGCTCGATTGTTGAAAAAGTACTATTGCGGTTGAGTGATTACTGAATCAAAATTGCAGGGTCATTCGCTTAAATACACTTCATTAAAATGAGGGTTTTTAGTTATAGCCTCTAATCTGTTTACTAGCTCTAAACATACCAATAGCGGCTCATTTCCTACATGTAGTTTTATACACTCTTCACCAGCCGTGTTTCTCGCAGTATCAATGGCTTGACCTTCTATCACTTCTCCCGTCTTCAACGTCAGTTTTACCATGTAATTAAATACACAAACCATTTCTATATAATCATGTTTGTCGCAGCTGATCATCTCTTTTACTCACCCCATTAGCCGACCAAAGTATATATTAATCAATGATAATATACCGTCCTATTGGCGACTTTATTGCAATAACTTTTAGCGTTTTATTGCATGATTTTCAGACACACAAAAAGCGACTATCGCAGTTAGTACCAAGCTTACTCAGACAACCTTAGCATGAACAAGTTGAGGTTGCTTCAGCGTTATTACCGTAACAGTTCATAAACGTGCTATTAAAAAATCTTTGATCTTAACTTTCCCCCTCAGCGTATTGCCGAAAAACTAACCACCCAACGGAGATGACCGTGAATATCATTGTAAAGCTCGCTCTTGTGGCTTCGTTTAGCACACTCGTGGCATGTTCTAGTGACGATGACCCTGTTATAACGCCCGCACCAGAACCTACCGAAACTTCAATCTATGACGCTGCAAAAGCAGCAGGCTCATTTACTACATTAGTAGCAGCATTAGAAGCAACAGGCCTTGATGCGACACTAGACAATACTGATAATAAATACACGGTGTTTGCACCAACCGACGCCGCTTTTGACGTGCTCGGAGCGGAAACCATCAACGGTTTACTGGCAGATACTGACACGCTAAGCGGCATTTTGACGTATCATGTGATAGGCGCAGAGGTGAATGCTGAAGCTGCACTGTCGCTGGCCGGCCAAACAGCTGAAACTGTAAATGGTGCCAAAATAGCGCTCTCGCTCAGCGGGGATACGTTATTAGTGAATACAGCAACGGTTACGCAAACAGACATAATAACCGATAACGGGATTATTCACGTGATTGATGCCGTACTAATGCCACCAGCTGACATAGCATCAACTCAAAATATTGCTGAGATTGCTACCAATGCGGGAACTTTCACAACTTTACTTAAAGCAGTTGAAACCGCAGGGCTGACCAGTGCACTCACCGGCTCTGACCCGCTTACTGTTTTTGCACCAACAGACGCAGCATTTGCAGCCCTTGGCACAGATACGATAAACACGCTGTTGGCAAATCCAGAGGTGCTTGGTGATATTTTAAAGCAGCATATCCTCCCTGGCAGTGTTGATTCAGTCACGGCAATGTCACTTAACGGCGAGCGTGCAACAACACTGTTAAACAACCAGCTACTTGTAACCATAGACGCTGCTAGTGATACGCTCAAATATGCAGGTGTAACCGTTACGCAAACAGACATCAAGGCGTCAAACGGTGTGATCCATGTATTGGACGCCGTTGTGGTCGCAGATATTGCTGTTCCAGAGTCTCTTGGATTGATCCCCGTAGTTGCACAAAACGCAGGGTCGTTCAACACACTGGTAAGCTTACTTGGCACTACAGGACTGGATCAGACGCTTGCGGATCCCACCACTAAGTTTACTGTATTCGCACCAACAGATGCAGCGTTTGCGGCACTTGGGCAGGAAACTCTGGATGCGCTCGCCGCAGATCCACAAAAGCTTTCTGATATCTTGTTATATCACGTCGTAACTGGACAAAGTATTATGTCTGATGCAGCGGCTGCCGTAGCCTCCTCGGACACTAATATGGTAACCATGGCTAATTCAGATAACGCGGCGTTGAGCACCGTAAACAGCAAGCTATTCATTGATGACGCTGTTATAAGAACGGCCAATGTCAGTGCTGATAATGGTGTTATACACGTATTAGATAAAGTCATCATGCCACCTGCTGATAAAACACAAGCCACCAAAACGATAGTAGATGTTGCAGTGGAAACTGACACTTTATCTACGCTTGTGACTGCGCTAACGGCTGCCGATCTCGTCGATACGCTATCTGACACCAGCAAAACATTCACGGTATTTGCACCAACCAACCGTGCCTTTGAGAAGATCCCAGCAACCACTTTAAACGCACTGCTTGCAGATGTGCCAGCACTTACGAACGTACTTACACAGCACGTTCTAGGGATTGAAGCGTCGGCAACCACGGCGTTAAAACTAAATGGTAAACAAGTGGAAACGCTAGCAGGTAACATGCTCGATATTAATGTGGTCGACTTTGCAGGTTCAGCAAACACAGCATCAGATGCAGTTGCCTACGACATCAGCGGGCAAAGACTAGTTGCGGGTAAAGCACTAAACAAAGCAGGCTTCACTTTGTATGTTTTCGACAATGACCTAACCGCAGATCAAAGTCAGTGTAACGACAGCTGTGCCACGTCTTGGCCACCGGTCATCGCCAACGAGGCACAAATAAGCAACATCCCAGGACTATCTTTGATTCCTAGGCAAGACGGCACTATGCAAGCAGCGTATTTAGGCCGTCCGCTGTACTTTTTTAGTGGTGACACCGAGCAAGGTCAAAACAATGGTAATGGAGTGAACAATATTTGGTGGCAAGTCACACTTCCTACGTCTGGTTTGCAGACAGAAGGTAGCAACGTTACCCAAAAAGACATATACACCGCCAATGGCGTGGTGCATTTAATCGATACGGTTATAACCAACGTAGATTAAGCAAGTTAAGTATTATTTCCTGACGACCTTAGGTACGGCATCAGCCGTACCTTTTTTGTGAGGCAGCCTTCACTTTCCTCGACGCGCGTGTCATATCATTTACCTTAATAAAGCGGTCAAATTTGAGGCGAGAAAATCTCATCTATAACACCGCCACAGCATCCAGCTATAGCCAAAGTAACTACACCCCACGTAGGCAGACAAAATTTTGCTATTTTGTTGCTCTAAATAAGAAATCTATAACGAAGTGAGCGTCAGGTTTACTCCTTTCAATTGAACAAGTATTGATGCTAATTGATATCACAGTCATACACACCCAACTTTGCCTTGCTCTGTTACAAGCATCTAATGCACATGGGCTTTTGTAGATTTGTATAAAAAGTGCTATTGACCTAATGAACTAAGGATTAGTTTTAAATTGGATTTATAAGGGAATTAGTAAAGATTAGTGTGTTTTAAGGACTATCAATAAGACTTACACTACAAACGTCATAATTGGAGTTTGCAGTGACTTACAAATTTATAGTAGAAAGTGTACTAAATATACAATAAATATCTAAAACAATATGATGTGGTGGTAAAAAATTAGTAACCCAAAAGGAAAAGTCAAAAACATAACGATTCATTTGTATTGATCAACTTGACGCGCTTCGTGCCACTACAAACGACTTCAAGACATGAATCTGAAAGCCTGCTGGGTGGCGCCTTCGCTTAACCTACCTTTGATGTAGGTCGGCATAAGGCGCGCAGCGCCGCCATCCGACAGAAATTATGAATTTGCTCAGAAACAATGTGACTTACCGCGTTACCCTAAACACTCTTTATAGCTTTAGTCATTTCTAAAATTTCAGGGCCATGCAAACCCAGAGTATTACGATTAAGGTTAGCAGCCTTCATGTTTTCAATATGCCTAAGCCAAGTCTTATGGTGATGCCATTTCTTTTTATAACACTAATTCTAGATTCTTTTGTTTTAATTTTCGTCCAGTTATCATGCTCAGAGTCGATATAGCGATGATAAAGGTAAGAAACGAGAAAAGTAGCACCGATAGTTGTAAGCTGCTCCCCCCTTCAAACGGAAAAGTATTTAGTCACCATCACTTTCTCCAACTCAAGAGCTTCAATTATTATTTATCCACGCTATCCATAATTCTTTTAAGTAGCTTTTCTTGCTTTCCTTCCAACACATCAATAAGCTGCTTCGAGAGTTCAGTTATATTTTTTATCATCTTTTTATCTGCTCCATAAGCTTTCCAATGAACTGGCAAAACAAATGGTTCAAATCTACTTTTACCATCCACATCTTCTACGTAAAGGACATAGCCATTTTCAAATGGGTCATCACCACTATGAGCCGCAAGATTATGCCTCATTCTTCGTAACTCATCATGAACAACAATGTATTGCTTAGGTACAAGCTTCCTATTTAACTAAACTCCATGTCGCCCTTTTGTATCGGCGAAACACTTCCAGTAAGTCGTGAGCATTGACACAAATAAACTGTGCAGGATTGGGTTATTTTCAGGTGGTTGAACCTTTCTATCAAGCAAAGTCATAGCAATGTTTCCCCAACTCAACACACTTGCCAAATCAGCAATGATCAACTTATGGCCAATATAGCTTTGAGATAATCTATCACCTAGGAGTCGGGTTTTAAGAAGTTTTCTACGGTACGTCACTTTGTGAACTAACTGCCCTTTATCAGAATCAAAGAAAGCTTTAACCTCAAAACCTCCAATTTTTTCGTAGTACACTGAAACTCTCCTTTGGTGCTTACAAATTACTCCCATAGCCCGCACGATTATTAGTTTCCCGCACTTGCTAAAACCTGCTTATATTCGTCAAACATTTCTTTGAAATTAAATGCCGATTCAGGATGGCTCAGCATGTACACCTCATTAAGCCCTGACTTTGAGCTAAGGTGAAGTTCTCCATACTGAACAACAGGAATTTGATAGTTGTCTGTATAACGTTTATCTCTGCTGCCATCTTTATTTGACATTGCCCAAGTATGATCAACTACTTCAGCATCACTAGGTACGGATTCACTTTCTATAAAATTTGTCAGAGTAAATTCTACATCAACGTCAAGTAAATCAATCAGAGCGAAGTCATCGCCGCTATCGACAAAGAGAAACTGAGGAAAAATATGCAAATCACCACCGTTAGCATTTTCTAAATGGAGTGCTTTGTAGTCACATTGTATTTTGCTGTTGCTTGTTCTCTTTAAACTGATCTCTTTGCGCTCAATGACATTGTTTGCAACCGTTCTTTCTGCAACACGATCTATCGACTGCGATGTTGTAATATCCCATACTTTCTTTATGTTAAGAACCTCTGAGAACCTATCATCAAGAGTACCAAAAGCGGCTTCAAGCTGGTCAGTCAGCTCAACTTCAAGCCCCAACGTGTGATTTTCATAATCTTGTTCTTTTTTCCTTAGAACCTCGCTAGTTTTTGCTATGGCTTGTTTTTTTGATTCGATCTTACTTTGAAAAAAAAGTTTTAGAGGAAACCAATTAATCCACGAAAGCTCCGACTCCTGTTTTTTAAGCTGTTCGTTTGTGGCTTTGATTTCACTTTCGAGTTTACTCTTTCTACTCTCAATTTCAGTGAGAGTAGATTTGAGCTCATTCAAACTCTGTGATGACAACCTTCCTACTGCTTTGCTTTTGAAGTAAATCTTATCGAAATTATTCATACCTTTCCTATGAAATTACCTTGATGCTCACGCTAGCACTTTAGCTGTTACTAGTTCATTATTCGCGATTCCAATCTCTTTAGCACTGGCGACCCCGAAACAAAAGATTAGGTTCTCGACTTTTACTAAATTAAAAACTCGTAAATAGTTGCTAAACCTGTTGTTTCGCTATCTATTTTGAAGCCTATTCACTATCCATCTATAACTGCATGGTTTTAGCTCAACTAGACCAACCTCTCGCCTTTTAGCGTTAAGCGTATCAAGTTGCTCAAGAAACTGGTCATAGACCTTTTGATACCTCACCACCCTATGCGTGCGTAGGTATTCATTGATTAGGTCATGCACTTCTTGAGGCAATTGCTTGGTGCGATTACCTTTGGCTTTATGCCTGGGCATCAGGGAACAAAGATGACACCCACTGTTACCTACTCACCAAGTTATGGTAGTCTCTCGTTAGAATTACAAAGAATTATTCATTACTCGTATCAAAAGTGCTTAAGAAAATAAGGTTCTTGCTGGCATTTAAGTACCTCCTGACACTAAAGCCAGTGTGTCGCACACCATAAAGGTACTGTGGTTAACGCAGCTTGAGGGTTATCGCTAAAGAATCTATTTGGTTAAGCCAGCAAATGTTCACAATTTGCTAGATTTGTGCGCCTTCGTCTTTTAAGGGTTTCACAATAAGCGGTGAGTACTCGCTCTCGACCAACAGCATCATGGAAAGGCAGCTAACGCTTTAATATCTATTAAACACGTTCAACTCTAAAACTGTAACAACCATAGGCTGCATATCTTGCAATTACAAAGCTGACCTTTTTATTGGTTAAAAATCCCTCAAGATCTGTTTCTGCATGTTCTGGTGATGTCAATTTTGCGTCTAATATACGCTCGTTTTCACAGTATGCTTTTAATACAAATGTGTGACCTAAATAATCGGTTGCTGACCCATTTGGCAATGGCAGTTTATTAACATCAAATTCCTGACTATTTGAGTTAGCCAACACAAAAATGGGCCCATACTCTTTATACGGGCCTGTTTTAGTGAAAGGACAATAACTGGCCAATATTAGTTTCTCACCAGCCTTTGCACCACGAAGCACATCTCGACATGGTTCACCACCTTTAGCTTCCAATACTTCTACAGGCTGGTTTTGATCGTCTATACCTACATTTCTAACTTTATCTAAGAAATCCGATCTTACAGGTACTATTTTATACTTCATTTGACTCCCTCAATGGCTGACATTTTTATCGACGAAAAATGTCGCATAACAATAGCGTATTCCCCGCCGCATAACAACGGCTACTCATACACCCACTCTATTACTGTCAACCATAACAATAACTTAATCAGGTGTCATCAAATCAGAAAAGTAAAAGTGTGTCGACTATCGCACAACCATGATACATGAAAAACACCCAGAAATATAAATATGCACAAGCAAATTGATCAAAGTGGGACTTATTATGGGCGCTCTTCTTTAGCCATGTGCCAAGCCCCCATGACTAGACAAAAATATGCTAAATATACTACTCATATTGCCTAAGCTGAATAACTGAAATCATTGGGGAGCAGTTAATGAATTGATCCAAGTCTGCACATCATAAAACTTGAGTATATCTCTTTAAAGGTTTCTAAGATAACCTAGTTCGTCATGCCTTTTGCATAAGGGTCTGCTATTTGAGCTCAAATCCTATATTGAATTGGTTGGACTCACAGGCCAATGTATTCGGGCCGATAAATATGGCTATATCAACGAAGCACAACCCATACACTCTCGATTAAATATAGAGCCAGAAACTGGATAAAACTTACTACGCAATTTTCACGGTGCAGTTGGCCGATAGCGAACAACAACCACTTACTGCGAAGCACTTCAAAAGCGGCGGCGAACGAATCTAACAAACTGCGAGCGCCTGCTGGCTTAGCAAAACTCACATCCTCCATTCTAGAATTTTCTTACTGTTGCATTCGCAGCGCGTTTTCGTAACTCTGTTGGAAAGCGCCCACGACTTTTCCAATCTACGGGAACACGCTAATAAAGTGTTATTGATCTAACGAGCACAGAATGAGTGTTTTATTTGATTTAGTTTTTAAATTTAAAAAGATAGGAATTAGTATGTTTTAGTATACTTTTGAGTGCTATTAATAAGACTTACACTTCAAACAACAATGAGGAAATTTGGGTGGCAGTCTTACCAGCCACATCCCGGCACACAAGTCATCCGCTGTGGCTGCTTCCTTCCGGACCTGACCAGGTTCACGAACTATTGTTGCGAGAGGACCAATAAGACTACCATTGAGGGCCTTGTTTGGCGCGGTTTGCATTATCTCGAAGATTACAAAAGGATGCAAGGGAAAAGTCAAAAAGCGTGGTTAACTGAGTGATGTTTAAACAGTTATCCACGCTTTTATGTTTGTTAAGAGGATATTTGATTATTTGTTCAACGCGCTTTTGATTTCTTCCAAGCGCTTTTTCACTTTTTTCATATTTTCTGGACCCATTCGTAAAAACTGCTTTTGCGCAGCCGACAGCTGCTCCCATTCTGCGTAGGCATATTTATAGGTCACCGACTCTTTAATGAGCGGTAAGGCAGTATCCGGAATAGGTGTTGCAAGTAGCTCGTCGATGGCATCCGCTAAGGTGCCATTAAACTCATTCCCTTCATAGCCAATTTCTTCGTATGCTTCTTCAAACAATGGTTTGTATTGGTCATATAATCTTACAACCTGTGCTGTGCTCATCGTGTCAAACATTGCAACGTAAGGGGTGTAACGCTCATAACTATTTGGATCTGTGATAATTATATCGTCATCTATCACACTAAAGTTATCTTGTGGTTTTACTACTGGTGAATGTTTTTCTGCAATTTTTCCTTTAGCTAAATTATCCACATACACCACAGTGCGACGAATTACATCATCATCAGCTAATAACTTGACCGCTTGATTTGACATAAAATTAGCAACGGCTGCTTTTATTTCTGTATCGCTTTGTGATAACGACGGTAAAACTGGTGCTTCAGGCTCCGCGATTGCGGTGGGTGCAGGTGTTTCTGGCTCACGAGTGTCTGGTATTTCGCGCTCAGCCTCGGGCTCTACCAACACTTCTGGTTCGACTTCTGTTGCAGTATTCACAACTGACGTTTGTGCTGGTTCTGGTACCACAATATCCTGTTTAACCTTTTGATTTTCCGATGGCGGAGTATCTTTTTGTGCGAGCACAAAAACAGCCACAATAATTAATGCTAGTACAACTACTGCGGCAAACAGTAATTGGCTGTTAGAAGGTTTTTTGTTGCCTTCTCGATGATTCTCTGACATGGGGACTCCCTCTTCGTCATTGTTGATACGCGTTAATGTAAAACTATCACCAAATACTTGACTAATAACTTAATGCGCGCTGAAACCCTAAAAAAATGCGTTGTGGTGCAAACTCTGACTACACCTTGTTCAAACATTTGATCTTAATAAAAATACTTGAGCACCGAACTTAAGTTCAGTACATTGAAGTTAAACTAAATCGTCACTTCATTAAATACAAAATCGCGCCAATTAGCGACCAAATTAACGCGCTAGTTTGTTAAAATTTGTTTGTGCCACCTTAGCGTTTTAGTGCTTTACCTTCAAAATAATAATCTGGGAGCGAGTGTTTCAGACAACTTGGGTTTTAGCTTGGTTCAACTAGAATAAATAATACAATCTACAGGCGACTTAAGGACACAGTGGCACTTTATTACTAAAAATAACGTATTTACTGGAGTTATCAACTCTTTGTATCTATCGCATTACAACATCAACAAAGATAAATAACGCATAAAAAGACCAATTTGAACAGCAGGATAGCCTCTTTTGAGAAAGCACAGAACGAGTGATAAAAAAATTGCCTTACTTCTGACCGGAGGTGGTGCAAGAGCCGCGTATCAAGTAGGCGTACTCAAAGCATTAGCACAAAGTATGCCTCGCACCTCCCCTTTGCCATTTGACATCATTACGGGCACCTCGGCAGGTGCGATAAACTCGGCAGGTATTGCATGCTATGCCTCTTGCTTTCATTTAGCCGTAAAGAAAGTAGAGTATATCTGGAAAAACTTCAGCACAGATATGGTCTATAAAAGTTCATTTTCAGGTGCGTATGGTCACTTATTAGTAAACATGCTACGTAGCTTTCAAGCACAATATCTTAATCAGCCACCAGCAAGCTTACTAAACAATTCACCGCTTCGAAAACTGCTGGCAAATGTACTTGATTTAAATCGCATTGACCATAATCTACATCGCCGTTTTCTTGACGCCGTCGCAATTACAGTTTCAAGCTATTCAACTGGTAAGTCCGTAGCGTTTTATCAGGCAAACAATGCCACTCCTTGGCAACGCTCAAAACGAGTTGGTGTGCCTGGCAATATATCTCTAGATCTGCTCATGGCAAGCTCAGCCATACCTATGGTATTCCCAAGTGTTAGGGTTAAACACCATTATTATGGCGATGGTTCTATTCACCAACTTTCTCCATTAAGTCCCGCAATTCACTTGGGGGCAGATAAAATCTTTGTGATTGGCGTAGAACAGCCTAAACTGCCTCAGCCGCTTGGGTACGAGCCGCATTTCCCTGGAATGTCTGTGGTTGCGGGTCATCTCCTCGATAGCGTATTTAGCGATACCTTAAACTCAGATATTGAGCGGCTAGAACGAGTCAACCGAACTGTGAGCCTGTTGCCAGCACGAGAAAAGCATAAAGAGCTCAAACGGATCGATCACATGATAATCAACCCTAAGCTCAACTTTAGCGAAGTCGCTGATCATTATTATGATGATATGCCATTGGCCATAAAGCTATTGCTCAGGACTATGGGGGTTAAAAAACACTCACCGTCGAGTTTAACAAGTTACTTGCTTTTTGAGAGAACATACACCCAAAAACTTATTGAGCTTGGGTTTGAAGACGGCATGAATCGTTTGGATGAAATCAGAACATTTTTGGAACTCCAGTAAGATTTAAAATAATAAAAACAGGTAGTAAAATGTATAAATTTGCAATAAGCGCATTTGCATTTATCGCACTCGGAGCCATGCCATTTAGCGCGATTAGCAATACATTCGATGTGGTTCAGACCATCCAAAATAACACAGCAGGGTTTAGTGGCTTAGATAACCCTAGAACGCTGCGTTTTAACCTTCAAGGTACGCAGGCTGTTGCAGTCAGTGGCGATGACAACGCATTGGTTACATTTGCACTCAACGAAAATGGGCTCTTGTTCCAAGATCAACACTTTCAATCGAGCGATACTCAGCCACTATTACTTACTGGCGCATCTGATGCGGTATTTGTAAATAGCAACCTCATTCTTAACACTAGCTTTTACGATGGCGCCTTGAATGTGTTTGCAAAAGATAACGCGGGTAAGTTTAACCTTGTGCAAAGCTTTTCTGATGAAGTGTCTTACAAAGTGGTGTTTGATCCGACCAAGAACACCTCTGCCCAAGACACCCTGGGCTTATTTGCACCTTGGAAAATTAGCTTAAGTGATGACAAAAACGACGCCTTTATCCCAAGTTATAAAAGTAATACAGTCACTGCTTTTAAGATAACCTCAGCAAACAGAGTGACGTGGCTCGGCCCTATCGATGGCACTGAGCAGACTGATATGGGTGGGCCTGTAGATGTGTTAATAAATAAAAAGGTTGATGAGCTTATCGTTGCAGGGTACGAAGGTGATGTCATTACGCTGTGGCATCAAACCAACGGCACTTATGCGATGAAGCAGCGCATCGTTAAAAACGACAGTAACCTGCGCGCCCTCAGTAAACCACAAGCCTTGGCATCAAGCCCAAACTTTACTATTTTTTATGTTGCAGCAGCAGGCAGTAGCAGCATTTTAGTATTTGAGCGTCAACAAAACGGTCAATACCATTTGCTCCAAACCATTGATGCAAGCCAAGTAGGCAAGCCTCTAAATGGCGTATCTACCATGTTACTTGATGCTGATGGCAAAAGATTGTACGCAGCCTCTGAAAGTAGCTCTGGCATTGCTGTGTTTAGCGTTAGCGCGACGGGCAAGCTCACACATATCGAAAATTTTGATGATTTGACCAATCCCTTAGCCAATATATCAGCCTTGGCTTTTATGGCTAAAACAAATCTCTTAGCTGTACCTCTTGCAAAACAAGATACCATCAAAATACTCAAAATAAGGAAGTAGTAACGCATGTGGCCAACTAATAAACCCCTGATAGGACACCACGTCACCCTTGAACCATTATCAACAACACATATTGATGCGCTGGAGCGGGCTGTACAAGACGGTGAAGCGTGGAAGCTTTGGTATGCTAATGTCCCCACGCCACAAGATATGGAAGGCTATGTTAACACAGCGATAAGTCAAGCACCTGAAGGTAATCTTGCCTACGCGGTGAAGCTAAATAGCAGCAACGAAATCGTAGGAACCACCCGCTATTACAATGCAGATATCGCTAATCGCCGCGCCATGCTGGGCTATACTTGGTACAGCGATAAAGTGCGTCGAACGGCGGTAAATACGGAGTGTAAACTTTTGCTGTTACAGCAGCTTTTTGAAGATTTTGATGCCATTGCAGTCGAGTTTAGAACCCACTTTTTTAATCACGCTTCTCGAAGTGCTATTGAGCGCCTTGGTGCTAAGCTAGATGGTATCTTACGCAGCCACCAAATTGGTAGAAATGGTGAGTTAAGAGACACCGTAGTGTATTCGATTATCGCCTCAGAATGGCCCACCGTTAAGCAGCATTTATTGAGTAAACTCGACAAGTAACTCGAAAAAGCATAAAGATCGCGGCGAAAACCAGCTCCCACTTCGTGTTGTAGGAGGCGCTTTATGCGCCGAGCTGTGAAAACAGAAGAACACACAAGATCGCAGGGTAAAGCTGTTCCTACTGCGTTTAGTAGAAACAGCTTTACAAGCTGAGGTGTAGCTTACTGTACGATTTTACTTTTCGCTTGGGCTATCATACTTTCAAAGTAATCGTATACAGTTGGGTCATCGACTTGCTGTGTTTTAGCAAGCTGCAAGGCGTGATTAAAACTCTCCAAAGCTTTATTATAAGATTTGATCTCCAAATACCCATGGCCAAGGCTTGCATGGGCATAAGATGAGTCAGGATAACGCGTGACAAATGCCGTTAAAGTCACAAGTGCAGCGTCTAGACGCTTATGACTGGTTTGTGCGTCAGCAAGTGCTTTATATATAGACTCTGGCGCTAACACCGCAAACTCATAGCGCTTGGAAAGTTTTAGGTAGTAATCTTCAATATCAGAAATCTGTGCATATTTTCCAGATTCTTCATTGAGCTCAAAATAGAAGTCATCAAAAAGCTGCGTTAGCCCTTCATATAGGCTCGGATAAAATGTAGTTTGATGCGTTTCCGATTCTTTGAGGCTAAATTGCCATTTTACATCTGTTGAGCGAAGTGCTTTAAGGTTAGACGCAACTCGCATACCGTTAGTGTAAAAGTCACCACCTTCCCCCGCAATGCTGAGGTACAAGTTGCGGCTAAGATCATGACCTGAGTTGCTCAGAGCTTGAAACTGCAGGTCAAGCTCTTCCTCTCCCCACCAACCTGGCGGACTGATAAGCAGATAATTGGTAAAGACATCTGGCTTGCTTAAAAAGGTGTGTAATCCGTAAATCCCGCCATTGGAATACCCCACTAAAGTACGATTAGGCTTGAGTGAATATCGCGATTCAATGAAAGGAAAGAGCTCTTGAGTTAAGAAATTTGTAAATTCGGTCGTTTTACCAAATTGAGGAAACTTTTCCTTAATCCAACGCTGTCTGCTACTTTTCGGTTCACCGTTAATTGATGGTAAGTAGTCTCTTGTTCTTACCGTTGTTTTTAGTCCAACAATTATGGTAGCTGGTATTTTACCAGTGCTAACTAAAGATTCCACAGTACCCACGGTTTGGATAAAAAAGAATTCCGCATCGAGTAAGTACAACACTTGATATTGCTTCTTTGGGTCGTAGTCATTTGGTGTGTAAATCATGACCTCTCGATTTTCTTTTAATATCTCAGATGCAAAAGAGACTTCCAAC
Organism: Pseudoalteromonas sp. SCSIO 43201; assembly: GCF_023716725.1. NCBI lineage: Bacteria > Pseudomonadati > Pseudomonadota > Gammaproteobacteria > Alteromonadales > Pseudoalteromonadaceae > Pseudoalteromonas > Pseudoalteromonas sp. SCSIO 43201. Next base: position 2,497,185 of record NZ_CP072683.1, read on the forward strand.
CCTATCGTGATAGGTTGTTGTTTTAACGTTTGTCCATACACCTTACTTGATGTCGCAACTAGCATTATCACTAGAAAAATAATAAAACGCATGACTTTCCTTTTTAGTTTATTTTTATCAGTGTGTTACATTAGGAAAAAACAGTGCGGGAAAACAACAAAGTTTGCTGATTTTTCGCTGATAATTTGCTGAAAAAAGAATTTTGAAATGGAATTAAAGCAGTTTTTGATTGCAGATCACCTTGTGGATGTATCTCGCAATCATATTGTTATTGACCAACAGGCATATACCCTCCCCCCAAAAGCAATAGCAGTACTCTGTGAGTTAGCAAAGCAACCAGGAGAAGTGGTGAGCTTTGAGCAACTGCTTAACACCGTTTGGCACAACAGAGTTGTTTCTCTAAATACATTACAGCGCTGCATTTTCCAAGTTCGCCAAGTATTCAAATATGCTGATAGTGACTTAGAGTTTATAAAAACGCACAGCAAAAAAGGCTATAGTTTAGAGGTACCCGTTACGTCAATAGCTAATAAACCTGTCGCCCGTAAAGTGGTTCGAAAAAACCGTACGCGCGCTGCAAAATTTGCTGTAGCGGCGCTCATGGTATTGATTGTGGCTTTTACCTCTACCTTTATAGCTAAACTCAAACTCAGCCCACAAATACCTAGTCAACCTCACTTTACCCCGATAACCACAAGTGACGCATGGGATGCTAATGCCAGCTATTCACCAGATGGTAAATGGATTGCTTTTCAGCGCTTTAGCGATAATTGTCACAGTCAACTTTGGGTAAAAAATTTAACCTCGCACAAAGAATTTCGTTTAACCGCTATCCAAGGCGTGTACGGTAAACCAAGTTGGTCACCTGACACAAAGCGACTGACTTTTACCGAGCGCAGTCATTGCAAGGCTCAACAATCCTCCCCCTTTTGCTGGTCTCTAAATACACTGGAATTTGAGACTGCACTCAACACACCACAAACACCACGTACTGCTATCGCTTGTAAAGAAAAACCTATGTGGCGTGCAAATTGGATGAAAAATGGGGAAATCAGCTACTTATCGCATTTGCGCCCTCAACAAACGGTGCTTTCCCTTTTTAACCCAAAAGAAAATATAAACAATACAATCAACCATATACAGAAAGGAAAAAGCTACACTCTTGACTACCTTGCAAGTAAAAATATTTTTGCACTTGTAAGTATTGACGAACACAACTCGCATCATCTGACTATATACAGTCCAGATAAAGCAACAACGAGCACTGCAAAAATTGCGCTCCCGTACGAGCTGTCGCCATTGCAACCGATTGACATCAGTTTTCATCCAAGCGGCGAGTACTTGCTGGCTTCGACGACCAACGGACTTTATAGACTAGAAACCAGCGGGAAAATGGTTACGCTTGATACTGGAGGTAGAAAAAATCTAAGAGGAGCTGCCTTTTCAGCTGACGGAAGACATATTTTAGCAACGCAGATACACGCTGATACTGATATTTTTACCTTAAGTCTTGCCCAAATACGAAATCACCAAACCGCTATAACAAAAAAGGTTGCTAGGACAATAATGGGAGAAGACAACCCGCAGTTTCAGCCTCATGGTGATCATATTGCCTTTACATCTACACGCACGGGTTCAAGACAAATATGGCTTTACAATAGTCAAAGTGTTTCGCAACTGACCAACTCACAGCATGACAACATTAGCAAGCGAATTGCTTGGTCTCCTACGGGGAATGAGATAGCAGGCACAACGCAAAAAGGACTTACACTGTGGTCTTTAGAAGGAGAAAAAACTTTTATCTCTAATTCTCTTGCTATTGATTCCGTTATGCAATGGTTGACGCCAACAACGTTATTAGTCACAGCAAGAGAAAATGGGCAAGCTGGACTTTACATTATTAACAAAGATACCAAAGAAGCCTCGCTCGTGGTTTCTGAAAATGTAGTTTGGGCTGCACAAGTAGATGATGGACATTTTATTTATCAAGATATGAGTAAGCGTTTTTGGTTTATTAACCTAAACATATCGCCTTTCCCGACTGAGCTACGTGAGCTTCGCGATCAGTTAGCTCAACCATTTGCCGTTTATAATGACGGTATATTGTACGGTGTAAATAACAATAACCAGCTCTGGTCTTATCATCTTAATAAAAAGATATATCAACATCTTACAACAATACCCAGTAATAGCCGATATTTGGCGGACTTTAATGGTGAAACCTTTTTATTCACCCAAATGCATTTATTGCAAAAAAATATCGTATCTTTGAATATGCCAGATGCTCAAAATTAAGTCAGTGCATCCTGCACCTACCCGTGTAGTAAGAGACGCTTTATGCGGCGAGCTGTGAAAATAGAAAAACACAAGATCGCAGGGTAAACTTGCTCCTACTCCGTTTAGTGGCAGGCGCTTTATGTGGCAAGCTATGAAAACAGAAAAACACGAGATCGCAGGGTAAACCTGCTCCTACTTCGTGTTGTCAGAGGCGCTTTATGAAGCGAACTGTGAAAACAGAAAAACCCGCAAGATCGCAGGGTAAACCTGCTCCTACTCCATGTGGTAGGAGACGCTTTATGCGGCGAGCTGTGAAAATAGAAACACACAAGATCGCAAGGTAAACTTGCTCCTACTTCGTGTTGTCAGAGGCGCTTTATGCAGCGAACTGTGAAAACAGAAAAACCCGCAAGATCGCAGGGTAAACCTACTCCATGTTGTCGGAGGCGCTTTATGCAGCGAACTGTGAAAACAGAAAAAACACAAGATCGCAAGGTAAACTTGCTCCTACTTCGTGTTGTCAGAGGCGCTTTATGCAGCGAGCTGTGAAAACAGAAAAACCCGAAAGATCGCAGAGTAAACCTGCTCCTACTCCATGTTGTCGGAGACGCTTTATGCGGCGAGCTGTGAAAACAGAAAAACCTGCAAGATCGCAGGGTAAACCTGCTCCTACTCCATGTGGTAGGAGGCGCTTTATGCGCCGAGCCATGAAAAGAGAAGAACACAAGATCGCAAGGTAAACTTGCTCCTACTCCATGTGATAGGAGGCGCTTTATGCAGCGAACTGTGAAAACAGAAAAACACAAGATCGCAAGGTAAACTTGCTCCTACTCCATGTATTACGCTGATGCAACATCATTACGGAAGGCCGTCGAGCAAGAATTGCTCAGCCCTTTCAACGCGCCGGGGTTTCCCACGCAGCAGTAAAACGTCGTTCACTCGCAGTACAGTATGCTCATCAGGCTGTTCAATTTCCTCGCCGTCTCGCCTAAGTGCGGTGATATCGACACGTTTACCACTAAGTCCAAGCTCAGCTATCGACTTATCTACGGCATAGGCATTGTCTGGTAGTGCTAGCGCATGTAGGTACTCTAACCGCTCTCCTTTCATTTCATGTAAGTCACTACTTTCACCTGCAAAAAATCCATGTAAATAAGGATAACGGTTTTCTCGTTCTTGACTGACTCGACGAAAGATCCTGCGCATGGGCACGCCCGACATATAAAGAACGTGGGAAACTAACATCAAACTAGCCTCTAAGCTTTCAGGTACAACCTCCGCTACTCCCATACTTTTTAACTGTTCCATATGATTATCATCTTTCATTCGTACTAAAATTTTGACCTCTTCTGTACGGCGACGAATCGCATCCACGATAACTTGTGTCTGCTCAAAATCGTCAAATGTGATGATCACCAAACGCGCCTTGTCTATATGGGCTGATTTTAGTAACGTTTTTTGCGCCGCATGACCAAATAAAACTGGCTCTCCGGCAAGCTGAGCATCCTGAACTATTTGCGGATTACGCTCAATTGCTACATAAGGGATGGCCTCTGGTCGTAAGAAGCGGGCAATGGTCTGGCCAACTCTAGCATAGCCAAATATCACCACATGGTTTTTTAAATCTGAAGTTTTATAACCACTGGGCACTTCTGGTTGCCAGTCTTTTTCTATACGTAAGATATTAAGTATTTGTGCCGTTTTACCGATAAGATAAGGAGTGAGCGCCATAGATAAAACACCTACCGCAATCAAAAATGACACAACGTGTTGCGCCAATAGTTGGTGCTTGCTCGCCAAAGCAAGTAAAACAAATCCAAACTCACCCATTTGCCAAATCAAAATACCCGCTCCCCATGCGTCTTTTTTACGCTCACCCATGAGCTGCGCAATAGCAGCAATAACCAATACTTTAATTACCAGCACAGCAGCAAGTGCGGCGACAATGTAGATGAATTGGTCAAGCACATAGGGAATGTTTAATTGCATCCCAACAGTGACAAAGAACAACCCCATTAGAATATCCCTAAAGGGTCGTATCTCCGCTTCGAGTTGATGACGGTATTGGCTTTCTCCAAGCATCATACCGGCCAAAAATGCCCCAAGAGCCATAGATAACCCAAATGAGTAGGTCAATGCGCCGGCACACAAGGCCACCACCAAAGTTGACAATACGAATAACTCATCCGTTCTAACAAGCGCAATTTCGTTGAATATTTTAGGTAGCAACCACTTACCAACAGCCCATAGAACAAAGCAAACAATCGCGCCTTTTGCAAAAGCAAAAACTAATGCTGACGCCAGTTGTGAATTACTTGCTGAAGAAATGAGTGGAAAGGCAATCAATAACGGCACGACGGCAATGTCTTGAAACAGTAACATACCTATCCCCAATTGGCCGTGCCGAGCATTAAGCATCCCCAATTCTTTCAATAGTTTAACCACTACGGCTGTTGAGGAAAGTGCGATTAAGCTTGAGATAACAAACGCGGCAACCCAATCATGTTGCATAAAGCGCAACACTAACATACCAATTACCGTTGTGAGAATGACTTGTAAACTACCTAAACCAAAAACCACGTTACGCATTGCCATTAATTTTGGAACCGAAAATTCAAGACCCAAACTAAACAGCAAAAATACGATCCCAAGCTCAGCCATAAAGTGAATTTCATGGCTATCACTCATCCAACCGATACCATGACTACCCGCGATTACGCCTGTTAGTAAGTATGCCAAAATAGGCGGCAATCCAATCCTTTTAAAGCACCAGACTAAAATAACAGCACATAACAACAAGGCAAAAACTTGCGCGAAGATACTTTGCAATCGACCTCCTGAGCAAAAAAATGACGGGAAATTTAAGTGGATTTATTTTTCTCCCTATTAAATATAGCAAGCGTTTGTTTTTAAGCCAGTTTAGATTTTTGGCATAAAGTTCGCATAGTCTATGCGTATTGTTGTATTTAGGGGGAAGAAATATGGAAAACGTCCATATTTTGACACAAAGGCTGCCGATCAGAGGCGATTATTTGCCGTTCAATTCTGAGCAGTATAATAAGCAAAACGGTGAGCAATACGCTCGCTTAGTAGATAAACTACAAACAACGTTGGACATAGAAGAGTTACTTACAATCTATGCAGAACACGTTGCTAAAATATCGAAAATTGCTGGTATTCAGTTTCACTGTAATCTCGGTGTTTTTCAGATGAAAAATAGCGACAGCCACTACCCTGCAAATAGCTTTGATTTGGAGCTAGGAAAAGAGCACTTGGGGCAATTGGTATATTTTAGTGAGTTTCCTTTTAGTGAGGCGATTAAAGCCAAACTGGTCAAGTTACATGCTTGCCTAATCTACCCTATGCGTAATGCCTTGATGTATAACAGGGTATTACAATTAGCAACCAAGGATTCACTAACGGGCTTGTATAATCGTAGCCAATTTACAGACAACCTTGAAGAAAAGCTTGAGCGTTGTCGTCGTCAACACAGAAACTTTAGTTTGATGCTTTTAGACTTAGACAATTTTAAGCAGGTCAACGACGTTTATGGGCACAAAGCTGGTGATGAGGTGTTGATCGAATTTTCACGTATTTTACAAACTTCAACGCGAGCGACAGATGCTGTGTTTAGGTTTGGTGGTGATGAGTTTGCCATCTTAATCGACGATCCTGCGTTTACCACTAATAAAGTGATCGCAGAAAGAATTATGGATGCCGTCAGAAAGTCGACGATGTTGGCTAAATACACTGTAACGACAAGTATTGGCTTTACCTTAGCATCAAGCCATGACAATGCCGACAATATATTTGCGCGTTCCGATAGCGGGCTTTACCGCGCTAAAGCCGCCGGACGAAACTGCGCACGCGCAGTATAAACAACACGCTTTCCCCTTTTGCTCAGCGTTATCACTAGCGCTGAGCGTCTTTATCTACATACAGATAAGCGGTTAAAGTGAAAGCAGCTCCATTAAAAAACCCATTCACAACCCACGCCAATGCAAGGAAGTCGGGTAGTGTCGAAAATACGACTGCAAATAAAGGCGACAGTAAGCCGAGAATAAAGTAAAGACCACCTTTCTCATGCCAGTAAAGCAATAAAAAAACTACGCTCATCACCCCTGAAGCTGATGCAAACACTTGATTCATCCACACTACTTCACCAAATACAAACAGTAGGGCAAAAATAATGAATGTGATTGCCAAAGCGTAAGGCGCTTTTCTTGCAAGCTGTCTACCTATTTTCAGATTTTCTGTCATCATTTATTATCCAATTAATTCCATCGTTGTCAGCGTATTCAGCATTAACAAACAAATCGACTACTGCAACCGGTGTATCATTGTAATAAATTACCGCGATAGATTCACGCGTCCAGCTTGGGATACGTAGGTCTTTTAGCCAATGCTTTAATGTGTTTGAGCCAGGCTTGCCCTTTGGCCTAATTTTATCTTTTAACCTACCATAACGAACGCTGACTACCTCATCTGACAATGGTAACCGACAGCCATTACCTGACATCATCGCTAGAGGGTGACTATGTTCATTGAGTACACTGTGATCTGCAATAACGATATCTTGCTTCTTTTTAACCGGTGTAACCCAATGTAGAGCGCCTCGATAGCTACGCACAGCACCTTGTGAAAGCGCGATTTTTAGTTGGTTATCTTGCTTTGCTGAAAACGCCTGCTGCACTATTTGATCTAGCTGCTTTTGACTAGGCATATCAACATTCTGATGTGCCAGCCACCGGCGTATGACGTTATCTCGCCGCGCCGGCGATAATTGAGACAAAGAAGTAATGTCTAATGTGTTTTGGTGCTGACATTTTTTTAAATCTTCTGCGCTTATTTCATCTATGATAGCTTGCTGACTTTGTAAAATCTCAACAGTTCGCAGCACACTAGCAACAAAACCATTAAATCTCGACTTCAACAACGGAATAACTTGATTACGTAGAAAGTTACGATCAAATACATCATCTTTGTTAGACTCATCATCAATGTGGCTAAGGCCAAACTGCTGGGCGAATGCCTCGATTTCATCCCGTGTCGTATTGAGTAAAGGCCGCATACACGCTCGTCCACTTTTAAGCTGAGTGTATGGCTTCATTGCACCTAAACCCAATAAACCTGAGCCGCGTTTTAATCGCAGCAAAAACGTCTCAACCTGATCATCAGCATGTTGGCCTAACACGAGAATATATTCCGGCTGCGCGGCTTCATCTAATGCTTGGTAGCGAGCATCGCGGGCTTGAGCTTCCAAACTAGTACGGCTTTTTTGGGTAATAGAGACAGATTTAGCAGTAAACGGCACAGCCAACGAATGGCATAGTGACTGGCAAAAGTGCTGCCACTTTTGAGCATGTTCAGATAACCCATGATTAACATACACAGCTTGTAGAGCAAGACCATGCTTATCTGCATAAAGCTTACAAAGGTGCAGCAACACCACGGAGTCTACGCCACCAGATAAAGCTACACAAAGCCCTGGCGAAGTAGCAATAAATTGCTCCAGATTTCGCTGCACCTGATGGTACACGTGGCTATTTCTCATATCCTCAGCCATAACCCCAATAAAAAAACCGCTTAATAGCGGCTTTTTATCTTAAATCCAGTTGCTTATCAATACACAACTCAATTTGTACTAACAATATCCGAACGACATCAAACGCTTGTATCGCTGATCGAGCATCTCTTCTGAGCTTAACGCTTCAAGATCCGCAAGGTCACGCTTTAGCTGTGCCTTAAGGTTTTTCGCCATCGCATCATAATTGCGATGTGCGCCACCTAGTGGCTCCTCGATGATGTTATTAATCAAGTCTAATTCTTTAACGCGAGATGCAGATACACCCATAGCCTCTGCTGCCAACGATGCTTTTTCTGCGCTCTTCCATAGTATAGAAGCACACCCTTCTGGTGATATAACTGAGTATGTGCTGTACTGCAACATGTTTACTCTGTCACCGACACCGATAGCCAATGCACCACCCGAGCCGCCTTCACCAATTACCGTACAAATAGTCGGTACTTTTAGTGCAGCCATTACTTTAAGGTTGCGTGCGATAGCTTCGCTTTGACCACGCTCTTCAGCACCAACACCTGGGTATGCTCCCGGAGTATCAATAAAAGTAATGATTGGCATTTTAAAGCGCTCAGCCATTTCCATAAGGCGCAGTGCTTTACGGTAACCTTCTGGCTTTGGCATGCCAAAGTTACGCTTAATTTTCTCAGCGGTATCACGGCCTTTTTGCTGGCCAATGATCATCACGGGTTTACCGTCTAACCGTGCCACACCACCTAAAATAGCTGGATCATTGGCAAATGTGCGGTCACCTGCAAATTCGTCAAACTCGGTAAAAATGCGTTCGATATAATCGCGAGTATATGGACGAAGCGGATGGCGTGCTAACTGCGACACCTGCCATGCACCCAAGTCATCAAAAATTTTCTTGGTCAACTCGACATTCTTGTCTTTTAGGCGGCTGATCTCTTCTTCAAGGCTAAGATCTAAGTCACCCGAACGGCTAACGTTTTGTAATTCTTTGATCTTTGCTTCCAATTCTGCAATTGGAAGTTCAAATTCAAGATAATTGAGGCTCATGCTCTAAACTACCTGTTTAGTTAAATTCTAATTCTAATTCTTGCGCCGCCAACAGTGACAAACGAGTTAAAAGTTCATCACTGGGCGTCACACACCATTGTGTTCCTAATGTTAACTCTGCTAATGCATCAGGACGCTGATATTTTATGATTACTGGACATGTTCCAAATTTATATGGTTCTAGTACTTTTTTGAAATTATCAAAGAAGTTCGCGTCAATTTGAGCCATATTTAGCGTCATTTTTATTGCACTAATGCGTTTTTCTCGCGCTTGAGCAATGGTAGAGACTTCTCTTGCGGTCATTGTAATGCCACCAGAGAAGTTATCAAAGCTGACCTGTCCAGATATTACCAAGATTTGGTTAATTTGCAGCAATTCTTGGTACATTTCAAACTGTTCAGGAAATAAGCGTACATCAATTCGGGCACTTTTGTCATCTAAAGTGATAAGTCCCCAGCGCGCACCTTTTTTATTTATTAGCGTACGTGCATTAATAACTAATCCTGCTGCGGTAGCTACCGTATCACGATTACCCGGTTGCAAGTCAACCAACTTACCAGAGGTATAGTATTTTAATTCTTTACGATACTGGTTAATGGGGTGACCAGTAAGGTAAAGGCCCAGCGTTTCTTTTTCGCCATGCAGCCACTCTTTATCACTCAGTGGCGTCGCTTTAATAAAGGCCTGCTCTACTTCATCGGGTTCGACAGCCAATAACCCGAACAAGTCACTTTGTCCTAGCGATTCAGCTTTGTGATGCTGCTCAGCAGACTTCATTGCATCTTGTAGGCTTGCCAGTAAAGTCGCACGTCCAGGTTGATCTCTATCTGGCCCCAGTTTATCGAGCGCGCCTGCATAAATGAGTTTTTCAATTACACGTTTATTAAGACGTTTTAAATCCACGCGAGCACAGAAATCAAATAAATCTTTAAATTCACCACCTGCTTCACGCGCTTCAAGAATTGCCTCTACCGGTCCCTCACCGACACCTTTTATGGCGCCAATTCCATAAACTATCTCACCTTTAAGATTGACCGTAAACTTGTAAACTCCGGCATTGACATCTGGTGGTAGTAGCGTCAACTTCATGTTTTCGCATTCATCCACCAAGGTAACAATTTTGTCAGTGTTATCCATATCGGCGGACATTACTGCGGCCATAAATTCTGCAGGAAAGTGGGTCTTCATCCACAGCGTTTGATACGACACTAAGGCATAAGCAGCAGAGTGTGATTTGTTAAAACCATAACCTGCAAACTTCTCTACCAAATCGAAGATCTTCATGGCCAGTTCGCCATCAACACCATTATTTTTGGCACCATCTTCGAACGTTGCACGCTGTTTTGCCATTTCTTCGGGTTTTTTCTTACCCATTGCGCGACGTAGTAAGTCAGCGCCACCCAAACTATAACCTGCAAGTACTTGTGCAATCTGCATAACCTGCTCTTGGTACAGGATGATCCCGTAAGTCGGCTCTAGAATAGGTTGTAAACTATCATGTTGATATTGTGCGTCAGGATAAGAGACTTCCTCTCGACCATGCTTACGGTCGATAAAGTTATCTACCATTCCCGATTGCAGTGGACCTGGGCGGAATAACGCAACCAATGCGATCATGTCTTCAAAACAGTCAGGTTTTAAGCGGCGAATGAGGTCTTTCATTCCGCGAGATTCTAGCTGGAAGACCGCCGTAGTTTGGGCATCGAGTAGTACATTAAAGCTTGCCGGATCGTCTAAAGGGATTGCTGCAATGTCAACGGGTTCGCGGTTCTCTCTGGCTAAACGCTCATTTGCCATATCGAGCGCCCACTGTAAAATAGTCAGCGTTCTCAATCCTAAGAAGTCGAACTTAACAAGGCCTGCGGTCTCTACATCGTTCTTGTCAAACTGAGTAACCGGAAACTTACCCTCTTCGTCACAATACAGTGCCGCAAAATCGGTGATCGTCGTAGGCGAGATAACAACACCACCGGCATGTTTACCGGCATTACGCGTACAACCTTCAAGAATACGACATTTATCAATTAGCTCTTTAACTTCCTCATCACTGTCATACGCTTCAGGTAAACGTGGCTCAACATCAAACGCTTTTGCCAAGGTCATACCAGGGTCACCCGGTACCAGCTTAGAAATCCTATCTACAAAGCCATAGGGATGCCCGAGTACACGGCCAACATCACGGATCACGGCTTTTGCCGCCATAGTACCAAAGGTAATGATCTGAGATACTGCGTCACGGCCATAGAGTTTTGCAACGTGATCGATTACCTCATCGCGCCTATCCATACAAAAGTCGACGTCGAAGTCAGGCATAGATACCCGTTCTGGGTTGAGGAATCGTTCGAATAGCAGATCAAACTCAAGCGGATCAAGGTCAGTGATCTTCAGCGCATAAGCGACCAAAGAGCCCGCACCAGAACCACGACCCGGGCCTACAGGTATACCGTTATCTTTACTCCACTGAATGAACTCCATTACGATTAAGAAATAACCAGGAAATCCCATTTGGTTGATAACGTCTAGCTCAATTTGCAAGCGCTCATCGTACTCACCGCGTTTTTCTTTACGTTCGTCTTCTTCAGGAAATAAGAACTGTAATCGCTCTTCTAGACCATCGCGCGACACTTTTACCAAGAAGTCTTCAATGGCTAGATCGCCGGTTGGATAGTCAGGTAAGAAATACGTACCAAGTTGTACGGTAACGTTACATCGCTTGGCGATCTCAACCGTATTTTCGAGCGCTTCGGGTATATCGCTAAAAAGCGCCTGCATTTGTTCAGACGTTTTTAGATACTGCTCTTTGGAAAAGCGCTTAGGTCTATTTTTATCCTCTAATGTGTAGCCATCATGAATAGCCACTCGGATTTCATGGGCATCAAAATCTTTTTCGTGGAGAAACACCACTTCATTAGTCGCTACAACCGGTAAGTTTCTTGCCGCTGCAAGCTCTACAGCGCTATGGAGATATTCTTCTTCTTGTGCTCTGGAGGTACGTTGTAACTCGATATAAAAATGATCGGGAAAGTGTGTTTCGTAAAATTCGAGTGTTTCTTCAATAAGTTTCGGATTGCCTTTTAAGATGGCTTTTCCCAAGTCACCGTCTTTGGCACCTGAGATCAAGATCAAGCCTTCTTTATATTTTGCTAACCACGCTTTATCAATAACCGGACGGTGAAATACGTGACCACGAAGATAGGCGTCCGAAATGAGTAAGGTAAGGTTTTTATATCCTTGGTTGTTTTTAGCTAGCACTAAGATCCTGCTAGGCTCATCAGGAAACTGATCTGACTTCAACCAAAAATCCGCTCCGATGATTGGTTTGATCCCAGCCCCATGTGCGCCACCATAAAAGCGTACCAAACCACATAAATTCATTTGATCGGTAATGGCCAGGGCTGGCATTTCAAGCTCTTCAGCTCTTGCAACAATCGGCTTAGTCTTGGCTAGGCCATCCACCATTGAAAAATCACTGTGTACACGTAAATGGACAAACTGCGGGGCTGGCATACTTACTCCTTCCCAGCTATGATGCGCTGCACAGGCTTAAAGCTTGTGCGATGATGGGGTGTTACCCCATGTGCTTCAAGCGCAGCAAAGTGGGCTTTCGTCGGATAGCCTTTATGGCCTGCAAAACCAAACTCAGGATATTCAGCATCCAGTGCTAACATCTCGTTGTCTCGAGTCACTTTCGCCAAGATAGAAGCTGCACTAATTTCCGCCACAAGGCTATCACCTTTGACCACTGCGGTCGCTGCAACATTCAATTTGGGCAATCGATTACCATCTACAAATACATGCTGAGGCTGAACTTCCAAGCCTTCCACCGCTCGAGTCATCGCCAACATGGTTGCATGGAGAATATTTAGCTCATCGATTTCGGCAACCGTTGCTCTGGCAATATGGTAGCACAGCGCTTTTTCTTTTATTTCTTGTGCCAATGCGATGCGTTTTTTTTCTGACAATTTCTTAGAGTCAGTCAAACCCGCAATCGGCTTATTTGGATCTAAAATAACGGCTGCTGTCACAACGTCGCCCACTAATGGGCCGCGCCCGACTTCGTCAACGCCTGCAATATACTGCACATCAGGACGTTCAATTTGCATCTATTAACTCCATCACTGCTTGAGCCGCTTGCTTGCTGGCATCTAAGCGTATGTTTTCGTGTATTTCGTAAAATTTTCTAATAAGTTTGCTGTTATCACCTTTTAACATCGGAAACAGTGCATCAGCAAGCGCATCAGGGTTACATTCTGCCTGCAAAAACTCCGGCACGAGCGGCGCATCGGCTAGTAGATTTGGCAAAGCAAAGTATTTGATATTAAAGGTAAAAAAGGTATTAAATATCCAGTAGCTCTTCGGATTTAGTTTATAGCCTACAACCATAGGTTTTTTATAGAGCATCGCTTCTAGTGTCGCTGTGCCTGACGCCAATAAAACGGTATCAGCCGCTTGCATCGCCAATGCAGACTGACCATCTAGCATAATTGGATTAAGCTCTGGTGCGACTTCTTGCAGCGCATCTAAGAACTGCGCTTTGCGCTTTTCATTTACCAGTGGCACAACTATTTTTAAATTGGGAATTTTATCAACTAATTTTTTTGCCGTTGCAAGATAAGTACGACTTAATAATCCCACTTCCGAGCCACGACTTCCAGGCAGTAAAGCCAATACTGTATCGTCAGGGCTGATATGTAGCTGCGCCCTTGCACCTTCGGTATCCGGTTCAAGAGGGATCTCATCCGCCAGCGTATGGCCTACGAATGTACAAGGTACTTCATGTTTGTCGTAAAAGGCTTTTTCAAAAGGCAACAGGGAGAGCACTAGGTTAGTCGCTTCAGCGATCTTGTGAATACGCTTTTGACGCCACGCCCAAACACTAGGGCTTACATATTGAATGGTTTTTATCCCAGCGGCTTTTAATGGCTTTTCAACTCTAAGGTTAAAGTCTGGAGCATCAATACCTATAAATACATCAGGTGGATTATCGATGAAATAATTCACCAATTGCTTTTTGATTTTTAGCAGACGAGGTAAGCGACCAAGTACCTCGACTAGCCCCATGACCGCTAATTCATCCATATCGAATAGACTGTTGCATCCTGCTTGTTGCATCTTAGGTCCGCCAATGCCCACAAATCGAGCGTTGGGGTAATGAACTTTTAGAGCATTAATAAGGCCTGCGCCGAGTATATCGCCTGATAATTCCCCTGCAACCACGCCAATGGTAATGTTTTTTTCGTTAGCCATTATTGTCTTTCAGTATAAAAAAACGCCATACAATTTGTATGGCGTAAGTATAACTCTTATTGCGGTTCAAGTTTAGCGGATCAAGCCACGGTTAGAGGTCGCAATAAAGTCAATCATTTGCTGTACGGCTGAGAACTGTGAAGCTTCTTCTTTTAAAGCTTCTAGCGCATCTTCTAGGCGCAAACCTTTACGGAATAACGTTTTATAAGCGCGTCGAGTAGCCATAATTTCATCTGACTCAAAACCACGACGTTTTAAACCTTCAGTATTAATCGCAACAGGTCTCGCTGGCGTGCCTGTGGTTGTGACAAAAGGTGGGACATCTTGATTAACGCCAGAGTACATACCAACAAAAGCATGTGACCCTACTTTACAAAATTGATGCACCCCTGAATTACCAGCTAAGATAACCCAGTCACCAATATGCACATGCCCTGCCACACTGGCATTATTGGCAAAAATAACATTACTGCCAATTACAGCATCATGAGCTACGTGAGTGTAGGCCATGAATAAGTTGTTACTGCCGATTTTGGTGATCCCTTCATCTTGGATTGTGCCACGGTGAATCGTGGCGCACTCGCGAATAACGTTATTATCACCAATGATCAGCTTGGTTGGTTCATCCTTGTACTTTTTATCTTGGCAGGCTTCCCCTACTGACGCGAATTGGAAAATGTGGTTACCTGAACCAATCTCAGATGGCCCTTTAATCACAACATGTGATTCAATTTTACAGTTATCACCGATGACAACATCGTTGCCAATGTAACTATAAGGACCTACGGATACATTTTCGCCTAAACGCGCGCCTGACTCGATAATTGCGGTAGGATGAATAGACATTAAAACTCTCTTCTAGCACACATGATTTCAGCTGAGCACACGATGTTACCTTCAACTCTAGCCTCAGCACTAAACTTCCAGATATTACGGCGTTCTTTTACAAAATTAACGTGCAAATGCATTGTATCGCCAGGAAGTACTGGCTGTTTAAAACGTGCATTGTCGATCGCTGCAAATAAGTATAGTTCATTTTCACTGCGATTCTCGACAGTTTTAAAACCAAGTAAGCCCGTCGCTTGTGCCATTGCTTCTAGGATCAGTACTCCAGGAAAAATAGGCTGCTCTGGGAAGTGACCGGTGAAAATAGGTTCATTGATGGTCACATTTTTAATCGCATGAAGATGCTCACCCGGTTTATAGTCCACCACCTTATCAACCAATAACATGGGATAACGGTGTGGAAGAAGTTTTAAAATCTCTTGGATATCAAAGCTGTTTAATTCGTTAGCCAAAATAGCTTCCTTATTCTACATCAGTATCTTTAAGCTGTGCTGTTAGCAACTCAAGTGCCTTCAGACGCGACTTAAAGTCAGATAAATTGCGTAAGTGTGCAATCGACTTACGCCACTCTTTATTCGTTTGGTGAGGCAAACCAGAAGAGTAGATCCCAGGCTGCGTAATGCTTTTGGTCACCATACTCATACCGGTAATAACAACACCATCACAGACCTCATTGTGGCCGTTTATCGCTGACATACCACCTATCTGACAGTATTTGCCGATTTTTACACTACCCGCAAGTACCGTGCAGCCAGCTATTGCCGTGCCATAACCGACCTCAACATTGTGAGCAATCTGAATTTGGTTATCTAAAATAACATTGCTGTGGATGATGGTATCTTCAAGTGCCCCTCTATCTATAGAGGTGCTTGCACCAACTTCAACGCGGTCACCTATAATTACTGTGCCAACTTGTGGAATTTTAACCCACTCGCCTTTTTCGTTTGCGTAGCCGAAGCCATCACTTCCGATAACAGAACCAGATTGGAATAAGCAATCTTCACCAATCTGAACCTCATGATAGACGGTTACGTTCGCCCAGAGTTTAGTCCTTGTGCCTATTTTGGTATATTTACCAATAAAACAACCAGGCCCTATCTCAACACCATCACCAATCACTGCACCATCTTCAATAACAGCATTTGCACCCACACTGACATCTTTGCCTAGGGTTGCTGTAGCTGAAATAATGGCTGAATCATGAATACCATCTGCCGAGCGTGGCGTAGAATCTAACTTTTGCGCCAGCTTTGCATATGCAACATAGGGATCCGCAATAATAAGTTTGTTACCGGAGAAATATTCCGCATCCTTTTCGCTCAGGATCACGGCACCAGCAGCTGTACTATCGAGCTGACTACGGTACTTACTATTGGCTAAGAATGCGATTTGGTCTTCTTGCGCCATCGCCAAGGTGGCAATATTCCTAATTGGTTTATCGCCATCACCCTGTAGCTGAGCACCTAAGGACTCAGCTAGTTGAGATAAGGTGTAAAGTTTTGTCATTACTTGCTGCTAACCGCTTTTACCACTTCATCAGAAAGGTCGGCTACTTTATCAGGATTAAAGTAAATTGTCGTATCTTTTACTTTAACTTCGTCAAACTTACCTTTTTTAGCAACAGACTCAATTGCATCTACAATTAGCTTCTGTACTTTTGCAAGCTCTTGGTTCTGACGAACTTTAATTTCTTGCTCTAACGGACGACCTTTTTCAGCCAGTGTTTTCTGCATCCCTTGAATTTTTTCGCGTAGCGCTTCTTTTTGCTCTTCGCTCATCGTTGTTGACTCACGCTTGAACTTTTCTGCTTCAAAACGAATGTCACCTTGAATTTTTTCAAGCTCTTGACGACGCTCAGCAAATTCAGCTTGAAGTGTTTGCTCAATTTTCGCCATCTGTGGAATTTGTTTATACACTTCTTGCATATCTACAACTCCAACTTTATGTGCAAACGCACTACCTGATGCACCCATCATAAGTGCTGCTGTCATCGCTAGTGTTGATGATTTGATAAATTTTTTCACAATAAAACTCCTTAGAATGTATTACTGATGTTGAAGCTGATCGTCTTCGTATCGTCTTCTTCTTCTTTTTTAAGCGGGTAGGCGAAACTGATCAGCATAGGTCCCATTGGTGAGATCCACTGAATCGATAGACCCGTTGACACTCTGAACCTCGTTGGATCAGAGAAATCAGAAAGTAATTTGTATTGATCTTCCGTCAAGTTGTTGTAGCGGTCTACATCAAATTCGGTATCCCAAACGTTGGCCGCATCAACAAAGAAGCTGGTTCTTACTGAACTGGTGTTTTCTTCATCTAAGAATGGCGTTGGCACAATTAGCTCAAGCCCTGCAAGCGCTTTGGCATTACCACCAATACGGCCACCTAAAGATAACGTGTCGAACTCAGGATCAGCACCGATACAGCTACCAGCACTACCGTCTGGTTTAGCTGTACCTGGTAGACATTTAGGCGCACGCTGAACCGCTCTAGGTAAAATAGTATTACGATCAAAACCGCGTAATTCTTGTTCAGAAATACGGAAGAATTCCTGGAATGGTAATACTTGTTCAAAACCATTGGTTTCGCCATAACCATTACCATAGCCTAAGCCTGCTCTTGCTGAGAATACCCAGCGGTGGTCGTTACT
Source organism: Pseudoalteromonas sp. SCSIO 43201 (assembly GCF_023716725.1). Classification (NCBI taxonomy): domain Bacteria; kingdom Pseudomonadati; phylum Pseudomonadota; class Gammaproteobacteria; order Alteromonadales; family Pseudoalteromonadaceae; genus Pseudoalteromonas; species Pseudoalteromonas sp. SCSIO 43201. The sequence continues at coordinate 2,514,807 of NZ_CP072683.1, forward strand.
AATTGGCCAGTAAAAGCGAGAATCATAGTTGATCTTAAAGAAGTTAAGATCCGAATTTGGTGTAGTCACACTTAGATTCACACTTTGGCGAGAACCGGCGGTTGGGAACATACCACGGTTAACCGTAACTCGTGACCAACCGGCACTTAGCTCATATTTCGTAAAGTCATAATCAGCATCTGGGTCACTTTCGTTTAAGAAGCTTTCACGTAGTACTCGAGTTTGCTCAAAGTCTGAAATTTGCGATAGGCTTTCTTCTATCCAACGAATACCAAAATTAACACGGTTTATGGCATTGATAGGGAAACCAAAATTAGTACCTAAACCATAGCTCGTTGATTTATAGTCGACGATACCAAACTCACTGGCGTCAAACTTACTGTAGAAAATACTACTACCTTGTGACACACCATCTGGCGTAAAGTATGGATCTGTGTAGGAAACGCTATAACGCTCAGAGCCACGTGACGTGTTGATATTGAACGCCACTTGATTACCAGAGCCAAGGAAGTTTGATTCACTAACACCAATGTTAAATTGCAGACCCGCATAGGAGCCATACGCAACACCGGCTTGGAAGCTACCCGCAGGCTGCTCTTTTACGGTAAAGTCAACATCGACTTGGTCTTCTACACCCGGAATTGGCTTAACTTCAAACTCAACCGTTTCCATATATGGCAAGCGTTGTATTTGTAATTTAGAGCGTTCAAGGTTTTGATTAGAAAGCCAAGCACCTTCTAGCTGAGTCATTTCACGACGAAGTACTTCATCCGCAGTATTTTGGTTACCGTTTACTACAATGCGACGTACATATACTCGCTTGCCAGGGTCGACAGACAACGTTAATTGTACTTCTTTATCTTCATCGTTAATTTCTGGCACGGTGCGAACTTCCGCATTGGCATAACCGAAGCGCGCAAGATAGCTCTTAATAAAATCTTCCGTTGCGGTCACTACCGAGCCATTGTAAAGCTCACCGGCACGCAGTGGCACGATTTCTTTAATCAGATCTTCACGCCCTAGTAAGTCACCAATAAAGTCAAACCCTTTGACAGTATATTTTTCACCTTCAGTGATATTCGCGGTAACGTATACCGACTCACGCTCTGGACTTACTGAAACTTGTGTCGAGTCAATATTAAAGCGCAAATAACCACGGTCTAGGTAGTAGCTGCGGATTTTTTCTAAGTCACCTTCAATGGTTTGCTTCTGATAACGGTCATTAGATAAAAAGCGCCACCAAGGTAAGTCTTGTTGTGACTCAATGAGATTAAGTAACTCTTCATCTGAAAACAGCTCATTACCAACAAGGTTGATTTGACGTACAGACGCGGCATCACCTTCTTCGAATTTAAGCTTCAACTTTACACGGTTGCGAGGTAACTCAACAATACTGACTTCCACTTTCGCATTGTACTTACCAATACTGTGGAAAAACTCTGTGAGACCTTTTTCGATGCTATCAAGCACTGTCTTGTCTAACGGCTCACCTTGGCGAATGTTTTGCTGTTCTAAGCTTTCGTTGAGCTGTTCATCTTTAATGTCTTTGTTACCATCAAACTCAATAGAGCTGATTGTAGGACGCTCTTTGACTTTAAAGATAATTTGGTTGCCATCACGAAATACCGCGATGTTGTCAAAATGCCCTGATTTGTACAGCGCCTTGATTGTGCGTGAAATCGTAAACTGATCAATATTGTCACCAACGTTGATCGGAATGTGTGTTAATGCAGCACCTAATGCTACACGCTGCAACCCTTCTACTTTTAAATCTTCTACGATAAAGGAGTTTTGCCCTAAGGCAGCAAAACTAGCGCCCAGTAAACTGGTTACTGCAATGTGTTTTTTTATAGGCATTTTATTATCTTTATCCTTTACAACAATTTTGGCGCGATACGCTAAGGCCCATTACATCACAACATTCAAACGTTACAGCTTGTGTATTGTGTTTTCCGTTGTATGTTTAACCAAACCTGCAAACATTTAAACTGTATGTTATGTGCGCTTTTTAGCACCGCACGGCTTAAAGCCGGGAAACGTCATTAAATAGTGCAAAAAACGTTAAGGCAAGCAGAAGCGCAGCTCCTATCTTAAACCCAAACTCTTGTGTCTTTTCAGAGACTGGTTTTCTACGAATTAGTTCAATTAAGTAATACATTAAATGCCCACCATCTAAGACAGGGAGCGGTAATAAGTTAAAAACCCCTAAGTTAACGCTAATAAGCGCCAAGAAGCCTAAAAATGCTACTAATCCGTAACTAACGCTATTTCCAGCGCTTACCGCGATCCCCACCGGCCCACTTAAGTTTTTAACTGAGACTTGACCGGTTAGTAAGTTACCAATCATATCAAAACTAAGGGCAATGAGATCGTAAGTTTTACGAATGCCAAGCACCATACTATCTAGAATGCCGTATTGTCTAGTTTCAATATACCCATCCGGCCATTTTTCCATCACGGGCACTACACCAAGATAACCTTGGACAATACCATCGGGAGATGTTTTTGCTTGTGGAATAACAGTTAAGGTTTGAGTCTGACCATCTCTTAGAATATCGACAACCAATGACTGATTGGCAGATTTTTGCACCCGACTCACCAGCTGCTGCCAGGTCTCTAACTGTTCACCGTTAATTGCAACGACGGTGTCTTGTACCTTAAAACCGGCTTTATCTGCAGCGGCACCCTGTTCGATGTAACCCAACTGCAATGTTAGTGGTGGCCGATATGGCGATATACCAACTGACGTTAACGGCGCTTCATCTTGTTTATCTAGCTTCCAGTTGGACAAGGCTAATGTGCGTATTGCCAAGCTACCTTTTTCATCTTGTACTTTTGCAACTAAGCTAGGTTCACCGAGATGTGCCATCAGTTCAAAGGTAACATCTTGCCATGAATGTACTAACTCGTCGTTAAGTGCAATGATTTGGTCGCCAGATCTAAACCCCGCTTTTGCGGCGATACTTGCTGGTGTGATGGCACCTACGACGGGTTTAGCTGACTGCACTCCAATCATGTACATGGCTGCCAATGCGATGATGGCAAATAAAAAGTTAGCGATTGGACCTGCTGCTACCACAGCAATACGTGACAAGACCGGCTTATTGTTGAAAGCTAAGTGCTTTTCCTGCTCTGCGACATCATCAACACGCTCATCGAGCATTTTGACATAGCCGCCCAGTGGAATTACTGCGATGACATATTCAGTTTGGTGTTTGTCATACCACTTAAGCAAAGGCTTTCCAAAACCAATAGAAAATCGTAGAACTTTAACACCGGCTTTTCTGGCAACCCAAAAATGGCCATATTCATGCACCGTAACTAAAATCCCTAGAGCAAGAATAAATGAACCTAAGTGCCAGAAAAATTCAAACATAGTTACCTCAATGTTGTAATGATTTGCTTAGCTCGATAACGTGCAGCTTGGTCTGCTTCCATAATAGACTCAACGGATTCTAATACGCCAAGCGTGGTTTGCTCAAGTGTTAAGGCGTTCACTCGGTAGATGTCACAAAAGCCTATTTGTTTATCTAAAAAGGCTGCGACCGCTACTTCATTAGCAGCGTTAATCGTCGTTGTCGCAGCTTGACCACTACGACAAGCATCAATTGCTAATCGCAAATTTGGATAACGTTCAAAGTCTGGTTTTGTGAAAGTGAAATCAACTATTTGTGAAAAGTCCAAAGGCTCAACGCCCGCATCAATTCGCTCTGGGTATGCCAACCCATAGGCAATGGGTGTACGCATATCAGGTTGCCCCATCTGTGCAATAACAGAACCATCACGATATTGCACCATAGAATGGATCATACTCTGAGGATGGATCACCACGTCAATATCATCCGCAGAACAATTAAAGAGCCATTTAGCTTCAATAAACTCAAGCCCTTTGTTCATCATAGTTGCTGAATCAACAGAGATTTTTCGACCCATAGACCAGTTTGGATGGGCTACAGCTTCTTCAACAGTAACATTCGGTAGCGTCTCTAATGACCGCTGCAAGAATGGTCCACCGGACCCGGTTAATAAGATTTTACTCACACCACTTTCGTGAAGGGTGTTGCTTTGCCCTGTTTGTATTGAGTTTGGTAAACATTGGTAGATGGCATTATGTTCGCTGTCTATAGGGAGCAAAGTCGCGCCATGCGCTTTTACTTTATCCATAAATAGCTGACCACTCATAACCAAAGATTCTTTGTTTGCAAGCAGGACCTTTTTGCCTGCTTCAACCGCCGCTAGGGTAGGTAGTAAACCCGCTGCACCGACGATAGCGGACATCACAATATCAACATCATCATGTCGCGCCATATCTGCCATCGCGCTAACACCACTGAGCACCTCGGTAGCTGTATGAGCTAAGTGTTGAGCAAGCTGTTGAGCGGCCAGCTCAGAATTCATTACTGCATAGCGTGGTTGATATGCTAAACAAAGCTCTGTCATTTTCTCAACATTTTGACCAGCAACTAAGGCAAAAACGCGATACTGATGTGCATTTCTACTCACAACATCGAGTGTTGATAGTCCAATGGAGCCTGTTGCACCAAGTACGACCAAGCTTTGTTGATTCATAGTACAACCGTCCACGCGTAGCAAAATGCAAAAATCGGCGCTGCGGCAGTAAGACTGTCTATGCGATCTAAAATGCCACCATGGCCTGGCAAGCAACGACCAGAGTCTTTAAGGCCAACTTCACGTTTGAACATGCTTTCTAGTAAATCACCTACCGCGGAAAAAAGTGCAATAACCACTGTCATGACCGCATATATCGGCCACATATTCATATCAATCGCTGCAAAATGGCAGAAAATCAATACAAATACCACAGCGGTAACCAAGCCGCCAGCTAAGCCTTCAATGGTTTTGTTTGGGCTGACTTTGGGCATAAGCTTATGCTTGCCCAAGTTTTTGCCAGCAAAGTAAGCACCAATATCGGCACTCCAAACAATCCCTAGTACGACCATAATGAGCACCGAGCCAATATGCTCGCCTTCTTGGTATCCCGCACTTCGCATCACATTCAGCGCCAGCCAAAGCGGGATCAATGTTAATACTCCCGCGATTGAACGCATCATAATACCTTCGTTCCAAGCTCTCGCAGCACGAGGGTACTTTACCACCAAGAAAGTTGCGACTAGCCACCATGCAAACGCTAACGTAAAAACGTAATTTGCATCTGCAACTAAGCGCCCTTGTTGCCATAACTCTTGTATCGGCCAATGGCTATTAAGCACTAGTATTAATACAGCCATGACACCTACAAAAGCAATTCGCTGACGCTTTTGACACAGACCAGCAAGCGCTGACCACTCCCATGCACCCAGTAAAACGATAAGTGCGGCAATGGTACTAAACATTGCCAACGGCGTATAAAACACCAAAAGTAGTGCCAGAGGTGCAAGCACAGCTGACGTTAAAATGCGTTGTTTTAACAAATTTGAACCCTTAACTTGTTGCGTCTTTCTCTGCAAGGAGTTGCTTAATTTGCTCTCCCGTACATCCGAAGCGTCGCTCTCTAGACACGTAACAAGCAATGGCTTCAGAGAATGCTTGCTCGTCAAAATCAGGCCATAGCGTGTCGGTAAAATAGAGTTCAGCATACGCTGCTTGCCAAAGCAAAAAGTTACTAATGCGGAAGTCACCTCCCGTTCTGATCAACAAATCAAGACTTGCTTGCTCAGACATAGTCATTTGCTTGGTGAGTGCATCTTCGGTTATATCGCTGGCTTGCAATTCACCCGAGGCGACTTGCTGAGCGAGTTGTTGTGCAGCTTGTGTGATATCCCAACGCCCACCGTAATTTGCAGCAATGTTTAAGTTAAGCCCAGTATTGTTTTGGGTCAATGTTTGAGCTTCATGAACTCGCTGCTGTAGCGCGTCTGGAAAACGAGAAAGATCGCCAATAATGGTTAGCTTTACGTTGTTCTTATGTAATTTTTTAACTTCTTTAGACAGCACATAAATGAATAGCTCCATCAATGTGCTTACTTCGTCTTCTGGCCTACGCCAGTTCTCACTACTGAATGCAAATAGTGTCAAAGACTCTATACCCAGTTTGGAACAGAATTGCACAGCACTTCGGACAGAGTCCACACCCTTTTTATGCCCAAAGGCACGAGGGCGCCTACGAGCTTGAGCCCAACGACCGTTGCCATCCATTATTATCGCAACATGTTTTGGCAGTGACTGCTGAGAAATAACCTCTGCTTTTAAAACCATAATTCCAATTTTAGTGAAAAAAAACGCCGCCTAGTATACCCTAGGCGGCGCTTCAAACCTAATAAATTTGTCCTTGTACCTAGGCAAAAATGCGCTAACTGCTCAGAAACAAAACAGATTTTTCTACTTTGTTTTAATGAACTCTGTACACACCTGCTAGGCAAAAGACGCTTAGATTTCCATTAGCTCAGCTTCTTTAGCACTTAGCTGTGTATCCATTTCTTTGATGAACTTATCTGTTAACTTTTGAATTTCATCTTCAGCTTGGCGTGCTTCATCTTCCGAGATTTCTTTGTCTTTTAGTAAAGACTTTACATCACCGTTAGCATCGCGACGGATATTACGAACAGCAACACGACCACCTTCGACTTCACCACGTACGATCTTGATCAGATCTTTACGACGTTCTTCAGTAAGTGGAGGAAGCGGAACACGAATAACAGTACCAGCAGACATTGGGTTCAAACCTAAATCAGACGATAAAATTGCCTTTTCTACAGCTTGAGCTAGAGACTTGTCAAACACACTGATAGCCAGTGTACGAGAGTCCTCTGTGGTTACATTTGCTACTTGGTTTAATGGTGTATCCGCACCGTAGTAAGAAACAGAAATACCATCTAATAGCGCAGGGTGTGCACGACCCGTACGAATTTTAGAAAGCTGGCTTGCAAGGGCTGCCACACTTTTTTTCATGCGCTCTTGAGCGTCTTTTTTAATATCTTCGATCACAATACTTTCCTAGTCTGTTCTTGTTATGCCAGATTATACTCGCAATTTAGAGATTCGCTACTTCACCTTCACGTCGGTTAATTAGACTCCGTCATCTAAACTATGCGTTGCCAAAATCGACGTTAGATTATTCTGCAGCCTGAGAAGAGATCAGCGTCCCCTCTTCTTCACCCATGATGACATTTTTCAATGCACCTGGTTTGTTCATGTTGAATACGCTAATTGGCATATTGTGGTCACGTGCCAATGTAAAAGCGGCTAAATCCATCACTTTCAATTCTTTGTCGATAACTTCGTTATACGTCAACGTGCGGTATAACGTTGCCTCTGGATTTTTCACCGGATCGTCGCTAAATACACCTTCAACTTTGGTAGCCTTAATTACCGTATCAGCTTCAATTTCGATACCACGCAAACATGCAGCCGAGTCGGTTGTAAAGAATGGGTTGCCCGTACCTGCAGAGAAAATAACCACACGGCCAGACTTTAACAAGCTGATTGCTTCAGCCCAGTTGTAAGCATCACACACGCCATTTAATGGAATAGCAGACATCAGGCGTGCATTTACAAAAGCACGATGTAGCGCATCACGCATCGCAAGCCCATTCATAACCGTTGCTAGCATTCCCATGTGATCGCCAACAACACGGTTCATGCCCGCTTCAGCAAGTGAACCACCACGTAAGAAGTTACCGCCACCGATAACCAAACCCACTTCTACGTCGAGCTCTACTAACTCTTTGATTTCTTGTGCCATACGATCCAAAACTTTTGGATCAATACCAAAGCCTTCATCTCCCATTAAAGCTTCACCACTAAGCTTTAAAAGAACGCGTCTAAAAACAGGTTTTTTATTGATAGTCATAATATCCGGGCCAATTAAAAGTGAGGTAAAAAATAACCGCGCTTATGCTAGACATAAATGCGCGGTTATTTTAGAGAATTTTCAGCAATGACGCAAAGCTAATGTCAGCTTTTACGTCATTAGGCATCACCGTTGGTGATTACTCGCCTTTCGCCGCAGCGATTTGTGCTGCAACTTCAGCTGCGAAGTCTTCTTCTTTCTTCTCGATACCTTCACCTACTTCTAGGCGAATGAATGAAGAAACAGATGCACTCTTCTCTTTAAGGTAGTCACCTACTGATTTCTTAGGTTCCATGATGAAAGCTTGACCAGTAAGAGAGATCTCACCAGTGAACTTCTTCATACGACCAACAACCATTTTTTCAGCGATTTCAGCTGGCTTGCCTTCGTTCATTGCGATTTCAACTTGAACCGCTTTTTCTTTTTCAACTACTTCAGCCGGTACATCTTCTGGGTTTAGGTAGTCAGGCTTAGACGCAGCTACGTGCATAGCAACGTGCTTAAGTGTTTCTTCGTCAGCTTCACCTGCAACAACAACACCGATGCGCTCACCGTGACGGTAAGCAACTAACTTTGCACCTTCGATGAATTCAACACGGCGGATGTTCATGTTCTCACCAATTTTAGCAACTAGTGCAACACGCGTTTCTTCGAACTTAGCTTTAAGCGCTTCGATGTCTAGCTTTTCAGCTAGTGCAGCGTCAGCAACTTCATTAGCAAAACCTAGGAAGCTTGCATCTTTTGCTACGAAGTCAGTTTGACAGTTAACTTCAACCAGTGCAGCAACGCCTTCGCTTTGCTTGATGATGATAGTACCTTCAGCAGCGATGTTACCTGCTTTTTTAGCAGCTTTTGCAGCACCACTTTTACGCATGTTTTCGATAGCTAGATCGATATCACCGTTAGTTTCAGTTAGTGCTTTTTTACAATCCATCATACCAGCGCCAGTGCGCTCACGAAGTTCTTTTACTAGGGCAGCAGTTACAGCCATTAGAATATCCTCAAATCTGAATTCAGTTCTTGATAAAACCAACCTTTAAGTTGGCTGAATATCAAATCAAGTACAGCACGCCTCAATTTGATAAAAATCCGTTATCTTTCAAGGTCTGCTTGGCAAACAACGGGGTAAGCAGTCAATCGCTTATAAAGAATATCAAGTCTTCACCAAAAATTTGATGAAGACTTGATGACAGCTAATACCTAATCAGGTAATTACTCAGCTTCAACGAAGTCGTCGTTTTCTGCTTGAGCAACGATGTTGCTTTCACGGCCTTCAGTGATAGCCGTTGCTACTGCACCAGTGTATAGCTGGATTGCACGGATAGCATCGTCGTTACCTGGAATGATGAAATCAACACCATCTGGGTTAGAGTTAGTATCAACAACAGATACTACTGGAATACCTAGGTTGTTAGCTTCACGGATAGCGATGTGCTCGTGGTCAGCGTCGATAACGAAGATAGCGTCAGGAAGACCGCCCATATCTTTGATACCGCCAAGGCCTTTTTCAAGCTTTTGCATTTCACGAGTAAGCATTAGCGCTTCTTTCTTAGTAAGCTTCTCAAAAGTACCGTCTTGGCTTTGAGTCTCAAGCTCTTTAAGACGCTTGATTGATTGACGAACTGTTTTCCAGTTAGTCAACATACCACCTAACCAACGGTGATTTACATAGAACTGCTCACTTTGGATAGCCGCTTCTTTAACTGCTTCGCTTGCAGCGCGCTTAGTACCTACGAAAAGGATTTTACCTTTGTTTGAAGCAACGTTCGAAAGAAACTTAAGAGCGTCGTTGAATAAAGGTACTGTTTTTTCTAGGTTGATGATATGAACGCGGTTACGTGCACCGAAGATGAACGGCTTCATCTTAGGGTTCCAGTAACGTGCCTGGTGACCGAAGTGAACACCAGCTTGAAGCATATCGCGCATTGAAACGTTTGCCATTGTATATTTCCTCTAATAGTTTAGGGTTAGGCCTCCACATATCCCATAGCACCAACACGAAGTTTTTAAGCTACATGCACCCAAGTGTATGTGTCGATATGTGTGTGTGTTAATATTAATTAAGTGTGTTGTCTTAACTACAAACATTCATATTCACCAAGTGATGAAGAATTATTTGTAAAAAGACGGCGCGCTTTATACCATATATAAAGAATTAACTCAATCTTATGCGTAAAATTTGTGCATAATGAATGTTCATCTAAATTGACTTGGAGTCTAAATGAGTGCAGTGATCAAAACCCCTGAAGAAATCGAAAAAATGCGTGTTGCCGGGCGCTTAGCCGCTGAAGTATTGGAAATGATCGAGCCGTATGTTAAGCCAGGGGTGACCACAGACGAATTAAACACCATTTGTCACAATTACATTGTTGATGAGCAAGGTGCTATTCCTGCGCCACTAAATTACCACGGCTTTCCAAAGTCAATTTGTACCTCAGTTAACCACGTTATCTGTCATGGTATTCCAAATGACAAGCCGCTCAAAGAAGGTGATATCATCAATATAGACATTACCGTTATCAAAGATGGTTATCATGGTGACACTTCAAAAATGTTTTATGTAGGCACACCGACTATCCAAGGTAAACGCCTAAGCGAAATTACACAAGAGAGCCTATATCTTGCAATAAAAATGGTAAAACCAGGCGCTCGTTTGGGTGATATTGGTGCTGCAATTCAAAAGTACGCAGAAGGCTTTAATTATTCTATCGTTCGCGAATACTGCGGGCATGGCATTGGTAAAGAGTTCCACGAAGAGCCACAGGTAATGCACTATGGTAAGCCAGGTACTGGTGAAGTGCTTAAAGCGGGCATGTGTTTGACTATTGAGCCTATGGTCAATGCAGGTAAGCGACAATGCAAACTACTTAAAGATGAATGGACAGTTGTAACTAAAGACCGTAGCCTTTCAGCTCAATGGGAACATACTCTGCTAGTGACTGACAATGGCGTTGAAATATTAACGCTGCGTAGTGACGAAACGATTGATAGAGTGATCGAACATACAGCGTAAATTACTAATAACAATAGCAATAAACCTGAAGCCAACGCCATGTCGTTGGCTTTTTAATTTCTCTCACTGGCGATGATTTTCTGTTGCTACAAATTTGCATTCTACCAGTTTGTTAATTCAAAATGAAAAGTAGCGTTATCATCACCATTCTCTGAGCACTTTCAGCTTAGGATACAACCTAGCCTAACATCTCTCCCCTGAACTCTATCCCGATACCACCGACATACGACCGTCTTCCAAAAATGATAATATTGTTTGAGGGTGTGGGCGATTTTCATCAAATAGGTAACTGTACTTTTTTAGTATGGCTTTTCTGGCTTGCTCATCCTTAGCCATTGCCATTTCATCTCTGAATGGTTGCGACTCCATAAGGCCCTGATATTGGCTGGCAATACCAATGGTTGCTCGCACAGCATTGAGTACTTCAGGCTTTGCTTCAAACGCAGCGATTAGTTCATCTTTGTATTTGTAGTCCTTCGGCAAAACCAGCTTTCCCTCATCATCAAAGGTGATGCTTTTTGGCGGAAATGGGATGTCGTGTTCAGCGAGTAAAGCTTTTACTTTCATCTCAGAATAGGCTGATAAATTATCAACATTTTGTTTAGTCGGTAAAATAAGTACAGCTTTGGTTAACGCTGTACTGCCTGGCACATTGGCCGCTGCTTTAAAATGATTATCTAAGTTCAGGGCTGTCTTGCCCTCATTTGTCATCATAGTGTAATAGCTATTACTACTCGTTGCTGCCTTGCCCTCATTACTCTCACTGTCAGTGTGAGCCACTGACAGTGCCGTGGCAAAATCACTCTGAGCAGAATGTTGCTTACGGTGAGCAGATTGATTTAGTGTGGCAGCTTGTGTTTGCATGGTTTGCGTAATATTCATACTAATCCTTTTGTGTTGAATGTATTCATCTTAAAAAAAACAAGCAACCTTCAAGCCAGAAATAACACTTCAACAAAATCCTATTAAAACCTTTAATTACAAAGATTTAAACTTCATAAGCTCCACGCGGTACAATATCAATGGTAACATTAAGCGGCAAACATTCTCCTCATCACCGCAAACATGGTAATACTCATGATCAACTTTCTTATCAACCGCCTTTTGCTGCAATCCGAGGTACTCTCAAACAATCAAAACCGTCTCCAACTCCTTTTCGCGCTCTTTGGTCTAACATCATTGTGCAATCTTAATTATTAGCAAGCGAGCTATATAGTAAATTAGTATTAACCTCAATATCGAGATAAACGTTTCTATCTCTGAAACTAAATTTAACAAATACAACACCCTACAGCATCACAACTAACAATCACTTCGATATAAAAACTGCCTCCTTGTACCCCACCAGCAAAATAACTTAATAAAAATTTAATGCTTAAAAATTAGAACCTTAATCTTTAAGATTTAGATAGTGCTGGTCAAACCAGCCTGCGCAGTCAAGCGCAAAAAAAACACCATCAAGACATCTAGACACAATATGTAATCAATTGATTAAATAATTTGACCATTGTGAAAAAAAAGACCATTATCTGCATAAGTAAACAAAAAAAAACACATTGAATACAAAATGAAACAAAATTGTTAAGGAAAGCAACCATGTCAAACACAAATAACGAGCTGATTGTAGTAACGTCCGCGATAATGCAACTAAAAGCAGCCGCAAAATACAAGAATTTTAATCATGATACGTTTCAGAGCGTCATGTCTTTTGCCAACAATTCCGGCCTGTATATCGCGTTAGTAAAGAAAAAAGAAAGAAAAGTAGTCTCAGACATCAATATATCAGCTTGCAGCCAATTAGTGAAAAAATTACAAGAAATGATTTACAACGATGAGTTCCCGCTGGAAGAGTTACGCGATGTCTGTAAAACCAGCAGTATTTTGTCCGATGTAGCACTTTATGGTCAGGACGATCCCAGTGCTGCATTTATGTTGCTGGTCATTTTCCAAAATAGCCTTTCTAGCACTTTGACACCCGCATCATACCTTATTGATTTGATCACTCCTTATTTACACAAAGCATATACCACAAGCCTAGAACCTAAATGGGCGGAGCAACACCCGCTAGATGCTTTGACAGCAAGAGAGAAAGAAGTATATGACTGGCTTTCGGCAGGAAAAACGAATAGAGAAATAGGCCTTATTCTTGGGATCAGCCCTTTCACAGTGAAAAATCATGTGGCGAGTATTTTAGATAAGCTCAATGCTCCAAACCGCTCTGCGGCCTTAGCACTGTGCAACTAGCGCATAAAGAAGCCCCTATATGCTGGATATGGGGCTTCAGAGGGGTAATTATTATTCAGAGGCTTTTTTATTCACATTGCAACCCATCTCTGAGCCACCTTTACATAATTAAAGAAATACAGACTTTTCGACATAAGATTTTAAGTCGCCATTAGTGCTTTACGGGCATATTTGCCGTTACGTGTTAATGGCAATTGCGACCAGATCTGTAGCCTGTCAATCAACATGTACTTTGGTAACAACTTTGCACAATACATTTTCAATTCAAGCAAGGTCGGTGCTTTTTCCTTGATTGTAATGTGGGCATGTAATTGTTTATCTTCATTTAGTACTACAACACATTCTGCTACGTGCTTGTGTTGATTCAAAGCATGCTCTACTTCACCTAAATGAATGCGATAGCCCTTTACTTTAACCATATGATCTTCTCGACCGTTGTACATAAGTTCACCGAACTCGTTAAAGTAGCCTAGATCCCCTGTATTATAGTATTCACTATTCTGAGCAGTCTTTCCCCAGTATCCGGCAAATACGGTAGGCCCTGAAACACAAATAAAGCCCCGTAAACCTTGTGAAAGTTTGTCTCCTTGCTGGCTTCTAATGGTGATAACGCTGTTACTGGCGGGATAGCCAATAGGAAGAAGATCAGGAACATGCTTACCCACTTCATAGTAGGTGCACACATTAGTCTCTGTTGGGCCATAAAAGTTGTACAGTCGCGTATCCGGTAATTGTGCTCGTAATACTTTTAATGCTTTTATCTCGAACGCCTCTCCAGCAAAAATAACGTGTGTTAAGCGTTCACAGCGCTCGCCAAATAGTGGTTCTGCTTCTAACATAAGCTTAAGTGCAGTAGGCACTGAGTACCACACTGTTATCTTTTGCTGCTCAATGAAGTCGATTAACTGCTTTGGCACATAACTTAATAACTCAGACACCAAATGTACGCTTGCACCAGACAGTAAAGACACATAAATATCGAATACTGAAAGGTCAAAATGCCATGGAGCATGGTTTGCAAACCTATCTTGCTCACTCAAGGTGAGCTTTTCTTTCGCCCAACCAATAAATGCTAGCGCATTTTCATGGGTTATCTGGACACCTTTTGGTGTACCTGTAGAACCTGATGTATACAACATATAGGCTACGGCCTGCGGATTGACCTTTACAGGGGATGAAAGCCTCGTCGCTTGCATCGCATCATTCCAGCAAGTCAATGACGAGATAAGTTCAGCTTTGCCATAGTACTCTTCATTCAGCACAATAACCTGACACTGAATCGAAAAGTCGCGAGTGCACTGATCTAACTGCTCAGCTGAAGTAACTAATACACTAAGCTGGCAATCCTTTCTTATTTCCTCAACACGCCGAATTGGGTTTGCAGGGTCTATTGGCACGTAAATCGCGCCAATATGAGTAACAGCAAGCATAGCAGCGAGGGCACGGCATGACTTGTCTACCCATAAGCCAACACGGTCACCAGAGCGGACTCCCAAACGCTCTAAATGTCCTGCAAAATGGAAAACCGCCTCGCACAGTTCATCATAATCCATGCTTAACAAACCATCATGAACAGCCAACTTGTGTTCACCAGCAATAGCCTTACCTTGGAGTAAAACCTCATTTAGATTTTTCATAGTAAGCCCAGCCTGTTACATATTAATTCTCTTTGAATATCAGACGTGCCAGAAAAAAGTACTGACCCTAACGCATCCTTAATGCTTCCATTTACGCCGCCTTCATCAAGATAACCCAGTGCTCCATGTATTCTAATCACATCTAGTCCTGATTGGACGAAAGCTTCACTGATGGCGAGTTTACTCATGGCCACTGCTTTGGTGTTGTCTACATCTTGCGACTTCTGCCAAGCGGCAAAATAAAGTAATAATCTTGCGCTTTGAAGTCTCACTTCCATATCGGCGATACGGTGTGATACCGCCTGAAATTTACTTATCGTCTTATCGCCCTGCTTTCGCAAGTTTGCATACTCAATACAGCAGTCTATATCGCGTTGCATCACACCAATAAATAATGCAAATAAGCAACAGCGTTCCCAATCCATTGATGCCGCAAATATCCTCGCACCTTGGCCTTCGTCACCTAATACGTACTTTTTGTGGACTTTCACATCATCAAAAAACACCTGATTTAGCTGAGCCGAGTGCAAACCCAGCTTTTTATAACTATTACCTACCTCTATTCCTGGTAAGTTAGCGGGGATAACAAATGCTGTCTGACCGAGGTACCCATACTTAGCATTGGTCGTTGCATAGGCAATAAAGTAGTCAGCAACACTGCCATTGGTCACATAGGACTTTGCTCCTTTGATGATATAATAATCACCTTCAAGACGTGCCGTTGTCGCTAACTTCGCGATATCAGAACCTGCTTCTGCTTCTGATATCGCATTTGCTGCAATTTTTTCTCCTGTGGTGAGCGAAGGTAATAGCTCTTGCTTTATCTCCTCACTACCATGTTCGTAAATTGGCATGACACAAGCAAAAGTATGTGCGGCTCCTGCAAACAATAACCCTGTGTCTGCACCGCCTTGCCCTAACCCTTCTAATACTTTTACTGTCGTTAAAATATCTAGGCCAGAACCACAAGGTGAGTATTTACTATCGACAGGTAATCCAAAGTAACCGAAATCACCTAAAGATTTCCATAAATCAAACGGAAATTCCCCTGCTTTTTGGGTGGTCGACCTTAAGTCAGACGAATAACTTAAAGCATGCTCAAATAATGACAGCTGTGCCTCATTCCATTCAAAATTCATTTGTATCCCCTACTTGTTATACGTTATTGGGTAATTCCCTTAACTTGCCATTTGTTTACGGTCGTATTCTTCAATCGCATTTCTAAAGATGGCAGGCGCTTTCCACCCTTCACAATCAAAACAACAGCCACCGAGCAGACGGATAACTTCATCTCTGAGGTCTGGGTTTTGCATTTGATAGCCAAAGAAAATAGGGTAAATCCAAAAATAGCGGATCAGATCAGCTGCAATCTGCTGACCGCCATTACTCCAATCACGATAAGCATAGAAAGGCGCTTTCCAATCCTGCCCAGCAACAACCTGTGCAATTGCTTCTGCAGCTCGGATCCCTTCTTTCATCGCGAATGACACACCGTAAGAGAAAATGGGATCTAAGAACCTATGTGCATCGCCGATACACATCCAACCGTCACCTACAAATGGCTCAATTCGGTATGAGAAATCAGCCATTGACTGAGAGTCACCTTGACGTTCAGCATTTTTAAAGCGTCGCTTAAGTTCAGGACTAATATGCTCCATTCCCCATGCGATCGCATCATCTGGGTTTTTACACTCTTTGTAATAAAGATCTTTTGGAATAACCACACCCAAGCTGTCAGTATCTGGTGAAATTGGGATGATCCAAGACCAGTGATACTGCTTTGAATACAGTATGGTGGTATTGGTCGAAAATGGTGGCAAGTCTCGCTCCACACCTTTGTAGTGAGCAAATGATGCAATTTGTTGTGAGAAAAACTCGATTTGTCGTTTTCCAGCCACGCCTTTTCTCGATAAGAAAGTATTCTGACCGCTGGCATCAACCAATACCTTTGACCTAACTTGGTGTTCGACGCCATCGGCTTTGTAAAGCGCACCGACCACTTTCTCTCCATCTTTAATCACATCAGTGACCATACCAAGCTTATACTCCACTCCATGCTCAACGGCTTTGCGCTTGATCATATCGTCAAAGTCACTTCGACGTACTTGCCACGTGGGTGCAAGAATAGGGATGAAGAATTCATTTTTTGACAGTGAGCCAATTACGTTTACGCCCGGTTTGTCAGGAAAGCCCGCAGCATCCATATCCTCCGCTAAACCTAAGTCACGGATAATTTGTCCTGCATTTCCTGTTAACGACTCACCGATATGGAACCTTGGAAATTGCTCTTTCTCAATACACAAAACAGATAGGCCTTTCTTACGGCATTCTATTCCACACAAGCTACCAGCAGGTCCACTACCGATAATTACCACGTCATAATGTGTAAATCCGTTCATTACATTGCCACCTTATTTAAAAAATCTTCAACTACCCATACAAACTCTTCTGGTCGCTCTGAGGCAGAAAAGTGTCCACAACGTGATAAACGCGTAACCGTCGCATTTTCAAGGCGCTCGGCTGCTTTTTCACTCCACTCAGGAGGAATAATTTGATCATGGTTACCGGCAATAAATAAAGTAGGTACCTTCACGTCATCAAACGTAGTTGCCATTGATTTACGTGCATATTCATCGAGGAAAGAATGATATGCAGGGCGAGAAAGTACATCATTAAGTAAGTCTTCCAGAGCCGGTGTCATTTTTGGAGGATGGTAGTACGCAGCAGCTAAAAATTGTTCTGGGTTTGAGGACATTTTCTTCAGATCACCCCACCAGCTCTCGACATCATCAACCAAACCAAAGCCTGTACAAACTAGTGCTTTGACTTTATCAGGATAACGACGTGCTACTTCTGTTGCGATCATGCTACCAGCTGAGTTGGCCACTAATACCCACTCCTGCTCTTCCAACGTTTCTAGATACTGTAAGGTAAACTCTACATGGTCTACGTATGATGGTGCTTCGTTTTGACTCTGACTCAAGCCAAATCCTGCTAAGTCTAATGCCACTGCATTATGACGACCTTGCAAAGAGCGCAATGTTGAAGACCATGAGGTTGAAGGGTTACCAAGTGCCGGAAGCATGATCCACAAAGGGCCTTTGCCTTTGACTCGTAGCGTATGCTGTTTAAATCCATTGCCTGCATCCACAAGCTCTCTTTGGATCCCGTAGCTCTCTTGTAGACAGACTAGACGCTCCAACTCTGATACATCATCATTGCGCTCAGTGTCATCAACTCCAGATAACGATTTAATTAACAGTGAAAGTGTTTTTATATTTTCAAAATGCACTGGTGTAATATTATTCTCAGGGATTTTTGCACCGTAACGTTGATCGACATGTGCAAGTAACCGAACCATAGATAGAGAATTTAATATACCAAGTTCAAGTAATGGTGTATTTTCATCCAAATCTGGCGCTGCACCTTCGAGTAGATCGTTATTTATAAAGTCTATTAATTCTTTTTCCACCTTTAAAACTCCATTAGATTAAAATTCAAATAAAACAATATAGAAATATTAAAACAATAAAATAGCCAAGTGGGACTATAAAATTAGTTACATCGGACTATATGAAAAAACAAACTAACAGGTAATTTATTAGTTCTTATTTTAAAAATTAATAATGGAGTTACTATGCTAAAAATCACATTTATTCAGCATGACGGTGAAACCATCGAGACCGAAGTGGAGCCTGGGATGTCTATTATGCAGGCTGCAATAGAAAACCTAGTGGAAGGTATTGAAGGAGAATGTGGTGGTTCGGGAAGCTGTGCAACCTGTCATTGTTATTTGTCAGAACAATGGTCAGATAAAGTGACGCAACCTGACAATAATGAAAGCCAAATGCTGGAAATGGTTAACGATACAACAGCTTTTAGCCGCCTAAGTTGCCAAGTAAAAATTACCAAAGAGCATAATGGATTAAGCGTTACGCTGCCCGAGTCTCAATATTAAAAAAGGAAGCACAATGAAAAGGTGTATTATCGTTGGTGGTGGCCATGCTGGAGCAGAAGCCGCTTTTGAGCTGCGCAAAAAAGGCTGGCAAGGAGAAATCATCATAGTCAGTGCAGAGAGTTATTTACCCTATCATCGTCCTCCTATTTCAAAAACTTATTTAACGGGAGAGACACCTCTCAAGCGGCTGTACATTAAACCAGCGGCGGCCTACGAAAAAGCACATATCAGTATCAAGTTGACAGCACAAGTAATTGATATTAATGCACTAAAACATACTATCACTTTAGATTCAGGTGAGTTACTTAATTATGATAAGCTGATCCTATGCACAGGTTGTAGTTCAAGAAAACTGACTGTGCCAGGCGCTGAACTTGGCAATGTATTCTCAATTAGAACATTAGACGACATCGAACATATTGCACGCGCACTTGGGAGTAACCAGCCCCCTAAACATATCGTCATGATTGGTGGTGGGTATATAGGCTTGGAAACTGCTGCATCTTTTAAAAAGCTAGGCCATCACGTCACTATTTTGGAGAGAGGCAACCGCATTTTAAATCGTATTGCAGCCGAACCCATTGCCGCCCATATCACAAAACTACATCAGTCTCAGGGCGTCAGTATTTTCACCGACAAAAGCGTCATCGCATTGACTGGAGAGCAAACTGTGCAAGCAGTTCATTGTAGTGAAGGAGAATCTTTTAAAGCAGATATCGTTGTGATCGGCATAGGTGCAGAGCCAAACACTCGCCTAGCAAACCATGCTGGCGTCATGACAAAGCAAGGTAGAATAGAAGTCGATCAGCAAGGAAAAACCTCTGTGCCTGATATTTATGCGGCTGGTGATTGCACTGTTGGTATTGAGCCCTTTAGTGGCCAAAATACCACTTTAGAGTCTGTACCTAGTGCTGTGCAACAGGCCAAAATGGTAGCAGCAGCGATATGTGAAGTCCCCCAACCACAAATACAAGTGCCGTGGTTTTGGTCTGATATCTTTGATTGTAAATTACAAATAGCTGGTTTGTATCAAGGTTACGACACGGTAATTGAGAGAATATATAACAGCGATAGTAAGAGCTACTGGTACGTAAAATCTCACAAAATAATTGCAGTTACGTGTATTAACTGTCCTGCTGATTTTCAGGCTGGTAAGAAGGTTTTAAAAGAAAATATTACGCTCTGCTTATCAGAACTAAAAAACATAGATAATCCCATTATCCCCAAAGCCAATACTATACCAGCTTAATCGCATGCTGGGAGTATAATAATTATATCTTCCAGCACTACTGAATTAAGTCTTAACCTATGCCATTTATAAATAGGTTATAGACGTAGTCAGCCCATTCTTTACCAGAGATTTGATCATCATTAATATCCCAAACTCCCTTCCTAATATCATCAAGCAAAAAAGGCGATATAATTAAAGAAACCAGATTAAATGCTGCAAGATTTGCCTTCACCTCATCTTCAATAGAGGTTTCTTTCATGATCAGTTTGGGGAGTAATTCAGAAACTTTTCCAGGAAAAGCATTGATAAAAGCGTCACTCAACGGTGTTGATTTAAACATAACTTCTTCTTTTAAGATCGACACCACTGCTGGATTAAAACTTATAATATCACTTAATGTTATTATAAATTCGTATAGTGGCCTATTTTCACTCTCTATTTTTTCAAGCTTATCCAGTAAGGGGGCTGACAAGCTCTCTACAACTGCAATAAAAAGATTTTCTTTGCTGCCAAAATAATATTTTATCATTGCTGAGTTTAGCTGTGCCTCATTTGCAATGTCTCTGATTGTAATTTTACTGTATGGCTTATTGTCTAGTAATGACTTTCCTGCTTCTATTAATTTGTTTTTTTGCTTGGCTTGTCTTTCACCGTCAACCGGACGACCTTTCTTTGTATTCTTCATAGATAGATTCTTGTTATTATTATAGAACTAGTGATAGTGTAGATAAATATGATAGCTTGTTGATCCAACCTCAGCCGCGATTAATAGCAATAAAAAGCTAACGAGTTGGCCGACGCTCACTTTTGAGCAAACGTATGCACCGAGCGGCGCACCAATAACCACAATGGGAATGGCAGCCAACAGGTAGCCCTGTATTTGATGGTCAATTACATTTAAATGCCATGCGTTAATAACACTCCCCAGTACAGATACAAACGCCATAACAATAACAGAGGTTGCTGTCGCTTTTTTCATATCCGCATGACAAAAAATAACTAAAAACGCGAATAGTATGATGTCCGAGCCAGACCCCACGAGTCCGCTTGCAATGCCGCCAATCAAGGCAACCATCATAATCTGACGTTTTTTAGGTTGTATTGAGAAACATGTCACTTGATGGTGTAACTTTCCTCGGATCCTGTAGATCATTGTGATAGCAAAACAAAGCAATAAAAAGCTAAAAATAGCTTTGACAATAGTGCTTTCAACTATCGGAGCCAAAATGATTAAACTCAGTGCAATACCTACTGCCGACATCGGCAAAGCGACTAAGACTTCACGTCGGTAGTAAGGTATACCACGAGAAATAATAGTTAATGCCGCCGCAGTCATACCAAAACTCTGTATCGCTAGAGAAAATACTTTCGCTGTGTACGGTTCAATATTCAGTACTTTAGTCATAATTGGAAACGCGACGGCACCACCGCCTAGCGCCGTACCACCAGCCACGAATGAGCCAAATACCATAGTCAAGGCAATTTGAAACTCACTCACGATTTGATATAGCGCAGAGCTAAATCCTTGCAGCCATATTAGTGACAAATAAACCAATAGGGTGAAATATAAAGGGAAATAGCTTGTTCGGTATAATTTATTTAAATAGACCATTTTTATTTATAAAATTTCAAAAATATAAATAAATACTACACAACAAATATAAATAAAAAATAGTCAATATGGACCATGTTGACTAACGCCACATTCAACTCATTTTTAAGCTTTGAATAATAGTAAGAACTCTTTTTTTATTTTCATCGCTTCAACCTTTATATCTTCATCAGCATTTTCCAAGGTGCGAGCAAGGATTGCATTAAAAAAACAGTTACTTTTAGAACGAGAAATAATAAATTCTGCAGCATCACTAGGGTCTACTGCCTTCAATTCCCCTTTGTCAATCTCAACGGCAAGTGAATTAGCAAGCTTTGAGACTCCTTTTCTAGGCCCAAACCGTAAAAATGCTTCTCCTATCTCATCAAAGTGTCCAGAATAGTAAATAGCATTTCTTAGCAAGTTTACATACCATGGATCGGTGATAAAACTGATGTACTCAAAAGCCTTTTTGTAAATAAAGTCCTCTAATGTTTGCTTGTCACCACGCGGTTCAAACATCTTTTCTATCTGCTTTTCACACTCACCAATTAAGATAGCGACAAACAACTTTTCCTTCGTTTTATATCTAGAATAGATAGTCGGCTTACTCACTTTAGCTGCTTTGGCGATGTCATCGACTGATACACCATCCAAACCATTTTTGATAAAAAGTTTGGTTGCCGCATCTTTGATAGCCTTGTCTTTTTGTTCTGCTCTGGTACTCAAATATTTTCTTCTCCCGATGATGTGAGTGGCTGCTCATTAATCTCAATGCTATTGCTGGCATCACGATGAAAGACTTTTTCTTTGCTGGTTAGAATTTCATATAATACTGGGATCACAAACAAGGTTAATGGCGTCCCGATCCCTAACCCAAACGCAATAGCGACAGCCATGGAAAAAAACAATACATCATTGCCCATAATGAGTGGCAATAACCCCACTATTGTTGTAATTGATGTGATCAATATTGGTCTCATCCTTACACTGGCCGCCTCAACAAGTGCTTCTCTAAACGACACACCGGTGTTTTTACGTTCAATGTCGGCACGGTCAATCAACACAATTGCATTATTGATAATGATACCCGCAAGCGCGAGTAAACCAAGGATCACAATAAAGCCAAACTCTCCTCCCATCAGCTGTAGTCCACTGCCTGCACCAAATACCACCAAAGGTATGGTCAACAATATGACTATTGGTCGCCTAAATCCACCAAACTGTGAAATCAATATCAAGACGATGATACAAAATGCCAATGGAAAATTAGCCGCCAACGCCGCTTTTCCTTTTTTAGAATCTGCAATGATACCATCAAATTCAATGGAGTAACCCTCAGGTAGATGCGCATTTAGCTCTGTGATTTGCTTCTGTACCATCGGTGCAAGATCTTCTGGTGAATATTTCAAATTACGCCCTTCGATTGTCACCGTAGGTATACCATCTTCTTTTTCTATTACTGGAAACCCTGTTTCATAACTCACGGTAATGAGTTGTTCCAATGGAATTGGTTCACCTGAAAGAGGTGAAATAATTGTCTCTGCTTTTAATGCAACCACATCTAGATGTTCAGCTCCTCTTAATACCACCGGCACGTTGTCATCGTCCTGCCTAGATACAGACACAACCGTGCCATTCAAAAACTGAGAAATAGTAGTAAGGACTTGAACCTCTGAAATGCCAGCTTGCTCTGCCAATATCTTGTTAACACTAATATTGGCTCTTGTCGATAAATTGAACCAATTTGACCAAATGTGTATCATATCAGGGTACGATTCAAACATTTTGATCACTTTCTGTGATCCGTTAAAGACTTGGGCGTAATCAGGGCCTTTATACTGGACTTGTAACACCGTCGGATCAGAGGGACCTGTAAACATCCCGGATACCCTAAATTGCACATCAGGTATCACAAGCTTGGCAACCTTTCTAAGCTGCACTAATGTTTCCTCTACCGCTTCACGGGATGTTAAATCGATAAGCAAAAAGCCAACGTTATTTGCAGGATCTAATGGCGCAAGGGAAAAAATAAACCTTGGTCCGCCAAATCCAACATATCCCATTACATGATTCACATAAGGAAAAGTGCCGTCATCATTAAGTGCTTCTGTCAGTTCTGTCATGGCCGCCTCTGTGACTAAGGTAGAGCTTCCCGCTGACGTATTGATATAAGCTAAGAGTTGATGCCGCTCGCTGGATGGAAAAAATTGCTTTGGCGTTGATGAAATTAGCTTTACACCGACAAAAAATAGCGCCAGCGCACCCAATATCACCCATTTTTTATGGTTAAGTGCAAGCGTTAGTAGCGTTCGGTATTGTGTTTCCAGCTTTTTAAATACTCGCGTGACCGATGTTGTTTGTACCGGCTTTTTAGAGACAAAGAAGTAGCACATAGTAGGGGTAACTGTCATCGCAAATAACCATGAAATTGCCAATGATATCAATACTACCAGTGAGATATTCCGAGTGAACTCACCAGCCCCATGTTCAGCCATCATCAACGGAATGAATACAATCACTGTCGTTGCTGTTGAAGAAAGTAGCGGTAATGCTAGTTCTTTGCCGACTTCAGCTAACGCGTGATATTTATCTTGGTGTTCTTCGTACCGTCGTTTAAATTGCTCTGCCACGACAATTCCATTATCCACAAGCAAACCTAGCGCAATGACTAAAGTGGCAAGACTCATTCGTTCTAGCTGCATTTCAAAAAGTCCCATTACCGCAAGTGTGGCTAGCATCACACACGGTACTATGGCACCAACGATTAGCCCCATCCGAAGACCCAAAAAGACCATCACTACTGCCAGTACAATAAACAGCGTTTGCAACACGTTTAGAGACACACCGTAAACCGCTTTTTCCACTTCAATACTCTGTTTTGAAACAATATTCAGTTCTATTTCTTGGGATAAGTTTTTCTGGATATCGGATAATGCTTGGTCGAGGCGTTTAGTGTAATTGATCACACTTTGCTCTGGTTGCATCACCACAGATAACACAACGGCTCGCGATCCGTTAAAGAATGCCGCTTGTTGATAGGGACTTTTCGTTGTTTTAGTGACAGTCGCGACATCGCCTAGCGTGATGATCCCATGCGGAGCAGTATTGCTTTTATCGCGAATTAAAATGGGTAAGTTCAGTAACTTGTCTTCTCTATCCAATCCGATATTGGCGCTCACAAGAATAGAATACGCATTGGTATTTACAGCTCCAATCGCTTCATAGTTATTGTTCTTTTTTATCACTTGTGAAATTTCATTTTTGGTCAGCCCAAAGGCCTCTAGTGCAGCATCATTAAAATCAATATAAAACACTTCTTCAGGGCTACCATGAATGCCTACTCGACGCGTCCCCTCGATAAAAACTAGCTGATCTCTGATACCTTGTGCAACATCGTATATGTCGTCCAATGCTATTGACTTTGATGTCAATGCAAAGGTCATAACAGCCACATCACCAAAGTCGTCATTAACTACCGGTTTACTCGCACCTTGAGGCAAGCTGAGGCTAGCAAACTCCACGGCTTCGGCTAGTTCATCCCATATCTGGTCAAGTTCACTATACTTGTCCTCAACCTTCGCATGGATAATAGAGCGTCCATCCATAGAGGAAGACCTGACTTCATCCAGTTCAGGCAAGGTAACGATGGCAGCCTCTAATGGCCTTGTAACCAACCTCTCTACATCTTCGGCCTTCATATTTGGAAAATTAGTTGAAATCACAGCCTCTCGGATGATCACCTCGGGGTCTTCCCTTGCTGGTAAAGTGAAAAAGCTCACTATTCCAAAACACATGGCTAGTAATACTGAGGTCAAGATTAACGCTCGTTGTTTATACGCGATTACCGAAATAGACATAACTGGCTCCTTACAAGTTAACTAGCTCAACAGCTTGTCCACTTGCAAGCCCCTGACCACCATGTAAAATAATTTTGCTATCTACTTCTAATTCACCATGTATAAATACTCGGCCGCTGCGGATCCGCGCGATTTTCACGACTTTTTTGGATACCGTTTGGGTGTCAGGCTCTAAAACCCAAACAAAGTGACTATTATTGGTATCACGACGTAATGCTGTGACTGGGATAGAATAATTGTGCTGCGTGCTTTTAATATTCAATGAAACATTAACTGGAGCGCCCGGCACCACAAACTCTGAATACTTACTCTTTAATACGATTAACGCTTCAATAAGGCCATTGGCACTTGCCTGGCGGTTAATGCTCTTGATCATCCCGTAAAGTTGATGCTGCTCTAAGGTAGACATGGATACCTGCTGACCTACAGTAAGCTGATTAACATGTTGATACGGGATCCGCGTCAATACTTCTAGCGTGGTATTGTCTGATTTTACTGATAATATGGCTTGATTGGCTGATACATGCTGATTTTTTTGCGCGAACTTTCCAGTTACACTACCATCAAAAGGCGCGATGATTTTAGTATCCAATACCCCTTTTTTTGCTATATCTCGTTTAGCCTCAAGTAGGTTCACTTGCGCCAATGCACTGTCTACTTTTAATTTCCATAAATCGACTTCAGTATCGGGAACTAATGAGCGTTTGCTCAGTGCTTTTCTTCGCTCCAATTCAATGACTGCGTTTTCTAAATCATATTTAGCTTGATTTACACTCGCTTCTGCTTCTTTCAAAGCAAGCTCAGAGGTAATTGGGTCTAATCTTGATAGTATCTGACCTTTGCTAAAACTATCACCGATGTCCAAATCCAATGAAATAATTTTACCTCTAACCTCAAAACTTAACTCACCGCGGTCATGCGCTCGTACATAGCCCAAATAAGATTGCTCAATATAGTCATTACCAGGCTCTACCCGCGTAATGCTCACTTGAGGTCTTTGTTCAACCTCGTCTTTATTTGGTGCAGCACTGCCACAGCCTAATAAATGTAACGCCAAAAAACCAACCAAATAAAGGCTATTAACTCTCGATACCAACATAATTTATCCCTTATGCCTGTGAGTAAGTTTCTTATCGTGAACAGTAAATGGCGCCACTGATCCGACGTGAGAAATGTATATGACGGCAAAACTATACTACACGGTTTAGTTTATTTGCAAGTTAAACTAAAACGAACAAAATAACTGCAACTTAGTAGCAGTTAATTTATTACTTCGCGCCAGTTAGCCGCTTACTGATCAAACCTTGCCCCATCGTGCGCTCATCACTCGCAATTGTTATCTAATTAGTGTAAAACAGGTTTCTATTGATGTTGCGTGCACGATACAGGATCCTAAGTGGCATTACCGAACAAAGTAAAAACGCTCCTTGATGAAGCACAAGCGTTGTCAGATTATCGAGACTGCCTGGCTTATTTTTATAAATGGTTAAGTAACCAGTTTTCCAAACAGCCCGTTCGAAACCTAATTAACTCGCGCGCTGAGTTTATCGACCGACTACTTATCAAATTATTTAATGATACCGGTCTTGCACAGCACCCTGACCTTGCGCTTATCGCAATCGGCGGCTACGGGCGAGGAGAATTACACCCGTTTTCTGACATCGACTTCCTGGTACTAACCAAAGATACTCCTTGCGAGCAAGTGACCACTGGACTTGAGCAATTTGTCACATATCTTTGGGATCTCGGTCTTGATATTGGTCATAGTGTGAGAACACACGAACAGGTACTTGATCAAAAACAGAATGATGTGCACTTCACTACTAGTCTATTAGAGAGCCGTTTGATCTGCGGTAATCACATTGAATATGAGCGCCTTAAGCGACACATCATAGAAACTCCTATTTGGCAATCGAGTGACTTTTTCATAGCTAAGGTCAACGAACAAAAAATTCGCCACAAAAAATGTCATGGTACCGCGTATAACTTAGAGCCAAATATCAAAGAAAACCCCGGTGGTCTGAGAGACTTACAGACTATATTCTGGGTAGCCAAAAAGCACTTTCATGCTGAAACCCTCGAAGAGCTAATTAACCATGGTTACCTCACTCATGAGGAGTACCAAGAGTTACTGGAATGTATCGAAAACCTCTGGAATATCCGCTTTGCACTGCATTTAGCAGCTGGGCGCAGCGAAAATAGATTATTGTTTGATCACCAGCCTCACGCAGCAGAACTACTTGGGTTTGGCTCTGAAGGTAAGGCATCCGTTGAACGAATGATGAAGCGTTTATTTAGGATCATGAGCCGAGTACGCGAAATGAACCAAATGCTGCTGTCGTATTTTGAGCAAAGTATTTTACCAGAGCAGGTTGAACTTGAAGCCATTCCTCTTGATAGAAATTTTGAGCGGCTCGGTAATAAGATCCGAGTGAAAAACCCCTCAGTATTCTTTCGTCGTGAAAACCTCTTTGTTCTTTTTGAGCATATTGCGGATAACCCAAGGATCACCCAAATTGACCCAAGTACCATCCGTACGATGCGTCAGGTAAGACGTCGTTTATTGGGCGACTTGCAAGATTATGCAGGGTGTCGAGATGCCTTTTTACGCTTGCTCAAACATCCAAATGGCATGGGTAGAGCCTTTACATTAATGCACAAGCACGGTCTTATTGCCGCTTACTTACCGCAATGGCGCAATATTTTCGGCCAAATGCAGTTTGACCTATTCCATGCCTATACCGTTGATGAGCATACGCACAAACTTATCAACAATATTTATCGCTACTTTGACAAAGAACACATCAGTGAATTTCCCATTTGCTCTGAGATAGTTGCCCGCATGGACAAACCAGAGCTGCTGTACTTAGCCGGTATTTTTCATGATATTGCCAAAGGCCGGGGCGGCGATCACTCCGAACTTGGGGCAGTAGATGCCATGGCCTTTACTAAGATGCACGGATTTACACAGTCAGATGCGAAGCTTGTGGCGTGGTTGGTGCAGCACCATTTATTGATGTCAGTGACGGCTCAGCGCAAGGATATTAACGATCCTGATGTTATCGCGGAATTTGCACAAAAAATAAAAAACGAACGTCAACTAGATTATCTTTATTGCTTAACAGTTGCCGACATTAGAGCCACCAATGACAATCTTTGGAATGACTGGAAAAACACGTTATTACGAGAGCTATACCTACATACTCAACGCGCGCTCAGATTGGGTCTTGAAAACCCTATGGATATGCGCGATCAAATCCGGGATAAAAAGCGCCAAGCAAAACAGCGGTTGATTAATTTAGGCTATTTTGAGGAATATATTGATTTAATTTGGTCACGCTTTAAAGCAAATTACTTTACTGCCTTTAGCGAGCAACAAATTTCGTGGCACTCAGAGCACTTACTGCAATCAAACGACCTTAGCCAGCCAAGTGTTATTGTTTCAAATAAACCCATGCACGGTGGCACGCAAGTATTTGTGTATAGTCCCTATGAGTCGGCACTGTTTGCCAAGCTAGTCAGTGTCATTGGCTCTAAAAAAGCACAGATCCAACACGCACAGGTAATGACAACCAAAGACAGCTACGTCGTCTTTAGTTTTGTCATTTTAGAAGTGAACGGCGATCCGCTCAGTACCAGCCGTGCAGCTGGCATCAGAAAAGGTCTGGAAACGCTACTTAAAGATCCGAAGAAAAAAATCCGAATTAAAAAGAACCGCTCGCAAAAGTTTAAAGACTTTAACATCAGACCAAAAATTATTTTGCGCCCACATGCACGCGAAAATCGTAGCCTAATTGAAATTCAGGCTATTGATATTCCTGGACTGCTGACTAAAATTGCTGAGGTGTTCCAAGCCTATTCACTTCATATTCATGCCGCACGCATTACAACCGTCGGCGAACGTGCAGAAGACTTTTTCGTGGTCTCGAACAAAGACTATGAGGCGCTCGACGAAGTACAAAAAGCCGAGCTTCACCGAGCGCTACTTAAAAAATTAAATGCTGAAACAGAGTAAAGAGGAATTTATGTCTGATTTAAAAACGACGATTGAAACCGCGTGGGAAAACCGCGATACCATTACCCCAACGGCAGTATCAGACGAAGTAAAGCAAGCGATTGTTCAAGCGCTTGAGCTTTTGGACTCTGGTGCTGCGCGCGTTGCTGAGAAGATTAGTGGTGAGTGGGTTGTGCACCAATGGCTAAAAAAAGCGGTGTTACTGTCTTTTAGAATTCGTGATAACCAACCGATGAGCGATGGTGTAAATCAGTTTTACGATAAAGTGCCACTGAAGTTTTCTGATTACACACCTGAGCAGTTCCAACAAGGCGGCATGCGCGTGGTACCAAATGCGGTGGCTCGTCAAGGTAGCTTTGTGGGTAAAAACGTTGTGCTGATGCCATCTTACGTAAATATTGGTGCTTATGTTGATGAAGGCACGATGGTAGATACTTGGGCTACGGTAGGATCGTGTGCACAAATTGGTAAAAACGTTCATCTATCTGGCGGTGTCGGTATCGGCGGTGTGTTAGAGCCGTTACAAGCTAATCCAACCATTATTGAAGATAATTGCTTTATCGGTGCTCGCTCTGAGATTGTCGAAGGGGTTATTGTTGAAGAAGGCGCCGTTATTTCGATGGGGGTATATATTTCACAAAGTACACGTATTTATGACCGTGAGACTGGTGAAATCCATTATGGTCGAGTACCAGCTGGCGCAGTTGTAGTGCCAGGTTCACTTCCAAGCAAAGATGGCTCTCACAGCCTATACGCGGCTATTATTGTGAAAAAAGTGGATCAACAAACGCGTGAAAAGGTCGGCATTAATGCACTACTTCGCTCAATAGACGATTAATACCCATTACTTTAATTATGTGGTCTATTTTGGGGCAAAGAACTCTTGTCGATAACAACGCTTTCTTGCCCTGCTCACAGCGAGGTACCTACGCCCTACTGTAAGCAAGTATTAAGACTAATTGGTATAACAATCACACTTTTAGTATGAGGGAGCTTGAGGCTCCCTTTTTTCAGGTATTACCAACGATAATCTAGTGAAACGAGGACATTTCTCGGCCTACCAGGAAAATACCTTTCACCGCTGAACGACGTATAGTCAGCTCGCTCTGCGTAACGCGTATCCGTGAGGTTTTTCACTCTCATAGTCAGTGCAAGTTGAGGGCTGATCTGCCACCTTCCTCTTAGTGTAAGCAGATCGTGACCTGCGTAACGATGTTGGTTTTCAGGATCAGTAAAATAGCCTCCAACATGATGCCAAGCTAACGACCAGCGTAAACTTTCTAATGCCTGCCAATGTAGTTGCACATTCGCTAAATGCCTTGGTGCTGAGTCTAAATCATTCCCGTTGATATTAATGCCATTGAGGATGCTGTTTTGCTCAAAGGTGTGTTTGGCATGAGTCGCTGCCAGGTCAATCTTCCAATTTGATGATAGCTGATAGCGTAATTCTAATTCCATCCCTGCATGTTTCGAACGTCCATTATTAATATAGAAAAAATCACTATCACGGAAAATCAGGTTTTCTTTTTCCATGACATAAACGGCTGCCTGATATGTCAGTTTTTCTGTGCTACCCTTTACGCCAAACTCAATGTTGTTAGCGTTCTCCTCTTTGAGCGATGCTTTGCGCTGTGCTCGTTGCAACTGATATAACTCAGCGGCTTGTGGGGCACGATAACCACTAGATATATTCGCGTAGGCTATATGAGACTGCGCAAACGCATAACGTATCGCAAACTTTGGGGAAAAATAATCAAAGCGGTCTATGTCACTGGCTGGGCGACTATAACGACACCCCCCTTTGCTACATTCTGAACCATCTTCTTTGGTTCGTCCTACCGGTAAGAAGTTATGATAGTCATAACGCATTGATTCATAACGCCCGCCTAATTCAAGCAACCAGTTATCTTGCTGCCAGGTGAATTTTGCAAAAGGTGCGATTTGGCGAGCATCTACTTCATAGTCGTAGTGTCTTCCCGTTGGGATCGTAGCTTGTAAAAAAGGAGAACCTTGCGTTGGGGTTGGTTGATATTGCAACATCTCACCTTGGGTATACTCGGCATCTAACCCCCAGTCTAATTGAATATTTGTGCTTAGTTCACTTTGCACTAGAGTCTGCAACCCGACACCCGTTTGACCATTTTCTTCAAAGGGCTTACCTGGTAAAAAATGTTTAACAAACTCCATCTCCTGCCAACGTAAGTAAGGTTTTAGTAATACTGTATCGGTATTATTCCAAAGCCAAGAAACTTCACTCCATGCCCGAAATGATGAAGCTTTTCTAAATGCCTCAGGGTTTTCATTTTGCTTTGCTAGTGTCTCATCTTTATAACTATCAGCACCTGTTATATAGCCTGCAGTTTGCTGGTCTAAATGAGTATACGTCATACCTGAAACAACACTAGCAAACTGACCTTGGTGTTTGTGCTTGAGGCTTAACTTCTGCTGTTCTACGCCTTCACCATCGCGATAACCAGTATCTTTTGTGATCGTCAGCGCTGAGCCGAGCCCTAATGACTCACTGCCCGCTTGCATACGTGCTCGACTATAGCCATACGAACCAATATCCAAGCCAATACGTGCTTCATCCGAGGTAGTGTCAGAAGTGATCACGTTTACCACCCCATGAATGGCATTAGAGCCATAAAGTACGCTGTTTGGCCCTTTCAGCACTTCTATACGTTTTGCTGCTTCAAAATGAGATTCAAATAGTTCATTGATATTGCAAAATCCAGCGGCTCTAAGCGCAATGCCATCCTCCGCCGTTAAGAGTCCTCCACAGGCTCCGGCACCGGATAGTACTTGTGATCTTAGCGCTGGCAGATATTCTTGCCCATTTCCATGCTGCATATTGGCACCCGCTACTAGTCTAAGCGCCCTTTCAATATGAGTAACACCGATATCCTCTAACTGCACCTCGGACAATACTGACAGACTAACGGGGTTCTCTGTGCTAGTAACCGCCAGCCGTGATGCGGTTGTGGTTATAGTTTCCAATTCATTACTTGATGCAGCGATACTTAACTGTGGCGCAAAACCAAGCACTGCTAGAGCAGACACTAATTTTTTCATTCTATTACCAATTCAATTAACTTAATTAAGTGCTCTATTTGAAGCGAGAAAGCTTTATTGACAGCACCCCTAGCGCATTTTGCAATCTCCCAAGGTACTATCAGACAAAAAGAAAGGGCTACTCAGCCCCTTATCATAATGCTTTACTTGGTGTTACGCTTGCCTTGCCTCTAGCATCAATCGCTTCATGTCGCGGACTGCCTTTTCTAAGCCATCAATCGCCGCCCTTGCGATAATCGCATGACCAATATTTAGTTCATAAATTTCTGGCATTTCTGCGATCGCTTTCACGTTGTGATAATGAAGACCATGCCCTGCGTTCACGATAAGCCCTAAACCGTGTGCATATTGCACACCTTCACGGATCCGTTCTAGCTCAGCCTTCATTTCAGTGTCATTTTCAGCATCAGCATAAGCACCGGTGTGGATCTCAATATAAGGTGCACCTGTTTCCTTTGCAGCGTCTAGCTGCTTTTTATCAGCATCAATAAATAAACTTACTTTAATACCAGCGTCAGCTAAACGCTCGGTTGCTGCTGTGATCTTTGCTAAATTTCCAGCCACGTCTAGACCACCTTCAGTGGTAAGTTCTTCACGTTTTTCTGGCACGAGGCAAACGTATTCTGGCTTTACTTCACAAGCAATGTCGAGCATTTCGTCAGTCACTGCAATCTCAAGATTCATACGTGTTTGGATGGTTTTAGCCATCACATAAACATCGCGGTCTTGAATATGACGGCGGTCTTCACGTAAGTGAATGGTAATACCATCTGCGCCCGCGTGTTCAGCAACAGCTGCCGCATGTGCAGGATCTGGGTAACTTGTACCGCGAGCCTGACGGAGCGTCGCAATATGATCTACGTTTACCCCAAGTAAAATATCTCTCATTGTTTATCCCTTGATAATAATATCAATTTTCTTAATTAAGTGGTCTATTTTGAAGCGAGAAAATTTTGTCGATAACCCCGCTACCGCATCCTGCTATCGCCAAGGTACCTACATCCTTGTAGGCAAGGCAAAAATTTTGCTATTTAGTTGTTCTAAATAAGAAATTTTTAACGCGGTTACCGTCAGATTTACTCCTTCAAATTGAGCAAGTATTAAGTCAAATTGGTATAAGACATTGTGTGCGATTCATCGCCCACCACTGCAATACTGGTATTATTGTACTGCGCTTTGTTAAGTGATTTTATTTCTTTGAAATAAATAGTTCTCTGCTTTTAAGGCCCTGCTTACCAACCAAAGGCGCCATTAGCTTGCGAGTTAGCCACTTTGCCGCCCTGCGTACCGCAAGGTCTTCATAATCATGAGCAGCAATTGCCAATAGCATACTACCTGGTATCGTATCAGGTTCCCGACCAACTGCAATAAAACCATATTCAGCAATATACTTATACGCTGCTTTTGGCTTGATTGGATTACCATCTGCATCAAATTCTAATTCGACTGCAAACCCGAGTTCTGCAAGCAGTTGTAGTTCAAAACTGCGCAATATTGGTTCAACATCGTCATCTTCGGCCAGACGAGTAAGATGAAGCTGATACAGCTCAAAAATTTGCTCTAAAGGTTCGTTTGTTGGCACAACTCGTTGTGTCAATTCGTTAAGGTACAAACCACAATAAAGCTGACGGCCAAGTAACTGTATTTGATTATCAGTAGGTTCAAATCGATTTACGTACTTGAAGTCATATTTACCGGCATATTGCAGCAATAGTAGGGAAAAAGGTCGCAGTTGAGCGTTATGTTTGAGGGCTTGCTTGCCCTTGACGCGGGCAAGCATTTTGAGTTGTCCAACACCTTCGACAAGCACATCAAGCAGCACCTGAGAATCGCTATAAGGTCTGCGATGCAACAGGTAAGCCTGCCGAAAGTCGCTGTCCAATCAGTCTTCTCCGTATCCTAAGCTACGAAGAGCACGTTCGTCATCTGCCCAGCCAGATTTTACTTTAACCCAGCATTCTAGATAAACTTTATTATCAAGCATGTTTTCAAGATCTTTACGCGCTTCGCGACCAATGACTTTTAGCTTCTCGCCTTTATTTCCTATGACCATACGTTTTTGCGACTCTCGCTCAACTAAGATCAAAGCATTGATCTGCCAAACTCCGTTGTCCTGCCACTTAAACTGTTCGATTTCTACGGTAACTGAGTACGGTAGCTCATCGCCCATAAAGCGCATTAACTTCTCACGCACAATTTCCGCCGCTAAGAAACGCATAGAGCGGTCTGTCACATAATCTTCTGGGAAATAAAACTCACACGCAGGTAGGCGTTTGTGTACTTCCTCTTTGATCATATCAACGTTCTTACCTTGCTTAGCCGAAATTGGAACTATGCCGATAAAATCGCCCTGCTCACTCAGCCATTGAATATGTGGCATCAACAAGTCTTTATCTTTGACTTGGTCGGTTTTGTTCATGATAACCAAAATTGGACGACCACTGTCTTTTATCTTAGTTAGCACCATCTCATCATCAGCTGTCCAGTGCGTCCCCTCAACAACAAACAATACCAGCTCTACGTCACCGATAGAGCTTGAAGCGGCTCGGTTCATCAAACGGTTAATGGCGCGTTTCTCTTCAATATGAAGTCCAGGAGTGTCAACATACACCGCTTGATAGTTACCCTCAGTGTGGATCCCCATAATGCGGTGGCGTGTCGTTTGTGGTTTGCGTGAGGTAATACTTACCTTTTGCTCGACCAACTTATTTAATAGTGTCGATTTACCTACGTTAGGTCTACCGACTATGGCAATCATGCCGCAATGCGTATCAAGCGTCATTCTTTAAAATCTTTAGCGCTTTTTCGGCAGCTTTTTGCTCAGCTTTGCGTCGCGAGCTGCCTACTGAAATTATACTTTCCATCCCTTCCACTATACATTCAACCGTGAATGTTTGGTTATGAGCTTGCCCTTTTGTATCAATGACAGTGTAACCTGGCAGTGGCAATTTGCGTGCCTGAAGATACTCTTGAAGCAATGTCTTTGGATCTTTTTGATTGTGGCCTGGCGAAATAGCAGTCAGTCTTGACTCATACCAATTTAACACCAAGTTTTGGCATACCTCGATATCTGAATCAAGAAATACCGCGCCGATGATTGCTTCTACTGCATCTGCAAGTGTCGATTCTCGACGGAAGCCACCACTTTTCAGCTCGCCTGGACCTAAACGTAAGTAGTCTCCAAGCGCAAACTCCACTCCGAATTCAGCTAAGGTTTGGCCACGAACCAATGTTGAGCGCATGCGGCTTAAATCACCTTCACGCGCTTTAGGAAATTTGTGATACAACGCATTGGCGATCACAAAGCTTAAAATAGAGTCACCCAAAAATTCTAGACGCTCGTTGTGCTGGCCTTTGTGACTGCGATGCGTCAAAGCCTGCTCAAGCAGCGCCTTATCAGAGAAGTTGTACCCTATTTTATTATAAAGTTCTTCTACATTTCTTTTCATTGTTACTGAATACTACCTAGGCGTTCAAAACGAACACCAGTTGGAACCCACCCTGGCAAAATACTGTCTGGGCCATTATCAAAGTCAAAGCTTAGCCAAATAAATACCGCTCGGCCAACCAGATTTTCGTCTGGTACAAAGCCCCACATACGACTATCTTGGCTATTATTACGGTTATCTCCCATCGCAAAATAACTGCCCTCAGGCACTACCCACTCATCGCGGCGAGTACCAGGTTGCTGATAGTAGCGATCTGTTAGCTCTAATACTTCAGGGTTAATTAAAATATCATGCTCTACATTAGGCAAATGCTCAGTTAAACGCACTAACTGCATTGGCCCTTGTTTAAATTCGTCGCGGTTAACAATATCGACATCAATCTTATTGTACTCACCACACGTTAGACCATTGACTTCACTTTGTCCTTCATCACACTTTGGCTTTATGTAAAGCTGGCGATTGCGATAAACTATATGATCGCCGGGTAAACCAACGATACGTTTAATAAAATCAATACGTTCGTCTAGCGGAAACTTAAACACAGCAATATCACCACGCTCAGGTGTACCTGTTTCGATGAGTTTGCTACGCCATACCGGATCTTTTATTCCGTATGCGTACTTTTCCACCAAAATAAAATCACCATCCAACAAAGTTGGCATCATCGAACCTGACGGGATTTGAAACGGCTCAAATATAAACGAACGAAAAATTGTGATCGCTGCAATCATCGGGAAGATTGATTTTGCATTTTCAACAATGGCAGGTTCAGGTGCAATCTCTGCAATGACGTCGTCATCTAACTGTGTGTCAGACGTACCTTGCGCGATAGCAAGCCTAGCTTGTCTTTTTGGCGCGTACACCAAATGATCGATCAACCAAATAAGGCCTGAACCGACCGTGAGTAGCACCAATAAAATTGAAAAATAACCTGCCATTTGTATTTCCTGTTACTTGCCTACTTTCAATATTGCTAAGAATGCGTCTTGTGGCACTTCAACGTTACCAAGTTGCTTCATACGCTTCTTACCTTCTTTTTGCTTTTGCAGAAGTTTTTTCTTACGACTGACGTCACCACCATAACATTTAGCGATTACGTTTTTACGTAGCTGTTTAACGGTACTACGAGCAATGACGTGGTTACCAATTGCAGCTTGAATTGCAATATCAAACATCTGGCGAGGGATTAATTCTCTTAGCGCTTCAGCAAGCTGACGACCTCGGCTTTGCGAGCCATCACGGTGTACAATGATTGCAAGCGCATCAACGCGGTCGCCGTTAATAAGAATATCTACACGTACCATGTCTGATGCTTCAAAGCGCTTGAAGTTGTAATCCAACGATGCAAAACCACGGCTGGTAGATTTTAGCTTATCGAAGAAATCCATCACGACTTCTGACATTGGCAATTCGTAGGTTACCGCTACTTGCTTACCATGGTAACTCATCTTGGTTTGCACGCCACGCTTCTCAACACATAACGTAATTACATTACCCAAGTACTCTTGAGGAACTAAGATATTCGCTTCAACGATAGGCTCACGGATCTCAATAATATCATTAACTGGAGGCAAATCTGATGGGTTATCAATTTTTACCACACCGTGCTTAGTTTCTACTTCATAGATTACCGTCGGCGCTGTGGTGATAAGATCCATGTCATATTCACGCTCTAGACGCTCTTGGATGATTTCCATATGAAGCATACCAAGGAATCCACAACGGAAACCAAAACCTAGCGCCGTCGAGTTTTCAGGTTCGAAGAATAGCGACGCATCGTTTAGGCTTAGTTTGTTCAGTGCATCACGGAAGTTTTCGTAATCATCTGAAGAGATAGGGAACATACCTGCATAAACTTGCGGTTTTACCTTTTGGAAACCTGGCAAACGCTCTGTCGCTGAATCCCGAGCCATGGTAATAGTATCACCAACTGGTGCACCATGAATGTCTTTGATACCTGCGATAACAAAACCAACCTCACCCGTTCTTAATACTCCGGTATTGGTCTGCTTTGGTGTAAAGATACCGACCTTGTCTACTTGGTGAGCTTGCTCAGTAGACATAATCTTGATCTTTTCACCCGCTCTTAACTCACCATTTTTTATACGTACTAATGATACAACACCTTGGTATGGGTCAAACCACGAATCAATAATCAGGGCTTGTAAAGGCGCGTCAATATCCCCCTCTGGCGGCGGAATATCGCGCACAATGACTTCAAGCACTTCATCGATACCGATACCGGTTTTAGCACTACAACGAACGGCTTCTAATGCTTCAATACCAACAATATCTTCAATTTCTTCGGCTACGCGAAGTGGATCAGCTTGTGGTAAGTCAATTTTGTTCAAGACCGGGATCACTTCCAAGTCCATTTCAATCGCTGTATAACAGTTAGCGAGTGTTTGTGCTTCTACACCCTGACCAGCATCAACTACAAGTAGAGCACCTTCACACGCTGCTAAAGAACGTGACACTTCATAGGTAAAGTCAACGTGTCCAGGTGTGTCGATAAAGTTAAGCTGGTAAGTTTCACCATCTTTGGCTT
Source organism: Pseudoalteromonas sp. SCSIO 43201 (assembly GCF_023716725.1). Taxonomy (NCBI): domain Bacteria; kingdom Pseudomonadati; phylum Pseudomonadota; class Gammaproteobacteria; order Alteromonadales; family Pseudoalteromonadaceae; genus Pseudoalteromonas; species Pseudoalteromonas sp. SCSIO 43201. The sequence continues at coordinate 2,553,235 of NZ_CP072683.1, forward strand.
TATAATTAAGCGTCACACTTTGCGCTTTAATGGTAATGCCGCGCTCACGTTCGATGTCCATCGAATCCAGTACCTGCTGCTGCATTTCGCGGTCTGTTAAACCTCCACAAACTTGGATTAAGCGGTCTGATAACGTCGATTTTCCATGGTCAATGTGGGCAATAATAGAAAAGTTACGGATATGCTTCATATACTGGATTCAATACTTCTGTTAGTCACAAATAGAGATTAAGGTCTCGATTTTACATTTTATTTAGTACAATCACCATCTATTTGCGTTATTGCTAGACTAATTGGGTAAATTTTTATCACTTTTACCTGATGTTTCAATGAGTCCCCCTTCATTTTGGCTAAAAAGAAACCAACCGAGGCACTTAAAAATGCACTTACAATTTGTAAGGGTTCACTGAGGTTAAGGACAAGCGCAGTAAAAAACATCGCAATGAAGGCAAAAAGTAGCGGCAACATGTAAACGTAAAAGGCGTGCCTAACCACATTAGAGTCGTCAAGTGCAAGTTTAATTTTTTGTCCGACAGCAACAGAAGACTCTGGTAGTTCAATAGGAAATTGCTTCTTATGCGTGCCGAAAAGCTTAGCAAATACTTGTGACCCACACTTACCATTACAGCCTTCGCAAGCGGGCTTTGGTTCAGCCTCGAGGTATACAGTTGCCCCCTTAATGGCTGCAACTGTCAATGTTTGTTCAATCATAAAGGTCTTTTTACAGACTCAGCTATTGCCTTCGCGGTCATTGCAGGAATATTTCCCACTACAGATACATCAAACGCACCAGTATTGTGAACGTATACTGTAGTTGCCCCTGATGACAGTGCACCGCTTGGGCGCTGGCCTGGTAATGGGCGCTGCACGAACACCGATATATCTACTAAACCATCTGAAAACAAATAGTAGTCTGCTAACTCATTATTCAAATCTAATTTATGTCTATCAGATTTTAACAGCTCAAAGCCTTGAGGCAACCATCCAATTTGCCAGTTACTTTTGGCACCACTATCAATTGTTTGTAACAGTCCAGAGATCGGCGCTGGAAATTGCTTTTTTGATAGCTCAAGTAATTGTTCTGTAGGGTTCTCAGTGACACTTATGTGGGTAAGCTGGAGTTGCTCTAGCAATTCCCCTTGTTGATTAACATAGGCAGACTTAAGTAGCAAAGAAGACTCTGTATCAATCCAAAGCCAATAGTTGTATTTTGAATCATCTTTTGCTTCGAGCCTAACCAATTGCGCTGGTCTATCAACGATACGCCCTTTTCCGCCTAAAACAAAATCATAGCTGTCTTTCAAACTATCGATATTCTTGAATAGCACTTCAGGTATGGGGCCTGCTATAGAATCTGTTTGAATAGTATAGGGGTCAGATTTAGGCTCAAAGTAAGTTACTTTGTCGCCAATGCGAACCATTTCAAGCCCTGCACCATTGAGCAAACTCAATAATTCAAGCTCGGTTCCACCTAAATTGCCATGCAGCCAGCGATATGGCTCCATTGACTTACCTTTGACCACAACAAATGAGGCATCAAAGTTGCGATGATGCACAGCATTTGCCATATCCTTTAACAGCTGTTTGGCTGAGATATTCTCATTTGCCCACAGCCAACTAGAGAAAAATACACTTAATACAACTACCAGTGCTCTCATTTATTGCTCTTTTTCCTCTTGTTTGATCTGCGTCTCTTCACCCGTCTGTTGCAGTGCATAAGCCATCCGAGACTGCCTTTGATGTTCAAGCACCAACGCGCCAATTCTTTGTTGCTGCAGCTCTCGGATCCCTTTCGCTGCTGACTCAAGGGCAGGCTCAGTAGATAAACTTACTGGTGATACACCACCAGCAAAGGGGGTTGATTGTAATTGCAAAGTATCATTAACCGGCTGCGCTGGATCACTACTCATGGTGTTAACGCCTAATATGGCGAATAACGAAACGCTCGCAGCGATGGCAACTTGGGCAAAAGGCTTACGCCACGCGCTTAATTCAACTACATTACTTTTTGTCGCAGGCGTTTCCTGCTGTGGTACTGAAACACTGTGTACTGCTTCATTCTCCAGCGCGATTGCAAAGCTTTTTGTTATATCAATACAAGGTGCTTCTTGTTTGTCGCTGCGCATTACATCGCCAATTAGCGCGTACCGCGCAAATTTTTGCTCATCTAGGCGAGCTTCCGATCCCGCATTGAGTGGCAGCTCACCGTCAAAAATTTCCGATGTTGTTAGCTCTTCAGCCACTTTATTTTCAGCTTGTGCCATATTTAAGACTCACCTATTAATGGGTTCAAATTGTTATCTATCGCTTCCCTTGCGCGAAAAATTCTAGAACGGACAGTCCCAACTGGGCAGTCCATAACAACAGCGATTTCTTCATAGCTCATTCCCTCGATCTCACGCAACGTAATTGCGGTTTTCAAATCATCGGGTAAACGGTCTATCGTTTTAAATATCACTGCTTTTACTTCATCACTTAGTAGCAAGTTTTCAGGTGATGCGTTTGACCTTAGCTGATCAGCACCATCATAAAACTCTGCTTCTTCTGCATCTACGTCATTGGCAGGTGGTTTTCTGCCTTGCGCTACTAAATAATTTTTTGAACAGTTAACCGCGATTCTATACAGCCAAGTATAAAATGCGCTTTCTCCCCTAAAGTTAGGTAACGCTCGATAAGCTTTAATGAACGTTTCCTGTGCCACATCAGCCACATCGCCTTGATTTGCTACATAACGAGAAATCAGCGCTGCAACTTTATTTTGATATTTAGCAACTAACAGGTTGAATGCGTTTTTATCTCCCTGTTGAACGCGTTTAACTATATTTAGATCTAAATCCTGCTCGCTCATTCGAGCCGGTACTCCTCTTTGTATTTTTCTAAATCGTAACTAGTTGCCATCATTTACAGCTACTCTGACTTAGTACCGAATAAAAAGTTCTGTTTTTTTGTATTTTTTTTTAAAATAAACGAATTCATCCATCTTTGCGTACTAATTCACGGCAGCTTTTTAGCGCTAACGCGTAAGCTATCTCACAAAAAGTTCTAAATGATTCTCATTAAACGGAACAAACTCTCTGCCTTCTATGATAGCAGATGTGATATAAATAACAGAATTAAACGTAAAAACAGTTAAGATCTTCGAATATGAAAAATACGACTCACCATAGTACCGATGTTGTTATTATCGGTAGCGGCGCAGCTGGCCTCTCGCTCGCTTTATCCCTAGCGAATCACTGTCAAGTCACAGTGATTAGCAAAGGTGCTTTAAAAGAAGGTTCTACGCTATATGCTCAAGGCGGTATTGCTGCGGTATTTGATAAGAAAAACGATAGTATTGAGTCTCATGTCGAAGACACCCTTGCGGCAGGTGCGGGCTTGTGTGATCGCGAAGCGGTACACTACACAGCCTCTAATGCAAGAAATTGCCTTAACTGGTTAATAGAACAGGGCGTTCCGTTTGATATGGAAGTCGACAGCAAAGGAAAAGAGCGATTTCATCTCACTCGAGAAGGTGGCCACAGTCACCGCCGAATTTTGCACGCCGCCGATGCCACTGGCAAAGCTGTGCAAACCACCTTAATTAGCCAAGTACAACTACATCCAAGAATTAACATATTAGAACAGTATAATGCGATTGATTTAGTCCAAGACAAAACCGCAAACCCAAGCTTTATAAAAGGAGTTTACGTTTACAACCGTAAAGCGGATCGGGTCGAAAGTATTACAGCTAAGTTTGTCGCTTTAGCCACCGGTGGCGCGAGTAAAGTCTATCTATACACCTCAAACCCCGACGTGTCATCCGGTGATGGCATCGCGATGGCGTGGCGCGCGGGTTGTAAAGTCGCCAATATGGAGTTTAATCAATTCCACCCAACGAGCTTATACCATCCAGAATTACAAAACTTTTTGATCACAGAAGCCATGCGTGGTGAAGGTGCACTGTTAAAACGTCCTGACGGTACACGCTTTATGCCAGACTTTGACGAGCGTGAAGAATTGGCACCTCGAGATGTAGTTGCTCGTGCAATCGATTATGAAATGAAGCGGTTGGGCGCGAATTGCGTTTATCTCGATATTTCTCACAAAGACAAAGAGTTTATTATTGAACACTTCCCTACTATCTACGCTAAATGTCTAAGTGTAGGGTTGGACATTACCAAAGAGCCGATACCCGTTGTTCCAGCTGCACATTACACCTGCGGAGGAGTAATGACTGACTTTAACGGCCGAACCGATATAGACAATTTATATGCCATTGGTGAGGTTGCGTATACAGGTCTTCATGGAGCAAATCGCATGGCAAGTAACTCACTCCTTGAGTGCATCGTCTTCGCACATGCAGCGGCCAAAGATATTTTGGCAAAAATAAACGACAGCAAAGCGCCTGCTCTTCTCCCTGACTGGGACGAAAGCCGCGTCAGTAACTCTGATGAGGAAGTGGTGATCACCCATAATTGGCACGAATTAAGACTATTTATGTGGGATTATGTAGGGATTGTGCGCTCTACAAAACGGCTAGAACGTGCCTTGCGACGCGTCGAATTATTGCAACAGGAAATACACGATTATTATGCTAACTTCCGAGTAAGCAATAACCTATTAGAACTGCGCAACTTGGTGCAAGTCGCTGAGCTAATTATCCGCAGCGCATTAGAGCGCAAAGAGAGCAGAGGGCTGCATTACACCCTAGACTTTCCAGATATGACCGACAACCCATCACCGACTATATTATCACCAGAAAAATAGCCCAAGATTTGGCTAGTAGTTTTGTAGTGGAGGCGCTACCACCGTTCCACTACACTTCCTGATATAGCAAATGTGTACTAAGAATAGTTTGCTTTGGCTCCCTCCTACCACCTTGGTATCTGTACCCTTTAGGCAACGCGACGTTACGTACCAATAGCTGGATAACTATTGGTAGTGGAGCCTCAAAATAAACTACTTAATAAGGATAATTGGTATAAGAAAGGGATTAACATGCGAAGTTCAGGTTACCTAGCATTTAGCATAAGACGACAAAGCAGTCGCCAATCCGACTCTCGAACGGCGTCACGTCTGATAAACACCCGCTGTTTTAGATGGTGTGCATCCTGTAACTTGAGCTCAATTTGAATGTCAAACCAGATTGTTGCGGCCATTAACCGCCCAGCCACATTCATCGCTGGGGATTGTACCTCTATATAGTTTTTTTCTGGCAACAACAACAAAGTTCCACAGGTTGGCGTGAGAGCTTGATACTGTCTCCAGCACCAATAACTGAGCACAAAACATACTGGTGTGATGAACCACCAAAGCAGAGGGAATAACAATAAAAATAGGAATGTGAGGCACAACGCTAGAACCACAAAGAACTTGTGGCTCTGTTGGTTATACTGAAATTCGACTCTAGACGCGGATCCGACCAAGGATAAATGTAACCATACTTTTTAGCTCTGGATCGGGACATACTTCATGACCCATAAACCAAGCGAACAAATCTGGATCTTCACAGGTAACTAAGCGCTGAAATACATATTTACCCTCGTCAGACAACGCATCATATGCCTCATCAACAAACGGCCCTAAAATAACGTCTAACTCTAACATGCCACGACGGCAAGCCCATTTAACTCGAGCTTTTGGCAGCAACTCAACCATAAACTGATTAACCCCTCATAAACTAATGATAAAATTATACCCACTCTACTGTGCTTATGCCATAAAACTTATAGAAATGGCGCCTTGAAATCGACACTCCCTATCTCCACTTCAGTTTTTACGATAACATTACGAAAACACTTTTATACGGATCAACATTATGTCTATTGCTCGTGCTTTTAAGCTACCGCTTCGGATTATTCGCATTTCAGGTCAAGATAAACTGAGCTACTTGCACGGTCAGGTTACCCAAGACATTAACCTTATCAAAGACGACAACTTCATGTGGTCAGGGCATTGCAGCCCAAAAGGTAAGTTATGGGCGGTATCTCGTATCACCCGCTTTGAAGATGAATACTTGATGATAGCAAGTGAAGCCGAAGCAGAGACTTCTCTACGTGAGCTGAAAAAGTATGGTGTCTTCGCTAAGGTTGAAATCGACTTCGCTGAATGTGAAGCCTATGGCCTGCTCGTTGAAGACACCCAGACCATAAAAGACGCATTTGACGTTAATTTAGACACAGACTCAACAGCATTTGACGTCGAAAACGGTAAGTTACTCAAGCTTGATGCACACCGCTTTATCCTCCTTTCATTTAACAATGCAGGTATACCTGCATCGCTGTCTCTGGAGGCTGACTCTACCCCGTTTATTACAAGCAGTATTCTCGCGGGCGAGCCTGCTCTGAGCTCTGAACACCTTGACGAATTTGTACCACAAATGGTTAATCTCCAAGCTTTAGATGGGATCAGCTTTAAAAAAGGTTGCTATACTGGTCAAGAGACAGTGGCACGCATGCGCTATCTCGGAAAGAATAAGCGTGCAATGTACATTGTTAGCGGAAGTGCGAGTCAACACATCGAAGAAACAGATATCGAGTTACAAATTGAAGATAACTGGCGTCGTGGTGGCAAAATAATCCATCAGACCTTTGACGGCAATACTAACCGGTTTTATGCGTTAGCAGTGATGCCTAATGACACGCCTGCGCATGCAATACTAAGAGCAAAAAATTCACCTGAGGTAGACCTTACCATTCAACCTCTACCCTATTCTTTAGAAGACAACTAACGGGATCTTATATGATTATTGGCCCTAACTCAGTAGTAACTATTCACTACTCAGTTCAAGACAAAGACAACAATACAATTGATAGTACATTTGATGATGAGCCAGTGGTGGCCATGCTTGGCTCTGGTTACTTGATCCCAGGTTTAGACGATGCACTGCAAGGTAAACAATCAGGCGACACCTTTAGTGTCACGATTGAACCTCAAGAAGGCTACGGTGAGCGCTATGATGAGTTAACACAAGCTGTACCTAAGTCCATGTTTGAAGGTATGGAAATTGAAGTCGGGATGCAGTTCAGAGCAACAACAGATGAAGGCGATCAAGTCGTTGTTATCATCGGGATTGAAGATGAAGAGGTCATTGTTGATGCCAATCACCCGCTTTCAGGGATCACACTAAACTTCGACGTAGAGGTCATTGAAGTACGCGAAGCTACAGCAGCTGAGGTTGCACATGGCCATGTACATGGTGAAGGTGGCTGTGGTCACGACCACTGATCTGCATCAAGCAATCAGAGTACTGAAGTGAACGAAAAAGCGCTGACTATTCAGCGCTTTGTTTGTTAATCAATTTACTTTCCATCGCAGCTACCAACTTTGTTTTATCATTAGTACCAACACGATACTTAGTGCCATCTTTCATGACCACCTCAAGTGCATCAAACCCCGCCACAGTATAGACCCAACCATCGGTGCTGATCCGCATGCCTAAGCCATGGCGTAATGAATTCTTCACAGGTTGTACGTAATCAATATCATCAAATTTCAGCGTAATTTTGGCAACCGATGGACCAAACCACCAGCTCAACGTTTGTTGCTGTTGGTTAACCTCAACCGTTAACCCATAAAAAATAAAGGCAACTATCGCGAGGATCACCAAAAATCCAACAAAAGCTATATTTGTGCCCGTAAGGTAGATTGCTAATGTGGTAAAACTTGCGATAAACGCCAGCAAAAGCCAAATGACCCATGCAAATTGAGTATTTCTATACATTTCTAGTCTTCTTTAATTAAAGCTGTAAACCAATGTCGCACCGAGCTCAGTATCCACTTTCTCTTTGTCGTCTTCAGGTTGTGAGTTATAGCGGTAGATAAATGCAAACTTCAACGCAATACCACCTAAAACTTGAGTAACAAGTGCTGATTCAGCAAAAAGCCGAGAGTTTAGGCCTGATAAAGATTGCTCGTAGCTCACATCCTGATTAAAACGAGTGCGCTTTGATACGTTCCTCTCCCATTGCAATGCCATCCGTAACAACTGACCTTTCTCTGTTCTTTTCTCATCGGGTTCCAATGCTATTTCATTATCTACCCTTGAAATAGACATACCAGGGCCTATATCTATATCAACTGTATTTTTCTTTCCCTCAAACATACGGCTACCATAGCCCAGGGCAACTGTTGAGGTGTATTCTTTGCCGTTAAACCTGTCCCGCTCATAGTCTCCATAAACGAAGAATGACGATTTATCATTGCCAAGCTTGTAATTCCCTTGCGCTGAGCCAAAGTAACGAGAGGCAGAGACATCCTCGACTCCCGTTTCAGTATCTTTTTCACGCCGATACAAGCCATCAAATTTATACTGATTACGCCACGTGGGTAGGTCTTGGTACAAATTACTTTTTAGTTTAAATGAGGTGTTTTGCGTATTGCCTTTGTTAACAATAAATCCAAACTCAACATCTCCATAAAGCATTTCACCCTGATGTTTTGTGTGTATCTCGTCATCAGGCATATTGCCATACTCATGAAAGTCTTCAAATGGATCGGTAGCCTCACTTGGCGATGATAACAGGCCAATGAACACAAAAGTTATAAATCTATATAATGCCACGCGTAACTACTTTTGACTCACTGCTTCCAAATAATATGACAAAAAGGTGCGTCTAAATCTCTGCTGATGAGGATCTTCGCATACACCTGATCAGAATCGTCAAACTCAATACCCACCAGTACTTGAACAAAGTGTTCAGGCTCGGCTTCTTGTTCGTATGTAGTGACACTGGACCAGCTTTCGTCCGGCTCACTCTCCTCAATAAACCCCCGGGCTTCACGATGTTCATTAAATGTTTCTATATCGTGTTCCTCCAAGTTATCTGGTGCTAACTCAAGGAAAATGTCATATGCTTGGTGGGTTACTTCTTCGATTGTACAAAGTCTTGCTGTCATGGTGCTAGCCTGTGGCTTTTACATTAGCGCAATAATAGCAAAATGTGCAAAAACATAAATATCCCGTCGCGATAATCAAACATAAATTAGCGCTAAGTGGTGAAGAAATATCACGAACAGTTGGATCTCAAGACGCTTTTAAGTTATTACTCTAAAAACAGCGCTTCATGCCATAATAAAAGACAGGGACATTTCACTATGATTTCATACACTGAGACTAATAATATCGCTTATGTCACTTTATCTCGTCCCGAGAAACAAAATGCACTATCAGTAGATATGTTTGTTGGTTTAGACAATGCAATAAAAACTATTTCAAAAAACAAAGCTATCCGTGCGGTTGTGATCCAAGGTGAAGGCGCACACTTTTGTGCTGGTCTCGATGTCAAAAGTGTATTAAAGAAACCAACAGGTATTTTAAAATTATTAAGAAAATGGCTCCCAGGAAATGCGAACTTAGTACAACGTGTTGTCCTCGGTTGGCAATCGTTGCCTGTTCCTGTTATTGCTCGCATCACAGGAAATTGCTTAGGGGGAGGCTGTCATATTGCCCTTGGTGCAGATATTCGTCTCGCTGACAACAGCGCCCAGTTCGCTATTATGGAGGCAAAGTGGGGATTGTGCCCTGACATGGGCGCAAGCTTATTATTGCCGGCTAGTATGAATAAAGACAAAGCATTAATGATGACCATCCACGCACAGCGAATAGATGCACAAAGTGCATTAAAAGATGGCTTAATCTCAGAACTATGTGACGACATAGATACGAGACTAGACCAACTACTGTGCCAATTCAGCAACCGCTCGCCTGACGCCATTGCTGCAATAAAGAAAGTATATAATCAAGCCTACAATCAGCCATCTAGGAAATTACTGTGGCTTGAAACTTGGTCACAGATTAAATTACTGGTCGCCAACAACACTAAAATAGCAATGAGTAACGCCTCATCAACAGAGCAGCAGCCTTATCAACCGCGCAAAAAGTGGTAAGTCCCGAGCGGTGTCCAAAAGTATGATAGCTTGCACAACCAAAATACGTAAAATAAAGACTTCACAATCACTTGGGAGCATGAAGTACTGATGCAAAGGTTGCAGTTCATCATTAAATTTTCATTCGGCTTTGCTATTATTTTAGGATGCTTATTGGGTGCCAAATGGATCGTTATGCTGAGCGAGATTAAGCTACCAGCGGCACTACTTGGAATGGGTTTTTTGGTCATATTGTTATTTCTTGGCGTGGTAAAACCTGAGTGGATAGCACCTGCGGCCAACCCCATTTTGAAGTACATGGCGCTATTTTTCATTCCTGCCGGTGTTGGTGTCGTTGAGCATATTGACTTATTTCAGTCCCAATGGGTAATGCTGGCATTACTACTTACTATCGTGCCGACTCTCATATTGACGTCGTTAAGTCCTATCGTTAAACGTATTAAGTTCCGTGATTAATATACTGATTTACTCAACACTCACCATCGTATTGTTTGTCACAATGCGGGCGCTATATCAACGTTTCCCTATAACATTGTTCAACCCCGTATTGCTGTGTATTTTGACTATCTCTACTTTTTTATTACTCACTCAGTTTGAGTATAAAACTTATCAGCAAGGTACGTTGCCAATTCACTATTTACTTGAACCTGCAGTGGTTGCCCTTGCTTTTCCGCTATTTAAACAATTTCACCAAATTAAGCCGGTATTTTTTGCATTGTGCTTTACCAGTTGGCTTGGCGTTTCTTTATCAACCTTGAGCGCTTTTTTGATTTGTAATATGTTTGCATCAGATGACGCTATCGCAGCTTCAATGGCGGCATTATCTGTCACCACACCAATTACATTATTGATAAGCGATTTTCTTGGTGGGATCCCTGCTGTAGCGGCAATTATGGTGATCCTTATTGGCGTTTTTGGCGGCGTTTTTGGATTGCATATATTGCACCTTTGCAACGTACAATCCATGCAAGCGAAAGGTATTGCGTTGGGCATCGCTTGTCATGCAATTGGTACCAGTGCGGCAATGGAACATCACCCAGTAGCAGGCGCATTTTCATCCGCAGCTATGACAAGTACTGCCGTGATCACAGCATTATGGGTTCCTGTATTTTATAATTTGCTAGATAGCGTAAACTTTGGATGAGATGGTAAGTAAATAATACCAATTTGACTTAATACTTGCTCAATTTGAAGGAGTAAACCTGACGCTAACAGCGTTAAAAATTTCTTATTTAGAACAACTAAATAGCAAAATTTTTGCCTTGTTATCGACAAGATTTCCTCACCTCAAAATAGACCACTTAATTAAGAAAATTGGTATAAGCTTTGTCTATCGAGTATTTAGCTCAGCGTAAAAGCCAACCGTCAGAAAATAAATTAACCAACAAATATGAGAAAGTATCGTGATTAATCAAGAGATTGAACAAATTGAGCGCTATTACAACATCATTCGTGAATACTTGGTGACTTACAGCTTCCAATTACTCGCCGCAATCGCTATTTTTCTGCTTGGTTTGTGGCTTTCTAAAAAGCTCTCGAAAGCCACCGAAAAATTGATGCTGAAGCACAGCATCGATCCTGCACTTACCAACTTTGTGGGCAATGTTATCAAAGTCTTGATAATCGCCATGTTCGTAGTAATTTCTCTTGGTAAAATAGGGATTAGTATCACTCCTTTTGTCGCTGCCATCGGTGCGGCTTCCTTGGGTGCTGGTCTGGCGCTACAAGGGATGTTAGCAAACTACGGTGCTGGACTTGCTATTATCGCCACACGCCCTTTTGTCATCGGTGATACCATCAGCATTAAGGGGGTGAGCGGACAGGTCAAAATGATAGAGCTTGGACATACTACCCTGATCAATGAAGACAACGTTGAGATCACGATTCCAAATAAACATATTGTAGGGGAAATATTACACAACTCATTTGAAAACTCACTTGTAAAAGGAGAAATTGGTATTGCCTACCATGCCGACTACGAGCAGGCATTACTACTTATCAATAATGCGCTTGCCAATAACAGTAAAGTCAGTCAATCTCCTAAGCCACAGGTTGGTATAGAAACATTTGCCGACAGCGCTGTAGTCTTAAGCTACCGTTACTGGGTACCAACCACTGCGCTAATTGAAACTAAATTAGAGATCAATAAGGCGGTATTCGCTGCCATTAACAATGCCAATATAGAAATACCCTTTCCGCAACGTGTAATTAAACTTATTCAGTAGGCTGTGTAGTAGAAAAACCACTGCGTAAATGAAGATCTCGTTGTGGAAACGGGATCTCAATTTGGTATTTGCGAAACGCATCATCAATCGCCCATAAATAGTCAGAAATTAGGGCTGTCGGCCGCTTTACTTGCTCAGGCTGTACCCACACTCCCAGTGTAAAGTTCAAACTACTATCGCCAAATCCCGTCATCCATACTGTTGCCTCCCTCCCTGCAGTATTGAGTGTATATTGAACATTTTTAGCAGCTTCCAATGCTGCTCTCTTAACGAGCGTTTTATCACTGCCATAGGCAACAGAAAAAGGAATACGAAAGCGGCGGTACTTATCTGACATGGTCCAGTTTGTTATGGTGTTTGATACCATTTCTGAGTTTGGGATCAATAAGTCCACATTGTCATTTGTGCGGATCCAAGTGGAACGCATATGAATGGCAATAACTTCACCAACCATACCATTGTTTAGCTCAACAAAGTCCCCAACCTTAACCGTTTTTTCTAACAGTAGTACTAGCCCTGAAACAAAGTTATTTACCAAACCTTGCAACCCAAGACCAATTCCAACCCCCAGAGCACTGGCCACGAGGGCCAGTTCAGTTATCTCAAAACCAAGTGCGGTCAGTGCAATAATAAACCCGATAAACAACACAATGTAGTGGATAATGCGACCTATCACGTAAGCAGATGTGTGCTGAATAACACCCTGCTTAGACGCAATTCGGTTGAACGCCAGACGCAACACCTTGGAAATAATAAACGTCGCTATCACCACTGTCACAAAAGACAGCGCCTCACCGATTTCTAATGAAAACTTGCCTAACGAAAATAGTTTTTGGTCAAGCCATGGAATATCCATATCTATCTCTTGGGGCACTTTTATCATCACTTTTTTACTTTAATCCTAGTTATACTAAGTGTGCGTGGCTCACACCAGAATTACAAGCATGTATCGCACTGTATAAACCCTACATACTGAGTTGCTTACTCTTTTCGAAGCTCATACCTAAATAACAAATCAATACCACAAAGCCATGAAAATACAGCGACGTTGTATTACCACTCACCGCCACTGGGGAACCCATTGTTTTGGAATAGACTAAAAGTAAAGCTACATTAATTCAGCTAGCCCTTAAAACAAAAAAGCCTTCTGCACAATGAAGAAGGCCTTTGGTAACATCTTTTCAGTATGGCTATGCTTTACGCCATGTCGTTTTTCCCGCGCTATCTTCCAATACAACGCCCATTGCAGTTAGCGCATCACGTGCCTCATCAGCAGCAGCCCAGTCTTTACTTTCTCGAGCAGCTCGACGTTTTTCGATCAACGCTTCAATTTGTGCAACTTCATCATCGCCTTGCTCACCTTTAAGGAAAGATTCAGGGTCTTGCTGGGCAATACCAAGTACCTCAGCCAGTTTTACAAGAATGTATGCGTACTCGCCCGCAGCTTGCGCATCGCTATCTTTTAAGCGATTCACTTCTTTTGACAGCTCAAAAATCACAGGAAGCGCTTCCGGTGTATTGAAGTCATCGTTCATAGCAGCTTCAAAACGCTCAACATAAGCGCTTCCTTTTAGCTCTACTTCCACCAGTTTTACACCACGTAACGCAGTATAGATACGCTCTAGTGATGAGCGCGCTTGCTCAAGGTTTTCTTGTGAGTAGTTTAACTGGCTACGGTAATGACCATTAATTAAGAAATAACGTACCGTTTCTCTGTCAAAAGCTTTTAGTACTTCACGTACAGTAAAGAAGTTACCAAGAGACTTTGACATCTTCTCTTTATTAACTTGCACCATACCGGTGTGGATCCACGTATTCACGTAGCGGCCATTATTTGCGCAGCACGATTGCGCAATTTCATTTTCATGGTGAGGGAATTGTAAATCTGAGCCACCACCATGAATATCAAAAAATTCACCTAAGTGCTTTGAACTCATTGCGCTACACTCGATGTGCCAACCAGGACGACCTTCTCCCCAAGGTGACTGCCATGCTGGCTCTCCTGCTTTAGCCTTTTTCCATAATACGAAATCAAGCGGGTCGTCTTTACCTTCAGCTACTTCAACACGCGCCCCAGCCTGAAGCATGTCTAGGTCTTGTTGCGAAAGTTGGCCATATTGCGCAAACGTTGATACGTCAAATAATACGTCACCATTTTGCGCGACATAAGCATGACCTTTTTCTATTAAACGAGCTATCATATCGATGATTTCATCCATGTGACCCGTCACTGTCGGTTCTATGTCTGCCGGTAACATATTCAATGCGTCAAAATCTTCGTGCATTGCTTTGGTCATGCGGACAGTTAACTCATTAATCGACTCGTTGTTTTCAGCGGCACGTTTAATAATTTTATCATCGACATCGGTAATATTACGTACGTATGTGACGTCATATCCGAGGTACCGTAGATAGCGATTCATTACATCAAATGAAACATATGTTCGCGCGTGTCCTACATGACAGAAATCATAGATGGTGATACCACACACGTACATATCAACCTTGCCTTCTTTGAGCGGTTTAAAGGGGGCTTTTTGACGAGTGAGTGTATTGAAAATCTGCAACATGTAGTTTTCTTCCTAAATACGTTCATTTTTAACAAAAGAGTTGATGATCATATCACCTACATTGCAACGCCTCTAGATTTTAATGGCGTTTTAAGACAGTTTTTTGATTTTTTACACCGATTATTACGGAATGCTTTTTCACACCCGCTTAGTTGTTATAAAATAGAGTTTTAACATTCAACACAATGGACACTAACATGGTTGTTTTAGAAACAAATCACGGCGAAATTCGCATTAATCTTTTCGCTGACAAAGCACCAGAAACGGTTGCAAACTTCTTAAATTACGTAAACAGCGACTTTTATAACGGCACTATTTTTCACCGCGTTATTGATGGTTTTATGGTTCAAGGTGGTGGATTTGCACCAGGCATGGAACAAAAGCCTGTTGAAGCACCAATTAAAAATGAAGCAAACAACGGTGTTGCGAACAAAGTAGGTACACTTGCGATGGCACGTACCCCAGATCCACATTCAGCTACTGCACAATTCTTTATCAACGTGAATGACAATGACTTCCTCAACTTCTCGAGCGAAACGTCGCAAGGTTGGGGCTACTGTGTATTTGGCGAAGTCGTTGAAGGCATGGACGTAGTGAATAAAATTAAAGGGGTTGCGACTGGCTCTGCTGGCTTCCACCAAGACGTACCACTGGAAGATGTAATCATCGAAAAAGCGTACGTTGCTGAGTAATACCTGTTCGCTTAAACAAATACTCTACTTTGAAGCGAGAAAATCTTGTCGATAATACCGCAACTTCGCCCTGCTATCGGCAAGATCCTTACATCTATGTAGGGAAAGAAAGAATTTTTAACGCAGTTAGCGTCAGATTTACGTCTTCAAATTGAACATGTATTAAGACTAATTGATATAACATCACCACTTTTTTGTTCAAGGCCAGTGCGTATGCTGGCCTGCGTAGTTTTGAGGTCACATGGGTAAAACCTACTTTATCGCCGACTTACATTTAACCGAACACCGCACAGATATCACCGAAGCGTTTTATGCGTTTCTTGACCACCATATGACAGTGGGCGTCGACGCACTGTACATTCTGGGGGATTTTTTTGAAGTGTGGATTGGAGACGATGAAAAGGATCCATACGCCCTAAGGATTGCACAAAAAATAAGTGCACTAAGCGACTTAGGTATTAAAGTATTTTTTATTCATGGCAATCGTGACTTTTTAATCAAGCAAGATTTTGCCAAAGCCTGCAATATGACTTTATTGCCTGAGCAAGCAGTCATTAACCTATATGGTACGCCAACGGTTATTTTACATGGAGACGAGATGTGTACGCAGGATGAAGTGTACCAGCAATTTCGCAAAAAAAGCCGTGGCTGGTGGTGGCCAAGACTAATGCTTGCGATGCCGCTTTGGTATCGCCGCCGCGTTGCTGCCAATGCAAGACGAAAAAGCATCGAAAACCAAAAAGGAAAGCCGCCTGAAATCCTCGATGTTACCGAAGAAGCGGTAGCGCAAATGTTTGTTCGGTATGGTGTAAAAAACATGATCCATGGCCATACCCACAGGCCAAAAGTACATGAATATAGTGAAGGGAATGTTCGTACAGTGCTAGGAGACTGGTACTCGCAAAGCTCGTACATTGTTGCTGATGAACATGGTCAACGGCTTATGTGTCACCCATTTAATGGGTCTTAAAAGGCCTACTGCCGGCGTAGTAGACCACTTAATTAAGAAAATTGGTATAACAACAGTCTTACGCTGGTCGTAAGTCTTTTACACAAGAGTAACAAGCAGAGTTATGTGAGTATGGGCAATCCCCCTGCGGGTTTGTAGGTGGTAAGCCAGCACCGCCGATTTGAGGTGTTTGCGCTTTAGGAATAGATTTACCTTCTAGGCTAAGTAGTTTGATTTTCTTTTTCTTAAGTTTCATTTCAATTCCTTAAATTATTATTCTTAATAACAGCTGTTTTGTTACCAGCTGTTACAAAACACTATCAACAACAAAATCAACTGTCAACATATCAGGGACTCAATATTAACAAAAAGATAAAGTTATATTTAACTAGAAAAGGTTGATATACTTTTACTCACAAATTTCTCATGTGATTACTCATGCTGCCAAATGAGATGGATTCAGGATAAATCACTATGCTAATCAGAAACGACATGCTACGTCGCGCCATATTCAAACCTTAGTTTGAATAATAGGCATAGAGGACAAGTCAAGCTAGCTGAATTTCTAGAATGCAATCAAACAAAACTAGGAAGTAAGTAAGCCGTAATAAAGCGCACTTACTTCCTTTTTGTTATTGTGCAGCTGGAGCGCCGGAATGAAATTTAAAGTCAGGATCGGCTGAGCTTATCAGTTCATTTTCAACTTGACGGAATAACTGGATCCGCCCAGCTACATCACAGCGTTTGGGATCTGTAGCATTGGCAACTTGATGCGCTAAGTCAATGTAATCTTGATAGTGCCTTGCTTCGGAACGTAATAAAGATATATAAAACTTGCCTATTTCTTCATCTAAACACGGAGCCAACTTTGCGAAACGTTCACATGAGCGCGCTTCGATATAAGCACCTATAATCAATTTATCTACTAAGGCCGCAGGTTCAAAAGTACGTATGTACTTGATCATACCGGAAGCATAACGTGATGCCTGAACATACTCAATTGGTATATTCCGAGCTCGTATTATGTCTAATACTTGTTCAAAATGATGAAGCTCCTCTTTAATCAGCCTCACCATTTTGCTGAGAATATCTTGATTGTAAGCATATTCGGGTCTCGCAGTAAGCTCCCCTATCAGCTCATTTTTACTGCCTGAGAAGTCTCCTTCACCAATACCACGATAAATAAAGTCCTCGTAGGGCTGCAACCAGCTCAATAGCGTCTTTGCAGAAGCATCGTCTATTGCATATTTACGGATCAAAAAAGCTGCGCTTTGTGCCGCTTTTAGCTCACAATGCATGTGATCGATAAGCAACAAAGATAAATGCTCGCTTTGACTCGCTTTTTGTATCCAAGTGTGTGGTGTTTCACAACCCAAAAACTGGTTTATTGGTGTCAGTAAATCTGTGTACTTTTCTAGCATAACAACAAAGGACTAATGTGTTTGCGCTATTTTATCATAACTTCTCGCGACAAGGTGCACCATAGAGGGACTCGCTGATAAGTTTTAGATAATTCTGAAAATAGTAATATTGCTATTCTGCTACATTTTCTTGACAAAAATTATCTCATCTCCCATAACTAGATTGAGTTGTACAAAAATAGTACAAACCGATTCATTGAGGGGCTAACTATGATCTTTAATCATCTATGGGGCTTATACGCTCACCCACAAGAAGAATGGCAAACAATCGACAATCGTCACGAAAGCATCTTTTACAGTTTGTCACATATCGCGCTCGTCGCGCTAATTCCCAGTATTATGGGGTACTATTCATCTGTTTATCTTGGTTGGAGCGTAGGCACCGGTGAGCCTGTTTACTTAACCCATAGCTCCGCACTACTGATTGGTGTAGCGATGTATTGCGCACTCATTGTCGGGGTGTTTATTTTGGCCTATCTTGCCCACTGGATGGCTATTACTTTTGGTGCCAACCCTACTTATACACAAACGTTGGAATTGTCAGCATATACTGCAACGCCCATGTTTATGTCAGCATTTGCAGCATTTTATCCAGAGCTTTGGTTTGTGGTCTCTGTTGGTATGGTAGCACTGGCCTACTCAGTATATTTGCTCTATACAGGAGTTCCGATTCTGATGCACATCCCTGAAGAGCGTGGGTTTATCTATGCAAGCTCTGTGGTAACTTGTGGGTTAGTGTTATTAGTAATTATTCTAGCCGCGACGGCCATTCTATGGACAAATGGTATTATTAGCCCTACCTTTACGTAGCGTCTTCTTATTTTAAAGTTGATGCGAAAGCGGTCTATAAGACCGCTTTGCTTTTATCCTAAATTATGAGTAAAACGGCGCTTAGTTTGCGCCGTTTTTTTATGCTGCTCACTTTGGCAAAAAGGCATGGTCGTTGTAACCACACCTTCTGCACTGTCCTTCAGAACTTACAGCGACGCAAAAACCTCATCAGTTTTTGCTGCACAGATAAAGTCATTCTTGTGAAGACCTTTAATAGAATGACTCCACCACGTCACTGTGACTTTACCCCATTCGGTCAGCAAACCTGGGTGGTGACCTTCTTCCTCAGCCATATCACCAACTTTATTTGTAAACGCGAGTGCTTGCTTGAAGTTCTTAAACTTGTATACGCGCTCAAGCTGCATAATGCCATCGCGTACTTCAGGTACCCAATCAGGGATCTGTTTCACGAGAACGGCGAGCTCTTCATCTGATACTTTAGGCGCATCTGCACGACACGCTTCACATTTTTGTGCACTTAAATCAGACATTGATAATTCCTCAACTTGCTAGTTTTTCTTTTGGGGGAAACTTAGGTTCAAATAACCCTAGCTCTTTTGCTTTTTCAACCAACGACATAATATCCATTTTTGATATTTCAAATAAGTCGTTGATCGAGGTAATTGTGTAGTAAACCGGTTGCATAATATCGATGCGATAAGGTGTACGTAATACATCTTGTACTTGCAACGGCTTAATCTCTGGTTTGTCAGAGTATACGTATTGTGTTTCTCCAGGGCTGGATAAAATACCACCGCCGTAGATGCGAAGACCTTGCTCGGTTTGCATTAGGCCAAACTCAACGGTAAACCAGTACAAGCGTGCAAGATATACCCGGTCTTTTTTCTGTGCCGCGTAGCCTAACTGACCATACTTATGTGTAAACTCTGCAAACGCTGGGTTCGTTAGCATGGCACAGTGGCCAAAAATTTCATGGAAAATATCAGGTTCTTGAAGGTAATCGAACTCTTCTCGTGAGCGGATAAACGTTGCTACTGGAAATTGCTTATTCGCGAGCAATCTGAAAAATTCATCAAAATCAATCAATGCCGGCACTGGTGCTACTTGCCACCCTGTTTCTTTCTCAAGTGCTGCATTTAATTCGCTTAACTGCGGGATCCGATCGTGTGGTAGGTTTATTTTTTCAAGCCCAGCTAGGTACTCGTCACAGGCTTTCCCCTTTATACACTCTAGCTGACGCGCAACTAACTCAGACCAGATTTGATTCTCTTCATTCGTCCAAGCGATAACGCCATTTTCATCCGGCTGCTTAGAGACATATTTACTTGCTTTAGCCATTTTTCATTCTCACCTAATTCACTCCAATTAATACTTTCGCAATCTGAGTTGTAGTCCTGTTGAGTAGTTTGGAGTGCTTCAACTTGTGACTTTGATACTAAGTAAAAGTGACATAAAGTTTAATAGGCAAGGCGTTTATCAACTTTTGCACAACCCCTAAAAACGTAAATAAATATGAACACCAGTGTAATGTTAAATTTACGCACATACAAAAAAGGGGCTATAACAGCCCCAAAGTAAACTTATTTATACATCTATATTTTATCAAATGCTTGCTTCAAGTCATCAATAATATCTTCGACGTCCTCAAGCCCAACAGAAATACGAATTAACCCGTCAGAGATCCCTGCTGCCAGCCTTTCCTCTTGGCTATACGGAGAGTGCGTCATAGAAGCAGGATGCTGGATCAGTGTTTCAGGGTCGCCAAGACTCACCGCTAGCGTGCATAATTCAGTTGCATTTATAAACTGCTCTCCTTGCTCAATGGAGCCATTTATTTCAAATGCAATCACCCCTCCGGCACCTTTCATTTGCTCTCCAAGATACTGATAACCCGGATGCGAGGGTAACCCTGGGTAATAAACGGTATTTACTTTTGGATGAGCGTCTAAAAACTCTGCAACGGCCTGTGCACTTTGGCAATGACGCTGCATTCGTATTGCGAGGGTTTTTAGTCCACGGTTAATCAACCATGCGTCATGTGGGCTGATAGTCGCGCCAATATCTTTCAATACGGTAAGCTTGATTAATTCGATATGCTCTTTAGAGCCACAAACTAGCCCTGCTACTACGTCACCGTGTCCGTTTAGGTATTTGGTCGCACTATGGACAATAATATCCGCACCAAAATTAACAGGTTTTTGCAGTAGTGGGGTCATAAATGTATTATCAACAACAAACAACATCCCATGCTGTTTGGTGACCTCCCCCAACATTTTTAAGTCTATAACTGTCATGTTAGGGTTGATTGGAGTTTCAGCAAATAGCAGCTTTGTATTTTCCTTGACGGCATCACGCAACGCATTCTCGTCGGTCAAGTCAACAAAAGAAACCTCAATACCAAACCTTGGTAGCATATGCGCGAATAATGCAAAACTACAGCCATACAGTGCGCTTGATGCAATCATATGGTCGCCTTGCTGCAAAAAGCTCAGTACAGATGCCGAAACAGCCCCCATACCTGTAGCTGTTGCCGCAGCGTCTTCCATTCCCTCAAGTCGAGCAACTTTTTCTTCCAGCTCTCGTGTCGTTGGGTTGCCTAAGCGAGTATAGATATAACCGGGCTCTTCACCGGCAAACCTTGCAGCTCCTTGCGCCGCATCTTTAAAATGGAATGTTGAAGTTTGGTACAAAGGTGCGGTTAATGCCCCATGCGGATCATCAAAATGATTAGGTCCGTGAATACACTGACTGTCATCTCTTAATTTTTTCATATTGTCCTGCTGATTTTATTATTGCTAACCAAATAAGCACGTTAGTGAATTAATTAGCGTAGTTTTTTTGTCATGGTCAATATTTAGGGTAGTTTGGAGCAATAAACAAGCATGCCAGATGGGGAGATGGCTAGTTCACTGGTTGTGACTAGCCAGTTTTACTTAAAGAGGTGTATAAAATTGTTGCCGTTTAATCTTTTTTACTACGTCTTAGTAGCACATCAACAACTGAGCTAATCGCACTTTTCAACAGGCTTTGTTTGTGCTCCAAACGTGGTAACGGACGACAAAGCTCCATTGCCTTATACCCTAGTCGAGCAGTAAATATCCCTGCGCTTAGCCCTTGTGCTGAACGAGTAGAGAGCTTACCAAGTAATTCTGCGCCTACACTGGTTGCAGCAAGGTCGCTTACCAGTTCACTCGCGCCAACAAACACCATTTGCTTGAGCAGCATTTTGTATAATGTAATGCGACTACGATAAGCCAATCGAATACCATAGTGCTTGCTGACCTTTTCTACCAGCACGACTCCACGCCAAAGCACCGCCAACATGTCCACAAGCGCAAGTGGACTTAGAGCAACTAAGAGTGCTGATGTTGTTGCATGCTCTTGAATTAGTCTTTTAGCTTCAGCATCTTGCTCCCGCAGCAAGGTTTTTTCATATAAGGTGATGATTTCTTTGTCTGTATGATGGGATTGTAATGCCTCTTCAAACGCCGTAACCTTTTGCTCTGGATGCACTTTTAACAAGGGTGTGAGCCACGCTCTTGCTTCACCGATCTGGTCACTTTGTAACAAACGCTGTGCATCATGCTTAATTTGCTGATGTTGTTTGAGTTTGCTAAGTGCGACGGCTTCCGAAAATAAGAACTTGAATAGTGCGAGTAAACCAAGAGACAACACGGTGGTGTAAAGCGCAAATAGTAGGATATTTTGCTCATAGCTCTCAATCAAAGTCAGTGCCGCTTCAACAATAATAAGTACTAATAACGCCAGAAAAAAACACTGTTTAAACCCAAATCTCCAAGGCGACTCGTAGATGCGTTCAATTTTGGGCAGTTCCGGCTCAGGCACTGTCTCAAAGCTACTAGTTACCAGCAGTTCATCGTCAAGGACTTTGCCTTCACCACCCAAATGCTGAAATTCATCTTGGCTTTGCGTGTCGATATTTAAGCGCCTACCCGAACCTTGATAGGGTTTTGTTTGATCGGTCATCTTAACTTATCTCCAATTAAGAACTGTAAAGCATGATCAAGCCTAATATGCGATAAATTTCCGTGCTTAGCAGGCAGGGGTTCAAACGCTATGAACTCAAAGCCCCCTTGAGGCCAAGCATTTGCTTTTGGGATATGGTCTGGCGGTGTCGGTGGCACATAATTGATAAACTGCTGCTCGCCGACCGGCTTACCATAAATACATTGCACATGTTGTCCCCCCTCCTTCACCGCTCTAGACTCAACACTTCTCACCGAAGAAAGCGACATGGTATCAACCGTTACCCCATTGAAGCGAAGCTCATTGGCACTGTCCACCAGCATTTCATTTAACAACCTTGTTAAATTGGATTGCTGCTCGTTCAAAACGCCATCACACTTATTGGCAGCAAATAGGACTTTGTCTATTTTTGGATTAAATAAGCGAGATAACAAACCGCTTTTACCGTGAGAAAACATGGCTAAGATCTGCTTTAACGCAACTTCTTGCTCTTTCAGTGTGTCATAACCATCACTTAGACTCCCCAGTAAGTCAACTAATACAACTTGGCGGTCAAACTGGCAAAAATAATCTTTGTAAAATGGCGCGACCACTTGCTTTTTGTAGGCTTCAAAACGCTCAACAAGCTGTTGATATTGTGAATGCTCGGTAATCTCATTTGGGTGGCTTTGTACTGGGAAAAACAGCAGTACGGGTGCCCCCTCAAGATCACCTGGGATCAACGCTCTACCCGGTTGCAAATTAGATAAACGGGTGTCTCGCTGCAGCTGTGCTAAAAGCGCATGGTAACTTTGTGCAAGCATTTTTAGCTTATTCTCATCCACCGCTTGCGTACTATCAAACTGCTCAACTTGCTGTAAAAATGCTTGTGCAAATGGCTGGTATTTTGGTTTTTTTAGTAGCGCAAACTGCTGCTCACACCATTCGGAAAAAGTCATTTTTAACAGCGGTAAGTCCATTAGCCACTCACCTGGGTAGTCATATAACTCAAGATACAGGGTATGAGTTTGCGCTAAATGCTGTTTCAGACCAAGCTCACTATGATACCTAAACGCCAGTGTTAACGTATTGATGCGCTTAGTTGATGCAGGCCACGTTGGCAATTCTTCCAGTAAACAGCTTATGGCTTGCTGATAATCAAAAGTAGGTACTGCTAGCGCTTTTTGTGGCTCAGGACGACATGCCACAAGACGACCTTCACTCAACACATCTAAGAAAGGTAAATTATCTGTGCTGGTTTGGGTTGTGAGATGTTTGATAAGTGCCGTTATAAATGCGGTTTTACCACTGCCGCTGAATCCAGTCACTGCAAGTTTGATATGCTTATCAAAAGAACGGTGAAGCGTTTTTTTGGCTTGTTGTTTTAGCTTATCTAGGGAAGATGGGGTACGAAAGCGTGACGTAGTCATAAATAGAAAATTGCCCCTTTAGAAAATGCCAAGGCGGCTAAAACCGCCTTAAAGCTTGTCGATTTCTCTGCTAACCGTAAATTCAGGGGAAGTTACATAGCGTTCCATATTCTGAATGCGGCCATCAAGTCGTGATAGTCTGTCTTTCAGGTCATAAAGTGCCTGTCTTGGCGGTTCACCTTTTTGCCATACCTTAAACTTCACTGATACCTTATCTTCATCTTTCGCATCAGGTGAACGATTTGGCATCATTTCACGCTTATCTAAAATAAACCAGCAAGCCACATACACGACGATAAATAATGGACCACCAGAGAGTAGCACAGCTGTGATGAATAAAATCCGAACAAGCCACAACTCCATATTAAAGTAGTCACTAAGCCCTGCGCATACTCCGGCTACCTTTCCGCGACTCGGATCACGATATAGTTCTCGCTTTGATCTACTCATAGCTTGCGTCTCCATTGTGGCGACTCTTGATCAAGTAGAGCTTCCAGCGTTTCAACACGCTCTGCCATTTTCTCCGCCTTGTTAGCCAGCTCTATCAATTGACGATGTTCATGCTCACTCAACCCTTGACTGACCTGCTTTTTACTACGGTAATGTAAAATCAACCAAAGCGGTGCCACAATGATCATAAAAATAATCAGCGGAGCCATTAAAACTTCTGCATCAAACATAATTCTCTCCTGCCTTCAACTTGGCTGTTATTATTGTAGTTGGTTGGCACCTACCTAATAGTAGGTGCAGCTATTTTCACTTTTCAGCCATTTTCTTTTTCAGCTGCTCAAGCTCATCATCGATTTTTTCGTTCTTTTGTAAATCGGCTATCTCATCTGCAAGAGATTTTTTACCAAGATCATAAGACTCAATTTGTGACTCTAGACCATCAATTTTGCTCTCATAACGCTCAAAGCGATTCAAGGCATCATCTACTTTACTGCTGTCTAGTGCTTTTTTCACCTCTAATCGAGACTCAGCTGAGCGTTGGCGCAGTACAATCGCCTTTTGACGCGCTTTAGCATCCGCTAACTTATCTTGAAGTGTACTCACTTCCTGTTGCAGCTTTTCAATGTGCGTATCGACATGTGCTAACTCTTTTTCAAGGGCAGCCACATCCTCTGCAGACTTTTGCTTCTCAAGTAAAGCGGCACGCGCTAAATCTTCACGCTCTTTGCTCAGTGCAAGTTCGGCTTTAGTTTGCCAATCATCTACTTGTGCTTTGAGCTGATCAAGACGGCGTGTTAACTCCTTTTTCTCAGCTAAAGTTTTTGCTGAGGTCGATCTTACTTCAACTAGTGTATCTTCCATTTCTTGGATGATCAGGCGAACCATTTTTTCCGGATCTTCTGCTTTATCCAAAATCGCATTAATATTAGAATTCACTATGTCTGCAAAACGAGAAAAAATTCCCATAGTGGTTACCTCTTTGGTTAATAGCTAAATTGCTTACTAACTATGTATCAAATAGCTTGCCAACTTTATCAGATTTAAAAATACAATAAAATCATGTGGTTATTTTATTTTTAAAAGTCCTTTAGTTATCCTGTTTTTTGAAATACACTAGTTATTAGCAAAAATAACTAAGAGTTAGGCAATATGAGCCGTTTCCGTCAACAGGATAATCTATTAGGTCAATCCGACAGCTTTTTAGCGGTGTTAGATAAGGTATCTCAGTTAGCCCCGTTAGAAAAACCAGTATTAATTATCGGTGAGCGCGGTACAGGTAAAGAGTTAATTGCGGCTCGCCTGCACTATCTTTCTGAGCGCTGGGATCAAGAGTACGTCAAACTTAACTGTGCAGCGCTAAACGAAAACCTCTTAGAAAGTGAATTATTTGGCCATGAAAGTGGTGCTTTTACCGGTGCAAGCAAACGCCATGAAGGCCGCTTCGAACGAGCTAATGGTGGTACCTTATTTTTAGATGAGCTTGCTAATACCTCCGCTATGGTGCAAGAAAAACTGCTTCGCGTTATCGAATATGGTGAATTTGAGCGCGTAGGTGGTAAACAAACGGTAAAAGTCGATACTAGATTAGTATGTGCAACCAATGAAGATTTGCCAACACTTGCAGAAGCGGGAGAGTTTAGACACGACTTACTTGACCGCCTAGCCTTTGATGTAATAACACTGCCTCCATTAAGAGCCAGAAAAGAAGATATCCTGCTACTTGCTGAACATTTTGCAATTAATATGGCGCGGGATTTGGGCTGGGAATTATTCAGTGGCTTTACTAGAAAAGCAATTGAAAAACTGTTGGACTATCCATGGCCTGGTAATATTCGCGAACTTAAAAATGTAATTGAGCGCAGCCTGTACCGCCATGGTAACGACCAGATACCTGTACATGACATTATATTCGACCCATTTGCGAGCCCCTTTAGACCGAGTCAACGCATTAAGGCGCCTTCTACTCAGTCTACCATCCCTCAAAGTCAACCTTTAGAATCGACCGTGGTAGCAGAGCCGCTTGTTAAGCAGACTGTGGAGCACGAGCTGAATTTCACTTTTCCTTGTGATTTAAAATCACTCTCTAATGAGTATGAAATCACAATGTTGCAAAAAGCACTTGAATTTAGTCAATTTAATCAAAAGAAAACTGCACAAAACCTCGGTTTGACGTATCATCAACTTAGAGGGTATTTGAAAAAATACAACCTGTTGGATCAAAACCAAAAACAAGAGGCCTAGTGGTGCGTATATGGTTTTTTGGTGTGTTGTGTACTGCGCTATTTGGCTGTACAGACCAGACACCAAATAAAGTGAATGATAAGTCGCAAGGCTTGGTATATTGTGCAGAAGCAAACCCTGTGTCATTTAATCCGCAAGTGACCACAACAGGGTCGACGATAGATATTATTGCCAATCAGCTTTTTGATACTCTGATCAGTATCGACCCAAATACAGGGGAGTTTTTACCAGAGCTTGCTAAGTCTTGGCAGGTGAGCGCAGACGGAAAGTCATTTACGTTTACGCTAAGAGATGATGTTCACTTTCACGACACTTTGTATTTTACTCCCACGCGAACAATGAACGCAGATGATGTTGTGTTTTCATTTAATCGCCTATTTGACGTATACAATCCTTACCATTTTATTGGTGATGCAAACTACCCCTATTTTCAGAGTATTGGACTAGATCAACTTATTCGCCAAGTAAAAAAAGTGGATGACTACACAGTACGCTTTGACTTGTTTAATGCCGAAAGTAGCTTCTTATCGAATATTGCCACTGATTTTGCCGTTATTTTGTCTAAAGAATACGCAGATAAACTGGTCTCTTTGGAACGCAAACAAGATTTCGATCAAAAACCTATCGGTACAGGCCCATATAAATACCGTGAGTTTATGCGCGATAACTTAATTCGCTACTACCGGAATGAACAATACTGGAAACATCCTGTGTACATGAAGCAGTTGGTTTATGATATTACAACTAACGGTACGAGTAGAATTGCAAAAATGCTTACTAAAGAGTGTGATATCACCGCTCACCCGAGCGCAACACAACTCACGGTACTTGAACAACGCAAAGACATTGATGTTGAAAAAGCCGCCAATCTCAATATTGGGTACTGGGCTTTCAATACAGAAAAACCGCCATTTAACGACCCACTAGTACGAAAGGCATTAGCTCATAGCATTGATTTTGAGAAAATCATGCAAGCTGTGTTTTACAACAATGGAATTATCGCTCGTTCAATCCTCCCCCCCTCGTCATGGGCGTTTCGAGCACAAGCAAACATGCCTTCATACGACCCACAAATTGCAAAAGCATATTTAAAACAAGCTGGGTTCGAAGATGGCTTCACGATGACTCTATGGGCAATGCCTGTGTCGAGAATTTATAATCCTAATGCTCGCAAAATGGCTGAGCTGATCCAACGAGACTTGAGAGACATTGGAGTGACGGCGAGAATTGTTGAATATGAATGGAATACGTTTATTGAACGTGTTGGTCGTCACGAGCACGACAGCGTGCTGTTAGGTTGGGCGGCAGATACTCCTGACCCTGACAACTTTTTCAGTCCGCTGTTAAGCTGCACAGCTACATTCAGTGGCAAAAATCCTGCAAATTGGTGCAATCCAGAGTTCGACTTATTATTGACACAAGCCCTCGATACCAATGACATGGAAGCACGTAAGCATTACTACCGACAAGCACAAGAGATGGTTGTTGAGCAGCTGCCTTTGGTTCCCATTGCCCATGGTTTGCGTTTTCAAGCGACTAGCTCTGATATTGAGGGGGTTTCTTTGCGGCCTTTTGGTGGTATTTCTCTAGCAAAGGCAAGGAGAGACTAAGATGTTTGCAAAATATGCTTACAGGCGTATTAGTCTCCTGTGCTTTATGCTCTTTACCCTAACAGTGTTCACCTTTTCACTCAATTACTTGTTTCCAGGGGAGCTAATTACGAACTTCAGTGGTGAGGTGAACTCAAGTTATGCCCAAACACAGGCCCTGGTCGATAAGTACCGAATCGAAGATAATATTATTGTTCAATATGGTGCCTTTATGGCACGGATGTTTGAAGGTGACTGGGGGTTGTCACTCTCTTCAGGCCAACCTGTACTTGGCCATGTTAAGTTATTGTTCCCTGCAACTTTAGAGTTATGCCTGTACGCATTAACTGTCGCTGTAATAATTGGTGTGCCTAGTGGTGTTATTGCCAGTGCATACCATAAAAAATGGCCTGACAAGATTATTAATTCCCTTAGCTTAATGGGCTTTTCTATCCCCGTATTCTGGCTTGCGTTGCTCTTAATTATGGTGTTTTGCCTTGGCTTAGGTTTATTTCCCATGTCTGGGCGCATTGGCCTGTTATATGAAATACAGCCAGTCACACACTTTATTCTTATCGATATTTATTTAGAGGGCTTTCCATACGGTGGAGCCTCGTTTTGGGATGCAATTCATCATTTAGCACTTCCAACCACCGTACTGGCTATGTACCCAACGACCGTACTTATTCGTTTTACCCGCGATTCAATGTTAGATGTACTTGATCAAAATTATATCAAGACTGCCCGAGCTAAGGGTCTAAATCGCAGTCAGCTTATCCTTCACCATGCACTTAGAAATGCCCTACTGCCTGTGATCAAGCAAATTGGCCTGCAATTTAGTACACTGATTACATTAGCCATGATAACAGAAGTCATATTTTCTTGGCCTGGTCTTGGTCGCTGGCTCATCGAGAGTATCTATCAACGTGATTATCCAGCGATACAAGGGGGCTTATTGGCTGTATCCTTTTTTGTCATTATTGCCAACATGATGTCAGACCTTGTTCACTCTTTACTCGACCCTATCGCAAGGAATCAAGCGCATGGCAAAATTTAGTTTGTTTACTGAGGAGTCTAATCGCTCTCCCTTATTCAGGCTTTGGCGAAAATTTCGCTCAAACCATGTTGCATTAGTAGGCCTTTGGTTATTTTTGGCTCTGACAGTTTTGGCACTAACTGCACCTTTAATCGCGCCATACGGCGTCAATCAACAACATGCAGATGCCTTGCTCCTTCCTCCGTCTTGGCATGATGACGGTGATGTACGATTTATTCTCGGAACTGATGACCTTGGTAGAGATATTCTATCGCGACTGATGAATGGCGCGACCTATACATTCGGTCTGTCAATTATCGCAGCACTCGTGACAACAGCGCTTGGCGTAGTGCTCGGTACACTCGCAGGAGCCAGTCGAGGACTAAAATCTAGTCTATTAAACCATTTGCTTGACATCACTCTAGCGATCCCATCCCTATTATTGGCGATTATCATTATCGCTATTCTGGGTCCAGGCCTTATGAATACCGTATGGGCAATTATCTTTGCATTGCTTCCGCAATATATTCATTCGATTCGAAATCTTGTGGTGGCTGAGCTTGGTAAAGACTACATTATCGCCTTTAAACTGGATGGTGCAAACCGTTGGAGGTTGCTGGTTCGTGGCATATTACCTAATATCTATGAGCATATTGTGGTAATATTTACCATGGCGCTGTCGACTGCGATACTGGATATTGCAGCTTTAGGCTTTTTAAAATTAGGCGCTCAGCCTCCCTCCACTGAGTGGGGAGCTATCCTTCAAGAGAATTTGAGTTTGATATATCTCGCACCGTGGACCGTGGGACTACCAGGCGTTCTTTTATTCATCGCGGTATTATCCACCAACCTTGTTGGCGATGGTTTACGTGAAGCTTTAAAAAATCGGAAGGCCGATTAATGCAATTGTTAGACATTAAGAACCTTACTATTGAACTTCGTACCGAAGATGGCGTTATTAGAGCGGTTGATAAGGTCAATCTAAGCCTAAAAGAAGGCGAAGTACATGCGCTAGTCGGAGAGTCCGGCTCGGGTAAAAGCTTAATTGCTAAGGCCATTGTGGGTGTACTTAATCAACGTTGGACAGTAACTGCTGACAGAATGCACTGGCGAGGTGTCGACTTAATGCGACTTTCACCGGAAAAGCGCCGTAAAATTGTGAGCCAAGATATCGCGATGATTTATCAGGAACCAAGTCGAAGCCTGGACCCTCTGGTGAGCATTTTTGATCAAATCGCTGAATCTATTCCTGACAGCGCACTTAAAGGCGGCTTTTTCGGTCGTCGCAAAGCTCGCAAAGAAAAGGTACGCGCTTTGTTACATAAAGCAGGTATTAGAGACGATAAAAAGATTTGTAGTAGTTACCCGCATGAACTGTCTGAGGGAATGTG
The DNA here is from genome assembly GCF_023716725.1 of Pseudoalteromonas sp. SCSIO 43201. NCBI lineage: Bacteria > Pseudomonadati > Pseudomonadota > Gammaproteobacteria > Alteromonadales > Pseudoalteromonadaceae > Pseudoalteromonas > Pseudoalteromonas sp. SCSIO 43201. The sequence continues at coordinate 2,583,854 of NZ_CP072683.1, forward strand.
TCAGAAAATAATGATAGCCATGGCAATTGCGAGGAGTCCAAAATTACTGATTGCTGACGAGCCTACAACAGCACTAGAAAGCACAGCCCGAGCGCAAGTATTTAGGCTATTAAAAGCTTTAAATCAGCTCAAAAACATGTCAATTTTAATGATTTCTCACGAGCTAGAGGAGATATCTGACTGGTCACATGCTATGCACGTACTGTATTGTGGCCAGATGGTAGAGGCAGGCCCTACCCGTGCTATCTTTAAGCAACCACTGCATCCATATACGCAAGCGCTGGTAAAAAGCTTGCCTGATTTTGGTCAAGGGCTCGGTCATAAAGAACCATTTTATGCGCTAAAAGGCACTATTCCACCTTTACAACACCTACCAATTGGATGTCGATTGGGGCCTAGATGCCCACAAGCACAAAAAGAGTGTGTGGTAACACCAAGACAAAGTCGCTCTCACGGCCACAGTTATGCCTGCCACTTTCCACTCATTAAGGTGAAGCAAAAATGCAGCCCGTCTTAAAAGTACAATCTCTCAATAAATCTTATGTTTCGCGCCAAGGTCTGTTTAAGCGCCACTCTATGAAGGTGCTCAGGGACGTTTCATTTGCATTGGCACCCGGACAAACATTGGCAATTATCGGAGAAACAGGCTCAGGTAAAAGTACCCTAGCAAAAGTACTTGCGGGTGCCGATATCGCAGACTCAGGACAAATACTACTCAATGGGCAAATAGTCGAAGACAGTGGCGTACGAGAACATGATTGCCGCACTATTCGCCTTATCTTCCAAGACCCTACCCGTTCGTTGAATCCAGGACTTACAATCGGCGACATGCTTGATGACTGCTTGCAATATAATACTGAACTTACCGAGGATCAAAGGTATAAGAAAATTAGGGTAACGTTAAGTCGAGTCGGCTTGCTTGGTGAACATATTGACTACTACCCTCACATGTTTAGTGGCGGGCAATTACAGCGCGTAGCATTAGCAAGAGCGTTAATACTAGACCCAAAAGTATTGGTATTAGATGAAGCGTTATCATCTCTTGATCCATCGGTTCGAGCGCAAACCGTTAACCTTCTACTTGAACTGCAAGCCGCAACAGGTTTAGCTTATGTCCTTATTACCCATCATTTGAGCTTAGTGCGTCATATGAGCGATGGGATACTAGTATTAAATCGCGGTAAAGTAGTTGAATATGGTGAAACCGAGAGTGTATTTAGTACACCTAAGTCTAAAACGATGCAAAAACTCCTCTCAGCCTGAGCCACTTCAAATACAAATATGGTAATAGTCCCCAGCTACTGCCATATTTTTATCTCAATGTAATGACTTTAGTGCTGCATGTTTAAATACAGCAAAATTATACCAATTATCTTAATTGAGTGGCCTATTTTGAGACGAGAAAATCTTGTCGATAACTCCGCTACCGCGTCCTGCTATCGCTTTGGTACCTACATTCATGTAGGCAAGGCAAAAATTTTGCTATGTAGTTCTTCTAAATAGGAAATTTTTAACGCCGTTAGCATCAGATTTATTCCTTCAAATTGAGCAAGTATTAAGATTAATTGATATAAATGTACTTTGTATCAGCTTTGCTTTCTAGAATTAATAAGGTGCTCCGTTAGATCACATTTATATACACATAAAAAAAGCGCCAACGCGGCGCTTTTTCATTATTGAGTTGCTATTGCTGCTCAGCTAATTGTAGCTGTGGCCTAATTACTTCGGCTTTAGCTTCAAGTGCAGCCAGTAGTTCTAAATAATTTTTATTAGCAAATGAGGAAGTGATTGATTGTTTCTGCTGCGGATCTATCTGTCCATCCACGTCTGGAGTGGTTACTGATTTAAGCACCACAAATGCAGCATCACCATTACCTAATTCAACCAACGCAGGGGAAGATTGCGCAACACCAGGTTGAGGAAGTTTAAATGCTTCAGTTGCAATCGCAGGAGGAACATCATAGCTTCTACGCTGCAGCTCATTGACACTTTTAACCTCAATGTTTTGTGCTTTGGCAATGTCTGCCAGTATCGTGCCATTTTGCAATTGCTCAAACAGTGATTGAGCTTTCTCAGTAATCAAGCTTGATGCTTTCTCAGCAACTAGCTGTGCTTGAATTTGCTCACTGACTTCTTCTAGCGGTTTAGTGGCCGCAGCTTTATGATCCGAAACACGTACAACGACAATGTGTTCTGGCGCAACCTCTAAAACTTCTGAATTCACTCTGTCTTCGATTAATTCAGGAGTAAAAATAGTATTATTTATAGCTGGCATGTTTAATGGCTCAGGAAGCGCATTACGGCTTACTAACTCGGTAGACTTAACTTCTACGCCAGCAACTTCTGCTGCATCTTGAAGGGAGTCCGCCATTTCAAAGGCCAATTCAGCAACCTGAGTTTGTTTTTGGTAGAAAGCATCTATTTTAGCTGCCTTTTCAAGCTCAGCACGCAACTCATCTTTAACATCATCAAAAGATTGGGCCTGTTGACGTTGAATATCAGTCAGCTTAATGATGTGATAACCAAACTCAGATTCAACCACCTCTGATACATCACCTATTGCTGCAAGCGAAAACGCTGCGTCTTCAAATGCAGGGTCCATCATCTCTCGTTCAATCCAGTCTAAATCACCACCTAGTTCTGCACTGACAATATCATCTGATTTTTCTTCTGCAAGAGTTGCAAAATCAGCACCGCTATTTAGCTCCGCTAGCAGCATGTCTGCTTTTTCTTTTGCAGCTGCAGCATCTTCACCCAAATCTACTAAAATGTGTGAAACGCGACGCCTTTCAGGCTCTAGATACTGGTTCTTTTGTTCTTCATAGTATGTTTTAACGGCCTCTTCAGTAACAGGCTCAGCAGGCTCTAAATCTTCTGCTTTCAACTCAATATAGTTCACAGCCACCAACTCCGGTGCTTGGAACTGATTCTGATTTAGATCATAGTAGCTCTGAACCTCTTCTGGTGAAACTGAGACTTCATCTTTTACTAAATCTTTACTTAAGACGGCATAATCGATTGCACGGGTTTGCTGCTGTAACGCAAGAGAATGTTGTAATTCATTTTCTAATACAAAGTCACTGCCAGCTACCGCAGAGATAAGTTGTGCTCGTGTCATTTCATCGCGTAAATACTCACGGAAGCTGTCAGGTTGAAAATTCATCTGGCGAATAACTTGGAGGTAACGGTCATTGCTAAACTCACCACCGATTTGGAAGTAAGGCATCTCAACAATCGCTTTTTTTACCTGCTCATCACTCACTCGAAGACCAAGTTCCTTTGCCAGTTGTGACTGTAGTTCTTGCTGTACTAATTGATCTACAACACCTTGGCGGATTTGTGCCATGTAATTTGGATCTGCTGCTATTTGCGCAAAATACTCACCAAACTGCTGCTCTAAACGTGCACGCTCATTCGAGTAAGCACGTGAGAACTTTGTCTGCGAGATCTTTATTCCATTGACTTCTGCGACAGGTTGCTCAGTGGTTTGACCTAGGTAACCACCGATCCCTGCTAACGCAAAAGATAAGATGACTAAACCTAATATGATTTTAGCCGCAGGGCCCTGTGAGCCTTCTCTGATCTTTTCAAGCATTTATTGTTTCTCTTATCTAAGTCAAAGCACATAAGCACTTTGTATTGCTAGATTTGGGTTAAGCATCACACCACCGCCACGAGGTTTGAGGTGGTATAAAAAAAGCGTATCTTAGCAGATACGCCTTTTATCTTGAAGCAGTTCGCGATGACTCTGCATCGCCTAATCCAAAATGAATTAGTTTACTGCGTCTTTAAGCGCTTTACCCGCTTTGAAAGATGGGATGTTAGCTGCTGCGATTTGAATAGTCTCACCAGTTTGTGGGTTACGACCAGAACGTGCAGCGCGCTCACGTACTGAGAAAGTACCAAAACCTACAAGTGCAACAGAGTCACCTTCTTTAAGTGCACCGGTTACCGACTCAATGAATGAATCTAGCGCACGACCAGCAGCCGCTTTAGAAATGTCAGCATCAGCTGCGATTTGATCGATTAATTGAGATTTATTCACAATATCATCCTCTTCCATAGTTATTATCAAAAGTTACTTCTATCTGATAACTTTTGCTATTCATTTAGAGACATCACAGCGACTCTCTAATTCTCGAAATCTTTCTCAAGCCTAGTGATTACGGGGCTTGCGAACCACCAAGCTTGAATACAGTGCCTAACTTAACACACCTTTTAGATTTGAAAAGCCTTTTCACTTAATTTTTTGGCTTTTTTCTTAGTTTTTTTGTGATTCTACACTAAAACTGTCTATTGGCTGCGCTAATGCTAATGATAGAACTTCGTCAATCCAAGACACAGCATGAATATCAAGTCCTTCAAGGACATTTTCAGGAATTTCTTTTAAGTCACGCTCGTTCTTTTTCGGTATTAAAACTCGTTTAATTCCACCACGATGCGCTGCAAGTAACTTTTCCTTTAAACCACCAATTGGCAGCACTTCACCACGTAATGTGATTTCACCGGTCATCGCGACATCTGCACGCACTGGGTTGCCTGTTAAACTTGACACTAAGCCTGTTACCATGGCGATACCCGCACTTGGTCCATCTTTAGGAGTCGCGCCTTCAGGAACATGCACATGAATATCACGCTTCTCGTAAAAGTCGTCGTTAATACGAAGCTTTTCAGCACGATTGCGTACCACCGTCATCGCAGCCTGAATAGATTCCTGCATCACATCACCCAAAGAGCCAGTGTACGTCAGTTTGCCTTTGCCTGGTACAGCAGCACATTCAATGGTTAATAGATCACCACCAACTTCTGTCCACGCTAGACCCGTAACTTGACCAACACGATCACCATCTTCAGCTTTACCGTAATCATGGCGCTGAACACCTAAAAATTCTTCTAGGTTTGTTTGGTTAATCACAACTTGCTTTACATCTTTGTCTAGCAAAATATTTTTCACCGCTTTGCGACAGAGTTTAGAAACTTCGCGCTCTAGGTTCCGTACCCCAGCCTCTCGAGTGTAATACCGGATAATACCAATAATCGCACTGTCTTCGATGTTAATTTCAGATTCTTTCAGACCATTACGCTTGATCTGTTTAGGAATTAAGTGCTGTTTCGCAATATTAAGCTTTTCATCTTCGGTATAACCCGACAAACGGATCACTTCCATACGATCAAGCAGTGGGCCTGGTATATTGAAGCTATTTGATGTCGCAACAAACATCACGTCTGATAAATCGTAGTCTACTTCTAAATAGTGATCTGCAAAGTTGCTATTTTGCTCAGGATCTAATACCTCTAATAGAGCGGATGCAGGGTCGCCGCGCATGTCCGATGACATCTTATCGATTTCATCTAATAAGAAAAGCGGGTTCTTCACGCCAACTTTCGACATACTTTGAATAAGCTTACCCGGCATTGAGCCAATATAGGTTCTTCTGTGACCACGAATTTCAGCCTCGTCGCGCACGCCACCGAGCGCCATACGCACATACTTACGACCTGTAGAACGCGCGATAGATTGGCCTAAACTGGTTTTACCAACTCCAGGAGGGCCAACTAGGCACAGGATAGGGCCTTTGAGCTTATTGGTGCGTTGTTGTACGGCAAGGTACTCGATAATGCGATCTTTTACTTTTTCTAAGCCATAATGGTCAGAGTCTAGAATCTTTTGCGCACCTGCTAAGTCCTTTTTCACCTTAGAGCGTTTTTTCCATGGGACATTTATCATCGTCTCTATGTAAGAACGCACCACAGTCGCTTCTGCAGACATCGGTGACATCATCTTCAGTTTGTTCAGCTCGGCCAGTGCTTTTTCTTCCGCTTCTTGCGGCATTTTTGCTTCGCTAATGCGTTTTTTCAGCGCTTCAAATTCATCTGGTACGTCGTCTAACTCACCAAGTTCTTTCTGAATTGCTTTCATTTGCTCATTCAGATAATACTCACGCTGTGACTTCTCCATTTGCTTTTTCACGCGAGAACGGATTTTCTTTTCTACTTGAAGTAAATCGATCTCACCTTCCATCAGCGCCATCAAGTACTCAAGGCGTTCTGTTACGTCATGAATTTCCAGTACCTTTTGCTTTTCAGGCACTTTAATTGGCATATGCGCAGCCATTGTATCAGCAAGGCGTGCGGCCTCATCAATACCTGAAACTGACGTCAGTACTTCAGGTGGAATTTTCTTATTAAGCTTTACATAGCCTTCAAACTGGCTAATTGCACTACGCACTAATATATCTTGCTCTTGCTCATCAGCATCCTGTGAAGGGATGTACTGTGCTTGCGCTAAGAAATATTCGTCTGTAACTAAAAATTCGTCTATTTTGGCGCGCTGCGTGCCTTCAACAAGTACTTTTACCGTACCATCAGGCAGCTTTAATAGTTGTAACACCGTCGCAATAGTGCCTGTTTGGTAGACATCATCAGTGCTAGGGTCATCAACTGAAGCGTCTTTTTGCGCAACCAAAAAGATTTGCTTGTCGTTGTCCATCGCTGCTTCTAGGCATTTTATTGATTTTTCTCGACCTACAAACAGCGGGATCACCATGTGCGGATACACGACTACGTCGCGCAGCGCTAGCACAGGAATTTCTACTCGATCCGTTCTTTCAAGCGTCATTATGTTCTCTTCGCACTTAAATTAATTTTGGGAATACTGAGCTATATGGGGATAACGCAGATAAAGTTCAATAGTTTATAGTAATCCACATCAAGTAGGGATCAATTTAAGGCATAAAGCAATCAAATATCAGTAAACTAAAGCTCCAGCTTATTTGCAATGATACCAATTTTCTTAATTAAGTGGTCTATTTTGAGGCGAGAAAATCTTGTCGATAACCAGGCAAAAATTTTGCTATTTAGTTGTTCTAAATAAGAAATTTTTAACGCTGTTAGCGTCAGATTTACTCCTTCAAATTGAGCACGTATTAAGTCAAATTGGTATAATAAGGGACTATATCGACTTCTTTCACAGCGTCGTATGTCTAGAAGCGACTTTTCCACTTAAAAAATAAACGGTTTATCAGCCCTGAGGGTTGAGCAAGTATTTAGCTAACTCATTGCTTCTCAATAGCATTGAATTACTCTCTTATCTAGCCAAAACGTTTCAGGGATAGCGTTGCCCTTGCCGGTTTCCAGAAAAGTATGAGTTATCCAAAGTTCAGGGTTTTTAGTTCAACTGGTATCATATTGGGGCAATACCTATTCGCTTAATTAAGCTTACTATTTTGAGGCGAGAAAACTCTGTCTATTACTATGCGAAAACTCTCCATTTAGTTGTTCTAAATAGAAGATGTTTAGCGCAGTTAGCGTCAGATTTACGCCTTCAAATTGAGCAAGTATTAAGCATAATTGGTATAAGCTCTGGTGAGGGAAAATACTGATTTAGCTTACCAACCATGAGCTAGCCTCGCAGTTTACCTTATACTTTTTGTTAGCTCCTAACTTAGATGTAAAAAGGAGCACTAGGCTCCTTTTATTTTAATTCTGAGCTACTCAGATGCCGCTTTTTCTTTACCATTGTTTTCGTAAATCATAATCGGATCTGACTCTCCTTTGATAACGGTTTCGTCAATAACTACTTTACTGACTTCTTCCAATGAAGGTAACTCATACATAGTGTCGAGCAATACGCCTTCAACAATCGAACGCAATCCTCGTGCACCGGTCTTTCGCTCCATCGCCTTATGCGCAATCGCTCGCAAAGCGTCTTCACGGAACTCAAGATCCACACCTTCCATCTTAAACAACGCTGCATATTGCTTTGTTAAGGCATTCTTTGGTTCGTTTAAGATCTCAATAAGCGCATCTTCGTCAAGTTCGGTCAAGGTCGCAACAACCGGTAAACGACCAATAAATTCAGGAATTAAACCGTATTTGACCAAATCTTCAGGCTCAACATCTTTAAATGTTTCGCTCAGTGAACGCTCAGAATCTTTTGACTTAACTTCAGCACCGAAACCGATGCCTGTATTTTTAGAACTACGTTGTTCGATCACCTTATCAAGGCCAGCAAATGCACCACCGCATATGAATAAGATTTTCGATGTATCAACTTGCAAAAACTCTTGTTGCGGATGTTTTCGGCCACCTTGAGGCGGAACAGATGCAACCGTACCTTCAATCAGTTTAAGTAATGCTTGTTGTACACCCTCACCCGATACATCACGGGTAATAGATGGATTGTCTGATTTTCTCGAAATCTTATCGATTTCGTCGATATAGACAATGCCACGTTGTGCCTTTTCTACGTCGTAGTCACATTTTTGTAGCAGCTTTTGAATGATGTTCTCAACATCTTCACCAACATAACCAGCTTCAGTTAACGTTGTTGCATCTGCCATCGTAAATGGTACATCAAGAAGTCTTGCAAGCGTCTCGGCCAATAGTGTTTTACCACTACCTGTTGGACCAATTAGCAAGATATTACTTTTACCTAATTCTACATCACCCTTACCACCTTGGTTGCGTAAGCGCTTGTAGTGATTGTATACAGCAACGGACAGCACTTTTTTCGCATGCTCCTGACCGATAACATAATCATCAAGGTGATTTCTGATCTCTTTTGGCACAGGTAATTTATCAGACGCGTCATGCTTAGGCGCAATATCTTTGATTTCTTCCCTGATAATATCGTTACAAAGTTCAACGCACTCGTCACATATATAGACAGATGGACCGGCAATTAACTTACGAACTTCATGCTGGCTCTTGCCGCAAAATGAGCAATACAGCAGCTTGCTATTCTTATCGCCGTCTGTTGGAGTGTCTGACATTCAGCTACCTCATTCTTTTGTTGTTATCTGTCGATAACATCGTATTTCTTTTAACTATACCAAAGAATAAAAGCTTTGGCATAGCAGTAACCAATGATTTATGCTCATTGGTTACCGACTAATCACTTCAGTTCGCGACGTGAATGAACCGCGTCAATTAAGCCATATTCTAGGGCTTGGTCAGCAGTCATAAAATTATCTCTATCGGTGTCACGTGCAACTACATCGTATGGTTGTCCAGTATGATCAGCCATCAGACGATTTAACTTTTCTTTAATAGACAAGATTTCTCTTGCATGAATTTCAAAATCTGATGCCTGACCTTGGAAGCCGCCTAAAGGCTGGTGGATCATCACTCGAGAGTTTGGCAAGCAATAACGTTTACCTTTAGCGCCGCCTGAAAGCAAAAATGCTCCCATACTCGCTGCCTGACCAACACAAACCGTACTAACATCAGGCTTAATAAAGTTCATTGTATCGTAGATAGACATTCCAGCAGTCACGGAGCCACCAGGTGAATTGATATACAAGAAAATATCTTTGTCCGGACTTTCCGACTCCAAGAACAACATCTGTGCCACGATCAAGTTGGCCATATGGTCCTCTACTTGACCTGTCAAAAAAATGATGCGGTCTTTAAGTAGTCTAGAGTAAATGTCATAAGAACGCTCGCCTTTAGCCGTTTGCTCCACGACCATAGGTACTAACGCATTGATTGGATCGATCATACCATCATTCATGTTTTTTATTCCTTACTAGCACAGAATTTGTTGCCTTATTGTAATAGGTAACTTAAATCGCTTGCGACTCAAGAGACATTCTGTCATTCGGTTTTAGGCTAATACTTTTTTGAGCGAAATGGAACGAGCATTTCTAACAGCTCGTTGTGATAAGCACATTTTGTCTTATACCATCAAGTATAGCTAATAAAATAAGCCATGCCTCAAGATATAAGTACTTTATGCTTCAATATCAAGGTGTAAAAACAAAAATGGCCCGAATTCTCTCACCGAGTAACTCGAGCCATTTAAACTTCAGCTTAGCTGGAAGTCAATGATTTCTTCAAAGACTTATTGAGCAGCCTGTGGGTTCATGATGTCATCGAATGATTTTTCAACATCAGAAACAGTTGCAGCTGCAAGTACAGCTTCAACAGCAAGCTCTTCCATTGCTACGTTACGCATCTGCTGCATAAGTTGATCGTTTGTTTTGTAGTATGAAACTACTTCACTTGGATCTTCGTATGCAGAAGCAACAGTCTCGATTAATTCTTCAACCTTTGCATCGTCTGCTTTGATGTCATTCGCTTTGATTACTTCACCTAAAAGCAAGCCAGTTTTTACGCGAGTAACAGCTTGCTCATGGAAAAGCTCAGCTGGTAGCTCAGGCATGTTTTGCGCGTTGCCGCCAAAACGCTGTGCAGCCTGTTGACGAAGTGCGTCGATTTCTTGATCAACTAGTGCTTTAGGCACTTCAACTTCGTTAGTGTCAAGAAGACCTTTGATCGCTTGATCTTTTACGTTTGCTTTAACCGCTTGGCTAAGCTCACGCTCCATGTTCTTCTTCACTTCTTCTTTAAGTGCGTCAACACCACCTTCAGCAACACCAAACTTAGTTGCGAACTCGTCAGTTAGTTCAGGAAGCTCTTGAACTTCAACTTTCTTCACAGTAATTGTAAATTGAGCTGCTTTACCTTTTAAGTTTTCAGCGTGGTAGTCTTCAGGGAAAGTCACATCAGAAACGACTTCGTCACCTGCTTTCTTACCAACGATACCATCTTCGAAACCTGGGATCATACGACCTTGACCAAGCTCTAGAGGGAAGTCTTCAGCTTTTCCGCCTTCAAACTCTTCACCGTCAATTGTACCAACGAAGTCAACCGTTACACGGTCTTTTTCGCCAGCTGCTGCGTCGCTTTCAGTCCAAGTAGCGTGTTGCTTACGAAGTGTTTCAAGCATGTTAGCAAGATCTTCGTCAGTTACTGAAACAGCAGGCTTCTCAACTGCAATTTTATCTAAGTCTTTAAGCTCAACTTCAGGGTATACTTCAAAAGTTGCATCGAACTCTAAATCTTTACCAGCTTCTAGTGACTTAGGAGCAAATGTAGGTGCACCCGCTGGGTTGATTTTCTCAGCAATGATTGCTTCGATGTAATTACGCTGCATAATATCGCCAGCAACTTCTTGACGAACAGCTGCGCCGTAACGCTTAGTGATGATTGACACTGGTACTTTACCAGGGCGGAAGCCATCGATACGCTGTGTTTTTGACAGTTGTTGTAGGCGTTTTTTAACTTCAGTCTCAACGTTCTCTGCAGGAACGGTGATGGTCAGACGGCGCTCAAGGCCTTGAGTCGTCTCAACAGAAACTTGCATGATTTACCTCAATCTTCATTTTTGGGCGACAAAGCGCCTTCCTTACTAACAAGACAACCATCATGCTTTTGTAGGCCTTCGGCTAAACTGCCAAACTCTCCGTTGCATGTGACGCTTGTTGCCTGCCCTACGGGCACTACGTTAATTAATAGACGCGGCATTATAACCTATTCAACGACGGAGTCGAGCAATCAGGTTAAATAATTAGGCATATTGGTGCTAATTGATTAAAAGTTAGTAAATTTGAAATAAATTACTGAGATACTGATAGAGAGAAAGTGGTCGGCGATGCAGGATTTGAACCTGCGACCCCTTGGACCCAAACCAAGTGCGCTACCAAGCTGCGCTAATCGCCGAACATAAGTATTTTGTAGAAGTGGTCGGCGATGCAGGATTTGAACCTGCGACCCCTTGGACCCAAACCAAGTGCGCTACCAAGCTGCGCTAATCGCCGACTAATTTTGGCATGTAGATGGGGCGACTGATGGGACTTGAACCCACGACAACCGGAATCACAATCCAGGGCTCTACCAACTGAGCTACAGCCGCCACTACATGTGGATTAAAATAAGATGGCGCACCCTGAAGGATTCGAACCTTCGACCGACGCCTTAGAAGGGCGTTGCTCTATCCAGCTGAGCTAAGGGCGCAAACTCGAGTAAACATCTTCATGCTACTATCTTATTTTAAAAGTGGTCGGCGATGCAGGATTTGAACCTGCGACCCCTTGGACCCAAACCAAGTGCGCTACCAAGCTGCGCTAATCGCCGACTGTGACCTTGGAGAACTAAGAACCTTTTTATCGGTGAGTCCTCGTTGGCAACGGGGTGCATAATAGTGATTTGCCCCCAGCAGGTCAAATATTTTTTTTAGTTTTTGTTTCAACTGCCTAATTTTACCACAAATTGTTGATAAAACAGCTGACTTAATCAAATTTTATACGCTCTTACCTAGGCAAGTTGTGAAAACCTCCGGTTTTACGCAATGCTAACTTGGCGGGCTGGCTGTTTTTTGCGAAAATAGCGGGCAAATGTCCTCTATCAAACTAATTAGCAGGACATATAAATAGAGCAACCCCATTATTTTTCTTTACAAGCAGAGTCATCACTCAATAAAAGTACTTGTATAGGAGAATTTAAAGGCTCTATCATCGTTCAAGTTTTTTAACCCTTAATATAGGTCAATCATGACGGCAAACATCATTGATGGCAAAGCTATCGCGAAACAAGTTCGTTCTACTGTTGCACAACGAGTTCAAGAGAGACTGGCACAAGGTCTGAGAGCACCAGGCTTGGCAGTTGTGTTAGTAGGTCAGGATCCTGCGAGTCAAGTTTATGTTGGTTCAAAGCGTAAAGCCTGTGAAGAAGTTGGATTTGTTTCTAAATCTTTCGACTTACCAGGTGACACGAGCGAAGCGCAACTGCTCACGCTTGTTGACGAGCTTAATGCAGACCCTGAAGTTGATGGGATCTTAGTACAATTGCCACTACCTGAAGGCCTAGACGCGGAGAAAGTGTTAGAGCGTATAGATCCTCACAAAGACGTCGACGGCTTCCATCCTTATAATGTGGGTCGTCTTGCTCAACGAATGCCAGCACTAAGACCTTGTACGCCAAAAGGGATCATTACCCTACTCGACTCTACCGGTGTGCGTTATAAAGGGATGCACGCTGTTGTGGTTGGTGCTTCAAACATTGTAGGTCGTCCAATGTCACTTGAACTGCTACTGGCAGGATGTACCACAACCGTTTGCCATAAATTTACCCAAGACTTGGAAGCCCACGTTCGTCGTGCAGATCTACTCGTCGTCGCAGTCGGTAAACCTGAGTTTATTCCGGGTGACTGGGTTAAAGAAGGTGCCATTGTCATTGATGTAGGTATTAACCGATTGGAATCAGGTAAGTTAGTCGGTGACGTGCAATATGACATCGCGGAACAAAACGCGAGCTTTATCACTCCAGTGCCTGGTGGCGTAGGCCCGATGACAGTAGCTAGCTTGATTGAAAACACCCTTGAAGCGTGTGAAAACTACCATAGCTAAACAGTATTGAGTTATAACACTGATAAAGGCCTCTAATGAGGCCTTTATCATTTTGAGCCTCACTAACTCAGTAGCGTGTCCTTGTTCGCTTTGTTTTCTTCTTGAGTTACCGCATCTCTCATTGCTTCTTCTAATGCAGCCATACGCTCTTCTAATTCTTCGGGTGAAATTTTTCCCTCGGCTGCGAGCTTTTCAAGCTCTGCCATTTTCTCTTTTAATTCATCAATTTTCTCTTTATTTGCCCCTAAGCGGCTAAACATTACCGCTTCTCTCATTTTTTCGAGAAATGTTTCATTACGCTCCACTACTTCATATTTAAATGGCTCGTCTACTTTATGGTCGAGTGCACGAGAAGATTGTGCAGCTATATTCGCAGCCGCGACATACGCTTGCTCTTGAGCACTTGATTTAGCTCGATTAGTTTGGGTAGGGCTGTGCTGCTGCGAAGCAGACTCTACAGTACGAGTTGCAAAGTGAGATTGATAAGTGATCATGATTGCTCTCCTTGATTTGTTCAAGAAGAGCAAACACTGTGCCAGAACAACCTGAAGTCAAATAACCCCAGGACGCCGAATAAAATCAGAGATGGCTTGAAATGGGCTTGTGCGGCAAATTGACGTCTTGGTTTTGACCGCGGTGACGTAATAGATGATCCATAAGTGTTATGGCTAACATCGCTTCCGCTATAGGGATGGCACGAATGCCCACACATGGATCGTGGCGGCCTTTGGTAACTACCTCTTGCGGTTGATTTTGGGTATCAATGCTCTGCCCTGGGACTGAGATACTTGAGGTAGGTTTTAGCGCAATTGACGCGATAATGTCCTGCCCTGTTGAAATACCTGCTAATACGCCACCTGCATGGTTTGAGGTGAAGCCCTGCGGCGTCAGCTCATCTCTATGCTCAGAACCTTTTTGTTCAACCACATCAAAGCCGTCACCAATTTCTACACCTTTTACCGCATTAATGCTCATTAGGGAGTGCGCAATTTCGGCATCCAGACGGTCAAAAACAGGCTCACCTAGACCTACAGGTACGTTTTTCGCCACAACTTTAACTTTCGCGCCAACTGAATCACCTTCTTTTTTCAGCGTACGCATATATTCATCTAACGCTTCAAGCTTAGACTCATCAGGAAAGAAAAAGGGGTTGTTTTCCACAACTGACCAATCATACGTTTGAGCTTTAATAGGGCCTAATTGGGAAAGACAAGCATTGATCTCAATGCCATGAGCTTGTTTTAGATATTTTTTCGCTATCGCACCAGCCGCAACTCGGATCGCTGTTTCACGGGCAGAAGAACGTCCACCACCACGGTAATCTCTGTGGCCATATTTGTGCCAATAGGTGTAGTCGCCATGACCCGGACGAAATAAATCTTTGATGTTAGAATAATCTTTGGAACGTTGATCGGTATTTTCAATTAACAGTCCAATACTAGTTCCGGTCGTCTTACCTTCGAATACACCCGAAAGGATTTTTATCTCATCACCTTCGCGTCGCTGTGTTGTGTATCGGCTTTGACCCGGTTTACGTCTATCCAAATCAATTTGTAAGTCAGCTTCAGTTATCTCAAGCCCAGGTGGTACACCATCCACCACGCCACCAAGCGCAGCGCCATGGCTTTCACCAAAGGTCGACACCTTAAATAATTGGCCAATGCTATTGCCTGCCATCGTTTTTCCTCATTCCAAAATAGACGATAGAGAGCATTGGCTCCCTATCAGTTTTTAAAGTATTCCAACAATTGCTGTTTGGATACCACAAAGACCCCCAGACCACCGTGGTCAAACTCTAACCAAGTGAAAGGTGCTTCAGGGAATTGCTGTTCCATATGTACCATAGAATTGCCGACTTCGACAAATAACAAACCGTCATCATTTAGATGATCCGCAGCTTCTGCTAACAAAGTACGAGTTACGTCAAGGCCATCCTCTCCTGACGCCAAACCAAGCTCTGGCTCATGATGAAACTCTTCAGGCAAGTCAGACATGTCTTCAGCATCAACGTAAGGTGGGTTTGCTACGATTAAGTCATATTTTTGGCCCGGTACACCACTGAATACATCAGACTGGATGGCAAACACTCTGTCGTGCATCATATGCTGATTGATATTGTGATCAGCCACTTCTAAAGCTTCAAAAGAAATGTCTACTGCATCTACTTGTGCACGCTCAAATGCTTTGGCAAGTGCAATTGCAATACAACCAGAGCCCGTACACATATCTAAAATACGGTTTATTTTGTTAGGCGATGCCACCCAAGGAGAAAAATGTTTTGCAATTAATTCTGCAAATGGAGAGCGTGGTACTAATACGCGCTCATCAACATAAAACGGCATACCAGCAAACCAAGCTTGATTGGTCAAATAAGCCACGGGAATACGCTGTTCAATACGTGCTTTAATGTAGCCTATCAAGTGAGATTTTTCACTTTGCGTCACACGGGCGTGCATAATTTCTTTAGGTGCATCAATAGGCATATGGAGCACAGGCAGCACCAAACTTACCGCTTCATCCCACGGGTTATCTGTTCCGTGACCAAAAAAGACCTCATTGCTGACAAACTGAGTTGCAGTCCATCGTACCCAGTCTTGGATGGTATGGAGGTCTTGAAACGCTTCATTTGCCATTTCGTCGGTGATTAGTGGTTGTGACATTTCCGTCATGAAGATTCTCTAAGATCAAACTATATGGCGACATTGTAGCGGTTTTTAAGCTAGGTTTTTATGCTTTTTTTATTTAAAATGTCACCATGAACAAAGAATCTAACACTAATGCTGACCTAAATGATGATTTCGCGATGTTTCGCGAGTCCTTGAATGGTGTAAAACCTCTTAAGCAAGATCAGGTGCAGCTCAAACAAACGAAAAAAATTCAGAGTGTAGAGCTGAAACAACAAGTGAAGCAGCAACAGTCAGAGTTTTACTTTTCGGACGAGTATATTCCTGACATCGATACTTCGGGAACTATTAATTATGTTAAGGCTGGCGCTGACCGCTATCTCGCTAAACAGCTTAGGCGTGGTGATTATGCACCAGAGCTGATATTAGATTTACACGGTTTGAACAAAGAGACCGTCAAACAAGAGCTTGCTGCGTTAATTCATGCTTGTAAAAAACAGCATATTGCTTGTGCCTGCATTGTTCACGGCATTGGCGAGCGAATACTCAAACATAAAGTGCCGCAATACCTTGTACAACACCCTGATGTCTTAGCGATACACCAAGCACCGTTAGAGTACGGTGGTAAAGGTGCTGTATTGATCCTTGTCGACCTACCAGACGATCCAAGTTTTGGCCGTTAATTCGGCCTCATTACGAGCTCAACCTCCTCTTTATATATTTGACTAAAACTTCGTTATTTTTGTTATGTCACCTTCGTCAAATTCACCAACGTCTTACGTTAACTTCTTCATAGAAAACTAAATTGACTTAAAAATCAAAGCTTTAAAAAATAAATTCACGTTGGCACAACCTTTGTAACAGTTATTGCGACTAACAAATTACAAGGAAACTTATTATGACTACTTTAGCGAAACTAACCATGACTACGTTACTACTAACAGCTAGCATGACAACTACTGCTACAGAAATAGACGACTCCATCCTACAGGATGTGAAAAGCAAAATATCACAAGCGATCAGTGAATCAATAAAGGCCAACATCGAAGAGCTGAGAATCGAAACCAAACAATCATTGCAAGCAGCATTTCAAGCTGAAAATACTAACAAGAAAGACGAAAAGGAAAAGCGTAATGATTAATGAACTTACATTTTTGAGTTTACTAGCAACTCCAGTGATAAGCTTATTTGCAGCGTACCTAAGCATTCAACTAATAAAGTCGCTCAGTCAGTACATTAATTTTAACTAGCATGGCACTTGCTAAAGAGGCAGGGCTGCCGAATAGTCAACGTATTACCCTGAGAAAGCCGCCGAGAAATCGAAAGCAATTAAAAAAACCCGCTAACTAGCGGGTTTCTTTTTAATATCTTATAGATATTACGTAGCAGACACTAAATTATAGTGCGCCTTCGTTCTCAGATAGGAACTTCGCAACACCTTCAGGGCTTGCGTCCATACCTGCTTTACCTTCAGTCCAACCAGCTGGACATACTTCACCGTGCTCTTCGTGGAATGCAAGTGCATCAACCATGCGCAGCATTTCGTCGATGTTACGGCCAAGTGGTAGATCGTTCACTACTTGGTGACGTACGTTACCTTCAGCGTCAATTAGGAAAGAACCACGGAAAGCAACACCAGCCTCTGGGTGCTCAACGTCGTATGCTTGACAGATTTCGTGTTTAACGTCAGCAACTAGATCGTATTTAACTGGACCAATACCACCTTCGTTTACTGGAGTGTTACGCCATGCGTTGTGTGAGAATTGAGAGTCGATAGAAACACCGATAACTTCAACACCACGCTTTTGGAACTCTTCGTAACGCTTGTCAAATGCGATTAGCTCTGAAGGACAAACAAAAGTGAAGTCTAGTGGGTAAAAGAAAACAACCGCTTTTTTACCTTTAATACGCTCGTGCAGGTTGTAGCTATCTACGATCTCACCGTTACCTAGTACTGCTGCTGCTGTAAAGTCTGGTGCCTTGCGGCCTACTAATACACCCATTTTTATCTCCAATAGTTAGGTTTATTTCCAATCTTGTTTTGTCTCTCTATCGAGTTCAAAACATCTGGTACTTAATATTGTGGCATGCTTATAAAAAAACAACCTTTGCATTTAGCGTTCACTAAAGTGCCTTGTGCTTTTTTACTACCAAAAACTTTGACTAGTGTATTGGCGTAGGAACAGAAATAACAATCGAATTAACCGATAGCATCAATCTATAAATTCGATTGCCGGAAAAAGTAGCAAATATCTTGCAAACCAACACCTGAGATCAAAAAAGGCTTCACTATGAAGCCTTTAATGTATAATTCTGTGACTAATTTAGTCCATGATATTTTCAGGCATATCACCACGGATCTGCTGCCAAATTTCGCCAGACTGATGACCATATTTACGCATCAGAGAGATTGCACCATCATGTTCTTGGTTTTCTGCCAACGTGGTAAGGTCTGCGTAAAACTGTCTAGCGAGATCTCGCGTTCTTGAATCAGAGAAATAATGACAACCAATCTTAGAATACAACCCTTTGAATCCATTTAAGATAAGTACATAAATTTTGTTCTGACCTGCGCCTGCCAGTTCATGGTGCACCTGATAGTCATAATCGGCAAATGCTTCGGCGGTGTCCGCTAATTCTGCATGTTTGGATAAGATATCAATAACACGTTGAGGGTTAAACTTGATAGCAGCACGAGTATAGATGGCGCTGATATTGGTTCTAGCAGACAACAACTGATCGGTTAGTTCAGGCATTTTATCTTCATCAAGACGCGCTAGTGTCTCGAGAATATTTAGCCCTGACGTTTCCCAAAAATTATTGACTCGAGTTGGCTTACCATGCTGGATAGTCAACCAACCATCGCGTGCCAGCCTTTGCAATACTTCGCGTAGTGTTGTTCTAGTTACACCAATGAGTTCAGAAAGCTCACGCTCAGCAGGTAGGATTGATCCCGGAGGAAATTCGCCGTTCCAAATTGACTCAACAATATATTCTTCAGCAAATCCAGCTGGGCTCTTGGCTTTGAAAATTCTCATCTCACACCACTTTATTATTACATCAATGCCTATATTGGCAGGTTGTGCTCGTTAATCCACTGATTGTACCAGATGAAGCTCAACTAACAAGCAACAAATCACCCAAGCCAGAAATTGATGCTACATAGCAAAGATAATCTCCGGAAGTAGCAGCACAAGGCTCGCTGTATTTATTGCCTTTTTTGAGATATAGGTAACACGTCTCGTACCTCAACGGATAGCCACGATTTAAGTTCATCCATAACTTTGCTCGAGGTAGGTTATTCTACCCGCTCCTCCAGCTGGGCTTGTATACGCTTGAGACGTCGTTGCCATTGACGTTTAAACTCATGATCAGTAAAGCGAGAAAAATAGAGCTCAATTGCAAAGAAGCTATCGTTATAATCTGGAAGCCAACCATCATTGAGTAAATCAGTGAGTGCTTGTTTAGCACGGAGCTCTTCGTTATTAATAGTAAACCACAGCGCTAGCAAGGAGGTGTCAAGCACCTTATCTTGGGCGAGGTGATTCGAAATTAATGTGTTTACTCTCTCATACTTATTTTGTTGTTCCGTGAGCTTTAGCATTAAGGCATAGATGAGGTACTGCCCAGTATGCTCTGAAATAGGTGCCAGCAAAGAGCTAACTTCATTAAAATGACGCTCAAAAAGCTCCTTTGCTAATTCAGATTTGCGGTTCGCAATTAGTGCCATCACATAGGGCATGACATAGTGCTTGGCGTTTGAGCCTAGCGCATAACGTTGCTTTAAAAGCGTTTCGGCTTTTTCTGCATTACCTTGTTGCCAAGCCACCCCCGCTTCAACATATAGTCTGAAGGATGCTGAAGTGGCCGTGAACTGTGTGGCTTGCTGATACAACGTATTAGCCTCTTGTGTACGTCCTAAGCTGAGCAACATCAATATATGGCTTAGCTGTTGTGCTGGGTAGAGCTTATTGTGATCAACATGATTTTCACGATACCACTGTAGGTACTGGAGCGCCCGCTTTTGACTCAAAGGATAGAAGTCTAACTGGTAAAGTGGGTTATTCTTGGTGTGGGGTGCGATGGCAACACTGCGTTCAAAATATTTCCTCGCTAAGCTCATGTCTCTAAAGTTTAGATGGGCGTAGGCTAAACCGCGAACGATAACGGCATCATTTGGCGCTAATCGATACGCTTTTTGGTGTGCTACTACGGCACCTTCTATGTCATTGCTCTTGCGAAGAAATCGTCCATACCAATGCCATAACCTCGGATTGTCTATTGATATTTCAAAACCACGAATAAAATATTTCTGTGCTTGTATATCGTTATTTTCTATTACAGCGAATCGAGCCAAGGAGGTGATAACTTCAATATTTTTCTCTTCCAATCCGCGTGCTTTTTCCAGTAAAGGACGGCATAGCGCCAATAACTCATATTCTGATATTTCACCAAATAAGCTAAGCCCCATATAGGCATTACATAACCCACTTAGCGCGTCTATATTTTCTCCTTGCTTAGACAGCACCTGTTGATAAAGGCTTTTTGCTTGCTCTAATTCTGCAATATTAGTGCTTTTAGATAAGTGCTTTGCAAGCGTAACCTCATCAAAGTAAGGGTCATCCTCTGCGCTATTGCGAGTACTTTCGTTAAAGATAGATGTCAAAATCGCAAGCAGTAGCGCTAATGTAAAGCCGACACTTGCAAACCAGATCCAACGACTGCTTTTTACCGAAGTGTTTATACTATTTTGAGTGACGAGTACATTCGGAGCTATCCTATAACCATGACCTGATATTCTCTCTATATACTCTTTATGTTGTGGGTCTGAGTTTAAGATCTTTCTTAACTGTGCTACGGCTTGGTAAACTGAGCTGTCAGACACTACTTTTGGTTTCCATACCAATTCAATGATCTCGTCAATGCTAAGCGGCTGTGCATCCGCCTCGATCAAAACAAGTAACAGCTGCATCATTTTTGGCGTTACTGTGTACTCTTGCCCGTTGGGATACTCAATAATTTGATTCAACTTAGGCATAACTAACCAATTACCTAGTAACAAATCTTTCAACTCAAAAACACCTTATATTATTGATTATTATAGTTTTAATTAAATTTAGAAAAATTTAAGAGTTTATTTATATGAAAATTAGTTCAACAACTGTAAACCAATTTATGCTCGGTAACTCCTATTACAACACAAACAAATTTTTATTATGAAAAAACAAATATTATTTGCCGCGACATACTGCATGCTATTTTCTAATGCGTTATTTGCAGCTGTCGACCTTAGAATTGACAATGCTATCATTTTAAACCCTGTTGATAAGCACCAAGTGAATATCATTTCAAATCATTGGATAGCGATACAAAATGGCAAAATCATTAAGGTATCCAATGCACGTAAAAAACCGCGTGCAAAAACTGTCGTTGATGCGAAAGATAAATACCTTATTCCGGGGCTCACCGACAGCCACGTACACCTTAAAACTATGCCTGGGTTACTCGCTTCAGATCCAAACGCCAAACAGATGCAAAAGGCGTTTTTGCAAAGGCAAGGAAGAAACTATCTATATTATGGCGTGACGCAAGTAATCGATCCGTCAAATACAGCAAGTGGCATCGCTGATTTTATGGCTAATGTGCCTGCACCGAATGCTTTTTTTTGCGGTGCAATGCCAGTTTATCAAGGTTATAACGCCGAAGGCTTAAGCTACGCTAAGCTACATCATCATAAACCTTATTTTATTGCACAGCATAATGACCCAACACATGAACTCACGCCATCACAGGTACATTCACATCAAGGTAGTCAACCGCTTGAGCGCATGAGGTCAGATGGCGCAAGTTGTGCCAAACTTTACTTTGAAGATGGCTTTGGAGAAAACAGTAATATACCGCTTATCTATCAAGGTGATGCAAGGCGCTTGACCGAGTCTGCCAAGGCAATAGGATTACCTTCCATGGCTCATGCCAATGCCGTTGATATGCAGCAACTTGCCGTAGATGCCAATGTTGACATAATGGCTCATGGTCTTTGGAACTGGTTAACGCCTAATATCAACCAAGCTACAAACGTTCTGCCACCAACAGTAAAAGCGGTACTTGATAGCATCATTGAAAAAGACATTGCATATCAGCCGACGTTGACTGTAATGGACTCATTGGCAAAAGTAACTGACAGCACATTCTCTTTCACTGAAGAATATCAAACTGTGCTCCCTTCACCTGTGATTGCTTGGTATCAAAGTGAACCTGGTCGTTGGTTTTTTAAAGAAATGAACCAAGGTTGGGGCAGCATGAGTAATCAGAAAAAAGTCGCTAAGCTGAAACGCATTTTTTCCCAAGGGCAGTTAGCACTTAACTACTTATATAAAAATGATGCCACATTGCTACTTGGTTCGGATACACCGCCAGCACCAACCTATACATCACAACCTGGATTATCTACATATAAAGAATTGACTATGATGCACCAAGCTGGCGTAGGCTTGGCTAGCTTGCTCAGTGCAGCGACCATAAACAATGCCAAAGCCTTCTCTTTAGATGATAGATATGGCAGTGTAGCTGTAAATAAAATTGCCAACTTACTACTTTTAAACAGCGACCCTTTAAAGTCAGTAAGCGCTTACAACGATATTGATTCTGTAATTGTAAATGGCACCATGATTAAGCGCGCTACACTACATATCAATGCCTTAGGAGCGCGGTGAAACAGATACTAGTGCTGCTGAGCGCTTAGTTGACCTTTGGCAAGCTCTTTTCAACCCGATATATTGAGAATTGAGCGCAAAAACGCTCAAAGGTAGCGCCCACTCACGATGGAAGGTTGCTCTGATAGGGCCTGATAAAGCATAATAAAACAAAAAGAGGTTCTTCATAATGAGCATTGCATCTTTTCACCTTTCAAAGCAGTCTTGGGGATTGCTTGCGCTCTCAGCAGCTATTTTTGAGGCTGTGGCGCTTTACTTCCAATATGGTATGGGGTTAGAGCCTTGTATCATGTGTATTTATCAACGTTTTGCGATGCTCGGGTTACTCGCTGCTGGTTTAATCGGTATGATAGCACCGCGTAATTTTGCCGTGCGAAGCCTAGCATTTACTTCGTGGGGAGTCGGAAGCATTTGGGGGTTCTTGATTGCACGCGAACATATAGAGATGCAAACAACCACAGACCCATTTGCCTTCACCTGTGACTTTATACCTAATTTCCCATCTTTTATGCCCCTTCACGAATGGCTGCCAAGCTTCTTTGCTGCAACAGGTGATTGCGGTAATATAGATTGGTCTTTTGCAGGACTGTCTATGCCTGGTTGGATGGAAATCATTTTCGCATTTTACAGCGCGGTGTTTATCTTGTTTTTATTCTTCCATTTCACAAAAAGAAGTTGAGATAGCAAATTCATGTATTTTAGGTTAAGCCAAATAGCACAACTTGATGAATTTAAGCTCCGTGAAAAACAGATGATTTTACGTATCGCGTTGAGTCATCTTGATGCCAAAACTAAGGTGCTATTACGGATCGCTAAATTAATACTATTAACTCCATTTTTTGCATCGTTAGTAGTATTTGAAGGGTGGCTCCTATTGCCTGTCTTATTCGTTGCAGGATTGATCTACCCATTACTTACTACACCGCTAGAAATTTATTTTGGACAACCCAAACTGACACAAGCAATAACAGAGTTTACTTCAGCACAAAAAGTAGACTAAACAGTTAAATTAGTATGCGGACAACTAAAATTAGCCCGCATACTCCTGTTCTATCAAACTTTTATCTTGCCCTCCAGTTTGGCCAGTATTCTATTCCCGATACCTTTTACCTCAAGCAGCTCTTGTATGGATTTAAAGCGGCCGAGCTTTTCGCGATATTCAATAATAGCTTCAGCTTTATGTATACCAATCCCTGGTAAAGTTGACAGTGCATCCGCATCAGCTGTGTTAATGTCTAATACACTGTGGTTTTGTGATTGCACTGTGATGACTTGCTCTGGAGGTTTAGCAACGGTCACAGAGTGACCAAGGCCTAGCGCAAGTAAAATGGATAGTGTGATGGTTTTTATCAACATAAATAACACTCCTTGTGTGAAAAGATCCAATCCCTCATTTATCACCTGCATTCTCACTGATGATTAATAAGGCCATATAACTAAAGTCAGTGTTTTATGATTTGTCAAAGCCACTCATTGTTCAATAAATAAAAATTATTGATAACCTCCTGTTTTAATTTAAGTTATTAAAACAAACTAAACTCATCCGAACTTGAAAAATTTTCAAAATAACTTGCGTATTATGGAGTTTAGGATTACTGTATATAAAAACAGTGACAAGGGGAATAACCATGGCAGTTATCATCAAATATGTTGTTGAAAGAAATGGAGTCGAGCGTATGACTTTCACATCTAAAAAAGAGGCTGATGCTTACGATAAAATGTTAGATGTCGCAGAGGCACTAGAAGATATGCTGACTAAGGTAGACGTACCACTAAGTGAACAACAAGTCGAATCCCTAGCACTTGAAATTGCAAAACAAAAAGATGACTTTGTTTCCGTATTAAAAGGTGGCAAGGTATCAACAAAAGCCAGTGCAAAAAGTAAAGTTGAGACTGAAAATCCCTCAGATAAAGTAACTAAAATTAAACAAGCTTAAAAGGATAACATTTAGTCTCCGGTAGCATCTATTCCATGTAAAATTTGCGTAAAGTAAATTCGATTCATGCAATTCTACACACAAAAAAACCGCAGCAAATTGCGGTTTTTTTATCACGCGTAATAAAGCTTATTTAATTACACTTGCTACAGCATCTGCAAAATAATCGATATTATCTTTGCTTACACCAGCGACGTTAACACGGCTAGAACCTACAATATATATAGCATACTCATTACGAAGCCTGTCGATTTGCTCTTTGTTTATTCCTAGGAATGAGAACATACCATGCTGGCGATCAATAAATGAGAAGTCTTGGTCAACGCCTTTTGCCGCTAAGCTTTCCTTTATCAATGTACGCAAGCCATTGATGCGACCACGCATCTCATCCAACTCATCATGCCACATCTGCGTCAGCTCAGTACTACTTAAAATTGTATTTACAATATCTGCACCATGCGCTGGTGGCATTGAATAGATACTACGTACCACGCTTAGCATTACCGAATTCGACACATCAGCGACATTGCTGTCTTTGGCAACAATAGAGCACGCACCAACTCGCTCACGATACAGACCAAAGTTTTTCGAGCATGAAGAACAGATAATCATTTCATCGACCTGATCAGCAACCGCTCTTAACCCTTGTGCATCGGCCTCCAAACTAGTGCCAAAGCCCTGATAAGCAATATCAATAAGAGGCGTAAAGCCCTGCTCTTTTGCAAGCTCTGCCACGGTTTGCCACTGCTGTTGATTCAGGTCCATACCGCTTGGGTTATGACAACAAGCATGAAGAAGCACTACATCACCTTTGGGCACTTGTTTTAGCGCATTGATCATTTCGTCAAATAGTAACCCTTTATTTTCATAGTCATAATAAGGGTACTCTTTTACCGTCAAGCCAGCGGCTTCAAATAAGCTAATGTGATTTGCCCAAGTCGGGGTAGTCACCCACACAGTTGCATTAGTATTGCAACGTTTAATAAACTCAGCTGCGACACGTAAAGCACCAGTGCCACCAGGTGCCTGTGCTGTACGTACACGGTTTGCCAACAGCGCGCTATGCTCCCCAAGTAATAAAGACTCTATTTTCTGACAAAAGTCTAAATTACCAGCTAAACCAATGTAGCTTTTCGTTGTTTCGTTTTCTAGACGAAACGCTTCCGCCTTTTTAACCGCTCTGAGAACAGGTGTATTTCCCTGTTCATCTTTATAAACGCCGACACCAAGATCTATTTTTTGTGGGTTTTTATCCTGCTTATAAGCGGCCATCAGGCCTAAAATAGGATCTGTTGGGAGTGGTTTTAGCTCTGAGAACATAGCTTATCTCTTTTATTTTAATTAATTCCAATTCGGATGATTGACATCCGATTCCAATAGCGTTGATGGTAACATACAGATTTGTTACCAGTTACCATATTTATCTAGAATTTTATTCATTTTTGTAAACTTGTCCGCACCTAAGCAGAGGCAAGTTTACAGACTAAAATATCAAGTGGTGCTAGTTATCTTAGGGCTGCTACGCTACCAATTGAATAAAGAAATAGACTGGTCATTTTGGTAAATACTGTGGGATGCGAATACATGCAGCGGCCAAGAACGCGAGTATTTCCTCATCAAAAAAAGCCTCTGTAAATGCTTCAGCATCAATAATACCAATACATTGCTCGTGCTCATTAAATAAAGGCAAACACACCTCAGCTTTAACTTTAGGGTCGCACGTATAATATTCCCCTCCCCTAGCAACATACGCCGGTATATCGTTAATTACCCGTGCCTTTGCACTTAGTACCGTTTGAATATTATTTGACGTTGCTGCAAAAGCCTCTGTTATTGGAAATAGTGGTCTGCTCGGCGCACCATGGTAAGCCAGTTTAAGCAGCTGCTTACTCTCTTGAGTTTCCCTAGCTTGATAGATCCCAAACCAGTCTACTGCGCTATGCGCAACCACAGCCGACACTATTGTTTGCAACTTGCTCAACGCATACTCATTAGATTCAGCTTTTTCTATATATTCCTGCAATAAAAAAGGCGTGTCTTGTAGGTTGCCAAATAAACTACAACTACCTCCTTCACCAAGCTCTGGGATTTGATAAGACCACACCGCCGAACTTGTGTTTTGCTCAAGGAATGTATCTACTTTGACTAGTTGCTGCTGTAAAAGCTCAGGTTGGATTGATAACCCACTTAAAGAAATATAACGTGACATTTTAGCCATCTAAACATCCAGATTGAAATTAATGCAAGACTAACACGCTGGTGTCACATTGCCAACTCAAAAGTAGTAGTTTTATAGCGGTTTTCAAGCTTTGGTATGAGTATAATAAAAGAGCGTCTGAGTTTGCTTTAAATAGATTCGGAGGTAAGTGAATACACCATTTCTAACTCATTCCCAGCGCTGTTATAGCTGACACTTTGTGCAATTTCCCCCAGCAAACTTACGCCCCGACCATGACTATACTCCTGCTTCACTTGATTACGTGTGCCCGCTTTAAAACCATTTCCGGAGTCACAAATAGAAAAATACAACTTAAGCTCTTCAGGGCTATAACGTACAGAAATAATGATCAATGCTTCTTTCAGCTCTTTTAAAACGCTCTCTCTGAGACAGTAATACTCAAAAAAGCCGTCTTCTTTATTTTTTATTTCTGAATCAAGACCCAATACACCATGATCAAGTGAGTTATTATATGCCTCTGATAATAGTAAGAAAATATTGGAGCGATGTGCTGAAATACCATCTACTTCGCTTAACAAATCAACCAACTCAAGCACGGGATCGGTTGTTTTCATCTGCTGTGCATCCAAGGAGAGTGATATATTGAATGGAAGGCTTGAATAATGAGATGGGACTGATGCCACAGATTCACTCGCCACACAGTTGATGATTGCAATGCTTAAATCATCTTGCTGCTCCCCACTTCCTGTAAACTCCCTCACTTCAGAAATGATTTGCTCGGTTGAAATAACAGGTCGGCTTGCTAGCAAACGTTTTAGTCTTCTCTCTCCATACATGTCCCCCCTATCAGATTCTGACTCTATAATACCATCTGTTGCCATGACCAAACGTTGTTCAGGGTTTACCTCAAAGTGCAATAAGTTTCGCTCAAATTCCTCTGTGTCCAGTATCCCCAATGCCATATGCTGGCTTTCTATTGTTTTAATCAACTTGCCGTTTCTGTCAATAAGATAAAGATCTGGTAACCCACCGATCCAAGCAGAAATACTCTTACCTGAACTACTTAATTCAATGATGGCTGCGGCGCAAAACATATGCCCAGGTAATAATTCATTCAGAGCTGTATTCAATTCAACGGCAATATCACTTACCGCCATCCCTTTTTGAACCATGGTATAAAAGATCCTTGAAGCGGGTAATGCCCCCACTGCCGCAGCAAGTCCATGCCCAGTAAAATCGCCTAGTAGACAATAAAATCCTCCCATCGGACTTTTTGCCATTAAAAACATATCACCGTTAAACATAGAGGCTGGTGATAAATGATACTCGCATATCTCAGGATACGTTGTCTGTTGGGCTAGAGCATTACTGAATATATGCTCGACAATTTCATGCTCTCGTTCGATTTGATTGTAGTGATACTCAAGCTGTCGTTTTTGTTCGTTACTTTGTTGACTAAGCCTTCGAGTTCTCGCATGTGCTTTTATTTTCGCCGACAAAATGACTTTATCAAACGGTTTGTGAATGAAATCATCCCCACCTACAGCGAGACACTTTTCAAAACTACTTTGATCTTCCAATGCGGTAATAAAAATGATTGGTAAGTACACATTTCCGGCATGTTGTTTTATTTTTGGCGCGGTTTCAAAGCCATCCATCACTGGCATCAACACATCCAACAAGACAATATCGATGTCATGAAGCGCGAGAATTTTTAGCGCCTCAGAACCATTATGAGCACAAAAAACAGTGTAAAATTGCTGCTCAAGCATTGTCGTGAGAAGTCTGCAATTCAGTATTTGATCATCAACAACCAAGATATTCATGAGGGTTTAATCTTGCTGTGATCAGTCAATATCGAACTTTTTATCAAATCTTGATATTTGAAGGATTTTTTTGAGTTGAGGGCGACAGTTACTTATATGAATACTAGAAACGGAAGTACCGAGTGTTTTCTTCATGTTCAGCAGCATACCCAGTGCAGAGCTATCCATGTAATCAGTTTCACGCAAATCGACCACTACCTTTTCGGTTTGATCGCTGACTTCCGCATAGGCTTGTCGGAACGACTGCACCAGATTAAAGTCAAACTTTCCCCTGATTTGAATTGTTAATGTTTTACCATCAGCAGAAGCATTTTTACTTAAGCTCATCTTTAAGCTCCTAAATTATTTTGATTTGTTTCCCCTCACCAGTTTAAATATAACGCTTAAAAAGCATTTAGCAAAAAATAAAAACATCTAATCTGCTTTTTGTTATCATCTTATAAAAGAACCAGCTATAAGGCCAAATTAGATGTCAGAATCTAGACTCGTATACTCGACAGATATAGGTCGTATCGATACAAAAGAACCTAAAAAACAAATACAAGGAAAAGTATTTAAAGATGGTGCCGTACGCATTGAAAGGCAAACAAAAGGCCGAAAAGGTAAAGGCGTCATGTTGGTAGTGGGTATTGATGGTGAGCAGCACGACCTAAAAAAAATAGCTAAAACGCTAAAGTCCAAAATGGGGCAAGGTGGTGCAGTCAAAGAAGGAGTTATTGAAATCCAAGGTGATGATAGAGACAAGCTTAAACAGCTTCTAGAGGGTCAAGGTTTTAAGGTAAAAATCGCGGGCGGTTAATTGTTATAATACATAGATTAAGACTTGTACGGTGTATCGCGTGCAAGTCTTATCAAACTAAAAAGCAAAGCAATATGGATACCAATCGCAGTTAGTGAGCGGACCAATACAATCACAATAAACTATATCGTAGGAACGAACTTAAATATATCGGCTTCACAAAGTGGTGGGCTGTAGTAGTAACCCTGCACAATATAGCAATTGTTTTTCGCCAGGAATGCCATTTGAGCTTCGGTTTCCACTCCTTCAGCAATTACCTGTAAATTTAATTTTTGCGCCATTGCAATAATTGCTGCGGTAATTTCCATATCATTAGGATCTTCAGGTATATCTTTTACAAATGAGCGATCTATTTTGAGTATATCTACTGGAAAGCGCTTTATGTAGCTAAGCGAAGAGTAACCGGTACCAAAATCATCAATAGACAACGACACTCCTAATGATTTTATGTGCTTGAGCTGAGCAATTGCTGCTTCGACGTCTCCCATTAACATACTTTCTGTCAACTCAAGGTGCAGCTGCGTTGGTTCTATCTTTGTTTTTTCAATAATATCCGACAACGTTTTAATAAGCTGTGCATCTTTAAACTGCCGCGCTGATAAGTTAATTGATACATTGCCAATTTTACCAGCTGTTTTCAGTCGACGAGAAAAGTGACAGGCTTCTTCCAATACCCAAGCACCAAGCTCAACTATCAGCCCTGTAGCCTCTGCTATTGGAATAAATTTACTAGGAGGGATAGCCCCCTCGATTGGGTGAAACCAGCGGATCAACGCTTCATAGCCCACCACTTCAGTGGTTTCACTGTTTACCTGTGGTTGATAATACAGCGTAAACTGCTTCATTTTTATTGCCGTACGTAATTCATTTTCGATATATAATCGTTCATTTGCTGCGGCATCTAGATCTTGGCTATAGAAATGATAGGTATTGCGGCCTTTGGCTTTGGCTTGATACATGGCCAAATCGGCATGTTTTAGGAGCTGCTCTTCTTCTTGGCTATCAAAAGGAGCCATTGTTATGCCAATACTCGCACTGACTATAACCTCGTTATTACCCAATTTGATTGGCTGTGAGAGCGTTTTTTGAATAATATTTGCCACGTCCATGGCTTTTTCTCGTTCATTAATACCACTGAGCAGTACCGCAAATTCATCACCACCTAACCTTGCAATGGTGTCCTCGGCACGAAGACGTTTTTTCAATCGTGTCGCGACTTCAAGGAGTAGGCGATCCCCAGCATCATGCCCTAAGGTATCATTGATCCGCTTAAACTCGTCTAAGTCAAAGTAAAATAAAGCAAAGGCGTAATGACCGCGCTCTGCAAGCGCCATCGATTTGCGCAGCTGCATTCTGAAGAAGGTACGGTTTGCAAGCCCCGTTAGCGTGTCAAAATATGCAAGCTCCTCCATCTTGCGCTGGCTTTCTTTAACAAACGAGATATCTTGAGCTGAAGCAACATAGCTTGAAATTGCACCGCCCTCTTCACGGATAGGCGAAACGCTCAAACTCACCCAAATAGGTGCTTCTCGATTACCAGCAAGCATTGTATCACCGCGCCAATAGTTACGACTGCGCAAATCAATATCAATGTCATCAATTAAAATTGCCATGTCTTTTGAAATAATACTCAAAAGAGGTGAGCCTATAAAATGCAGTTCATCATAGCCTGTCATTTCTTGCATCTTAGGGTTTACATACTCAATTTGAAAATGCTCATTAGTTAACACCACCCCTGTGCCCGAAAAAGCCACTGCTTTAGATAACCTGTTTGCCGCTTTTTCGGCTATTTCTTTTTCGGTAATACGCTGATTTAGGCCGTTGACAAGTTGCCTGATCTCTACGCTCATATCATTAAAAGAGGCATTAAGCTGACCAATTTCATCGTCAGTGTTTGGCAACGTTGGCATATCCCATTGACCACGACCGAACCCTTTTACCGCTTTAACTAGCGCATTGATACGTTTGAGCACCAATTGATATAAAACTTGATGTAATAACAGCGCAACAAAAATCGCGTAAAGAATAAACAAGCCAAAGAACTTCACCTTTAGTTCTTCTATTGCTGAAATAGCAGAAGCACGCTTTTTGTATATACCAATGTACCAATCTAAATTGGCAATATGGGTAACGTGCATAATATGCCATTTATCCCTGTGCTTAAATTCATCTTGAATATTAGGTAGCTTGGTGAATAGTGCTGCTTGTACAATTTTGCTTAACCCCTCGGGCAGCTCAGTGTAGTCTTGGAGTTTGCCAGTGATAGCAGTCGGTTGAAGTAAACCAGGCGCAGCTAATAAGCGCCCCTGTTTGTCAAAAACAATAAAATTTTGTTGTTGATCAGAGCGCGGAAGTTTCTCAAGTAGCGTCTCTAATTCAATATCACTCCCAGTTAGACCAATGTAGGTATCATCAAGATAAAGTGGAACCAAAATGCTGATCACCCATTTGTTCCATACTCGATCAAAATAAGCGCCTGACCACACGGCCTCGCGCGTTGGGTTTTGATCTGCATGTAGTATTGGCAAATTATGTAGCTGGTTATTGACTAACCGAGGGTCTTTGGCCAGCAGTGCATTTGGGGGCGCGACTCTCACAAAACCATCTTTTGTAGAAAGATAAAAGTTAAAGAAATCTTGTAACAGTGGAGGCGCGAGTATATTCCAAAGTAATTCCGACTCTGAAAAGAGCTTTTGCATTGCTTGTGAATCATTGCCATCAGTATACAGAGCAGCGGATAAGCCATTTCTTGCAGTGCTTGCAAGGTTATCACCCCGCTTTTCTATATTCGCGGGCGCGCCAGAGAAGTCTTCACTGCTGTAAAGAAGGTGCTTGGCGACAACAGAATTTGCTTGCTCAGCTAAGCTAGACTTTAACTCTAAGTAGCTTGAAAACTGACTGTTAACCTGTGCGCTGAAACGTTTTAGCTCATCATATTCTTCGTAGATTAACTGCTTTTCTTCAGATTTTAGCATCAATGCGGCCGCAAAAACGCCAGAGATCAGGCATATTGCCGAGATCAGCATCGATAATTTTACACTTAAGGAGTTCGCACCATATCTGGATGGTGGGCGACGATTACCCACAAGTTAGCCTATCTTCTATTTGTAGTGGTGTATTGCCTGAATATATCAGAATATTTTTCGACTCGCCAATAAGTTACGTTTGATTAACCTATATATAAGTCAAACAGATGAAGTGTCTCTATTGATAGCCCCTAAGAATTTTTTCCACCACATTCAAACTAGTACTTGTGTTTCGTTTTGGTTCTATGTTAATAATGTATTCGATTTCAAAATAAGGTTTGAAAAAATGAATTTCATCACACGCAACGCATATTTCTTTTTTGGCTTCTTTAGGTGAAGAGGCTTGACTGTTCGCGAGTGAAAAAGAATAGCTAAGCCTCCCAACATCGGGGGGCTTTTTTTTGGCTAAATGGGAGTGAGGACCTATGACACAAGACACATTAGATGCCCTTAGGCATGACATCAATGAGATAGATTCAGAGTTATTAATACTACTGGCAAAACGCCGCCGCATTAGTCACGGCGTGCTTGAATATAAAATAGCCAACAATAAGCCAATCCGTGATGAAGCGCGTGAGCAAGCACTGCTAGAGAAATTAATCCGCTATGGTAAATCTCTGGGTCTAGATGCTTTTTACATAAACAGCGTTTTCCAAACCATCTTAGAAGACTCTGTATTAAACCAACAAGCCATGTTGCAAAAGAATTTAAATCCCGATGCTGTAGGTGATACACATCGCGTTGCTTACCTTGGCGGACAAGGGTCTTACAGCCAACTAGCATGCCATAAATATTTTAGCCGTCGTCCCGGCAAGCTTGTGGAAATGGGTTGCCAAAGCTTTGATCAAATCACCGAGCAAGTAGAAAAAGGCCAAGCCGATTTCGGCATTTTACCCATTGAAAATACCAGCTCTGGCAGCATAAACGAAGTATTCGATTTACTACAGCATGCGCAAGTCTCCATTGTGGGCGAAGTAACGCATACCGTGGAACATTGCTTACTAGCACTGCCTGACACAGAGTTACAAGCTATTGAAAAAATCTATGCGCACCCACAACCTTTTGCCCAGTGCAGCCGTTTCATTCAAGGCCTTGGCGATATTCAGCATGAAACATGCGACTCGACTTCAAGTGCGTTAAAGCATGCGGCTGAGCATCCAAATAGTGCAGCTATCGGCTCAGCTCAAGCAGGAAAAAACATGGGTCTTGAGGTAGTCAAGGCGGGTCTTGCAAATCAAACTGAAAACCATAGTCGTTTTATTGTGGTCGCAAGAAAAGCACTTCAAGTGTCCACTCAAATCCCAACTAAAACTAGTTTAATTATGGCCACCAAACAGCATGTTGGCTCACTTGCCGACGCGCTAATGGTATTTAAACAGCATAATATCAATATGGTTAAGTTAGAGTCACGCCCAGTACCTGGTAACCCTTGGGAAGAAGTTTTTTATGTAGATTTGCTTGCCAATATTGCAGACTCACAAGTCCAAGTGGCACTTGAAGAGTTAAAAGATCATACCCAGTTTGTACGCTTACTGGGCTGCTACCAGAGCGAATCGCTACAAGCTGTGGATGTATTATGATCCCAATTTAACTCAATACTTGCTCAATTTGAGGGATTAAATCTGACGCTAGCTGCGTTAAAAATTTCTCATATAGAGCAAATAGCAAAATTTTTGCCTTGCCTACAGGGAGGTAGGTACCTTGGCGATAGTAGGACGCGGTAGCGGGGCTATCGACAAGATTTTCTTGCCTCAAAATAGACCGCTTAATTAAGTAAATTGGCATAATCAACCATACTAAATCACTCTCATTGAGAAAAATAAAAAGCCAAAGCGCAAATTGCATTCTGGCTTTTTTGGTTGAGATTTATTTAACCTTAGGCTAGTCGCCGCTAAGACCAAGGAGCTCAATTTCTGAGATCTGTACTAAGCCATCGTTATTCGCATTTTTGCTAATGTTTAGACGATAACTGCGATAGGCAAAAGCATTGGAGAAAGTAAACACTCTTCGTTGTAAGCGTTCATCCCAGCGCTCACCTACCCAAACCGCGACTTCTGTCCACGTCTGACCACCATCATTAGATCCCAGTAGCTGAAAGTTTTCGGGATCGCGTTCTGGCGCATCATTGGCACTGGTGATAGCCAAACCACTCACAATCTGTGACGCAGTAAAATCAGCTTGGATCCAAGATGGTGATCCCTCTGTTGGCGGGCCTTGCCATTCATTGTGATCTAGCCATTTTGTCTCGGTATCATTATCAAACGCTTTTTGTTCACTTTCCGCATCTCCAATACGATTACGCGCGGTAAAGCTTGTTCCAGCCAAGTCAGACAAGTCTTCAAGTGCATACTGAGGTCCAGCGAGTTCAATTTCAGCTATTTGCACTAACCCATCATTATTCGCATTTTTACTGATAGACAAGCGATAATGTGTGTAAGCCAAGCCATTAGCAAACGCAAAGGCTCGACGTTCAAAACGCGATTCAAACGGCTCCCCTACCCAGGTATTTAATAATTGCCATACTTCCCCATCGTGAGATGCCAAAAGTTGGAAGTTTTCAGGGTCACGCTCCGGCGCATCATTGGCGCTGGTAATGTACAAAGTATTTACCGCTTGCGCTTGTGGTAAGCTTACTTGAACCCAAGCTGGATCTTCAGCAGTGGGAGGCCCCTGCCAATCGTTGTGATCGAGCCACTTAGTCTCAACATTTTTATCAAAGGCTTGCGCTGCGCTCTCTGAATCGCTAATACTAAAACGCGCCGTGTAACTCGCACCTTGAACTTGTGCATGATCTAATCCAGAGATTTCTGGGCCGATTAATTCAATCTCAGCAAGCTGCATCAAACCATCATTATTTTTGTTCTTGGTTATCTCAAGGCGATAGCTTTGATATGACAATTGATTCGCTACCGCAAAGCTTTGGCGCTCTCCTCTTGCTTCAAAAGATTCACCAACCCAATTACTCAACTGCTGCCATGTAACTCCGTTATCGTTAGAGCCAAATAAAGCAAAGTTCTCAGGATCTCGCTCAGGAGCATCATTGGCGCTCGTTATCGCAAGCTGATTAACTGCCACCGCCTCATTAAAATCTACTTGGATCCATGAAGGCGCTTCGACAGTAGGTGGGCCTTGCCAATCATTATGATCCAGCCACTTAGTGGTTGGGTCGTTATCAAATGCCTTATCTTGGTTTTCTGCCTCACCGATACTGTTGCTTGCCGTGACCGCAAACGTCTCAGTATCCGTATGGTCAACGCTCGGATAAACCGGCCCAACAAATTGAATTTCTCCAATTTGCAGTAAACCATCGTTATTTTTGTTTTTTGTCACAGCAATTCGGTAGCTGGTATATTTTTGCGCATTACCAAATACAAAGCCTTGACGTTCAAAGCGCGCTTCAAACGACGCCCCAACCACATTGCCCAAATTAACCCAACTCGCGCCCTCATCGTTTGAAGCTAATAACGAGAAGTTTTCTGGATCTCGCTCTGGGGCATCGTTAGCACTGGTAATGTAAACACCACTAATTGCTTGTTGAGTGGGAAAATCCACTTGGATCCAAGATGGTGCTTCCTCTGTCGGTGGCCCCTGCCAATCATTGTGGTCAAGCCATTTAGTTTGCGGATCGCCATCAAATGCCTTGTCTGCACTCTCGGCGTCACTAATCGCATTTCTTGCTGTAATAGTGGCACCTGATGTCACGACTTGCAGCATGGGTCCGGTGGATACCGGCTCATCAAATAGTGGTAGTGCTAAGTCCATAATACTATCGGCACTAAGACCTAGCTGCTTCGTTAATGGGTGAGCTTGCAGCGCGTTGTAGATTGGCAATCGAAGCGCTTCAAGTGCAGCTTCATCACCGCCAAGTGCGGCGCTAAGATTACTAGCAGAGTCGCTTAAGATACCTTGCAAGGAACCTTGCTCGTCAAACTGTGCAAACGCAGCATTGAATAGGGAAAGCTTTTGCACACTCTCGGAAACATACGTCATCTCGCAACTTTGCTCACCAGAGTCAGAGGTTATGCAAGTTTCCCCTAATTCAAAATTCGTTAATTGGTCAGCGCTAACCACAGGTAACTCAAAAACATTAGTGTCCCCTGTTTGCCAGCCAAGAGCCCGAAGCAATATCGCAGACATCTGGGCTTTTGCCAGTGCCATTAATTCGGGAGTGGAGACATTACGCCCCTCGGCAATCTGCTGCTCCACCAGCATGGTTGCTAGTGTCGTCAAGGCGTTAATTTGTAAGGTAGCATCAGCACTACCATCGGCATTTGAACCAAACGGCACGGCAACATGACTTAGAGTAGCCAAAGTCACACCAGAAATGTAATCGCCACTTACCTGCTCCCCAATACCTACTGAGCCACAGCGACTCGCGTCGCAGCGCATCTGCGAGCCTTCGCTCGTTGTGGCGGTCACTTTAATAGTAGAATTAATACCAAACCCAGCTTTACCAGTCAGTTCTATAAACCATTCCCCCGTTTGACTGGTTGTCGAGTTCTCATCCATCATCATGCTAGAGCCATTGAGCGCCGTCACCGAAATGCGGGCTTGACTCAACGCGCCTTTTATCACTGAACCTGATACTTCTGCCGTCGTCACAACAGGGGTTACTGGCACTTTTTCAACTTTTGGAGCATCGCTCCCGCCGCCACATGCAGCCAATAAACTGCTAACGGCAATGAGCGGGATCGCATTTCTTATTTTATTTAACGTGTTCATATTTATCCCTTCTTACATATCAACCAACTCGTGTGAATAGGTTGATATAAACGCACCACAAGCAGGTGATAAGCCGTGATATTGTTTCTCGTTGTACTGACACGACTTCACCCGGTTTGCATTACTTTATGGTTATCGCCAAAGTTAAAATCGGTAGGTGATCCCGGCATAGTAGCGCTGCCCGGTGTAGCTGCTGCTGCGCAATCTCGCTTTAGAATCTTCACCATAAAAGGTTCTCGGTTCTTCTTTGGTTAGGTTGATAACAGACGCGGTTAGGATCAGGTTTTCCATCAAGTTATAAGAAGCGTTCACATCAACTTGTTGATATGGTTCCTGATATACAGTGAGCCCGTCGGCAAGCCCCAAAGCGGTCTCTCCTCGGCGGTTATATGATGCTCTGACACTGAAAGTGTCATTCTCGTAATAGACGGAGAAGTTAAATTGATTATCTGCACTACCGACAAGTGCAGACTCACCGACCTTTTCACCGTCTACGCTAATGTCTGCCTGATTGGTATCGTTTAGGGTGTAGTTAACGTTGAGACCAAAGCCATTATCGAACGCATGTTGTGCAAACAGCTCTACTCCCCGAGAGGTTGCGTTTGTACCATTGGCGGTGGTGGTAAACGGCGTGACGGTAATATCACCCGGCGGCACAATTTCAACACCGGTAAAAGGGTTATTAAAGCCCTCAAACGGCCTTACTGAGGTAATGATCAAGGGCACGATAAAGTTATCTACGTCTTTGTTGAATACCGCAATACCAACCGCAGATCCTTCGCCATAATAATACTCCGCAGATAAATCCATCTGTACAGATTCAAATGGTTTTAGCGCTTTGTTACCCCCTGAACCACGCCATCCAGGCTCCACAGGGTTGCCTCTAAACTCGAGCCTGTCGTCTGCCCATTCTTGAGAGATAAAGGTTAACTGCTCGGGTGCTCCCATGTCGTTGAACGGGGCTCGAGACATCGTTTTGGCGATAGCACCTCGTATAACAAGATTGTCGCTGGCATCCCAGACAATATTGAAGCTAGGTAAAAATTGCGAGTCGGTTACGGTACGCACGGTGGTGGTTTCAACGTCAATAAGGCGCTCATCACCTAAGATATCTTCTTCGGTGACATCATCAATGTCATCTAAAAAGTAGTTAATTTTATCCGATGACATAATCTGCGTTTCAGTCTCGACATAGCGTACCCCAATGTTTCCTCTAAAATCTCCAAAAGAAAAATCGGCTTGTAGATAGGCGGCCATGATCTCTTCTTCTATGTCGAACACAAAATCAGGCTCACGGCGCGTGTGCTTAACATATTCACTGGTCACGATTTCGCGGTATCTATCCCAATTGATCGTGGGCATGGTATTTACTTCAAAGCCGCCTGGGATATTTTGTTCAGACGTTGTATTCAAAATATCTTCCAGTTTTGGCATACCACCAACCCACTGGTAAGACACCTCATCAATGGCACCTTGACTGAATGGATCAAGCTCGCCACTGGCAATTCTGTCAGCCCCATCTTGAGTGATGAAGAAGGTGTTGTTGGTTTCGCGGTGCAGTGTCGCTTTACGATATTTAGCACCAACATGCAGCGTATCAACGATGCCGTACCCGACGCGATAATCAAGGTCTAACTGGGCATAGTCCTCTTCTAAGTCACTGACGACAAAGCTTGAACCTGTCGAACCCGGGTCGGGATCGCCGGCAATACCAGCCTGAAGGTTAGACAGCAAAGCGGGATCGGCGTACAGCGACACTCTGTCGCCTAATCGCCACCCAGCAAATGAAGCGGCGTTTTCAATCTGTCCAGAATCGCTGCGACTCGCAGGTTGGCCGCTTTTATACGCCGCGCTCCAAGATTCTGAAGGGCCTCCGCTGGCTTCAGTGTGACCCAATTTACCACGTAAATCATATAAATCACCGGCATATTCAAAAGCGAAGTCGTAGGTATCCGAGGTGTCTTTTTCTACCGTGTAACTACCAATGATCCAAGGAAATTCAAGATTCCCTTCAGTGCCACCAGCGCCACTGGTGAAGTCCATGCCTGTCACAATCGTACCGGTTTCGTCTAGGGTAATACCGGTAAGGTAATCTGGGCTGTACTTCCACTCTGGGATCCACATTTGTGACGTGGTGCGATTTTGCCCAAGCTCAAAATGAAAATGATTGAATGTTAAAGATAAATCGTCTACTGGACGCCATTGAATGGTGGCTTGTAACCCCTGACGTTCACGTTTTTCTTTGGTTACCCCAACACCTGCAACTTGCGGTGCCCAAACACCATCATAAACGTTACCATAAGCATCTTCTAACGCTGCAAATCGACGTGTACTATCAGCAATCACATTGCCCGCCGTGTCCGTTGCTGGTAATTCTGAACTTGTTGCCCAACGCCAACCGCCACCGCCCGACATATCACCGCCTAAAGACCGGTTGGTGCGGTCTTGATTGGTATAACCAACTAGCAAGCCAAAGGTTTCTTCTTCGTTTTTCCAAGAATAAACACCGCTAAAATTAGGCTCGTACTCTTCAGTCACATCAGCGTAGGTATATTCAACATTTAACGCCCCAGAATTTGCCTCCATATCCAGTGGTTTACGGCTGTGTAGAATAACCGTGCCGCCGACCCCACCTTCATCTAAACGCGCCTCAGAAGACTTAAACACTTCAACCGATTGCACCATAGTAGAAGGCAACAAAGAGTAACTAAAAGAGCGCGACGGCGAGCCCGGAGAAGAAGCAATAAAATTGCCGTTTAACTGCGTAAAAGTAAGATCAGAGGAGAGGCCACGAATACTGACGTTTTCCCCTTCCCCGCCACTACGAGAAATCACCACACCGGGTACACGTTGCAGTGAATCCGCCACATTTTTATCGGGAAACTTGCCAATATCTTCTGCTGTAATGGCATCCACAATCGCGTTTGATAAACGCTTAATCGCCAAGTTTTCAGCCATAGATGCGCGGATCCCGCGCACCTCAATCGTTTCGATTTCCTGCGCCTGCTCTGTTTCGGCTTCTTCAGCCATTGCCCAGTTAGTCGCTGATAATATCGCAAGAGCGAGTACAGACTTGCTAAATTGCCGTGAATTTCCTGCTGCATGGCTTCTGTTATTATTATTGGCCATTACTATCTCCAAATTTTTATTTTTATAAAATCATGCGTCCCTTGCTGCTCCATGACGGATGATCTTATGACAACCCTTTTTGGCTTCCTTAAAGGGGGGCAACCAATTGTAATACTCGTTCAGCATAGTGAGTGCATTAACAAAAGTGATAATAGAATATCGGTTTGGAATAAAACAAAATCGGCGTAAAGGTTAAAAAAGATGCAAACCTTCATACGCTTCATTACCGAAGAAGTATGCGCTATATTCACAAAATACGACGATATTGGATAGCTTTGTATCAGGATGGGAATAGATAACCGCAAGAAAAAAAAGAAGAAATAAAAGAGTCCTGAACTTCACTTGCCCAAATAAAATATTTAATTCCAATAAATCAACCAAAGAGAATAAAATGATTCTGGTAAAAATGGTACGTATGCCAACTTTGGGTTCTACTAGTCTGTGAAAGCTGACCACCCAAAAAAGAGATAAAGTGCAGTAACCACTAAATAGCCTGAAGTGCTAATAACAAACCTATTAACGCTTATTGTAAACAACAGTGGTTTATGCCCCAAAAACCACGTTCAGCACTAAATCTAACGCTGCTGGCGCTGCAACTCGCTAGTCAACTGACGCTAATTTTTTGCGTAGCTGTGAAGGAATATCACCAAATAATCGACGAAATTGCTTACTAAAATAACTAGGCTCTGAAAAACCACATTGATAGGCAACCTGCGACACAGGTAAACGGGTTTCAACTAATAGCTTTCTGGCATTTTCTAATCTGACTTCATTAATAAACTGGTTTGGGGTTTTTGCTAGGTGCTTTTTAAACCTACGCTCTAGTGCGCTCACGGAGAGGTGAGCTACGTCTGCTAATTCTTCGATACAGATATGACGATGATAATTGGTGCGAATAAATTCAACAGGAGCTTCGATTGCTCTAACATGAGAGAGCGCCTTTGACGTTTTTTCAAGATGCCGAGTGACACCATATGTACCCAAAGTATTACCATTTTCATCTAATAGCACATGCTTAGATGTAGAAAACCATGCCAAATCACCGCTACTCGTTTGATTTAACTCTAGTCTATCTGTCACTATGTACCCTTCCATCACCCGCTTATCATCATTTACATATTGAAATGCCAAATGTGGTGGCGAGAAGTCGAAATCGGTTTTGTACAATATTTGTTCTAATGCTTTATAACCTTGGTGCTCAACAAACTGTTGATTCGCGTGCACTATCCTACTGTCTGTATCTTTCACCCAAAAAAGAATATCTGGGATCAAATCAAACGCCGCTATTAGTTGATTGACCCCAGCTTGAGTCAAAATGCTTTGCTCTATCACACCCTTTCCCATCTTAACAAAATGAACTAAACCAATTTATTTAAACGCCGATTTTGTTGCATTGTCAACCGAATTTTTATTACCGCTGAGGTATGGCACTTCCCTATTATCAATAGCATCAGATCAACTCACCTTGATAACTCGATGGAGCTAAACAATGGATAATTGCAAAATCCGTATGGCCATGGTTGGTGGTGGTGAAGGTGCTTTTATAGGCGCTGTACACCGAATTGCAGCACGTTTGGACGGCCAGATAGAATTAGTAGCAGGCGCTTTTAGCTCAGATCCACAGAAAAGTATAACAATGGGTAAACAGCTAGGGTTAGCACCAACACGTTGCTATGATGACTACCACATGTTATTGCAATCTGAAGCTGCGCTTCCTGAGTCTGAACGCATTCATTTTGTCGCTATTGTGACACCAAATCACCTGCATTTTCCGATAGCGGCAAAAGCTATCGAGTATGGCTTTCATGTATTAAGCGACAAGCCTGCAACGCTGAATTTGTCCGAAGCATTACAACTACAAACCTTATTACAACAGACAAATTGCCTGTATGGGTTGACTCATACCTATACAGGTTACCCCATGGTGAAAGAGGCACGCCACCGTATTGCCACAGGAGAACTTGGTAATATTCGTAAAGTCGTTGTTGAATACAGTCAAGGATGGCTTGCAAGTGAAGATGACGAACAAAGTAAACAAGCAAGTTGGCGCTTAGATGCGAGTCAATCTGGGATCAGCTGCTGTATGGGTGATATTGGCGTACATGCAGCCAACCTCACCGAATATGTAAGTGGCTTAACTATCACTTCTCTTTGTGCAGATTTAAACACCGTTGTTTGTGGGCGCCAGCTAGATGATGACGGCACGGTATTATTACGTTTTGATAATGGTGCAAAAGGCGTGCTACTAGCAAGTCAAATAGCACTTGGTGAGGAAAATAATCTCACGTTAAAAATCTATGGCGACAAAGCCAGTATCGAGTGGTCACAAATGGAGCCTAATAGCCTCTGGCTACGCATGAAAGATGCACCGGCTCAGTTACTCCGCACAGGAACCGGCACGCTTTGCCACGCCGCGACCAATGCGACCCGTGTGCCAGCAGGTCACCCTGAAGGCTATCTAGAGGCCTTTGCCAATATTTATCTTAATTTTGCCATGCTTATTCAAGCGCGCCAGCAACAACCGGATGTCCAGCCAGAAGACTTTGACGTACCGAGTATTCAAGCGGCAGTTCGCGGTATGGCATTTATAGAAAACGCAGTTGCTGCCAGTGCAAAAGAAACCAAGTGGCACCCTTTTAACATCGGATAAAATACACATGAAACAAATCAAAGGACCGGCAATTTTTCTCGCGCAGTTTGCTTCTGAGCAAGCACCATTCAACGACTTTAGTAGTATTTGTCAATGGGCAAGCCAATTAGGTTACAAAGGGATCCAACTACCTAGCTGGGAGGCGCGATTATTTGATTTAAGAAAAGCCGCTGAAAGCCAGGATTATTGCGATGAAATTACTGGCATTGCCAATGAGTATGGCCTTACTATTTCTGAGCTATCTACACACTTGCAAGGTCAGTTGGTTGCCGTACACCCAGCATATGACCAGATGTTTGATGGATTTGCACCAAAAGAGGTGCATGGTAAAGCACAAGCAAGAACACAATGGGCTGTTGATCAATTACTGCTTGCAGCCAGTGCGAGTGAAAAGCTAGGGCTAACCGCTCATGCCACTTTCTCAGGCGCGCTGCTTTGGCATACTGTTTACCCTTGGCCGCAAAGGCCCAGTGGACTTGTTGAGCAAGGCTTTGAGGAGTTGGCTAAACGTTGGCTGCCTATTTTGAACCGTTTCGATGAGGTAGGTGTAGATGTGTGCTACGAGCTTCATCCCGGTGAAGATTTGCATGACGGGGTCACCTTTGAGCGCTTTTTAGCAGCGACCAATCACCACCCCCGAGCCAATATTCTTTATGATCCGAGCCACTTTGTTTTACAGCAATTGGATTATTTAGCATTTATCGACATCTATCATGAGCGAATAAAAGCATTTCATGTAAAAGATGCCGAATTTATCCCCAACGGCCGCTGCGGTGTATACGGCGGATACCAAGGATGGCAACAACGGCCAGGACGGTTTCGTTCATTAGGTGACGGACAGGTCGATTTTAAAAAAATATTCAGCAAGTTAACACAGTACGGTTTTGATGGCTGGGCGGTGTTGGAATGGGAGTGCTGCATTAAACATCCCGAAGATGGCGCCAAAGAAGGGGCTGAATTTATTAAACAAAACCTGATCAGACCCACAGAGACAGCCTTCGATGACTTCGCAGGCAGTAGTACAGACACCGAGCGCAATAAGCAAATACTCGGTTTAATATAAACAGGACAGCGACCATGAAAAATAACAATTATAATCGTATCGTCTTCCATCTTTGTTGCCTAGCATTGGTTGTGACGTCAATGACATTTGCGATCCGAGCGGGTATTTTAGGACAGCTAGGCGGACAATTTGGCCTTTCCGACACAGAGCTGGGCTGGGTAAACGCGATGGCATTTCTAGGCTTCCCTGTAGCAACCATGCTCGGTGGTGCTATTTACAACGCCATCGGTGCTAAAAAGCTTATCGCTTTAGCCTTTTTTTGCCACTTTGCAGGGTTAGTTTTAACCATTACCGC
The DNA here is from genome assembly GCF_023716725.1 of Pseudoalteromonas sp. SCSIO 43201. Lineage (NCBI taxonomy): Bacteria > Pseudomonadati > Pseudomonadota > Gammaproteobacteria > Alteromonadales > Pseudoalteromonadaceae > Pseudoalteromonas > Pseudoalteromonas sp. SCSIO 43201. The sequence goes on from NZ_CP072683.1 coordinate 2,628,007, forward strand.
AGATGGTTTTTGGCTTTTGCTCATCTCGACCTTTTTGATTGGCTTTGCCAATGGCTCTGTAGAAGCTGGCTGCAACCCACTGATCGCTGAAATGTACCCCAAAAATACAACCACCATGCTCAACCGTTTCCACGTTTGGTTCCCAGGCGGCATAGTGATTGGTGCTCTGGCATCGAGTGCCATGACGACATTGGGCTTTAATTGGCAGTGGCAAGTTGCTTTGATATTAATTCCAACGCTGATTTACGGTGCGATGATGATCAAATCACAATTTCCGGAATTTGATCGCACAGATCATTCTACCACCAGCAACCTTAAACACCTGTTCTCGCCATTATATCTATTTTTAATCTGCTGTATGACCTTAACAGCAACAACCGAGCTTGGCACACAACAGTGGATTGAGCGTATTTTAGGGGCTTCTGGCGCATCTCCAATGATGATCCTTGCACTTATCACAGGACTTATGGCATTGGGCAGATTTTTTGCAGGGCCCATTGTCCACCGCTTTAACCCAACAGGCGTACTGCTCGGCTCTGCTGTATTAGCAACGGCTGGTATTCTTATGATGAGTCAAGTGCACGGAGCAGCCGTTTACCTAGCCGCCATTTTATTTGCTTTGGGTGTCACGTATTTTTGGCCAACGATGCTGGGCTGTGTTGCAGAGTACACACCAAAAACGGGGGCTCTGGGCATGTCTTTGATGGGGGGCGCTGGTATGTTTGCCGTTAGCATGTGGAATCCTGTAATTGGCAGTTGGATTGATTCAGCAAGGCGTGAGGCGCAAACCGCAGAATTAACGTCACAGCAATCTGAACTTATTGCCGGTCAAGCAGTGCTTGAAAACATCCTGTTATTTCCAGCGATTCTAATTGTGGCTTTTATCGGCCTTTATCTTTATATCAATAAAAATAAGCGCGTAGAGAAATACGCGTAATACCAATTCGCTTAATTAAGCTTGCTATTTTGAGGTGAAAAAGCCTTGCCGATAACAAGGCGAAAATTTTTCACGCAGCCAACGTTAGGTTTGCGCCTTCAAATTGAGCAAGTATTAAGACTAATTGGTACAAGTAGCAACAAGTAAAAAGTGAACAAACGAGGTTCCATTATGCTCAACTCTATAAAAATGCTCACGCTGGCATTGACTGTTAGTTGTACCGCTTGTGCGAGTACCACTGATAATCAATTGAGCCAACAAGAGCAACAAGCGGGATGGCAATTGTTATTCGATGGCAAAGACATGTCTCATTGGCGTAACTTTAAACGCGACACTCTTGACCCAAAATGGCAAGTGAAAGACGGGGCAATGACGTTAACGCAAGGGGGCGGCGGCGACATTCTAACCAAAGAAATATATCGTAATTTTGAGTTACAGCTCGAATGGAAAGTGTCAAGAAGAGGCAATAGTGGGATCTTTGTGCTGGTCGATGAAACAGGCAGTGCAATTTATTCACGAGCACCTGAAATCCAGATCTTAGACAACGAAGAGCACCCTGATAACAAAATCGACTCTCATCTGGCTGGCTCTATCTTCGACTTGATTGCCGCACCAAGTAAGGCACATAAGCCTGCTGAAAAATGGAATCAAGTACGTATTAAAATGCTAGATAATCACCTCCAAGTATGGCAGAACGGAGTCAGTACCACCAGTGTGGTGATAGGTAGCAGCACATGGAATACCCTAGTCAAAGACAGCAAGTTCGCGACATGGGAAGGATTCGCTGAAGGCAAAAAAGGCCATATCGGCCTGCAAGACCATGGTGACCAAGTTTGGTTTAAAAATATCAAGATCAGGGAGCTGTAATGATGGCGGAATTTAACCATAAAGTACTCGTCGTTGGCTCCGGTGCAGGTGGTGCAATGGCTGCATACACTCTAGCTAAGCTTGGACATAAAGTGTTGATGCTAGAGGCCGGTAGAAATTACGATCCTAAGAAAGAAACCCCCATGTTCCGTCGCAATAGCGAAGCACCTTTGATGGGAGCAGGTAACAAAGATAAAAACTTTGGCTTTTACGATGCAACCATTGATGGTGGCTGGCAAGTACCTGACGAACCTTATACACACGCTGAAAATACCGACTTCTATTGGTGGCGAGCCCGTATGCTTGGTGGTCGCACTAACCATTGGGGGCGCTATTCGCTGCGCTTTAGTGAACATGATTTCAAGGGGAAAAGTCGTGACGGTCACGGGGCTGATTGGCCGTTCGAATACCAAGATATTGCACCTTGGTATGATAAAACCGAGGAAATAGTTGGAGTCTGTGGCACGAACACTGGGCTTGATGATATGCCCCCCTCTGCCCCTGGGATCTTGCAGCCACCGCCCAAACCAAGAGTACCCGAGCTACTTGTTGCCGCTGCGGCTAAAAAATTAGGGATCCCAGCTGTACCCATGCACCGCGCAGTACTTACCCGTAGTAAAGGCGATCGCTCAGCTTGCTTTTATGCGACGCCATGTGGCCATGGCTGCTCTATTGGCGCGGCTTTTCAAACCACCACTTCACTAATTCCGATGGCAAAAGCTACGGGCAACCTTGAGGTGATCACCGACGCCATGGTGAAATCAGTGACTACGGATGAAGAAGGTAAAGTTACCGGCATCACTTATGTCGATAAAAAGTCTGCACAAGAGCACGCTCTTAACGCCGACGTTGTCATACTCGCTGCCAGTGCTTGTGAATCTGCACGTATTTTACTGAACTCAAAACATACTAAACACCCTAATGGATTAGCCAACTCTAGCGGCCACGTTGGACGGAACCTGATGGACTCCACAGGTGCGTGGCTTGGTGCGCAAATACCCGCGTTAAAAGGCCGCCCTCGTTATAACGAAGATGGCCATACCGCCAACCACCTATTTATTCCTTGGTGGGGCCACAAAGCACAAGAAAAAGGTGAGTTAGCCTTCCCTCGAGGCTACCATTTTGAAATTAGCAGTGGCTTTAGGGAACCGGGCTCTGGCGTTTCAGGCGACAAGCAAGGTTATGGCCCCGAGCTAAAGCAGCAAGTACGCGACGCGTATGGCTCTTATGTTGGATTTGCACTACGCGGAGAAATGCTACCTAACCCAGATTCTTACATGGAAATTGACGAGAGTGTCAAAGACAAATGGGGGATCCCAGTTGCCAAATTCCATTTCAAATGGTCTGACAGAGAGCTAAAGCAAATTGAACACGGCCTTATAACCGCAAAGCAAATCCTTGAAACCATGGGCGCCAGGGTCGGCGAACTACCTCCTGCGGAAAAGGCTATTTCAAAAGGGGGTGAGATCATTCATGAAGTCGGCACCACAAGAATGGGCAGTTCACCCAAAGATTCCGTCACCAACCAATGGGGCCAAACTTGGGACTGTAACAACCTATTTGTAATGGACGCAGGGGTCTTTGCTTCAAACCCGCATAAGAACTGCACCTTAACCATTATGACTTTGGCGATGCGAAACTCGACTTGGCTGGCTGAACAGATTGATAAAGGAGTGCTGTGATGGATACACCTGATAACCTTAACCCTTACAGATATGTTTCAGGTATGACGCGCCGCGAGTCATTAAAATGGTTAGGCTTGCTTGCAGCAGGCTCAGCGCTCACCGTGACCGCAGGTTGTAGTAAAGTGGTAGAAGAGACGATTACGCCAAATGCTGGACACTGGCCCGATGTTGATATTAAACCCGTAACTGCTAAAGGATATGGTACAGATCCCAACATGGTGATCCCACCAGAATCACCATGGCCATTAACCTTAACCGAAGCACAACTTACCTTAGTGGCTGTCCTTGCGGATTGGATTGTGCCAAAAGAAGAGAGCCATCCGTCTGCCTCTGAAGTACAAGTGCCAAGTGTTATTGATGAATGGGTAAGCGCGCCATACCATGGCCAGCAAAAAGACCGAGTAACAATATTGCACGCATTAACTTGGATTGATGATGAATCACAATTACGCTTTCAGCAGCAGTTTGTCGCGCTTGCAACCGCTCAACAGCAAGCAATAATTGATGACATTGCGTATTTTGATAAACACACACCAGAGCAATTTCAACGAATTGGTAAAGCTTTTTTGCGCTTCAAGGATCTCGTCCTCGGCGCTTATTTCTGCACACCAGAGGGCTGTAAGGATATTGGTTACCTTGGAAACGTGCCAATTGCAGGCGATTACCCTGGGCCGACTGCCGAAGCCAAAGCACATCTAGATGGCGTACTGGCTGAGCTTGGACTAAGCCAGTATGCGTACCGTGACTAACCCTTGAGTCATTTTGTTATGACGAATCGAAGCAGAGTTTATCTCTGCTTTTTCTTTTGGAGTAGATGATGTTTGTTAAAAGCACAAAACGATTAACGCAGGCACTACTGTTCATTGCTTTAAGTTTTATCTCACCACTGTATGCCAAGCCAGCTCTGCAATACTTACCTGTAAGTGTTCAGTTATGGTCGGTAAAAGATGAATTGACAAAAGACTTTGACGGTACCTTGCAAGCACTTGCAAGCATGGGATTTGAAGGTGTTGAATTTGCCGGAAACTTTGGCAGCTATACCGATAACCCAAGTAAATTAAAGCAAAGACTAGCTAAACTCGGCTTAGTTGCGAGCAGCGCGCACGTCGGCTTTGACGCGTTAGCTGAAGACAAACTAACAAGCACCCTGCTCTTTTACAAAACCTTAGGCGTATCTACACTCTTTATCCCTTGGGATGAAAGAGCGTGGAGTAACAATCATGTCCCAACATTTGTAAAGCAACTAAACCACGTGCACCAAGTTGCCAAACGTTACGATATGAAGATCGGATTTCATAATCATCAAAAAGAATTTAATGCTTACGCTGCTAGCACTTTTTGGGATTACATCGCCACCAATACCCCCAATGACTTGCCACTACAGCTTGATGTTGGCTGGGTGAATTACGCAGGTAAATCAGCCCGCGAATATGTTAAGCGATATGCAGGAAGAACTGTATCGACCCATATTAAAATACGCACGCACCAAGGGGACGGCAAAAGTCCAATTATTGGTGAAAACGCGTATCCGTGGAAAACGCTCATCCAAACTATGCAGCAACACGGCGGCACGCAGTGGTTAGTAATTGAACAAGAAGAATATCCAAATGGCCTGACACCACTAGAAAGCGTCGCCCGTTCAAAAGCGAATTTAGATAAGATATTAGGTGAGCAATAAGCTGGAATAAATCTACTTGTAATGGTTAGCTAGAGCTGTCACGCAGGGTTAATCAAACCTGATTGTTTTCACTGTTGTAAGCGCGAGTGGGGTGACAACTTGCTAAGTTGTGGGTAACTACCGCGACACTCAAGCCAACCGAACAAAAATGCCAAAGGTTAGCTATCAACCTTAAGCAATTTTATTATGCTTCAATGTGTTATAGTATCACTTTGATTATTCATTAGAAACACTGTGAACACTATGACAAAGAAAATCACCCGTAGCTATACCGAAAAAGATCTGAAACGGCTGGTTGCATCAGCAGGAGGTCGATGTTCTTATCGTCACGAAGGAGAAATTTGTAAAAGGCTACTAATTAGTAACAACTCTGTGGTTGGCGAAAAGGCTCATATTGAAGCGATTGGTAAAAAAGGAGCACGTCACAACCCAGATCTATCAGAAGCTAAAGTCAACAGCTATGACAACCTTATGTGGATGTGCCCTACACACCACACTATGATTGACAAACTTGACAATGAACATATTTATACCGTTGACGTACTCAGAAAGATGAAGAAGGCTCATGAAAAGGACATTGATCAAGGCAATTACAGCACAGGAGCAACACTGTACGATACTGTCATTCATGACTACACCGCTCTCAGTACTCTGTTTTATTACGTCGATATAAACAAGCTCTATTCCAGCTCTATTGATTTACCGCGCTTCTACGGTGTTCATTTTGGTGAATTAAATGAAACGGTTAAAAACTACAAGCTAGGATTTGGGAGTTTCGGTTTACAAGATAAGTACCTCAACAAGCTATTCACCAAACTTTTAGATTCAGAGCGAATGCTATGGCAAAATATAAAAAACACCTTCGATATTGACTTTGTATTAAATGGTGATAACCCAATAGAAAAATTTTCTTGCCAACTTCGAGACGGTAAGAGCTCAAGATATATAGAGTGGATCAACTACCTAACTTGCTGCTATCAAGAAAATGTTGATATTTTTGTACATGCCGTCCGAAATAGATACCCAGAAATACTGTTTGCTCCAATTTTTGAGTCATCTCCTGAAGCATGACCACTCATTAGCGTGTATTCCTGAATACCTCATTTATCCACAAGTAAAAATTACAACCTCAACACATAAGTCACCTTTACCTTGGGCTTTAAAACCCACGAGGAGTCAAAGTTTGCTACAATTTTCCAATAGCTTGACCCCTCGATGATCTTTAACCCAATGTCTAAAGAGAGCGTCAGCAACCACCGTACTTTGATCTGGCCTATATACTGACTTAATTTTCAATGCTATAGGTTCGTATATCATTAAGGCGTGCTAAGGCCGTAATAAGCGGTGAATAATTGTTGACTACAACGTACAACGAAGCCAGCGATTACAGCTCAGACTTTAAAGCTTTTTTATATTCAATTAAATGGTCAAAAACCTTATTTGAAATAGCTTCTAACTTTGGTTGAGTATTTTTTCCAGCTACATTGGTTGCAATGAAAATACCAATTTTTTTCTTCGGATAAATGGCAAGCCAGCTAGATGTGCCCATTGAACCACCACTATGGTATAGAACTTGTTCATTTGAATCATAGTTATTTGTGTACCAAAAAAATGCCATACCATGACCCGTCCAACTTTCATTCAAAAGTTGATGAGAAATAGCTACCTCAGGCTCTGCCGAAAGTTGGTGTTGAATATACTGCGTGATAGATTCAACGTTTGTAGTCAACCCTCCCCCAGCAAAACTATATGCACTGGACAGAGGCACTTGTTCACCATCTCTTATACCCACAGTAATTTCGCCTGGCTTAAAGTGAGTGCCTCTAAATTTCGTGTGCTGCTCTTTAGACTTAGCTGTGATGAATTCAGAAACCAATAAAGCAAAAGGTTTTTGATAAACAGATTCCAGAATATACCCTGCTAAATTAGTACCAACGCTTGAATACAAATAGTCCTCACCAGGTATAGAATTCAGCTTTACTTTTTTAAGATCCTCAAAGTAATTATCTCTGGAATAATTTGACATTTTTTCAAAAGCAACTGCAACGCCTTTAGCTTTGTCTTCACTGTTGTAAGCAAACTCTTGTGGGAGACCACTAGTATGAGTCATAAGGTGTCGTAATGTTATATATTGATTAGACAGCTCTAAATTTTTGTATTCATTATTTTTGAGGTAATGACGAATATCTTTATCAAGCTCAACCTTCCCATCCTGAATGGCTTTAGCAACAACTAAACCGGTATAGGTTTTAGTTATAGAGGCAATTTCATATATTGTCTGGTTATCAGGTGTATCTCCATTCCTTAACGTCCCTAAGTGATATTGGTAAGTATTCTCTGCATCTACAACAGAAATTGAGACCACCTGCCCAGGATTGTCATCAATAAATTCTGTGATTTCCGCTTTCGTATTGGACTCAAAATTAATGGCATCATAACTTGCGCAAGAAGCCAACACTGCCATTAATGAGATGACAAATATCAATGATAAAGACCGGGTTATTAATCGATTCACAAAAACTCCTAAATTTGAAGTGTAACCGGCATCTAGCGCTCTAATCAGAGACAACAAAATAACTGGTTAAAATTAGCATCAAAGAAGCAATACCAACCGTTTATTGTTCTTTGAGTTGGCTTGCTAAGCACTGTTACTGCTGCTTTGAGATTATCATTTCCTTTGCGACAAGTGCGGCTGAGGGTAAAAACATTGTTGAGATAACCCGTTGATCTGCGATCACTGCGTGTTTATTTTTTAGTGTTTTCTTATTTTGAGCGATAGCACCATTCTTATTAAGCTGACTTTCAATAAGAAAAGGCAAAAGTGTTCCTTGCTTTGCCCATGGCTTAGATAGTTCTGTGGAGTTAGGGAATCCTGCTACTTTTTTCCCTTTCACCAAAAACTCCCCATTAGATAATGTCACGTTTGCAATGCCTGCTGAACCATGACCACCAACACCGACCATACCACCTGACTCATAGATGCTACTTATAATGGAGTGAATTTTTTTATTATCTGCAACGTCAAACATGACACCGTAGCCACCACCGATGAATACTCCCCAATAGTCATTCGGTTCAATTTCAGAGGGTTTGAGTGAATTGTTTGCTTTTTCTAAGAAGCCCTCATATTTGATGGTGTAACTACTTATCCCTAGCGGATCCATCATGAACTTAACTTCACCGCCATTGGGTGATACAAAATCAACTTCAAAGCCGTGGCTAACAAAAATATGATACGGAGGTGCAAATTCCCATAAGTTGTTTCTTGCATCATGTTTTTCAGGGTCTCCCATATCTACCATATTAGAAGCCACCATTAGTATTTTCTTTGTAGGCGCTGCTATGGCGCTGGTAGCAGATAAGGCAGCTGCTAGCATAATAGCGATAAAGAATTTCATAGTTTTCCTTTATAAATAACTAAAATCATTCTTTAGACGAGGCAAATGAGCAAAAGGTTTAAATTCTGAATTAATCTGGGAAATTAATGCCATCGTGACTAGCTAAAGTGACCTAGTGCGTGATTATTACTCATGTTTACATTGCTTAAATATTGATAGTGAAAAGGCGAAGTGCCTGTCAGAAAAGCGCAAGTGATACGATGGCATACTCTGTTTAAGGACGAATATACCACGTGCATTATCTAGAAGTTTACGGCAATAACGTCGGCTTTAACGAACGGCTCCCAGACGTGATGCCTCAGTTGATAAAGCTGAGATAAATTGTTCGGCATTATCTACCCCAATGAAAACACTTTTAACACTCCCCACAGGTTCTACCAGTGTAATTTCAACATTAGGGAAACCCGAATAGTTATAGCGCTTTATAGACTTAGAGCGCCCCACAAACCCTGTGCTCTTCTGAATTTTTGCTATATTACTTAACGGTATAACGAATGGTTGATAAAGGCCGTATCGAATGAGTAAATGATTTCCCATCAAAGAAATAGGCCGTTTTGCAACAGCACGGTACTCCGCAAAGAAAAATACCAAGCTAAATATCGTCAGCAAGGTGACGATATTTGCCGCAAACGGAGACCAGATAAAATGCAGCAATAAATGTGCAATTGGCACTTCAAGTGCAATTAAAAAGATAAAACCAAGCAGATTGCTTTGTGCCCCATCTTTGTTGTGATACGTGAAGTGCTGCTCGCCACTGAAGTTTTTTGGCTGCACTCGCTTAGAAAAAAGCGCATAGGTCCACATTCGGGTTTCAAAACTCAGTAACTTTGCAACAGGGCCGTCACCAACATATTTTTTAATCGGTTTTTCAATGGCTTGGTCGGGGTCTTCAGACTTGCAAATGGCGGCTTTAATCGCAAGGTATACAGTTAAAATTGCAGCTAGTTCAAAAGCAAGCGTGATAGCCAATAAAACGTAGCGCCCATTTTCAAGATAATGCCAAATTAGCTTACTTTGTTCGGGAATAATGTAACTGCCGATAAGTACAGCCAAACACACTAAAATAACCGACTTTAAGAAGGCTTCTTTTCTATCTTCTATACAAAAAAAGCAGATAATTGGCAGCACAATCAACGCATCTAAAAGAAACAACCATTCAAAATTTGCACTGCCATAATCAGTAAGCGAGCCATTAGATTGGTAATAGAACCCCCACCATAACGAAATACAAACAAGAAATATTAGGGGCAATTTTGACTTAATGGAACGATTCACCGATACCTCCTTATCCAAACCTCAGGTTATGTACGTGTTACTTAACGACTCTATGTTAGTTGCAGTAAATCCCACTTGTTACCATAGAGATCTTGAAATACCACTACTGTGCCATATTCTTCAATTCTTGGTTCTTCATTAAATATAACACCTTGTGCCTTCATTGACTCATAGTCACGCCAGAAATCATTTGTTTTTAGAAACAAGAATACACGACCACCAGTTTGATTTCCTACTGCTTGCATTTGTTCTGGTGTACTCGCTTGAGCCAACAGTAAGTTCGTACCATTGGAGTTTGGAGGGGAGACTTGAACCCAGCGTTTACCGCCTCCTAAATCGCTATCTTCAACTAGCGTGAATTGAAGTTTTTGCGTGTAAAACTCTATCGCATCATCGTAATTCTCAACGACTAAAGCGATGTTTCCGATTTGCTGCTGAACCGTGTTAGACATGATCTTTTCCACAATTTTAAGACTTTTTAAAAAAGCGCATAATACCCGGTTAAAGTGTAGGCAGTCTAATAACAATGTGAGGTCAACATTAAAATTGGTGGTTGCAGGAAACCAAAAAATTGCACTGATTGCCTGTGTTAGGAAGATAATTGTGATCTTAAATTCGATACTCAGAGACGGGATAATGTGGCAAGCACCACAAGCATAAAATTAGCTATTGACGCCATGGTCTCTTATTAGACACATAATTCAAGCTCCATATAAATACTCAATGGATCATATAGATAGCTTCCAAACTGTTTTCTTTTTCTAAAACCAAGTTTTTCATACAGATTAATTGCCTCAGACTGCTTGATACCTGTTTCGAGCCTTATAGCTGGGAACCTTTCTTCTTTAGCATACGCTATCAGAGCATTCATTATCGATTTCGAAATTCCTTTACCACGATAATTTGGCTTTACGTAAATACGCTTTAATTCACCATAAATACCATCGTTGCATTTACGAACAATTGCCCCACAACCTATAACTTCCTTACCATTTTTGACCCCGATAAAATAAACATCGTCGCTCATTAACTCTTCAATCGACAACAACTGATTGCTTTCCTGAGGATAAAGCGAGTTCATCAAGTCGTCTATCTCATTTACAACCGACTTCACACTTTCGGACTTAGGATCTAGTTCAATTATTTCCATATTCTTCCATGCTACGTTTGGCGCTCAACTGCTCATTAGCGTGTACTCTTGAATATCTCACTTACCCAAAAGATAAATAAAAATGAAATTCAAGTGAGCTTTATTTAATAATTTTAGAAAGTTAACAGTCGATGGTTAGAAATTCAATACACAAATTGCCCGCTACACACAAAAGCGACTTATCCGAGCTATTAGTTGGCTCGTTAAGAACAAGTTGCATCTCGCTGGTATTGTATTATTGACCTTAAGCCAGATAACAACGGGGATCAGCATCAAAAAATTGTTGTCGCCAAGCGATAAGCTTACCTGCACTTTCAAATATCCGTTTTGCTGACTCTTTGTGCTCTAAAAAAAGCAATTTGAATCTGCTCAAAGTTGATAATATCGGCAAGTCTTGTCTACATTGCTAAATTTTGTGGTGAAAAATTGAAAACGTCATAACAACCAAGTTTAATTGCAGCTTATCTAAACTTTGAAGGACTTTGTTTAAAAGTTCGAGAAAAGGCCTCAGCACTGTCACACTTGGTTTCAAGTGCGGACATATTGGGCCTTTCATGACGATATGGTGGTCTATTAGCCAAATTTCATGCTCAATCTACATTGACACGTTTGTCACATTTTCCACTAACTTCGGCAGCCTGCATGATTTGGCATAACTGGTCATTTACCCAAGACAACGTAACTACATACCCGACATCATCCATAGGCTCCTCAAATATTTCACAACGCCCTAAAGAACCGATGGTTGTCATTACTTCTCCAGGTACTCGTGTATTCCAGTGTTTATATAACTCGCTAACTTCACGGCAGTACTGGATAAAACCGCTACTTTGTAGAGTGTCTTCTGAGAAATCACCTGCTTGCATCAAGTTTTCTAGATTAAGCAGCGGATCGATAAAATCATAGTAAGCAATATACTTCCCATACATTTCTTTACGATATTGTTCTTTTGCAGTCCAAATACCTGTTAAGAGAGCTATAGCCGCCACTCCAAAAGCAAGCCAGCCTACCCCAGTGACTTTTCTGATTCCTGACTCGGCAGAATTCCATGTTTCACCACGAATAGACAACACTGTAGCTAAAAATGCTAATAATGGGACTAGAAAGCTTGCAAACATTGCTATTTCCCTAAATCTGCTAAACATAATGATTTTATGGTGCTAGCCTCTGCATTTCCTAATCGGAGCTAGCAACTTTATAATAGAGTAGATAACGAATACCCACGTCAAACTTTATTGATTTATAGCCAAAATGACGGTGAATATCGGCATTAAATTTTTACAATCGTAACTAACACTCTCTTTTACGATGCTTTCCTACTTGGCTCACTTGATATTGAGCAATGAGCTTGTCCATCACTTTAGCTGCACTTGCAATATCACGTGCGGCAATGCTTATCTGCTCTGCACCGGATACATTTTCCGTGGCTTTTTCAAATATTGCAGAGATATTTTTGCTGACCTCATCAATTGCATTGCTTTGTTGTTGCGTGTTGTTTGAAACAGACTCTGTGACTAACTCTACTTGTTGTGCCTGTTCAACAATTTGTTGCAAAGCTATTTTGATCTCTTTTGCACGTGCCGCAGCTTCTAGCGCGTTTTCTTTGCCCTGAGTGATAACATTGGATGCTTCTGATGAACTACTTTGAAGCTCAGATACGAGCGCGGAAATTTCTTCAGTCGAGTTTTGAGTACGACTGGCAAGGCTGCGCACCTCGTCTGCAACAACAGCAAAACCTCTTCCTTGTTCTCCAGCCCTTGCAGCTTCGATAGCTGCATTCAATGCCAATAAATTTGTTTGCTCAGCAATACTTCTAATCATATCAACCATCGATGAAATACTACCCACTCGATTGTTAAGTTCATCCACCGTAGTTGCGGATCGCTCCATATCATTTGATGCTTGCTGAATAACATTTACAGCATCCTCCACAACTTGCTGTCCTTGTAAAGACTCTTGTGTCACAGTTTTAGCTGCGGTGGCATTTTCATGCATGGAGTTTGCAATGACTTGTATGTTAGCGCTCATTTGTTCTGAAGCAGATGCAATAGTTTGGATCCCTGATTGTTGACTAATTAGGTTATCTTGGCTTTGCTGAATGGCAGTAGCTGTCTCTTCTGACGAATTGGTTATGCCCATTGAGACTCTAGCAAATTCAACCAAATCGTCCTCAAATTGCTTCGTTAGATTGTTAATGCTTTTTGCTGATTGCCCTAACTCATCCTCGGTGACTACTTTAATTTCATGACCTAAGTCTTTTTTGACTCGAGCAATTTCAATACCCTCAGCAATCATTGCTGATTGTTGCTTACGCAGGCGAATCGCAAAAAACAATGCTGCAGTAATAAAAAAGCCAATTATTAATATGATAAATTCTACTACCAAGACCATCACGGCATGCTGTTGAATATCAATAGCTGTTTTATCAACCAATGTTAATGCTTTTTCTTCTGCCTCTTTTAGTATATTGATTCGCTCTGTCGCAGCTTTAAACCATGCTTCAGCGCTGAGGTTAAAGCCGTCATTTTTATCAGCCACACTTTGCCTGAAGACGTCAACGGTGCGCATCGATGAATGATTCAACGCTTGTTTGAATAATTCACGCATTTGTGGAGGAGAGGCTTCTAACGCTTCTTCAAGGTATACGGCTTGTTTGGTTATCAGAGCAACATATTTGTTTTTCAGTGAAGGTGTAAATGTATTAGCACTAAGCACATTAGACAAAACGGCGCGCTCTATACCAGCTGATTCCTTGGCATTTGAAAAGTTATATATTGCGACTAATTCAGTAGATATAGTGTGATCGTTGCTCAGTCTCGAGGCCTTGATAACGATATGTAGAGCCTTTAGGTTAATATCTGTGTAATACTTTAGCGCTTCTGAAATAGGCATAGAAAGAGAATCGATACTAGAACGTACACTAGATAAACGAGAGAATTTACTCTCAAACTCTATCAGCTCTTGTGCCATTTCTGGCATAAGATCCCACTTTTGCTGTTGTTGCTTTAGTTTTGCAATTGCACTATCGGTAAGATTACGTTGCAGCCTTAAGTTTTGCTCAAACTTAAGGCCTTGAGAGCCAATGAAGCCTGCTGATGCTCCCCGCTCTTTTTGTGTTTCATGGATCACATTTAAAACTGCATGGCTTAAAAAGGCATTATACTCTGCGTCATATGCGTCCTTCATTCTTTTGGCAGATACTGATACATCATAAAAAATGACAGCGCCAAGTAACATACATGGCATCAATACCATTAACGTCATATGGCTGGAAACAACACGAGCGAGAGATTTAAACATTATGCCACCACTAAAAGTTGGAGTAACAAAAAATTTAACAGCGATGATGACTATACGTTCACCGTTGCATACAAAAAACAGCCGGAATAAAAGATCAGGATGGCGAAATATCACCTCTACATGTCATGCAAAGAGTTATCGTTGAGTGTTGTAAAGAGATAATCTGGCGAGTATAAGCGCTGAAAAAATATAAAGGCATCATTGATTCTACTTCAAACTTATTTATCTTTTTATAGTCTCTAGAAGTGTTTGTTGTCAATAAATGCAAGGCTAATCCTTACAGATAATTAACCTTTTGAACTGATAATTTAATATAGTCCAAATAAAATGATACTGTAGTCATCAAGTTAGCGGTAACTTACGCAAGTTACTCGGAAGAAACTTTTAGAGTAAATGCTATCTATAATGGTTTAAAAAATTCAAGTTTCTAGTTAGAGAACCACGAGAAATATTTCACCACAAACCCAAGATACCCAGCAGTAATTACGCACTCTGAAGCTATGATGTTTGTCATGGTAAAAACACCCTCATGTACAAATCAATCACACCTACGCAACATTCGTTTGCCGTGATAGAGCCGTTACTACTTTGCCCTGAGAACAAACAAAGTATTACATACCAGCTCAAATTGTTGTCCATAATGCTTCGGTGTAAAGCTATAATGTTTAACTCATTGAACTGGCATACCTAAAAGCTAAATACTTTCCTCATAATCCAACACTTTAGCGTCATTGGCCTTGTTAAGCAGGCCGCGGCTTTGTGATAGAAAGTGTTTCGCGCTTTCTGAGAAATACTGTTTGGCCTCTGAAAAAGACTGCATTAGGCCTTCTTTGTCGCCCTGCTGCAACTTCGTCAGTGTTTGTTCGAAGGTATCTTGATAGCTTGCTAAAAGCCCTTCAACATCATTAAATTGCGCAAGCATAATATCAGAGTACAGCTCTGGCGATTGCGCAAATAGACGCCCGACCATCATCAATTCTAATTGGTAAATTGGCGATGAGCAGCTTCTTAGCTCCTTCAGTGAATGGCATTGCTTAGATAAAAACTGCCCGTATACAAAAGTGGTTAAGTGACGCATAACTTGGATAATCTGCATAGATTGATCATGCTTTTTAGCGTCCGTTGGCACCAGCTGGCTTCCCCAAATTCTCAGCTGTTTGATTAGCCCTTCACACTGTTTTGGCATGCGTCCTTCACACACAACTATGGTCTGTTTAACCCAATGTGATATATCAGGGCCGAACATTGGGTGCAGCCCCACAACAGGGCCGCTATGCTTGTTCAATAGCACTTTTAGCGGCGCTTGTTTCACCGAGGTAATATCAGCGAGAATACAATCATCAGGTAGCGCAGGCAGTGCATTAACAACTTGCTCTAGTGCGTTAATTGGTACGCTCACCAACACCAGTTTTGCATCACTTAGTAACGCAGTAGCCTCTGATTGATTATCTTTATCAAGTATTCGTACCTCATAACCGGAGCGTTTAAACTGTTTCGCAAACAGTTTACCCATGGCACCTTGACCCCCAACGATCACAATAGGTGACATTATTGGTGCTGCACACGCAAGCTCACTTTGTTGGTTTTCGTAGGCTTCTCGCATCATTCTGCGCAGAATATCCTCGACAAGGTCAGGGTTAACCCCTTTGTTCTCGGCTTCTACACGGCGTGCTTTGATAAGCTCAGCCTCGCGCTTTGGCACGTGCAGTGGCGCGCCTTTTTGCTGTTTTATTTTTCCAACTTGCTCGGTCAATACTTTACGCTTTGCAAGTAATGCGACAAGTTCGCTATCACACTCATCTATTGCAACGCGTATTGCTTCTAAATCATTAGCCCCATTCATGATGTAAACTTATATATACAGTAGTAAATTAAATAATACACCGAGTCTAACAAGAAGTAAGCCGCATTAAAAGTAAGCTACCATGAAAATATCATGACAAAAGATGTGATATGAGAGTGAGTATTTACAGAATGGGAATAATGAGCAGGGCTAAAACCAAAACAGGCCGCATATAGCGGCCTGTTTTATCTGCATTTGATAAATGCGACGTATTAGTTAAGTTTCTCTTTAATACGTGCAGATTTACCAGAACGCTCACGTAGGTAGTAAAGCTTAGCACGACGAACCGCACCACGACGCTTAACTGTTACGCTGCTGATAAGAGGGCTGTGCGTTTGGAATACACGCTCAACACCTTCACCGCTTGAAATCTTACGAACAGTGAAAGATGAGTGTAGACCACGGTTACGCTTAGCGATTACAACACCTTCAAAGGCCTGTAGACGCTCTTTGTTACCTTCTTTAACGCGTACCTGTACAACAACTGTATCACCAGCGCCGAACGCAGGTACGTCTTGCTTAAGCTGTTCAGCTTCAAGCTCTTTAATAATATTTTGGTTTACTTTTGCCATTTTATTTCTCACATTCCTAGGTGTAACTGTCTTCTAGCCACAAGCTTGGTCATTCTCCTGCTGAAACTCAGCAAGTAATGCCGCCTGCTCCTCAGTCAGAGCTAGGTTACGCAACAAGTCAGGACGACGTTGCCAAGTTCTACCCAAAGACTGCTTTAAGCGCCATTTGGCTATCTCTTGGTGGTTTCCGCTGAGTAATACAGCAGGCACCTTTTTATCATCCAATGTTTCCGGCCGAGTATAATGAGGACAATCTAACAAGCCATCCGAGAATGAATCTTGTTCAGCTGATTGGTTGTGACCTAGTACGCCTGGCACTAATCGTGCGACTGCATCAATTAATGTCATGGCAGGTAACTCACCGCCACTCAGTATAAAATCACCAATGGACCATTCTTCATCTATAAAAGACTCGATGATCCGCTCATCAATACCTTCATAACGACCCGCAACTAGTATCAACTTTTCAGATTTCGCCAATTCTGACGCACCTTGCTGATCTAGTTTTCGCCCTTGAGGGGACATATAAATTACTTTAGCACCATCACCTGCTGCCGCTTTGGCATCAAGAATGGCTTTTTTGAGAGGCTCAACCATCATTAGCATTCCAGGACCACCACCATAAGGTCGGTCATCCACAGTTCTATGCTTGTCAATGGCATAATCTCGGGGGTTCCAGCAATTAAACTCAATCAAGCCGTTTTTCACAGCTCGACCCGTTACGCCTTGCTGAGTTATCGCATCAAACATTTCAGGAAAAAGTGAAACCACCCCAACCCATAGCTTTTGCTGATCACTCATTAAAACGCTGGATCCCAATCTACAGTAACTTTTCTCTCTTCATGGTTAACGTCCAAAACAACAGAGTCTGTTAAGAATGGAATTAACCTTTCAGATTGCCCAAACGCATCTTTTTTGTTTGCTTTCACAACCAAAACGTCATTTGAGCCTGTCTCCATCAAGTCATCGACTACGCCTAAGTCGTATCCTTTATTTGTTACGACCGACATGCC
This sequence comes from Pseudoalteromonas sp. SCSIO 43201, assembly GCF_023716725.1. Lineage (NCBI taxonomy): Bacteria > Pseudomonadati > Pseudomonadota > Gammaproteobacteria > Alteromonadales > Pseudoalteromonadaceae > Pseudoalteromonas > Pseudoalteromonas sp. SCSIO 43201. The sequence goes on from NZ_CP072683.1 coordinate 2,645,725, forward strand.
GATAAGATCTCGCCAATAAAACTCCCCTTCAGGTAATTCAGGAAGCTGCTCAGCATAAACAGCGATTTCCGCATTGGTATAAGCCATTGCCTCATCTCTGTCGTTTACTTGCGCAAATTTAGCGATATATCCCTTGTTGTGACGACGCCAGTCGCTCACTTCAAGGTTTTGCCATTTACCTTGTTGCCCTATCAACCATGGGCTGAAATCGAAGATCCCTTGGGGATCATCAGTAAATGAATGCACCTTAAGCCAACCCTTGATGCCATAAGGAGCACCAAGCTTACCAACAACGATTGTCGAGGTTTTACTTTGACTCATGGTTACACTTACGCCTATTAAGCCGCTTTACGAGCGTCTTTAACCAGCTTAGCAACGCGATCTGAAAGAGATGCGCCTTGACCTACCCAGTGATCAACACGAGATAAATCTAAACGTACTTTTTCTTCCTGACCTGCTGCGATCGGGTTAAAGAAACCTACTTTCTCGATGAAACGACCGTCACGCGAGAAACGGCTATCCGCAACCACGATTTGATAGAATGGACGCTTTTTAGCGCCGCCACGTTGCAAACGAATAGTTACCATACCGTCCTCTACATAGATTGACTGTTTTCATTAATAAGTTTGTACTTCCCACTACGGGAAGCTCGGGCATTTTACGCATTTTCACGCGCAATGCAAGTAAATTCCAAAGCCAAGCGCAGATTTCGCTCAGCAAAACGCAAAAGTAAAGTTTACCTCAGCACCACCGTCTCATTTTAGGTACAAGCACAGACGGTATGTAAGCACGGTAAAAGTCAAAACGCACTGTTATTTTTTGTTATTAAGGAAAGTAATCACATGATCCGAATAAAGATGAAAACACACCGCATAGCACAGCGCTTCATCGGCGTAGCTCTTCTTGGTACGGCCAGTTTAACCACACACTCAGCTTTCGCCGCAAATAATGACACAGCGACAGCCTGTAAGCTATTACGCTTTGGTGACTACTCCCAACTGGAAAATGGTAACGCGGCAACAAGTATTACTAATGCTGAATATATCCCAAGCCAAACCCTTGATGCCGATACTGAGATTTGGACGTATAAATATAGTCGGTTATTAGGTGCCCCAATCCCCAAAGGGACAAACACGCTCCCTGCACACTGTTTAGTCGAAGGCTATGCAGCACCAACGATACGCTTTCAGCTGAGATTGCCACTGGATCAAGCTTGGAATAAACGCTTTTTACTCAATGCTTGTATGGGTTTTTGTGGCGAAGTATCAAACTACCCCACGATGGCAGGGATCATACGTAACTACGCCACCATGTCTCATGATGGCGGCCATACCGCAGCCGGATTTGATGGCTTGTGGGCTAAAAATAATGTGTCATTAAAGGAAGATTTTGCCTATCGAGCAAATCATGTGGTAGCGGTTGCGGCAAAAGCTATTATTGAACGCTTTTATGCCAAGCCTCCAACCTACTCATTTATTTCAGGTTGCTCAAAAGGAGGTCATGCAGGCATCATGGCTGCTAAGCGTTACCCTAACGACTTTGATGGGGTAATCGCCAGAGGACCAACAATTAACTACACCAAAGTCAACCTGATCAACTGTATGGATAATGCCAAAGCAATATTGGATGAAAACGACAATGCACTGCTCGACGCCAGCTACACGGATTTTATCTCACAGGCTGTCATGGCAGCTTGCGATCATAAAGATGGTTTGGTTGATGGGTTGATCAGCGATCCAAGACGCTGTGATTTTGACCCGCAAACGCTGATATGTGAAAACAACAGTTCTAGTAAGTGTCTAACACCACGTCAGGCCAATGCAATCAAAGAAATATATGCCCCTTCCTACGACCAACAGGGCAACGCCATTTATGGTGGCTTACCTTATGGCTCTGAACCGGAGTGGACAGGTTGGCTATTCCCAGAAGCACCATTTATCAAACCTTACCACTACTATGCCGCAACCGAATATTTGAAATACCTTGCGTTTCCTCAAGAGAGATATCACCAAGGCAATTGGAGAAGTTTTTCTTATAACAATGAAGTCGGCGAACTCTCGTCTATTTCAAGCTTTATGGATGCTGACCACCCTGATCTGACCGGATTTAGAAATAGCGGCGGCAAAATGATAGTACTACACGGATGGTCAGATGCGGCAATTCCTGCTTACGCAACGATTGACTGGTACAACGCAGTGATCAACTACATGGGCAAAGATAATACATACGACTTTGCGCGGCTATTTTTACCCCCTGGGCTTGTTCATTGTGGTATTGAAGGGCCTGGTGCTGAAACCTTTAATGCCATAGCTGCGTTAGAACACTGGCTAGATACTGGGGTAGCACCAGATGCACTGATGACACAAAAAGAAGATACGCAGGGTAATATTATTTTCACCCGCCCAGTATATTCATATCCGCAAGAGGCGCAGTACATCGGTAGTGGTGATCCTAAAAAAGCTGAAAACTTTAAACCCTTTGTGCCCGATTTTACTAATAAATCAATATCCGTTACCTCTAACGAGTCCGGCGATATAATTGGCAAACGAGTTAGATAAAGTAAAAAGGCGAGCAGTGAGGTGCTCGCCTTTTGTAATATAAACAGTGTTAGAACTTAGGTCCACCACCACCGAACATACCTGGTGGCATCATCCCTTTCATGTTCTTCATCATCTTCATCATGCCGCCCTTACCCTTCATCTTTTTCATCATTTTTTGCATTTGGGTAAATTGCTTCAGCAGCTTGTTGATGTCTTGTACTTGTGTACCAGAACCGGCTGCAATCCGCTTCTTACGAGAACCTTTGATGATTTCAGGACGCGCGCGCTCTTTAGGTGTCATTGAGCTGATAATGGCTTCCATTTGATTAAAGGTCTTGTCATTCACTTGGCCTTTTACTGCATCGGGAAGATTTGACATGCCCGGAAGCTTGTCTAGCATCGACATCATACCGCCCATGTTTTTCATTTGACGTAGCTGCTCTGCAAAGTCTTCCAATGTGAAGCCATCGCCTTTAAAGACTTTTTCAGCCACTTTTTGAGCTTTGTCTTTATCGACTTTCATCTCTACTTCTTCGATAAGGGACAATACATCACCCATACCTAAGATCCGAGACGCAATTCTATCTGGATGGAATGGCTCAAGCGCATCCGTCCTTTCACCTACACCGATAAACTTTATAGGTTTGCCCGTAATGTGACGAATTGACAATGCTGCACCACCTCGTGCATCACCATCTGTTTTGGTTAAGATCACACCACTTAGCGGCAGCGCTTCATCAAACGCTTTTGCCGTATTTGCAGCATCCTGACCCGTCATTGAGTCGACCACAAACAAAGTCTCAATAGGATTAATCGCAGCATGTAAATCTTTGATTTCATCCATCATGTCTGCATCAACGTGCAAACGACCTGCGGTATCTACAAGTACCACATCAATAAATTTTTTCTTAGCGTGAGAAATTGCACCCGTTGCGATATCAATTGGCTTTTGTGAAATATCACTAGGGAAAAACTCGACGTCGACTTCAGCGGCTAAAGTTTCAAGCTGCTTGATAGCAGCGGGACGATAAACGTCAGCACTGACCACCAGCACAGATTTCTTTTTGCGCTCTTTTAGGAACTTAGCCAACTTACCAACACTGGTGGTTTTACCCGCACCTTGAAGGCCTGCCATCATCACAACCGCTGGCGGTTGAGCATTTAAGTTCAGCTCTTCATTGGCCTCACCCATAGACTTTTCAAGTTCTTCACGAACAATCTTGATGAAAACCTGGCCTGGGCTCAGACTTTTTGTGACTTCAACACCAACCGCACGTTCTTTTACTTGTTTTACAAAGTCGCGCACAACTGGCAAGGCAACGTCAGCCTCAAGTAGCGCCATGCGGACTTCACGGAGTGTTTCTTTAATATTGTCTTCGGTTAATCGGCCACGGCCACTAATGTTTTTGAGCGTTTTTCCTAAACGCTCCTGGAGGTTTTCAAACATGTATCGGTTCCAAAATCTCGAAATTAACGGGCATTATACTGATATGCGAGCGACTAATACAGTATTCAAGCTGATTGTTCTGCTTTTTACGCTTTGATTGCACTAAAATAAGAATAAGTTAATAGATTGAAATAAAACTCTATGCAAGCGAAGTGGCTTTAAATACAATAGCCATAAAGGAAAACCAAAAAATTGAGCATTTATCTTTATGTTGATTGTTAGCTTGTCATTAATCGCCTGCCTTTTTTATTCCATGGCCACCAGCCATGTTTTGTCGCGCTTATTTGACAAACAAGGACCTAATCAAAAGAAGACTTTAATACTAAGTACCGTTGCTATTTTGACCCACATGCTTGTGTTGGTAAACTCAGTATTTACTCATCAAGGTCAAGACCTCAGCACGGTAAATGTCGCACTATTAACCTGCTGGGTTATTGTGGTTTCAGTAACCACGGTATCCTTACGTTTTCCTGCAACCTTACTGCTTCCCGTTGTGTATGGATTTGCGGCGATTTTACTCTTAGCTAGTCTGTTTATCCCGCATCATATTATTATGGATACCATAAACGTAGATATTGGCTTAGTGCTACATATTTCATTATCACTATTGGCATACTGCGTACTTATTATTGCGACACTTTACGCTATCCAGTTTATGTTTATCGATAAGCGTCTAAAACAAAGAGACTTGGCCATTATGACTAGCCACTTACCACCGCTTATGCAGGTAGAAAGGCAGCTTTATCAGCTATTGTTTGTGGGCACTGGACTACTTACGCTAGCTTTGGCTTCTGGTTTTTACTTTTTAGACGGCATGTTCGCCAAAGAGACTATCCATAAAACCATATTGTCTATCGTGGGCTGGCTTATCTATGTAGTAATAGCTTTTGGACATCGTGTGTTTGGATGGCGTGGTAAGCCGGTTGTTATCTCTATCATCACCGCTTCTGGTGTCGTTACGCTTGGGTACTTTGGTAGTCGCTTTATACAAGAAGTGATTTTAGGCAGGTTTTAAACTTTAACTTGACTATCGTAACTCACTAACGCTTAATACGCTTTCGTAAGTAAAAAAGGGATCCACTGTTGGAAGACATATCGACCAGCGCCTTGTTTATTATACTCGGTGTGCTCATTTTGATGTCGGCTTATTTTTCTAGTTCAGAAACCGGTATCATGTCAATCAACCGTATTCGCCTGCGACATCTTGAAAAAGAGAATCACCGTGGCGCGAAGCGTGTAAGTAACCTCCTCAACCGTCCAGACAGACTGATTGGTCTGATCCTGATCGGAAATAACCTTGTCAACATAGCCGCCGCTCAGGTCGCAACAATTATCGGATTACGCCTTTATGGCGACATGGGTATTGCTGTCGCGACTTTCGGTCTTACACTTGTGGTGCTTATTTTTGCTGAAGTCACACCAAAAACATTAGCTGCGCTATATCCAGAAAAAGTCGCATTCCCTAGCTCTGTTATTCTTAAAGTATTATTGAAAGTACTATTCCCTTTGGTTGTTGCAACCAATTGGATCACCAACGGCATGCTACGTTTGGTTGGTATCACACCACAAGAAATTGAAGAGCATAGTCTCAGTAAAGAAGAATTAAAAACCGTGGTGAATGAGTCCAGTGCAATGTTGCCTTCCAACCACCAAAATATGCTGACTTCTATTCTCGATTTAGATCATGTTACTGTGGAAGACATCATGATCCCACGAAGTGAAATCAATGCCATTGATATTAACGACGAGTGGAAAGACATTGCCCGTCATTTAACCAATGCTCAGCACACCCGTGTACTACTTTACCGTGACCAAATTGATGATGCAGTAGGCTTTATTCATGCCAGAGATGCACTACGCCTACTGACCAAAGAACAATTTGATAAGCCATCGCTACTGCGAGCAGTGCGAGAAATCTACTATGTCCCAGAGAATACCTCGTTAAATACTCAGCTCATCAAGTTCCAAGAAGCAAAAGAACGCATCGGGCTTGTGGTTGACGAGTATGGTGATATTCAAGGCTTAGTAACGCTTGAGGATATACTTGAGGAAGTTGTGGGCGACTTTACGACAACGCAGACGCGTGCACCGAGTGAAGACGTCAACATGCAACACGACGGCACAGTAATGGTAGAAGGCAGTGTCAACATTCGTGACTTAAACAAAGAGATGGATTGGGACTTACCTACAGAAGGCCCTAAAACCCTAAGCGGCTTGATTGTCGAGTACCTCGAAGACATTCCTGATGCCCCGCTAAGCTTACGTGTCGACAACTATCGTATGGAAGTGGTTGAGATCAAAGAGAACATGATTAAGCAAGTAAAGGTCTCACTAGAGACTGAAGCAACAAAATGCAGCTAATACTAAAAGGCGAGCTAGTTAGCTCGCCTTATTTGTACTTAGCTGTATCTGCTAGGCTTTGTTACCATACTATCAAAAGCCATTACTGCAGGAAGTCAAAAGGCCCAACCAAGGTGTAACGCTCGCAATACCAATGCCACATCACCTTAATCACTACAATGAACGCATTTAGGCTAATTAATCGCTATTTTTTGTAAAGTAACGCGTGACTAACGAGTTAACTGAGTATAGCGTGACAGTTGTTAAGGCAGAGACATGACTTGCTCTGATAATCTCTATTCAGCCACTTGTTAGAATTCTCATGGTGTGTCAACAAGCTCTCATTCAGTGCTGTAACTGTAATGAGCATTTCAACAGTGCCGGGAAGTAAGTATCTCTTATTTTTGTATTTCTTTCCTCCTCAGAATTGCTGGTAAATTCAAATACGCTAATCCTTAAAGTCCCAGTATCAGGCAGGTCTTCATAAAATGTGCCCTGGACGCCAAACTCGTCCTAGACTTCCCAGTTCGTGAGGATTTGAAATGAAATGGCATCTCGATAGTTGACTGTTTTCATATCTTGAATTTCTAACCCATTAGCAAATGGAGTGAGAGGTACAAACAGAAAAGATAAAATACTCATACGTAGCATTTTTATCATAAAGAGAATCCTAACGCCGCTTTAAGCGGCAAGTAGTAGCTTGTCAAAGTATGAAATGAAACAGATCAAACTGTTTCGAGTCCAACTTAAAAACCCTTGCTAGGTTTTGTTTCTGTATGCCAAAATTGTTTTATCGATCCATTGATTGTATGACGAAATCCTGACAAATACGGAAACAGCGCCATACTTTCCTCCGACATACCCCTCTAAATCACCTTCGTACTCTTGCCAGCTTGCTAATCCGATCAGCAAAGGTATGCCATTTCGTATCATAATTGCAGGACCTCCACTATCACCAGAACCAACATTACCTTCTAGAGGAAGTGCATCATCAGCTTTATCGAACCGGAACATAAGCCAGCTTTCATTTGCTGACTCTATAATATTTTTATAATTATTGAGTGTTCTATTAGCTTGAGTTTCGTCTAGATCTGTAAACGGAGATCTTATCGTGTTTGAAATACTTTCCCAAAGAGAAGGCGCTTTAGTTGTCAATATTTCTCCCGTCAGACCTGTGCCAGTTGCTCCCCTACCAAATATCGTGACTTCCTCACCTATTTCTTTATTATCATAGTATCGAGATATAGGTTTTAAGTGTTCAACTGGTTCAGCTAATTTGAGTAGCACTATATCATCTCGACTGCTCAAAAAATCTATTAATGGCTTAGCAGCTCCTGGCCCCCAATTACCTGGATCTTCTTTGTATCCATGATGAAAGATAACCCTTTCAATTCTATTTTCTACGCCGTGCAGCATTATAGGTTTATCGTGATAATCGTAAAAGACTACATGCGCAGCAGTGACCAACCAGTATTTATCAATAAGAACAGCAGCTCCTTCATGCGGCATATCAATAAAAAAATCAGGGTTCTTTTTAACTTCATACATTTCTGGCTGAACATCATGTCGTTTAACAACTGCAGGGCAAGCGAATGAAATTATAAGGAATGTAATAGTAAGTATTTTAATCATGCTTATTCCTTTGAGTAAGTACTGACGCGTTAATAAATGGCGTAAAATAGCTGGCTTTACAACGCAAAGAGTGAGCGCAAGCCTACGGTTTTACGTCCACTTTTTAATTAACTTTTTATATTCCTAATATTCTTCGCCTTCATCACCAATGACTTTTGCACTAAGTAGCTGAGCTAGTTTTTTAGCTTTTTTAATTTGAGCCTTATCGCTACCGAAGGTGATACTGCCATTAGTATAACTAAAGTTGTACTTTCTTCTTAATATTGGGCTCGTCCAGATGCAACTGTTTGGTGTTTGAATTTCAATAGCTTCTCCCGTCTGTGGGTTCGTGGTTATAGCAACATGCTGAACCGTTAACGATGAGTCACTTTCACAAATTGCGAGCCATTCGGTCTCAGAGATTTGGTTTTCACGCTCAATATGTAAGGTATAAGACGCCACAACATTCCAACTTGTTAAAATGTAAGCACAACTAAAAGCTTGAGTATATTTGCCTAGAAACATGACATCCTGTTACGGGGCTGATAATATTTGACTAAAATGTGTAGCGAGGCGAACCCGAACCAAATGCTAGCAGTCTCACTTGAACAGCTCGTTATGTCATACTTAGCCACGAGTTAATTAAGCGAATAAATTTTTCAGCCAGTCAAAAGTAAGTGCGGTGGTAAACACTTTTAAAGCGATTAAACCAATAAAAACAAATACGAGACCAACCTTAATTGCTTTGCTGTCAATCTTATTCCAAAACAATAATTTAGCTTTTGCCTCATTTTTTAATTCATTCATAGCTGCTTTCATAAAGCTCCTTTTTATTTAATCTTATATTAATTTCTGAGCTTATTTTCCGTACAACATAACCCTTGCTGTAAACGGCTTTGTTAACTGTACTTTACCAGAACTTCTTTAGCAAACCGATAAAAACAAACTGCGGCTAATAGTGTGAAAATGGAGGGTATAAGAAATACCGAAACCTCAATTAAGCCAAGCTCTTCAGAATTCTCTACAATTGAGCTCGCTACAAACGAAGAGAAAATTGTAGCAACAATAGAGATTTTAACTCCTTTGGCATGCTTACTTTTTGTAACTTTATCGAGCTTAACAAATGCGAAGAGTACTATGAAAAGAGCAATTAAATAAGTAAAAGTATCTACTATCATCACTGCTAACTCAGCCAGTGATATCCCATACATATTTTTGATAATTTCTACGAACATTTCCACTACTCGGTTTTCCTTGTACAGCTAACGCTAAGATAAGCGGAAAAATACAGTTCGACTAAACTGCCCGGAGCGCTAGCCAACTGTAATTTTTCCGTTTGAGCACCTTATTAGCTTTCTTGCATTAATTTTGAAAATTCAGGGTGATTGACTGTTGCTTTAATTAAATCTTGTACTGCTGGGGATAAGGCATCTGCTGTAGCATTACACGCAGTGATTGCGTCAAAACCACTCTTAAATGAATATTTATTATTAACAGTTAAATTAGTTCCATTCGTTGATTTCAATTTGAGACCAATTTCCCAATACCCACTGGTTAAACCTGAAATTGATGAAAATTCAATTTTTGTAATATCACCCGTAATTTTAACATTATCTTTTGAATATTTATCAGCCATCTTCAATTCATCATTGAAAGCTTTAGTAATAAATTGCGGAATCGATAAACCATCCGCAGGTTCAATTGGCCCCATTAGACGACAATTTGAACTAAATTTTGCAGGTTGATTTAATGATGCAAATTCGCCTTTAATCTCCGTTAGACTTTTTAAAGTTTGAATATTATCTACAGAAACAGCGTAGCGTGGCGGTTGCATTGTTGAACACGCACTTAATGCTAAAATACTTGCTGCTAATACTACTTTTTTCATTTTTCTGCCTTTTTGTTTTTCGAATGTATGATTAGAACCCGATTGAAAACAACGCCCCTAAAAGCGGCGGTTAATAGTTGGCTAAAGCTGGCGGCGAAGGAGCGCGAGTCTGCTGTTTTGTGTCCTTGGCTTTACAGCATTGTTAACTTTTTGTTTTTGCCACATATTCTTTAATATCAAAAGTTTCAAATTTCTGTTGAATATGTTGCTCATCAGAATACTTATCAATGTAATTTGCACATAATATTAAGCTAACTGGGCATAATATTATACTTTAAATCTATAGGAAGTAATATTTGTAACGTCTGGATCATAAGGAATTGTGTAAAAAGCAAGATAACTTTTAGGGTTATCAAAGTGAAATAGAAATGATAGCCTTTTTCTATCTCACTTCATTGAACCTTATCGAGCGTACCGGCAGGGATTAAACAATATAAGTGAATATGCTGACTTAAATTTTGCCTCCAAGTATGCGCTATCACCTTTTCTAAAATAAGGAAAACACGCCTCTAAGAAAATAGCCTTTCGAACCAGTTTTTATCTAAATCATCTTCACAGCGTTTTAGCTGAACGGCGTATCTTGCCGCGCGATGTTTCACTTTATTAGCGACCTGCATGAGCCATTTTTTCTTTTTATAGGTGCCACGGCGATAGCCACCCCAACCTTCATGGTAATTTAAATATTGCGCATAAGCATCCCACTTAGACACACCATTTACTTTATTGGTTTTGTAAACGAACCAAGCCATAAAATCGATAGCATCGTCGAAGTCATCACGATCTGCCCCAGAATTACCCGTTTCTCTAATATAGTCTGACCAGGTGGGAGTTTTGGCCTGAGAATAGCCATAAGCTGAGCTGGCACGGCCAATGGGAATAAACCAAAGGAAATATTCCATCGGAGGTGCAGCATCATGACGAAAAGAGCTTTCCTGAAACATCATGCTCATCAGAACATGTTTGGGCGATCCCCATTTTTCTTGGGCATCTCGAGCGTCATAGTACCAATCTTCTTTTTCCTCAAAAATCTTGCAAATATCATGAGGTTGCTTTGGTGGTGCAGTCGCACATCCAGATAAAACAGCAATAAGACTAACTAAAATTAATTTTTTTTGCATTTTTTTCGAAACCTAATGAACTTTAACAATTTGCATTGGTCTGAACTTATGAATGCAGCAGTTTAGCATTGTTTCATCCCTGAAATTTATTTGCGCAGCCCTATGGCTGCGCTTTTTTATGCTCGAGAAAAATAATCATCTAAGAAACTGGTAAAATCAACTGTATCACCAGCTCTTACTGCTTCTTCATCCTCAAATGATTGCTGCGCAAATGCTGCAAGTTCTGCTTCATCATAGTAACCATATTCTACGTCTTGATGCAGCTGCTTATAGTTGTTTGCAAGCTCAAGTCCCATTGACCCCTGTTCAAGGGTTCGGTTTTGTAATTGCGATAGCAACTGTCCTGAAAAGGTCAGTGCAGGTGCCTCTATCGCGCGCGATAGCTTTTCAATCACTTCTACGTAAACAGATTTACCACTATTAGAATCTAACATCCGTGCGACACGACCTAAATCAGCGAAGATCTCTGACCCCCACTGCTTTACTGTGACTGGTACACCTTCTCTTTCCAATTCAAGCTCAGTACAGCGCCCTTGGTTTACTACCTGACGTAAGTTTTTACCTGCTAATTTTTGCGCATCAAAGGTCAACTCAGCACTTGGCTTTAATAAGCAGTAAGTTAAGAAGACATCCAAGAAATGAATTTGTTCAAGGCTAATACCGGTATGTTCAAATGGGTTAACATCTAAGGCACGGATTTCGATGTACTCAATGCCACCACGTTCTAGTGCCTGAGTTGGCGTTTCACCCGATTTCGCATTACGCTTTGGTCTAATTGGCGAGTAGAATTCGTTTTCTATTTGTAGAATATTACGATTTAACTGCTTTGGCTCTGCTGCACGGTAGTCTGGGATCTCATGATATAAATCAGAGCGACATCTAATCGCTTCTCTAAGTCCAGCGATATACTCATCCAAGTCGTTATACATCACTTTCAGCGAGCTTTGCGCGCTATTGGTATAACCTAAATCACCTAGTCTCAACGCAGTACCATATTCTAAGTAAATAGCACCGTTTTCTAGTGTCTTAAATGGTAGGTCGCTTTTCTTACCTTGCAAAAATGATGGGCACAGCGCCGGTGAAGCACCAAAGAGATAACTGATCAGCCACATTTCACGCTTAAAGTTGCGAATTAAGCCTAAATACTGTTGTGAGATAAACGTTTGCTGAGCTTGTTTATCTTCTGATATGGATTGCAGGCTTTGCCATACTTGCTCGGGAAAAGAGATATTAAAATGCACCCCGGCAATGGCCTGCATCATACTACCATAGCGGTTTTTTAACCCTTCACGATACAGCGTTTTCATCTTCCCAATGTTGGAAGTACCAAACTGCGCCAATACAATATCTTCTTCATCTTCAATGAAGCATGGCATAGATAAAGGCCATAATAACTCATCGCCCATATTGGCTAGCGTAAATTTCTGTAAATCAGACAACTGCGCTAGCGTCTCTTCAGGATTTTCACTGACTGGAGTAATGAACTCTAATAAGGATTCAGAGAAATCCGTGGTAATATGACCATTAGTTAGAGCATGGCCAGTCTTTTCTGGATGTGGAGTTTTTGCTATCTTTCCTGACCCTTGGATCCTCAAGGCCTCTCTCTCGATACCCCTTTTGATACCCTTAAAAGCGCCGCGATGTACACCGCCAGACAACAAATCCAGCTTAGTGTTTAAGTCTAATTGTTTCAAAAATTCTTCCTCGAACCTACAGGCCAATTTCAAGTTTATGGGGTCGAAATTAGTTTATACCAAGGGTGTTGATAAAAAGAGTGAGGCTCACTGTCCATCACTGCCTATCTCACCACGGTCAGGCTTTAATAATAACTTTACCGACATATTGCGCATTTTCCATATAAGCATGCGCAAGCGCAATGTCTGCCAGATCAAAATAATGACTCACATTGATGTTGATTTTGCCAGCTTGGTACGCCTGATACAAATATTTCAGGTCATCTAAATCAGGCGCAACCAACATTCCCTGTGCCGTTATCCCTTTTATCGTGGCTTGCTCACAAATAAGTGCCTTGGTCACACTGGGGACTGTAACTAATTGTGAGCCACTGCGAAGTGCATTCAAACACTGTAGTGCTATTTCACCACCAATCAAATCTAATAGGTCGCATTCAACATCACACTGATAAAATTCATCGTAACTAATCGCGGTAACATTTAGCTGAGCCAATAGTGGGTGTTCTGCACGAGTGGACACAGCAACTACGTTACGTCCTTGAAGTTGTGCTAATTGAATAGCTAAGTGGCCAACCCCCCCAGTAGGTGCCAACACATATAAGGGACGCTCGTACTGGGAAAATTTATCAAGGGCTTGCTTTGCAGTTAAGCCTGCTAAACATAGACCAGAGATCGCTAGACTTTCTTGCGCTGAAACCGCTAATAATTCAGTTTCATTGGCAACCACATAATCACTGTAGGTACCAGGGTTGTTTGCAAAACCAACCATGCCTATAACATGTTGACCCACTTGAAGTTGTGTACCAGAGTCAGATACTCCCACCACTTCGCCAAATAAGTCATACCCCAAAGGTAGAAAGGTACCTGCCTCTTTTTGTTCTGCAACATAGCCTAAGCCTTGTCTTGTTTTAAGCTCGATTGGGTTAACACTGGTGCTGAGTACCCTCACCACTACCTGCCCGTTGTTAAGGGCTGGCAAAGTACGAGTGAGCGGACATAATTGGCTGCTATCACCAAATTCATAAACACCGTAAGTAGTTGACTCATTTATCATAAGAGATTCAGTTTTAGAGAGAGCTTGTTGTTTTTTAGAATACGCGAAAGAAGACGCAATTTACAACAATGAAAAACGCGCTTGCCTTACTCCAGCAAGCGCGTTTGTATACTGTTAGTGGTGGATAGTTTATGCTTTATCCAAATCTCGGTTAATGATTAAAAACGATTTGGTCATCCACTACATCGACTTTGATAGTATCTCCTGTCACAAATTTACCTTGTAATAAATCCTGTGCCAGCGGGTTTTCAATGTACTGTTGTACAGCACGTTTTAATGGCCGCGCACCATAGACTGGATCAAAACCACTTGCAGCAATTTTATCAAGCGCAGCGTCACTTAGTTCAAGCACAAAACCTCTTTGCGTTAAGCGCTGGCTTAATCGCGCTAATTGGATACTCGCTATCTCTTTAATATGCTCATTAACTAACGGGTGGAACACAACGGTTTCATCAATCCGGTTTATAAACTCCGGTCTAAATTGATTTGCCAACACTGCCATCACCCGCTCTTTAAGTGCGGCATAATCATTACTACCGGCCTGCTCTTGAATTACATCTGAGCCTAAGTTTGAAGTCATGATGATCACTGAGTTTTTAAAGTCTACCGTACGCCCTTGTCCGTCAGTTAAGCGACCATCATCCAAGACTTGCAGTAAGATGTTAAACACATCAGGGTGAGCTTTTTCTACTTCATCAAGTAACACCACTGAGTACGGACGGCGACGCACCGCTTCAGTTAAATATCCACCTTCTTCATAACCAACGTAACCCGGAGGCGCACCTACCAACCTTGCCACCGAATGCTTTTCCATAAATTCAGACATATCAATCCGCACCATGGCATCTTCGGTATCAAACATAAAGTTGGCTAATGCTTTGGTTAGCTCCGTTTTACCAACACCAGTTGGGCCTAAAAATAAAAACGAACCAATTGGACGATTAGGATCAGCAAGCCCAGCTCGAGAGCGGCGGATAGCATTGGCAACCGCATTCACCGCTTCATCTTGACCAATGACCTTTTTGTGCAGCTCATCTTCCATTTGGAGTAATTTTTCACGTTCACCTTGAAGCATTTTAGCCACCGGGATCCCTGTCCAGCGAGAGAGAATTTCAGCAATTTCATCTTCGCCAACCTGATTTTTCAGTAGACTCATTTCTTGCATCTCTGCTTGGGATGCCAAGTCAAGCTTACGCTCTAGTTCAGGAATACGGCCATATTGCAGCTCAGACATACGTTGTAAATCACTTGCTCGGCGCGCGACTTCCAAATCTAACCGCGCTTGCTCCAGCTCCGCTTTTATCACTTGTGTACCCTGAAGCGAGGCTTTTTCAGCGTTCCATACTTCGTCTAGCTCACGATACTCCATTTCTAATTCATTGATGAGTGCTTGCATCTCGGTTCGACGCTTTTGGCTGGCTTCATCTTTTTCTTTGGCCAGTGCACTGTCTTCCAACTTCAGTTGAATAATACGACGTTCAAGTCTGTCTAATTGCTCCGGCTTTGAGTCTATTTGCAGTCGAATTGATGAACCGGCTTCATCAATTAAGTCAATGGCTTTATCTGGAAGCTGTCTATCCGTAATATAACGGTGTGACAGGTTCGCCGCAGCTACGATCGCCGGATCAGTAATGTCGACTGAATGATGAAGTTCGTAGCGCTCTTTTAAGCCACGGAGTATGGCAATAGTGTCTTCAACGGTTGGCTCTGCGACAAATACCTTTTGGAAGCGGCGCTCAAGTGCAGCATCTTTTTCAATATATTGTCGATACTCGTCGAGCGTCGTGGCTCCGACGCAGTGGAGCTCTCCACGCGCAAGTGCAGGTTTGAGCATATTGCCAGCATCCATTGCACCGTCGGTTTTTCCGGCCCCAACCATAGTGTGAATTTCGTCAATAAACAGAATAACTTGCCCCTCTTCTTTGGCAAGCTCGTTTAACACCGACTTTAAACGCTCTTCAAATTCGCCACGGTATTTAGCACCAGCGACTAGCGCCCCCATATCCAGTGATAGTACACGCTTATTTTTCAGCCCTTCTGGCACCTCACCGTTGATAATACGTTGTGCAAGTCCCTCAACGATAGCTGTCTTACCAACACCCGGTTCACCGATAAGTACAGGGTTATTCTTAGTACGGCGCTGTAGCACCTGAATGGTGCGACGAATTTCATCATCGCGACCAATTACCGGGTCTAGTTTACCTTGTTCGGCTCGCTCAGTAAGGTCAACGGTGAATTTCTCAAGTGCTTGACGTGTATCTTCTGCATTGGGATCGTCAACCTTCTGCCCGCCTCGGATCGCTTTAATCGCTTGCTCGATTTTTGCTTGGGTAATATTCAAAGTTTTGAAAATTTCACCCAAAGCTCCTTTGTCTTCAACTGCCGCAAAAACAAAAAGCTCACTAGAAATATATTTATCTTTGCGTTTTTGAGCGTATTTATCACATAGATTGATAAGTGAAATCAGGTTATTCGAAAGCTGGACATCTCCACCTACGCCTTCAACCTTAAATAATTTTTCAATGGCTTGAGATAGCTTGGTATTGAGTTCATCAGCGCTTACACCTGCTTGCGCCAATAACGCTCGTACACTTGAGCCACTTTGCTGTAGCAGAGCGTACATTAAATGAACAGGTTCAATAAATTGATGGTCACGCCCAAGCGCGAGTGATTGCGCGTCAGAAAGCGCAGCTTGAAATTTGCTTGTAAATCTATCTAAACGCATGATTTATTTACCCATATAAAATATTGAATTACTTTATTTATGGGTATTAGTGGAGCGAAGATCAAGCGTTAAAGTAATAATTTAACCTGATTATTTGCGCCAAATCAAAGTCGCCATACGGCCTGTTATGTTGTCTCTACGATAAGAAAAGTACAGCTCAGGCAAACTGACTGTACAGTGTCTCTCGCCGTAGCATTTTGTAACACCTTGTTGGCGCAATAGTGTTTCAGCAAGCGCAAAAATATTACCAAGGTACTTACCCTTTTTTGTAGCTTTAAAGGCCGTACTTTTTTGTGCTTCGAACGCATTTACTACATCTTCACCCACTTCAAAAGCATCAGGTCCTATTGCAGGGCCAAACCATGCGTGAATTTCTTCAGGGGCACAACGAAACTTAGCAAGTGTATTTGCAATAATACCAGCGGCGAGCGGCTTCCAGCCACCATGGATAGCTGCTACTTCTTCGCCATTTTCTGATGCCAACAAGATCGGCAAACAGTCTGCCGTCATGATAGCTAGAGGCGTTTGCCGTAAGCGCGTATAGAGTGCATCTGCTTGATGGACTTGCGCCGCCTCAAACTGCTCATCAACCACCACAACCTCAGCGCCATGGACTTGTTCAAGCCAAACAATGGGGTTGGCAACGTAACCATGCAAGATTCGACGGTTTTCTGCAACATGTTCGGCATTATCGCCAACATGAGAGGCAAGATTAAAACTGTCGAAAGGCGGTAGAGAAACACCACCTTCGCGCGTTGTCGATAGTGTCCCAACAAGTTGAGAAAGTGGCCACTGAGCTAGCTGCATCTTACAGCGTCAAGTCTGGGTTTTCTTTGGTGTCCTCTCTTAGCGCCGTCACCAGATTTACCATATCTTCAGGCACTGGCGCTTCCCATGTCATCATCTCACCCGTAATTGGGTGAGCGATACTCAACTTTATCGCATGTAGCGCCTGACGTTTAAATGCTCTTAACTGCTCTGTAAGCCCTTGAGTGGCATTTCTCGGTGGACGAGGACGACCACCATACAACTGATCGCCAATCAGTGGATGATTTAAATATGCCATATGCACACGAATTTGGTGCGTTCTACCGGTCTCTAGTCGCAGACGAAGCCGAGTGTGTGCACGGAATTTCTCTGCAACACGATAATGCGTAATAGCAGGTTTACCCATTTCATGTACCGCCATATGCGTACGTTTTGTAGCGTGGCGCCCTATTGGCTTTTCAATCATGCCACCAGCTGTCATGGTACCGTTACAAATTGCTTCATACTCACGAGTGAAGTTTTCACGCGCCTGTAAGTTTTTCACCAAATGTGTTTGCGCTTGAATGGTTTTCGCCACAACCATTAGACCGGTCGTGTCTTTATCGAGACGGTGAACAATACCAGCTCGAGGTACGTTAATAATTTCTGGGTGATGGTGCAGCAGAGCATTTAATACTGTGCCATCGGGGTTACCGGCTCCAGGGTGAACGACCAATCCCATCGGCTTATTTATCACCAGAATATCATCATCTTCATAGACGATATCTAGGTCTATATCTTGCGCTTCGTATTCACGCTGGGCTTCGATAACCGTTTCAATGGCGACGCTTTCACCACCTAATAACTTTTCACGAGGCGTGTTGAAAACTTCACCATCGACGGTGACCTTATCTTCAAGGATCCAAGTTTTTATTCTTGAACGAGAAAAATCCGGGAACAATTGCGCCAATATTTGGTCTAGACGTTTACCACCGAGTTCGACTGGAACCTCCGCTTGGAGGGAAATTTGCTCTGACATCTGAAACTTTACCTAATTTACCAGTGCAAGCCGTGCTCGACTGGGTTAGAATCGTATAAATGCATAGTTTACTCGGTTTTGCCGAGTTGGCCTAGCCGAAGAAAACAAAGGTAGTAAAATAAAATGATTAAAAACTTAAGGACACACGCCTTTAGGCTGGCGTTAGCCGCGTCTGTTTTAGGTTTGGCAGCCTGTTCATCCGCACCAGAACAAGAAGATATAGAACGCGTACCAAACAAATCTGCACAAGCACTGTATGAAGATGCAAAGCAAACTTTAGATTCAGGTCTTTATGCACGCGCCATTGAGTTACTTGGCGCAATTAACGCAAGATACCCTTTTGGGCCATATGCAAGACAAGTTCAAATGGACTTAGTTTATGCTTATTACCAAACAGGTAACACAGATCAAGCACTAGCGACAATTGACCGCTTTATCCGTTTAAATCCAAACCATAAAGATCTTGATTACATGTACTACATGCGCGGTCTTGTAAGCATCAAAGCTGATGAAAACGCATTTCAGGAGTACTTTGGAGTGGATAGGGCTGACAGAGACGCAAATCGTACTCGTGTAGCATTTCAAGATTTAACCACACTCGTTAAAAATTATCCCAACAGTCCTTATGCACCAGAAGCCAAAAAGCGCATCGTCTGGCTATTAAACAAAATGGCGCGTTATGAATTAAAAGTAGCTGAATATTACTTTGAACGTGAAGCGTACCTTGCAGCAGCTAACCGAGGTAAATATGTGGTGGAACACTACTCACAAAGTAGTTACTTAAAACAAGCTTTTGATATTATGGAAAAGAGTTACCGTAAATTGGGGTTACAGGATCTTGCAGAAAACGTAAAAAAAGCAAAATCAGCTAACCCACGCAGTAAATAGATACACTAGTCAGTCGCGACTACATACTGGTCGCGACTGACTACACTACAATAGCCGACTCACTGGCTTAAATCGCTTCTTCGTCTTCTTCACCGGTACGGATCCGCACCACACGCTCAACATCAGTCACAAATATTTTGCCATCGCCAATTTTGCCTGTTTGTGCTGTTTTCAAGATCACTTCAATGGCTCTATCAACATCTTCGTCTGCCGTGACTATATCAAGTTTTACCTTGGGCAAAAAATCTACCATATACTCGGCACCACGATACAACTCAGTATGGCCTTTTTGACGACCGAAGCCCTTTACTTCACACACTGTCATCCCCGTGATCCCCACATCCGAAAGCGCCTCTCGGACATCATCTAGTTTGAACGGTTTAATTATTGCTTCTATTTTCTTCATGACTATCTCGATTCCTTTGGTATAGCGTCGATTTTAGACAATACACCTGTTCAAGGCAAACAAAGACATTGAAAGTTGAGGTGATTTCACGCAATAATACTAATATTAAATTATTAATTTTTGGTTGTGAGGCAGTAATGAAACAATCAGCGGGATTCAACCTGTTAGAACTTATGATAACAATTGCCATTTTAGCAATTGTATTAGCTGTTTCATTTAGCTTTGATGGCAACCTGTTGCAACGTGACCGCGCGCAATCTTTTTTACAAGAGTTACAGCGAAATATTGCCTTTGCTCGCGTCAAAGCTACAGCGTCTGATGAGATTGTCATTCTATGCCCAGCTCCCCCTGAAAGTATACAAAACCGGGCTCCGTTCGCTTGTGCAGATGATTGGGCAACAAACCGAATTTCCGTTTTTGTCGATAGGAATAATGACGGCCAATTTAACAATAATGATACGCTTCACAGAGTAATGGAAGTCGTAAATACCAGTGATAATATGGTATTTTCTGGCGATAATCGCCTAAGATTTGACTCTAGTGGGTTACTTAGTGGCGCAGCTACTGGTAATTTCACCTATTGTCCGGGCAGTGAAGATAACAATCAACAACTTAGCGTGTCTCAAGCTGGCACAGCACTCTATAGAGGCGATACTGAGGATCAGTGTAATTAACCTGATTTCGGAATAAACAGTGAGTTAATCAACTAACGTAACCAGGCAGCCTATTTTCTGTTTAGACATCATGTCAGTTAACTTGAAAGCTTTTCACTTTCCTTGTTTTTAGCCATAGTGACGCTACGCTCCTTTATATGATCATTTCGAGGCAAAGGATATGCGTCGTCAATTTGGTTTCTCACTTTTAGAAAGCTTAGTTTGCATCACCATTATTCTTATTGTTAGCGCGTTGACGCTACCATTTCTTAGTTCGTCGTTACGCGCTAACAATGCTGAATTTAAGTTAGAGGCATTAAGGCGTGCAATTAACTTTGCTCGTATTAAAGCTGTTGCTAATGATGCGACTGTCACACTTTGCCCCTTAAACAAAGACCGTTGCGACAAACGTGATTGGCATAAGTCTATTACGATATTTGTAGACTATTACCCTGTAGGTATTTTTACAGGTAAAGACGTTAAGTTAAGTGTATTTGACTCAACAACGCGTGGAGATACATTAGTTTATCCTCGCCATGCTGTGGTATTTCGCCGTTTTGGCCACCTTGCAGGGTTATATAATGGTACGTTTATTTACTGCAATAGTAGCAATACATCAGGACTTGCACTATCAGTTAGTTACACTGGACGTAGTACACTTAAAGATACTGAGAAGTGTAATCAATGAGGGAGTGACATCTCCCTCATGATGTGTGCTTATCGCTCCCAACAACGATCAATTTGGGCTTGCCCTACTACGCCAGCTACGCCACGCACACCAAGCTCGTCAATTGTTAGTGCTGGACATTCTTGGTCTCCTCTTACTGGGCCCGCAGTTGCAGTTGCAACAACCCTGAACGTATCTACAGTGACATTTTGTAAGGTAATAACAAAGTAACCATTACCTGTTTCCCGAGGTACTCCTATTGCACCTAAATCATTGGAGTAGCGACGATTATCAACAAAAAACTGTTCTTGCTTATTTGCTGCATCGAGCAACACAGCCATCGCCTCAGCACGTGCACCTCGTCTGACGTAGTCAGTATAATTAGGGTACGCTATAGCTGACATGATGCCAATTATTACCACCACTATCATGACTTCGATTAACGTAAAGCCCCGACGATTATGAGGTAGCCCGTTAATTTTTCTCATCACTTTCTTCCCGTTTATAGATGTAAAGCTGCCTAGTTCTTATTCCTGTACTTTTACTTTTAAAAATTTCGATTAAACCATTTTCTCCGACGACAGGAACCGGCTCACTCGGAATACTTGGTGGCGCAAATGGCGTACTTGCATCAGGACCGGCTTCAATACCAGGACCTGGGATATAAACCACGTTTTCTCTCACGATCATGGTCGGTGTATCAGGTAAGTCTTGTGATGTAATATAGGTTTTACCTGTTCCATAATGAAGATGAAACATATAAAGCTGTCCTTTACCACCTGTCAATGTGCACTGTTGTGTTGTCTGATCAGCTGGCGTGAAGGAAGTATAATATGCAACTCCACCAATAACTGTTGTCGCAGCTAAGGACTTTTCGCCGCCGGATAGCTGATATTTCCAACCTTTAAATTTACTAAGTTCTACCTCTAGGTTGATAAATGTATTTAGATCGCTAACAGCATTACCAAATGGGTCGTTTTTCATTTCCATTAACTCTTCAACCACAATGGGTTCGGGAATATCATTAACGAACGACTGTGTTTTGGTGTGTATATCTCGGATCATAAATAAATAGTCAGTCACACTTGAATCTGTTGGTTTGGAACGGTTGCCACTACCAATGACAATAGCGTCAAATGGCGTGTCTTTCCTATCGATTCGAGTATCATTAACATTGTCTCTGTTCACTGTCTTTGTGACTTGGCTATAGAATGTCCTTGCCACAGTCGGGCGATAGAAAAAACGCCTATCTTGATCAGCTGCGGAGCTGCCTAAACGGGCAAGCTCAAAGTGTGTCCAAGGCTCGTCGCTATCATTGGGATTTGGACCAGGAATATCAATTCTCCAAATACTACCTGCGGTGTCGGCCAAATATATTCTGTCAACAAAGCCATCATAATCAGAGTCAGTCAGTGTTGGCTCCGCTACGATACTATGCTTTCCTTTAAAAGCATCACCTGTTAGTGACCAAACAATATCAGCATTGCTAGACATAATATCAACCATGTAAAGCCCTACGCCCTTATTGTCTTTATCTTCTGATCTCGAGACATTATCTTTATTCGTGTTATAACCCGCGGCGAATATTAATACAGGCCTTTCTTTTTGTTTTTCAATAAAAGAAACAACCGGCTTCGACCACGTTTGTCCTAGGTGATTAAACTTGGTCTTGTCACCAGAAATAGGCCCACCCCACAATAATTTAGGCGAATCAGGGTCGGTAATATCAAAGCCATAATACTCATTCCCGCCGCGTCGCAAACCAACAAACGCCCAGACTTTATCACCATTATCTACTTTGTGGTTCTTATTTAGGTCATGAAAATAAGTCGTAATTGGACCATCGACCCCATAAATTTTTGTTTCTGGTTTTTGTGTCTTAACTGAGTTTAAGACTGGCAGCAGCTCTCCAGGAATAAACGCCCAGCTCTCACTAACACTATTACCACTGTCTTTAAACATATGCAGCATACCAGCATTCGTACCGACGAGAATACGGACGTCTCCATTACCATAGTCAACCGTAGCAGGCTTTGAGTGAAGTGGATCGGCGAAAATATCCGCTCTTCTTTCTGAGCGGTTACTGTCGCCATCATCATCGTCAACATCTTGACCCATCGCCCAATCAAAAACTTCTTGTAATTGGCCCTCACTTGCCCCACTCATCTCCATAGCTGAAGCTAAACTAGCATGATCTCCGTAGGTATTTTTACCATTAGTATAGGTAAAACTAACCAGTGCACTGCCACCAAAATCAGATAGTACTTTTCTGCTGATCTGATTTTGAAGCGCGTAATTTACTCCGCCTTTTTCTATATTGTTACCATCTTTTGAGCCTGGTTCAGACCAGTAGGTTGTAACGTTAGTTGAAATGGCTCCTTTGCTGTCAATTGCTGACGTTTTCTCTTGGCCAATTATCTTCTTGTTCTCAAACTTTAGCTTTTTTAAGTTACCACGCCAGCGTGTATGAGTTTCAGGCTTGAACAAAGTATAATAAAGCGCATCACCAGTTTGCGTTTGATCTTCTGCATTAGCAGAAACGGTTGGCGAGCTGAAGCTAGCGCTAATGTTACGAATGTTGGTGATGGTAGTTTTTAGTACGTCTGACAACTCATTTGCGCTATTAGCATGTAGGTATTGTCCACCGCCCTGCTCTGCGGTTTCAGCAAGTAAATCCTTACCTAGCTCTGACATCCCATTACCAAATCCAATGGTAAATACACGTGCAAAATCATGTTCATCTGGGGTAGTCGGATATAAGTCAACCTTTACCTGCGAAGTACCACGCATGGCTTTTGCTAATGCTGGTAAGTAGTTTCTGGTAACGCCAGAGCCTGCATTTACATCAAAATAATCCGGATATGCGCCATACACAGAATAATACTCATTGACTATGCTATTATTCGAGTCGGTATCACTAGTTGGATCGCCATCTGTCATCAAGATCAAATTTACAGATGTATCACAGCGCTCTTCTGCACCGGGCTGACGCTTAAATGCAGAAATGTAATCACCACCACTTTCAATACTTCTATCTCGGTCATAGCCACCATTCTCTCCCCAATATACATCTCCGCCTTTTAAGTAGTTATAAAGCTCCCACAGCGTTTCTGATAGCGGAGTTGACCCCGATGCTGGCAAGGCGTTTATTTTATCTACAATATCAGACTGGCTGCTGCCAATGCCATTTAAAATATATCCACCACTTGATGAATACAGACGAGATAAGCCAAATTGAATGTCATCATTCTTAGTTACTAAGTTACGCATGGCGTCTTTAGCAACCTTTAAACGGCTATCGGCACAACCTTGAACAGCTTGGTTATATTGGTTAGCTTGGTAGCAATTACTACCGTTAAAGCACTCGGCCTCTCGATAGCCATACCGCCAGCGCCCTCGATACCTGTAGGAGTAGCGTTCATAGCAGGTTTTACCATTTTGTGAATCCCAAGCCATACTGCCTGAGGTATCAAAAAGCATCAAAACTCTCGGCTGCTCCCGAGTTGACACATTGTGTTTAACATAAAGTTCTATATCTTCCGCTTTTGCAGTCTGTAGCACTATTGCTATAACGGTAATAACATAAAAGAGCTTATTCATAGTCTGTACTCGAGAAATACTAGTTAGAAACACTGACAATTTCTTGGCCTATTCCCATCACAATTGTGACATTGTGACGACCCTTATCACCATACCCCACTGTGGCCTGTACCTCTGTCATGTTGCAAACAAAGCCTGCGGTATAATCAAATTGGCGTGGGCAAAATAGCTCCAGCTCACCATTGTTTAAATTCGTTACCGTAGCTTGAAGACCGCCAGGAGTCTGTACTGTTGCACCATCATCAGCGAGCTGCTGCCGTGAACGTAAAAAGACGTTGTCTGCCGCCCTTTGTTCTTGCCTGATCAGACGCTGCATTTCACCAAATAACAGGCTTTCAGCTTCTTCTCGCTCCATCACCGCATGTGTCATTTTAATATCCAGTGTACTGGTGCTCATCAGTGTCACCGCTATCGCCATCACAGCCACAACCATTACCATGGCCATGATCAAAACTACTCCTCGCTGTCTTACATTTCCCACGATGAGCCTCCCATGTTGTACATTGAAATAGTGGTTGAGAATACGGTGCGACGAATAGCGTCGGTGTAGGTCAGCTCACGTCTATTTGGGTCATTTCCTAAAGTGTATGTTCGTGCCTGTACGCCAAAGTCAGGATCTGGTTGCAATACCCTAACCAATACAAAAAGCTGTAACGACAAAATACCGCGGGTGCCTTCCCAATCGGTTTCAGACATATTGGCTGTGTGTCGATACCTATCAACGCGACCGTCATAGTCAGTATCGAGTCCGAAAACAAAGCGGATTTGTTCAACCCCCTCAATGACCAGCTCATCACTCATTCCGCCATTGACGAGCAAACGTTGTCGCCTTAACACCGGAATGGTAAGGGTGCGATTATTGATCACTTGCTGTTCTTCACTGACATAATAAACGTGATGACTGTATGGCCATAACGTCGCGTTGACACTTGGCATATTAGCGATATTACCCCCAGCAATAAATTCAGCTTGCTCTTGCTGAGCAATAAAGTAATACCTTGTGTCTCGGATCGCCGCCATGTCAGGGACAAGCCCTACTGTTGTGACCGGGTTTCCTTCCAGAAATTTTACTTGTAGTACTTCTGATTGTGGTCTTGCAGATGTGACACAGCCGAGCGCTGTAGCATTAGTCGTAAATGTGGCCCAAATTGGTCTAAAGTTAGCTGGTTGGTTGTTCGGAAAACTGCCATTGTTAATCCCACCAGAACAGTCATTACCAGGGTTTGCTGGCGCACTTTGGTTATCCAGTGTAAACCCTTTGTCGTAAAACGTGCCCCAAAAACCAACTTGTTCAATATCACGACGCATAATTGACAACGCTAAACGCCCTTTTTCCTGAAGCTCTCCGATTTGTATGGTATCGCTTGTCGTGGCTTTCATTCCAACATAGGTGGCAATAACGCCACCTAAAAGCATGGCACCAATAAACATAGCTATCATGATTTCTAGCAAAGTAAAGCCAAGTACTTTTCTCATGGCTCACTCCTAATGAGTACAAATGTCTGCATTACAACCGCCCTGCGCCTATCGTCAGCCACACCACAATCACCTGCGGGGTTATTCTCTAGCGCTGTCATCGCTTGGCGACCGCGCCATGTTACGATAACCTCTACATTGATCCCCGAGGCGTCCGCCCCTGTCGTTGGATTAATACATACAACTGCATTATCCAATGCGCCTGTGTTTTCTCGCGCTCTAATCGCTCGGCGCCAATTCGCAATATCCGTCTGTGCAATGGCTGCGGCATTACAAAAGTTGTTATAACATGCCGTTGTGTCTTGTACCGCTTCGGTACTATTAAAATCAACGTTGTATAAAGTAGCGATATTCGTTGCATCGTTACTACGAATACGGTGCATAATGTCGCTGGCCAATTCAACTGCTGCCGCTCTTTGCATTGAGTCAAAGCTTGCTTGTTTTGCTTTTGCTTGCAGCGCCACCGCGCCTAATAACCCAAAGCTCAGAATCATAAAGGCAATGAGCACTTCTAACAGAGTGAAGCCTTGCTGCCTGTATTTTATCCTCATAGTGGAACCAGAATATTATTATCCTAGGTTCAGTGTAAACAGGAGGATCTGAAACTCAACGTGAAATGGTCTGAAAGGTTTATTAAGCCGATGAACGGTTTATTACAGTAGCGCTTTTAATTGGGAATAAGCTCTTCTACTCACTTCGTATCGTGCAGATAACGACTTTAAACCAACAAAGTGCTTGTGTCCCTGCGACTCCAATACAGCGATATCATTACGATTGACAAGCGTGCTTCGGTGGATTTGTACAAAGTGTGTGGGGAATTTATCCATCAATGCTTTGAGTGATATATCGACAAGTGCATCTGTCCCTGACTTTAACGTAATACGAGTATATTTATCATCTGCTTGTGCCACAAGCACATCGGCTAATTGCACATGACGAAGCTCATTTCCGACATGATAGCTAATCGTTTCTACTTCTGGGAAAATAGTCATCAATAGAGCCGTCAACTTATCTTCGCGCAGCGGTTTCACCAAATAGCCATTAGCATGCAAATCAAATGCCTCAAGTGCATATTCTGGGTGTGCTGTTAAAAAAACAATTTTTATCCGAGGAAACCGCTGTCTAAGTTCAGTGGCAAACGTCAGACCGGACTCGCCTGGCATAGAAATATCTAAAAAAATAAGTGTGACCACCATTTCATCAAGTACTGTTTTAGCACTTGCTGAGCTATTCGCTTCACCCACACAGACAAATCGCAACTGTTTGTCCATCAATCGTCTAATGCGAGCTCTTGCGAGTGGTTCATCATCCACAATGAGGTAAGGTATTAACGTATTCATAACGGTATACAAATAGAAACGGTAAAGCTGTCTTCACTGGCATTAACCTCAAAATCAACAGACGGTTCATAATATAGCGCCAAACGACGCTGGATATTACTCAGACCAATACCATGACCTTGGTGAGTAGGTTGTAATGTTGGATTGTAGGAGTTGGCAATCACTATCGTCAATATGCGCCCAGCTCGATGGATAGAAATTTTAATATCTGCACCAATGGGGTTTGGCTCAACAGCATGGCTTACTGCATTTTCTACGAGCGGCTGCAAAATAAGTGCAGGGATACGCTCATCTCCTATGATATTTTCTAGTATCCAGTCATCCCTCAAGCGCTCAGCAAACCGCCAGCGTTCTAGATCCAGATACGCTTTACACATTTGAATTTCATCGTCTAAACGTACAACACTTTGGGTTGACATCGCTGCACGGGATAAATCAGCTAGTGCTAGCGCTGATTTTTCTGCATTGCTCGGATCCAGATGTATCAACTCAGCAACTGTATTTAACGTATTATATAGAAAGTGCGGTCGGATCCTTGCCTGCAATGCTTCTAGTTCAGCCCGAGATAATGCTTCTACCTTGCGGATGTTGTCTGTAAAAATTGCGAGAAAGTGAGCAAAGATAGTCATAATGCACAAACACATTGCAATGTTCCGCCAAAGGTTGATCTCAACTTTGGCTTCATCAATCCATCCAAGTAGCGTAAATAAGTAAGGAAAGAACCAACTGGTGAGCGCCGTTGCCATCACAAACACTAAGATAAGTATGCCTGCTTCAACAAGATCAGAGCGAGTTTCTACGAAGCGACGTATCACTACTAAGATAGTGAGAGATAAAAAGCTCGTGAAGTGAATAAATAAGCTAACAAGACCCAAACTCTGCCAAAATGGTCCTGAAATGATCAAAGAGTATAAAAAAGCAAAGAGCTGCGAGGCAACTAGTAAAGCCAGTATGCCTCGTTCTGATAATAGTGCTGACAACAACCTAATTCTCGGTGTCATCGCCCTATCCTGCTATCTCAGCTCGACAGGAACTGCAAAGACAACATTTTCTTCTTGCCCTGGATTTTCAACAACGGTTTTACCGCCAAGTTCCTGAAGCCGAGTTATAACTTGCTGTACTAATACTTCAGGTGCCGATGCTCCTGCTGTCACACCAACTTTTTCGACATTTGATAACCATGACTCATCGATGGAAGAGGCGTCGTCAATCAAAAAAGATTTAGTGCCCATTTTATCCGACAACTCTCTCAAGCGATTCGAGTTTGAGCTGTTTTTAGCACCAACAACAAGAAGTAAATCAACTTTGTCTGCCAAGTCACGTACCGCATCTTGACGATTCTGGGTCGCATAACAAATGTCATCTTTACGCGGGCCACTTATGTTCGGGAACTTCTCTCGCAGAGCGTCTATAACGTCAGCTGTATCATCGACAGAGAGTGTCGTTTGGCTACAATAAAACACGTTATTGGCATCTTTAACTTCAAGCACCGCTACGTCTTCGGGTGTCTCAACAAGATAGATACCACCATTAGGGTTGTCATATTGCCCCATCGTCCCTTCAACTTCAGGGTGACCATGATGTCCAATCAGCACACATTCAGTGCCTCTTCGACTAGCGCGAGTTACTTCCATATGCACTTTGGTCACTAACGGGCAAGTAGCGTCAAACACTTTTAGCTCTCTGCGCTTTGCTTCGTTACGGACTTGCTGAGAAACACCGTGTGCACTAAAAATGACGATACTGTCATCGGGTACCTCATCCAGCTCTTCAACAAACACGGCTCCACGAGATTTTAAACCATCCACCACATACTTGTTGTGCACAACTTCATGACGGACGTAGATGGGCGCAGTAAAAATGTCGAGCGCACGCTCAACAATACTGATGGCTCTATCAACGCCAGCACAAAATCCTCTTGGGTTTGCGAGCAAGATTTCCATTAATTGCTTACCTCTAGGATTTCAACTTCAAATGTCACTTTTTGACCCGCAAGCGGGTGGTTGAAATCCACCGTTACCGAATCACCAGCAACTTCTCGGATCAACCCAGGTAGATCAGTACCATCAGGTTGAGTAAAGGCAATAATACTACCAACCTGAGCCGGTGTATCTGCACCAAATTTACTTCTATCAACGTAGTAAATATTGTCAGGGTTTGGTTGCCCAAACGCATCTTCTGGCTCAAGCTCAAACGACTTTTCATCGCCTGCTTTTAGTCCCAGTAAGCATTTTTCGAAGTTTTCAGTTAAGCTGCCATCGCCCATAAAAAGCTTGGCTGGTTTGTTATGGACCTTAGTCGAGTCGGCCGCTGAACCATCTTCTAACTTTATTGAGAAGTGAAACAAAACCTCTGATTTTGCTCCAATCACTTGTTCATTCACGATTGTTTCTCCTGTGGTTTATCGCCACTGGTAAAGGCATCAAAAATAAGCAGTGCTGCACCACCAACAATTGCCATGTCCGCAACATTAAATGCCGGATAATGCCAATCCTGATAATAAAAGTGCAAAAAGTCGATCACATACCCGTGGATGATCCGGTCGTATAAATTGCCAACTGCCCCTCCGAGTACGAGTGAATATGCAAGACCTAACTGCCAATTCGAAGCCGGAAGTTTGCGCAGCCAAAATACTAATAACGTACTAATGGCAATAGCAATACCACTTAAAAAATAGCGCTGCCAACCACCCGCATCACTTAAAAAGCTAAATGCAGCCCCATAATTGTGCATATAGGTTAAATTGAAGATAGGTAGGATATCGATGGACTCATAGAGATCCATTTCGGTCATTACCAGTGCTTTGGTGAAGTAGTCTACTGCAAAAAGCAGTAGACTAAGCCACAACCACACTAGACCACTTTTCTGTGTAGTTTGTGTCACATTTGACTCCTAGGCAAATTGGCGTTGCTCGCCATCACCTTCAACATTACTGATACAGCGACCACAAATATCAGGGTATTGTGAGTCACTACCGACATCATCAGTATAATGCCAACAACGGTCACACTTTTTAGCTTCTGTTGCAGTAACGCTGATAAACAAACCATCTATTTCTGTTGAGATAGCATGTTCAGGCTGGCTATTCACCACCTCTACCACTGCTTTTGAAGTCAATAGTACGAAGCGCAGTTCATCACCGATAGCATTTAATTGCTCAGCTAAATCACCACCCGTGTACAGCGTTACTTCAGCTTGTAAAGTCGCACCAATTACTTCTTCTTTACGCGCATTTTCAAGTACACGGTTCACTTCGTCACGTACAGCCAGTAAGTTCTGCCAGTATTCGTTATTTAGTGACCCTTCTGTTGCACCTTCAATTGCATCATACCAAGTATCAGTAAATACGAACTTTCCACGTTCACCCGGTAAAACTTCCCAGATTTCTTGTGCGGTAAAGCTCATGATCGGCGCCATCCAACGTGTCATCGCCTCAGCGATATGATAAAGCGCTGACTGACAAGAACGACGAGCGTGGCTATCACTTTTCGCGGTGTATTGACGATCTTTAATTACGTCAAGATAGAAAGAGCCAAGCTCACCAGTACAGAAGTTCATAAGCTTTTGTGTAACTTGCAACATCTGATACTTGTCATAGGCTGCTTTGATCTCAGTTTGTAGTTGTGCTGCACGCGCTACAATCCAGCGGTCTAGCTCAACCATATCTTCTATCGCTACTAAGTCAGTTTTTGGATCAAAACCGCTTAGGTTAGCAAGTAAATAACGACTTGTATTACGAATACGGCGATAACGATCCGCTGAGCGCTTAAAAATTTCGTCAGATACCGTCATCTCAGCAGTATAATCTGTTGACGCAACCCACAGGCGCAGAATGTCTGCTCCCAGTTTATTCATAATATCTTGCGGTGAAATCACATTGCCCAATGACTTAGACATCTTGTGACCTTTTTCGTCTACCGTAAAGCCATGCGTTAGCACTTGCTTATATGGCGCATGACCGTTGATAGCAACAGAAGTCATCATTGATGACATAAACCAGCCACGGTGTTGGTCAGAACCTTCTAGATACAGATCAGCAGGACCGCTTAACTCCTCGCGGGCATCTACTACACAAGCGTGTGTTACACCAGAATCAAACCAAACATCGAGTGTATCTTGTACTTTAACGTATTGCTGCGCATCTGCATCGCTCAGTAAAGTTGTCGGCTCAAGGTCATACCAAGCCTGAATACCTTTCTCATCTACTAACTTGGCAACGGCTTCAATTAAGCTTTCTGTATCTGGGTGCAGGCTACCTGTGTCTTTGTCAACAAATAGCGCGATTGGTACACCCCAAGTACGTTGACGAGAAATACACCAATCTGGGCGACCTTCAACCATGTTTGCAATGCGGCTTTCACCCCACTCTGGTAACCATTCGGTCTTTTTGATTTCATTCAGTGAATCTGTGCGTAAGTTCGCTTGATCCATACTCACAAACCACTGCGGCGTCGCACGGAAAATAATAGGAGTCTTGTGGCGCCAGCAATGCGGGTAGCTATGCGTCAGTGCCTTATGGCGGAACAGCACACCTTTTTCGTTCAACAGTTCGATAATGCTGTCATTCGCTTTAAACACGTGCTGACCTGCAAAAATTGGCGTGTCCGGTAGATAAACACCATTTGCACCAACAGGGTTTGCAACTTCAAGGCCATAAGCCTGACCTGCTACAAAGTCTTCTTGACCGTGACCAGGTGCCGTATGAACAATACCAGTACCTGAATCTGTTGTTACGTGCTCACCTAAAATCACTGGAACATCAAAGTCCAAGAATGGGTGTACAACACGAAGATTTTCAAGTGCTGCGCCTTTTGCATACCCTAATACATGGAAGTGCTTAAAGCCAAAACGGTCTACTGCATCTTTGACTAACTCAGAGCCAAGTACAATTCGCTGCTCTTGACCTTCATCTTCGATTTGTACCAACGCATATTCTAGTGCACCATGTACCGCTACAGCGCGGTTTGCAGGCAATGTCCAAGGTGTTGTAGTCCAGATTGCAGTACTTACTTCGCCTTTGCCCTCATGGCCATCGGTCAAGCTAAACGCGTCGACAATTGCTGCTTGGTCTGCAAATACAAATTTTACGTCGATAGCTGGAGATTGCTTATCTTGATATTCAACTTCCGCTTCAGCAAGTGCCGAGCCACAGTCTGTACACCAATGAACTGGTTTTGCACCTTTGTGTAGGTGGCCATTTTTGATAATACGACCAAGTACACGAATAGCATTGGCTTCAAAATCAAAATTCATGGTTAAGTATGGTTTGTCCCAGTCACCCAAAACACCAAGACGCTTAAAGTCTACCTTTTGGCCTTCAACTTGCTTTTTAGCATAGTCACGGCATTTTTCGCGAAACTCAGCAACTGATACCTTTTTGCCTGGCTTGCCAACTTTCTTTTCAACTTGTAGCTCAATGGGTAGACCATGACAGTCCCAACCTGGCACGTAGGGTGCGTCAAAATCTGAAAGCGTTTTTGACTTAATAATAATATCTTTTAGGATTTTATTTACTGAGTGACCTAGGTGAATATTACCATTTGCATACGGAGGACCGTCATGCAAAATAAATGGCTTTTTACCTTTTTTCGCAATGCGAATTTGACCGTATAAGTCTTCTTCATACCATTTTTTCAGCATCTTTGGTTCGCGTTGCGCCAAATTACCACGCATCGGAAACTCAGTTTCCGGTAGATTTAAAGTATGTTTGTAGTCGCTCATTTATCCTACTTTCCGTATCGGCTACGTTAAAGAAAAACACTGTTTTGCATGACTAACATCTCGGCTGATTTGCTCTGTTAGTTGCGACAATGTTTCGAATTTTTGCTCATCGCGAAGCTTTTCAATCAGCTCCACCTTCATAAATTGACCGTAGATGGTCTCATTAAAATTAAATAGATGCACCTCTAAGAGGGCTTTAGTGCCATTTAACGTTGGTTTAGTACCAACATTAGCTACACCATAATGTGTTTTTTGATTTACCGTTGCAATTACCGCATATACCCCACATACGGGACTGACCTGGCGTTTCAAGGCGATATTTGCAGTACGAAACCCAAGCTCTCTACCTTTTTTCCACCCATGGATAACACGACCAGAGATAGCGTAAGTATGACCCAGCATTTCATGTGCTTGGTTTAAGTCTCCCTGTGCCAGTGCGCTACGGATTAAGGTACTACTCACTCGGCAGTTTTGTTTACGAAAGCTTGCCGTATCCTTAACGTGCATACCAAGTGGTTCACCCACCCGCTTTAGCATCGAAAAATCTCCGGCTCGTTCACGGCCAAAACGAAAGTCGTCGCCAATAGTCAAGGCACGAGTACCGAGCTTAGCTATCAACACATCCCTAATAAATTGCTCGGCATCTTGTGATGCAAACTTATGATTAAAGTTCACACATATCACCCGTTCTATTCCCAATTTTTGCAATAAAACGAGTTTGTCACGCAGTCGAGTTAATCTTGCCGGCGCTTTATCTTTTGCAAAAAACTCCAAAGGTTGTGGTTCAAATAACATCACAGTGCTTGGTAGTTGGTAGTGTTTTGCATCGCTAATCAGCCCTTTCAAAACTTCTACATGTCCCAGGTGAACCCCATCAAAGTTTCCAATCGTCAACACACAACCAAAGTGATGTGGTCGAATATTATGGATCCCTCGGATTAGTTGCATAGTGCCGTGCCTTTGTGCAGCAAATATCAAAGAGCTCGATTATACCCAAGTTGCTTAAAAATGCGAATCAAGCATCACGGATTGTGTTGAATCTTACCCCTAGCATAAATAGTAGACTGAAATAGCTCACTATCGCGACCGTTAATAAACCACAAAGTAATAAAATTTGATCTATGAGTCCCCATGCTAGCCAATCAAATTGTATTGCCAAACTATATACCGAGATAGCCATAGCCACCGCCGATACCAAGCATTTTGCCGCAAAAGTTAATGAGAACCCACTTACCTTATACACCCCTTGACGAGATAAATGTCGATATAACAAAAACGCGTTGCAAGATGCAGATAAAGAAGTCGCAAGAGCTAAGCCAAGGTAACCAATAAATGGTGCCAACATCAGATTAAATACCATATTGAGCGCCATTGCGATAATCCCAATACGAACCGGTGTTTTGATGTCCTGCCTTGCATAAAAGCCTGGAGCTAAAACCTTAATTAACATAAAGCTAAGTAAGCCAACTGAATATGCTGCGACCCCCATGCTAACTTTATTAATGTTGTCTGCATCTTGCGATACGAACTCACCGTGACCAAATAAAACCGAGATGATAAGTGGGCTTATAACCATTAAACCAAGCATGGCAGGCAACCCCAAAAAGATCACAAAACGCACTCCCCAATCAAGCGTTTTTTGAAAGTCGGAGCCTTTGTCACCCGCATGCAGCTTAGAAAGTGCCGGTAAAATAACAGTAGCAATACCAACACCGAACAGCCCAAGTGGGAACTCAATCAGTCTGTCCGAATAGTACAGCCATGCAATAGAGCCTGTAACTAAAAACGAGGCAATCATAGTGTCTAATAATAAGTTAATTTGACTCACCGACACGCCAAATAATGCAGGTATCATTAACGTCCTCACTTTTGTCACCTCAGGACTTTGCCAAGCAAACCGCGGACGGCTTAAGACACCAAGCTTTAGCAAAAATGGGAGTTGAAAAAGTAGCTGTACAATACCACCAATAAATACACCTAAAGCCAGTGCATACGCGCCTTGCTCAAATTTATCATGAAGGAAAATAGCGCAAGCGATAATGGTAATATTAAGTAAAACTGGAGTAAACGCCGCGGCCGCAAAGCGGTTATACACATTTAATACTGCGCCACTTAGTGCAACCAAAGAAACAAAAAATAGATAAGGAAATGTAAGTTTTAATAACGCACTTGCAAGGACAAATTTTTCAGCATCGGCTCCCTCTTGCATCCAATCTATAAACCAGCTTGTGCCAAATAATGCAGCAATGACAGGAGAGCCTATTACGCCTAAGATAGTGACACACAGTAAGACGGTTCCCAAGGTACCAGCGGCTTGTGCAACGAATAACCGTACTTTATCGTCGCCATGTTTTTCTTTGATTTCTGATAATACAGGGACAAATGCTTGAGCAAAGGCTCCTTCAGCAAATAATCTACGTAAAAAGTTAGGAATACGGTTGGCGAATAAAAAGACATCGGCGGCCAACCCTGCGCCCAGTAAATTTGCTACCACAGCATCGCGCACCAGACCGAGCACACGCGAAATCATTGTCATCGCGCTGACAATCATACCTGATTTAAATAACCCTTTTATCACCTTAACTCCTAAATTCAGCGATTAGCAGCAAATTATGCCACAGTCGTTGTGCATTTAGCACTAGGCGCGCTCGGTCAGCTTTGCTACAATACGCGCCATTAACCTAAGTAAGCCTATTGCACGTTAGTGGAATATAAACTGTTTACTCTGGTTCGAACCTGAGATTTTCAAGGCACCATGCAAAGCTACGGCTTTTCATTTTTGTGCAACTTGGGATATTACGGGTTTACTTGCCTGTGTTAGACAAAAAGCATTACCTTACAATGCCTTTTGCTTGCAGGTTAAGAATTGAGAATAGCCCAAGTCAAGTCTTGGGTGTTGAACATTAGGCCGCGCTTGTTAATTTATATTGACTTTTGCGATTAAAACAGGCATATTCCTCGGCCTTTAAATTAAGCTTATTTTAAGATTGTTAGGAGCAAACCTTGGCTAACATCAAGTCTGCAAAAAAACGCGCTATCACTAGCGAAAAGCGTCGTAAGCACAACGCAAGTCGTCGTTCAATGATGCGTACATACTTCAAAAAAGTAATCGCTGCAATTGAAGCTGGTGATAAAGAAGCTGCAACTCAAGCATTTGCTGTTGCTGCACCTATCCTGGACCGTTACGCAACTAAAGGTCTAATCCACAAAAACAAAGCTGCTCGTCATAAGAGTCGTTTAGTTGCTAAGATTAAAGCACTTTAATTTGTTGCTGGATTGAAAAAACCGACGCTTAGTCGGTTTTTTTATATCTGTAATTCACATGTGTTTATGTCAATGAATGAATTTGGTATAACCACTACACCAATTCTAGATCTGGGTAAAACTTCTTCAACATAGCTGCGATTTTCTTAGGTGAGAATGGCTTTACAACAAACCCTTTTGCGCCACGTTCAATAGCATCTTTTACATTGTCTACCGTTGAGTGGGCGGATACCATAACCACATTGACATTCGGGTTAATCTCGTTAAGCGTCGCAATTAACTCTTTACCATCACCGTCTGGTAACTCAATATCCAAGAAGACAATATCAAAGTGCTGCTCTTCACATGACTTTACGCACTGTGTTGCTGTTGAGGCTTCACGCACATGGTCAATGCCTAAGTGCATCAAGGTTTGATGTAAAAAACTGCGAACTGTCCCTACATCATCAACAATTAAAATAGAGATACTTTGATCCATAGTCCTTTCCCGTAGGCTGTAATGTAAAAATAGGCTATTATATTTAGCATAGAAGCATTATAGAGACCTGCAACTAAAAGGCTACTTAAAGCATGGCAAAAACATCAAAAAAACAATCGCTTTTAGGCCAAGTACAGCCCAGCACCAAAAAACCAATAAAGCGCAAGGCACAAAACCATCGCACCTCACCGCAGCAGGTAGCTGCACTGAAAGCGCAACAAGCAGCAGCACTTCAAAATCAACAAAGTAGCCTAAATGAGGAAAAACCAAAACGCAAAGCAAAGTGGATAATACTTGGTGTGTTACTCGCTTTATTTATTGTTTTTCCAAAGCCAAAGTTAATTACTTATGAAAAATTAGGTCTTGTTGCAAGCAGTGTTTATTGGCCAGGGCTACCAGGGATAGATCCTGTGCTATTTGATTCAAGTTTACACCCTCAGCCCGCGCTTGAGCGTAATACACTATACCTATGCCACGATTTGAAAAAACCAGACACGTGCCAAAAGTACCAAATAATCAAACAAGAAGGTTTTATTGCTGCAACCATCAAATTGATTAAAGGATAGCAATAATTATATCTTAAAAGAGGCATTTAACTTTTCAGCGATAAGATTAATTGCATCCACGCTCATTGCCACTTCCAAAAAATGGGTGCAATACCAGCAGTTGATTATTAACAGTAATCTCAATAAAACTAACGCCAACAGCGGGGAGCCAAAAAACATTTATTTTTGAAACAATAGATGCTTATCGAAAAGCGCGTGCTTTAATAGTCATCGCTTCTAGTAACTCAGTTCTATCAATCAACTTTCCTGCTATCACATGTACAACCTCCCCCTCTTTTTCCAGTATGCCCTTTACTTCTAGTAGTTGGGCTCCCATATAAGCCTGTTTTTGTGCTCTTGCTGTGCCAGACCAAACAATTACATTCATATTGCCCGTTTCATCTTCCAACGTAAAAAAGGTGACTCCTTTTGCAGTTCCAGGCGATTGCTTTCCAGTGACAAGACCTACCACTGTTACTAAGGACTTATGTGTGCGGTAAAGTAATTCATTTGCTTTCACCGTACGACTGATCAATTTAGCTTGTTCAAGTTGCTTAACTGGATGGGTTCGCAGGGAAACTTTAGTGGTATTGTAATCTTCTCGAAGCTCCTCAAACTCACTGGTTTGAAAATGATTATATTGGGGTGCAGATTCTTCAAGTTCAACAAATAGTGGCAAAGCCCTACTTTGATCTGCCAAAGACCACCTCGCGGCATAACGACTATCAACAAAGCGATGTAAAGCATCTGCTGAAATCAACTTTTCAATCGTGCTTTTCGCAATACCAACTTGTTGTAACTGTGCGATCCGATGAAACCCGCTGTCAGGTCTTTGTTGTGTGATATGCTGCGCCTCAGTCTCACTTAAGCCCTTTATTAGCCTGAGTCCTAACCGAATAGCAAAAGTGTTTGTGTTATCTGCTTTCACAACTAGGTGATGATAGTCTGAGTGGTTTATACAGATAGGTAGAATAGTCACATTATGTCTAGCGGCATCTTGCAACAGCTGTGAAGCCGAATAAAACCCCATTGGTAAGCTATTAAGTAACGCAGTATAAAACATAGCTGGGTAATAGTATTTCAACCATGCAGAGGCATAAGCCAGCACAGCAAAAGAGGCTGAGTGGCTTTCAGGAAAACCATATTCACCAAAGCCACAGATCTGCTCAAAAATACGCTCAGCAAACTGTGCTTCATAGCCCCGCTCCAACATGCCTCGAATGAGCTTTTCTTTAAACTGCATCAGCTCTCCGGTTTTTTTCCATGACGCCATGGCTCGGCGTAGGCTATCTGCTTCTCCTCCCGTGAATCCAGCTGCAACCATAGCTAGTTTTATCACTTGTTCTTGGAAGATGGGAACCCCCATGGTCCTCTCTAATACCGATTTAACCGCTTCAGATGGATAGCTTACCTGTTCTTCTCCCTCTCGGCGCTTTAAAAATGGATGAACCATATCACCTTGAATAGGCCCTGGCCGTACGATTGCAATTTGAATCACCAAATCATAATAGCAAGCAGGCTTGAGCCTTGGTAGCATACTCATTTGAGCGCGTGACTCCACTTGAAATACCCCGATGCTATCGCCTTTTTGCAGCATTTTGTAAACCAAAGGGTCGTCTTGCATACGCGTTAATTGGGCTAAATCCAAGCTTTTATCTGTATGTTGAGCTATATAACCAAAGCACTTGCGTATTGCGCTTAACATTCCCAACGCAAGTACATCCACTTTAAGCAGCTTTAGTGTTTCTAAGTCATCTTTATCCCATTGAATAATCGTGCGCTCGGGCATGGCTGCATTTTCTGTGGGAACTAGCTCATGCAGCGGGCTTTGTGAGATCACAAAGCCACCAACATGCTGTGATAAGTGCCTTGGAAAACCAATAATTTCATTTACAAGTTGAATAAAATGCTGTCCCTTTAGCGAACTTGGTTCAAAACCAAGCTCAACCAACTGCGCTTGCCAATCAAGTCCTTTATCACGCCTATTCAAGTGCTTAATAAAGTACTCTATTTGCGCCATCTCAATGCCTAGAGCCTTACCGACATCACGCATTGCACTTTTTAAACGATATGTGATCACCGTTGCAGCAAGCGCAGCCCGTTTGCGGCCATACTTATTGTAAATATACTGAATAACTTCTTCGCGGCGTTGATGTTCAAAGTCCACATCAATATCCGGCGGCTCATTGCGCTCTTTACTGATGAAACGTTCAAATAGCACGCCCACTTGTCTAGGATCGACTGCGGTAATTTCCAAACAATAACAAACGACAGAATTTGCCGCTGATCCGCGTCCTTGATACAGGATGTCATGTTGCTTGGCATACATCACAATATCGTGAATAGTAATAAAGAAAAATGGATAGTCTAGCGCTTCAATTAGTGCCAACTCTTTTTCTATTGTCGCGGCAATTTCTGGCGGCACACCATCTGGAAAACGAGTTTTTTTACCTTTTTCAACCAGTGAACGTAAGTAAGCCATAGGTGTTAATCCTTGAGGCACAAGCTCTTGAGGGTATTGATACGCTAAATTGGCTAAATTAAAATCACATTGCCTAGCAATATGCTCACTCTCTTCAAGTAAGCTAAGTGCATATAGCTTTTTGAGCTTGGGAATAGGCCTAAGCGCAAACTCAGCATTGCTGATCATAAACTCTGGAATATCACTGATCACACGATTCAAGCGGATAGCCGTGAGCGTATGCTGTAGCGCCAGTCTGGATGGACAGTGCATTAATACCCCACCAACTGCACATAGAGGTATATGATAGGCTTTTGCAAGTTTGATACAATGCGCAAAATAACGGTCGTCTTCTACAGCTAATTTGCGCTGATAAGCAATCCATACTCTGTCGTGATGATATTTACAAAGCCACTGTACTGATTGAGTATCTTGGATATTACCCTGTGGTAGCCACAATAGTAAAACATGCTTAAGGGACATAATATCCCATTCACTCAGTTGATAAGCGCCCTTTTCACTGCGTCTACGAGCGTTGCTAATCACTCTACATAGTTCAGAATAAGCAAGTTGATTTGGACAAATCGCAACAAACTTAATGTTCTGGTATTTTAATAAGCTCCCTATAATAAGCTTTATCTTGAGCTTATGCTCTTGTATATAGGCGTGAGCACGAACAATACCCGCTAATGAACACTCATCGGTAATAGCAATAGCACTGTAACCTAAAAAGTCCGCTTGTTTTACCAGCTCTTCTGGTCGTGAAGCTCCGGTTAAAAACGAAAAATTACTCTGGCAAAATAGCTCTGCATACGACATTAACTAAACACCCCATGGATATACCATTGATTACTTTGCTCGCGAAATACCCATAAATGCTGGTCTTGTTGGTTTTGCACAATAAAATAATCACGTTGAACTGGCTCACCATCCCACCATCCGGATACTATTCGCTCAGGGCCTGAGATGACTCTGACTTTTTCACATAAAGGCCGTGGCTCAGACAACAAAATAGTCGGCCTTGGTGGAGTTTGAATATTGCTAATATCAGGTGTACGACTATACGTACTGGCTTTCTCGGGGCGAGGATCTCCCGTTAATTTTAGGTGCTGCACAGCTTGATCACCAAGTTTTGTACATAAGATAGATAATAACCCCTGCTGGGATATCGCACTTTGTTGGGCTGAAAATAAATCCCGCACCGTAGCATGTTGTGTTTCTAATTCATCGGCTTTTAACGATACGCTTTGTACTGGGGCCTCGAGCGTAATAGACTCCAGTTTTAGATCTAGCAGTCGTCGCCAATATGATATTCGATATTCGGGCTCAGCACTGTGTAACGTGACCTCCAAAGCGTTTTTGTCTCTCAGCACAAATGTAAAGTTGACAGCTCTTGTCACTAGACTGCGTTTTTGTAAAAACATCGATAAACGTGATAATAGATACCCTATTGGCTTATCTAGCCACGCAACCACTTCCACTTCATAGAGTAAAGGGGCTGTTAACTCGAATACCTCAGGAGGATGATAAAAAGTGGGAGTTTCTCTTAGCTTACCAAATAAGCAACCAACATAATGCACCAGCTCAGTATCAAACCGTTTTGCTAATTCAGACAGCGTAAACTGTTCCAGCTGCGCTACCGTTTTCACGCCTGTGCGCATCAGCTTATCTATCACTTTTTCTGCAAGAGTCGTGTGCTGCAAGGTCACTTTACTCAACGCATAACGAGTTTGTGAGGCGGTTAATTGCAAAGTATCGTTGTGGCTCCGCGCTAATAGCTTAGCCATGGTTATTGATGCGCCAACACCATAGTGATAGCTGACCTCTAATTGGCGTAGTTGCTCGGTAATCACGAGCCAATAGCAGCTCAAATCTTTGTGTAAAGACAACATGCCATCCACTTTAAGCGCAATACCATTAGGTGACTCTATCACCAAATCAGCGCTAACTTGGTACAGTGCATCTGCAATTTCAAGCAACTGTTGACGCTCTAGCTGGCTATCATATGCTAAAACATGAAGCTGCATACATAATGCGCAGGCCGTACCTAATCCCATGCCAATTTTTATGCCTTTTTGCTCTGCAACAGAGTTTAATTGCACTACCTGATTCTTGCGCCCATCAATGATAACAACAGGCGAGATAAAATCAGTTGTAGTTGCTTGCTTACTTATTCCCTCCAGCTGCAGCATTGGAAAATAAAGATATATCCACATAATTAGCTCGTTAACCGCTGATCATATCCACAAGGCATGGTGATACTCTCGTCAATATTCGGTAAGGTTTGCTTTTCAAGTTCCGGCCAGTAGTTTGTATTACGCAGCTTAATGGCATGCTGGGAAAAAGACCCTCTTTGCTTTTTTATCGACACCTGTAAGGCACAGGGCTTTGCCTCTAGTACCAAAGAAAGAGAAAAAGGCAAGGTACTCATGTATTGCCCTTGATGTAAAACAAATAACCGACTATCGCCAGATT
Organism: Pseudoalteromonas sp. SCSIO 43201; assembly: GCF_023716725.1. Lineage (NCBI taxonomy): Bacteria > Pseudomonadati > Pseudomonadota > Gammaproteobacteria > Alteromonadales > Pseudoalteromonadaceae > Pseudoalteromonas > Pseudoalteromonas sp. SCSIO 43201. The sequence goes on from NZ_CP072683.1 coordinate 2,687,902, forward strand.
GCGCAGCTAACTGCAAACGCTTCACCACAGCGATAGAAAGCGCATCCTGCCAAAGTACTACAGCACTCGATGCTCCACTTTTTAAACATTGCTCAGCAGCCCATAATGCTTCGCTATCGCTTTTTGGCTGCAATATTACAAACTCACTTAAGTCTAGTGATAAGTAATTAATTGCAGCAGCCTGCACTCGACCCGGTGGGTTAATTAACACCTTTAAGCGCTTTTCTTGTGTAAAATGAGGCAGTATTAAACGCAGCTCCCCTATACCAACAGCCGTTTGAATATCTATCACACCATGCTTAGGCCAACCTCCTTGCAAAGCACTATCAAGCAAGGTAAACCCGGTACTTACCGCTTCAGGCTTACATACTCGACCACGTCCGCGCCAAAGCAAATTTTTACGCTCAAGAAGCTCTAGATAATTAGCCATAACCCACCAATACTGTTTATATATACAGTATATTTGAATCTGTAAGGATCGCAAGTAGATCATAAAAAATCGAGATAGGACCTCGCTCAAAAGCATAGGAGTGAATATGGGTTCAGCCAAAAACTTATGTTAGTTTGTTTAGAAACATGAACTATGTTGAAGCAAAAGGTTTGCTACTTACTTGTTCTAAATAAGAAATTTTTAGCACTGTTAGGCTTGGATTTATATCTTCACATTGAGCAATGTATTAAGAAAAATTGGTATATACCACCTTTTGACATCATACAGACAAGGCGTAAAAATAGATTTTAGTATACGGTGAGCTTTTATTTAGGTTGTGAATAGATTCAATAAGAAGGGACTTTTACTTTGAATAATTAAGTTTGCTTAGAGGAGACAATGCAAACTGGCGGAGTGGACGGGACTCGAACCCGCGACCCCCGGCGTGACAGGCCGGTATTCTAACCAACTGAACTACCACTCCGCAGTGATAGATTTGCAAGATATCTTAATGGCGGAGTGGACGGGACTCGAACCCGCGACCCCCGGCGTGACAGGCCGGTATTCTAACCAACTGAACTACCACTCCGCAGAGATATCTTAATGACATTATTTTACTCGTTTTGGTGTTGGCGGAGTGGACGGGACTCGAACCCGCGACCCCCGGCGTGACAGGCCGGTATTCTAACCAACTGAACTACCACTCCAGCGAGTAAACAAGCTGTCATAAAGCTTGAATATAGTTATGCGATACATTGGCGGAGTGGACGGGACTCGAACCCGCGACCCCCGGCGTGACAGGCCGGTATTCTAACCAACTGAACTACCACTCCACTGAGTATTCGCATTTTTTGCTTCGAAGTGTTGGCGGAGTGGACGGGACTCGAACCCGCGACCCCCGGCGTGACAGGCCGGTATTCTAACCAACTGAACTACCACTCCATAAGAAGCAAATGCACGTTTGTAATAAGTATTGGCGGAGTGGACGGGACTCGAACCCGCGACCCCCGGCGTGACAGGCCGGTATTCTAACCAACTGAACTACCACTCCAGCGCGACTTATTGATACTACGAAGATATTTGGCGGAGTGGACGGGACTCGAACCCGCGACCCCCGGCGTGACAGGCCGGTATTCTAACCAACTGAACTACCACTCCGCGTCATATTCTTGCAGTGTTTGCTGTAAGGTGTGCTCCCTGACAGCGGCGTGAATAATACGAATGACCCCCTCATGAGTCAACCGTTTTTTGAAAAAAAACCGTGTTTTTTAGTTATCTTTCATCGAAAGGTTCAAAATATCACCTGATTTATCATTTTTTGAACCATTTGCAGTTGTGTTATTTTCATCTTCCCCCAAATCATTCAGATCAATCACTTCTTCTGTTTTCTTAAAAGGGTTCTTTAGTGCGGGTAATTTAATCTTTATTGGTTTTTTCTGAACAAAAACTCGGATCGCAAGCCAACCAATGAGTAAAACCACAAGGTTACCTGCCACAATAATGCTAATTAATAAGCCTGTACTGATTGTTGGTTCTGGCTCAGGCTCAGGCAGTGCTGTTTGCGGTAATTGCGGCGCTTCTAATTCTGGCACCTTTTCTATCGGTCTTTCTATTTCAAAGTTATAGTTTGGTAATGTCGCCATAAACTCACGACCATTGATGTTTTCTCCAAATGCTGAAATCTCAACGCTATATCGTCCCCAATCATAGTTTTTTATTGCAAGCTGGCGATACAGACGTTCTTGTTTGTCTAAAGTGAACATCTGCTCTTCACCGTTAGGGTAAAAAATCTTACCTTGCAAAATGATTGTTTCTGGCTTCACCACCGACTCATCAATAGAGATGGTGAGGTCATGTTCAAACTCATTCTCTCCCGCTAACATCAGTTCAAAATTAAATGGTGGCTCTGCAATTATAATTGGGGGCTTGATGACTCTACGTTTGAGAATGGGAGTTTCTATAAAAAACTCAGGTTGCCACTCGCCTGCCGGAAAGTTAAGTTTAAACTCCCCAGTAAAAATACCGTCTAGTGGTCTTTCGTCGAACTCTCGACCATCATCTTTAAAATCCGTTACGCTTTGTGTACCAGCACCAAAGTTTGCATATTCATCATTATTGGTGCTAGAAAACTCAACATATAATGTAACGACATCCCGAAAATAGCCAACTTCAATTGGCTTGTCGTCATTGGTAACACGCCCTGTTACCTTTAGTACTTCACCACGAAAAAGAAGTGGCGGTAACGCCTCTACCTCAAGCTCAATATCTCCAAGTACCATGATCCGACTGTTTTTTTGAATTTGCCCAATCACTTGCCAAGGGCCCGGTGTGGGTTTTTTTAAAATGATCAGATCATAGCTAACTTCGTCATACCACTGTAAAGCGTCGTTATCCAACGAGCTTGTTGCATAGTATTTGCTACCATCTGGTTTTACCAATACAACAGCAGGCGTACCAGGAGCTCGAAAAAATAGCAGTGTTATTTCTTCAATGTTATGGTCAATTCGAAAACGGTTATCTAGCAGCGGAATTTCATTTGCCTTGCCATCTCGCTGTAGCATGGTAATTTGCGGTGTTTGCGCACTCACCACCATACTGACAAACAAAATAAGCACCAAAAAAAGCCGATGTAAAACCATGCATTAACCTTAATATCACTTTGGTGGAAAAGTTGACTGTATCTCTATCGCTATTGTTGCCACAGACTTTGCCCGCAAGCTTTATTGACCAGCTCCAAGCGTTCTGAATGTGCTAACTCTTCATCGGCAGAGGCGCGTAAAACTTTAAGCGCAGGACGATTACTATCCAATCGAATAATACTTCCAGCTGAATTAGCTTGGTTACCTTTGTTCTGGTTTGCCAAATTCAGCTTTTTTTGTCCTCCCGTCATCGACAGGTAAACATCTGCTAAAATCTCGGAATCCAGCAAAGCGCCGTGTAGCGTACGCTTTGAGTTATCGATATCGTAGCGTCGGCAAAGTGCATCGAGGCTATTTTTCTGGCCTGGGTGAAGATCTCGTGCCATTACGAGAGTATCTAGCACTTGGCAATATTCATGGGTTGCCGGAAAACCTTGGTTTAGTTTAGCAAACTCGTGATCCATAAAGCCGACGTCGAACGGTGCGTTATGAATAACAAGCTCTGCCCCTTTAATATAGTCAAAAAACTCTTGAGCAACTTGATGAAAAAATGGCTTGCCACGTAAAAACTCATTGGTAATACCGTGAACGTCAATGGCTTCTTCTTCAATGTCACGTTGGGGGTTAATATAAACGTGGAAATTATTACCTGTTAGTCTGCGATTAACCAGCTCAACACAACCTATTTCAATGATCCTATGTCCTGCTTTCGGATCAATACCTGTGGTTTCTGTATCCAGTACTATTTGCCGAGTGTGCATATCGTTGCTCGCTTAACTTTGCTATTATTTTACCCTATTCGCACATTTTACATAAAAATAGGCAATTCAGTGCAAAAAACCGTAGAGATTTATACCGATGGCTCATGTTTAGGCAACCCAGGTCCTGGAGGTTATGGTATTTACCTTTCCTATCAAGGGCATGAAAAAGAAATGAGTGAAGGGTATAAACTCACCACCAATAATCGCATGGAGATGCTCGCCGCTATTGTTGCACTTGAAACACTAAAGCGCCCATGTGAAATTACCTTGTATACGGATAGTCAGTATGTGAAGCAAGGCATAGAGTCGTGGCTAGAAAACTGGAAAAAACGCAATTGGAAAACCGCGGCGAAACAACCGGTTAAAAATGTAGATTTATGGCAGCGGTTAGATGCTGCAACTAGCCGCCACATAATCCAGTGGCGCTGGGTAAAAGGTCACGCAGGAAACAAGTACAATGAACGGGTTGATGACTTAGCGCGAGAGGCTGCATCAGGTTCTAATCTACTTGTAGATGAGGGCTACGAAGCCAGTATTTGATACGCCCTCAGGAGCAGTGTTCCCTGTACCTGCTCCATTAATAATTAACTTGAGTCACAAAGCTACTCTTTATCTTGACAAGTTTGTCTAAGTCCAGCCCCTTTGACTGCTGGTGTCCACTTAGGTTTGACGTGCCACTTAGGTTTAATGGGTGTCAGAGGCATTACTCGCTTTCTGGCCACCAGCATATACACACTACCCATCGGCTTTAAGTAATGTCGACAAAATCGCCGCCAAGGGGCAAAACGAGATAATCTCGACCCACGTGCCAACGAAGCATGAATAAAGCGCTCATCAGCAACGATTTCAAAACCAAGTAAATCTAGCCAGTCTTTTACTCGCGATGGCGTAAAAAAGCGTCCTGACCAGGGCAGCTTCTCTTTGCTGAAGGGCAACATTTGCGCTACGCCACAAAGACTGAATGGGTTAAAGCCTGAGATAACAATATAGCCACCAGGAATTAATGTCCGATGGGCTTCTCGTAGAATATGATGTGGGTCGGAGTGATACTCTAAACATTGACTCAAAATACACGCATCTACCGAATTCTCATAAAATGGTAGCTCATCAATTTCGGCAAAGACCCCCACATGCTTACCTTGCGGCGCAACACAAACTTGATGTTTAATGGGACTTGCAGAGGTATCCATTTGACCACTCAAACACCCCAGCTTTAGCATGTGATAGCCGAACATTCTCGGTAACCATTCATCCAGTCGTTTTTGGATCCCTACTTTTAAGTAATCACCGTGAGGGAAGTCATGCCACTCATCCGGTTTAGGTCCTTGTAAAAAACTTAACGCTGGTTTCATTTACTAAGCTCGTTATACTGATGTTATTAATCACTTTATAGAGCATTGCGTTATGGTGCAAGTCGATGCAATCAAAGCATTTGATGATAATTATATTTGGGTGATAAAAGACTCTACCAGCTCAAGCTGCTGGGTCGTCGACCCCGGTGACGAAAAACCTGTTTTAGATTATTTAAATCAACAAAACCTTACCCTTGAAGGCATCTTGGTTACCCACCACCATTGGGATCATACTGATGGCATCGCACCACTGCTCACGAGTTTTCCACACCTTCCCGTGTATGGGCCAAAAAACGGCAAGTATCAAGGGATCACGCGTCCACTCGTAGAGCACGATACCATTACCCTAGCTGGTATTACCCTAAAAGTTATCGCCACACCGGGACATACGTTAGATCATATTTGTTATGTTAATAACGAGGTCGCCTTCACTGGAGACACTCTGTTTAACGCAGGATGTGGCCGGTTATTTGAAGGGACGCCTGAGCAAATGTGGCACTCATTTAATAAACTCCTCTCTCTCCCTAACTCATGCCAAGTTTACTGCACACATGAGTACACCCTAGCTAACTTAGCATTTGCCCACGCCGTTGAGCCAAATAACCTCGCACTCACTGAGTATCATCAACAAGCGCAAAAACTGCGCCAAGCTGGTAGAAGTACTATTCCGACTACCATTGGTCAGCAAAAAGCCATAAATCCATTTGCACGCGCGGCTAAAGCTGACATTCTTGCATATACACCTAGAGAGTTTATCAGCAATGACAGCACACCCGAAGCTCACTTTGCTGCTTTGAGAAAGTGGAAGGATAACTTTTAACATATTCAACAGTGACTCAATGTAACGTCAATGGCTAGCTATTTGGCGTTACCTTGCTTTATCTCCACTGGAAAACCATTTATTTCTCGCGCTCACTACGAAGTGCTGCTTGCGTCATATTTAGACGGCTATAAAGAAAATAGCAAAGAAGCTTTAAATGCAGATACAAACTCGGTAGTATTGCCGAGTTTTTGTCCGAACCTCCAAACGAAAGAACGCATTTATGAAAAAGCTCGCCCTCGTTGTTGCATCTGCAACAATTTTAAGTGGTTGTGAAATCACTCAAGAAACTCCCTTAGAGACTGCAACAGAGCAAGTTAAGCAGGCTAATTTAGACCATGCGAGCCCTTATGATATCTCTCAGACACTGAGTACCTCATGGCAAGATGAGGACGAAGAAGTTGCCCCTGTATTTGACGATGTATGGGAGCGGATCCGCTATCAGCTCTCTATCGAAGTACCACAAAACCGCCCAGTAGTTGCTGAACGTAACTATTATCAACGCCACCAAGCTTACTTAGACCGTATAGCTAAACGCGCAGAGCCATACCTTTACTACATTGTAGAAGAAGTAGAAAAGCGCAACATGCCAGTAGAAATTGCTTTGCTCCCAATAGTAGAAAGCGCTTTTGACCCTTTTGGATATTCTCATAGAACCGCTTCTGGTATTTGGCAGTTTATGCCCCAAACAGGTGAGCGCTTCAACTTAAAGCAAAACTGGTGGTATGACGGTCGCCGCGATATTGTTGCCTCAACACAAGCAGCGCTTGATTACCTCACCTATCTACATAAAACATTAGAAGGTGACTGGCTCAATGCCATTGCAGCCTATAACTCAGGTGAAGGCAGATTGCTAAGAGCCATCAGAAAAAATCGAAAAAAGCACCTTCCTACTGATTTCTGGTCTCTTGATTTACCAAGAGAAACCACCGCATACGTACCAAAGTTACTCGCTTTGTCAGACCTGCTGAAGCGCTCAGATGAATTCAAAGTGACTTGGCAGCCGATTATTAATGCACAAGTTGTAGATACCGTTGAGGTAGGCTCCCAAATCGATTTAGCTCTGGCGGCAGAAATGGCAGACATATCTTTAACCGAGCTTTATCGCTTAAACCCAGGCTTTAATCGCTGGGCAACCGATCCTGATGGTCCGCACCAGTTGCTATTACCGATGGAAAAAGTCGATGCCTTTAAAGATAAGCTAGCAAAAACCGAAGTTAAAGATAGATTACGCTGGCAATATTATACGGTGCAAAAAGGCGATAGCCTGTCGGTCGTCGCAACTAAGTTCAATACCAGCATTGGCGCTATCCGCTCACTCAATAATGTAAACGGAAACATGATACGTGTTGGCCAAAAGCTCCTTGTGCCACTGAGTGACGGTGAATTACAAAGCGAACATTTACCACCTGAAGTACGCCTAGCAGCTAATAAAGTGACGAAGCAAAAGCTAAGTCATACTGTGAAACCTGGCGATACCTTGTGGGATATTAGTCGCGAGTACGATGTCACTGTGAAGCAGTTGGCCAGCTGGAATAAGTTAAAAACTAATGCGGTACTACGCTTGGGTCAAAAGCTCACAGTGTTTAAAAGTGAAAAAGCACCTCGCCAAACAGCCCTCGTTGATACGCAGCGTACAATTACCTACAAAGTGCGAAAGGGTGACTCGCTTGCCCGTATTGCTACTAAGTTTAATGTAAGCGTCAATGATATTGTAAAATGGAATAATTTAGCTGGGCAAAAGTACCTTCAGCCGGGTCAAAAACTAAAACTAACCGTACAAACTAAACGAGTGTAATACCAATTATCTTAATTAAGTGGTCTATTTTGAGGCGAGAAAATCTTGTCGATAACTAGGCAAAAATTTTGCGATTTAGTTGTTCTAAATAAGAAATTTTTAACGCTGTTAGCGTCAGATTTACTCCTTCAAATTGAGCAAGTATTAAGTCTAATTGGTATAACACCCGTTTATAAGCAAAGATAGAAATAGAGCCTACGGGCTCTATTTTCTTATAGTTTGTCGGCTAGTGACTGTAGCCAAGGCTTAGCTGGTTCCCATGGCTCAAAATGCTCACAAGCATCGATATCCAAACGTGCTTGCACCCGAGTGGCATTTAATTCCTCGACCAAGGCGTCAATCTGCTTTCCTGCGCCACAATAGGTATCACCGTAACTCCTATCCCCTAACGCAATCACTGCTACTTGCTTACCAGTGAGCATCGGAAACTCACTTTGCATCTGCAAAAACAGAGGTAATAAATTATCCGGAATATCACCTGCGCCGGTTGTCGACGATATAAACAAAATATTCTCGGCTTGTTTTAGATCCGCTAAGGTTGCAGGCTCAACCACATGTGCTTCATGTCCAGCTTGGTTCAAAAGCTCAGCGCTATCGTTTGCCAAGTTTTCAGCATTACCATACATACTACCCACAAAAATAGAAATTTTTGCCATTATTTATAATCCTTCTCATTGTCTGACCACCCTAGGCGAGAAAATACATCGAGCGTATCTTCTCCGAGATCGGCGGTAATTGAAATCTCAACGTTGGTGTAAGGATGAACAAATTCCAGCCGTGTTGCAAATAACATTAAACGACGTAGGCCAAAGTGTTCAACGAAAAAATGATTATGCTTGTTATCACCGTGGTTCACATCACCAATAATGGGATGTGTTAAGTGATTTAGATGACGCCTGATCTGATGTTTACGCCCGGTATGTGGAAAACACTCAACCAAAGAGTAACGAATACTCGGATATTTACCAAAAGCTATTGGCAATGTAGCTTGCGCCAAACAGTTGACCTGTGTTTGGGCTTCTTGCGGTGCTTTATTCTGATCGGCAAATTTGTCCGCTATCTTATCTAACTCTTCTTTTAACGGCTTATCAACAAGCTTAGAGTCAGGTGCAAAGCCACGTGTTAAGGCCAAATAACGCTTTTTAATTTTACCTGCAATAAAGACTTCATTCATCGCTCGTGCAGCCTCTGAACTCAGTGCAAACAGCAGTACACCAGATGTAGGTCTATCTAAACGATGAACAGGAAATACATGTTGATCGAGCTGATCACGTAGCATCTGCATTGCAAATTGGGTTTCACGTTTGTCTAAAAAAGAGCGATGAACGAGTAACCCAGATGGTTTATTGATGGCAACATAGTGTTCATCTTGATACAAAATTTCAAGCATTAGCACTCCTTTGCAAATGTACTATCTAAATTTTTCAAGCACTGATGCACAGCATTAAAATATAGGTGGTCACTTAATACCATTTCAGCCATTGGTGCAATGGCCATGTTGGTCGGGAGTGCCTCGCCTTTTGCCACCATATCCCGTATTTTGTTCAAAAATACAAACTGCAACCACTGCTCGAATGCCATGGTATCGCAGCAAAATGGTTCAACAGAGGACAAGGCTTCTGCTGAAATCGGTGAATCTTGCCAAAGACCAGCCGCTTTCAAACACGCTTCTAGTTCGTCTAACTGAATTAATACTTCCGAGTTCATCGGTACTTTCTCATTTTCAATTTTAGACATTATAACTATATGCGTGATCACTCAGCCAGCCAATTCTCGCATCTGCCCTTTTTATGAGACTTATCAGTACCAATAAAAACCGCTATAATTGCCGCTAATTTCAGTATCAGTAACAACAGAGTATTCATGACAGCGCAAATCTCTACTTTAGGTGAACTATTAACTAACGCCGGTACACAGTGGCGTGTATACGACATAGGCCGTCGCATCACAAAAATCGACAAAAAGCAATTTGCGCAAATTGAAAATACTCAAGCCCCTTACCCATACCCTTTAGCTGGCCACGCTATCATGGCGATTCAGTTTTGGGATAATCAAGCAACTGTTGACCCCTATGTTTGGTTCTTAAAGTTTCCACTGGATGAACAAAGTAAGTTGATCATCGCCAGCAGAGATCATTTTGCTTCAATGGTGATCGAAGCCTTGGGCACTCAATTAACCGGAGAGGCCGCACAAGGGAAACTGGACAACAACCCCTATGTTTTTACCCCTAACGCGAACAAACTCGCTGCGTTCAATGCACTATTAAAGCGTGATCTTAATCGCCCAGCCTCTCAATATTACGAGCACGCCGAACTCTACTTTTCTGGCAAGCTTGGATTCGATCGTTGGCAAGAGATAGCGCTACAAGGTATTGCAGACTTCGCTCTACGCCTAGACCATGGCCAAAACTCAAGCAACCTGCAACAGGCATGGCCTATTTTGCCTGTAGAAGTTAAGACCCCATTAGCCGCCATGCTTGAACACGTTACTGTCTCAACGACACAAACCGAAGACTTTTTAGCCGTTTTAGCTCACGCCTGCCAAGAACAAAATAAGGATGCCGTAGTCACTAATTTACGCGCGATGTCGGGCAGTCATGCACTTGGTTTAATCGCACAGGCAGTAGATACGATTTTAGCTTCTGAACTGGCCACCGATGCAGACTGCTTGCTCACTATTGCAGGTCGTACTTGGGAAACACTCACCGATCAAAATAGACTACATAGTTATTTGGAGAAAGCCGCTGAGCACGATCAAATTGATGGTCTTTTCAGCAGTATTTTCGCAGATTTAGTTGCAATCCCAATGTTACGCCCACATGTTTTAGGAATAATTAGGGCAGAGAATCGTAGTGATACTTTGTCACGTGCAATTGGAAGGCTATTTTCTTAAATGACAACACTCTGGCTTTTTATCATCGTATCATCTGTTATCGCGCTATTTTGGTATAGTCGTCAAATTGCAGAAGCCGCAACTAGACACGCCCAGCATCAAGCCGAGAGCTTGCAAGTGCAATTATTAAGTGTAGCTTGTACAAAACGTAGAATTGGTGTGTTGAAAAACGGCAAACTAGGTATAAAGAGCCAGTTTATGTTCGAATTTAGCTCTGACGGTGAGTCAGCCTATCAAGGTAAGCTTTACTTAGAAAATGAAAGGTTGGTACGAAAAGAGTTGCCAGCGTATAGGGTCACCAGCTAATTATGCATTTACGATTGTTGACGTATTGATAGGTAATTTTTGCAAACATAAAAAACCAAGGCGCCAGCCTGTTTGCCGCGCCTCAATCCTGACGTTTATCCCAAGAGGTATCCAATTCCTCTGCTTTACCACTAAAAAGCAATCCGCCAATTTTTCATCCCCTGAACGGGTATGTACTCCGACTTACCCTTGCCTCATCCTTGTATCGTCCATTTGCACTTCCAGTGCTGTTTCCTTTTAGCCACCTTGGCCTCCACTTCGCGTCCTGCGCTCCTACGCCAGCTTGGCTCCACTTCACACTATCCTTATGTGCTCCATATATAACATCCTATGTTACTTATCCACTTCGTAGTCATCCTGACCACGCTCCCTCATCCTAAAGCCTTGCTCATCCTTATTTATCTTCCTTGTTCCACTTCGCTTCCCGCGCTCCTTGTCATTCCTTATGACTCCTTATCCCTAATGAAGCTCCGCTTCATACTCTCTTCCTAGAGTTCCATCCTTCCTTGCCTTATGTACTACTTCCTTCTGTTGTCGTCATATTCCTTATCCTTTGACGCTGAGCTCCTGCTCTTGTGTTTCCTTACATTGTTAAGTTTACGGGGTTCTTAATTTTTTGGCAGATAGGCTCAGACAATCTTTTTGCTGTAATTTTAAAGCAAAAAACATAATTTCTTTTATAAATAATAAGATAGACTTTGAAAACACACCAAACTCGGTATGACAAAACGCCTTTACCCACATTACCGTAGGAGATATCTCACACAACAATTTCCGTTGTTGCTATTTCACTGAGACTTAAGACACGACGTAGTTATTTACACTTAGAAGCTTGACGCAAGTTCGTAGTTGTTTCTTGATATCAGAGATGTGTTTACAGCAGCCAAGCCATTGCAAACACATTCAATGAAGGTAGTAAGGGGCAATAATAACTAGAAAGGAAAGGTGCAACCCAAATGCAAAAGTTACTTTTTCTTAAACAGCAGCGTCCCCTCAACACTACTAAATACAAAGTTTTTTACAATGTGGTAGTCATGTGCTGTAAAGAACGCTAAGTGGTCTTGCTGTGTGATAAACACAGCCATACCTGTGGTCTTATCATGCTGCGATAACAAGTCATCTAAGGCTATTAGTAAGTAATGTCCATACCCCAACCCTTGAACATGTGGGTCAACAGCAATAAAAGATAAGAAGTGATACGGCTCATGAGCTTGCAACTCCTCTCTAATTACTCTTTCCTTTTCAATAAGCTGTTGCGTCTGTAAGTACCCAGCACTCATCATCAGCCTAAGTCGCCAATGCCATTGCCGACTCGCTTCTAACTCATTACTATCGGCGATAACACAGGCCACTGCCATCAGCCTAGCTTGGTTGTATAATCCTACTAAAGGTTGGCCGGTGTGACCAAATGCTGATAGTTCCTCTCGTATTAGCGCTCTGAGCTTTTTCTCAAAGCTAGCTTCGTGCTTTGCTTGCAACACATGCTTTAGCAAAGGGTCATCATGATACGCTTGGTACAATACGCTTGCTGCTACATTTATATCTTCTGGGCTTAAGAACTTTACTGCTAAATTATCCATTTTAGTTTGTACTGACATAGCCGAACCTTATTATTGATTATTGACACAGTTGACCAGCTGAAGCCGACTTCAACAGCGTTTACGCTATGATTGATTTGACACAAGTCATGCTTTATTCAGCCATAAGCGGTTATATTGTACTCTCTTGGCTTACTAGTTGATCAATTCGAAGGAGTAACCTTCACTAAGAATTACTTTTTAAAACAGCTAAATAGCGAGTTTTAACCTTGTCGAAATCGCCACAAAAATATTGCTGTGCGCAAAATATTGTCGCGGGGCTATAGACAAGACTGACCGCCTTAAAGGAGGCCACTTAAATTAAGCAAATTGTTATTAGTTGCGATATTCACACCATGACTTTTTACCCATGATGACTTGCTAAAGGGTTGGCAACCACCTTTACTATAGTTAACCAAAACTTGGAATGACAACTTGTACTTTCACAACGGTTATACCAACAGTAGTAAGTTTAATAAGCCAAAGTAAGTAAAACTCAATTAAATGAGGGAGTACGATATGGATACAAGCCGCCACACAATGAGCACATTATTTGCCCAATTAGGGCTAGATAATGATCCTAAATCAATCGATGGTTTTGTTAAGCAGCACCGCCTTCCTGACGAGATGTTACTGAGTCAGGCACCATTTTGGAATGAAGGCCAACGGCATTTTATTGAAGAGTCGTTGCGGGAAGATGCGGACTGGAGTGAAGTGATTGATGAGCTTGACGCTATGTTAAGGTAACCTCTTGTTATTAACTTGGGTGCCTGGCAAATAGCGCCCAGCATCACATGGTGATATGATCTCTTTCTTGTTTCTGGATTCAGGAAGATTTATGCACCCAGTTGTTGCCAACGCCATTAAGAAGTTAGTAGACAGTGGAATCACGCCAACCGTTGCGTTGACCAAGAGTAAACTAACTCAAAGTGTTGCAATGCCCGATATCATTGCGGGTATTGCGGCTTATAAACAAGATCCCACTTGTATAGAAGACTCTCAAGCAATTGACAAGCCCACAGCCCCTGCTTCTCAGAGCCAATTAGACCGCATAGAAGCAAAACTGGATAAGCTTATCGAATTACTGGAGAAGTCATAGTGTTTGTCATTGATCTCATCTTTGATTGCTACGAGGAAACTACCTTAGATGCCGCCGAACAAGCAATCAACCGTGTTGTAAATGCGCTGCGCTTCAATGGTCAAATTATCGGTGATGAGTTCCCAACAGTACTCAAAGAGGGATATTTCATCACTCGAGTCATGTGTCCTGAGGAAGACTCACTACACCCCCTTAATCATAGTCCTTTCGTGAAATTTGCCATAGATGAACTCCAAAAATCAGGCTTACTTGCACCTAAGGTTAAGGTGATTGGTCAAGACATCCACGCCAATAGTGCCGACGCTTGCCAAACACCGTCTAGCTACATCCTCTATACGACTTATGTTCATACCTGTAGTCCGTTATATTGTGGCGATGATTTCTTACCTGTACCGCTCTATAAAATCCCAGCCATAGCCAATGGCGACTACAAGGCGCTGATAAAATGGAAAGAGGATTGGCAAGCCTGTGATCAGATCCAGATCAATGGTGCTACACGCTGTGAGTTTGCTGCGCTTGAGGAAATATCTAGTACCGACAGTGACCTATACAGAAGAGGAATGGATTTAAGTAAGCGTATTCGCTACCTCACTCAAAAGCCAGTTTACTACTATCTTTATCGAGTAGGTGGAGAAAGCCTTGCGACTGAAAAAGCACGAAAGTGCCCAAGTTGTAATGGTGAGTGGTTATTGGAGTCTCCTTGGTTTGGGCTGTTTGATTTTCGCTGCGAGACGTGTCAATTAGTTTCCAACATCTCTTGGGACTTTCAGTAATACCATATATGGCATAAGGAGCCTAGGCTCCTAGCTCGTTAATTTACTCTAGATAATTCGCAATCAAGCAATCTACAAACTCTGCGATTGAGTCTGCCAGCACATGATGTTGTTTTTTCCCAACAAATTCCAGCCCGACTTGCCCCGTCGACACATCCACTGACACCAATAAGTCATCAGCTTCGGTTAATCCAATAAATACTGTATCTGGCTGCTTGAGTCTGCGTTTCATTAAGATGTGCCCTGTGATATTTTGCTGAAGTCTATCAAAGTCATCCGCATTCCACGCCTGAAGTAACTCAATTTTTTTACCATCTATGAAGGCTGTTATATTACCTGAAAAAAAATCCCCATATAGTGTATTCAAACCGTCAGGAAATTGTGTTTCAAGTGCTTTTGCTAACTCGTCAAAAGTCCCCTTAGGATTACGCTTGACAGCTTGCCAATTAATCTCATTGAGTTTATTAGGCTCACCTTGCTCGCACGGGCTTGGCCAGGCTTCGTCATATTCTGTACTCGGTAATGCTTTAAATGTGCGGTGATAATAATCCGCATGGGCTTGATGAAGGCATGCCATATTCACAGGCTGAGTCATAAGTAAAGCTCTCTTTATTTTCTGTTCACATTTTTAGGTAATACCGTCAAGGGGGTATTAATCCTCAAGTGAACATTCGCTATAATATGAATATTGTAACGAGATTTGAGTTAACATGACAGACTACAACAATGCACCAGAGCTGCAATCTTCTGTGCTTGGTAAAACCACAGAATATGCCAGTGTTTATACCCCGAGCTTACTTCATCCAATTGCACGAAAGCTTAATCGTGACCAAATTCACGTAGACGAAGCTGAGCTACCATTCAAAGGTGAAGATACGTGGACAGGTTATGAGTTATCTTGGTTAAATACTAAGGGCAAACCACAAGTCGCCGTTGCAACCTTTGTTTTTCCTTGCCAGAGTTCTCATATTATTGAGTCAAAGTCATTCAAACTTTACTTAAATAGCTTTAATCAAAGCCGATTTGATTCGATGGAAGTAGTGCGTCAAACACTGACAGAGGATTTATCCGCAGCTTCAAACAGCGAAGTTAACGTCACACTTTTTGGCGCTGGTGAATTTGATTGTATTCCATTCTCATCATTACCTGGTGAGTGTATTGACTCTCTTGATATAGAAGTAGACACCTACACACCAGACCATAATTTACTTAAATTAGCGTCTGATAAAGTAGTGCAAGAGACGCTTCACAGTCACTTGCTCAAATCAAATTGCTTAATCACTTCACAACCTGATTGGGCGAGTATCGTCATTAGTTATCAGGGCAAGCAAATTGATAAGGCCGCGTTACTTAAGTATCTGATTTCGTTTCGTGATCATAACGAGTTTCATGAGCAATGCGTAGAGCGTATTTACTGCGAGCTGTGGCGCACATTTAATCCTGAGAAACTCTCGGTATATGCGCGCTATACTCGCCGTGGCGGATTGGACATCAATCCATACCGCTCAAACGAGCAAAATAAGACGCCTTATGCCGTGCGAACTAACAGGCAATAATACCAACTCCATTACGCAGTTTGCGATAGGTACAAACTGCGTAATGGGCACCGATTAAGATAAAAAACAGCAAATAGCGACGCTTTATCCCAAGCTATAGGTGATCTTAATTTGCCGCCTCTTGCATTTCTAAAGGGACGGGCACCGAGCATACATCAGTATGATTTGGAGTATCGACAAACCACTCACCAGCTCTATTTTTACGCGCTGATATTAACTCTGCAAATACCTCGGTGTCCGTTCTTAGTCGCTTGAACGTTGGTGCATTTTTTACATCCGCAAGTACTGAAACACCTTCGATCACATTATAAGCTTGTCCCGCCACTGGCTGGCGCTTTAGCTGCTGTACATGTTCCATCCCAGATAGCAACTGACCAAATACGGTGGTATTTTTGTCAAGATAGCGCTGCGGTGTGAGGGTGATATAAAACTCAGTACCGCCACTGTTTACATCATTGCTTCTTGCCATTGCAAAAGCACCAACACAGTGGGTCATCCACGTTTTTGTACCAGATTGATTTTGTGCCACCGCAAATCCATTTCGAAAGCCTGTACGAGGAGCGTAACCATCTACAGCCTGCACAGAGGTAATCGGTAACCCTGTGTCGGTGCTATGGTAAAACTCCGCAGCGATCGTCTTTTTTCCTTTTTGGGGAATTTTTTTATCTGACATGTCTCCCCCCTGTGCAACAAAATTTTCGACAAATCGATACATATTTAAATTGGTATAAAACCCTTCTCGCGCTAATGCCTTGATATTTGCTACATGGTTAGGTGCAAGTTCAGAATTTAGTGAAATGTACACCGGCCCCGTTTGTAATTTAATTTTTAAGATATTTTGAGGGTCTAGCTCCTGCCAATCCGACTTTTTTGCTCCCGCAACAACTTCTGATGGTGACTTTGTATATGGCGTTGCCGCCACGATGGATGAAGCAGTAATACATGCGGTGAGAATTAAGGCCTTTTTCATTATTATTTTCCTTGTGTGTGCCAGTAATGCGGTATTTCTAGCGGTGCGCTTGGTGGCAAAGTTGGATTACTCAATTCTATAATTGTTTTATTTTCGAGATCTAGTGCTTTGACTCGGCTAGAAAAGTGTTTTAAAAACAGCGCTTCAAACTTACCATCTTGTAGCGCTCGTTTTAGACCTTTTTTAAGCTGTTCATATAATAGCTGATCATCATGGGATACAAAAAAGTACACCGCAGAAGGGTAATAAAATGCGACATAGTGATCTGCGTGTAAGCGCGGATCACTGAGTGCGCTTTCAATACTCACAAAATCACTGGGTAAAATATCAAATCTTTTTTTAGCTAACATTTCATAGCCACTTTGCTCTTGCGAAAACGACATGACATGAAGCCCATTTTGCTCAAAAATTTCATGATCCGGCCAATCACTACGAAGACCAAACGTAAAGCTTCGTAAATCACCAATGTAACGTATAGCACTGAGTGCGTGGCGATTATCTCGATGTACTAGCGGGATCCGATAACCTAATAAACCTTTGACTAACGGAATACGAATGGCTCTTGCCGCTTTTTCACGTTGAGAGTTAGTCACCAGCCAACTAACATCTACCCCAGACTTTTTCCCAAGTAACCTGATAGCTCGCGCTTGCGACACCACATTGCGCACCGACACTATTTTGCTCGGCGTTTGTTCATAAGATAAAGCTAAGGTCAATAATTCGACAATATAAGGATCTGCGCCAATACTGATCCGTATCACCCTAGCTTCTTGAGCAACCGCTGGTAACCACAATAAGCTAAATGTCAGTATCAACCACTTCATTGTTGATCCCAATCGAACTTATATAGAAAATCTATGCTGTTATATAACCCACTGGTTGCTTCTACATAAAACTTAGAAAAAACCCGATAGCGCAATGCAATTTCATTAATTGATTCAAACACACCCACTCGATAACTTATTTGTATATTGGGGGTAAGATAGCCTGACACTTCAACTTGTGTATCATCACCACTGCCTTTAGCTGATAAGTTAACGTCGGAAAAGCCGAGTGATTCACCAGCCTTGCTAAAAAAGCTTTCGCTTCGATCAATTCCTTGTGAGAGTAAAAATTGAGTGAGGAGCGCATTATTTGAAGTCTCTGACTTTCCTAGCGGTTGGCCGTTTAGTAAATATGATAATGCTTTAGCTTGATCCATGGTGGGCTCTGAAAACACAACTAAACGCGGTGAAGTAATACTACCGGTTAACTCTACTCCAGCGGTTACATCATTCGCTGTAGTCACTGGATTTCGGATCGCACGAATATTTAAATAGGGCTTATCTAACGCACCATTAAAGCCAATTTGCCCTGTACGGATAAGTAAATCTTGGCCAAACGCTCGGTACTTTCCTTCTCTGAGTTGCAGCTCCCCAGTTGCTAACATCGGCGTTGTTATTTGTTTATCAACTTCGATAGCACCAGTAACAAAGCTATCTAAGCCCAGAGCATTAACCCTAAAGTTATCACCAACTATTAGCTCTAAATCTATTTCATGCTGGACAGGCACTGACATTTGCTTTTTTACCTTAGCATCGACAATAATTTCATCGTCGCTTGGTGAGGTTACGCCCGCTGGCAATGACTCGATATTCACTCGACCAAATGGCACTAAAATCTCTCCAAAGACACGTGCTACTTTGTCTTTATAAGACAGCGTTAAATCAGGATTTGCCGTTAACTCTATTCGCGAACTCGGCTGTAAATATAATTCATCCCCCTGCATACTCACTTTAGCGGATAATTCCGATGACCAATCAGCGTCACCTGTGAGTACTAATTTACCGCCTTTGGTAGCATTAAGCTCGGCCTTGAGCTGTGCAGACGTTGTATTAAAATCGAGATTTATACTGCCTTCGTCGATTTCTATCGGCAAAGAGTCAGATGACATAGATAAATGTTGAGCACTCAGCTTACCATTAACCTCAGGTGCCAATAGTGTGCCTGCAATATCTATATCTCCAGACACCGTGCCCTGAAGATCAAAGCTTTGATCTGTTACTCGATTTAATAAAGTAGACAACTTGGCCAGCACGATAGACTCGACTTTAATCTTTCCGGCCAGCGTTGGAGTCTGCTTATTTAGCGGTAGACGCGTCGTACCACTGAATTTACCTAGTGTCTCAGACATCATACGCCAATCGGCATTGAGTTGTTTGTTATCGGTTTTCAGCTGTGCTTTAAACTCAGAAATTGAAACTCTTTGACCATGTGTAGCAAGCTCTACATCAACGATATTTAGCTCACCATTTGCACGTATTATCTGACCACCTTTCCATGCAAGTTTTGCTGTAGCATGGGTTTGCCCATTTAACGTCAATTCATTTGGTAACCAAGCTTGTAATGTAGCCAGCGCTAATTTATCAAGTTTAAACTCTGCTTTTCCTTGTCCACTTTGCTGCTCGGCGGCGAAACACAGCGTGCTACCCGCCATTTTCCAGCACTGTGATGCAACACGCTGAGCAGATCCACTTAGCACAATTACAGCTGGGTTTTGGAGTGTTATCGTTTGACCCGAAGCGGTGATTTCACCTGACGATAATTCTCCATACCAAGCTGACTGCTGGGTCTTACCACTGACTTTTAGACTGGCAACGACGCGCTTATCACGAACATCCAATGCGATATTATGCTGCTTTTGATCTCCTTTCACCGTAAGGTGAATACCTTCAAACACTTCAGTGTCGATATGCAGGCGATCTAAAGCCAATTTCATTTGACCAGACAGCACATTGGCTATATCAACTTTCCCGCTTGCCGCCAAACCGTGTAATGTTTTATCCTGATAACGTAACAAATCAAAATACAGTTCAGTCTGAATGCTCGGCTTTGTATGATCACCCCGAATAAAAACTTCACCGCCACCCACAATATCCGCAGGGAACAGCGCGTTTGCTGTTTGCTCCAGCTGTAGATCAAGATGTAAATCTAGCTGCTGCCCAAGCTCACCACTTAAGATGAGCTTATTTTTGCCATAAGTTAAATGTGCATGACTCAGCTCGCCGAGCAGACTTTGGTCAACAGTAAACTTAACTTCTGCCTGTATTGGCAATCCAGCAAGTTGTCCTTCTGCTGTAAAGCGCTCGATATTAACCTGCCACTGCTCTGCGTGGCTGGAAAAGCCCAGAGCAAACTGGCCATTTAACACATCATCTTCGACCATCTCTACATTCGATGGTAGCAGGCTTAGCAACTTATCTATGGGCAGCTGAGTAAAGTCTCCTTTTGCGCTGGCTTTCAGCCCAGTCTGCCAATTTATCTCTCCAGACACCTCGGCCTGAGCTTTGTTGAGTAAAAGCGCGCCTTTAGCCAAGACAAATGCGTCTATCCCTCCGTGACCATCAAGTGTAGCGCTAATATCACCAATAGACTGCGCATTAACAGCCAACGATGTAGACATTTTATAGTTTGTAATGTCTCCTTGTAGACTAAGGGTGGCACTTTTCAGCGCCACTGGCTTTGCAGGGGTAAGACACTTTTCAACTTTTCCTTGCAACGTAAACGGCCAATTTTTTTGCGTTAAGTTTGCATGCGCTTGCATCGATGAAAACACCGCACCTTTGGTGTTCAATGAGAGTGTTAAGTTATGCGGTTGACCTACTAGGCTGGCAGTTATTAGTCCTTGCGGCGCGCTCATCGTGGCATCTAATGTCACCGTCCAGTTATCTAAGGCGATGTCTGCCGCTGTTGATAAAAACCATTGCTGATAGTTGAGCTGCGCATGTTGCACTTTCACGGTCTCAGCCAGCTCGACTCCAGAGACTTTTATATTAGTGATTGTCTGTTCATCAATGGAGAGCCTGTTGAGTGTCAATTCACCTAGCATCGCTGTAAACGGTAACGCTACTTTTGGCAATGGAAGTGGCGCTATTTCACGTAATGGTGCTGATGCTTGAGCAGAAGCTGGCGGCTTAGCCACTTTGGTGTTTATCAGCACCGAGTCAATAGATAAAGCACTGACAACAATATGTGAGCCTGCTCCTGATAGCTGCGTATCAAAATTATGTATCTGTACATTAAGCTCAGGTGTCTTAAGTGAGAGCTGCTGAATTTGAGCCTGCTGAATAGCAAATGAAAATGGCAAATCAAGCATGCTGCTTTGGGAGGGTTGCGTATCACTTTTACTGATAGATTTTTGTTCTACTGCTATCGTCTTAGCATCTATAGACAGACACACACTTGCGCAGCTCCACCACGTCAGAGCTATCTTGGCGCCTTTGAGACGAACATCTATGTTTTCATTCTGGTAACGTAAGTTCAGATTTGCACCCGACAACAAACGTTTGTCTATCCCCTTTATCTCAAGGCCTGCAACTGATTTATTCGCGACCCAAACTAATAGCTGTTGCCCGGGTAAAGTAAAGCATAAGCAAACTAGCAGTATAAACACACTGATTGAGGCGGTGATAAGTTTGATTTTGAAGCTTCTAAACTGCATTAAATTTCAGGCCCTATGACAATACTAAGACGAGTACTTTTACTTTCTTTGGTAAGCCCCCACGCATGGTCTAGGCGGATTGGGCCTACTGGTGTTAGGTAACGAAAACCAAAACCAGCACCGACTTCCCAAGCATCGGAGAAGTCATTCGTTGCAGTCCCTGCATCAATGAATAACGCCGCTCTCCAACTTGGGTGAAATTGGTAATTGTATTCCAAAGTGCCTGTTGCCAGGTACTTACCGCCTAAGATCCGCCCCTCGTCATCTCGTGGACCGACTGACTCGTAGGCAAAGCCACGGATACTCTGATCGCCGCCTGCCAAGAAGCGGTGAGTGAAGGGTATTTTATCGATATCTTTAGTTACAATGGCACCCAGATCGATACGGCCAAAAAACAAATGTCTAGCCTCCACACTTCTTAGCCACTCATTGTTCCAACGCACTTTTAACATATTCGTCGAGGACAATAAGGAGTCAGCAGCTCCCTCTATGGAAATTAACCTTTTATTACCCCAATACGGCAGCGCGCCACCTTTACTCTCCTTTTTTAAATAGCTGACTCCTGGTATCAGCATTTCGGTTTTTTGCGTTTCATTTTTTTGCTCTGTAGATTCATGCTCACGCTTGATAAAAGCTGTTCTTATCCAATTATCATCGGTTAGCCACTGCCGCTGTACCTGTACATTCCAGATCCGGCTATCAATACCCTCAGTAACATCATCTTGTAATTGATACCCTCCTAACACCCGCCATAAATCATCGTTTGGGTTTTCCACGGGAATAGTGTAGCTAGCTGTAATATCCTGTTGCTTCTGAGAGATCCTAAGGTTTGATTCAAAAGAGTGACCCGACTTTGTGATCCACGGTTTAACCCATTTAAAACGTGTTTTGGCGCCAACATCATCGCTATATCCTGCGCCTAACTCAAAGCTATTTGCAGGCTTGTCTTCAACGTGAACACTCACTGGAATTTGCCCACTGGCACGCGCTTTTAATAATGGGTATACCTTGATAGCGCTAAAATAGGGGGTTTCATTTAATGCTAGATTAAAATCAGATAGTAAACCTGCCTCAAACGGCTGCCCTTTGGAAAAAGGACTCAAAGAACGGATATAATCAGCTGCTTTGGTGCTTCGTTCAATCGTCAAACCACCAAACTGATAGCGTATTCCTGTGTCCAATAAAAGTCGAACTCCAGCGTATCGATTGCCTTGATGTATGATCAGCTTAGATTCTTGCCATTGATAGTCAAAATACCCTAGCTCCAGCAGTTCACTTTCTAAACGACTTTTCGTTGCTTGGTAATCGCTATGATCCACCTGTTTACCGATACGTACAGGCACATCTTCTATCAAAGCTAACAACTCAGCGTTTGCTTTGCCTTCACCGATGAGATCAATATTCACCGTTTTCCATTTTAATGGCGCTTCGAGCTTTATAGTAACAGCAACGGCTTGGCTATCTTCACTAAACTGTATCTCAAAATGATAGTAACCCAAGGCATTTAACGAACGGCGTATATCCGCTCGCATAGACTTGAGGACTCGCGGTGTTTTTGTTTTACCTTCATACCCTTTCAAAAAACCCAATACATTATCTTTTACCGTGCTGTTATCTAGGTTAACCACAATACTAGTGATATGTTCTGCTTCTGGACGAGACTCGGTTTCTACCGCAAAAGCAGAGAAGCAACATGTTAACAATACAATTTTCAGACAAAGAAAAAACGGCTTCATTAAAATAATACGACCTAAATATAGCGACTTAACAACACAGGTAGTGTCATTGTGCTTGTGAAATTGGAGACTGTAAAACGACTTTTAAAATAAAGTGTTATTTTGCCGCCCTTAACCTGAACATCGGGTTTATTTTGTAATATTGCCGTCGTTGCTATCACACATTTATTTACAATCATGCTTTTTATTTTGTTACAGATGACGGACAATAGCGATAATTGAACCTGCAGAGTAAAATTATGCAATTCCCAAATGATGATAATGGCGAGCTTCTTGCCGAGATTGCCGCTGCTGGCGTTGACTTAACGCAGATGCAGAATATTGACTTTTATATTCTCTTCGAAAAAGCAGATGATGCAAAACGCTTCATCGACACTATTGAAAAAGATGAGCTAGCGCCTAAAACCCAACTACAAAAATGCCCAGATACCGGCGTGTGGGAAGTGGTCACAACAGTAACTATGGTGCCGCTACATGAACTGCTTAGCCAAACAGAGCAGTACCTAGAGAGCATCGCAAATGGGCATGAAGGCTATGGCGACGGTTGGGGATTGATGGCTGACGAATAGCAGGCTGTTATACCAATTATCTTAAGTAAATATCTTGTCGATAACTAAGATACCGCACCATGCTACCGCCAAGGTGCCTACATCGATATAGCCTGAATAACCAAGCACACCTAAAGGTTTTAACAACATTTAATAGGTGTGCTGATACCTAGACGACTAACTTTTATCTGCTTTTCTAAAACTTCCTTGATAATCAAATAACTTTTCGGAAACCTGCCAACCAAACTTTTTATGTAATTTGGCGATAACAAAATCTGGCGCGATGAGATCTGTCGTCGTTACCTGTGCAGCAGATAGCCACTTTGCAGGCACAGGTGTTGACTTTCTTCGTTTTGCAAAAAGCTGGTGGAACACAAATACACTTTTTTGATTAGAAAAATCATACACCTCACTACAGCTGGCACCATCTTCATCAAAGTAAGTAACTTTTAACTTATTTTCGCTAAACACTTCCCCACTTAAGCCGCTACACCTTAACACCATCGCATGTTTTAAATTTAGGGCAGCACGGAGCTTATCATCTGGGTCAGCCATTACCCCGCCACACTGATGACATTGCCTTGCCGCAATATCGTTTTCAGCACCACATGCGTCACATTCTTTGAATTTGAAGCGAAAGTCACATTGTTGTGAATCCCCATCAATATCCTCCAACAGCCCCTGGCAGCGTCGCCCAAAATGCTCTATCACTTTGCCCTGCTCATCCACTTTCCCCCAAAATATGTTTGCAAAGCCACAGCCTGGGCAAAGTACCTGTACCGGTTCATTGTCATTACTCGGCTTTTTGCTGCCAACCTCTGGCGAAAATAAGTCGAAATCATTTCCCGCATAATCTAAAACCAGACAATCCACTTTATTGTCATCCAGCCTAAGTCCTCTGCCTACAATTTGCTGATACAGGCTTACTGATTCTGTTGGGCGTAAAATTGCGATAACGTCTACGTGGGGAGCATCAAATCCAGTAGTCAATACCGACACATTAACTAGGTATTTAATTTCTTTATTTTTAAATTTCTTGATTAACAGATCACGCTCTGTAGATTTGGTTTCACCGGTAATTAGCGCACTACACTGCTCCGGTAAGTAACCTAACACTTCCTTTGCGTGCATGACGGTGGCTGCGAAAATCATTACCCCTTGTCGCTGTGTACTCAAACCTATCAAGTGCTCAATAATACTTTTTGTCGCACGAGTCTGAGCATTTAATAATGTATTCATATCTGATGCTGAATAGCGCCCAAATGAATCTGTACTTAAACTGGAAAAGTCATAGTTTTCTACCGCAGGATCTATTTGGTTTGGTGGGGTTAGGTAGTTGTTTTTGATCATATACCTAAGCGGTAACTCATAAATACAATGTTTAAATGGTGAATTAGCTTCACCTCTCACGAAACCATGATAATGTTTTTGGTATATCCACCCCATGCCCAACCGATAAGGCGTTGCAGTGAGGCCTAGTATTTTTAAGTTTGGATTTAGTGTCCGTACTTGCTGCAGGATTTGCTGATACTGGCTGTTATCCTCGCCGCTTACTCGATGACATTCATCAATAATAACGAGGGAATAGAATTGATCGAGCTGAGAGACATTTCTCGATAAAGATTGCACACTGGCAAACGTGACTTGATGCTGTAACGACTTTTCTTTTAAGCCAGCGGAAAAAATACTCGCCTGTAAACCATAACTTTTATATTTTTGTGCATTTTGTTCAACTAACTCTTTAACATGAGTTAATACCAGTATTTTATGTTTAGCAAGCTTTGCTAATTCTGCAATAACTAAACTTTTTCCAGCTCCTGTCGGTAATACTATGACAGCAGAATCATTACTTTTACGAAAGTGAACCAAGGTATTTGTTACGGCTTCTTTCTGATAAGGTCTTAATACGTAAATAAGCGCCTCAAATATAACTAATTGATCCAAAAAAGGCGTATCTATTGAGATACGCCTTTCATGTAGGCTTTATCAGTGCAATATCTAACTACACCAATAATCGGCTATTTATTCGATTAGATAATCATCTAAGTTAACACCTTGGAATACCTTAGGTGTTTTACCGCGACCCGTCCACTCTGTTACCTCACCGTCAATGATTATACGGTATTTAGGTTTTACTTTTGAGCGACGATCAGCTGCGCCTTCACCTACTAAATCATCAAGCGTAAGTCCTTTTTCTTTCAACATTGCCATTACTTCAGCTTTGGCTTGTTGTTGTTCCTTTTGCTCATCCAGCGCTTTTTGAATATACTCCAATGCTTTTTCTAAATCACTCGGACTTGCAGTTTTTACAAAAGACTTGATCTCACGCATTGACACTCTCTCATTTAAGCTAGTTTTAATATTAATATTGAATACTATATTAAAATTTTAAAAAAACAAATTCTATTCTATATACCTAAAGATTTTAACAAAAAAAAGCGCCATAATAGCGCTTTTGTATGTGATTTAAGAAATTTTAATTACATTTTGTTTAAAACTCAATCTACTTTCCAGTCAATTGTCCCACCTGCTTTAATAGGAACTACTGAGCCTGTGCCGAGTGTGTAAGAGTCAGGCACCACCCATGGTGATTTTGTTAACGTAATCGTATCTTGATTTCGTGGCAAATTATAAAAGTCAGGGCCAAAGTGACTTGCAAAGCCTTCAAGCTTGTCAAGTGCTCCCGCTTCTTCAAACGCTTCAGCGTAAAGTTCAATAGCGGCATGCGCCGTATATGCACCAGCACAACCACATGCGGCTTCTTTTTTGTCTTTTGCATGAGGCGCGGAGTCAGTGCCTAGGAAAAACTTTTTACTGCCACTCGTTGCAGCTGTAATCAAAGCCTGCTGGTGAGTATTACGTTTTAAGATTGGCAGACAATAGTAGTGAGGGCGAATACCACCAGCTAGCATGTGATTACGATTATATAGTAAATGATGGGCTGTAATTGTAGCGGCAACATTGTCCGGTGCATTGGTAACAAAATCAACAGCATCTTTTGTGGTGATATGCTCCAACACAATCTTTAAAGACGGGAAGTTGTCTACTACCTTAGAGAGCTTAGTTTCAAGAAACACTTTTTCTCGGTCGAAAATATCGATTG
Source organism: Pseudoalteromonas sp. SCSIO 43201 (assembly GCF_023716725.1). Classification (NCBI taxonomy): domain Bacteria; kingdom Pseudomonadati; phylum Pseudomonadota; class Gammaproteobacteria; order Alteromonadales; family Pseudoalteromonadaceae; genus Pseudoalteromonas; species Pseudoalteromonas sp. SCSIO 43201. The sequence goes on from NZ_CP072683.1 coordinate 2,714,742, forward strand.
AAGAGTCTGTCACTTCCCCATGCACTAGCAGCAACATACCAACTTCTTGCATAGCTTCAAGTGCAGGATATACATTTTCAATATCCGTGACACCCGAATCTGAATTAGTCGTCGCACCGGCTGGATACAATTTAGCCGCAACAATGTGACCAGTTGCCTTTGCTTTTTTGATTTCCTCTGGCGTCGTATTGTCTGTAAGATAAAGCACCATTAAAGGTTCAAAATTACCTTGCGGATTAGCACCCATGATCCGCTCGCGATATGCCAAAGCACTGTCGGTACATGTTGCTGGGGGCACTAAGTTAGGCATAATAATCGCTCGCCCCATGTAGCGACTAATGTCTCTTACGGTATCAACCAATACGTCACCATCTCGCAGGTGAACATGCCAATCATCCGGTCTTGTGATTGTTAGCGTTTGTTTGCTGCTCATTGCTCTCTTCCACTACTGAATTTGCCCGATCATAGGCCGCGATTTGGTGTTAGTAAAGTTTTTAAGACGAAGCTTAGTTTATTTCAACTCAGAGGTATGGCTCTCTGTAGCGCAATAAAACAAACACTTCAGTATTGGTAAATAAGTGCAAATTACGTTAACGTAATCATAGTCATTTATGAGAAATATGTATGCTATCTGAAAACCAAAAACTAGAATCAAAAACAGAGCAGCTTAGCATCATCAACCAGTTTTCCTCGTCACTGCTGCACCTGACCAAGCTCGATGAATTATTTGAATACGTTACAACACAAGTCGTTAGTAAACTTGGCTTTGTTGATTGTGTGATTTATCTTGCAGACCCTTATCAAGAATACCTTGAAGTAGCTGCAAGCATGGGCGTGTCGGAAAATAATAACGACTATCGAGTGGCACAAACTAGGATAAAAATAGGCTCAGGTATTACCGGCCAAGTGGCAATGACAAGAACGCCCTTTATTTCTGGAGATGTCGCTTCTCACCCTATGTACATCGCAGATCTTCGCCCAGCTCTGTCAGAATTATGTGTACCGTTGGAATATGAAGACCACTTGATTGGTGTAATTGATTGCGAGCACCCTGAAGCGGATTATTTTACTGCTGCACACTTACAGATTTTATCAACCGTCGCGCATTTATTAAGTGCAAAAATACATCAACTTAGAACACTGGAAAATCTACAATCCACCATTGCTCAATTACATCAGGCTCAGAATTTAGAAAAGTCTTTGTTGAAAATCGCTAACATCACTTATCGCTTCGAGAATTTAGAAGCTTTTTATGATGATCTATATATGATCATTGCATCCCAACTAAGTGCGGAAAACTTTTTTATTGGTTTATACGATACCCAAGAGGACGTGCTAGAAATCGTTTACTTGGTTGAAGGTGCAGAAAAATGCAATGCGCACCAGCGAGTGTCAAAAGATCAAATAAAACATAGCGCATCTTATTTTATATTAAAAAATCAGCGACCACTTTTATGCGACCATCTCCAGTTTAACACGCACATAAAACGGGGATATTTTAAGATGATTGGCCGCTCGCCCCGCTCTTGGCTGGGTGTGCCATTTATTGTTAATAGCCAGTATCAAGGTGTAATCGTCCTACAGAGTTATGACAATGACCACGCCTTCGTCAACCACGACCTTTCTATTTTGACTTATATAAGCCGTCAAGTCAGCATGGCAATTGACCGGCAATTATCAAGGCAAGCACTTGAACACCGCGCGCTACATGACGACTTAACAAGTCTGGCGAATCGATACCTGCTATTAGAGCGGATAAAACATGCTATTTTAAGACTCGCTCGAGGCTCATCTTCTCACATGCACTGCCTTATTTATCTAGATTTAGATAGGTTTAAAAGTATCAATGATTCGCTTGGGCATGATGTTGGTGATCACTTCTTAATTGCGATTGTGGAAAAAGTTGGTACTTGTATTCGTAAAACAGATACATTTGCTCGCCTTGGTGGCGATGAATTTGCAATTTTTTTAGAAAATGTGTCGGATAAAAAGCAAGTGAGTGTCCTCCTTGATAGGATCACCAAAGCAATTACCAAGCCCCTACATATCGACGGTCATGTGCTACAGGCATCAGCAAGTATAGGTGTTGCCTTTACCGACAAAGACTCTGATAGCGCAATCAACCTATTGCAGCAAGCTGATGCAGCTATGTATGAGGCTAAGTCCTCAGGACGAGGACAAGTGTGTTATTTTAATAACGCGATGCGTAAACGCCTGAAACAACAAGCAGATATAGAAAATGATCTCCAGCATGGCATTAAAAATAACGAATTTGCTTTGTACTACCAACCGATATTTTCACTCAACACCGGAGCGATTGTTGGTTTCGAGGCATTAGTCCGATGGTTTCACCCAAAAAATGGCCTTGTTTCTCCTGATACCTTTATTCAAATAGCAGAGCAAACCGGGCAAATCATCGAGCTGGACTTGCACCTTCTAACCCTAGCTGCAGCACAATTAAAGCGCTGGAAAGATCAAGGTCAACCGCCGATACGAGTTACCGTCAATGTCTCTTCTCGGCATTTTGCCAGCCTAGAGTTTGTAGATACAATCAGAGAGCTTTATCAACGTTATGAGCTGCATTCTGGCTCACTATGTTTGGAGATCACAGAGTCAGGGCTTATCGCTAATTTAGCGCTAGCGACAAAAATAATCCATGGACTGGCTTCCCTTGGCGTCAAGCTTTATCTAGATGACTTTGGTACCGGATATTCAGCACTTGGTTATTTACATCAATTACCTATACACGTGCTAAAAATAGATAAAAGCTTTATTGATCAGCTCACTGAAAAAGAAAACCCACTCGTAGATGCAATTTTAAAGCTTGCTCAATCACTCAATTTAACTGTGGTTGCTGAGGGCATAGAGCAGCAGACACAATGGCAGTTATTGAAACAAAAAGGCTGTCAGTTTGGCCAAGGGTTTATTGTTTCTCAACCGCTGCCAGCAGATCAAGCGATGGCTTTTGTTTTTAGCTACTCTGAAAACATAGGCAAAATTTAAAAACAACCAGCTCGTTCATCTTTAAGCCAAACCTTTGATTAACGTACCAAAGGTTTGGAGAAAATTTGACTTTCATTATATGAATAAAACTAAACTATAATTTTTTGCAATTTTTTTACAGAATTGGTGACAACGCTGTCATTTTTAGTGTTATAGTGGATTTGTGAATTTTTGAACAATTCACCATAGGTATTTAGACGTCTAGACATTGATAATAAATAAATAGAATCGTAATATTGAGTAAAGCTGAGATTTACTCACTTCAAATATGAGAACTGTTGATAATGATTGATATAAAGCACCTAAAAACTATCTCCACCTTGAAAGAAACTGGTTCTCTTGTGAATACAGCACGAGAGCTTTTCCTGACTCAATCTGCTTTATCTCATCAGATCAAAGATCTCGAGAGCAAACTTGACTGTCAACTATTCGAGCGAAAGACCCAACCGGTGCGATTTACACCTCAAGGTATGTTGTTGCTAGAACTTGCAAATGAGGTATTGCCAAAAGTTGAAGCTACTAAATGCCGTCTAAAAGAAAGCCTGAATCAACCGATTTCACAGCTAAGGCTCAGCGTCGAATGCCATGCTTGTTTTCACTGGCTATTGCCCACGATAAAAGAGTTCAATACGTTTTGGCCTGATATTAAAGTGGATTACGAGCGTGGATTTAGCTACGACGCAATTCCAGATCTCATGGATGATGAACTTGATTTGGTACTTACCTCTGATATTCGTGAACCAGAAAAACTAGAGTATGCGCATTTATTCGACTTTAAGTTAAAGTTAATTGTCGCACCAGATCATGAGCTTGCCAAAAAAGCCTATGTGACCGCGCTAGATTTAAAAGATGAAACTATCATCTCTTATCCCATACCTCGTGAAAGGCAAGACATTTTTAAGCACTTTATTCAAAACGCTCGCTTTGACGGTACACTCAAAAACGTAGATCAAGGACTACTTATTTTTCAGCTTGTCAGTGCTGGAATGGGAGTTGCCGCGTTACCTGATTGGTTGGTAACGCCATACGAAAGTCAGGGGCTAATTAAGTCAATTCCACTTGGTGCGCTTGGACTGAGCCGCCCAATGTATTTGGCCATGAAAAAAAGCATGAAAGACAATCCTGTATATCGGCACTTTTTGAACACATGCAGAAAAACAACCGCACGATAAATAGTTGCGCGCTCGTTTGCTTTTTTGCTCTGTCATAGCGGTCGAAAGTCTCGTAGCCGTAGCTGGGCGTTTTTAAATAGGCGCAGAAGCGACGGCTGTAAATATGATGTGATTGATTTCTAGAACCCTCTTCTCATGCTAGCATACCCTTAAGTTACACATGCTAGCACAAGGATTTTCCATGTTTGAAGTGAAAAAGGTTCTCGGTCAACTACTCATGCCATTACCTTTGTCTTTAATTCTGTTGATGGGCTTATTGCTGTTTGTCGCAAAAACTCGAAAAGCACCATACATTTTTTGTTGGCTGAGCTTACTGTCTATTTGGAGTTTATCTACTCCTTATGTAGCACAGAAAATTATCGAGACAGATGCTCAAATGCTCACCGCGCTTGACCCAAGAAAACATCAAAGTATCGACAAAATTGTCGTGCTGGGTTGCGATTTATATCCAAATCAATCATTACCTAGTAATGCACAACTTGGCGGTTGTAGCCTTGCTCGCTTAGTTGAAGGTGTGCGTTTAGCGAATCTCTACCCTAGTGCACACCTATTTGTTTCAGGGTATGGCTATGGTCATGCCACTAGCGCAGGGTTAATGGCCAAGACAGCTCAAAGCCTAGGTATTGAAACTTCGAGGATAAAACAGAACCCAAATCCAAAAGACACCGCCGACGAAGCCAAAATGCTCGCACCTATGTTAATTGATTACAATGTAGCACTTGTCACCTCAGCTACACATATGCAACGAGCGATGGATCTTTTCAACGCTCAAGGGGTTGAGACCATCCCTGCACCGACAGAATTTTATAATTTTGCTCAGCATCCATGGAGTCGACAGTTTATCGCCAACCATACCGCACTCGAAGTCGTAACTAGAGTTTGGCATGAACAGGTTGGCAAAGTATGGATAGCTATTCGACGCACGATTGACCCAGAAGCACTCTAAATGACGAAAAAGGCAACAAAACAAGGCTAAATCCCGATAAATTGGCGCTGAAAAACGTAAAAAATTGAAAATTCACGCAAATATGGGTATAAATAGAGTTTAATCTTAACCCGCGTATCCGCGTACAACACGACTAGGATCTACGATGAGTAAACTAGATAAAACTGAAGTACTAAGCGCTTTCGAAGCTGCGTACGAAGCTGCACATGGCAAAAAGCCTGAAATCACTGCGAAACCAGGTTGGTATAGCATCGATGGCGGCAAAAACATGCGCCTTGCAGAGGTAGCGGCATTAACCGAAGAGCTAACTTCAGGGTCAGCTGTAGCAAGTGAGACGACGCAGGCGCCTGCTAAAAAAGCGAAAACGACTAAAAAGGCCCCTAAAGCAGCTGTAAAATCAGTAAGCTTTGCTGTCGTTAAAGAAAACGAAGAAGGCTTTAAAGCGGAAGAACAGTGGATTGCAGAGCTTGCTGCAAAAGACCATGACTGCCGCCTACCTCGTGGTGTTGTGTAACTGGTTTGCACATATCATGAATAAAAAAACCTCGCTCTGTCGAGGTTTTTTTATGTCTGTAACAGTAATATAGATTTACTCTTTCAAATTGAGCAAATATTAAGTCTAATTGGTATAAGTATTAAGACTAATCGGAATTACACCTTAAAAACGGAAACTTGCTTATTAAGGCGCTCCGATAAAGCCTGAAGATGGTTGCTGACATCAGCATTACTTTTTGCACTGTTGGTAATTTCAGAAATGCTACTGCTGAAATCGTTAATATTCTCACTAATTTCGGCAACCACCGTGGTCTGCTCTTCTGTAGCAGTCGAAACCTGAATATTCATACCAACAATTTCATCTACCGCTTGATTAATCTCTGCCATGAGTTTTGCTGACTCATTGGCTCGATTGACTCCTGATGCAGCACTACTTTGTGCTCCTTCCATTGAAGATACTGCGTGTTGCGCTGTACCTTGCAGCTTTGAGATCATCTCTCTTATAGATTCAGTCGCTTTTTGAGTGTTATGTGCAAGCTGCCTCACTTCATCAGCCACCACAGCAAATCCACGGCCTGATTCACCTGCCCTAGCCGCTTCAATCGCTGCATTTAATGCCAGTAAATTGGTTTGTTCTGCGACGCCTTGGATCATTAATACCACTTGATTGATTTCGTTTGATTGATCATTCAGTGCCTTTATTAGTTGTGCATTGTCTCCAACTTCACCAGCAAGCTTTTCGATGGTTTGAATATTTTGTGAGATAACCCCAACACCTTGTTTTGCCAACTCTCCTGAGACTTCAGCTTTATTCGCCGTGTTCATTGCACTGTGTGCAACCTCTTGAATAGCACTGCTCATTTGAGTGGTCGCGGTTGCAATCATTACCGTTTGTTGTTCCTGCTGCTGCGATGTCCCTACCATAGATTGACTGATTGTGTTCAGTTCACAAGCCGTCTTGGACAAACTATTTACCATAGTGACTAAACTTTTAACTAAGTCATGTAAGCTGGAAATCATACTGTTAAAATCGCGCCCAATTTCACTCAATTCATCGTTTCCTTCAACAATGACCCTCTGAGTCAAATCGGCATCTCTGGCAATGTTGCCTATGCGCATCCGTAGCCGCGTAAGTGGCTTATTAATGGATTTAAAAATCAGCATTCCTATCGTTAACATCATAACAATAATGGCAACGGAGGAGATGAGCATAGCGGCCTTTGTGGCATCCGCTTCAGCACGTCCCATACTACGTAAACTATCTGCTTCTGTGAGCTGTAGTTCAATTAACGCATTATAGCTTTCACTTAATGGATCAAACGCTGCGTACAAGTCATGGATAAATACATCATAGGGGATTGAGTTAAAGGTGTTTGCTCTGACCCTGGCGATGTAATCGTCGAGTAATCTCTCAACCACTTGCTCTGCCTTTTCAGACGCACTAACTAAATCTCGCTCCTGCTTTGTTAATCCTGTTTGAAGGTAGTTTTTCCATTCACCCTGCGCCGTATTTTTAGCTGCTTCTATTTGTTCAAGCGCGGCGCGGTCAGACAGTTGTTGGCCCCTTAACTTATGAAAGGTATCCACAATCACGACCGCGTAATTATCAGAAACCACTTTTATCTGCTTTAATGGCACAACTCTATCGTCATATATGCGGTCAATGTAACTGGTTAGGTTTGAAAGGGTAGCGATTGTAAAAATGGTGGCAAATATAAAAAATATAGCGGGAATGCCTGAAAGCGACAACAACCTGCTTTTAACTGAAAACCTATTTAACATCGACATTTTCTTATTGGGCAATACTAAGTTTTAGTATTACCCAATACTTTATTATTTCAAGAAAGAATGTAATTTAAACAATGTAGAATTGATTAAGGTCATTACACAGTGTTTTGATCAATTCTAATGAACACTTTTCTGAAAGAGTTTTTATATTCTATTGATGACTGGCATTACTAGCTAAATGCAGCCTTTCTAGAGTGTAATATTTCATATATCCACGGGCTGGTTGAGTCCCTTTTAACAAAAATTCACGTTTCTAGCTGCCTAAGGCACTGCCACGTCTAGCGCATGCTTCTGGATCTTAATCTCAATGTCTTTTGCACTTAATATTTCGCCATCGAGTGCATAATGCTGATCCGTCGCAAATGCAATATTTATTTTTTCACACTGAGCTGTGCGTATATTAGATGATGCGTCATCTAATTTTGGAAGAATAAGCTCAGCAACAGTTAAATTCTGAGCGCCTGAGGGCTCAGCAGGTAAAATAGTAACATCTAACAGACCATCATCGTAAATAGGCTCGCCATGATCCTGAGCGAGTATTGTCGTTTTTGGCGCGGCATTAGCAATGACTAAACTAACACACTTCATCGTAAAGTGCTCACCACCATCAAAACTCACTTGACATTCAAAGGGTTTATTTTCGCTGACGGCTTGCCACAAACCACGAATGTACGCCAGTTGACCCGAGTGATTCTTTTCCTCGCGGCTTGCTCTTTCGATCATTTCCTGACCAAAACCAACTGCAGCAACTAATAGGGCGGCTCTGCCATTACAGTGCATGATATCAATCGCTTTGGTTTTGCCCGCTAAAATGGCTTCACACGATTGATTAACAGGGTCAAGCTTTGACATCGGACCAAGTAACACGGTTGCCAAAGAATTTGCGGTGCCAAGTGGTAGAATGCCAAACAAGGTGTCTTGTTGATATATACCATGAGCGACACTGGCTAATGTTCCATCTCCACCGCCTGCAATAACAATGTGGGGTTGAACCTGTGACACCAAATGTTGGGCAAGCACTGAAACATCAGTGTCTTTTTCTGTAAGACTAATCGACAGGCGATATTTTTCAGTCAGCATGCCAACTATCTCATTTTCGTATTCAGACCATTTTCCTGAGCCCGATACAGGGTTAACAATTAACACTGCACTTAACTCATGAGAGAAGTTTTTGTTTTGATGGAGCTTTGTCAGCCCCCTTAGTTGCTGCTTGTTTAATCGCGCAGTTTCCCGTTGGTTTTGAATTTTTTCTAAAGCTTCACGAACACTATATTGTGGGTTGGTCAACAACAAATATGCCGTACAAAAAAACACTGAGCGGCCACGACCAAGCGCACAATGCACCACAACTTTACGATTGAGTTTATGTTGCGCCTCTATCCATGCCATTGCGTGAGCTAATTGCTCTGGTGTTGGTACTTGATGATCGAGCACAGGAATATTTAAGTAGTGTAACCCTTGTTGCTCTGCCGACCAGTTTAAGCCGTCGAATTCGGCTGTTACATCTAAAATTGCTTCTATACCCTCCGCTTTGAGCATATCCACATCACTTGGGAAAAGTCGACAAGCAACAAAAAGATCTTCTGTTAGCGGTTGAAATGTATCTACAACATCCCTGCCGCGCTCTATTGCATTATACAAGTGCACAAAACCAAGATAAGGCCAGAAAAGCCAAGTGACATACCATGGAATAGTTCCTGTTCCATGCTTTCTAAATATATGTGGATAGTTCGTCGCATAAGCAAAAGTGACTAACGACACTGACACAGTAAACCAAGCTAATGGTAGCATTAGCCATGATCCCAAACTGTATATTGTCAGCGCAGCCAGTACGCAGCTAGCTAACAAATAGTACTTGAGCATTTTCATTGCCTTTCCTTAATTATTTTTTATAGCGCTCAGCTTGTTCTGATCACGCTTCAGGGTTCTGTAATACACTCTCGTAATTAAACCTTAGTATATATATTCATATATTAATCCACGCTGATAAAAAGTTTTTTCCATTACAATCATAGCCATAGAAGCAAATCCACACGTTATCCTTGCTCAGCCACTTACACCTAATAATACTTTCAGCACGACTTATGCAAAATTGTGTACATAACTATTCAGCAGACATTAATCCATAAAAATTTCTAATGCGATAATTATAAAATTTATCAGTTGAATGAAGCATTATTGATCACCATAATGGCGATCCTTTAGACATATTTGGAGAACCAAACAGACAATGGCAAACGAGCTCGACTGGCTACTTAACTTAGTATTACTGACTTTAGGTTTTGGCGCCTTTTTTATTAACCATAAAACGCTACTAAGAGTAGCTGCTGTGTGCGCATGTGGCGTACTTTTTATCTCGTTTAGCCTTGATCTGATGAACACTAGTGTGATTTCTAACCTTAGCCTGATTCTGATAAATACATTTTATCTTTTTAAAGTCTATACTTTCGGTCAACTAGAAGTTCACTAGTTCCTAGCGACTAGTTCCCAGCGACTAGTTCCATAATTTAATTTGGTGCGCTAAAATCATGGCTATCATTGCTTGTTAATGGAGAAGCAGTATGGCCATGACTGATGAAGAGCTATTTTTGGCATCCATGGGCGACGTAACTCCGCTCGCCCAAGATAAAAAAGCACAACTGCGCCGTATCAAAAACGAACCTACCATTTCACAACTCGCAAAACGAAAGGCAGCAGAGCAAGAACTTGAGTTCGATCCCAACTACCTCTCTACAGAATATGTTGATCTTCTCGACCCTCATGACCTGCTCGCATTCAAAAAAAGTGGGGTACAGGATGGGGTTTATAAAAATCTTAGATTAGGTAAGTACCAAATTGATGCGACTTTAGATCTACATGGCAAGCCATTTCATGAGGCTCGCCAAGCTTTATTTAATTTCGTTACTGACTGTCATACGAAAAGCATTCGAGTGTTATTGATAAGACACGGGATCGGTTTAAACAGCAAGCCATTTCCAGCCGTGTTAAAGAGCTACACCAGCAAATGGCTGCAAGAAATTCCACAAGTGCTGGCCTTTCATTCTGCTTTAAAATGTCACGGCGGCAGTGGTTCTACTTATGTACTACTCAGAAAGAGCGACGAAAAGAAACAAGAAAACAGAGAGCGTCACGCCAAGCGCTAAAGCCCAAATAGCCGAAGTGCTTCGGCTATTTGCCTCTGAGACAGATGCTGTTCCTCATCTCTGTCATTTTCCCAAGGTAACAGTCTCTCTTTGAAGCTCACTGGCACCTGCTTGATTAAACCACGCAGATACCCCTAACAAAATAACCGAAACGACGACTATTGATAGTTTCGCGCCACCTTGACTTTGCTTCATGGACTAGACCTTTTTATTATTGTTTTTTTGTTAAATTAATGCATCATTCATAAACTCTCAAGATGTTTTTTTATACAGTATTATCCGTGCCTTCAAGCTCTCTAGTAGCCCTTTTTCTTTTGCACTATGTGCATTAACTCCCTACCCTCTGTCATCGCAAGATAGTTATTTGCAATTTGCAGTGCAGCTGTAGATAAACTTGTTAATGCAGCAACGTGAGGAGTCACGGTAATGTTAGGATGTGACCAAAAAGCATGCCCTGTTGGCAAAGGCTCTGTTTCAAATACGTCTAAAACAGCTCCACCAAAAGTCTCTTGAGTGATAGCTGTAAGTAAATCCGCCTCATTTAAGTGCAGACCTCGAGCAACGTTAATTAGTACGCAATGAGCAGGAGAGGCAGCAAAAACTTTGGCATTGAGGATACCTTTTGTTTGTTCCGTAAGTGGCAATAAACAGACGAGATAATCTAAGTCCTGTAAAAATGCGCCAAGCTCAGCGTCACCGCAAAAATGTATTATCCCTTCAAGGCTTTTCACCGAGTTCGACCACCCCTTTACGGTAAATCGATTAGCATTCAGTTTATCAGCCACAGCTAAGCCAAGCTGACCCATTCCCATAATACCTACCGTTCTGCCTGACTTGGCTCTACGGGGCTTCCACGCTTGTTGAGCCTGTTGCTTAAGATACATATTGATACCGAGCTTGTGACTCAAAATGTGACCAAGCACATATTCGGCCATATCATCAGCTAGGTTTGGATCAACAATACGTGCAACCTCTACGTGCGGTGGTAATAGTTGTACCGGAATACTATCAATGCCTGCACCATAGGAATGCACCACTTTTAGATTAGGCAGCTGCGACCATAATGCCTCAGGCGCATTCCATGCCAACACAAACTCAACCTTCGCTAGTAAGCTTGCATCATCAACAGGCCATTGGAGTATCGTTTGTTTTGGCAAAAGCTCGCTCAGTTTAGCGATTAATTTGTCATTGTTGCGTCCAGTAACACAGATAAGTAAAGCCATATGATTCCTTTTTGTTATTACACACTATCACTGCAAAGTAAATGACATACCAATGCAACATGCTTGTCATTAATAGTTTTTACTCTTGCAAAAAAGCGCCAACAGGTGATGAAAAATGATCAGTGTAGATAAAGTCATTGAAGCAAATCTTCCGCAACTTGAAAACTCCCCTAAGGTAAAAGGTTTAGTAAAAAAAGGACTTGGTTACTTATTACATGAGCAAGAATTTGTCGCTTTTGCCGACACATACCCTCACCTTGAGGGTCTCGAGTTCGTTGAACAAGTCCTCGATGAATTAGATTTCGATGCTCGCTTTAAACCAAAGCAAATTGAGCACATTCCCAGCGAAGGCGCTGTCGTAATAGTTGCAAATCATCCGATAGGCTCTTTGGATGCCCTTGCCCTAATAAAAGTACTTGCGCAGATACGGCCAGATCTTAAAGTGGTTGCAAATCGCATGCTGATGTCAGTTACACCAATGCACCCCCTACTCTTGCCCGTGGATAACCTATCTGGTGCCAGTAAAAAGCAAGAACTTGCAAATATCCAAAACCACCTAAAGTCTGAAGGGGCACTTCTTATTTTCCCTGCAGGAGAAGTTTCTCGTTTGAGCCCAACAGGCATTAAAGACTGTAAGTGGAACTCAGGCTTTCTGCGCATGGCTAAAAAAGCCAATTGTCCCATTTTACCTATTTTTATTAAAGCTAAAAACAGCCCGCTGTTTTACGGCACAAGCATGATTTATAAGCCTTTAGCCAGCTTACTACTGGTAAAAGAGATGTTTAAACAAAGGCAAAAGTCATTAGAATTTGAAATAGGTGCAAGTATCCCCCCAGAGTCTTACCTAATTGACAATCTCAAAGACAAAGAAATTGTCGCACTGATCCGTAAGCAGCTTTATCGGCTTGCGAGTAAAAAGCCCCTTCCACTCAAAACTCAAACGCCGATTGCAATGCCAGAAAATCGTAAAGAGCTTAAAAAGGCGGTGGAAGCCTGTGAATGTATAGGAGAAACCCCCGACGGGATGCAAATATATGTCTATCGCTATACTGGTAGCTCAGTGGTATTTAGGGAACTTGGGCGCTTAAGAGAAATCGCGTTCAGAGCAGTAGGAGAAGGGAGTGGAAATCGTCGTGATATCGATAAATACGATATGCACTACCACCACTTGTTGTTATGGGATACAAAACAACTCGAACTTGTTGGCGCTTATCGCCTTGCCAGCGCTAAACACGTGATAGAAGAGCATGGTCAAGCAGGACTTTATACAGACAGTCTATTCTCATATAGCGAAGCCATGACTCCTTATTTTGAAAAAGGGCTAGAGCTTGGTCGCAGTTTTGTACAGCCAAAATATTGGGGACGAAAGAGCTTAGATTATCTTTGGTATGGCATTGGTGCATTTGTTAAGCGTTACCCTGAGCACCGCTACATGTTCGGTGCGGTAAGCTTATCAAATGCGTTACCTGATGAAGCCAAAGCGATGCTGGTATATCACTACCAACATTACTTCTGCAATTTAGAGGGCATCGCCACGCCTAACAATGAGATGAAACTAACTAGCGATCAACTTACACGCTATCAGCAAATATTTTGTGGCAGTGATATTAAAGAGGACTTTGCTGAGCTCAAACATATTCTCGCGAATATGGGCGCGCAAGTACCGACCTTATTTAAACAGTATACTGAGCTGTGCGAAGCGCAAGGGGTCAACTTTCTGAGCTTTAGTATAGATCCCGACTTTAATAACTGTATCGATGGTTTAGTACTGGTTGATTTAGCTAAATTGAAAGAGCAAAAAGCGAAACGCTATCTGGGCGATAACCCTTACGGTTAACCCCAAAAACGTTGGTCCTATGCAATAAAGGTCGCTACACTGCGGTCTTTATTGTCGTATATTGTTATCATGGGATCATGTGTATGCTCAAGCTACTTGGCCAAGCTTTCGTCATTGTGCTGGTGTTTTTCGCCGTTTCCACCTACCAAGAAAGAAACATGCTGCCCGACTCAGGAGCGCAAATGGCACCGCCATTTCATCTTCACATGTTGCAGTCCAAGCAAACTTACTCCTCTATTCAACTCAAAGGGCAACAAAGCGTCGTGTATTTTTTTGCACCTTGGTGTGGCGTATGTCGGGTGAGCATGCCGAATATTGACAAATTACATCAGCAAGGCAAAGTCAAAGCGGTGGCGATTGCACTGGATTATCGCTCGACTGAAGAAGTAACAAAGTTTGTCAGCGACCTACAATTAGAGATGCCCGTGTTACTCGGTGATCAGGCCACAGCAACAGACTATAAAGTACAGGCTTACCCTACGTATTATGTACTTGATGAAAATTTTATGATCACCGAGCGCTCTGTTGGCTACTCTTCTGAGATAGGGATCCGAGCGAGATTGTAAGAAACTGCGGCAAACCTCTTACAGTTAATTACAACTCTCTGAAGCTAATCAACATTTATTTCATTTAGGCTAAAGCACATCTTAACAAAGGATGAATAGGAAGCCTACCATGCGCCATGCGCCACACTTTACGCTCAGCAAAATTTCACTCCTGGTGCTCTGCACTACCCTCGCAAATAGCGCAGTTGCACAGGAAAATAAAATTGAACACATTGAAGTTATCTACAAACGCAGCTCCGTTATTTCAGAAATTACCGAAGATGCACAAAAACTTGTAGATATGCCAGGAGCCATGGGCGACCCTCTCAGGGCAGCATTTGCCTTACCTGGTGTGGTTGCTGCAGGTGGCTCTATGGGCGCACCTGCGGTGCGGGGCTCTTCACCTGATGATAATATCTTTGAAGTGGACTTTATGCCTGCTGGGTATATTTTTCATGATTTTGGCAGCTCCATTTTCAACCGCAATACTATCCAAGACTTTCAATTAAATTCAGCTGGCTTTGGTACCAGTTACAGTAATGCCACAGGGGCAGTATTTGACGTCACGCTTCGTAACCCAAAATACCAAGATATTGCCACCACGCTAGATTTAACCATGTTTAATGCTGGTATTTTTGTTGAGGGCGAAGCAACGGAGAACTCTGCATTCTATGTCTCAGCCAGAAAAAGTACCCTACCGCTTTTTTTCAATGATGGCGAAGAGCTGGAGGACGATGATGGCAAACCGACGGGAGTAATCATTAACGATCCACCTGATGATCACGATTATCAAGCTAAATGGTTGTGGGATATTAACGCAAATAATTCGATTTCAATAAATATCAATGGTGCGGAGGACTCTGTAGCCGCTGGGTTTTCAGGTGCATCACACCTTGCTCTTAAAACCCCAGAGTACCAAGGTGACGCTCGCTACACTCGCAAATTCAACAGCCAGAACATACTGTGGGATCATTACGCTAAAGATCTACACATTCGTGCTGGGGTGGGGTATCTGAATCATAAAGCCATAATGCGATATGGGCAGCGTGCGACGCTATCTGATGGCTACTTTGAAAATTTTGAAGAAGAGCAGCTCAGCTATAAAATTCGCGCGAATTATAAGCTTCATAAAGAGCATCGCCTAATAGCAGATGCTGGCTATTACGACAAAAAGTCCACTTACCGCTACGACGCTTTTAATTATGTTTGCACCGAGTTTGACCCCGACTGCGACCTAAATAAAGGTGAAAGAATTAAGGGCACATCGAGTGCTGGAACAGATTCTGCCTTTATTGGGCTTAATCACGTTTGGCAGTTTTCCCCAAAATGGCAAAGTGAATTAGGAATAGTAGGCGAATATTATGACTACAGTGATGAGACCATTGTCCATCCACGTCTTGCGCTCAATTACTTCTATAACGATGACACAGTGATCTCAGCCAAGGCAGGCACCTACAGCCGCATTCAAGACCTTGAATATATTTTGCCTGTAGTTGGTAACCCAGACCTCGAAGCCCAACGTTCAACGCACTATACCTTAGGCTTCAAGCAGGAACTTAAAGATGAATGGTCATACTCCATTGAGACCTATTATAAGACCATGGACGACCTGCCTAAAAGTGCTCCTTTATCTCAAGTAAACTACATCAATGGGACTTCCGGTACAGCGTACGGTGTTGATTTTATTGTTAACAAAAACAAAACCGATGACTGGTATGGTTGGGTTGCTGTCAGTCTCGCAAAAAGTGAGCGTGAGGATGAGTTAACCGGCATTAAGCGTGACTACTATGCCGATACCCCTTTTATTCTTAATGCCGTGCTTCATTATGACTTTGGCGAAAAGTGGTCTGGAGGCTTTAACTTTACCGCTCGCAGCGGTCAAGCCTACACCCCGATTGTGGGAGTAAAAGAGAACCCTGAATTTGCGAACCGCTATTTGCCCGTGTATGGCGACCCATTTTCAGAGCGCTTTGACACTTATCACCGCCTCGATATTCGCTTTGAGCGTAAAACGACATTATTTGGCCTTGATGGCAAACTCATCTTAGAGCTAATGAACGCATACGGACAAGACAACACCGCCTATGTCGACCTTGACTATGACAAAGTTAATTCAGTCAACGACTTAGTAATCGAAGAGGAAAATGATGACTTTGAAATGCGCCCCTCTATCGGCTTTAGTGTAACATTTTAACTTGCCACAGGCGCACAAGCCCTGCATGATCGCTTTTATTTTTACAATGAGAGTCTTTTCATGCCTAAAGCGTGCGCCTATCACATCCTAGTCAAAACCGAAAAAGAGTGTTTAGCGATTAAAGCCAAACTTGCCAAAGGTGCTGACTTTGGCAAGTTGGCTAAACAACATTCCCTCTGCCCTTCAAAAAAGCGTGGTGGTGACCTAGGCGAGTTCAATAAAGGAGATATGGTAAAGGCCTTTGACGATGTGGTCTTCAAAAAGCCGTTATTTGAAGTACATGGTCCGGTAAAAACTAAATTTGGTTTTCACCTCATTAAAACGGTTTATAGAAGCTAATCGATTTTTTAGATTAGCACTATCACTTTAATACAATTTACCTTCAGGATGCTTCCTCTATACTGTAGTCATTCAATTAGAGGAGAAAGAATATGTTTACTGTTATTTTTGGTCGTGAAGGTTGCCCTTTTTGCGTTCGAGCTAAAGAAGTTGCAGAACGATTAACACAAGAACGCGATGATTTTAACTTCCGCTATGTCGACATTATTAAAGAAGGCGTGAGCAAAGCCGACTTAGAGAAGTCAGCTGGTAAACCTTGCCCCACTGTACCTCAAATATTTATCGATCAAGATCATATCGGTGGCTTTACCGAGTTTGAAGCATACGCAAAAGCCAATTTAGGCCTTTATCAATAAACTTTGCAAACTTGATTAGGTTAAATTTTAACCAATATCAGTCACATATAAAATAGTGTGATTTTATGCAAGCATTTGCTGTGGCTTTCCTGTACAATGCGCGCCTCTTTAAAATAGTTGAGGCGCATTAATGTCAGAACCAGTTACGTTTGAATCTTTAGACCTTTCTCCTGCAATCTTAAAAGCAGTCGAAGAGCAAGGATATAAAACACCTTCTGAGATCCAAGCTCAATGTATACCGTTATTGCTAGAAAGAAAAGACGTACTGGGACTAGCGCAGACGGGTACAGGTAAAACGGCAGCATTTGCACTGCCATTGTTAAACCAAATAGACGCATCCGTTAAACAACCGCAAATTCTTGTGCTTACGCCGACGCGTGAGCTGGCTATTCAAGTTGCTGAAGCATTTCAGCAATATGCTAAATATACTAAAGGCGTTGAAGTACTCGCGCTTTATGGTGGTCAAAGCTATGGCATTCAGCTAAGTGCTCTACGTCGTGGTGCCCAAATTATTGTGGCTACACCAGGCCGTTTGATTGACCACATCAACCGCAAGACCATTGATCTTTCAGGTCTTAATGCGCTTGTACTTGATGAAGCAGATGAAATGCTACGCATGGGCTTTATCGATGATGTTGAAAGCATCATGGAAAAAACACCAGAAGAGAAGCAAACTTGCTTGTTCTCTGCGACTATGCCTAAGCAGATCCAATCAATCTGTAATAAGTATTTAGACAACGCCGAACAAGTTAAGATCACTCCGCGTAACTCTACAGTATCTACGATCGAGCAAGTTTACTGGCGTGCAACAGCACACAAGAACAAAGCAATCGTACGTTTCTTAGAAGCGGAAGATTACGACGGTGCTATCGTGTTCGTACGTACACGTAATGACACTGTTCAGCTTGCAGAGTTACTAGAGCGTGAAGGTTTCTCAGCAGCACCGCTTAATGGTGACATGAACCAACAAGCACGTGAGCGCACAGTAGACCGCCTTAAAAATGGCTTACTAGATATCGTTATCGCAACTGACGTTGCTGCACGTGGCCTTGACGTAGAGCGTCTAAGCCTTGTTGTTAACTACGATATCCCACAAGACTGTGAAGCTTATGTTCACCGTATTGGTCGTACAGGCCGTGCTGGTCGCCAAGGTAAGGCAATCTTGTTCGTTAAGAACAACGAGCGCTATTTACTTAAGAACATCATGCGTCATACGCGCTCAGATATCGCACAGGTTGAATTACCAAGTGCAAAAGTAGTTGAAGAAAAGCGTATTGGTGCATTAGAGACAAAGATTTCTGCAGCGCTTGAGCACAAAGACATTGAGTTCTTCTCAAAAGTGGCTTCAGGCCTTGCTCAAAAGCTAGAGCTGAGCCAAGAAGACTTAGCAGCAGCGCTATTGTGTCTTGCACAGCAACAGACACCACTAAAAGTTGAAGATATTCAAATTCAACAACGTGAGCGTAGAGAGCGCGATGATCGTCGCGGCGACCGCCGAGATAGAGACGGTAACCGTGGCGAGCGTGGTGAACGCAAATCTCGTAGCCGTGATCGCGCAGCAGGCCCTATGGACACTTACCGTATCGAAGTGGGTCGTGAGCATGGTGTTCAAGTTAAGAACATTGTTGGTGCTATTGCGAACGAAGCAGATATCTCTAGCAAGTTCATTGGTGAAATCCGTCTGTTCAACGAACACAGTACGGTACAATTACCACAAAACATGCCAGCTGACGTACTTAGCCACTTCAAGAGCGTTCATATTTGCCAACGCCCTATGAACATGACCAAGAGCACCCACCCAGCCGATCAAGGTCAGGGCAGAGGTGAAGAGTCAAGAGATCGTAAGCGCAGCTTCAAAGACCCTCGTAGTGGCGGCGGTGATAAACGTCGCTCAGAAGGTCAAAGAAGAGACCGACGCGAAAGAAAAGAAATTAGCTTTTCTTAATCGACGCTCTTAAGAAAAACCGCTCAGTTGAGCGGTTTTTTTATTTAATACCAATTTTCTTAATTAAGTGGTCTATTTTGAGGCGAGAAAATCTTGTCGATAACAAGACAAAGATTTTGCTATTTAGTCGTTCTAAATAAGAAATTTTTAACGCTGTTAGCGTCAGATTTACTCCTTCAAATTGAGCAAGTATTAAGTCAAATTGGTATAAGTGCTTTAATATCGTTGCCAGTCCCTTGGCTCAAACTGATAGTAGTCTTTTAACAAATTGTATAGCTCTGGGTTTTCCTGTTTGAGTTCATAGGGTTTTTCAATAAATGTTTCCGTTACCACGGCGAAAAACTCCGCTTCATTTGTTGCACCGTATGAATGAATAGCATGAGGCATATTGTAGGACAGCTGCATTTTTAAGTGCTGGTACGCCTTCGATAATACCCTGCCCCAATCCTGATAGCTTACCTTTGCTGGCAATATGGGTGTTCCATTGGTTACACCGGTCTGCTGATCCAATTGATGGGCAAATTCATGAAAGACTAAGTTATGACCATCTTCAGGTAATCTATTTCCCTCAAGTACATCGTGCCAACTCAACACTAAAGTACCTCCAGGCCAAGACTCTCCTTGACGAACCGTTTGATGAAAGCTGACCAAGCCGGCACCATCTCTTGAGGTTTGCGGGGCATAATAGCTACTTGGATATAGTAAAACTTCTTTGACGTTGGGATACAGTGGCCAAGCTTGCTTGAGCACGAGTAAGCACGCATCTGCCGCGATAATTAAACACATCAGCCGTGATACCACTAACCCATCTCTACCAAGTACGCGCTTTTCTCCCAGAAACCAGACAATATGCTTTTCTAACTGCTCACGGTCGGCATCTGTCATATTGCGATAGATAGGCATGTACTTTAGTAACACCTGCTTGTCAGATCCACTTAATGCTTGGTTTTGATATTTTTTTTGCCACCTGAATTGCTGAACTTTATCCCAGTTCCAATACAAGAAAACAAATAGAATAAGGCCAGTAATAAGCGCTATTTCTATCATGGTTTTTGGCCATTTTTGAATAAGTCTTCAAAGATAAATTGGTTCCATCACCCGATTTTTCAAGCAAATTTTGTTACTATACCGAAAAATGTAAATAGCCAATAAGTAGTTATGTCCTTACCCATCGAGTCCGTTCAACCTCAATTTACTAAAACCTTAAGGGAACAAAATACTGTTGTTGTCTGCGCCACAACAGGCTCTGGCAAGTCAACTCAACTGCCATTGTGGGCGACAGAGCACGGTAAGGTTTTAGTTATTGAGCCAAGGCGGATCGCCTGCACTTCTCTAGCTGAATATGTCTCGACTCAAAGTGAGTCTAAGCTTGGTGAAAAGGTTGGTTTTGCTATTCGCTTTGAAGGTAAGTTTTCAGAAGATTCACAGGTCATCTACGCAACTCCAGGCGTCGCATTAAGGTGGTTTTTTGATAATAAACTTGCTGATTTTACTGTCGTCATGCTGGATGAATTCCATGAAAGACGCTGGGATATGGACTTACTACTGGCCTTGTTAAAGCAAGCACAATCTCATAAATTAATTGTGACGTCTGCCACGTTAAATAGCCAAAAGCTTGCTACCTATTTAGACGCACAGGTTATTGAATCAGGCGGAGTGCTTTACCCTGTCGCCGAGTATTTTCATGCGCCAGAGCCTCGGGCGATGCCTCATAAAGAGCAGCTGGAGCAGCGCGTTTTTAGCGCATGCCAAGAAGCACTGATAAACTGCGACGGCGATATTTTAGTCTTTTTACCGGGCAAAGCCGAGATCCAAGCATGTTTATCAAAAGTGAAATCATTACCCGCTATTGCGATAGGGTTATATAGCGGCTGCAGTCCTAAGGCGCAGCAACTAGCGTTGGCAGCGCATAAGGAGCGCCGTATTATCTTGGCAACCAATGTCGCTGAAACCTCCCTTACTATTCCTAATGTCACTTGCGTAATTGATTCAGGTCTAGAGCGCCGCACACATTTACGCTTAGGCAAAACAGTATTAGGCTTAGATGCCATTGGCAAAGATTCAGCTAAGCAGCGTCTCGGCCGCGCTGGACGAACACAAGCTGGTATGTGTATTAGGCTATATGGCCAACACGCACCACTTATTGATGCGACTCCCCCAGAAATCCAACGGGGATCTTTGACAGAGCTGGTATTGGCCTCAGGCTGCGCTACTGAGGGTGTCTCATCTTTACACTTTATCGATCCTTTACCTGAACGTTCAGTTGAAGTTGCAACACAGCAGCTCAGAAAACTCGAAGCGATAGACGCGCGTGGTATTGCAACGGAGCTTGGCAAGCAGCTCTACCCTCTACCCATCGACTTTGAATTTGGCTATGTCATTAGCAAGTTAAACAGCAATGCACTGCGCCAAGCCGCAATAGACTTATTCTCGGTATTATCGGTTCCGGCTCGTGTTTATCAACTCCCAAATGATGCCGAGCGCCAAACAAGATTAAATACCCTTTTTCCTTATGGCTCTGACATAGAAGTCGCTATCTCTGTTGTAAGAGGCGGAGCTGAGGATTTAGTCGATATTACACCTGATGCGCTTCAAGAAGCCCAACAATTTAGTGCTCACTTGCGCGACCACTTTTCCTTGCCATCATTAGATAAGGCTGCAAGTTTCAACCATGATAACTTGCTTCTTGAGTTGGCGAGCTTAATACCTAACTGGGTATATATTAATAAAAATAATCGCCGCCATGGTTTTAATAATGGACAAAGTGAGGTTGTTCTCTCAAACCATACTCGTATCTGTGAAAATGCAGAAGCAGTACTGGTGCTAAACACATTCTCATTGGCAGGAAAAGGCACTAAACAAGCAAAAACGCTTGCAATGTATAATGCTGCGTTGACGAAAAAGCAGCTCCTTAAAATAGGTATTGGCAACGAAGTTCTGCACGCAGCCTATGTAGATGACAATGTACTTTGGGGCGAATTTATTACCTTTTACGGCGAAGAAGCCTTAGGTCAGACAACAAAGCCTTTGAATACACCTCAGGACACGATTTCGGCATTGGTGATGCTTATCCTAAATAACACACTTTTTATAGGATTAGCCAATCAAATAGAATTGAAAATCAGCTACACCCAATTATTTTATCAATACCATAGCCGCGATATATCACTTCCCACCGTTGAAGGGTTTCTGCACCAAAAGTTAAATATACTGGGTATCGAAAGTTATGAAGATATTGCTCTCATTGACGAGCAAGATTTACAGTTCGATGAGGTTGAGTCGTGGGAGTTAGACCCATTTATAGACAGATTTCCGTTATTCTGGTCCATTCCAGAACTGAGCATGTCGGTCAACTATAACTTTAAAGGAAAAAGGATAGAGTTAACATATATCCGTGGCGCAAGAAAAGATGCACCTAAAAAGTGGGAATTGCCAGCTTGGAGTGGCTTTAAAATCCGTTATAGAAGAGCCAGCAAGGTCGTTGATGTTATTTAGCTTTTCCAACTAAATACTTAGACAAGGAATAGGATTACTTAGCGCTTATTCCAGTTTTCTCAAAGTAATATGCTTCTTGAGGCATAAAAAAAGCCGCTGTTAAAGCGGCTTTTTAATACTATAACACGTAATTATAGCTTGATGTTTACACCAAATGTTGCGCGACGACCAATTGGATCGTACCAGCTAGTGTCTTCAAACGCTAATGGGTGTCTAGGTGGTGTTCTGTCGAACATGTTCTGGATACCAAAACGTAAGTCTACATTCTCAAGCACACGGTAGTTCATTGAAAGATCGAATGTTGTGTACGATGGAATATCGTTGTAATCGTGCTGTTCGATGTTCCAACCATTACGGTCATTTACTGCACTGTGACGGTAGTTAGTGACTAATACCGCTCTGAAATCACCGTATTCGTAGCTTGTATTCAAGCGAGCACGCCATCTCATGTGATCTTGCTCACCAGTATTCACAAGTAGATCGATAGGGTTTCCAGTTTGATTGATTTCGTAGTTTTCAACATACGTTGCAGTTAGCTTAACGCCAAATTCACCGATGCTAGTTTCAAAATCATAAACAGACTCGATATCGATACCACTCTTCTTCTCTTCAGCTGCGTTTAGTGAAGTTTGGAAGAAGTCTACAACTTCAAAGTTGTCATCACGAGTGATAAAGCCACAGAATGGATTATCTAAACTATCAGCACGGTAACAGTTTTCAGCTAGCTCACGATAGTTATAGTTTTCGATAGCATTTTCAATCTCGAAGCTCCAGTAATCAACTGTGATGTCGAAGCCTTCGATTGCTGTTGGCGTGTACACAAAACCAAATACAATATCGCTTGATACTTCATTTTGTAGTGTGTTGTTACCACCAAGCTTACCTTCGATACTACCGCCATCAGTCCAAGCTTGAGATGGTCTCCAACCTTCTGGAATACCCGCCGCTGCACAGTTCTTGATTACATTTGCGCGATATTTTTCATCAGTGTTCTGGATTGTATCAGCTGCACATTGGTCAAAGCGAGTGCCGTAGAACTGTGTGCCTGCCGCAGAATATAGCTCTTCGATGTTAGGAGCTCGAACAGATTCAGCCATTGTTGCACGGAAACGAATGTCATCGTTCAGCTGGTAAGTTAGACCTACTTTATACGCTGAATCACCGCCTGTTGATGAGTAATCCATGTAACGATACGCAAGCTCTAAGTTAAGCTCTTGCGCCCATTCGTGATCAACAACTAGTGGTAAAATAATCTCTGTTGAGTATTCTTTCACATTTAGCGAACCAGAATACGCAAGGCCTGAATTACCAAAAATAAGACCTTTACGGATGCCTGTTCCTGGTTCTTCGTATGCTGAATCTCTACGCCATTCAAAGCTAAATGCACTACCGACAGGGCCTGCTGGCAGCTCAAATAAGTCACCAGTTACCGTTGCACCAAAGCTAGTTTGCGTGCCACCATGCTCTGCGGTTGCTACCGTTGTAATATAATCAATCGTATCTTGTGAATGCTGACCTGGTGCACCCATTACATTGATTGGTGTACAACCTGAAATAGCACCAACCACTTCACCTTCATCATTACGATTTGCACAAACAATGTTGCCATTTAGCATTACAGCATCAAGTGCATTCTCAAAGTTTTCTGTGATTACTTCACCGAACCATGAGGTGTCTTGCTGTAGACGACCATGCTGGAAATACGTTGAATAAGACCAGTTATCGTTAATGAAACCGTCTAGACCCACTGAAGTACGGAAAGTCGAACGCTCTTGATTATACTTACGCGGACCAAAGTCATTTGCTAAGCGACGCATTGTAATTGATTCTACTTCGTTCTCTTCCATCAATTGGCGAAGGTCATCTTTTACAAAAGCATTGTCTTTACGTATGTTCAAACTACGCCAGAACACTGGGGTACTTTGACCAAAAGCTTCACTGAGTGAGTAAACTGTATCAAAGCTTAGCGTATGGTTTTCGTTTATCTCGTAGTTACCGGCGATGTTAAACGTATGACGCGTCAGTGGTGTACGGAAGAACTCATCAGCACCTTCTTCGATACCATCTTTATATTCACCTGCGTAATAACGGTAAAGTGAAGACGTTGGATCGCTTGGGATATAGCCATCACCATTATCAAATGGACGTAGATTTCGGTTTTCATCGAATGTCCAGTGATCGCCACCTAAGAAGAACTCACTTGACTCATCATAAAGTGCGTAATGTTTTTTGCCTTCATAAGGGATGCGAGCTGGGATACCATCGTCACCACCTGTGTTATTCGGGTTTGGTACTGATGAAACTGGATTGTCATACCACCATGACTTGTCACGCTTAGCCATTTGTTTTTGGTCAGCAAAGTCGTAGTTGAAAATGAAGCCGCCACCATCAAACTCTTTACCGAATACCAGTGATGCAAATGTTTGCTCACCACCGCCTTCAAATGGGCGTGTGGTCGCAGCATCAATTTCAAGACCATCGAAAGAAGTACGAGTAATGATGTTCACAACACCAGCTACGGCATCTGCACCATAAACAGCAGAAGCACCACCGGTAGAAATTTCGATACGCTCGATCATTGATGTTGCAATGTTGTTTAAGTCAACGGCGTTATCACCCGCTGAACCACCGATAAAACGGCGACCATTCACAAGCACAAGTGTGCGGCTAGAACCTAGACCACGAAGATCCGTAGTATTCAGACCATTTGCGTAGATATAGTTATTTGAGTTTTCTGGACTCAAACCAACTTCTGCAGATGGCATTTCTGATAGGAAGTCGTTGACGTTGCTGACACCTGCGTCTTCAAGCTCTACCCTACCGATAACAACAACTGGAGTTGGTGCTGTCGCAGCAATACGCTTGATTTTCGAACCAGTTACTTGAATGCGTTCGACTTCTTCTGTTTCTGTATTTTCTTCAGCTGATACAGCTGTGCTTGCCAATGCTGCTGTAGATGCAGCACCAAAAGCAATTGCTAAGCGAACCGCTTTGCTTACTTTATTGTTGAACATGATTGATCCCTGCTTTTATTTTTATAAATAAATTTTTATTAAACAAAGTGTTAAATAAGAACTAACCCATTCTTGTAAGCAAACATTAGAGTTCCAATTTTAGCAACAAGAAAGTACCCATTTTCGCAACTTTTGTTCAATATCCTTTATAATACTTTTATCACTAACATAGGGTCAACAAGCATTTCACAGATTTCAGTACAACTGGCAACCAAAAATCTAAGATGGCACACTAAAATCAAATAAAATCATACTTTTACACGGCTTATAAGAAAATTTAATTTAATAGAAACAAATAATTCCAAAAATCGGAACACTTGCGATATAAAGGAGATCTAAATGACACATAAGCAACACCACAATAAACTTGTCGTGCTAACTTAACTGGTACTTATAGCATACAGAGTCAGGCCAAAAGCTGACCAAGCATATCTTCTGAAGCGGAAACAGGAAGCGGTGGGAAAAGTCTTATAATCTGTTAGAGGTACTTAGTAGAAGTCTGTAAGAGCAACCAGACAACAGCCTTAAATGCTCCCACTTGGTATTACGACTTAATCTTAGCAAGAGCAGAATGCGGGAGCGGTGTTATCACCAAAACTCTCTGGCTAGATAAGGAAACAACACAATGTGATTTTAAAAACCAGGAGTTAACGCATTCCTTATCTAACCCTCAGGTTACTTAGCCGTCAGTCGCTATAGAGGAGCTATTGTTTAATGCTTCTCGTGTTAAGCGCCGCGCATTTTCTTTTTCATATTCGGCTTGTTTTTTATCAATACAGCGCTTGCGCTTTAATTTGCTACCAGTCATAGAGCTGACCTCGCACTCTAATTGACTTTTTTTGCTCGCTGTTGTTGCATCATTTTTAGTTCCAGATGTTGAGCTACACGCAAATAGAAATGCAGTAGTAAACAAAATTATTATTTTTTTCATCACAAGTCCTTCTTTATTTATTGTAATTAACTGGAATTTTGGGAAGTGGTAAGTAATTCAATCTTACCAAAATAAAGTTAACGATAATTTGTATTAATTTCAATATATTAATTATAAAAAAACACTTAAATTATATTGTGCAGTTTTGGTCGTCCATATACAAAAAAAGCGGGGAAACTTCCCCGCTTCTATTAAGTTTATAAATTAAAACTTAAATGTTGCTTTTGCATAGTATTCACGGCCAGTTAAGCGATGAACACGGATAAGCAGTCCGTTATCACCTTGCGATACATAAGGTGGCTGCTTGTCAAATAGGTTGTTGACACCCAAAGACAACGTCAACGTATCTGTTGCATGATAGTAACCAGATAGGTCGTTATAAATAACAGAGCCTACACTGCTAGATAGCTGATTTTTTGCTGGTGCTACATCATCAACAGCACTTTGGTACTGCATAGTGTGTGCCAGACCCCAATTATCACGGTCATAAGACACACGTAAGTTAGCACGCCAGTCATTAAATGCACCACGTCCACCATTCGCTATATCAGCACCGTAGTAGCCATCTAAGTCTTTAACCTCTAGGCCTTCAGCTTCAAGCGAAGTTTGTTCTAGTAGGTGCGTACCTGCAAGTTTGAAGCGAAGGTTGCCACCTAGAGCTTCCATTGCGTAGTTAAAGTCAAAGTCGATACCTTTTGAGTTGAAGAAACCTAAGTTTTGTGTTGATAAGTCAACACCAACAAGGTTGCCATCTAGGTTACGACGAGGACTGATACCTTTAGTTCCGTATGCCTCAGGGCCTTTGATAAGGTTACAAACTGGCGAAGAGAAGTTTTCACTCTCGTAGCATGTCTGAGCAATTGTTTCTAGCGTTAAGCTAGAGATTACATTGCTGATCTCAATGTCATAGTAGTCAACGGTAGCACTAAAGCCTTCGATAAAGTCTGGCGACCATACAAAACCAAAGGTCTTACTTTCAGAGGTCTCTGGACCTAGATCAGGGTTACCGCCCCACCATGAACCTGATTGAGCGTTTGGCTGTCCCCAGTTACCAGGAAGGCCGTCTGCTGCACAGTTGGCTTTAAATGTCGCTGAAAGATCATTGTTTGAGCCGTAGTTTTTACACGGATCACTGTATGAATCAGCTGATTGTGTAAATGGACGGAATAAGTCAGTAATCGACGGTGTACGGAACCCTTCAGAGTAGTTAGCACGAACCATTAACTCTGAGTTAGGACGCCATTCAAGCGCTATTTTCTTAGTCGTCTCAGCATCTTCAATTAGATTTACCTTGGTACGTCGAGCAGCAACGGTTAAGTCTAAGCGCTCAGCGAAAGCAACATCAGCTAATAGTGGGATATTGGCTTCAACATAGTAAGCTTTGGTGTTGTATTTACCAACTGAACCGCCAGGTGCAGTACCATAGATAGCGCCTAGGCCAGATGCACCGTCAACAATCGCTTCATAAGAAGTCGTAAGGTGCTCGTAACCTGCTGCCCAAGAAATTACACCGGCTGGTAATTCGAAGTCACCCGAATCACCCGTAATGTTAATTTGTAGCTGAGTGTCTTCAGAAATCTTAGTGTCTGTAAGAGGAACAATCACCCAATCAAGCATATCCTGAGTTAGGCTACCATCAACAAACGGGTTCCAAATGCCATCCGGCGTACCAGCAACAGCAGCAGCACATGCTTTTGAATCATCTGAGCTGTTATCTGCATTACAAAGCGCTGGATTTACCAACATATTCATGCGCTCTTGGTGTACACGGCCATCGATGAACTCATTAACACGACGATGGTTAAAGCCGTAGCTAAAGTCCCAATACCAGCCATTTGAGAACTCACCTTCAAAACCGGTTGTGATCAGGTACTCATATACATCAAAGTCTGTACGGCGGTTTCCTGACTCAGTAAGACGACGGTTTACATAAACCTCATCGCCCGTATTATTATTAGGGTGACTTTCAGGAACCGTCATGCCCCAGAACGTACCTACTGGCGCTAGATTTGTCGTGTTACTACGGTGAGTGAACATCGACTCAGAGAAAAACTCGATAGAAGAGAAATCTGTTTCAGCTAACTCATAACGACCTGCTGCGAAAAGGTTATAAGTTTCGCGCGGTTGATAAAGAATACTTGTAGAAGAATAGTTGTAGCTATCAGACGTAACAAACGGTCTTGGATTACCATTTTCGTCCATTACAAATCTGTCAGTCGTGTTGCCTTTTAGCTTGAATGTACCTGGTGAAGAGGTTGTTGAACCACCACATACGATTTTACCATCTTCTTCTTGGCGAGGACAGCTTGAAAAGTCACGGTCTTTACCATAAATAGCTTCACGCTTGTCATAACCTGCTGAGATGATTAGGCTGCCTTTGTCACCTTCAATACCGGTTACAAAGCTAATTGAGTCTGACTCGCCATCACCTTCAGAAGTTTCTTGGTAACGGAACTCTAGTTCAGTACCAGTGTAGTTTTTAGCAGTGATAAAGTTTACAACACCAGCTATCGCATCTGAGCCATAGATAGTTGAGGCACCATCACGAAGTACATCAACTCGTGCGATTGCAGCCATAGGAATAGTACTAATGTCACCACTGAAACGACGGCCGTTTAGTAGTACCAAAGTACGGTCAGAACCAAGGCCACGAAGGTTCATACTAACTGTACCATTACCGCCGTTATTTACGTTTGAACCATAACTACCACCGCTGATTACTGGTAGCTGCTGAACAAACTGCTCAAGAGTAGGTACACCTGAAGCCTTGATATCTTCCATTGAGAAAGAACTCACTGGCATTGCAGTTTCTAGGTCAGTACGCTTGATACGAGAACCGGTTACTTGAATTCGCTCTACGCTTTCAACTGATGCTTCTTCTGCAGCTGCGGTTGCGCTAAATACAGCTGTTGACGCTGCTCCAAACGCTAATCCAAGGCGTACAGCCTTGCTTACTTTATTATTTAACATTGATTGCTCCCTGATTATTTTTATGTGCCATGAAAATATATCCCTAGATAACATATAGTTAGGACTCTCGAACATAACTAACTTAGGGACAAGTCACTGCATGACGCAGCTATACTACTTTCTGTAACAACATAGGGTCAACATTCATTTTCATAATTTAAACCAAAGAAGAACCAGCATTAACATAAAAAATTAAAAAAATAATTAGTAAATACAGTAACTTATTAAACATCAAAAAAGTTCAAAAAAAATATATTTTTTTTAAAAAACCCCAGTCAACGCCCCAAACCAGGTACAGTAACTTAACAAAATGACGGACTTTTTTTCTTTTTTGATCGATTTGCGTACTCCAAAGCTTGAATTCTACTCAGAATAGACTAAGAGAGTATGGCGAACGAAGTGAATGTTAATGGTAAACAGCGAAAAAGCCGAGCCAAAAACAGCAACAAAATTAACATATAGAAGCAAAGCTATTGCTATAATTGGAATTTAACTGTTCTAAAGTAAGCTAAGACTTTGCTGGCCGTCGGGGCGTATGCTTAGCTGTGCAGCGTTCGGCAACATTTCATAGATAGGCAAAATTTGTTTTTCAATATACTGATAGTAATCAATATCTTTTAACTTATCTGGCACAGCGAACCTAGGTCCGTTGGTACTTAAATAATATGGTATTTGCGTACCTTTTCTAGCGCTTGTTAAAAGCCCTTCTTCAATCGCTTGTTTTGCAGCTCTTACTTGAGGTGGTATGTTTTTGGTATATAACTCCACTGATTTGCCCAGTTTTTTCCGATATACAAGCTTTTCATCGACTTCACCAGCAAAGATACGACTAATATATTGGTGTGTAATCACAACAGCGTCTTCTCCATCAAACAACGCTCGAATAACAGCTTGTTGGTATTCTTTTGCGATTTCAGTCCAGTCACTGCGAACGGTTTCCATCCCCTTAAATACTAGTTTCTTTTCACCCGCTTCAACAACTTGACCAACATAACGCTTTTTTGAGCCAATTTCTTGGCCACGGATTGTCGGCATAAAAAACGGGCTATAGTGCGTTTCAAATTCTATTTCTAGATAACTATCAAGACCAAAGCGCTCCACTAATTGATTACGCCACTTATCATTGATGGTATGCATTAGCTGTTTTCCAACAGCTTGGCACTCGTGACTCGCTAAACACTCAGGTAAGCAAACGAAAGTGGAGTCCGTATCGCCATAGATAACCTCATATCCTAACTGTTCAATCCAGGTTCTAGTTTGCTGCATAATTTGATGTCCGCGCATCGTTATTGAACTAGCAAGACGAGGATCGTAAAATCGACAGCCCTTTGATCCTAGTACGCCGTACAAGCTATTCATAATAATTTTAATAGCTTGTGACAACATCATATCGCTGTTCAATTTTGCTTTTTCACGGGCGCTTGCAAGTGAGGCAACTAAGCCAGGTAAATGATGTTGAGTGCGACTGAACTTACCTTTGTTAAACCCTTCAATTGCGTCGTTGGGAGCTTGTAACCCCTCAATTAATCCCATAGGGTCAATACAGAACGTGCGAATAATAGAGGGATAAAGGCTTTTAAAATCCAAAACCAAAATATTTTGGTAAAGCCCGGGTTTTGAGTCCATCACATAGCCGCCAGGGCTATCAAAGCTAATACCATGCTCTGATAAATTAGGGGCGATATAACCACTTCGATGTAATAGTGGTAAGTATAGATTAGTAAATGCGGCCACAGAGCCACCCATTTTCTCAAGCTCCAGTCCTGTCAGTTGCGTGCGCGCAAGCGCAAACTCCAATAAGTTTAGCTTGAGAAATATATCTAAAACTAGCTGGCAATCCTGCATATTATATGCGGCCAAAGCAGGCTTATCATGATGGAATTGGCGGATGATCTCTTCGAGGCGGTCATCTTGCGCAATAAGCTTTGTGCGCCCAAGTATTTTCTCCGCCACAAAGCTGAGCTTGAAAGTTTCAAAGTGGTAGGTGGCATTTTTCATAATATCTATGCCATCTAGCATAACTCTGCCCGGAATTAACACTCGGGTGTAATTCCCTTTAAATATCGACATCGCACCACCGTCTCGCCCAATAGACAATACCACTCCGTTCGCTTGTGCACGCTCAGCTAATATGCTTGCATCGAACTCAATCACGTTCCAGCCAATTAAGACATCTGGATCCAGTCGGTTTATTTGCGTCACTAACTCTTGTAATAATGCGATTTCATCATGAACCCAAATCACATCAACGGTGGCTGGTTGTGGTTCACCTATCATGATGACAAATTGCTCGAGCTTAGTAACAAGTCCGATTGAAAACAACACACCTTCACCGTTGCATTCAATATCTATTGATAGCATGTCAAGATTTGGCCGATAATCATCTGAGGCTTTAAATTGTGCTTGGGTAATTTCAACGTAACCTTGTTTGTGTGTCGCATGCCCCTTGACCCAAGCAGCTCCTTTAATAAATCGCTCCATTAAATAGCGGTCAGTATGACGAATATCTTCTTCATATAATGTAACTTGGTTTTCAAGCAGCTGCTTTGCTTCGTAGAACTGAGGTAAACTACGAAACTTCACGACACAAACGGGGTTCTGATCAAAGTGCTTTAGTTGACTGGAAAAAATGTCAAAGCGTACCTGACTCTGATTGAGGATCTCTGTTACTTTGGTGCGCTGCGTGAGCTTTATAAAAAATAGTGGCTGCTCACCATCCACCCATACCTTCAGCAAATGCTGGTGTGACTTAAGCCAATAGCACAAACGCAGCTTACCGTTTACTTGTATTTGCTGTCTTGATAATACAAAGCCCTGATATATCGCTTGTGCCAACTCCAATACCACCCTAAAATAGCTCAATCACTGTAATTATATCCACCTGTTTATTGAACATAAAGGCGTTTACAACTAAACCGACCTAATTAGGATAACGATTAAACACAAATTTAGTTCAAGTGGTAGGCTTGTTCCATCTTTGCACACTAGGCCAGATACATTATGCTCTCAGACAAATTAAAAAAAACCATCCGTCAAGCACATCAGCAAATAGCGTCTGCTTTAGATGGCTTTCGCCCGCGTCCGAGCCAAAACTATCTAGTTGCCGAAATAGCCAAAACGCTGAGTGGCGATTATCATCGAACTCAACGTATATGTGTAATCGAAGCTGGAACCGGCACCGGCAAATCTCTCGCGTATTTGTTAGGCGCGCTACCAGTTGCACTTTCTAGCAAAAAAAAACTTGTGATTTCAACGGCAACGGTGGCTTTACAAGAACAGCTCATCAACAAAGAGTTGCCTTTTTTGCAGGCTCATTCGGGTTTGGATTTTAAGTTTGACTTGGTTAAAGGTCGCCAGCGCTATATTTGTGTACAAAAGCTTATGGCAGCGGTAAGTGATGATGAAATGCAGTTGTCCATGATGCCGACAACCAGTAGTCCATTATCAAAAGCCGAACAAAGCTGTTTAAGAGAGCTTGCCCTCGCTTACCAAGAAAAACGCTGGCAAGGAGACCGAGATAGTTGGGAAGATACCATTCCTGACAAGGTCTGGAACATCATTGCTTGCGATAAACATGCTTGCCAACGTCAGCTAAAATCTCATCACTTGTGCCCTTTTCATTTAGCAAGACAGAAGATCGCACAAATGGATGTGTTGGTAATAAACCATGCGTTACTACTTGCAGATCTTGAGTTAGGTGGCGGGACTATTTTACCTGAACCTGAAGACACCTTTTATGTGATAGACGAAGCACATCACCTTCCCCATATCACCCGTGATTTTTCCTCTGCTGCTGCAACAATTAAGGGGACTATTGAGTGGCTTGAAAAGCTCCTCAAGTTTAGTGGAAAAATGGCCAACACTGTGGTTTCACAAAAGGCCATAGGACAAAACTTTAAGTTAAATGATGCCGCCAATGACGCCGCGAAATATCTAAAAGCAGTACGAGATATTCTCGATCAAAGTGATTTTACTTACAATGATGATGACACCTACCGTTTTAGCCATGGAGAGGTGCCTGAAAGCCTAACAGTAAAAGCAAAAGATATTGCTGATGCTACGCAAGACGCACTACGTTGCCTCACAAAAATGCACGATGCTTTATCTGGTGATGTCTCTGATGGTGATGTGCAAGCATTTTTAGCAGATCCATTACTTGTGGAAAGTGGTCAGTATATAAACCGTTTAGAGCAGCTGAATAAATTGTGGTTCAGCTATGCGAAAAAGGGAGAAAACGTCCCCCATGCAAGATGGATTAAGCGTTTAGAATACAAAAATCATCATGACCACCTGTTGTGCGACTGCCCTATTGAAGTAGGCTATTACCTAAAAGATAATCTTTGGCGAGAATGTGCAGGTGCCGTGTTGTGTTCAGCAACACTTAGTGCACTGGGCAACTTTGACCACTTTGCTCATGAAAGTGGCTTGGCAAAAGAACCTGGGGTCAAATATATCAAAGCAGATTCTCCATTTGATTATCCAAATCAAGCCACCTTACATTTGCCCAAAACACCAACCGATCCAACCGATAAAGCATTTAGCGATTACCTTGGCGAAGCGCTACCGAATTATCTAGACACGAATAAAGCAAACCTTGTGTTATTTGCATCTTATTGGCAAATGAATCACGTTGTAGAAAAGCTAAGAAGCAAAAAGCTTAATATTTTAGTACAAGGGGAGTTGTCTCGTGATGCTTTGCTCACCCGCCATAAAGCCAATATCGACTTGGGTCGTGGCAGTATTTTATTTGGCACGCAGAGTTTATCCGAGGGTTTAGATCTCCCCGGCAAGTACCTAGAAAACCTTATTGTAACCAAGATCCCTTTTGCCGTCCCCACCTCACCTATTGAGGAAGCGCAAGCCGAGTTCATACAAAGTAAAGGCGGCAATCCATTTTTATCTATAACAGTGCCTGATGCTGCGAAGAAATTAGTACAAAGCTGTGGTAGACTGCTGCGCAAAGAATCAGATTCCGGCCGTATCACCATCTTAGATAGACGCTTGGTTACCAAGCGGTATGGTAAAGCCATGCTTGATACTCTGCCACCTTACAAAAGGCAAATTGATTAATAATGTTTGAACTCGCGTTAGAACCCACTACATGGGGGTTACTTTGCTTAGTCGCACTGGCTGCTGGATTTATTGACGCTATTGCTGGGGGCGGTGGACTACTAACTGTGCCCGCGTTGTTGACAGCCGGACTTCCACCACATTTAACGTTGGGCACCAATAAACTTGCCGCCAGTTTTGGCTCACTTACGGCCAGTTTTACTTACTATAAAAAGCAGCTGTTTAAGCCTAGCTTTTGGATAGGTTCTACTATTGCGACTGCTATAGGCGCGGTATTGGGCACTCTACTGGTCGATTTTCTTAGTATCGAGTTTTTAAATAAGTTGATACCTATCATTATTATTGTTGTTGCAATATACAGCTTGGTCGGCAAACTAAGCCCAACCGATTCACATACATTGCCCGAAGCTAATCGAGCGCTAAAAATAAAACAGTGGGCTCAAGGTCTGTCTCTCGGGTTCTTCGATGGTATGGCAGGACCAGGGACTGGTACTTTTTGGACGGCTTCAAACAGCATGCTATATAAAATGAGCTTGCTGTTGAACTGCGGCCTTGCTCGTTCAATGAACTTTGTTTCTAACTTTATTTCATTGATCACTTTTGTCGCTTTGGGACACGTAAACTTTTTATTGGGTGTAACCATGGGGGCATTTTTAATGTTTGGCGCATGGCTTGGCGCACACTCAGCCATAAAATTTGGTAACAAGTTGATCAAACCGTTATTTAATACCGTCGTCATTATTCTTGCTGGCAAGCTTATTATTGAGGCTTATTTTTCATGAGTGTGGGGCTTATCAAACTAGAACAGCAAATTAGCCGCTTGAAGCAACAAGCCGTGAAATTTGATGCTGCCAAATGGTTTGATAAGAACCGCTATATGCAGGCGCAACCGAGCTTATTCGATACTCGAGTGTTTCGAACCAAAAGCTTAAAGCTCAGTGATTATGTTGATGAGATCTCAGAAGCAATGACTCACCTGCCACCTAGCGAGCAACGTCACGCTTTTGCATTTGCAATAGAGCGGATAGGTTCGCAGATGGAGGCGGTGTTAAAAGTATTAAAATCAACCCCTGTATGGGCCAAAGAAAATAAACTCAACACTCCAAAGAAGGCCAAAGTTTATAAAAAAGCCGTACAAAAAATCATGCAATCCTCTCATGAGTTATATCAAGAGCTCTCGCAAAATCATGAGTTTGAACGTAGATTACAAGAAATGATAGACCTGAGAAGGCTACAAATGGACAAGGCGAACGGCAATGAAGCTGCTAAGCTTAACGCCGAAATTTTAGCCCTCCATGCTCGCCTTGGTCGTTGCAGAAAAGCCATTACGGCCACCGAGCAAAAAATTCAAGAAGTAGAAAAAAGTCAAAATCGATAATGCTTTACTACCACCCAATTTACAGCGCCCTAGCTTTACCAAAGCATCACCGCTTCCCAATCAGCAAATATCAAAAATTATATCAACGATTAAATAACAACAAGTTTGCCGAGCATATCAAGCAGCCTGAGCAAAAGATTACCCGCGATGCACTCCTTCTTTGCCATGACAGCGGTTACGTTGATGCCTTTTTAGCAGGTACCCTGAGCGACAAAGCTATTAAGAGAATGGGCTTTCCTTGGAGCCGACAACTTGTGGAGCGTACCTTGATTTCTTTGGGTGGCAGTTTAGCAGCAGCTGAGTATGCACTAACGCATGGCATTGCAGCCAACCTAAGTGGCGGCTATCATCATGCTCATCGTGAGTTTGGCAGTGGTTTTTGCATTTTTAATGACTGGGTAGTTGTTGCCGCGACCTTAATTGCACAACATCAAGCTGAGAAAGTGCTGATCTTTGACTGTGATGTCCACCAAGGTGACGGCACCGCAGCCCTAGCCAAAGGGCGTGATGATATTGTCACCTGCTCTATTCACTGTGAAAGCAACTTCCCAAGGATCAAACCCAATTCAGATTTAGACTTTGCATTACCGGTGGGAACAGAAGACAAACAATACCTTGAAACTGTTCAAGAAGCGATAACGCTAGCTACACGTATACATCAGCCAGATATTATTTTATATAATGCTGGTGCAGATATTTACCAAGGCGATGAATTAGGCCACTTCAATATCTCGCTCGAGGGCGTATACACCCGTGATTCAATTGTAATTGACTGTGCCGTTACACAAAATATCCCCTTAGCTATCGCGCTCGGTGGTGGCTATCAAAGAAACATCGACCAACTTATAGATGTACATCAACAAACCTTTTTGGCTTTGTTAGGTAACCCCGCTATTATGATATAAACTAAAAAAGGAATGTGCAGGAGGCGGTATGAAATTACATGACGATATACATAATTATTACGAAAAGCTGGTTGTTGAGCATATTGTTCGTCGTAAACTAGATAAAGTCTATGATGAAGATGTTATGGCTGATTTTTGCTGCACTGTATTAAATCAGCTGCCTTCACGTTACATTCGCTATGATGTAGATATGGAGTTTTACCTCCCGCAACCAGAAAGAGAAAAAATGGAAAAGGCAGTTGACGTCGCCATCGAATTTGCTGTTGCCCAAATCGCCAAAAAGAAGCAGTTTCAAGAATGAGTACTCCGTTAGAACAAGCTCCAACCCATGTAAAGCTCGCCATTGATCTCATCATGTTGCTTGAACAGCATGAGATCCCTGCTGAAGAAGTGCTCGCTGCACTTGAGATTGTTCAGTCTGATTTCAAAAATAAATTAAATCCAGAACAAAAAACTTAACACATTATATACAATCAAGTCATACTTCCGCGATAATCTTGGATCCTAATCTCGGCGTTAGCGGCTGCTAACGCCAATTATACCCATTAAGGAAAGCGATATGACAACACCATATAAACCTCTTTTATCTCTTGCGATTGTGCTTGCTGGCGTGCAAATAGCGCAGGCTCATGATTTCATAGCCTTAGATGAAGCACTCCCCGCCCCTTACATCATTAACGGTACAGAGCCGGTATTTGATTTTGATGGTGACGGTTGCCTCCCAAGTGCTGGGATAAGCCGAACCGGCGAACAAAACTCGGGGTTAAAAACTTCTGGACGTATCACTGGCGATTGCCGCGACAATCAATTTTTAAATACCTCAAATACTGTACATCGCTACGCCTGCAAAACGACCGAAAGCGGTGATTATTGTGGCCACTTTTATGCACTTTATTTTAAGAAAGATCAGGTATTTGACTATTTTGGCGGAGGCCACCGGCACGACTGGGAATATGCAGCGGTGTGGACGCTTGATGGGTTAGTCACACACGGAAGCTATAGCGCTCATGGCGATCTATTTACGAAACCGGCTCAAGAGCTGCCATTTGAAAATGGTCATTTAAAGATTGTCTATCATAAGGATGGCATATTGACGCATGCACTTCGTTTTGCCAAGCATAATGAGATTGCTGAAAATGGTTATCACCGCTTTGTAACCCCTCCGATAATAAGTTGGTATCACATGACTGGCGACAACATCTCAAATATAGACTTACGTGATAAGCTGAATCAATATGACTACGGCTCTGCGACTTTACCGGTAAAAGATAGTCGCTTTCTTAATAATTTAAATCGTTTTAAACCTGAGGGTTACCCTACCTATACACAAAGCGATATTAATGCCTCTAGATAGATTACACTGAACTATCTCACAGGCTATGTGCTTCAAAAGCACTTAGCCTGAGACTTCTCATACCAGTTACGACATCGTTTCCGAAGGTGTATTCTGACGAGCTTGTGTCAATTTATACTGCGCAAAAAAGATACTGTCTACCTCACTGCTATTAGGATCAGTGAAATACGCAATATCACTTCGATGTGGCTGTGGTGAGAGATGATTGCCGTCTTCCCAGTATAGTACCGCGTGTTTTATCAGTTCACCTAAATAGGTATGATCCCACGCATAATGACAAAAACCATGATGATCGCTCAAATTTGGCGAATATGCTTTACTCATCGGCTTAGCCAGCTGAGCATTTTTATAGTCAGCAAAATGCTTCGCATCTTGTTCTGCGCAAAGTGGATCAGTGAAATAAGCGACATCACGTCTAGGTGGTAATGCCTGTGGCAGGCCAAACTTATCCGTTATCCCACCACATTCCACTACTATCCACTGAACAAAATGTGCACCAATAATATGATCCCATTTTAACGCTACAAACATAAACTCTCCTTTTATACTTCATTAACTAATCAACACTATTGCAAAGAGCTGATCGCGCGGGCCCTAGTTTAACGACTTAATAGCTCTGTGCTAGTCAAAGTTCTATCGGGTTTATTCCAGATCAAAAAGTTTTTCAATCTATAAAAAAGCGTTACAAGGTATTACGAGAATGCACTTTATCGCTTATTTTCGCCGATTGGACGCTAACTTCGAAAAACGTAAGATTTACTTTACTGGCACTTTTTTTACATCACACTACAATGCAAAAAAAGCAAGATTGGAAGTATAGCAATGAACATAACACGTAGTTCGCTTAAGAATCCAGCGAGTGTAATTGTCATTCTGGTACTCATAATGCTGTTTGGAATGTTAAGTATTTTTAAACTCCCCATACAGTTAACACCAGATATAGAGCAACCTCAAATCACTATTTTTTCTGGATGGCGCCAAGCTGCTCCAGAAGAAATTGAGTCAGTGATAATTGAGCCGCTAGAAAATGCAGTTAAAAATACCCCAGGCGCACTTGAGATAAACACCAATATTAATAGGGGTAATGGTTCTATCACGCTCACTTTCGCTGTCGGTGCGAATATGCAGCAAGCCATGTTGGACGTATTAACTAGCTTGAATCAAGCTCCGCCATTACCTTTAGATGCGATTGACCCTGTAGTTTTTGCTGGCGGCAACAATGGCGAAGCCGCGGCCACTTTACTCGTCACGCCCAAAGACTATCACTCAGATAGTCTCGACTTCGATATGGCGCAATTTCAAAAACAAATAGATGAATTTATCGAGCCGAGACTTGCCCGTATTCCCGGGGTTGCCAGAGTCGACCTTGCCAGCGAGCGCCCCAAAGAGTTACGCATTACTTTTGACCCTCACAAGGCCGCAGCATTGGGCATTAGCCTAAACCAAATTAGTAATGTTTTAGCCAGTTCTAGGGATACCTCAGGCGGTCTTGCCAATGTGGGAAGACGCCAATATACAGTCAGATTTACAGGCCAATACGACCTTTCAAGTATGGCACAAATGCGCGTTGGTTACTCCGGTGATAGACCCATATATTTGGGGGATATTGCCAGTGTCGAGCGCACCTTTTCAGACCGTCTAGGTATGAGTGGGCGCAACGGTAAACCCGCCTACTACATCCGAATTTCAAGAGCAAATGAAGCCAATACAGTGGCATTGTTAGATGAGATAAACCAAGCCATTAATGAGTTAAATCAAGGTCCTTTAGCAGAAAATGGTCTGTCTATCGAACTGAGCTTTGACGCCTCAGTGCATATCCGAAACGCGCTGTCACTAGTGAAAGGAAATTTAGGCCTTGGCGTGCTGCTTTCTTGTTTAATTCTGTGGCTATTTTTCAGAGGGATTAAAGCGACTGTTGTTATAGCGGTAACTATTCCTGTTTCCCTGATGGTGGCATTTCTCACACTTAATATTTTTGACCGTAGCCTTAATGTGATCTCTCTTGCGGGACTTGCATTTGCTGTGGGGTTGGTTTTAGATGCTGCCATCATAGTGCAGGAAAATATAGCACGGCTTCGCACCGAGGGGTTTGATAGTAAAAAGGCCGCACTAAAGGGCGCGGCGCAAGTGACTGGCGCGCTCTTTGCTTCAACGACTACAAGTGTAGCCATCTTTTTACCTATTCTCTTTATGGCCGGTATTGAAGGCCAGCTGTTTTCGGATTTAGCACTGACACTCTCTATTGCGGTTATTGCGTCCATGCTCTGCGCCATCACACTCATTCCGCTTGCCAACCATCTTTGGCCTGACAGTGAAATAAAAACAGACCCTTACCACCAATACTGGCAAAAACTCACGAACTTCATCATGAAATTGACCAATAGCCGAACTAAGCAACTCACTTGGATTGGGGTGTTACTTGGTGGCTCGGTGGTTGCAACAATGACCATGCTACCAAAAACTGACTTTATGCCCCGAGCACCAACAGATGGCTTCTTCTTCAGTTTAGTAACGCCTCCTGGTGGTAATGTCCAATTTATGGAAGAAGAGTTATTACTGAGAGTAAAAAAGCGTTTGATGCCATATTACGAAGGCGCAAAGGAGCCCGGAATAAAAGATTTTAACTTTTATGCTTTTGGCTCCAATGCCGGGGGGTTTATTTATTCTGCCGATCCGCAGCGTGTCGAAGAATTGATGAAAGTAGCGCGAGAGGAAATTTTTGTTGACCTGCCCGATACGCAAGTCTTTTTCTTTCGAGGCTCAATGATCCAGGTAGCCAATGGTGGTGACGGCCGCGACATTAATATTGATATCACCGGCCCAAATATGGATGACTTAATTACAGGCGCTGAAGTTGCGTTAGGAGCCGTAAAAGAGGCATTGCCACAAGCAACAGCTAGGCCTCAGCCGCGCTTAGACATGGCTGAGCCAGAGCTAAGGCTTACACCAAACGATCGCCGTATCACGCAAGCGGGGTTAACACGTCGCGATGTATCGCAGGCCGTTCAAGCTTACACTGGAGGTTTATTTATCAATGAGTACTTTGATGGTAACGAACGTATGAATGTCATCTTACGCGGTATTCCATGGAAGAACCCAGAAGAGCTGAAGGCATTACCCATAGTAACTCCACATTCTGGTATTCAAACGCTTGGTGAACTTGCCAACATTGAGCGTACTGTTGGTCCAACTCAGTTACGGCGAGTAAATGGTCGCCGAACAGTAAGCATCGTTGTCACTCCACCAGCTGACATGAGCTTGCAACAAGTTCAGACTATTTTGACTGAGCAAGTTATGCCTAAAGTCAGAGCAAGCATACCTGATAGCGCCGGTGTGATTTTGGCCGGAAACGCCCAGAAGATGAACTCTGCAATGGCCGAAATGGCGCTCAACTTTGTGTTGGCACTGTTTATTTTATTCCTATTAATGACAGCTCTATTTAAATCTGCAAAAGATAGCGTACTGGTGTTACTAGTTATGCCCCTAGCGATTGCCGGTGGTGTACTGGCACTATATATATTGAACCTATTTA
This sequence comes from Pseudoalteromonas sp. SCSIO 43201, assembly GCF_023716725.1. Classification (NCBI taxonomy): domain Bacteria; kingdom Pseudomonadati; phylum Pseudomonadota; class Gammaproteobacteria; order Alteromonadales; family Pseudoalteromonadaceae; genus Pseudoalteromonas; species Pseudoalteromonas sp. SCSIO 43201. The sequence continues at coordinate 2,756,377 of NZ_CP072683.1, forward strand.
CCTTCCAATCGTTAGACTTACTGACCATGATTGGCTTTATTATTCTCCTTGGGCTGGTTGTTAATAATGCCATTCTATTGGTCGACCAAACTCGGGTTGCCATGGCTTCAGGCATGAGTCGAGAAACCGCAGTAAGGCAAGCGGTACTGCTAAGAGCGCGGCCAGTATATTTAAGTACGCTAACGAGTTTGTTCGGTATGCTGCCACTAATGCTTATGCCTGGTGTAGGCTCAGAAATTTACCGTGGTCTTGCCACTGTTATCGTAGGTGGGATGGCAATCAGCGCGCTATTTACTTTAGTGCTCATGCCAAGCTTGTTACAGCTTGGGCGAAAAACTCCGCCTTGCCAAGGCAACCAGCAAGTAACCAAAGCCCCCTTAGCTTAGTCGCGGCTCAGTAAATAGTGAGAATAACATGAAGAAACTAATAAAACAGACCGTTAAAACATTGGCACTTTGTACTTGTATTATTGCGCCACAAATTTATGCGGTTGTCCCCGTAAGCACCAAAGCAGTGACCGAAGCGCCACTAACCCATGAAATTGAAGTAAGTGGTACGCTATATGGCAAAAACGATGTGACCCTCACTTCAGGCGTCAGCGGAAGATTACTCTATGTGGTCGAGCCAGGCACAACCGTAACCAAAGACGAAGTACTGGTCAGAATGGATACTTTACCGCTAGAGCTTGACAAGGCAAGGCAGACCGAGCTACTCAAGCGTGCAAAAATTAATTTACGCTTATATCAACAAGAACTCTCACGGTTAAAAAAGCTAGCTAAAACCAGTAGCGCCGCAGAAAGCCAGGTTGATGAAGTACAGAATAAACATGATTTGGCCCTGTCTGACATTGCACTGGCAGAAGTTGAACTTCGCGTCATAGAAGACAAGCTTTCAAGAGCCACTATTCGCGCCCCATTCAATGGGGTGATCAGTGAGCGTTTCAAACGTGCTGGTAGAGAAATTAATCGTGCAGACGAGCTGGTAACAATTTTAGATATTCACCACCTTGAAGCTCGCCTTTATGTTCCGGTAAAGTACCTTAAGTTTTTACACCAAGGCATCGAATTGCCCATTCAGGCTGGCGACTTATCACACCCTGAACATACTACTGCCACCATTACTGCGGTGATCCCATCAACCGATCCACGCTCACAAACTGTTGAGGTACGCGCGTCCATTACAGCTGAGCAAAGTCATAGCTGGGCAATCGGTCAACTTGTTGATGTTACTGTGCCGCTCAGCAGTAAACAGCCGACGCTCTTGGTAGATCGCGATGCCCTCATACTGCGAAAACAAGGCTCTCATGTGGTTAAAATCGATGCTCAAAATAAAGCCGAGCAAATTCCCGTTACCATTGGCAATGGAAAAGGCCAATGGGTCGAAGTTATTCCTCGTCAAGCACAAAGCCTACGCGCTGGCGATAAGGTTGCTATTCGTGGTGCTGAGCGACTTCAAACAGGTCAAGATGTTGAAGTTACCAACCCGTAACTAAGCCGGTTTACTAGCCCAATGAGCCCACTCAAGGATGAGCAGCTCATTTTTCTTTTACTCCCCCTCAATTTTGATCTCATCACAAAACAGGTAAACTAGCACCATCTAACCGTTAGGGGGTGTTATGAAACGAACCAAATTAGTGAACCAATTAACAGAACTGCTAAAACCTTTTCAAATAAATGACTATTGTCCAAATGGGCTACAAGTAGAAGGGAAAGCGGAAATCCAAAAAATAGTTACAGGTGTAACCGCAAGCCAAGCCTTAATTGACGCAGCAGTGGCACGCGGCGCTGATGCTATTTTGGTTCACCATGGTTATTTCTGGAAAGGCGAAGACCAATGTGTAACAGGCATGAAAAAGCGTAGGCTACAAACGTTGCTTGCCAACGATATTAACCTGCTTGCATACCACCTTCCTTTGGATGTTCATCCGGAACTTGGCAATAATGCTCAGCTTGGTAAATTGTTAGGGCTTGAAATTGAAAGGCCGCTTGAGCCATGGAATAAAAATAGCGTCGCTGTTAAAGGCAAACTAACAACACCAATGACTGCAACGGATTTTGCAGCACTTGTTGAAGAAAGACTTGGCCGTAAACCACTGTTAAACATCGCTGGCGAGCATCTTATTCACACCATTGCTTGGTGTACTGGTGGTGGACAAAGCTTTATTGACCTTGCAGCAAGTCAAGGTATAGATGCCTACCTCACGGGCGAGGCGTCAGAGCAAACGATCCATTCTTCGAACGAGCAGCAGATACACTTTATCGCCGCCGGACATCATGCCACCGAACGCTACGGTGCCAAAGCGCTCGGCGAATACTTAGCAGCGCAATACGACCTCGATGTTGAGTTCATCGATATCGACAATCCGGTTTAAGTACAAGTAAATATTGCAATATGGCGAAAAGAAAACATCAAGGTAAGCCTGCCCCATCAGATAGAAATTTTGGTGAACTTACACATAAGTTTAAAAATAACATCTATGGAACCAACAAAGGGAAGATCAGAGAGGCGGTGTTACAGCGAGACCTCCATGCGCAACTTGACTGGCTTGGCCACGCGACTGATAAACGGGTGCTCGATGTGGGAGGAGGTCAAGGACAGTTAGCACTTTACTTAGCCGCGCTTGGGCACCATGTTACCGTTATCGATATCTCTGACGAGATGCTTGAACTTGCCAGAATTCGGGCAAATGAAGCGGGACTGTGTGAGCGTATGCGTTTTATCCGTGCGCCATTACAAGAAATAGCACAACTGAGCTTAGGGCAATTCGACTTGGTCATGTGTCACGCAGTACTAGAATGGCTGGTTGACCAACGAAGTGCTATTGATTTACTCAAAGCGCAAGTGTCACCAAGTGGCGCCCTTTCTTTGATGTATTTCAATCACGAGGCACATTTAATGGCAAACATGGTCTACGGTAACTTTGATTATGTGCAAAAGGGGCTCAAGGTTAAACAAAAGGTAGGGCTCAGCCCAAATAACCCAATCAAACAAGCTGACATGGCGGCTTGGCTAGAAGCAGCTAAGCTAACTATCGCGCAAAAAACCGGTGTACGCTGTTTTCATGACTACTTAAGAGAGCTTAACAAGGCTGATGATGATTTTGATGCTTTGCTTGAGTTAGAGCTTAAATACAATCGCCAAGAGCCATACGCCTCTATTGGCCGGTATACTCACCTGATGTTAATACCAATTAAGTAATCTATTTTGAGGCGAGAAAACCTTGTCGATAACACCGCTGCCGCACCCTACTATCGCCAAGGTATCTACGCGATAGGCATGACAAAATGTTAGCGTCAGGTTTGTTCTTTCAAATTGAGCAAGTATTAAGATTAATTGATACAAGTGTAAGCACGCCCGTGGCTTACACTTCCTCTGCTCTAAGTGTCAATACTTCATAGCCTTGCTCGGTTACCAGTACGGTATGCTCCCATTGTGCTGAGAGTTTTTTATCTCGTGTCACTACCGTCCAACCGTCTTTCTTGGTTTTAATTTTAGCATTGCCTTGGTTGATCATCGGCTCTATGGTAAAGGTCATCCCCGGTTTTAGCGCCATGCCTGTATTTGGCTTACCGTAGTGTAAAACATTGGGGCCTTCGTGCATTTCTTTACCAATGCCGTGGCCGCAGTATTCTCGCACCACACTATACCCTGCTTGCTCTGCAACGCGCTGGATCGCCGCACCAATATCGCCAAGCTTAGCGCCAGGTTTTACTATGCGGATCCCAGCCCACATGGCTTGGTAGGTTGTTTCAACGAGTCTTCTAGCCGGTAACAGCGCTTCAGGCATCACATACATTTTGCTAGAGTCACTGATAAAGCCATTTTTCTCTAAAGTAATATCGATGTTCACGATATCTGATGATTTCAGCAATTGCGATTTACTTGGTACGCCATGGCACACGACCTCGTTCACTGAACTATTGAGCACAAATTGATAACCATATTGACCTAAACTTGCCGGACGTGCATTTAGCTTGTCCACAATAAAGTTGTGAACTCTGTCATTAATCTCCAGCGTAGAAACACCGGGCTCAATCCAGCTATCGATATAGTCAAACACTCGCGTAAGTAAACTGCTACTTTCACGCATCAGCTCAATTTCATCGGCTGTTTTGATTGTTACCTGCTGCATACTACTTCCCTTGGTATTCTCGCGCCTTAACGCGTTGCCTTTCTGCTGCAATGATTTCAATAAATGTCATGGTGGGGTTTTCCTCAGCCAGACGCCCAACTTTTATCCAAAACTCTGCTTGTGCATTGATTGAACGAGACATAACCGTGCTTGCCTCACGTACTTCATCATGTAATTCATCTGAGATTTTGACTATACCCACAATATAAACCAACTATGAATCATATATAAATCGTATGGTACTTTAAACTAACAGCTGTACCAAACGCAACCTTGTTTTATGGCTACCACAGGTAGCCATAAGGATTGGCCTTCATATTTATTGCAGTTGAGATGAGCCCTAGCGCTGAAAAGGTGTTAGTTCACAATCGGCATAGACGATGCCTGCCATTTTTGCATATCTCCCTCTAAATGCTTCAATTTATACCCTTTTGGCAGCAGCTCCTCAATAAAAATACCAGCACGGCGTCCTGAGCGACAATACACCACCAAAGTGTCACCACGCAGCTTTGAGAGTGTCTCTTGGTGTTGGTTAATTTCATCAAACGGTATATTAATCGCACCTTTGATATGTCCGTCGCTAAACTCGGCTGCGCTTCTCACATCAATAATGGTAAATGGTGAAATAGACATCTGATTCACTAACAGCTGATACTGTGTGATTTTGTCTGTTGACTGAGCCAAACAGGCACTACTTACAAAAATGAGTAGGCCAATAATCAATTTTTTCATCGCAATCCTCTTTATCGCTATCATTTCTACCATGACATACCGTAACAAAATGTAATGTCACACAATTTACTAATGTTTATAAAGATTTTCAGGTAATGCTGTGAAACACATTATCAATACTTGAGAATTTTAGCTCAAGATCAGTCGTTAACTCACTGAAATACCAAAGATCAAAAATGTGATTTAAGATAAATAAAAAAATCAATGCGTTAACTTGCCTACTCACTAACATCCAGATGACTTAAATCAGCGGTCAGCTCAGAATCCAACTAAGTTGACACTTTTTTGTTTACCAATTTAGCCTTTACATATGTTTTTTAACATTTATCACCTCATGAATTTTCATTCAATTTTTCACTTAAAAGATTGCTTAGCATTAAAGTAAAACAATAAAAAATGTAGAAAAACCCCAAAATAAAAGCAGTTTACTTTTTATTACTCGAAGAATTAGTTCAAAACTGCGCATAAAAACCCACGCTTAATTTAGGCTTTTATCAACAAAAGGAACAAACTTAAAACATTCGCAAAAAAGATTTAATTTCATATTTTTATAAAGATTAAAATATAATCCAAAATCAAACTTCAACATAAGCAAATGGGTTTATTGAGCTGTACTAATGAATGTAAAAAAACTCTCTATCGCAAATCAAATAGTTTTAAGTTTCACCTCTGTCTTTATCATTTTCGTTACCGTGGGCCTTTTGAGCTACAAGGGCATGAATGAAATAAACGCTAACCTGAACTACATTGTCAGAACGAGTATTCCTTCTGTAGAGACAGTCAAGAATATAAAGATTGATTTGTCTACAATAAGAAAGGATGAGTTTAGTACGGCTTTAAACCCAGAAAATGAATTGGTTAGTGAATGGCTAGAGATCCTAAGAGACCTTAAAAGGTCATTAAATGATAAAATTAATTTATATAAATCATTGCCTGTTAGTGCGGAAGAAAAAGCACTCTTTAATGAGTTTATCTATGCTTGGCAACGATATGCTGACGCTACATATCATTATGAAAGTTTAATTTTAAGTGGGAACGCTACCGAAGCAAACCGTATAATTTTAGATAGCTACCCACTTTTTGCTAAAGCCATGTCAGAGCTAACCGAGCTTGAAGCACTGAATAATAAGAGCGTAGAGCAGTCTGAGCGCAAGGCTATTGCCGCTGTAAAAAGTTCTTTATTTACACTCGCTATCTCAGGCCTATTAATCGCAATAACTATTGTTCTGATTTGTTTAGCGCTGAGTAAGGCTATTAAAACACCGTTAGCGGTATCAGTTTCACTTGCAAGTAAGATTGCTCGAGGCGAGCTAAACCACGCGATTGTACTTGAAGACCTCGGTAACAACGAACTGGGCTTGCTGACTCAGTCTTTAGAAAAAATGCGTGCGCAACTACATGCCTTAATCACCATGATTAATGACTCTGCAATTCAACTAACCGCTGCGGTCGAAGAAGTAAATGCTATTTCCTATCAAAACGCACAAGGCATGAATACGCAGCAAAATGAATTACAATCGGTCGCCTCAGCAATGACTCAAATGCAAGCTGCGATCAGTGAAGTGGCTAAAAGTACAGAAATGGGGGCTGAGTCAGCAACTCAAGCGAGTGATAAAGCCAAAGAGGGTAGCAGTGCCCTTAAATCCAATATTAGTCATATTTCAGACGTTGCAGAAACCGTTTCCTCAGCTGGTGAGCTTGCCAATAACCTTGAAAAGAACTCTCACAATATCAATGTAGTCGTTGATGTGATCCGAGAAATTGCAGAGCAAACCAATTTATTGGCTTTAAATGCTGCAATTGAGGCCGCCCGTGCTGGGGCGCAAGGTCGAGGTTTTGCCGTTGTCGCCGATGAGGTGCGTTCGCTTGCACAAAGAACACAGGATTCCACCACACAAATTGTAGAGATTGTTAATGATCTACAAACCAAGTCAAAAGAAACGGGTATCGCGACCAAAAGCTGTGAACAAGGAATAGCACTTTGTGTAGAGCAGTCAGAAGTCGCAGGTAACATGATCCAACAAATTGAAAGCCAAATAGACAGTATTGCTGCCATGAGCACACAAATCGCTTCTGCCTGCCATCAACAATCCGTCGTTTCAGAAGAGCTGAACAAAAATATTGAGACAATCAACTATTCAGCGGTTGAAATGACCGAAGGTGCAAACCAAACGGCCACTGCATGTAATGAAATGAGTAAACTGGCTCATGACCTTAAAGCACAAGTAGATAGATTCACGCTCTAAGGCCGCAGATCTTCGTAAACTCTCGTCGCGCTTATTAGCTAAGGTAATTGCTGAGCGCGACGATTGGATTCCACAAATGCCCTCGCCGTTTCATGTTGACTGTCTAATTGCAATAATTGTTGATAAATAGCATGTGCATTTTTCTTATCACCCTGCTTGAGATACGCTTCTGCAAGGCTGTCATAGGTGTTCACACTTTTTGGATGTGCAGCGACATTTAACTTAAAAAACTCGATAGCCGCATGGTAAGCACCAACTTCAAGTAATTGATAGCCGAAACGATTTAGTCGGCGCTCGCTAAACCCCAGCCCTTCATGCACTTGTTGCTGATAACTTTTTATTGCTGCAGCAACGTCTTGTGCAGTAATGGTTGCAAACAGCGTTCGCTCTGCACTTAACCTTGGAACTTGCACTGCTTTACCCGCGAGTATATCAAGTAAGCCATTAACCATATCTGTAAGCGGTGCACCACCTGTATTGTCAAACAAAATGATCACGGTTTGGTCTTCCAGCACTCTTGTGATCTTTGCGCCAAACCCGGGAATTCCGCCACTGTGATGAACCAGTGTTCTCGTTTGGCTAGCTACCTCTTGTTCGTTTATTTCCCAACCAAAGCCATAATTTCTATGCTTGGAGGGGATAAACAGCAATGATTTTAGCTCTGGAGTTAATAACTTGTCGTGATAAAGCGCACGGTCCCATTTATACATATCTTGCACTGTTGAGTACATTGCACCTGCTGAAAAAGGCACGCTCATATCTATAAAGTCCGCGTGTTTTACGCCCGCTAGCGTCGTATCGTAACCACTAGCTAGGCCTTTAATCAATTTCTCATGGTCGGCAAATCCTGTATCTTTCATATCAAGTGGCAACAATATGTGCGTTTCAAGTAGTTGCCAGTAACTTTTTCCTGTCACACGTTCAAGGATCCGCCCAAGTATGGTGTAACCGGCATTGCTGTAACGAAATGCCGAGCCTGGCTTAAACCGTAAATCACCCGAACAGAATATCTTGATAAATTCATCTCTGTGGTAAGGGTTATGGCTTTGTACACGACGAAATTCTGGATGTCTAAATACATCAGGAAGACCCGACGTATGATTAAGTAATTGCCGTATGGTAATTTGCCTTCCAGTATCTTTTCGATACTCCGGCAGATAGCTAACAATATTAGCATCGAGGTTGATACGACCTCGTTCCACCTGTTGTAAAACCAAAACAGCCGTAAACTGTTTTGTCACCGATGCAAGCTTAAATTTAGTACTGGGCTGGTTTGCTATTTGCCACTCAATATTGGCAAATCCATAACCCTGCTGTAATAAAATGTCTGACCCTTGCGCAATCAAAACCGCACCATCGAACTCTTTAATCTGATGATACTGCGCGATATAACTATCTAGCTTCTGTTGTAACGGCTCTGCTGCATCAGCAGACAGGGAAAATAAATACAAAAACAACAGTAAATTAACGAGTACTTTCATGTAAATCCTTGTTTATTATGATGACACACCTTACTCTACGGATCTGTTGTTGGCTTGCTAGTGTGCTTGAGTGACTTTAAGTGACATAAAAATTAAAAGCTTTTAAATCAATAAAATAATAAAAATAGGATTTATAGATTGCAGTATCAATTGAATCAAAAATGGCATTTTGATGTCAGTTCACGCACCATCAGCCATAATGAAACCTGTCACACACTGACACCTCTGAGCCATAGATTATTGCTCACCCTAATTGAACATGCACCCGACCTTGTGACTTATCAGCAACTAGAACAGCAGGTATGGCTTGGGCGAATAGTGACCCATGATGCAATAAAAAAACAAATAGCGAGATTAAGAAAACAGCTTAACGATGATGCCATCCAGCCAGAGTATATTGTGTCTGAACGCAGCTTTGGATACCGCCTTAGTGCAACTGTAGAGAAAGTGAATCACCAGCCACTGGTGCCGACCACAAAACGGTTTTCGATTATCACGGTGTCAGCAATTAGTTTTGTTCTACTCTTCGTGTTAGGAATTTATCAATACTTCCTCACAACATTAAAGCATGCAGAAAACACTGTTACGGTGCTGAGTGTGGCGCAGCAACATGTTGCGCAGGAAACCGCAGAAGATAATTTACGTGCCATCACGCTGTATCAGCAAAGCATTAATACCTCGCCAGCTGTAAATGAAAGTTATAAAGGCTTAAGCCAAGCATTACTAGATGAACATAAATTATATAATCAAACTGAAGATGCCCTCGAACAAAGTTTAATAAATGCAAAAAAAGCGCTTGATTTAACCCCTACCAGCCCATCAGCGCAGCGACTTCAAGCTCAAGCCCATGCGCTACAAGGTCGCTATAGTCTGGCACAACAGCAACTCACAGAAATGGTCGCTGATACGCCTGACTGGCCTTTACTTAAAGCAAACTTAGCCGAGTCCTACTTGTCACAAGGCAATACCATTAATGCCTACTCGTTAGCACGCCAAGCCTACGAAAGCTCCTCTAGCGAACCAAAGATCGTTGCTACCTATCTTAACTGCCTACGCAAAATGTATATGACTCAGTGGTTTGAAAACGTTTATAACAATGCAAGTCCCACAGTAAAAGCATCTCCTTGGGTGCAACTGGAATACATAAAGCTGTTGCAGCAACAAGGAAAACATAAAACAGCGACTCAACAACTTAATGTATTAGCCAGCACCGCTTCACATTCTCAAGCGCTAAATTGGTTCACCGCCCTTTCTTATCTTAGTGAATACCATCATAAACAAGCCGTTGACACTTTATCGCTGACTGTTGAAAAACAAGGGAAATATGCTTTATTTAGCCGATTATATTTATCATTACTCACCGCTCAGCCTAAATTGATAAACAGATACCAAAATGACATCCTCACTCTCATTGAAGCTGGTAACCAAGATCCTGAGTTAGTATTTAGCCTTGGTCTTATTAGCCTTTACCATCAACACAATGTTAAGGCCAAGAACTATTTCAAACAGGCTATATTACTGGGGTTTAGTGATGAATTTAGGTTTAAAGCATTACCCTTCAACCTCACAGCAGAGCAAGCTCACTTTATAGATATCATTATCCAGCAACTCAATGTCTCAAACTTAAAGAGAAGGGTTAAGCGCACGCCAAAGTAGCCACGATACATGATCTAACGATAAGTGGGGACGAATTATAAAGATAACCCTGCTTAAGGCTGGCAAAAAACGAACGAGTTTATACCAATCGTATTAATACTTACTCAATTTTAAGGAGTATATCTGACTGTCGCATCGTGCCAAACTCAGCCGCTCAACAGCAAGTTAATATCTGAAATCTAATTGCGATATTAGACACTCACTCAACTCGTATTTGGACAAAAACGAGCTAGGTCGTCAGCTGTATTAGATGAATTTCGTATAACAGTTTCTATGGGCTAGTGCCCCAATAAGGAACTGATAAAAGTTTGGCTAAAAAAGCGAGGTACGAGCGCAGCCAAGCTTGTTAAGTCCATTCGTTGATTTTCTTGTTATATTTATTTTTCACTTTTCTTATTGGGTAAATAAACCCAGCCTTTACTTTTTACACAATCCAACGTTCTACTTGTTAAAGCTTGAATACCATTAAGTATTGGCTTGAATGATTGGTCGTCGAATATTGGTTTAATAGACACGTCTCTTCTACCATTTTTAAGCACGATAAAAGCAAGACGATGCATTAAATAGTCGCTAGAATATTGCTTTAATCTTTCAGGGTCTGACACTTCCAATTCACCAAACATAAAAGACTCACCCGAAAACGATTGTTTTAGACATTCATTATATTCTGTTTTATAAGGCTCTTCAGTTACAGCGATTTTTCCATATTGACTATGTTCCACGTGCCCGCTCTGAGGTTTTAACACTTGTTTTTCAAAATAATTATTAATATCTGACTGGGAGGCTTTTACAACATGCGGGGTTGATTCACATGCATTCAACAAAAAAACACTACTCAAGAATAACAATTTACTTTTCATTTTAAACGATACTCAATATATAAATATAACGCTGCATTAAGTGGTGAACAACACAACCACCCAAGCTTAAACCTTGCCACATTTAGCACTAAAGCCGACCTAAGCTGAAATTGCCAAGCGTTGAGAATCCGTCTTAAATGCTTTGTTATGTGTAAAACCATGCTTATCTGTATAAAGAAAGATATGTATCCAAAGGCTCTTCAACTACCCAACACTTAAGAGTACCTTCAATTGATAAACCTAATGGGTTAAGAGGAGTACATATTCTGTCAAGAGGCACTAGAGAATTTTCGATCTGATATTCAAAAGTGTAATCGTCTGTTTGATATATAAATTTATTCCCTCGCAAGCTACCTAACTCGTCATCGTGCGGCATAAAATAACGCGTGACTATATGAACTTCGTCGCCGCTTTCTTCAACTGACTGCGAAACAACATGGGCATGCCCTTCATAACATTCAAATATTAGCTCTGTAAATTCATATTCTTTGATAACATCAGTCACATTGATGGGGCGAAAATAAATGTACGGATGACAAAGTACATTTTCATTAGTTCTAAAAACAACACTTAGTTCGTCATGAGACACTTTCTCGTATAAACTTTTCTTGAAGACTAAATGTTGGTCAAAGTATATAACTTTGCACAAAACATCACTCATTAATGCAACCTTTATTTAACTTATTGATAAATTCAAACTAGATTTTACACATAGACATAATGACTCCCACACGGTGCTAGCCTCCGCATTTTCGTGGGTTAGCTTAAAGCCAGAGCCATAATTAGTTTGTCAAATAACTAAATAGCAGAGGCTAGCATGACTAAACATAACATACTTTTCATTGGCTTAGATACTCATCAAGAGTTCATTGATGTGAAAATAAGTGACACCCATTACTATTAATACCCAAGCTGAGGACGTCAAGTAAAAACGAATGAAGGCACTTGCATCACTTTGGTCAACAACGTGCATCGATAGGTTATTTTTTAGCACTCGAGCGTATTTCTACACTAAAGCCGGGTTATCGCGCATAACAAAGCGATGTAAATATAACAGTTATAGATTATCGAGTTGGGAGGTTCGCCTTGCTAAGCCAACAAACGCTCGCAGTTTGTTAGGTTTATCCGCCGTCGCTTTTTCAATGTTTCACAGTAAAAATTAGTAATGGGTGTCTGGTTTAAATCTCTCTGTTTAATTAACTTGTTATGTTCTCTTTTTAAACTGTATGTATTTAACGTGCACTTTATTACCGACAGTACCAAATGCATTGGGTAAGACTTTTGCTTTTTTAAGCCCTCTTAATATTGCACGTGAGTGTATTCTAATTGGATTGAGACTCAATATTTTAAGGTTGATTACTTTACCTTCATTTGATACATCAAATTCTACGATACCTTCTGTATTTGTTAGGGCACAGGCAGAAGGCAAAGAAGAACTAAACCGTATTGTACTGGGCTCAAAAATACTGGATTTACCTTCAGTTGATGTAGCAATGCTAATAGGTTCATCTAGAAACTCAATGTCAGGGTCATTGCATGCTTTAGTAACACCAAACTGGACACCAGCTACAAGTAATAATGTGCTAATCACGATGTCTCCTGAGAACGCCGCAAATAAACGGCTAATTTTACTGGGTTGATTTTTGCCCGTGAAGCGAATTAGCAAAAAGCGGTACCGTAAAATTTGTCCGCTATAATTGCTTTGTTCTATTGCTTTAAAATCAAAGGTAAATAATTTCTATCTTATCACCGCAGAAAAATGCAGAATCATCTTTTTTTGCAAACTCGATGCCTTTTTCTGTGGTAACGATTAATTTCTGCGAATCTTGCCACTCTGCGCTGACTTGTGTACCTTCTTTACTGAAGTAGAAAATTGAACCGCCACCAGAACCCCACATCATTAGTGCAGACGTATGAATATATTTACCATCGCTAAACTCTTCGGTAACCGTAAAGACTTTCTGATTGTCAGGAGCAACTAGCTCAACTAATTTATTAGTTCGAAAATCATGTTTTGGCTTTTTACGCCTTTTCTTCGTTTTCCTTTCAGATGATATTTCTTCGAGAAACAAATCTAGTGCGATTTTACGATTTTTTATGCCTTCTTTGGAAGCTCCTAGCTCCTCCCAAAGCTTTAAATCACTTCCACTAGATATGATAGAACGAACTTTTTCATATACGCTCTGTTCTAGACTCTTTGTCTCCCATTGAGCAAAAGCCAGAGCAAACCAAGAGTTATTTGAATCTTCATAATCTTCAAAGTATTCAGAAAACGATTCCTTAACTTCTGAGCTAGCGTACTCTGGACCCGCGCCATGGTTATAGATATCAAAGAAACTATCATAAACATCAGCAAACGAATCGCTATCTTCAACATTAACACCCCAAACACTCACTACGATTCATCTCCAAGGTTCGCTAGGAATAGAACGCCGCAAATAAACGGCAAAAATTAGTTGGCTAAAATTTGTGAGATACGAACAAAGCCCACTGACTTTTGTCCGCACTTTTTAATTTGCTTTGTTATGTTGCATTAACACAAGGGTAACCAATTTCTGAAATATCTTTTTTTAGCTGTTTTATTGATACTTCAGGGTTTACTTCTTTAACCAATTCTTCGGTTAAAGGTAAATGGTTATAAATCTTTGCAATAGTTGTAACATCCAGATCTAATTCATAATACTCTTGAGCAAATACCCTATATGTTTCAGGGTTACAGTCAAAGATTTCTAAAAGATATTCTGAACCATCAGGATCTTCGTCATCTGCAAATTCGAAGTCACCTTTACCCCAATAGTCTGCCGAATGAAGTTTCCAAATACAAAATGAAATATTATCCATAGAGAAAGCAGGTTCTTTAGAGGCAGTAACGAATTCAGAAGGCAATCCTTTTAATAAACCTGGCCATGGAACTTGCCCATCAGTACTCCAAGATGACATTGAAGATTCATGGTCAAAACCTTTAATAAAGCAGCCCTCTTGATTGAATAGTACATAGAAGTCATCACCACAACCATTCCTCATCGAACCCATTTGCTCATTAACGTCCCAATTTGAATTGAATGAATAAAAACGTTCATCCCATTCAGGGGACATAATTGCATCTAGCATTGCGAGTGATTGAAGTAGCTTTTTTAACTGCAATACTTCTGGCATTGAGTTTAAATTTTTAGTTGATATAGCATCCAATGCTGGAGACTCCTTTTGCAACATAACGCCCGCATAAAATGCGGATAATGCTTGGCTAAAATTAGCGAAGAATGATCGCCAGCCAAGCGTTTGACGTCATTTTTGATGCGTTGTTATGTGTTTACTTAATATATGTCGGAACTTTTGATTTCAGTATATCGATTAATGCCTGATCCATAAATTCGTAATCATCTGGAATCCCCAAAGATATTACCGGCTGCCCATTGATGGCATTGCCAAATTTCTTGGATAGCTTCTTCTTATGGGTATTTTCCATTACAAAAATATAATCAGCCCACTCAATGTCTTCTAGGGCCACATGTACTTCAGCATCGTTGCTGATTCCAGCCGAATATACATCCCAACCCTCAACTTCGCAAAAGATAGCCTCTGCCGTCGGGCTTCGAAGCTTATTCTTGCTACATAGGAATAAAATCTTTGGCACAAGCTCTCCAGCTAGTTAGACACATAACGCCTTAATAAACGGCGAAAAATAGCAGGCTAAACTAAGCGAAGAATGAGCGCAAGCCTGCTGTTTTGCGTCCATTGTTTAATTAACTTGTTAGCTTTCGATCATCACAGTATGCAATAGAAAGATTTTTTAGTTTGTCTATGACCGAAAAGTCGTTAAGTTTTTTAGCGTTTTCAATATTTAATTTTTCTAAGTTCGGAGCGATACGCTCTAAGTTAGATATAGACTCTAAATTCCTACACATGTGCAGCTCTAGAGTTTTTAAATTTGGTAAAGATGGTAACCCATCCAGACTTGTTACATTAGTCCAATTGATATACAACTCTTCGATTGTTTCAGGAAACTCAACTGAATTGAAACTTTTATTTTTTGGATTTACATACCAAAAGTGAAGAAGTTTTAAATTTATCAAGCTTGAGAGGTTTTTATCTTTACGTCTGTAGTCGCAATTTAGAGAAACTAACGAGTTTAAGCGACTAAAATCAATGCTAGGGTACTTGCCAAGAAACGACAGTTTTTGGAGTTTGCTCAAACCGTAGATTCCATCTATTGATTTAAGTTCTACCTCATAAAATGTTGCAGAGTTCGAGTTTTTAAATGAGCTTAAAAAATCCAAATTACTTTCGTTAAAACCTGATGTTGGTCGACAGAAAAAGCCGTCATATCCTTTTTCAAACTCCATGGCAACTTCATGCAAGAACTGGCTATTAATGCCAATTAAAACTTTATTGCTTTTGGGGTCTTCAAAAATATCAAAATTACCTTTTCTAACAATACTCACAAGGTTTACCTAGAAAGCTAACGCCTTAATAAACGGCGGAAAATAGCAGGCTAAAATAAGCGAAGAATGAGCGCAAGCCTGCTGTTTTGCGTCCATTGTTTAATTAATTTGTTATGTGTAAATTACTCGAACTCACCATATTCCCAATCTGCATTGGCGTGTATTTTTTGTGCGAATGAACCGGGTTTTAAGCAGGTTAGTTCGTTAATAGTTGGATCAGCTTTCGTCAAATGGCCAACACAAATAAGATGTGGCTCTGAGTTCTCAGGACAACCCTCATCATCACAGAAAAACTGCCAATCACCTTCGGGATCTCGAATACCTACTAATGCGGGTGACTCTTTATTAAAGACATGAGGGCAAACATATACCCCGTAATTATCATTAAACTCCACACTTCCCTTTACACATAACGCCTCGCTTAACCGGCGCAAAATAGCAGGCTAAAATTAGCGACGAAGGAGCACAAGCCTGCTGTTTTGCGTCCTTTGTGGTTAAAGCGTTTGCTAGGTATACGGTGCCACTTTATATTCTTTGTTATTAATTTTGTGGTATTGGTTAATTTCATTTACTGCTTTATCTACAGCATCAAAAGCTGCGTTCTCAGCGAAGTATAAAATGTAATTTCCCGTATCATCCTCGTTTGAAGAAAATGCATATTCCAAATCGAAGTGCTCGCATAATACATCCTCAATATAATCTTTATGCTCATAGTCAATCAATTCAATGTAGGCTCCCCATTCTGGGTGCTGTTTAACATTGATTGGTGACAATAAGTATCGAAATTCTTCGAGCATGATTGTATACCTAACGCCGCATTAAGGTGTGAGCAGCGCTTGGCTATACTTGAGCGAAGCGAAACTGCCAAGCGTTGCGAATCACTCTTAAATGCTTTGTTAGCCTAATTTGCATAAACAGTCAGAGTTTGTAGTGAATTCACCTACTACATCATTGTGATACGCGGCTAACCATTCATACTTGCTATAGACCTTGGAATCACCTTTTACTTTTTCCGCTGCTTTTTTTATTTCGCTAGAGTGTCCAATTAGCCAGTTTTCAATCATAGACTCGTAACCTTTATTTCTGATGATATTTTTTTGTTCATAGGACGCATTTTGATATTGCTCTCGCTCTTCTTTTGTTCTAGGGCTCCAATCCATGTTGTTAAGGCACAAATAAATATAATCAAGATAGTAGAAACTCGTATTACTATCTTCATAATGCCTGAACATTGCTTTTATAGGGTCAATTGCTTCTGAATATGTGGAACGGTCAGAATGTCCATAAAAATGTTCATAGAGATCTTCACATAGAGCAATAACAGGGACATTAGCTGTAGCTTCTCTTTTTGCTGATGTAACCAGAGCGCTACTAATCAATGTATCCCCTTTGTTGTACCACCACCCAATATCAATGCCACCTCGAACAAAAAGCCCATTATGCACACAAATACCTTGCGAAAATGCCATACTTAGTAGATCCATCATAAACGGGTCAAATGTTCCACTATATTTCGTAGATTCAGATTCCAAAGGAATATTAAAAACGACACAATCTGAAAATGCGAGTACTGACTTCCCAGCAAGTTCGTGCACCTCTTGTGTCATTTCGTCATTGTTAGAAAACTCAAAGTTTTCTTGCACCAAAGTTATGAGCCTATGTAACTCTTTTATATCTTCCAAATTATCAGCAGAAAGAACTTTAGCGCTGAAACCTAAAATATCTATAAAACCAGTAACACCAACAGATATATCTTTTAGTTCCATCATTTCTCCATATATTGATAATTAGGCTAACGCCCGCATAAGGGGCTGATAATAGCTTGCTAAAATGTGCAGCGAAGCGGAACCGAGCAAGCTGTTAGCAGTCCCACCACTTTATGCGCTTGTTATGAGTACAGCGCAAAAACCATACTACTGGTTACAGTGAACACTATGCCAAAACATAAACCAAACACTGTATACCAACGTGGTATTTGTATATCCAATGTCTCAAGTGGCGTTGCGTTTTTAGGTATGGGATAAAACACAAAAGAGTATACCCAACCAATCACGTTGTGTGCTGCAAACAACACAGGAACGAGTATTTCAATATTAGAGAAATTAACCGAGAACAACATGTAAAAAGTTAGCAACACCCATAGAAATTCAACGCTACTGGTTAATACAATAATTTTGTTTCTTATAACTTGGCCTTTGGCTTTGTATAGCATGTAGCCGTCATACGTTGATACTAGGCCAATTAAGATAGATACAAAAAGATAAAACTCTTTCATTACTACGACAACACTTCTATGTACTCATAACGCCTCAATCAGCCGACGCTTTAGCGGTCGGCTGCATTGACTTGTTAGGCTCTTTTGTATCGATCAACTCATTAAGCCTAGGCAATTCAACAGCTTTTGTGATTGCTTCACCAGCATAGTTTATTTGTTGATAGCATTTACTCACCAAACTCGCCTCGGAGTTTTCTTGATACCATTTTAAATCTTTCGCTGACACCCAAGCCTCCAAGAAAGCCCTTCTTGGCTCTGCTTCTAGGTACAATGAGTTATTTCCCCACCACTCATCACACTCTCGTATTATCCCTGGTAGATGTTCAGTACCTAAAGCACCATTTATCTTTCGCCACAAGCAAAAGGCCTCTTGGTGCGCTTGAAGCCTTTTCTCCACCGCTGCCAATCTCAATTGGTGCTGAGCCTTAAACGTTTCCATTATTTGGCTGTAAGTAGACTTTACTTCCTCAATCTCTTTTGTGATTTCTGATATATCTTCTTTAGTAGCGAGATTCTTACCTTTCTGAGACAAGTACCCTGGCAAAAAATACTTTACCAAAAGAAAGACAACCAGTCCGGCAATCACTCCTTCGAAGCCATACCTAAGGAGAAAGTTTAAAACACTTTGTATTTCCTCTGGACTCATAACTTCCTCTTGGAGCCTAACGCCCGCATAAGGGGCTGATTAATAGTTTGCTAAAATGTGAAGCGAAGCGGAACCGAGCAAACTGTTAGCAGTCCCATGCTTAATGCGCTTGTTAGGCACTTTTGGCAAACCTTGATTCTTCTATGAATACTTCATCTAAATATTCTTTACCGTTCAACTCTGTCAGTTTTTCACGTATGTAAAAATCAAACCATAACCAAAGCCCAGGAACACCTTCATCATCTAAACCTTTATTTATGATTCCAGTGCTAGATTGCAAGTTCTCAAATATTGATGGGTCAATATTTGTATTAGCATTTCCCTCGGTCATTAAATCCAAAATAAAATTGGAATTTTCCCCATGTATTTCATTAAATTCTTGGATACGCATATCAAGTTCTGCATTCCAATGTTGTTTAATAAAGTCCTTTATTGCTGGATTGATAGTTACAACATAACTTTGATATTGAACTTGAAGGACTGTATTAATAAAGTTATTTTTAATCAGCGCTTCATTCTCTGAATCTCTGGTATTTATTGTTTTATCTTGAAGCGTCAGTTCTCTAAGTAGTTTTTTCTGCTCTGAAGTGAAGTGCTGAAACATTGACTTTATTTGTTCTAATAAAGCTTCACCTTTTTCTCTCTTTACCTTTTCTTTTTCTATCTTGTCTTCCGCTTCCTGCTTCTCTTCTTTCGCTTTATTTCGCTTTTCTTTATGTTTATTCCAATAGAAAGCTGAGATTTCTGATAGGAAGTGACCAACTAAAGAACCACTTCCCAGTCCAATTAATAATAATATTAGAGACTTTTGCTCAGAAGTTATTTCTAAATCAGCTAAGTTAGGCGCCAAATGTAACCAAGATAAATACAATGAAATCGCAACCATTAAGTACTTAACGCAAGCTTTAGGGGATGTTAAAGCTGCTAGTAATTTGATCACTGTGCCTGCCGTTTCGCTCATACTTCTCCTTAGTGCCTAACAATTTAATATCGACCCAACGGGTCGTTTTTCTACCATTGGCTGGGTCGTTTATCTGATTGAACCAGTTTTATCATACATTTCAACCTATTGCTAAATAATTATATTTAGCAATAATACCTTTTAACAAAAAGGAGAAAACGTCCCATTTGCTCGCTTTCTTGACTATGGAGGCAATGTAGCCAAACTGTATATATACACAGCTAACAATTCAAAGATATGATGATGAAAACACGCTCTCCATTTTTAAACTCAATTGTCGATTACATGCTAACCAAACAATACTCTTTGCGGTCTGTTGACACCTACTTAAAATGGATTGCTGGGTTTATTAATTATCACGACAAGCGACACCCTTCATCTATGGGGGATAACGAGGTTGAGAAATATTTAGACTATTTAGTTTTGAAGAAAAATGTATCTCCTAAAACCCAAGCTACGGCTTTAAATGCGTTGGTATTTTTATATAAACACATCATCAAACAAGAGCTATCGCCCGATCTAGTATTTGTACGTAGTAAAAAACAGCAAAAACTTCCCATAGTGATGACACCCAATGAAGTAAAATTATTGATGTCATTTTTAGATAAACGCTATTACTTAATCGCAGGATTAATGTAGGGTAGCGGTTTACGCGTGATGGAAGCTGTGCAGCTACGAGTTCAAGACATTGATTTCGATTATAAAAGCATTCGTATATGGAACGGCGAGGGTAATAAACACCGTATAGTGACGTTAGCTAACGAGTTAGTTCCTTTATTGCGAAGTCAAATAATTCAGGTCAACGATTACTTGCAGTTTGACATAAGGAACGAACAATACGCGGGGGTTTGGATGCCCAATGCCCTTGCTCGCAAATATCCATCAGCTAATAAGTCTCTGGCGTGGCAGTATTTATTTCCATCTTATAAGTTAAGTGCAGATCCAGAAACAGGCGAAATTAGAAGACACCACTTTTATCCGACGGGAGTACGCAAAGCGATTAAAAAGGCAGCTTTAAAAGCGCAAATAACAAAGCCCATTACACCTCACACGCTAAGACATTCATTTGCAACTCATCTACTACAATCTGGGGCCGATATTCGTACCGTGCAAAGCCAACTTGGACACTCAGACGTTAAAACAACACAGATATATACCCATGTTTTACAACAAGGGGCTAACAGCGTGGTGAGTCCATTGAGCAAGCTACTCTAATGAAGCGATTATCAGATCGCAGTTTGTGCTCATTAATGGATAAGTAATAGGCCTGAATTTATGACTTTGTTTAGTGTTAGTGAACGTCTGCTATTGGGAAATGGTGCTATAGAAAAATACTAATCGCAAGTGTCCGTAGAATGCGCAATTAAGACCTGAGCTCTAACTCACTTTGGGGCAAAAATGAGTTGGCTAAACGGCCACTTTGTTGAGTTGCGGTAGCATTCACAACCATCACCTATGCGCTTAAAGCGGCCTGTCAGGCGAGTCTAATAAACCCACTCATTTAAACGGTAAGATTTGGGGGTAAGCTACTATACATTAGCTTATTTCTTTCTCACTTTAGGGCATTTTGAGGATAGTCCTGCTCTTATATGCCCAAGTTCTTGTCTCTAGTTGGCAAGGCTGATTCACTTTCAATAATTCACTAGTAGCAGGGAGCTTTTCGCTGTACTTTACAGTTTGCCCTTACTTTTGAGCTCTTCTAACCGCTCTCGCTCTGCCAAAATCGCCTTTAACATCTGAGTACGCAGCTGCGCTTCTTGCCCTTTTAACTCTGATAGTTGCTTCTCAAGTTCTTTTACTTCATCGGTCACCGTATTATCACGATACTTTTTGCTTCCGACATGCTCTGCAATAACGGCTCCGTCATCGGGCGTAATATCTTGTTGGTGGTTTATTTTCATAAAACGCTGTTCTCGGGATTGCATCAGCTTATCAATACGCTCTTGCAATGTATGAATTTGCGCTTGAATAAGATCCATCGCTTTTTCTAAGTTTTCGTAGTCTTCTTTAAAGACTGGATTATCTTCCTTATAACCCGTTGCCTCTTCATCAAGCTCCTTTGAGAGCACCACACGCTGATCTTGCTCATTCTCATTTTCAACTTCACTTTGAGGTAATGACTGAGCGTTTTGTGACACAGGTTGAGATGCAGCTGATGATTTAGACATAACGTCAGGTACTCTTGGTGATAAGCTTCCCTGATGTATTCGAATATCCATTTTCACTCCTTGGGATCAATACGATTAATTTGATGCTGACGGCAGGGGTAAGTAATTAATGTTAGATCTCCTTGTGCCCCGTTTATTCGCAGCTCCGTTTTACTTTATCGGTCAATCAAAAATAAACTTAAGACTATTTACCCTGAACTAGGGGTAGTAACTTGTTCTCTAGCAGCTATTACGCCTTTTGCGCTTAGGTGTTTTAGCTGACTAACTCACTTTTACCCCACGTTCGGGTTATTTAAGTTTTCGTTCCTAATTTAGTTTCCACTGTCTTCAAACTGACACAAACTCGCGACTAATTTGTCATAAAAGCGCGTAAAAATGATAGTTAAGCTAACTCGGCTAGGAAGTATGTTGGTATAGCCTCTTTTTTCGCGGGAGCGTTATGGAAAACAAGCATATTGCAGTAGTTACCGGTGCCTTTGGTGGTATTGGTTCTGCTATTACAAAAACACTCATTGAAAAAGATTTCTTTGTTATCGCCGTTGCGAGCGAAAGACGCAATGAGGCTGACTTTGATAATTGGCTAAATATGTTGCAAATCAACCCAGTAAACGTAAAGCCGTTATTTTTAGACGTCACCAATGCCGAACATTGCCACACTGCGATGACGCAAGTGTTACAAGAGTTTGGCAACATAGACTTACTGGTCAATAACGCGGGTATTACCAGAGATTCTGCATTTAAGAAGATGACACATACGCAGTGGAGCGAAGTCATAAACACTAACCTAAACTCTTTGTTTAATATGACAAACCCTGTTTTTTCTGCAATGTGTGCCAACCGCCAAGGTCGTATCATAAACATCTCTAGCGTAAATGGACTAAAAGGCCAGTTTGGTCAAACAAACTATTCTGCCGCTAAAGCTGGCATGATTGGCTTTACTAAAGCCCTAGCCTACGAAGGTGCTAGAAGTGGCGTTACCGTCAATGCTGTTGCACCCGGCTATACAGAAACGCCTATGGTAAGCGCTATGCGTGAAGATGTATTGAACAGCATAAAAGCACAAGTGCCCATGCAAAGGCTGGCGACTCCTGACGAAGTTGCCGCTGCGGTAGCCTACTTGGCATCAAAACAGGCGAGTTATATCACAGGAGAGACACTCTCTCTTAATGGCGGATTATACATGCAGTAATATCGCAACCACCAAAGGAATGAGCTGTACCTGATGTTTGGTGGCATTGTGGTTTATATAAAACCAATTTATTACTCTGAGATTTTGAGAAAAAATGTACTGGCTTTTTTAAAGCCCAGATTTCACAAGATTTATTGCGTTAACTCAATCCAAAACAAGGAAACGATCATGTACAGCGATTTATTTAAAACATTCAACGAGCAAACCGAGCAATTTTTCGCGCCAGCAATACAGTTCAATCAAATTGTTGCAAAAAATATCGAAGCGCTCTCTAAAATCCAGCTTCATAGTGCAGAGCAACTCACTAAAACCTCAATTGAGCAATTAAAGCAAGCGACTGAAATCAAAGATGCAAAGTCGATGATGGACTTTAATGCAAGTCAGTTAACTGCCCTAAACGTACTCAGCCAGCAAATGATCCAAGACGGTCAAAAGCTTTCGCAATTAGGTCAAGAGTTTAAAGACAGCCTAGAGTCTCTAAGCAAAGAAACACTAAAAACAGCAAAAGCGCAATAACCTCTAACACTGGGCGATCTCGATCGCCTTACCCGTTCAAAAAATAAAGGATTTTCCGGTATGGGCACTCAAGCAAATATTGAGCAAGGGTTGACCGCATGGTGGCAATATAATCAAGAATTGTGGCAACTGGCCGCCACCAACCTAGGTAAAGCGCATCCATTGCAACAGGCATTGAATGAACAAAACCAAGCTGATTTTCAGAGCTGGCTCAGTGCCATCAACCAACAGCCTGATTCTTTCTTAAAACAACAAAGTGAATGGTGGCAAACTCAATTTGCTATTTTCCAAAATAGTTTTATGCCACACACAACAGGAGAAAAAGCGCAGGTTGTTAGTCCAGAGCGTGGAGATAAACGTTTTGTTGACGCAGATTGGCAGGAAAACCCGTGGTTTAACTACCTAAAACAGAGCTACCTTTGGTTTGGGCAATCACTGCAAAATACCATTGAAAATACCCCGGGCCTTGATCCTAAACTCAAAGAGCGATTGGCGTTTTTTGCCAGACAGTCAGTAAATTCGATGTCACCAAGCAATTTTGTATCAACCAACCCTGAATTGCTTAGGCTAACGCTTGAGAGTAACGGCCAAAACTTGTTTGACGGTCTAGCACTACTGAAAAAAGATTTGGCCAAAAGTTCAGAAATGCTGCGTATAAGCATGACCAATGAGAATGCTTATACCCTTGGCGAGGATCTCGCTTGTACCCCAGGTAGAGTGGTATTTCAAAATCATTTATTTGAGCTGATCCAATATCACCCTTGTACTGAAGAAGTACACAAAACACCGCTATTGATCGTGCCTCCTTTTGTTAATAAGTACTATATACTTGACTTACGAACTGACAATTCCCTGGTCAAATGGGCACTCAAACAGGGTTATTCGGTTTTGATGATCTCTTGGAAAAACCCAGATCCAAGTATGGCTAACATTGCTTTTGATGACTACGTTGTTGACGGCGTGTTATGCGCTTTAGAGCAAACAGAAAAACAAACCGGCGAAACCCAAGTCCATGCTATGGGTTACTGTATTGGCGGTACTTTACTGACGACTTGTATGGCTTATATTGCAGCAAAGCGCATGAAGCAAAGAGTGAAAAGTGCCACCCTGCTGACGACTATATTAGATTTCTCGCAACCTGGAGAGATAGGCGCTTTTATCAATGAGCCAACCATTAGTGCACTTGAGCAGTACAACAATCAGCATGGTGTAATGTCAGGCCACTTGCTTGGCACTTCTTTTAGTATGCTGCGAGAAAACAGCCTGTACTGGAATTACTTCGTCAACAACTATCTGAAAGGCAAAACACCTGCGGATTTGGACCTGCTCTATTGGAATAGTGATAGTACAAACCTAACCGCAGCATGCCACAACTTTATCTTACGTGAGCTATATCTCAATAACGGTCTTATCGAAGACAAAGCAGTGAATATCCGAGGCACTAAAATTGACCTTGGCAAAGTAAAGCAACCGGTCTACTTTCTCTCTACGCGTGACGATCATATTGCGCTTTGGCAAGGGACATACGAAGGGGCTAAAAGGCTCAGTAGTTCAGTGACCTTTGTGCTTGGCGAATCGGGTCATATTGCAGGAGTGATCAATCCGCCAGATGCAAATAAGTACGGTTTTTGGTTTGACGGGCAAGATAACGACGACCCAACTCAGTGGTTTGAATCAGCACAGCACCAAACTGGTTCTTGGTGGCCTCACTGGACACAGTGGTTACACCAATTAGCACCAGAACTTGTACCAGCAAGGGCTGCGCAAAGCGATGAACAGCCTGGTATTTATGATGCACCAGGCGAATATGTCAAACGCGTTATTTAGTCTCAACGATAAATAACCTGAGCATGAGTAATTCATGCGTGCCTAGCAATTTGGATTTACAAAAGGTGCTCAGGTTATTTAGTTGTTCTAAATAAGAAGTTTTAACGCAGTTAGCGTCAGATTTACTCCGTCAAATTGAGTAAGTATTAACGCTAATTGGTATTACAGCATCCAATCTCTACTGCTATAAACTCAGCCTCTCAAGTTTTATCCCTCAACCAAATGCTTTCATTATTGACACCCTTAGTGAGTTTCGTCATGCTAACTCTCAAAAATATAGGGAAAGTACATGCTAGGTTTTATCTACGCTTTAATTGGAGTGGCTGTTTTAATTGCCTTATTGCATTATAAAAAGGTAAAAACTGACACACGTCGTCGAACGTACATTCAAAATTACAATCTAACCTTCCTTAGACCTAAATTACGTAAGTATCACCCCACACTATCAGATACAGATCTGGCGCAAGTAGAATCCGGCTTGAAGCAATTTTTTCTTGCTAATTTATTGCTCAAAGGCCAATCTCTCGCTATGCCCTCAAAAGTAGTAGATACACTCTGGCATGAGTTTATTTTGCATACCAAAACGTACCATGAGTTCTGCCAACAAGCTTTTGGCAGGTTTCTACATCATTGCCCATCAGAAGCAATGCAAGGCAGTAATAAAGCACAGCTCAGTATTCGTAAAACTTGGCGAGCCTGTTGCAGTATTGCCAGCATTTCGCCACGAAAACCACATCAACTGCC
Source organism: Pseudoalteromonas sp. SCSIO 43201 (assembly GCF_023716725.1). Lineage (NCBI taxonomy): Bacteria > Pseudomonadati > Pseudomonadota > Gammaproteobacteria > Alteromonadales > Pseudoalteromonadaceae > Pseudoalteromonas > Pseudoalteromonas sp. SCSIO 43201. Next base: position 2,782,252 of record NZ_CP072683.1, read on the forward strand.
CATCCTATTTGCATTAGATGCACAGCTACACATACCCGACGGGTATTACTATACAACAGCTGAATTTCAATCAGATCAAACTGAACCGAAACATGACGATACGCTCGCCATTTATGCCGGAAACATCGGCTGTACGACACTAAAAAGTGGTGATGGTAACGCTGATGGCGCTGATAGTTCAGCATCCAGTTGTAGTAGTGGTTCCAGCTGTGGTAGTGGTTGTAGCAGCTAGCTTGATCCCTCCACTAAAATAGAGGCTCTTTACATTCGTTAACGTTGCACACTTATATTAACAGCAAAGATTAGCTACTATTTGTACCGGTTTAACTTATTGTAATTTGGTGATCCGGTGTCCATTATAAATAAACATTACAGCCTCGCCTTGTCTGCACTGCTGCTCTTTGGATGCAATCAACTGAGCGAAACGCAGCCAATATGGAAAATTGCGGCTGAAGGTATTATTTTTAATGGCCAACTGCAAACCCATCTATCGGCAACCTCGATACAATGTGAACAGTGTGAAGTCGTCAACCAAACCGATATGCGCCCCTCAGGTCCTGCCAACTACACTTTGGTATCTGAGAGTAGCAAGCTAAAAGCTATTTGGGGCAAAAGCGGTAATGCGGCTTTGTACATACCTAATAATGTCGGTAGAACGTTAATAAACTTAGCCCCAGATACAGAAACTGGTGTGTGGTTGATGGACTTAGACAGTACGCCAAAGCCACTCAAAGTAGGCAAAGTAAATTACGTTATGTTAGGGGCACAAACCTATCAGGTTGTCATCAGCCCCACGTCTAAGCGCACCGACTTCGAGTACGCTGTTTTGGTGAAGTGATGTCAGCCTACTCACTCTCTTGAATAATTGTTACTGCATCCGGTTTTAGCCTGATAAGCTCCATTCCCTCTATGACTTTAGTTTCATCGAACTGTTCGCCGTTTTCATGCGCTTTATGCGCAAGATAGCGCTTAGTTTTTGCAATATCCAGCTTAAAATGTTCAACTCTACCGGTCGCAAAAGCACGCTTACCGATTGCTGACATCGGAAATACCATATCACCATCTCGGACTTTAACATTCAAACTTTCACCGTTATCGACTTGCAGTGTCATCCAACAACCACGCTTCTTACAGACTTTAGTTACCTTGCCTGATACTGTGATCTCACGTTCTTTAAACTCATTCACGTTTTCAAGTACCTCTGTAGCCGCAACAAGCTTATTCAAATCAGCGCCACCACCAAACTCAATGTTTTTAGCTTCGCTTGCCAGACTAAGTACCAGTACTGATAGCGCACATAGTGTACGTATTTTATTCATATTTTCTCCTTAAAAATAAATTCTGTTTACCTTATAAATCATATAACTATAAGTAATTAATTATTGCAATTAGATCTTATAACATCTAACATCCACGCCGCAACTGCAAATAGTAATTGTTTTTATTAAGGATTAATAAATGAAATACTCTACTCTCTCCTTCTGCATTTTTGCAGCGCTTTATGGTGCCTCCGCTGATGCAGCAGCGTCTGACACCTCATCAACTACTATCGAAAAAATTGAGGTATTTGGTCATAAGTTAACTACCCAAAATCATGATGTTGCCGCATCAGTCTCGGCACTAACCAAAGAACAAATCGCAAGGCAGCAAGCCGCAGATCTAAATCAAATACTTAAAACGCTACCCAATGTCGAGTTTTCAGGCAGTGTGACGCCGCTATCAGGACAGCCTGCAATTAGAGGATTGTACGGTGAGCGGGTTCATATCTCCGTCGATAATGTAAAACGTAAGATTGATTCTGATGGTAGCCAAAATATTGCACAAATTAACTCCCTTGGCATTAATCCTGATCAGCTTAAACAAATACAAGTGTTAAGAGGTGCTGACTCGCTAACTGTTGGCTCAGGTGCCATTGGCGGCAGCATACGCTTAGTCACTAAAAGTGCAGCTGATTACCTGCAAGATAATCAAGGGCTTGGAGCTAGTGTGTCTGTAACACACTTATCTGTTGCTGACGCAAATGATGTCAATGTCAGTATATTCCACTTAAATGATCACAGCGATACCGTATTGTCTTTCGGACAAGTAAAGTATAGTGACATTGATGTTGTCGCTGACGAACATACTGATGAAGAAGATGATATTCAACGTATCAGTAAAATCAAAAACGAATCCAAACGACAAAACGTTGCGCTAAAAAATACTTGGTACATTAACGATCACCACAGCCTCACAAGTAAAGTCGACTACAGTAAAACCGAGTCAATCGATCAACCATATGCGCAGCGTATGGACTTGGCAATTGCCTACCCCACCCTCGCTGAAGACTACAAAAATGATTATCTTGAAGGAATGGTTAACTATACCTATCAGGCCGACAATGACTTAATCGACCTAGATGTCCAAGCGTTTTTCTCTCGTAAGACCTATGACGAAATCACCAAAGGATTTATCGAGCGTGGCAGCAATAAAATCAATTACGACAGTGCTAAAACGGGTGAGAGTAAACGCCATGGCTTGCGCGTGGCGAACTTATCAACCTTTACCGGCAAGGTAAAACACAAGCTCGCAATTGAGGCCCAATATGAAGCGGAGAGCTTTGACCAGCAACAATGGGATGATAACCCTGCCAACCTTTCAACCTACTACGGTGATAGCGACGCATCCAATTGGTCAATTTCTATAATCGATCAAAGCCAGTGGTGGCAAGACAAATTGCTACTTACAGGGGGCGTAAGATTCGATCATTACAGCCGCTCTAGTGATCATTTTACCGGCTATCAAGATAATGATGACTCCGCACTTTCAGGTGAACTTGGTGTCACAATTAAAGCTGCTGAGCACCTTAATTTGTACGCAAAAACAGCGCAGGCCTTTCGAGCCCCCTCACTGCAAGAGCTGTACAAAAAAGATGAATGGCGTTGCCACATTGGTGGAAAGATATGTTTCAGTGAACCGCAACCAGATTTACAAGCGGAAGAATCACAAAACTACGAGATAGGCTTTGGACTAAATTGGCAAAATTTACACTATGCTGAAAACCTAAGTATCAAGGTTATGTATTTTGATACCGAAGTAGATAACTACATCGATAATGTTCCATTTATGTATTACATAGATGCCAATGGTACCAAACAACTTGGGTCGCCAGGTCCAGAGCCCAGCAACGGTATTCCCGTCGCAACACACCGTGATTATAGTGCCAAAAATATCGGTAAATTATTTAGTCATGGTGTTGAGATTGAGGCGCACTACTCCTTTGCTGCACTTGATATGTACTTGGGGTACGCGTCTATGAATATGGATGTAGAAGGGGTACCTAACTTTTATCTCGGCACAATAGATTATCAGTCGCAACCCTACTCAGAAGCGCCAGCTGACAAGCTCACTTGGAACAGCAACTATCAATTAAATGAGAACATTAACGTAGGTCTGCAACTATTACACTACCGAGCACAGCAACGCCTTGATGATGCGATGTTAGAGCGAGGGTTTGGTACAAAAACCTATACTGTTTACAATCTCAATGCCAAGTATCAAGGAACAGGAGGCTTATCAAATTTCTCCGCTCGCTTAGGGGTAGACAACCTCACTGATAAGCGCTATTTGCGTGCACCTGCAAGTGAAGCCAATGATCCTGCGGAGCTTGGTCGTAATATTAAAATGACAGTGCGATACCAATTTTAATATCAATTTTCTTAATTAAGCGGTCTATTTTGAGGCGAGAAAATCTTGTCGATTACCAAGTAACAATTTTGCTATTTAGTTGTTCTGGAAAGGAAGTTTTTAACGCTGTTAGCGTCAAATTTACGCCTTCAAATTGAGCAAGCATTAAGTCAAATTGGTATAACCTCAGACACAAAAATGCCGACAGTAAGTCGGCATTTTTTACGTGTTATTTGTACTTAATCTTTATAGCTTTTTTAGCTTCATATCAGTACCGAATACGAGGCCATGTTCAGCCACATCCATACTAAACTCAAACACCATATTTTGCTCCAGGAGCGCATCGAGACTTTCAGGAACAGGTTGTCCTGCTGACTTCAATGCAGTTAGCATTGGTGTCAAAAAGGCCTGCATATCCATGCTAAAGTGTGTCATGCCATTACTCTCAAGTGCTTGGTCTGCCATTTTCTGTGCAACAACAGTAGACTTTTCACCAGTAAATAATACTAAGTGATCTCCTTTTAGCGCCAGTTTAATATCTATTCCTAGCGGCTGCGGAGAAGGGATATATTGATTAATTGAGATGGGGCTACCATCTTCAGGTATTTCAATTTGTGCAAGCATAGGAGCAAGACCTTTAACAGTATTCACCAATACTAATGGGTCTTCTGCTGAGAGCGTAATAAGTGCATCAACCGCTTTTGGCTCAGGCATCCCTTGAGCATTCTGATCTATTGATAAATCAAACACTGATGCGCTTACACCTTTTACAGAGTTAACCATACCAGTCATCATCGCCACTGCCATTGGACTATTTTGCTTAGCTTGTTGCTGCGCTGCGACAAGCTCTGCACAAGAAAACTCCGCTTTAGTAAAGCGACTCCATAAGGTGTTAGCAAGCGGTGCAATCTTAGCAACATCCACGCCGTATCCAAACCCCAGCACTTTGTCTTCATCATTAGTGACATGCGCAGGAATAAAGCCACGAATAGAACCAAGCGCTTTCATTAATTCTGTGTCTTTACCAACAACCACAGTGTCAATTTCAAAGTCGATTTCAGAATTAGTAAATTGAACCTTCTTAGTACCCATTACCGTTGCAGGCCACTGATTCGCAATTGCGCTGTAGTCAGCTTGGCATTCTGGCGTTCTGATGTTTGCAAGCTCTTCTGCGCCACCACCTAACTGCAATATGTTGTTCAGCATACGTGCCAAATCAGACTGCTTATTTGCTGTGATCCCATCAACTAACGCCACGTGATTTAAAAACGCAATTGACGCACCATCAAAACCAAATTGCTCGTTGTACTGTTCAAGTTTGCCTGATTGTGCAAGTGATTGAGCAGGCTTGGCAATACCTAGTGCAATTTTTAGATCGGCTTCAGTGTTAATCGGTGTATTGAAAGTAGTGGTGATCCACTGTCCCTGAATAGAGGTGATCAGCTCAATATTGGCATCTGGGGCAACCTCAAGTTTGTAACGCGTCAGCGCCACGCCATCTAGCGTGTCTTCCTCGAATGTTATACCAGCGTCTTTAGCTGCCATTTTGATGGTACGGTTTAACGCTTCAGGGTCTGCAAGTTCGTAGCGAATTGAAGGTAACAAACCTACGGTATAGAACACACTTCTCACGGTGTCACCCATACCAAGGATAGCTTTCATTTGCTCAGGCGAAGTCATCGCTTGATTATACTGCTCTAATAATGTCGCCAAGAAGTTAAGATGCTTATTATTTTCCTGTCTGATTATTGCAGTTACTTCTTCAATATCTTGGATCTGCCTTAGTTCCTGTGGCATGAAAGAGAGGTATTTTTGCTGCTCAAAAGGCTGCAACTGCCCCCAAAAAACTGCAGTGTCAGCAGGCACATACTCTAGCTGTTCCATGGCTATGCTAGGTGAAGAAGGTTGAGTAGAAACATAAGCACCAACGGCAATAGCCACAGCACCTAAGCCAACGAGAAGTTTTGTATTCATAATATGATCCTTGTTATCACCACGAGACTAAATCCAGCTCGTGATCAATTATTCTTCCCTACGAACCGCAACGATTGCGAGCCTCAGAGGTCGTTGCCAGAACGCATGAATGCGTCCAAAAAAGCAGCGTAATTGTACCCTGATTATTGTCGCAATTCCATCAATTCACTCTATTTTGCAACAAGCCTATCTTCTGTGATCACACGCCAAAATAATTACTTAACCCGGCCTAACGTATAACCTGAGCCAAAAACAAGTGTTTGTTCCAAGCTCAAGCATATTATTACCATGACTACTGAGCATTAGCCTCCACTGTTACGCCAGAATAGGCGGCGTAGCCGTAAAGTCCAATGTGCCATTGCCCTGCGGCCGGCGCTGTAATAGTACACAGCTCATTATTGCCGTTTTCATAGGGGCGACACTCATACAATTCGCTTGTTGGTTTTTGACCAAAACGGACATATAAATCGGCATCCCCTGTCCCTCCTGCTGCACTGATCTGTAAGCTTTGCGTTCCTTGTGCAACATCAAATGTATAATACTGCCATTGTCCTTTGCTTCCACCTTGATCTGGCCATTGTTTTTGCTTGCCTTGATCCGGCGGTGTGTCTGTCGAATAGGTCGCTGTCAAAGACAAACCAGAATAATCACGGTAGCCATTAAGCATCACATAATAATTGCCTGACTGTACCGGTGTGATGGTACACACTTCATTATTGCCAGACTTATAGGGGCGACACTCAAAGTTGTTTGTGGTGGGTGGTGCATTAAAGAGTACGTACAAATCTACGTCACCTTGACCGCCGCGCGTCTCTACCGTCAATTGTGTCGCCGTCGGAGGCACTGCAATATAGAAGAGTGACTGTGATGCTTGTGCGCCTGTTAAATTGGTTTCAGCTTGACCACTGATCAACTCTGTCGGCAAAGGAGGCTCTATCACCGGTGTATCTATTACCGAAAGGTTATTTGCAGCTTTAAGTAAGTTTAGCTCCTCACCAATTTCTGTGGCATACCACCATGTCATATTCATAGGCAGCGCCAGCGGATCGGCGTCACGCTCAGCTTTAGTCAACGCCGTCGCATTACTAGAAAACTCTGCGGTACGTACTGTCAGCTTGTCATTGGTCACACTCAATACTTTAAACTGCTGAATACTAGCCAAGTCAATCGTCCAATTTTTTGGATCATTTGCACTTCTTGCAGGTGCTCCCCAGCTACCTTCACCCACATAAACCGTACCACCTTGTGTAGTTGCACTGAATCCATTACTGGTGGGGCTAAGTGCATAAGTGAGCTTATTGATATGGGTGTCAGACTCAACGACGAGGTTCATCGCATGATCATAAAAAGTCTGCGCCCACCACGTATGTAATATGGTATTGTCAGACTTACCTGAGTAGTGTGGATACATAGGTTTGTGGTACTGTGCAACACGCCATTTGGCGCCAGCTCCTTGCGACTGTAAATCACTTTTTAACCAGTTATTCATGGCTGTTGCATAATTCGACCACCCACTGTTTTTAAATTGACTATTTAGCGTATAAACCCGCAACAGGCCAGCGACATTCAACGCACCATAGGTGTCCTTTGCGGTGCACGTCCCATCTTGATCATAATCCACGCCAAACACTTGGCAGAGCGTTTTATAATTATCATCTTCATGATTTCCATGCGTCGCGACAAACGGATAAATACGTTTATAAGCCAGCCCATTTATTAAGTCATCTGAAAATGTTAATTGCCAATCTTTTAGATACTCACGCATTTCAGAAGCTGAATTTGCATTGGTATAATCTCCACCGTGCATAATAAATAACGGCCTAATTTTGGCTATCAACGCATTACCCTTGCGTCGCGTTGTCCATCCGGTGCGCGTATCACCACCAGCCACAGCGGTGATACCCGATGCAGTTTGTGGTGCCGTTCTAAACCAAAGTCGCTGACCACACCCTTCAGAATCACACACGCGATAATACACGGCACTATTGGGTGTTAAGCCCGTTAACTTTACAAATGAACTTGAAAGGCCATTATCAAAAGTATGAGTCGCACTAACTGCGCCACTGCGCCAAGTTTGTTCATCGGTCGTATTGCCATATTTCACGATATGACCGGTTCCCGATGTGGCAGTAAAACCGATTGTGGCTGAGGTGCTAGGCTCTGCATCCCAAACAAGCCGATGATAATCACTGGCAGCCATGCTGCCAAAAGAGAGGCTCGTGGTAAGTAATAATGTTGCTGTATACGTGTATTTCATTTCCTTGGTCCTAGTTAAGCGTAATAGGCTCATTACCACTTAGAGCCGTAGAGAGTTGTATTGGTGGCGTTGCCACCAGCATCACAAAAGCAGCATTGTCATAAGGCAATGAAAGCGACTCTTTTGTATGAAAGTTCACCGCAACAGCCCCTCGTTTTTTACCTCTAAATGCACGAGGTAATTGGGCATCAGCTGCATTGCTCCAGTAATCACCATTTTTAATATGGGGGAAAAAATCACTCGCAATATGCGGACTACCTGGACTATTAGGTGTTTGAATTAATGAGCGCAGCTCTGCGGGGGTAGGCAAGCGCCACATAGTACTACCGCACAGTGCAGCACGGTTGGTGTTACGAATAAGGTCTTGGCTATCACAACGAGATGCTTCAAAGTAACAATCCCCTTGATCAGCAATACCTGTATTACCATCGTACCAAGAGTAGCTCCAGTAACCGTCATGAATAGATTCATCGTCACGTTTGACTTCCCAAATGAGATTTAACTTTTTGTCGTATACACAATGCCACGGTCCTTGCCATGCTGATAACGGCTGCATATCACTCGTTACTTTGATAAAGCGACTATGCGCTGGCGCTTTGCGCTTTGGAGGCTCTCCCCACAAACAAGCGAAGGTCATCCCCACGATTATCAGCGTTAAAATAAAGCGTGAAGTGATATTCATAGCATATACCGCAACTGGATGGCTCTGTGATGTCGAGTGTGTGCAATTTGTGCATGATCAAAGGCCGATACCCACATACACACACCTGACTGTAAATCTACATCAAGGGCTGAGTTAGTTTGGTGTTTCCTGACCAGTTCCAGTGTCCAATAACCATCTTGCCAACGCCCACGCGCTCTTACGTCCGCTCTATCCCCCTCAAAACGATTTGAGCGATACAACACCGATGGAAGTTGCTCACCTATTTTCGCGCTATCAGATTGTGGTGTGTAGACTGTACTAGAAAACCAATCAAGTACCTTATTTGGTGTTTCTTCAGCGGTAGGAATTGGCAGCCGTTTTGGGGTCACTGTGTCGGGTGAATACCAACGCCAATTCATTACATAAGCCCCACTTTCTTTACCATCAGCTTGGTAACCTGCGGTATAGCGCCGCTCTCCTAGCGCCACCTTTTTTGCCGCTCCAACAAAGTTGTCATCTGCCAAGTACATATCGTTGGTTCTTAGGGCCTTCCAATGCCACAGATCTCGTACACGACCGTCTGTACTGGCATGATATCCTTTGCCGTGCCAATTTTGCGGTTTATCATTTAACGGGGTATCACCATAATGGACAGTTCCATCTCCTCCCAGCTCACAGGTTGTCGACAGCATGATGGCAAATTTGTCTTCATAGTAAGTACGCTCATCAAAACGGTAAAAACCATCTTCTTGAACTTGCCACCCTGCTGCGGTTTTTTCCAATGGTAAGTGAGAGAGACTTTGGGTGGGATCTTGCCAACGGATCAGGAAAAAAGTTTCGCTGTGATTGCTCAGCGCCTTAATCTCCACCTCACTACTGCCATCGGTAAAGTTTGCCCCACCAAACGTAGTTAATGTCACGGGTTTTGCTCGAGACCATTCAGGCTCGTCACCAAGACCATCGATTTCAAGAAAACTGTGTTCAGACAGGGGCGCTATCTCTAATCGTAAATGCTGCGTCAACATAAAATATTGCACACCTAACCCTGAGCAATACACAAGCGCCATGCAACAGCTTAGCAGTACTAAGGCGTTTCTCGGTATCAACACACTCAGAACTCGTTTACCTTTATAGACAATATGCTTTACCCCATGTAGCAATAAATAAACCATAATGGCTGCGGCGCAAATGCCATGAACAATGAGACCTAGAGATTGTGGGCTTAACCATAATAACCAGCCCGTAATAATGGCAAGGATGATGCTGATATAACCAAACCAGTTAATGAGTTTGTCAAATTTGCTGGGCGTACCATAAAAGGGGCTGCGAAGACTCACAAATGCAAATGCAATCGCAATCAAGGTCAGCACACAACCAGACAGTACATGCGTTGAGAGTATTGCACCTTGGGGCAATAACGGCGATAAAAATGCAAGAAAGTCATGGTTAATAATAGCCAAACGAGGGCCTGTGATCAGCCCAAACAAAATAACTACCACTGCCATCAAATGGAAAATAGCGAAACTACTTCGACGCACAAATGCTCCCCAACAAACAAAGTAAATACAGTGTAAACAAATAAATTTACATAAATATTTCATCTTTGAAAAGTAAAGTCTGATAAATAATCAGCGCCTTGAATAACTCAAGCAGCTTGAGCAGTCATGTTTTAGCAATAACAGGGGGCGCTTAGCCTGTGCTTTGTTAAATAAAATTTATGATAAATATCAAATAGATAAAAAATAAAATAGAAAAAAGCTGCGAGCTCTCCGTTACTAAAAAACACTAATATGGTAAAAAGGCATCTCTAGGAAAGCTTTAAAAACAATAGCTTGACCAACTCTCTATTTCAGCGTCAAGGTCACTTATAAACCTGCTTGATTGGTGTAATGTGATGTAACTTGATTGTTAAAAGCCATGTACTAAGGTTGTCTGTACTTTTACCGTCAAAGCAAAGAAAATTATGGATAAGCCACCAGTATTACAATATATAAACACTGCAATTATCTTTACCTTGCTCCTTGCAAGTTGCACGTCGCCCACTAACAAACCTGAAATATCAAAAGAAGTTGTTGAGCAAGTAACACATTCAGGTCAAGTTCCTAAGCGGGTTTGGCTAAACCAAGGGTGGTCGGATAAGTTACGACAGGACTTTTGGTTTACAGGTCAAGGCTCTCAGATAATCCCCTATTCATGGTTTACGTGGTTAGAACAGCCCGGCAGTACCGCACTTTTTCGTGATAGTGAACACATGGAAATGCTGCGTTATTTGCCAAGTAAAACATCTGCAAATAACCCATCGGGATTACCTATTGGGTTTGCACTTCATCACAACCAACAGACCGGACAAGCTTGGGTTGGTATGACTTGTGCGGCATGTCACACCAATCAACTTGATTTTAATGACACTAAAATCCTGATCGAAGGTGCACCGACACTGGCCAATTTTGTGCTCTTTTTTAGCCGCTTAAATGCCGCACTTGAAGCCACGCTCAATGATAATCAGAAATTCAATCGGTTTGCCAAACGTGTATTAAAAGGAAGCACATCTGCTGAGTTAATTGACGATTTGCGCGAAGATCTTAAACATGTTGCCCTTGCCACCGCTGAACGACAAACGGTTAATGCTTTGCCAGCACACTACCCTGAGGACTTTACCAGCTACGCCCGCTTAGACGCCTTTGGTAATATTCAAAATGCTGGTACTGCTTTCGCGCTGGATGATCTCAATAATAAAAATGCACCTACGGCACCTGTCTCTTATCCCTTTTTGTGGGGGACACATCAATCTAATGTCGTACAGTGGAACGCGTCTGCACCAAACGTTCCTGTGATTGGTCCTTTGGTCAGAAACATCGGAGAAGTCGTCGGTGTGTTCGGTTCACTAGCTATTGAGGAAGCACCTGTTTGGCAACGAGTTTGGGGGAAACATGCTCGTTACAGCTCAACTGTCGATATTCAAGGTCTTGGGCAACTAGAGGCGTGGGTTAAAACTTTATTACCACCAGCTTGGCCTGAGCAATACTTACCTGGTATTGATACCAATAAAGCCGCGCAGGGTAAATTGTTATATCAGAATAATTGTGCCAATTGTCACCAACTGATTGACCGAAAAAACGTGCTTAAAGATTATCAGGCAGTAACCGTACCTGTTAGAACAATTGGCACTGATCCGACGATGTCCAATAATGCCAGTTGTCATCAAGCTAAGACCTTATTCTTGGCTGGTACGAAAACAGATATTTTGATAGGAAATAAGTTTGATGCCATTGATAGAGCGATTGATATACCGGTAAATGGGGTGGTCGGCTTAGTGTTAAAACATCCCATCAAAGCCATTGAAGCTGGGCTTGTAGCTGAACGTGCAGGCCCAAATGGTAAGAAAACCACGGCCAAAAAGTCCATAGAAGAACGCCTCAAAGTATATCTGAAAAACAGGCATGATCTAAGCCCTGATACGGATGTAGATTGCCAAGATGGCTTTTATGATGCTGGTGTTTACAAAGCTCGGCCACTCAATGGCATTTGGGCAACGGCTCCGTATCTTCACAACGGCTCAGTTCCCAACTTATGGTCATTACTACAACCACCTGAATTACGTCCGGATACTTTTTGGGTTGGTAGTCGCCAGTTCGATCCTGTACATGTGGGTTATATCACCCATAAAGGCATGAATGAATTTAATGTAAAGCAGGGAAATGGTGATGTGATGCCTGGAAATAGTAATCATGGGCACCTCCATGGCACAACGTTAAGCAACGACGAAAAATGGCAACTTGTCGAGTTTTTAAAGACATTATAAGGACAAAATAAGGGCTATAACTGATGCTCTTACTTTATCAACACTACTTTTTGAGTGAAGTACCTGTTTGCTGATAGTTAGGGTAAAGGGTGAGCAAGCTCCCCCTTTACTTTTAACTCAGGCGGTGTAGTACTGTTTGCTCAAAATGACTCATGCAACACAACTAAGGCACTTAGCTTACTTGCGCCAAAGGTGATCATTTTTTCAAAATCTGCCCTTGCAATTGGAACTTGTTGGCAATCAATTGGATTTTGATTATCCTCTACATCAGGATCATTAAGATATAAACATAATTCATCTATACCCGTAATTAGTACCCAATGTGGTGCCTTTTTACCGTTTAACCGATACGTGCTTATTAACGCCAGCACTGCACTGCCTTGTGATAGCCATTTTTCCACCTGCGCTAATTGCACATCGGTCTGATGAATCGGAATATCTCGATACTCACATTCTTGCTGAAATTGCTCATGTACTAACGTCATGATTTGTTTTTTCTGCACGCTTCTTACACCGTCCAAAAATAGCAGCCCAGATGTATTAACTGCCACCTCTGCTGCAAAACCCCGGCGTTCAGCTGCCAATGCCAAACCAAACGGGTGACACCCACCGTGTCCGGCGGTCATAAATATAGTCGTCGCTTCACGCCAAATCTGAAGCTCCAATATTTGATCGCCCATGCACCCAGAATCAATACTCGCCATCGCCATCATCAGTGACGCAGGGCCGCAAGTGAACTCAGTAGTTTGCTGATACCAAGGTGCGGGAAGTAATACGGCCTGTTTTGATAGCTTGCGTACACACTTCTGCATTCTTAACGCATCATCTTGGTCTGCATAGTAGTTTTGATACTCACCAAACACCCGATAACCCTTACGCTTATACAAACCAATGGCAGAGGTATTGCGCTTAGCAACCTCTAGACGCACGTATAGCCAACCAAACTCACCCACTTTGGTTTCTAACTCTGACATGAGTTGGCGTGCTATGCCTTGCCCTTGATGCTGTGGCGACACCGCCAGCGAATAAAGTCTGGCTAGCCGTGTTCCTTGATGTAACCAAAGGAGACCATATCCCACAAGCTCTCCAGCAAGTTTAGCGGTTAGCAATAGGCTATGTTCAAAATTAATGTAATGCTTGAGTTGGCGACGGCTGAGCTTGTCTGCACTAAAGCATTGTTGCTCTAGCGCGCTAAGATCATTCAAATCTTGTGGAACAGCCTTCTCAAGCACTAACACCGGTTGTAACATTACTTTTTACCTCTCGCTTCTAGGCGCCTTAATAATTCAGACATTACCTGCATGTACAGCTCGTCACCGAGGTACTTGTCTTCAACCCCTTGGTCAATATTTGGGTTGTCATTTACTTCAAGCACGTAGGCCTTACCATTGTGCTCTTTAATATCAATTCCATACAAACCATTGCCGACGACTGCTGCCGCTTTTAATGCCGCCCGCAATACCGCTTTTGGTACTTCAAACGTTGGCAAAGTGTCAAAGCCACCAGAAAAGTTACGCTTTGAGCCGTGGTTATAAATTTGCCAATGGTTACGTGCCATATGATAACCACAGCCGTATACCGCACGGCCATTTAATACACCAATTCTCCAATCGTACTCGGTATACAAGTATGCTTGCGCTAGTACAATCGCAGAGACCTTCATTAGTGCCTCTAGGCGCTCTGTCAACTCTTCTTTGGTTTTCACTTTAAAAACACCTTTTGAGAACGAGCTCTCAGGCATTTTAAGCACCAGAGGTAACGACAAGTCGTCAATGAGCTTATCAATTACTTGTTCATTGCACTGGCTAACAAATCGCGTCTCTAAACTTGGCACCTTCTTGTAATTAAAGGCATCATGTAAAAACACCTTATTACAACAGCGCAAAATAGAGCTTGGGTCATCAATTACCACTAAATCTTTTTGCTCTGCTTCTTGCGCAAAGCGATAAGTGTGATGATCAATTGCCGTTGTTTCACGGATAAATAAGCCATCATATTGACCTAAGCTATACAGCTCAGACGCTTCCAACGGATGCACCTTCATTCCTAGCTTTTCACCCGCCTCAGCTAGTAAAGAGCAGTAGTAACCTTGGCTTAAATAGCGGTCACAGTCACATAAATTAATCACTCGAAGTTTTGATTCGCCAAGCTTTGGGTATTCCTGTAAATAGGTTTCAAAGGTGACAACGTTGTTTGCCAGCGGCAGCACATCGGTGCTTTGATCAACAACGAATAAAGTAGATAGCATCTAAAGAGTCCTTGAGTGGTGATGCTTAACATCAATATTTGATGGTTTTAGCACCCCACGAGTTAACATAGGGTAAGTGGGAAATTGAGAGCACCCACATAAAGTGAAGTAGTTGTAATCTTAAATATAGCTCTTAGCAATTGAGTAATTTTGATGCTCAAGATAAATCTTTCTTGCGGTCGAGAGTAAAAATAAAAATCTTTAATTTCAAAAGGTTGAAAACCATAAAAACATTCACAATCAGATTTGATTAAAACAATTAAGATTTCTCGTGTTTAAAAAGAAAATGAAGAATGAAATAGCAAACGATAGGCACACTTCAAAACGCCAAGAGCAATGAGCGCTTTGGTTGTAGTTGTTTATATTTGTAACTAGCCTTGACTCTGACATCAAGGCTCCTCTTTAGTCCTTTACTGGCGTAGCTAATTTAGCAGACATGTCATATTTTTTCCGATACAAACATAGAGTATATTTTTCAACCTAAAACGATTAATATTTTGGAGTTACAAAATGTTATATAACGAGTTTCAGTACTTGACAATGCTAGTGCGAATGTAAAATCACCTAACGTTTTAGTTTACATGGAAGGCAAATGTTTCTAAGCATAAATAATAAAATAGGAAAAACTCATGCACAGATTAATTCAGGCGTTCACCTTTAGCTTATTACTCAGTTCAGGTCAAACTGTTGCACAGAATAAGCAGCTAATGCTTTTAGAAAAAAGAATGGATGCAATTGCAGATAAAAGCATTAGCCCAGATGGACCGGGCTGCTCTATAGGTATTATCCAAAACAAAAAGTTTATTTTCAAAAAAAGCTATGGCCTGGCTAATTTAGAACACCAAATCCCCCTCAATAATCAATCGGTATTCAGAATGGCGTCGGTATCAAAGCAATTTACAGCGTTTGCTGTTTTGTTATTAGCAGATGATGGAGCCATCAAGCTGGAAGACGATATACGCAAGCACCTACCTGATTTAAAAGATTATGGAAGAAAAATTACCATTAATTCAATGCTAGGTCATTTCTCTGGTTTAGGAAACTTCGACGATCACCTAGACACGCTACGTGAATCTCCTTTAAGCCGATTTATGATAGGTAGTGAAAAATTCATACCAAATGCGGAATACTATTCTGTCATTAAAGATTTCCCGCTTGTACATGAGCCTGACACCACAATGAAATACAGTAATCACGGGTATATCATTCTGGCAAAATTGATTGAGCGGGTAAGCGGAATGACGATACGCGAATTCACCGACAAGCGTATATTTAAGCCGCTCGGTATGAAGCACACATTTTTTTCAGATAGCGCCGAAGAGGTTATTCCTCACCGCGCTTCAGGATATCGTTCACCCGAAGCAGGAAAACAGCTCAATCATTTAACCGCTTTACACACTATTGGTGATGGAGGCTTATTCACCACCATAGATGACATGCTTATTTGGGATACTCACTTCCAAACTCCTAAGCTAGGCAAAAATCCAGAAACGTTAATGGCGCTAATGAACAAGCCAAATATCAATATTCCAGAGAGTGACGAAGGAAAGTGGTATTACGCCAATGGGCAAAATACTGATGGACGTTATTATTTCCACAACGGGGGTTGGGTCGGCACAGACACCAGTTACATTCGAAGGCCAGACACCAAAACGTCTGTTGTGGGAATGTGTAATTCGGTGTCCTTGAATGTAAGTGACTTTACTTATGCAACCTTTGAAATATTGGCTGCTTTAAAATTATGGAACGGGGAAGACCCTTCGATTTATTGAATGAAAACGCGTAAGCGGTGAGGTAACGGTTGTTGGAAATCGATGATGCCAAGTATGTATTCTCAATACATATTTGCACCGATGCAGGGAGTTTGACTAACTAGCCCAAACTTACCCACCTTCGGCTCTTCATTTTAGCTTTGATGGTGATTTTCCGTACCATTTCATACAAACTTTATTGAGCGCACTTTGTTCTGTAAAACCGAGCGCATCGACAATATCGAGTAATCTCGTGTTGCCGATGAGCTGTTCAAATCGAAGCTTTCGCTCTTCATCGAGTAGGACTCTAAAGCTAGTGTGTTGTATTTGTAGCTTACGCTGCATCGAACGCACACTCATGTTTAATGCTTTAGCAATACTTGCTTGGTTGACTCCAGCAAGTGAGTGCTTTGCTGCCAGTAAATTAGCAACGCGGGTCTTTAAATCATCATTATCACAAAACGCTGAGACGCTTTTAGCAAGCACTTGCTCAATATGTTCGTGCATTAGGCTGTCGACGGTAGCGACTGGCATGGCAAGAAAATCTAACGGAAACCACAGTGCATTTTCAGGGCAGTTTTGTAAAACGGAGCAGCCAAACCAAGTTTGTAAACGCTGTAATTCTCGGTCACACACGCTAAAGCTAAGATGGAGTTGATTAGGCGATAAAGTTGAACGCAAAAGCTGCCGTGCAGCGCTCACCCAAGCGGTCATATTACGCAAAATGGTTTGCTTACCCAGCGGGGTTTTTGGTTGCCAAGTTAACTTGGCATTGTCGCTATCACTTGTGAATACAGCGAGGCCAATATCGGCAACAATGGCATCGTAATGCAATAAAGAGGTAATCGCTTGCTGTAAGTCTTTACTGGTTTCGACCAAGTAACCTAGCGCTCCATAGTCATGCAACTGAATGGCTTTACCCAGTTCAAAACCAATCAAGGGATCGCCGCTCAGCTCCAGCCCTACCTCAAGCAGTCGCTCATATTCAACAAGTGGTACACGTTCAGGCCGTGACGCTACTAGCTCTGCAAGCTCACCTAGCAGTCTCTTATTATCAGTAAAATGGTCATGAATATGTACCCACGCACTATAAAAATATACAAACGAAGTTGAGTGCATTGCAGTTCCTTTTGTCGTATTTGGACAAATTTTTGGCGCAGTTTGGCAGGATTGTCAATGACTATCCCGTTACGCTAGTGCATAAAGTACCAAAGCTTTGGCTAAAGAAGGAGCTGTATATGATTGATGTATCGCTAATTTTACTGGCACTCAGTCCCGCCTTTTTACTTTGTGTTGCTTGGGAGTACATCAAGCACCACGAATATTATGATTGGCGAGATTCAATGCTCAATGCCCTACTTGCCTTGCTCCATCAAGGCAGCGACGCGCTAGCTTTGCTTGTATTGATGCCACTCTTTTACTGGCTCCATCAATTTGCTTTATTCACAATCGAACTCAATCTCTTCACTTTGCTTTTTGGTTTTATCTTGCAAGATTTTTTGTATTACTGGTTTCACCGGGCATCACACTGTATTCATTGGCTTTGGAGCGCACACGTAGTGCATCATAGCTCTAATAAAATGAACTTTACCACCGCATTTCGCCAAAGCTTGCTTTACCCAATTGTCGGTATGTGGCTATTCTGGCTGCCTATGATACTCCTTGGATTTACCCCAACCTTGGTATTTGCCATCGTCGCAATTAACTTAGCTTTTCAATTTTTTGTTCATACACAAACAGTTAATCGATTAGGGATGGTAGAGCGGATTTTTAATACGCCTTCCCACCACAGAGTTCATCATGCCAGTAATCCCGATTATATAGATAAAAACTTTGCCGGGGTGCTCATCATTTGGGATAAGCTTTTTGGCACCTTTGTTGAGGAGCGTAAAGACATAACAATTTGCTATGGAATAAGAGGTGCGGCACCAAAGCAAAACCCTGTAGACGTAAGCTTTGCTCAGTGGCGTCATATGTTCCACCGCTTTTCACAAGCAAACACCTTAAAGGGCAAATGGTTGGCGTTATTTGGTTATCCAACCCATTTACCCGACAAACCTAAGAGTACACCTTCAGTCAAGCCCTAGCGCATTACTTATATCGCTCGGCCTTTTCTACAAGCGCTTGGCAGTACACCCTTAGTTTATCGCGCAGCACTCTCACGCTTGGGTTGATCATTTGCTTTGACGGGCAGATCAACCACAGCGGCTTACATTCAACGCGGTAGTCATTTAATATACTTTGCACCACACCTTGTTCTAGTTGGTCTGCTACATCTATCGCGGAGCGCAATGAAATACCCGCTCCTTGCGCACACCAGCGCTTTACCACATCCGCATCATTACTGGTTCTACGCCCTTTAAGTACCACTTTGTAAGTTTGTTCATTTTTCGTCAGTTTCCACGTATCAAACTTACTACCTCTGATCAAAAAGAATAGCCCTTGATGCTCGCTTAAGTCTTCATGGCTCTTTGGTGTGCCTTGTTTTTCTAAGTATTCCGTAGAGGCACAAAGCAGCAATGGCACATCGCAAATTTTAAAGCCGTAGAAGCTACTGTCTTCAGGCGCGCCATAGCGCAGCGCGATATCAACATCATCACGATAAAAGTCGAGATTGTGATCATTAAGAATAAGCTTCAGGGCAAGTTTGGGGTATTCGTCAAGTAATTCGTCTAGCCAAGGTAGGAGAATATTACGGCCAAAATCTGACGGTGCGGTTAACCTTAGCTCACCGTCAATTTCGTTGTCGTTATCAAGCACCTGTTTTTTGCCATTATCCAAAAGCGCAAGTGCCTGCTCGCAAATTGGCAAGTAAGTTTCACCTTGCTTTGATAGCCTTAAGCTACGCGTAGAACGCACAAAAAGTTGAAAGCCAACGTGCTTTTCCACTCGCTTTATCGCGGCGCTCGCTGTGGCAACCTGCATATCTAACTGCGCAGCCGCCGCACTAATATTGCCAAGCTGAGCCGTTTTCATCACGACGATTAAATCTTGTGTATTCATTTTCAAAAAATTTTTGAAACTATTTAACTCATTATCATCTTTTTATTGATTATGTAAATCCATATTATGTCTTTAAAGCAATTTTAGGAGTCTGATATGTACACGTTACGCGATGCAATTAACAATCGTTATTCCACAAAAGCCTTTGATCCTAATAAAAAAATTAGTGATTCAGATATTGACCTACTCAAGCAGGCGCTAAGACTAAGCCCGTCTAGTACCAACGTTCAGCCATGGCATTTCGTCATCGCAAGTACTGAGGCTGGCAAAACCCAAGTGGCTAAAAGCACACAAGATAGTTATAAGTTTAATGAAGCAAAAGTACTTAACGCATCACATGTTGTTGTATTTGCTGCAAAACAAAATATAGATGATACGCATTTAGATAAAGTGCTTGCCAAAGAAAGTGCCGATGGTCGATTTGAAAAAGGCTCTGAAATCGAGGCACAAATGAATGATGGCCGCCGTTATTTTGTCGGCTTAAACCAAACCAGCAATGAAGCAATCAAAGCTTGGACGGGTAAACAAGTTTACTTAAATCTTGGACAGTTCTTGCTCGGTGCGGCGTCACTTGGCATTGACTCGGTTCCCATTGAAGGTTTTGATGTTGAAATCTTAGGTAAAGAGTTAGGATTAACTGAACAAGGTTTTGATCCCCTTGCCATTGTCGCACTGGGCTACCGTGACGAAACTGATTTTAATGCTAAATTACCTAAATCACGCCTCGCAATCGAAGACATCATTACCGAAATCTAGGCGACTGAGAGTTAAGCTTTTTTAAATATAAATGTTTGTACTCACTGTTTAAATTCAACTTGCCTACTGGCCAGTAGGCAAGTTGCTCAATCTCAAAATAGAGTATAAATCTGAGTTTATTAAGTGAGGATTTGCTAGGCTGCTTACTAAGCTAAACTCAATAACTTTCAAAAGTCTCGTTCATTGCGCAATCAGTGTTTGTAACACTTCGCTCCAATCATTGTAAACCAACGTAAATAAAACAATAAATTTACAAAAAAGTCTTCTCTTTATTCGATTAAAATTTATCCATACTTTTCAATAACATTACATACTCATGAAATTATTAGTAATTTATCTCTTCTCTCAAATATAAAAATAAGTTTCCAAGTGACACTTGAAACTTTGAATATATTATTGTTAATTAAAAGTGAAGATAAATTTAAAGTTCTTCAAACAATAATGACAACAAGTAAACTCAGTCCTTAATTGCTTATGAGGATCAAGGCTCTGAGAAAACCTCAACAGGAAGAAATAATGAAACTACTATCACGCACAGTATCGGCTGGGTTACTCGCCACAGCTATCAGCGCATCACTACATGCTAATGCAATGAACGAAAACCTCTTAGTCAGTGTCGATGTTGATACAAAGAAAAATGGCGACGTTATCGCCACGCTAAACATCACCAACCAAGGCAAAGATAATCAAAAAATCCTAAGCTGGTATACTGATCTCGACGAAGAACATATATTTAAAATTACCAGAGATGGAAAAGAAGTAGATTTCTTCGGCCCTCACTATAAACGCCATGCGCCCACAGAAGAAGACTTCATCAAATTAAAATCAGGTGAAACGCTATCAAAATCATTTGAATTGTCAGGACTTTATGACCTCAGTAAGCCTGGAAATTATGAGATCAGCTATGATGTTGAGTCTTTCGATCTGTTTGGCAGAAATGACAAGCTGCGTATGGAAAGCCGTATGATGCAGCATCAATCTAGCGTTACTAGCTCAGTAGCAGAGCTAAGCTCCAATGCGGTTAACTTATGGCTTGAAGGTGTTCCGTTAAGCAAAGGCAATATTCAGGCTGCTGCAAAGCCGGGCGCTGCAGCAGACTGTACTGATGGTACGTGTTTCACGGGCCGTTGTAGCAATAGCGAAAAAAACAGCATTTTATCGGCATTGGACGCGGCGGATCAAATCACAAATAACTCTGTCGCTTATTTAAATAGTCACTCAGCAAACAATCCATCGACTCGTTACAATACTTGGTTTGGATCAGCAACCAGTAGCCGTTATGCGACGGTAAAAGCAAACTTTAACGCCATTAACGATGCAATTGATAACCAAGACCTTACGTTTGACTGTAGCTGTAATCAATCGTACTTTGCTTACGTATATCCAAATCAACCGTACAAGATATATCTATGTCGTGCATTTTGGAATGCAAATGAGCTTGGTACAGATTCGCGCGCAGGAACAATTGTGCATGAGCTAAGCCACTTTAATGTGGTCGCCGGTACTGACGATATTGTGTATGGACAGTCTGGAGCGAAAAGCCTTGCGATTTCTAACCCAAGCCAAGCTATCCAAAATGCTGATAGCCACGAATACTTCGCGGAAAATACGCCATATCAAAACTAATATTTTTATATAACATAAGGTTAAGTAAATTTTTTTGAAGTGGAGAAAGTGCTTTGGCCATACCAACTGAGCAGTGTTACCAAGCTTACAGGGTAGTTCTCCCTTCAAATTGTTGTCTATTTAACCTGCACCCGGGGTAAGAAGTGAGTTAATCAACTAAATTATACCAATTTGCTTAATTAAGTGGTCTATTTTGAGGCGAGAAAATCTTGTCGATAACTCCGCTACCGCGTCCTGCTATCGCTAAGGTACCTACATCCATATAGGCAAGGCAAAAATTTTGCTATTTAGTTGTTCTAAATGAGAAATTTTTAACGCTGTTAGCGTCAGATTTACTCCTTCAAATTGAGCAAGTATTAAGTCAAATTGGTATTACCTAAGCTCAAAAGTATAACCAACGGTGTTCCCCACCAACCGAGTATCGACAATGAGTGCCCACTCAACGTCGATACTATTCACAGTTATTTCAGCCAACATAAAGTATACTGAGCAAATTCCTCCATTATGTTAGGGTATTACATGACTTGGATTATCGTTTCACTGAGTGTTGTTATCTTGGTAGCTACGTTATTACCTTTGGCCAAGCACCCGCATTGGAGTGTCAGAGCAATGGAGTTTCCT
Source organism: Pseudoalteromonas sp. SCSIO 43201 (assembly GCF_023716725.1). Lineage (NCBI taxonomy): Bacteria > Pseudomonadati > Pseudomonadota > Gammaproteobacteria > Alteromonadales > Pseudoalteromonadaceae > Pseudoalteromonas > Pseudoalteromonas sp. SCSIO 43201. The sequence goes on from NZ_CP072683.1 coordinate 2,804,599, forward strand.
AGACTCCAGCTCGTCACAATGACTGCCGTAGCACTGATGTTGTGCATTGTCTTTTTCAAGTTAAGTCTGCTTAGCGTGATCACTATGTTTGTGCTCACCGCGTGCTTATGCTTTCAACTTTGGTGGATCTTGCCTTATACGCCCCTTTGGCCAGTAGAGGTAAAACATGCAACATCAAATACCCAAACAATGAGTATACTCACCGCCAACGTGCTACAAACCAACCGCCAATTTAGCCTGTTGCTCAGCCAAGTTCGAGCACATCAGCCTGATATACTCATAACACTAGAAAGTGACGAGATATGGCAACAACACCTCGACTCACTGTTAGATATACTGCCCTACTCTGTAAAGTGCCCGCAGTCTAATTTATATGGTATGCATGTATATTCACGCCACCCGCTTGAGGACGCTACCTGTGAGTATATTGTTGAAGAAGGTGTACCCTCGATACATGCAAAAATCAAGCTCCCATCCAATACCATCATACAAGCTCACTTTTTACATCCAGCTCCTCCTAGCCCAACAGAGAATAAAACCGCCATAGAACGTGATGCTGAGTTAGTCATTGTGGCTAAACGCATAGCGAAACACGCTTTACCGACCATAGTAACCGGAGACTTGAACGATGTTGCATGGTCTCCAACCACTAGGCTTTTTCGTAAAATTAGTGGACTATTAGACCCTAGGGTTGGTCGTGGTATGTTTAACACCTTTCACGCAGATTACCCGTTTGCTAGATGGCCATTAGATCATCTGTTTTCAAGTCATCACTTCACTGTTGTTGATATAAAGCGGCTGGCAAATATCGGCTCTGATCACTTTGCACTGTATGCTGAACTTGCCTATCAGCCTGTAGAAAATGAAAATACCACGGGCCTCGATCTACAACGCAAAGATATAAATCGCAGCGAAGAAATCCTTGCTAGGGCAAAAGCAAAACCAAATATCAAGTATTAACCCAGAGACCATAAAGACAGGCAAAGAGAAAGGCAAATCAGCTTGGTAGTTTAATCACCACCAAGCTGAGAGTAAAAATTAGGCTGCTGTTAGCGACTCAACCCACGCGTTAACATCCTCTTCAACCAAGCGCAGCGGCCTTGCACCTTTTAGTAAGATCACATCATGAAATGCTTTAATATCAAACTTCTCTCCCAGTTGCTGCTTAGCATGCTCTCTCAGTTCAACCAGTTTGAGCATACCTAGCTTATAACCAAGCGCTTGCCCGGGCCACGCAATATAACGATCGATAGCCGATACCACATCACTCATTGCCGTACCTGTTGCATCAGCAAAATAGGTGATCGCTTGGTCGCGTGTCCACTTTTTGTAATGCAACCCAGTATCAACAACAAGTCGAGCTGCACGGTAGGCCTCAGCTTGCAGACGACCTAAGTCACCAAATGGATCGTCTTTATACATGCCCATCTCATAAGCCAGCAACTCAGAATATAATGCCCATCCTTCGATATAGCCGTTAAATGACGCATTTTGACGCATCAAACCAATTTCGGTTTGCAACATATTAAGGGCAATTTGAAAATGATGACCAGGAACTGCTTCATGATACGTCAAGGTTTTCATGCCAAAGCTTGGTACTGCCTTCATATCTTTTAGGTTGATTGAAAATACCCCTGGGCGACTTCCATCAAGCGATGGTCCATTGTAGTAACCACCGGGCGCACCTGCTTCCACAGCCTGTGGTATGCGTTTGACTTCAACTGGTTGCGGTGGAATAGTAGAAAAATAATCTGGTGCTTTTTGTAAAATAGTCGCTATTTCACCACGCAAGAACGATAATAACGCTTCACGACCCTCGTCAGAATCCGCATATAAAAATCTCGATTCTTCATTGAGCTGCTTCATGCGTTCGCCAACAGATCCCTGTGAATAGCCATTTTGCTTAAGGATTTCGTCCATACGCTTTGAAATACGCTCCACCTCAGCAAGACCAATTTGGTGGATCTCTTCGGCGCTCATATCAGAATCCGCTAAGTAGGTGATCTCATGCTGATAGAAAGCTTCGCCATTTGGCTGAGCCCAAATACCAACCTTTTCAGGCGCTTTACTCTCTAGAGCGTGCATAATAGCAGACACATTTTTAAACTCGGGATAAAGCTTTTGCTCAACAATTTGTATCGCCTGCGCAACATATTCAGCGGCGGCTTTATCTGTAATATCATTGATATTTGCAAGTTTTTCTTTAAACGATGTAACCAAAGGATGCGCTGCACCATGTGGCGCCGTGAAGTTGTCTAAATAACCTAGCGTGTTTGGAAACAATACTTTTGGTAAAATTACGCCTTTATTGGCGTCCGCTGTTACCTTACTTGCCACTTGCTTCGTCACTTCAACAAAGGCATTCAGGCGAGCAAGATAGTCTTTGGCATCTTGCTCACTCTCTATTCCATGTTGGTCTTTTAGCACATTTGGAATATCGAGTAAGGGGCCTGACAACTGGTTCACAATATATGGCAGGTGCCCACCCCACGTATCAATATAACCGGCTGAGAACCCCTTATCTCCGGCGTAATAACGCGCAATCACTTCATTGACTTTCACATGTAATAAGTCATCTGAGTTACTGATTGCCGATTGTATTGCCGCTAGACGCTGCGCCGCTGCATTCATGTCGACTTGCAGTGCCTGCATACCCACGACAGAGTAGTCAGGTAGCTTTGTTTGATAGTCACCGTATTCACTGTTCGGTAGTTTTAATGATGTTGCCAATGCCGGCTGGTGGTTAATAAATTGTCTCGTATATTGTTCAACAACTTTATCTATCTCTGTTCTGGACATACTAGATTGGCTGACTCCAACCTCAGAATGCTTTTGTGTAACCGGCTTATCTTGAGCGCATCCACTTAGCCCAAGCACCACAGCAAAGGCCACCAAGCTCATTTTCTTCATTATTACGCCGCTCCGTTAATTTTGTTGTTTGAGCAAAAACATTACCAGCCTCTAAGACACTGGTATGAAAGCAAAACGGCGTGAAGTTAACCCAACAAAACAGTTCATTATGTTGGTTCAACCATCACCCGCGCAGATATTTATATTTAATACCAATTAACCTGAGCTTTGGCTAAAGAATAAATAGGCCTGTTGTGTTCAACAACTACACACTCCCTAATACAAAGCATATTTGCATACTAACAGCCTGTGTTATCCTAAGCTCAAGTTACCTCGATACAATTAACATATTTGCACTTCGGTTACAGCTATATAGGCTCAATTAAACAAAATAATACCAATTATCTTAATTTAAGTGGTCTATTTTGAAGCGAGAAAATCTTGTCGATAACATCGCTCTCATCCCTTGTTACAGCTAAGGCACCTACATCAAGGTGAACAAATGCTACTCTTGAAATGACTTATACTTCAAGCAATCCCACTTTTGACGTTACGCCTGCTTTTTCACAATTTACATCTGTTATAACGCCTAGCACTCTTTTCGAAGATTTATCGAAGATAAAGCATGGATGCTCGTTCTTCTCTAACCGTAAGCTAATGGTTATACTCAAACTTTTAGGTAACGCCTGAGCTATTGCATCCTTTGAGGCCTCAGTAAAGAGCACATTTTCCGACGTAAATTGATAAAACTGTAGAAATGACAATGCACAGTGCTCACCTTGCTTGAGATCTTGCCGGTATTCGTATTGATAAAGCTTACTGCCGCAACCTGGACCAAAATAGTTGGTCGTCAACGCAGAAAAGTTGTAATCCCTCAGTGGTGGGTTAAAACCTCGTGCTTTCCCTCGCTTGAGGGTCGGGTGCCAGATCTGAGCATAGACACCAAAAAATGGCTGCTGCTGTTCATAAAGTACATATAAATCATCGTTATCTAACAGCCCTCTTGGGTGGTGCGTGTACTTATTACCACCTGCAACTTGCGCCGCTAAAAACTGTTTATTTTGTGAGAGCCTGTAAAGCATTTCTGCCAGCAACCTTAGCGTGCCTTCATCTATACAATCAGGCCCCGTATACAAACTAGAGACACAATTAATAAAATCAGCAAAGCTAATTGCCCCATGACTATAAAAGTTATCAAATTGGCGTGCCATATATCTTCCTTGTTATTGCTGTTTTAGTCAGACAAGCACAAAGCAAGTCAGCTAAAATTCGTGTTCTTAGAGCAGCAACCTGCAAGTATCCAATCGCAAGCTGCGCCGTTTCCTTATACCAATTTGCTAAATTAACCTGAGCTGCGGATAATTAAATAGCCTATTTTGAGGCAAGCACATTTTATCGGTAACTCCGCCTCCTACTATCGTCACGGTACCTATATCCATGAAGGTAGTATAGGAGCTTTTAATACCATTAGCGTCATATTTGCCACTTCAGATTAAGCCAATATTTAAACAAATTGATATGAGTCCTCAATTAAAGCTAATGCAGACTGAGTATAACGCAATAAATTAATTACAATTTTGACCGCAGGCGAATAAAGACTATTAATGAGATGAATAAAACGGGGGGATTTAGAGTATACACGTTATACACAACGCAAGTCGGTCATGAGTATATGTCATAAATACGTTAGATAAATTTATGCTTTCATAACAACCCAGAAAAGGAACTAGTCCATTACTATACTAACTCTACCTTTTTCATTGTTTTAAGTTTTACTAATCAATAAAACAAAATAAATCAAGGCGCAAGTTTATTGAGATTTAGATTCTGAAATAACCTTATCTTGCGCAAAGATCTCAACCTCAGTTTCGTGGGAAGAGATACTATGCGCATCCGTTGTTAACGTCAGAATAATAAATAGCACGGTCATCACAGCAAACGCAGTATTGACTGTTTTACCAAAAAAGCGTGTTTTGAGCATCACGATTTCTCCTAAAATTATCATTATTAAGCTTAGTCGAAATCGTGAGTAAAAAGGTTTAATTCAAACAAAAATAATGTACGAAAGAATTACCAAGGTGTATGAGTTTACCCTGAGCAAACGTGAGTTAATCGGCTTTGGCATTTCGATAAGCCTGCGTACCCCATAATGGCACTGTCGACAGGCTGTGCTTAAAGCTGCCTGAGGTTTCCTTTGTGGTGTAAGCCAAATACATCAAGGTTTGATTTTTCGCGTCAAAAATTCTTCTCACTTTCATGGATTTAAAAAACACACTTTTTGACTTTTTAAATACCACTTCGCCAGAGTCACTCTTGTCTATATTCGCCAGCATTGCAGGTGTTATTTCGCTCGTTTGACGACAAGAGATAGAACTATCACTTGGGTCTGAAAAACTCAGATCATCTTCAACACTCGCTACATGACAAGTCACGCCTGTAACAACAGGGTCAACCATAGAGTCCAGCTTTATATCTTTAAGCGTAAACAGACCGAGTGATACATCTCCAACTTCACTGTCAGAGCAACCAAGTAATGTACAAGATGCCAACAATGCAAACATCAGCTTTTTCATTATTTTTCCTTAGGGTATTTGACGTACAAAAGAAGCATACGGAGTTAATACTCTAAGCTATTTGAAAATTTTCGCAAATCGATACAACCAAAAAAGAAATAACCATTCAAAAAATCAAAATAATTATTCACAATATAAGAATAAGCATGTTAGCATGCGATGCAGTTTCAGGGTGGATAAATTACCTAAAAAATACACAAAGTATGATTAGCTAACTTGCCACCAGTTGTATGAAATTCTCTCTAAGCTCGGGACAAAAATGCACTATTTGCATAGTTACCCATCTCTAAAGATTGAAATTTCGTCACGTTTAATTCTTAATTTGAGGTTTCACCATTCATGAGTAAGCTCCATCCAAGCTTAGTCGCACTAGCTGTTAGTTCGAGTTTTTTTGTTGTGAATCAATCACACGCTGAAGAGCGCAAGATTCAAGAAAAGTCAATTGAACGAATTCAAGTGACTGCCACTCGACGTGCTGGCACAGTTCAAGAAGCACCATTAAATATTACTGCTGTAGACAGCGATGTGATGAGCGACCAAAATATTGGTGACCTTGAAGATGTAGCAAGGTGGGTTCCTGGTCTTACAATGACAGAACAAGGAGGCCGTGAGGGTTCACCTATTATTGTCCGAGGTTTGAATACTAATTCATCAGAGCGAGCCTCTGACTCGGGTACCGTAGCGACTTACCTTGGCGAAATCCCGATTAATGTCGATTTGCGACTCACTGACATTGAGCGTGTTGAAGTTTTGATTGGTCCGCAAGGCACGCTTTACGGTGCAGGCACACTTGGCGGTGCAATTAGAACCATGCTAAAAGCACCTGTGCTTGATATCATTGAGGGCAAGCTCAGTGGCGACGTATTCAGTATCAACGAAAGTGACAGTAACGGTCATGAAATCGGTGCTGTATTCAATATGCCGTTAGTAATAGATGAGTTAGCTGTTCGCGCTAGCATTAACCGCTATCATAACCCCGGCTTTATGGATTATAGCTATGTGGTTAAACAACCTGGCGTTTCAAACCCAGACCCCGACTGGTCCAATGCTGAGGATGTTAAAGCGAATATCAACGCAGTGGCGGATGCAAATGACGAAACCATCACCACTACGCGTGTTTCTCTACGTTGGTTGGTGAACGAAAATATCGATACCACACTGAACTATTTCCATCAAAAACAAGCAAATGGTGCTAACTCGATTTCACAGTACCAAAGCCTTGGCGCACAACACCCGCTTGCCGACTCTATCAAACCATACGAGTCAGCCTATCGTGTGCTTGAACCTAACGAACAAGAAGATGACCTACTTAGCCTTGAAATCAACGCCGATTTGGAGTTTGCAGATTTAGTTTCGGCATCCGGTTGGTCAAGCAAAGAACAGCAAGGCCAACGAGATCAAACCGATCTCCTTTATGATATTTGGCCAGGCTACGCGGACTTTCCTAGTTTTACCGCTTTGACTAAAGACACTACAGATCAAGACACGTTTACCCAAGAGATCCGTTTAGTCTCTAAAGGGGATGACGCCCTAAATTGGATTGCAGGGGTATATTACAGCAAACAGGAAATTAGCTCAGATGATAGAGAGTACACGCCGGGGCTCACGGAGTTTTGGGGCGACGAAATCAACAATATTGAGCAAGATCTTGAGTATATCGCTCTGACTAATGCCACCAGCAAAGAGTCAGCATTGTTTGGCGAAGTTGGCTACGCATTTTCAGAGGATTTTAATATCACTGTGGGCGCGCGTTTCTATCGCTATGACGTTAACACTAAATCAGCGGCTGAAACCCCGCTCTATTCTGGTGGTCTGCCAAGTCTTGAGCAAATTTCGTTTGAACAAGTCAGTGCCAAAGACAATGGTAGCTTGTTTAAGTTTAATGCCAATTACACTTGGCAAGACGGACTACTGACGTACTTTACTGTCAGTGAAGGGTTTAGGTTAGGCGGTGGTAACGGTTTGGAGTCGTGCCCAGAAACATTGCCTGAGCAACAGATCATCTGTGCACTGCCGCATGAACTTAGCTATAGACCAGACACCACCACTAACTATGAGCTGGGGTTAAAGTCTACATGGCTGAATAATAAGCTGCATTTTAATGCCGCATTATTCAGTGTTGATTGGGAAGATGCGCAGATCTCATCTGTGACGGTAAACGGCCAAGAAATCATAACCTCCAATGCAGGCTCTGCGAACTCGACTGGTATCGAGTTATCAACCCGCGCTATATTGAGCGACCATTGGACAGTTTACGCAACCTATTCTTATGCAAAAGCGCAGCTGACTGATGATGCACCAGCCCTGTTTGCGGTATTCAAAGAAGGTGACTACAGCGCTGAAGAAATCGCGCTTTACCAGCCATACTATGACGGTACAGATGGCGACCGCTTACCTGGCGCCCCAAAACAGCAGTTTTCATTCGGTTTAAGCTACGAACAGGAAGTGTTCGACGACAAAATGCTTAACGTGAATTATGGAGTAACCGCGCAGAGTGACGTATACACTAAAGTCGGGTTAAAGGCTGACGGAGAGGTACTGCCAGGATTTGCCTTATCTAACCTCAGTGTCAAGCTTTCAAGCGAGCAATGGGCCGTCACCTTGTATGTTGACAACTTGTTTGACAAATTTGCTTTCACCTCGGTAAGACGAGACAAATCTTGGGCTGGTGAAGCTAAATTTGCGGCATTAAACAAAGCTTTGCCTGAGCAGCAGCGAGTGTACGGGCACTATGTCACAGCACCTCGTACTATAGGCCTCAAGCTAGACTATCAGTTTGAGTTATAATCAGTAAAAACCAAGATAGAGAGTGAGGCCGCCTTCACTCTCTTGTATATTGCGATGACACCATACAATCAGATCCAAAGCTACATTCAACAGCGCCAATTTCAAGTAGCGCATCACGCATTAGTCGCTCGCATCAATACCAATGCCAATGACCACCAAGCGTACGCTTTATTAGCCGAGTTGAATATGACTCTTGGCAACCTCAATAAAGCGCAAAAAATTTACGATAAGTGCTTAAGTTTATTTCCCTGTGTCCTTTATTCTCTGAGCGCTGCCAAACTTGCGCTGTTTACACAATCACCATTAGCTGCAAAGCGCTATATACAGCATTTACTAGGCTGCACACAATTGTCGGGGTCAGAGCACGATACGCTTGCAAATATCTTACTGAGATTAAATCAATATACTGACGCTGGTTGGCATTTTAACCGTGCCTACACGCACGCACCGCACAGCCCTGAAATCGCGATAAACTATGCAATACACTTGAAAATGTCTGGTGAATTAGCTCAAGCGCGGACGCTGCTTGCCTCTTTAGTGCAAGCAAACTCAAGTAATGCAAAGTGCCAGTTAGCCTACTCAGAGCTTGCTCCTGTGGAATTAGCACCGACTCGCATCACTCAATTAGCTACTGAGATAACAGCGCAAACTACACCACTTGCATTACAGCGGCTTCACCATGCACTGGCACTCGAATACGAAAAGCAAGAAAATTATCCCAAGGCATGGCAAAGCTTTATTGCCAGTAAGCAAGCGATCAGTGCTGAGATTTCCTATTCACCTAAACAGATGACGGATTACTTTCAAGCACTTAGTAAACTTCTCGACAAACCTATTGAATTTGCACCAGAGCCGTCACTTGCACCAATATTTGTCGTTGGGCTGCCGCGCTCAGGCACCAGTCTGATGGAGCAAATTTTAGCGCAATTGCTGTTACAGCCACTGGGAGAGACCAGTATATTGCCTCAAGCACTTAGATTTTGTCATGATTATAACAGCAATATTCAACGCCTAAGCCGCGCCTATGAAGAGGCTAACGCCATTGAGCAATATCGTCTCTTTAGCGCGCAATCCGTTGATGGTGACAAACGTTTTATAGACAAACAGCCATTTCATTTTTTCTTTATCGATTTGCTTGCTAAGGCGTTTCCACGCGCAAAGTTTGTCGTGATGAAGCGAGACAGAACAGATACTTGTATCGCAAACTTCCGTCAACTCTATCAAACGAGCAGCCCCTTTCATGGCTACTCATACCGGATACAAGATATTCAAACTATGTATGATGATACTTATGCGTTTTTGCAAAAAGCCACACAAAAGCATCCGACTCAAATTAAATTTGTGAATTATGAATCGCTAGTAGAAGCGCCCCGATTGACTATGCAATCGCTTTGTCACTTTCTCGAATTGGATTGGCAAGACAATGCTCTTCACTTTTATAAGCGGGGTTATTACTCAGCAACAGCCAGCAAAATGCAGATCAGACAGCCATTAAATAACTCCAGTGTAGGCAAATATCGAAATACATACCCGATTTAGGAATATTGCTCCGTTACGGTGATGATGCTAACGTTAGGAAAAAGGAATGCAAAACAATAACGACATGAAGCAACTACTCCCTACCCTTTGTTTCGCAGCGCTCGTGGCTTGTACACCGGCCGAAATAACAAAAACCGAACACGCGCTTAACCATGCCCAACAACAAAGAGACATAGAAGCACAGGCAAATGCACTTAAAACGCTCAGTGGATACGATAGCACCACATGGCAAGCGATATACCAAGAAACACAACTGGCTTTTGCTTTGCTATTAGATGCAAAAACAGCTTATGAAAGCGCAGATATCGTTACGGCTCAAATAAAAGCGGCACAATCAAAAAGTATTAATAACTCACTACAAGCGGATAATTTACTGCGCGCATTATCTACAGATTACCCACTGACTGAATTGATCGATGTATTGGTGAAACTACACACACAAGCTAGCCAAGAAAAAATGACACTTCATGGTTTTTTTAACCAACCACCCAGTAAGTGGGACATTATTGAAGTTAATGAAAAACTCTCGCTGATCAACACGCATATTCAAGCAATCAAAAAGCAGATTGAGGCGATCCCAGAAGACAACAGGGACAAATTAGCTTACCAAACGGTGCTGGCAGAAGCGAGAGCTCAGGTGAATCTGTTGGGCAAACAGGAAAGTGTGCTGTTGCGCAACCTCCAACAACAATTGAGTAAGCGACATGCAGAGCAATTTGTACGGCTCCACCACACAGTGACAGAGCAGCTTAATAACTTTGAAGAACGAGTGGTAGCCTCGATGATCCGCCAAGATCAAAATAAGTTAATTGAGAAAATGCAGCACCAAAGCGAGCTGCTGTACAACATTGATCTCATGTTAAAGCAGACAGGCTCTGCAAGACATGCTGAGTTTGAACCTTTTTACCTTGCTTATATTCAACTGCTAAATAAGTCCAAAGATTACAGAGAGTATGCACAAAAGGGAAAAGCCGCGCTCACATTATTGAAACGTGCCGACGTTCCAAATAATTATTATCAGCAGTATAAAACGCTCGCATCAACCCCATTGACATTAAGCAATGATTTTTTGATGTTTGCGCGCTCACAACATGAGTCTAAATTTTTATATCGAAAGCATTAATGATTAACGGCTGGCTATCCACCAAGCCAACAGCACCATAGCCGTTGTAAAAACAACGGCTTTTATTTTATGCTTTTTAATTAGCTTTTCTGCCTGATCACCTGCAAAGTAAACGACCGCCGCCAAACCAAAATAGCGCAGTGAACGGGCAATACAAGTTGCAATTAGAAATTGTAAGAGTGAAAATTTAGTAGCACCTGCTGCTAACATGGCAATCTGAAACGGTATTGGTGCTATGCCTAAGGTCAGCACAAACCAAAATCCCTGACTTTGCATCTGCGCTTTCACTTGCTCAAATTGAGACTGACTCGACAGCAGCTCAATAACAGAATCCCCCACTACATCAAATAAATAATAACCCAACGCATAACCAAATAGGGCGCCAATCACACATCCAACTGTTGCCATTAGTGCAATTAGCCACAGCTTTTCTCGCCTTGCTTGCATCAGCGGCACCATCACTGCCTCGAGGGGAATGGGCACGATAGTTGACTCTAAAAAGGATGCAACGGTGATCCCGTTAAGCATATTTTTTGATTCGACCAGTCGCTTAGTCTTTTGCTTCAATTTAGCCTTAACTGCCATTATGCGCTCCCTGTTCACGGTGGAACCTGAAACTCAGATTATGTTATGACTCCAGCTTAATCTAACGTAGATTGCCCCTGACTGAATTAACCCCCTCTTATCTTCTTAAATCCGGCTCAATGAGTTACCCTGTTCACAGCAACATAACTGAGAAGGCTTCCATGAACTATTTGGCGCACTTGTACTTTGCAAAACCCACAGGCGCATCATGCTTTGGTAATCTACTTGGCGACTTTCAAAAAGGTGTTGATGTAAAGATGCTGCCAAACGCCGTGCAGCAAGGTCTGAAAACCCACATTCAAGTCGATAAGTTCACTGATAGTCATGCAATAACCAGAGCTGCGAAACAACTTTTTTCGCCATCACGCCGTCGCTTTGCAGGGATAGCCATAGACGTATTGTATGACCATTTTTTAATTAAGTATTGGGACAGCTTTCATACAACACCTCTACATCAATTCAAACGTAGCCGGTTCGCCTTACTCCAAGACAGTTTAGGTGCTATGCCAACCAACATGCAGCGCGTTGTAACGGCAATGACAACACATGACTGGTTTGCAACTTATGAGTCTGTTTCAGGTGTTGGTCTGGCGCTGGATAACATTGCAAGGCGCATTCGTTTTGCTAACCAATTTACAGGCAGCGAAGCTGACATAAACAAGCATTATCAAGAACTTGAAAGCGGGTTCAACACCTTCTTTCCACAGCTCATTGCACATATCAGTGATGTTCAGGGTGAACTGCACTGATAGCTAGCTATGTTCAACCCCATATATCTTTTTGCTGTTTTTTCGGCATTTTTTCGACCACAAGGTGAAATGAGTTATCCATCATCCGTTCAAGTTCTCCAGTTGGAATGGATCCATCAAGCACCACCGTGTTCCAAAGTTTTTTATTCATGTGGTAACCCGGTAACACCGCACTAAAAATATCTCGCAGCGCTTGTGCTTCATCAGGATCGCATTTGAGATTTACGCGCCAATGGCGATGCTCGTCATCTTCTTTACCCATTTTACCAAGCGCCAAAGTCGCAAACATTCTGTCCTTTACTTTATACACATCAACACCTTCACCAAAAGGCTGACTTACACTGGTACAAGGCTTGGCTAGTAAGTAATCATGTACTTGTTGATGATCCATTGTGCAACTCCTGTTTAATAGAACTTGACGACTCGATATAGTTTGAACCTAATCACTCATAGTGTATATCAGTACATGTTTGGTATCTTATCTATAATACTGTATATTTGAACACTACTGACACTCCCTGACACAGCCCCATGATTTACTGCTCTACGAACTTAATAGGAGACGTACTATGCAACAACATATCGTAGAGATCGTAAAATTTAAATTAGCTATTAGCGCAACAGAGCAGGATTTAATGCGTGTTAACACTGACTTTGCTCCATGGATTGAGCAACAGCCTGGGCTGCTATATCGGTCACTCAGTAAAGATGACCAAACCGATGAATATATCGATGTATTCTATTGGCAATCATTAGCACATGCGCAAGCAGTATCTGAACAATTCCCAACCACTGAAGTATGTAAGCGACTAATGCAGTATACAAACAGTGAAAGTGTCTCCATTAGTCGAAGCCATATCGTCACTCAAACTCAATGTAGTGGATAAGCACTACATCTTTTAAAAAGGAAAATTCGTGCATAAATCCGAACGCCTCTTCCAGCTAGTGAATTTGCTCAAGGGTCGGCGATTAGCTGTAACAGCCAAATCGTTAGCCGCTCACTTTAGCGTATCGGAGCGTACGATTTATCGCGATATTCAGGACTTACAAAGTTCTGGCGTGCCAATTGAAGGGGAAGCTGGTATCGGCTATGTCATTGCCGATTACCCGCTTCCTCCTATGATGTTTAGTTATGACGAATTAACAGCACTCTTGCTTGGCAGTAAAATGGTCAGTGCTTGGACGGATCCCGAACTAAGCGCCCATGCAAAATCAGCCATTTCCAAGATAGAAGCTGTACTACCTGCGCATCTTAAGCAACAACACGAACATTCTCCCTATTTGGTATCTAGCTTTAAACATGGGCCACAACAGCAATCGTTTAGTGCCAAGCTCAGAGCGGCCATCGAAACTCAGCGATGTGTAACCCTTGACTATAAAGATGCCTTACAGCAACACTCTCAGCGCGTTATCGAGCCACTTGGATTAGTCTATTGGGGTGGTAAGTGGACACTCATCGCATTTTGTCAATTACGCAGCGACTACCGCGAGTTTCGTTTGGATCGTATCACTGCGATAAATAAAAATGAGCTGACCTATGCTGTTAGCCCTGATAAAAACCTCAACCATTATGTTGAACTAGTTAAAGCCAAATACGCCGAAGAAATTGCACAGCACCAAGGCCAAGCACCCGATAAGAGTGGTCAATAACCCTAAGCTCACTGCCCGATTCATATTTTGTTACTAATACTTGCATATCTAAAATCAACCTTTTCAAACTGTACCACGACTAATTCTGTACATCAGACTTTTCCCTTTGAGGTGCTTATGAAAACCACAAAATCAATACTCATTATTTCGGTAACACTGGCGTTGAGTGCCTGCGTTGGCTACTCCAAAGCAAATCCAACTGAGGTGCAAACACAAGGCAACTATCAGCTTATCGCTTACCAAGACTGTACCCCAATAATCAAACACACCATGGACTCCGAGCAGGTTGGTGCATATAAAGCACTTAAAGCGGCAGAGCGTGATATGTCAGCTAAAGAGTTACCAATAAGAGATATTGAGGACAAGCTTGCACTGCTGAGCAAAGAAATAGAGGCCATTAGTATAGAAGCGATACGAGAAGACGACAGTCAACTTGTGATCAATAAAGCGTTATTGGCTAAACAAGAAGAAAAGGCCAAGCAGATTGAAGCAATAATTGAAAATCATAGCGACAGTTTTGATGCTATTGGTGACTATGCCGAAAAAATCGAAGCCGCAGCAAATCGTTTTGATAAGGCGCTAAAACCTATAATAGGCGACTTAACAGAGGTCAATATTAATATCATCGAACCTGGTGAAACCCCCAGTGTCCGTTGCCTCGTTTCAAGCTAAGTGAGCTGAACTAGCTGAATGGAGGAAACTATTCCTCCAACTGTATTTACATTGAAGTTAGCGGCAGATGTCCGGTTGACATTAGCTGATTTAATTTCTTTATGGACTTGCAATTTAACTTCTATGTTCTTTTGCAGTAAGTCTACACCTGCTGGACTCTTCGTTTTAAGTCGTAATCGCCATTGGAAAACAAAAACACCTTAATCATAATTTTGGTGCATATTTTGCTCTATATATTTGCTTGCAACGTGGAAGGAATCTCAATGCCTCACGCAAGCAATCCTAATTGTGGTAGAGAACTACCCATTCATTTTTTACTAAGGAGTAGAGCAAAATGAAAAAACTGTTAACCACCGGCGCTTTTATTATCACCAGCGCGCTTAGCGGTTTTGCACACGCCAACGACATCAACCCGCAACTACAAGCAAAGCTAGATGAAGCTAATTACTTATATGAGTCTGGCCGCTATCGAGAAGCGTTAGATATTGTTTATTGGCTTGATGAGAAAGGAGTAGCAATTGACCATGATTTTTATCCGGTACGTTTAGGCACACTTTTGCCGCTCTGGAAAAGATTATCCTCATCATATAATCCTGCCCGAACTAGTTACAATTCAAAGTTAAAAGTCACCATTTTTGATACGATCAATAACCCTCAAAATTGCACGAGTTATGACGACACACAAGTAATGCTCGACATCAATGGCAGCTATGATGAGTTTATTACTTTATTAGAAAACAAAGAAGTTGATTACCCGAGAGTGTGGCAGCGTTGTTGGGATCAAGCTAGTACGTTAGCAGCAGTGGAACATGCTTCGAAACCGCTAATCGAGTCATACTTAGTTGACTTATCTGATCACTTTGACTCTTATTTTGTGCCGTTAATTGATGGCTTATACTTACAATGCTCAGATTATGATGGTGATGAAGAAACAGAGTGTCAAGACGGTGTCAAAGACTATCTCTTAGGTATATCATTATCATACCAAAACGCGGCTATGATCCATTATGGGCTATCAGAAGCAGGGAGTATAGGTGGGTCGACCTTAAAGCTACTTTTAAAATGGCAAAACGTAGAACTTTAACTTCATAAACTAACGTGATGGCGCGGGGGACACCCTGCGCCGCAAGCTTCACATTCCAAGCCTTCAATACGTGCTTTACACTTGATTATGGCGATAACAGCCTATTTTATGGATTGCACTACTAATACGGGACAATTTTGGCTTGTGCTTAGTGGCTTGTTTGTCACTACAAGATATTGGTTCAGCTACGAGCACGTAGTAGTTGACGATGAGTTTGCTGCCCTGCGTCTATTTGACGACACACAACCTGTAGAAGCAAAAGCATAACAGCGGTAACAACTATACTATTCAACATTCTATCGTTTAGTCATGGGAGACAAAAGGTGGCAATTTGAGGTAGTGCCGGGCGGTATATGACCAACACCCAATATCAACAATTTAATCACACATGACATACAAATGTATCGGCAAAAAACCTTATCTTAAAGCTCAGGCTGCCTTAAGGTAAGGCTCTTGGCCTTTGTGTTTTGCGCTGCGTTGATAGCTGCCTTTTCCCTTTTTGCTCTTCTCGGTTTTTGCTCTGAACAAGGGGCTGGTTACCAACGCTTTTAGTGCATTATCTTTAATTTCACCACGCTGATGAGCATGTTGAACCTTACTTTTTTTAGTCATTATCCACTCCGAATAAATGTATAAATAGAAACGAAATTAATAAGCCTACTGTGGTCTAAATAAGCACGGTAGACACTGCACGGATAATAACCTAACGCAGTTAAAGCGCAATGCTTTGACAACAAATATTTTTAGCTGCTGATAGAAAAGTATAGCAGCTAGGTTAAGTAAAAATGGTATAACCGCAGTTGTCATGCCTATACTTAACTTTAGTGCAAAAGGCCACCCAATCTATTTGTGATAATGACCAATATTAAGATAGCAACCGGGGTTGAATTACATTACCAAGACGAAGGAGAGCGATGCGCACCTGTCATCATTCTTATCATGGGTCTTGGTGCACAAATGACTGTATGGCCAGATGAGTTGTACTTTGGACTTGTAAACAAAGGGTTTCGCGTGATCCGATTTGATAACAGAGACTGCGGTTTATCAAGCCATTTAGATAGCCTAGGCTCACCTAACGTGATCAGAACAATACTCAGTAAAAAATTTCCGATCCACGCTCATATTCCCTACACCTTAGACGATATGGCGTCAGATGTAATAGGACTCATGAAAAGTTTAAAGATAAAGCGCGCACATCTAGTTGGTGCGTCCATGGGGGGAATGATTGCGCAAATAGTTGCGGCCAAACACAGAAAAAAGGTAGTGAGCTTAACGTCTATTATGTCAACTTCGGCGTATCCTCAGTTTACTTTTTCTAACCTCAAAGTGATGTTACAGCTCGCCAAGGCAAGGCCTAAACCAAACTGCCGACAATCAGCTGTACAGTATAATATCAAGCTCAACAAACTGATTGGAAGCCCCGCCTACCCACAAGATGAAATGACACTTCACCAACTCGCAAAGCAAAATATTGAGCGCGCCCATAGCCCTGAAGGGTTTAAACGCCAACTCACAGCAGTAATAGCAGGCCGTTGTCGCCAACATGCTTTATCACAAATCAAAGCGCCAACACTTGTCATCCACGGTACGGATGATCCCATTTTCCCTATCACTGCAGGGTTACAAACTGCAACGCGTATCCGAAAATCAAAACTCAAATTAGTCAATGGCATGGGGCATGATTTTCCACCAGTTTTAATGCAAAAAATAGCAAAATGGATAGCAAAGCACGCTTTCAAGGCGGAACAAAAACGGTATAAAAAGAGTTTACATAAAGTGATCTAAGGTCTCGTGTGGGTATATCAAATTATTACGACTTTTCATGAGACATACTTTTTAGCTTAATTGCGAGTCCACATGCAAAATATACTTTCACCACACCGACTACCATTTAATGAAAATTCGCACGGGACAAGAGGTCAAAATTATAAATACTAGCTATGATTAACTTGGAGTAAGTGGCCAATTCAACACACCAGTGATAAAGGGCAAGCCCCTCTTTTATTATGCCAAACACAATCAAACCAACACCGGTTAAAAATAGCAATCGACAATACCACACTGCAGTTTCTAAACCCGGACATTGTAAGTTTCGAAATGGAATAAACTTCATACTCTTTCAGCTTCTGCATATTTTGGATCAAAAATACGTGGCAATTAAATCATTGCCACGTTAATGGTTGGAGAAGCTAAAATTATCCAACTAGTGCAAGCAAAATACCAGCAGCGACCGCACTGCCTAATACGCCAGCAACATTTGGCCCCATCGCGTGCATCAATAAAAAGTTATGTGGATTACTCTCAAGACCGACCTTGTTAACCACTCGCGCTGCCATCGGCACTGCGGATACTCCTGCCGCACCTACCAGAGGGTTAATCGGAGTATTGCTAAAGCGGTTCATGGTTTTTGCCATTAATACCCCGGTTCCTGTGCCAATACCAAAGGCAACAGCCCCTAACGCCAGAATTCCCAATGTTTCTATCGTTAAAAACTGATCTGCTGCTAATTTTGAGCCAACAGCCAGACCGAGGAAAATGGTTGTAATATTAATAAGCTCGTTTTGTGCCGTTTTACTAAGGCGGTCTACCACACCACACTCTTTCATCAAGTTACCTAAGCAAAACATACCAACTAGTGGTGTTGCGGCAGGTAAAAACAATATCGTCAAGCCAAGTACAGCGAGTGGAAATAATATCTTTTCTGTTTTCGATACGTGACGTAATTGCGGCATTGCTATCTGACGCTCTTCTTTTGTGGTGAGCGCTTTCATGATCGGTGGCTGAATAATCGGCACCAACGCCATATACGAATATGCAGCAACGGCTATTGCGCCCAATAGTTCAGGGGCTAATTTTGATGCCAGAAATATCGCAGTTGGGCCGTCAGCACCACCGATAATCGCGATTGCAGAGGCATCTTGTAGAGTAAATTCAAACCCTGGGATAAAATTAAGTAAAATAGCGCCGAATAAGGTTGCGAAGATCCCAAACTGAGCCGCTGCTCCTAATAACAGCATTTTTGGGTTTGCAATCAATGCGCTAAAGTCTGTCATCGCGCCAACCCCCATAAAAATTAATAAAGGGAATACACCGCTATCTATGCCAATGTAATAGACGTAATATAACAAGCCGCCGGGATCTCCAAGCCCTGCAACGGGAATGTTGGTCAAAATAGCCCCAAAACCAATTGGCACCAAAAGCAGCGGCTCAAAACCTTTTGCAATTGCTAGGTACAATAGCCCACAACCCACGGCCATCATACACAATGCAGGCCAGGTAAAATTCGCAAGCCCTGTTGCTTGCCACAAATTAATCAACCCTTCCATTTTTGCTCCCTTACGCTAAAGACATCATAGCGTCACCAGCACTGACTGAGTCACCTTCGGACACCAATAACTCTGCGACTCGGCCGCTGTGGGTAGCACGAACCTCTGTTTCCATTTTCATCGCCTCCATCACAAGCACAACATCGCCCTCTTGTACTTCATCTCCGGCGCGTACCATTAACTTAAAAATGTTACCAGCAAGCGGCGCATTAAGAGTTTCACTTGAACTTACTGAAGTTGACTGTGGGATGAGTTCACTGTCTTTTACTTGTACCTCTTGCAACTCGCCACCAGGTGCCACAACAACGTCATACACTTTGCCATCAACTTTTACGCTATAACGCTCTGGAGTTGATGCTTTACCTGTTGCAGGGGTTGCTGTTGTTTTTTGCTCTTTGCTCTCAAGTTGCGTGGGCTTTGGTTCAAAAGCATCAGGGTTGTTGCGGTTTTTTAAGAATTTAAGGCCAATTTGAGGAAATAAAGCGTAAGTCAGTACATCATCAATAACGTCTTCGGCCAACGTAACCTGTTCGCTTTTCGCGGTCGCTATCAATTCACTTTGTAGGCTATCAAGTTCTGGCTCAATTAAATCAGCTGGGCGGCACGTGATAGGCTCCTTACCTTCCAGTACACGCTGCTGTAAGGCGTGGTCAACATCAGCGGGAGTCGCACCATATTCACCTTTTAGTACACCTGCGGTCTCTTTGGTTATCGACTTGTACCGCTCACCTGTAAGTACATTCAATACTGCTTGTGTCCCTACAATCTGCGAAGTTGGTGTAACTAACGGCAAGTAGCCAAGTTCTTTTCTTACACTTGGGATCTCTTTTAAAACAGCATCAAGTTTATCTCCAGCTCCTTGCTCTCTTAACTGGTTTTCCATATTGGTAAGCATACCACCCGGTACTTGAGCCGAGAGAATACGACCATCCACACCTTTTAAACTGCCCTCAAATGCTGCGTATTTCTTTCTCACTTCACGAAAATAAGCCGCTATTTCCTCTAATGCGAGTAAATCTAAACCGGTATCACGCTCAGTACCTTCAACAATTGCAGCAATGGTTTCTGTTGCACTGTGACCATAGGTCATGCTCATAGATGAAATAGCTGTGTCGAGCATGTCAATGCCTGCATCAATGGCTTTTTGATAGGTCGCAGTACTCAACCCAGTCGTAGCATGACACTGCATTGCAATCGGTATTGATACTGTCTGCTTTAGCCCTGAAATCAGTTTCTCAGCGTCATAAGGCTTTAATAATCCCGCCATATCTTTAATACAGATTGAATGACAGCCAAGGTCTTCAAGTTGCTTAGCTTGAGTTAACCACATCTCCAACGTATGGACTGGGCTCACAGTATACGAAATCGTTCCTTGCGCATGCGCCCCCACCTTTATCGCTGCTTTGATAGCAGTTTCTAGGTTACGCACATCATTCATTGCATCAAATATTCTAAAGACATCAACGCCGTTATGGTGAGCACGCTCGACAAACTTTTCAACCACATCATCGGCGTAATGCCGGTAGCCTAAAAGGTTTTGGCCACGTAACAACATTTGCTGTTTGGTTTTAGGCATCGCAGCTTTCAATGCACGGATCCGTTCCCAAGGATCTTCTCCCAAATAGCGAATACATGAGTCAAAGGTTGCACCTCCCCAAGATTCAACCGACCAATACCCCATATTGTCGAGCTGTTCAGCAATCGGAAGCATATCTTCTAATCGCATTCTGGTTGCTAATAATGATTGGTGCGCATCGCGCAACACAAGTTCAGTAAGCTTTAACTGTGACATGCAAGACCCCTATTAATTATTTTTTCTGTAGGTTGCAACAGCTGCACTAATCGCTGCAATATGTGCCTGCGGCACCCCTTGTGAAGAAGCTGTTTTGGCTATTTTTTGCCGTGAAGTGCTAGACTCAACCTCTTTGAGCTGAGCGGCGAAGTTTGCTAAAAGCCGCATCGCAAAAATCAAAATAGACAGAAACAAAAACACACCAACCATACCAGTTAACATTAAGTTTCCTGCTTGCAATAACTGTGCGCCAATATCCATTTTTACCCCTTACTTGCTATCCGGTTTTATTCTTCGCGTTAACGAACTGATACAAACCTTCACTTTTTATCGATATTTATTCACCTTATAACAAAAAATGTTTCGCTGTAAAGCTTATTGTAAATTGGTAATACCAAAAATATTAAACTTATTCCAATCATATAGTTAGCTATAAAAACCACCTAAAATATTGGTGATATGCACAATAAATATGAAAAATATTCAAAATAGTAGCAGGTAATAGTCAAGATCTAGGTCTCATTTAATGAAAATTTGGTTATCTTAATTATATTTGTCAATTGGACTGACCAAAAAGGTAAGTTTACGTAAACGTTAAGCTGTAGCGCTTATTTTCCGGTCTGTGTAATAAATTTGTTTTAATTACTCTAACCTAGCATTACCGCTTTGAACCTGTATAAAGGTATAATTAAGGTAAATTTTCACTAAAGTAATTACGTATGTCATCGCCTAAAGAAAATGAAAATTTATCTTTCCAAAGTCAATTTAAGTTAGATAAGGCCTATTACAAAGAGTGCTTTGAAGAATCTGAAGCAAATGGACTGGCGATAAAACCTAAATATGGTCTATTAATACTGCTTGTCGCGCTCGGTTTTTTCGCTATTTATGGATTACAAGAGCACTACCTTGGCAACTTTCTTATTTTGCTAGCCGTAGTCGAATGCTTAGCCTTTTATTATCGTAAAGCTTGGTGGGTAACTAGGCAGGCACTTTCACGAGCCGCTGGCAATGTGGTTACAGTATCAATTACCGATAACCAGATCATCACTAAAGCCAGTCATGCTGAGTTTTGTTATGCTTTTAATGCTATTGAAAAGTTAATTGAAACAGAGCGAGGTTTTTTGGTCTTTCAAAGTAACAAGCCAAGTTATATTAGTAAGTCAGGGTTAAGTGCAGAAGCCATCGAATTTTTGTCACAGAAAGTGACAAAGAACATATAGAAATGATAAACCCCACATTCGTGGGGTTTACTTATGCAAGTTAAACTAACTTGCTTAATAAAGTGAACAATATTCAAAGCAAAAAACCTTGTCGATAATCTCAAGAGGCTTTAGCTCTATCGGCATAAAAATTTGCTATTCAGTTGTTCTAAATAAAATTTTTACGATGTTAACGTCAGGTTTATATCTTCAAATTGAGCAAGTATTAAGACAAACTAGGTATCAAGTCACCTTAACTCACATACTAATTCAATACCTTGATCACATATTGCCTGGGCTAGATTTCTCAGCCTGAATACGCATATAGATTTCTTCACGGTGTACTGAAACATCTTTAGGCGCGTTTACACCAATACGTACTTGGTTACCTTTAACACCTAGTACTGTTACAGTCACTTCATCACCAATCATCAGGGTTTCACCTACTCGACGAGTTAGTATTAGCATTCTCTTGCTCCTGTTATTCCAAAATTTAAAAGATTCCGCATCAAATCCATTTTAAATAAAACTTCCCAGAAAAGTAAGCAAAAACTTAGTTTACTCAGTACTTTCCAATTCGAACTTGGCATGTAATGCTCTCACTGCCAGTTCGAGATACTTCTCCTCTACAAGTGCTGAGATCTTTATCTCAGAGGTAGATACAAGTAGAGTGTGAATGCTTTCCTCGGCCAATGCCATAAAAAATAGACCGGCGACACCAGAGTGAGATTTCATCCCGATCCCAACCGCCGACACTTTTGCCACGTTAGCATTAACCTCCATTGTTGCACCACCAAAATTTTGTAGATGTGGAAGTAAAACTTCTTGTGCCAACACAGCATCATTAACCTGCACAGTAAAAGCATAGTCTATTTTTTTATCACTGTGGTTCAAATGGTTAATCATGTCAACTTCGATATTATATTCACCTAAAAGCGTGAGAATATTAGCCAAGTTGCTTACTTTTACGTCGATATTTTTAACTAAGATCAATACTTCATCTTTGACACTTGCTATCCCAGACACAATCTTAGTATTTTTCATCTTTGCTTCCTCATAGCTAATTAAAGTGCCATTATCAGGGGAAAATGATGACAGTACTCGCAGCGGTACATTGTATCTACCAGCCGCTTCAACAGAGCGGATCTGCAATACTTTTGCGCCAACGGACGCTAACTCCAGCATTTCAGAAAAAGTGATATGTGATAGCCGCTTTGCATGTGGCTCAATGCGTGGGTCGGTCGTATAAACACCATCAACGTCGGTATAAATCTGACATTCATCAGCCTGCAAAGCACCTGCAATTTCAACTGCTGAGGTGTCTGTACCGCCTCGCCCAAGCGTGGTGATATTACCTTCCTCGTCACGGCCTTGAAACCCAGCAATAATAGCAATCCGATTATGCTCTAGCTCTTGCCTTAAGCGCGTTGTATCTATCTGGGTAATTCGCGCTTTAGAAAACATATTGTCAGTTTTGATACCAACTTGATCCGCCAGTAAGCTAACCGCTGAGTGGCCTCGCTTAATAATAGCCATTGCCAATAGAGAAATTGAGACTTGTTCACCCGTCGTGATCAACACATCTAGTTCACGGGCGCTTGGACGTGCATCGATTTGTTGTGCAAGAGAAATTAGGCGATTTGTCTCACCCGACATTGCAGACAATACGACCACCACTTGGTGGCCTTGTTGTTGTGTTTTAACCACGAGATCAGCGACTGCCTCGATACGCTCTATAGAACCTACCGAGGTGCCGCCAAACTTTTGTACAATCAGCGCCACTTGCTGATTACTGCGTTACTTCATTTAACCAATCAGAAACACTATTGAGTGCTGTGTCAAGGTTTTCTGGTTGTGAGCCTCCAGCTTGCGCCATATCAGGACGACCGCCTCCTTTACCACCAACCTGAGAAGCCATATGATTAACCAGTTCGCCAGCTTTAACCTGACCGACAAGATCTTTCGTTACACCTGCAATCAGGCTTACTTTTTCACCGTTCGCAACACCCAGTGCAATTACACCCGAGCCAATCTTGTTTTTCAGATCGTCAACCATACCACGTAAGGCCTTAGACTCAGTGCCTGCAACATTAGCTACCAGTAACTTAATACCATTCACTTGAGTTACCGAGTCTAGTAGTGTTGCACCCGCAGCACTTGCAAGTTTGTCATTTAACTGTGCGACTTGCTTTTCAAGGCCTTTTGACTTTTCAAGCAGTGCCGTTACTTTTTCCAATACCGATGAGGTATCACCTTTAACTAATGCCGCAATTTCTGATAACACTTGCTCTTGTTCATTCACATAAGCAATAGCATCAGCACCAGTTACCGCTTCAATACGACGAACGCCAGCTGCAATACCACCTTCTGAAACTATCTTGAAGAGGCCAATATCACCTGCACGCTTCACGTGTGTACCACCGCAAAGTTCAATTGAGTATTCACCAATTGATACGACTCGAACTTCATCGTCGTACTTTTCACCGAAGAGCGCCATCGCCCCTTTGTCTTTTGCAGCATCAATATCCATCAGCTCCGTTTGCAGAGCAAAGTTACTACGGATCTCAGCATTCACGGCGTCTTCAACTTGTTGTAGCTGTGCTTTTGTCACACCTTCAAAATGCGAAAAGTCAAAGCGCAAACGATCAGGTAGTACCAACGAGCCCTTTTGAGTAACATGGTCGCCTAGTAAGTCGCGTAGTGCTTTATGTACCAAGTGTGTTGCGGTATGGTTTTTCTTCACTCGCTCACGACGCTCAGCGTCAATACGTGCATCCGCCTTGTCGTTGATACCAATACGGCCAACAATATGACCATGATGTGCAAAAGCATTACCTAATTTCTGGGTATCTGTTACGACAAATTCACCATTCGCCACTTTAAGTACACCAGTATCACCTACTTGGCCACCCGACTCAGCATAGAAAGGCGTACGATCAAGCACAACGACACCGTGCTCGCCATCTTCTAGCGTATTCGTGTGCTGACCTTCTTTGAAAATTTCAATCACAGTTCCAGTATAGTGCTCAGCATCATAGCCTTTAAAATCAGTGTGTTTTTCTGACTTGAGACGCTCATTGTAGTCAGCGCCAAATTTACCAGCTGCTTGTGCTTTTTTACGCTGCTCTTCCATACATGCTTGGAAACCACGCTCATCGATTGTCATAAAGCGTTCACGTGCCACATCTGCGGTCAAATCTGCGGGAAAGCCGTAGGTGTCATAAAGCTTAAACACCAAGTCACCAGGGATCACATCGCCTTCAATGCCTTCAAGATTTTCTTCTAAAATGGCAAGACCACGATCCAGAGTTTTACCAAACTGATCTTCTTCTATACGCAGTACTTTTTCGATGATAGCTTGTTGTTTAACTAGCTCCGGATAAGCTTCACCCATTTGCTCAGCCAGCGCAGCGACTAATTTGTAGAAGAATGCGCCCTTCGCGCCTAACTTGTTACCATGGCGAACCGCACGACGAATAATACGACGAAGCACATAACCACGGCCTTCGTTAGAGGGCATGACGCCATCTGCAATAAGGAATGCGCAAGAGCGAATATGGTCAGCAACAACTCGTAGTGATTTATCTTCTAAGTCCTGAGCATCCGTAACTTTTGCTGCTGCTTGGATGAGCGCTTGAAATAAATCGATTTCGTAGTTTGAATGTACACCTTGCATGATCGCTGAAATACGCTCTAAACCCATGCCGGTATCAACCGACTGCATTGGCAGCGGCTCCATTGAACCATCGGTATGACGGTTATATTGCATAAATACTAAGTTCCAGATCTCAATAAAGCGGTCACCATCTTCTTCAGGCGAGCCAGGAGGTCCCCCCCAAATGTGCTCACCATGATCATAGAAAATTTCCGAACATGGGCCACAAGGACCTGTGTCGCCCATTGACCAGAAGTTATCAGATGTCGCTATGCGGATAATGCGCTCTTCAGGCACTCCAACTTGCTTTGACCATATGTCAAATGCTTCGTCGTCCTCGTGGTAAACCGTTACCAGTAGTTTTTCTTTCGGCAGCTTAATGACGTCCGTCAAAAATCCCCATGCGAACTTAATGGCATCCGTTTTAAAATAGTCACCAAAGCTAAAGTTACCTAGCATTTCGAAGAAAGTATGGTGTCTTGCGGTGTAACCCACGTTTTCAAGGTCATTATGTTTACCACCAGCACGAACACAACGTTGAGAGCTTGTTGCTCGTGTATATGCTCGTTTTTCAGCACCTAAAAAGGCATCTTTAAACTGCACCATACCGGCGTTAGTGAAAAGTAGTGTGGCATCGTTGCCCGGAATCAACGAGCTTGAAGGCACCACTTGGTGCTGTTGTTTAGCAAAGAAATCTAAGAAGCTTTGCCTAATTTGTGCGGTAGTCATATGCTGCATGTGATCATTCACCCTTTATTGCTTCTTGCTCTGCTGCGTTCATTGCAGCTTCAATTGCAAAATCTATTTCATCAAAACTAAAGCCACGATAGCTCATATACCGTACGCGCTTTGTTTTTTCTTTATATTCTAACGGTTGCTCGCAAACACCATACTTTTTTTGATAGGTTTTTGCAGCTTGCATGTACCAGTCAATTTCGCGTTCAGCGAACAACGCATGCAATGTATCGCGGCTAACTCCTTTTTGCCCGGCATCTAGTAAGATACGCTTTGCTCCAAGTCCTTTGGCTATTTGTCGATTCAAAAAGCTCTCTGCAAAGCGATGGTCATTAACATAGTCTAGTGACACAAGCCACGACACCAGTTGTTGAGCAACTTCTGCCGTCGCCCCTTTTTGCAGCAACTTTTGCGTCAACCCAGTTTGTGAATACTCTTGTCGAGATAACAACCAAACTGCGTAGTTTTTTAGTTTTTTTACTTCTAACTCGTCCATTACGCGTCGAAACGACCCGCATCAGATTGACCGTTACTTTTATGTGCCTCAAGTTCATTTTTATCAATAATTGTAGGCATAAACATAGCCTGAAATGACACAAAAAAGCCTATCATGGCCACAGGCATAATAATAATCGCTGGGATCATTGAAAGTGGAATAGACGCAACGATTAATGCGGCGATAACCAATCCAAAAACCGTCAACGCCCCCATGTTGTGATAGAAGGCTGCTAATGAGCATTTCATTGCATGGAAAATGCGCTTTTCGCCTTGGAAGAAAACTTGTGGCACAACAAAAGCAAATGCCATCATTACTGTGGACTGTGCGATCACAAATAGAGCCACTTCTAGAAAGTTCATGTTACTCGCTACCAACTGGATCAATTGCTCCGGTGAGGTATTTGGCCCTGCACTTTCTATGGCCGTTGCCACATCACTAAATAACACGCCAGCAACCATAGTTAGCAGCAGCGCCCCCGCCATCTGGTAAATACCAACACGAAATAAATTCAGACGTCGACCCTTTGCTGCAAATGGGTCAAAAATATCAGCAAGCTTTGCTGCTTTATTCGTTTGTTTGTTGATAACAGCAAGATAAAAGCCTGCGCTTAAAAAAGGCCCGGATAAGGCAGCGATAAGATGAAAAACTGGCGCAAACAGCGGCAATAAGCTGACAACTGCCATGAAGATATACATCAACATAAAAGTCAAAGGTTGAGTTTTAAAAATTTCCCAACCCGCTTTTACCCATTGGATGCCCATATTTGCTTTGAATGTTCGAATAGGAGTCGACATAGTCCACTTAATTTAAGCTATAACGTCCTTGATTATACTGATTAGAGGGTCTGGTGAAAAGTCATGTAAACAGGATTTGTCTGGGCTTTTTCGTAATCCCTAGGCTGCTTCGCACCCATCTTTCAAATTTATACGAAATTAAGTTTGGATTTAACCAAGTGGAGAGCGCAGATAGTCACTTTGACCTTAAAGTGGTAAGCCGAGTAAGGCCGCCACCACATCAATACCAGTCATTGTTCAGAGAATAAGGGCAAAAAGCCCTTAGTCCGCTTTTGAAATTTTCTTGATATCTAACATATGAGCACCGTGTTGTATTTTAGTTTTTAAGTATTGCTCATTGCCGGATACTCCAACTTTAACATGGGCTTGTGTTCCAACGACCTCATCGACTGTAATACCAGCGCTTCTCAGTGCTTTTAGCTTTTTTGGGTTATTTGTCATTAACTTAACGTGGTTTAGCCCAAGTGCTTGTAACATCAGTACCGCATCTGAGAAATCCCTTAAGTCATCTTCAAAACCAAGATGATTATTGGCTTCATAGGTATTCATGCCTTGAGATTGCAAAACGTACGCATCAATTTTGTTGTATAAGCCAATACCGCGGCCTTCTTGACGTAAATACAGTAACACGCCTCCTTGTTTGTGCATCATTTCAATGCACTCATTCAGCTGTTCACCGCAATCGCAACGTGAAGAATGGAAGACATCACCAGTCAAGCACTCAGAGTGCATACGAATAAGGGGCACAGACTGATTGCTGTCAGCATTATTAAATACTAATGCAACATGTTCTTGGCCATCATGTAGCCCTGAAAAAGAAACTATTTCCGCAGGGATATTACTGTGCTGCCCTACGTTCAGCTCGACTCTCGCTCTTACTTCTGCCACGTCTTAATCTTGCCTAATGTGATAATATAACAATATGCTACCATAAAAGAGATATGGTGTCTTTACTGGCATTATACAAGGCTAAAGGTAACATCGCATTGGTAAATGGTAAAAATCAAACTAGTCTGAAAGGTAAGGAAGATAAACTCTCACACAAATTTTATGCGTTCAGTATTCGTATGCTTGTTGGCTTTCACACCATTAAGCCATAGTGCAAATGCCGACTTTAGCGGTTTTGCGACGCTTAAAGCGGTAAAAACAGACTCTCGCACGGCTAAAATTAGAGAAACAATCTCACAACCAAGCGGAGTAACGACAGATGAACTTGACTTTTCATTCTCTTCAATTGGCTTACAAGCCGAATGGAAAATAAACAGCTCATTTGATCTAGTCGGACAACTGCTAATCAAAGACCAACGCAATGATAAAATTAACAATACTCTGAAATTGGCTTTTTTACGCTACAGTGCAAGCTCAAATTGGCAGTTTCGTGCTGGACGTACCGGGCTCGATTTGTTTTTAATGACCGAGTATCGAGATATTGGTTACTCTATGGACTTGGAGCATCCGCCAGTTGAGTTTTACGCCATCATTCCTCACCAGAACTTGGATGGTATTGATCTTCAGTACCGCGCGCCACTGAGCCATGGTGTAGCAAGCATAAAAGCATATTGGGGAAGATCTGAGTCACCGCTTTACAGTGACAATGGCTTTTTTTGGAATGTGGAGCTCAAGTCTATCTTAGGCGTAGTGGCACAATATGAAACACTAAACTGGCTATTTAGAGCTAATTACACCACAACAAAGTCGGCTAATGAACACGAACAACAAGGCCAATTACGTGACGCCCTAGCCAAAGTGCCACTCTCATTTTGGCCTACTAAATCACAATTGATCGACTCTCTTTTTATACAAGATAAAGATTTTACTTATAACGCATTAAGCATGCGATATGATGATTCAAATTGGCTAGTACAAACTGAAGCCTCTCTCACCGACTCAAATTCAAGTGTCCTTAATCATCTCAAGGCAGGTTATATTACGATAGGTAAGCGATTTGATTTGAATACGCTCTCAATAAGTTATTCCATTGCCAAATCCGATAATAAAGAGGTAGAGCCAGGACCCACAGTACCGTTACCTGAGTTAGTAGAGTTGTATCAAGCAGCGTCAATGCACTCTGGATTTTACCAACTTGATCAAAGCACAACCTCTTTAACTTGGCGGCGCGAGCTCTCAGCAACACTGGCTTTAAAACTTAACTGGCAACACACCACAACCCACCGATTACCCAGCGCATTTTATTTACATCGAGCGGATCAGTTTGAGGAGCCTGACCTTTCGTTTAACACCTTCACCTTAAGCTTTAATTGGGTGTTTTGATGAAAGAGCTGAGGTTTTTACTTTTACTTGTTAGTGTAAGCCCTTTATTTGCTCATGCTGATATTGCCGTTATCGTCAATAAAAGTAACCCGATAGATACCGTTTCACAGCGGCAACTTATTGATATGTACATGGGAAAATATGTAGCGTTTCCTAATGGGGAAATGGCGGTTACCTATGATTATGAAAAGTCCCACCCCATGAGAGAGCCATTCTTTTTTGCGCTTACAGGACGAAATGAAAGTCAAATCAATGCGTATTGGTCAAGGATCAAGTTTAGCGGTAAGGTATCTCCTCCTCAGTACTTTTCATCTCCTTCGGCTATACTAAAAAATATCGTAAAAACACCTAATGCCATAGGTTATATACCGATGGAGCTTGTGACTGACGATGTTAAGGTAATTTATCAGATCAATGACTAGATATGGATTGATTGTCCGACTAGCACTGGTGCTGGTCATATCAACATGCGTATTTTCGCTTTTATATGCCAAGCTATATCACGATCACATTTTCGAGCGTGAATTAGCGCGTTCCAGTACTATTATTGGACAAATCGGTCAAACGGTTTCGGCTTCTTCATCTATTGCTACGTATCTTAACGATAAGGATTTGGCAGTAGAGGTAATAAATGGCTTGATCAGTAACGATGTTATTTCCTCTGCTGCAATGAAAAGTGAGGAAAAATGGTTGGCACAAAGCGTGGGCTTTAAGACCGACAACGCGACTATCATCAAGCTCAACCATCCATTTCTGTTTAATGAAATTGTTGGTGAAATCTATATCCAGCCAAATTCCATATTTATTGAACAAAACGCCAGAGACATCGCTCGGTCCAGCGTCAAGACGTTAATGATCGTCATTATTCCTATTCTGGTCATTTTTACTATCCTGACACACTTTCTAGTCACCAAACCCCTGAGCATTTTGAATAAACAGATTGCCCAGGTCATTCCTGGTGCGCCACTCAAGCTGGAAATACCAAATGGCCATGACTCTAGCGAAATAGGTGATATTGCTAACAATACTAATCAGCTTATCGCGAAAACCGCCGCGATGTTCGAACAAGAACGTCGCCTCAGGGCTGACATAGAAGCACTGGAAAAACGCTTTCGACTGATGTTTGAGCGTTCTTCCTCGCCGACATTATTAGTGAAAGACAAAGGAGAGGTGCTCTTGGCCAATGACGCTGCTTGTGATCTGCTTGCCGGAATGGGAATTGACTTAGAAGAGTTTTTTCCTGAGAGCTTCGGCCGTTATTGCCAAACTCCAGATATACTATACACCTTTACTGAACACACGCTCGCCCTTAACCAGCCCACACAATCTGAGTTTGAATTTATCAATCCGCTCACAGAGCAACCCGTTTGGCTCAGCATCATTATGCTGCGTTTAGAAAGCAACGGACAACTTTATCTGCAAATTTTCCTCTCTGACATCACAATGAGAAAGACTGTTTTCCAAGAGCTGAATATAAAAGCGAACCGCGACAAGCTTACTGGGCTGTATAACCGTCACGGCGCTGAAATCAAGCTTAATGAATGGCTCAATGACGCCTTACCCTTTAGCCTATTTATCGTAGATTTGGATGAGTTTAAGCCGGTAAATGATATTTATGGCCATAATGCTGGGGATAAAATGTTAAGACATATAGCCAAGCAAATAACGAAGCGCGTTAGAGACAAAGACATTGTTTGCCGCTGGGGAGGGGATGAGTTTTTAATTGCCCTACACTGTGTCGAAAAAGAAAAATTACACCAAATTGCGGCAAATTTATTAGCAGCTATCAACACCGAAATGCTGTGGCAAACTAACGAGACTAAAAATATACATCTTAGTGTTGGCGCTAGTATTGGTGTTGCGAGTTACCCAAAAGATGCCAAAGAGCTGGGGCAACTTATTGAGTATGCAGATAAAGCCATGTATGCCGTAAAACGAGGTAAAAAAAATGCGTTTGCAGTTTATTCAATAGATGATGAGAATAATACTAATCTAACCTAAGCACGGGAGCATCAAGGTAGCCGGTAGACAGATACTAATTGATTAAAGCTCCCATCATACTTGGCTTTTAGAAAGGAAATTCCATTGAATTGGTATCAGATAGTTCAGTTCTTATTGGAAGTGTCGACTTTGCTCCAAGGCATGCTGTACATGCTTGTAGTTTGGAACTTGCTCAGTTGGCCTGTTACTATGATCAAGTACCTCGTAAGTCCCCAATGTTGATACTTCTATAATCTGCTGCCTGTTGACAATGGCGTATTTGTTGTAACTACTCAATAACAACCATTCCCTTTCTTGGGCGGGCTCTGTAAGACTCATGCCAAGTGCAAAGTCCTGTACCTCATTTTTTACCCCCAAATACGTTTTCATAATAGTAGGTGCTACATCTAGGTGGCTGGTTGTAGCACGGGATGTTTTCCAATGACGCCATTTTTCTACTTTTGGCCCTACTACAATAAACGGGACCTTCACTTGAGGAGTTGAAAAGTTACTATTATGGCCCCAATAGTTCAGCTTGTTGTCATTTAATTCCTCACCATGATCTGAGGTAATAATTACCAACGTATTTTCTCTATTAATCTTCGCTAATACTGACGCAACTAAACTGTCCACAAAGTGAGTACTTGTTAAATAGCGATTATAAACTGGCTGTCTTTCGTAGTTATTGTGTAGCAACATATGGTTGATCGGACCATGCATTGGCTGAAATCCAGCTTGGTAGCCATCAGGCACAGCATACCCATGAATTGCATCGTAAAAGAGAAAGCTAAATGAGGGTTGCGCTGGCGCTTTGTTGTCATACCACGACAGCCAGTTTTTGGTTATTTGCCTATCCCTAGCCAATACATCATCACCCTCAGTGTGGGTTTGCAATCCATTTATATTAGAAAAAACGGTTTCGTTAAACTCAGGGCGGATCAGCTGCGCTGAAGAAAAAATACCAAATTGATAGTTTAATTCGCGCATTCTATCCATCCATAGCGGAGCGGCACGATTGTTGTAAATATCTTGCCAATAGGTTCCTGTTAAACTGTAAAATAAGCCAGTGATCCCAGTTCTAGTTGAGTTACCGGTCGAGAAGTGCTGCTCAAAGGTCAGGCCATGTTTGGCAAACGCCCAGATATTAGGAGTGGCACTTTTTGTAAAAGCATCGTAGCGCCAAGAGTCAAGTACAATAACGACAATATTAGGAGCAGTAACAGAGTCTGCCTCAAGCCGATGAAGCGGATAATTAAACTGCCCTTTTACCAAAGACATGCTTTTTTGTTGTGCAAGCGCTGCTTCATCTATTAACTCATATTGCCGCAAAAGTGTATTCGCGGTGGCTGGCTTAAAAAGCGGTAAGTACTTGCTGAATCCAGTAATTGGTTGGTATACGTTAGCACTTGCCCAAACGTGAATTGTGTTGCTTGCTAACACGGCGGCGCAGGTGGCTACAACATATTTTCGCCCCAGCCGCATACTCATTAGCCGTTTTGGTCTACTGCTCCACTTAACAAGTATGTATTGACACACAAATAAGAGGACAAAAATAACACTGGCTTGTATCCAAGCATGCACCGATAACTCAATCACCTGCCCTGCTAACAACATATCAATAATGACACCATTGATATGAAATTTGTATAGCTCGAAACACAGACTGTTGGCTATTAGTAACGCAAAGAAAAAAGCATAAAAAGCTGAAAAACCGAGCGCCCTGCAACCTTCTGACTTAACCCAAACCAATGGCAATAGCACCAAACTAATAGCGCCTGTGAGCAATGCCATATGCCCCCATGTCGACACTGTAGCGTAGAAGAGAGTCAGGCCCTGGTAGCTATTCGGGTTAGAATTAACAACATTTGCTGCTAGTAAGATAGAAAAAAGTGAGTTAATTAACACTAACCAACCAAATTGATGCAGTCTATGACGTAACGACACTACCCTACTCGTCCCACTAATAGAAAAAACGAGCGGTATATTATTCTTTTGACATATTAGTGTCACATTAAAAAATGTGAAAAATTGCAAACCTTACTTATCAAAGGTTTGCCTAGGATTTGTTTATCTTTCAGGTTTGTTTTTGCAGCAGTTTGGATTCACTTTAGCGCGTTTTGCTCATTGTTGCATAGGTTGCTAGGCGGCAAGTCGAGTGTCGCAACCAATAAAATACTCAAAAAACAAAGATCAACACACCTTAATATTTATCTAAAATAGACTCATGATAATTTTCTGCTCGAATTTCAACTTGGTACTTGCTAGCAAGTGCATCAAGTTCACTTTGCCATAGTGCTAAGTCATCCATCGTTATGGTGTTATCGTCAAGTTGCCAAAGCTGCCTTGAGCCTGCATAACTGTATTGAATCGCAGTCATTGCTTCCACCTCTCCGTTTGCTGCGGCTTGCTTTAGTTTAGACATCTTTCGTGTAATTTTATTGAGTGCCTGCTTCAAATCCCATACATAACTCACTTCGGTCATAAACGAATGGGATTTGTATTTTTTTAAGACACCAGCAATTATCAAACAGGCCACGACGACACCTGATAAGTTCCAATGGAAGTGGCTACCATCAGCATCTGGAAACAAATAGATAAGTAGCTGCGCTACGCCTAAACTAATCGCAGTCAATGCAATAACACATGCCACAATAACCTGATTTAAGTGCTTTCGATAACGGGCTTTATCTATCTCTATTAATGTCATAACTCACCACTCCCCTAAGTTTAACTCAAGACGCTACGTGCCTTTTCAACCCGCGCATTCTAAACCAAGGCATCACATCATACCAAGATTCATATCAACGAAATAAGAAATTTCCATCATCTTGGTCATTGTTGATCGTTTTTCCTTTAACGATTTATTTTAAGGAGCAGCACCATGACAGCAAAAATGATATCAATTTGCCTAATTAGGTGGTCTATTTTGAGGCGAGAAAATCTTGTCGATAACCTCGCTACCTCGTCCTGCTATCGCCAAGGTACCTACATCCGCAGAGGGACAAATCATCGACATAGAAAGCATGGGACATAGCCGGATACCGGCTTGCCCCCCAGATGTCACTCACGCTAACTAAAATGAGGCTGGTATCAAAACAAAGTCATATAGCTGGAGCCTATAACTAGATCATAACGAAGCTTGCAATCATAAAGCAAACAATTGCAGCCCCTCCTCCTACTAGCGCATAAGGGAGCTGAGTTTTAACATGAGTGAGTAAATCACAGCCCGAGGCGAGTGCAGAAACTGCACTAGTATCAGAAATTGGTGAGCAGTGATCTCCAAATATACCTCCACTCAAAATAGCGCCTATCACTAAGGATGGTGGCAATCCTAACGTTTGGATCAAGGGCACACCTATCGGTATAAGTATTGCAAAAGTGCCCCAAGAAGTTCCTGTAGTAAACGACATTATCGCTCCTGTGATAAAAAGCACAGGTACGATTAAATACACAGGCAAATAGTCACCCACCAAAGATGCAACGAAAGTCCCTGTACCTAAGTCCTTCAGGCTTGCACCCAGCGTTAGAGAAAGGAGCACTATGCTAACAAGTGGGAGCAATTCTCCCATTCCTTTAAAACCGATATCCATTAATTGATGATGGTTAAATCTTTTACCGGCTAATAGCAGTATGTATGCGACTGTTACGGCCAATATTGTGGCGTAGAGCACAGACTTAGACCCACTTCCATTTGCCAACTCACCATTTCCGGTTACAAACATAAACCCAACCATACTTATGATCAGCGTCAATAATGGTATTAACATATAACGAGACTTGGTGGCTTGAGGGCCACTATCTAATTCAACAGATTGATGCTGGAGTTCCTGCTCAGCCTTTTTCATAGGGCCGTGGACTTTATCAAAGATAATTGTGTAAAACACAATTAAGAGTGCGATAATCGCGTAAAAGTTAAACATTACGCTACCCCATAAAATACTGACTGGAGATTGCGCCAACTCATAATTACTCAGCAAACCGAGAACATATGCTCCCCATCCATTTAATAAAATTAAAATACAAACAGGAGCGCTGGTACTATCAATAATGTAAGCTAAACGTGCTCTGCTCATGCTGAACCTGTCAAATAGTCCCCTAGCAACAATGCCTGACGTTAGTACGCTCATATTTGACTCTATAAATACGGCGGTACCTGTAAACATTGTCAACAGCCCAACTTGACGTTTACTTTTTGCAACCCCTCGGTTTAGTAGCATATTTACCGTGGCAGCAACTCCACCAGACTCTCGAATATAAGCCAGCAGTGCTCCAATCACGATACTGAAAATTAATATTCTACTATTACCTGCCGAAGTCGACACTTCAATAACACGCTCAACACTACCAACAAAAGTCGCCCAAAGTAATGGCTGCTGGCCATTCATTGCCAACAGAAGCTCAGATGAAACTAGCGCTAATATCAGTGCGATGATGACTTCTTTACGCCAAAACACGACCACTATCGCGATCAAAGGTGGTAAAATTGAGTACCAAGCCATATAGTTTAGTCTACGAATTCAAAACACCTAGCTTAAGTTAAGCGATTTAAAACACCAAGTCTTTATGAATAAATTAAATTTAAGTCAACATTTAACCCCAAAACTGGTACAATGAGTGTGTTTTGTGCAATGATATTCCTTTTTGGTCTATCGTAACGTTACAATTGAACCTATAATATGGACAGATTAATTTAGTTCGGATTGAGTATCGCATGTCTACATTTGTCAAAATCAAAGCTCTTCGTCCATCGCTATCAAATAGTGAGGCTAAGCTCGCTGACTTTACCTTGAACTCGGGCGATAAAATCCGTGCGCTTTCTTCTGTTGAGCTGGCGCGTGAAGCTGGTGTTAGCCAATCTAGCGTCGTGAAATTTGCTCAAAAGTTAGGTTACAAAGGGTTTCCTGCTTTTAAATTAGCCGTGGTGGATGCACTTAACGAGCAAGCAGATACAAGCTTGCCAATTGATGAGCTAATTTCCAGCAACGATTCTATTGAGTTAATTGCAGATAAATTACAACTAAAACAGCAAAATGTTATCTCAGAGACTCGGAAATTAAATTCAGCTAAACAGTTTGAATGCGCAATTCAGCTGGTAAAAAACGCCAGAAAAGTAATAGTTTGTGCGCTGGGCAGCACCTTTACGATGGCACAAGATTTAACATGGAAATTACAAAAACTAGGGATCCCAGCCATTGCACAAGTTGATGAGATCAGTGCTTCTAGCTTTATCGCTACAATGGGAAAAGATGATCTACTGATAGTTATTAGTAATACAGGTACAAGTAAAAGCTTGTTAACGCTAACGAATCAAGCACTAGACAATGATTGTAAGTGTTTGGCTATTTCAAGATATGGCAACCATGCACTAGCCGAAATGGCGGACGCCACGCTGTACTGCATTAACGAAGGAGAGCCGCTTAAGCACTCAGGTATGTTATCACGTACTTCACAAGCTTATCTTATAGATGTATTGTTTACATCGCTGGCACAGTCGAACCTTCACTGGCAAAAACGCGTTGATAAAGCAAACGAAAACATGCAGGTATTGCGCAGCGAGTAATGATGTTTTACGGCAGGCTACCTGCCGTGTTTTAGTCGTTTTCAACTAAGTCGCTCACCGTGGGTACAACAAGTACTGTTCTCGTAGCTTTATAAAACGCTGAACATCCTGCTGCCACAGTGTGCGGATCTCTGAGGCAGTCAACCCTGCCTCCATGGCCTTGCGGACTTTGTCTGTTCCTGCTAATTTGTCCATAAAGCTCGGGGATTGAAAAAACTCCACTCCCTCATGGCTGAATTGCTGATAGGCAGCAATAAACCAAGTTAAATCAAATCCTCTCACTGAACTGTCCCTTAAATCTTCACCATAAGCAATCACACCATTTAGTTTTGGGTTAGAGGCCGCACCGATGACAGGCTTAGGGGTAAAATTAAACTTTCCTAGTTTAGGGTTTGAATGGCCAAATACTTGAAACGGAAAGTCTGTGCCTCTTCCTACCGAAACTGGGGTCGCTTCAAAAAAGCAGAGCGAAGGATATAGATAAATAGCGCGTTGATTAGGTAAATTAGGACTTGGCGGTATTGGGGTTTTGTATTGGGTTGCACTACTGTATTGCAGCATAGAAACCACGCGAAGGCGCAATTTATTGTTACTTACCAACCAGCCTTCTCCATTAATCATCAAGGCAAGCTCCCCTACCGTCATACCATGTAGTACTGGGATCGGGTGCATGCCCACAAATGACCGAAACGGCTTTTCTAATACTGGGCCATCTATATAGTTCAGATTTGGGTTTGGCCTATCAAACACCCAAAACTCAATACCAATATCTGATGCTGCTTCCATCGCGAGGTGCATGGTGCTGATATAAGTATAAAATCGTACACCGACATCTTGAATATCAAAAATAAGAATATCGATGTCCTTAAGCTGATCAGCTTTTGGCTTTTTATTCTTGCCATAAAGCGAGATGATTGGCAGTCCGGTTTTCACATCTCTTTCGTCTTCAACTTGCGCGCCTGCATCTTGGTTTCCACGAAAGCCATGCTCTGGGGCAAATACTTTCTTAACATCAACACCTTGTTTTATTAAAAAGTCTACAAGATGATGATCTGCGACTCGGGAGGTTTGATTTACAATGAGTCCCACTCGTTTGCCTTTCAAAGCAGATAAGTAGTCTTCAGCTCGCTCAGCACCTAAGGTAAGCGCATTGAGGCTGAATGATAAGAAACCAAAAATTAAGATCACCAACGTGATGAATGACTGAAACATAGAAGCCACTGAGAATTTAGACAATATTATCAACTCAACAATAAATGAAAAGGCATTCATTTTCAAAGGTTTCCGAAATGTCCAGGTACAAAAAAACCGACTTACGTCGGCTTGTGTATCTCTTTATTTTACCACTAGAGGGAAATGACAGACGCAGGACGTACTTTGTGGGGAGTGAACCTCCGACCGCTTGAGCATCCATTTGGCGATGAGTAACGGTGAAATTAAAGATCGCAGGGTAAACCTGCTCCTACACTGTATATTCAGGCACAAAAAAACCGACTTACGTCGGCCTATGTATCTCTTTATTTTACCACTTGAGGAAAGTGGCGGACGCAGGACGTACTTTGTGGGGAGTGAACCTCCGACCGCTTTAGCATCCGTATGGCGATGAGTAACGGTGAGATTAAAGATCGCAGGGTAAACCTGCTTCTACACTGTATATTCAGGCACAAAAAAACCGACTTAAGTCGGCTTGTGTATCTCTTTATTTTACCACTTGAGGAAAGTGGCGGACGCAGGAGGATTCGAACCTCCGACCGCCTGGTTCGTAGCCAGGTACTCTATCCAGCTGAGCTATGCGTCCGTTTCGAATGTATAGTTTTTCAACTTCTTTATTTTTTACCACCTAAAGAGAAAGTGGCGGACGCAGGAGGATTCGAACCTCCGACCGCCTGGTTCGTAGCCAGGTACTCTATCCAGCTGAGCTATGCGTCCGTTTTGAATGTATAGTTTTCCAACTTCTTTATTTTTTACCAATTAAAGAAGAGTGGCGGATGCAGGACGTATTTTGTGAAGGTGAACCTCCGACTTCCTGTTTCCTACCTTTATTTTTTACCACCTAAAGAGAAAGTGGCGGATGCAGGACGTATTTTGTGAAGGTGAACCTCCGACTTCCTGTTTCCTACCTTTATTTTTTACCACCTAAAGAGAAAGTGGCGGATGCAGGACGTATTTTGTGAAGGTGAACCTCCGACTTCCTGTTTCCTACCTTTATTTTTTACCACCTAAAGAGAAAGTGGCGGACGCAGGAGGATTCGAACCTCCGACCGCCTGGTTCGTAGCCAGGTACTCTATCCAGCTGAGCTATGCGTCCGTTTTGAATGTATAGTTTTCCAACTTCTTTATTTTTTACCACCTAAAGAGAAAGTGGCGGACGCAGGAGGATTCGAACCTCCGACCGCCTGGTTCGTAGCCAGGTACTCTATCCAGCTGAGCTATGCGTCCGTACAAGATAACCATTATAAAATGGCGGAGGGGGAGGGATTCGAACCCTCGATAGGGCTACAAACCCTATACTCCCTTAGCAGGGGAGCGCCTTCAGCCACTCGGCCACCTCTCCGTCTTGTGGGGCGTATAATATAGGTTAGAAAAAATATGTCAAATACTTTTCTTGTAAAAAAGCACTGAATGGTGATAGATTGTGCAGTCTGCCTAGTTACTCAGCACTAACGCCAAATTTTACTCATTTTGTAGAGAGTTAGAGTCATTCAACTTGGTTTCACCTAAACGTTTTTGGCTGAATGTTTCATCTAAAAGTGCTTCTTGATAACCTAGCTGTTGAAACTCAGCAATACAGGCTCGATAATACATTATTCTCGCTTGCTCGTGTTCGTCGTCAGCATCAATATGTTCGTGGCGGTTCATTTTATTTCCCTTCGTCCGAAACCAAGCGTACCTAATAGCCATCCAATTTTTACAGTTAACTTCTA
Organism: Pseudoalteromonas sp. SCSIO 43201; assembly: GCF_023716725.1. NCBI lineage: Bacteria > Pseudomonadati > Pseudomonadota > Gammaproteobacteria > Alteromonadales > Pseudoalteromonadaceae > Pseudoalteromonas > Pseudoalteromonas sp. SCSIO 43201. The sequence goes on from NZ_CP072683.1 coordinate 2,844,946, forward strand.
TCTTAATTTTTTGGCAGTTGCTTACTAAACAAAGCTGACAGCTCAATTAAGTGTCTCGGTATTATTATTGTGAAGTATTCTCAAACTTGAAGAAGGTTAGTTAATAAAGCTAGATAATCAAGTATCAAATAAGGAACTGCATTATAGACTGAGTGAATGCTCACATAGCCCTACAATACCAATTCGACTTAATTAGTGAGCGATTTTTATGCAAGAAGATCTAGTTCATAACCGCTGCTAGAGAACCAGCTATTATCCCAAGTTTAGGTTATTTAGTTGTTCTCATTAAGAAACTTTTAACGCCGTTAGCGTCAGATTTACGTCTTCAAATTGAGCAAGTTTCAAGGCCAACAAGTATAGAGCGCATGATGCTTTGAATACGCAATACGCTTTTTCTCACACAAATAACAGAAAAGCGCCATAAGGCGCTTTTCTTAATGTAGCTTCAAATGACTTGAAAGTACTTATTGCTCAGCTTGTACTTCTGGACGCATATGTGGGAACAAAATAACGTCTTTGATAGTCGGTGAGTCTGTGAACAACATCACTAGGCGATCGATACCAATCCCCTCACCTGCTGTTGGCGGTAAACCATGCTCTAGCGCACGGATATAATCCGCATCATAGTGCATTGCTTCATCGTCACCTGCATCTTTTTCTTCCACTTGACGAGCAAAGCGCGCAGCTTGATCTTCAGCATCATTAAGCTCAGAGAAACCATTCGCCAGCTCACGACCACCAACAAAGAACTCAAAACGGTCAGTGATAAATGGATTTTCGTCATTACGACGCGCAAGTGGAGACACTTCCCACGGGTATTCAGTGATGAACGTCGGTTGGATAAGTCTATGTTCAGCAACTTCCTCGAAGATTTCACATAAGAACTTACCTGGACCCCATACACATTTTTCAGGGATCTTAACGTGTACTTTCTTCGCGTAAGCTTTCAGTGCTTCAAAGTGGTTTTCTGGATCTTTGAAGATTTCAGCTTGTGCTTCAGCATCAGGACCATATTGTAGAATAGCATCAGCCATTGATAAGCGCTGGAATGGGCTGCCAAAGTCATACTCAATCGTCTCAGTTACTTCGCCTTCAGCATTCTTCACGGTATTAATCACCGTCGTGGTGCCTAAAACGTCTTGTGCAACGGTACGTAGCATGTCTTCAGTTAGGTTCATCAAATCATTGTAATCCGCGTATGCTTGATAAAACTCAATCATCGTGAATTCAGGATTGTGACGTGTAGATAAACCTTCGTTACGGAAGTTACGGTTGATTTCGAACACGCGCTCAAAACCACCAACCACTAGGCGCTTAAGGTATAGCTCAGGCGCGATACGTAAGTACATATCGATATCTAGTGCATTGTGATGGGTTACAAATGGACGTGCAGAGGCACCGCCAGGAATAACCTGCAGCATCGGCGTTTCCACTTCCATAAAGTCACGCTCTGCCAAGAAACGGCGAATACCTTCAATCACTTTAGAGCGAATACGGAAAGTTTCACGCGTATCCATGTTAGTAATTAAATCAACATAACGCTGACGATATTTCGCTTCTTGATCTGTCAGACCGTGGAACTTTTCAGGCAGTGGACGTAACGACTTAGTCAGTAGCTCATACTCAACCATGTCTACGTATAAATCGCCTTTACCTGACTTATGAAGCGGACCTTTAACGCCAACGATATCGCCGATATCTAACTGGCCATACTTTTCTTTTAGGTCTTTCTGTACGTCTTTTGAAGCATAAGCCTGAATGCGACCTTTCATGTCTTGTAATACTAAGAAAGGACCACGTTTTGCAAGCAGACGACCCGCAACTGAAACATGATGGTCAAGCTCTACAAGTTCTTCTTTCGATTTATCACCAAACTTAGCTTGTAGATCTTGCGTGTAGTCTTCACGGCGGAATGAGTTCGGGTGGCCATTTGCAGGGCAATTCTCACGGATCGCATCTAGCTTGCCACGACGCTCAGCAATAAGTTTATTTTCGTCTTGATTGTGATCTGTCATTGTTTAGCTCTTAGTTTAGCTTGTGGATTAAAGGCCTGATTTCAGGCTTGCTTCGATAAATTTATCTAAATCACCGTCTAATACGGCTTGGGTATTGCGGTTCTCAATACCAGTACGCAAATCTTTAATACGTGAATCATCGAGCACGTATGAACGGATTTGGCTGCCCCAACCAATGTCAGATTTTGCATCTTCTTGGGCTTGCTTTTCAGCATTTTGCTTTTGCAGTTCAAGTTCAAACAATTTCGCCTTTAACTGCTTCATCGCTTGATCTTTGTTTTTATGCTGCGAGCGGTCATTTTGACACTGTACAACGGTATTCGTTGGTAAGTGTGTAATACGTACCGCCGATTCTGTACGGTTAACGTGCTGACCACCAGCGCCCGATGCACGATATACATCGATACGAAGATCTGCGGGGTTAATATCAATCTCGATATTATCGTCAATTTCTGGGTAAACGAATACAGAGGCAAATGAAGTGTGACGACGACCGCCTGAATCAAAAGGACTCTTACGTACTAAGCGGTGTACACCAGTCTCAGTGCGCAGCCAACCATAGGCATACTCACCACTCACTTTCACGGTTGCACCCTTAATACCGGCAACATCGCCATCTGTCGCTTCAACGATTTCAGCTTTAAAGCCTTTCGCTTCAGCCCAGCGTAAATACATACGAAGCAACATGTTACACCAGTCTTGTGCTTCGGTGCCGCCGGAACCTGACTGTAAGTCGATATACGCATCGTTGGCATCTTGATCGCCCGAGAACATCCGACGAAACTCTAGCTTTTCCAGTTGCTCAACAAGGCCGTTAACTTCTTGCTCTGCTTCAGTGAAGGTTTCTTCATCTTCAGCTTCCACAGCAAGCTCAACCAAACCTTCTGCATCATCAGCGCCGGCTACAAGGTTATCGATGGTTTCAACGATGACTTCTAGGTTTGACTTTTCTTTGCCCAGTGCTTGGGCTCTTTCCGGCTCATTCCATACAGCAGGATCTTCTAATTCGGCATTAACTTCTTCTAAACGCTCTTGCTTTAGAGCGTAGTCAAAGATACCCCCTAAGAAGCTCTGTACGCTCGCGAATTTCCTTGATTTGGTTAATCACAGGATTCACTTCAAACATTTACCATTACTCCAGAACTAAATTTGTGGGTTTGTGAATTCACAAACAAGCCTGACAATCTGCCAGACTCTAGATTTAAGCGACCAATAGTATCAAATAATAACCGCGCTTAGCATCCCTTAAAGGGAGAATTTTCGTAGTTTTTCTAAAACGCCGCTGACGACGTGCTTACTAACTCTACTGTGCTTGAAGCTCACGAACAATGAGCTGTAAATTATATTTACCACGAAACTCATTAATATCGAGTTGATAAGCAAACAAAGCATGAATTGCTTGGTGATTTGGCCAAGCCCGAACATCAACATTAAACGCTATTGCATCAACCAGACGACCAGAGCGGTGCTTAAGCACAAGTTTTAGGTGCTTCTCACCAACAATGCGCTGCTGCACCAACTCAAATATATCCTGAAATATAGGCTCGCTAAATTGTTGTCCCCATGGTCCTGCCTGTTGTAATTCAAAAGCAAAATCCATGGTGAAACAATCACCTGGTAATTCTCCATCGGTCAAGAGAATGCTTTGTTTTGCTTCCTCAGTCAGGGTTGCACTGACTCGTTGCTCAAATATCCTCTTAAAATTGGCAAATTCAGCTTCTTGAATAGTCAGCCCCGCCGCCATCGCATGACCGCCAAACTTTATAATTAAATCCGGATGCTGGGTATTGATTGACTCAAGCAGGTCACGCATATGCAGACCTTCAATGGAGCGACACGACCCTTTGATCTCACCATTGTCGCCTTGTGCAAAAATAATACATGGACGATGATATTTTTCTTTTAGGCGTCCAGCCAGAATACCTATTACCCCTTGATGCCAATCATCTTGATATAAACACAAGGCGTCTGGCACGGCTTGGCTTTTCAATACTAGCCGTTCCAATACCGCTTGCGCTTCTTGTTGCATGCTTTGCTCTATTTCACGACGTTCAATATTCAAACTATCGAGTTCAGACGCAATACGGCGTGCTTGATTAATATCTTTTGACAACAAACAGGCGATCCCTAAACTCATATCATCAAGGCGACCTGCCGCATTTAACCTTGGAGCCAAAGCAAAACCAAAGTCACTGGCGCTCAACCTTGCAATATTTCGATTCGCAACTTCAATCAAGGCTTGGATCCCAGGCCTTGTTTGACCACTACGGATCCGTGCAAGCCCTTGGTGTACCAGCGTACGATTATTCGCATCCAGCGCCACCACATCAGCAACGGTACCCAACGCGACAATATCAAGTAAAGAAGCTAGGTTAGGTATTGGCTTATTTTGCTCAGTAAAATAATTCTGCAAGCGCAAGTAATGTCGTAGCGCGATTAAGAGATAAAAAGCAACCCCCACTCCGGCGATAGATTTTGATGGAAACTCACAATCAAGGCGATTAGGGTTTACGATTGCATCGGCATTCGGCAGGACATCACCTTGTAAATGATGATCGGTAACAATAACTTTAATGCCCGCTTGCTTGACAATTTCTACACCACGAATGCAAGAAATACCGTTATCAACTGTTATCACTAAGTCGGGGCTAAGCGATACAATTTGCTCAGCTAAAGCAGGGCTTAATCCATATCCCAAACTAAATCGGTCTGGTACAACGTAGTCGACATGCAAAAAGCCAAACTGCGCTAACCCCTCCATCAATACCGCTGTACTGGTAGCACCGTCGGCATCAAAATCCCCTACAATGAGTATTTTTGCTTGCTCTGCGAGTGCTTGCGCTAAGATTTGGCTTGCCAGTTCAATGTCTTTGAACAGCTTAAAGTCGTGTAGCGTTGCCGCACTATTATCTAACTCAAAAGCTGCTTTCACCCCTCTTGCGGCATAAAGCTGCTTGATCACCGGATGTAACGATGATGGTAAATGACTGTCGTCAACCCGCTCTCTCGGTTTAATTTCTGTATACATAACCTTTCACAAACAAAAAAGGCCATAATGGCCTTTTGTATTTTTTATTTCGCTATTTTACCGAGTTCTTGTCGTGAACTCCATCGCTGCGTAGAAGCCTTAAGACTTAGGGCTTTGTGCGTCTAGCATCTGTGAAATTGCAGCAGCTGGTTGATAGCCTGGGATCATAGAACCGTCTTCAAGAATGATGGCAGGCGTGCCCGAAATACCAAAGCTCTGACCTAGTTGATAATGCTCAGCAACTGGTGCTTGACAGTTTTCAACTACTTTTACTTCGCCTCCAGCCTTGGCATCTGTTAAGGCTGCTGCAGCATCTTTGGCACACCAAACATTTCTGAGGTCTTCATAGCCCGAGCCACGTAAGCCACCACGTGGAAAAGCTAAATATTTTACCGTGATCCCTGCTGCTAGATACTCCTCTAACTCACGGTGGAGTTTACGGCAGTAGCCACAGGTAATGTCGGTAAATATAGTGATCTGATGCTTCTCGTTTTCTGCCTTATAGACAATCATTGAATCTTCATATTCAGCAATGCCTTGCTTGCGCACGCCACTTAACGCATCCTCAGTGATATTTCGACGGTTATCAAGGTCGATCATCGTGCCCTGGATTAAATATTTTCCGTCAGCACTTGAGTACAACACTCCTTTATCAGTGATCACCGTCTTCAAGCCCGCAAGCGGGCTATCTTTAATCTCTTTCACCGCAATTCCTAAACCACTAAATTGCGCAGTAATTGGATCAACACTGGTAGTTACTTGATTTTCCGTTTGCTCGGCAAATGCACCGAAGCTTAATGCCAGTGATGCGGCGATAATTAATTTTTTCATGTTATTCTCTCTAAACCTTTTATGACAGGAGACGCACTCCTTGTTGCTACCCACTATGACCGGAGTAACCTGTAAATAATTCCCAAGTAACAAAAATTTAAGCTCTTGGATGATGCTGCTGGTGTAAAGTTTTGAGGCGTTCACTGGCAACATGCGTGTAAATTTGAGTCGTTGACAAGTCACTGTGGCCAAGCATCATTTGAACAACGCGCAGGTCGGCACCATGGTTTAGTAAATGTGTTGCAAAAGCATGGCGTAACGTATGTGGCGATAACGGCGACTTCACGTCTGCCAAAATAGCATAGTGTTTAATTCGATGCCAAAAAGTTTGTCGCGTCATGCCAATGCCGCGCTTTGATGGAAACACAAAATCGGTCGCATGCTTAATCATCAACCCCCGACCTTTTTTAAGAAATTGTTCCAACCAGTGCAATGCTTCCTCTCCCATCGGTACTAAACGTTCTTTATTACCTTTACCCCGCACAAGTACCACAGCTTGTCGCATATTGACCTGCTCCATCCTTAGCCCCACCAGCTCAGTCACTCGCAGCCCTGTGGCATAAAGGAGTTCGAGCATCGCTTTGTCTCGCAGGCCCATAGGGTCTTCACAGTCTGGAGCATTTAACAGTGCCTCTACCTCTGCTTCACTGAGGGTTTTTGGTAATGATGGTGTTGTTTTAGGCTGCGCAATAGTATCTAGTGGCGATTGACTGATTTTTTTTTCACGTACCCAGTATAAATAAAATCGTTTTAATGCGCTGATCGCCCTTGCGCTACTTTTCGCTTTTAGGCCCTTATCAACACGATAAGCAAGATAAGCTTCAATATCTTGAGACGAAACGGCTAATAACGATGTACTCACCTTTTCTTTGGTTATGAACAAAAGAAACTTTTCTAAATCGCTGCGGTAGGCACTAATCGTATTTTCGCTTAGTCCTTGCTCCAAAAAAAGCGCATCGAGAAAGGCTTCAATCAATTGGGTGTCGGACATCTCAAATGGGTATGGTTGGTGTTCGCTCACTGGGCACCTGTATTAATTAGCTACGTCATGATGTAAACTTAGCGGCCATAATACCAGTCAAATTGAAAGTGATAAATACAATGCAAATTGGGTTATTTTACGGCTCCACTACCTGCTATACAGAAATGGCCGCAGAAAAGATTCAAGAAATTATCGGCAAAGACACCGTAACCTTATTTAACATTAAGGATGAGCCGTTAAAAAAAGCAGAGCAGTTTGACTTCCTAATTTTTGGTATCTCTACTTGGGATTTTGGCGAATTACAAGAAGATTGGGAATCTCACTGGGACGATATTGAAGCCGTTGATTTAAGCGGTAAGGTCATTGCGCTATTTGGTATGGGAGATCAACAAGGATATGGTGAGTGGTTTCAAGACGCCCTCGGCATGCTGCACGATAAAATTGCACCACAGCAAGTGACTTTCTTAGGTTATTGGCCAAACAATGATGAATACGAGTTTGAAGCATCAAAGGCGCTTACTGAAGATAACGCTTATTTTGTTGGACTTGCGCTGGATGAAGATAGCCAATACGACAAAAGTGATGAGCGCATCGCCACTTGGATTGAGCAGATCATGACGGAATATACCGAGTTGGAGCAGTAGTACTCACCGAGTTAACACGGCAACCGTGTTAACTCTCCCCTCTCGTTTACATTTTTAAGTAAAACGCTTGGCACAAAGCAACGTACTCTTTGCTGTATTGATTATTTTCATCATAAATCACCAGCCTTTGCTCATCTTTAGTATGGTGACCAAGTTTACTAAATAGCATCAAGCGCCTTGACGGTGCCTTTTTTGGAGTTGTACTGATTGTACAGGCCGAAATGAGAGAGAGATTTCTTTTGTCAGCCAATTGATTAAACAGCAAACTTTCCTGATAAGGCAAAATCACAGCCAACTGACCCAGAGGCGAAGTCAATCTTTCAAACGCAGACAATAAATCGTCAAAGCTTAGGCTGTCTGTATGCCGCGCTCGGTTTCTGGCAGGGTCTTGGCTTTTCAAGCTGGTGTTAAAGTAAGGCGGATTAGACACCATTAAGTCAAACTGAGTTTCGCATTCAAACGCTTGAATTGCAGTATCGCACAACTTAATGTCTGGCCATGGGCTATGGGTAATATTATATTGCGCATCAACGAGTGCCGCTTGGTCCAATTCAACAGCATAAATACTGCTATTTGGGTTGCGCTGCTTACACATTAACGCAACCAAGCCAGTCCCCGCACCAACATCCACAATTGACCTAGCATTCGATACCGGTGCCCAAGCACCAAGTAAGATCCCATCCGTTGAAACTTTCATAGCAGCATGGCGCTGCGTCACTGAAAATTGTTTAAATGCAAACTGAGACATCCTATACCTTTGAGAAAATGCAATAGCAACGTATAATTCCGCTATTGTCCTTTATTTGTGATGCAATATGCAATTTACTGAATTTGATTTAGACGGCAAGCTGATTAGTGCTATTAAGAAAATGGGGTATGAAACTCCTACCAGCATTCAACAGATGGCTATTCCTGAAGCCCTGATTGGTCGAGACATTCTCGCCAGTGCACCAACCGGTACGGGTAAAACCGCTGCATTCTTGATCCCTGCGATTCAGTATTTGCTAGATTTTCCGCGCAAAGAGCCAGGTTTTGCCCGCGTGCTGATCATGACGCCTACTCGGGAGCTTGCCTACCAAATACATGAGCAATGTGAGTTACTGGCAGCAGGTGTTCACCTCAAAATTGGTGTAGTAACCGGTGGAATTAACTATGGTACTCACAAAGAAATTTTTGAGAAGAACAACGATATTCTCATCGCTACACCTGGTCGCTTGATGGAATATCTAGAAACCGAAAACTTCCACGCTGAAAATGTTGAGTTGCTTATTTTAGATGAAGCTGATCGTATGCTAGACATGGGCTTTCGCAAAGAAATGCTACGGATTTGCTCGGAAGCCGTTAACCGTCGTCAGTGTTTTTTGTTCTCTGCAACATTGGAAGGCGAGAGCGTCGAGAAATTTGCTGAGCGTATCTTGCAAGACCCAGCACTACTTGAAGCGACCCCTTCTCGTAAAGAAAAAGGCAAGATCCATCAATGGGTTCATTTAGCTGACAGCTATGAGCACAAGGTTAACCTATTAGCGCAGTTGCTCGATGATGAAGAAGTCACTAAAGCCGTTGTGTTTGTTAAAACCCGTGAAAGACTTGAAACACTGGTGGGCGAACTATTTGCCAAAGGCATAAAAACAACTTGGCTACGTGGTGAAATGCCACAAGATAAACGTATGACTGCTATGGCAAGCTTCCACAGTGGCAAAACAAAAATTCTTGTCGCGACGGATGTTGCCGCCCGTGGTATTGATGTTGCAGACATCAGCCACGTATTCAACTTTGATATGCCACGCACTGCGGATATTTATGTACACCGTATCGGGCGTACCGGCCGTGCAGGGAAAAAAGGCACCGCAGTTTCTTTGGTTGAAGCCCATGATGTTGAAATACTCGGCAAAGTTGAGCGTTATACAGACCAAAAACTTAAGCGCCGCGTAATTAAAGGCTTAGAACCTAAACATAAAGAAGCCAAGGCACCGAAAAAGAAAAAAGATCCCGCTAAAATCAAAGCGAAAAAGAAAGCTGCCAAGGTTAAAAAGAAAAAGTAATAAAAAAACCAGCGTCAATACGCTGGTTTTTTTATGCCCAATTTGATCAAGTGCTAATCTGGATAAGCCTTAGCTTTTTGACTTAGCAAAAACTCACATTCTCAGCTCTAGCATTACTTACTGCTGTATTTGCAGCACTTTGTCATGCGCGAGAACCCGGTTTTAGTGTAGAGATACGCTTCGCGCTAAAAGTCGGCCTATCGGAAAACGCTTTTGACCAAAGTGATAGAAGTGTTTACATGCTTTTTACTTCACTTCCTCAGCTTGAATGTTAATCTAGATGGGTGTCACTTATTTTCTCTGCTATTCCTAAATCGAAAATGCCCCAAAACAAGCTAGAAAACTTTGCTCAACGGGGTATCATCGGTTCTAACCGAATATTGCTTAGTCAGCATAAATTTGACGATATGGTTTAAAAATGGCGAACGAGCTTTCATTGAGTTAGCTCTAAAAGTTGACTGTATTTATATACAGTTTCGCCGTACTTCTCCTATAGTCAAGAAAACGACCCTCAGGGTCGTTTTTATCCTTTTCATAATGATGAAAAATATCTGTATAGCAACAAGTTAGTTATTATGATAAAACTGGTACAATGAGATTAATGACCCATGACTCGGTAGAGAAACGACCCATTGGGTCGATATTAAATTGTTATAAGGCGTAGGCAATCATGGATAAACAGTCGAGAATGGAGCTAAGGAGAAAGGCTGGATGTAGAGATTTACCAAAACCTCAAGTGAAATATCAGGGTCCTGAGTATTCAATGTCTTTTGCTTGTTGTGAGTGTAGAACTTCGAATATGCGCCAATTTAATCTTACTCCATGTGATTACCCTGAGACCATTGAATGTCCTATTTGTAAGGGAGTTGCAGTTAACTTAGGTCGTCACTTTAAACCACCTAAGAAATCGGATTTAGCTCAGTGGAAAAAAGTTAAATTTTTAATTGAACACGGATTCCTATTTCAAAAAATTCGTACTACTAAAAACAGCTATGAGAGTGTTCCTTACCCAGAAACCCTAGCTCAAGCAAAAAAATTCGTAGTAAAGTACCGTCAGTATGCGGTGCAATCGCCTTATAACAAAGCAAATTAAAGTGCGGACAAAAATCAGTTGGCTTTGTTCGTACCTCACAAATTTTAGCCAACGATTTTTTGCCGTTTATTTGCGGCGTTATATGCCATACAGGGTTTCGTCGAATGGCATATTTAAAATAAGTAGGTATAGCTGAAATTGAGCCAGCTTTAATAATTATGACTACTAGACAAAATGATAACTAAGCGTAAGTTACTGTTTCAATACTTACTATTATACCCAGCGTATACAGTTATAGCGCTGGCAGTACTTTGTGGGGTTTTATCTATTGCTTATGGGTGGTCTTATAGTTACACAAAGTCATTTTTCTTAGTTTCTTCTATTTTTCTTGTTGTGTTGTTTTATATACTAAATTTCAGGGCGATAATTCAGGCTCTGTTAGCTAAGAAATTGAAGTAATTTAATAAATGGCATATAACAAGTGCCTAAACCAAAAGGGACGCAAAATAGCAGGCTGCGCTCCTTCGTCGCTAAGTTTAGCCTGCTATTTTGCGCCGGTTAGGCAAGCGTTATATTTCCTTTGGAGTCTGTCGTGATTCTTAACAATGAGTATGAGGTCACGATTGCAAGTGATGTCAGTAACGGTCGAGACGGAATAGGAGTTGAGATTTACTTCAAGGGTAAGTTGATACTTGAGATATTTCGTGATGACACAAAAAAGTCGCGTGAAGTGACAAGTTATAACAAAGATATACCGCTAGAGGTTGTTGAAGCTTCTATAGAATTATTTAAAAAAGAAATACCTTGGGATTTCCAAGGTTAGTTCATTGGAAATATAACAAGTTAATTAAACAATGGACGCAAAACAGCAGGCTTGCGCTCATTCTTCGCTTGGTTTAGCCTGCTATTTTCCGCCGTTTATTAAGGCGTTAGGGTAAATAGTCAAACTTCCTAGGGAATTTTAAAGGATGGAAATTTATATTTTAATTGAATGTCAGCAGGATGAACTATCGCCCTTAAATACTAGATTGATCGAAATTGAGAGAGTTAAGGGCAAATTCAAATTAATTCGTTCAGAGTATAATTATTTGGGTGAGGGGATTATTGACGCCGAAATCGATGAGGATGAAGACGGGTTATATTATTTCTCATTCACCACACTCGAAAATGAGCCTCGGCAATTCATTTGTGAAGGTGCAGAGAACTCAGAATATATCCATGGTGACATATTGTCTGACGGAATAGAGTGTGGTGAATTTATTTTAAGAAACATCACCAATGTGTCGTTACCCTAACAAGAGACTATGGCGTCAATAGCTAATTTTAAGCTGTTGGCGCTTCCCACATTACACCTTCCCTAAGCATAGAATTTAAGATCACAATCATTTTGCGAACGCACGCAATAAGCGCCACTTTTTTCGGTTTTCCGGCAGAAACTAGCTTTTGATATTGACCTTTAAAAACTGGGTTAGATTGTATTGCTGACATCATGGCCATGTATAAAACAGTCCTAACTTGATGGCGACCTCCTTGTATTTTTCTGAGACCTTTGAAGCGACCGCTCTCTCTATTTATCGGTGCAACTCCAACTAATGCGGAAGCTTGTTTGTTGGTCATATATCCCAGTTCAGGAGTTACTAATGATGGATGCTGCCGCGATTTTTCCAATGCCTTTCATGCTTTGAAGTAGATGATTTTTAGCCTGATATTCGGGACATGACTCGATTAATTTGACGATTTTATTTTCTATTTTATTTATCTGATTTTTAAATGCAGTGAGGATAGGCTTTATTGTCATAGCGAGTTCTTTTGGCAATATCTGAAGACGGTTTTTCTCCATTGTTTGCATGACGAGTAACTGGTTTCTGCGTGCTACTAAATCGCTCATAAGCTGCATAGTTTCGGGCTTTAACTGAGATAACGATGGTTTAATAGCTTCACCATAGTGAGCAATAAGTTTAGCGTCGAGCTTGTCCGTTTTAGCGCGTTGCCCAATAGCGCCAGCAAAGCGTTTTACATGAACTGGGTTAGCAATTACAAAAGGTAAACCTGCTTTAGCACATGCCATAATGAATGGCATTTCTAATCTACCGGTAGCCTCGATAATAATGCGTTCAGGTTTATGCTTTTTAATCTTATTAACGGCTTCACTAATGCCTTTATCATCGTTGGAAACAGTAAAGTAAATATCTAAAGGTCGAATATAAATATCGAGTTGAGATTTACCGGTATCGACACCGATGTTAATGCTTTGATTTGTTTTAGTATTCATATAAGCTAACCCTTGCTTGCATAATGCGGGCTCGAGGCCCAGTAGACTATTCGAGTGTGGTGCTTGGAGTCTTTTACAGCGTTCTTTCTTGTTATCGGTCTCTCAACAGAGGAGCCTTTGCTCAATCGAACTACTGTAAAAGAAGGCTTTAGTTGCAGCTAAAGCTTGGGCCTCACCTTACCCTAAATCGGTATAAAAAGAACAATTAAGATGGGTGTATTATCCATACAAGGCGCTTAACACGTGTGTCACTGCGTGCCACACTGGGACACAAACGCGGCGCGCCTTCGGCATTATAGCGCCACGTTCGTGCCCGTTAGCTTAGCGTTAGGTTTACTATGGATAGGTTCATCTTCATCACATTACTGTTTATTGCAATATCTGGTTGCTCATCAAAAGGAGGTTTTGTTAAATATGCCAATCCTGATGAGCAATTTATTGATATTCATGGAGATATTGAGAAACCTTTGACATATGAAATCAAGGTTGAGTACAGAACACACTCACAAGTAAGCCAATGTAATAATTATCATATAGCGCTCGGTAGAGACGTAGCTCAACAATTTGAAATCAATTATCGGCCTGAAATAATTGGTGAATTACATTCGATAAGAGTTCCATTACAAGAGTTAGATCCTACTACTATTTGTAAATGGAAACCCGTAATGGTCTTTGTTTGCATTGGTTCAGAAACTAAAGAACCTACAAGCTGTACTAGTGTATTTTCATTTAGAGGCGTTCACGATATTGATCCGATTACCACTTTGGAATGTTTGGAAAATAGCTTTTGTTTCGACAGTAAAAGTAATATTAAGTCAGGTGCTATTAATGAGTTTAACAAAAGTTATCAACTGAACTTGGTGGTAAAGTAAACCTAACAAACGCATTAATGAATGGACGTCTAAAGCTTGGCTGACGCTCGTTCCTCGCTAATTTTAGCCAAGCTTAATCCGCCCATTATGCGGGCGTTATACCGTAATCAATCATCTAGCCTTTTCATAGCTTTACGGTAAACATCGCTACGTTCGCGTTTTCCGACTGCTAAGACGGTTACAATGATGACATCGTCTTCAACTTTGTAGACGAGACGGTAGCCCGATTGACGCAACTTAATTTTATACATGTTGTCAGCTCCAGAAAGCTTTGAAGCCGGAACATGTGGGTTATCTAAGCGCTCGATTAGCTTTTTCTTAAATTGTTGTTGTAGAGTAGAGCCAAGCTTTTTCCACTCTTTGAGTGCGCTCTTTTTAAAGTCGAGTTTATAGGTCATCAATATTTACCGAAATGCTTTCTTCAGATTCACGCTCTTTAGCGATAGCTAGTAGTTCAAGATCTTCGAGTCTGTCCATCATCATTTCGTACGCTTCGGCAGGTACGCAATAAAATGCCGGCTCATTTCGGTTTAGTACAGCAACAGGTTCGCCATAAGCACTAGTTGCAACTTTCATAGGGTTAGCTTTCAACTCAGTAATGCTTGCAGCAACATCGGCTAAAATTCTAGTGGTCATATAATCGGTCTCTTAGGTGGTCTTTATGTTGGTCATTTTAGTCTCAACCAAGCGGTATAACAAGGTGTTCAAGTGGGATTTGGCACGCGTGGCATTTTTAATATGCGTTGAGTTCAGTGTTTAAGGCGCGTTGCAGAGGCTTTTGTATTGCGTGCCAGCACCCCTTAACGCGGCGTTGGTACCTTTATCACTTCTTAATTAAAGGTGAATCATGAGTAACTCACTGTCTCTCAAAGACTGGATCGACTTGTTAGAAAAAAACCACGATAAAGTAGTTACCTTGTGGACTATGTATTTAACATTTGTAGTAGCAATATCCGCAGGAGTTATTAGTTCAGGAGAGAAACTTAATACAAGTGGAAAATATCTAGTAAGTATTTCTTTCTTGATCTTCACAATAATACATTTGGTTGAACTGATGCGCCGTTATAAAGCCATGAACATAATATCTATCGAAATTAAGTCTATTAGTGAAAGTGATGAAAGCTTGTTAGATAGTTCCAAAAACTGGCTAACAAATATAAATGTTGTGTCGCCAAGTATTGTCTTTGGCATTAGCATTGTATCGACACTTTTGGTGATGATATTGATAAACTATTTACCTTCTACCATAGGTACATAACAGCATGATTAAGCTGTTGGGCGTCTTATCATGACGCAAGCCCATAGAATTTTTATGCGAAATTCACCTAATACAGCCAACGGCGCAAAGCGTTTCTGTCCAAAAAGTGTAAGAGCGAGCCTGTTTCTCGCTCATAACAGCCAATCAGATAAGGCCTAAATCCTTCACCTTCGCAATAAGGTCGAACATGAGCCATTAGAGTAAGTCAAATACCGGCTCTATCGCTTCTAGACTGAAGTTGTCCAGATCCAAGCGGTGCTGTATTCCTAACGGCAAAATCCACTGCGGATCAGTGTGACCAAAATCAAGCCGAGTTATTACAGGTAAACTCTTACAGCCAAACTCATCACGAACCACAGATACAATCACATCATCAAGCGCCGTCATCTCCTGCTCGCTGTAATCCCGAGCGCGGCCAATCATCAAGCCGGATATTTTTTCAAACACGCCCATTACGCCATAGTTACGTAACCAAAACCGAACATAGTCTTGACTGGGTTTATCCTCAGAGGTCTCTAAGAACAACAATTTTCCCTGCCAAAATGACGGTGATGGCCAGTATTTCGTGCCTTTTAGCATCTCCATCACTTCAAAACAGCCGCCAAATAGCTGCCCTTCTACTTGCCCCGCCCCTTGCAGTACTTTTGGGCCATTTGTCGCGATTGTGGGATGTAATTTACCTACATTTTCTGGTATCGCCCACTCTGGATAGCCATGAGAATAGCTTTTAAATATTGGATAGTGGATTTCACCGAACAGTGCCTGCGCTAAATATGCTTGATATTCAGCACTAGCGTTGTGGCACTGGGAGAAACCGGCCATGACCGACGGGCCGTTAAAGGTGACTAGGCCCCATTGGTTCAGGAGTGTAGTGAGGGTAGAAAAGTCAGAATAGCCCATCATAAATTTGGGATTATTGATGATAACGGATTTGTCTAAATAAGGCAGGATCCGCGCTGAATCGGAGCCACCAATAGAAGAAATTATCCCGGCTATATTCTGATCTGCAAAGGCGTCATTAATGTCCTTTGCGCGTAGCTGCGGCGATGAAAAAATCACATCTGCGGCCAGTCGCGTCGAGGGCATCTCTACTACATTCAGCCCAAGCGAACGCAGGTTTTTTACGCCTTGCTCAAAAATGTGGGGAAATGTGCCTGGGCCTCCCCAGCTAGGCGATACCACTGCGATGGTATCGCCTTTGTTTAGCCTCTTTGGCTTGAGTAACTGCACCGTAAATTTAACCTTAATAGCGCTTTTGGTATGTACTACCCATATCCTATTAAAGCATCTAAATCAACTGGTTAGTCAAACCTCTCAACTCGAAATGGAGTTAGGTCAACGGAGGTTGGCTTACCCATAACCAACTCTGTTATAAGCTTACCCGTGATTGCAGACATGAGTATTCCTGTTCTGAAGTGGCCACACGCATTGATATACCCTTCTACACCCTCTACATGTCCTAATATTGGCAGCTCATCAGGCGTACCTGGCCTGAGCCCAGCCCAACATCGTTTTATACTCGACTCTTTCAATACGGGTAAACACTTCATTGCACCTTGAGACAAGGTTTGAATTTTGTCTAGGCTATTGGTCGTATCAAAGCCTTTTTCTTCTGTTGACGAGCCAATTAAGATCTCTCCATTGTCTTTTTGGGCAATATAACAATCGCTAGTACTAATACAGCCATTCAATACCTTGGGCATACGCTCTGATAAAACAATTTGCCCTTTCACTGGGTATACCGGCATGTGCTTGTCCGTTGCTTGATGATAAATCTCATCAGCCCACGCACCAGCGGCGTTAACCAGCGTATTACAATATAGGGTATCCGTTGGTGTTTTTACCCCGATTACCTTGTGACCATCACGTAAGACTTCGACTACTTCGGTATTTAAAAAAAGCTCAACACCATTTTGACGCGCCCCTTCTGTGTAGGCGTCAACCAAGCGGTATGGATTAACTTGGTGATCGCAAATAAAGTCTATTGCACCAATTGCATCAGGCGTAATATAGGGCTCTTCTTCTCTTAATTGTTGCTGATCTAACCACCTTATTTGCGAAGATAAATGTGGGATCCCAGAAACAATACTGTCTGCATAAACTTCATCATCACGATTGTACATTATGAACTTGAGCCCAGTCCGCTCAAATTTAAAATCCACTTCGTGTCTTGTAAGCATTTCTTCGTGAAGCGCTGGATATAGCTCATTTGACTTCAATGCTAATTCAAAAAAGCACTCGGGCAGCTGGTGTGGTCGCAATGTTTCTGCGGCAGCGGTGTCACCTTCACTTTGCAATTTCGACAGCGTTTTAAAAAAGATGACCCCACAACCAAGCCCTACAGACTCGCCGATTGCCCACAGCCCACCAGCTGAAGCGCGCGACGCGTTTCCTGGCTTTTTTAAGTCTACTAGTGCTATCTTCAAGTCAGTATCACGGCTAAGAAAATAGGCACAAGCAGCCCCTATCACTCCGCCACCGGCAATAACGACATCATACTGCTTCATTATTATTCTCCAGTAATGTAAATGGTATTGGGTCGAGCGGAAATCTGGGTCTGATCACCCCAAGTGTTTCAATGTGCCCTTCTGCATGTAATCTATCTAGCGCATAGCTTGAACACATCTTTCCTTGGCAATCTCCCATGCCAATTCGGGTTCTCATCTTGATACTAGATAAGTCTTTTGCACCTTGCGCTAATGCGACATCCAGTTGTTGACGCTTCACTTGCTCACATCGGCAGATAACAGTATCAGGTTTAGTCAGAGCTAATAACCCTTCACGTCTTGCCGAAAAGCGGTCAAATCCGGCTCTAAACTTTTGAACTTGTTTACGTTGACGTTTTAGTTTGCGCATTCTGCGATGATACTGTGCTTCATTAAAGCAGTGCTGTTCATAAGCCAGTGCTGTCGCCGCAATTTTT
Organism: Pseudoalteromonas sp. SCSIO 43201; assembly: GCF_023716725.1. Lineage (NCBI taxonomy): Bacteria > Pseudomonadati > Pseudomonadota > Gammaproteobacteria > Alteromonadales > Pseudoalteromonadaceae > Pseudoalteromonas > Pseudoalteromonas sp. SCSIO 43201. Next base: position 2,862,846 of record NZ_CP072683.1, read on the forward strand.
CCTTCAATAATGGCAGCTTCGGCACCTAACAAACCATTACCATCACCACAAACATATACGTCATCTAGGCTACTTCGCAGGTTGTCATCAAGCATTGGTATGTAACCATTAGTACCAGTATATTGATGCGAAAGTCCTAGCAACATCGCCAACTGGGTTCTTGCAACAAATCCATACCCCACACCAAGGCTATCAACTTCTAAGTGCTGCGCTTTTGAGACATTTGCATGCCAATTCTCATCAAATGGTGCCACGGTGATCCCTGATAGTTGGCTTTGACCTTCAGCTTTGACAATACCGTATCCATACTTGAACGGGATTTGATGCTTTTTCAAATACGCCAACATACTTAAACCAGACAAAGTCAGCGTTGGCCGCTGCAAAAGTGCAACGGTTTCTTTTGCTAAATCGCTAAAACGGCTGGCTTCAAATACGCCAACAACTTGCGCTCCAGCTTTATGTAGCTGACAAGCAACCAAAGGCAATAGCGGCCCAGTTCCCACCAACGCAACTTTACGCCCTGGGCGGACTAAACCACTTTTTAGCTGCAACTGCATCCCACCCATTAACATCACACCAGGTAATTGCCAACCATCAAAAGGGACACTACGTTCATGGCAACCTGTCGCGAGAACTAGCTTGTTATATTCAATTTGTGTGATTTTCTCTTGAGCTTGCAATAACAAACAATTCTTACCCTCAGGACCAAGTACTTTGGTTTGAAGTTGCAGTGTTATATCCTGTTCATACTGGGAGTATCGAACTTTAAGTGCCGCCATAGAGCGCTTCAAATTTTCATCCAAATGTGGCAATTTCGTGGTCTGGCGTAACGGCCCCCGATAAATTACCCCTCCGATTTTTGAAGCCTCATCAATTAAGGTACTTTTTAGTCCATATTTAGCCAGCTCTGCCGCGCAGCTCACACCCGCAGGGCCTGCCCCAATAATAACTATCTTTTCTGGTTGGTCAGCAGCCATCATCAAGCTCCCACCTGCTTAAAACGATTTTGTTTTGTTTCAATTTGCATATTTGGTTGCACCAAAGTTTGACAGGCTTTTTGTTTGTGTTGTTTATTAATAGTCACCTGACAACAGTGACAAACGCCCATCCCACAGTAAGCGCCTGACACCACTTGACGATCATTTTCCATAATCTGTTTGTAATTTGCTGCCAATAAAACCGATAGGACCGTTTCGCCATCACAGGCGTTAACTGCAATTTCATCAATTTTGATTTTGAACTGCAAACCCTCTGGTTCCGTTATATCTTGTGTTCTTGATAGTTCCGACATGAAACATACTCCTTCAATAAATTCGCACAAATTTTACTACTTAAACTTAAAAAATAAACATTTTATTTACTTTATTTACTGCAATTTGATCTGAATTAAACTTATAACTGGACCGCTATAACTTTGATCAATTCGGTGCAATGTATGCTTTGTTATCACTAAAGTTGTGCAATCCACGTGAACAAACAAGAATAAAAAGCATATAAATCATAAACTTGAGTTTTGGCATGGTTCTTCCTTATTCCCTGTTGCATTCACACAAGGAGCAACATCATGAATACCATCTATCAAACTATGTATTTACTTTGGCATGTTGACGTTAGTGTCTGGCCCATACATGACACGACAATTACGCTCAGCAACGAGGAGTAAATTTATGACGACCTCAAAGTTAAAAACTGCAATACGTGCAGTAAAAAATGACATGCTCACCCCATCACAAGCGGCGCAGACTTTTGGCATCCCAAAGCGTAAGCTATATGATGCGCTGCGCCAGTCTGATCAAAAACAGCAAACACATTGGCAGAAACTAATGCAAGAAAAAGCCAACCTTGAACGCAGCTTGGCGAAGGTTAATAGGGAGTTATATGAAAAGTTTATCTAGAGCAGCTGTATGAATAACAGCACACGAAGCACCTTAATTAACAATAATAAAGTTAGGACTTTCGTTGGTGAGCGTGGTAGCTATCATGCTCACCATCTTTTACTGCACGTTACTTACCACCAGCCAGATCAATAAACCCACCAGTTGTAAAACTTGCTTCATTACTGAGTAACCAAGCGATCGCATTGGCAACTTCTTCTGCGGTTCCACCACGTTTTAGCGGCAGTGCACTTGCAAGTCTATCGACTCTTTGCGGCTCACCACCATCAGCGTGAATATCGGTATAGATACAGCCTGGCCTGACACCATTTACGCGGATCTGCTCAGCGGCGAGTTCCAAAGAGAGACCTTTAGTAAAACTGTCTATTGCCCCCTTGGCCGCAGCATAGTCCACGTATTCATTAGCGCCACCTAAATAAGAAGCTGCCGACGATACATTCACAATAGCGCATTGTGATGGATTAGCGCTCAAACGCATGTGCTTGATAGCTTCACGCGCACAAATAAAATAAGGAGTAACATTATGGGTCAGCATTTTATTGATGCGTTCTGCGCTCATGTGCTCTACTCTCGTCTGAGTACTCAACACTCCAGCGTTATTGACCAAATGCGTTACCATGCCGATATCGGCTTTGATTTTATCAAACATCGTCATCACAGCTTGCTCATCGGTGATATCTGTTTGAACAACGAAAGCTTTACCACCACTGGTAATAATGCTGTTAGCGACGCTTTGTGCCGCTTGATGATTTTGTTTATAGTTGATGATCACCGTATAGTTACGTTGACCTAAAAGACGTGCGGTCGCGGCACCAATTCCACGACTCCCACCTGTAATAAGTACGACATTTTGCATTCACTATTCCTTTATTGGCTTAAACTAACATACTACTGGTAATTCAGCACTTCTACACCCATATCTTCTTTAACGTGTTCAATTACCATATACGTATGGTTAGTACCAACTCCCGGTATTTCAACAATTTGCCCCAACACTTCACGGTATTGGCGCATGTCCTGAACTCGGATTTTAACCAAGTAATCGAACCCTCCCGCCACCATGTCACAAGAAACAACATTGGGAATGTGGACTATATGCTGTTTGAATACTTCAAACACCGCTTCTGTTGAGCTCTTTAACGTGATCTCTACATGTGCGACTAAATGCTGTCCTAATTTTGCCGCGTTTAATCTGGCGGTATACCCTTCAATATACCCTTCCGCTTCAAGTTTTTTTACTCGATCAAGACAAGGACTTGGGCTCAAATTTACCTCTTTTGCCAAATTTACATTGGAGATCCGGCCATTGCGTTGCAACGCATCTAAAATCGCTAAATCAATGCGGTCAAGTACCCGAGTTTTAATAGAAGTCGTCATATCAGCATAAAATTTTGTGAGGCTGTGAGATTACCCGCAAATTTACCGTATTCCTTAAAAATAAAACAGCATATTCTGCTGTCTTTTCGATAGAATGCCCGCGAAATTAACGATAAAAGACAACGCTGTACATTTCACGTTTTTACACAGCCTTGTTTGAACATTTACATTGTGCATTCTGGCTAAAATTTGAACGCATCTCTAGGTGTGTTATGGTTAGCAATGTGACTGCATCATTTTGTCGTAATTGCGTCTATCTATAAAAGTGGAACTACATATTAATCCAACTTGCCAGCTTGGGTATGCTTTTATTTGGAATGGTAGTGCCGAGTTCACGTTAAGTGTAACTTTTTAGGTAGATTCGAATTACATGTATTTTTGACTCCAATTTTTGAGGGTTGCTTATGCTTTATAACGGCGATTTGACAACTAACTGTCCTATCCGACAAAAGATCCGTGACTTTTACCGCATTGATGAAAACGCAGTAATTGATCATATTTTACCTTTAGCTGAGGTAGGCGTTACAGCTCGAAGCCGAGCATGGGAACGTGCACGTCAAATGGTTTTAAATATCCGTAGAGATCAAGATGGTCAAAACGGCGTTGACGCGCTTTTAAATGAATTCTCTCTTTCTACTGAAGAAGGCGTGGTGCTCATGTGCTTGGCAGAGGCCTTGCTTCGAGTACCAGACAAAGCGACACAAGAAAGCCTGATCCGCGACAAGCTGGCAAAAGGTGATTGGAGCTCACATTTAGGTAGCAGTGACTCGTTATTCGTTAACGCGTCAAGCTGGGGGCTATTAGTTACCGGTAAAATGGTGAACTACTCAGACAAAAATAAAGAAGAGCAATTTGGTGTGCTTAAGCGCACAATTGGTCGTCTTGGTGAGCCTGTTATTCGTAAGTCTGTGAACTACGCGATGAAGATCATGGGTAAGCAGTTTGTAATGGGTGAAACCATTCAAGACGCCATCGTTCGTGCAGCTGATAAAGAACAAAAAGGATATGTATACTCGTACGACATGCTAGGCGAAGGTGCACGTACGATGAAAGATGCGGATCGCTACTTCCAAAGTTATATGAGTGCAATCCACGCTATTGGTAAAGCGGCCAAAGGTCGTGGCCCGGTGAAAAGCCCAGGTATCTCAGTTAAACTTTCAGCGATTCATCCACGCTACGAATTTACACATCGCGATCGCGTGATGAGCGAGCTTGTGCCTAAGTTAAAAGAACTTGCCGTTGCCGCTAAACAATACGATATTGGATTTACGGTAGATGCTGAAGAAGCCGATCGCTTAGACATCTCATTAGATGTAATTGAAGCCGTATTCTCAGACGAAGCGCTTGGCGATTGGAACGGTTTTGGCCTTGCGGTACAAGCATACCAAAAGCGTGCTATTTTTGTAGTTGAGTGGGTTGCCGAACTGGCACGTCGCGTCGGCCGTAAATTAATGGTTCGCCTTGTAAAAGGTGCTTATTGGGATACTGAAATCAAAACCACACAACAAGATGGTCTTGAGCACTTCCCTGTTTTCACCCGTAAAGCAACTACAGACGTTTCTTATAAAGCCTGTGCTATCAAGCTACTAGAAGCCCGCGATGTATTGTTCCCACAATTTGCAACACATAATGCGTATACCGCTGCGACTATCTTAGAAGTTGCCAAAGGCGACAATAAGGGCTTTGAATTCCAGCGTCTACACGGCATGGGTGAGTCTCTTTATGATCAAATCGTCGAAAACGAAGGTATTCAATGCCGCGTTTATGCGCCGGTTGGTCAGCACGAAGATCTACTCGCGTATTTAGTGCGTCGCTTGCTTGAAAATGGTGCTAACTCATCATTCGTAAACGCGATTGTTGATACATCTAAGCCTGTTGAATCATTGCTCCCAGATCCTGTAGAAACACTGCAAGGTCTACGTAACCGTTATAATACACAGATTAAATTACCAATTGAGCTGTATGGTGATGAGCGTCCAAATTCAAAGGGTAAAGATTTAACCGACATCAACGATTTAGCGCCGTTCAAAGCAAACCTAGACAATTGGTTTAACGAGCACCTGATCGACGAAGCTCAAGTACCTGACGGCCATCTTGCAGTAAGAAATCCAGCCAACCACAAACAGGTTATTGGTGCTGTGCCTTTACACGATGAAGCATATATGCAGAGTGTATTAACAAATGCAGATGCTGCATTTGAAAGCTGGTCACAGACACCTGTAGAAGAGCGTGCAAATTTACTACGCCGCACGGCTGACATTCTTGAGCGTCATCATGACGAGTTAGTTGCCATCTGTATTAAAGAAGCAGGTAAAGTCACTCAAGACAGTATCGATGAAGTGCGTGAAGCTGTTGATTTTTGTCGCTACTATGCAGCCCGCGCTGAAGAGCTGTCTAAAGACGAGCGCTTTGAAGCCCGTGGCGTGATTTTATGTATTAGCCCATGGAACTTCCCACTGGCAATCTTCTTAGGTCAAGTGGCTGCGGCTATTGTGACTGGTAACACCGTTATTGCAAAACCTGCTGAACAAACCAGTATGATTGCACTACGCTGTATCGAGTTGATGCACACTGTTGGCTTACCTCAGCACGTGGTACAGCCTGTTATCGCTCGTGGTAGCGAAGTAGGTAAACATATTGTACCAGATGAACGTATTCAAGCTGTGATGTTCACCGGCTCAACTGAAACTGGTACGCTTATCTCTCAGATCCTTGCTGAGAGAAACGACATTCAGGTTCCGTTGATAGCGGAGACCGGTGGTCAAAACTGTATGATCGTTGATTCAACTGCACTGCCAGAGCAGGTTGTGGATGATGTGATTTCTTCAGGTTTCCAAAGTGCGGGTCAACGCTGCTCTGCCCTTCGCGTGTTGTTCTTACAAGACGATGTTGCCGACGGCATCATTGAAATGATCCAAGGCGCGCTTAAAGAGCTACATATCGGCGATCCATCGCTATTATCTACAGACGTAGGTCCAGTAATCGACGAAAAAGCACTGACGACATTAACCAAGCATGCAGAATACATGAAGGCTAATGGTAAGTTATTGTTTGAAGCGAAAATACCAGACAATAGTGAAAATGGCGCTTATTTCTTTGCTCCTCGCTTATATGAGATCTCTGATTTATCCGTATTGAAACGTGAAGTATTTGGTCCTATTGTTCACATTGTGCGCTTTAAGGCTGAAGACTTAGATAACGTTATCGATCAGATCAATGGAACCGGCTACGGCTTAACCATGGGTGTTCATTCTCGCATCGAAGAGCGCTGCGAATACCTAGCTAAGATGTCGCGTGCGGGTAACGTGTATGTAAACCGTAATATGATTGGTGCAATAGTAGGCGTACAGCCATTTGGTGGCCGTGGATTATCTGGTACGGGTCCAAAAGCAGGTGGTCCAAACTACCTACTTCGCCTAGTAAAAGAGAAAGCATCTCCTGACAACGTACAAATGACCGACCTCACACCGGATGAGCTGGAGATCCACCACTTCCCAGGTGCGGTTGAGCAGGTTGAAAAATTAATGCGAAACTCTATGCGTGACGAAAAAATTTGGCGTCGTACCGCATTGAATGATCGAGTTTCTGCGGTACGTCAGTTACTTGCCAAGGTAGCAACTGTCGATATTATCGACGAGTTAGCTGATGACCTTGCGCTAACCCTGTCTGATGCACGTGCTCAGTTGAACCGTTTAGAAAAGCGTATGCGTACTTACACTACACTACCGGGTCCTACAGGTGAATCGAATACCCTTCACCTTGAGCCTCGTGGTTGCGTTGTTGTGTATGCTGACAAGAGCACTTCATTTAACTTCTGGGCAATCTCTATTATCACCGCGCTTGCTGCTGGTAATACGGTTATTACCGTTGCATCAGACTTATTCTATGAAGAGGCATTAGCATTTAGAGATAAGTTTATCTCTACTGGTGTTGCTGAAGGTGTTTTCCAAGTAGCGAAGCAAAATCAGCTACAAGCAATCTTGGCACATCCGCACCTTTCTGGCGCAGTTGTGGCAGCACGTTCTTCTCGTTTAGGTTACTTCTCACAGCAACTAGCTGAGCGTAAGGGCGCAATTCTTCCAGTGATAAGTGCCGAGTATTACGATACCTTAATTAATCGCCTTGTGACTGAGAAAACCATCAGTATCGATACCACAGCCTCTGGTGGTAACACGTCACTGATGACACTCGTTGAAGACGAAGAGTAATACAGTGATCTCAATCGCTATGTCTACCATAGCGATGTCACCTACCGAAGCCAGCGAAAGCTGGCTTTAATTTTTTACGCAGCTGTTGCTGTTCTTAGCCCCACAATCACATGTACGATATCCATTAAATAGACATCTTCTACCAAAGCAACGACGTCGTTCCACTTAGGATTGTATTCATTATTTTCCCAGCGTCTTAATGTGCGCTCTTCTATACCATAGCTTGCCGCTGACTCTGCCTGAGTAAACCCGCGACTTTTACGGGCAAATCTTAAGATAGCTGCACCAAGTGGTGCACGTTCAGAAACTAATGGTTGGCTCATTAACATCACACTCATTCCTTAAAATATTGCGCAAATAAGCCAAAATAAAACTAATCACTTATTTACGCAAACACTGACTAACTGCATCAAATGCGTAATTTAATGAAGATAATAGATCCATTTTTTACGCATTACAACTAATAAGTGGATCTTTTTTGCGTCACAAATGATTTTACTTCGTAAAAAATAGCTCATATAATGAGGGACATGTATTATAACTAAAGAGGCAACGCATGGAACAAAGTCTCATGAGCCTAGCTGAGCGCGTAGAATATGCGATCAAGCCAGACAGCATTAGAGCTTTTGCGTTAAAAATTGATGTATCAGAAGGGACGCTGCGCAGAATATTAAAAGGCGAAGATCCTAAATTAAGTGTTATAGAGCGCATTGCAACGCAAGCAAATGTTGACCTAATGTGGTTAGTCACTGGCGTACCGGTTGACTGCAAAACGCCATCTCCAGTCATTCAGCAACATATTTCTCTAGATGAATTCAATGAAGACTTCGTTATTGTCCCTGGGTATCACGTTTCTGTTAGTACAGGACATGGTGCATTTAACCAAAGTGCAGAAGTCGCACGTTATCTCGCATTTAGAAAAAAGTGGATTGAATTTAAAAATCTCGACAAGTCACAACTCGTCGTGGTGTTTGCCAAGGGCGACTCTATGGAGCCCACCATTCATAACAACAACACTATACTAGTCGATCTCTCAGATAAAAAGCTCAGTGAAGGGCTGATTTACGTGGTGCGACTTGGTGAAGAGCTTTATGCCAAACGTTTGCAACAAAACTTTGATGGCTCAGTGCGCTTGATTAGTGATAATAAAGAGTACAAAGAGCAAGTCGTGATGCCGAATGAATTAGAGCAATTGGAGATCCTCGGCAAAGTGGTATGGATTGGTAAGGATCTCATATAACGATAAGCGCTATGATGCTAAACCCTGAATACTTATTCTCATTCTTAATCGCCAGCACCGTGATTGCCGTTGCGCCAGGCCCCTCTAACGCATTTTTGATGGCGCAAACTTTTACTAATGGCCGTGCTGCTGGCATGCAAAGCGCATTGGGCTTTGCACTCGGTGGCGTGATCCACACCATTTTTGCTGTGGTAGGTTTGTCAGCACTACTAAAAGCCTCAGAAGCAGCCTATACCACAGTACAATATCTCGGTGCAGCTTATCTTGCTTATCTTGGCATCATAACGATTAAGGATACGTTAGGCCAAGCCCAGCTGGCCTGTGAGGATAAACCGCATGTAAGCACAAAAAAGCCTAAAAATGTAATGCTGCAAGCCATGATGACTGAAGTGTTAAATCCAAAGGTTGCACTTTTTTTTATCGCTTTTATTCCTCAGTTTGTCGATAGTAATTTAGCAACTTCAACCACGATGCAGTTGGCGATGTTTGGCTTACTTTATCCTATCTTAGCCTTTCCAATAGACTGTATGTATATCTATGGCGGCGATAAAATTGCAGGATATTTTCGACAACACCCAGCCGCGCCCATTTGGATTGATCGTATTTCAGGATTAATTTTTATTGCGCTAGCTGTCAACTTATTACGCTAATTGATGGTACTTCTCGTTTTTAGGGGCTGTCATACCTATTAGCATTAATAGTTGCTCAATTTGAAGACGTAACACTGACGCTAACTGCGTTAAAAATTTCCTATTTAGAACAGCTAAATAGCAAAGTTTTCGCCTTGCCTACATCCATGTCGGCAAGGAAAGCTTCTTACCCCAAGTTCAGGTAAATACTAAGACACATTGATGGCCGTAAGCGTTACTTAAATATTTTATCCGCCCACTTAGTTAACCCTGCCGTCACACTGCCAAAGTTGTCACCGTTAACCATCTCAATATCACCAATTTGCTGCGCAAGGGTTGCTTTAAGCAATGGAGACTGCGCACTACCACCGGTTAAATAGATCACATCAGGCTTTGCGCCTGCTTGGCTTATCGCTTCTTTGGCAAGCGCTCCCATTTGCTCAAGATTTAACATCACGGCGTCAGCAAAATCTTGCTGTGTGATAGTTTGAGTTAAGTGTGCTCCAATAAAGCTCAGATCGGCGTTGAACTGCTCCTGCTCAGATAGCGCTATTTTGCCAAGCTCACCTTCGCGGACAACTTGATGGGTCAACTTATTTTGTTGAATGGTCAGTAAACGTGCCAATTTGTCTGGCTCGGCAACGTCACGAAGCATGCTTTTTAGTTCACGTGTTAGTTTATCGCTATAAAAATCTAGTTGTGACTGGATGTCATTAATTTTACATGCCTGCCAGTATAGTTGACTCGGCATTGGCAGGCCTGAATTCATCTTTGAACCTAGCCCGCATAGCGGCATTAACTGATGATAAGCAAGAGCAATATCTAAATCATTACCCCCTACACGCTTTCCCGTGTGTGCCAAAAAGTCCTGTTGTCGCTGGTCGTTGTCGCGATAGCTCGGCCCCATACGCACAAAAGAGCAGTCGCTAGTACCACCTCCAATATCGACAACTAACACCAACTTATCGCGCTCAAGGCGACTTTCATATTCAATTCCCGCAGCTAAAGGCTCAAACAAAAAATCTACCGCTTGAAATCCAGCCCGTTTGGCTGCTGTAGTTAAAATGCTGATAGCCTGCTGATTACTCTCTTCGCCTCCGACGGATTGAAAGTTAACCGGGCGACCGATAACTGTATCAGTAAGTGTTTGTTGTAATTGAGATTCGGCTCGCTGCTTAATCTCTAACATCATTGCCGTTGCGATGTCTTCAAAAAATGCAACTTGTTGTGGCTTGAGGCCAACAGCACCAAAAAAAGACTTGGGAGATTTAACGTAAAAACCTTCTTCGGGAAATTCAATGTATTCGTTAATGGCTTGCTGGCCAAAAAAAACGCCAGTCTCTTGCGCGGTAAGATCTAAATCACGTTTTGCCTGCTGAGCAACACTCAGTAAGCCTTGACGAGACTGAGCATAGTCGGTATCCGCAATAGCAGCGTGGTGATGCACAAAAGCGGGGATAAGTGCATTGTGCATAGCATACATAGTTGAAGGTAGGTAATGTTTATCTTGCTCAAGACGCAGTAATTCTACTTCACCATTTTTCATGACGCCCATTGCGCAATTGGAGCTACCGTAATCAAACCCGACTTTCATTCTCTACCTCGAACAACTGAAAAGTCGCGAAGTGTACCATGATTGAGGTTATTGTCAGATGAATTTATTAGCGCTGATTGGGTTAATGTTACACTCTAATTCATCTTGTTGAAAAATAATACACAACCCAGAAAACAGCGTCTGCGAAACAGAAAAGCATTTGACGAATCTCTATTAATTCCTATAATCGACAGCGCAACACTTTCCATGATGGAAGGTCATAACATAAATAAGGATGAATATGTCTTTCTTTAAAAAAGCCCTTGGGGCTGTCGGTATTGGCGCAGCAAAAGTTGACACCGTACTGGATCATCATCAAGCCGCTCCTGGCGAAGAAATCTCTGGCATTGTAAAAATCATTGGTGGCAAAGTTGCACAAGAGATCAACAAAATAGATCTAAAAGTAATGTGTAATTACACCGTTGAAAAAGAAGACAGTGAAGGTGAGACAATAACGGTTACTAAATCGCATACTCTCGCTGCATTTCATATAGATGAACAATTTACCATCGAACCTGGTGATGAAAAGCATATTCCATTTGCGCTCGATTTAGCAGAAGAGACTCCACTGACCGTGGGTCAATCTAAGACGTGGATTGCAACCAACCTCGACATTGATATGGCACTTGATAAATCTGACCGCGACTATCTGCACATTGTGCCTTCTGAGCTACAACAAGCCGTAATCGATGCGATGGAAGCCCTTGGTTTTAAACTTTATGAGTCTGATTGTGAAGGTATTGATGAAGTATCCTTTTCACGTCTTCCATTTGTGCAGGAGTTGGAGTTTAAAACCATCACAGGCGATTTTCACGGTCGCTTTGATGAAGTCGAGATGGTCTTTTTTACCCGTGGCGAACAGCTAGAAGTTATTTTCGAAATGGATAGAAAAGCTCGAGGATTAAAAGGCTTTTTTGCTGAAGCCCTCGATCTTGATGAGTCTAAGTCAAGGCTATTAATAAGTGCAGAAGACATCGAAGCACTTGAAGACATCATCTACGACATGCTCGAGCAACATAGCTGAGCGAGTTGAGTAACAAGCAACCTCAGGTTAAATAGGCAGTAGTAATATCAATTTGACTTAATACTTGCTCAATTTAAAGGAGTAAACCTAACGCTAACTGCGTTAAAAATTTTTTATTTAGAACAACTAAATAGCAAAATTTTTGCCTGGTTATCGACAAGATTTTTTCGCCTCAAAATAGACCACTTAATTAAGAAAATTGGTATAACCTAATAACTACTGCTTTTTTGCCATATTAACAACAATACTTATAACAATAGAGTCTGTATGACGATAGGTTTTACTGTAATGCCATGCGCTTGTCATAATCAGCTGCTTAATTGGACAATATTGATGTTAGGAGTATAAGTTAAGAAAACCCTCTCTCTGACTTATTGTTACAATTTAGGGCTTGGTATTATAAAGCTTAATAGTTGACTTAAAGGCAATAAGGCAGCACATTAACACGAATGGTCAAGGTAGATTAGGTGACATGAATGTCCAACTTTAAAATTTGGCAATTAGTTAGCCTGCTGTGTGTAATGAGCTTTCTGCTAGGCTGTGAATCAAAAGAAGAGCGCCTCCAGCAAACCATCACACATACACTTCAAGACGCCTCAACAGCGATTAATACGTTGGGTACTGCGCTTGATAAAAAGCAGCTAAGAAATGCCAACCTATTGATTGAGTATGGCAAAGTACTCGCTCAGCAAAAACCTCAACTTAGTGAAATCGCTAAAATCATCGCACAAGATGCAACGAGCAGTGGCACACTTTATCAGAGTTTATTGACTCGTTATCAATCCCTTAAATCTCCAGCTCCGACAATGAGCAGCGACGATATCATTAACCAAGCAATACTGTTAAAAGAGGCAGCCTCAATTAGTCTGTTTAATGATGCACTAACCGATCCTATCAATGTGTTAGCGGATATGTCTGATGGTAAATTAGCCCGTGTCGGTGCTATCAGCCAACAGGCAGAACACATAACAAACAATGGTCAGGCAGCGGTGGGTAACCAGCTTGTCGGTAATGCAAACTATGGTGAATGGCAAACTGACTCAAATGGAACAAGCTTTTGGGTGTGGTATGGTGTTTATCGCATGCTTGGCGACATTGTCGGCGACGTCGAATATGGCCGCTGGAGTAAACATCGGAGATATAGCTATTACAGCGACTATGGTCGCCACAGATATACCAGCTATAAGAGCTACAAACGCCAAACTGAATTAGTGAAACGCACTAAGCAGTCCTATCAACGCCAAGGCAAACAATTTACTAGTCCTTATGCGAAGAAAAAAGCTGGCGCATCAGGGCTAAGCCGAAGCAGTAATACCCCCTCGTCGGTTACGCGAAGCAGCTATTCAAGAGCTTCCAGTTCAGGCTCAATTCGCAATAGCTCAAGTAGAACCTCCCGCGGCGTAAGCCGGGGCAAATAGCGCATATATAGCGGAGTTAACACATGTATCAATTTAACGGATTAACAGCTTGGACTTTTCAAGCATTGCTAATAGATATGGCGGTGATCGTCGCGCTATTTGTTAGCTTAAAATATATTAAAGGCTTGGTGTCTAACCTCCACGCCAACGACGAGATCACAGAAAGAGACAATTTTGCTTTTGGCTTGAGCTTTGCAGCTGGGTTAACTGGTTTAGCTATCGTTATCTCAGGCATAACCAGTGGCGCATTTGCCAGTTCACTTGCTCAAGAAGCGATTCAAATGGCAGGTTATGGCATCGTGGGGATCGTACTGATTAAACTTGGTCACTTTTTTCAAGACAAAGTTGCGCTGCGAAAGGTCGACCTACATGATGAGATCATCAAAGGTAACGTCACAGCTGCACTTATCGACTTTGGCCATGTGGTAAGTGTTGCCATTGTGATACGCTCAGCCTTGTTATGGGTGCTTACTGAGGGATGGTATGGCTTACCCATCGTCGTTGCCGCTTTTGTTATCGGGAACATCTGTATGCTATTGGTAACTCAGTATCGTGTACAACTATTCAAACGCACCAACAAGAGTGGCGACTGCTTACAGCAGGCAATTAAAGACAACAATGTTGCTGTGGGGATCCGTTACGCTGGCTTTTTAATCGGCTCTGCTTTGGCGCTTACCGCAGCTTCGGGTATCGCTCCTTATGTTGCCGACGATATCAATGCTAGCCTGCTATATTGGAGCCTTTGTGCCCTTGGCAGTGTGCTGCTTTTTATTGTTCTACACTTGGTGATGATCAAAATCATCCTTGCTGGCAAAGATATTTCTGATGAAGTAAATAGACAAAAGAATGTTGGTGTTGCAGCCATTTCAGCGGCACTCTCTTTTGCGATTGGCTTAACGATGGCAAGTTTGCTAGGTGCCTAACTCTTGAGCGAAACAGCACCACAAACTTCAACAAAGGTGGCCGGCAACTGGTCGTTGCTCGGTCACGACACATTACTTATCGGCGTAATGGCTATTTTGGCTGGTTGCGGCCTTATTTACGAATACTTACTCTCCCACTATGCTGGACGCGTTTTAGGCTCTGTCGAAAGTGCAATTTATGCAATGATAGGCACCATGATAGTTGCCATGGGTATTGGCGCTTTCTTAGCTCGTTGGTTCAAGGATCCTTTTACAGCCTTTGCTTGGCTTGAAAGCTTAATCGCACTGCTGGGAATGAGTAGTATTTTGATCATTGCCAGCGTCATCGCGCTCACCTACACGCTGCCCCATACGTTATCTAGTATCTACAGCTTGCCGACAGACAGCCTGCTTGATGGCATGCCATTTGAGCAACTACAAGACTTTGCACGATTTCTTCCCTATGTATTTGGGTTAATCTTAGGTATTTTTATCGGCATGGAAATTCCACTGATAGCGAGGATCCGTCAACAAGTATATGGCCGTTTTCTTGAAAATAACGCTGGTACTATTTATGGCGCAGACTACATCGGGGCAGGCGTTGGTGCAGCGATATGGGTGACCATTATGCTGGCACTGCCAATCATGCAAGCCGCGGCATGGACAGCACTTTTCAATATTATTGCTGGATTGATTTTTTTATGGCGCTATCAAGCCCATGTAAAGCTATCTAAACTACTTTTTGTCTGTCATTTTCTGTTACTGGGGATCTTTTTTATCATCTTAAATAATGGCTCTATTTGGATGAAAGACCTAAGCAATGTCTTGTACAAAGACAAAGTAATTTACTCAGAAGCAACCAAGTATCAGCATGTTGTTATTACCGAGCGTTTGAGTCGCACACAGCCGACTCCCATTAATGACTTATTCCTAAATGGCCGACTGCAATTTTCGTCTGTGGATGAGCAAATCTACCATACCATGCTCGTCTACCCTGCCATGCTTGCTTCAAATCGTCGTGAAAATGTCTTGATCATTGGCGGTGGCGACGGGCTCGCATTACGCGATGTATTAGAATGGCCCGTAAAAAGTGCCACCTTGATAGATTTGGATGGGCAATTACTGTCACTATTTGGCTTGGCGGATCAACCGTTTCCTCAAAAACCAGAGATCACAGCCAAACTGACTACATTAAACAAGGGGGCGTTAAACGATCCGCGAGCTACTGTCATTGTTGCAGACGCATTTTTAGAAGTTGAAAAAATGCTCGATCAAGGGCGGCAGTTTGACACTATCATTATTGATTTACCCGATCCAAACCACCCTGATTTGAATAAATTGTACAGCGACTATTTTTACAACCATGTACGTCAGTTACTCGCACCAGACGGCGCCTTGGCAATTCAATCAACTTCGCCCTACCATGCTAAAAAAGCTTTTATTAGTATCGCTAAAACCGTCAAGCATGCAGGCTTCACCCATGTGGAACAATATCAGCAAAATATTCCCTCATTTGGCCAGTGGGGTTGGACAATTGCAACCAGAGCAGGACAACCAGCAAGTGAAAGAATTCGCATTGTCACGACGTTGCCTGTGGCAAGTAATTGGATCAATAAAAATTATTTATTGTCTACTTTTGCATTTCCAAATCACTTTTTTGATGACGCAAAAGATATAGAAGTCAATCAGTTAGGGACGGGAAAGCTCTATGATTACTATCGCCAAGCATGGCAAACTGAAGATGAGTTGTACAAAAATTAACGCGCGACCATTGACATAATATGTCTTACGTGCAAATCTTAACTCAGACATAATATGTCAATACGAAAAGGTAAATGAAGATGGAATTAAATGAACTATCAATCAAATTAGCATCATTTGAAACTGAAGGTGCTAACTTCGAATCATTCCTAATCGCTAATGAGGGCGAGCAGGATGTATTGCAAGTGATTGTTGACGGAAATGACGAATTACCGATTTTTGTAACTCAGACTGAAGAGCAACTAGTGTGTATTAGTTACTTGTTCAACGAAAATGAAGTGAAACCTGAGTTACTCAACGAGTTAAATGAAGCATTATTAAAACTCAATGTGCCTATTCCTCTGAGTGCGTTTGCTAAAATTGATGAGCAGTATGCAATATTTGGTGCTCTAGCTGTTTCCTCCTCAATTGATGAAATCACGCACGAACTTGTCACCTTAGCTGATAATGCCATTGAAGCTTTAGATGCTGTGACTATGTATTTGAATGATTAGTATTGGAGTTGTGAAATGAGTATTTTAAAGAAATTATTTACCGCGGTCCGTGGTGGTGCGAGAGAAGTTGGTGAATCAATTGTTGATGCAAACGGCATCCGTATTTTTGAGCAAGAGATTGCAGATGCTAAAAACGCGTTAGCCAAAGCGAAGAAAAGTCTTACTGAAGTGATGGCTAAAGAAATGCAAACTAAGCGCAAACTCGCATCGCTTGAAGACAGCATCATTGAACATGAAAACTACGCAGGTGAAGCACTAGAAAAGGGTAATGAAGCGCTTGCGGTTGAAATAGCAGAGAAAATCAGCGAATTTGAAGATGAGCGTGCAGAGCACCAACAAGTGCTAGATGGCTTTAGTAAACATGTAATCTTATTGAAGCAACAAATTAAAGAAGCCGAAAAGTCGATAAAGGAAAATCAACGCCAATTGACTATGGTTAAAACCACAGACAGCGTTCAAAAAGCGACCATGGCAGTGAACAGCACACTAAACACCAATGAGTCATCAATGGTAAATGCCCGTCAATCTCTTGAGCGTATCAAGCAGCGCCAACAAGATAGACAAGACCAACTCGCCGCAGCGAAAGAGCTAGAAGCAGCTGCCAGTGGTGCTGATTTAAAAGCAAAAATGGCTGAAGCTGGAATTGGCTCTACGCCAAAGAGCAACGATATTCTTGAGCGCATTAAAGCGAAGCAAAACAAGTAAACTTGCTATTTTTTAAGAAGGGAGGCCTAGCCTCCTTTTTATCATTTTTGATAACCCTATAGGTGCATCATGTTTGGTTTCTTTAAATCTAAAAAAACACCTGAGCGACAACTTGATCATGCCAAAGATCTAAAAGTTGGAGACATGCTCACTATCATTGATTCATTTGCATACCCAAGTTGGCTAAAAGGCAAAACACTCAAAGTGATTGGGGTGCAAACATACCAATATGAACGAAGTGCCGAATACGAATTTGTGCTTGAAAGTGATTCAAGCAAGGTTACTTTTTTACAGATAGAACAAAGCGATGGTGAAGAGTACGCCAACTTCTCAATCAAGATCCAACGAGAAGATGTCGACGCGATTTTCAGTCTTGATGAGTTCGCACGGATTTTTGATGAAGAGTCGCTGACTCACATTAATACCCAAGCCACACCTGAGCCGTTGGAACGATTTTTAGGAAAAAGTTATCAGCAAAGTGAAGCTCCCTATGTTTGCTATTTTTATGACAGCGATTATCGTGACCGCGCCTTACCACGCTATCAAGATGAAAGTGGTGAAGCCTGTGAAGTCATAGAGCTTATTTCAAGCGATGAAAAATATGCTATCAACATCGAAGTCTGGGATGGTGGTGAAACGGATGTATCACTGACCATGTGCCGACCACTTAGCGATATTATAGATTTGTTTCCTGGAGCCAACTCGTGACTGACAGAGAGAGTAAGTGGAAACGTCAGGAAGTTGCATTAAGGGCCACACAGATGGCCTTTGACTTAACCACTGAAGTGCAAAAAAGTATCAAAAAACAAGCAATAGATGAAGAGCTAACCCCATCGGATATGATAAGGAAGATCCTCGGTTTAGAAGTAAAATCTAAAAAAACGAGGCAACGGTTATCTTTCAATCTAACTGATGACGAAATCATGCTATTAGCTAAACGCTTTGATGTCGACCCTACCGATAAACGGGCCGTGAAGCAGCAAGTGGCCAGCATACTATTGAGTCGCTACACACAGAGCAAAACCAAGTAACTTGAGCTTTAGCGCTAACGGTGTTGGGCTCAGTGTCAATTCCCCGCTGTTGGTGCATAGACTCGCCTTGCCTACATAATGCAGGTAAATCGCATTCCCCACTCAGACCTCAGATTAATACCAATTTGACTTAATACTTGCTCAATTTGAAGGAGTAAATCTGACGCTAACAGCGTTAAAAATTTCTCATTTAGAACAACTAAATAGCAAAATTTTTGCCTAGTTATCGACAAGATTTTCTCGCCTCAAAATAGACCTCTTAATTACGCAAATTGGTATAAATAATGATTCGCGGCGCTTTTTATCAAATGCCCCAAAGAAAATAAGCCAGCTGTCTCATTTCCACGTCTAAACCTTAAATTGGCAACGACTTTATCTCTGTTACTCTTTTTGACACATATCTATCCAATTTTAATACTTTACGATCAGGTTCAGACTAAAGTCTAAGACGTACCTATATTTTCTTAGTTAGATTAGAGTGTGCTGGGCTAGATAATCGGAGCTTCAGATAATCAATGCCTTTCTAGCAGCCAGCAAAACAACAATACACATGTAAAGGACATTATAATGAAATCAATCAATTTAACTGCAGCCGCTGTGGCGGTAGGCCTTGGTATGAGTCAGGCACAAGCCATCACTTGTGATGGTATCAATACTTACCCTGACTGGCCACAAACAAACTGGCAAGGAGTCCCAACTCATGCCAATACCAATGATAAAATGCAACATCAAAATAAACTCTATCAAGCCAACTGGTGGACGCAGTCAGAGCCAGGAACCAGCTCGGCATGGCAATACTTAGGGCGTTGTGATAGCAATACTCGGATCACGCCTTTTGAACGTCATGGACAGCTTTCAGTTTGTGATACTGGGCTTTGTAACGAGCGCCAAGAAAAAATTCAGTTACGCGGTATGAGTAGTCATGGACTGCAATGGTATGGACTGGGAAAATGCTTAACAGATCTATCATTCGACACACTTGCTGTTGACTGGCAAGCGGATATTATTCGCCTAAGCATGTACGTGCAAGAAGGCGGATATGCTACGAATCCAGAGAAGTTCACGGATGAAATGAATAAACTGATTGATATGGCCAGTCAACGTGGCTTGTATGTATTAGTAGACTGGCACCAACTTACACCTGGCGATCCAAACGCTAACCTTGAGCTTGCAAAGCGATTTTTCACCGATATAGTGACAGCAAACAAACACCGTAAAAATATCATCTATGATATCGCGAACGAACCTAATAACGTCACATGGACTGCGGTACGTGAATATAGCGAACAGATTATTCCTGTGATCCGTGCCATTCAATCAGATGCTATCGTACTTGTTGGCACTCATGGCTGGGCAACCTTTGGTCATTCTAGCGGCGGCAGCGTTGAAGATGTGCTCAATGATCCGGTTCCATTCAATAACATCATGTATACCTTTCACTTTTACGCAGCATCACACCAAGACAGTTATCGCTCAGTCCTTGATAAGGCGTCAGATCTGCTGCCTGTATTTGTTAGTGAGTGGGGCGCACAAAACTATGACGGAGATGGTCCCAATGACCGAATTAGTACGCAAAAGTATATCGATCTGATGAAGCGCAAAAAGATCAGTTGGACCAACTGGAATTATTCTGATGACTTTCGCAGCGGCGCTATTTGGAAAAGAAATACGTGTGCCAATCAAAACTTCGTGGATAGTCAACTAAAAGAGTCCGGTGTCTGGCTTAAAGACTGGATTGGTGAAGGTAGATAATTGCCGCATTAAGTAACTCAGGTATACGCAGTGCTATGCGTATACCTTTATGATTGTAACCTTATTACTCTACCGCTAATAACTCGACTTCAAACACCAATAATGAACCGGGTTCGATTTTACCTGCAGCACGGTCACCATAGCCTAAATCAGGGCTAATCCAAAAGCGATATTTATCCCCTTCTGTCATCAGCTGCACCCCTTCTGTCCACCCTGGGATCACTTGATTAAGTCCAAAGCTAATTGGTTGGTCACGCAAAACAGAACTGTCAAATACGGAACCATCAAGTAAGGTGCCATGATAGTGCACTTTCACTTTGCTCGTTGCACTGGGTTGTTTGCCGCCTTCGGTTTGCGTAATGATTTCATACTGAAGACCTGAGTCAGTTTTATGTACTTCAGCACGCTTCTCATTCTCTTTTAAAAAGTCTATGGCTTGAACCCGATTAAGCTGGGCAAGTT
Organism: Pseudoalteromonas sp. SCSIO 43201; assembly: GCF_023716725.1. Classification (NCBI taxonomy): domain Bacteria; kingdom Pseudomonadati; phylum Pseudomonadota; class Gammaproteobacteria; order Alteromonadales; family Pseudoalteromonadaceae; genus Pseudoalteromonas; species Pseudoalteromonas sp. SCSIO 43201. Next base: position 2,883,338 of record NZ_CP072683.1, read on the forward strand.
GCTTTTGCTTTTGGCCACCTCGAAAAAACATTACCGCAATGACCAACGCTATAATAACAAGGATAATATTAGTTGTTGTCATGGCTTTCTTCTCCTTTGTCATCATCGCCGTTTACCACTTTTGCAATACGCTCTAGCTTCGCCATTGCAACCGCATTGATACTGTCTTCAGGATAGCCTTCTTCACTCAGCTCTCCTGCGGCTTTATTCATTAACAAACTAAGCGCTTCATCCACAGTAGCTACGGCATACACATGGAATAAGCCTTTTTCCACAGCGGCAATCACTTCGTCGTCTAATACTAAATTCACTGTATTTGACTCAGGAATGATAACCCCTTGCTTACCAGTTAGGCCGCGCATTTTGCAGAGTTTAAAAAAGCCCTCGATTTTTTCGTTGACACCACCAATAGCTTGCACTTCACCGTGTTGGTTAATAGACCCAGTTAGCGCCAGAGATTGATCGACCGGTAATTGCGTCACCGCCGATAGCAGCGCACAAAGTTCAGCAAGGGATGCACTATCACCATCGATAAAACCATAGTTTTGCTCAATGGCAATGTTTGCACTAAGCGTTAAACTAAAATCTTGCGCGTATTTATTACCTAGATACCCCGTCAGTAACATTACCCCTTTTGAGTGAATTGATTTACCTAAATCTACCTCACGTTCAACATCAATAACGCCATCTGCACCGGCGTATACCGTAGACGTAATACGAGCGGGAGTACCAAATGCGGTATCGCCAATATGCAGTACGGTTAGCCCGTTAACCTTACCGATAGCCGTACCTTCGGTTGCAATTAACGTATGTCCTTCTTGAATATCACTGAGCATATTTTCACTCAACTGACCTGTTCGATACTCTTTTCCAGCTATCGCCTCATCAATATGATTGGCAGCTATCTGATTGACACCGTCTTGTTTAGCATAAAAACTCGCTTCAGCCACCAGCTCTAAAACATCAGCAAAACGTGCAGAGAGTTTGCTATGATGCTCCGCTTGACGATAACTAAACTTGAGCATTCGTGCCAACGCCGAAGAACTCAGTTCAATCTTCAAAGTCTCATTACAATACTCCATCACTTTGGTGATGAATTGGTACTGCATTTTATCTGAACTCGGTAAATAGTAATCAAAGTCAGCCAATACTCTAAATAGCTCTGCAAACTCTTCATCGTATTCACCTATGGTGTAATACAAATCTCGCGAGCCAAGCAGGATTATTTTTACATCTAATGGTATCAACTGCGGCTTTAAGGTAAAGCTGCTACCAACAGAGTTATCTTGATATGGTAAATCATTTTTAATTTGATGGGTTTTTAGCGAGAGCTTGAGGCCATCCCATACTTGCGCGTTGGCCAACACTTTTTCCGCATCCATGATCAAATAGCCACCATTAGCGCGATGTAAGGCACCAGCCTGTATAGAGCGATAGCTGGTGATCAGGTTACCCTGAGACGTTGCGTACTCTACCTTGCCAAAGATATTGCCAAAGGTAGGGTTTGGCTCGTATACAACAGGAGCAGGATCGTCTTCTTTAAATTCAACCAAAATATTGGGGGCAAAAAAGTCTGTTAGCATCCCTTTTGAATCAAAGTCATCTTTATTTTCATCATTACTACTGTCGTCATCTAACCAGTCTAGTACCGCGTCAACAATTTCAACTTTGAGATCTTTGAGATAACGCAGCACACCGATGTGTGCGGCATACTTGTGCTCAAGGGCTTTTAAAAGTGGCTTGGTCGCCATTTCAATGGTGGTCTTTTTAAGATTACGCAATCGCTCTGAAGATTCACGCTTCCACCTTGGCAACTCAATAAGAGATTCAATTAACGCATCTTCTAACGTTTCTATCGCTGTCAAGAAATGCGCTTGAACGTGCTCATCTAGTGCCGAAAACTCTGTATCGCTGAGTTGCTTACCCTCGACCACAGGCGCAAAGCCCACTGTACCTGTGTCTTCAATCAGTGCCACGCTCATATTGGTAGCTTGCTGCTCAACAGCAGTGATCGCAGCATCGTATTTTTGCTCAAACTCTTTATCTAATGACTTTTTCTTGCGTTGATAACCTGGATTGTCAAAAGCGGCTGGAAAAGTATCTAAGATTTCATCAATAAATGCGTCTATATCAGCTTCAAGCTGCTTACTCTCACCTGCTTGCATAAATAGTGCAATTGGCTCGCGGTGGTCGTCGTAATTATTAACGTACAACCACTCCTTAGGCGTTGGCTTTGTTTTACTGTGCGCTTCTAATTTATCTTTTACCATAGTAAACCGGCCTAATGCCGCCTCACCCATCACATAGACATTATAACCTGGTAACTCCATACCCAGAGCAAAGTCTAATGCGGTTTGAGCGCGCTGTTGGCCAATAAAAGGAAGTGCCTCTGGATACGGATTTTGGATACAATTTTCAATGTGATTCAACGAAACCGATGGTGCAAGCTGGCTTGCCTGTAATGATTTTTCAGACGACAATTTGGATTTGGTCATTCTAACTTCTTTGTATTGTTCGCATACGTTGGTCTGCTCAGTTCAGGGCAACCAAGCTAAGCGCCTACTTTTTAGGGCGCTAATGCTTTTCTAGTATATTCCCCATGCCCACATTCACTGCACGCTGGGATCTTGATGGCATAATAAACATCTAATTTATAGCCACAATTCTTACACACTAATTGTCCCAATGCTATCCATTCGCCCTCTTTATAAATGCCTTGATGCTCAAAATCTTTTAAAAGGGCAGACCACTCAAGCTGCGTTCTATCTTCTAATTGAGATATTTCGAATAAGATATTGGCCTTGAGCTCACTCCAAGCTGCTTCATCATAGAAGGATTTGTTTTCAAGCAAATGTTCTAGGTCACGCTTTAAATAGTAGCTGTAATCATCAAAGGTCTGCTTGGTGTAATCTTTTAATGCCCGTTGCACCTCCCAAAATCGCTTGGATAAGTCATCCACCTCGTGTTCTTTTACATCTTTTAGCCAATCAGAGAATTGATCTAACCATTCTTGATAATCCGCCATTACTGCGCTCCTGTTTTTGCCTTTCATTTAAGTGTAGACCAGATATATCAAGCACTGTATCGTCTATTAGCCCCTCCAGCAGGGCAAGCAATATATTGGTAGCTTATGAACGTAGGCGGTTGTAATTAATCATCTTAATCAGTGGCCTACTTTAAAGCGAGAAAACCCTGTCGTTCACACCGCTACCGCGTCCTGCTCACGCCGATTTAGCTTCTGTAAATAAGAAGTTTTTAGTGCAGTTAACGTCCGATTTATTCCTTCAAATTGAGCAAGTATTAAGGCTAGTTGGTATGATGTTAAGCTTACGTTTTAAAGACCTTCACTAAGGCTTGTAACTTAGAGGCTAACGCCTTCATGTCATCAGAGTATATTTGTACCTGCTGAATTTTAGACATGCCCCCCTGCCCTGCTGTAACGGCTTCATTTATATTTTTACTTAACGCTTCAGCAACCGTACTTTGCTCCGATACAGCGGATGAAATATGGCTAGACATGTGCGTTATCGACTCAACAGAGCCTGTTATGCTCACCAATGACTCGCTTGCTAAATTAGCAGCTGACATACTTTCAGTGCCTTTCCCTTTACTCTTTTCCATTACCGCAACCGCTGATTGGGAACCGTGTTGTAACTGATTTATTGTATCGTGGATTTCGGCCGTACTGGATTGGGTTCGGCTTGCCAAAGAGCGCACTTCATCTGCAACCACCGCAAACCCTCGCCCCTGCTCGCCCGCTCTTGCAGCTTCTATCGCAGCATTGAGCGCCAGCAAATTAGTTTGTTCTGCAATCGATTGAATCACATCTAAAACTGAAACAATGCCCTGGACACTAGACTCCAGTGAACTTATTACGGTTGCAGCTTCGTCAAGTTGCTCGACAAGCTCTTCAATCGCATGAATCGATTGCTGAAAAGCCTCTCTTACCTTATTAGCTTCGGTATTTGCAGTCTCGGCGGACTCAAGAGTTAATTTTGCATTATTTTCAATCTCCAATGCAGAAGAGGCCATTTGCGTAATTGCGGTCGCTATCTGATCCGTTTCTGCCTGCTGTGACGTCAAAAAGTCAACGCCTTCGGAACTCACACTGTTGATGTTTTCCGATACAACAAAAGAATCATCAACCGACTTTTTAACATGGTTTATCAACTCGGCAATTTTGTGTTCAAATTCATTAAAGGATGAAGCCAGTCGGCCAATTTCGTCATCGCGTTTTACGACTATCTGTTGCGTTAAATCCCCCTCACCGCTGGCGATTGTCGCCATTTTTTCAGCCACTTCATTCAACGGTGAGACAACCAATCGTTGAAAAATGAACGACAGCACGGCAACAAGAATGGCTGCCAGTAATAAGACCTTTATAATCGAACTAAAGGCAAGCCCTCGTAACGCATCATCAATAGAGTTTGAGTCAACGTAGACAGTGAGCCAGCCGACTTCATTCTCGCTACCGCCATCATCAAATATCAGTTTGCTTTTCAACACACCGGCCGTTTCTGTACCTTCAGTTTGCGCAAATGTTGCGCCTTCCATATCGCTCACAACAACTTTGGAAATTTTGTCAGACTTTGCCTCTGCCTCTATAAACTTTTTAACTTGCTGCTCTTGAAAGTTCCAAACGGCGTTAGGCAATGCTAAGCCCATTCTCTCTTGCGCTAACGCAACATCAGTATCCAGTTTTTGTTTCAGAACCATACTTTGATTCACATAATCATATACTCCGAATAACAGCAAAACCGTTCCCATTGAAAGCAAGGTTGTCAGGATAAGACGGAACAATATTGATCGAGTCAAAGTAAGCCTCCTAGTTTAAAAACTTAGCCATAATACTCTGCACATCTATTTTCTTCAGGCCAGAGTTATAGATTTGCTGCCACTTTTTACCCTGTTCATCATTTCTAAATGCAATATATAGCTGCTTCTCTTGTAACAAGGTGGCATTCATTTCCACCGCGTCTTTAAAGCGTGCCAATGAGCTGTCTGTTTGCAGCAAATAGCGCAACACATTGGCATCAATCACCGCTGCTGGGATCCGTTTCGCCCCCACTTTTTTGACATTCAATACATCTGACGGCACGGCTTCACCTACAATCGCACCACTGGCTATCATGGCATCTAGCTCTTGTGTATTCACATAATCTTGTACAACGCCTATCTTCATTCCCTTAAGGTCATTTACTCCAGTAAAACTAATTGGCGCGCTTTTGTTTTGTACTAACCCAAGCGGCCCCGAACCCATTGGCTCAGAAAACACAAACTCTTGGGTGTCATAATAATACTCAGGAAAATAGCCGACGTATTTAGAGCCGGACGAGGAAGCCGTTTTAACCGCTCTCGACCATGGAAAAAACTCCACCTCCAACGTGTGTCCTTCAGCCGCAAATGCCGCTTTTGCAACGGCCACCGATGCCCCCTGCTCTTGTAGAGATTTATCTGAATAGGGTGGCCATGATAATGATGTCAGATAGACTGTTTCTGCGGTAGCAAGCCAAGACAAAGTAACGGCAAAGAATCCGATAATTAGCTTCATATTTCATCCCTCAGAAATTAAATGTTCTAGATACGGTCGCCAAAATAGTTGAATCACCCTGTGTATCGAGGTCGGTATCTTCATACCCTAACGACAAGTTCCACCCTTCAATGGCGTAATTAAACGTAGCCCGCCAATGGAGATAATCATCCCCAGACTCCCACTGCCATTTATCTTCATCGTGACTCATTGAGTAATCCACGCCGACACCAAACGATAAGCGCTCTGTTAACGGAAAGTCATGAGTAAGCATCACAATACTGTGCCCGGCTCCTGTTCCAAAGTAGTCCCAAGCATGCCAAAAGTTTAAATTCGTATTGCCGTAGTTAAATTTAGCGTACGCCTCTGCATAATTATAATCATCGCTAATGTCGCCGCCATGATAGGTATATTGAGCAATACCTATATCTATATTAATTGACGAAGTTAACGCGGTGTAATAGCCAACGTAGCCGTCAAACTCGATATCTGTATCATCACCAAAATCAACGTTAGAAGCCCATACACCTGCGTACAAGCCAGAGTCACCAGCCCAATCAAAGCTCGCTTGAAGCGCAGGGTCTTCACCTGTTTGACTTACCCCGTTAAAGAGATAGTCAGATACTAATGTTACGGTGGATGAAGTCGCAGCAGATACGCTAAAACAGGTAAACAGAGATGAGCACAGCAATAGTTTTTTCATATTTCCTCGCACAAAGAGCAATAAAAAATATTTAAATTAATGCTAGTACAGTTTTTTGTGATGTAAAATTTTTACAATTTCTGCCCTGTTCGAGTGAGCGTCGTTATATCCATTGCTGTAACGGTATAGTGGATAAAAATTAAGGTATTTTGGTGCTGTGATTGCAGGCTAAATTCGGGTATGCTATCGGGCAATTTTCTATTAAATTTGCCAGATGTTTGGAAACCTAGATGCAAGAGCAATATAACCCGCAAGATATCGAAGCCAAAGTACAGTCGTACTGGGAAGAAAACAACACCTTCAAAGTTGTCGAAGACGAAAGTAAAGAGAAGTACTACTGCCTCTCAATGTTCCCATACCCAAGTGGCCGCCTCCACATGGGTCACGTACGTAACTACACCATTGGTGATGTGGTTTCTCGTTTCCAACGCCTTCAAGGCAAAAACGTAATGCAGCCTATGGGTTGGGATGCGTTTGGCTTACCAGCTGAAAATGCGGCAATCAAAAATAACACTGCACCAGCTAAATGGACATATGAGAATATCGATTACATGCGTAACCAGCTAAAACAGCTTGGCTTTGGTTATGATTGGGATCGTGAAATTGCCACTTGTCACCCAGAATATTATAAATGGGAGCAGTGGTTCTTCACTAAGCTTTATGAGAAAGGCTTGGTGTACAAGAAAATGTCGACAGTAAACTGGGATCCAGTAGACCAAACTGTACTGGCTAACGAGCAAGTTATTGATGGTCGTGGCTGGCGCTCTGGTGCCATTGTTGAGCAAAAAGAAATTCCACAATGGTTCATTAAAATTACTGACTATGCTCAAGAGTTACTTGACGACTTAGACAAGCTTGAGCATTGGCCTGAGCAGGTTAAGACGATGCAGCGCAACTGGATCGGTCGCTCAGAAGGCGTCGAAATCGACTTTAAACGCGCTGATAATAACGAAAGCTTCACGGTATACACCACTCGCCCTGATACATTTATGGGTGTGACTTACGTCGCTGTTGCAGCAGGCCACCCTATCGCTCAGGAAGCTGCGAAAAACAGTGATGCAATTTCTCGCTTTGTTGAAGAATGCAAAAACACCAAGATTGCTGAAGCAGATATGGCAACAATGGAGAAAAAAGGCATCGCGACAGGCTTTACCGCTATTCACCCACTCACAGGGCAAGAAGTACCTATTTGGGTTGCTAACTTTGTCTTGATGGATTATGGTTCAGGCGCAGTCATGGCGGTTCCAGGCCACGACCAACGTGACTATGAGTTTGCAACCGCTTACGGTCTTGAGATCAAGCAAGTAATTCAGCCACTAGCAGGCGCTGAAGCAGAAGCAAACCTAGCAGAAGCAGCGTTTACTGAAAAAGGCACGCTAATAAACTCCGGTGAGTTTGATGGCTTAGATTTCGGAGCTGCTTTTAATGCTATTGCAACTAAGTTAGAAGCACTAGGTGTTGGTAAACGTAAAGTCAACTTCCGCCTTCGTGATTGGGGTGTGAGTCGTCAGCGTTATTGGGGTTCTCCTATCCCGATGTTAAACAAAGAAGGTGGTTCTGAGCTTGCAGCACCGGCTGATATGCTACCTGTTCGTCTACCTGAAGACGTGGTGATGAACGGCGTAACATCTCCAATTAAAGCAGATCCTGAATGGGCAAAAGCCACTGTAAATGGCGAAGCGGTATTCCACGAAACTGACACCTTTGATACCTTTATGGAATCGTCTTGGTATTATGCACGTTACTGTAGTCCGCGCTACGATGAGGGCATGCTTGAGCCTGGCGCTGCAAACTACTGGTTACCAGTCAACCAATACATTGGTGGTATCGAGCACGCTATTTTACATCTACTGTACGCACGCTTCTTCCACAAACTACTGCGTGACTTCGGGTTAGTAAACTCAGATGAGCCATTTGAGCGCCTTCTGTGTCAAGGTATGGTACTTGCCGATACTTACTATCGTAAGGACGAAAAAGGTGGAGACGTATGGATTTCACCAACTGACGTATTAACTGAGACTGACGACAAAGGCCGCATCACTAAAGCGTGGCATAAAGAAGACGGCGAGCCAGTATTCTCAGCAGGCATGAGCAAAATGTCTAAGTCGAAGAACAATGGTATTGACCCGCAAACGGTTATCAAACAATACGGCGCTGACACGGTTCGCTTATTCATGATGTTTACGGCACCACCTGAGCAAACACTAGAATGGTCTGACTCAGGCGTTGAAGGTGCACATCGCTTCCTTCGTCGTATTTGGAAATACGCGGTTGACGTAAAGCAAGCAGGTACTGCCGAGCTTGATTTAAGCAAACTAAATGCAGCGCAAAAGACGCTACGTCGCGACATCCACAAAGCCATTGCAAAAGTGACCGACGATATTGAGCGTCGTCAAACGTTTAATACGGCAATTGCGGCGGTGATGGAGCTTTCAAATAAGCTTATCAAAGCGCCACTTAATGATGAGCAGGACATTGCACTAGCAAACGAAGCACTAGAAGCTATGGTGATCATGCTTGCGCCTATCACACCGCACATGTGTCACGAGCTGTGGACTGAGCTTGGCAAGGCTGGTGATATTCTTGATGCGGCATGGCCCATCGTCGACCAAAGCGCACTAGTTGAAGATGAGAAGCTTATCGTGGTGCAAGTAAACGGTAAACTTCGCTCTAAAATCACCGTAGCGGCAGACGCAACACAAGAGCAAGTTGAAGCCATTGCATTTAGTGAAGAAAACGTTACTAAGTTTACCGACGGTAAGACCATCCGCAAGGTGATCTACGTCCCAGGTAAACTACTTAATGTGGTTGCAAACTAATATGCGTAGCCTGTTTTGGCAATTCAGTAAGCTAGCAATTTTGCTAGCTTGCTTCTTCGTAGCCAGCTGTGGTTTTCACCTCAAGCAAGCTTCTTATCTGCCTGATGACTTGAAAGAGATCACGTTAAGCGCGGATGATAAACGTTCAGCCTTGTTTGAACAGCTTCACAATGACTTGGTGCGCGCGCAAGTCTCTTTAACACCCAAAGACTCAAAGCAAGCCGCCGAGTTATACTTATATGCCGATGCACTCGAACGTCAAACACTGAGTTTGTTTAAAAATGGCCAAGTTGCGCAATACGAATTAGCCTATCGCGTTTCATATCGTTTAAGTCGACCTGGACAAGCGCCTGTAGAGCAAATGTTTGAGTTGTATCGTAATTATCAAGATGACCCTGATAACGCACTGGCAAAAGCCAAAGAACTTGAGCTTATTTTGACTGAAATGCGCCGCATTGCGAGTCAACGGATCATCAGAGAGTTGTCACAGCTGTAATGCGTTGTTATGCCAATCAACTATCCGGTTCTTTAGCAAAAGGGCTCGCTCCTTTTTACTTAGTTTTTGGCGAAGAACCCTTCCAGCAAGGTGAGTGTGTACTTGCTATTCGAAACGCCGCGAAACAGCAAGGCTTTGATGAAGTTATTAAATTTTCATTGTTGCCCGGGTTCGACTGGCAAGAATTGAGTGCACAGTACAACAGTATGTCACTGTTTAGCGCTCGTACCTTGATTGAGTTCGATTTCAATGAGCAAAAAGTCCCAACTCAGGGGGTCGCAGTACTAAAATCACTTGCAGAACAGGTTAACCCTGACGTCATTGTGATTTTTAAAGGACTGAGTGCAGGACAAGATATCCAACGCACAGCTTGGTTCAAAGCAATAGAAGCAAAGGGTTTGTTTGTACCTTGCTATGCGCTGACTGGTCGACATTTAGAGCGCTGGTTTGACGATGAGTGTAAGCGTTTAAAACTCACCATATCCCCACAAGCAAAGCGTGCTCTGCTAGTTGCAACTGAAGGCAACCTGCTTGCGACCCATCAAGAACTTGAAAAGCTTTCACTACTATTTGGTAAAAGTTCTGTTGACGAACAACAAATATTAAGCGGCCTGTTGAATCAATCTAAATTCGATATTTTTGATTTAAATACGGGGCTGCTAAACGGTAACTCAAAACAAATCATCAAGGTACTAAATAAGCTTGCAAGCGACAATGTAGAGCCTGCTAGCATTTTGTGGACACTACAAAATCAGGCTCGCACTTTATTAGGGGTTAAATCGCTTTGGCAAGCAGGTACAGCACTGCCAGAAGCCTTTAAAAAGTACAATGTCTGGAAAAATCAACAAGCACTTACGCAACGTGCGTTAGATAGGCTAACGATTGAGCAAATTAAGCAACTATTGAGCTTGATGGCCGATTTCGATAGCGCTTATAAAGAAGCAAGGATCACAGCTCCGTACCAAGCGCTTGCTCACATAGCACTGGCTTTTGCGACACCACTTATCATACCCTTGCCAATCAGTCAGAGCGAACATCTATGATAGCACTCTTTGGTGGCACCTTTGATCCGCCTCATTTAGGCCACCTAAATATGGCTGCTCGTTGTATTGATGCGCTGGGCCTTAACCAATTAAAACTGCTCCCTTGTGCTATTCCCGTACACAAACAGCGTCCTAAAATCAGTGATGAACACCGCCTGTCTATGCTTGCTAAAGTTATTTCTGGTCATGAGAAAATGACTATCGATACACGTGAGCTGTTACGCCAAGGGCCTTCATATACGTTATTAACATTGCGTGAGCTTCGCGCAGAGCACCCAAAGGCGGCGATTACCTTTTTAATGGGGATGGATTCGTTCAACAACTTACATACTTGGTTTGAGTGGCGTGAAATTACTACACTGTGCCATCTGGTCGTTTATCAGCGTCCCGGTGAAACATGTGCGCCAAGTGCCGAGGTTGCAGCCTATTTAACCAAGGCAACTACAACGGACACAAGTAAGTTACACACAACTCTTGCTGGCCATTGCTACTTCCTCTCTGGAGAGCAAAAAGACATTGCTTCAAGCACGGTAAGAGCGGCAATTTCACAACAAAACGTCGCATATTTGGAACAATGGCTACCAAACTCGGTCATAGACTACATAAATAGCCATGGCTTGTATGCTGATTAAGCCTATAAAGCGTGTTAAAATCACAGATTATTTAAATAACAGAGATAGAAATTTGGATTCACAACAGTTAGTAGACTTCGCGCTGGATAAAGTAGACGATATGAAAGCCCGTGACATTGTTAAACTTGATGTTCGCGACACCTCCTCAATTACCGATTACCTCGTTATCTGCACAGGCACTTCAAAGCGTCACGTTCAATCAATTGCTGATCACGTTGCAAAAGAAGCCCGTCACGCAGGTGAGTCGCCACTAGGCCATGAAGGACAAAACGTTGGTGAGTGGGTGCTGGTTGATTTAGGCGATGTTGTAGTCCACGTGATGCAAGATGAAACTCGCGGTTTCTATGATTTAGAAAAGCTGTGGGGTTAACGTGAAAATCCAACTCATCGCAGTAGGTACCAAAATGCCAAAATGGGTTGAGACCGGCTTCACTGAGTATCAAAGGCGCTTTCCTAAAGATATGCCTTTAGAGCTTGTCGAAATAAGTGCAGGCAAACGCGGGAAAAATGCAGATATAAAGCGTATTTTGCAACAAGAAGGGGAAAGAACCCTAGCCGCAATCCCCAAAGGTAACCGCATTGTGACACTCGAAGTGACAGGTAAACCATGGGATACACACCAACTTGCGAGCAATATGGAAAAGTGGCAACTAGATGGCCGCGATGTCAGCCTCCTTATTGGTGGACCAGAAGGTCTTGCTCCTGAATGTATTGCTGCTGCTGAGCAAAAGTGGTCTTTATCAAACTTAACGCTCCCCCACCCTTTAGTACGAATAGTGGTTGCCGAGAGCCTGTATCGCGGCTGGAGTTTAAATAACAACCATCCTTATCACAGAGAATAATAATGATAAAAAAACGGCCGACGATTAGGGATCATTCTGCCGAGGCGAATCTCTTTGCAAGAAGAGCCTTTGTCGGCTTTGTTTTTGTTGTTGTTATCATCGGTATCTTGTTTCACAACGTGTATAAGCTACAAATTGTTGAACACGAAACTTACCGCACTCGCTCCAATGATAATCGTATCAAAGTGATCCCAGTGGCTCCTAATAGGGGCTTGATCTACGATCGAAATGGCGTGCTACTTGCTGAAAATCGCCCCGTGTACAACCTTGAAGTGATCCCTGAAGATGTTGACGATCTAGAGGTAGCACTTGCCACGGTGCGCCAGCTGATTGATATCTCTGATCAACAGATTGAAGACTTCAAAAAAGAGATCCGTCATAACCGCCGATTCAAAAGCCAAGTATTAAAAGGCAGGCTAAATGAAGAAGAAGTTGCTATCCTCTCCGTAAACCAGCATCGCCTGCCAGGGTTTAGTGTTGAGGCTCGACTCTCTCGTTATTACCCTTATGGCGACACACTAACCCATGCGTTAGGTTATGTTGCTAAACTCAACAAGCAAGAGTTACAACAATTAGAGCTTGATGGTAAAGCCACCAACTACCGTGCAACCCATGACATCGGTAAGCTCGGAATTGAAAAGTTTTACGAAGAGACGCTTCACGGTACCGTAGGCTCTCGTCGTGTTGAAGTAAATAATCGTGGTCGCATCATTCGCACCCTGAGTATGGAAGCACCGCAGCCAGGCAAAGATTTAGTACTTACCTTAGACATTGGCCTGCAACAAATTGTTCAGCACGTCCTAAAAGATACTCGTGGTGCAATTGTGGTAATGGATCCAAGAGATGGGGGCATTTTGGCGCTATACTCAAACCCTAGTTACGATCCTAATCTGTTTGTGCACGGGATCAGCTCAAAAGATTACCGCGCGTTGCTCAACCCTAATAGACCACTTATTAATCGTGCAACTCAAGGTCGATACGCCCCCGCTTCAACAGTTAAACCACACTTAGCTATACTCGCACTAGAAGAAGGCATTGTCACCGAGACGACCAAAATTTGGGATCCAGGCTTTTTTCAAATTCCTAATGTTAAACACAAGTGGCGAGACTGGCGCCCATGGGGACACGAACATGTAGATGTTTACAAAGCCATTGAACAATCATGTGATACCTATTTTTATGAAACAGCCTATAAGCTTGGAATAACCAAGATCAGCGACTTTATGACTCAATTTGGTTTTGGTGAGTTATCTGGGATCGACATTCACGAAGAAACCTCCGCAATTTTACCCTCTGTTGAATGGAAACGGGCACGTTTTAAGGAGGCTTGGTATCCAGGAGATACTATCTCTGTTGGCATTGGCCAAGGTTATTGGACAGCGACCCCAATGCAAATAGCAAACTCACTGAGCATTCTTGTGAACAAAGGCAAGCATAAACAGCCACATCTGGTGCAAATTTCTAAACAAGATAGCGAAGTCGAACAACTGTTTACCGAAGAAAAAGCGCCTGTAGAGCTGCAAAATCCCTACCATTGGGATATTGCGCTAAAAGCCATGCACAATACAGTAAAAATCGGTACTGCAAAAAGTGCCTTTGAAGGCGCGACGTACGACCATGCAGGCAAAACTGGTACAGCTCAGGTCATCAGTATCGCTCAAGGTGAAAAATATGATGCCAAGAAACTAAAAGAAAAACATCGAGATAACGGTATCTATGTTGGCTTTGCTCCTTTTGACGATCCGCAACTTGTGATTACTGTAGTTGTTGAAAACCAAGGTGGTGGTACCGCCATCGCAGCTCCGATGGCACGCCAAGTAATGGACTATTACTTTTCTGCCTATCCTCTCGAACAGGAGGTACAACCATGAGCCCCCTAAACAAACCGCGTTCGCTACTCGAAAAAGTCCATATAGACTTACCATTATTTGCTGCATTAATGACGATGATGATTGCCAGCCTCGCCATTGTCTATAGCGCAAGTGGACAAGATATGGGGATGATGATGCGTCACGCAACCCGAATGTTTGGTGCAGTTATTGCTATGGTATTCGTGGCTCAGTTTTCACCCAGTACGCTAAAACGCGTGGCTATTCCAATCTACTTGGTGGGCCTTGGGATGTTGATAGCCGTACTTTTTGTCGGCGTCAGCAGCAAAGGAGCGCAGCGCTGGTTAGATTTAGGTGTTACCCGCTTTCAGCCCTCAGAAATTATGAAATTAGCTGTACCTATGACCGTCGCTTGGTTTATTGGTCGCTCTCATCTGCCTCCTAGTATACTAAATCTCATCACTGGCTTTACCATAGTGTTAGTACCAACTATTTTAATTAAAGAGCAACCAGATCTCGGCACCTCTATCCTCATCGCCAGCTCAGGGATTTTTGTACTTTTTTTAGCTGGCCTTAGCTGGCGTCTAATCGGTTCGGGGATACTGTTGGCAGTACCAGGCGTATATGCGTTTTGGCACTACGGGATGCATGCCTATCAAAAGCAGCGAGTGCTGACATTTCTTAATCCAGAGAGCGATCCACTAGGATCGGGTTATCATATTATTCAATCTAAAATCGCCATTGGCTCCGGTGGAGTTGAAGGTAAAGGTTGGTTGCATGGTACTCAGTCGCAGTTAGAGTTTTTACCAGAGCGCCATACTGATTTTATTTTTTCTGTTCTCAGTGAGGAGTTTGGCTTACTTGGTGTAACCATGTTACTCAGTTTGTACTTGTTTATTATTGGCCGAGGTTTATATATTGCAGTACAAGCGCAAGACGCTTTTAGTAAGTTGCTAGCAGGCGCACTGACATTAACTTTCTTTGTCTACGTTTTTGTTAATATTGGCATGGTGTCTGGTTTACTCCCCGTCGTCGGCGTCCCACTTCCGCTTATTAGTTATGGTGGTACGTCTATGGTGACGCTGATGGCTGGATTTGGCATTATTATGGCAATCGCAACAGATAAGAGGATGCTGTTAAAATAATGACTGCACGTTTTCGCTTTATTTATAGAACCATCATGACCCTAGTCTTGGCTAGTTTATTAACGGCTTGTGGTAGCCGTTATCATATTCGCCATGACAAAGCGCCATTGCGAGAACCAACCGCACTCGAAATGCAAGACGCCATCGTCACTAATGAGAAAAAAAGTGTCAGTGCTAACCGCCCCTATACCGTACTTGGTAAACGCTATACCCCTATTTCTGACGAACGCGGTTACCAAAAAGAAGGGATAGCCTCATGGTATGGCAGAAAGTTCCACGGTTACCATACCTCAAATGGCGAAATATTTAACATGTTTGATATGACGGCTGCACACAAAACTTTGCCACTACCTAGTTTCGCTCGAGTCACCAATCTTGAGAATGGCCGCACAGCAATCGTTAGAATCAACGATCGAGGACCATTTCATGAAGATAGGCTAATTGACCTATCTTATGCAGCCGCCTATAAGCTAGGCTATCATCTCAAAGGTACAGCCCGTGTTAAGGTCGAAGCGATTACTCTGACGCGCGAGTCTCCAAGGCTAACCTATGTACAAGTCGCAGCAGGTAGCAACCTCGAGAACATACAGGTTCTCGCAAACCAGCTACAACAAGAATTAGGACTAGGTACTGCGATCACCTTTGAAGATGACTTGTACAAACTGAGAGTCGGTCCTATTACCGATGACAATCAAGCACAATCTTTGCTAAAAACCTTACAACAGGGTCAATTTAGTCGTGCTTTCTTGCTTTACAGTGAGCAGGAACTTTAGAATAACCGTAATGAATGCCGATAATCAAAAAAGCGAGCATAATGACTTCTATCAAACCAAAAATCGTTAAAAAAGTCCTTGGACTAGTGTGCACTTTCTCTATCATGAGTGCCAGTGCACAAATTATTCCTTCACCGCCTCAAGTTAGTGCAAAAGGCTATTTTCTAATGGACTTTACTACAGGTAAAGTGATAGCTGAAGGAAACGCTGATACAAAGCTTGCTCCAGCAAGCCTGACGAAAATGATGACTAGCTACGTCATTGGTACTGAAATTGAGGCTGGAAATATTTCCCCGACTGACATGGTTACCATTAGCGAAAAAGCCTGGGCTAAGAACTTTCCTGGCTCTTCGGTGATGTTTATTGAAGTCGGCAAACAGGTGAGCGTCGATGACCTTAACCACGGTATAATCATTCAATCGGGTAATGATGCCTGTGTTGCTATGGCTGAACATATTGCTGGCAGTGAGTCTGCATTTGCTGACTTGATGAATGCTCATGCCAAAAAGCTGGGAATGGATAATACTCACTTTGTTAATAGTCATGGCCTTGACACCGATGAGCATTTTACCACACCAAGAGATATGGCAACCCTTGGAGCTGCACTTATCAGCGATGTGCCGGATGAATACGCCCTATACAAGATAAAATCATTTACCTATAACGGTATCAAACAATATAACCGTAACTCTCTTCTTTGGGATGCAAGTCTTGAAGTCGACGGCATTAAAACAGGCCACACCTCGGAAGCGGGCTTTAGCCTTGTTACTTCTGCTGTAAAAGACGATATGCGCTTAGTTGCAGTGGTTATGGGTACCGAAAGTGAACGGGCGCGAAAAGTAGAGAGTAAAAAGCTACTTAACTATGGTTTCCGCTTCTTTGAAACGATTACTCCGTATCAAGCTGGTGATGCGTTTGCCGATCAGCGCGTATGGATGGGCAATAAAGAAACGGTTTCTCTGGGCATTATGGAAGATACGCCTATTACTATCCCTCGTGGACAAAGCAAAAACCTAAAAGCGAACTTTGAGCTAGACAAAACACTTGAAGCTCCGTTAGCTAAAGGAACAAAAGTGGGCACATTATTTTTGCAGCTTGATGGCGAAGACATTGCACAATATCCACTTGTTACGTTAGAAGAAATTCAAGAAGGTGGCTTCTTCAGTAAGATTTACGACTACCTACGTCTACAGATCTCACAATAATCCATATCAGAAATGCCAATCAGTTATTGCGCACTGGTTGGCATTTACCTCCTCAAGGCAATAACTGCCAAACTCTATAAATTTTATCCCCGTACTGAAGCCCTCCACTTTCTAGCTGCGGCTGTAGAAAGGCGGAGCGCTAGTTATATGCTTATTTTTAGCAGCTATTTACCGTACTTGAAGCATATCTCAATGATGGATATTTTTACTGCTGATTAAAGTAGTTTACAGATCTCACAATAACCCCATTTTATGTAAGTGAACGCCCAGGGATGAGGCGTTTTTTTTTGCGCTAAAAATGATAGAATGCGGCAATATCGTAGTGCCCGTAGGGTTTCGGTGTTTTTAGATAACCGAGGAATACCGATGAGTCTTAAATTTAAGCGAATTGGTATAACTCGGCAAAAGCACATGCAAGTAGTTTGTTGTGAGGATGCCGTCATGGTAAAACCAGTAAAAAACACTAAGTTTGATGAATACTTAGAATTTCCTTGCCCATTTACATTCAAAATTATGGGTCTAGCCAATGTCAATTTGACGGATCAAATCCTAGCTAAGTTGCAAGTAATTGCACCAGGTGATTATGCACCTAAAGTAAAGCCAAGTAGTAAAGGTAATTATGAAGCGGTTTCTATTGTTGCTACCGTCACTAGCAAAGAACACATAGAACAGATTTATACCGAGATCGGTGGCATAGAAGACGTCCGTTACATACTGTAACCAGTAAGGATCCCCAATAATGGAACCACGTAAGTTAATCGTGCGTCAATTAGGCCTTCGTGAGTACGAACCTATCTGGCATAAAATGCAATCTTTTACCGATGAGCGGGACGATAGCACAGCAGATGAGCTTTGGCTGGTGGAACATGAACCTGTGTTTACCCAAGGTCAAGCTGGTAAAGAGGAGCACCTGTTAGCACCTGGAGATATTCCCGTTGTTAAAGTCGATCGAGGCGGCCAAGTCACATACCACGGCCCTGGTCAACAAATGCTCTATGTTTTACTGAACTTACGACGCTTGAAAATTGGGGTGCGAGAGCTTGTTACTTGGTTAGAACAGAGCATTATCGACTCACTTAAAGAGTACGGGATAGCTGCTTACGCTAAAGCCGATGCGCCAGGCGTATATGTCAACGATAGCAAAATTGCATCATTAGGACTAAGAGTCCGCCGAGGCTGCTCATTTCATGGTCTAGCCCTTAACGTAAATATGGATTTAAGTCCATTTTTACGAATTAACCCATGTGGTTATGCTGGTATGAATATGGTGCAAAGTAGCGAAATCAATGGACCTCAAACCGTCGCTGATGCGGGGGCTGGTCTGGTAAAACACATGCTAGAGCGTATTAAAGCCGAGCATGTTGAATACACTGAAGGGTTTGAAAACGAATGAGTAAACCAGTCAAAATGGAGCCAGGGGTAAAGCTCCGCGATGCTGAAAAAATGGCATTGATCCCTGTAAAAGTCATGCCAACAGAACGCGAAGAGATGCTAAGAAAACCTGAATGGTTAAAGATCCGCTTGCCTAAATCAAGTGAGCGTATCGACGGGATTAAGCAGGCAATGCGTAAGCATGGGTTACATTCTGTATGTGAAGAAGCATCTTGCCCGAACTTGTCTGAATGCTTTAACCACGGTACAGCCACCTTTATGATTTTAGGTGCTATTTGTACTCGTCGCTGCCCTTTCTGTGATGTTGCCCATGGTCGTCCATTAAAGCCAGACGCACAAGAACCTGAAAAGCTCGCGCTGACTATCAAAGACATGAAATTAAGCTATGTCGTTATTACTTCAGTTGACAGAGATGATCTTCGTGACGGCGGCGCGCAACACTTTGCCGACTGTATACGTGAGATCCGTAAGCATAATCCAGGTATTACAATCGAAATTCTGGTGCCAGACTTTCGGGGTCGTATGGACAGAGCACTAGAAATTTTAAGTGAAACACCGCCTGATGTCTTCAACCACAACCTTGAAACTGCTCCAAGGCTATATAAATTAGCGCGTCCTGGCGCCGATTATAAGTGGTCATTAGAATTGCTACGCCGCTTCAAAGAAGCTCACCCTGAAGTGAGAACAAAATCTGGACTCATGGTTGGACTTGGCGAGGAAATCTCTGAGATAGAGGAAGTATTAAGAGACTTACGCGAGCATAATGTAGACATGTTGACGGTAGGCCAATATCTACAGCCATCAAAACACCACTTACCAGTAAAGCGTTATGTCCCGCCAGCAGAGTTTGACGGTTTAAAAGCTTATGCTGATGAGATTGGTTTTAGTCATGCCGCCTGTGGTCCATTTGTACGCTCAAGCTACCATGCAGATCAACAAGCAGCAGGAAAAGAGGTAAAATAAATTAGCCTCTGTCGCTGCAACTCAATGCTTGCAGCGACTATCTCCTCATCATTTTACAAGTCATACCCATACAGTCAGTCATTTCAGTTCTTATCACCATTAACAGCAAAACGGTTTCATTTCCATGCTATTCGTTATATCTTGCCTCACCAGATAATAATAATGAGAGGCTAAACGTGCTTAAGAATAAAACTTTGGGTAGCATGCTAATTGTCGCTGGCACCACCATTGGTGCGGGCATGCTAGCACTTCCTATTGCATCAGCAGGGCTAGGGTTTTCTACCGCTATCGTATTGTTAATGATAACTTGGTTACTCATGACATATACCGCATTACTCATGCTTGAGGTGCATCAATATGCAGACCAAGACGCGACATTAAACACACTGGCAAAAAGCCTACTTGGTAAAACAGGTCAATATGTCGCTAACTTCTCAATGGTGTTTTTATTCTACGCTTTGTGTGCAGCCTATATTGCAGGGGGAGGCGCACAACTTCAAACAAAGCTCGTTGGCGTACTTGGTGAGGAGATCACCCCGCAGTTAGGCTCTGTATTACTGGCTGTAATTATTGCCACAATAGTTACTTTAGGTACCAGCACCGTCGATAAACTCAATCAGCTACTGTTTTCAATTAAAGTCGTCGTATTGGCAGGCTTATTTTTTATTCTTACCCCTTATGTGCACGGGCAGCACCTAATTGACATGCCAATTGAACAAGGTCTAATTATCGCCGCAATCCCAGTAATTTTCACTTCATTTGGATTTCATGGCTCGATCCCATCTATCGTCAAGTATGTAGGTGTAGATATTCATCAATTGCGAAAAGTAATGATGTTTGGTGCATCTTTGCCACTTATTATCTATGTATTTTGGCAGTTATTAAGTCAGGGAGTCATGGGACAAGCAAACTTAATGGCAAGCGATGGACTACCGGGGTTTGTCGCCAGTATTTCATCGATAGCACACAACAACAACGTTCAGGTATTTGTCACTGTGTTTGCCGACCTTGCACTCGCAACGTCATTTTTAGGGGTCAGCTTGGGCTTATTTGACTTTTTTGCCGATGCGTTGAAACAAAAAGATACCAAGAAAGACCGCATTAAAACGGCATTCATTACGTTTTTACCACCGCTAGGATTTGCACTATTTTATCCTGAGGGGTTTATCATGGCACTTGGTTACGCAGCCATTGCACTTGTGGTGCTAGCCGTCTTCCTACCGGTTGCAATGGTCTGGAAACAAAGAAAGACGCGAGTGGGTAATGGTTATCAAGTAAAAGGGGGTAAGTTGGCGCTTGGATTAGCAACTGTTTTTGGTGTCATGATAATTACCTCTCAGCTGATGCAAATGGCAGGGGTCATACCAAGCTTAGGATAGTGTTAAATAATACTTGTGGGTTAGCGCTTAATATCAATTTTTTATTAAGTGACATATTTTGAAGCGAAAAAGTCTTGCCGATAACACAGCGACTCGCTCTGTTATCGTCAAGGCGGTTGAATACTTGTAGGTAAGGCTAAAATTCGCTTAGGTAGTTGTTCTACCCAAGGAAGTTTTTGATGTGGTTAACGCGAATTCATTACTTAGAATTGAGCAAGTAAGCATCAAGAAAGCTGATACAGTCCACATCAATAACACTAGAGTAATTCTTCCCGTAACTTTCTATGTCTCAATTGAAAATAGCCAACAACAGGAACAAACGCTAAACACAGAGTAGCGAAATTGATGATAGGAATAACGGTGACATATAAATAAGAAGAGTAACTAAGTTCCATCAAATGCCTGTCAACTAAGCGGAACATTTGCAAAATAGGGGCTGGTATTATGATGAGCTGTGCAACCACACTTTGCCACATATAGACTTTATCTTTAATCGCCCAAACAGCAATGATAGCCATAAACAGAATATCATTGAAAGCCCAAAATATATAACGATACACTCTATCACTGTCCACTGCTCTGACGATATCACTTGTGAAGTGACCGATGATATAAAAAGCAGCAATCAAAATTGCATATCTAGCGGCTTTAATATCCCGCAAAAATACGCAAGAAAATACAGCAACCAATGAAAGTGGTATACTGTATTGAATATAAAAGAGTCGTACTGACTCCCAAGCGTCTAACATATCTTCTATGTCAACGAGTTATGAAGGCTTCTTCTCAGCTTCCTCATCACCACCCTCGCCGTTACCACCGGGAAGTCTAAAGTTTTGAGGTTTTTTTACTAAAATCATTCTATTTCTCCTTTAAGTAGAACCAGCAGGAACAATAGCGAATTCCCTGTAATTTGGCAACAAACTCTCACTAATTTTCCCTCACTTCAATGGGATCAGACTCTTTTGGTTTTCCCTGTAAAATAGAGATTTCAACGCGCCTGTTGCGGCGTCTATCGAGGTCACTATCATTCGGTACTAGCGGTCTAGTATCAGCATGCCCTACGACTAACATTCTATTTTTATCAAAGCCTCGTACTTTTTCCATTACAGTCGCCACGGCTACAGCCCGAGTTGCTGACAGATCCCAATTGTTAGAGTAAAGCTCATTCGTTACCCTAAAATCGTCAGTGTGACCGGATACCGTGATCTCTCCTGGCACATCCTTTAACAGCTCTGCTATTTCTTCAATTACAGGCTCAAATTTAGGCTGCAAAAATGCACTACCCGCAGGGAAAGAGCCATTCTCTTGAATGCGAATGATGATTTGTTGTCCTAAAGACTCTAGTTCGATAGCACCGTCCATGATTTGCTTTTCAAGTTGCTGCGCTATTTTTTTGACTAACTCATTTACCTGCTCTTGCTCTGCTGAAGCAATTGCTTGAGTCGATGCCATTTCTTGCGCTGTACTGGCTGATTCACCACCGCGCTTATTACCACGCTGCTCCTGCCTTCCCCCCGCAGACGCTTCGTCTCCAGCTTGGAACTCAAGCATTTGTTGTGTCATTTCGACGGTTTGCTGCTGGATTGTTTCAATTGGGGTAGGCTCTGGTTTTCCTGGTGTGAATTCCATTGCAATCACACTCGTACCTTTGGGTATATCTTTGACTTCAATTTTATTTTGTACGCCGAATGCAAACTTCATAGAGCCTGCAATTTGTTTAAATTTGAGTACATCCATCTCGGAAAAGGCGAGCAGCAATACAAAGAAGCACATGAGCAGTGACATCAAGTCAGCAAATGTTCCCATCCAAGCGGGCAAACCTGGCGGGGGACATTTACATTCGTTCTCATCAGACATGATTATTCCTCAGCTTCTGAACCACGTTTTGACTCAGGTAGATAGTTTTTCAAAATGCCCTCGATAACCTTGGGGTTTTGGCCATCTTGAATGCCCAAGATAGCATCAAGTATTAACCGCTGATTACGCTCCTCTTCGTCTTTACGTAATTCGAGTTTTACCTGTATTGGAATAGCCACAACATTCGCTAAGAATGCACCATATAGCGTTGTTAAAAGTGCAACAGCCATCGCTGGCCCTATCGCTTTCGGGTCATCCATATTTGATAACATGGCTACTAAGCCGATAAGTGTACCTATCATCCCCATTGCAGGGGCTATATCGGCAAGCGATTTGAACAGGCCAGCGCCAAGTTCATGGCGAGATGAGGTAAGTGCAATGTCTTTTTGCAAGGTGGCTCTCACAACATCAGCATCATGACCATCAACGAGCATATCCACGCCTTTGCGCATAAATTGATTTGGAATTTCAGCTTCTTCAAGCGCAAGAAAGCCGCCTTTACGCGCTGAATCAGCAAGTTCTACCGCTTTTTCAATCAGTTCTTCAGGTGTTTCAATTTTAAACATGAAGGCCTTTCCGGCCACTTTCCCAATCCCGAAAAATTGTCCAAGTGTAAAGTTAGACAATACAATGAAGATTGAACCACCAAATACGATAACGACGGACGGCGTGTTATAGAACATAGCGATCTGGCCATCACTACTTAATACCATAGACATTACAATCAGACCTATGGCACCCAGGATCCCTATTACCGTTGCTAAATCCACATGTCCTCCGAGGGAAGTTATTTGTGATAAATCACGCAGTTATTGTTGTTTGAGTTATCGGCAAGTTTTTCTACAACTTAACACTATTATATTAAAAAGTGTTTAAAATGCGAGTTTATAGCAGATCTTGCAAAGCTGATACGCTCCGTTGTCAAAAACTCGCTGGTTTTTTTGACCTTAGCCCTCAATCCCCCTAAAATTGCGTCACTTTTACTTTTCGAGTCAACGTGACATATGGCAGTAAAAAAACCTGATAACTTAAGCTTTGAAGAAGCAATGCAAGAGTTAGAACAAATCGTAGCAGAGATGGAAAACGGCAGTTTAGCGCTAGATCAAGCCCTTAAGCAATTTGAGCGTGGAATAAAACTTGCCAAAGCATCGAACCAAAAACTTCAGCAAGCTGAGCAACAAGTCGCAATTTTGATGGGCGAAGGTGAGCAAGCACAATTACAGCCATTTGATAACGAAGCCTAATGTCAGCAAAATTAAAAGAACAACTGCAGCATGCTAAAACGCGGGTAGAAACCACGCTTTTACGCAGCTTTGATAACATGCTAGACACAGAAGAAAATGTCTTAGCGGCAACTCGCTACAGCGTAGAAAATGGTGGCAAGCGCTTACGGCCTTTTCTAGTCTACTGTACCGGAGAACTCTTTGGCGCAGCAGCAGCAGATCTCGATAACGCAGCTGCGGCCATCGAGTGTATTCACAGCTATTCTTTGGTACACGACGATTTACCAGCGATGGATGATGATGAGCTAAGGCGCGGTCGACCTACGTGCCATATTCAATTTGATGAAGCTACCGCAATATTAGCGGGCGATGCGCTACAGACTCTGGCTTTTGAGCTGCTAAGTACACCAAACTTTACCATCAGCCCACAGTCCCAGTTACAGATGATAAGTGCCCTAGCAAAAGCTTCAGGATTACAAGGGATGGTAGGCGGTCAAGCGCTAGACATTGCCGCAACTGACCGCACCGTAACACTCACAGAGCTTGAGCGTATACATAAGCTCAAAACAGGTGCGCTTTTAAGTTGCGCAATTGAATTAGGTATGTTGTGCGCACAACCAGAGCGCCTCACTGATGAAACGCGTCAAGCAATGCGAACTTACGGTCAAGCCATTGGACTTGCATTCCAAGTACGCGATGACATCCTAGATGTCGAAGGCGATACGGCTGTACTTGGCAAACCTCAAGGCTCAGATGTAGAACATAATAAATCTACTTATCCAGCATTACTTGGTTTAACGCAGGCCAAAGAAAAAGCCGAACAGTTAATACATGAGGCGCTCAACGCGCTAGAAACGATCAATGGTGATACAGAAGTGCTTGCCGATTTAGCAAAATACATCATAGATCGAGAACATTAAGTGTGCGTATAACCTGTATACGCCAAGCTAAGAAAATGTTCACAAGTACTTTGTAAAAACTGGCTAACATAATATTATGACCAGTTAGTAAAGCATTTTAATAATTATGAAGTGAGCTGCGTAACGAACTTACGCTGAGATTCACTTAGGACTCTGATAAATAACATGAAACTTGATAGTAGCAAGTATCCTTTACTCGCGTTAATTGACGAGCCAAGTCAGCTTCGTCAATTACCCCAGCACAAGTTAACCGCCTTTAGTGATGAGCTTCGCGAATATTTGCTGAACTCAGTCTCTCAAAGTAGCGGTCATTTTGCGTCTGGCCTAGGCACTGTAGAGCTTACCGTGGCCTTGCATTATGTATATAACACACCAAATGATAGATTGGTGTGGGATGTAGGTCATCAAGCATATCCTCATAAACTACTGACAGGTAGAAGAGAGAGGATGCACACTATTCGTCAAAAAGACGGGTTACACCCTTTCCCTTATCGGGAAGAAAGTGAATACGATACTTTTAGCGTTGGTCACTCTAGCACCTCTATTTCTGCTGCACTTGGTATGGCGATTGCAGCCGAAAAAGAAGGAATTGGGCGTAAAACCGTCGCTGTAATTGGTGATGGCGCGATGACCGCAGGAATGGCATTTGAAGCCATGAACCACGCAGGTGATGTCAACCCTGACATGCTCGTTATTCTCAATGATAACGAGATGTCGATCTCCGAGAATGTAGGTGCACTGAATAACCATTTCGCTAAAATTCTATCTGGAAGTTTTTATACCAATATTCGTGAAGGCAGTAAAAAACTGCTGTCTGGCGTCCCCCCGGTCAAAGAGCTAGCAGGTCGTATGGAAGAGCACCTGAAGGGTATGATAATCCCAGGCACCTTCTTTGAAGAGTTAGGTTTTAACTACATTGGTCCAATTGACGGGCATGACGTAGATACCCTAGTAGATACGCTGCGCAATATGCGCAACTTAAAAGGACCTCAACTACTTCACGTTAAGACCCAAAAAGGAAAAGGCTATAAACCAGCAGAAGCCGACCCTATCGGTTATCATGCAGTGCCTAAGTTTGACCCTAACGTGCACAGCTTACCTAAATCAAAACCAAGCGCACCGACCTTCTCAAAGGTATTTGGTGATTGGCTATGTGATATGGCAGCACAGGACAATAAACTGATGGCAATCACACCTGCAATGCGTGAAGGCTCAGGTATGGTTCGTTTTTCAAAAGAATATCCAGCTCAGTATTTTGACGTTGCTATTGCTGAACAGCATGCAGTTACATTGGCAGCAGGCTTTGCATGTGAAGACTTAAACCCAGTTGTGGCAATTTATTCAAGCTTCCTACAGCGGGCGTATGATCAGCTTATTCATGATGTTGCTTTACAGAACCTACCTGTACTATTTGCAATTGATCGCGCTGGCGTTGTTGGCGCTGACGGTGAAACACATCAAGGCGCTTACGATCTCAGCTTTTTACGTTGTATTCCAAATATGGTGATCATGGCACCAAGCGACCTAAATGAATGCCGTCAAATGCTCTATACCGGTCACCGTCTTAATCAACCAGCAGCGGTCAGATACCCAAGAGGAAGTGCAGGCAGTGCTGAAATTGCAACTGAAATGACCGAGCTAGAAATTGGTAAAGGCAAACTAGTCAGAACAGGTGAAAAGCTTGCCATTTTAAGCTTTGGAACGTTACTTGAGAGCGCTGCAGTGGTTGCTGAGCAGCTTAACGCGACTTTGGTTGATATGCGCTTTGTTAAGCCATTAGATACTGAGTTAATTGAGGAGTTAGTGGTCACTCACGAACGTTTTGTGACGCTTGAAGATAACGCTATTGCTGGTGGTGCAGGCTCGGCCGTTAGTGAGTATTTGGCAGCTCAAGGACACTTGAAGCCAATTAAATTACTTGGTTTACCTGACGAGTTCATTAAGCATGGTTCACAAGCTGAAATCCACGCTGAGCTTGGTCTGAGTAGCGAGGGTATTGCCCAACAAATTAACGACTGGCTTAAATAAACAGCCGGAGGTTACTTCTCAAATTTATGCGTTAATAGCCAATTGTAAACAAATTTAACGCGATAATAAAAAAGGCTTCTATCAAGAAGCCTTTTTTGATCTTATACCAATTACCTTATTTAAGTGGTCTATTTTGAGGCGAGAAAATCTTGTCGATAACTCCGCTACCGCGTCCTGCTATCGCTAAGGTACCTACATCCATATAGGCAAGGCAAAAATTTTGCTATTTAGTGGTTCTAAATAAGAAATTTTTAACGCGGTTAGCGTCAGATTTACTCCTTCAAATTGAGCAAGTATTAAGGCTAATTGGTATTAGACCAATCATCTTAATTAACTGGTCTATTTTGAGGCGAGAAAAGCAGTAATAAAGGCGTAAATCATCCTTAACGTAAGGGTTATCTCATCCACACATTTACTTCAGCCAGTCCATTGCTTTGCAATAACTGTAATTGTGACTCGATATTTGCACTTTGCTCAAACTCGAACGCATCAAGCTGTTCATCAAAAATAATTGTTGCAGCGCCATCACCACCACGCTGTTTAACCTGATGTAAGGCAATATCGGCCAGATTCACCGATGATTCCCAACCAATCACTTTGCCGCCGAGTAACGGCAATGGATAGTACGACCACCCCATAGACACGGTCAGATTAGTGGTTTTACCGTTAGGTAAGCGATATTCTGTCTCAGCAATTGCTTTACACAAGTCACTCACATACTCTTCAATATAATCCCTGCTGAAGTCTCGCAGCAGCAATAAAAATTCATCTCCACTCCAACGTACAACATAATCAGATCCTTGAGTCCGAGTATTAAGTAACGTGGCCAACTGCTGCAAGCAACTATCACCACCAATTGGGCCGTAGGAGTCATTGATTTTACTGAAGTCATCAATGTTCATTATCATCAACACTAGGCTTTTATTCTGCGCCTGTAGTGACTGAGCATTACGTTGATAATGCTCTACATCTTTTGGTAGCTGATCAAACAAGAAGCGGCGGCTTCGCAGCCCTGTTAATTCATCAGAGTGACTCACCAACTTCAGCTGTGTATTCACTTGATTGAGTTTTTCATTCGCTTTTCTAAGCTCCGTGGTACGCTCAGCGATGAGACTTTCTAACGCCGCCTGCTTTCTTCTTTCCTGTGCTCTGAACACCCAGAAAATTAAATAAAACATGAAGATAAAGGCACATGTAATAAATAGCCTAAAGTAAATTGTCTCATCAAAACGACGCGGTAGTGTAACCGGTAACGCCAGTGTTTTTGCTTGCTCCCAGTCTTGCCCTTGACGTTTCGCTTCTAAAATAAACGTAAAGTTTCCTGGTGGTAAATTAGTATAAATTGCTTCTCGACGAGACTGCGCATCACGCCACTGATTATCATGCCCTTCAAGCATATATCTAAACTCGATGCTTTGCGGTGCATAGAAATCAATAGCCGTATAGTTAATCGTCAAATCTCTTTCTGACGTATCGAGTGAAATAACCTGATTCAATGAATCAGCACTAAACACTCTATCGTGGGTTGTGAGCGATTCCAAACGAGGCTGTAATCCTCCCCCTCCGAATAGCTGTACATTTTTAGGGATCTCTACCACCCCTTGCAAACTTGGATAAAAAATCGCAGATTCAGTTTCCACAACCGCATCATGCCCAAGCCCAGAGCAGCACTGACTCGGCCTACCATCAAGCTGCTTGTCAAACGGACTTATCACTTGCTCAACTTGCAAACTCTCTATCACATGAGAAAACTGTGCCACAGGCATCCTGTAAACACCTTTCATCGTACTTACCCAAATTAATTTATTGAGTTTGTCAAAATGTAACGAAAAAATGGAGCCGTATGGCAGGCCATTGGAGGCATCTAATTGATACCAATCTCCAGCCGATGTTCGATAAAATAGGCCATCATTTAGTGAGCCAACTAACGTCGTCACAGTGTCTAGGTGCAAAATACTCGTGACATAAGCTGAATCGAGAGACGTTTGTGAGCCTATTTTTTCAATGCCCTTGTCATTGTACCTGTAAGCCCCTTTGTTAGTACCAAGAAAGCCATACCTTGGAAAATCTTCAACAAAAGTCACAAATTGGCTGCCTAAGAAGGCATTGTACGCAAAGGGTGTAATACCTTTATAATCGAGTCTATACAATCCTCGCCCCGTACCAAACCACATGCCACCTCGGTTTGAAGGGCTGAGCGAAAAAACAGGATTCTGTCTCAGCTCTCGCTCATTAATTTTTTGCAAAGTACCATTTTCGTATAGTAGCGCACCGCGATCGGTGCCCAAAATTAACCTGTCGCCAATAAATTCTAAGTCATGAATCACCGAGCGGTTTAATTGGGCACTGGTTAATACCGGTTGATAGCTATCCTTTAAACTGATAATTCCCAACCCCTCACGGCTAGCCACCCATAATTTTCCGTTAGGCCCTTGAGTAATGGCGGAAATAGCTTGGTTAGTTTTTAAGCCTATATGATGACGCTCAACTTTCCCCGCATGGGCAAGCCATAACCCTTCATTTAGACTAGCAAGCCAGATATTATTATCTTTGTCCAAAAAGATGTCGGCAAACCAAATACTTTGATCTAACTGAATGGGTTCTACAGCCTGCCACACACCATTATTTTGGCGGTACAATAAACGCCCATAAGTAGAAACCCACAGCCCACCTTCCTTATCATTAAGAAACTTATAGACCGCATTGTTTCCTACTTCTTGATAGCGCCGAAGTACTTCATCAAAATCAAGAAAGTAAGCTCCCAACTCTGAGGCTAAATAGAGCTTTCCATCGACCCAAGCTAAATCGTGGATAATCGTTTGAGCCAGTTGCTCTGGCATAGAGACCTTACTGGCCAGTTCAAGCCTTACGCCATCGCCGTTTCGATTACTAGATTCACTGATTTTTAGTAAGTGACGTTCGTTCACTAACCAAATGCCATCAGGAACTAATGCCATTTTGGTAACTGAGCCAACGATCTGATTGATCTGAGTTACATCTAATGTACTTTGCTCGATATGATTTGCTGCAAGCGTAAGCTTTTTGGCGGATACATAGTACAACCCATTTGCTGCAATCCAAATACCACCATCTTTATCTTGTAATATATCTCTTACTGGGCCTTGTAGGTCAAAGCGTCTGGCTTCCAACGTTTTTGGATTAAGTCGAAGTAAGCCACGGCGGGTGCCAACCCAAAGCATACCAAAACGATCAACGATGAGCTTATTGATGGCATTACTATTTAAAAAGTCAGCATTTTGGGTGTTAAAATTTTGAAATTGGTGACCGTCAAAGCGACTCAAGCCAAATTGTGTACCAAGCCAGATATAACCTTGATCATCCTGAACCACACTTTTGACACTCTGTGATGGCAATCCACTTTGGATATTCCACTGTTTAACGACGTAATCATCAATTGCCGCATGAGTCATAAACGGTAACAGCAAAGTGAAAATGAAAAACAATAGCCTTGTCATCTTTATTCCATCACATCAGTATTATTAGACTAAGATGCCAGTTTTAAACAAAGCTTGCACGCAAATCAATGAAAAAACACCAGCTAATACATCATCTAACATAATTCCAGACCCACCATGTAAGCGTTTATCTAGCCATCTTATTGGTCCGGGCTTAAAAATATCGAAAAAGCGGAACAATATAAAACCAACAACTAAAGATTGCCAGCTTATCGCCGCACCAATCATTGTGATATAGAAGCCTGCGACTTCATCCCAAACGATTGCGGGATGATCATGTACATTAACATCGGTTGCAGTTTTTCCACATAGCCAAATACCAAGCAAAGTCATCACTATTGCCACCAAGCACTGCAACCAAACAGGTGCACTTTGGGTGAGCAAAATAAATGGTAATGCGGCAAAAGTCCCTACCGTGCCGGGCGCTTTTTTTGCCAGCCCTAACCCAAAGCCTAACGCCAAAAATTGGTGTGGCTTCTTTAAATTAAATTTGTACTGCTTAGCCAAACCTACTCCTAGCTAAAGTGCTCAAAACCTTGGCCACTTAATTGATAAGGTTGACCTTTATTAACCAATTGAACTTCACCATTATGCGCCGTAATTTGGCCAATACAAACAGGTTCAACACCATATTGTTTTAGCCGAGTTTCAACTGCATTTTTATTGTTATCATTAACGGTAAATAATAACTCATAATCATCTCCAAAACTGAGCGCTAACCGCAGTCGAGCAGCTTCATCTAGACTAGCACGTAAAGCATTCGACATTGGGACTTTATCAACGTGAATTTTGGCACCGACTAATGAGGCCTTTAAAATATGCTGTAAATCAGCCAATAAGCCGTCGGAAATATCTATTGCTGATGTCGCCAAACCACGCAACACTTGTCCTGCGGCCACACGTGGGGCTGGATAATGAAACTTATCAAGTGCTGCTTTATAATGCAGAGGATCCAGCATCAACTCCTGTTTGCGAGCTTCGATCGCTAAACCCGCATCGCCCAACGATCCGGTGACATATATCCAATCACCAACACGCGCGCTCGAGCGTTTTAAGGCTTTACCATTTGGCACTATCCCTTTTGCACACACAGTAATAGTCAGCGGCCCTTGTGTCGTGTCGCCACCAATTACTTGTACATTGTAGTACTCTGCAATTTCATGCATGCCTTCTGTAAAAGCTTCTAGCCACTCCATATCAGCTGTCGGTAATGTCAGCCCCAAAGAGATCCAGGTTGGTTCCGCTCCCATTGCTGCCAAATCACTAAGATTCACTGCAATGACCCGATGTCCTAATGCTCTTGGAGGAATGTCTTCAAAGAAATGAACGCCAGAAACCAGCGTATCAGTAGTCACTGCTAGTTGGTGACCAGTAGGTACAGATACCAGTGCACAGTCGTCTCCAATGCCAAGTTCCACATCTCGACGAATAATACCACGTCCCTTAAAATAACGATTGATTAGCTCAAATTCTTTCATACACAAAAAAGCCGGCCTAAGCCGGCTATTCCTATCGTAAAACTTATTTACGAATAAACTTAACCGCTTTGTCCAGCACACCATTGACAAACTTGTGGCTCTCTTCTGCGCCAAACATTTTTGCCAACTCTATGCCTTCATTGATCGCCACTTTATATGGTACATCTTCACGGAACTTAAGTTCATAAGCACTAACACGTAGCACAGCCAACTCAACCATATCTAATTCTTCAAGTGGACGTGCTAAATGTGGTTTGACAGCTTCATCAAGCTGCTTTTGATTAACCACTACGCCACGAGCCAAGTCTTTAAAGTACTCAACATCCACTTTAGATACGTCATTTTCGATCAACATCTGCTGTTCGATGTCGGCAATTGGGTTACCACTTAACTGCCAAGAATAAATAGCTTGTAAAGCAAGTACACGTGCTTTGCGTCTAGCTGCTGGTTTCACTGAGATTCCTCTTAAATTTGCTCTAGCACGTTCACCATTTCTAGTGCACCAAGGGCAGCTTCACCGCCTTTGTTACCCATTTTAGTGCCCGCGCGCTCTATAGCTTGCTCAATGCTCTCAGTAGTTAACACCCCAAAAGCAACTGGAATATCATAATCTAATGAAACACAAGCCAAACCTTTGTTTGACTCATTCGCCACTAAATCGAAGTGTGGCGTACCACCACGGATGATCACACCTAAGGCAATGATTGCATCATGCTCTTTTTTCATTGCTATGCGCTTTGCTGCTAGTGGTAGTTCAACCGCTCCCGGTACATACACTACCGTGATGTCCTCATCACTAACACCACCAGTACGCTTTAACTCATCTACCGCACCCTCAAGTAGGCTGCTACCAATGAAATCATTAAAACGTGAAATGACAATGGCAAATTTTTTGCCAGGAGCGTACTTATTACCTTCGATTACTTTCATTAGATGTTCCTAATCTGTATGAGCAATTGCCAAATTGAGGCGCATGATAGCACAGTAATATGGTAATCGCCTACTATCTGACTATAGGCGATTACAATCAATTTGGCTTTTTGAAATTAATTTGGTTCGACGTATTCAACGACTTCTAAATGGAAGCCTGACAGAGCATGGTACTTTTTCGGAAGACTCATTAGGCGCATCTTCTGAATACCTAAATCAGCCAAGATTTGAGAGCCAATACCAACGGTACGTGATGTGCCTTGGAATTTACGATAATTAACTTGCTCTCCAGCATCTTCTGCGGCAAAAGCTTTCACCAAGGCTTCCATATCTTCGCTGCGCTCTTGTTTACCAAGGATCACTAAAACCCCATCATTTTCAGCGATATGCTTCATAGCGCTTTGCAGCGTCCAACTTCTATCCGCGCTGCGATCAGAATGGAGAATATCGTTAAACGTGCTTTGTAGATGCACACGTACCAAGTTTGCATCTTCCGTTTTAATGTCACCTTTGACCATTGCATAATGAAGTTGATTATCAATAGTATCTTTGTAAGTTACTAAATTAAACTCACCAAATTCAGTAGGTAATCGACATTCCGCCACTTTTTCAATGGTAGTTTCATTTAAGTTACGATATTCAATTAAGTCTGCAATGGTACCGATTTTTATATCGTGCTCTTTGGCGAATACTTCTAGTTGTGGGCGACGTGCCATGGTGCCATCTGGATTTAGAATTTCAACAATCACAGAGGCAGGCTCCAGTCCTGCCAAACGCGCTAAATCACATCCAGCTTCAGTATGACCTGCGC
The DNA here is from genome assembly GCF_023716725.1 of Pseudoalteromonas sp. SCSIO 43201. Taxonomy (NCBI): domain Bacteria; kingdom Pseudomonadati; phylum Pseudomonadota; class Gammaproteobacteria; order Alteromonadales; family Pseudoalteromonadaceae; genus Pseudoalteromonas; species Pseudoalteromonas sp. SCSIO 43201. The sequence continues at coordinate 2,916,812 of NZ_CP072683.1, forward strand.
GCGTTAAAACGCCGCCCGGCTGCGCCATAATTGGGAAGATATGACCTGGCTGTACAATATCCTCAGGTACTGCACCTTTAGCGACCGCAGCTTGCACGGTACGAGCACGATCAGCAGCGGAAATACCTGTTGTTACGCCCTTCGCAGCCTCAATAGACAAAGTAAAGTTGGTAGAAAACTGAGCACCGTTAGTTTTCACCATCAATGGTAAGTTAAGCTGCTCACAACGCTCTTGCGTCATGGTCAAACAGATTAGCCCACGACCATACGTTGCCATGAAATTAATTGCATCTGGTGTAATGTGCTCTGCTGCAACGATCAGATCACCTTCATTTTCTCGGTCTTCATCATCCATCAAAATAACCATTTTACCGGCTTTAATATCGGCGATGATTTCCTCAGCACTATTCAAACTCATAGTTTTCCCATTTTTACTTTGTCTGTGGCTACTTTATAAAGCCAGCTTTCGCCAATAGACTTGTTGTGAGAGTGGTCTCGCTGGCAGCGCTTGGCTCCCCCTGAATTAGTCTTTCGAGGTAGCGGGCGATTTGATCGACTTCAAGATTTAATTCTGAGCCAACTTGAAACCCTGCAATCGTAGTTTCTTGCGCCGTATGCGGCACAATCGTTAATTTAAATCGATTTTGTTCAACTGCGTTAACGGTCAAGCTAATACCATCAATGGCAACAGAACCTTTATAAGGTATATATTTCATTAGTGATGCGGGGGCAGATAACCAATAGTCGGTCGCTCTAGCATTCGGGGTTATCTCTACCACTTTAGCTATCCCATCAACATGGCCGGACACTAAATGGCCGCCCAAACGCGATGCCGGTTGTAACGCCTTTTCAAGATTGACCGTTTGCCCTTTTTTATATTCGGCAAAGCGCGTCAAACTTAAGGTTTCATTAGAAACATCAGCTTTAAATCCATCTTGAAACTTCTCAGTTACAGTAAGGCAAACACCATTGGTTGCAATACTGTCCCCTAAGTTTACATCACTCATATCAAGTGACGATGAGCTCACTCGGACAACTAAATCACCACCCTTTGGCTGCAATTGAGTTAGTGTCCCTGTCGCTTCGATAATGCCTGTAAACATGTTACTTCTCTTTAGTCGCAGTAATTTTAAGGTCAGGCCCCACTGGCCTCACATCGTCAAATACCAATTCAGGTATTTGCGCCATCGACTGTAACGGCACGGTATTAAACAACCCGCTCCCTGAGCCAATGATTTTTGGTGCTAAATAGACAATATACTCATCAATCAGCCCCTGCTCGTGCATCACTCCGGCAAGGGTTGCTCCGGCTTCTAACCACACATAATTATGTTGTTTTTCAGCCAATGTGCTAAGCACCGCTCGTAGGTCGAGTTTGCCATTAATTTCAGGTACGACTACTTGTTCTACGAAATAAGGCCAATCTTTTGAATTATCAATAGTACGGCGAAAAATAATCACAGGAGATGTAATGCTAAATAGTGCAAGGTCAGGAGTCAGTCGATTTTGAGAATCAATGATTGCGCGTACAGGTTGACGTAACTCTGATTGCGGGTAATCGCAGTCTTCTAACAGCGCCTCACGCACATTCAGCCTTGCATTATCGACAATTACAGTATCGGCTCCGCTCAGGACAACACAACTTTGCGCGCGATGATGCTGCACATCCAAGCGTGCTGCGTCAGAGGTGATCCACTTGCTTTGACCATTATTTAATGCTGTTTTGCCGTCAATAGAGGCTGCAAGCTTACAGGTTACGAACGGCAATCCCTGTTCCATTCGTTTCAAAAAGCCATTATTTAGCGCTCTAGCTTGTGGTTCTAGCAAACCAAAGGCCGTTTCAATACCCGCAGCTTCTAGCATTGCCAATCCACGCCCTGCAACTTGCGGGTTAGGGTCAACCATAGCTGCAACCACTTTACTGATACCTGCGTCAATCAGACCTTTTGCACACGGTGGCGTTCTACCGTAATGACTACAAGGTTCGAGTGTTACATAAGCCGTGGCACCAGCAGCTTTAGCTCCAGCTTGCTTAAGCGCATGTACTTCAGCATGGCCTTCACCTGCTTTTAAATGCGCGCCTTCACCAACGATTTCACCGTCTTTTACGATCACACAACCTACGTTGGGGTTTGGGGTTGTGGTGTATTTACCGCGCTTTGCGAGCGTGATAGCTCGGCTCATATATTCATGATCTTGTGATTTGAACTGGCTCAATCCCCCAACCTCGCAATCTCTTCACCAAACTCACGAATATCCTCAAACGAGCGATACACTGAGGCAAATCGCACGTAAGCCACTTTATCAAGTTTTTTGAGGGCTTCCATAATACATTCACCAATCATGTCACTTGGAACTTCACGCTCGCCTGTACCACGAATTTGAGATTTAATCTGATGTACTACTTCTTCTATTTGTTCTGTACTAACAGGGCGCTTTTCCAGCGCTCGGTGCATGCCATTAAGCAGTTTGTCTTCGTTGAACGGCTCTCTGGTGCCATCTTGTTTTATTACTCTTGGCATCAGAAGTTCCGCGCCTTCAAAAGTAGTAAAGCGTTCGTGGCATAAAATACACTCACGGCGACGACGGACTTGATGGCCGGAAGCAACCAATCGTGAATCTATCACTTTGGTATCTTTGGCTGTACAAAATGGACAATGCATAGACGCTCTCGTTGAGTTAAAAACAAAAAAGGCCGCTTGAATGCGGCCTTAATCATAACAAAAAACTGCTTTTTTGTGAGCGAAATTATGCGTAAACAGGTAATTTAGCGCAAATTGCTTTTACTTTTTCTTTCACTTGTGCTTGTACAGACTCATCATTGATGTTGTCTAGTACATCACAGATCCAGCCAGCAAGCTCTTTCGATTCAGCTTCTTTAAAGCCACGACGAGTGATCGCAGGAGAACCGATACGAAGACCTGAAGTAACAAACGGTGAACGAGGGTCGTTTGGTACAGAGTTTTTATTTACTGTGATGTTTGCACGGCCAAGCGCAGCATCTGCATCTTTACCTGTGATGTCTTTGTCAATCAGGTCAAGTAGGAACAGGTGGTTTTCAGTTTTGCCAGAAACCACTTTATAACCACGTTCCTGAAGTACCGCAACCATCGCTTGTGCGTTTTTAACCACTTGCTCTTGGTAAGACTTGAACTCTGGCTGTAGTGCTTCTTTGAACGCAACTGCTTTCGCAGCGATAACGTGACATAGAGGACCACCTTGGCCACCAGGGAATACGGCAGAGTTTAGCTTTTTGTAGATCTCTTCATCATCACAAGCAGAGATGATAAGACCACCACGAGGACCCGCTAGCGTTTTGTGCGTTGTTGTTGTTACAACATGTGCATGAGGCACTGGGCTTGGGTAAATACCAGCAGCAACGAGACCTGCAACATGCGCCATATCAACAAGTAGGTAAGCACCTACTTTGTCAGCGATTTCGCGGAACTTAGCCCAGTCAACGATACCTGAATACGCAGAGAAACCGCCGATGATCATTTTTGGTTTGTGCTCAAGTGCTAATGCTTCAACCTGAGCGTAATCAATTTCGCCAGTTTCTTCGTTTAGACCGTACTGGATAGCATTGTACGTTTTACCAGAAAAGTTTACGTGTGAACCGTGTGTTAAGTGACCACCGTGAGCAAGACTCATACCTAGCACTGTATCATGTGGCTGAAGTAGCGCTTGGAATACCGCCGCATTTGCTTGTGAACCAGCATGAGGCTGAACGTTTGCGTAAGTCGAACCAAATAGCTCGTTGGCACGGTCAATGGCAAGCTGCTCAACCACGTCAACGTGCTCACAACCACCATAGTAACGCTTACCTGGGTAACCTTCAGCATACTTGTTTGTTAGCTGAGAACCCTGGGCTTCAAGTACACGTGGGCTACAGTAGTTCTCAGAAGCGATAAGCTCGATGTGCTCTTCTTGACGTGAAGTTTCTGCTTCAATCGCTGCAGACAATTCTGGGTCAAAATCTGCAATATTCATGTTACGTTCTAACATGGTTTCTCCTAGGTAAACGTAAGGGTATTTTTAAAGACAAACTAGCGCCGGTAAGTGGCCAGTGTGTCTATGAAATCAGCATGGGTATATTTAATCAGGGATTGAATTTATTTCACACCCCTATCGCGATGATATTTTTTTATTTAAACATTAATATTTTAAATGAGACAACCTAAGTTGCATTTGAAAAGCTAATATAGTTACGAAATTGAACATACCTAAGTGAGCTATTTACCCACTTAGGTCCCCGTTCTGATCTAGTTCAACTTTGCCAATATCGCCGTCTTCAGGGCGTTATAATCGGCACTAAGTGACTCAGCTAAACAGGTCTTTTTCAGCGCATCAGCCAACGGTTTCGGCATATCAAGCTTATGATTTAAAACATCTTCTACAGACTCTTTGAATTTTGCAGGATGTGCAGTTGCAAGGAAAATCCCGGTTTCATCCGCTTGAGAGTCAAGCGCTAATCCCTCGTAAGCGATCGCTGTATGCGGTTCAGCCAAATAGCCTTTGTCATGTAATTCTTGCATGACTGTTTGAGTGCGCGCTTCCGACACTGAACGTGAATAAAAGTCATGTTTGTTAAAATCACCTCTTTCCAACATGATTTCAACTCTAGGCCAGTTATTAGGTTTGCTCACGTCCATCGCATTAGAGAGTGACTCCAACGTATCGTTTGGCTGCCACTCACCTGATGTAACATAACGAGGCACAGTATCATTCTGGTTTGTCGTCGCACTTAGCTTAGCGATCGGTAATCCTATTGCTGCCGCTATCATCGCTGCGCAAACATTACCAAAGTTACCACTTGGCACTGAAACATGCACTTTATCACGCTGCGACTTAGGTAATTGTGCTAGTGCTTCAAAGTAATAACACACTTGCGCCACTAAACGGCTGATGTTGATTGAGTTTGCCGAATTAAGACCAAGTTTTTGCTTCACCTCGTCATCAAGAAATGCAGACTTCACCATCGCTTGGCAGTCATCAAAGCTACCATCTACAGCATAGCAATGAATGTTTTTCCCAAGTGTTGTAAACAGCTTTTGTTGAGCAAGTGAAATTTTGCCATGGGGATACAGGATCACTACATCAACGTTTTCTTTTTCGTAAAAGGCATGGGCAACGGCAGCACCTGTATCACCACTTGTCGCTGTGAGGATAGTTACACGTTCACCTTGATTAAACATGCTGATACATTCAGCCATAAAGCGACCGCCAAAGTCTTTAAACGCTAACGTTGGACCATGAAATAACTCTAAGCAATACTGGTTGTCAGCAACCTCCACAAGCTTAGCTGGAAAGTTAAATGCGCGCTTTACCATGTCATCTAGTGTGTCTTGTGGTAATTCATCACCGATAAGGTGGTGAAGTACTCTGGCACTGCGCTCAGCAAAAGGTAGTGCAAGTAATGCGTCAATATCCGCAATACGCTCAAAAGATGGTGGAAAGAAAACACCCTGATTGCGACCTAGGCCAATTTTGACCGCTTCGACGAATGAGACGACCTGCTGCTCGTCCTTTAAATTTACTAACTTCATTATTTCTGATCCTTTAATTCTCTTGTACCTTGCGTATCTAGTCGGCAAATATGGCTAAACCCTGCATCATTAATATAGTGTTGCTGCAACCATTGCTGTACGGCATTTGCCTGTTGCTCAGACTTACAAATTGCAAATAATGTAGGTCCTGCTCCGGAAATACTCACCAGCTCGGCTCCTAGGGCTGGTAGCGCCTTTTTCGCTTCGCTAAACCCGGCAATGAGTGGCGCTCTCGCTTCCTCGGCAATACTGTCTTTCATCATCGACAGTGCGTTATCAAATTGCCCTGACTGCATCAGTAAACAAAAACCAGATAGTCGCTGGGCAAATTCCACCGTATCATGCAATGAAAACTGCTGCGGTAGTGCTTGTCTTGCTTTTGCTGTGTTTAGTGCAAAGCCTGGATAAGCAATGACATAAAACCAGTTTTCATCATACGCAACACTGATTGCTTTGCTCGGAATGCAGTCCGCAGTCAGTTGCAGTCCACCAAGGTAGCATGGCGTGATGTTGTCGTAGTGACGACCGCCACTGACCTTAGCTTCAAAGTCGGCCATCAGTTCAATAAGCGCCTCTTGGCTTAATTGCGTATCGGCAAAATCATTAAGTGCAGCAAAAGCAGCAACTACAGAGCATGCGCTTGAACCTAACCCAGAACCAACAGGAAGACCTTTATATAAAGTCATGGCAACCGCTGGCATGTTTGGTGCTACATGCTGCTTGAAGTGCAGTAAACACTGAAACGCCAAATTGTCCTTGGGATCGGCTGAGAGCTTTTCAGCATATGGGCCAATACAATTGAACGTATCATACTCTGCAGCTTCAACACTGACCTGATCACCCAGTAAACTGCCATCAATGGGTTCAAGTGCGGCGCCCAGTGCGTCAAAGCCAACACAAAAATTTCCGATAGATGCAGGTGCATAAAATGTTTTCATCATTACCCCTACCTCGACAGCGTTTTTAGAATATCTGTAAACACGCCAGCAGAGGTCACTTCCGCACCGGCGCCATACCCTCTGATCACAAAAGGTTTTGGCTGATAGTACTGGCTTAAGATTGCGAGTGCGTTTTCACCATCACGAATATCATACAAAGCGTGCTCCTTATCTACGGCTTCAATACCAACGCGGCATTTGCCATCAACAATTGAACCAACATAGCGTAGCACTTGGTCTTGTGCTTTTGCCGCTGTTATACGGGCTGAAAATGCGTCATCTAATTGAGGTAATTGCGCCATAAATTCATCAACACTGGCACCCTCTGCAAACCCTTCAGGCAACACTGACTCAACTTCAATATCGTCCAGTTCCAATGGCAATCCCGATTCGCGGGCAATGATGAGCAGCTTACGCGCGACATCCGTTCCAGATAAATCATCGCGTGGATCAGGCTCTGTAAAGCCATTTTGTTTGGCTTTCTCTGTTGCTTCCGATAGCGATAAACCATCTGATAATACGCCGAAAATATATGACAGCGAGCCAGACAAAATACCACTGAATGACAGCAGTTCATCTCCTGCGCCAAACAGCAATTTAAGGTTGTCTAGTACAGGTAGACCTGCTCCAACGTTAGTTTCATATAAAAAGTGACGGCGCTTAGCTTGTGCAGCTTGTTGCAGCGACTGATAATACTCATAACTGCCTGTATTTGCTTTTTTGTTAGCCGCAACGACATGAAACCCAGCATTTAGAAAGTTTAAATAGTTGTCTGCGACAAATTGGGCAGCACTACAATCGACAATCACAGGGTTTATTAAATGGTTTTGCTTAACAAACTGGCTAACGTGTTGTAAATCAAAACCCGATTCAGCTTTTTCAAGTGCCAATTCCCAGTTATCAAATGGCACACCTTCAGGGTCTAAATAACATTTACTCGAGTTGGCAATACCATAGAGATTCAAGCGAATATTACGCTTTTCGAGCCATGCTTGCTGTTTATGAAATTGCTTCATTAATTCTTGACCCACTAAACCACAGCCAATCAAGAAAACATCAATGGAAGGTACGTGCGTGAAGAAGTTTTCGTGACACACCTTTACTGCATCTTGGCAAAGCTCACCATCAACCACCGCCGAAATTGAACTTTCTGTTGAGTCCTGCGCGATGGCAACAATATTCACCTGGGCTTGAGCGAGCGAAGCAAAGAATTTGGCAGCAAGACCTTTGTGCGCTCTCATGTTGTCGCCAACCAAAGTAACGATAGCAAGATTACGCTGCACTTCAATTGGGTCGATTAACCCAGCTTGGGTTTCAAGCTCAAATGCCTGTTCCAGCGCAGCCAGCGCGAGACTTAGGTCTTGCTCATGGACACAAAAACTAATACTAAATTCACAAGAAGATTGTGTAATCAGTACGATAGAGACATTGTCTGCTGCCAGTGCAGAAAAAACCCGGGCAGCCATGCCTACCTTGCCTTTCATTCCAGGCCCTGCCACAGTTAACATAGCCAGTTTGTCTAGACTCGAAAGCGCTTTTACTGGAGCCTCGCCACCACCTTGTGCACAAATCAGTGAGCCGGGCACTTCTGGGTCATGAGTATTTTTAATTTCGCACGGCACATCCGCTTTGGCGCAAGGTAAAATGGTTTTTGGGTGCAGCACTTTAGCGCCAAAATAAGACAATTCCATTGCTTCTTTATAAGACAGCACATCAACTTTAGTTGCCTTTTTAATAAGACGAGGATCGGCACTATAAACACCATCAACATCAGTCCAGATTTGGCAGATTTCGGCTTCAAGACAAGCTGCTGCAACTGCCGCAGAATAGTCAGAACCATTACGACCAAGCGTTGTCAGCTCACCCGCTTCATTACTGCCTGTGAAACCCGCCATAATATAAAAACGCGATGCGTTGGCACGAACCATCTCTGCAAAACATAATTTACTCAACCTAAGGTCAACTTCCGCATCAAGGTATCCGCCTTGTGTTTTTACGCACGCTTCAGCACTTAACGAAACCGCATCGGATTGCAGCATGGTATCCATTAGCGCGACACTTATCCGCTCACCAAAGCTAATGACATAAGCTCTGGCTTGACTTGGGCAGTGCCCCAGTAGCTTTGCACCATCTAGTTTATTCTTCAGTAATTCAAAGTCAGGCCAGCCCGAAACACTACCGTACACAGCTTGTACTTCATCGTGTAAGCCTTGGCTACGAGATGCAAATGACTGCCATTGAGTGTCAAATTCAACTCCTTGCCCTGCTAATTCAGCAAGCTCAACTAATTGATCTGTCATGCCACCAGGGGCGGAAAGCACGACGAGTGCTTGTTGTTGCCCATGATCTTTAATGAGCTGTCTTACTCTTTGTAAACAGGCAAAATCTTTGAGGGAAGACCCTCCAAACTTTAGTACTCGCATCATTTTTCCTCATTCCAAAAACAAAAAAAGCCTGTGTTCTTAGTGAACACAGGCCTTTTTTAAACTCGCACTGACCTATGCCACTATCCAGTTAGGATGGTGGTTGTAATAATGGTCGTAGTGATGATATTCGTTTTCATAAAATTAGATTGCCTGAAGTGTAGTCATACTGTCAATACGAAATAGCAAAATAGATTATGCAAATTTCTAATAGTGGCATTTGTAATCTGCATAGATAAGTTATCTTATCCCAAATTTATGCAATAGTTCCAAAAGCTGTTCAGCTTTGGCTGGCTTTTCTAGAAACCCCAGCGCGCCCAAGCTTGCAACTCTTTCTTTCATTTGCGCCTGAATATCGGCTGAAATTACCACTACATAACATTCAATTTTATTGGTTTTTATTGCTTCAAGCACACCAATGCCGTCTAATATTGGCATGGTCAGATCAAGACACAACAAATCGATTTGTTGTGCTTGCAGTATCTCCATTGCTTGTTGGCCATCCTTTGCTTGGTGCAACACGATATCTAAATTGCTCTGCAAGTGTTTTATTACTTGCTTTCGGGCTACAGCCGAATCATCGCAAACTAAGACGGAATAACTCATAAAGTGGCCAGTCTTGTACTTAATAAAACGGTCATTGGATAACACTAACTTATAACACATTAAACTTTGCTTAGTAAGGCGCTAAAAAACATATTTAATTAAGATATTTATTTATTTTTAACCATTTATTGGCTAACTTTAAAGGCAGATTATACAAAGGCGATGAACTAACCGTAGGAGCTCAGCTTAATTCATGCTGCAAAAAAGCCTCTCAAAAAAATTGCTCACTAATGTGTTGTCGGTTTACTTCCTTCTAACCTTTGTCGTCACATGCGGTCAAGTGATTGCTGAATACGTCAACACAAAAGACTATATTCGTAATGAGCTGACGATGTTACAAAAAACATTCAGTAGGAGCCTGACGCGCGCTATTTGGGAACTCAACACCAAACAGACAGTCACCACAGCTGAAGGCTTGCTGGCAATTCCCATGATTGAAGGGATCATTGTACGTGATGACAGTGGTGAAATTATTTCTCAGCTTGGACGTTCGCTGGATATTCACGAGCTTTACAGTCAACAGCTTGTTCAAGAAGAAGCAATAATTGAGGACACACCGTCAGGTCTATTCGGTTACACCTTTCCGCTGATATTCGAGTTTTCAGGTCGCGCTACACAGGTTGGAGATGTGACGTTATTTTCAAGCCGAGAAGTCGTGCTTAGTAGGATCATGATATCGATTTACTTCTTAATCGGTAACGCCATGATTAAAACCACCTTTTTGATTATTTTGTTCTTAATTGCATTTAGAAAGCTGCTGACTGAGCCGCTGAGTGAACTTACCGAACAGATAGAAGAGTTCGAAATAGACAATGTTGATGGCCATAGAATAGACATTGGAACGAAGGAGCGTAACGAATTAAAGATAATGGAAGAAGCGTTTAACAAGTTGATCGATAAAATTTCTGAATACCGTAAAAAATTAGACCAAACACAAAAAGAGCTCATCATTAGTAATGAAAAGCTAGATCAACACAACATCCAGCTTGAACAAGAGGTCGCGCGTAAAACTTCTAATCTCAGCCAAGCGATGATGGATTTACAACAACAAAAATACGAGTTAGAAAAACAAAAGCTAACACTGACCGAAGAAATTGATCTTAGAAAGCAAACAGAAGAAGAGCTGTTAACGAAACAAAAAGAGCTCGAAAAATATGTTGATGAGCTAAACATGGCGCAAGAGCGCTTAGTGGGTTCGGAAAAAATGGCCGCGCTTGGTGGACTTGTCGCGGGTATTACTCACGACATCAACACCCCAGTGGGAATAGGCGTTACTGCCACCTCGTTTCTACAAGAGCGATTGGATCAGCTAGAGTCTGCTTATAATGCCAAGACCCTTTCTCCTAAAGCATTAGAGGAATTTATTAGCGAAGCCAAACAGAGCGCTAGCCTGCTTACCACCAATTTAGATAGGGCATCTGAGCTCGTTGCAAGCTTTAAACAAATTGCCGTTGACCAAGCCAGTGAAGCGATAAGAACGATTAATATGAAGCAATACCTTGGTGAGGTTATTCGTTCTTTGCACCCAAAACTGAAAAAAACACATCACCAGGTCAATATCGAATGTCCAGAGGACATGACGCTTAACTTACCAGCTGGCGCAATTAGCCAAATTTTTACTAACCTTATTATGAATTCGCTGATCCATGGCTTTGAGAATCAAGATAAAGGTAATATCGATATAAAAATCACCGAAGATAATGGTGCTGTTAATATTGTTTATCAAGATGATGGTAAGGGCGTGACAAAAGCACAACTTGAGCGCCTGTTTGACCCATTTTTCACTACCAAACGTGATCAAGGCGGTAGCGGATTGGGCACACATATTACCTTAAACTTGGTGAAACAAACATTGAATGGCGATATTGAAGTAACAAGCGAAGAAGGAAAAGGCTTGACTTACTATATTAGCTTTCCCAAAGATCTTCAAAAACCAATGGCTATGTTCCACTAGCCATTGGTTTTTGGCCCTTGCCAAGCAGGTACAACAGTTGAACGGCTGCCACCAGTTTTGTTTTTTTAGAGCCTCGCAGAAATGTACACTATCCCCTTGTACAAATACCAAACAAACCAACGTAAAAAAGATTTTAAGGTAAATGATTTCGACTTATACCAATTACCTTAATGTAAGTGGTCTATTTTGAGGCGAGAAAATTTTGTCAATAACCCCGCTACCGCGTCCTGCTATCGCCACAGTACCCACATTCGTGTAGGCAAGGCAAAAATTTTGCTATTTAGTTGTTCTAAATAAGAAATTTTTAACGCTGTTAGCGTCAGATTCACTCCTTCAAATTGAGCAAGTATTAAGTCAGATTGGTATTATATGAATTGATTAGCGAATATCTTCTGGAATACAAGCTTACGCCTTTTTGCTATGATGAGCGCAATTTAATTCCAAATGAGCTTAATTCTATGTGGTTCAGTAACTTAATCTGCTATAAATTCAAACAAGATGTCAACTACACACAAGAGGACTTTGAAAAAGCGCTAGAGCAGGATATTTTCCGCCCATGTGGCAGCCAAGATATGACAACTTTTGGCTGGACAAAAGCTTTTGGTAAACATGGCCAGATGCTTTCGCATTTTTCACAAGACAGCATTTTAGTCTGTGCTAAGCGTGAAGAAAAAGTGCTACCAGCAGCCGTTGTCAATGAAATGGTTGCAGAAAAAATTGAGCAAATAGAACAGCAAGAAAATCGTCCAGTAAAGAAAAAAGAAAAAGACGACATCAAAGAAAATATTCTTGCTACGTTATTACCTCAAGCGTTCAAAAAATCTAGCTTACAGTTTGCTTTTATCGACCAAAAATCAGGTTGGGTGATTGTAAATAGCGCCAGCTTCAACAAAGCAGAAGAGCTACTTGCGCTGCTACGTAAGTCTCTAGGCACACTCCCTGTTGTACCAGCGTTTGCGAACTATGATTTAGACTTACAGCTAACACACTGGCTAACCGAATTTACCGCGCCCGAAGGCTTTGCAATAGGCACCGATGCTGAGTTGCAAGAGCCTGACGACAACGGCGCTCAAGTCAAGTTAAAACAACATGACCTTTCATCAGATGAAATCAAAACGCATTTAGAAAACGGTAAACGTGTAACTAAACTCGCATTAGATTGGCGTGAGCGTGTGAAATTCGTCTTACAAAACGACGGTACATTAAAACGTTTAAGCTATGCAGAGGCACTTAAAGACCAAAATGCGGATATTCCAAAAGAAGATCTAGCCGTTAAACTGGATGCTGACTTTATTTTGGTATCAGAAGAAATCAAAGAGTTGTTAGAAGACCTAACCAAAGGTCTTGGTGACGACGAAGGCCTAGAGTCTTAATTTTAGAGTCATCATCTAGAGCTTGTTGAGCTTTGGATACGAAAAATTGATAGCGGATATGGCTATCAATTTTTCTTTATCCAGTTCAATACTCTATCTTCACAAGGTTACTTTACGCCAATAGCGAACGGACGGCACGCTCTCAAATGCAAGCGTTTAGTTACTGGCTGGCCACCTTATTTGCACTAACCAACGCATTTGTAGCGCTTTATTTACTCTTCAATGGCATGATAGGAGCTCGGCTTTGGCAGTAACGCTTTGCTAACCTGAATTTCAGGCCTTGAAGACAATTTACATCAGTAGTCCGATACCCGAAGCAGTAATAAGTACAATTAAACGGAGTTTGACGCGCGTGAATGTAAAAAGCATTTCATTGGCTTTAATAGTAGTGATAATTTGGGGGCTTAACTTTTCGGTCATTAAATTTGGCCTAGCAGAGCTGCCTCCTATTTTATTCTCAGGCTTGCGTTTTTTGGTAGTCGCGATCCCTGCAGTATTCTTTATTCCTTTTCCTAAAACGTCGATATGGAACGTACTCAGTGTTGGGCTATTTTTAGGTGTGCTTAAGTTTAGCTTGCTGTTTATTGCGATGGAATCAAATGCGTCAGCTGGCATTGCTTCTTTGCTGCTTCAAGCCCAAGTTATTTTCACGATTTTGCTAAGTGTTTTGTTGTTAAAGGAAACCATGAATCGCTTTCAAGTGGTGGGGATCAGCATCGCAACGTTTGGGTTTAGTTTGTTTTTTATCAACTCGTCTGGGTCAACGACAATATTGGGCGCGGTGCTCATTCTGTTCGCGGCATTATTTTGGTCGTTTTCAAACCTCATCATGAAGCGCCTGCAAAACGTTAATTTACTCCATTTTATTGTTTGGGTAAGTCTAGTGCCGCCATTGCCACTTTTTACACTGTCTTATTTTATTGAAACAGACTCTCCATTGACCTTACTAATGAACACCACAACACAGTCTTGGTTATCCATTGCCTATGTGGGTTATATCTCAACACTGATTGCATTCGCAATATGGGGTTGGCTACTTAAAAATCACAAGGCTGCAGCAGTAACGCCTTTTGCCTTATTAATCCCTATTGTCGGCATTATAGGTTCAGCCTTATTACTTAATGAGCAGTTGATGCTAATGGAAGCTATTGGGGGTGGTTTTATTTTATGTGGCTTAACGATTTCTGTTACAGGTGCTCGGATAAGCAAAATATTTAGCAAGCCCCGAGCCGATGTTTTGCCCTAAACGCCAAAGACCTCGACAGAGGCCTTTGTATTCACGAGAAGCAAAAGGAGCTAAGCAAACATTGTTTTGACATCTTCGAGCACACTTAAATAAGTGTCATCGGCAAACATACTCACTTCCTTAATTATTCCTTTTTCTTCATATTGTTTTAATGCTGCAGACTTATCAGACACCTGTAAAATACCTTCTACGATTGCACCCACACGAATAAAGTCGACATAACAGACATGTTCTGGTCGGTAATTTGGATTTGCCCAGCTTTCTGCGACTTCAACGAACTCGTCGGTAAATTCCCACTCACGCATTATCGCTCCCCCAATTTTGCCACCTAATTTCTGGATGGCATGGGCCAAAAAGCTTGGATTGGCAAACACTTCGGGGTGACGCTCGGCCTCTGTCAAAATAGGCAAAACACCGATATTAAACACCAAAGAAGCTAACGTGATTGTATCTCTGTTGAGCGAAGTGTGCTTATTGACGCGAAGATAAAAATCCATCGTTGTTATCGCTTGGCAAGCGACTTTTAACGTCTTCTGCCAAGCTTTGTCCATGTATGTTTTTATGAGCTTATTATTAGAGACAAATAGCTGCTCCATGGCCATCGCAGTTGCAATATTCTTGATTTGTCTTAGACCAATTCGCGTTACCGCTTGGTTTAAGGTATTGACCTTAACCGAACGCCCCATAAAAGCGCTGTTAGCAACTTTAATCATACGCGCAGCGAGGGCTGGGTCATGAGAAATAACGTCTGACATCTGCATCAGGTTAATTTCAGGGTCGTCTGCCGCTTGCCTTACACGCACTGCGATTTCAGGTAATGTCGGCAATACCAAGGTATCGTTATTGATCCTATCAGTTAGAATCGTGAGCAAAGCATTTTCTGTAGACATGAAACCAAATCCCTTAATAACTGAATAAAAGACCCGACTGCAAACGTAAGTTTATAATAAAAGTAGGCACTGCGCTTGCTGGTGGTCACACTGCTGATTTTTAGTATCTATGACATAAGTATTGTCTAACTTTCGGATAAAGTTAAGAAAATCTAGGAAAATAATATTTTATTTATATACCCCCAATAATTAGCAAGTTAGAATTCAAGGTATACCGTACTTTGCGGCTAGCTTTAACATAAAAATATTGGAAAAAGCCCACATCTGGGCATAAATGGTAACCCTTCACATTAACTGCGACTTGAATACCACATATCAATTTAGGTTAACTAGGCACAGTAATACAAAATCGTGTAGGGTAATCTCAACATAATCAGGATCTGTTTATCTTTTAAGTTTGTTTTTGGAGTAGTTTGATTGGTATTTATACAAGGCAGAGTCTGCGTAGCATAGTTACTCTATGTCAGTCAGACGATAAAGACTTTGTAGAAATGCCAACCAAACGCTGCTCTAGGGGTTCACCTAAGTGCGACTTGCTCATTGTTGCTCAACTTTTGCCTAGCTCACTGGGCTGAAAGCCGAGCGTCGCGATCAAAACATACTCAGGAAAACAAAAGTCAAACAGCAAAGGTCAACAGACCCAAGAACACAGACAACAAGGGAGCATTATGAAACACTCTACGATTTCAGTTGCAATCGCGCTTGCAACAGGTCTCACCCTCACTGGCTGCTCTGAGCCATCAACCTCTTCTGAAAAACCTAGTGCACAAACTGAGCAAGCCCAAGCTGATAACAAACAATCAGGCTACAAGCTTGTGAATGCGTCTCAAGACCGACTAAATATTTATACCCCAGTAACGCTAGAAACAGACCTAGGTCACCTAAGTGATAACCAGAAAAAAATGCTGGCTTTACTTATCGACGCTTCCGTTATTATGGATAATTTATTTTGGCAGCAAGCATTTGGCGAAGACAAAACAACCTTCCTAGGCAAAATCTCAGATGAAAAAGTGCGTCAGTTCGCCGACATCAACTATGGGCCTTGGGATCGTTTGAACGGCGACCAAGTTTTTCTTTCTGGTTTTGAAGATAAAGCGCTTGGCGCGGAGTTTTACCCAAGCGACATCACTAAGGATGAGCTAAACAACGCTGAAGTAAAAGACAAAACAGGACTTTATTCTCTTATTCGACGCGATGAAAATGGAAAGCTATACAGTATCCCCTACTCTTCAGCCTACAAAGCCGAGCTAGACCAAGCCGCAGCGCTATTACGCCAAGCAAGTAAACTGGCACAAGACAAAGAGTTTGCGCATTACTTAAACCTACGTGCAGATGCCTTGGTGAACAACAGCTATCAAGCATCTGATTTTGCGTGGATGGACATGAAAAATAATCCAATTGATGTGGTAATCGGCCCGATCGAAACCTATGAAGATCAACTATTTGGCTACCGCACCGCTTTTGAATCTTACGTTCTGGTTAAAGACTTGGCGTGGAGTGAACGCCTCGCTAAGTTTGCCGCTTTCTTACCTGAGCTTCAAACAGGCTTACCTGTTGAGGATAAATACAAGCAAGAAGTGCCAGGCTCTGATGCCGACCTAAACGCATATGACGTCATTTATTATGCCGGTCATTCAAACGCAGGTAGTAAAACCATTGCGATTAACCTGCCAAATGACGAGGAAGTACAACTACAAAAAGGTACCCGTCGCCTGCAACTTAAAAACGCAATGCGTGCAAAATTCGACAAGATCTTAGTGCCAATCGCAGATCAACTTATTGTCCCTGAGCAACGTAAGCACATCACCTTTGATGCTTTCTTTGCTAATACCATGTTCCATGAGGTGGCCCATGGCCTAGGCATTAAAAATACTATTACGGGTAAAGGTACTGTTCGTCAGTCACTACAAGAACACGCCAGTGCGCTTGAAGAAGGTAAAGCCGATATCCTAGGCCTATACATGGTTGAGCAACTACTTAAAAAAGGCGAGATCACCGAAGGTACGCTTGAGGATTATTACATCACCTTTATGGCGGGGATCTTCCGCTCAGTACGCTTTGGTGCATCTAGTGCACACGGTAAGGCGAATATGATCCGATTTAACTTCTTTAAGCAAGAAGGCGCATTCTCTAAAAACACGGACGGCTTATATCAAGTGAATATGGAGAAGATGGGCGCAGCGATGGAGAAACTGTCTAACCTTATCCTAACGCTACAAGGTGACGGTGACTATCAAAAAGTCGATCAACTAATCGCAACGCACGGCGATATCAAAGCGGAACTACAAAAAGACCTAGATAAGCTCTCTGAAGCAAACATTCCTGTTGATGTTACCTTTAAGCAAGGTAAACAAGTACTTGGACTCTAGTACGAACTAGAACACCATGCCATAGTGACTGAAGCGACAAGCTGAAAGCCTATGGCATGACTTACCGTATCACACAACTGGTTGAATAAAAGTCGCGAAATCACCTAAGGTAAATCAAAAGCAAGGCCGATACATATTAAACATTGTGTTGAAACAAAAAGGAGTTTTTATAACAATGAATTTTCGTATCCACTCTGACTCAGTGATTTTCACACCTGTGAAAACACCATCTTAAGCAGACAACCCCAAGAGAGATGACTTACAACAACAGCCCGACGAATCAACAACTATCGCGGCGTATATTGGTGATACGCGTAACAGCTCACCACACAGTGCGCTACTAAATCCCGATGGCTTCGACTTTGATAACATGTCTATTAACGAATTTACCGGTATTGTCGATGCTATTCGAACTTTAGAATCGGATATGGCTCGCGCTAGCGGATATTCGGGTAGCTTGCGTGACACTTTTTGGGATGATGTGATGGGCGTTAAAGGAGCACTAGATAATACTGACTTTTCTGAGCTTGATTACCGCGCTGATGATAAGATAGAGATCAGCGATTTTTTTGCCGAAAGTGTAGAGAGAACAGCCAAGATGGAGCAAGAAAATTATCGCGCATTTCATGGTTCACATGGCATCGCCCAGCAAAAACAACAAACAGTAGCCAAAATCACTTCCGAACCCTTCCTTCGAGAGTACCAAGAAAAAGCGGTAGCATTTTTAAAAACTCGTGAAACCCAACTAATTGATAGGCAGGCTTAAGTGACCTGCGCAATATTGAGTACCTATTGAATTAATTCTTTCGGTATTCGTAACGTACACCACCGCAAGTGGTAACCTCGCCTCCATGATTCATTAACGCTACTGGGTAGCTATCACGGAGTAAATATCTACACAAAATTTGCTTTTATTTTTGCAATTTCTTTATCTTCATAAGGCTTTGCAGAAAACAGCCCCCAAACAGGTTTCGGCCAAGCAATATCAGTTTTAAATCGTGCGATGTGGTGCACATGTAATTGCGGCACCATATTACCAAGCGCTGCTACATTCAATTTATCTGGCGTAAAGGTGTCTTGTAACAAACGACTCAGCTTGGCCGACTCTTGCCAAAACTGGATTTGCTGTGGCTCAGGTAAATCAATAACTTCTTTTGCTCCCGCTACTCTTGGCACTAAGATAAACCAAGGATATTGTGAGTCATTCATCAATAATACAGTACAAAGCGGCCATTCTGCCATTAGAATACAGTCTCGCTGTAATTCTTTCGCTAATTCAAACATCATAATGCACTTCTTTAAATCCGATTTACTCGGCACTCTATCCGAATTTGTTGCTATTGCAAAGTAGCTTCATTACCATCCACAAAGACTTTAAAAATACAACAAGGTGGCTACCGTGCATTCTCGCATTAAACACTACACAATAGCCCTTCCGTTAGCATTTGCATCTGTTGCCGCTAACGCAGAGCAGCTAACTCTTGAGCGACTTTTTGACGACCCATCCCTATCAGGTAAAGCGCCTGTAAAACTGCAATTTTCTCCTGACGGTTCTCGTGTTACTTACCTTCAAGGAAAAAAAGAAGACTATAACCGTTACGACCTTTGGGAATACAATCTAAAAGACAATACCAACCGTTTATTGGTAGACTCAGCAGCGCTATTTTCTGGCCCAGAGAACCTCTCAGATGAAGAAAAAGCACGACGTGAGCGTCAACGTATTTTTGGCCGTGGTATTTTAGAATACAAATGGTCAAAAGATGGCAAAGCGCTACTTTTCCCACTCAATGGCGACTTGTACTACTATGAAATCGCTTCAGGTAAGAGCATAAAGCTAACAGAAACCGAGGCATTCGAAACCGATGCTCGCTTCTCACCAAAAGGTAACTTTGTTTCATTTATTCGTGAGCAAAACCTCTATACCATCAATCTCAAGTCAGGCAAAGAAACGCAATTAACTAAAGACGGCGGTGGCGTAATTAAAAACGGCATGGCTGAGTTTGTTGCCCAAGAAGAGATGAGCCGCATGACGGGCTACTGGTGGTCGGGTGATGAGCAACAAATTGCTTTTACTCGCATTGATGAAAGTCCAGTTCAAGAAGCCATTCGTAACGAAATCTATGCCGAAGAAGTCAAGCTATTCAATCAACGATACCCATACACCGGGACTGCCAACGTTGAGATTGAATTAGGTGTTGTAAAAATCAATGACCAAAAGGTGGATTGGATTGATCTAGGCGAAGATAAAGACATTTACATCGCCCGTGCAAACTGGTTGAAAGACAACAAAACATTGTCATATCAGTGGCAAAATCGCTCGCAGCAAAAACTAGAACTGCGCTTTTACGATACCAAAAGCAAAAAACAGCAAGTTGCCCTAACCGAAACCAGTGATACCTGGATTAACCTGCATTTTGACCTTGAGTTCTTAAAAGACAAAAAACACTTTGTATGGGCTTCTGAGCGCGATGGCTTTAAACACCTTTACCTATACAGAACCAATGGCCAACTTGTGCGCCAAATCACTAAAGGCGAGTGGATTGTTGAAAGCCTTCAAGGCGTTGACGAAAAAAAGGGTATTGTATACTTTTCAGGTCGCAAAGACACGCCGCTTGAGAGCCACCTATACAGCGTGCCACTTTTCAAAGAAGGCGATGCAAAACGTATTACCGAAAAAGGTAGCTTCCATAAAGTAGTACTTGCAAAAGATAACCGTACTTTTATTGATAAAGCGTCTTCAGTCAATCGTCCACCAGCTGTTGCACTGCGCAAAGTAAACGGCGAATTTGTCACTTGGCTTGAAGAAAATGCTTTAGACAACCAGCACCCGCTTACACCGTACTTGAGCAATCTAGCCACGCCAGAGTACGGCACACTGAAAGCTGAAGATGGTCAAACCATGTATTACCGTTTATTTAAGCCAGCAAAGCTTGAAAGTGGTAAGAAATACCCTGTGATTGTAAACGTTTACGGTGGCCCTCACGCGCAGCGTGTTACCAACAGCTGGCGTAGTAAAAACTTGTACTTCCAATATCTAGCACAGCAGGGTTATGTGATTTTCCAGCTTGATAACCGCGGCTCCTACAACCGAGGTAAAAAGTTTGAAGACCCTATCTACAAACACTTAGGTGAAGTAGAGGTGGCCGACCAAATTAAAGGCGTTGAATTCTTACGTACACTGGACTACGTAGATCCTGAGCGTATCGGTATTTACGGTCACAGCTATGGTGGTTATATGGCGCTGATGACAATGTTTAAAGCAGGCGACTACTTTAAAGCCGGTGTTTCTGGTGCGCCAGTAACCGATTGGGCACTGTATGACACCCATTACACTGAGCGTTACCTAGGTCACCCAGATACAAATGCCAAGGGCTATGAACAAAGTGCTGTCTTCCCTTATGCCGATGGCCTAAAAGGCCCGCTGATGATCTATCACGGTATGGCCGATGACAACGTACTATTTACCCATGCAACTAAGTTATTTAAGCAGTTGCAGGACGAAGTTAAGCCATTTGAAATGATGACTTACCCGGGCTCTAAACACAGTTTACGAGGCAAAAAAGTACAAACCCACTTACACCAAACCATTACTGACTTCTTCAACCGTCACTTTGACGTTGACCCTAAGTAAACACTTAATCACGCCCAGCCTCGCTGGCTGGGCGTGATGACACTCTCAAAGTAATTTGTCTCTACTCCTTTAGTCTAATTGTTTATTCTTATGGACTACGAAAAACTACAATTATTATGCAAGCGCGATTTACGCCAGTTAGCTTGCTTATTGCCTGTGCAACCAAAGCCTAGACAAGGAATGACTAGCCAACTTTTTAGGCTACTTTTACATTATTCTTTTATCTAGTTACAAGCCATTGGGATATCCAGGCTAAGCAATTTTACTGTTTTGAAGTAAGTCACTTTTAACATAGCGAGCATCAGGTTTGCACTCTTGGAGTACTTGAGCTGTAAGCCCCACGCACGTTTTGTTACTTACGTATTCGCGCCTAGATTCTTTCGACAATAAGAACGACATAAGGATCACATTATGTCCAAGCAGTTTTTAAGACATCTCACCATTTTTCAGCGGCTCGCATTATTAATCATTGTGGTTATTATCGGTGTTATTTTGCAAAGTGTTGTCAGTTTAACCCAGCAGTATGAAGCGTTGGAAAAACAACAATATAACAAAACCCAAAGTCTCGTAGAAAACGCGTACAGCTTAGTTGCTTACTTTCATCAACAGTACGCTTCAGGTGCGATAACCGAAACGCAGGCTAAACTAAATGCACTGGATGCCGTTGCAGCATTGCGCTATGAGGGAGACAACTATTTTTGGATTAATGATTACCAACCCAAAATGGTGATGCACCCGTTTAAACCCGAGCTTAATGGCAAAGACTTAAGCCAATCTAAAGACCCTAATGGTAAGCGTCTTTTTGTTGAAATGGTGAATGTTGCAAAAGCCAGTGGTTCAGGATTTGTGCCTTATTTATGGCCAAAACCAGGCAAACAAGCTCCGGTAGAAAAGATCTCGTATGTTAAAGCATTTACACCATGGGGGTGGATCGTAGGCTCCGGCGTATACCTTGATACCATAGATGCAGAGTTTGCAAATATTCGCAATCTCCTGTTAATTGAGTTAGCGCTCCTCATCATTTTATTATTCCCTTTCAGCGCCATAATTAGCAAAAGTATTATTGACCCTATCAATCAAGCAAAGGACATGATGAAAGATATCGCTCAAGGAGAGGGAGACCTTACCCGAACATTAAATGAAAGTGGTAAGGATGAAATAACCGCTTTGGCAAAATATTTTAACCTTTATACCGAAAAAATGCGCCACTCCATTGCCACAGTAGCGCACAATGCAAAAGAAGTAGAAACACTTGCCAACCAGGTAAAGTCAGCAGGTGAAGAAAATCTAGCATTCATCGAGTCACAAAATGACAACAGCCGCCAGGTAGCTACCGCTGCTGAACAAATGACCATGCAAGTGCGAGAAATTAGCAATAATGCAGATACAGCTGAGCACTCAGCAACCGATGCCCGCAATTATAGTCAAAAAGGTAAGCATACAATTTCTCAAACCATTGCCGCCATTAAAAAACTATCAGAGCAGATCCAATCCGTTAGTATGACAACCTCTAGCTTAGATCAAGAAAGTCAGCATATTGGCTCTGTACTGGATGTGATCCGAGGCATTGCCGAGCAAACCAATTTACTTGCATTAAATGCTGCAATAGAAGCCGCACGAGCTGGCGAACAAGGGCGCGGATTTGCTGTTGTCGCTGATGAAGTACGCACGCTGGCCAGTCGTACAGGACAGAGCACGGATGAGATCCACAACATGATTGAACGTCTGCAAAAAGAAGCACAGCAAGCCGTCGCAGCGGTAAAAATTAGTCAGCAGATCTCAGAGCAAACCGTAGAGCAAGTGCAATTAGCCGATACCGCCTTAACGGAAATTGAAAAACTTATTGATGATATTTCTGATATGAATACGCATATTGCCAAAGCCACTGATGAACAAAGCCTTGCAGCACAAGAGGTCAATGAGCGAATTGCACAACTTTCAGACTCAACTCATCACTCTCTCGATACCACTCACTCGTTGAATAAAACCAGTGAGCAATTAACCCGTGCTAGTCATGAGCTCAGTGACATCGTTGAGCGCTTTAAAGTATAAGACCAAGCAGGCAGAGCATCATCAGCACGCTCTGCCTCATACCATCTATAGATGATTAATACTATTTATCTTGTCGATAAAAATAATCCGTGCGTCGGATAATTAACGCCTTTCTAACTACCAGGTTTAGTACTAACTGCTCGGAATTCTCTTCCAATAGCCAGCTATTGGAAGAGAATTCGCCTTATTATCACCAAAATACTCCAGAGAACAAAAGCTAGACCACAAAGGTTAACAGACCTTAGTTTGTAGTAAATGGTTTCATTATGGTTATACTTGTATTATCTGTAATAACCATAAAGGCGTTCTTTTGGATCAACAGGATATTGAGATACTCACCGATACATTAGCAAATTTAAGACTTCAAGCAGACATTAATCTGGCACCTAAATTTCCCCATTTTGCTGGTAAACCTTATCCACTAGGGCGTTGCCTAGAGATCCGCGATGAAATGTTTACACTCATTACAGCTGAGTTTAAGTCAAACACTCAACGTTTAGCCATACTCAAAAATTATATGCGCACAAAACGTACTGAACTAAAAAAAGTGTGGGGGTCATTACGCGATGAATATTTCCAAAATGCCATACTAGTTGGTGATTGGTATATTGACACTGCAAATGATACTGTAAATGCCAATAAGCCAAGGGTAGAAATTAAGCCAATTTCTCAGTCAGGT
This sequence comes from Pseudoalteromonas sp. SCSIO 43201, assembly GCF_023716725.1. Lineage (NCBI taxonomy): Bacteria > Pseudomonadati > Pseudomonadota > Gammaproteobacteria > Alteromonadales > Pseudoalteromonadaceae > Pseudoalteromonas > Pseudoalteromonas sp. SCSIO 43201. Next base: position 2,940,519 of record NZ_CP072683.1, read on the forward strand.
TTTACTGCCATCTCGCACTTTGAACAGTTTGTAAAAATTGCCAGGTCTTACTGGCAAGTTGATATATATAGAAACACTGCTTTTCCTGCTATTGCCCCATATTTACCGCTGATCTGTGTAAATGAACAAGGTGCTACATGGTTAGCAGCTGCCAATGATGACATGATAAAGGTCGCAACCGAGAGCCAGTTTTTGTTATCTGAAGATATTCTTAAGCAGCTACCAGAGCCCACTGAATCCATAGTCTCTCGCTGGCAAAACACCCTACTCACGCTGCATGAACCCGACGAGTTGCTATTAAAAACGGGAAGTCCGCAAGCATACTGCAAAAAGTACAGAGATACCGAGAAAGCAGCGGATATTGTTTTTAGAGATAAGGTTGTTCGCGCTTACATGAGCTTACCAAAAGGGGCATAATTAGCCTTGCTCTATTCTAGTCAAACTGACGTTAACTAGGTTAAGCGCTTTGAGGGTCACCCTGAATGTCAGGGGGACTCTCATACCATAGGACTTTTAGAATGACACTGGATAAGTAGGGTTTTCGCTCGAAATCTCCCATGTATCCTCATTAGGCCTATCAACATTGCACTGGTTTTGTTGTACAAAACAACGATCCTGGCAGGCTTGAACTTGCATAGGATCAGAGTAGTCTTGATGACAACGTTGGGCGCACGAACGTGAGTCACTGTCGCAATCAACAGGGACATTACTCACTTTGGTTGTAAAATTGCCACTGCATCCACTAATAAAAACCGCAGTAAACACGGTTGCTAACATCATTTTTATTGTCATTGTTCAGCCCTCAAAAATACCGGCTCTTGTACTTTTTGCGTCGCTTCTTCGCTAAAATAGTACCCTGCATGATTAAACGCTTTTAAGCTGTCCAAGTCCGACACCTTATTTTCAATCATGTACCTAGCCATCATGCCTCGTGCTTTCTTCGCATAAAAACTAATGACTTTGTATTGACCATTTTTACAGTCTTTAAAGACAGGAGTAATAATCTCTCCATTAAAGGCTTTTTTATCAACTGCTTTAAAGTACTCATTAGAAGCTAAGTTCACCAAGTAACGTGTTTGTGCTGATGCCAATACCTCATTTAACTGCTCAGCAATAACACTACCCCAAAATTCATAGAGATTTTTGCCACGAGAATTACTTAACTTTGTCCCCATTTCTAAACGATAAGCTTGCATCAAGTCAAGTGGTTTTAAAATGCCGTATAACCCCGACAAAATACGTAAATGACTTTGCGCGTAATCTAAATCGGCTTCATTTAAGCTTTGTGCTTCTAAACCAACGTACACATCACCATTAAAGGCAAAGATAGCTTGCTTAGCATTACTCTCATTAAAAGGAGGTGACCACTCGGCAAACCTCGCTGCATTTAGTCCCGCTAGCTTATCACTGATTTTCATCAAGCTTGAGATCTGCTGCGGTGTCAGGTCACGACAAACATCGATTAATAATTCACTATGCGCTAGCAACTCTGGCTGCGTATATGTGTTAATTGGCGCTGGAGTTTCGTAGTCTAGGTTTTTCGCTGGAGAGATAACGGTGATCATAGTTTGCCTATTGACTTAGCTATTAATTAATGTCAATTTCAACACTATCCCTACGTAACTTCAAGTGTTTGTCCACTTTGTACGAGGGCTTAAGCTATTCGTGGCTTCGCTTTACAACTCGACCTTATATAACAATAACCTTAAATCACAAGAGTGATATGTCACCTAATACGGACATATGACCTATCCAGCTATTTAATGGTGTTGCAACATAAGGCGTCTAATATCACTTCGCTGTTATCAAAATTGGAATGAGGAACACATGACTTCAGCATTAGATAGGCTAAAACAACATTCATCAATCGTCGCTGACACCGGTGACATTGAAGCTATCCGCAAGCTACAGCCTGAGGATGCAACAACAAACCCTTCTCTTTTACTTAAAGCGGCTGAGACGCCTGCTTATCAGCCTTATCTAACAGAAGCTTGGGATTATGCCAAAGCCAATGAAAGTGATGCTGACAAGCAGCTAGAGCTTGCTTGTGACTATTTTGCTGTAGTGATTGGTAAAGAAATCGCCAACTCTGTGCCAGGCTATATCTCGACCGAAGTAGACGCACGTTTATCTTTTGATACCGAAGCGACTATCGCAAAAGCCAAAACACTACTAAGCCTGTATGAAGCACAAGGCGTGAGCAAAGACAAAATCTTGATCAAAATAGCGTCAACTTGGGAAGGCATCAAAGCTGCTGAAGCCCTTGAGAAAGAAGGGATTAAGTGCAACTTAACACTATTATTTAGTGAAGCACAAGCGCGTGCCTGTGCCGATGCTAATGTGTTCTTAATCTCACCATTTGTCGGTCGTATTTTGGATTGGCACGTCGCCAATGGCCTAGAAAAGCCAACAGACCCACTACAAGATCCTGGCGTACAATCTGTTCGTAGTATTTTTGAGTTTTATAAGCAACATGGTTATAAAACCGTAGTTATGGGCGCAAGCTTCAGAAATACTGGAGAAATCTTAGCCCTAACGGGTTGTGATAAGTTAACGATTAGCCCAGCTTTACTAGAAGAGCTTGCTGCAATGCCGGCAAACGACGAGTACTTGCTTGCAGCTGACTTTGAGCCACAGGAAAAACCAGCCGCACTGACAGAAAATGAATTCCGCTGGTTGCATAATCAAGATGCAATGGCGACTGAAAAGCTCGCTGAAGGCATTCGCTCATTTGCAGATGCGCAAGAAACGCTTGTAGCTCGCTTTAAGGCTCTATAACGCATTTAGCAAACTAAATTCAGCATCAAAACGTCGCATTATGCGGCGTTTTTTTATAACTTTAAATCCTGCTCCACACTCTGCGTTAAGAGCCTCCTCTACGCCTTTTTGACTTTCATCAAACTGTCACTTGCTTTTAACCCAAAAGACACAATTGTGTTTTATTTTTGTTCCGACTGTGGTATATCAATATCACTTGAAGTGAAAATTGATACCGCTACATTCCGGTTTTGGTATAAAAAGCGAGCAACATGGGGTTGCTTGTAGCGTACTTTAACTATCAGACTTTTAACGGTTCCTCCCCTGAGGCTTACCATATAGTGTGAAAAATCAACGGTGTCATTGCAGTTGTCGTGCTCATCGAAGCCAAAACAAGTGCCACTTTAGGTTGTTTTTATCAATAGGAGATTTTCATGGATACCCTAGACGAGTTATTAGAACTATTAGAAAGTCCAGAGGCTAAGAAAAAAACTTCATCTAAGGGCAAAAAACGAAAATGGCGCGAGATTGAAGCGCTTAAAGATAAACAGCGACTACGCAAAGAACTACAGGAACTAGATATTTTCGCAGACAGTGTTGATTTAGACGAATTTGATTTAAGCTAAAAAGAGCGCCCTTCACGGCGCTCTTTTTGGTTTTTATTATTATAGTTCAGCCAGTCGCCAATCGATTGGCTGCTTCCCCATTTGTGTCAGCAGTTGATTTGTTTTACTGAAGTGGCCACAGCCAAAAAAACCACGATGTGCAGAGAGCGGTGAGGGATGAGGTGCGTGTAAAACATGGTGACGATTTTTGTCTATGTTTTTACCTTTTTTTTGTGCATGTGAGCCCCAAAGTAAAAAAATGATCCCTTCACTGTTGGCATTGAGTTTCTCGATCACTACATCGGTAAAGCGCTCCCACCCGAGGCTTTTGTGCGAGTGAGCTTGTCCTTGCTCTACTGTCAAAACCGTATTTAACAGCAGTACCCCCTGTTTCGCCCAGTCAATTAGATAACCATGATTGGGGACGGTAAAACCCTCAATATCTTGCAGCAACTCTTTATACATATTATTTAATGACGGTGGTGGCTTGATACCCGGCAGTACAGAAAAACATAAACCGTGAGCTTGGTTGGGGCCATGGTAAGGATCTTGCCCAAGAATTACCACTTTAACTTGGTCAAATGGAGTGACTTTAAACGCCTCAAATACTTGCTCTTGTGGCGGAAATACGTTGACACCTTGTGCCCGACGCTCTGCCACGTACTCCATGGTTTGTTTAAAGTACTCTTGTTGTTTTTCTTGACCTAGTACGTCACTCCACGTTGTCATGTTCTACCTTCATCGTTTTATAATGCGCTCGAGAGACGTTAAGTTTACCACATAAATCCGATATTCCCTCGAGCATACGATAGCTATAACGATGGAGCAGATCAGCATCAACAGATATGTATTGCTTGTGCTTTACCGCAGGGACAGAAGGCCATTGCTGCCATTTAATCGACTCTCTGTCTTGCTCACTCTTTTCTTTGGGGATCACAATCACTTGTGGTGATTTCAACAAAACGTTCTCAATGCTAATTTGCGGATAGTCTGTGGTGGCGTCGGCAAAAACATTTTTCACATTACACACGTTAAAGACTTGCTGTAACCAACTTTTTCCCCCCACGGTCATCAGCGGTGATGGCCACAATTGATAAAATACAGCTAAGCTAGCACTTTGTTCATACTGAGCTTTTAGCTCATCTAAACGCTTAGTAAACAAATCAGCCTGTTGTTGTGCTTGAGATCCAAGCCCAGTAATTTTACCAAAGCGTAGCAACTCATCGGGTAATTTATCTAAATATTTTGCTTCGCTATAGATCACATCAACGCCAAAACTCTCGAGCTTTTCAAGCATGGGAGCGTGACTTGCGTTTTTCCATGCAATGATAAGATCAGGCTTAAGTGCCAAAATTTTTTCAACCGAAATGCCCTGATAATCGCCTATCTGAGGCAGTTGCTTGGCTGCTTCTGGATAATCCGCATAGGCGACCGTGCCTACAATCCGCTCCCCAGCGCCTATTGCATAAAGATTTTCGACAATATGAGGGGCAAGGGCGATGATCCGCTCTGCAGGCTTAGCGCTAACACTAAAGGCAAAAGCTAAAACAATAGAAAAAGTGAGCTTTAGCATCAGTAGTCAAACCCCTTTTGCGCTTTAATACCTGCGTCAAAGGCATGCTTCACGTTGCGCACTTCACTCACAGTATCTGCAAGCTCGGTCAGACGTCGATGTGCTCCGCGTCCAGTTACAATCACTGACTGCATAGTTGGGCGATTTTCTAGCACCGTTATGACTTCATCCAAATCTAGATAGTCATAGCTCAACATATAGGTAATTTCATCGAGCAATACCAAGTCGATGCTTTCATCTTGTAGCCATACTTTTGCTTGCTGCCATGTCGCCTGCGCGGCAGCAGTATCGGTTTCACGGTTTTGCGTTTCCCATGTGAAACCCGTTTTCATGACCGCAAATGACACATCGACTTTTTCGAGCAAGTTGCGCTCTCCACACTCCCAAGTTCCTTTGATAAACTGCACAACCGCAGCATTCATACCATGACCGACACAACGCGCAACGGTGCCAAAACCAGATGTTGACTTACCTTTACCGTTACCTGTGATCACTTGCAAAATGCCCTGCTCTTGCTGGGCAGCAGCGATTTTTTCATCGACTTGTTGTTTTACTTTTTGCTGTCGTTGCTGATGCTTATCTTGTTGTCCGCTCATGTTATTCCTCAATTATTTTCATCAATTTTTGCCAATCTAAATGTGCTTCACAGCTGTCGGCAAGACGCGTAATTTGCAGTTCTCTGTGCTTCGCTAAATCAATCGCGGCAGTACCTGCTTGCTTACTACCTACCCAAGACAAGATAGCCTGTGTCGCGGCAACCGTATCAAATAAACCATGTAAATAGGTGCCTGCAATTTGATTATCTCGAGAGATAAAACCATCTTTCACACTGTTATTTGGATGTGTGTTAAATAGTAGGAGTGGCATCTCTAGCGCCGCTCCAGAAGAAATCCCGGCATGGATCTCGTAACCACACATTTCAGCACTTTGCTCATCTAATTGGCAAATGCCAGACACTTGCGTCAGTACTTTTTGCTCTGAGAGTGTAGTCTCAAAGTCAGCCAGACCAAGCCCAGCGACTTCACCAAGTGTAGATTCCACCGCATTTGGATCTCTAATGAACTTACCTAACATTTGCAAACCGCCGCACACACCTAGTACCTTACCACCGTACCTCAGGTGCCGTTTGATTTCTTCCGCCCAACCTTGTTTGCGTAAGAAAGCTAAATCACTCAACACATTTTTACTACCAGGCAGTATGATTAAATCACAAGGGCCGATAGATTCTTGATAGCGCACATAACGCAAATCCACTTCAGGGTTTAAGCGCAAGGTGTCAAAGTCGGTGTGATTGCTAATATGAGGAAATAGTAAAACCCTAACGCTTAACGATCCCCGTTCACAGATATTGTCTACCGTCACCGCATCTTCTGCATCGAGCGCTAAGCCATGCAAATAGGGCAATACCCCAAGTACAGGCTTACCCGTTTTTTGCTCAAGCCAGTCAAGTCCTGATTGCAATAACGCAATATCACCACGGAAGCGATTGATCACAAACCCTTTAACCAAGCTTTGTTCATAGTCACTTAATAGCGCAAGTGTGCCAACCAAATGTGCGAATACCCCGCCTTTGTCGATATCAGCGATAATGATCACGGGGCACGCCACCTCACAGGCAAACCCCATATTGGCAATGTCATTTTCACGCAGATTGATCTCAGCAGGGCTCCCCGCCCCTTCCACTATGCACAGCTCAAATTGGTCGCTGAGGCGCTGATGTGAGGAAAGTACAGCCTCCATCGCTACCTTTTTGTAATCATGATAAGCAGCTGCTTCCATATTACTAATGGCTTTCCCGTGAATAATAACTTGTGCACCAGTGTCTGAATTTGGCTTAAGTAAAATAGGATTAAAGTCTGTGGATAGTGGGACTTTTGCAGCCTCAGCTTGCAGTGCTTGTGCCCGACCAATTTCACCGCCGCAAGGTGTGACAGCACTATTTAGTGCCATATTTTGCGGCTTAAAAGGCGCAACCGATAACCCCTTACGCTGTAGCACACGGCAAAGTCCTGCAACCAGTGTACTTTTACCCGCATCCGACGTAGTGCCCTGCACCATTAAGGTCTTCATGCTCCTTCACCTCTTAAGCATTGTGATACGCCTGCAATAATAAACAGAGCTGGGAGCGTTATCGCTAAGTGCGTCAACTGTAACTGGGTTTGCCTTGGTGACAGGATCTGCACTAGCTGCACAGTCAAGGATTTAAATTTACCAAAGGCGCCTAACGGTTTGGCTTTTAAGTCAATAAGCTGTTGAATATGCACATTTATAAGAGTGGCTAACGGTTTAACCACGACTTCCTCCTATTCCAGCAGAGCGGCGATTTTTGACAATAAGCAATACTAAAAAGAACACGCTGCCAATGGCTGCGGTGATCACTCCAACGGGAAGTTCCTGATTGTCAATAAGTGTGCGTGACAACACGTCCACCCAGAGCATTAAAAGTGCGCCACAAAGCGCGGTGGCAACCACTCCACTGACCTTTGCCTGCGAGATAAAAAAGCGCACGATGTGTGGGATCATTAAACCAACAAATCCGACTCCGCCACACGCAGCGACAAGTACTGCGGTGAGCAAAGAACTTAACAACAACATACCTATTCGTACTCGTCCTACGTTCACACCAAGCGTAGTGGCACTCTCATCTCCGAGTAACAGCGCATTGAGCGGGCGGCGCATGATTAAAAGCATAATAAAACTCAGTATTACCACCAAGCACACAAACCAGAGCCATTGACAGCTAGCCCTTGCAAACGAGCCAAGATTCCAAAATAAGATTGCACTAATCGCTTGTGGGTCACTCCAATAAAGCAGCAAACTGGTAAATGCACTGAATAGAAAAGAAAGTGCAACGCCGGCTAACAACATGGTTTCCACTTGCTGCAGTGCATTACGCTTTGCCACGAATAACAGCAACAAAATTGATAGCACGCTTCCAATAAATGCAGCCCCAGACATTGCGAAGCCAGACTGCGCACCGAACAACGTGATAAGTACCACTACACCAAACGATGCACCTGAAGAAATCCCAAATAAATAAGGATCGGCAAGTGGATTGCGCGTTACGGTTTGCAATATAAGCCCAGCGATTGCCAATCCCGCTCCCGCACTCATTGCCAAAAGCGTTCTTGGTAAGCGAAGTTCAACCACGACACGCTGTTGAATTACATTGGGATCAAAATTAATAATCGCTTGAATAACAAGATGCCAAGATAAATCAATTGCACCTATCTTTAGTGCCATCAACATACTGAAGCAACACAAACTCAACAGTAACAGTGAGCTCAACCAGACTCGCTTTGCTGCTATCATAGCTGATACCCATAATGAAAGCGTATATGCGGGATCTCACTATTATTTGGCGGGTGGCGGACAGTATAAACCTCCGCACACACTCCAAAAACTTGGCTTAACAGCGCTTCATTAATGACTTCAAGTGGCGCACCATCTGCAACAAGCTCGCCATTGCTCAATATTAATAACCGATCACACAAGGCGCTGGCTAAATTTAAATCATGAAAAGACGCGATGATAGTTACACCAAGCTGTTTAGCTAGCTCCATAATTTGAATTTGATATTTAATATCCAAATGGCTAGTAGGTTCATCCATTATCAATACTTGCGGCGCCTGAACCATAGCACGAGCGATCATCGCCCTTTGCTTCTCCCCACCTGATAACGAACTGTAACATTGCTCACACTTGTGACTTAATCCAACCTGCTCTATGGCCCGGAATATAGTTTGCTTTTCAGCAGCAGTAATGGTTGCTAGCAATGATTTGTTAGGGGTTAATCCCATCAACACCATATCAAATAGTGGTAGATTAAACTCAACGGGAATATCTTGTAGCACCACCGCGACATTTCTTGCGTAGGCCTTGCGCCCATAGCCGTTAAGAGGATTGCCATTGAAGAGTAACTGCCCTGAGCTTGGCGATATGTATTGATATAATGTGCGCAGCAAGGTCGACTTTCCAGCTCCATTCGGCCCGAGCAAACCAATAAATTCGCCTGGATTAATCGTGAAGCTAAGCGCTTTCAAGATAGCTTTGCCACCAAGCTGTACGCTAAGTTTATCAACTTGAAACTGCGGTGTGACTGCCATAGCACCTCTGATTGGGCATGGCAAAGCAGTCGCTTGTAGCATAGGCGACTGCTTTGACTTAAGTCTGCCCGCTTAAGTAAACAACCTGAACTTTGGATAATCTTGCTCTTATCCAACCCTCAGATTAAATAAATAGACCTTGGTATCTGACTTATGCAAGAGATACACTCCAGCACTTACAGTTGCGGGGACAGTTGAGGACTCACACCTCATTCCCAATATCTGCCTATTACGAAATGTGCATTATTATGAAGTCTAGACGTCTAAAATACAACTTTTGCCCGAGCGCTTTAATTGATGTTGTAAAATACATCGACTTTAATGACACCTACATAAGGAACACCTATCCTCGACTGATACTTATTACCTTAATTAAGTGGTCTATGTTGAGGCGAGAAAATATTATCGATAACACCGCTCCCGCGTGGTGCTCACGCCGACGTATCAGCACCCTTTAGGCAAGGCGAATTTACGCTCCTATAGCTGGCTATTGGAAATGAATGCAACGCAGTTAGCGTCAGATTTACTCCTTCAAATTGAGCAAGTATTAAGGCTAATTGGTATTAAAATGAATCTGTTGCCCAAAATGCAAAAACGCAAGCTAGGCCTGCGTTTTTAGTGAATATCATTCTGTGGCTCAAAGGATCTGGTTTTCTTTCCACATTTCTTCTTTTGCCAACCGCTTTTTGCGTTTATCACATGGATCGTCGCAATCACAAATTTTGTCAATGCCCATTGAACCTAAACCACCACAGCTACTAGCCATTGATTTTTTTTGTACGATAACGCCTACTGCCATCGCAACAGCGATAAGCATGAGTAAACCGAAAGTAAGGAGGAATAAAGACATTATCTAGCCCCTTTTTATTGCTACATGATATGAGTGACGACGCACAAATTATACGCTTTCACGACGCCACTAACAATTAAATTATGGATATTAGGGCAAGTTTATAGCTATCGCTTTTACATCAAAGCAGGTATTCAGGCACTAAAAAGCCGCTTGCGCGGCTTTTACTTTTATCAATTATTGATCTATCCAAATCAAATTGCCTTCAGGGCCAACTGCACACACTTTCATGGTCGAGTCTTGTTCCATAACCGCACCTTTCGAATATTCTAAGTCAGCATAATAGCAATATTGTTTACTATCATAAGTTTTTACCACATCTTTTTTGCTGCTGTCTGGATCAACATGTGTACCTTCATTTGCCAACGCGAAACTTGGCATGGCAATCAGTGTAGCCCCCAGTAATACTATTTTCATCACTGCAATGTACCTCCTTGATACAGTGTAAAGTTTTAAAGGGTGTTCGATAATTATACTACACCCTTTTTATCGATTTAACACCTGAAGTTAACCCTTTCATATAAAGCAGTAAATCATCCCAGAATAATTATTATACCAATTTCATTAAGTGGTCTATTTTGAGGCGAGAAAATCTTGTCGATAACACCGCTTCCGCGTCCTGCTATCGCCAAGGTACCTACATCCGTGTAGGCAAGGCAAAAATTTTGCTATTTAGTTGTTCTAAATAAAAAATTTTAAAAGCTGTTAGCGTCAGATTTACTCCTTCAAATTGAGCAAGTATTAAGTCAAATTGGTATTAGTTCAGGTAAGGTTTGAACTCGTCACTTGCATACGTCTTTATCCCCTCTGCACTCTTATACATAAGATAAACAGGCAACTGATGTTGCTGAGCATAAGCTTTCGCACGCTCAGTTCCCATCACCGTTAACGCTGTCGCGAGACCATCAGCAACCATTGCAGAAGGATGTAGCACTGTCACCGATACCAGCTCATGCTTTACAGGGCGACCAGTCATAGGATCAATTAAGTGAGTGAAAGTTTCGCCATCCATTTCATAAAAAATACGATAATCTCCCGAGGTCGCAATACCATTTTTGCCAGGTTCGATTACACGATGAATTTGACGTTGACCAACAGGCGCATCTGGCTTTTCTATCGCAATACGCCAATTACCGTCCGGCTTCTTACCTGATACACGCAGCTCTCCACCAATTTCCACCATATAATCGTGAATATCGTGACTTTCAATGACTGTCGCGACTTTATCAATGCCATAACCCTTAGCCGTGGCAGAAAAAGATAGTTCTAGTCCAGGGATAGTCTTTGCTAACCCAGCATCGGTAAGGGCAAGCTTATCTATACCAATGCGTGAGCGCATATCATCAAGTGCCAGCTGTGATGGACGTTTAGTTGGCCTTTTATCGGGCCCAAATCCCCATAAGTCAATTAAGGGCCCCATAGTTACATCTAATGTTTCCGTGGATTGTCCTAACCGAATTGATTCTTCGATCACAGTGCGGAAGTCTTCGCTAATTGGCATCACAGTATTAGCTGGTAACGCATTAAATTGATTTATCTCAGAGTCAGGAATATAAGTCGACATAGACTGATTTACCGCTTTTAGCGCTTGCTCTACTTCATCGTGCAGCTGTGCTTGAGAAAGGCTGTTTTGGCCCGGAAATACCTTGATATTATAGGTAGTTCCCATTGTTTTACCCGATAACACGATTTCAGTTGGCGGTTGCTGTTTTTCTTGGCAGGCGCTTAGAAAAAAGAAAAAAAACGAAACTATAAAAATTTTAGAGATTAAATTACCACTTATCTTCATCACAATTCCCTGAGTTTAATAAAAAAGCCCTCAAACAAAATAGGTTGTTTGAGGGCTTATATTTTATCTTAAGTTCATTATCAGACTAAAACCTAATTAACCACCGAAGTCATCAAGTAGGATGTTCTCGTCTTCAACACCTAAGTCTTTAAGCATGTTGATAACCGCCGCATTCATCATCGGAGGACCACACATATAGAACTCACAATCTTCTGGTGCTTCATGATCTTTCAAGTAGTTTTCAAGAAGTACATTGTGGATGAAGCCTGTATAGCCGTCCCAGTTATCCTCTGGTTGAGGATCTGAAAGTGCTACATGCCATTCAAAGTTGTCGTTGTCAGCAGCTAAGCCGTCAAAGTCTTCTACGTAGAACATTTCACGCTTAGAGCGCGCACCGTACCAGAAAGAAATCTTACGCTTAGAGTTGATACGCTTAAGCTGGTCGAAGATATGTGAACGCATTGGCGCCATACCAGCACCACCACCTACGAATACCATTTCTGCATCAGTTTCTTTTGCAAAGAACTCACCGAATGGGCCAGAAATCATAACCTTATCACCTTCTTTAAGTGACCAAATGTACGAAGACATTTTACCACATGGTAGCGTAAGGTTATTTGGTGGCGGAGTAGCGATACGCACGTTAAGCATAATAATACCAAACTCTTCTGGGTAGTTTGCCATTGAGTATGCACGGATCGTTTCTTCGTCAACTTTAGACTCTAGATTGAAAAAGCCAAAACGCTCCCAATCTGAACGGTATTCTTCTGGAATATCGTAGTCTGCATATTTAACGTGGTGAGCAGGGGCTTCAATTTGGATATAACCACCCGCACGGAAAGGTACAACTTCACCTTCAGGAATAGCTAGCTTTAGCTCCTTGATGAAAGTTGCTTTGTTATCATTAGAGATAACAGTACATTCCCACTTTTTAACACCGAAGATTGAGTCTTCAACTTCGATTTCCATGTCAGTTTTAACATTAACCTGACACGCTAATCGGCAACCTTCACGCGCTTCACCTTTAGAAATATGGTCAAGCTCGGTAGGTAGGATATCGCCACCACCTTCTTTAATGTGTACTCGACATTGGCCACATGAGCCACCGCCACCACATGCAGATGATACGAAAATCCCCGCGTTTGCAAGCGCACCTAGAAGCTTACCGCCCGCTGGGGTTTTAATCGCTTTTTCAGGATCGCCGTTTATATCAATTGTCACGTCACCGCTTGCTACAAGCTTAGACTTCGCTGCAATGATGATAAGCACCAACATCACAACGATAGCGATGAACATGCTTACGCCTAATACAATAGTTTCCATCGTATAGTTTCCTCGCTACCCTTACAGTGAAATACCAGAGAATGACATGAAGCCAAAGCCCATCAGACCTACAGTAACAAAGGTAATACCTAAGCCACGTAAACCATCTGGTACATCTGCGTATTTCATTTTCTCACGAATACCCGCTAACAACACGATAGCAAGCGCCCAACCCACACCAGAACCTAGACCATAAACTACTGATTCACCAAAGTTTAGGTTACGTTCAACCATGAATGATACTGCACCGAAAATCGCGCAGTTTACTGTGATCAATGGTAAGAAAATACCAAGCGCGTTGTATAGTGCAGGGAAAAACTTGTCCAGAGTCATTTCTAGAATTTGAACAAGTGCTGCGATAACACCGATGAACGTCAAGAAGCGTAAGAAGCTTAGGTCTACCTCAGGGAAACCTAGCCATTCAAGTGCGCCTGGTGCTAGTACAGCGTGATAAACTAAGTTGTTCACTGGTACTGAAATACCAAGTACAACGATTACCGCGATCCCTAAGCCTAGTGACGTCGTTACTTTCTTAGATACTGCCAAGAAAGTACACATACCTAAGAAGAAAGATAAAGCTAAGTTTTCAATGAAAACCGCTTTTATGAATAAGTTGATATATTGTTCCATCTCTCTCCCCTTATGCCTTTGCTTCTACTTGCTCTTTCTTCCAAGTACGTAGTGCCCAAATGAAAGCACCTACGATGAAGAATGAACTGAATGGCATAACTAGTAGACCCATAGGCTGGTACCAACCACCTTCAGAGATAAGTGGTAGGATTTCTACACCGAATAACGTACCAGAACCAAATAGTTCACGAATGAAGCCTACAGTTAATAGTACAACAGAGTAGCCTAAACCATTACCGATACCGTCAAGGAATGACATAGCCGGTGGTGACTTCATTGCATAAGCTTCTGCACGACCCATTACGATACAGTTAGTAATGATAAGGCCGATGAAGGTCGATAGCTCTTTTGCTGTGGTATACACAACCGCTTGTAGTACTTGGTCTACTACAATTACTAGCGATGCAATGATCGTCATTTGTACAATGATACGCACACTCGAAGGAATGTGATTACGGATCATCGAGATGAATAAACTTGAGAATGCACAAACTAATGTCAATGCAATTGACATGATAAGCGCATTTTTAAGGCTTGATGTAACTGCTAGTGCAGAACAAATACCCAAAACTTGCAGAGCAATCGGGTTGTTTGCAAAAACAGGACCAAACAAGACTTCCTTCATTTCTTTTGCATTAGCCATTAGTTCAATGCTCCATTACGTACTTTCGCAAGGAATGGACCAAACGCTTTGTCGCTCGTCCAAAAATCAACAGTATTATCAACACCGTTCGACGTTAGTGTCGCACCAGATAAACCATCTATCTTGTGCTCATTACCGCCAGCACTACCTTTCACTACATCGATAGGAAGCTCTTTATCATCCCAAAGTGCTGTCCACTTAGGATTTTGGATTTCCGCACCTAGGCCTGGAGTTTCCATATGCTTGTAGAAGTTAATAGACTTGATTGTCTCGCCATTCGGTTCTAAAGCTAAGAAACCATACATAATCCCCCACAGACCGTAGCCTTGGATTGGAAGAATAATAGTAGATAGCTGACCTTGGTCGTCTTTTGCAAAGTAAACTGGTGAGTTATAGGTAATACGCTGAATACCTGCAACGTCTTCTTCTTTAGACAGCTTGTAGCTACGCTTAGCGTCAAACTTGGTCGCTTCAAAGTCGAAAGACTCAGGTTGTACGTCTTCAACAAACTCACCGCTTTCAAGGTTAACAACACGTGCTTCGATGTTCTGATTAAATACTTCAGAAACATCTTTCACTTTGTCAAAACCTGCAACAGCAAGTATGTTGCGCTGAATATCTTCGTTTTTGTTAGCTTGCTGCATAGGGCGAAGCTGTACAGAAGCAAAAGATACAACGATTGCACACACTAGACATAAGCCAACAACTACGCCGAGCGTTTTGCCCATTGATTCATTATTAGTTGACACGTGCCAATCTCCTCTTCACATTAGATTGAACTACGAAGTGGTCGAACAGAGGCGCAAATAAGTTAGCGAATAGAATAGCTAACATCATGCCTTCTGGGTATGCAGGGTTAACAACACGGATAAGTACAACCATTACACCAATAAGTGCACCGTATAACCACTTACCTTTGTCTGTAAATGACGCAGATACTGGGTCTGTTGCCATAAAGAACATACCAAATGCAAAACCACCAAGTACAAGGTGCCAATGCCAAGGCATTGCAAATGCAGCGTTAGTTTCAGAACCAATTGCATTAAGAAGGAATGACATCACAACCATACCGATGAATGTACCCAGAACGATACGCCATGACGCGATACGAACATAGATCAAGAACAAACCACCGATCATAATTGCAAGTGTAGATGTCTCACCCATTGAACCTTGAATGAAGCCATAAAACGCATTCCACCAAAGTTCCATGTTACTGTAATCTAGCGAACCTGCTACTGCTTGACCTAAGTATGTTGCGCCAGAGAACGAGTCAACTGCTGTCCATACAGTGTCACCTGAAATGTCTGCTGGATATGCAAAGAACAAGAAAGCACGACCTGCAAGCGCTGGGTTTAAGAAGTTACGGCCCGTGCCACCAAAGATTTCTTTTGCAACTACAACACCAAATGTAATACCTAGTGCAGCTTGCCACAACGGAATCGTAGCTGGCAGGATAAGTGCAAATAAAACAGATGTAACGAAGAAACCTTCGTTAACTTCGTGCTTACGAACCGATGCAAATAGGATCTCCCAAAAAGCACCGACAGCAAAGACAGTACCATATATGGGTAAGAAGAAACATGCACCATAAAACATCTTGGCACCCCAACCTGCATCAGCAGTGAGTACACCGCCAAGTGATTGGAAAATAGTAACCTGCCATGTATTTGCAAGTTCAAAACCGTTACCTAGCGCTACTGCTGCTTGGTGACCGATGTTAAACATACCAAAGAACATCGCTGGGAATGTCGCCATCCACACTAAAATCATAATACGTTTTAGGTCGATGTTATCACGGACGTGAGTTCCGCCTTTGTTTACGTAACCTGGCGTATAGAAAATTGTTGCCACCGCTTCATACAGGGCATACCACTTTTCGTGTTTACCACCAGGTTCAAAGTGAGGTTCAATGTCTTCTAAAAATTTCTTTAAGGCCATTTTTAACCTTCCTTCTCGATAGTAGTAAGGCAATCACGCAGGATTGAACCGTACTCATATTTGCCCGGACATACAAATGTACATAGCGCTAAATCTTCTTCATCTAGCTCTAATGCACCTAATGCAATCGCGCCATCTAAATCACGTGCAACCAAGTCACGTAGCAATAGTGTTGGCAAAATATCGAGTGGCATAATACGCTCATAGTTACCGATTGGTACCATCGCACGCTTAGAGCCACCTGTAGACGTTGTCATTTTAAACAAACGGCTAGGCGCCATATGCGCGATAAAAGTACGTGTTACAGAGAACTTGTTACTGCCTGGAGCAATCCAGCCAAATAGTTCCTTTTCACGACCTTCAAGTAGTACCGATACTTGGTTATGATAGCGGCCAAGGTAAGCATGAGGGCCGGTTGCTGTTTTACCAGCTAACACAGAGCCAGAAATGACTCGGTTATCACCGTCTTCAAGCTCGCCTGCAACTAAATCTGTTAGCGACGCACCAATTTGAGTTTTTACTAAGCGAGGATTTTTAACACGAGGTCCTGCCAGCGCAACCACTCTATCTGTATAGATTTCACCTGTCAGGAACAACTTACCAAACGCGATGACGTCTTGGTAACCAAGATGCCAAACTTGCTTGTTTGCGCCTACAGAATCTAAGAAGTGAATGTGAGTACCCACGTTACCTGCTGGGTGAGCACCTGAAAACTCGTGAACTTCTACTTGTGAGATAGAAGAGCTTGGCACGTTGGCACCGGCTTTCTTACACACAAATACTTTGCCTTCAGTCAGACGTGACACTACCGCTAGACCGGCTTCAAACGCTTCCACGTTTTCAGCGATAATAACAGCAGGATCTGCTGCTAACGGGTTAGTATCTGTCGCTGTCACAAAGATCGAGCTAGGTGTTGCACTCGGCACAGCGACACGGCTGAATGGACGCGCTCTAAGTGCTGGCCATTGACCAGACTCGATTAGCACTTCCTTCACTTTTTCAGAGTCTAAGTTGCTTAATTCAGCAGCTGAAAACTTCTCAAAAGTGATTTGCTCGTCGCCTTGAACTTCAATAACAACTGATTGAAGAACACGCTTAGCACCACGGTTGATTTCTTTAACTACACCAGAAGCTGGCGCAGTAAACTTGACGCCTGGGTTCTTTTTGTCTTCAAAAAGAACTTGGCCTTTTTTGACTTGGTCATCCACACGAATTTGCATGGTAGGACGCATACCAATGAACTCTTCACCTAGCACAGCCACTCGTTTGACGGCAGAGCCATCATGAATAACTTGCTGAGGTGCGCCCTCTATTGGTAAATCCAGACCTTTTTTTATGTTGATCATACGCACTTGCATTACATTAACGGAAAGAAACTGAAAATATCTTTAGTCATCACTGCGCCACCTCGTTTGTACCAAGTTTTGGGTATATAAAGAGCAGAAAGTTATGAGTCCGGTTAGGGTTCTCAAAAGCCCCTTAAAACACCGCTCAACGCGAACAAAAAAGCAGCGTCGTGATAAAAGTCCTCACATATTTCTCTGATTTTAACATTAATCGTACTGAGTATGCGAGTGGAATTATGAAATTAATACGACTTTAACGTGGATTTAGATTAGTTGAAAAGCGTCAAACTTCAAGTCACGGAGCTAGGCGATTTGGCAATTATTCTTTAGTCGAAGAATAAGCTAACTAACCTGAACGCTGGATAAGAAGTTAGTTAATCAAAGGACGAGGTGAAGATTAAACAAACTCATTGGGTCAAACTTAATCACTTATCACAACATAGCGCATGGCCTGTACCATGCGCTACAATATCAGTGAACACTGTTACTTTTACCTACCTTGCATCCTCCTCTTTAAAAGGAGGGAGCGTATCGATAAATGTCCTTGCTGGATGCTTTTTCCTGAGTTTAGCCATAAACCCAAGCATAGGTACATCCACATACTCAGAATCGTCCTCTTGTAAAATACGCTGTCTCACTTTTGATAACCGATAAAATGGCACAGATGGGTATAAGTGATGCTCGACATGTAAATTAAAATTGAACATCGAATACAAAGATAACCAACCGGGTTTCATCGAACTTGAGCGAGAAACAGAATCCTGTTCATATACACGTAGCGGCTTAGTTCGCGTCGCCATACTATGCACATATAAACCGGAATGTGGTGGTGCAGTTACAGCTTCATAAAAGAAAAAGTGGATTAGCGCCGCAATCGTAATGAAAGTAAAATAAGTCTGAACACCAACATACATGCACACCAATACGTGAGGTGTTAGCATCACGATGACAGAAAACAGTGCCTTCAGTGCCAGTTTGTAATTTTTGTTCATAAATTCTACCAATGGATTAAGCCACAGAACCGCAAAGAAGAACTGAATAGTAGGAAACGGCAACCATAGACGCCACACCACATTAAACATCTGTAATGTAACGGCTGAAACACTCTTAATTTTTCGCAACTGAGTTGACGATGGATCTTTATCCGCAAACCCAGTCCAACGATGATGGCCCTGATGAATATGCACCCACGACGTATATGGGATTAAGGCCAATGGACTGACAGCAAAACCAAAAAAGTCATTTACACGTTTGTTTGTAAACACGGTGCGATGTCCAAACTCATGAATAAGCACCGAAGATCTAAACATTAGCCAACCGAGTAATAGCTGCAGCACAAAAAAGCCAAACGAAAACGCTTCAACCTTTGTCAGTCCCCACAGCACGGCGGCAATAAAAACCGCTTCGACAAGGACAGTGATCAAACCAACTTTGTTGGATATTTTAAATGCCCCTTCATCATTCAGCCGCTTTTTTATTATCTTATAACTTTCCACTTTCATTGTTTTTTCCTTAAATACTGGATACAGATGATATGCCTTATCTTATTTTTCTAACAAATAAGGTATCGATTGCTTGCCACCAAAAGGCTCTTATTAAGACCCATGGCTCAATAACTCCTTAAGCTTTTTCACTAATACCACGATATTAGGTGGCTGTATTAAAGAGAAATGATTGCCAGGAATATGTGCGCATTGAACCTTGGATACACACTCTTTCCAATGAGCCTCAAGCGGTACCGTTAGGCTCAACACACTTCCCTCTTCAGCCATAAGTAGGTCGACGTTACCGTGGTAGCGTGACGGCTTATGAGTGGCAAAAAGCTGTAGATTTTTTGCAAAAATATCAAAGCGCTCTTGCACTATTGACTCAGGAATATGCTGAAACATATGCCCCTTATCTTTCGCTAGTTGTAATAGGCTTCTGGGCAAATCCTCAAACTTAGCACCGCTGATATACTGAGTTACTTCGTGCTGCTCAATTACAATGTCCAGCTCGCGAGCAAAAAAGTACAGTAGCCACTCTGGGTCGCGATAAATCTCGATATTATGCTGTTCAAACACAGGGTTTCGGCTATCAATTAAAATAGTTTTATCTATTTTCACATCAAACTCATCACCAAGTGCAGCCATTTCCACTGCCACTGTACCACCTAGTGACCAACCAGCTACAACATATTGCTGGGCACCAATATGTTGATTGAGAAGCGCTAAATACGAGCGAGCTAAGTCGCTGAGTGAGTCTGTCGGATTTTTCTCGTAGTGCTTTAAATCCGAAGCAATAGCGTAGATTGCACGATCTGAGGACAATAGTTGAGCTAGTGGAACATAACTTAAAATACTCCCACCAACAGGGTGGATGAGTACCACTGGTGGTAAGTCTGAAGCGTGCTTATTCAAACACACGAGAGGTGATTCAGCGCCATTTTCTTCATTAGATTGAATAAACTCAGCAATGTCTATGATGGTATCGTAGCGTAGCAAGTCCACAACATTGATGGGTTTGTTCACCAAAGCGGAAATCATATTGGCAGCTTTTACCGCATTAAGTGAGTTAGCGCCTTGATTCCATAAACTCTCGGCAGCACTCAACTGAACCTGCCCAAGCACTGTTGTCCAAATATCAAAGATGCTTTGCTCAAGTGTGTTTAATGTTCTGTTTTGCCGAGCTTCCTCTGCTTCCATCGAGACAACAGGCAACCTCTTGGTATCAATTTTACCATTTTTATTTAATGGCATTTCAGGTAGTTGTATTACCTGCTTTGGCAGCATAGCCGGAGATAGGCGACTTTTAAGTAACACAACGATGTCTTGTCGCAACTGATAATCCGTTGTAAGTGCATTATCACTTGTACAGTAAGCTACTAGGCGCTTATCGCCGTTGTCTGTAGTGTATACATGAACGAATACCTCTCTTACTCCTGGACACTGATGTATCGCCGCTGTCACTTCACCCAACTCAATTGTGAAGCCATTGATTTTGACCATGTCATCGCGACGACCGATAAACTCTATTTCACCAACATTGTTGTATCGAACAAAGTCTCCCGTTGCATATAAAGTTTGACCATCGGCCAAATGAGGTAATACACGGAACTTAGCCTCTGACAGTGCTTTGTTGTTTATATAGCCTTGCGATAGCCCTACTCCACCTAGGAAGAGTTCACCACCAACACCTATACCAGACATCTCTCCGTGCTTATCAACAACATACATTTGTGTGCCACTAACCGCTTTGCCGATTGGGATCGTTGTTGCACTCAAATCTTTTTCAGACACGATATGATAAGTTGCAACCGTGGTGCACTCTGTCGGACCATAGCCATGGATCAGTTTGCCACTAAAGCGGCTTTCTAAAGCCCTTGCTACAGCTGCCATATTGACTTTTTCGCCACCAAATATAATTTGCTTTACAGATGCCAGAGGGAAATGCTGCGTATCTGCCAAACGATTAAGTAAAGCGGTCGTCACCAGAATGATCGTCACTTCATGATAATCAATGGTTGATGCCAGTAACTCAGGGTTTAGCAGAACATTTTTACTGATGCACACCACTGCCGCACCATTGAGCAGTCCGCCCCACAGCTCAAACGAAGAAGGGTCAAAGCTAAGGCTAGAGACATGAGCCACTCTATCTTTTGGCTTAATATCGATGTAGTTTGCATCAACAACACGGCTGATGATTGCCTGATGAGAAACTGGCACTCCTTTTGGATTTCCGGTTGACCCTGAGGTATAAAAGATACATGCGGTGTCAGCAGCAAAAGTATGAATTGGCATATTTGACTTGCTGTAATCTTTTGTCACCTCAGCCAAGTGGCTTAGTGCTATCACCTTAGCCTCAACATCTAATTGTTCGGCCAAAGTGTCTGCCGCGACCAGCAAACTTAACTGTGCGCCCTCAACAATAGTTTTTACTCGTTCAATCGCATCTTCAGCACTAATCGGTACGTAAACACCACTACATTTTGCAATTGCCAATATAACCGTGATCACTTGTACACTTGATGGCGCGTAAAAACCAACCCTGACTCCAGGTGCAACTCCTTGAGATTTTAGATAGTGTGCAATTTGGTTTGCTGACTCATTTAATTCGGCAAAGCTAACGGTTTCGTCTTGTGCAATAAGTGCTGCGCTTTGTGGTGTTTTAGCAGCTTGAGCCTCAAAAAGTAGTGCCAAGTTTGACATTTCATGTGGCAATGAAACGGGATCAGGGCTTTGTCCCCAAGCGACTATTTTTGCGCGTTCAGCGTCATCCAGCATGTTGAGCTTAGAGATTTGTGTTGTGCTGTTGCAAAGCACCGACTCAATCATATTTTGTAGATGGCTCAGCATATACTCAATCGTCGCTTGTTCAAATAGCGCCGTATCAAAGTGCATACTCAACTTATATTGTTCATTTGTGCCAAAGACAGCCAAGCCTAAATCGTCAAACGAGCCTCTTTGCCCTGATAGCGGATGAATTTCTTCAAAGATCCCCGTACCATTTTTTCTCATCAGCTCGCCGACCTTAGTTAAGGTCATAGAGGTTTGGAACACTGGTGAGCGACTCACTTCCCGAGATTTATACAGCTCATTCACTATCTGAGTGAATGGGAATGTTTTGTGCTCAAAAGCGTTGATTAGGGCGTGTTTACAAATCTCTGCCAGTTCATCAAAACTAATTTCATCTGAAGCTTGAACGCGGGTTGCCAGTGGATTAACAAAATTGCCGACCGCAAAGTCATTGTCTACTAATTCTCTGCCCGCATTTGAAATACCTATCACAATATCATCTTGACCGGTATACCTATTCAATAGTGCAAAGTACACACTCTGGAAAAAGACAAATGGCGTGATCCCTTTGCGCTTGCTAAATTCATCAATCCTACTTGATAGACCAGCTGGCAAAGCAACATTGACCCTCCCCCCTTTATACTGCTTAACTGCTGGCCTAACTTTATTTGGTGTCAATTCCAACACCGGCAAACTATCAGTTACTAATGTTTGCCAGTACTGTTTGTCTTTTTCCGCTTGAGGGCTTGCTAAGTAGGTCTTTTCACTTAGCACATAATCAGCAATATCATAGGGCTTCGCAAGCGTCAGTTCACGCCCTTCAGCCGCATTTAGATATAGTGCTTCAAGCTGCTCCATCAAAATTGCGATTGAGTAAATCTCAGTAACAATATGATGGGTGAGAAGTACAAACCATGATTGCTGGCTTTGACCGTCATTTAGCGACACGATATAAGCACGAAAAGGGCGTTCCAAGGATAAGTTAAAAGGTTGATCGGCAATCCACTCAAGTTTGTGGTTGAACTCATCTGAGCCACCCTGTAGCTGAATGTGTTCTATCTCGTAGTCTTCATTCGGATTGCGTAATTGGTAAAATCCTTCCTCACATTCATGGAATGTTGAAGACATTACATCTTGGTGCTTCAACACGGCATTAAATGCGTGTTGTAGCTTTGTATGGCAAGTACTGTGACTTAATTTATACGCAGTGATCAGATTGTACGCTGAGCTATGCGGATGCAATTTAAAATCAGCCCAATAACCCAGCTGATTGGCCGACATTCCAGACACACGTTTGCCTGTACTTAAAAAGTCAACCAACTCTGCCTTTTGCGCTTTTAGCTCAGCCAGCTCCTGTTCGCTCAATGCCCCACTGGCACTGCGATATTTAAGCTTGTCTCCATCAAGCCAAAGTTTTACACCACTTTTTTCAAATCTTAAAATTGTTTCGATAGCCATTAAATTTCTCCTTCAACCAGCGATGACTGCTCAACGTCAGCGGTATGCGCCTGACGATCCGATGACTGGTGCTCCATGTCTTCCAGAATTAATACAGCAAGTTCCTGAATAGACGCTCCTTTTAAGATTTCTGAAATAGGCAGTTCACGATTGAGCTGCTTTTTGATACCGGTATTGACCTCAAATGCCGTAAGTGAGTCCAAGCCCAAGTTCATCAATGGCGTGTCGGTTTGTATTTTTTCAATGCCAGTGCCAAGTGACTCAGAGACAAACTGTCGTAATAACTCCATCAACATCTGCTTTTTGTCATCCTCACTCACTGTGGGCTGTAGTAATGCTGCGATTAAATCCGATTTACCATCATCGCTTGTGGTTTGCTCAGTAGCAGCTCGAAGCTGCTCAAAAATGGCTAATGGGCGACGAAACTCCATGACATCCAAGAATTTAGAAATATTAATATTTGCAATCACTGGGTTGAGCATTCGATTTTCAATGACACTGCCCATTGCTTGTAGTGCCTCATTGTGTGACATTAATTGGAGCC
Organism: Pseudoalteromonas sp. SCSIO 43201; assembly: GCF_023716725.1. NCBI lineage: Bacteria > Pseudomonadati > Pseudomonadota > Gammaproteobacteria > Alteromonadales > Pseudoalteromonadaceae > Pseudoalteromonas > Pseudoalteromonas sp. SCSIO 43201. The sequence continues at coordinate 2,964,358 of NZ_CP072683.1, forward strand.
CTACTTTTTCAGCTAACTGAGCATTGTCTCCGGCGACTGCCATACCAGAGTCAGCCCATGGTCCCCAGTTTATCGACGTAGCCGGTAACGCTAACGCATTACGGTAATAAGCAAGACTATCTAAGAAACTGTTACCCGCGGCATAAGCGGCCATGCCTCCAGATCCCCATACCGACGCCACCGAAGAAAACAGCACAAAATACCGAGCTTGAGAAGCAAGTTGGTGTAAGTGCCAAGCACCTTGTACTTTTGCAGCTAGCACATTTAACATCTCAGACTCTGACAACGACTCGAATGCTGTCACTTGGTTAACACCTGCAGTATGGAAAACACCATCAATGGCGCCATATCGGTTTGAAACATCAGACAAGACTGACTCAAGCTCAGTGTAGTTAGTAACATCGACAGAGATGTAGTCCGCCACGGTAACATGCGTGCGAAGACGCTGTAGTGCTGCGGCAATATTTCCACTCTCATCTCGCGCAATAGCCTGCTGCTCAGTGCTTCTACCAAGTAATATGATATGTTGCGCACCTTGCTCTGCTAGCCACTTGGCAGTACTCAAGCCAAGTGCTCCAAGACCACCGGTGACAACATACGCTTTGTCTTTTGCGACGCGTAAATGTGAAAGCGTTGGCGCATTCAACTCAGACACTCTAGGGGCATAAGATACACAGCCACGAACCGCAAGCTGGGTCTCATTATTTGCGGCAAACAGTGCAGATGATAAGCCAGCCAACGCTGCGCTATCAGATAATTCATCACAATCTACCTGCCTTTGCCATACTTCGGGGGCTTCAAGAGCGATGGATTTACACAACCCAGCAATTGCCCCTTGTAAAGGATCGTAACGATATTGCGTACCAGCAATAGATGCAGCAAACTGGGTAATAACTGCCAGTGATACTCCAGCTTTGAGTGTGCAAATATCACGTAATTGACCAAATAAAGACGTTAACCGAGTTAATACGTCTGATGTTGGCTGTTCGCCACACAGATCCAGCCCCCAGCCAAATACGATGCGTGTTACCGCACTATTACGATGAATAAGTGACTCATCCAGTGCAGCCACGTCGCTAATAACCTGGTAACTTTGCGCACTCAAATCACCGTAGCCTGTTGGTATCGTCTTATCGAATATTAAGGTATAGGTGTAACCTTGACTGCTTAGCCATTTTGTCCAAGGTGCAAGCTTGCCGTGTTGATCAGCAAAAATGAGTATATTACCGACGGCTCCGGGTTCAACCAAGGTATCGGTTGGGCGTGTTTGCCATTGTAGCTGATAAAATTTATCTGGATTATTCAGCGCCACATCCGAGTGAAGATGCGGTTGTACTTTAGGCAAAGGGTAATGCTTTGGCTCCATTGGATAAGCCGGTGTGTCAAGGCGCACATGGCGACTATCTTGATAATATCTCTGCCAGTCTATGTCAGCGCCCGATTGATAAGCACTGTGTAGCGCTTTTACCAGCGCATGATACAATGTTTGCGCATCTGACACTTCAATACTCCACGCGCCAAATTCATTAGCACTGGACAACATCATTGTGCGGTACTTCAGCGCACCTTCCCCAGCTTCAAACGTGGCATTGGCATGCTCCATTAGTTGCCTTGCTAACTCGGTATTCGCCAATTTGAATATACTCGGTAACACACCAAGCACTTTGCCCCCTGCGCTAGATTGCAAGCAATTGACTATGGCTGACTGCGCTTGGGCTTGTTCTATCTGACCACAGCTTAAGCGCGCAGATACATACATCAGGTCAAGTGACGCTTTAAACGGTAAGCGCTGAGTCGCCAAACTCAGCATTGGTAGATCACCCGCTTCTGCGTTAATTTCGCTGAGCATAACGCCAAGCGAAGCCACATGCGATAACCACAGCCCTGATAGTAATGAGTTTGCCAACAGACATTGCAGCGGATCTGTCCACTCTATTTTTTCCGGCCAGTGGGCAAATGTATGCTGCTCCTGAACGCGATAGTATTCACTCGCCTTACTCAACATTTGTTTGGCTTTGTTATTGTTGAGCACCCATGTGTGTAAAACAGGTAAAAAGTGATGGTCGCGCTCGGTGAGTGTGCAGCTAATCACAGGCTCTGCTGTCCCCTGTGCCACACGGTTATTCAAAGCAGGTGTAAACTCTGTAAGTTGCGCTAGTAAGTCGGCAGTGCTGCTAGCCATAAAGCACGCTCGCATAGGCCAATGCTCACTGCTAGTATTGGCAGAGAAGCACACCGAATGAAGGTCAAGCGCGCCTTGCGTAATATAGTCTTGAAATTGCTCAATCCGAGCTGCTAGCTGGACTTCAGATTTAGCCGATAACGCCAATATCACGCTACCCTTTTGCTCAGGTTCAGTCGCAGGCTGTTGTGATGAATTAAACTCATCTGACACAATCAGGTGCGCGTTCGAGCCACAAAATCCAAATGCGCTCAACCCCACATATTTAACTGGGTCATCATCCCATGCCGCGAGTGTTTTCGGTAAGGTGATTGACGTTTTTTCTAATTCTAGCTTCGGATTGGGTGTATCTAAATTAACGTTAGCTGGAATTTGTTGGTGCTTAAACATCAGCAACACTTTTATCATAGAAGCGATGCCTGCGGCACTTTCTAAATGACCAATATTTGGTTTTACCGAGCCAACCAGTAACTTTTTGCTACTTGGTGTATCGCGTTTGTAGGCTTTAGAAATCGCCTCAATTTCTATGGGATCGCCCAGTGGCGTTCCGGTTCCATGAGATTCTACATAGCAGACTTGCTCTGGAGTTAATGCACTTTTTTGTAACGCAGCCTGAATCACCTCAACCTGCGCTTTACCGTTAGGTACTGGTAATGCGCTACTTCGGCCATCATGATTAATCGCAGAAGCCTGAATAACACCAATAATATTGTCGTTATTTTCGAGCGCATCACTTAGGCGTTTTAGCACTACAATTCCAGCACCTTCGCCGCGTACATAACCATCTGCTTTTTCATCAAAAGTACTACACACTCCAGAGGGGGACAGCGCTTTTGCTTTACACATAATCATGGTCATGGCAGGGGTAAGCATCATATTGACACCACCAGCTAGTGCCAAATTACACTCACCATTAAGCAGCCCTTGCGCTGCCATATGAATACTAGTAAGTGAGGATGAACAGTTTGTATCTACTGATAATGAAGGCCCATGTAACCCTAAGGCATGAGATAATCGCCCAGAGGCAATCCCAATCCCATTGCCAGCTGCGGTATACATATCTATGGAAGCAGGATTTTCGACACTAAATTGGCCATTATCCTGATTCATAATACCTATATATACCCCACTAGCGCTGCCTTTAAGCTTACTGGCCGGAATACCCGCATTACCAAGCGCTTGCCAACAGACTTCCAATAACAGGCGGTGTTGTGGATCCATATACTGCGCTTCTCGAGGCACAATACCAAAAAAGTCATTATCAAATTGGTCGATGTCAGTTAAAAACCCACCGGCCTTGGTATACACCTTTCCATCGGCATCCTGATCCGCATCAAAGTATTGCTCAGCATCCCAGCGCTCACTTGGCACATCAGTAATATGGCATTCGCCATTTTTAAGTAGCTGCCAAAATGCCTGAGGATCATTCGCACCAGGGAAGCGGCAGCCCATGCCTATTACCGCTATTTTTTCTTCATTTTTCGCTTGTAGCGTACTAATTTGTGCCTTCTGCTTTTGAATGGTATTCAGGGCATTGGCCATTAACTTCTGATAATTATTTGGCTTTGTTTTATCCATCATCGTCCCTTAATTCAGTTCCAGTTCTTGCTCAAGCAGTGCCGCTAAGTCATCCAGCTCCATATCTTGCAACTCGTCTGTTGGTGACTCGATTTCTATCTCACTTGAATACTCAACTTCAGCCACCCCGGTGTCCAATTGCAGGACATCGTTGACAATATGGTCAACCAGCAAGTTAAGGTTTGAGTAATTGAAAATCACTGTTGAAGGCAATGAGATCCCAAGCTCAGCATCAATGTCCTTTTTGAGATCCATCGCGGCTATTGAGTCGGTTCCCATTTCAAAGAAACCTTTCTCTGGGTCTATCGTAGCTGGCGAGTCAATTTTTAATACTTTAGCCAGTGTCTCTCTCACAAACTCAAAGATTTTTTCGTACCTGAGCTCTGGCGACATATCGCAAATTTCTTCAATGAAGCGGATCTGACCGGCTCTTGAACTAGTCGGTGCCAACTCATCATATAAGTGGTCATGCTGTGCACCTGGGAAATTCTCTCTAAATACACGCCAATCTGCTTTTAGAGCCACGACTGAGTGTAACTCTGAACGTGCAATCTGCTCGAATAAAGCCATTCCCTGATTAAGGGTAAATGGCTTCATACCAACGGCCTCAAACAAATCAGATTGACTATGGCTTTCAGCCGCCATACCCACCGAGCCCCACGGTCCCCATTGGACGGCAAGCGCAGGCAACCCTGAATGCTTTCTATGCTCAACGATATAATCAATAAAGCTGTTCGCGGCGGCATAAATGGCTTGCCCTGGTGTACCCAATACAGCTGATGCCGATGAAAAACAGTAAAAATGATCTAAATCGATGTCTTTGGTCAATTGATGTAGATTCCAAGTACCTTCAACTTTCGAGCGGCTGACCTGCGTCACGGATCCCATATCAAACTTGTGTAATGGTGAGTCTTGAACAACGCCCGCAGCATGTATAACACTACCAAGGGATGGTAAATCATCACCAAAACGTTGGAATAACTGCTCCATACTGGATTGATCGGCAATATCTACCGCAACCACCTCGACACCAACCTGTTGTGCTCGTATCGCTTGTAAAGTGTGCTCCACCTCATCTGACCAAGTCGTTCTTCGCGACAACAACGTTAGATGCTTGGCTCCTTTACCAACCAGCCATTGACTGAGCTGAAGTCCCAATCCGCCTAAACCTCCAGTGATGAGTGTGGTCTTCTCACCAGCCACAGTATACTTATCAAGCTCAGACGTTGGCCGTGTTTTAGTCAGCCTCATGACCTTACGCATACCATTGTCAAGCAGTACTCTCGGTTCTTTGTCTTGATAGCGGCTATGCTCAATCACACCTGCAACAAGGTCTGATAGGTTTTCAGCATTGAGATCAAGAGTTTGACAACTGAACTCAGGATGCTCGGTTCTGACGACTTCAGCAATTCCCCAATGTGGTTTAGGTGCCCCAAGTAATGCCACATCACTTGTGCCATAATTAACAAACAGCAAGCGGCTATAAAGCTCCTGACCAATTAGGTTTTTGACCAGTGTGATAATGCTATTCACACTGTCGTAGTAGTTTGTTACGCAAACGCCTTGCTCTGCATTTTTTAAAGCGAAGATGATCTGATCTGGTTTCGTCGTTAACTGAGTCAGTGCTTCACTTAATTCATGCTGATCCAATAAATTGAGTCGACGTACTCCCGCTACCACTCCTTTGTCTTTGTTTGCATGCTTGAAAACCTGACATTCACCGAGGGTGTGAGATGCAAATGTTTGATGTGAGATAATATCTTGGTCATCGTCAAGTATAAGCCACAAGCGCGCTAAGTCCTGCTCTGTATATGCCGTATCGTCGCTGTGGGCCTGTGTACTTTCTATCCACTCTCGCTGGAACAAAAAGCTTCCTTCTTCAGACTTTGACAAGAAAGTACTGGCATTGGTTTTATGTACCGAGAAAGAATCGATGGTAGCAACTGGCTCGCCTGAATCTGAAAATAGTGCAATATCTCCTTTGAGTATCGCCTTATCCTCAGCAATATCATCATCTAACTTGGCAAAACACCAAAGGGTTTGTGGCGCGCTTAATTGCTCACTGTGTGTATGAAGTTTATTAAAGCCAAATGGTACCGCGGTGATTTCTTTATTGTCGCCCATCTGGTTGACTGCCAATGCACCAAATACCTGGAAACATGAGTCAACTAGCCCTGGGTGCATACAATATCGCTCAGGTGCAATTATCGCTTTTGGTGTGTTTAATTTGGCAATGATATAGCCATCACCAAACCAACAGCTTTCCACCCACCTAAATGTGTCTCCATGGGCAATTTTTGTCATCTGCTCGATGCGCTCATAAAACTCAGGCATTTCCCACTGTTTTGTCGCGGCTGTAACCAAAGCGCTGGGGTCTATAGCAGCATTGGAGACAGACTCTGATGAAGTGAAGTAGCGTCCATGGGCATGAGTTAAAGCCCCCTGTTCAGACTGCGTTGAATTGACGGCAAAATCAGCATGGTTTAACGTTGTTGTTAACTGTGTACTCTCATTACCATCCGCAAGTAGAATTGGTGCACCAAAAAAGACATTTTCAAGTACCAGCTGTGACTCAGTACTGTGATTTGCCAAGGCATTGAGTACCAGAGAAACGTGGTAACCGCCAGGTACCACTACTTCGTCATAGACTAAATGGTCTTTAAGCAGTGGCTGACTTTGTACGTTACACTGGGTTTTAAATGATGATGAGTGCGATCCCTTTTGAACATCCACAAAAAATGGGTCTTGCACTGACGCGTGGCGCGCATGTACTCGTTTTTTACCTAACCAAAAAGACTCTCTCGTAAATGGATAACTAGGTATTGCTGTTGCTGCGACCACTTGGTGATTAAAAACGCTCAGCCAGTTTATATCATGCCCTGTGCGATATAACGTGGCTAGCGTATTAGTGATATAGGTGGCTTGAGGTTGCTCTTTATCTTGTGAGCACAACCATTGATAGTGCACGAAGTCGAGAGTAGACTGGAGTGCTAATTTCGTCAGTACCGGATGCGGGCCGACTTCTATAACATCTACTTTTTTATTCGCCGCTAACGTGCGCAAACCCTCAACAAAATTAACGGGTAACTCAACATGCTGTACCCAGTATTCTGGATCTGTTAGCTTTTGATATTCTTGCTTTCCTGTACAGGTAGAAATGAAATCGAGCTTTGGTGTACTGTAGTTAACTTGCTGTGCTATGACTCTAAATTCTGCCAACATTGGTCGCATTAAAGGCGAATGGAAGGCGTGTGAGACATCGAGCATCACACATGTGATGCCTTTGTCCTTTCCTCGTTCAGCCACAACTTTAATGAGGGATTTATCTCCTGATAAAACCGTTTGCCTTACTGAATTGTAAGAGGCAACGGCAATCTTCTCTGCTGGTAAGTCCGCCATCAATTCCTTGACGACATTACCATTTGCAACAACAGCCAGCATGGCACCATCACTAGGTAACTTTTGCATTAAACGGCCACGCGCAAGCACCATTTTCAGTGCATCTTGCAATGAAAATACACCTGCGATACATGCCGCTGCATATTCACCAATGCTGTGCCCCATCACGATTGAAGGCTGTACGCCCCAAGATTGCCACATTTTTGCTAGTGCATATTCAAGCACAAATAAACTCGGTTGCGTAAATTCAGTTTGTGACAAACGTTTGGCATCTGCTCCCCACATTACCGCTTTGATAGAAAAGCCTGCTGCTTTTTCGATGAATGCTTCACATTCGTCCACAGTACTTTTAAATACGCGGTTTATGCCATAAAGGGCTTGTCCCATACCTTTGTACTGTGACCCTTGCCCTGTAAACATAAAGGCAATCTGCTCACTTTTTACTGGTAATTTTGATGCTGTTAGTGGCCTAGTTATCTGCGCTTGAAGCGCATCACAGAGCGCTTGTTTATTCGCTCCGGTAACCGCTAACCTATAAGGATAATGAGCCCGCCTCATCGCTGCATTTGCAACAACCTGTTCAAGGTTATCACTGCGTTCTAGCAGCGATAAATAGCGTTGTGCTAATACAGCGAGTTGTTGCTCAGACTTCGCTGAAATAGGTAACAATAAGGCATCATTATTGATCTCAGTGTTGCTTTGCTCAGACGGCGTATGAGAGGCCAAGATCAGGTGTACATTCGTACCAGAAAACCCAAAAGCACTGACCGCGGTATGTATTTGAGTCTGCTCAGATAAATCAACAGTTTGTTTCGTGACCTGTATTTGCTGCTCATCGATTTCGATGAACTGATTTAGCGTATCGTAATGTACTTGTGGCGGCAGTTGTTTGTTTGCGGCGATCAACGCAGCTTTAATCACAGAAGCGACACCAGATGCTGCTTCTGTATGTCCTAAATTTGCTTTCACTGATCCCACATAAAGAGGATTATCCGCATCACGAGCAGGTGTATATACCGCTTTAAGGGCGTGCATTTCAATCGGATCACCAAGAGGTGTCCCAGTTCCATGAGCTTCTACATAATGTAATGCCTGCGGCGTCACTTTGGCATTTTTCAATGCTTGCTTGATCACCTGTTGCTGCGAATTGCCATTTGGTGCGGTAAGGCTTGAGCTGTGGCCATCATGGTTCATAGCGCCACCTTTGATCACAGCCAAGATCGTATCTTGATCTCTAATGGCGTCACGTAAACGCTTCAACGCAATAACACCGCAGCCTTCACTACGTACATAACCATCCGCACGATTATCAAATGCCTGACATAGCCCTGAAGGCGACAACATCTGTGCTTTTTGTAACGGTACGAAAGTATCGGTTGTCAGCATTAGGTTTACACCACCAGCAAGCGCCACATCGACCTCATGATTTTGCAAAGTTCGCATGGCTTGATATATCGCTGTCGCCGCTGAAGAACATGCTGTATCAAATGTCATCGCAGGCCCATGAAGCCCTAAACAGTATGCAACTCGCCCTGCGATCGTATTAACTGCATTTCCCGTAGCCCAATATGCTGAATCAGCAATATCACCGTACTGATAACACAGATCAGCGTATTCATTAGCCGCTGAGCCAATAAATACACCAATAGCAGCTGTATTTTTTGCTTCGCCAGCATAGCCTGACTGCTCCAGCGCTTGATACGCAGTTTCAAGTACCAGTCGCTGCTGCGGATCCATGGATTCTGCTTCTCGTTTTGAGATATTAAAAAACGCGGCATCGAATAAGTCGACATCACTAATAAGTCCGCCATGTAATTTGGCATGGCTTTGGCCTTTTAATGTTTCGTGAATTGTTTCAAGCGATCCTTCAATATTTTGCTCTACGACAGATTTACCGGCCATCAAAGCTTGCCAGTAATCATCTAGCGAATTGATGTTACCAGGGAACTTACAACCCGCACCGATAATCGCAATCTGATCTGCGCCTTGCTCTAATTCTTCGACGCGAGATTGCAGCTTTTCTATGGCTTTGTATGCAAGCTTTAATGTTGAATTTGTTTTACTTTCCATTTTTACAACTCTACTTCTAAAGTTTCTAACTTATTCCGTAATAGCGACTCTAACTCTGCTTCATTAAGGTCATCCCACTCAGGCTCTTCTTCACCTTCTGACACCGAATGTGCCGACGTTTCAATATCAACTAGAGTGACATGCTCAATATCGAATAACTCGTCATATAAGAAATTGCTTAATAGGTTGGCAGTGGGGTAGTCAAAGGATGCCGACACTGGAATGTTGATATGAAATATTGCCTCTAACCCTTCTTTGAACTCGATTGCTTTTAAGCTATTCATGCCCAAATCGGTAAAACCATCATCAGCTGAAATAGTCGCGCTGGCGACATTCAGTGTTGCAGCAAGCTGCTCCATTACTCGTTCTACAATCTCTTTGTGACGTGAGGTCTCGGGAAGCGCTAATAGCGTCTCTTTAAGCGGTGAACTTGAACGTGAATTTGCTTGTTGGTGTGACCCAAAAACAGACTCTGAAATGGTAGCAAATAGGCGATTTTCACCATGTAGCTCAATCAGCGGCAGAAACTTCGACCAGTCCATACAAGTAATCGTGAATTGTGTTTGTTCACTCGTCATAGCCTGCAGCATTTGTGCAAACATCTGCTCAGCTGGTGCTGGCAAAATACCACTTTGCAATAGCGTCTCTTGTTCATGAGCAGACGCTGCCATACCGGTGTTTAGCCAAGGGCCCCAGTTTAAGCATTGGGCATTGATCTTTACTGTATTTAAGTAATGACAGTAAGATTCCAAGAACCCATTGGCAAGTGCGTAACTTGCTTGATATGACGCCCCCCAAGTTGCAGCGATTGAGGAGAAGGCAACGAATTGAGGAATGTTGTAAGCTTGAACCTGCTCACCAACATATAACGTCCCTTGTATTTTTACATTCAAGGTCGCCAGCACAGCATCATCGTGACATTCTGAGAAGTGTTGGATCTCACCTTTTACCCCCGCTAAGTGATAAACACCATCAACACGGACTTCACGGTAGGTTTCAGCAAAAAGTTGCTGGACACTGTTTTTATCTGTGAAATCACATTGCTGTATGAGAACCTTGCAGCCTAGTGCTCTGAGTGACTCTACAACATTGCTATCTTGCTCACTAAAGCGTGTATCTCTGCAAGCTAATATCAACTGGCTTGCACCTTGCTGAGCCAAAAAGCTTGCCAGTTTGAGCGCAATACTGCCCCTGCCTCCAGTGATAAGATACTTACCCGTCAACACCGCTGGATTTACCGCAACAGCCTCTTCAACCTGTACCAAGCGCGGAACGCGAAGAGTATTATCACGCGTTGCGACCCAGCGCTCCTGACCATAACCATGCAAAACAAAATCCGTCATTGTTTGCAATTCACGGTCGTTGACATCAACCGAGTTTATATCCAGCAAGCTACAGTGTAGTGATGGACATTCCATATCTATGGACTTAAGTAGCGACCACATTCCACCTTGACTGAGATTGACAGTGTCATCTGAATCCACGCAAAGTGCACCTGTCGTAATCGCCTTTAAGCGCATGTGCGAATTAGCACTCAGCACTTTGATACATGCCTTTAACATCAGTGCTTGCTGTGATATGGCGGAAAATACCGACACTTCTTCAAGACCTTGTGATGCTATGAATATGACCTGACCTTTATCAGCAACTTGCTCTACCCAACACTGGAGCGCTTGCTCAAATGCAGCACTGTTCATCTCTGGATGAACGAAGGAGCTAAGGTCAATATGGGTTACCCTTATTGTATTGTGAGTTTCATTCAGCTTGGTACTTAACAAGTGTGGTAGTAAAGTATCAAAGCCGAGCAACAATACATCATCAATCACTGTGGTAGCGTTTTGCTCTTCTGTGTCTATATACTGCTCCCAAGCGTAATTAAGCAGCTCCATCACCGACTCAGAATCATTCGCCGAATTACCTTCAAGGAAGCTAAAAATTTCAGGTAAGCTGGCTTTTGCAGCATCAGATAAATCAGCATCATTGAGCAAGTTTTTAAATACATCAGCAGAGCTCTGCGCCTTTGTTAAAGGCGATACTTGCTCACGTAATGGGTTATGGCGCTCAAAATGTGTTCTTTGGAACGGATAGAGAGGAAGCCTTACTTTATTGGTTGGAATTGAATGTAAAACGGCGTCAAAGTGAATCGACTCCCCAACTTCATACAATGACGCTAGACACGCATACAGGGTGTTAATCTGCTCATTAATCACGATGTAGTGCGTCTCTGTTTGCTCACTGCGAGGTACTGATAACATCGCGTTTTGCATCCCAACAACCAACACATTGGCATCTTGTAACTCCTGTAGCATAGCCGTTTGTGGTCGCGCTACAGTCGCATCAACGGAAGTTAATGACTCTTCGCTTAGCAACACAAACTCAACTTGTGCTTTGTCAAAGCTAAGTACGTTGTTAAGTATTTCGTTACTGGCAGCGAGACTTGCGGGCTCACCTAATAATGACCTTATCACTTCTTGAATTGTCAAAAGGCCGACAAAATGCGCAGCGAGCACATGTGCCAAATCAGAGTCTCCGCCTACCCCTTTTAGGGTCACTCCATAATCATCTAGACATCTGACTAAAGCATAAAAGTGACACGCAGTGAGGACTTGATGTACTTGCGGTGATAATTCACTTTGCGCAACATACCATGCTAGTGGCTGTGTTAAATCTGATGCAACCCAAGCTGAAACTTGATTAAAGTGAGTAGCATAAACAGGAAGCTGTGTCTGCATTGCTGCGATAACGGCTTGTAGGTCAGCTAAAGCGTGAAATTCAGTTAGCTGTATATAATTTTCACGCTTTCCTAAAGCACTTGGTGCTGTCGGCGCTTTCTCTTTTAAGCGCGCAAGTAGACTTTCTCGACTATGAGCAAAGGTCGCAAAACGATATTTATAATGATTATTTGCCCGTACCGTGGATGCGCAAATATCAGCAAAGCTATCAGAGTCCCTCGAAATAACATCAATATAATCTGCTCGAAGTTGCTGTAATGCGCCCTCACACTTGGCGGATAAAATAAACGGATGCACAGTCCTGTCAGTATTGTCAGGTTGCGCTGCTACCTCTGATGATTGATACTCTGAAAGAATACAGTGTACGTTGGTGCCGCTCATCCCAAAGCCGCTTACTCCGGCAGATTTGTTAGTGCATGCTGGCCATGCCATGCCTTCACTCACCACAGATAGCGGGTAACGTTGCCAATTAATATACGGGTTTGCAGACTCAAAGTGTAAACTTGGTGGCAGATAGTGATGATGGATCGCAAGTGCGGTTTTAAAAAATGAAGAAATACCCGCTGCGGCCTCTAAATGCCCCATGTTTGTTTTTACAGCGCCGATGTAAAGTGGATTTTCTGCTGATTTGGCTGACTTAAAAATAGTACCGAGCGCATTTACTTCAATTGGATCACCCAATGAAGTGCCTGTACCATGTGCTTCAATGTATTGAATATCTTCAGCTGTTTTATTTGCGTTGTGTAGCGCACTTTTAATCAAAGCCGCTTGTGCTGAACCGTTGGGCGCTGTTAAACCGTTACTTCTACCATCATGATTGACCGCGGAACCTGAAATCACGCAGATGATGTTATCCTTGTCTTTGATTGCATCACTCAAGCGTTTAAACACCGCAACACCACCGCCTTCCCCTCTAACATAGCCATCAGCAGACTGATCGAAAGTATGGCACTTACCGCTGGTTGAAAGCGCACCAATCTGGCTAAATCCGATGTAGCCATTAGGTGCTAGCATGAGGTTGACCCCAGCAGCTAAGCCAATATCACACTCTCGACTGCGTAGACTTTGACATGCTAAGTGGATGGCAAGCAAAGAAGAAGAGCAGGAAGTGTCGAGTTGCATCACAGGGCCGTGCACGTTGAGAAAGTGCGCCAGCCTACCTGCTGCAATCGCACGGTTTGTGCCTAAGCCAATTTGCGAATCTATTGTATCAGCAGCGGCAAGGTGCAATAACTCATAATCCGCCGAACCTATACCGACAAAAATACCCGCTGCGGCACCTGATATTTGTTTAAATGAAATGCCAGCATGTTCAAGGGCATGAACACTTAGCTCCAGTAACAAGCGCTGTTGTGGGTCAAGATTTTCAGCTTCAGCTGCTGACATGCCAAAAAAGCGCTCATCAAACCCGAAAACATCATCAACAAAGCCACCATAATCAGTATTATAGTGGCCAGTTTTAAACGGTGTTGAATCATAAAAACGCTCAGTATTCCAACGATTTCGAGGCACCTTTGAGATGACATCTTTGCCATCTTTGAGTAATGTCCAAAACTCATCTAAGCTGCTTACACCACCTGGTAATCGGCAGCTGCCGCCAATCAAGGCTATCGGCTCATGTTTGGCTGCCCGCTCAAGTGCTAATTCCTGCTTTAGGCTCGATATTTTCTCTAACGACTTTTTTAAGACGCCATTTATTTTTTCGTCATTGATATTCGACATCAAACAATATCCTTGCTGTCAGCTAAAACTTGTATTAATCCTTCTGTTAGAAAGCGTGCTTAAAGCTCGCTTTCTAACATAGCTAGTAGTTCTTCATTAGATAATTCTGAAGTACTTGCCGGTTGCTCCTGAACTTGTTTTGCAAAGCCCTGCGGCGCGCTGCCAGCTCCCGTGCTCGCCACAGGTTCCGGAGGCGTCGTTATGTATTGTTTGATGTAATTTGCTAAAGTTTGAATGGTTGGATAAGACCACGCAGCAGTGGCATCTATATCTAATTGATACTGGTTCTCAATCGCTTCAATTAGTTCAACGGCATCAACCGAGTCCAACCCATATGCCGCAAACTGCTCATGCTCATCTATCTCACTCAGTGGCTTTTTCGCTTTATTCGCAATCCACTTTTTCAAGAAACTCGCAATCTCAGCGCTGTTGCTTTGAGTACTAAGTTGCTCATCAATAGTATTTTGCTGCGTTTGCTCCATGTGAGACACGTTAGCATCTGACAATATTTGTTTAGCGCTTGGCGTATCCGACGATCTTAACAACACATCCAAAGTATAATCGCCACCCGGTGCGCTTTGCTCTGAGTCTAAGGTTTGACTTTGCGCTTTTTTGAGTAGCTGAGTGACAACAGCCATCTCGCTCTTTTCATACACAGTCGCTATATTTTTCTGTAGCACAAAAATCTCTTTTTCTATCTGCATATCGAGCCAATTGGCCACAAGCGCTTTGGCACTGTCATCGACTTGAGTCGACACGCTCAGCGCCGCTTTTGCACAGTACAACCCTGCCAACCACCCTATAGTGTGATTCAATAACAGCTCTTTTTTCTTAGCGGGAACACTGGTGTTTTGTAGTGCACGTTCAACTTCTAAAATGTGAGCCTTAAAAGCAGACTGTAATTTATCGGAGCCATCAGCATCAGCAATAAAGACACTTAAGTTATCAGGGTTTGCAAGGTAACTTGCACCAACAAACACTTGTAATGTTTCTGTGGGGCCCTCAAAGACTCTTAGTAGTCGAGTATCACGGTATACTTGAGCAAAACCATTACTCTCGATATATCCTCGACCACCTAGCATCTGCATCGCATCGTCAACACAATGCCAAGCAAACTCAGTGACAATATATTTAACAATAGCGAACATCTCATCAGGTACATTTTGCTGCAAATCTGTCAGCATTGAGACTCTTTCTAACAGTGCTTCTGATGCCGATAATGCAAAAGCATGAGCGGTTATCTTTTTCTGAGTTTCAGGGTTATCTGACAAGCGACCAGTAGAAATAATACGTTTGCTAGCATACCTCTGCATCACCGCAAGACTTCGACGCATAGTACCTATTGCCATCGCAGCGATACCTGCACGGCCAAGCATCATCGCGTCTTTTGCGACATCAAATCCTTTACCTAATGTGCCAAGCATGCGTTCATCAGGTACAAACACATCATTGAAGTAAATTTTATTTTGTACCATGCCACGGAAACCCATGGTTAATGCTTCTGGGCCTTGCTGTATACCGACAGAGTTACTATCAACAACAAACCCTGTCATCCCCAGAGCTTGCTCATTATCAAAAGCAAGGGCGAACACATTAATGAGGTTTGACCAAGCGGCATTTCCTGACCAAATTTTCTCACCTGATAAGCGCCAACCGCCGTCTACTTTTTTCGCAGTAAGCTTAATCTGGCGAGGATCAGAACCTGCACTGGGCTCGGTGAGGGCAAAAGCGGCAAGCATGCGGCCTTGCGCCAACTCTGAGACGAATTGTGAGCGGATAGCTGGTTTTGCAGACATTAATATTGGACGGATCCCCAATACTTGGTGTAGTCCTACAAATAATGCCAAGGTAAGGTCTACTGATGCTAATGCAGAGACCACTTTAAATGTATCTGTGGTACTTAGACCAACCCCGCCTTGCTCTGGTGGCACAAGCAATCCTAGTATTCCTTGAGTGCTAAAATCCATGACAACATAAGGCGGAATACAGCGACGCTCATCAATCAATTGCGAGTTAATACGGCGGCTTGAATAATCTTGCAACCATTCAATTAATTCATTTGCTTTGTGCTGACTTTGCTGTAAATCGATGGCTGTTGCCGGGCGCTGTTGCACCTCAGCAGTCGCGGTTTCATTTACAAGACAAATAATATCAAGCTCATTTGCTTCATACATTTGTCTGATTTTTGTGCGTTGAATTTTACCACTGGTGGTTTTCGGGATGCGTTTAACAATCACAAGTTCAGCCACTTGAAGACCATGGTGTACAGATAGCGCCACCGATATTTTTTTCAACAAGGCATGTGCTTCAGCTTCACTCACTTTAACTGTATTTAATTTTTGAACGACCACCACTTTTTCTTCATCTTGATGAGATGAACTAAACACGGCACATTCATTCACTTTACAAAGCGCATCAACTTTAGTGACCGACGCTTCAATATCGTGAGGATAGAAGTTTTTGCCTCGTATAATAATGGTTTCTTTGATCCTGCCGGTGATATAAAGCTTAGCTTCGGACTTAAATCCAAGATCACCGGTTCTAAAAAACTGGTTGCTATTGCCCGCTACTGTGTTATTAAAAACGGCGTTTATTGTCTCTGACTTTTTATAGTATCCAGAGCAAACCGAAGGACCTGCAATCCAAATTTCGCCGATATTACCATCGCCACATACTTCGTGTGTTTCAGGGTCAACAATGAGAATTTCATGCTGGTCTTGAGAAATACCACAACTCACCCTGCCAATCCCTTGATATGGTACCGATTGACCAGTGTATCGCTCAGCTGATGTAAATAACACACACTCTGCCATACCATAACTGGCATAAAACACATCACTTCTCAGCCCTAATGGCTTAAATACCTCAATAAATCGATTTAGTGTTTCTGCTTTAACAGGCTCTGCACCGTTAATCATTTTGTCTAACGTCGATAGATTGATATGGCTGAGATCTTTTCCGGCAGCTTTACGAACACAATAATCAAAAGAGAAGTTTGGACCGGCCAGATAAGTGCCTTTAAATTTTGAAATAGCCTCTAGCCACATCAACGGGCGTTTTAAGAAGTTAGTACTAGAAAATACCACTGACTTCCCGCCATTATAAGTTGGGGTTAAATAACACCCTACGAGTCCCATATCATGGAAAGGTGGTAACCAAGAAACGCAAACAAGCGAGCTATCAAACCCATATGCCGATTTGATACTCTCCAAATTCGCGATCAGATTTTCATGCTTAATGATCACGCCCTTCGGTGATCCAGTTGAGCCTGATGTGTACTGAAGATAGGCGATGTCTTGTGGATGAATGATAGGAAGATCAAAGCTCTCATCAGATAGCCCTTCAAAGCTCAACTCATCAATAATCAATATTGAAAGTGCACCTGTAATAAGCTGCTGCTCAAATTGGGATTTAAGCTTATCTTCATGTTGACGCAGGCAAACAATAGTCGTCGCACCTGCATCTTCCACTACTTTTTCAAGATTCGTCAAATTAGCGGCTGAATCTGGTAACACTTGAGGAATGGCAATACGCTTGGAAATAAAACATCCCAGTAAACTCGTAATAAAGAATTTTCCGGTCGGCACAGCGATAACCACCGCACCTAGCTTTGGCTGTTTAAGCAGTACTGAACTTATCTGTTTTGAATACTGGAGTAATTGCAAGAAGCTCAATGACTCAACATCATCGATATCTTTAGATCGGATAAATTCAAAGGCTGTGTCGTGCGGTTTGTTTTTGGCATGCTCTTGTATAAGAGAGACGTAAGTTAAGGCTTTACTATCACCTACAAATTCATTCTCGTTACTACGATTATTATAATTCATAACTTATACTACTTTATAATTCCTTGCCTAATTAGCAATAATACATATAGAGCCGAAATACTTAATACATAAAAATGTAAAAATGATAATTACGACCATCCCTCCCTCTCCAACACTTTAATCAGAAAAAACTAAGAAAATATAGCTAATTCATCACCCTTTTTAGTGTCTCGAGAATTATGAAAAATTAAGCTAACCGATAGGCAAAAAAGTGTCAACAAAAACAAAACAAACCAAACACAAAAAAAATAAACCGTTGACTTAAAAAAAACCGAGTGCAATCATAAAACCATATAAAACACCAAGTAAACAAACAAACTGTTGCAAATAGCAAAATAAAACAAAACAAATTAAAACGAAATTGATCAAAAATTTAAAATAAAAAAGAAGTGTAAAAAGGCTCACTCATAAAGCTAATTAACGGGTTCCATATATAAGTATTGGAAACAACAAGGAAGAATGTGGTTTGTGGGAAGGAAGTTATTTAGTTGCGGCTTCATCAACAGTAACTACCACCCCTTATAAATCAATCAACCTCCCCTTGCTGTGGCGAATTATCATAAATAATACAATCACATATGAGGTTTAAGTTTGAAATCAAATAATAGAGTTCGTATTTTTGATACAACATTGCGAGACGGTGAACAGGCACTGCGAAGAAGCTTATCAAAAGATGAAAAATTACAACTTGCAAAGGCAATTGCGAAGCTAAATGTTGATGTAATGGAGGTTGGGTTTCCCGCTTCTTCTCCTGGGGACTTTGCCTCTGTAGAGTTAATTGCAAAAGAGATTCAAGGACCTACGATCTGTGCACTGGCCAGAGCCGTGCCTGAAGATGTTATCGCATGTGGTGAAGCATTAAAGCCCGCGCAACATAAACGTATTCATATTTTTATTGCAACTTCACCTATACATCTTGAGAAAAAGTTAAATATCAATTTACAAGCGGCCACGGATAAAGCTGTAGAGGCGATTTCCATCGCTAAAGAGTATACTGATGATATTGAATTTGGGTGTGAAGATGCCACTCGCACCCCACCTGAAGACCTTTGCTATATCATCGAAAAAGCCATTGCAGCTGGGGCTACAACCGTTAACTTAGCTGATACAGTAGGTTATACCACTCCGAAAGAATTTCATCAGCTCCTGAGCCACATCAAAGCCAATGTTTCTAATATTGATCAAGCTATTTTATCAGTTCACTGCCACAATGATTTAGGTCTAGCAGTAGCAAATAGTGCTGAATCACTGTTAGCCGGAGTAAGGCAAATTGAGTGCACGGTCAATGGTATTGGAGAGCGTGCCGGAAACTGCGCATTAGAAGAAATCACCATGCTACTAAGTGCTCGCAAAGACCTGTTCGGCCTTTACAGCAATATTAAAACTGAGCTCATCAAACCAACTTCAGAGCTTGTCAGCTCTGTAGCTAGAATGCCTGTGCAGTTGAATAAAGCGGTTGTAGGAGGTAACGCATTTGCACATTCATCAGGAATACATCAAGACGGCGTTATCAAATCCAGTATTACTTATGAAATATTTCACCCAGAACAAGTTGGCATAAGTAAAAACGAACTTTACTTCACAGCTCGTTCTGGTCGAAAAGCTATTGCACATTTTTTAACACAAACAGGTTGCCCATGTGAAGATCAAGAAATTAACAATATTTACAGTCAATTCCTACAACTTGCTGACAAAAAAGGGCAGGTTTATTGGTACGATTTAACATCTTTGTATTACAAGAACAAAGTAAACCTCTGTGACAAAAGATATAGCTTAGTGAGTGCTATCACCAAGTGCGCTTCTGAACGCGCTATTTCGGTTAATTTAGTCCTGCAAAACAATCAAAAATTACAGAGTTTTGAATCAGATAGCACAAATCTAATTGAAGCATTACAGAATCTAAAAATAACGAATGAGGCCATAATTATTCGAGATCTATCTTTAGAATTCGCTCCTGAAAACTTTATTTATAATGCAAAACTTAGCATCACCTTAAATAACAAACCTATTTATGGAGAAGGCTCTGATGAAGATCCAAATATAGCAATAATAAAATCATATATTTCTATATTGAACATCATTAATATGCTTAACCAGATAAGGGAACATCAACATTCTTTGCAATCAGCCTAAATAAAAATGCAAAATAATAAACAACAAACAAAACCTTAATGAAATTGAAGAAATGCAATACAAATGGGAAAGATTGTGAAAGCAAAAACACTTTACGATAAAATTTGGGAAAGCCACCTAGTGAAGGAAATGCCCAACGGATTTTCTTTATTATATGTTGACCGACATCTCATTCATGAAGTGACATCTGCACAGGCATTTTCTGGTTTGTCAGAAAAGCAGCACAGTGTTCGGCAACCGCTGCTTGCCATAGGCACCATGGATCACGTAGTGCCAACGGCAAAAGATCTTATCGACGTCATGTCCGCTGAGCAACGTAATCTTCTAGCATTAATGCACAGTAATTGTGAAACCCATGGTATTCCTCTGTTTGATTTAGGTCACACTCGTCAAGGGATAGTGCATGTCATCGGCCCAGAACTTGGTTTTATTCTTCCTGGAACAATTGTAGTGTGTGGAGATTCGCACGCTTCTACACATGGCGCATTTGGCGCACTTGCATTTGGTATTGGCGCTTCTGAAATCGAACATGTCCTTGTCACTCAGACGCTTGTACAAAAGAAACAAAAAACATTTCGGATCACCGTTGAAGGTCGACCTAATGATGCTATTTCTGCAAAAGATATTATTTTGAAAACCATCCAAACTCTTGGTGTAAGTTCAGGCAACGGCTATGTAGTCGAGTTTTGTGGATCGGTAATTGAAAACTTGTCCATGGAACAAAGAATGACGCTTTGTAATATGTCAGTTGAACTAGGCGCAAAAGCAGGGCTAATAGCTCCGGATCAGAAAACCATTGATTACATCAAAGGTCGGCAATTGGCTCCAAAAGGCGATGCTTGGCTAGAAGCTTTGGCAGATTGGACAGCATTACGTAGCGATAATGATGCCATCTTTGACAAAGAAGCAAGTATCAATGTCGACGATACTCACTCTTTTGTAACTTGGGGAACCAGTCCAGAACATGCGATTGACGTTACTAGTCTCTTACCTTTCCCAGAGCAAGAACAAGACGAGAACAGAGCACAAGGAATGAGCAGAGCCTACTCGTATATGCAGTTAACGCCGGGTATGCGCTTAGATGAAGTAAAAATAGATGTTGCTTTTGTTGGTTCATGCACGAATAGCAGAATCGAAGACTTACGAGCAGCGGCTACGCAAATAAACAAACGTCGTGTTAGCCCAACAGTTAAAGCGATCATTGTTCCAGGCTCAATGGAAGTCAAAAAGCAGGCTGAAGCTGAAGGGCTTCATATGCTTTTCGAACAAGCCGGATTTGAGTGGCGTCTCCCGGGTTGTTCTTTATGCGTTGCAATCAACAACGACACTTTATCCGCAGGCACTAGGTGTATTTCTACTAGCAACAGGAACTTTGAAAACCGCCAAGGTAAAGGCGTACTTACCCACCTTGCTAGCCCTAGAACCGTGGTGGAATCAGCAATCAAAGGACATATTGCTAACCCAGCATTATGAAATAATTAAATTAATTAGGAGTTTAATCATGTCTTTCAGCTTAGTATGTAATGCTGACAAAATTAATAATGACTTATTAAAAAGCTATGATGCGTTGCCAGCCGATCCTTACATCAAAGATGGCATGAAACGTTTTAGAACTTTTTCTTATGGTGAAGTAAAAAATGGTAAAGTCGATTGGAATGCGACTAAGCCTTTTTTTCAATCTAATGAAGCTAACTCATACGCTGGTGGAATTAAAAGATCGTTCCAACATACGGGTGAGGAGGCCAAAAAATTTGCGCAAGCGATTGTTACTGACGCATTAGAAAAAGAGTGGGTCAATGCCGATCACTTTTTTATTGGTTGCCATCAAATACGCGTTACCGCAGATGCTAAGATTGTCGGCTACCCTGCCCCTGAAGGTTTTCACCATGATGAAACCGACTTTATCGCTATCAACCTAATCAATGAGCATAATGTGAACGGTGCAATCTCTTTTATTAGCGACTTCAACGACACCAGCAACATTTTATTTGAGAAAAAGCTAGAGCCTGGACAAAGCCTTTATGTTGAAGATCTCAAGCACAAACATTATGTGTCTCCGTTCACACCCAAATTACCCAATATTGAAACGTATCGAGATATTATTGGCATCGCCTTTTATATGAACGATAGATAACTTAGCCAAGCGCGGGAAAATAGGTTATACCGCACCGGCGTGAGCTTTGAGTTGCAGTTAGGTAGCAAAAAATACGATACATTCGCTAGTAATGCTATCTGGCTGCACATTGTATGTAGGGATATTGAATAAACCAATGAACAAAATTTATAAAGTAGCTGTATTGCCTGGAGACGGAATTGGTCCAGAGGTCATGGCTGAAGCACTGAAAGTACTAGATATAATTGCAGATAAATTTGCATTAACATTCTACTTTCAACATTACGATGTTGGCGGTATCGCCATTGATAAACATAATCATGCGTTACCACAAGAGACACTTGCAGGTTGTGAGTGCGCCGATGCCATCTTATTTGGCTCTATTGGTGGACCGAAATGGGATAGTTTACCACTCGATCAGCGCCCAGAGCGAGCCGCATTGCTAAAGCTTAGGTCACACTTCGATCTCTTTTGTAACCTTCGCCCAGCGACAATATATCAAGGGCTGCAACATCTATCACCATTACGCAGCGACATTGCACAGCAGCAGGTTGATATGATGGTTGTTCGAGAGCTCACAAGTGGTATTTATTTTGGCCAACCAAAGGGACGTGAGTTGAATAACGACCAAGAAGTCGCGTTTGATACCATGCGTTACTCAAAGTCAGAGATAACTCGTATTGCTCATCTTGCTTTCTTAGCTGCTCAAAAAAGAAATAAAAAAGTAACCTCTGTCGATAAGGCAAATGTGCTTGAGTGCAGTCGGCTATGGCGTGAAACGGTAGATGAAGTAGCTACAAGCTACCCAGATGTACAACTTGAACACATGTATATTGACAATGCAGCAATGCAGTTAATTCGTAAACCTAGCGATTTTGATGTCATTTTGTCCTCTAATCTATTTGGGGATATTTTATCCGACGAGTGCGCTATGATCACAGGTTCCATGGGTTTACTCGCATCGGCAAGTATTAACCAATCCGGTTTTGGGTTATTTGAACCAGCGGGAGGCTCAGCTCCAGATATTGCCAACTTAGGCATCGCGAACCCTGTTGCACAGATCCTTTCAGCTGCAATGTTACTGCGCTATAGCCTAGATCAAAATGCTGCTGCTGATGCTATTGAACAAGGTGTCGTGCATGCACTTCAACAAGGGGTATTAACCAAAGAGCTTGTTCCTAGTGATGAGCAACATCTTGCTAAGTCAACTTCAGAAGTAGGCGATTACATCAGAGACTATATTGCAAGGAGCTACTAGTAATGCCTAAAACCTTGTATGAAAAAGTGTGGGATGCGCATGTCATTACGCAAGACGGTGATGAAGTATTGCTTTATGTTGACAGGCATTTAATACATGAAGTCACCTCTCCTCAAGCATTTGATGGGTTAAAGCAAAAGCAGCGCAAATTACGCAGCCCAGATAAAACATTTGGCACCATGGATCACAGTATCTCTACTCGCTCATTAGCCATAGATGCGTGCGGCGATAACAACCGCAGACAACTACAAGCCTTGATTGAAAATTGCGAGGAGTTTGGCGTTCAGCTATACCCTGTAGGTAATGTGAAACAAGGGATCATACATGTTATGGCACCAGAGCGTGGACTCATTCTACCGGGTATGACGGTCGTATGTGGAGATTCACACACCGCAACACATGGTGCATTTGGCGCACTGGCATTTGGGATTGGTACCTCTCAGGTCGAGCACGTTATGGCCACCACAAGTCTAAAGCAGCATAAAGCCAAGACGATGAAAGTTGAAGTCAACGGCACTTTACCTTTTGGGGTGACGGCAAAAGATTTGATCCTCGCTATTATAGCCAAAATTGGGCATGCAGGGGCGACCGGACATGTTATCGAGTATTGTGGTAGTGCAATAGCAAGTCTCTCTATGGAGGCTCGAATGACTATCTGCAATATGTCTATCGAAGCTGGAGCCAAAGCCGGAATGATCGCACCAGATGAGGTTACACTTGCCTACTTGAAAGATAAAGAGTTTGCACCAAAGGGCGAACTGTGGGAGCTTGCTTGTCAAGACTGGAGCCAACTCACAGCTGATCCCAACGCACTCTACGACACGGTTGTAACCCTCAATGCCAACGACATTCAACCGCAAGTGACATGGGGCACTAACCCTGGGCATGTCTTGGGTATTAATGACATAGTACCAGATCCAAATAGCTTCACGGATCCTGCCGATCAAGAAGCTGCCAAAAAAGCATTACACTACATGGATCTCACGCCGGGCTCTAAAATTTCAGACATTGAGATAAATCATGTATTTATTGGCTCATGCACCAATGGTCGCATCGAAGATCTCCGTGCCGCTGCAAGGGTAGTCGAAAATAATAAGATTGCATCTGGTGTGTCAGCAATTGTGGTACCTGGCTCTGGTGAAGTGAAAAAACAAGCCGAAGTGGAAGGGCTTGATAAGATTTTCACTCAGGCTGGATTTGAGTGGCGCTTACCTGGTTGCTCGATGTGCCTAGGTATGAATGATGATTTGTTGCTTCAAGGAGACAGGTGCGCTTCTACCAGCAACCGAAATTTTGAAGGACGACAAGGTCGCGGTTCACGAACCCACTTAGTCAGCCCTGCGATGGCCGCATTGGCAGCCATAAAAGGCAGATTTACCGATATTAGAGAATTTATTAAGGAATAGCTATGAGTTGTGGTATTACAACGGTAACAAGCAAAGCCGCGCCGCTCGATCAGGTTAATGTGGATACAGATCAGATAATCCCCAAACAGTTTTTAACTTCGGTCTCTAAGCAAGGCTTTGGTCGGCACTTATTTCATGACTGGCGTTACTTAGATAGCGCTGGCACGCAGCCTAATCTTGAGTTCGTGTTAAACCAGCCTCAACACCAAGGCGCGGAGATCCTGCTCAGTAGAGAAAATTTTGGGTGTGGTTCTAGTCGAGAACATGCGCCTTGGGCATTAGCAGATTACGGTTTCAAGGTGGTGATCGCCACCAGTTTTGCTGATATTTTCTATGGCAACTGCATCAACAATCAACTGTTACCCGTTTCGTTGTCTAAATCAGAGATGGATGCTTTATTTGACGCGGTACAAAGCGCCGCCGACACGGCTATCACCGTTGATCTGGTTAATCAAACGGTAAGCTGTAATGGTGATAACTATTCATTTACCATCAGTCCTCTTCACAAAGAGACGCTCATTAAAGGACTTGATGCAATTGGACAAACCCTTGAACAAGAAGCGTTTATTCAAGCGTATGAAAAGAAAATCCCACAGTGGCGATGCGCACCACACTACGAGTGAAGTCCGGAGTTAGCCGCGACGTAAAATAAGGCTAGGTGTAGCCCTAGCCTCAAATCATATAGTTTGCTAGATTAGATGATTAATCGCTACTGCAGCTTCTACATCAGCATCATAATCAACTGTTTCTAGACCAAACCCAAATAATTTTAAAAACTCATTATGATAGCCAACATAATCTGTTAGCTCATCAATTGTGTCTGTATCTACCGTATCCCAAATTGTTTGCACGCGACCCTGTACACCCTCTTCTAGCTCTTTATAGTTTTGGAATAAATGACCGCCTTCGTCAAAGCGCGGAGATTGTCCGTATAGGTTTTCGCGGAACAAACCATCTATCTGCTCAATAGTCCCTTCATAGGTACCATCCCCTTTCATGACTTTAAACAGCGCAGAAATATATAAAGGCATAATAGGAATCGCCGAGCTTGCCTGCGTCACAACCGCATTTAACGAAGAAACATAAGCCTCACCATTAATATCAGATGTCGTCTCGCGGATAGCAAGTGTCGCACGGTCTAAATCTTCTTTCGCTTTACCAATTGTCGCATGTCCATAAATTGGCCAAGTTAGCTCTTTACCGATATACGTATAGGCAGTCGTCTTAAAGCCATCGGCGAGTACATCCGCTTGTTTAAGCGCATCAATCCAAAGCTCCCAATCTTCACCACCCATTACTTTAACTGTATTTGCAATTTCTTCTTCATTTGCTGCCTCAACAGTCACTTCGTCGATAATACGCTTTGATGTATTTAGGTTTTTAGTAGTAATAGCAGAGCCAATAGGCTTAAGCGTCGAAGAGTAAACCTCTTCAGACTTAGGGTCTTTGCGGCGAGGGGAAGCAAGGCTGTAGATGACAAGATCGACTTTTCCAAGCTCAGTCTTAATGGTGTCGATGGTTTTTTGCTTTAACTCATCAGAAAATGCGTCACCGTTAATATTCTTTGACCATAAACCGGCTTCTTCAGCTGCTTGCTGGAATGCAGCGGTGTTGTACCAACCCGCAGAGGCTGTTTTTTTCTCTGTGCCTTCTTTTTCAAAAAAGATACCAAGGGTTTTCGCGCCAGCACCAAATGCCGCGGTAATACGAGAAGCCAAACCATACCCTGTTGACGCACCGATCACTAAAACATTTTTAGGGCCATTTTCAATTTGACCTTGTTGCTTTACGTACTCAATTTGCTCTTTTACATGTTCGGCGCAGCCTACAGGGTGCGCGTTCGTACAAATGAATCCACGAATTTTTGGTTTAATGACCATAAGTGATCCTATCCATTAATTTGATACAAAAAATAAAAGTGAGTCTACGCCCACTTTATTAAAATTACTGCGTAGTGTACTGGTAGAAATGCAAAACACACATCTGATCAGCTATCAAACTTTGAGCCACCTAAACATGTTGGTGATACTGGTGCTTGACCTTCTTTTTCTGAAAACTCTTCCGGCGTGTAGGCATGTATTGCTAAAGCATGGATGTGATTTTGTAATTCATCCTTCAGTACTTCGTTAATTTTTCTGTGACGCTGAAGTAAGCGCTGCCCTATAAACTGCTCACTCACAACGATAACCTTAAAGTGAGAGTCTTCGCCACGGCTGTGCATGTGACTTTCATTAATAACATTAAGGTGTTTGCAGGCAACTGCTTGCGCGATTTTGTCGTAAATTTGTGATTGCATTGACATTAAACTTTGTCTCCCATAGCAATTCGTGGCCTTACTATACGCCTATCACTCAGCATTTCCAACACTTCGAAAAGTCAGATTAATACGCCCTTGCGTGACTTTTGCTTGCTTGGGTAAGGCATGCTGGTAATCTCGCTGGCTGTTGCCTTGCATCATTAACAGGCTCCCGGTTTCTAGGAAAATATCGGTCACCTCCTGAGTGTTTTTGTGACGTATTTTAAATTTCCGTGTTGCCCCAAGTGACAAAGATGCAATCACAGGTGTAGCCCCTAGTTCAGGCTCATCATCACTATGCCAACCCATACTATCTTGACCGTCGCGGTAATAGTTTGCCAATAACGCATTGAATGAGACGTCAAAGCGCTGCTCAAGTGTTTTTCTAATACCTTGCAATATCCCTGGCCAAGGCGCACTGTCGAGTAGTTTTCCTGAATAGCTGTAGCGCACACCAGGATCGGCAATAAATCGCTCAAGTCTGGGGATTTTATGGGTCTTACCAAATAATGTGATGGTATTTTGCTGCCAAGGAATAGTGCTATAAAGCGCATCATATAGGGCTAAACTTTTCTCAAAGCTAATGGCACTTGGCTGATAGCTAAAACCGCTTGGCAAGTTCCGTGCGTTGTCTACTGCTCTCATGTTAAACTATCCGCTGCTTTTATTTACAGAAACGACTCATGACGACTGATGCAACTCTAGCCGGAAAACCATTTACGCTACATAGGTTTCCACTCGATCAAAAAAATCGTAGCTTACAAGCTTGGGATTCAGCCGACGAATACCTGTTAGATTATGTCTTTGAACACCACATCGACGCAAATCGTATCTTAATCATTAATGACGCATTCGGGGCATTATGTTGCGCACTTGCCGACAAACATTGCACCCTAGTGACTGATTCTTTTGTCAGTACCTTAGCTTACCAACACAACCTAGAAGTCAATGAACTGGAGCACGCCCAAGTTGAGGTACTCAGTAGCATCGACACATACCCTGAAGATATTGATTTGGTTGTGCTTAAGCTGCCGAAAAACGCCGGCTTATTACAGTCACAATTGGCGAAGCTGAGTAAACTTGACGCTGATATTCCGGTGATTGCGGCAGGCAAAGCGAAAGAAATCCACACCTCAACACTAAAAAGCTTTACGCACTTTCTAACTGAGCCTACCACAAGCTTAGCAGTTAAAAAGTCACGCCTAATATTCAGCAAGACGTCAGCCAAAGCGATTGATAGTAAATTTCCTGTGTCCTGGCCTTTGGAAAAAACAGACTTCGTACTGTCTAATGAGGCCAATGTATTTTCAAGAGACTCTTTGGATATTGGCGCTCGATTTTTTATCAATTATTTACCTATGGGGAAAAAGCCTCTCAAGGTTATCGACTTGGGATGTGGTAATGGGGTAATTGGATTAATGACGTTAGCGAAAATGCCTAATGCCACTGTGACTTTTATTGATGAATCTGCAATGGCTGTACATAGTGCGCAGCAAAATATTAGTCACAATTTGCCAGAACGAGTCAAAGACTGTCGTTTTATACAAAATGATTGCTTGACTGGTTTTGAAAATGAAGGGGCTGATCTGATACTGTGTAATCCGCCATTTCATCAAGCAAATGCAATAACCGACCATATCGCTTGGCAAATGTTTATGCAGGCAAAGGCCGCACTTCGTCACGGTGGAGAGTTGAGAATAATTGGCAACCGCCACCTTGAATATGACGATAAACTGAAACGCCTGTTCGGAAATTGTAAAACACTCGGAAACAACAAAAAGTTCACTGTATTAAGTGCAACTAAAAGGAGCTAAATAAATGCGTGTTATATTGTTAATTGCTGTGCTCTCTTTTCTTTTAGCTGGGTGTAGTAGTACACCTCGCAGCGTAATTTTGCACCCGCAGTATCAAGGTCCATCTTCGAATGCTTTGAATACCAACATGGCATTACAAGTCAATGACTTGCGCACGACTAAATACACTATTCGCGTGAAAGATCAGGAACCGGCGCTGTACATGCCGGATGCAAACTTGCCAGTCAACCTTAATCATGTGATGACACAAGCGCTTGCAGCGCATGGCGCACAAGTTACACCTATAGCACCAACCAAAGTTGTGGTGAACATCAACCGCTTTAAAGCAATTATCGCAGAAACCCTATCACAGCACCAAAGTGACGCTCAAACCAATGTAACGATACAAGTTACGCAAGGCACTAGAAGCTTTGAAAAGCAGTATAAGGGGAGCGCGAGCTTGTCGGGGCCGCTAAAGCATGATCAAGCCAAAGTGGAGGAACAGCTTAATAACCTAGCTCAACAAGTCGTTGCCCGCATCGTTCAAGACCCAGAATTTATCCAGTTTGTGAGAGGACGTTAATGAAAAAAATAATCTTAAGTTTAACTATCTTACTATTTAGTGTCTGCGCCTTTGCCGATATGAACGGCAAGTTTGTGCAAAAAAACAATCTATTCCCACGGGTGCAAATCAATACCACCAAAGGCCCTATTATCGTTGAACTAGATCGCTCAAGAGCACCTATCACGGTCAACAACTTCCTCACTTATGTGATTAATAAAGACTACAATGGCTCTGTTTTTCATCGTGTTGAGCGCGATGAAGCCAACGAAAGAGACTTCGTCATTCAAGGTGGAGGCTACGACAAAGAATACGATGGTATGTTTGAGCGAGAGGCCATTTTTAATGAAAGTGGTAATGGTTTGAAAAATGATATGTACACCATTGCAATGGCTTATCAAGATAATAAACCACATTCTGGTACTCGACAGTTTTTCTTTAACATGGCTGACAATGACCATTTAAATCCGGGTCGAGGCTGGGGTTTTGCTGTGTTTGGAAATGTAATGGAAGGCTATGAAACACTGGATGCTATCATGCAAGTGGAAACGGATTACAATGAAAAACTTGGCTATACCTTTATTCCCAAAGAGCCTGTTGTGATCCTGTCCATCGACGTACTAAAGCAACCTGAGTAAATCTTCGTTATGTTGGTATCATCTAGCTTTTCACAGTACCTCAGTTACTACAAGGACAAACGCCTACTTACCATTTTTGCCTTTGGAATAAGTAGTGGTTTTCCTTGGGTATTAATTGGCTCGGTGATGTCAGCTTGGCTCAAAGACGAAGGTTTGAGCCGAAGCACCATAGGTCTTTTTGGTCTGGTTTATGGTGCATACACCATTAATTTTCTTTGGTCTCCACTCGTCGACAGAATCAAAATACCGCTGTTGCACACTTGGTTAGGTCAGAGACGCAGCTGGATAGCTAGCTGCCAAGTTATTGTTATTGTTGCCACCTTTGCACTGGCGAGTGTGTCGATCACGGAACACCTTTCACATGCCGCATTATTGTGCTTCATTATTGCACTTTTATCAGCAACACAAGATATTGCAATAGATGCTTATCGTATTGATATTTTGCCCGAGAACGAGAGCGAGAAAGCAACCGCTGCCGCCGCGATGGCAACGTCAGGATGGTGGTCGGGTTATGCTTTATTAGGAGCAATTCCATTTTTTATCGCCGACTTGCCCGGATTCAGCTGGCCTATTATTTACCAAATCTTAAGTGCTGTTGTTTGCTGTCTATTTATCATCACACTCTTAGCCAAAGAGCCTGAGTCTCATCGAGAGCAGGTCCAAGCGCAGTTACAGCAAAGCTATGAGCAAAAGCTGACACTCGCCAGCTCACCTTCTGTCTATACCAAGGTGGTAGCGTGGTTAGCTGTCACCTTAGTCGAACCATTTAAGCGCTTTTTCGAGAAAAATGGAGTGAAAACAGCGTGTGCACTGCTTGCTTTTATTTTTATGTTTAAGATTGGTGAAGCGTTTTTGGCTCGAATGTCTATCGTCTTTTACAAAGAAATCGGCTTCACTAACACCCAAATAGGTCAGTACTCTAAGCTCGGAACAGGTGTTATTACTATCATATTTGCTTTTTTAGGCAGCATATTTAATCACAAATATGGCATCGTCAAAGGCCTATTTATCAGTGGTGTTGCCATGGCAGCGTCTAACTTGATGTTCTCTTGGATTGCAGTAGCAGGTCCACAAGAGCACTTATATTTGATGGCTATTATTATTGATGGATTTACACAAGCTTGGTCGCTCGTGGCCATGGTTGCATTCATTTCGATGCTTTGCGATAGAGCTTTCAGCGCTACTCACTATGCGCTACTCGCCTCTCTTGGGAGTCTAGGACGTACCATGCTATCGGGTTATAGTGGTTTTGTAATAGATGATTTACTTGGAGGAAATTGGGCGGTCTTTTTCGCGCTAACAGCACTAATGGTACTACCATCCTTGTTGTTCTTATATCTCATTAGACACAAACTTTATGCAATTGAACGTGCATATCACACTAACAAGCGCTAGAGGTGCAGTTCCTTGCACCTTTTCATTTTGCTAGCGTAGCGCTTATTGCTCTTCTTTAATTAGCTGCAATCCCTCGTAAGGGTCAACTTCAAGCGCTTCGCAATAACGTAAAAACTCGATTACATCCAAACGACGCTCTTGGTTTTCAATTTTACCAATGAAAGAATGTGGTGTACCTAGCACTTGAGCAAGGCTACGCATTGTATGACCCTTCTCATGGCGTTTTGATTTAAGCCACTTAGTTAGTTTGCCGTTTTCTTCGGAAGAAACCGTTTTACCCATCATATTAAACATCTCCTACTAGATGAAAGACTAAATTACCTAAATGAAATATGCCCGTCTCATTTAGTGTTTGCTCAAATATCACAGTTGACTCTTTAATGCTAAGCGCGGCACCCTCCGCCAGCTCAACATCAAACCAGTACAAAGCTTTGCTCAGTAAATTGTTTTTATTGACTGCTAAAGCGCTAAGGTTGCGATCACATATCACTGAACCATAAATTGTAACATATCGACAAATTGGCTTTGTCCCCATGTACCCAATTAGGTATAGACTAAAAAACAGTTAACACCTAATTAATTTTTTACTTTTTCTTAATTCATCAAGCACTGTAATATCCAGTAACACTTTAACAAATTTTTTAAAAAATGTACCAGTATTTGAAATAAATTATTTTTCTTTAAAAAATAAAAACTTATAGCTAGTATTCAATAAAAGGTTAAAAAAGAGGCCGATACAAAATGATTCGACTACTGTTTTTGCTGCCAATTTTACTGTGTTTTGGATGGTATTTCTTTTTGCGTTCAAACGGCGTGCCACTGAAACGAGGAAAGAAAGGTTTTGTATACATCCTAGCATTTTCATCATTTGTGCTGGGCTTTTTCGTCCTGATGATGTATCTGACGGGAAGTTTATGAGGTCGATTGCTGGACTTTTATACACCAAGTCATGAGTCTATAAAAACAAAAAGAGTCATGTAAACATGACTCTTTGAGTGACTTCTTTAGGTATTACCGTTATACGCTAAAGCTTGCGCCACAACCGCAAGTCGTTGTCGCATTTGGGTTATTAACAAAGAAACGAGCGCCTTCTAACCCTTCGGTGTAATCTACAATGCCATCAATTAGGTATTGAATGCTCATCGGATCAACAACCATAGTAACGCCATTTTTTACGATTTCTAAATCACCAGGGTTAACTTTTTCATCAAAGGTAAACCCATATTGAAAGCCAGAGCAACCACCGCCTGTAACATATACACGCAATTTAAGGTTAACGTTCTCTTCTTCCTCTATTAGCTCTTTTACACGGCTTGCTGCTGCATCAGAAAACTGAATTGGTAACTGTTCAGACATAGATGTGGACCCCTAATCCTGTAATTTGTAAATTATCTAATACCTGAGTGTTTTAATCAAGTATAGCGTCATACCCTTTTAAGTCTTCGAATGCGTACATAGGATGTGTAACCTGAACTTGGGATAACACAAGGATTTAATGTCAAAAATTTGGTATTCTTAAGATGTTAATTATCGTGGAATTACGTTTATGTCGCTGGATGCACTGAGACGAAGTCTTGCTAAACCGAAAACCTCAGCCCAACTGTGCCTCTTAGGAGCAGCCGCAGGGTTACTCGCAGCCATGCTGATAATCACATTTCGCCTTACTATAGAACTATTCCAGGGCACTTTTCTCGATAAACCCGATGACTTTACAGAGCTGTCAGAGTTACACAGACTATTTTTACCTGTACTAGCAGCCTTACTCATCGCAACTTTCGCAGCGCTTACTGGGTTTAAGCATTATCGCCTCGGGATCCCGTATGTGATCAACCGTATTAAGCACCATTACGGTCACATGCCGATTTGGAACTCTGCTAACCAATTTTTTGGTGGTGCAGTGGCCTTGATCAGTGGCTTTTCAGTCGGTCGTGAAGGGCCATCTGTTCATATGGGTGCGACCGCCGCGAGCGTCTTATCTGAACGCTTACATTTACCACTAAATGCAGCAAGAACATTGGCAGGCTGCGGGGTAGCTGCCGGTATTGCGGCATCCTTTAATACGCCACTTGCGGCTGTAATTTTTGTTATGGAAGTGGTGCTAAGGGAGTACAAAATTCACATTTTTGTACCTGTGATGTTGGCCTCAGTGATTGGTGCAATGAGCACACAATATGTGTTTGGAAACAATTCCGAGTTAGCTCTTATTCATATTACGCCTTTGAGTTTTTGGCACTATCCTTACCTGATTATCTGTGGCGCCGCACTAGGGGCTGTCGCTTTTGCCTTTAATCAAAACCTCATGCTTATCATTAAAACCTTTAAACCGATCAGCATGTTTCCTCGATTATTACTAGCGGGTTTAATTGCCGGTTTAATCGGTTATGCGGTTCCAGGTGCCATGGGCTCCGGCATGAGTGCCATCACCCAAGCTGTAGAGTCCCCCCATAATTTACAGCTACTCACCACGATATTAATTGCCAAACTTCTGGCTACTTTATTTGCTATTGGCTTAGGTATTCCCGGAGGGATTATTGGTCCTGTTATTGGACTTGGCGTAATTATGGGCACTCTAATGTCATTTTTTGCCCAATTTATTTCACCGAGTGTGGATGTCGCTGGCACTTATGGCGTACTTGGTATGGCAGGTTTACTTGCCGCAACCTTACACGCTCCCCTTGCCGCGCTGACCGCCGTAATGGAGTTGACTTCAAATCCCAAAATTATTGTGCCTGCAATGTTAGTGATCACCACCGCTTATGTAACCGCGTTACAGGTTTTTGGCAACCGTTCAATATTCATCCAACAGCTAGATTTTCAAGGTCTACCTTATCAAGTTTCACCGGCGAAAGAGGCATTACAGAAAGTAGGGATTGTGGCTGAAATGGATGAAAACTTTAAATTGCTCTATTCAGACGACAAAGAGCAAATAAAAGAAACCCTATCGGCGGTCGACAGCCAAACTCCGCTGATTGTGTACGATGAACAAAGTGGTTATCGTCTTGCTGAATACGATTTGAACCTGATCTCACAAGAAAGCGTATCGGTATCTTACATAGAGTTGCAAGG
This sequence comes from Pseudoalteromonas sp. SCSIO 43201, assembly GCF_023716725.1. NCBI lineage: Bacteria > Pseudomonadati > Pseudomonadota > Gammaproteobacteria > Alteromonadales > Pseudoalteromonadaceae > Pseudoalteromonas > Pseudoalteromonas sp. SCSIO 43201. Next base: position 2,998,528 of record NZ_CP072683.1, read on the forward strand.
CTTGAGTACCCAAGCAACACTTGCCGATGCCTTTGATGTATTAAAAGACAAGCGCTCAGGTGCGGTATACATTTATAACCAAAAGGATAATAAACAAATACTTGGGTTATTGCGATGGGATCAAATTCGTCACATACTCACCACTAGAAACAGTCTACTCTAGGGGCTGTTTACCTTAATTTACTACTTGGGACTGACAATGAGCTTATTGTTAACATATAAAGCCTTACATATCTTTTTTATGATCGCTTGGTTTGCAGGCATTTTTTATCTACCACGCTTGTTTGTTTACCATGCCTTAACTGAAGAGAAATCTTGTAGTTCTATGCTCAAGATAATGGAAAGACGATTGCTCTACTTTGTCACTCCGTTTGCAATCCTTACTGCTGTATTTGGCGTGTTGACCATTATTGAGTATGGCAGGGAGTGGTTTAAACACAGTATGTGGCTGCACTACAAACTCGCCATAGTCACTGTACTTTACATTTATCACGGCTATTGCTTTAAGTTACTCAACGACTTCAAACGAGACCGCAACCAAAGAAGCGATAAGTTTTATCGTTACTTTAACGAATTTCCTGTACTGCTGCTATTAGCTATCGTCTTTCTTGCCGTCTTAAAACCTGCACTGTAGCCGTGCATTATGAGGGGTACTTGGGTATAATATACGCCCAAGTAACCGCCCACATTCTGCGTGTTATCTGGTTGGGTGAGCGCCCTGCAACCCGGTAGTCAATTTGTCTTTAGGAATCGCCACATGTTCAGTTTCCAAGGTGAAAACATTCTTTCTGTCAATCAACTAGACAGAGATTCTATTGAACACATCTTCTCCATTGCTAAAAAAATGGAACCCTATGCTAAAAAGCAAAAACGCACTCAAGTACTTGATGGCGCGATTTTGGCAAATTTATTCTTTGAACCAAGTACCAGAACACGTGTGAGTTTTGGTACTGCGTTCAACTTGCTAGGTGGTTTGGTTCGCGAAACCACAGGTATGCAAAGCTCAGCATTAGCCAAAGGTGAATCTTTATATGATACTGCCCGCGTGATCTCGGCTTATGCTGATGCTGTCGCGATGCGTCACCCTGATGCCGGCTCAGTCGCTGAATTTGCAACAGGATCGGATGTACCCGTTATCAACGGTGGCGATGGTCCAAATGAACACCCAACACAAGCGCTTTTAGATTTGCTCACCATTGATCGCGAGCTTGGCCGATTTGGTGCAGGAATTGATGGTATGCACATCGCCTTAGTCGGTGACTTAAAATATGGCCGCACCGTGCACTCGTTATCAAAGCTGCTCAGCCATTACAAAGATATCCGTTTTACCATGGTTGCCCCTGACGGCTTACAAATGCCACAATCAATTTTAGATGTGGTTGATAATGCTGGGCATAAGGTTGAACTGGTATCAAAAATGGAAGGCAATCTAGCTGCTGATATTGTTTATCAAACTCGCATTCAAGAAGAACGCTTCCCTTCTCAAGAAGAAGCAAATAAATACCGTGGCGGCTTTAGAATAAGCCAGGCAATTTATGACGCACACTGTAAACCTAGCTCAGTTTTAATGCACCCACTGCCACGAGATAGCCGCAGTGATGCAAATGAACTTGATAATGACCTAAATAATAATGACAACCTAGCTATCTTCCGCCAAGTACAAAATGGTGTATTGATCCGTATGGCACTTTTTGCCTTAACGCTAGGTGTTGAAAACCAAGTGGAAAAATACGAGGTGGATGTACCTTGGTTTAGCCGCAAACGTGAAAGCTAAAAAGGATCGACAATGACAATCAGTCAAGATTTATTCGAACGTGCCCTCGACTCAATTCCAGGTGGCGTAAACTCTCCAGTTCGCGCATTTAATGGCGTTGGTGGCACACCACTATTCATTACCAAAGCACAAGGCGTTCATACCTTTGATGCCGATGGTAAACAATACATTGATTATGTAGGCTCTTGGGGTCCGATGATCTTGGGTCATAATCACCCCGAAATTAAGCAAGCAGTACTTGATGCCGTTGAAAATGGCTTATCTTACGGTGCTCCGACTGAAACTGAAATTTTAATGGCGGAAAAAGTAAAAGCGTTGGTTCCCTCCATTGAAAAAGTACGTATGGTAAGCTCTGGTACTGAGGCAACAATGAGTGCTATCCGCCTTGCTCGTGGCTACACTGGCCGTGACAAGATTTTGAAGTTTGAAGGTTGTTATCATGGTCATGCCGACTCTCTACTGGTAAAAGCTGGCTCTGGCGCACTGACTATGGGTGTACCTAACTCACCGGGTATTCCGGCTGATTTTGCCAAACACACGTTAACGGTTTCATTCAATAACCTAGACGAAGTAAAAGCTATATTTGCTCAGTACAAAGACCAAATCGCTTGTGTAATCATTGAGCCTGTCGCAGGTAACATGAACTGTATTCCTCCTGTTGAAGGCTTTTTAGAGGGGCTACGCGAAATCTGTACTGACAATCAAAGTGTCCTTATTTTTGATGAAGTTATGACCGGTTTTCGGGTTGCACTAGGGGGGGCTCAGCAGTACTACAACATCCAACCTGATCTTACCTGTTTAGGCAAAGTGATCGGCGGCGGTATGCCTGTCGGTGCGTTTGGTGGTAAAAAAGAAATCATGGACTACATCGCTCCTGTGGGCCCGGTTTATCAAGCAGGGACGTTATCTGGCAACCCAATCGCTATGGCGGCCGGCTTAAAAGCACTAGAGCTACTTTCAGAGCATGGCTTACACGAAGAGCTTGAAGCAAAAAGTAAAGCATTGTGTGAAGGCTTCCAAGCCGCTGCTGATGAGGCTGGTATTGCACTCACCACAAACTATGCTGGTGGCATGTTTGGTTTCTTCTTTACTGAAGCTGAGAAAGTGACAAGTTACCAACAAGCAACAGAATGCGATTTGGCGCGTTTCAAAAAATTCTTCCACTTAATGCTTGATGAAGGCGTGTACTTGGCTCCATCAGCATTTGAGGCTGGTTTTGTGAGTACGATGCACTCTGATGAAGAAATTGCCAAAACTATTGGTGCAGCAAAGCGTGCATTTGCCAAACTATAAATAAAATTAATCATTTAAAAAGCCCGCTCAGGGCTTTTTTTGTTTTTTCAGCTACCCTTTGAATAAACTTTTGAAAAGATTCGGTCTACTTGTACCGTATCTTTGAAATAGACTATTCATACAGAGGAAGTGATGGCTGGATTCAATACCATAGTTAACCCTGCAACTCGCTTGATGGCAAGTTTGCAATATAAAACCAAAATGGCAGTTGTTTTTGGCCTGTTGTTATTACCTTTAAGCCTCAGCTTGTTTTTTCTAAATGGTGTGCTCAATCACTCGATTTCCGTCAGTGATATGCAGCGACAAGGGCTCACATTCTACCCTCAAATGCTAGAAAACATTCTAAATGGTGATAGTGCGAATAACACCAGCCTACTTAAGCAAGCCAAATTACCTTCGTTCAGCGCGCCAAATACCAGTGCACTTGAGCAGCTTTCAATTGCCTCTCAGCTCGCGGTTGACGATGATCTTGGCCGTAATTATCTCAATCGTACATTGGTAGAGTCTACTCCTCAGTTAATCGCACAAATTAATCAAATTGAAGTGCAAGCACGACGCGTGATCAGCAGAGGAAGCTTTACCCCAGACAGTTTTATCGCTCTATCTAACTTACATAAAGGTTTGCCTGCGGTAATGAAGCAGTTTTCAGGAACGCTAAACATCGCGATGAATCATAATAAACAACTAAAAAAGCAATTAAATCAATCTCTGGTAGATCTCAATGCTAGCTTGTCAAACTATCAAAGTGCGGTTAAAGCAGGGCTACTTGATCCAGACGAGTTAGCGCTATCACAATCGCAATTCAATCGACATTATCAGCAAGCCAGTCAAACTATTAAGCAGTTTGTTAACATAGCCACTCCCACGTTGGCAGCATTAGTTGCTGAAAAGCAGAGCCAACAACAATGGATCAGAAACACCGTAGCGATTGCATCTATCCTTGCGCTATTGCTGGCTATTTATCTTATGATTGGTTTTTACTTATCTGTCATCGGAACCATTACCACTTTCTCAAAAGCGGCACAAAGTGCAGCAAGTGGAGATTTGAGTGTTAAAGCTAAGACGATAGGCTCTGATGAATTAAGCCAAATTATTGATCAATTTAACGCGGTTTTAGACGCTTTTATATCGCTACTTGGTAACGTCAAGCTCACGAGCAACGAACTACAACAAGCAACGAAAACACTCAATCAAATAAGCCAAGACACCGAAAAAGATGTGGCGCAGCAAGAGAGTAAGATCCAATCGATTCACCACTCACTTGAAAATATGGCACAGTCCGCACGCTCAGTGGAAGATGCTGCATTTAATGCAACTGAATTGGCATCAGTTGCCGCTCAGCACGTCAAGCAAAGTAGTATCAATACCACAACGCTTGCGGGACAAATGACAGAGTTACAGACAGAGTTTCAACAAAGCCGGGCATCATTAGATAAGCTTGCCGAAGATACGCAAAATATCAGTCAAGTAAGTTCTGCGATTAGAGAAATTGCGGAGCAGACTAATTTACTGGCGCTAAATGCTGCAATAGAAGCCGCACGAGCTGGTGAACAAGGTCGCGGGTTTGCGGTAGTGGCTGATGAAGTCCGTACCCTAGCGCAAAGAACTCAGCAGCAGACGGAAGAAATACACAATATAATCCAGTCCTTGCAAGCGGCCTCTAAAGATACCCAAAATAAAATGCGCAGCAGTGAAGAGAATATGGCACAGAGCGTCACCGCTGCCAATGAAACAAATAATGTGTTACAGCATGCAGAGCAAAGTATGCGTGATATTGACGAGCAAGGAAAACTCATTAGTCAACTTGTTCAGCAGCAAACACAGGCGACCGAACATGCACTCAGTGGCTCTCAAGATATCAACAATTTAGCGCAGCACACATTAGGTTCAGCTAGAGCAACACAAGCTGACGCTAAAAAACTCGGTACCCTATCGCAAACCCTAAATAGGGAAATTGACAAATTTAGAACGTAATAGCATTTTGCCGTAATCATTACTCAATATGTGGGAGTAAAGCAGAAGCGATTGGCTTGTACCAAACCAATCGCTTTGTTGACTTATAGATTATCTATAGACTCAGTATATTAAACAAAGGTTAGGATTAGCACCTAGGTCTTGGCTCAAACATACTCGATCGAATAGGCAACTGCACAACAGGGCCACAACTAGGAGGTGATTGTTTACCTGTTTTAGGGTTAATGAATGCCCAACGGATTGAATCAGGGCGTTCATCCACAATAGCTTGAGGGTTAAGTGGTTTGAGGTAACGAATGTAAAGTTCGAGTGCACCTTGACTTCCTGTCAGCCCCGTTGGTTTATTATCATCTCTTCCTATCCAAGTCACTGTCACTGTATTTTGGTCAAACCCTGCAAACCAACTATCGCGTAAATCATTACTCGTCCCTGTTTTACCTGCTAGCTGGATAGAAGGGAAATGTAAGTTTAAACGCTTAGCTGTTCCCTTCTTCGTCACCCTTTTTAGTCCGTACTTCGTCATATACACAGCTTCTGGGTCTAATATTTGCTGCTTTTTCACTCTATGGTCGTAAAGCAATTTACCGATTGAATCCGTGATTGCCATAACACTTGTTAATTCACTATGTTTGCCATCAGCCGCAATCGTTGTATAGGCTTGTGCCACATCTAAGCTAGATAATTCCAATGCCCCTAACAGTAACGATGGATAAAGCGTGATAGACTTATCGACCCCAAGCTCATTTAATGTTTGTGCTACGCGGTTTACTCCGACATCCAAGCCTAAGTTCACAGCAGGAATATTAATACTATTACTAAAAGCATCAAACATAGGGACTTTGCCTCTAAATTTATGGTCAAAGTTTTCTGGCGACCACACTTTACCTGAGCCATCAGTCACTTCCAGCGGGTTATCATCCAATAGCATACCTAAGTGATAATTTGGATTAGCTAATGCACTCAAATAAATAGCAGGTTTTACTAATGAGCCTATGTTTCGCTCTGTATCCAGCACCCGATTAAACCCTGAAAACTTTAATTGCCTACCGGCAACTAGTGCTGACACGCCAGCCTTTTCAACGTTAACAGATAACATTGCGGTCTCTAGATCTTCAGTTTTAAAGCGGCGTTCTAAATATGGTAACCCCTTTTTAACCGCTTCCTCCATTGCCGTTTGTTTTTGTAAATCTAGATACGTGAATATTCTCAGTCCGGAGTCAATCAGGCTATCATCAGGAACTAGCTGTTTCAGCTCGCGGTTAACCAACTCTAGATATCCAGGATACGACTGTAAACGACTGGCTTTTAAAGGCTCAACATCAATCGGTCGCGCCAATGCTACGCGATATTCAGGCGTTGTAATTAAGCCGTTTTCTACCATTAATCGTAACACTAGGTCGCGTCTTTCCATCACCCGTTCAGGGTAACGTCTGGGGTTATAAAAAGAAGGACCTTTGACCATTGCAATGAGCATTGCAATCTGGTCGAACTCTAATTCATCGACGGGCTTTGCAAAATAAAACTCTGCCGCTAACCCCATGCCATGCACGCCTTGGTTATACGCTTGACCTAAAAACACTTCATTTAAATAGGCTTCCAGAATTTCATCCTTACTGTAGCGGAAGTCCAAAATTAACGCGATAAATGCCTCATTCACTTTGCGAATCAGTGTACGCTCACGAGTAAGATAAAAGTTTTTTGCCAATTGCTGAGTTAACGTACTTCCACCTTGCACCGTACGGCCTGCTTTTATATTGGTATAAAGCGCACGCAAAATCGACAGCACTGAAACGCCGTGATGGTCATAAAAGTTTCTATCTTCCACCACTAATAATGTTTCTTTGAGGATATTGGGAAACTTATCAAAAGGTACAAACTCTCTATCTTGGCGAGTTTCGTTACCGATACGTGCTATTTGCACTGGCTCAAGGCGAGCTGCGGATAAACGTCGCCCCTGATTATCAACAATACTTGCGAGCTTTTTACTAGCAAAATTTAGGGTAAAAATACGCGCATTTTCAGGCCCATCATAAAATTCAAATGCTCGACGGTGAATGGTGATAGTGCGACCTTGTACCGTATATTGACCGGTACGACTAATACGATTTACACGGGAGTAGTTAAGCCGTTTTAACTCCCATAATACCTCTTTTTCATTCAAGTATTGATCAGGAAAAAACTGCATTGCTCTGGCATACACTTGAACCGGCAGTTCCCATTTATTTCCTTCAAATTGCCTGCTTATTTTTGCATCTAGATAGATAACATACATTGCCACGACAAATATCATCGCTACCGTGCCTTTCCACACAAAAGACCATGTCGCGCTTAATATTTTACGCTTAACTTTTTGCATCTTAGTGCTAGCAGGTTGGGTCTTTTTTTTACGTGAAGTGCTCGCTTTGACGTTTGATTTTTTGGTAGGTGTTGTTTTCTTTTTGTCCGTCATGACCCAAATAAAACTGAAAAGTGAATCGCAAGATAGTAGAGTAACCTAAATTAACAACTGCTGAAAGCACAATCACGGTGAATAAGAAAAGTGAGCCCACTGGACTCACTTTATTTAGACAACGAGAACTCTAAGAGCGGCTTATCTGTTCACTGACTTTGTCTTATATCAAGCAAAACATTGTAAACATAAAATAAACCACTCCTCACATATTGACCTAGAGCCAATAAGTATTACTGTCCGCGAACTGTCACGAACTCTGGGTAGGCATCTACGCCGCAGTCATGTTGATCCATTCCGCTCAGCTCTTCCTCTTCGCCAACTCGGATCCCCATACTTGCCTTAAGTACACTCCACACAATGTAGGATGTGATAAACACAAAGCCAAGAATCGTCACAAGCCCAACCGCTTGACCTTGAAATGTGGCGTCTGAGTTTGAAAATGGCACCATCATCACTCCTAATGCACCACAAACACCGTGCACTGAAATTGCCCCGACTGGGTCATCAATTTTAGCCTTATCTAGCGCAATAATACTAAATACCACAAGTGCTCCACCAAGCGCACCAAGGATAAGAGCCAGTATCGGTGTCGGTGAAGCAGGCTCTGCGGTAATCGTTACTAAGCCAGCTAATGCACCGTTTAGCACCATTGTTAAATCTGCTTTACCCCACATCATTTTACATACTAATAAAGCCGCCACCGCACCCGCAGCGGCTGCGGCATTGGTATTGAGCATAATTTGACTTACTGCGATGGCATTTTCCTTATCTGCCAAAAATAATTGTGAGCCGCCATTAAAGCCAAACCACCCCATCCACAAAATAAACGTACCAAGTGTGGCTAGTGGCATATTTGAGCCAGGAATAGGATAAACCTCGCCATTTTTACCATACTTGCCTTTACGTGCACCGAGTAATAATACTCCTGCTAAGGCCGCAGCGGCGCCAGCGCCATGCACAATGGCAGAACCTGCAAAATCCACAAATCCAAGCTCAGATAAAAATCCTCCACCCCAAGTCCAATACCCTTCAAGAGGATAAATAAAGCCGGTAAGCACAACACAAAACGCTAAAAATGCCCACAATTTCATTCGCTCAGCTACCGCACCAGAAACAATAGACATCGCGGTAGCCACAAAGACAACTTGAAAGAAAAAGTCAGACTGCAACGCATGATCCGCATCAGTTGCGGCGCTTCCGATTAACGCGCCAATACTTGGCAGGACACCACCCTCAGCGTTATCAACATACATAATGTTATAACCAATAAGCAGATACATAGTACAAGCTATCGCGTAAAGCGCGACGTTTTTGGTTAGTATCTCAGTGGTGTTTTTGGAACGAACAAGTCCAGCTTCTAGCATGGCAAAACCTGCTGCCATCCACATCACCAGCACACCCGAAATCAAAAAATAAAAAGTATTTAATGAGAATTTGAGTTCTATGATTGTATTTTCCATCGTTAGGATCCCCTTAAATCGCTTCTTCATCAAGTTCGCCGGTACGGATCCGAACGATTTGGTCTAAGTCATATACAAAGATTTTTCCATCACCAATTTTGCCAGTGAAAGCTGCCTTTGTTACTGTCTCTACTACACGTTCTGCATTTTCAGCCAAGGTCGCAATTTCTATTTTTATTTTCGGTATAAAATCGACCTGATACTCAGCACCGCGATATAACTCGGTGTGACCACGTTGACGTCCAAAGCCTTTGACATCAACAACCGTCATCCCTTCAATCCCCAAGTCGGCCAACGCTTCGCGCACTTCGTCGAGTTTAAATGGTTTTATTATTGCACTTATCATTTTCATACTAAGTCCCCTTAGGACAGTTGATCCTGTTACATGCTGTAATCCAACCTTTATGCCAAATTTTTTATTCCTTAATTAACAATGAATTAATACTGAATCGCACTTTTTACGCATAAAAAATGCACCATCTAGGTGCATTGTTATTAAGTCTGAACTGGGTTGGTGCAAAACCCTATACTAAAGCAATATTAATGCGCAATAACACAATTTCGCTGCTTATCTTTAGCTTGATATAGCGCTTTATCGGCTTTACGCATCACCTCACTCAGCGTATTTGATTGACACGCCGCCATACCAATACTGATAGTGCATCGGTATTTCCCCTGCACAATCGTAAACGCTTGTTTAGCTAAACGCTCTCGAAAATCTTCTAACATTTGCTTTGCTCGATTAAGATCTGAGCTTGGGATCAATAGCGCAAACTCTTCACCGCCAATTCGAGCGACTATGTAATGCCCAAAAGCACTGCGTAATAAGTCAGCGACCTGTTTAAGTACTTCATCGCCACTTTCATGGCCATATTGGTCATTAATCGACTTAAAGTGATCGAGGTCGAGTAAAGCAAGAATATGCTGGTTGGGTTTATTTTTTATTAGGCGCTCAGCGTGTTGGCAAAAGTATCGGCGATTGTACAACCCTGTCAGATAGTCTCTGTGCGCATACTCTTTGATTTCCGCAATCAAATTAAGCTGCTCCATTGTTTGCATAATTCGACAATGGAACTCCTCACTCATAAATGGTTTCGCCAAAAAGTCATTTGCACCGTATTTGATAAACTTTGCCGATAGCCCATGACTGCCTGCCCCAGATAAACCAATAATGGCAAGTTCATCTCGACCGCGACTATTTCGCACCGACTTTACCAACTCAAAGCCGTCCATTGTTGGCATCGCAAAGTCAGTAAGTAGTAACTTAATATCGTGATCTCCGAGCAGCATTTCCAATGCTTCAGCACCATCTTGTGCTTCTAGTACAGTAAAAAGCTGCTTTTCTAACATCTGCTTCATAACTACACGACTAATCACTGAATCATCGGCGATTAGTGCTTTGCACCCTTGGTTTCTTAACAGGCGAGATGCAAGCTTGACTGCGTATAGATAAGAATCGCGGTTGTCTTTGATGACATAATCTACCACCCCCATCTCAAGCATTTGCTGGCGACTATATTCATCAATTTTCGATGTTAACACCACCGTTGGGATCTGATGACTGAGCGTAAGCTGCACAACTTCTGCGTCCATCGCATCGGGCAGCGTTAAATCTACCAGCGCCAATGTATATTCATGCTGGCTCAAAAAGGCCTTACTTTCCTTGAGTGACCAAGCAAAATCAATTGCGACATCAAGATATTGAGCGGCAAGGTGTCGTAATACCTGCTGTACGACCTTACTGTCTTCAACAATTAGAATTCTTTGCATGGATTGAGATCTCTTAAGTACAACGAGAAGCGCAGTGAAACAAGAATTTAACGAGGCTAAATACTTTATTACTACATAATTAAGTATTAAATATACGCGAATCTAGGACTAAAAAAAACCAGCAGCAGACAAATTTGTTACATAATAATAAATGAGTTGAGAACAGTTATCTTCAAACTAGCTGTTTTTTTACTCTGTTTGTCTCAATGACTTTGAATTTCACCTAAAATACTTTTTTAATGCCGCAATACCTTACCGTTTTATTGAGGAAGCCATGAACAAAATACTGTCATTTGTGTTTTTAAGTTGTGCTTTGTTTTCATTGCCTAGCATAGCTGAACAACACAACCGCACCATTGAGATAGATCATAAAATCACAACAGAACACCGCGTTGAAATTAAAGGCAAGCGTATAAACTATACGGCAACAACGGGGACGCAGCCGGTGTGGAATGAAAAAGGTGAAGCAATCGCCACGCTACATTACACCTACTACCAGCGTAAAAATATAAAAGAAGTAAGCGAACGTCCACTATTAATTTCTTTCAACGGTGGTCCGGGCTCTGCGTCTGTATGGATGCACATCGCTTATACTGGACCAAGAGTATTAAAAATAGATGACGAAGGTTATCCGCAACAACCGTACGGTTTAAAAGATAATCCGTATTCTGTTTTAGATGTCGCAGACATTGTATATGTCAATCCGGTCAATACTGGCTATTCCCGGGTTCTTAAAAATGCTGAAGGTAAATATCCCAGTAAACCAGAACAAACAAAAATGTTTTTTGGAATAAACGCCGATATAAAATATTTAGCGGAGTGGCTAAATACCTTCATTCATCGTAATGAGCGCATGTTATCACCTAAGTATTTAATTGGTGAAAGCTATGGTACCACGCGTGTTGCAGGACTCGCACACGCTATGCAAAACAAGCAGTGGTTATATTTAAACGGCGTTATTCTGGTATCTCCAACCGACATCGGAATCAAGCGTCAAGGCCCAGTAAAAGTTGCTAACCGTTTACCCTATTACGCAGCTGCTGCGTGGTATCATAAGGCCCTACCAACCGAGCTTCAAAGTAAAGACCTACCTGAGGTGCTAGCAGAAGTAGAAGCATATACTATCGACAAATACCTCCCAGCACTCGCCAAAGGAGCATTTATCAGCGAACAGGAAAAACAAAGTGTTATCAAAACTGTTGCTAAATATAGCGGCTTAAATGAGCGTTTCGTTGCTCAAAATAATCTCGACATTCCTACCGCAGCATTTTGGAAAGAGCTATTGCGCGACCGCGGTCGCACTATAGGTAGACTAGACTCTCGCTATCTCGGTATTGATAAAAGAGATGCAGGATCCCGCCCAGACTATTGGCCTGAGCTTACATCTTGGCTGCACTCATTTACACCGGCAATTAATCACTATTTTGCGACTGAACTCAATTATAAAACAGATGTAAAGTACAATATGTTTGGTGCGGTTCATCCTTGGGATAATAGCGACAATAATGTCGGTGAGCAGCTCAGATTAGCCATGGCACAAAACCCTTACCTCCATGTACTTACTCAGTCTGGCTACTACGATGGTGCGACTAATTACTTTGATGCTAAATATAATATGTGGCAACTAGATCCTAGCGGGAAGATGCGAGACAGGTTAACCTTCAAAGGTTACCGCTCTGGACATATGATGTACCTACGTCACGAAGACTTAGAAACATCCAATGAAGATCTCCGCCGCTTCATTCAAAACACCATACCAAAAGTGGGACAGTCAGCACTTTACTAATCTTCATTAAGTAGTGGCTGCAAATGTGGCCACTATTTTAGGCTCTGCCTTGTATAAATACCTATCAAACTGCTACAAAAATAAACTTGAAAGATCAACAGGCCCTAATAATAAAAATTTCCTTTTATCTTTCTACAGTTACCTATAATCTAGATATACTTAATACTATCTATTTACAACTTAGGCACGCACCATGAACGAGCAGTTTAAAGTCGTCTTCGTTGGCATGGCCGACGGTAAAGATCAGCAAAGTGCTGCGACGACCCTCGCTGAAAGGTTAAAAACCTCGCCATCGAAAATTCAGCAGTTTTATGCTGGAAAAGCTTTATTTGCCCCCAGTGATAAAACCAAAGCACTCAAACAGATCAAACTATTAGCCAGTGTCGGGATCACTGCCAAGCTGCACGCTCATTCCTCTGCTGCCGTATCAAATCCAGATCAGGAGAGAGTTTTTGAAGCGCTTGACTACATTACAAGTAGCCTAATCAGAATTGAAGAGCGCTTAGAAGACATAGAGCAGCGCCTCGCTCCTACTCAACAACATGAAGCCACAGATAAAGAAGAAGATGACTGGGAGTCTACTGATCTGTTTGACGAGCTCGAGTACGAGCCTGCACCACCAGCGAAATCAAAAACTTGGCTTTATTATCTACTCGCGGTGCTGATTATTTTATTTATTTTGCTTGGTATCAGCTTATTTTTCCCTGAATTGCTTGCAATAGAATGAGTAAATCTAATAACAACATTAATAATTCTCAACTTACTAGGGGTGAGTTGAGAAAAACCATTAGAAAACGTAGAAACTCGCTATCTTCAATAGAGCAATCTGTTGCAGCCACACAATTAAATATTAATTTTTTTCAACATGTAAACTTACCAAATAACGCCCGTATAGGTGTCTATTTACAAAATGATGGAGAACTAGACACATCCCTTTTAATTCAATCACTTTGGTCTAAAAAACATCAAGTTTACCTACCTATAATACACCCATTTAACCACACTAACTTACTCTTTCAGAAGTATGAAAAAAACTCACCCATGAAGACAAATCGCTATGCTATCTTGGAGCCTAAGCTAGATTGCTCAGCTGTGGCGCCTCTTGCATCGTTAGATTTACTATTGATGCCGTTAGTCGCTTTTGATGAGCATGGAAACCGCTTAGGTATGGGTGGTGGATATTATGATAGAACATTGGCGTTACATTATGCTGAGCAGCGAGATAAGCCAACTTTGATGGGGCTGGCTCATGACTGTCAGCGCGTTTTAAGCTTACCGACCGAAGCTTGGGATATCCCACTGCCAACTATTCTTACACCCACCCGCTTATATACTTGGCCGGAACAATAATAGAGTGCAACAAGTTAAGCGCGATTAGCGCTGCTTTTGACCATGACGCTACCACTTTGATTGAGTTATACTCTGTGCAACTTCAATAACAATTAAGTGTAGCGTTATGACTCAAGATGAAATGAAAAAAGCCGCAGCGTGGGCAGCCTTAAACTACGTAGAAGAAAATACGATTGTTGGGGTTGGAACAGGTTCCACCGTTAACCACTTTATTGATGCGTTAGGAAGCATCAAAGACAATATCAAGGGGGCGGTTTCCAGTTCTGAAGCATCAACGGAAAAACTAAAAGCACTTGGCATTGAAGTCTTTGAGCTAAACGATGTGTCAGAACTTGCAGTATATGTCGATGGCGCAGATGAGATTAACAGTCAAAACGAGATGATAAAAGGCGGTGGTGCGGCACTCACACGTGAAAAAATTGTCGCTGCCGTCGCTAAAAAGTTTGTTTGTATTGTTGATAACACCAAACATGTCGACACTTTGGGCGCTTTTCCGTTGCCAGTTGAAGTGATCCCGATGGCACGCAGTTATGTAGCGAGAGAATTACTTAAGCTTGGCGGCGACCCTGTGTACCGCCAAGGTGTCACTACAGATAACGGCAACGTTATTTTAGATGTACACGGCCTAGAAATTAGCGCAGCAAAAGCGCTTGAAGAAAAAATTAACCAGATTGTTGGCGTTGTCACCAATGGCTTATTTGCCTCACGTGGCGCTGACGTTGTTATAACAGGCACCGAAGAAGGGCCTAAAATCAACTAGTGAGATTACAGATGAGCAAGGTTTCGTTATCAAAGGATAAAATTCGAATTTTGTTGTTAGAAGGTGTGCACCAAAGTGCGGTAGAAACACTAAAGCGCAACGGCTACAGCAATATAGACTATGTCAAAACATCCTTACCGGAGCCTGAGCTTATCGAGCGGATCAAAGACGCCCACTTTGTCGGGATCCGCTCTCGTACACACTTAACAGAAACCGTGTTAGCGCAAGCTGAAAAGCTAGTCGCGATTGGGTGCTTTTGTATCGGTACCAACCAAGTTGACTTGAATGCTGCAAAACAGCGCGGTATCGCTGTATTCAATGCGCCATTTTCTAATACTCGCTCGGTTGCAGAGCTGGTGTTGGGTGAAATCTTGTTATTACTTCGCCGTATTCCTGAGCGCAATGCCAAAGCACACCGTGGTGAATGGGATAAGTCGGCCGATGGCTCCTTCGAAGCTCGCGGAAAAACACTGGGTATTATTGGTTATGGCCATATCGGTACTCAGCTTGGCATTATGGCTGAAAATATCGGCATGAATGTCGAGTTCTACGATATTGAGGATAAACTTACCCTAGGAAATGCAACCCAGCTCCCAACTCTGACGCAATTATTACAGCGTGCTGATGTGGTTAGTTTACATGTACCAGAAACGCCACAAACGAAAAACCTCATCGGTATGGCTGAAATCGAAGTCATGAAACAAGGTGCAATTCTGATCAACGCTTCTCGTGGTACTGTTGTTGATATTGACGCCTTAGCAGAGGCATTAGCGGGTAAAAAGCTATCCGGCGCGGCAATAGATGTCTTTCCAGTAGAGCCTAAGTCGAACAACGAAGAGTTTGTCTCACCACTGCGTGAATTTGACAATGTACTACTGACCCCACATGTTGGTGGCTCAACCCAAGAAGCACAAGAAAATATCGGTGTAGAAGTAGCTGGCAAGCTCACAAAATACTCTGATAATGGCTCAACAGTCACCGCCGTGAACTTCCCTGAAGTATCATTACCTGAGCTATCGAACAGAAGCCGTTTACTGCATGTGCATGTCAACCGCCCTGGTGTGCTGACTCAAATTAACCAAGCATTTGCTCAGCATGGTATCAACATCGCCGCGCAGTATCTGCAAACAGACGAGTCGATCGGTTATGTTGTCATAGATGTCGATAGCGACCATTCAGAAGTTGCGTTGAAAGAGCTGAGCGCAGTAGAAGGTACACTAAGAGCTCGTATTCTTCACTAAACCCAACAGTGTGAGGGTAAACCTCAGGCATAAAAAAACCAGTCACTGTAAAAGCGACTGGTTTTTTGTATCAGTCTGGCTTAAGCCATGAAATCAACACCTTCTTTGATGTCTTTTTCAAGTGTCGCTAGCATGTCGTCTTTTGCTTTTTGCTCAAACGCACTTAGCTCACCGTAAGGAAGTAACTTCTCTACACCGTTTTTGCCAAGGATAACTGGCTGAGCAAAGAATGTAGCATCGCCTGTGTTACCTTCAACATAGGCGTATTCTAACACTTCTTCACCTTGCAGGCCTTTCACTAACGAGAAACAGAAACGTGCAGCTGCTGCCCCCATAGATAATGTCGCTGAGCCGCCACCAGCTTTTGCTTCAACCACTTCAGTACCTGCGTTTTGAATGCGAGTAGTAAGTGAAGCAACTTCTTCGTCAGTAAACTCAACACCTTCAACTTGAGAAAGAAGAGGCAGAATTGTAGTACCTGAGTGACCACCAATTACTGGGATCTTAACTTCAGAAACATCTAGACCTTTTAGCTCTGCGATAAAAGTTTCAGCGCGGATAACGTCAAGCGTTGTTACACCGAATACACGAGCTGGATCATAAGTTCCTGCTTTTTTGAATACTTCAGCAACGATTGGTACCGTGCCATTTACTGGGTTTGTAATGATACCGACAAGTGCTTTAGGGCAGTTTTTAACAATACCTTCAGCAAGCGTTTTGATGATACCAGCATTTACATTGAATAGATCAGCACGGTCCATACCCGGCTTACGCGGCATACCAGCAGGGATAAGCACTACGTCAGCACCAGCTAGTGCTGGGTCTAGGTCATCTTTACCATAACCTGCAACAGTTACCGCAGTTGGGATGTGAGATAAGTCAACTGCAACACCAGGTACAACAGGTGCAACGTCATAAAGCGCTAACTCAGAGCCAGCTGGTAGACCATTTTTAAGCAATAAAGATAGAGCTTGACCGATACCGCCAGCGGCACCTAATACAGCAACTTTCATGTGAATTCTCCATAATTTGAAGGTGGAATTGAGTGTGCAGTAAAGATAATGAAAAGCGCAGGTAAACACAAATATATCACGGCTATTTTCAAGATTTTTTGACTAATGTCTTAAGTAAAAGTGTAAAGATCGCGACACTTTGTGCGCCAATGCTTTACGACAGCGATTTTGGTCGCGCAAATTTGGGGATCCTTACGGTTTTGTGTAGAATTTAAAAATTAGCCGTAAAAGAAGACAAACTATGCAGCCGCAAGAAAAACAAGAAGCACTTATCAAAGCATTTAAAGCGATTCTAAAAGAAGAAAACTTTGGCTCTCAAGGTGAAATTGTTGATGCGCTCAAACAACAAGGGTTTGACAATGTTAGTCAAAGTAAAGTCTCCCGTATGCTTAGCAAGTTTGGCGCTGTAAGAACCCGTAATGCAAAGCAGGAAATGGTTTATTGTTTACCTGCTGAGATGAGCGTGCCCACGGCAAAAAGCCCACTACGCCAACTAGTCGTAGACATTATGCACAATGAAATGATGATCATTATTCGCACCAGCCCAGGAGCTGCCCAGCTAATCGCGCGATTATTGGACTCTCTTGGCACAGCAGATGGTGTACTAGGTACCATAGCCGGTGACGATACTATTTTTATTGCACCAGCTAAAATATCAGAAATAGACGTGACCCTAGATAAAGTAAAGACACTATTTGATAACGTATAATACTCCGCCGCGCTGGTATCACAACTGGCGCGATTTCCCCGCCTCAGCTTATTGCACACAGCTAAACAAATGGGTTAAAACAACAGCAAATATTTAGTTGACATAATATGTCTCATTGTGGCAACTTTAGATACACAGGGTGACTATTTCTCACCTTACAAGAGGGACAGCTTGTTTTATACCAATTATCTATTGAGTATTATCAGCAACACAGCATATCGATTATCCCTCGTTCAGCTATAATGCAATGCGCTGTCAAGTCGTGAAAGCAAAAACCCATGAACACGCAGCCTTTTCTAATTATTTGCTGAGCACAAAGTAAATACGAGGAGTTAAGGAGCGCAAATGGAATTTTTAAATACAGCATTTACTTTTCCTACGATCATTTTTTCAACCTTACTATTGATCGTCATCTTATTTTGGATAATAGCTCTGCTGGGCTTGGTAGATCTCGATATTTTAGAGAGTGATGTTGATATTGAAGCGAACACTGCTTCAAGTAGCTCGTATTGGCAACTCGCATTTGGTGGAGTGCCACTGAGTATCTCACTGAGCATTATTATATCGCTTGGCTGGATTATCAGTTTATATACTCAGCAGCTTTTTGCTTATTTGCTCGGTAATGGTATTTCCTATTATTTTATAGGTACAGTATTCATGCTCGCCAGCCTTATCGTAGCTTTACCACTTACCGCGCTGTTGGTAAGGCCTTTACGACGCTTTTTTGAAAGCCAAGAAACCACTTCAAAACATGCGCTGGTTGGACTTGAGTGTACCATCGCCACGTCACGCGTAAGTAGCACCTTTGGTCAAGCCAGAGTATATATTCAGGGTACTGAACAACTGATTGAGATCCGTTCAGACGAAGACAATACCTTCACCATAGGAGACAGTGCGTTACTTATTGACCATGACATCACGACCCATAGCTACACGGTTGTAGCTAAACCTTGGTAATTGCACCCTTACTCTGCTCAATTAGTGACAGAGTAGAACACACAATTAACTCGTATCTGAAGTAAAAATAAAGTGCTTGTTAAATCGGACTCAACAGCCTTTTTATCTAGCCAACAGCTTTACACAGAGCGTACTTAGTCACCTATCTATTTGCAGCAGGAACATAACTATCAATGCAATGGGTGAAACATACAAAACAACGGAATTAAAACACGAGCCACTACTTCTGGTTCAAACTATATAGCGCAAAGCAGGAACAAGCATGGAATTTCTAAATAACCTCGGACCGGTACTCGCAATCGCGGGAATAGCCATTGTAATCATATTCGCCATTTTACTTTTAATAGGTAAATTCTACCGTAAGGTTGAGCAGGGTCAGGCATTAATCATCAACAAAATGAAAAATGAGCCTGATGTTACTACCACAGGCGGTGTTGTATTACCCGTGATCCACAAAATGGAAGTGATGGATATTTCAACTAATCGCATGGTATTAGAGCGCCGTGATAACAGCGGCCTCATCTGTAAAGACAATATCCGTGCCGATATTGCCATTACCTTTTATATCCGCGTCAACGAAAATAAAGAAGACATTCTACGTGTTGCAAAGCAAGTTGGTTGCGCTCGCGCATCAGCACCAGAAACCTTGCAGGCACTGTTTGAGGC
This sequence comes from Pseudoalteromonas sp. SCSIO 43201, assembly GCF_023716725.1. Classification (NCBI taxonomy): domain Bacteria; kingdom Pseudomonadati; phylum Pseudomonadota; class Gammaproteobacteria; order Alteromonadales; family Pseudoalteromonadaceae; genus Pseudoalteromonas; species Pseudoalteromonas sp. SCSIO 43201. The sequence goes on from NZ_CP072683.1 coordinate 3,017,733, forward strand.
CAAATTCTCAGAAGCCTTGAAAACAGTAGGTAAACGTATGAACTTTGAGGAGTTGTTTACTCACCGTAATGAATTCCGTGATGCAATTAAAGAGGTGATTGGCCAGGATTTATCGGGCTATACATTAGAAGATGTCGCGATTGATTACCTTGAGCAAACTTCTATTGATAAACTAGATCCAAATAACATCCTCGACGCTGAAGGTATTCGTCGTATTACCGAAAAAACCTCTAGGCAAAACGTTGAAACCAATCAGCTTAAATGTGATGAGAAAGCGCAGATCGACAATCAAAACCAAGCTGCATTCGAAAAAGCCGCAGAAGTTGAGCGTCAAAGAGAAGATGCAAGCGCAAAACAACGTCGTGAAATTGAATCGGTGCGTGCAAGAGAAGCTGCTGAAGCGGAGCGCGTGAAACATGAAGAACGCTTAAAAGCCGAAGAGGCTCGTTTAAAAGCCGATGAAGCAATCGCGATTGCTGAGCATAACAAACAACGTGAAATCGACGTAGCGGAGCAAAACCGCCTTCGCTTGCTTGCCATTGAAGAAGAGAAAGTGGCACGCTCACGAGAAATTGAAATCATCGAACGCGAGCGCGAAACCGATATTTTACGTATTCAAAAAGCCAAAGCTCTTGAGGTTGAGCAAAAAGAAATTGCTGACGTTCAGCGTGAACGCGTTGCTGTCGAGAAGACCGTCGCAGAAGAGCAAGAGCGTATCAAAGATGTACAGTGTATTGCTGATGCTGAGCGTCAAAAACAAGCCAAAATTATTCTTGCGCAAGCAGAGGCCGAAGAAGCTCTAGTGAAAGATATTGAAGCGGCAAAGGCCAAAGAGCAAGCAGCTGAGTTTAAAGCCCGTGAAATGGAAAAAATGGCTTCAGCAGAGCTACGTATTGCAAATCAGACAGCTGAGTCGAAGAAGATATTGGCAGAAGCTTCGCAAGTTGAAGCAGCAGCATCTGGGCTTGCTGAAGCCGATATTATCAAAGCGAAAGCAACCGCTAATGCACTGCAAGGTGAAACAGAAGCACAAGTACTAAGACAAAGACTTGAAGCTGAAGCACAAGGCAAGCGTGACATTGGTATGGCAGAAGCCGAAGTGCAGACAGCCATGGCTGACGCCATTGAAAAACAAGGTGAGGCGGAAGCCATCAATCTTGAGCGCAGAATGTCAGCTGAGGCAAAGGGTCTCACAGAAAAGCTTGAAGCGCTTAACAAGATGGATAACGATGCTCGTGAATACGAAGCCTTCACACTGCAACTAAATCAGCAAAAAGAACTGACACTGGCGAATATCGAGGCAAATAAACAAGTTTCAGCAAGCCAAGCAGATGTGTTAGGCAAAGCACTAAGCGGTGCTGATATTAACTTTATGGGTGGCGACGGTCAGTTCTTTAACCAGTTCATGAATGCGATTACCGTAGGTAAGTCTATCGATGGCTTAGTTGGGGAAAGCAAGACTGTGCAAACTGTATTCAAAGATCACTTAAATGGTGAGCGCAATCTAATGGATGACCTAAAAGGGGTGCTAGCAGGTGCCAATGCGTCTTCTGAAACACTAAAGAACATCAACATGAGTAAGTTTTTCCAACAACTGAGCAGCAGCTCAGATGCGGATAAACAGCAGTTACTCAAGTTACTTGGTGGTTCATTAAATGCCAGTAAACAAAACGAACCTGTAGAGTAATCAAGCAAAGGGGCCAAAACCTTGGCTCCTTCCCCATTTGCGCAGTGCACATAGGAAAGCAAAGAATGACGGAAGCAACGCAACAAGCGCCAGAGCGAACGCTCGAGCAAGATTCTTATCAACTCATAAAGCGCCGACTTGGCAACTTTGGTAACGATCTAAAAAGCCAAATAGACCAAATTAACCAACAACGTGTTGATACCTTTGGCAGTACAGAACTTAAAGTACAAGGTCGAGCAAGAGTTCGTACTGAGCATAACTGCGTGCCACGAGACATCGTGCTCATAGGCGATAAACTTATCTTCGCCTACAATGTGTTTATGGGGCTCAAACAAAACACCCAAGTGAGTGACGTATTCACAGTACAAAAACTACACCTGCAAGATGACCATTACGAGATAGAGCCTTACCCCCAAGAAACTAAGTTTCTTACCGATCCGCGTTTTTTACGTGACTTTGATGAACTATACACCTATTACAAAGACACTCGACTACAACACCTCTTTGTCAAATCAAACAAGCTCTTTGCGCTATTTCAGATTGGTGAAAAACTCTCTGATGTCCGTGTCTTTCGCTGGCAGATCGCCAAAGACGAGACCTTAGATTACATTGATAACCGCGGAGAGCGTGACTTAGGCGAGGTAGAAAACTTTGACTTTGAGTGGCAAAAAACCGACCGCTCCGACCATGTCGAAGGCCGCCATCCACATATTAATGTAAACGATAAAGTCTTTATAGAAGTTTCTCGCGGCAAACTCACCGTTAAAATTGAAAATAACACCCAAAGTGGTGAAGGTATTTACCAAGAAGATGTAGATGACGCCAGCCAATCGCTTACAGATTGCGATTTACGCTTTGCCGAAGTTGGCGAAATGGTACTGCTCAAGTTGCTCCCCTATCGTGAAAAACAGTGGCGTTACTTTATTTATAACTGTCGTACCCAGCAGATACTGCGCCAAGATGCACTAGGTGGTGCCTGTGTGCAGCTACCAGAGAATCAAGGTATTATTTTTCCTGGGGGATATTACCTACAATCTGGGCAAACTCGCTATTTTGACGACCAACTAGATGAGTTAATTTTTCATCGTCAGCTCAAGTCCCCCAATGGTGAAGACGTACTCTATATTTTTTACGAACCAAACGATGGGCGCTATGCACTCTTCTCTTATAATATTATTGAGAAAAATCTGCAAAACCCTATTTATTGTCATGGCTATGGTATTTATGACGACGGTTTGGCGCTGACCTTTAAAGCGGAGCCTGAGCCTGAACGCGTTCACCCTATTCAGATCTGGCAAAGCCCTTTTTATAGCAGTGAGTTTGCCGCCAAAGCGCCTCGAGCCACTGGATTATTTGGCCGGATTGGGAACCCTGATTTAGTGAGGGCGATCTCCGATTTATACAGCGTTTTTAAAGCAATCAACGACCAAAGCCCAACGGTATTTCATTATGAAGATTTGATAGCCCTTACCCGCAGTATTTTAGACCGTTACCACTGGCTTGCAGAGCCCGATTTTAAAGACGTAACGGCAAAGCTGCATGATATTTTTGAAACTTCAGAACAAGTACTTGATGAGTTTGAAAAAGTAAGTCAAATTGAAGCTGACGCCAAACGCGCAGAAGCTGAAATACAACAGTCCTTACAAGGCGTATTACGGGAAGTACGCCCAGACAGCTTTAAAAAAGCAGAACAGTTTGTGCAAAGTTTAGAGTCACTTAAGCGTTTAAAGGGAAAAGTAATTAGCCTTGAAGAGGTGAAATACATCAACCTTGAAGCGCTCTTTGCAATGCAGCAGCAAATTGATGAACACACCCTAAGTCTAAGCCACAAAACTGCCGAGTTTTTGCAACAAGACAGTGCATTAGCGCCCTACTACGCCCAACTTGAGGGTTTAGAAGAAGCCAGAGCACACACTGAAAGTGTCACAGAACTAAATGGCTTTCTATCGAACTTAGAAACTTTGAGCGCTGAGCTTGATTTGCTCAACCACACCATGCTGGATCTCGACATTGAAGATAGCCGTGTTCGCACTAAAATTTTGGAAGATATCAGCACTATTTATGGCCAAGTAAATCGCACCAAAGCAGCATTAGAAATTCAGAAAAAAAGTGTCGGCAGCGTGGAGGCTAAAGCGGAATTTGCAGCTCGCTTTAAGCTCTTTAGTCAAAGTATTACCAGTGGTCTTAGCGCAGCTAAAACCCCAGAGCAGTGTGATGAACAGTTATCTCGCTTGCTTATTCAGCTAGAAGAATTAGAGTCCCAGTTTAGTCAATATGATGAATTTTTAACGGAGATTTTGGCTAAACGTGATGACGTTTATGAAAGCTTTGAGGCACATAAACAGCAGCTCATTGACGACAGACAGCGCCGCGCACTGAGCTTAGCAAACGCTGCCGAACGTATTTTACAAGGGGTAACAAGGCGCACACAAAGCTTTAAAACTTTAGATGACATTAATAGCTATTTTGCGTCTGATCCTATGATTGGCAAGCTTCGCGATTTAACCCAAGAGCTAAAAGATCTCAGTGATGAAGTGAAAGCAGATGATATTCAGGCCAAACTCAAAGCCTGTAAAGATCAAGCGATCCGAGCTTTGCGAGACAAGCAAGATATCTATACCGATGGTGGCAACACAGTAAAAGTAGGAAAACACGCATTCAGTGTTAACAAACAAATGCTTGATTTGACTTTGCTACCACGTGACGAACAGCTCATGTTACACCTCACAGGTACTGAGTATTTTGATGTTATTCCAGATTCAAAAAGCAACCAATTACTTAATGATGCAAGTGCCTACTGGCAACAAAATCTGATATCAGAGAATCGCCATTTCTATCGTGGAGAGTACTTAGCAGCACAAGTTTTGGCTGCAGCTGAACAAGAAGAGAATGATTTTACTCAAGCTACACTTGAGCTTGCTGCTGATAATGGAAGTTTGCTTGCCATCGTACAAAAGTTTGCCGAGCCAAGATACCAAGAAGGCTATGAAAAAGGCATTCACGATCATGATGCCAGTCTGATTTTAGAGAACTTACTACAACAAAAGCAACAGCTGGGGTTACTCATCTATCCAGCCAGTTGTCGGGTTGCAGCACAGTTATTTTATACACAACTAAGCCAAACTGAGCTCACTGAATTGACGTTTCAAGCGACACAAGCTGAGTTAATGGCAACGAAGTTAGATGATCATGGTTTTAGCCAGCAGCTGAGCAACACACTAAGTAAACGTATCACTATATTTTGCCAACAGAACTTATCGGGCTATGTAGAAGAGTTAAGCCGCTTTTCAGGCGAATTAAGTGCAGCTTACCTCATTAAAGCCCTTGCTAGGCAACACAAACCGAGACAATTTGATCTGGCAGCGTCGGCTAAACAGATAAGCGAGCAGTTTATCTCAATGGCAAAAGCCAAAGGGGTGTGGCAACAACTTGAAGACTCATTGGCGCATTTAACTAAACTTGCAGACAAATGTCGCCTACTAAGCAGCTGGCTGCGCGCCTATGGCAATAAGCAAAATGCAAGCACAGAGATATTACTCGAAGCGGCAAACAGCATTTTGCTCTCTAAGCATTTTAGCCTCACCTACCAAGTCAAAGAAGCAGAAATAAACACTGAAATTTCAGACTTGATGGGTCAGCACCCTCGTATTGCCAATCAAGTATTGCACCTAGATTACGCCGACTTTTTTGCCCGAAGCAATGAGTATCTTAGTATTCATGTTCCCGCTTACAAACAGTACCAACAACTAAAAGCACAAGTGCTTGAGGCACAAAAGCAGCGCTTGCAGCTGGATGAGTTTAAACCCAGACCACTAAGCTCATTTGTACGTAACCAGCTGATTGACAAAGTCTACTTCCCTATTATTGGCGATAACTTAGCAAAACAAATCGGAGCGGCAGGTAATAATAAACGCACCGATTTAATGGGCATGCTACTCCTTATTTCACCACCGGGCTATGGTAAAACCACACTAATAGAATATGTAGCGAATCGCCTAGGACTCACTTTCGTTAAGGTAAACTGTCCATCAATTGGTCATGACCAAGTATCCTTAGATCCCGCGCAAGCCATCAACGCCACTGCTGCAAAAGAAATTGAAAAGATCAATCAAAGCTTTGAGATGGGCAATAACGTGATGCTATACCTTGACGATATTCAGCATACCAACCCAGAGTTTTTACAAAAGTTCATTTCTTTATGTGACGGCTCAAGACGCATAGACGGTGTGTGGAACGGTCGCAGTAAAACCTATGATCTCAGAGGCAAGAAGTTTGCCGTGGTAATGGCTGGAAACCCTTATACCGAATCTGGTGAGTCATTTAAAATCCCTGATATGCTAGCCAACCGTGCCGATATTTATAATCTTGGTGATACCCTAAGTGGCTGTGAACAAGAATTTGCGATGAGCTTTATTGAAAATACGCTCACTTCCAACGCCGTGCTCGCACCTCTTGCTAATCGTGGCATGGAAGACTTATATAAACTGGTTCGCATTGCTCAAGGTGAAGATCTTTCTATTAATGAATTGGAGTTTAATTACTCTCAAGCACAAGTAAATGAAATTGTCAGCGTACTGAAAAAGCTACTCACCATTCGCGACACTATTTTAAAAGTAAATGCACAGTATATTGCCTCTGCTGCGCAAGATGATAACTACCGCACAGAGCCGCCATTTAAGTTACAAGGCAGCTACCGTAATATGAATAAAATGGCTGAAAAGGTGGTTGCTGCCATGAATGACAGTGAGCTTGAAAACCTAATTCAAGATCACTACCGCGGTGAGGCACAAACACTGAGCAAAGGCAGTGAAGAAAATCTACTAAAACTGGCCCAATTGCGCGGCACATTAACGGATGAAGCAGCAGCTCGCTGGTATGAAATTAAAGCAGAGTACGCGCGCCTAAACCGTAGTAGTGATGAAGGAAGCCCTGCACAATTGGCCGTTGAACAACTAAGCTTTGTTAATAAATCCCTTGCCCAAATCGCCGCTAAACTCGATAAAGAACAGCTTAGCTTTGATTACAGTGCGCTGCTGCAGCAATTGGCTCAAGTGCTTGACGAACAAGAGTTCTCCACCCAGTTAACTGAGCTACGAGAGACCTTATCACAGCAGCCTTATGCCGCCCCGCTAACACAATTGATAGCTTCACAGCAACAAGTTGTTCAGGAAATGACAGGGTTACAAAATACTATCCAACAAACCGCGAATGGCCAGCAGCTACTCGCTAATCTGGATAAACTCAATGACTTGCTTAACACTCAAGCACAAATACAACACGCATTGGGTCAACAGAGTCAGCAGCAAAATACGTTATTTTCACACTTGTCAGATCGCTTAGAGGCGGTGGCACAACCGCAGATCCAAGTCGATAATCACCTTGATGACAGTAATGCAAAAGCGCTTGAGGCCGTCACGACATTATTAGCAAATACCCTAACAAACTCAAATACAGAGCCAGTTCAGCAACAGCTCAAAGACATTTTACATAAGCTTGAGGAAATTAAATCAAGACCCGTCGTCAGTAATGACTCAGGTGCGAAAAATCCATACATGCTATGATACCAATTTGACTTAATACTTGCTCAATTTGAAGGCGAAAACCTGACGCTAACCGCGTTAAAAATTTCTTATTTAGAACAACTAAATAGCAAAATTTTTGCCTTGCCTATACGGAGGTAGAGGACGCGGTAGCGGGGTTATCGACAAGATTTTCTCGCCTCAAAATAGACCACTTAATTAAGAAAATTGGTATCAGCTCGGCGCAATTCGCGCTAAAACTGGCTGCTAGTAAGGCATTAATTATTCAAGGTTCAAATTATTTAGGCGCTGCGACTTTTTTCATTGAGTATTCACTCCATGACCAAGGACTGAGCTCAAATATTTTATCGGATTGAGCTTCACCATTAGCGCAAACATCCTCATGTCCGATGATCCTAACAGGCAAACGCTCCGAATATGATTTTTTCAGAATATCAAATTGATATTGCGCGACAGGTGAAGAAAGGTCTAATTGCCATGTAAGCTCATCACCATTGGCAATACAAGTTTCAAAATTAGAGTACTCTTTCATTACTTCAATTCTAAAGTAAACTGCGTGGTCGCCATTAGCACCCGACCTTGTGATCAGTTGATCAACAGTCCCATATACGTCATTTGCAGCACTAACCGACAATGAAAAAAGACACAGTGTAGTCAGGCAGAAGGTTTTTATTCTCATTATTTTATCCATTATTAAAGTGATACCAACTTGCTTAAGAGGGTAAATCATGTTGATAGCTGCATTACTAAGCAATTACAATTCCAAAAAAATAAATACAGGAATTATTTATTACATAAAATTACCATTTTGGTTAATTTGTAACAAGTAAGTTTACAACTATTTAGATTGGATAAAGGAAAGACCAGGCCGTCGCCTCAATGCTTGCTTTATATTACTTTCTGTCTAATTCCAAAATAAGAAGACCGCTCGGTCAAAATAGTATTCAGATCAACTTGCGACTCACTCCGGCATTTTTGCCATCACTGACAAAAACTCTAAGGATGGTGCAAAAAAAGCAGACCCCATATCTGCGCTGGAATAATCTAATATCGGATCATAATTCTCTGCTACTCCCAGCCTACTTTTTAACACCTGCTCAAACGCATCACCTTTGGCGCTACAACTTAAATACAAGCTTCCTTGTTCAAATACATCGCCAAATGGCATACTTTGCTCCAGTATTAGCGCATGACCATTTTCATCTTTTAATTCGGTTAAAGTTGCGTGGTTCGGGAGTTCACAATCGACTATCAAGTCATTGTCTAACCGTGTGCGACCCATTAAATGCTCTTGTTCACTAAGTGATAAACTCTGCCAACGCATTAGGTCAAACTTCACCCGCTTTACATGAATATAACTTCCTAGGTGATCAGCTGCATTTGGGTTATGCACCAAAGCCACTTCACGCTTGTTACGCCCTCTGGGGTTATTGGCGCCGTAAATAAAACCGTTAAAATCACGCCCATCCAGAAAACGAAAAGCACGGACATGTGCCACCATCTCGACTAAACCATTGAGCATATGCAATACACTTTGGGCAAAGATATGATTAACATCTTCGCGATCAGAGCGGATCACATAGAGTAAGTCGAAAGGTTGAGTATGTACGGTATGCTCCGCATCAATAATGTGCGGAAAGCTTTTTAGCTCTTTAGGAATAAATTCGGGATAGATATGCGGCCAATACTGTGCACCAATAGCCACAAAACTCGACAACATGGACTCAGAAAAGCGGTCTTCTAATTCTTCTTGTAGACGCCCGCAATTACCAAGCGCCGTTCGTAACGCTTCATCTTGCCCTTCAAGCACATTGAAGAACAAATGTAAGCCGTGCAAATTAGCTTCAGCACACACACCAGATTGGGCAAGCGCCATGCTCTACTCCCTGCTTTATTCATCTACTATTAAGAAAAGAAATTTACAGCATGTGCCTTAATTTTTAAAGAGATTGGTTTAGTTAAGTCAAGAGGCTCATGTGCAGGGTGAGATACCTCAAGCTCTTGACCCTCTACGGTCACGCGATAAATATACTCTGTTCCCATAAAACGTTGATTAAGGATCTTAACACTGCCTTGGGCGCAATTTTCTAGAGTAATATGCTGCGGTCGTAGATACACTTCACCTTTTGCATCCATATTCCCAAGTTCAACCAAAGAGTGTACAGCACCAAATTTCGTTTCGACGGAAGCACCATTGACCCTTTGTGCAGGAATGTAGATCCCTTGGCCTAAAAATTCAGCAACCATTTTACTTTTGGGACGTTGAAATAGTGTTTTTGGATCACCAACTTGGGCAATCTTTCCTTTGTCCATAATGGCAAGGCGATCGGCAAAAGCAAACGCCTCTTCCTTTGAGTGGCTCACAAAAATAGCAGAAACCTGCTGATCTTTAATGATACGACGAATATCATTAATTAATTGAAAACGTACCTGCGCATCAATATTTGAAAATGGCTCATCAAGTAATAGCAAATTAGGCTTGTAAGCCAATGCACGAGCAATCGCAACTCGTTGCTGCTGACCACCAGAAAGCTCATGAGGGAAGCGTGCTGCATAGTCTTGAAGCTGCACCAAGTTGAGCATTTCAGCGACTCTGCTTTCACGCGCCGATTTGTCTTTGATAGTTAAACCAAACGCCACATTTTGCGCCACAGTCAAGTGCGGAAATAGCGCGTAATCTTGAAACATCATCCCAATATTACGCTTTTGTGGTGGGATAAATCCGCTAGCACCATTCATGGCTTTACCCAAAATACTGACGCTACCCTGAAATGGCTCTATCAAGCCAGCAATCACTTTAAGTGTCGTGGTTTTTCCGCAACCGCTAGCACCGAGCAAACATACGATCTCATTTTGCTCTACATTTAGAGTTAAGTTATTCACTACGGCTTCGCCGTCATAGCGATAAGAAAGATTTTCTAGCACTAAGCTATGCATTAACTTCGCTGCTCCATTGAACGGTTTACGACATAAAGCGGAATTAAACCAACTAAAACAATAAATAACGCCGACACAGAGGCTAATTCTAGCTGCTCATCACTGACATATTGAAAAACATGAGTGGCTAATGTCTCATAATTAAAGGGTCGCAATAACAACGCTGCGGGTAGCTCTTTCATACATTCAATAAACACCAACAGTGCAGCGGTTAAAATACCACGACGTAATAAAGGCAAATGAATCGATAACATCGTGCTGAGTCGATTGCGTCCTAAAGAAAAGCTTGCCATATCTAGACTTGGGCTGATCCGTTGATAACTTGACTCTACCGCTCCTTGAGCTATGGCATAAAACCTCACTACATATGCAAAAACTAAGGCAAAGATAGTTCCACTAAACAATAACCCAGGCTCAAATTGAGTGCCTTCAAACCATGTGTTTAGCTTATCATCTAGTAAGGTTAGCGGGATCAACACTGCGATTGCCAACACAGTTCCTGGAAGTGCGTAGCCAGTACTCGCTAATTTACCCGGCACAGCAACACGCTTACCATGACTGATACGCTGGTTAAATACCACCAACATACTCATGATAATCAAGACTACACTCACCCAAAATGCAATTTTTAGACTTTGCCACGCGTACAAGAAAAAACTATCGTTCCATGCTTGCTCAAAGTAGTTAATAGCATAATCGACCAGTACCCATGTTGGTACAATGAATGCTACGGCAAGAATCAGCCAACAAAACCCGCTGGCCAACCATGCCTGCGTGCCTTTGAAGTGATATAGCGTGGTGCTGTTTACACTTGATTGGCGCTCATGTACTACTTGTGTTGGCCGGCTCAACCGCTCTAATGTTAACGCCAGAAATAAAAACAACAGCATAATGCCAGATATTTTTGCGGCAGCAGTAAGAGAATAATACCCAAGCCAAGTATCGTATACCGCGGTAGTTAGCGTGCTTACAGCAAAATAGTGAACGGTAGCGAAGTCTGCCATACTTTCCATTGAGATCAACGCTAAACCAGCAACAATGGCACCACGAGATAAGGGTAAACTGACCTTAAAAAAGCTTTGAGAAGGTGATTTACCCATAAGCTGACTAGCTTGCACAAGCTTGAAAGATTGCTCTCTCAGTGCGGTCCTGAAGATCAAAAATAAATATGGATATAGTACCAAAGCTATCATCACGATAGCACCGGGCAAAGTGCGAATATCGAAAAACCAATAGTCATCAGGTGATTGCCACCCAAACCACTCTCTTAGCGCAATTTGTACAGGCCCAGCATAATCAAGTAGATCCGTATAGACGTATGCAATAAGGTAAGTTGGCATCGCCAGCGGTAACATCAACGACCACTCAAAAAAACGCCGCCCAGGAAATTCACAATACGCGGTTAACCAACCTAGAGGTAAAGCTATTAACGCGCAGACAAGACAAACACCAACAATAAGCCAAATGGTATTGCTGACGTAATCCCATAGGACAGTATCCCAAAGGTGAGCAAATACTTCAGAGCCTGGTTGAAACGACTCAACGATCAAAAATAAAAGCGGGACTGATAAGCTAAGCCCTATCAGCCACGCAAACGTCTGCCATTTAGACAGTGACAATGATAACTGCATTAAAGGTCAAATTTTACCTCATCAATTAACTTAAGCGCTAATGGACGGTATTTACTGATCTCTGACAATGGTAGGCTATCTTCCTTAAATTCGCCCCATGATGCCACTAGTTTAGATAACTCGACGCCAGGTTTCACTGGATATTCCATATTCATCGACGCATACATATTCTGCGCCTTATTGTCGGTCATAAACTCAATGAGTTTCAAGGCATTTTCAGTATTTTTAGCGTGCTTGGTTAAGACAACACCAGAAACATTAATATGCGAACCACGATCTTTCTGATTTGGGAAGTTGATATAAACGGCATCAGCCCACGCTTTTTGCTTTTCGTCTTCCATCATTTTACCGAAGTAGTAGCTGTTTCCGATGGCTAAATCACATAGCCCTTCTTTTACCGCTTTCACTTGCGCACGATCGTTACCTTGAGGCTTGCGCGCTAAATTTTCCTTAACCCCTTCTAGCCATGCTTTAGTTTTTGCTTCACCGTGATGTGCAATCATAGAGGCAACTAAACCAAGGTTATAAGGGTGCTTACCTGAGCGTGTACAAATTTTGCCGCGATACTGCTCGTCTGCTAATGCCTCATAAGTAAGTGCATCTAACTTGCCAGTGCGAGCTTTAGATGAATAAACATTACGTACCCGTTTAGTTAATGCTACCCACTGCCCTTCAGGGTCTCTAAAGTTTGCCGGAATATTTTTTGCAACCGTGTCGCTACTAATTGTTTGCGTCAGGTTCTCATCCTCTAACTGGATTAGCGCGCTGAAGTTTGATGTAAGTACAAGGTCAGCACGACTGTGTCTACCTTCACGCTTAACTCGCTCTATCAAGCCTTTTTTTGCAAAAACCACATTAGTTTTAATACCAGTTTGCTTTGTAAAATCATCCAAAATTGGTTGGATTAGAAAAGGTTGTCTAAACGAATAAATATTAACCTCTTCTGTCGCCACTGCTGGTAAGCAAGTGAGCGCAGCCAGTAAAGTAACCAGTGCTTTTTTCATAAAGACTCCATTTAGTAAACAATAATTATTATCAAATAATTCTACCTGTAATTATATCGTTTTACACCCTGAATATTTAATCTTGTATCAGGGCTTGGTGATCCATTGTAGAAAAGCGGAAAATCAACTGTGAGATATTTCTTACTTAACTACCAGAAATTGAGTAAATAGACGCTGAAATAACCCCCAAAACAAAGCTAACCTATTGAAATTTATAGAGTTATAAATTTTTATATTTATCCCTCTTGTAAAAGGTCTACTTTTAACTACAGCGATTTTTTTTGGCTTGCTTATAATTAACAACATCTCAGGAAGAGAGATAAAGGGACATCAGGATACGCTCAGGGTAGGAAATGCAAAAGGAAGCGCACCCACTTAAAGGATGAGAGGGTAAGTAGAGCGAGAATAGTGTTTACAGGGAGTAAGCACAGAGATGGGAATGGAATATAAGGTTCATGATGAACCTGAGGAGCGCTTCAGGGGAGAAGCTAGACGTTAAAGGTTAACGTTACTGTGTTGGATACGCAGTTGGTTAAGGATGAAAAAGGAAGGTACAAAGGATGTACCCGTAACTAGTGGTTTAGGAGATACCAATCGTTGCAGTTATAAGCGCAACACTTAGCTTGATATACCAGCTTCAAGCTACTAAGTGCCTAAGTAGATAAAGCGATTATTGGCACTGCTGCTTTGGAAAGTAGCAACAAGGGACAATGAGAACAAATGGATGTTCTTAGCAATTGGACGGCGAAGGATAAAACAGCGGACGTTTAAAAGGAACAAGGACACAGGGCTAGATGCCTTTATTCGCAAAATGAGAACACTAAGCGATACCATGGAAGAGGAAAGATTCAGGACGTTGAACTACTCAACTTTGCAGGATGCAGTTAGAAGATTCCGTAAGCGCGGCTCAGCAATGGGTCGCGCTCTTCTTATTTTGCTCCCTCTCTAAACTCACCCGCTATTGAGGCTATGTAAATCAAAAGCGTCGTTATACCAATTGCATTATTTGCACAAAATGAAGTATCCATTTACAGCCTATCATTCGAAATAACATCAATAGTTAGCAATAATACCTATTTTCTTAATTAAGTGGTCTATTTTGAGGCAAGAAAATCTTGTCGATAACACCGCTTCCGCGTCCTGCTATCGCCAAGGTAGCTACATCCGTGTAGGCAAGGCAAAAATTTTGCTATTTATTTGTTCTAAATAAGAAATTTTTAACGCGGTTAGCGTCAGATTTACTCCGTCAGATTGAACAAGTATTAAGTCAAATTGGTATTAGTGATTGCTCACAATATACCTAGGCTACATTTTGCTGCGCTTTCCTTTTAGGTAAGCATCTCTAAAGTCGACAAAGTGGGCAGTTAATTTATCAGCGGCATCTTGCTCACCACACTCAGCAAACAATACACAAGCCACTTCTGCCGTTCCAAGCTGGTGCTCATGTGGTGCCACCCGAAGCTTATAATCTGAAAGCTTATCCGGTGCGATTGACAGCACAGGCAGGTTATCCAAGTAAGGGCTTTTTCGAAACATTTTTTTCGCTTCTCGCCATGTTCCGTCCAAAAAGATAAACAATGGTTTTTTATCGGCTGTACGATGTATTTGCGTGATCACCCGCTCAGGCTCTACCCCTTGTTCAGGAAAAACGACTATCGGCGCATATTGTGGATCTGCAAGTAGCGCCAATAAACCTTCATCAGGTTCTGTTCTGTCCCAACGAAACGCATAATTATCAGGAATAACATCAGCAATGAGACGCCCGGTATTGGACGGTTTAAAGCTTTCGTTGTGATACATCAACAAGCATACTGCACAGTTTGCTTCAGCAACTTGTACTTTATCGCAAATACACAAAGTGGACGCTAATAAGCAACATTCACAACGCGCTAATTTGGAGCCTCTGGCTTTATACTCTCGTCGTGCAGCAGCAATTTGTTGCTGTCTAAGTGCTAATACTGAATTGTTCACTCTGTTCCCCATCAAAAAATGCCGGCGTATTTTAGTCAAGCGTTACGCCTGCGTCTACGCAAACTTAATCACTACCTTTACTCAGGATGTAAGCTCTTGTACGCTAAAGTTTTATTGGGAGTATAAATAGATGCAAGTAAAGGATTCAAAAAGGTTACATTACCGTTTGCTCACCGCAGCAGACGCCCAACTACTCGCCGACCTTGATAGCGACCCTGAGGTGATGAAGTTTATTACAGGTGGCAAAACAAATTCACTGGAAGAGGTGAAAACGGTCTATATTCCACGCTTAAGTACATTCACCGAAGAGTCTAAAGGATGGGGACTTTGGGGCTGTTTTGAGTTGCCAGATAAACACTTTCTCGGCTGGATACTAGTCCGCCCTGCTCATTTTTTTAGCGAACAAAGAAATGATCGAGATTTAGAACTTGGCTGGCGATTTAAACAGATATCATGGGGAAAAGGACTTGCAACCGAAGCGGCGCAACAAGTCATGTCTGAATTAGTCAGTGCAAACCCTGATCTTACGCACTTTAGTGCGATTGCTGATGAAGGCAACACAGGCTCTATCAATATAATGAAAAAGCTCGGGATGAGCTTTGTCAAAAAAGGGCTACACACTGACATTTTAGGCGATATGGAAGTCGTATATTACGAAAAGCCAGTATCGGAATAATGCGCTTTGAGAGTGTTCCCCATTCACTGTTCGGTGCGCGATACAGTTAACAGTACCTGCGTACAAGCCTTTATCTTACTGAAGAAAGACTGGATCAAGTGGTATGGTTTAACCACGAGTGAATAGCAGGCAAAACAAATCGCGAGAAAGGGATTAAATCCCTTTTCGGCGTAGCGGTTCAGCATACATGCTCACCACAAACTGTTTCAGTTCATCAGGAACAGTTTCAAGCTTTGACATAAAATCAGCTCTATCCTCAGCGCTTACTTTCGTGTCATCCCCTGCTGCCAAGTGATTAGTTGAATGTAAGTGATAAAGCTCTAAGATTTGTTTATCAATAACTTGGGCTAGTTCGTCGGGATTCTCCACATCGCAAGTAATTGGCGCACCAAAGGCAACATGCACATGGCCTTTGTCTGAGCTAAAGCCGTCAACAATACTGGCGATATCTTCCCCTTGCGCCTTAACATACTGGCCAAACTGCTGCTTATGATACAACTCTTTTGCTTTGGCTACTGCACATGGTTCATATTGATATGAAATCGCAACCGGTACAATTTTTAGCTGCTTAATATACTCAGAAAAGTCTACTTTTAGCTTTCTGCCGTTCAACTGCAACATCTTTAGTAAAGCAGGATCCGTTTGATCGATGCCATCTTTAGCTCGTCCTTCTTTTTGGGCAATCCAAATAGAGTTTCCTTCGCTAAGCGAGTCAAAAATATAGGCAGAGAGCTGGGTTAACGCCTTTAGCATTTCTTTGGGCGCTTTTGCAGAACGTTTCACGATAAAGCTTTTGTTAAGACGCATCAGCTCCGTGATGTAAGGTACTTGCAACAGGTTATCCCCAATCGCGATTCGAACAGTACGCATATGCTGTTGATGCAATCCCCAGTTTACCAAAGCTGGATCCAGCACAATATCACGGTGATTTGAAATAAATAAATAAGAGGTATGCGAGTCAAGCGACTCAAGACCTGAATATGTGACTTTAGACGTCGTTTTGTTGATTAAAATCTGTAAATAGTACGCAACTTCATTTTGTACCTGCTCGATACTGCAAAAGTTTCCCCACTTATTTTTAAGCTTCATTCTTACTAGGGGTCGGGCAACTACCGGCCAGGCACTTAGCCATGCCGGCAAGTTATATTTAGCGATAACATCGATAAACTGGTCATCTCCCAATAAACGTGCCAAGGCAGGTACAACTTCATCATCATTATACGGTCTTATGTCAGCGTATTTATCCACTCTACTTCTCAAACTCTCGGATTAAAGCATACTTTGGCGCATTCTATCGTGTCAGATAAACAGACGCTAAGCATTTCATGTCTGACCACCAGAGTAATACATCTTGCTGGAACATAAAATGCCTAAGCGTAATTTAGCAGTGCTGGATAACGATTACTTTAAAGTCAGCACTACACACTCTCTGCTCTAAATACTTCACTCAGCTTAAGTATCGCCAGTCTCAGTAGTAATGCGGCAAGTAATATTCCCATGGATACGCTAAGCCAGTGAGGCAGAATTTCATGCTCTTCACCAATCATCGGAGTGACCACAAAGCCATAGGTAGCAACGAGGTGATCGGTCAGGAAGCCAAAGATAAGCGCAACCCCAATCACACCGACCAAATAAGCAAATACGGCTCTACGCCCAAGCTCTTTACCTACAACACCTATAGTAGCAATATTGGTGGCAGGGCCTGCCAACATGAATACCAATACCGCCCCCGGAGACACTCCAGCCATTAATAAACCTGCTGCAATTGGCGTTGAAGCGGTAGCACAAATATACATTGGAATACTGATCAAAATAACCACCAGCATCGCTAAAATACCATCGCCCCATTGAGATAAAAATGACTCAGGTACAAATGTTTGCACTAACGCGGCAAAAAATAAGCCTATCAATAACCACACCGCGGTATCAGATAATAACTTATTACAGCTAAACTTTATTGCTTCAATTATTTTTGCCGTAATCGCTGACTGCGCTTCTGTTGGCTGTGAGCTACAACAATTGGTTTCAGAAGGGCTGGGATCACAACAATTTGACGCCGATGAAGCCTTACTCTGGCAACTACTATTACTACTTCCAGCGGCTACTAGCTTTGGCTCTGTTGTTGTACAGCAGCTTGGGCTGGTTACCGGCTTAGTATCGCAACAAGACTTGGTTACCTGCGGTTTTGGCTCCGATGGGGCTGAGGCGCTACAACAACTGCTAGTTTTAGGAGACGTGTTTGACACTTTTTCCGTCGTTGATTTTTTATCTTCATCTTTTTCCTTTCCAACCAATAAACCCGCTGCAATCGCACTAGCAACCGCAGCAATAGGTCTTATCACCGCCATAAAAGGCCCAAGCAGCACATAGGAAACAGAGATTGAGTCGACGCCGGTTTCGGGCGTTGAAACTAAAAAAGCTGTCGTCGCACTTTTCGACCCTCCAGCTCTTCTAAGCCCAACCGCTGCGGGTATAACACCGCAAGAGCATAATGGCATTGGCGCACCAATTAAGGCAGCTTTAATTGTCGTCCAAAATCCTTCCTGACCTAAGTGCTTTTGCAGTAAGTCTTTTGGAATAAAAACGTTGAGTAAGCCCGCCAACACTAAACCTAGTAACAACCATGGCGCTGATACTAAAAATAGCTGCCAAAAATTCAATATCAGTTCATTCATCGATAGCCTCCAAGGCGGTTAAAATTGAGCAGCTCACTGCTGCTTCCTCACCACCACAGCATTGCTTTGCCAGTGTTGACAAGGATTGTTCAAACTTTTGTAACTCTGCTATGCGCGCTCTGACTAAATCACGCTTAGTGAGCGTCAGCGTTTTTACTTCTTCACAGCTGTGCTGATGCTTTTCAAATTTAATTTTTAACAGATCTTGCACTTCTTTGAGGCTAAATCCCACTTTTTTAGCACGAAGAATAAAACGCATCTGTTTTTCACTTTGCTCATCAAACAAGCGATACCCTCCTTCACTCCTTGCGCAAGGGTGAAGCAGATCATTTGCTTCGTAATATCTTAACGTGTCCGTCGATACATTAAGCCGATTTGCCAGCTCACCAATCTTTATCACTTTACACTCCTCAGTCCCGAAGATTATCCTAGCCGATATGATAAGTATAAACCTTAGAGTTAACTCCAAAGTCAAGTAAAGGATAAAAATAATGCAAATAGTGGTTTTAGACGCTAAAACTCTTGCCAATACCGACCTTACACCTATTGCTAAATTAGGCACACTCACATCTTATGATATGACCGCCTACGAAGACATCTTGTCTCGATGTGAAAACGCAGAAGTCATAATTACCAATAAAGTCAAACTTGATGCGAAGCTCATTGCGTCTTTACCTAAATTAAAGCTGATTTGTGTCGCAGCCACCGGGGTTAATAATATCGAGTTAGAAGCAGCTAAGGCACATCATGTTGCGGTGGCAAATGTAGCTGGTTACTCAACCCCCTCTGTTGTTCAGCATACTTTTACTATGTTAGGTAATTTGATGACAAATATTCATCGTTACCAACAAGATTGCCAAGCTGGACGCTGGCAGCAAAGCCCTATGTTTTGCCGTTTAGATTACGACATTAGCGAAATCGCAGGAAAGCATTTTGTCATTATAGGGCATGGCGCTTTGGGTGAAGCGGTTGCAAATGTTGCCAAAGCATTTGGTGCAAAGGTGATCATTGCTGAGCGTAAAGGCGCCACTCAAGTTAGAAATGGCCGAATGGCTTTTACTGAGGCACTACGTATTGCTGATATTGTGTCTATCCATTGCCCCCTGACAGCAGAAACTGAAAACTTGATTGATGACGCTGAGTTTGCAGCACTTCAAGGTCATGCTTTTATAATAAATACAGCAAGAGGTGGGATAGTAAACGAGCAAGCTCTTGTTAATGCACTTAATAATAATCAAATTGCAGGAGCTGCGGTGGACGTGTTAACACATGAACCTGCTCGCACAGATAATCCATTAGTGAACTATCAAGGCGATAATTTGCTACTCACCCCTCATATTGCATGGGCAAGTAAAGAGGCTATTGCACGCTTGGTAAATGAGATCGCACTCAATATTAACGCATTCGCCTCCGGCACAGACAGAAATAGAGTGGTCTAGTTACTTGAACAATGATGAATATCACTAAATTTTGGTAAAAATGTAACCCCCAGGTTGGACATAAAAAAGCAAGTTATTGATATTATTAAACATTACAAGTTGGCAAAAAGTTTGCATTGATAAGGTACAAAAAAGTGAAAAGCTGTTTACAATAAAAAACAGCAATAAAGAGCAAAAAGGAAAGAATAATGAAAAAATTAATGTTAGTAGCAGCACTAAGCTCGACTCTGTTATCAGGTTGTATTGTTGCAGTATCGGATGGTGAAGTTGAGCACGGCTGGGCATCTAAATACAATTCGAATTGGGAACAAAAGCAGCGTGAAAACCGTGAAAAGATAGCGGATTTTAAAATGGGCACCGATTACGCAACGGTAAAAGAAGCGCTGTCTACTCCTGACTTCAGTGAACTCGTGGCAAAAGATGGTGATAATTATCAAGTGCTTTACTACGCTACAAACAGCAAGCATTCAGATGGAAAAATAACCAAAGATGAATGTACTGCGCTAGTATTCAAAAATAATCAGCTTATCGGCTTTGGTGATAGCGCACTTAAACAAATTCTGTAACGTGTATACACACCAAGGATGGTGTAATTAAGACAAGCTACAAAGCAACTACACAACCTATTGCGTGCCCATTCTTTATCTAAGCTCGAAACCATGCTGAGCTATAGCTTTTATAAAAAACGTATTATATCTGTTTGATAAATATTGTACTCTGTTGCTTTTGCGCTTCTGCCAGCGCGCTATCAGCATTTTTTATCAATTCGTTGAGCTCTAGGGTTTTATGTTGCTCAATATGGACAGCCCCGATACTGACACTAACATGTGCACAAATGGGAGAAGCGATATGTGGTATTTTTAACGCATTAACTGCATCATGAAGTGACTGTGCAATTGATGTTACAGTATCAATATCATGCTGCGCCGATACTAATGCAAAGCGAGTACCATCGAAGCGACCTATAAATACGCTGTAGCGTGCGGCCGTTTCTTCTAGCGCTTTAGCCACCTTAAACAAACAAGTATCACCATGCATATAACCATAATGCTCGTTAAACGTTTTAAAGAAATCGAGTTCAACCAACATGATAGAAAAACAGCCCTGTGCAGCCTCACTTCCGGTTAATAACGCTCGCATTTGTTCATCTAAACGTCTACGATTTGGTAATTCTGTCAATCCATCCAATGAAACCAGCTTTTCTAGTAAGTCATTCTTTTTCTTAATTGCCAGATGATTTTTGAGTCTTGTTTTTACTATCAGAGGGTTAAAAGGCTTTGTAATATAGTCTACGGCGCCTAATTCGAGTCCCCTCGCTTCGTCTTTAAAACTCACGCTACCCGATATGACTATCACCGGGATCCCATAAGTGCTCGCGTCTTTTTTTAGCTTCTCCAAAATGGTAAAACCAGATCCATTGCCCATAGCAACATCTAAAATAATCAGATCGGTACGATTCGCTTTTACCTCATCGATGCAAAACGCAGGATCTTCACAGTGAAAAAGTGTGTGATCCTCACTCAGGATGTTGGTTAATACCATTTTGTTTATCGGGTCGTCATCAATTATAAAAATATGCTCAGCTTGCTGCATCCCTTAGTACTACCTTCTTTGCTCAATAAAGCATATGACTTGAGATAGTGCGGTGGTAAGTTTATCCAAGTCTGTGCGATTTGTTATAGTTGTAATTTTTTTACTTTGCGTTTCAAGGTCTTTGGCCACTTTAGCAAGCCGCTTAAACCCTAATCCCGCAGCCGCCCCTTTGATGCCATGTGCAAGTTCAAATAAAGCTGCCCCCTGTTCAAGTTGGCTGACCTGTTCTAGGTAATCATGACAAAGTTTAGCAAATTTATCTAACATTGTTTGCAAAAACGTTTCATTTTGCATCATCTGTGACAAGGCAAACTCATAATCAAAAAATGCCTCTGTAGTAAACTCTGACTTAACAATATTACTTGCAAGCGTTTTACAAGCTTGAGCGCTACTAATGGGTTTTACCAAATAGTCATTCATACCGACTTTAGCAGCCTTCGCACGCTCTTCTTTACTTGCATTTGCAGTCAACGCGATAATCGGAAGCTCAGCTGCTGAGCATATCTTTCTTATTTGTTGAGTGGCTTGATAACCATCAACCTTGGGCATATGAATATCCATCAAAATGACATCAGGACTTAAGGTTTGTACTATTTCCTGAATTCTCTCAGCACTTTGAAGTGCAACTGTCGATATGCCATTCTTTTTCAACATATTTTCAGTAATATCCAGATTCAGACTGTTATCATCTACCACCAAACACAGCGCGCCTGCTACTTGCACACAACCACTATCCACGGTTTGCGTCATGTGAGCAAACTCCGCAAGCCAAGTATATGCAGATTGATAGAACACATGTTGATTCAGGGCGATATGGTTATTTTGCTCTGTTAGTTGCTCGTCACAATGTAATATAACGGCCTTAGTACTCGCTAAAACACCTGCAGGTAAATTGGCACAGTGTGGAGGCACAACCACGATGGACTGCTCCAAATCTTCAGCACTTTGCGATACTTGATCTAACAATATAGGGGTTGCCAGTCCCGCGAGGTAGCTCGGCAATTGCTCCTGTGTGTCAACAAGACAGTAAACGGCCTTATGGCTCTCGACAATGGGGCAAGCTCCTTTATCCACAACCAATTCAAAAAAGAAGCAACTACCTTGGTTGGGCGTCGAGTCAACGGTAATATTTCCTCCCAGTAATGCCACTTCTTGTTTTACGATCGCAAGTCCAAGACCAATCCCTTCATGTCGTCGAGTAAAGCTCTCGTCCCCTTGAGTAAAGGCGTCAAAGAGATGTTCCACTTGTTGTGCTTTAATCCCAACACCAGTATCCCACACTGCAAACTTTATTGTTTGCTTAGCCGTTGTATCCGCTGTGACATCAACTTTTAAGCCAATTTGGCCTTGATTGGTGTACTTAACTGCATTACTTAATAAGTTAACTAGTATTTGTTTGATCTTGTCTTCATCGCTATACAGATAGGGCCAAACTAAGGCGTCAATTTGCAACTCAAATGATAAGCCTTTTTGCACACACAAAGGCTTTATCAACGACTCTATGGCCGTAAATGCCTGACAAGCTTGAAAGGTCTCGTACTGGATAGTGCCTTGGTGACTCTCTACTTTTGCAAATTCCAAAATGCTATTGAGCATTGCCAATAGTTCGTTTGCAGCACCAGAAAGCTGTTGCAATTTTTTACTTTGCAGTCGTGTTAGCGACTCACTATTTATCATGTCCGCAAGACCTAAAATAGCATTGATTGGCGTTCTAATTTCATGGCTAATATTTGCGATAAAGCGGCTTTTAGCAAGTGTTGCACGTTCAGCGTCCTGCTTCGCAAGCAGCAGGCCTGTAATATTTTGAATATGAATAACATAGTATTTTGGGCGTTTGTCCTTATCCCAAACCAAAGAGATGCTAAGTTGAAGCCACCTGTGCTTACCTGCCTGCGAAACCGTGTGTTCTACTACTTTTTTTTGCTGCTTTAATAACCCAGCTAACACACTTTGAAGCGACTGCCAGTTTTGTTCATCAAACAACCGCTCCAGCTGCTTTTCTCCGGTGTTTTTATCTAAGGATAAAAAGCGCTTTGCAGCTTTGTTCATTTCCAGTATTTTGCCATCTATTGCTGATAAAATAACCCCATTGGGGGCAAACTCAGTTGCCGCTCTAAAGTTTTCTTCAGAATCTCTTAAAGCGTTGTAAGCTTCTTGAGCTGCTGTAATATCACGTGCAACGCCCAAGCACCCAATCAACTTTCCAGTGTCTGATTTAAGTGGTGTGATAGTTAAAAAGTAGGTATTTTTACCCAATACAAAGTTGGTAGACACTTGTTCTTGTGAGTGTTCCATTAATGCCTCTTGCTCAAGTAAAATAGTGAGGCCTGAGGTAACTTCTCGTTGAGTTTTCGCCACCAATAAAGACTTATCCACCCCCATAAACTCCTCAAACGCTCGGTTACAGCCAATGAAAGAGCCATCAATATTTTTGAAGTAAATGATGTCTGGTACCGAGTCTAATACGGCATTTAATAATGCAGCTTGGCGCTCCTTAGCTTCAAAACTCTGCTTTAGTGCTTGCTGCTTACGCTTTATTTCGTCATCAAGCTCTTGGTTATGCTGCTTTAGCGTATGCATTAAGCGCGATTTTTGCTCTACGACTTGTTTGATTTGAGCAAACCATGGTTGCCATTCTGAGGGAATAGGATAATTTAACGTCGTTTCAGGTGAGTGTTCCTGTAACGAGAGATAGTTGACAAAGTGCGTTAATGGCCGCACAAAAATCTGCCGACTAAGCCACACAATGGTGGTAAACGTAAATAATATAAAAAAGAGCAATAGCGCAAGCTCTAGCAATATTTCTCGTTGCAGGGGCGCGGCAAATTGTGCATAGCTTTCATGATAATTTAAGCTAATAGGTTCTTTAGCTGGCTCTGCAATAAAGTGTAATCCGTACTGCCAAGGCGCAGCAGACTTTGCAAGCCCGGCATGCTCATAGTCAAAACGCTCCCCCGCAATGATTTCATTACTTTGGTTTTTAAACTCCATGGTTCCATCCAAAGAGCCTATGTTTTGCAGCCAACGATCAATAATATGACTATCGTAAATCATTAAAATATGGGTATTGTCGACTGTCGAGAGCTTTTTACCAAGAGCGAACATTTGCCTATCAAAAAATTTAACTGGAGAGCCAACGACAATATTACCAAGGCTAAAGTCGGGCTGAAATTTACCGCGCACTAGCTGAGTAATAAAGTGGCTGCTCGTGGCCTCCCTACGTTTAATAAAGGCAAAGCCATCATCTTCGATATAAGCAACTGCATATAGCCCACCTTGCAGTGCCAAAGCTGCATCAAAAGCGGTATTAAGTGACAACACGGTCTGCCAACGCTTAGTTGCAAATAAGGCCTCGTTTACCTGCCCTCTGCCAACAATTTCGCCGCCGCTATTTGGCAGTGCATGATAATAATGCTCAGGGTGCTGTTCTATGTCTTCCAACCATTCTGGTGGTTTCTGAAAAGAGATTGGCTGCGCGAGATTAACTGCAATACTGTCTAACACAACATGTGCAGCATAAAACTCTTGTTTGAGCTGTTGAGAAACGTATTCATACTGACCAAAACGCACTTTATATTGGCGTTCGAGTTTAATTTGATACAGGTGGTAAGCTAAAATGAGTACCAACAAGATAGGAATAACCACTGCAACTAAAATTCCCTTTCGATAGCTTCTTAGTGGTAAAAATTCTTTAGTTGCATCCATTTACTGGCTCATTCCCGTTTGCACACATACGTATTCAAAAGAGTAACGAGCCAGCCGATTCAAGGCAAGTTATAAATTTTCTTCCGCAAAACTGGCTAAGCGACTCCTTACAACGCCATTTAAATTGATGGTAGCACTGCCTTCAAAGTCTTTAAATCGCTCCACAATATAAGTCAATCCAGATGTAACTGGGGTTAGATAATTACTGTCTATCTGTGCCAAGTTGCCGGTACAAATAAGCTTAGTGCCCTCGCCACAGCGAGTAATAATGGTTTTTAATTGCGAGGCGGTTAAGTTTTGGCTCTCATCCAAAATAACAACCGCATTTTGAATACTGCGGCCACGCATAAAGTTCACCGACTTAAATTGGATATTTGCTTTCTCCATGATGTAGTTTCGGCTCGTGACAGGGCTCTCATCATGTTTATGAAGCACCTCTAAAGTATCGGTGATGGCTGCAAGCCAAGGCGCCATTTTTTCTTCCTCGGTGCCGGGTAAAAATCCGATGCTCTCTGCGATTTCAGGTGTGTTACGCGTCACAATGACTTTGTCGTAAATACCTTTTTCAATAATCATCTCTAGTGCGCTCGCAAGCGCTAGTAATGTCTTACCGCAACCCGCAGGCCCTGTTAGTATCACCAGTTCAATATCAGTATCAAGTAACGCATCCAATGCCATACCTTGGTTTATATTCTTTGGTTTTACCCCCCATGCTTGACGGTGCATAAGGCGCTCAACACCAAGGTCTTTTAATCTGATGTGCTCATCATCATACCCCACCACTCGCGCTGCAAAATGATTTGTATCATCAATAAGATACTCGTTGCAAAACACATCAGGCACCAATGATTTTGGTACCTCATGGATAGTATAACGGCCATTTTGCTGCGTTTGACACTCCCCAACATCTTGCCAAAAATCGCCATCAACCTTTTTAAACCCACTGGTAAGTAATGCAATATCATCTATCAGCTGATCAGTGCGATAGTCTTCTACATATTTAAGCCCAGCCCCCTTCGCTTTTAGCCGCATGTTAATGTCTTTGGTAACCAATAAGACTTTTTTGTCACTATATTGCGTTTGTAAATGTACCGCACAGTTGATGATCCTATGGTCATTTTCATTACCAGGTAACCCTGATATAGAGTCAGGAAATAAATGATCATTAACAATTATCAACTTTCCAGAACTTGGCGTTCTGTGGTTTTCAAGTTTTAATGTTGGTAGCGCTACCCCCTCTAGCATTTGCTCTGGCGTTGCATCGCGCAGTACATCATCTAATCCGCGAATTGCAACTCTCGCATCTCTACTTACATCACTCTTTCTATCTTTGATGTGGTCAAGTTCTTCTAAAACTGTCATGGGAACGACAACGTCATGCTCTTGGAAAGAAAGGTAAGCGAGTGGTTCGTGGAGAAGTACGTTGGTGTCTAGTACGTATACTTTATGGTCTTTATCTTGTTTTACCATAGCGCATTCCTGTTGTTTACAGATTATTATGCTATACCCAATACACGGTGAGTGTGACAAATTATGCTTTGGGTATAGGTCAAGTTTAGTCTATTTGTCATAAAAGTCGCTTTTATGACAAAAGAAAATACAACTTGCGTTTTGTTAAAAAACAACTAGTTGGCTAATGGCATGCCAATTTCGTCCAGCTCCTTGTCAAGCTTGATTTGTAAAGCAGTGTACAGACTTTCATATTGAACAAATGGGCGTGAATAGGTAACATAGCCGCCTTTTTTCTGCATAGACGAGATAACCATGAATTTTTCCTTAGGTCAGCGCTGGATCAGCGATACGGAATCAGATTTAGGATTGGGCACGATAGTGGCACTTGAGGGGCGTCAAGTGACTATTTTATTTCCTGCTAGCGGAGAAAACCGTGTTTACTCAGTACAGGAAGCACCTGTAACTCGAGTGGTATTCAACCCAGGCGATGTGATCCGCCATGTTGAAGAGTGGGAACTGCGTGTTGACAGCGTGGAAGAGCAAAATGGACTATTTTGCTATCATGGTACTCGAGTTGACAATGAAGAAGAGACTTCATTTAAAGAGACCTTTCTTGATCACTTCCTTAAATTCAATAAACCTCAAGACCGTCTATTCGCAGGCCAGATCGATCGTTTTGACCGTTATACGCTACGTTATCAAACTTGGCAGCATCAGTTTGATAAAGAACAGTCTCATCTCAAAGGGTTGATAGGTCAGCGTGCAAGCCTTATTCCGCACCAGCTTTACATTGCCGATGAAGTCGGTAAGCGTTTTGCACCTCGCGTACTTCTGTCTGATGAAGTAGGCCTAGGTAAAACCATTGAAGCAGGTATGATTTTACACCAGCAAATCTTATCTGGCCGTGCCAACCGTGTGTTGATTGTAGTTCCTGAAAACTTGCAACATCAATGGTTAGTCGAGATGCTACGCCGCTTTAACCTGCACTTTTCTATTTTTGACGAAGAGCGTTGTAGTGAAGCGTATGCAGATGCACCGAATGTATTCGAAACAGAACAACTGGTACTGGTTAGTCTAGAATTTATTACCAAAAAGCGCCGCTGGTTTGAGCAAGCTACACTCGCCGATTGGGATCTACTGATTGTCGATGAAGCGCACCACCTGACAGTCACTAAGGAAAAGCCAAGCACTGAGTATCAACGTATTGCAGAACTTGCTCAAGACATTCCTGGATTGATCTTGCTAACTGCAACACCAGATCAGCTTGGCCACCGCAGTCACTTTGCGCGTTTGCAGCTGCTAGACCCTGACCGTTTCTATGATTACGACGTGTTTGTAGAAGAGGAAAGCCATTATAAAGAAGTTGCAGAAGCCGCGAACAACTTACTGCAAGATAAAAAGCTAGATGCAAAAGAAGAGCAAACACTTTGTACATTGCTAAAAGAAACCGATATTTCAGAGCTGCTAGCAAAGGCACAAAATGGCGATAGCGACGCCAAAGCTGAAATCTTGTCTATGCTATTAGACCGCCATGGTACTGGCCGTATTCTATTTAGAAATAGCCGTAGTGGCATTGATGGCTACCCAAGTCGTTTATTACATCAATACCCAGTACCTTTACCCAAGCAATACAAAACAGCCATGTCGGTAATGGGTAACATTGGCGGCATTCAAAGCCCTGAATTTAACGCGATGCGTGCATTATTCCCTGAAAAAATCTTCCAAGAATTTGAAGGTGAAGGAAGCGGCTGGGCACAGTTCGACCCCCGCGTTGAGTGGTTAATTGCTAAATTAAAAGAGCTAAAGCATGAAAAAGTACTCCTTATTTGTGCCAAAGCAGAAACCGCGATTAGCCTTGAGCAGGTGTTACGTGAACGTGAAGCCATTAAAGCGGCAGTATTCCACGAAGGCATGTCGATTATCGAGCGTGACCGTGCGGCGGCATTTTTTGCCGATGAATACGATAGTGCGCAAGTATTGCTCTGTTCAGAAATTGGCTCTGAAGGTCGAAACTTCCAGTTCTCACATCACTTAGTGCTATTTGATCTGCCGCTTAACCCTGACTTGCTTGAGCAACGTATTGGTCGCCTTGACCGTATTGGTCAAAAACATGATATCAATATTCATGTGCCTTACTTTGAAAACACCGCACAAGAAGTATTACTACGTTGGTATCACGAAGGCTTAGATGCGTTTGAAACCACCAGCACAACAGGACAAATGCTGTATAAATCTTTCTCTGATGATTTGCTGGCGCTAATTGCTGAACATAATTGTGACGAAGACGAGCTAGATCCATTATTAGAGCAAGCCGCAAAAGAAAATGCTCAGCTGCGCACAAAGATGGAGCAAGGCCGAGACCGTCTACTTGAGCTTCACTCTAGTGGTCAAGGTAAGACAGATAACATCGTTGCTGAAATCGAAGCGCTTGATAACGACGTAATCTTGCCTGCATTCATGATTAATGTGTTTGATACTTTTGGTGTTAATCAAGAGGACAAAGGCGAGAATACCATTATCCTGAAGCCTACTGAGCACATGCTAAACCCATCGTTTCCATGCTTAAAAGACGACGGGATCACGGTAACCTTTGATCGCGACACAGCATTATCGCAAGAAGATGCGCATTTTATTAGCTGGGATCACCCTATGGTCAGTGGCGTCATGGATATGATTTGCAACGACGACTTTGGCTGTGCATCCGTTGCGCTGTTGAAAAACAACAAGTTACCTGTAGGCACTTTCTTTGTTGAATTGATCTTTGTGGCTGAGTCTTCGGCACCTAAGTCACTGCAATTAGGTCGCTTTTTACCTCCCACGCCAATTCGCGTGCTAATGGACAAAGGCGGGAACGACTTAGCACAAAATGTTGCATTTGATGCTTTCAATCAGCAACTTTCTGCCGTTGGCAGACAAACAGGTAGTAAACTTGTAAATGCACTACAAAGCGCAATCCATCCACTTATCACACAAGCAAGTGATATCGCCCAAACTCAGCTTGAAAGTATTCAAGCCAGTGCGATGGATAAAATGCAAAAGCAACTCGGTGATGAGCAAGGTCGTCTGCAAGCACTAAAAGCCATCAATCCTAATATTCGCGATGAAGAGATAAAGGTTTTTGATAAACAAAGAGCGGAGCTGAGCACACACATTGAAAAAGCACAGCTCAAGTTAGACGCTATTCGTTTGATTGTGGTTGCGAACCAGTAACTCCCTAGCATGAAGAGAGCTGCGGCTCTCTTCATGCTACCGCTTAATAAGCAACTCATATATAATACCCGGCTTGGTTCTTGTTCGTACAGAGGCAGCTGGTGTTATTAAATTACGCTCCCCCCCTTTCTCCCTATCTTGACATTTTGTACCAAGATGAAGATATGTTAGTGATCAATAAGCCCAGTGGTTTACTTACTGTACCAGGCAAAGATCCAAAACACTGGGACAGCGCTATCGCCAGAGTAAATTTTGTTTACCCCACAGCAAGAATTGTACACCGCCTTGATATGGCAACATCGGGCGTATTATGCCTTGCCATGCACAAAGCAGCGCATCGACACCTGAGCATCCAATTTCAAGACCGCTTAACCCACAAATACTACATCGCTCGAGTTCATGGCAAATTACAGCAACAAACGGGCTCTGTTGATTTACCACTTGTGTGTGATTGGCCAAATCGCCCAAAACAAATGGTTTGCCATGAAACAGGAAAGCCTTCATTAACGCATTTTGAAGTCATCGAATATGAAGCGCAGGCCACCCGAGTTAAATTGACTCCCATCACTGGGCGCTCTCATCAACTCAGAGTCCATATGCTTTCACTTGGACATGTCATTCTTGGCGATCGACTATATGCCAAAGATGAAGCATTAGCAGCAGCGAAGCGGCTGCAATTACATGCACAGATGTTGCAAATTTCACATCCCACAACCAATGAGATGATGACCTTTACTGCCCCCACACCTTTTTAACTTAAGATGTAGATAAGGAATAAACTAATAATAATGGAGTAAATATTGAGCCGAAGTTAACGCCCAGATTAACGCTTGGTCAGTCACTAAGCAAACTGGGGAAAAACCATGCGGTTGACACAAAAATTGCAATACTATGGTTTCGTGATCGGCAGATGTTTTATATACTGTAGTTGTTCCCTAGCTCGTCGGACAGCTGATTAAGTCCCTGAGCCGATAAATTTCGTTTAGGATAGCAGTTTGTCTACTATTGAGCATGCTCGGCATGTACCGAGAAGCCTACGGTAGGCTGTTGCTCTCCGCCTTGAACCTCAGGGTTCAAGGGCTGACATTGGCATCCACGAAGCCGGGGAACAATCTCCTCTTTCTTTATTCAATTGCTTTTTATCTATACATTTGCAACAACAAACATCTCTTCAACCTCACTAACTTTTATCAAGTTCAACATTTAAAGCTCTGTGAATGTAAGTATCCTGAACTTGGGTTAAGTAATCTGAGCTTCGGTTAAGTAAGGATCTACAATTAGTATCTCCTAGAAAACTTTTACCTGTTTTGATAACCTTTTGTTCTATTCCATAGTGAAAGAATATTTTAGCAAAATCACTAAAACCGCTATAGTTTCGCGTTATTTTTTAATGTTTCGAAAGGTATCATGATGTCTTTTGCTGTTATCGCCGCATTGGTGGTGTTTGTTGCCATACTTTTCGGTCTTTATCGCTTTCAACAGCGCGCTGAAACGCTCTCTCGCACTGTATTACTCGGCTTAGTTGTCGGTAGTGTATTTGGGCTCGCACTACAATTTGTTTTCGCTAATGATCTCTCGACAAAACAAACAGTATTAGATTGGGTCGCTATTGTTGGCAGTGGCTATGTAAACTTGCTTAAAATGGTGATCATGCCTCTGGTATTAGTGTCTATGATTGCAGCAGTGGTCAAGCTCGACAATCAAGGCTCTCTCGGTAAGATTTCTTTTGTCACTATCGCTATATTAGTATTTACCACGGCGATTGCTGCCCTGATTGGTATTTTTATCACTCAAGCATTTGGGCTAAGTGCAGCGGGCTTGGTGGAAGGCGCGCGCGAAACTGCACGAATTGCTGTACTTGAACAAAGAGCAACAACAGTCGCTGATTTAACCATCCCACAAATGTTGCTCAGCTTTGTACCAACTAATCCATTTGCAGACTTAACAGGCGAACGTTCTACCTCTATTATCGCTGTGGTAATTTTTGGCGTATTAACTGGTATTGCCGCCCGTAGAGCCATCATGGAAGAGTCAAACTTAAGCAGCCCAATAAAGAATGCGGTTGAGGGCGCACAAGCCGTTGTACTTCGTCTTGTACGTATGATCATCGCCCTTACACCTTATGGTGTTGCAGGCTTGATGGCAAAAGTAATAGCAACATCAAGTATGGCCGATATAGTTAGTCTATTAGGCTTTATCATCGCGTCTTATGTGGCAATTTTACTGATGTTTGTTGTCCATGGCTTGTTAGTTACTTTGGTTGGAGAGAATCCAAAACAGTTTTTCCAAAAGATTTGGCCTGTTTTAACGTTTGCCTTCACCTCTCGTAGCTCTGCGGCAACCATTCCACTTAATGTTGAAGCGCAGATCCACAAGCTCAATGTACCTCCCGCCATCGCAAATTTATCCGCTTCATTTGGTGCGACAATCGGACAAAATGGTTGTGCTGGTATCTATCCAGCGATGTTGGCGGTCATGGTTGCGCCAACGGTTGGCGTTGACCCTTTTGCTATCGACTTCATCGTATCCTTAGTCGCAATGGTCG
This sequence comes from Pseudoalteromonas sp. SCSIO 43201, assembly GCF_023716725.1. Lineage (NCBI taxonomy): Bacteria > Pseudomonadati > Pseudomonadota > Gammaproteobacteria > Alteromonadales > Pseudoalteromonadaceae > Pseudoalteromonas > Pseudoalteromonas sp. SCSIO 43201. The sequence goes on from NZ_CP072683.1 coordinate 3,049,798, forward strand.
CAATTAGCTCATTTGGCATTGCAGGAGTTGGCGGTGGCGCCACCTTCGCAGCTCTAGTTGTGTTACCTGCTATGGGACTTCCCGTGACAATTGCTGCACTGCTAATTTCAATTGAGCCATTAATTGATATGGCAAGAACGGCACTCAATGTATCAGGCTCAATGACTGCAGGTACTGTAACAAGCAGACTATTGAAACAAAAAAATATGGATGAAGCGGCCTAATTAAATCTGTTCAGAGGTAGTGTTGTATCACTACTTCTGAACTAGGCTCTCTTAAACCCAGAGTTTTTAGTCGGTAAAACAAAGTACTAAGGCACTTAGTTCACAAACCCTCTAAATACCATTAGACTTACAGCATCAGAAAATGAAGTTATGAGTTGTAACACGTTATGCCGACGATAGTAAAATGCCCAACCTGCCAAAAAGATGTTGAGTGGGCTGATAAGAGTCAATTTCGCCCATTTTGCTCTAAGCGCTGTCAGCTTATTGATTTGGGTGACTGGTCAGATGAATCTAACAAGATTTCTTCCCCGATGAAAACCGGCGAACTTACTCAGCAAGATACACAAAGCTTAATTGAAGACATCGAAGCTGCTTTAGCAAAAAATGAAGACAGTTTTTTCAAAGAGTAGTAGAGGCCGTTATCGGCCTTTCATTACTTTTTATTTCCAAAAAATACCGCTTGTACAAGCGTTTTAGTAGGTTATTACAGCACTAAATAAGTAAAAAATACTGACGGCTAACAATCGTTAATTTGATTCTCTTTGTTCATTACTTTCTGTATCAGGCTCAATCTTTTTTGTACCTTGTTCATAGCTTTTTGCTATGTGCCCCGCTCCTTCCAAGATATCGCTTAGTTGAATGCGGCAGATTTCTGATAATTTTATCAATGTACCTAAACGAAATGAGCTGGTTCCATTTAGGTAATCATCTAACGTGGTTAGACCGATCCCAAGCTTTTGACTCACTGTTTTTTTAGTGTAGCCCTTACGCTTTTTAAGCTCTTTAAGCAACTCTCGGATCCTAAGTGTCACCTCATATTCTTCAGGTGTCTGCATGTTTTCCTCAGTGATACCTAGTAACCAGCAATCAACAGCGTGCGTAAAACGACTTTACTTATAGACAAAAGTTACCGGTAAGGTTGTGTGCGTAAATTAATAACCATTTCAATTAAACACTATTGCAAAGAGTTATCAGCAGACTTGCCATATGTACTCTTAATCGAAAAATATCACAACATCCACATGTTATCAACATGTAACTCTAGGCGATACTATTCGTGGGCTTTACGCACACACCAATATTTTAATGGTAATTAAGTAAACACTTTGGTGAGGTAGGTATTATTGTGGAAATAGAGATAAGATAAGCCCTTAGCAAAGACGACCAAGGGCGAGATATTTTAAGAAAAAGGATCATTTACTCGGCTTTATTTGCTCTTTTGTGCTTACGGTGTGATTTAAGCGTTTTGATTTTTTCACGTTGTGTTTCATTTAATACGTGAAAAACTTTGTGTCGAGTCTCCATTGCCAGTAATGCCCAAGCTTGTTTTTTGTCTTGACCCTTTTCAAGCAACAGCTGTGCCTGTACCTTGTCAAACACCTCTGCGTCCATTAATGCTTTCAACTCTTCACGATGTGATTTACGTACGTCTTTGCCTTTTTCTTTCAGTGCTCTTTTTGCCGCTTTGAAATCAGCATAGATGGTTGCTAATTGTGATTGCTGCGAATCGCTCAATTCCAACAATTTTTGGCCTTTATCTGATAGTAATAATCGTGCTGAATGCTCTAACTGCCGACCCATAGATCCCGCATCTGCATTGAAGCTAACTGCTGATAAGCTCAGTACTGTTGCTAATGCTAAAGTTGATAGTAATCTCATTATTTTGGCTCCTTGTTTGCCGTTGCTTTGTCACCTCCTAATCTAGCAATAGACAAGAAAAGGAACGTCAAATCAGGGTAAAGTTTTGTCAGTGCTTTGCAAAAAAACGCAAAGGCAATTTACATACCGCAATAAAGTAAGGTGTAATACATCATGGGATAGACACTGTAATTATCTTTTCAATCGCCGCCGGATAAAGTATGACCATAAGACATAGCATTTTACTTATAGATGATGACCAAGCACTTTGTGATCTTTTGCACGAGTATTTTAGTGCTGAAGGTTTTGAAGTCGACATGGAGCATACAGGTACTGAAGGGCTCCAGCGCGCGTTAAAGCAAAACTTTGACCTTATATTGTTAGATGTCATGCTCCCTGAGATGGATGGCTTTGAAGTGTTAAAATCGTTGCGTTTACAAAAAATGACGCCAATTATTATGCTCACCGCAAAAGGGGACGATTTTGATCGTATTTTTGGTCTTGAGTTGGGAGCAGATGATTATATACCCAAGCCATTTAATCACAGAGAGCTACTTGCACGGGTTAAAGCGATCACCCGCAGAGTGGATCATTATAAGCACCACAGCCCTCAAGACACCTTTACTATTCATCAGCTTAGCTTAGACATCGGCGCAAGGAGCGCCTCTGTGAGTGGAGAGTTCTTATCACTGACGGGAACTGAATATGAAGTGCTGCAATTATTGGTGAGATCTGCCGGTGAGGTTGTTGATAAACAAACTATATCTCGTCAAGTCTTAGGCAGGCCACTGGTGCCCTATGACCGCTCAATTGACATGCATGTATCCAACGTTAGGAAGAAAATAGCAGCTTTGAGCGACCATACTTATATCAAAACGATACGTGGTTCTGGTTATATATTTTTGAAGGCATAATGAATGAAGCGGTACTTATTAGTTAAGGTATTTGCATGGTTTTGGCTAACCATCATAGCTACCCTTCTACTTTTGCTTGGGATAAGCCTGTTACAGCCAGACGTTGTGGAAACTAAAAAGATCTCAAGGTCGATGCTGCATAATTTACAGCAATTAGAGCAAGTCTTAACCCAAGTCAGCCGACGCCCCAACTTTGAGTTAAGTAATATCGCAAAATTACGCAAAAGAAAGGCGAGAAATATCTACCTAAGTCACCGCGTTCGTGAAAAGAGTATTGCCGCAAATCCAAGGTTCAAAGCACTTGACCTCGATTTACTTAGCTTTACAGAAGATACCAAACCACTGGCCATTTACACACCTGAATATAAAGCATTCGGGCCGCTTGAAGTCACACTGAATAATGATAACTATCGCCTTTATTTGATATTTGAAAATCACACGCCAGGTGCAATTATTAAGCTTAGAGCATTGCCGCTGTGGGCTAAAATTGCGGTGGTATTAGGCGCGAGTTTATTGCTGTGTTTTTGGTTTACCAGAAACTTGCTTACACCAATTAAGGCACTGCAAATAAGCGCAGCCAAGCTATCTCAAGGTGACTTAAGCAGCCGTGCAAACATAGACAAAAAGCGTCAAGACGAACTTGGTCAACTAGGCCATGACTTCAACCTGATGGCTGATAAGTTAGAGTCTTTGGTCAATAATCAAAAGCGCCTGCTTGCAGATATTTCTCATGAGCTTCGCTCTCCGCTTACCCGCTTGCAAATGGCGACGGGATTGGCCGCAGGCCACGCAACGAAAGACAACCAAGGTTACTTTGAGCGCATAGAGCGTGAAGCACAATTAGTGGAGAACATGCTCGGTGATATTTTGCATTTGTCAAAACTAGAAGCCGACCAAATACCAATAGAAAAACAGCCGATCCCCCTCAATGAGCTACTCGACCCAATTATCGAAGATGCTCTGTTTGAGGCGCAACAATTAAGCAAGCAATTTTTCGCCAGCACAATACCTGAAGTAACGCTGAATGGCGATGCTATGCTGCTAAATCGCGCCTTTGAAAACATCATTCGTAACGCCATTAAATACGCAAATAGCACGATTAACCTCGATATTCAGAGTACCAACGAGCAGCTCCTTTGTATCATAAAAGATGATGGCAAGGGGGTGAGTGAAGATATGTTAGACAAGCTTTGTATCCCATTTTTTCGAGTTTCAGCTGCACGCACACCAGAGCATAATCAAAAAGGAGGGTTTGGTTTAGGGCTTGCCATTGCCCAACATGCACTAAAAGTGCATGATGCCCATATTGAATTTACTAACAATGTTGGCCTTCAGGTCAGCATTCGTATTCCGTTATATAGGTAGTCATGTTTTATAGCTGCAGCGAGCAATTAGAATCTCACCTTCCTGAAATAGATAAACACTGGCAACAGTGTCAACGAGGCTTTTTTGATACTCCTCACGGCAAGCTTTTTTATGTTTATCATATACCAAAAAGACCACGGTTTGCTTTGGTATTGGTTAATGGGCGTATTGAATCCGCGCATAAATATAGGGAGTTGTTATGGGAACTGGCACAAAATAATATCGCTGTATATACCTATGATCACCCAGGGCAAGGGTATTCTCCTCGCTTGTTAAAAAACAAACACATTGGCTACGTAAAACGATTTGATGATTACGCAGCGACTCTCCACTGTTTTATGCAGCAAGTTGTCAATCCACACAACACTCTGCCTCTGTTTATACTGGCGCATTCTATGGGAGGAGCGATCACCTGTAACTACTTAGCGCTGTATAACCCTAGCAATATTAAAGGCGTGTATTTATCAGCACCAATGCTTGGGATCAACACCGCTCCCTACCCTGCTTGGGTTGCTGAAGCCATTGCTGGATTGGCATGTCTAGTAGGACTAGGCAAACAATATGCTATTGGTCAGCAACAATACCAAAGTAAACCGTTTCAAGATAATGATCTGACAGATTGCCCTATACGTTACGCTTTATTTAGAGGGTTATACGATCAATATCCTGAACTACGACTTGGAGGAGTTAGCTTCGCCTGGCTTTATACTGCACTGCAAAAATGTCGAGCACTGACCAAAATCGAGCTAAATATTCCAGTCCACGTCGCTTGTGCAACTCACGATAGTATCGTCGACAACAAGGCACAGATCCGCTTTGCCGCGCACCATGATAAGGTGACACGTACCGAGTTTGCAGGAAAACATGAGCTGCTTTGCGAGCAAGACATAACTCGCAGAGCCGTGCTTAGAGATTTTTACGAATTTACAGGGGTATTACCGAGCGCAAGCGATACAGGGTCCTGATGGATAAGAATATCCATCTCACACTCAAACTCTTCTTTAATACTGGCTACCACTTCATCTGCAACATTATGTGCTCGCATCAACGGCATATCATCATCTAACTCTAAATGGAGCTGGATAAACTTTATTTTTCCGCCTTGCCTTGTACGTAAATCATGTACACCATAAACATCTTCATGGCTTGAAGCAATAAGCACAATTTGCGCCTTTTCATCGTCTGGTAACTCTTTATCCATCAAGTGCGCAGCGCTTTCTTTGGCAATGTCCCAGCTGTTGTAAAGTAAGTACATTGCAACAGCGATAGCAAAAATAGGATCCGCGTAGCCAATGCCATAAAAGTTCAGCAATACCGCGACCAATACAGCTAGGTTAAGTAAAATATCACCTTTATAGTGCAATGAATCGGCTTTAATTGCGATAGATTGAGTACGTTTGACAACTTGATACTGCACCGCAACAACTAACAACGTGCAGACAATAGCAAATAAACTCACCCATACCCCAAATAAAGAATGGGGAATTTGTGTAGGGTTAATGATCCGCTCTACACCATGAAATGCTAGTAAACTGGCCGACCCTGCAATAAATGCCGCTTGCCCGAGCCCAGCTAGCGCTTCAGCCTTACCGTGACCAAACCTATGATCATCATCAGCCGGTCGCAATGCGTAACTTAACACAAACAAGTTCATCAACGACGCACTAATATCAAGTAATGAGTCGGTTAAAGAGCCGAGCATTGCTGCGCTTCCAGAAGACAGCCAAGCCCAACACTTCGCTGCTATCATCACCCCTACAATAGCAATCGTGAATATACTGGAAAATCTCACCCAAAACTCGTAGCTACGACTCACATTTACCCCTTAGAAATACCCAACTGACTAACGAACCACCCACGAAAGTATGGCGATATACTTATATTACAGGGTAATGGTTTGAAATGAAAAACAGATTACGAATGTCAATTTTTTTGCAATAGTCTCATGTTCAGTTGCTGCACGCTCCTATCTGTGTTCATTACTTTGATAAGTTAAAGAGATGCAAAGCTCTATACTTGCTGTGCTTTTCTTTTACCCCGGTCACACGTGTAATTCTGATTGGAGATGGGCTATACTGCCGTGCAAATTTTTATTGAGGCTTATCATGTTAGACATCGTTTTATATCAACCCGAGATCCCACCTAATACTGGTAATATTATTCGTTTGTGTGCCAATACTGGATATTCGCTGCACTTAATTGAACCTTTGGGATTTGAATGGGATGATAAACGAGTAAGGCGTGCAGGCTTGGATTATCATGAATTTAGCGAAGTCGAGCGTCATCCCAATTTTGAGGCTTACCTTGCTAAACGTAACCCAAAAAGAGTATTTGCTTGCACAACAAAAGGTACTAAATATCATCACGAGGTGGCCTACGAAGAAGGTGACTGCTTGCTGTTTGGTCCTGAAACTCGCGGTCTACCAGAAGAGATAATTTTCTCATTACCAGAGCCACAACGCGTGCGTATTCCAATGCGCCCAGATAGCCGTAGTATGAACCTGTCCAATGCTGTCTCAGTATTTGTATATGAGTCTTGGCGACAACTTGACTTTAACGGTGCAAAATAACCAGCTCTATATCAAGCGCTCCTAGCATACCGCAACCTTATCCATTGCAAGCAGGAGCAGTAACAGTACAGTCATCCACGAAAAAGGCGCCTCGCGACGCCTTGCTAACTTTAATTTACATTAACTTTAGGGATTCAGTATTTAAATTTCGGCGTGGTGTAAAATAGTACCAACAATATCACTAAATTTATTCGCTGGTTTAATTGAATTTACCGCTCGTCCACAGGCTTTCAGCAAATCAATAAGATCAAAATAACCCACTGGGTAAAGCGTTGAGTCATCTATCACTAATAAGAACTCGTGACCTGCCTCTTCCATGGTTTTTAATACTTTGCCAACGACAGCCTGACTTGTTTGTTTAAGTGTAATTTGACGCAGCTCTGAAAGTGGGATCATGACATCATTTACAGTCAAATCTCGTCTAGTACAGCCACGTTTTTCGGCCATACTCAATACATAACGGCTGCCAAGCCTAGCGTTCGATATCATACCTACCAGCTTTTCTTGGCTATCAACAACGAAACTTGCTCTGCGGTGCGTTTTAGTCAACACTAGTGCGGCTTCATCAATACTACTATTTTCATCAATATGCTGCATTGGTGACAAATGCAAAGTGTGCATAAGACAATGCGCTGGAGCCTGTTCAAGATTATCAGTACCGCACGCAGGAAAATGATTTTCAGCAAGTTCATAGGCAAACACAGGCTGTGTTTTTATAACGGTGTTAGTGTTCATAGATCACCTCTATCTTTAAATTAATTAAGCACGGAAAAGGACTAAATTAATCTACAACAGGTGGTGCTCTTATTGATTCATATAAAGCATTGGAAAAACAATAGGTAAGCTTTGGGTGTTCAATAACAAAATCGCTAGTGGCGACTAAACTGCGGGGGGCAGAGACAGCACAAGTGTCAACGTCAGGATTTACGTTCGAGTTGTCTAAATCAACAATAATAGGCGTAACAGCCAGTGTAGAGTCACATTTAGCAGCATCGGCCGTTGACATAGTCAACAGACTCAACATACAAAATGTAATAACCCAACGAACTAATTGCATCACGCTCTCACTTCCACTGCCATAATCTGAGTGTATGGGCTGTTTCTTGCGTTTACAAGTATTATTTCTGATCTATTCACTAAACCACTAAATGTATTCAGGTTAATTTTTACACGCTAATATTGCCATAATATAGGCTGAGATAAATTGTTACTAATCTCCTGTTAGCCGCTCCAAGTTTAGCGCTATACTAGGGGCAACATTTTTGATATCTGTCTAAAATTAAAGCGTAAAGTCATACCTGTTGGCGTTATAAATAGTCTATTTTGGAATAAGCACCTTTACCGCTAACAAGCTTAAAATTTTATGATTTAGTGTTGTTAAATAAGGTATTCTTACGAAGTTAGCGCCCACTTTATCCTCTTAGTTTATTCAGGTATTCAGTCATATTGGTATCACAACACGAGGTGTAATGTGCAACTATCACGCGGTATCGAGTACTTTATTGCCGGCTTTTCTTTGATCACCCAAAAAGGGCTTAAACGCTTTGTGTTTATCCCTCTCACCATAAATGTATTGCTATTTGGTGCATCGCTATTTTTTCTTTACGACTGGCTGACTCAAGGGTTTGATTACCTGAATGGATTATTACCAGAGTGGCTAAGTTGGCTAGAGTGGTTAATGTGGCCCATAGCTATTTTAGTGATACTTTTTAGCTATAGTATGATTTTCACGGTTATAACCAACTTTATTGCCGCTCCCTTCAATGGACTGTTATCTGAAAAAGTGGAACTTCACCTTACCAACCAGAAAATCAATGATGACAAGCTCTTTGATATTGTAAAAGATGTACCACGGATGCTAGGACGAGAGTGGACAAAGCTGTGTTACTACCTGCCACGCGCCCTTGGCTTTTTTATATTGCTTTGGGTACTACCTATTGTCGGTCAAATTTTATGGGTTATGTTCACATGTTGGATGTACAGTGTTCAATATAATGACTACCCATTTGATAACCATAAAATTCACTTCAAAAGAATGAAGGACGATTTAAAAAGTAAGCAAGGGCTGTCTTACGGTTTTGGCTTTGCGGTGTTCGTGTTGACCTCAATTCCATTTGTGAATCTAATAGTAATGCCAGTGGCAGTTTGTGGGGCTACTAAACTTTGGGTAGAAAACTACCGACAGCAGTATCGTCACTAATAGTGAACATATCCTATTACACAGATTTGTTCGGGTAAGTAGCACTTCTGAAACAAGTCAACGGTAGCAGCATCGCTTTTCGCGCCCTGCTACTTGTTGAGTGCCTAATCTACGCTTGGTTTTCTACCAGCTGTTATCCCTCACTACTGCGTAAAATTTATTGACAATAGGCTAGAAAGAATAGCAATAGGCTTCCTATTTAACCCGAGGTTTGAATAAGGCGTGCTCCAACTCATTGTTGCTAAAGTACAACTTTGTTTTTTCCTTATCTAGCCAAAGAGTTTTAGGGAAAACACCGCTTCGCGTCTCGCTCCCACTAAGTCCTGTAGCAAGGCAAAGGTTTTGCTATTTATACCAATTTTCTGAATTAAGTGGTCTATTTTGAGGCGAGAAAATCTTGTCGATAACTCCGCTACCGCGTCCTGCTATCGCTAAGGTACCTACATCCATATAGGCAAGGCAAAAATTTTGCTATTTAGTTGTTCTAAATAAGAAATTTTTAACGCCGTTAGCGTCAGATTGACTCCTTCAAATTGCGCAAGTATTAAGTCAAATTGGTATTAGTTGTTCTAAATAAGAAACTTTTAACGTAGTTAGCGTCAGATTTACGCTTCCAACTTGAGTAAGTACTGAGGTTAATTGGTATTAATGTTTTACTACGCAACTAAAATAAAGTGATGTTTATCAGAACAACAAGGAGTCAATAAGCTAGATATGTCAATTTAGACTGTATAAAAGCAAAAAGCCTCGCTATTGCGAGGCTTTTTAAATGATGGTGCCCAGAGGCGGAATCGAACCACCGACACGAGGATTTTCAATCCTCTGCTCTACCGACTGAGCTATCTGGGCAAATCTTTTTAGTATCTTAATCCTTAAAGGGATTTTCAATACAACTCCAATTAGCTCTACCAAATGAGCTATCTGGGTAAATCTTGTATTTTCTAAATAACTTAGTTATCTAGAAAATATAGGCTAACGCCTAAATTAAATGGTGCCGACTATCCGAGTCGAACGGATGACCTACTGATTACAAGTCAGTTGCTCTACCAACTGAGCTAAGTCGGCACACTAAATTAGTGGTGCCCAGAGGCGGAATCGAACCACCGACACGAGGATTTTCAATCCTCTGCTCTACCGACTGAGCTATCTGGGCAAATCTTTTTTATCTAAAAAACTCAATCTACTAAGTTATCTAGAAATATAGGCTAGCGCCTAAATTAAATGGTGCCGACTATCCGAGTCGAACGGATGACCTACTGATTACAAGTCAGTTGCTCTACCAACTGAGCTAAGTCGGCACACTAATTCGTGTACCATGCAGTTTCTGCATGCACCACATTGCTAATGCAATGATTTTTAATTTGGTGCCCAGAGGCGGAATCGAACCACCGACACGAGGATTTTCAATCCTCTGCTCTACCGACTGAGCTATCTGGGCGTGCGGCGTATTAAACGGGTTTTGCGGTTCTAAGTCAACCCTTTTTTTAAATACATTTATCGTTTGCACAGTTTTCAGGCAAAGCGGTCAAAATACCGCATTTTCGATGAAAAAACACGCAAGGCAGGCTAATTTCCAGTTTTAAACGCTTTTATCTGACTATCCCTGTACATATAGCATGAAGGCTAGCCACCTTTATATAGCAGTAAGCTCCCCCTCAAGTAATAGTCACCACTGTGTTGTTCTGGTTCTTTTACTTGCCGCTATAATGTTGCTTTGCATCCAGCCGCTTCAGTAAGATATCAATTACCTTCTCCACGGCTAATTTAGCATTAACCGTGTCGCCATTTGTGACTGCAAGAATCGCAACATTTCTTTCAGGTAATACAAGGTTGTCTAAATAGAATGTCCCGGTAAAGCCGTTATGATGAAACCGACTGTCATTAGATGTAAGGATCCAACCTAATCCATATTCAGGCGTGACTGGCGTTAATAGTCGTGCATATGAACTGGCACTAATCAGATTATCATTACCCCTAGCACCGGCTAAATACGCCCCCAAGTAAATAGATAAGTCATGTAGTGTCGTATTGATTAACCCCGCAGGTCCAATCACTTTTGGTAAATCCACTCTATCTGTTGGCGTAATTGGGTGCCATTTACCTTCTCTCATTTGATGACCACTGGGCTGTCCATCTGGGTCATCATCACTAGCAGATCCAAAACCAACATCCGCCATCCCTAGTGGCTCGAATAGCTCTTGAGCAATAAGGCTTTCCCATGCTTGCCCGGTGACACGCTCTAACATATGGCCGGCAACAACATAACCGGCATTACTATATAGATAAGTCCCTTGCGGCACGGATCTTTGTGCATTTAATAGTTCGATAGTCCAATCATATCGTTGGCTCGTCATGTCTCTATTATCACGGTGCCACTTCCCCGAATACATAGACGCTAAATCCCGTTGCAACCCTGAAGTCATTGAAAGCAAGCTATTTAAGGTAACAGACTCAAGTTCTGGATTAATCTTACCTATGAGCTCTGGAAATATGTCGGCCACTTGACTATCAAACTCTATGACTCCTTGTTCAACAAGGCGTGCAGCCAATGTGGCAGTCATGGATTTGCTAAATGAACCGATAGACCACCTATCAAAGGCAGATACAGGGACTTGCCCAGTACTGCTTCGCACTCCAGTAACATCCAGTTCGATTAATTCGTCCCCAGAAATGATAAAACCTCCCAATGCAGGCATGCTAAACTCGGCACGGATCAGCTCTAACTGATGAAAGAGTTGATCATCTCCGGCAACACCATATGGGGAAGTAAAGCCGACGCTGGGCTCGGTGGGAGTTTTAAGAGTAATGATTGATTTATCATTGTTATTACAGGCGCTGAACAGCAACACACATAATATGGCACAGAACCACGCTGGTACCCGTCGAGATTGATGTGAAAACATTAAGATATCCTTATAAGCGGGGAAGTTAACCAATATTACTTTATAAAAACGTTACTTAATATTTAATATTTATTAAAAAGCCATGATAACCATACTAATAAAAGACCACAGCTTTACTTTCAACACCCTGATTATTTTGATATTTTCAATACTCTTTTCTTTACCTCGATTTTAGTCACTGGTTGAAAAACGAGAGGTAAAAAGCTGTCGAAGGTGTTACGATTGCAACAGATGATACGTATAAATAATTCTTGCGAGATAAAGCATGCCAAATAGCGCAAACACTAACGGACAAGTACTCTTTCTTTTTGTCGCAATTCTTATAGTTGGAATGTGTAGCGCCACTGGGGCCTATTTACTTCCCAAGCAAACAAAAGCGCCAACCACAGCGACGGCTAACCTTAAACAGCAATCAACGACCATCTCTGAACCTTTAGCAAAAGTAATTACTCAACATGGCTTTGATAATGCTAAACAAGTAGTACAGGCGCTACTTAGTGGGAATACCAACCTTGGGGCTTACCTTTATATCAATACAGGCATGGGGCAACCAAATTTGGTACTTCAACAAAGCCTTGGGGAGCCAATTAATGCGTTAAATCGTGAGGAGTTTTATAACAAAGGCGACATGCAAGTCTACCATATGCCACTACAGTTAGACGGGCAAAATGTTGGCGAGCTTATCCTTACCTATACGCCAACACCAAGTACAACAGCCGAAGAAAACTCGATACTCGCATACGCGCTACTATTTATGAGTTTACTGGCTGCTATCTTTATTTTTGTATTTACACAACGAAAGCTGTCTGCGACATCCAACAATGGCAGTCAAGCGCTCGTAGAAGAGATAGAGCAACTCACCGCAGATAAAAATTATAAAGCGACAGTCGGTACCTACTACCGCGGTGGATTGTCTGACATTGCTTCATCTATTAATACGCTATTAAAGCAAGTTCAAACTTCGATTGAGTCTGATCAGGCCACTCAACACGAATTGAAACAGTTACAAGAAAGCCTAGAGACAGAAGTCCAGGCGCGAACATTGGCACTGGAGAAAGCCATTTTAAATGCTGAGCGTGCCAGCGATGCGAAAACAACTTTCTTAGCAACCATGAGCCATGAGATCCGCACTCCGATGAATGGCGTCATTGGGACTATCGATCTACTGCGACAAACCGATCTCGACGGTGCGCAGCACCGCTTAACCACCATCATTCGAGATTCTGCATTTTCATTACTTGGTATTCTTGATGACATTCTTGATTTTTCAAAAATCGAGGCAGGTAAGTTAAGAATTGATAACAGTCCTTTTTCAGTTGCTGAAACCACAGAAGAGGTTGCTCGAGTGCTCTCCTCTGTTGCCAAAAAACGTAAGCTAGATTTACAACTAGTGATAGCACCTGATATTCCAACTAACTTGGTGGGTGACACGGTTCGTGTAAGGCAAGTTCTATACAATCTATGTAGTAATGCCATTAAATTTACAACGACCGATGAGTCAACTCAAGGGTATGTCAAAATCGCAGTTGAAGTTTCACAAAATACCTCTGAGCATTATACCTTACGCTTTACCGTAACCGACAACGGTAAAGGTATGACTAAAGCACAATTAAGGGAAATCTTTAACCCATTCATCCAAGCCGAAGGCTCAATTACAAGAGAATTTGGTGGAACCGGGCTTGGACTATCTATTTGTAAAAGTTTAATTGAGTTGATGCTTGGCAGTATTCAAGTTAATTCAGATATTGGCATGGGTAGTGAGTTCATCGTTGAGTTGCCATTTAGCGTTGACGGTAAAGTAAATTATGCAAATAAACAGCTTCTAAATGCCCGAAGCGTTGCTTTACTGACGCCAAACAAAGAAAGGCAGAATATCTTAAACCGCTATCTTTCGTTCATGGGAGCGAATGTAATGGTAATTGACGATTCAGAAATTCCAGACCACCAACATGAGGATAAGCTGATCTGGGTATTGGATGGTCTTGATGGTATGAATAGGGTTAATGAAGAATTAAGAAGTATTGTTTATTCATTAGAGAAAAACGCACAACAGGTTGTTGTTTTGAGCAAAATGGACGAAGCGGCGCTGAATCACAAGCACATCTTCTACCTCAATGCCTCGCCTTTATGTAAGTCGAGCTTCATGACGTCTATTCTTGTGGCCGCTGGACTTCATAAACCCAAAGAGATCAAACCTACACGCACAATCAATGATTTTTTAAGTGTTGATGAAGCAAGAGCCACAAATAAGCTCGTATTACTCGTTGAAGACAACGTATTAAACCAACAAGTGCTTACTGACCAATTGCACTTACTTGGGTATGGTGTAGAGGTGGCCGAAAATGGTGAGGAAGGACTTGAGCTTTGGAAAAAAGAACACTTCCCGATTGTTCTAACCGATCTACACATGCCAAAAATGTCAGGCTACGACATGGTGAAAAACATCAGAGATTATGTTGAGACTGCGCCCGAAAACCTTGATCAGCCTTACATAATTGCGGTGACTGCAAATGCCTTAAAAGGTGAACGGGAGCGCTGCGAAACTGCAGGAATGAATGACTACATCACCAAACCTGTGGAGTTAAATGTATTAGAAACCACTTTAAACAAATGTATTGAGCAGCTGCCTCAAGCAAAACAGCCGCAGCAGAGCACGGCATCCCCCGAAGTCGAAGGAGCGTCACATACTGCATCTATTGACCCACTTGCGGTTCAAAGTACTGGATCCGCTTTACCTGAAGTAGTTGATAGTCCAAGTGTTGACTCAGAACCTTTACCGACTCCAGCGATCAACATGGAGATGCTAAATAAGTATGTCAATCATGACGATGCCAAACGTAATCGTTTCTTTAGGATGTACTTAGAACAAAGTAGCCAATTGACCCGTGATATAAATGGCGCGGTTATCACTATGAACCAAGAAGAGATCATAGAAGCGTGTCATCAGTTAAAATCCATTTCAAAAACAATTGGTGCGCAAAGCGTCGCAGAAACCGCTACTGAGTTTGAAACTCTATGTAAAGAAAACACCTTAACTGGCGATCAGCTGATCCAAATGCGCGATAAATTAGAGCAAGATTTCTTGGCTGCAACTGAGTTTATCCAAGCATATTTAAGTCAAGAGGCATAACACTTTTGTTATAAGTAGCTGCTATCACATCAAATACCGTTTGCATCCACAATTGTGATGCTCACTCAAACTCACGGTAGATAGCAGCGCCTTTATATATCCGCACAAAACTAGCATCAAATGCTCTCTAATGATCTCTTCGTTGTAGTGCTGAACGCATTTTATTCGCTTTCTGCCTACAAATGCTTCCCCTATTAATTCTCTGTGAGTATACTGACGCGCTTTTTTAAATTAGTTAGTCGTTACATACAACAAACACTAATTAAAATAGGTACTGGCCACCCGTTCAAAAAAAGTACAGGCATGCCATGACAGTTTACCACCATGCTTAATCAGAGCATGCAGTATTGATTGTCGCGCATCGCTAATCTGCATTGAAAAGTGTTCTGTTTACTGCGTCTCGTTTTTTAACGTCGTATTTAAAGTAAGTTGCTCATTATTCAGTGTTGATTGAAATAACAATGGCCAGATACAACACATTGATTAAATTAGGAAGTACATATGAATTCAGTTCCGAAGGCCGGAGAATTTTTGGGTCACCCTAAAGGCCTCTTCTTATTATTTGGTACCGAAATGTGGGAGCGATTTGGCTACTACGGTATGCGTGCCATATTAGTTCTTTACCTTGTTGCTCAAGTACAAAATGGTGGGTTTGGTTGGAATAATGCCGATGCGCTTAGCCTATACGGTACTTTTACCATGGCAGTTTATCTTACTCCTCTATTTGGTGGTTGGCTTGCCGACAACGTACTAGGTCAGCGTAAAGCCATCATCATTGGTGGTATTCTAATGGCTGCTGGCCACTTCATTATGGGTATTCCACACAGTATTGTTGCAGGACAAGAAGTAAATGTGTTTTACCTTGGCTTGGCACTACTTTGTATAGGTAACGGCCTATTTAAACCTAATATTTCCACTATGGTTGGCGATCTATACCAAGAAGGTGACAAGCGTCGTGACGGTGCATTTACTATTTTCTATATGGGTATCAACTTAGGTGGTGCACTGGGTCCACTTGTTGCGGGCTATGTTGCTGCGGTAATTAACTGGCAGGCTGGCTTTATCGCCGCAGGTGTTGGTATGGTTATTTCAGTGGTTATGCAGCTGATCTTAAGCCAAAAATATTTAGGCGATATAGGTAAAATACCCTCAGCAAAGCTATCTCAGCAAATGTCTGATTCAGCCACAAAAGCACCATTAACAAAGCAAGAAAAAGACCGTATACGTGTAATTTTCACGATGAGTGTATTCTCTATTATCTTCTGGATGGGTTTTGAGCAAGCCGGTGGTCTGATGAACTTGTTCGCTAATGACTATACTAACCGCATGCTGATGGGCTTTGAGATCCCTGCTTCTTGGTTCCAATCTCTAAACTCTATTTTTATTATTATTTTCGCACCTTTAGTTGCAATGATATGGCTAAAACTGGATAAGAAAGAGCCAAACTCTCCGGTAAAGTTTGCCATTGGCCTCGTTTTCCTTGCGTTAGGCTTCTTGACTATGATGTTAGCACTGGCAACTGAAGGTGCAGAAGCAGGCGGCACACTGCAGATCAGCATGATCTGGTTGGTATTGTTCTACCTATTCCATACCTTAGGTGAGCTGTGTTTATCACCAATTGGCTTATCAATGGTAAGTAAACTTGCGCCACTACGTTTAGCGTCATTGCTCATGGGTATTTGGTTCCTATGTACAGCGGTTGCGAACAAGCTAGCTGGTCTTGTGGGCTCATTCATCGGTGAAGGCCAAGAAGCCATGAACAATGCAATGAGCATTTTCATTGGCTTAGGCGGTGTAGCTCTACTATCAGCAGTTCTCATGTATCTACTAAGCAATAAGCTCGTTGACTGGATGCACGGTGCAGAGAGCAATCATGAGCCGCACACTCAGGAGCACTATTTAGCTGAAGAGCTAGAAGTATCCGCTGAGAAGCAATAATATTTACCGTAAACCACGCTGTTCAGGCGTGGTTTACCCCCTCTCGCAGCATTAAGTGTAAAGATTTAAATACAGCCTTTCCTATTTCGCCTTTCCAATTAGTCTTATGTTCAGAACACTTCACCTCACACTCTTGATCTAGAAAAACAATAAAAGCCAGTAAAATCAAAATATAAGAAAAACCATACTTAACACCTCGTATTTTTCCTTTGGTATTTTCACTCAAAATTTAAACAAAAATAAGTTTGACTTCGTCTGTGTCGATTTTGTGTCTTTTGCATGGCAATTGTGCAACTAAATTTACAAAGTGCGCTATGGCTATTTACGCCCTTTAACTTCCCCTTTGCAGTAATTTGATTAATTATCCAGTCATAAATTCTAACAAGTCACCCAGTGCTTAATACGGGAGTAAAACAATGAGTGAAGTAAATAATCCACTAGGCCTAGTCGGCATCGAGTTCACAGAGTATGCAACACCAGACGCTGATTATATGGATAAGGTATTCACTGACTTTGGATTTTCAAAGCTAAAGAAATTTAAAGATAAAGATATCGTGTACTACAACCAACACGATATTCACTTCCTGTTGAATAACGAGCGTGAAGGCTTCTCAGCAGAGTTTGCAAAAAGCCATGGTCCTGCAATTTGCTCAATGGGCTGGCGTGTTGAAAACGCGCAAAAAGCGTTTGAAACTGCTGTAGAGCGTGGTGCAAAACCGGCGACTGATTCAACACACAAAGACTTACCATACCCTGCGATTTACGGTATTGGTGACAGCCTTATCTATTTCATTGAAAACTTTGGTGACAAAGGCTCAATCTACGAGCAAGACTTTGTAGACCTAGAAGAGCAAAGCATTGTTGCTGATAAGGGCTTTAAGCGCATCGACCACCTCACAAACAATGTTTATAAAGGGACGATGGAAACCTGGGCTAACTTCTATAAAGACGTATTTGGCTTTACCGAAGTCCGTTATTTTGATATCAAAGGTCAAAAAACCGCGCTACTTTCATATGCACTTAAGTCACCATGTGGCACCTTCTCTATTCCAATCAACGAAGGTAAAGACGACAACAATAACCAAATTGATGAGTACCTAGATGAGTACAATGGTCCAGGTGTACAGCATTTAGCGTTCTTAACTGACGATTTAGTTGGCTCATTAGATAAACTAGACAAGAGCACAATTGCAACTCTCGATATTGTTGATCATTACTACGACACTATCTTTGATCGTGTACCATGGGTTAAAGAAGACAAAGAAAAAATCAAGCAACACCAAATCTTAGTCGATAGCCAAAGCGAAGACTGCTATCTACTACAGATCTTTACTAAGAATCTGTTCGGCCCAATCTTCATCGAAATGATCCAACGTGTTGATGATGGTGGTTTTGGTGAAGGTAACTTCCAAGCGTTATTCGAGTCGATTGAACGTGACCAAGAACGCCGTGGCGTGATCTAAACACACCTATCAAATTAATTAAAAAGCAGCTAGCGATAGCTGCTTTTTGTGGTTTATCAAATTGCTATTACAACTTGAGTTTTTCATTTTTGACCATAACTCAAGTTGAAAGCCAAAATTAAAGGAAAGGCAATGTCTCAAATTAATGAAACACACGACATCCAGTTAAAGAGTTGGGTAGCTAGTGCAAATGCAACTGGAACTGATTTCCCCATTCAAAACTTACCTTTTGCAGTATTTCGTCGTAAGAATAGTAATGAAGAGTTTCGTGGCGGTGTTGCGATTGGCGATCAAGTACTAGATCTTGGCGCTGTTGTTGACGCTAACCTGCTTTCAGGTGATGCAGCACAGGCTGCAGAAGCGGCAAATGCCCCAGCATTAAACGAGTTTATGGGCATGGGTCAACAGTACTGGTCAGCATTAAGACTTGCGCTTTCTCGTGCATTACGTGAAGGCTCTGAGCTGCAATCAAGCCTTGAAGGCGCATTGGTTGCTCAAGATGACGTGGAATACGCTCTACCTTGCCACATTGGCGATTACACCGACTTTTATACCTCTATCTATCACGCAACGGCAGTAGGTAGCCTATTCCGTCCTGATAACCCACTGCTTCCGAACTATAAATGGGTACCAATCGGTTATCATGGCCGTTCTTCATCTATTGGTGTTTCAGGTCAAGCCTTCCCTCGCCCTAAAGGCCAAACCAAAGCACCTGACGCGGATACGCCATCTTTTGGTCCTTGTAAGCGCCTAGACTACGAGCTAGAGCTAGGTATTTACCTTGGTAAGGGTAATGAACTTGGCGACTCTATCGCAATTAAAGACGCTGAAGATCACGTTTTTGGTTTTTGTTTGTTCAATGACTGGTCTGCACGTGACTTGCAAGCCTGGGAATATCAACCATTAGGTCCATTCCTTGCGAAAAACTTTGCCTCAACTGTTTCTCCTTGGGTTGTAACCACAGAGGCTCTGGCACCATACCGTACTAACTGGCATCGTGATGAAAACGACCCACAGCCGCTGGAATACTTAGAGTCAACGCAAAACCGCGAGTCTGGTGCAATTGATATTCGTATGGATGTACTACTCGAGACTGAACAAATGCGTAGCGAAGGGGCTAAGCCAAGCAAATTGTCTGAATCCAGCTTTAAGCATAGTTACTGGACGGTTGCACAAATGGTTACTCACCACACGGTGAATGGCTGTAACTTTTTACCGGGCGATATGCTAGGTTCGGGTACGCAATCAGGCCCAGAGCACGAAGAGGCAGGCTCATTACTTGAACTATCACGTGGTGGTAAAGAAACCATCACTCTAGAAAATGGTGAAGAGCGTAAGTTCTTAGAAGATGGTGATAAAGTAATTATGCGCGGCTGGTGTGAAGCTGATGGCTATAATCGTATTGGCTTCGGCTCTGTTGAAGGCACCATACTTCCAGCCAAATAATCGCAATTAACCGTGAGTTAATCGCAAATTTATTTACTTTTAAATCAAAGGCATGATTATTTCATGCCTTTTTTTAGTTCTAAAAACTGGAAATTTGACTAAAAATTGTTAGAGTGTAGCGCTGAATTTAATTTGAGGTTGAATGTTGCAAGTACTCAAGCGCCTATATCTGAAGCTGTTTAAGCCCACTCAATTGATTGTCCGTCAAGACGCCAATGTAAAGATGATCGTACTACCATCTTGGCTTCAAGTATGTTTGTTGATGATTTTCGCTGCAATTGCACTGTGGTCTGTAAACGCCGCAATCCAACTTCATAACAACAATATTCAGCTCTCTCAAGGACAGCAAAATCTCACTCAGTTGCAAGCAAAGTGGCAGCATGAAAAGGCACAATTAGAGCAGACCATTACCCAGCAGCAAAACACTTTAGCGCAGTTATCACAGCAACATAATGTGCTCGAGTCGTTAATAGATGCAACCGAACTTGCGGCCAGCAATAGCAAGACAGATGAACACTCAACGGACAAAGAAGCATCACCAGACAATGACAATACTTTCGCACCTCAAGCTGCCAAATTACTGTTGCAACAACAAACCTTGAACCGCGCTCTTGGTCAAAAATACGCAACTGACATAGCACAAATAAAAGCTTCAATCGATAGTGTAGGTTTGCAACTTGCAGACTCTTCAGATGCGCAAGGTGGTCCCTACTTTCAAGCTGATTTAGCCTTAGTCGAAGCCAGCTTTATCAATACTATCGATTACTATACAAGCTATGCACAGTTATCCACCATGATAGGACAGTTGCCTGACACCCTCCCAGTTGAGCAAGAGAAGTATTACGTGTCCAGTGCATTTGGTTTTCGTAAAGATCCGATAACTGGGCGTCGTGCTTTTCATAAAGGTATTGATTTAGCTGGGTGGCATAAAACAGATATTGTTGCCCCTGCCGCAGGTGTTGTAAAAAGAGCTGGAAAAAACGGTGGTTATGGCAAGTTTATTGAAATTGAACATGCTAATGAGATCACAACTAGATATGGACACCTACATACCATCAAAGTAAAAAAAGGTCAGCAAGTAGACAAGGGTGACGTTATTGCTTTGATGGGAAGTACAGGAAGAAGTACCTCTACTCACTTGCACTATGAGGTGATCCAAGGTAAAAAACACTTAAACCCAATTAAAATCGCTCGCGCTTTCAATAAATAAACTGAAATTTAAATAAGTGATCAGCAAACTCACTACTTATTCAGGTTTCATCACATCTATTGTTTTGACGCTGCGACAGTGAGGACTCGTGTTTAACTCATTTAAAAGTCAGCCAAGTGGCATCCCAGCTATCATCACCCACACCACCCAAATTTCTGGCGATATTACCTGTGAAACAGAATTGCAACTAGATGGCTCCGTACAAGGTAACTTAAACGTCAACAAGCTCACCATAGGTTCAACCGGTCTCGTAACGGGCAACATTCACTCTTCAGATTTGACCATACATGGAAAAGTCGAGGGGGATATTCACGCCAAGCAAGTAACTCTGCGTCCAAGTGCACAAGTATTTGGCAATATCGAGCATGAAACACTGACAATTGAAGCTGGCGCGCATGTGGAAGGTAAGCTCACTCACCACAGCGAAAGAGCCAATAATGTGACATTAATTGACTCTTCAGCTACGCAAACCACCAATAATTAAACTGAGCTGGGGATAATGAATCTGAGCTGGGGATAATGAATCTGAGGCTTGGTTAATTAGGATTTCTTCGCACTGATATACATATTTATATCAGCGTGAAATACCTTTTCTCCAGAGTTACTGAACACTTCGACAGGCACAATTAACTCTTCTTTGTCTTCCCATGTCCGAGGGTATTCAATTTTGGCGATCGCATGCAGATCAGTTTCCGCTTTTGCCAAATATTGTACTGTCATCCCCTTTGGGATCCAACGATGTGACTTGTGATTGATTGTGGCATCGGTCATCACACCTGCGCACAACTCGGCAAGATTGCATTGCGCTATCGCATGTACCGTTCCAATGTGATTGTGGATGGCTTTTCGGTTCTTAATTGTCGCTTTACATATTCCAGGTTGTAACAGTGTTATTTTTGGTTTGATGGTGCCAAAGTAAGGTGCTTTACGACAAACAGCTTTGCTAAACATCCATTTGCCAAATGGCAACCAACTCATTCTTTTATAAATTTTTAGAAGTGGTGCAGACATAAGTAGAATCAAAATATTAATTTGCTTAAAATTAACACATCTGACCAGTTTATCAACTACCGAAAATGCACAAAGAATCAAATATCTTAAAAATTTGCTAAATCGGCGCTTTGTCCTGTCTTTTCAAATTTTCCGCAATACAATGGCGGCCAAAAGGAGACATCATGACCGCAACCAACTCAAAAGCCCTAATTTTTATTCTTGCTCTACTCGTGATTTTTTGCCCATTAGGTATCGACCTGTACCTCCCTGCTTTTGTTGATATGCAAGCTAGCCTTGAAGTATCTGAAAATAAGATCCAGCAAACTGTTAGTATTTATATGTTAGCGGTTGGTTTAGGACAACTCATCGCGGGTCCATTAGCAGACAAATATGGTCGTAAACCAATTTCACTTATTGGAATAAGCTTGTTTGCCATTGGTGCAGTCATGGCAAGCTCAGTATCAACGTGGTCATTAATGATGGTCGCACGTGTTTTGCAGGGCTTAGGCGCGTGCGCCACTTTCGTCAGCGCTTTTGCGATTGTCAGAGATAGCTTTGGTCATAAAGGTAGCGGCCAGATGATCACTTACTTAAATGGTATTGTGTGCTTTATCCCTGCCCTCGCGCCAATTCTTGGTGCATGGCTTACAGTTGAATTTGGCTGGCAAAGTAATTTTAGTTTTTTGGCTGGATTTGCTTTAGTTGGATTGTTGCTCATCATCTTGCTTTATAAAGAAACTCGTCCAGAGGACACGCATTACAGTGGTCATATTCTAGACCTAAGACGCTTTACACCTATGCTAAATAGCAGCACCTTTGTTTACAACGCAATGCTCACTATGCTTGGTATGGCCGCAATGCTGGTCTTCGTGATTTCAGCACCGGGCTGGATCATGGCAAAAATGGGGGGCAGTGTGTCTGACTTTACCTTTTGGTTTACTGGTAACGCAATATTTAGTATTGCTGCAAGCTTTATCGCCCCACACTTTATTAAACGTAACAGTCAGAAATCCCTCACTTTTGGATTAAGCATTTCTTGCACCAGTGGCGTTGTCCTATTGTTGTTACCACAAACTGACATTATGCATTTTGTATTACCAATGTACTTAGCATCTATCGGCTTTGCTTTTACCATAGGTGCTGCGGCTGGCAAAGCTCTATCAGGGTTTGCAAAGCAAGCAGGTACAGCTTCTGCTCTTATTGGCGTATTACAAATGAGTGGCGGGGGGTTACTCGCAACAATGAGTCAGCCTTTAGCACTAAAGGCACCAACTCAACTAGCAATGCACCTTCTACTCGCGTTGCCTTTCTTAGCGCTATTGGTAACTAAACACCGCCACCAGCTTCATAGCGCCACTTAATAGTAATTACTCAGTGGCGCCCCTGTGAGCTTATTAGGACGTTGATAGTTGAGAAGGTTATACCAATTATTTTGATTAAGTGTTCTATTTTCAAGCGAGAAAATTTTGTCGATAGCACCGCTACCGCGTCCTGTTAGCGTCAGATTTACTCCTTCAAATTGAGCAAATATTATGGCTAATTGGTATTATTACTTTCGGTTACAAGCCATGTAGACCTAAATTGGAGTGGTGTAGGTACGTCAAAAGCCGATATTTATCGCGATGGTAGTAAAATTGTCACAACTAGCAACGATAATAGCTACACAGACAGCATCAGTGTTAAAGGTAGCGGTATCATAGCTACTCAATATGTGAGCAAAGTAGTAAAACAACCTGCTCGACGACCCAAACTGTGGTGTTTTAACTCCCAACCAATTCGACAATGCCGATCATAGATCGGCATTTTTTTGTCTTTTAATCTTGTTATTTCTTTAAATTATACCAATTATCTTAGTTAAGTGGTCTATTTTGAGGCGAGAAAACCTTATCGATAGCTCCGCTACCGCGTCCTGCTATCGCTAAGGTACCTACATCCATATAGGCAAGGTAAAAATTTTGCTATTTAGTTGTTCTAAATAAGAAATTTGTAACGCGGTTAGCGTCAGATTTACTCCTTCAAATATTAAGTCAAATTGGTATTACTCAAGCATTTTACAAAAAGAGCTTGTTCATTTTCATTTCACTTCTAAGCTCTATAATCAATAAGGACAGTCACAGAAGGAGTTCATCAAATGAGTAAAACGGGTTATACCCCACCAAAGGTTTGGCAATGGCCATGGCAAAGTGGTGATGGCAGTAAATTTGCTAATATTAACCGCCCCACTGCAGGCGCGAGATTTGAAAAGTCCCTCCCGCAAGGTAAACATCCTCTACAGCTCTACTCTCTTGCCACACCAAATGGCGTAAAAGTGACAGTTTTACTTGAAGAATTACTTGCCGCAGGCGTAGAAGAAGCTGAATACGATGCTTTTTTAATTGATATAATGGAAGGCGAGCAGTTTAGCTCAGGATTCGTTGCACTTAACCCTAACTCTAAGATCCCAGCTTTACTCGATATCAGCACAGGTGAACCAACCAAGGTATTTGAGTCGGGCTCAATCTTGCTTTACTTAGCTGAAAAGTTCCAAAAATTCATACCTCAAGACGCAGCCAAAAGAACAGAATGCTTAAATTGGTTATTTTGGCAAATGGGAGCTGCCCCTTTACTTGGAGGTGGGTTTGGCCATTTTTATGCTTATGCGCCAGAACATTACGAATACCCGATTAACCGCTATACCATGGAGGTCAAGCGCCAACTAGACTTACTCAATCAGCACCTAGCGACTAGGCGGTATATCTGCGGTGATGAATATACCATAGCGGATATAGCAATTTGGCCGTGGTACGGTGTACTCGCTCAAGGCCACCTTTATGATGCCGCTGAATTTCTAGACGTCAATGGCTATGAGCACGTGATCCGCTGGGCAGGTGAAATCGCATCAAGAGAAGCTGTGAAGCGTGGAAAGATGGTCAACCGAACGTGGGGAGAGCCTCATGAACAACTGCATGAAAGGCATGACGCCAGCGACTTTGATACCAAAACCCAAGATAAGTTAACTCGGTAACCTTATCTTGGTTTAACAAGAGTTAGCTTTACCTTTCGGGTTTGATTAATCAGATTTAATCAAACCCGATTGTCTGTGTATCAAAAATGTTTCTTTTTCTACCTTTTCTTTGGGCAAACAAAGAAAAGGTAGTCGTAACCCATGGATGGGCGTCGAAACCAGTCAAAAGGACAACAAACCAACACCATAAGACTTCAAAGATTACTACCCCTTCTCTGCTTTTCGTTTCGGCTATATGTTAACAACTAGCGACCTTTGTCGATTGAGGTTATTTTGACCACAAAAAAACGTTGCGACAAAACAAAATCTTAACAATTCAATGATGTAGATTTCGCCAGAACCCTGTATTATTAAGTGGTAATAAGTTGGGAGCAGGCAGTCTGTATACCGACTCAGTAGATACCAAAATAAACAACTGTGCTTAATGGAACTTTTTGCGTGAATGGAATGATATTATGATCAAGAAAACCGCCATCATCATTGCGATATTAGCAGCTATCAGCGGCTGTAAATCGCTGGTTTATAAAGGCAATAAACTTTACGAAGCGGGAATGTACCGCCAAGCGGCGGAGTACTATTCACAAGCTCTAGCAGAAGATCCTGAAGATCTTGAAGCAAAGCAAGGTTTAACACTCGCGAGAGATAAGCTGATAGACAAAGGATTGATTGATGTTCGCATGCTACGTTTGGCGAATAATTATACTGCCGCAGCTACCAGACTAGAAGAAATTGTGAGAAATCAAGCAGAGTGGCAAATGAAGCCAAATGGTGCAATGGCAAATACCCAAAGAGAAGAACTTGATTACGCCAGGCAATGGCTACTTGACGAAGCCGGTTCATTGTCTAACACGCCCTACCCAGATAGGTTTAAGTTATTTGAACACAACCACCGTCATTTGATCAGTAACGCGCAATTAGCAAGCGCCATGAGCAGCTATTATGACACGCTAAGCACCCAAGCAAAAAAGAAGTGCAATACGCTCGCAAAGCAGGTCAGCGGACAGCGCTTCTATTTAAAAAGCTTCACTGAAAAGTACTGTTTAGCATGGCAAACCCCAAAACGTTTAACGGTAGATAAGCAAGACACCAGTCGTTATTTTGCAATGAATATACGTGAACGTATTGATATTGGTCTACGGTTTGGCAATTCCATTAAAGGGCAATATGGCGCTTTTATTTCTGACCTTAATGCGACTTTCAATAATAGCCTGTGGTTTTACAATCAAGGTGCTCAACAACTCTCGTTAACATTGTATGCTGACGCCGATTATTATCGTGTCAGTAATCAACATATTCAACGAAAACATTATCAGCAGGAAGTTGAGCGCACAGATCCTAATAATCCCGATAAAACCCACACCACCGAAGTCACTAGAGAGTTTGCATACCCAGTCACTGTCTATGATGAGAAATTTGACATTAATATTAGCTATGAAGCCAATTTAGCTAGTCGTTATATCAAAGGGAATGCCAGCGATAGCAAACAAAACAAAACTCGCTCACATCAGGCTGATTTTGAGCAGCTTGATATTACACCGCTATCTCCGGATTTTCTTAACCTTGCTCACATCACTGAAAAGACTTTAGATGGATTAATTGAGCAGTTTTCTCAAGATTTAACTTTAACTTGGAAGCAAAACTACTGTGGTCAAGCACTTGGTACCAATAAGGGTGAAAATATTTTACGATGCGCAAAATTAGAACCAAAACACGACTATATTAACCGCTGGTTTGATCAGCACTTTGGCGTAAAGTACGCGGACATGAAAACTTTATACGGTATTTAAGGTTTTCAGATCGCTTTGAACCTCGCCAAAATGTCGAAAAATGATTATATTGTGCCAACTTTATTTGTATTAGGAAGCAAGCTATGCCAAAGGCAAGTGAAATAAAAAAACATGCCGCGATCGAGTACAATGGTCGTGTAATGATTGTTCGTGATATTGAACGTTCAGTACCACAAGGTCGTGCTGGTGGAAGCCTGTACCGCATGCGTATGTACGATGTTGTAGATAACTCAAAAGTCGATGAAACCTTCAAAGCGGAAGAAATGCTAACTTTAGCCGACCTAAATCGCCGTCCTGCAATGCTATCGTACGTTGATGGTGACGAATACGTATTTATGGACGAAGAAGACTACACCCCTTACCACTTAAACAAAGACTCGATTGCAGAGCAACTGTTGTTTATTGATGAGTCAACCAAAGGTTTGTCTGTTGTTGTGGTGCAAGGGATGCCAGTTTCTATCGACTTACCTTCAAGTGTAGAGCTTGTAATTGAAGATACTTCTCCTTCAATCAAAGGTGCCTCTGCGAGTGCAAGAACAAAGCCCGCAACACTGACTACAGGTCTTGTTGTTCAGGTTCCTGAGCACATTTCTAGTGGTGACAAGATTAAGATCAATACTGCTGAGTCTAAATTTATGGGCCGCGCAGAATAAGCCAACTTCTTTGATAGCGAGCTACCCTCGCTATCTTCCCTACTATTTTCTACTATCTGTTATGCCACAAATGCCACCATATTTCATGGTGTTATAACTGGTCTCACTCTTAAAAAACGTGCAAAACGGGGCTTACCAAACTTTGTAAAGCCTTGATATCGATACGTCACTTGACTGCCTATTGGAGGCGGCGATGCCCTTTGCTCGTCACTAAAGCCTGACCCTATTCTAAATTCATTTCCATGAGCATCTCTCACTAACAAAGCCCCCATCATCCCTCGATATTTTCCCTTACCAGGTAGGTGTTTAATCACTATCGCCTCATCATCCAAGTGAGGTTTGTATTTCAATAGATTTTTCGTTCGCCCATCTTCATGTTTTGCTGTTTTCGAGTGTAATATAACCCCTTCACCACCGCGTTTTAACACGCCATGATAATAGTCATTAAGCATTTCAACAGAGGTAAACACATTTTGTTCAACTGGCTTAACATGTGCCACTTGAATAACGTTTATTAGCTTAACATAGCGCTCGTACCGCTTTTGAAATTCCTCTTTAGGATCTGGCGCATCAAACACATAATAGGTAACTTGACGCCAATGCTCCTCATTTGGAGCGTGTCGCCTAGCCACTGCACTGACAAATGCAAAGTTGTTATACCCTGCCCACAACTCACCATCTAACCAAACGCTCGGTAACTTTTGGGTAAACCACTTTGGCGCATTAATAGCATGACCACCACGAGTAAGTAGTTGATGACCATTCCAAATGGCTCGAACTCCATCAAACTTTTCACTTACCAGATATGCAGATATATCCTCATCACCTTGATATATCGAAGCAAGTTGGATTTTTTTATGGACTTCACTTCCATGTATATATTGAGAAAAACAAAGTAGGAAAAATAGTACGTACAGGTAACATCTCATAGCACATTCCTTTGCAGTGGATATTAAGTTAAGCTCACTTACTACAGTAAACACATAATTCTAGACGAAAAAGCTCAAAAGTAGCCCCTTATACCAATTAGCCGTGATTCTTACCCAATCTGAAGGAGCACACCTGACGCCAACTGGTACTTTACACCCTTAATTTACTTTATGGTGTTGGCATTTCTAATTTAAAGATTACATATAACTTGGCGTTTGTAAAACCGAGTCAGAGTAAATTTAGACTCACAACCTATTGAGCCGGTTTATTCGCTAGCACTGAGCCATTTAAATACCGCTTCTAAGTCGGTAAACAAATGATCAGCATGAATAAAATCTTGCTTACGTGAATGTACGTTTGGTACCACGACCGCAGTTACACCTGCTTCTTTGGCTGACGTAAGCCCAGTATAAGTGTCCTCGATTGCAACAGCCTGATGCGGCGCTATATTTAATGCACTAAGTGCCTTGTTATATGGCTCTGGGTGGGGCTTTGGCTGCGTAACATCATCTTTGCAAATTATCACTGAAAACAGCCCTAAGAGTTGATAGTGATCCAGCACAGGAAGTGCTTCGGCTTTGCTGCTTCCTGTCACAAGTGCAATAGGCACCCGTTTAGCGGTAAGTTCAAGTATTTGTTTCGCATAAGGCATCAACTTGGGGAAAACAGTTGCTGCCCGAGCCACAAATATACGATTTTTATGATCGCACAAAGCTTGAGGTGATGGCTGAAGTTCATGCCGTAATTTCAGCGTCTGAGCTGCTTTTAATGTTGGTACACCTGAGAACTCATCACAAAACTCCAACTCAGTATAATGAATATTGTCCTGAGCAAGTACTGTCATCCAACTTTGATAATGGAGTGCTTCTGAGTCAACCAGTGTGCCGTCAAAATCAAATAAAACTGCCTGATAGCGCATCACAACACTCCTAATAGATTATTTAGCTGTTTAGACCCGCAGGTGGCTCAGCAGTGGCTTCTTCGCCTGTTTCAACTTCTACTAAGGTATACCCACGTGGCTGTCGAATTACTTTTAGAATTGGTTTATCAAATGCTGACTTGAGTCGCTCTGCATCTGCTTGTAGCTCTTCTAATGTGCGCCCAAAAGGTGCTGCGCCTGTTTCAGACCAGTTCGTAACTTTACCGTTGAGATTATATTCTACCTCATGGATCTGATATAAAGCTGCCTCTTCTTTGGTCGCTTCACAATATATCACTCGATAGTTCCAAAAACCTGACATATCCACTCCTATCATAAAAATTTCATTAAAAAAGCCCGCTTAATGCGGGCTTTAGTTATTCTATTATAATCACTGTAGCATGAATTAGAAGAATTTCACTTTGAATTCAGCTCCAATGAAGCGCGCTTCATTCAGCATACCCGTGTTATTGTTAAAATCTACACCACCAATAACAACTTGCTCGTCAAATAAGTTACGAACAAACGCTGATACTTCGTATTCATTATCACCAGAGAACCACAGATAGCCTGTACGTAAACCAGTTTCAAATAGAGCTTCACCTTCAAACTCTACCGATTTGTACAAGAAGAAATCGATCTCGCTACGGTAAGACATATCACCATATACAAAGAACTCACCACCTTCTAACTCTTTCGTGTAGCGAAGGGTCGCGTTAGCAATCCACTCTGGTGCATGAGGTAAGCTGTTACCATCCAAAATAGCACGAGCTTCAGGGCCGTTCGCTCCATTTACCATATAAGTTGGATCAGTTACCGTACATTGTGCACAAACTGCAACAGCTAAACTATCATCCTCTAGCTCGGTATTATTGTAGCTCAAGTTAAAGGTAGCATTTAGTTCGTCAGTTAGTACCCACTCAGTATCCAACTCAAAGCCGTATCCTGTGGTTTTGTCAGTGTTGATAAGGCGGTTAAAGTTAGCGCCACCACCCACAGCGGTAAGCTGCTGGTCATCCATTTGATAGTAGAAAACCGTCGCGTTTACACGGCCTTGACCATCTAACACGTCAGATTTAATACCCGCTTCGATTGAATTAGTTGTTTCTGATTCAGCAACTGTTACTTCATCACCAAATAAGATACGACCCTGAACACTTGGTGCACGGAAGCCATTTGCAATGCGGCCAAATAAGTTAACGTCGTCAGTCAGTTTATATGTCGCACTTAAATCCCAACTCACATGACTATCACTTGGGTTGGCAGTATCGTCAAGTACGTCTGGTGAACCATTCCAAGGCGTTGGGTTTTTAGTACGCTTAGCGTAAAACTCTTTTTCATCATCAGAGTAACGTAGGCCAGCTGTTACTTTTAAATCATCCGAAACCGTGTAGTCGAATGAACCAAATATCGCCCATGCTGACGTGTCTTGATCTTGATAGGCGTAGCCATTTTGCGCGCCATACTGGCCTAAGCCTTGATCATACGCGAATGTATCAAAGCTGTAACTTTCAATAGTGAGATCTTCTTCATATAGGAAAAGACCAACTTGATAGTTATAGTCACCAGAGAAGTTACTTGATAAGCGAAGCTCTTGTGTATACTGATTATGATCTGGAATAACATCAGCAGTTTCAGAAGCAAACGGTATTAAGCCTGGCCCTTGGTATCCAACGAAATCAAGATTGGCACCATAGCCACCATCAACATCTGCACGAGAGTAGATTTCTGCACTTTCCCATGCTGTGATCGAAGTCACTGTGTGCTCCGGGAGATCCCACTCAAGTTTTAAACTTAGACCTTGTGTTTCAACTTGTTGTGTCGAACGAGATGCAGCATCATGATAAACAACGTCATTGTCGTAAAGCGGGTTAATATTATTTGAGCCTGCTTCGATTAAGTTAGCACGAAATGCAATTGGACGACCATCAAGGTCTCGGTAGTGGTAGTTTAGGAGGCCGGTGAAATCATCACCTTCATATAAAAACTGTAAACGTACCGCTTGCTCACTATATCCACCTAGGACGTCATTTTGTTCAAAGCCAGGTGCTTTAACATCGATATAATCTTCTTGCTCCTGCCATAATGCAGAAATACGAGTAGATAAGCGGTCAGTTACCGAGCCACCAACAGCACCTTCAAAGTCAACAGCACCACGGCTGCCATACGAAAGCGCTGCATAGCCATCAAATTCTTGGCTTGGTTTTACTGTATCAAACTTCACTAGACCCGCAGGTGTGTTACGACCAAACAAGGTACCTTGTGGGCCACGTAATACTTCGATACGAGCAATATCAAATACAGGGAAACCTTTTAAGATTGGGTTTTCTTGAACAACTTCATCGACAACCAAAGACACAGGTTGTGAAGCATTCAGATCGAAATCTGTATTTCCTAAACCACGGACATAAAATCGTGGGAAAGTACGGCCAAATGAAGATTCTACCGATAAGCTCGGGATCTTGGCGTTCATAAAGCGAATGTCCATACCCGCGGAGCTGTAAGCATTCAAATTATCTCCTTGCAGCGCAGATACTGACACAGGAACTTCCTGTGCATTTTCTACACGTTTACGAGCAGTAATTTGGATAACTTCTAATTGATTAGACTTGGCTTGCTCTTCTTCAGCAAGTGCAGAGAATGAAGTACCTGCCACAGCAGAGAACAACGTAGCATTAATAAGCGTAGCTAACGTGGATCTTTTCATTGCTTTCATGTTGGTTTTCGACCTTTTAGTGCACTCTTTGTTCAACGGTTTAAATTTGGGCGCCGTTTCACTTTGGCGTGAACGTTCAATTTTTCGCGATTCGAATAAGATAACGCGGACCTTGCAGTTGAGAGTGCGATACAACTTTGCAAGGCTGAACGAGACGGCGGTAATTATAGCAGGTAAATTTTACTTTGCTTGTTAAACCGGACTAAAAAATCAATTTTTTTGCAACTTTTAGCGATGTTAGCTGACAGTTTACAACATTTAGCAACAAAAAACCAAAAAATGAGGACATTTGTCCTTTTAAATTAAAGCAATGCTAGTTCTAAAAAAACAACTTTACCGATAACAGAACCATAACATAGCGGTCGAGACTATGCAGATTACTTGTACAATATAGTTTGCGCCCAAACAAAATATATTGACCAAACGGGTGCTTTGCAGTGCCAATACTACGACACTGCCGTTATGATAAGGTTCAATAAAAATTAAAAAGAGGACATTAGACCGATTATTGCTAACTTTTCTGCGTCAGTGACAAATCGCCTTGCTATGGCAACTGCATGGAAATGAATTCTGCTCGACCTGTTTCTTCGCTATACTCCAGCACAGCGACCGCTGCGGTAGAAAAGATAGGCATAGTGTCAGGACACAAACAGTCAACAAGGTAGCTGACTATCGGCATATGTGCGACCAACAGCCAAGTCTGATGTTCTGGGTGCATGGATATGAGTGTTTCGAGATAATCTGTAGCTGTGTTTGCAGAACCACTGGGAACAATATCTGCACAGGTTTCAACAAATTGCGGCGACTGGAAGGAAAATACCTGCTCGGCCGTTTGCTGGGCTCGTGTATATGGACTAACCAAGGCCGCATCAATCTTAAAGTGTTGTTCCAGCCATTGCCCCATGTCTTTTGCTTGTTTTAAACCTAGCTGTGTCAGCGCCCTACTGGCATCATCAGCCTGCATAGCTTGCGCTTCACCATGACGCATAATCAAGATAGTCTTCATACTATTTAGCACCTTTTCTGCACTACTCTACATTTATACGTATTAACACTTGCACCATACCCGTTTCAGTTTCGGCGTCTTTTAACACAAAGCATGCTCTTCTTTCGCTTTTGTGTTAGTTAATACAGCTAGGCCTGATGACTCTGTAAAATATATTTCTCTAGACCACTACTTAAACCTTGGTCTAAACAATGCCAACGTTAGGATGGCTAACATTATTTTCTTGAAACCAGTAGCTATCTAGCCAGTTTGTTCGCTATATTAAAACAAATGAAGGATTAACATGAAATGAAATTTGCATCACCTTCACCTTTCTTTTAACTAATTTATCGGCAGCAGCATATTGAAACTGAGTAATAATGATAGTCGGCAGTACCAATTCTTAACACTGGACAATGGTCTTAGAGTTTTGTTGATTAATGATGAGTCAACAGCCAAGAGTGCCGTATCGTTAACAGTTAATGTTGGCCATTTTGATGACCCAGAAGACCGTCAAGGTATGGCTCACTTTTTAGAGCATATGCTATTTCTCGGAACTATTGAGCACCCTGACTCGGGTGGCTTTTCTCAGTTTATTAGCCAATATGGCGGTCAGAGCAATGCCTGGACAGGAACCGAGCACTCTAGCTATTATTTCGATTGCGATGCGGAGCGATTAGAAGAAGCCTTAGAGCGCTTTAGTCAGTTTTTTGTGTCTCCTTTATTAAGTGAAGGTGATACAGAAAAGGAACGTGAAGCCATTGACGCTGAATTCAAAATGAAAATCAAAGACGATGGCCGCCGTATTTACCAGGTACATAAAGAAACCATCAATCCAGCCCACCCTTTCGCTAAGTTTTCAGTAGGTACCCGAGATACGCTAGCTGACCGAGGGGATAATATCGCATCCGAACTCAGGGCATTTTTTAATGCGCACTATCAAGCACAATGGATGACGCTTGTTATTGCTGCCCCTCAACCATTAGCAACCTTAAAACAATATAGCCTTCCTTTTGGTAATATTGTTGGCTCACAGGAGCAAAAACAAGCCATACAAGTACCAATGTACCGTCAGAGTGACTTACAACTCGAGTTACAAATAAAGCCGCGAAAGCACATGCAGAAGCTTATTGTGAGTTTTGCAATGCCAAACCCTGAAGATCTATACAAACACAAAAGCGTTAGCTTTCTGGCACACTTATTGGGTTACGAGGGAAAGGGATCGTTATATTCCATTTTAAAATCCCAAGGGTGGATCAACGCCTTGTCTGCGGGCGGTGGGATCACAGGTAGTAATTTTCGTGATTTCAACATCAGCTTTGCACTCACCGATGAGGGAATAGAGTACTATGAAGACATCGTTGAAATGCTGTTCGAGTATTTGGCATTAATCAAACAAAACACCGCTGCACTACCACGCCTTTACCAGGATAAAAGTACATTATTAGATATTGCATTCGATAACCAAGAAGTAGGACGCATGCTAGATTGGGTTAACTCAATTAGCGTTAACATGCATCATTACTCTGAAGCGGACTTCTTATACGGTGATTATCGTATGGACGGCTTCAGTCAAGCGCATCATGAAAAGCTACTCTCGTATTTGTGTCCAACAAACATGCGGTTAGTGCTGATCCACCCTGATGTTGAAGTCAGTCACAAGGCAAAGTGGTACAACACACCGTACAGCGTCACCACGATTGCGAAAGAATGGATTGAATCACTATATAATGTGCATATGCCATTGCCTCAAATGTCACTGCCTTCGATTAATCCATACCTCAGTGCTAAAAACCCACTTCATGCTGTGGAATACGAGCAAGACAAACCCGTTCGATTAGCCGACCAACCAGGATTTGAGTTTTGGTTTAAACAAGATACCACCTTTAGGGTTACAAAAGGACATTTCTATCTCGAAATAGACTCTGCACCGTCAGTGACCTGCCACAAGCATATGGCGCTTTCGAGACTATTTGCAGACCTTTTTATGGATGCCGTCGCTGAACGATTTTACAGTGCTGAACTCGCTGGGCTCAGTTATCACATCAACTCTCATCAAGGTGGGTTAACATTACACACTGCGGGGCTAACAGGTAATCAGATCACGTTAGTGCTTGAGTTAGTTGAAGCTTTGCTTCATCAACCTATCCATGCAGCCCGCTTTGCCGAGTACAAAAAGCAGCTTATTCGGCACTGGAAAAATCATAATAAAAACAAACCTGTGAGTGAACTCTTCAGCTGCCTTGGAGCACATTTAATGCCATGGAATCCAAGCCCTGAAGACCTAGCCATCGCTTTAAAAAGTGCAAGCTTCAATGAGTTTCAATTGTTTCGAAAGCAGTTTTTCTCTGCCATTCACGTAAAAGCGTTTATGCATGGCAACTGGCAACGTCGCCATGCAGAAAAACTAAAAACTTCTGTTCATGGGCTATTTTCCAATAGTGAAATTCTGGATGACTTAAAACGTCCGCTTAATGAGATTAACCGTGTTGAGGGTATACAAATTCAACGTGAAGGCAACGATCATGCCTTCATTGAATATTTTCAATCACAAACTAATTCCGTAGAAGAAAAAGTAACCTTGATGGCGATCAACAACTTACTAAATCAAGATTACTTTGAGCAATTAAGAACAAAAGAACAACTTGGTTACTTAGTTGGTGCAGGCTATGCCCCCTTTAATACCCGTGCAGGTGTGGCGTTTTATATTCAATCACCAAACTTCAATAGTGAGCACCTACTTACTAGACATAGCGCGTTTTTAAAAACGTTTGCTAAACAGCTGCGAGAGTGTGACGAAGCTAGCTGGCAACGTTCAAAAGAGAGCTTACTATTACAAATCTCTGAAAAAGATAAAAACCTACGATTAAGGGCACAGCGATTGTGGATCTCGATCACTAATGACTTCCACCAATTTGATATGCAATGCCGGTTAATTGCAGCTTTAGACAAATTGGAGCGCTCAGATGTGGTTGCTTATGTTGATAATATGCTCAAACCAGACTCTCCAAGGTTAGTTTTACAATGTAACTAGAGCTTTGTTGCCATACTTACTGTGACTTTTCTCATTTATTTGGTACCTCAAAGCGTACATTTTATGCAATAAAGTGTGCGCATTAATCCTCTATCGTAATGAATTTCATCCAAAGTTTTGTTTATCTAATGTTAAAAAGCAGAATCAACCTGAATTTTACCTTAATCAACGTTTTCTTTTTGACTACTACGCGGGCTTGATTTAGATTAGAGATCGCAATGATGAGTTACGCATTTTATGAGCAAACAAATAAAAACAATAATAATCAGTACAATACTATTCACTCTTACACCGTTTACTGCGGTCGCCAGTGACATTAGTGTATTGACGTATGCTCAACTTGCTTGGCTCATCCCTTTTATTCTTGCACTGCTCAGTATCCCTTATTTAGTCTGGTCTAATCATCAACTAAAAAAGTCCACCATTGAACTAAAACATACCGAACAACGATTTAAAAGTACCATAGAAGGTAGCGGTGATACTCTATGGGATTGGAATATCCAATCTGGTGAGATTGTTCGGATAAATGACAAATATGGGATGAACTCAGCAAAACCAGGTAACATCATTCCCAATCAGCATCGGATCCATCCTCAAGATCTGTTAATTGTTGAAAAGTTAATGAAGCAACATTTCGCAGAAAAAACCCCATTTTTTGAAGCCAGCTATCGTATTAAGGATGAGTTAGGACAATATCATTGGGTTTTAGATAGAGGTAAAATTATTGAAAAAGACACGAACCTAAATCCACTTAGAATGACAGGTACGGTTCGAGATATTGGCCACTTTAAGAGCACCGAAGAAAGGCTTAATTTATTCGCTAAGTGCGTTGAATCCCTTACGGATGCCATTGCAATATATGACAAAGACTATAACTTAGTTGATCTCAACCCAAGCTATCTAAAATTATTTGGGGGACAACGTGAGCACTATATCAATAAGCCTTTTAACTTACCTGGCTATGACAATAAATTTGTTACGCAAGTAAAATCGCAACTTAGTCAAACGGAACACTGGCAAGAAGAATTAAAGCTTCGAAACGCGGCTGATGTGCTACTTCCCATTGAAATTACCATAGATGAAATTAAAAATAATCATGGCCAAATTAGTAACTATGTGGTGGTGTATTCAGATTTAACAGAGCGCAAAAAAGCTGAATCACAGCTTCATAATTTATCTAACCGCGATCGCACCACAGGTTTACCCAACCGGAATCTATTTTTTACTAACCTACAAAAACTTTCACAGCAAGGCACGCACCACGCCCTTTTGGTTTTTGATTTAGACAACTTCAAAAAAATCAACGATTCTCTTGGACACCAGCTTGGTGATACCCTGCTTGCAAAACTCGCTATGCGCTTAAACAAACTAGCGCGTCAACAAGATACATTTTATCGCCTTGGCGGTGATGAGTTTGCTTTGGTCATATCTGGTACCAACGATATTCATACTATTACACGTACTGCTAAGCAGTTTTTAGCAGCGATTGCGACCCCGTTTAAAATTGCTAACCACGAGTTAGTTATCACCTCTTCTGTGGGTATTGTACTGTGCCCCGAGGATGGCAAGTCGCCAGAAAGCTTGTTGAAAAACGCAGATACCGCGATGTATCACGCCAAGCAAAAAGGTAATCATTATTTGTTCTTCAACGATTCTATGAACGAACAAGCGGTAAAACGCTTACAAATAGAAAACCTAATGCGCTACGGCCTAAAAGAAGATCACTTTGTCGTCTACTATCAACCGAAAATGAATATCAAAACAGGTGAGCTAGTTGGAATGGAAGCACTAGTACGCTTTATTACCCCAAAGAAAGGGGTTATCAGCCCCGGTGTATTTATCCCTATCGCGGAAGAAACAGGACAAATAATTGAGATTGGTGAAGTCGTTTTAGACAAAGCGTGCCAAGATGTGAAACGCTGGATTGATAAGGGGCTTTTCAACGGCAGAGTCGCGGTTAACTTATCAGCAAAACAGTTTAGCTTGCCAGATCTCACTACTCGCATCGATATTATCTTGCAAAAAAATCAACTTCCTTCTTATTTTTTGGAATTAGAAATCACAGAAGGTACGGTGATGGATGATCCAAAAGAAGCAATTTCAATAATGCGTTCATTAAGTGCAAGAGGCATACACCTGGCGATGGATGACTTTGGCACAGGCTATTCTTCACTGGCATATCTCAAACAATTTCCACTCAATACACTCAAAGTGGATAAGGCGTTTATTGACGACATGGGCAACGAACGCGGAAAAAATATGGTTGATTCTATTGTCACCATAGCCCACAACCTCGATTTACATGTTGTAGCCGAAGGCGTAGAAAATGAAGTGCAACTGAGTATTTTAGAAGAGCTAAACTGCCAAACAGTGCAAGGTTATTATTACTCAAAGCCGTTATCTAGTAGCGAGTTTGAGCAGTTTTTGAAGCAACATATTCCCAGCGACAAGCCCAACCTACAGCTTGTTCAGTAGTATCGCTTGCAGTTATACCACTGCGCTTACTCAAGCTTGCTATTTTGAGGCAAGAGAATCTTGTTGGTAACTTCGCTAACGCGTCCTGCTATCGCTAAGGTACCTACCCCCATGTAAGCTAGGCAAAAATTTTGCCATTTAGTTGTTCTAAATAAGAAATTTTTAACGCAGTTAGGCGTCAGATTTACTCCTTCAAATTAAGCAAGTATTAAGTCTAATTGGTATTACGCCTTCCACATCACTAGATTGGCACAGCGACGCATCCAAGCTCGACGGTAGTGCACTCGAAATAGTACCAAGGCAGCGGGTCCTGTAAATAATGCCAAGCCCAACCAGCGCTTAATTGGCATGCCCGTAGAGAGGGCTTGAAGATACACAGCAAACATACACAAGATTGAAATAACTACAAAAGCCACTGATACTCCTAAAGTTTTTATCCTACCAAAAAAATAGCCGGGCACATGATGTTGAAGAAACATGGCATTGTTATACCATTTACTAAAGCGGTCATGGAGTCTACACAACGTCCATTATTTGATCAACATGGAAATTATTGTTGCATATTTTTGTATTATTTAATTTAATAGCGGACTCTTTACAGGCATGGCGTTATTTAATGTCGCTGTGTCATAACTTTTCCTAGCAATAGGAAACAGTGACAAGTGGGAAATTTTTAACGCTCAAATAGCAATGATTTCCTAGCTTAGTCCACCTAGGTTATGGAGGAATACTTAGCACAACTTGTAAAGCCAGCTTGATCCTCAATTGGATTTTGAAAGTTAGCTTTTCTAATATTGTAGATGACTGAAATTGTAGTGCTTTTAAACACTGTACTTATTTTAATCGTCAACTGTGAGTGAAACCGATATAAAACTCTCAGTTATTCAATAATTGTCTGCGTTATAACGCCATGGTATAGACTTTCTGATAGTTTTTACTGATAGACGATTACAGTATTATCACAAGAGCTGCTAAACTTACCTTCATGTTGTATTAACTGTTACTTCAAGGACACGGGCTATGGATCAGAAAAGCGTACATGAATATTTGCAGGCCAAGCCTGCAACCTTTATCACCAAACCTTTTGCGCAAGATGTCGATGTGTATAAAGTTCAGCATAAGATGTTTGCCACTCTTACCGAAGGGAAAGAAGGGCAAGTAGACGAAAATGGTGAGCCTGTTTGGTGGTTGAATGTAAAATGCGACCCTGACGAAGCGTTATTGCTTCGAGACAAGTACTCGTCTGTTGTACCTGGTTATCATATGAATAAGCGCCTCTGGAATACGGTTATTTTAGACGGCACTATTCCAGAAGACGAAATAAAGAAAATGATCGATGATTCGTATCAAATTGTTGTCGATAACCTACCTACAGCACAACGTGAAGAACTTGCTAGCAAGATCTCACAGCAATAAAAAGAACGGCATTTGGTTACACTAAATGCCGTTTTTCCTTCCTGATCTCGCTTTTTTTAATATCGATCAACTTGCTAGCAACCCGCACTGATAGTATACATTCAGTAACCAAACTATCGTTCAAGTGATCTTATGACCAAAAGGATAGCAATTCTCACAAGTGGCGGTGACGCACCCGGAATGAACTCTGCAATCAGAGCAATAACCTTAACTTCCGCTAAGCTAGGACTGCAATGTGTTGGTTTTTTGCATGGCTATAATGGCCTTATCAATCAAGAATATATTGAACTCACACCAGATTGTGTGATTGACATTACACAGCGCGGGGGCACTTTGCTTAAAAGTGCACGCTGCGATGCCATGTTAGAAGATACAGGTGTTCAGCAAGCAGCAAATGCGCTTCGCAAACTCCATATAGATGCCCTTATCGTGATAGGTGGTGATGGCTCTTTTCGCGGCATTCATGCGTTATCGGCACACTGGCACGGCCAACTTATTGGGCTTCCTGGCACCATAGACAATGATTTAGCGGGGTGCGATCACACCATCGGTTTTTCTAGCGCAGTGAATACAGCAACTGTCGCAATTGATAAAATTCGTGATACCGCAAATGCGTTTGAACGTGTTTTTATTACTGAAGTAATGGGTCGCCATAGCGGTCATATCGCTTATAACGTAGGTATCGCCACCGGTGCTGAAGCCATACTTTCATTTGAAAACTACACCAAAAGCGACACCGCAAAATTAGTACAACAATTGCAGCGTGCCATTACTGAGCAGCAGCATAAACATGGTAGCTTTTTGATTATACTTGCTGAGAATTTATGGCCAGGTGGAGCCCATGCGCTAAGAGACGCACTTAATGAGCAAAGTAATATTAATTGTGCGTTATGCGTATTAGGACACATTCAGCGCGGTGGCGCCCCTTCAGCAGAGGATAGAATGTTAGCTACAGAGTTAGGCGTAGCAGCTGTTGAAACTGTGTACCAAGCAATACAGCATGACACCTTTCGAGCAGCCACGTTCATGCTAGGTAAAATCAATGGCGTATTAACATCTACCCCAATTTCGACAGTGTTAACACGACAGAAACCGGTTCCTGACTCTTGGGTAAAACGCTATCGAGATTTTTTAGCCGAAGCAGAGTCGTAAGGGGAGACTAGCTCCCCTTATACCAATTTTCTTAATTGAGTGGTCTATTTGAGGCGAGAAAATCGTGTCGATAACTCCGCTACCGCGTCCTGCCATCGCTAAGGTACCTACATCCATATAGGCAAGGCAAAAATTTTGCTATTTAGTTGTTCTAAATAAGAAATTTTTAACGCGGTTAGCGTCAGATCCACTCCTTCAAATTGAGCAAGTATTAAGTCAAATTGGTATTATTACTCACTAGCCAAAAACATCAAATGCTGACTTATTGAGCCACAGGTGACATAAAATACTTGCAATGTATCCAATTAAAATAACAGGCGCCCACTTTAAATGCCCCATGAAGGTATAATAGCCCCTAGCCTGCCCCATCAAAGCGACACCGGCAGCTGAGCCGATAGACAGTAAGCTTCCACCGACACCAGCTGTAAGCGTGATAAGTAGCCAGTGGCCATGTGACATCTCAGGTTGCATGGACAAAACTGCAAACATAACTGGAATATTATCGATAACTGCAGAGATCACCCCAAGTAGAACATTGGCATACGTCGCTGACCATTCACCATACAGCACTTCTGACATCAAACTAAGGTAGCCCAGAAAACCTAACCCCCCCACACACATAACGATGCCATAGAAAAACAGTAAGGTATCCCACTCTGCCCGAGAAACCTTGCTAAAAACGTCAAACGGAACAACACTACCGAGTTTTTCGAGACGCTCTTTGTCTCCTTCTCGCTGCGCCATCGCGCGTTTTCTTGCCAATGAACCTGGTAGTGTCATCCTTAAAAAGTAGCCAAAAAATTGCAGGTAACCTAATCCCATCATCATACCAAGCACAGGGGGTAGGTGTAATAAGCTATGAGCCAGTACGGCAGTTGCAACGGTTAATAAAAATAAGGTTAAGATCCTTAATGCACCACGCTTTAGTTCAACCCGCTCATAGACAGCACTCGGCTTTTTATCTGCCACAAAATAACTCATCACTAAAGCAGGAACGACGTAATTTACGAGTGAAGGAACAAACAGTACCAAAAATTCACTAAAGTGCACCATGCCTGCTTGCCATACCATGAGCGTGGTTATATCTCCAAAAGGGCTAAATGCGCCACCAGCATTGGCTGCAACTACAATGTTGATACAACTTAAGTTGATAAATTCTTTATCTCCTTCCGCTACTTTCATGACAACAGCGCACATCAACAGTGCCGTCGTTAGGTTGTCAGCAATAGGCGAGATAAAAAATGATAAAAACCCAGTGATCCAAAATAGGTTTTTATAACTAAAACCCTTTTGAATCATCCACGCGCGTAACGCATCAAAAAGACGCCGCTCCTCCAACGCATTAATATAAGTCATAGCAACGAGCAAAAAGAGCATTAGCTCAGCAAACTCAAGTAGATTATGTCGAAACGCATGCTCAGTCACGTCTGTCTGGCCTTGGTTTACATAGTATGCACCAATTAACAGCCAGATAACCCCCGCCGCAACCAACACAGGTTTAGACTTTCGCATATGGATTTTTTCTTCCAGCATGACCAAAGTGTAAGCCATGACAAAAATCACAATACAGACGAAACCCAAAGTAGAATTTGTGAGATCTAAGGAGCCTTGAGCAGCCAAGGATGGATACGGGATCAACAACATGACCCATGCGCAACAGAGTAAAAGTAATCCATTGATTTTCATTTTTTTGCCTATTGATGAGTGCAGAGGGATGGCATTTCAACCAAACTCACTTTAGC
The DNA here is from genome assembly GCF_023716725.1 of Pseudoalteromonas sp. SCSIO 43201. Taxonomy (NCBI): domain Bacteria; kingdom Pseudomonadati; phylum Pseudomonadota; class Gammaproteobacteria; order Alteromonadales; family Pseudoalteromonadaceae; genus Pseudoalteromonas; species Pseudoalteromonas sp. SCSIO 43201. The sequence goes on from NZ_CP072683.1 coordinate 3,092,605, forward strand.
ATAGGTAAAAAATAATCAGCATTGGACAGAAGTCTAAGGCATGCCATGAACACACTAAATGGCTATACATCAGCGGCAGGAATTTATGCTTCAACTTTCAACGCAACAACAACATAGATTACAGCAGGATTTGTGCGAGAAGGGATTTGCCCGAATTGAAAACATTCTCGAACAAACAGCAGCACAGCAATTACACCAATGCTTATCTGAGCTGGACTATCAACTGGCACTTTTCCACAATGGTGCAGCCAAATCAGTTAAAGACAGCGATATTTTAGCCTTGACGCCACAAGAACAACAGGCGCTACTTGAAGACATTCATCACTACGCGTCGCGCGGCGTAGGTTTTATGTATGGCCGTCACTCGGTCGATGCACATAGCCCTGAGTTACTGCAAAGTCTGTATAAAGATTTAAATAGCGAGGTGGTGCAATCCTGCTTTTCACATATCTCAGAACAACAAATCGTGCGTACCTCGGCTCAAGCAACTCGATTTATCGCAGGTCAGTACTTAACACGCCACAATGACGTTGTAGAGGCCGAAGGACGAGTATATGCCTACGTCCTCAGCTTAAGCAAAAATTGGCACCCCGACTGGGGTGGGCTACTACAGTTTTTTGAAGCAGATGGCACACCAACTCATAGTTACGCCCCCAAGTTTAATTCTTTGGTGGTGTTTGATGTCAACAAAATTCACTCAGTAACTTACGTTGCACCATTTGCAAAGTCTCCGCGCCTTTCTGTCACTGGGTGGTTTAGAACGATAGCCTGAGCTAATATTTTTCACTCAGTTTTTCAATTGCTAAAATCAGGGCAAGTCCGGCAATGGCAAGTAACACACAGGCCAAAGTATTTGGATCTTGCCCGTACAGCGTACTGTACTGCTGCGGCAAAATATTTGCTTGCGTCAAGGGCTTTTCAATACCGCTAGAATTAACATAAGTGGTCAGCACTTGCTTCCAAGGCCATAGTAAATTCAGTGATCCGAGTAAAAATCCTGCCAATACCGAAAATGTGACTTGTTGATAATGGCTTAATAACCAACTCAACAGCCTCGAAAATGACATCAACCCAACAACACATCCCAGTAAAAAAAGGCCAACGAGTGTTATTTCAAGTTGATTTACAGCACTCAGTACATGTCCATACATGCCCAGCAATAACAAGATAAAACTACCCGAAATTCCAGGTAAAATCATTGCACAAATGGCGATGGCACCGGAAATAAAAAACATCCAGTGAGATGCTTGCGCTTCCGCTGGCGACAATGACGTAATGACAAAAGCAACCACAGCGCCAGTTACACAGGCCGCAATATTTTTACCGTTCCAGCTCGAGACCTGTTTGGCTACGTAAATAAAAGAAGCGACAATAAGGCCAAAGAAAAATGACCATACCAGTATTTGGTGGTGCGCAAGCAAGTAAGTAATAACTTTAGCCAAAGATGCAGCACTGATAAGTAGCCCTGAAAACACCGCGACTAAAAAGCTACCATCGATATATTGCCATGTAGTTTTTATACCTTCACGGCGCAACAACCCTAATGCTTGCAAATTAACACTTTTTATTGCATTTAAAAAACGCGCATAGATACCAGTGATAAAGGCAATAGTACCACCTGATACTCCGGGTACAACATCAGCAGCACCCATCCCAGCCCCTTTTAAAAACATAAAGAGATAGTCTCGTTTGCTATCTTTGTATTGCACGCATACTCTCCATTTATTTTCTCTATGTGGCAGTTTACCTTAAAACCATAAATAAAGGCGACTGCTAAAGCTTTTGCCAAGTAGGCCGATACTAAACCATGGAAAATCATGTACACGTATTATGCTAAGCAGAGCACTTTTTACATTATTAATTTCAATATCAGTAAGTTGCTTCGCAGCCGAACATATAGCCCCAGCACCGCTAACAGCGCTTTTTCAACAAGATGCACAGCGTTTTTATGAACCAGCGGGGTTACTGGAGCTAAACAGTGAAGAGGAAGTATTTTACGTTTTTCATCAAGAACACATGGCTTCGATGCGGGCAGGTATTGTCATTTTCCTGCCTGATATGCAAATGCCGCCACTTAATAACAGCGGGATCAGTTTCCTTGCTAAGCGCTTGAGTGATGATGGATATGATACGTATACCATCACGCCACCTGATTTGTCCTATGCTGCAAGTCTCTTAGATCAAGATATTGAAACACCAGAAGCTGAGCCAAAGCCGAAATCCGTTGAGCCTGTTTCAGAGATGAACCTAGACAACTATAAAGCCGCGTTAGTCAGTCGTTTTGAAGTGCTCTACAATACGTTATCAATGACACAAACAGAGAAGCTTGTCGTTGTTGCATTTGGCAATAGTGCTGGTGTGTTCGCAGAACATTTAGCAACCTTACCCAACCTTCGTATTGATGCTTACACCGTCGTCAGCCCCCAGCTGCCTAATGCAATGCGACAAAAACACCTAGCATCAAACCTGTCTTTGATAAGCCCCGCTCTTTTGGATATTTACTACAGCTTTGATAACCCAATGGTAATCGATAGCACCGCTGACAGAGTAAGGTGGGCAAGAAAAAATAGTAAGCTAGATTACCGCCAAAGAGAGCTATTTGGGGAAAAAACCGATCCGCTCCAGCACCAGCGCTTACGCAAGGAACTACTCGGTTTTTTACGGATACTTTAGCTTTTTTTAAGGTACTCGTAGGCAGACTGAATATCTTGGCTTTTCCGCTTAGCTACTTCCATCATATGTGTCGGCAGCCCCTGCGATACCAACTTATCCGGATGATGTTGTGACATCAGTTTGCGATACGCCTTTTTAATTTCACCCGCGCTTGCGCTTTCACCTAAGCCAAGCACAGCCAAGGCTTTTGAGCGTGTAAGCCCACTCGGTTGCGGTGCTCCTTGGTGTCCATGATGCTGATGCTGTTGTTGTGACTTTCCAGCTTGTTGGGCACGACGAAACTCAAACTCAGCCTGGTAACGCTTTAGCAAAAACAAAAAATGCGTTTCAGCGAAACCTAAATATTTGCTGACTTGCTTTAGTAACGCTTTTTCAGCGTCTGATACATGACCATCACAAAATGCCATTTGGATTTGAATTTCTAAGAATAATTGCCTTAGATCATAGCGCCGAGCAAACGCTTCTTTAAAATCTGTTACGGCTTCTTTGATTGAAAAGTCACTGCTTTTTCCTGCGGTAAAAGCATGCTGCGCTTCTTTTCGGTCTTCTCCTTGCAACCCCATTTCGGTCATAAATGCTGATGCGGCTTGAATATGAATCTCACTGACACGGCCATTAGACTTAGCAATATGCCCCATAACAGCAAAACAGCTTGAAAAGAACAGAGCTTGTCGTTCGTGCAGCTCATCTCCTTTAATAAAGCCCTGAAAACCACCGACCTTATCAAAATCTTGACGTAAGCTTTTGTCAAACAAATGTCCGAGGTAAAAGCCTAGAATCGCGCCCAACCACCGACCAAACAAAAAACCAAACATGGTTCCTAATAATTTACCCCACATCGCTATATCCTAACTTTTTATTTATTGTGCTTAGTCGCTCAGGAGTACCAATATCGTCCCATTGACCAAGATACAGTTCTGTTGACACTCTATGCTCTGCAAGTGCACTGCGAAGTAGTGGCCCTAACTTAACAAAGCCACGCTCTAGCCCAGCAAAAAAACATTGATGGTAGATACCTATCCCAGAAAATGTATATTGCTCTTGGTTCAAAGGCTGGTGAGCGAGACAAAAGTCACCATTGGGGTTATGTACTGGATTTTCCACTAACACAATATGTGCTTCACAATGTCCAGCGGCTGCTTTTCCAAGTTGTAGCTGAATAAGGCTACGCACATCATAATCGGTAAAAATATCGCCATTTATAACCACAAAGCGGTCGCTATCCTGGCACAGTAACGGTAGTGCTTGAATAATTCCTCCTGCGGTTTCAAGCCCTCCTTCTGGTTCATCACTGTAGGTAATATTTACCCCAAAGTGGCTACCATCACCAAAGTAGTGTTTAATCACCTCACCGTGCCATGCAAGGTTGATTACAACCTCGGTGATACCAGCTAACTTTAGTCGTTCAATGTGATGTTCAATGAGTGGCTTACCCGCTACTTTCAACATCGGTTTGGGCTGTGTCGCTGTAAGTGGCATCATCCGCTTACCACGACCTGCTGATAAAATAATTGCTTTCATATTCGCTTTATTTGGCGCTAAGTTTGACTTTTGCTTTAGGCATTATGTCATGCCTAATCCAGCTTGCAAGCCACTGAAATTCATCATACTTCTGAGCAGCTTCAAGAATGTAATCGAGCGTTGGCAAAATATTATCTAGATACCCGCCTTTCCCATCTCGTTGCAATAGTCGCGTAAATATTCCCGCAGCCTTGAGGTGTCGCTGCAACCCAGTAAGATCAAAGTAATATTGATATCGACTAAAATCCATATCAGCTAACAGACCTGCGGCATGTAATTTATCAAAACTATATCGCTGCAACATTGCAAACTCATCAGTAGGCAATCGCGTGTAACAGTCTCTTAGTAAAGACACACTGTCATACGTAACAGGCCCTTGCACGGCATCTTGATAATCAATCAAATACCACTGTGACAGATGAAAAATAACATTACGACTGTGGAAGTCTCGGTGCATCGTCACTTGTGGCTGTTCGAGCATAACCTCGACCAACCTTGACTTGACGTTTTGCCATTGTATTTGTTGCTGCTCTGTCAGCGAACTTTTTAGCCACTTTGTCACCAGCCACTCATGAAATATTTCCAGCTCCATGGCAATAAAGTCAGCATCATAGGGTTTCATCCACTCACTGGTCGGCGTCTGAGCAATATTTGGTAGCAAATCTAGCAACGCTTGATAGTCATGCAATCGGGCGTGTGTATCTAGCCTGTCAGCAAGGTGAGTAGAGCCCAAGTCCTGTAGCAATACCAAACCGCACTGCTCATCCTGTGCAATAATACTTGGCAGATTTAGCCCTTGCTGTGTGAATACACTGTTTAATGCTACAAATGGGGTGTTATCCACTTTATCCACCGGACTTTCCATCAGCACCCATGACGCTTCTGTACCTTTTGCTACACGGTAATAGCGGCGAAAGCTAGCATCTGAGGTAATGGGTTCACAGCTGAATTGATGGGTTTGCAATGCTCGCTGTATAAATTCTACACGCTGATTTTGACTACTCATGGATTAACTATTACACCTTCTACTTGTAAATATTTAAATGCTACTGTATTTCCGACAGTTTTCATTTATCATGATGAGCTTATTATTAAATGCTCAGCTAATAGGTTATTAAATGCGCAAAATTTTGGGCTTAGCTGTATTGTCTGCTATTCACTCTACTGCTTTTGCTAATACGAACATTGTCGCGGCACAATGTAAAGACTATATGCAGCCAGAAAGCTGGAAGCCAATAGCCTCGCTGCCCAAAAACGCCATTGATATTGTTGCTGATGACTTGGAACTACAAGGTGCTGACAGCGCAGAGTTTTCAGGCAATGTCATTATTAATACCGAAACCATGAGCTTAGCAGCCAGACGTGCACTGATTGATAAAAAAGAAGGGCTACTAAGTGCTTCAGGCCCGCTCCTTTATCGCGATCAATTTACCAAAGTACATAGTAATGGTCTCTTCGCTGATTTAAATGCTAACACGGTCAGCTTGCTTGGTGCTGAATATGAGCTTACTGAGCAGCTAGGTCGTGGTGGTGCTGAAAAGTTACACGCGTCTGGAAATCAAATATCACTCGATAACTCTAGCTTCACTACCTGTCCAAGCGATGATCCCTTTTGGAAAATAGAAGCAAGTAGTATCGTGCTTTCTCGTGAGGATGGCTGGGGAGAAACATATAATACGGTGTTCAAAATTTTGAATACGCCGGTGATTTACCTCCCCTATTTTACCTTTCCAATCGACAGTAGGCGCAAGTCAGGGCTGCTCACACCAACCATCTCTAGCTCAAATAAGTTTGGTTTGGAGTTAATCACTCCTTATTACTTGAACTTAGCACCAAATTACGATGCTACCTTAACGCCACGATATATGGCCAATAAAGGCTTCCAGCTTAACACTGAGTTCAGATATTTGACTGAGCAACACCAAGGTAAAGTTGCTGTTGAATATTTAAGTAAAGATGACTCAGATCCACAGCTAGATGACCGATATTTAGTGCATTGGCAGCAAAAAAGTTACTTGAGCGATAACTGGCGTGCGTTCGTTGATATTACCAATGTCAGCGATGATAACTACCTGACTGACTTAACCTCAGAATACGCCAATGAAACAGATACTCAACTGTATCGCACTGGTAATGTTAGCTACTTAGGCGAGGACTGGTTGGTCGACATTAAACTGCAAGACTTTGAAGTCCTTGGCGACCACAGAGAGTCCTATACCACGTTACCGCAAATTAGCTTCCGTACCCGTGAAAGTTACGAGTTTGCCAACGTTGATTGGGATTTTGAGGGTGAATTTGCTTATTTTCAAAATGATTCATTAGCGATCACTGAAGCGTCAAGACTACATTTAGAACCCAGAGTCTCATTCTCTCGCAGTGATTATGCTTGGTCTTTTACCTCAGAGGCTCGCTTACTTCATACTCGCTATGATCAGAACATCAAAGAACTCAATTCGGACTATGCAGAGTCTGTCAGCCGGACGTTACCAAGTGTCCGTATGCACGGCCAGCTCAACTTTGAACGCAGTACAGAGTTTTTCTTCGAGCAAGGGGTACAGACATTAGAACCACAGCTACAGTACTTATACACTCCACATAGAGAACAAAGTCAAATTGGTTGGTATGATACTGCTAAGTTACAAGATGACTTCATTGGTCTCTTTCGCGCCCGCAGATATTCAGGTTACGACCGTATCGCAGAAGCAAACCAATTCACTATTGGTGCAACCACACGAATTTTTGATAGTAGCAATGTCGAGCGCTTTAACTTTAGTGCCGGTCAAATCATCTATCTAGAGTCCTCTGTAAAGCCATCTGCACAACGCTTCAGCGACGATACAAATTATAATTCGCTGTTTGCAGCTGAATCCATGCTACATTGGCATAAACGCTGGTATCTATCTGGTGGTATTCAATACGATGTCGATAGCAAAGATTTGGTACAATCTCACTTTACTTTAGACTACAAAGGTGACGACAAGCAGCTTGTGCAATTGAACCATCGCTATGTAAATGATGTCTCAGACTATGAAATAGACCAAGTCGGTTTATTCACGAGTTTACCAATTGACGATAACTGGCAGTTTGTAGCAAGCTATCACCGTGATATGACAGCAAACAGAAGCGTTGAATCCTTTGTCGGCGTTCAATACCAGTCTTGTTGTTGGGCGATTCAAGTGACAGCAAACCGACAAATTGAAACAAACTTAAACCAAACACTCACTCATGATGAGGCAGTGTTTGACTCTGGCTTTAGCCTGAAATTTGTTCTTTCAGGACTTGGAAGTCAACGCAGTGGTGATGCAAGTAAGCTCCTTCAACAGGGTATTTTTGGTTACCGTAGACCGTATTTTTTGAATAAATAGAATTTAGAAAGCCGTATGAATTTAAAAAAGTTGTTATTAGTGGCCTCCTTGAGTGCAGGCCTATTTACTCAAGCACATGCTGAGCGTGTAAAACTTGATACTGTTGTTGCCACCGTCAACGACGGCGTTATTTTACAAAGTGAAGTTGACCAAATAATTAACCGCGTAAAGGAACAAGCCGACCAGCAAGGGACCGAGCTTCCAAGTGACAGGACACTTCGCTTACAAGCGATTGATAAGCTCATTGAGCAATCGCTGATGCTACAACTAGGTGAGCGCATGGGTATGCAAATATCTGATGCACAACTTGACCAAACCATTGCCAATATCGCGCAAGACCAAGGTGGTACTATTGCTGATCTACGTCGCTCGGTAGAAGCGAGCGGAGAAAGTTTCCAAGCATACCGTGAAGAGATCCGCAAAGAAATCACCACAAGCCAGGTACGCCGAGCCAGTGTCGACCGCCGTATTTATATCAGCCCTCAAGAAGTGACGAATTTACAAAAAATTCTCAGCGAGCAAACTGGCAACTCCGAGGAATATGACATTGGCCACATTTTGATCAAGATACCAACGAAAGCGACGCCCGAAGAAATTGAGGATGCCCGTCAGCGTGCTGATAACGTAATCAAATTCTTGAACGAAGGCAAAGAATTTAAGCGTATTGCTATCGCCTCTTCAAGTGGTTCAAAGGCGCTAGATGGTGGCCAATTAGGCTGGATGGGTATCAACGAAATGCCAACTTTGTTTGCAGAAGCAATAAAGGGAGCGAAAAAAGACGACATCGTCGGTCCACTGCGCTCAGGCGCGGGTTTCCACATTCTGAAAGTACAAGATATTCGCGGCCGTGAAGTGGTGGAGACAGTCGAAGTACGCTCTCGTCATATCTTAATCAAACCTTCTATCATTTTAAGTGAAGAAAAAGCACGCTCAATGCTTACTGGCTTTGTTAAGGACCTACGAGCTGGCACCGCAGACTTTGCAGCACTAGCGAAAGAGCACTCTGAAGATCCAGGCTCTGCCCTTAAAGGCGGTGAGTACGACTGGACAGATCCAACAACTTACGTACCAGCATTTAGAGATACTTTGTTATCTCTAGAAAAAGATCAAATCAGTGAGCCGTTTAGAAGTACTTTTGGCTGGCACATAGTGCAACTGCTTGATAAGCGCGTTGCAGACAAAACAGAGCAGGCTAAATTAAACCGCGCTCATCGCCTACTATTTAATCGTAAATTTAAAGAAGAAAGCTTTAAATGGATTAAAGAAATGCGTGATCAAGCACATATTGAAATAATGGAAACGGAATAACGACCATGACCCTCAGAGTCGCAATTACACCGGGTGAGCCTGCTGGCATAGGTCCAGATCTTGTTATCAAATTGGCTCAGCATGCTTGGCCCGCTCAGTTAGTTGCGGTAGTTGATAAAAGTATCCTAGAAAAACGCGCTAAAGAGCTCAACGAGCAAATCGTACTATTGCCATTTGACAGCACTCAAGCACCACAGCCTGCCCCCGCAGGCGCTATCTACTATTTACAAGTAGATAAAGGTGCTGAGGTGGTTGCCGGTCAACTAGATGAAGCCAATGGCCACTATGTGCTCGAGACGCTTCGTATTGCCTCAGAAAAAAATATGGATGGTACTTTTGCTGCAGTTGTTACCGGCCCTGTGCATAAAGGCATTATCAACCAAGCGGGTATTTCATTTAGTGGCCACACTGAATATTTTGCGCAGCAGTCTGATACTGCCGATGTGGTTATGCTACTTGCAACGGAAGGACTTCGCGTTGCTTTAGTAACCACTCATATTCCGTTGGCTTATGTATCAAAAGCGATAACCCCTGAGCGTTTGAGCAAAGTGATACATATACTCAACCACGACTTGCAGACAAAGTTTGGTATTGAACAACCACGAGTACTGGTATGTGGGCTCAATCCACATGCCGGTGAAGGTGGTCACCTTGGCCGAGAAGAAATAGACACGATTGAGCCAACTCTAGAAATACTCAATCAGCAAGGCATGAACTTAGTCGGCCCACTGCCTGCTGATACGCTTTTTCAAGCAAAATATTTAGATAATGCTGATGCAGTGCTTGCAATGTATCACGATCAGGGCTTACCTGTGTTAAAATATAAAGGTTTTGGAAATTCAGTAAACATCACCTTGGGATTACCTTTTGTTCGTACATCGGTTGACCACGGCACTGCTCTTGATTTAGCAGGCTCGGGCGATGTTGAAGTAGGTAGTTTTGAATTAGCGATCCGCGAGGCAATTAAGCTCGCAACCAAAAAAGCACAGAATGCATGACAGATAAAGTACATCTTGGACACAGAGCCCGTAAGCGCTTTGGTCAAAACTTCTTAAATGACAACAGTATTATCGACAAGATAGTAACAGCCATCGACCCAAAACCAGAGGATAACCTGGTTGAGATTGGTCCTGGTTTAGGTGCTATCACTGAGCCTGTGTGTGATTTAAGTGGCCATTTAACCGTTGTAGAGCTTGATAAAGATCTTGCTGAGCGCTTGATCCATCATCCGTTTTTAGGACCTAAATTAACGGTTAATCAAGGCGATGCAATGAAGTTTGACTTTTCTTCTTTAATCAAAGAAGGAGAGAAGCTGAAGATTTTTGGTAACTTACCTTATAACGTTTCAACCCCTTTGTTATTTCACCTGTTTGAATTTGCAGATCAGGTTGAACACATGCACTTTATGCTTCAAAAAGAAGTCGTTAATCGCATGGTTGCAGGCCCTGGGAGTAAGGCTTTTGGTCGTTTAAGTGTAATGACGCAGTATTACTGCCATGCCATTCCCGTCATTGAGGTACCACCGCATTGCTTTAAGCCTGCACCAAAAGTTGACTCAGCAGTCGTCAGATTGATCCCCAAAGAGGCTTCTCAACGTACAGCCAAAAGTACTAAGCTACTGAATACTGTATGTCTTGAAGCATTCAACCAACGTCGTAAGACGCTGAGAAATAGTTTATCTAACCTGTTAAGTGAAGCGCAGTTACAAGCGTTGGGTATAGATCCTACACTTCGTGCTGAAAATCTGTCGCTGAACCAGTTTATCGAAATTGCAAATTGGCTATATGACAACTCAAACTAAAATTGGCTCACCGATAAAAGTGTCGGTAGAAACCTTTTATGTTGAAGCGCAATCACAGCCTGAAAAGGAAAAATATGTGTTTGCCTATACTATAACTATCAAAAACCATAGCTTGTGTAATGCCAAGCTAGAGAGCCGCTATTGGCTAATTACCGACGCCAACGGCAAAGAAACGGAAGTGGAAGGTGATGGAGTCGTAGGTGAACAACCTACCATCCGTCCCGGTGAAAGCTATCAGTATACCAGTGGCGCAGTTCTCGATACCCCTTTAGGTACAATGGAAGGCTACTACGTTATGCGTAATGAGTTTGGCACCGAGTTTAAAGCACCAATTAATGTATTTCGACTCTCCTGCCCAAATATTTTGCATTAATGCCAATGTGTTTTAATACTTGCTCAATATAAGTGGGCAAGTATGACGCTGGCCTTGTCAACGGTTTATCTAAAGCAACTAGGTAACCAGAGCTCGGCAATAGACCACAGGTGAAGTAGCAACATTTTTGCCTCGCCGAGACGGGTGTAGTTACCTTGATGATAAGCTCACATCAGGGTAGTACAAGCTCCTCAAAATAGGCAGCTGAGTTAAGTAAATTGGGATAAGGACGCTGTTATTCAATGCAAGCGGGCTAGCCTGCTTGCCTCATTGAGGCTCAGCATTAGAATAAACACATTGAGTTATAAAATAGGCTATAGGCAAAGCATGGCAAAATACGCAATTGGAGATTTACAAGGCTGCTTCACCCCACTCATAGCGCTACTTGATCAAGTCGACTTTAATCCAAGCCAAGACCATTTGTACTTTGTCGGCGACATCATCGCCCGAGGCCCTGATCCGCTTGCTTGCCTAGAGTTTCTATATCAACATGCAGACTCCATTAGCGTTACACTTGGCAATCACGACCTCCACTTTTTAGCCTGTCTAGCATTAGGGATGGCACCCAACCCAAAAGACAAATTAGACGCGGTGTTTAACAGCCCTAAATGCCAAAAGTATGCTGACTTATTGCGTGCACAGCCACTGGCTATCTGGCTAGAACAGCAGCAAACTTTGATTTCTCATGCAGGTATTCATCCAAGCTGGAGCATAGAACAAGCGCTAGACTATGCACGCTTTGCCGAAACTATTTATCAATCTACAAAAGCCCCTGAGTTTTACGCCAATATGTATGGCGCTCACCCAGGACTTAAGCTTGATAAGCTCAGTGAACAAGATAAGTTCAAAGCCATTGTTAACGTCTTCACTAGAATGCGCTTTCTTAAGCAAAATGGTGAACTAGACCTAAAAAATAAATCAGGGTTAAAAGATAACGATGGTCTTATCCCTTGGTTTGAATATAGACAAATACCACCAAATGCGACATTACTTTTTGGCCACTGGGCGGCATTAGAGGGTGAAACACACCAAAAAAATGTGATTGCACTCGACACAGGATGCGTTTGGGGAGGGGCAATGACCATGATTAACATCGATACCGGTGAAAAGTACCAACAAGCATAGCCTACCAAAACACCTGCAATGCAATTAAATCGAGATATTGTCCGGTAAAGGTGTCAACTCAAAGCCCAGAGAACTCGACTAACCAGATGTTACTAGCAGAACAAAGCGGCTTATACGCATAACCCATATAATGCTTTACTCTTAATCTGCTCAAGCATAGTGAAAACACCGACTTGAGCGGCCCCTTTTCAGGTTCTCCAAGATACAAATTTGTGTGTACAGTGCCAGCCTGAACACCAAAGGCCATCAAGTTACAAACATAAACGCCTCTATCTTTATTCTATTGACTAACCTATATTCGATAAACAGACCTCCCTTGTGGCAAAATAGTCGCTATTTTTTGTAATCCGACCTTTTTTGCTGAATTTTTTCGTCACATCTGCTATAAAATACTTAACTTATCCGCAATAAATCCGATAAGTATCCGTATTGCATTGTAAATTTTGTAGGACAGCTATGAATTTGACTGTTAGCCAACGTATTTGGGGTGGGTTTATTACCATCACCTTGTTGCTTCTTCTTATCGGGGGTAATTCTTTAATTAGGATTGCAAACATTGACAACTCAACTCAGCAGGTAAACAGCCTCTCCTTACCTGCACTATCAAAAAGCTCTGAACTCAAAGTTGAGTTCACATTAATGAGCAAGATGGCGCAAGGTAGTTTTTATGCGCGCTCAGAAACAGAGCTTGCGACGCTGAGACAAATGTTTTCTGAGCGTCAGAAGATTTTTGATAAAACATACTCTGAACTCCAACAGGTGGTCGCTTCTAACAACAAACTTGCTTCAAGCAGCAGCGATGTTGGCAAAAGTTACGACGCATTTGTAAAAGCCATGAATAGCCTAGTCACTGAGAAGTCGTCAGAGCTTTCTTTGCGCGATAAGCTCAAAGAACAGTTATCTGATCTTGATATGGCTGCCGAGGATGCCACCATGGTAACGGTAGACATCATCGATTTAGATGGATTAGAAGATAGCGACAAACGCGCTTTTCAAGCAGCAAATAGTCTTGAGAACAACTTTTCTTCTGTGGTTACTAGTGCAAACGATTTAGTCACTGTTGAAGACACCAACACGCTAGAAATCGTTAGAAATGAGCAAAAGTATTTAGTTGAAGAGCTAGGACGAAATATCGACTTGATCCGTGGTCCAGTGACTGCACTTGATAGCGGACTATTCGCAGATCTTGAGGGATATTATACGGCTCTAAAAGATACAGTAACTGGTAGTAACAGTATTGCAGAAAACCAAAAGCGCCTGATACTCGCCCTTGCTGAAACCCAAAAAGAACTTGCAGACGCTGAAAAAACAACACAAGCGGCGCTTTCTCAGCTTGACGATTTGTTGTCAGAAGCAAGCCAAGTCGCGTTCAATTTGCAACAAGGTGTGCGCAGTGACGTCGGTAAAGCTAATTTATGGACTTGGATAGGTATGATGGTGGCGACTATTATGGCTGTCGGTGTTGCATACATTACAGTGAGTCGCATTACCAAGCCTCTTTCTGAAGTAAATCGAGTATTGAATATCGTAGCCAGTGGCGATATGACGCAGCGCTTAGATGATACCGCCAAAGACGAGTTTGGAGAACTTTCGAAAAGCTGTAATACGTTAATCTCGAGTTTACGTGAACTGATCACAGGTATTATTTCTCGTTCAACACAACTGGCAGCGGCCTCTGAAGAAACATCGACGATTACCACTGAATCGAGTCAAGCGATTAAAAATCAGCAAGCACAAGTTGAGCAAGCAGCTACAGCAACAACCGAGATGAGTAGCACTTCTCATGGTGTAAGCAACAGCGCACACCAAGCGTTGCAAGAAATCAAAAATGCTGACAAAGAAGCTGAGCGCGTTAAAGGTATCTCACACGAAAATAAACACACCATTGAGCAACTCGCCAAAGAAGTCGACGAGGCATCGCGTGTTATCAATAAACTACATCAAGATAGTGCTTCTATCGGAAGTATTTTGGATGTTATACGAGGCATCGCCGAGCAAACTAACTTACTTGCGCTTAATGCTGCAATTGAAGCAGCTCGAGCTGGAGAACAAGGTCGAGGGTTTGCGGTAGTTGCTGACGAAGTACGCTCTTTAGCAAGTAAAACTCAAGAGTCTACACAAGAAATTCAGGCGATGATCGAGTCTTTACAAGCAGGTGCGGAAGAAGCCGTAAGTGCAATGTCGAAAGGTAAACAACAGGCTGAGTCTTGTGTGAACCAAAGCGACCTTGCCAACGAAGCATTGAACTCTATTACCGCAGCCGTTTCACAAGCGCATGATGTAAGTGAAGAAATCGCTAATGCAGCAAACGAGCAGCAGCAAGTAGCGCAAGAAATTAGTGAACGTTTAGAGTCTATTGTTACGATTGCTGAGCAAACGGCTGAAGGTGCAAGCCAGACGTCAATTTCAAGCTCTGAAGTGGCGAAACTCGCAGAAGAGCTGCGCTTGTCAGTCGATCAGTTTAAAGTTTAATACCAATTTGAGTTAATACTTGCTCAATTTGAAGGAGTAAATCTGACGCTAACAGCGTTAAAAATTTCTTATTTAGAACAACTAAATAGCAAAATTTTTGCCTCGTTATCGACAAGATTTTCTCGCCTCAAAATAGACCACTTAATTAAGAAAATTGGTACAATTGAGCACACGACTTACTGAATAGAATTGCTATAACAATAAAAAAAACCCATGCAGAGCATGGGTTTTTTTATTTCTTTTTAATCGCTTATGCAAATAATGCGTTTGCTTTCTCAACGATGTTTTCGACAGTAAAGCCAAATAGTTTAAACAGCTCACCTGCTGGTGCTGACTCACCAAAGGTAGTCATACCAACGATTGCCCCATTTAACCCGACATACTTGTACCAGAAGTCTTCAATACCTGCTTCAATTGCAACACGGCGTGTTACTGAGCTTGGTAGAACGCTTTCTTTATACTCTGCAGATTGT
The DNA here is from genome assembly GCF_023716725.1 of Pseudoalteromonas sp. SCSIO 43201. Classification (NCBI taxonomy): domain Bacteria; kingdom Pseudomonadati; phylum Pseudomonadota; class Gammaproteobacteria; order Alteromonadales; family Pseudoalteromonadaceae; genus Pseudoalteromonas; species Pseudoalteromonas sp. SCSIO 43201. The sequence continues at coordinate 3,107,716 of NZ_CP072683.1, forward strand.
GCATCGAAAATATCCGTTGAAGGCATAGACACAACGCGTACTTTTTTGCCATCTGCACGTAGTTTATCAGCAGATTCAACCGCAAGTTGTACTTCTGAACCCGTTGCAATCAGGATGATTTCCGGCTCACCATCACAAGACAGTACATAACCACCCTGCTTAATAGCAGCTACTTGCTCAGCAGTACGAGGTTGCTGCTCTAGCCCTTGACGGGTAAACACTAGGGCAGATGGACCATCGGCACGCTCTATTGCTTGCTGCCAAGCTACTGCAGACTCAACTTGGTCACATGGACGCCAGCTTGCAAGATTTGGGGTGGTACGTAAGTTTGCCATTTGCTCAACAGGCTGGTGCGTTGGACCATCTTCACCAAGACCAATTGAGTCATGAGTGTAGACAAAAATACTTCTTTGCTTCATTAATGCAGCCATACGTACCGCGTTACGTGCGTATTCCATAAACATTAAGAATGTTGCACCATAAGGGATAAAGCCTTTGTGTAGCGCAATACCATTCATAATGGCAGACATACCAAATTCACGTACACCATAGAAGATATAGTTACCCGCTGCGTCTTCGGCTGTTAAACCTTTTGACTGATCCCAAAGCGTTAAGTTAGAACCCGCTAAGTCAGCAGAGCCGCCCATAAACTCAGGAAGAATTGGGCCGTAAGCGTTTAAGGCATTTTGTGATGCTTTACGCGTTGCAGGATTTGCCGGATTCGCTTGAAGTTCAGCGATATACGCTTCTGTTTTTTCTGACCAATCTGCTGGCAAATCACCTTTCATACGGCGTTCAAATTCAGCGGCAAGCTCTGGGTAGTGCATTTGATACTCAGTAAACTTGATTAGCCATTCACTTTGTTGGTTCTGACCACGCGCTGTTGCATCCCATTTCGCGTAGATATCTTCAGGAATGTCGAATGCACCGTGCTCCCAACCAAGGAACTCACGAGCAGCTTTGATTTCATCGTCACCAAGCGGTGCACCGTGGCAATCGTGGCTGCCAGATTTATTTGGTGAGCCATAGCCAATAACGGTTTTACAACAAATAAGCGTTGGTTTGTCAGATTCAGCTTGAGCCGCTTCAATTGCGGATTTAATCGCGTCGCTATCATGACCATCAACATCAGCAATAACATGCCAGCCGTACGATTCAAAACGCTTCGGTGTGTCGTCGCTAAACCAACCTTCAACTTCACCATCGATTGAAATACCGTTGTCATCCCAAAATGCAATGAGTTTGCCAAGTCCAAGTGTACCTGCCAACGAACATGCTTCGTGTGAGATCCCTTCCATCAAACAACCATCACCTAAGAAGGTGTAGGTATAATGGTTTACGATGTCATAATCTTCGCGGTTAAACTGCGCAGCTAAGGCTTTTTCAGCAATCGCCATACCTACCGCATTAGTGATACCCTGACCAAGTGGGCCAGTAGTCGTCTCTATTCCTGGTGCATAGCCATACTCTGGGTGACCTGGCGTTTTGGAATGTAACTGACGAAAGTTTTTAATGTCATCGATTGATAAATCATAACCCGATAAATGTAGCAATGAATAAATAAGCATTGAGCCGTGACCGTTTGATAATACAAAACGATCTCTATCTGCCCATTCAGGGTTACTTGGGTTGTGTTTTAGAAAGTCGCGCCAAAGTACTTCTGCGATGTCCGCCATGCCCATAGGGGCTCCTGGGTGGCCAGACTTGGCCTTTTGTACAGCGTCCATGGAAAGAACGCGAATTGCATTAGCAAGTTCTTTGCGAGATGGCATGAATTCTCCTACCTTTAAATGTGTTTCGCGGGGGTTGAGCCCATTCTTACTTATTTATATGGCCTACTGCAACGGCAAAGACCATAAAAAAACAGGTACAGACTGACTTTTTCTGACCATTAAAAAAGATTGAACAATTTTGGACGTCTAGGCGTAAAATAACTAGTCAATGGGTAGGTTTTTTGGTTAGAATACGCCCCTTAATTTTTCGCGCTGTTCCTGATGTTTGTGAAGCGCAATATTTGTGAGCATAAATACAATGGCTAAACATTTATTTACTTCTGAATCTGTTTCTGAGGGTCATCCGGATAAAATCGCCGATCAGATCTCTGATGCGGTTCTAGATGCCATCCTTGAGCAAGATCCAAAAGCACGTGTTGCGTGTGAAACTTACGTTAAAACCGGTATGGTTATGGTTGGTGGTGAAATCACGACTAGCGCTTGGGTTGATATCGAGGAATTAACTCGTAAAACTGTGCGTGAAATTGGTTATACCCACTCTGACATGGGTTTTGATGCGGATTCATGTGCAATCCTAAATACCATTGGTAAGCAATCACCAGACATCAACCAAGGTGTTGATCGTACTCGCCCTGAAGAGCAAGGTGCTGGTGACCAAGGTCTAATGTTTGGTTACGCGTGTAACGAGACTGACGTACTTATGCCTGCGCCAATTACGTACTCACACCGTTTAGTGCAACGCCAAGCACAAGTTCGTAAAGACGGTACATTACCTTGGCTACGCCCTGACGCTAAGTCTCAGGTAACATTTGCGTACGAAAATGGTAAAGCGGTTGGTATCGACGCTGTGGTTTTATCTACTCAACATTGTGATTCAGTATCGCAAGACGACCTAGTAGAAGCAGTGATGGAAACTATTATCAAGCCGACTTTACCAGCTGAGCTTATCACTGAAGCGACTAAGTTCTTCATCAACCCAACAGGCCGTTTCGTTATCGGTGGTCCTATGGGTGACTGTGGTCTAACTGGTCGTAAAATCATCGTAGATACTTACGGCGGCATGGCTCGTCACGGTGGTGGTGCATTCTCTGGTAAAGATCCATCAAAAGTTGACCGCTCTGCAGCGTACGCGGCACGTTATGTTGCGAAGAACATTGTTGCAGCCGGCCTTGCAGACAAGTGTGAAATCCAAGTGTCTTACGCAATCGGTGTGGCAGAGCCTACATCTATCAGCGTTGAAACATTCGGTACAGCTAAGCTTGAGGAATCTCGTCTAATCGAGCTTATCCGTGAACACTTCGACCTACGTCCTTATGGTCTGATCACAATGCTTGACCTAGAACGTCCAATTTATCAACCTACTGCTGCTTACGGCCACTTTGGTCGTGAAGAGTTCCCATGGGAAGCAACAGATAAGGCTGACGCACTACGTGCAGCAGCAGGTCTATAAGCCCTGCTATTCAAAGAAAAGGCGCTATATGCGCCTTTTTTGTTGCCCAGACAAAATATACTCACCCGATAAATACCTCATCAACATCATCTTTTAAGTTTTGATATTCGTCTTCATGAATATTAAGTTCAATCATGACTTTGTCTTTAAACAAGTGCCAATCTGCTGAACTTCTAAAGTGCTTTGCCTCAAAACATAGGTTTTCAGCGAGCTTTAAAGCAGCAAATGTTTGTGCATGCTGTGGGTTTTTTTCTGATTCTTCAAGGTAACTGACATCATGATGACGCAAAATCATTTGGCATATTTCTCTGGGTAAGTGCCATGAGGTTGCTAAAAAATACCCAACCACTGTATGTGGCACTGGATATTTCTGCTGCTCATAATCAATCAGTGTTCGTTCTGGCCTTTCTATTGATAGCTTTATCACCTCAGCGTAGTCAGGATATTTTACCGCCATTGCAGGGATCCCAGCATCATGAAATAGCCCCAGTAATTGTAAATTCTCTAAAGGTAATGAAGACTTTAAGTAGTGACCGACGACAAGTGCAGCCTTTGATATATCAGCTGCATTGTCCCAAAATTGCTGCAGCGAAATGCAGCACTTTGATTGCTCAAATGCGTTTTTAAGCAAATACCCTGTTACCAACTGCGTAATACAAGTTACTCCCAAAAACATCACCGCTTGTCGTATATCTGTAATAGTACGAGCAAGGCCATAGGCAGGTGAATTTATCACTTTTAATACCGCAGCAGACGCACCGACATCTGCAGCAATTATGTTTGCAACAGCAAATAATTCAGGTTCTGATTTTGATAATTCATTTTGAAGTGCTTGCAGAATTTCAGGTTTAGCAGGTAGGTTAAATCCACCACGTAAATCATTTAGCACTTTGTCGTCTATATCGATCATTGGGCTACCTCAGCTTAGATATTCCAAAGTTTAGTTCATCAAGAAATATTTGCAGTATCTCTGTACAAATCACTAGGCTTTGGCGCAAACTAGACAGCTGCTAAACTATGATATGACGAAAATAATGATACAAGGTTACAATTGATGTCGAAAAACAGCCTAACGCCGTTTTTACTGGCTTTGAAAAGCGCAGATATCACCAAAATACAAGCGATGTATTGTCAGTCCACTACTGAGGTAAAAGTAGAAGTACTCAAATTTCTATTTCAAAGCGCACAAAATAATGCCGCCTTGTACGGCCATTACCAAGATATCACAACGCTTTGTCTCCAAGCTGGCGAATTTCCAACGCCGCTACTAGGTGCAATCAATTCGTTGGAAAAGTTCTCTTTTTTCTCGTCTCCTCTTATCCTATCGTCGCAAATTATGTGCAGCAACCAACAGGGAAATACTATTTTGCATATATTCTTATCAACCGTTGCGGCATCGGAAAATGGCCTTAACTATCTAAAAACACTACTACTGTTCGAAAGTCGAGAAATCTTACAAAGCGCCATTAGTCATAGAAATGACAAGCAGTTGACCCCGTTAGAGTGTTATTTAGCCTTTAATGCCAATATTGATGCACTCGCAATCCAAGAGCTAAGTGCGCTACTAGGGTTAATTGAAGTGGAGCGCAGACAAACTGACATTCAAGCTAGTAATGCCAAGGTCATTGAGTCACATTTACGACAGCAAAATCGATTAAGTGACTATAAACAGTTTCTCTTGGCGACATACTATAAATCAAACCATTAACAGATTAGCCTGAGATATACTCCGTTGCTGTCATACGGTGATAAGTAACGTTGTTGTGAAATAGATGAACGGGGTTAGGATCAACCACTTCAATTGGAATGTTGTTTTGTCTAGCAATGTCTAATGCCATTTGCGTAATGTTCACACTAAACGAAGTGCCCATAAATATTATCCGTTCTGCGCTATACATTCTGCGTTGTGCTTCGCTGATCTGATAAAGGTCAGTGTAATATTCGTCAAATAACAACACATAAGGCTTTAGTGAGTGACCTTTTTGCGGGCCATTCTTAGGGATCTTAAACACCGCTAACAATGACTCAGCTAACTGACTTTCATCAACGTCATCCCAAGGTGCAGAATAACGCTCAACCAACTCACCTTGAGTATGAAACAACGTTACTTGATCTACTCGACCATGCACAGCGATATACTGTTTGTTTCCTGCCTTACCATCAAGACCATCAATGTTTTGCGTGATAACATTTTTATCACTCAGCCACTGATGTACAGGGTTTGGTCCATGGTTGCGATAGCTAACAAAACGATGGTAATACCACTTTAGAAATTCTCCGGGATTGGATTTATACATCGCGCGAGTAGCCATTTCTTGAGGTGTATAGTTAGCAGAACCTATTGTCCAAAAGCCATCTTCACCTCGAAATGTTGGAATACCGCTTTGCGCGCTGACCCCTGCTCCGGTGATATATAACGTTTTCATTGGTTTACCATCTGTAAAAATCGACTCAACCTAAACACGAGTTATCACAAACTTGATTAGATTAAAACAAAGTATGCAACCAGCGCAACGATTGCAACCGTCGCTGCAACATACAATGGTAACTTATTGCTAGGCTTCGCTGCTGTTATCGTGTCAACTTGACTATCATGTTGATTTTTTGGTGTGTCAGCAGATTCAGAAACATCCGAAGCTGGCTCACTTGTTTCCGTTGTTTTTGGTTGTGATTCTGGCTCAACGGTTCCATCGAAAGCGCTACAAGGGATTTGCCACTGATACCCTTTACGCGAAAAAGTCTTGATCGCATCATCACCAAACAGCGCTCTTAAATGGCCTATATTTTGAAAAACAACCTGATCAGTCACCTTTCTATCTGGCCATACTTTTTCTAGTATGTCTTCTTTGCTGTGAATGGTTTGTGGAGCAGATAAAAATAGCTCTAAAATCTGAGCGGGTTTTTGTTTTAGGTTTAGCTTTCGATCATCTTTATAAAGCTTAAGTTCTTTGCTATCAAACAAAAAATCCTTAAAAGCGAATTTCATTTCCCTAGTCCCAACTTGGTCTTAATAACTGTAATAATTATTGTTTTATTTGTGTGTGCTACAACATAGCATTGCATTTATAGCTAAACAGACAACTAAAATATATAGCAATGTTACATCGGTTTACAAACTATTGATAAAATCGAGGGTTAGTATAGAGTGATCATTCAGAAAATCACTACCAAATCCTTAGAATAAATCGAATAGACTATAAACCTAACTGCATATAAGCTTACCACTCAATAACTTGTGAGCTTAGTTATGCTGGTTGCTTTCGCTTTTTCTATCGTGTTAATTAAGACTTCATTACTGGGGCTAAGTGGCTTAACAATAGTGCTTGCAGCTTGCTTTTTGTTACTTATTAAGCGCAATATTATTGAGCTGCGCTCAGCGGTTAAGAGCAAGTTTTGTCAACTCTATCAAATCGCGCTCATCACCCAGCTATTCGGGTACCTTATCTTGCTCGCCAAATTACTACTTATTGACGGTTGGCACGACCTTCCTTTATTTATAGCCAGCCATATCGTGATCCATCACGTATGGAGTGCATTTATAGCAGCAACATTAACAGTTATGACGATAGTGAATTATCTCCAGTTAAAAGCCCAACAAAATGCCATTTAGCCAACTAAGACTGTCGCTATTTGTAAAATAAAGGCCATAAAAACAGACGTCTTCTTACATTTTATGACAGCCCTACAACAGACCTTGACAACCGCCCTGCTTATACTGTCCTCAAGTTAACTACAACGGACATTGATTATGAAATTTAACGCGCTCTTATCTGTTGCATTGCTAGCAACAAGCTTATCTTCGTTTGCTGAACAAAGTAATGAAACTCATCGCATTGGTTTGGATATTTCTGGTGGCTCAGCTACTTATAAAAGTTCCAATCAAGACGGTGATGGTGTTGGTCAAGCCTATTTATATTATAACTATCACTTCACCCCAATTTTCGCTTTAGAGGTAGGATACAACAGTGGAGAAGATCTTGATGACTGGAAATGTAAGGATGAAAACGACCGCAAATTCATCTGCACCCAAAACAATAAAACCTTGTTCGGTTTAGGTGCAAACAACCTCGACTTTGACAACTTTGTCGTTGCCGCGAAAGGCTATTATCAAGTCTCGGACAATAGCTACTTCTACGGTAAATTAGGTGCCAACTATTATGACTACGAGATCACTCAAGGTAATACCAAATTGGTCAGCGATGATGGGATAGGATTTGTTGCAGAAGCGGGCTGGCAATATGACTGGGACAATGGCATGGCAGTTAACCTTGGCTACAAATACCTTGATATGGGTGATTTAGATACCTCTAACTTAGCGTTAGGTATAAGCTATCGATTCTAAAGTAACTCCCCGACCAATAAAAAAGCATGTGACTCTCACATGCTTTTTATGCTCTGTAGCAGCAACCCCTCACAACGCTTTAATCAAACGTTTTTGTAGAATTTGCACCTGATCTCGTGCTTGAGCCGCTTTTTCGAATTCAAGCTCTTTGGCAAACTTCATCATCTGGGCTTCTAGCCTATCGATTTCTTTTGCTATTTCTTTTGCATCCATGGCTGGCATGCCAGGCTTGAACTTAACGTCAATATCTACAACCTGATCGTCTGCAACCTCTTCGCCTAAATCCATCACATCAGTGATCTTTTTGTTCAACGCCGTCGGTATGATGCCATTCGCTTCATTATAGGCTTGTTGCTTCTCTCTGCGCCTTTGAGTTTCATCAATGGCCTGACGCATTGAATTGGTGATTCTGTCTCCATATAAGATGGCTTTGCCATGAAGATGACGTGCTGCGCGGCCTATGGTTTGGATCAATGAACGTGTTGAACGCAAAAACCCTTCTTTATCCGCATCCAAAATTGCGACTAAGGAAACCTCAGGCATATCCAAGCCTTCCCGTAGCAAGTTTATACCTACCAACACATCAAACACGCCTTTGCGCAGATCTCGAATGATCTCCATTCGCTCCACCGTATCGATATCTGAATGTAAATAACGTACCTTAACATCATGATCGTTCAAATAATCGGTGAGATCTTCAGCCATTCTTTTGGTCAATGTTGTGACCAGTACTCGCTCATTAACACCTACACGCTGATAGATTTCTGACAAAAGATCATCGACTTGGGTTGCAACTGGTCGCACTTCCACTTCAGGGTCCAGCAAACCAGTAGGACGGATCACTTGTTCCGCAACATCCCCTCTGGATTTGTCCAGTTCATAATCTCCAGGCGTTGCTGACACATATATCGTTTGTGGTGAAATCGCCTCGAATTCTTCAAACTTTAATGGTCTATTATCTAGTGCTGAAGGTAATCGAAAGCCATATTCGACTAAGTTTTCCTTTCTACTTCTGTCGCCTTTATACATAGCCCCAACTTGCGAGACGGTAACATGAGATTCATCAATTATCATCAACGCATCGTCCGGCAAATAATCTAGAAGTGTCGGTGGTGGTTCACCCGGAGCTCGTCCCGATAAATAACGACTGTAGTTTTCAATACCAGAACAATAGCCAAGCTCGGTCATCATTTCAATATCGTACTGAGTACGCTGAGCAACTCTCTGCTCTTCTACTAAGCGATTTTTATCCAGTAGTTGCGCTCGACGTTCTTTTAACTCAAGCTTGATCCGTTCAATAGCATCAAGGATCTTTTCTCTCGGTGTCACATAGTGTGTTTTCGGGTAAATAGTTGCTCGAACCAAATGCTTTTCAACAGCACCTGTTAACGGGTCAAATAGACTGATCCGCTCAATTTCATCATCAAACATTTCCACTCTAACGGCAATGGTTTCTGATTCAGCAGGGAAAATATCAATGACCTCTCCACGAACACGATATGTGCCTCGACTAAAATCCATATCATTTCGTGTGTACTGTAGTTCAGCAAGCCTTCTGAGCATATCACGCTGATCAATCGTCTCCCCGACTTTGAGTAACAACATCATCTTCATATATGAGTCGGGGTCGCCAAGGCCGTAAATAGCTGAAACAGACGCCACTATAATAGTATCTCTGCGCTCAAGTAGTGCCTTCGTTGCCGAAAGTCGCATTTGCTCAATATGTTCATTAATCGAAGCATCTTTCTCAATAAACGTATCACTCGCAACCACATAGGCTTCTGGCTGGTAGTAGTCATAATAAGAGACAAAGTATTCAACGGCATTATGAGGAAAAAACTCTTTCATTTCGCCATATAACTGTGCAGCCAAAGTTTTGTTATGCGCCATTATAATCGTCGGGCGATTGAGATTATTAATCACATTAGCCATGGTAAACGTTTTACCAGTTCCTGTGGCACCTAGCAGAGTTTGATGCGCAAGCCCACTCTCTAGACCATCGCAAAGCTGAACTATCGCCGTTGGTTGGTCGCCGTTTGGCTTAAACTCAGAAACCAGCTGAAATTTATCTTCCATTACGCCTCCTTTTGAAGCTCACTTTGCACAATCTCATCAATTGCTTTTTTAAACCAGTTATAAGCTATCACTGCCGTAAACAGATTACCTAAAGCAGCCCCTGCAAATAGCCCAGGTAAGCCTGCGAGCTGGGAGCCGAGATAGGCAATAGGTACATAAAACACAAACAATCGAATAATACTAAGCATGAGTGCATTCATTGGTTTGTGCAAAGCATTAAACGATGAGTTGGTTAAAATGATCACCCCTTGTAAGCCATATCCTAATGGCATGATGTAGATGAATAACTGGATAGTTTCAACGACAGCGGGCTCATTACCAAAAGTATGGCTAATATAGTAGGCGCTCAATACCAATAAGATATACACAAAAAATTGAAAACCGAGTACGAATTTAAGCGTGTGTGTATACGCATCGCGAACACGTTGATAGTGCTTAGCGCCAAAGTTCTGGCTGATAAAAGGGGGTAACGTCATTGATAGCGCTAACACTACAAGGCTTGCTATCGACTCGATACGACTGCCCACACCAAAAGCTGCTACCGCTTCAGGCCCATAACTGGCTATCACCGCCGTCATCACCGCCATCGCTAATGGCGTTAACATGTTCGCCCCCGCTGCTGGTAATCCTATTTTTAGAATTTTTTGCGCCACAGCAAAAAAACTCGCGTATTTTGCAGATAAAGAAATCAAGCGCTTTTTAACAATCAGTAAGTATAGAATAATACTAACGCCCAAGCTCCACGACAACACACTTGCAACCGCAGCCCCCTTAACCCCCATCGGCTCAATAGGCCCAAGGCCAAAGATTAATATCGGGTCCAGCACTGCATTTACTAAGCCGCCAAGAGCCATGATGAGGCTCGGTGTCTTGGTATCGCCACTGGCACGTAAAACCGAATTACCAATCATTGGCGTAATTAGCAAAATAGAGCCGATAAACCACACCGACATGTAATCATGAATAAAAGGCATGACGACCGGACTTGCACCTAGCAAGATAAATATTTCGTCAACAAAGGTGAAACCCAACAGTGAAAGCATCGAAACAAAACACGCCGAAATGATGATTGCAACGGCAGCGTCAAACTTAGCCTCCTCGAGCAAGTTGCTACCCAGCGCTTTAGCAATAACAGCGGAAGTGCCTATCCCTAATCCGATGGCCAAACTAATTACGGTAAAAGTGACCGGAAACGTAAAACTAATAGCGGCTAGCGGCTCGGTGCCGAGCATACTAATGAAAAAGGTATCAACAAGATTGAAGGTCATTAAGGTGATCATGCCGAATATCATTGGGATCGTCATGCGCTTTAACGTTGCCCCAATATCACCATGAAGGATATCATTACCATTGAAATTAGACTTAGCTTGAGTCATAACAACCTATTTCTGATATGTTAAGCGGCTCATTGTATGCTATTCAACACGTTGACGCTATGCAGGATACGTCAACATGGTTCTACAAAATAAAAATAGCGAATATTTGCCATTAAAACCTAAATAAATATTAAGGGAGTGATGTTTCTTGCTAAGAATTACGAATCCACTAGTTTTGACAAAAAAGTTACAATACCAGCGCTAAAGCAGCATGTTTTTTGCACAGCCCTATGGCTTGAAAGTTCATAAAAGCTTCATACTGAACAACAAATAAACAAAAACTTCCAAATAAATATAACCCGTTGATATTTAAAACATTAAATATTTTTCAAAATTTACTTGCAACCTCTATAGCGCCCTAATTTCATAGTCTTGCAATACTTCTCAAATAATAATAAACAATGTTATCCACAGATTCCGTGGATAAGTCTCGCCAAGCCAATAGAATAAAGGCATCCAGCCTATCCAAAATGCGATCCTACCACCCCCCCAAATGATCGCATTTAGAATCGTAACTGGATCAAATTGGATCTCTATACTAACCTTGACTCAACATTATTGAATATTCAGCAAAAACTTGAAGGGAAATCCATACAAAACATTGTTTTTTATAGGATTAAATGTAACCCTTTGATTTTTAATCTCACAAGGTGGGGATAACAAACTACATATGGTTGCATTCATTACCTGGCCAATACCGAGCCTCACATAGATTATTATGATCACAACTTTGGCTTCCTGACTACAAACCACAGATCGTAAGTAAACATCATAAAATAAGCTGTTAAGCGTATTATTCAAGCAAAACGCTCAAAAAATACATAAAACCCCACTCAACACTGTATATACATACAACACCATTGAGATATGTTAATTTTCTTCACTCATAAATTCTATCGTAAAATTGAAGTCACAGAACAAGAAATGACCTAATAGATAGGAAGAGCTAAAATACGGGCGCGTGATAATTTAACAGTTTCACTGCTAATAGCGTTAAACTCATAGCGCAAATTTGTACACTGCAATGTCATAAAGTCACAAAAAGACCTCAAATAGTGCATAAATTCATCGCTTAATAGAGTTTTTTACGTTTCTGTGATTTTAGTAGTTGACACCTTGCAATGTCGTCATTAATATTTCGCCCCGTTGAGAGACACGCTTCCCCCTTAGCTCAGTTGGTTAGAGCGACGGACTGTTAATCCGCAGGTCCCCCGTTCGAGTCGGGGAGGGGGAGCCAATTTCTCGCATTTTTGACTATTCCCCCTTAGCTCAGTTGGTTAGAGCGACGGACTGTTAATCCGCAGGTCCCCCGTTCGAGTCGGGGAGGGGGAGCCAAATTAAACTTGGTTAGTCTGTATTGTATTTCCCCCTTAGCTCAGTTGGTTAGAGCGACGGACTGTTAATCCGCAGGTCCCCCGTTCGAGTCGGGGAGGGGGAGCCATACAATAATTATCTACTTAAGATTCCCCCTTAGCTCAGTTGGTTAGAGCGACGGACTGTTAATCCGCAGGTCCCCCGTTCGAGTCGGGGAGGGGGAGCCACTTCCAAGAAATTATTAGACTTTTCTGCCTAATTACACTACCCTACAATCATTATTTTCAGTGCTTTATCTTATATAACAATAACTCTCTAAACACATCAAAAATATATAATTAAATTGATGAATTTGATAAAGAATTTGGCACTACACCCGATACTATCAGAATAATCCTCTTTAAGAAGCGTACTATGGCTGGTTTTAGAAAACTCATCATACTCCAAGTCACCTCATGGTTATTACTCTCTTTGATTAGTAGCTTTTTTTTCGCCACTAGTTTCGACTCAGCAATTAGTAAAGCACAACAAAGTGCACATGCTATGGTGACAGAATACATAAAAGACAAAAAGCTATCAGAAGTAACACCAGAGCACATTAACCAGGCTCTAAACAGCGGCGAGGTATTTTCAACCTTCATTGTACGAGATTTTGATGGTAATACCGTTCTACAAGTTAATACACCGACGAACCTTCCTTTCGTTGCTGACTTTATAGAAACCTACATCAATGCGATCCGTCCACAATTTGCAGTCAATGATAGTAAAGACATTAAGATTGAGTTTTTAATAAATGCACAGAGCCAGGCGCAGTTATTGCAACAAGCACTTTTGCTGCTTCTCGTTATTTCAGCTTTGCTTGCTTTTATTCCTGTCTTTTTCATGCAAGGTGTGTACAAAAAGCTCAACCGTAATGTCAGTATGACTGTAGCGAGTGCTGTTGACTCATATATCACGCAAAACCAAGCCACTGACAACATAGAGTTTGATTTTAATGATGGCAAAGTAGCAGAACTTGGCCAAGAGCTAACCCCTTCTTTTAAGCGTCTGGCGAGCTTTTTAAAGTCGAAACAAGAAGACATCAAAAATGCAGCACATTCAATCAAGCAAGAAGCTTATAAAGATGTGGTTACAGAGCTTGGTAACCGTAACATGTTTGTTGAGTATTATGAGCAATATATAGAGTCTTCATCCAAAAAAGCGTTTGGATCGTTAGCAATGATACGCTGCTCCGAATTACAAGTCATAAACCAAACTCGTGGCTATCAAAAAGGCGATGAATACATTAAGTCAGTCTCGGATATTATCAAGCATGTCACTGGTACTTATGCTGGCAGCCAAGTCTTTCGACTAAATAGCTCTGACTTTGCCGTTATCTTACCCAATGTGCCAAGTAAAGAAGCAGAAGAGTTTGGCGACACGTTACAATCACGATTCACTCAATTCCAACAAAATCAAGAACTGTCTTCGGTTGCAAATACAGGAATTGTTCCATACGAAAACGGTAAACCATTAGGTGAACTTCTGTCTGTTGTTGATAACGCCATGAGTATGGCACAAAGCAAGCAAGCCAACGCGTGGCATATACAACGAGAGTCGGATCTGGTGAATAATGTTAGCGCTGGATTTGGCAACCAAAACTGGCGCCGTGTGATCCGTGATGTAATAGCCAGCAAACGTGTCAGTTTGATGATGCAGAACATTATGCCAATTGGCAAAAATTCAAAAGCTTATGCTGAAATACAATCTCGCTTTAAAACGGAGGAAGGTCAAATGCTACCGACGGCCTCCTTTCTTGCCATGGCAGAAAAACTAGAAATGGCTATCGAGATTGATCAGTTGATCATTGATACCTCTTTGGAAACGATAAAGACCCGAAACTTCAATGAAAAATACTTTGGTATCAATGTAACGGCATCAAGCGCCCATAACGATCAATTTGTGATCTGGTTAGAGCGTCGTCTCCTTAAAGAAACAAATCTTGCTTCCAAATTGGTATTTGAGGTCAGTGAATTTGGTTTGCAACAAAATATCAAAGCCAGTAAGCGCTTCATTGATATGGTACATCGAGCAGGCGCTCGGATCACAGTCGAACGCTTTGGTGTCGGTTTGACATCATTTAAATTCTTCAGAGACTTGAAACCTGATTATATAAAAATGGATGCTAGCTATACTCGAGGACTTGAAGAAGATAAAAACAACCAATACTTTATGCGCCTGATGGTCGATCTTGCCCACCGAATTGGTGTTAATGTGTTCGCGGAAGGTATTGAAAGTCAAGAAGAAAAGCATATTGTTGAAACATTGTGTCTCGATGGTGTGCAAGGCTATTATATAGAAAAGCCAAAAGAAATTTAGACTCTACTGTCTTCAAATTATGAGGGCAACATTTGCCCTCCCCTCTAATGAGCGACAATTTGCCAAAGCAGATACATTCTGTGTTATTATTGGCAAGGATTATCATTTCAATTTATCCTCGCATGTTTTTAAATCAACAAGATAAACATGGAAGATAAAGCAATGTGTTTAATACTGGATTGTCAGCAAGTGCAGAAAATAACACCATGATTTTAATAGCTTTTAACTTTTAGCTACACTTTTTAAAACTAGGTCTTACCACAGCTTTGGTAAACCAGCTAAACCCAAGGGTGGCAATAGACTAAGATATGGTGCTGTAGTGCGAACTGGCAGCGATAAACACAGTAATGATATTGAGTAGAGATGGTATTGTTCTAAGGAATATACCTAAAACACTAACAGAGTCTGCACTTATACCAATTCGCTTGATTAAGTGACTATTTTGAGGCGAGAAAAACTTCTTATTTAGTTGTTTTAGATAAGAAACTTTTAACGCAATTAGCGTCAGATTTACTCCTTCAAATTGAGCAAGTATTAAGACTCATTGGTATTACATCAAGCTGGTTCTTTTTATGATTAACTATCACGGCAATATCATAGTGCAAAAAGCTATGAATCGTGAGTAAGTTATAGAGGCAAGAATGACCGAGTACATTTTGTTGCTCATTGGCACCGTGCTAGTGAATAACTTCGTTTTAGTTCAATTTTTGGGATTGTGCCCATTTATGGGGGTCTCTGGTAAGTTAGATACTGCTGTGGGTATGTCTTTGGCGACAACCTTTGTGCTTACACTTGCCTCAGTTACCAGCTACCTTGTAAATCAATATATTTTGCTACCGCTCGATTTAACTTTTTTAAGAACCATGAGTTTTATTCTTGTTATCGCCGTAGTGGTGCAGTTTACTGAAATGGTTGTGAGAAAAACTAGCCCAACTTTGTACCGTTTACTCGGGATCTTCTTACCTCTTATCACCACAAACTGTGCCGTGCTTGGTGTTGCCTTACTCAACATCAAACGAGATCATACCTTTTTGGAATCAGCAGTGTATGGCTTTGGTGCGGCGGTTGGTTTCTCTATGGTGTTAGTATTATTTGCCGCTTTACGTGAACGTTTAGCGGTGGCTGACGTACCAAGTCCATTTAAGGGCGCATCTATTGCGATGATCACCGCAGGTTTGATGTCTCTTGCATTTATGGGATTCTCTGGATTAGTTAAGTTTTAAAATATGACGTTAATGTATGCATTACTTGCGCTAGGGGCGCTAGCATTGGTATTTGGGATCGTGCTGGGCTACGCCGCGGTAAAATATAGAGTTGAAAGCAACCCAATTGTAGAACAAATCGATGCGATTTTACCGCAAACACAATGTGGACAATGCGGTTATCCAGGGTGTCGCCCCTATGCTGAGGCGATTGCGAATGGCGATGAGGTGAATAAATGTCCTCCAGGCGGCGAGGCAACCGTCAAGAAACTTGCAGACTTAATGGGTGTCGAAGCTAAACCACTGGCCGGTGGCGAAGAAGCTGAACCGGTTAAGAAAGTAGCATATATTCGCGAAGATGAATGTATTGGCTGCACCAAGTGTATTCAGGCCTGCCCTGTCGATGCAATCGTTGGTGCAACAAGGCAAATGCACACAGTACTAATTGACGAGTGCACAGGGTGTGATCTGTGTGTTGAACCCTGCCCAGTAGATTGTATCGACATGGTACCGGTTGAACAGACCAAACAAACGTGGAAGTGGCAACTTGATGCCATTCCTGTGACACAGATTGATTAAGAGGTTTAAGTGGAAACATTACTTGAACAAATAGAAAGCGGAAAACTGTGGCAGTTCCCAGGCGGCATTCATCCACCAGAGCAAAAAGCGCAATCTAACCAACACCCTATTTCGCGCTTGCCCCTGCCTGAAAAACTCATTTTGCCATTAAAGCAACATATAGGGGCAAATGGCAGCTTGCTGGTAAATGTCGGTGATCACGTATTAAAAGGACAAGCGCTAACTGCTCCAGGCACCAATTGGTCTTTGCCGGTTCATGCGCCGACGTCGGGCGTGGTTGAAGCCATTACGCCGATGCCATCTGCGCACCCTTCAGCTATACCTGAATTAAGTATTATTTTACGTCCAGACGGTGCGGATAAATGGATAGAATTAACACCTATCCGTGATATTTCCTCTCTCGATAACGCCCAGCTTATTGAAATAATTCACCAAGCCGGTATTGCAGGAATGGGCGGTGCAGGCTTTCCAACCTATGTAAAAGCCGATAGCCCCAAGCCAATCGAGTTTTTGGTTATTAATGGTGTTGAGTGTGAGCCTTATATTACCGCTGACGATCGCCTGATGCGTGACCATGCGCAACAAATTGTGTCAGGGATAGAGGTTTTACAACAGATCCTAAAGCCTCAAAAAATATTATTTGGTATTGAAGATAATAAACCTGAAGCCATTGCAGCCGTATCAGCCGCAGCGAAGCACAATC
Source organism: Pseudoalteromonas sp. SCSIO 43201 (assembly GCF_023716725.1). Classification (NCBI taxonomy): domain Bacteria; kingdom Pseudomonadati; phylum Pseudomonadota; class Gammaproteobacteria; order Alteromonadales; family Pseudoalteromonadaceae; genus Pseudoalteromonas; species Pseudoalteromonas sp. SCSIO 43201. The sequence continues at coordinate 3,124,849 of NZ_CP072683.1, forward strand.
AGGATATTTTAGTTCGTAGCATTCCAACAAAGTATCCATCTGGCGGTGAAAAACAGCTGGTAAAACTACTCACATCAAAAGAAGTGCCAAGTACAGGGATCCCAGCTGATATAGGGGTACTGGTGCAGAATGTAGGGACACTATTTGCTATTTGGCAAGCCGTTTTTGAAGGGAAACCTTTAATTGAGCGTGTTGTTACTGTCACAGGCAATACTATCAACCAGCCAAATAATGTCTGGGCTTTACTCGGAACAGAAATAAAACATCTTCTAGACTCACAAGGCTTCTCTCCTGTTGACGCACAACGTGTAGTTATGGGCGGTCCCATGATGGGCTTTACCCTCCCCTCGGTTAGGATCCCTGTCGTAAAAACAACAAACTGTATTCTTGCACCAGACAATAAAGAGTTGGCCATTCCTGGGGAAGAAAAAGCTTGTATTCGTTGCAGTGCTTGTGCCGATGCCTGCCCGCAGAGCCTGCTACCTCAGCAACTACAATGGTTTGCCAAAGGTAAAGAATATGAAAAGTTAGAAGAGTATAACCTGTTTGATTGTATTGAATGCGGAGCTTGCTCTTACGTTTGTCCAAGCGAAATCCCCTTGGTGCAATATTACCGAGTAGCGAAAGCTGATATTCGCGAACAAAAACTTGAGCAGGTTAAAGCTGAGCGTGCTAAAGAGCGCTTTGAAGCTAGAAAAGCGCGACTAGAGCGAGAACAAGAAGAGCGACAGAATAAACATAAACGCCGCTCACCCAGCTCACCAGCAAAAGCAGCAGAGCAAGAGAAAGTGCAAGAAGCACTGGCTCGTGTAAAAGATAAACAATCAGACAAGTCTGCAGTACAAGCTGCCATAGCGCGTGCTAAAGCCAAACGTGGGGAAAACGGCGAACTTGAGCCTGATAACAGCGCTATCATGCAGGAGCGAGAGAAACGTAAAGCACAGGCACGTAAATATAAAGAAGCGAAAACCGAGCAAGTAAGTAGTATTGACCAAAAGGATGCTGTAGCCGCCGCTATCGCTCGTGCCAAAGCGAAAAAAGCAGCCGCTCAAGAACAGGTTTCTTCTGATCAAGCACCTGAAGACAAAAAGACCGCTGTGGCCGCCGCCATTGCCCGTGCTAAAGCGAAAAAAGCAGCTAAACAAGCAGAAGACGCAAACGACAACACAGCTGAACCGAGCGAGGATGTGCAAAGTACTGGTGACGTAGCTGACCCTCGTAAAGCCGCTGTGGCCTCCGCCATTGCACGTGCTAAAGCGAAAAAAGCCGCTAAACAGGCAGAAGACACAAACGACAAGACGCTTGAACCGAGCGAGGCTGTGCAAAGTACTGATGACGTAGCTGACCCTCGTAAAGCCGCTGTGGCCGCCGCCATTGCCCGTGCTAAAGCGAAAAAAGCTGCTAAACAGGCAGAAGACACAAACGACAAGACGCTTGAACCGAGCGAGGCTGTGCAAAGTACTGATGACGTAGCTGACCTTCGTAAAGCCGCTGTGGCCGCCGCCATTGCCCGTGCTAAAGCGAAAAAAGCAGCTAAACAAGCTGAAGAAGCAAACGACACAACTGAGCAGAGCGAGGCTGTGCAAAGTACTGATGACGTAGCTGACCCTCGTAAAGCCGCTGTGGCCGCCGCCATTGCCCGTGCTAAAGCGAAAAAAGCAGCTAAACAAGCTGAAGAAGCAAACGACAACACAGCTGAGCAGAGTGAGGCTGTGCAAAGTACTGATGACGTAGCTGACCCTCGTAAAGCCGCTGTGGCCGCCGCCATTGCCCGTGCTAAAGCGAAAAAAGCAGCTAAACAAGCTGAAGAAGCAAGCGACAACACAGCTGAGCAGAGCGAGGCTGTGCAAAGTACTGGTGACGTAGCTGACCCTCGTAAAGCCGCTGTGGACGCCGCCATTGCCCGTGCTAAAGCGAAAAAAGCTGCTAAACAAGCTGAAGAAGCAAACGACAGCACAGTTGAACCGTTAGAGGAGCAACAAAGCACGGACACAGAGCAGGCGCAGCTTGATACCCAAACTCCCGAGGCCCGTAAAAAAGCCGCAGTTAAAGCCGCAATTGCAAAAGCAAAAGCGAAAAAGCAAGCCAAAGAACAAGAAGGAAATGAACCGTCATGAAATTAACCATGGCTTCATCCCCGCATAACCATAGCCACAAGTCAGTCAGCAAAATTATGATGACGGTTATGGCTGCCTGTATTCCTGGGATCCTAGTGCAAACCTACTTTTTTGGTTTTGGCGTATTAATCCAGCTAGCGTTAGCCCTAATTACTGTGAGTCTTACCGAGGCTGCCGTACTGAAACTAAGAGGCCGTGAAATATGGCCAAGTTTGAGTGATGGTAGCGCTTGGCTGACAGCACTACTACTTGCCATCAGCGTACCACCACTGGCACCTTGGTGGGTAACAGTAATAGGTGCATTCTTTGCTATCGCCATCGTAAAACAATTATACGGTGGACTCGGGTTTAACCTATTTAACCCAGCCATGGCTGCCTACGTACTATTGCTAATTTCTTTTCCTGTACAAATGACCTCTTGGTCTCCGATTCAAGAAATAACAACCCAAACACTAAGCTTGGCTGATCAGTTTGCGATGATATTCACTGAAGCAACTTCTCAAGGCGTGACTTTAGATAAGTGGAGCACAAGCGTCATTGATGGCGCGACCAGTGCCACACCGCTAGATTCGGTAAAAACTTCTGTGTCGCAAGGGTATACGGTAACAGAAGCAATGAGCTACATCGGTTTTGGTGAAATCGCAGGGTTGGGCTGGCAATATGTTAACTTCGCCTTTTTACTTGGTGGGCTTTATCTTTTAAAGGCCAAAGTGATCAATTGGCACATCCCAGTATCTTTTATCGTTAGCCTTGGCCTTGCCAGCGGGGTTGGCTATATTATTGCACCACAATCAGAACCCGGTACTCTCTTCCACCTGTTTAGCGGTGCAACTATGCTAGGCGCATTTTTTATTGCAACCGATCCTGTTTCAGCCTCAACAACTAACCTTGGGCGCTTAATTTATGGCGCAGCGATTGGCTTAACTGTTTATGTGATCCGTCAATTTGGTGGTTATCCAGACGCAGTTGCTTTTGCCGTCGTGATAATGAATATGGCTGTGCCACTGATTGATCATTATACTCAACCACGTACCTATGGCCACGGAGCAGATTCATGATAATTCAATCGATGCAGAAAAACGGTTTGATCTTAGCTGCATTTGCGTTGGCAACCACAGGCGCAGTAGCACTGATCAACGACATCACCAAAGATAAAATAGCAAATCAAGAACAGCAACACCTTATGCAGTTACTTTCGCAAGTGATTGACAAAGATCAATATGACAATACGCTTTATCTTGATTGCACCACCAGCAACGCTCCAGAATTAGGGCCGCAAGGGCCGCATACAATTTATCGCGCTAGACTTGATGGTGCGCCTTCAGCGTTGCTGGTACGGCATATCACGCCAAGAGGCTATAGTGGTAATATCGATATTCTAACCGCTGTTAACAGAGCAGGTGTGATCTCTGGTGTGCGTATAACACGTCATGAGGAAACCCCTGGGCTAGGTGATAAGGTTGAGCTGGCAAAGTCTGCCTGGGTAACAACTTTTAATGGTGTCAACGTTACCAGTGAAGCTGATCCACACTTGAATGTGAAAAAAGATGGTGGTCAGTTTGATGCCTTCACTGGCGCAACCATTACCCCTCGAGCTGTGGTTACGTCAGTAAATCAAGCGGCTTGGTTCGCCAAAACACACTTTGACGCCCTATTTGATGCAAAAAATACTTGTGAGGTATCACAGTGAGCCAATTCAAATCACTGTACCTGGAAGGTACATGGAAAAATAACCCTGCATTAGTGCAGCTATTAGGGCTATGTCCGCTGCTTGCCGTCACTTCAACTGTGACTAACGCACTCGGGCTTGGTATTGCCACATTGTTGGTTCTAGTCGGTTCTAACTTAACGGTTTCTGTTGTCAGAAACTGGGTACCCAAAGACATTCGGATCCCAGTTTTTGTTATGATAATTGCAGCGTTTGTCACCGTGATCCAACTCCTGATGAATGCTTATACCTTTGGTCTGTATCAGTCCCTTGGGATATTTATTCCCTTAATTGTTACTAACTGTGCAATCATTGGCCGAGCGGAAGCTTTTGCTTCAAAAAATACACCGCTATTGTCAGTATGGGATGGTTTAATGATGGGCTTAGGCTTTGCATTGGTATTGTTTGTGCTCGGCGCCATGCGTGAACTTTTAGGCCAAGGTACCTTATTTGACGGTGCAGAGCTTTTGCTTGGTGACTGGGCAAGTGTGCTACGTATCGAAGTATTCTCTTTTGATCACCAGTTTTTAGTTGCAATTTTACCACCAGGCGCCTTCTTAGGTCTGGGGTTGCTTATCGCCGCTAAAAATGTCATCGACCACCAAATCAAAACCAAAAACGCGGTGCCAGCTCCTGAGCAAGTTAAAGGGCCGAGAGCACGAGTTACAAACCTAAATTAGCCCTAGGTTCGCAGCGACACCGTCACTGTCGCTGTTAGCAAAACCGTTATTGAGCTTAGCAAGTAAATCTTATGAATAAACAAAAACGCATAGAAATACTCACGCGACTACGGGACGAGAACCCGCATCCTGAAACTGAGTTAGAGTACTCATCACCATTTGAGCTACTCGTGGCCGTTACCCTCTCAGCGCAGGCTACAGATGTTGGGGTGAATAAAGCCACTCGCAAGCTTTTTCCTGTTGCCAACACGCCTGAACAAATCTTGGAACTGGGCCTTGAGGGCTTACGAGACTATATCAAAACCATTGGTTTATTTAATTCAAAAGCCAATAACGTCTATAAGATGTGTCAAATTCTTGTCGACAAACACGGTTCCGAAGTCCCTGAAAATCGAGAAGCCTTAGAGGCATTGCCAGGGGTGGGCCGAAAAACCGCAAACGTAGTATTAAACTGCGCTTTTGGCTGGCCAACTATTGCCGTAGACACCCATATCTTCCGCGTCTCCAACCGCACCAAGTTCGCAATGGGTAAAGATGTCGTTGCTGTAGAGCAAAAGCTGGAGAAGGTCGTTCCCAAAGAGTTTAAAGTCGATGTCCACCACTGGTTGATTCTCCATGGCCGATATGTGTGTACAGCAAGAAAGCCCAAATGCGGCAGCTGTATTATTGAAGATCTTTGTGAATTCAAAGAAAAAACCGAATAGCAAATGGTTCAAATGAGCTGTGAGGTCAACAGACGGTCATAGTCATTTAGCGTCACAGGCTCTGCTCTATAAAACGGACATTCCGCAAACTCATTTTTGTCCCTAAATGACTTAAAGTAATTACTATAACTGAGGTTTCTGAGCTAGGACCAGACATTGACCTTCACCCAACTTGTTCTTTACCTTTTAGGATTCGGTCAATGTAGTTTACAATTCATTCCAAATTAACCTTGGGTTATTCGATGAACTTAACGCAACTAGATTTAAATTCGTTACAAATATTGAAGCAACTGATAGAAGAGAAGCACGTGTCTAATACGGCTTTATCTTTGAATATTAGTCAGTCTTCTGTGAGTCGTGCGCTGCAAAAAATGCGTAGCTTTTTTGACGATGAACTACTTGTGCGTTCGAATTATGGGTATGAGTTGACACCTAAAGCAGAAAGCCTTAAAGAAGATCTCACAGAGGTGATAACAAGCCTTGAGCGATTAGTGCATAAACAGCAATTTTCTCCAGACACAATAGCAAGTACGGTTAAGTTTTATGGGCTACAACCTCAAATAGATGCGTTAATGCCTGCCTTTATTGAGAAAGTCAGGTGTGAAGCGCCTAACTTGGTCGTCAGTATAGACACGACGCCTAAACGTCACTTTAATGCATTGATTGCAGGTGATATACATTTTGTGATGTCTTCGCATGAACCCCCAACAGGTGAACAAAATATTCATAGAATGATATTAGCCAAGCGTGATTTTAGATTACTGATGAGTAAGTCTCACCCTCTAGCAGATAAAGCGCTAACGACTGAAAACCTTATGCAAAGCCAATTTGGACAAATATCATTGCAAGGTGAGAAGAATATTTCTTTTGAAGCTAAATTTCGTGAATTGGGCTACTTGAAAGGCAAAGAGAGTTTAAATGTTCCCGTGCAGCTATCTAACTTTAACTCTGCACCCAATATTGCCGCTGGCACTGATATCATTTTTCATCTACCGACACCGTTTGCCCTTGCAGCATGTAAAGATGACAGGTTATGTGTCAAAGAAATCCCTAAAGAGCTGCAACTAGATTTTCAATATGTTTATTTATATTGGCATAAGCGCTTTCACGATGATCCAATGTGTGAGTGGGTGAGAGGCACTCTTAAATCACTTTTCTCTGAAGAAAAATCCCTTGCATAACATGATTATGCAGTTCTTGCATAGTCGTAATCTGGTTGTCGAATGAGTAATTTGTTGAAAAAGCAGTGCATCGAAGATTAAATGCGAATAATTCGTAATAACAATCAAGTTAAAGCTTCTCCAAATGACACAGACCAAACCTTTTTCTTTAAGCAAATTGGCTAGCACACTTGCAACGCTTAGCCTTTGCTCTGCATTTACACTTCACGCGAATGCTCAGGCAGATGATACAAACACAGCTAACACTGACGAAATGGAAACTATCGTTGTTACTGCTGCTGGTCGTGAACAATATTTGTCTCAAGCGGCCGCGTCAATTAGCGTAATTGATCGAACTGATATTGAAAAAGGCTTTTATAAAGATCTAACCGATGCTTTGCGCGATGTTCCTGGTGTTACTCTTACTCGCGGTGGCGCGAGTGAAGACGTTTCATTACGTGGCATGAACGGACAGTACACAGCTATTTTAGTTGATGGCAAAAAGCAATCAGGCCGAGAAACGCAGCCAAGTGGCAGTGGTGCTGGCTGGGAGCAAGATTGGTTGCCACCACTTGACGCTATAGAGCGTATCGAAGTTGTGCGTGGACCAATGGCCACACTTTATGGTTCTGGTGCCATTGGTGGTGTAATTAACATTATCACCCGTAAAGACTTTGAAAAATTTCAAGGAAGTGTTCGTTTAGAAACGATTGTTCAAGAAGACAGTGATGCAGGCGATGAAAAACAAGCACAAGTATATCTTGCTATGCCTATCGTAAAAGACCTGCTATCGGGATCATTTACAGCAATGACACAAGAGCGTGATGAAGATAAAATTATTGACGGCTATGGTGGTAAAGAAATGGAAAACTACCGCGCTGAATTACACTTTATGCCAACTAAGTCAGATCGTTTCACCCTTGATTACGCAAAGCAAGATCAGAAACGTTATACAACAGAAAGTAAGTCTGTAGAGTCTGCTCGTAGAGAGTCCGAAAGAAACAGTAACCGAGAGTCCTTCTCACTTTCTCACAATGGTAATTACGAGTGGGCGACAGGTACAAGCTTTGTTCAACAAGAAACTGTTGAAAACGTAGGCCGTGAAATTACGATTGAAAATTTAGTGTTTAACTCACAGTGGTCTACTACGTTTGACCAAAATGCCATAGTTGCGGGTGTTTCGTACGAAAGTGAAGACTTAGAAGATTTTGGTAACGGCGCAGAAGCGACTCAAATTTCTAATTACCAATGGGCATTATTTGCTGACAATGAGTGGCAAGCCAAAGACGATTTAGCTATTACTTTTGGTCTTCGCTATGACGATAACGAAATCTTTGATTCACACGTTAGCTATCGTCTATACGGTGTTTGGTCACTTTCGGATAACTGGGTGTTAAAAGGTGGTGTATCAACGGGCTACAGTGCACCGAAAATTCGCGCGATGACACCTGAGTGGGTGCAAGAGAGCCGTGGTGGTGATATTTATGGTAACCCAGATTTAAAGCCAGAAACCTCATCAAACAACGAACTTGGTATTTATTACACTGGCGACAATAATTTAGTTGCGCAAGTAACCGCGTTCTATAACGACTTTGAAGACAAAACTAACTTAACAACATGTCCTGTAGAAAAATGTGGCGGCCCAACGGGCCGTCAATATGAGAACCTTGATGAAGCGACAGTATCGGGTGTAGAGGCGTCGATTAATACTGATATCACAGATTCGCTATCTCTTAATGCTGCCTATACTTACAGTGACTCAGAACAAAAGTCGGGTGACAATAAAGGTCAGCCATTAACACAAGTCCCAATGCACTTGACAAACGCAGGAGCAAACTGGCAGGTAAGTGAGTCATTCAGTACCTGGGCAAAAGTGACTTACCGTGGTAAAGACAGTCAACCAATTACAATCGGTTCACGTTCAACCGTTGCGAAGTCATTAACTTATATGGATATCGGCGTAAACTGGCAAATAAACGACATGTTCACACTATCTACAGGCGTTTATAACTTATTTGATAAGGAAGTTACTGCGGAAGAATACGGTTATAAAGAAGATGGCCGCCGCCTATGGTTATCAGTTGTGGCATCATTTTAGTCAGCCAGAGGTTAAATTAGATTAACATGAAAAACATATTGTTCTTGTTTCTCTCTCTAGCTAGCGCAACCGCGCTACCTCTTGACGTTCAAGCAGAAGAGAAAACAGCTAAGTCAGCTCAGTACTTTGCAAAAAAAGGTATGGCACATGCGGAGCTATTTCCAGGTTTAACCAATTTGTGTGACATCGAATCTGAAATTCGCGATTTATCAAAGCGTAAACGCAATAGCACTTCAGCTAAAAAGAAAAAAAGTGGCAAGTCACGCTCGTCAGGGATCCCTGCTACTAAGGTGTTTGATAATCTTTACTACGTCGGTACTGGTGGTGTTTCTAGCTGGGTAATTGAAACTAGTGACGGTTTAATTCTGATCGATGCACTTAATACGGTAAGGCAAGCCAAAGAGTACATTGAAAAAGGTATGCTTGCATTAGGCCTTAATCCAGCAGATACCAAGTATTTAATCATCAGCCATGAGCACGGCGATCACTATGGCGGTCAAGCACACTTTGTAGGCAATTATAAAACCAAAGTAGTGATGAGTGATGTTGCGTGGTCACGCATGGAAAACAATAAATTAACCGTTTTTAGCCCGCGTTGGGGGCCTATGCCTAAGCGCGATATTACCGTAAAAGATGGTGAAACAATTTCACTTGGTGATACTCAAGTGCAGGTTTATGAAACACCAGGTCATACACCAGGCACCATTTCGCTTATTTTCCCAGTATTTGATAATGGTAAAAAACACATGATCAGCCTTTGGGGAGGTACAGGACTAAACTACGGCCCAGATTTGGCACGTATTCAATCTTACACTGATGCAGCCTCCCGTTTTGGTAACATAACCAAGGCGCAAGGAGTCGATGTCTTTTTGTCAAATCACCCAACTAGAGATGGCTCCAGAGAAAAACTCAAGCTAATGGCTGAGCGTAGCAAAGATCAACCGCACCCTTTTGTTCAAGGTAGTGACGTTGTGGCTAAAGCCTATGAAATGCTCGCAAGCTGTACCCAAGCACAAGTGTTAAGAATTCAGCAACAAGAGAAGTAAACTGACCAACACCGATGTGAAATTTTATTTATGAAAACAGTATTTATGAAAAATTTTCTCCAATTATTTTTATCTTTTTTAGCGGTTGTCGCACTTTCCACAAATATAGTGTCTGCCAAAGAAATTACGGTTAAACACTTAAAAGGTACCGCTACATTTAACGATATTCCTAAACGCGTAGTTGTATTGGGTAATGCTAGCTTAGATGTACTAGACCGATTAGGAATAAAACCTGTAGGTGCGCCACACTCACTGCTACCGAAGTATTTAGCCGACTACGAATACTATACTCAAAATACGGGGACAACTGCGGAGCCTGACTTTGAGGCAATTTTCACGCTAAAACCAGATGTGATTATTGCAGAAAATCGTATGCTTAAAATTTATGACGATATTAAACAAATCGCACCAACGGTAATGTTTTATATCGACAGCGGTAACTATTGGCAAGACGCACAAAAAAATTGGCGAATGTTAGGTAAGCTGTTTGATAAAGAAGCTGAAATTGAACGTTTGATACACCAAGTTCAAGTAAAGATTGATAAGCTAGGAAAACAAGTTACAGAGCAACAACTTAACGCACTGATGATAATGAATAATGGTAATAACCTTGCGATGTTCAATAAAGGTAGTCGTTTTTCTCTGATATTTGATGAATTTAGCTTCGCACAATCAACCAGTGAAAATATCGCACCGATTAAAGGTAATCACGGCAGTTTGATTTCATTTGAGTACATTGCCGATGCAAAACCCGATGTTATGTTTGTTATGGATAGAGAGCAAGCTATTGGCAGAAGCTCAGGAAAGGCGCAAACACTGTTTAATAACCCGCTAGTTAATGGTACGCCTGCGGCGAAAAACAGCCGACTTATATTTATCGACTCTAACGCTTGGTATATTTCAACAGGTGGTATTACGGCTACTGAGTTGATGGTGGCAGATGCTGAAAAGGCACTACTCTAGTTGGGTAGAGTCCTTAACTAAATTTGTTTTTTAATGACAAATTAACCGTTCAACAAAGCCCTTCACTGCATAAAAAACAGTGGAGGGGTCGTGTTTACAGAGTATCTCATTTTATGATCACTAAACAGCAGCTAGTTGCTGCCAGTTTATTTTTTACCTTAGCGCTTACATCACTCCTGTTAGGTGCTGCTGATGTGTCATTTACAGGTTTGTTTTCTGGTGACGAGCACGCTTATGATATTTATGTGATTTCACGCTTACCAAGGCTTATTGCCATTGTGCTAGCAGGTGCTGGCTTAAGTATCGCGGGCTTAGTGATGCAGCAAATCATGCAAAACCGTTTTGCATCCCCTTCAACAACGGGCACCATCGATTGTGCACTGCTAGGTTATGTTGTTGGTTTAATTCTTTTACAGCAAGCATCTCAGTGGTCATATCTAGCGGTTATTTTTGGCTTTGCTGTTTTTGGCACTTTGCTATTTGTACGTTTTTTACAGCAAATTCAATTCAAAAATGTTGTACTCGTACCGCTTATCGGCATTATGTACGGCAATGTTATCTCTGCTCTAACCACTTTTCTTGCTTATAAACACGACCTTGTACAAACCATGTCTTCATGGAGTGTTGCTAACTTTGCCAGTGTTTTACAGGGTAACTATGAAATTTTGTTTTTAGCTGTGCCTGCCTGTATTTTGGCTTATTACTACGCTAGTCAGTTTAGCGCCGCGAGCATCGGCCATAGCTTTGCTAAAAATATTGGTCTCGATTATCAAAAGGTTGTGTTTATCGGTGTTGTGCTTATCGCGATTAGCACGGCAAGTGTTGTGATGATTGTCGGTGTTATTCCCTTTTTAGGGCTGATCGTACCAAATATTGTTTCGCTATTTATGGGCGATAACATGAAAAAAATCCTGCCTTGGACTGCCTATTGGGGCGTCATTTTAGTATTGAGTTGCGACATTCTAGGCAGACTGATCATTTTTCCGTATGAAATGCCAATTTCGATGATCATTAGTATCTTTGGTGGCGTGGTATTTATTTATCTGGTTGTTAAGGATAAAGCCAATGCGTGATTGGATAAAAGTCGCCATTTTACTATTGGCATGTTTTACAAGTATTGCTTGGTTTATTGGGCAAGGACTAAACGCTGACAATTATCAATTTTTCTTAACACTTCGTTTACCGAAAGTGCTGGCAATTGTGTTAGCTGCTATGGCAATTTCGGCTTCATCTTTGGTGTTCCAAACCATTACCAATAACAGAATTCTTACCCCTTCAATTTTAGGCTTTGATAGCTTGTATTTATTGGTGCAAGTCATAATTGTTGTGATATTTGGTGTGGCGAGTGTATTGGTGATAGAAGCCATACCAAATTTCTTACTATCAACAGCCGTAATGATTGGATTCTCACTCACTTTATTTCATTTTTACTTTAAGCGTGGTAGTAGCAATATATTCACTTTGTTATTAATAGGCGTAGTCTGTGGCAGCTTATTTAACAGCCTGACAGGATTTTTAACCATGTTAGTTGATCCAAACGAGTTTGCAGTTATTCAACGCGCCATGTTCGCCAGCTTTAATAATATCAATGCAGAGTTGGTCTACTGGAGTACGATTCCACTGATACTTTGTTTTGCCTACCTGTTTTTTTCAGCGAGGAAACTCGATGTATTATGGCTAGGGCAAGACAATGCAACAAGCCTTGGCATAAATACAAAACGACTCACCAAGCAGATAATGATAGTCATCACCGTTATGGTGGCAATAGCGACAGCCCTTGTTGGCCCTGTGCTGTTTTTTGGCTTAATCACGGTAAGTTTGACCCGTGAGCTATTTAAGCGCTTTGAGCACAGTTTTCTAATTGTTGCGAGTAGTTTATTGGCGGTATTACTTTTAGTATCTGGGCAATGGTTTGTTGAAAAGGTGCTGACCTTCCAAACTACGATTAGCGTTATTATCAATTTGGTGGGTGGTAGTTATTTTATGTGGTTACTCCTTCGCAATAAGATTAATTAAATTCCGAGACAGTTGTGATTAAGTTAACAGGATTATCAAAAAAATACGGTGATACTTTTGTTGTAAATAACGCAGATGCGTTATTTCCTAAAGGTGAAGTAACCGCCATTATTGGGCCTAACGGTGCGGGAAAAAGCACCTTATTGTCGATGGCTAGTCGTTTAACAGAAAGTGACGCTGGTGAAGTGCTGATTGGTGATAAACTACTAGCCCAATGGGGTAGTAAAGAGCTTGCCAAGCACTTAGCGGTATTAAGGCAATCTAATAATATCAATATGCGCTTTACGGTGAGAGAGCTTGTCTCCTTTGGCCGTTTTCCACATTCACAAGGTCGTTTAACCGACAGTGACAATACTATCATTGATAACGCGTTAAACGAGTTAGATATCACCTACATCAAAGACAGATATCTAGATGAACTCAGTGGCGGTCAACGCCAAATGGCATTTATTGCGATGGTTGTGGCGCAAGACACTGACTATATATTTTTAGATGAGCCGTTAAACAACCTAGATATCAAACACTCTGTTGAAATAATGCAGACATTACACCGTTTAGCCGCAGAGCTTGATAAAGCTGTTGTTATCGTTATCCATGATATTAACTTTGCCGCAAGCTATTCCGACAATATTGTCGCGATGAAAAAAGGTGAAGTGGTAAGTGCAGGCAAAGTAGATGACGTTGTCAAAGCAGATATTATGGAATCTATCTATGAGATACCGTTTACCATCAAAGATATTGACGGCAAAAAGGTCTGTTTATACTTCAAAAACTAGTATATAGAAGTCTGCTATTGGCACACATGAGCCACTTGAAGCGGTATGTCTACCACTACCATACGGTAATCGGCTGGCCAACTATTGCCGTAGACACCCATATCTTCCGCGTCTCCAACCGCACCAAGTTCGCAATGGGTAAAGATGTCGTTGCTGTAGAGCAAAAGCTAGAGAAGGTCGTTCCCAAAGAGTTTAAAGTCGATGTCCACCATTGGCTTATTCTTCACGGTCGATACGTATGTACCGCCCGTAAACCCAAGTGTGGCAGCTGTATTATTGAAGACTTATGTGAGTTCAAAGAAAAGACTGATAATTAACCTTTGTTTTGGCATAAGCACAACTTTTATTTATGGTGGTTACCGTGAATTTGTTGTTTCGTAAAATTATCCAAGGGATCAGGAAACACAGATCGCTGCGTAAAGTATCTCCTAGACGCGATACATGACCTCTGGTGGGATCCTCTTTACGCAGAGAGCTTTTACTAAATCGCGATGTAACATCGCCCCCTACATCCGCTTTACAATTTCTAAAACATTTGCAAAGTATTAATTTCACAAATCTTTGCGCTTTCTTTATGCTTATGGCAACTTCTAAACTTGAATGTGGATCTCACTATGTCACCTGTCCTTCGTATCTTATTGATAGAGCATGAGCCTGCTGTATTGCAAGCGCTTTCAACTAATCTATCAAAAACTATCCCTAACTTTGAGCGTGAGGATGTGCATATTGATATTATTGAATGCCTCGAGCTTGCAAAAGCCTTAGAACACGTGACGGAAGATGGAGATATTCAGGCCGTGGTGCTCAGTTGGGATGCCAACAATAAAAATGGCGAACAAGTTTATAGTCATTTTATCGAGCAACTGAAAAGCATTCGACTCGAGCTACCGGTATACGTTATTGGCGATGACACCAAAGGATTAGAGATAGTAAACGGAACTGAAGATATAGAATCTTTCTTTTTCAAAGATGAAGTAATCTCAGATCCAGAAGCCATTCTAGGCTACATGATCAACGACTTTGATGACAGAGCTGAGACCCCATTCTGGACGGCATATCGAAGTTATGTCGGCGAAGCAAACGACTCATGGCACACCCCGGGACATAGCGGAGGTTCCAGCTTTAGAAACTCCCCATATATCAAAGATTTTTATCAATTTTATGGCCGCAATGTATTTGTTGGTGATTTATCAGTATCGGTAGATTCATTGGGTTCATTATCCGATAGCACCAACACCATTGGCCGTGCTCAAGAGTCGGCTGCTGCAACGTTCGAAGTCAAACGCACTTACTTTGTGACCAAGGCTCTTCTACTTCAAATAAAATTATCTTACAAACCCTGCTTCGCAAAGGCGATAAAGTGATAATAGATCGCAACTGCCATAAGTCAGTGCATTATGGCATTTTGCAATCTGCTAGTTACCCTATTTATTTATCGAGTATTTTAAACCCAAAATATGGCATATTCGCACCGCCCTCTTTGACCGATATTAAACAGGCAATTGAACACAATACCGATGCAAAACTATTGGTGCTCACAGGCTGTACCTATGATGGTTTGCTCAGTGATTTAAAACAAGTTGTAGAATTTGCGCACCAGCATGATATTAAAGTATTTATTGATGAAGCTTGGTTCGCTTATTCTTTGTTTCATCCGAGCTTGCGTCAGTATTCCGCCATTCATGCTGGTGCTGACTATGTCACTCATTCAGCACATAAAGTGGTATCTGCATTTTCTCAGGCATCTTATATTCATATTAACGATCCTGATTTTGATGCTGACTTTTTCCGCGAGATTTACAGTATTTACGCAAGTACCTCACCCAAATATCAGCTTATTGCATCGCTTGATGTATGCCAAAAGCAATTAGAAATGGAAGGCTACAAGTTACTCAATGCACTATTAAACCATGTTGCAGAATTCAAGCAGCAGATGGCCTCTCTTAAGCACATCAAAGTACTCGATAAAGCAGACTTTATGAATATATTCCCACATTTTAGTGGTGATAACATGGGCCATGATCCACTAAAAATTCTTATTGATATCAGTGAGCTTCCTTACTCTCTAAAAGATATTCATAAATTTTTGTTAGATGAAATTGGGCTGGAGATTGAGAAATACACCCACAGTACCATTTTAGTGTTGCTCACCTTGGGAGGCACACGCTCGAAGATCATTCGACTGTATAATGCTTTGAAGAAACTAGACAGCGGTAAGGTAAAATTGTCTAAATCAACTCGACGCGCCCGCTTACCTGAAAACTTACCAGCTATAGACTTAGCTTGTATTCCAAGTGATGCCTTCTACGGTGAGCGTGAATCGGTGCCCATTAGCAAAAGCAATAATCGCATTTGTGCTGGGTTAGTCACGCCCTACCCTCCCGGTATTCCACTTTTAGTACCAGGTCAACATATCACCCAAGACCATATCGAATATTTAAAAGAGCTTGCGGAGCAAGGGTTAACCATTCAAGGCAGTTTTGATGGTGAGATCTACGTACTTAAAGAAGACAAATAATGCGAGCCAATACCGCTACCGCGTCCTGCTGTCGCTGAAGTCCCTAAATCCCTGTCGGCAAGTCAAAAACTTCTTATTTAGTTGTTCTAAAATAAGAAATTTTTAACGCTGTTAGCGTCAGATTCGCTCCTTCAAGTTGAGCAAGTATCGAGGCGAGTTGGTATAATGGTGCTAGGCAGCGCAGTTCTAAGACACGGCAGCCTAGCGCTTGTAGCGCTTAGCATTTTCCTGCAATTGCGCTAACAAATTAGCCTTTCTCGCGAAGGTATTGGTTTAACTCAGTTATATCAACGCTATAAATATTCATAAGGCCATTATGGATCCTTCCCTGTCGCTGAAGCAATTCATCATAATTGTTTACAGCTTTCACATCTGGGTTTTTATCACTTGAGAAAAACAAAGTATTACCATCAGCTGATAGAATCGGATCTGAGTCCATACGGCGCGAATTGATTTTATCGCCTAGATTTATCGGTTTTCCCCACTTACCCTCTTTTTGTTTAACCGATACATGTAAATCGTAGTGACCAAAGCCCCCCGGTCTCATTGACGTGAAAAATAGTAGTTTTCCGTCCGTTGAAACCTCAGGGTCAGCATCACTTGCTGTGGAATTGAGCTCTGAAATCTCAATTGGCGCTTGATATCCATCGGGGTGGTACTTAGAAAGGAAAAGGTCTACGCTGCCCGTTGTTCCTTTTATAATAGATGAGAAGTAGATATCTTTATTAGTGTGTACAGTTGGGTAGATCACAGTATGATCTCCGTTAATTTTGCCAGGCACTAACTCGGGTTGGCCAAATTTATCACCATCATAGCTGACTTGCCACATCTGAAAGGTGCCATTTTCCACATTATCTACCGGCCTTCTGGAAGTAAAATAAAATGTGTTACTGTCTTTGGAGAAGTACGGATTAGTATCGTGAAATTCGCCACTAAAAGGAAGTAATGTTGGGGTTTGCCAAGCCCCCCCTTGTTTATGAGAAATGACTAGAGCACTGTGTGAAAATTGGGCTAACGCTCTAACAAACGCAAACTTTTTACCATCTGGAGACAAACTAGAGCCGTACTCAAATTGATTCGTCGATACTATGCTTGGCGCAAATAAACTTGGCTCTAGGTTGTTTAAAATCATAGCTAACTTGTCATCAGCTTGTACTGACCAATGCACAGAAATTGCGGAAATCAATAACCCTATTTTAGCAACTGCTTTACGCTTTATCATATAAATATCCTTTCTTATTATCGTACACTTTATTTACTTTTTGATAATTGTATGTATGTTGAATCGAACTTCTTGAAAAGTAACTTTGTCGCCAAATAATATTCTCAAAACATAACTGAAAAAAACGACAACCCTACATGACTTAGCGATGTACAGAAACTTAATAAAAAACACCTAATTAAGGTACGTTAATTTTTAAAAGTCGGGTTGGTTTTACAGTAATTTATCATGTATTTGAGCGACATAGCGCTAATACAATGTATGTTATGCCACATAAATCAGCAGAAAGACACCATACCGGCTTATCCTCAGTGACTTGCTCACCGCCCAAATATTTATCACCTACGAATTTCGACTCTTTTCTGGCACAGCTATTGCTTATAAAAACACAGATGTCATTTTTTTGATTTGGAGTTTTTTATGGAATTTGCGTTACTTGCTATCTTGGCTCTAGTGGTCGTTGCTTCCATTGTCGCTTCTAAGTACACCGATGTGGGTGGCAATCCTTATCCGTTCAACCGCAAAGAGTCTGTTTTTACTACTGTCGAAGCGTCGTTTCTGCATTTACTAGAACGTGCTGTTGGCGATAAGTATAAAATTGTAAGTCGGATAAAGCTAATTGATGTAATTGAATGTAAACCTGGTATTTCACAAAAAGCACGCCGTGCCGCAGTGACTAAAGCAAAAAACAAGCAGCTTGATTACGTGCTTGTAGATAAAGAAACACTGAAAATTGTTGCCGCTGTTGACTTGGTTAATAACGCCAATAAAAACGGCCACAAAGCGCAAAAGGATTGGTTTGTCAGTGGCGCGTTAGAGTCAGCTGGTATTCCGCACATTCGTATGAAGATCAAAAGCGGCTACCAAAGCGCAGAAGTCAGAGCTGCTATCTTGTTCAAGTTAGGACAAAAAGTGGAAATGCCGAAGAAAACCAGAAACCGCACATACAAACCCGCGGTATTATCTCCTTCACAAGCAAAGGCACAATCCACCCAATTGGCTGAAATTTAGCAAAACGGGCACTAGCCCGTTTTTTGTTTTACCTATCTTCCCCCCTTTCGTATAATAAAAATAACGTTGAAATTGGGGTTTCCCCACTACAAATTAGGAATCTTTTCATGAAAGTAGGCATTATTGGCGCAATGGAGCAAGAAGTTACCATTTTGCGTAACACTATGGAAAACCCGCAAACATTGACCAAAGGTGGCTTTACTTTTTATACCGGTAAACTGGCAGGACACGATGTGACGCTGGTACAGTCAGGTATTGGTAAAGTAGCAGCAACGGTTGCAACAACTCTGCTTATCGATAACTTTACACCAGATTGCGTAATTAATACGGGATCTGCTGGGGGCTTTGAACCCTCACTCAACGTAGGGGATGTCGTCATTTCAAGCGAAGTTCGCCACCATGACGTTGACGTAACGGCATTCGGTTACGAAATAGGCCAAGTACCACAAATGCCTGCTGCTTTCACTTCACATGCTAAGCTAGTTGAAGCTGCGAAGCAGAGCGTTAGTGAACTTGAAGGTATTCAAACTATGGTTGGCCTTATCTGTACTGGTGACTCATTTATGTGCGATCCTGTTCGTATTGATAAAGCTCGTGCAGACTTCCCAACGATGCTTGCTGTAGAAATGGAAGGGGCAGCTATTGCACAGGCTTGCCATTCTTTAGATACACCATTTGTAGTGATCCGCTCGTTATCGGATATAGCCGGCAAAGAATCACCGCAGTCATTCGAAGAATATTTAGAAGTCGCTTCTGTGAACTCTTCAAAAATGGTGATGGCACTACTTACCAAGCTAGATAAGGTTACGCTTTAGTGCTAGAGAACTTGCTTCAGGTCCATGAGGGCCTGATCATTTTTTTAGTTGCTGTTTTTGCCAGCCTCGGGATCAGGCTATCCACTATTTATCATCCAAACCTTATTCTCAGCCTTATTTTTAAGGCGGTTGCCAACAAAGTATACCGCGCTAAAGCACCGCCGAGTTATCAACTGTTGTCCGGTACACTCGGAGCTTTACTCCCTACATTAACTATCACTGTATTGACTTATGCCATCGTGAGTTTTGCTTTTTATCCCAACTGGCTTGGTGGCCTCGTGTTATTTTTATGTTTGGATATTAGCCATGAAAACCGCGCTAAACGTATTGCTGCGCTCATTAAATCAAAACAAAAGGTGACAGCACGAGCGGTGTTACAAGGGATAGTAGCACGGGATGTCGAGAGACTGACGGATCTGGGAATTTGTAAAGCGGCTATCGATAGCACGGCTTTGAATACTCTGCGCCATTTTTTTGTTGTTGCACTGCTTTATCTAATTGCAGGCCCATACGTCACACTTTTTTATAAGCTGCTTTTGCTATGTGATCATGCCTGGCGTCAGATTATGCAGCCGACAAACCGCTTTATGGCAAATCTTAGCCGCGCAATATGGCTGATTGAATTTGTGCCTATCCGATTATTAGTGGTCTGCTTTTCGTTGTTGCGCAGGCCAAAACAAACTTGGCACTATATTAAATACTATGGTCGCCACTTTAATCAAACTAACTCAGGTTGGGCACTGAGCTTTTTTGCGGCAAATTTACAAACTCAGCTTGCGGGGCCACGCTTTTATTTTGGTGCTCGCGTTGAGGTAATGCGTATAGGTGCCAAATCGCAACCGACAGCTGATCATATTCAGCACCTACTCGGACTGCTCAATCAAATGCGCTGGCTATTTATTGCGACGACGACACTGCTATACGTAATGACTAACTTTGCCAGCTTGATGCTGTAGAGCTAAAAACAAATACAAAAAAGGCCAGTAATATACTGACCTTTTCTCTTCGCAAATGGATAAACTATTTTAGTTCACAGTTACTTTAGCAAACTTACGCTTACCAACTTGGTAGATCTCGCAAGAACCTTTAGCAACTTCTAATTTCGTATCCGTTATTTTGTCTTCACCATTTAACTTCACCGCGCCTTGCTTAATCATTCGCATTGCCTCTGAAGTACTTGCGACTAAACCAGCCTCTTTCAATAAGTTAGTGATAAACGTGCTTTCACCTTCAATGGTAATTGTGACCTCTGGGATCTCATCAGGTAAGGCATTTTTTTGGAAACGCTTGATAAAATCTTGATGTGCCGCTTCAGCGTCTGCTTCACTATGGAATCGCGCAATCATTTCTTTTGCAAATTCAATTTTAATGTCACGAGGGTTACGACCACCAGCCACTTCTTCTTTCAGTGCAGTAATTTCATCCAACGTCTTAGCGCTTAGCAACTCATAGTAACGCCACATTAAGTCATCAGAAATCGACATTACTTTACCAAACATATCATTTGGCGCATCCGTAATACCGATGTAATTACCCAATGACTTCGACATTTTCTGAACGCCATCAGTCCCTTCCAATAACGGCATCATGAGTACTGTTTGTGGCTTTTGACCTTCATCTTTTTGTAACTCACGACCCATAAGTAGATTGAAGCGCTGATCGGTGCCGCCAAGCTCAACATCTGCTTCTAACGCAACAGAATCCCAACCTTGTACCAGTGGATACAAAAACTCATGAATTGCGATTGCTTGACCATTTGCATAACGCTTTTTGAAGTCATCACGTTCAAGCATACGAGCGACTGTTTGACGCGCAGCTAGTTTGATCATACCCGCGGTACCCAGCTTCTCCATCCATTCAGAGTTGAATGCTACTGTGGTTTTCGCAGGGTCAAGGATCTTGAATACCTGCTCTTTGTAAGTTTCTGCATTTGCCAATACATCTTCGCGTGTTAGTGGTTTTCGAGTGACATTTTTGCCAGTTGGGTCGCCAATCATCCCCGTAAAATCACCAATCAAGAAAATAACCTCATGACCTAAGTCTTGAAAGGTTTTCATTTTATTAATTAGCACTGTGTGACCCAAGTGCAAATCAGGTGCCGTTGGATCGAAACCTGCTTTGATACGCAGTTTTTTACCTGACTTCAACTTTTCCTTTAATTCATCTTGTAGCAGAATTTCTTCTGCACCACGGCTAATCTCTGCAAATGCAGTTTCTAAATCCACAATTCTCACTCCAACAGCTATAACTTGTAATCGACCGATTCTAGCCTATATTTATCCGAGTTTAAATGCACAAAACGCTGGTATTACGGGTTTATTACGTATATCCTGCAATATTATCAACAATAATTCTTGACAGCAGAAAAGGCGCATTATGGTTCACGTTGTTCATAAGCTCCCCAAAAAGCACAAAGTGCTCATCATCGGCTTCCTATCTGCGATGGTCGGAATTGCCCTGATCCCTTCTGAAAAAGCAACCGCTTCTAAAGATAATGACGAAAAAGCCTTAGAAGTTGGAAAACGTTATGAGTTACCGGTAAAAATATCTGAAAAAACAGAGCAACTTACTGAATTAGATGCAGCACCAGCCGTCGCACCTGAATCTGTATCTCAACAGCCTGAATTTGAATTTAAAGATCACAAAGTAAAGACTGGTGACAGTCTCGCTGTTATTTTTAAACGTGCTGGTTATTCGGCTCAAACGTTACATAATCTGGTCAATACCAACGCCGAAACTCGAAAGCTGACTAAAATACACCCAGGTGAAGTGCTTAGCTTTGCCAGCAATGAAAGTGGTGAATTAGCGCAATTAAAATACATTTTATCTAAAACTGATACCTTGCTGGTTACGCTAAACGGCGAGGGGAGCTACGAAACAAAAATCGAAAGCAAAGAAATTGAAACACGTGAAAAATCAGCGGGTGGTAAAATCAATTCTAGTTTTTGGAGCGCGGGTATCTCAGCGGGGCTTAGCGAACGCCAGATAATGAACTTCGCTGATATTTTTGGTTGGGATGTCGATTTTGCAAACGACATTCGCAAGGGCGATTCTTTCGCTCTGGTATTTGAAAAACACTATGTGGATGGTGAAGAGATAGGTAACGGTAAAATAATTGCCGCGGAGTTTATCAATCAGGGCGAACGCTATAGTGCTGTTCGCCATACTGATGACGAATTCTATACCGCTGAAGGGCGCAGCATGAAAAAAGCCTTCTTAAGAGCGCCTGTAAACTTCAAGTACATTAGCTCGAGCTTCAATCCTCGCCGCCTCCACCCTGTAACAGGCAGAGTATCTTCTCATAATGGCATAGACTACGCTGCACGTGTTGGTACACCGGTTGTCTCAGCGGGTAATGGTAAGGTACTAAAGTCTGGTTATAATAGACTCAATGGTAACTACGTATTCATTCAACACGGTAGTAAATACGTAACAAAATACCTCCACCTGAATAAGCGCGCAGTAAAAACAGGCCAGAAAGTAAAGCAAGGCCAAAAAATTGGTACTGTAGGCGCAACAGGACGAGTCACCGGACCACATTTGCATTATGAATTCTTGGTAAATGGTGTTCACCGTAATCCTAGGACTGTGAAATTACCAAAATCAGAGCCTCTCCCGCAAGTTGAGCTAGCTAAATTCAAGCCTGTAGCTGAAATGATGTTAGCCAAGCTTGAACGTAATCGAGAGCTAATGCTTGCAGCGACAAGCAACGACTAACTACAGCTTGTTCTCTAGCAGCTGTTATCCCTTGCTGCAGTGTTTAAGTTGTTTGCAATAGACCAAAAAAGGTAGCTAAGGCTACCTTTTTAGTATGCAGGAAGTAGTTTTATTTTTGCGAAAACAAAGCCAGTGCACTATTGGTCATTGCCCGAACGCCTGTGGCAATGGCGATAGGATAGTCTGGAGCAAATTTACTAGAGTGCAAAGAAGGTAAAGGCTCACCACTTTTTTGCGCAGCATCGAATACCGCTTGATTCACACCGCCTAGCCAAAAAATGGTGATGGGTATATTCTCATCTGTACGGCCAAACAATCCAAAGTCCTCGCCTGCCATTACCGGCTGAGATAAATCGACATTTTCTGCACCAATTTCCTGCTTAATCGCCGCCGTCACAAATTTCGCTAACTCCGGGTTATTATACGTAGACGGAATACTTTCGCTGTCATGTACAATCACTTCAGGTAACAATTCGTCAGTTAAACCAGCGCTGTGAGCCACACCAGCCGTAAGACGTTTTATTGCAGCTATTTGCTGGTTACGAACATCTGGATTATAAGAGCGTAATGTAAGCTGTAACTTAACTTCATTTGAAATGATATTATGTTTGGCACCACCGTGAATAGAGCCTACTGTGATCACAGAAGGCTCTAGAGGAGATACTTCCCGAGAGGTAATGGTTTGCAAACCCAGTACAATGCGAGAAGCTAACACAATAGGATCCACTGTTGTATGCGGATAGGCACCATGCCCTCCTTTTCCTTTAACAATAATGTCAACCGAGTCCACATTTGCTAATGCGTATCCTGGTGCAATGGCCACTTTGCCCGCGGCAAGACTGGCACTCACATGCAATGCTAAGACATGATCTGGAGTGGCAAAATCATCATATAAGCCTGCTTTTAACATGGCTTTTGCTCCGCCTCCGACCTCTTCTGCGGGCTGAGCGACTAACATCAGCGTCCCTTGCCACTTATCTCTATTGAGCATGAGCTGCTGCGCTGTGCCTATCAAGCTTGTCATATGAATATCATGGCCACAGCCATGCATCACCCCAACCGTTTGACCAGCCTCATCTTTTACTTTTATTTTTGATGCGTATGCTTTTCCAGTCTCTTCAACTATTGGCAAAGCATCGGTGTCAGCTCGTATCATTACCGTTGGCCCTTCACCGTTACTCAATAAACCAACAACCCCAAAACCACCGATATTTTCTGTCACATCAAAGCCTAAGGCACGCATCTCTTTAGCAAGGCGGTACGCTGTTTTTTCTTCTTTGTAAGACAGCTCTGGGTGTTGATGCAAATGCAAATATAAGGATTCAAGTGTCGGCATTGCCTCAGCAACTTGCTGCTTTAAGCTAGCATCAGCATGCCAAGACAACGTCGTCATAAGACTCAAAGCCAGAGTGGATAAGCGCATAAAGTAAGCTCCATATTGTTTTTTTAAGGATGCGATTTTGCTGGGCGAAAATCAATCACATTTATCTTTTTCTCTTCCTATTTGGATAAGTTTTGCTACCTTTAAAGAGTAGACCATAGGAATCACCATGCCAGAGATAAATATTAATATCAATGAGTTAGAGCCAGGCATGTTTGTTGTCGACGTGACTAAACAGACAGGCTCTGTGGCAATCAAAACAAAAGGTTGGGTGAAAACCCAAACCAGCATTGATAAACTGCAAAGAAGTGGCGTTTTGGAAGTGTCTGTTGATCCCAGTAAACGACTAAGTGACCATGCGCCTCATGACGAACCTGCACAAGATAACCGTATTATCGCTCCTCAAGTATGTTCACATGATCCTTGGCATACAAAATGTAGCGTTGAAGCTGAAATGAAACAAGCTGTGAAATTGTATGACGAAGCCAAAGCGATACAAAGCAAAGCATTTGAAGATATCAGAGCAGGAAGGGCGATTGAAGTAGACGCCTTTAAAGCGACCGCCAATCACTTTATCGATTCAGTGTTCCGTAATCAGGATGCCTTAGCGTGTATTGCTCGGATCAGGGAAAAAGATGCGTATCTGTTAGAACACTCTATAAACGTTTCTATTTTGATGGCTATATTTTGTAAGCATTTGGGATACTCTCGTTCACAAACCGAAGAAATGACAACTGGTGCCCTTTTGCATGATATTGGCAAAATTGAAGTGCCAGATGAAATATTAAACAAGCCAGATAAGCTGAGTTTGGATGAATATCACATCATGAAATCTCACGCAAAGTACAGCTTTGACATCCTACTTAACGCAGGGCTTGGCAAAATCGCCTGCGAAATTGCAGGGTATCACCATGAACGCTTGGACGGCTCGGGATACCCATACGGTAAAGCCGCTGATGAATTGCCTCAACATGTTAGAATGGCAGCCATCATAGATGTGTATGATGCCTTGACTGCTGAACGAGTTTATAAGGAAGGGATGACCCCTATCCGCGCTTTTAAATTGATGCGAGAAGGATGCCCGCACCACTTTGACGAGGTTTTACTCAACCGTTTCATAGGTTGTGTTGGTGTGTACCCTGTTGGTACTTTAGTTAAGCTAACCAGTGGTAAAGTTGGGGTTATTGCTCAAAGTAACCCTAATGCTCCTTTAAAGCCTACTGTTAAGGTGTTCTATCATGCTAAGTACATGCATTACATCGAAGTACAGGATATCGACTTAAATGCCAAAAAAGTCAGTGATGAGTTAGAGTCGGCCGTCAAACCAGAAGAATTTAAACTTGATCTCATCAGGTTTTTTCGGCACTCAATGCTGCCTTAACACTAAGGCAGCCAATCTTCCATCGCCTCCAAGCTAAACTCGATACCATCGAAATCAAAGCGAGTTTGCTCTGGGGTTATTTCCAAAACGGTCAACGCCCCCAAACTATCTCCCTCATAAAGCGGCCTGTTATTTATTTTAATCCACCTTTCTTGTACGTCAGTCGCATAAATATGCGCTTGATAACGAAGGCTTGGAATACTATTTTGCAATTGTGTGGGCAATAAGCTTATGGGGGTCACTGATGCAGATTCTTTGGTTGTCGACAGCACAGCAGCTTCATCCCGAAGCTCAGTCTCTTTGACAGCCTGTGCGAACGCTTTTTTAAGCTCTTCAGACACACCTGCTAAGTCAGCGCTTTGCGCCTTGGGCTCTGAGCCGAATACTCGATAACCTGCATATTCGCCTTCAGTTTGTATCTCACCAGGGGCGTCGTCTTGCCTGACAGTTTCAAGAGCTTTGGGTTGAACTATTTGCGGTGCAGCCGTTAGCGCATCTACAGGGACTAGTTGCTGCTGATATACCGGTTGGCCTTGATTATCGACGCCAATTTGCACTGACACCCACTGAAAATGCTTATCAGAAGTTATGCTTGGAGAAACTTGAGTAGGGGCTGGCGCGACCTCAGCCGAGGCTGCGTCTGCGACCACGTCTAAAGCAACCTCAGTACGATTAACTTGTATCGTATCACTGTCTTGTGCTTGCTCTGCTAACACTGGTTTATCTGACAACGTAGCCATATTGTTGGTTTGTGGCTGAGCGTTGCTAGAAGCAATATTCTCTGGCATGTTTGCACTATTGGTTGTCTGACCAACAAAGTAGCCCGCACCAAGTGACGCTAATGATAAAAGACTAAACCCAGCGTATGTGACAAGGCGCTTATACAACATCAGCTGCGCTCCTTGTTTTTGGTTTAAATAATCTTGCTCGACATCGCTGCCTTGTTGCGATTGCTTCATTGCGCTCGTTAAATAAGACATACTTCCCTCTATACCAATTTTGCCAAACCAAAACCTGCAACAAACAACATACCTAACCATGCTGTAAACAATAACGGGGCTCGGTTGGTTACTTTATCCGTTGATGGCACTAGGTTAGTTGGCAATGCTTCTTTTGCGGCTTGAATTGTAATTGCTTTGGTGACTTGAGTTTGTGAAGCGGAGTAAGCACCTAACAGGCACCTATCAGCTAATAAATTAATCAGCCTTGGGATCCCCGCTGTTACTTGGTGCATATAGGCAACCGCATCGTGGTGAAATAACGCCTGTTGACATCCTGCTTTTTGCAAGCGGTGCTGAATATAAGCAAACACTTGAGACTCGGTTAATGGCAGTAGATGATAACGAGCCGTGATCCGCTGTGCCAACTGCCTTAATTCATTACGTTGTAGTAACTGCTGCAATTCAGGCTGACCAACAAGTACAATCTGTAATAGCTTTTTGTGGTCAGTTTCTAGATTTGTTAATAACCTAAGCTGCTCGAGTACTTCTGGTGCAAGGTGCTGAGCTTCGTCGATAATCAGCATAGTATGACCACCGCTTTGATGGTTTTGTAGCAATCTGTGCTTGATGACATCTGTCAGTGACTTTAAGGTCGCATTATTTGCTTCATACTCAATATCAAGTTCATCACAAATAGTAGCCAGCAGTTCAAGTTCTGATAATGAAGGGTTCAAAATGAAAGCCACTTGCGTAGACTCAGGTAGCTGGGCAAGCATACTGCGGGTAACGGTCGTTTTGCCTGTTCCTACCTCTCCAGTTAACAGTACAAATCCACCGGCATCACCCAACCCATAAGTTAAATGGGCAAGTGCTTCCTTGTGACGTTCGCTCAAAAATAAAAATTCAGGATTTGGTGCGATCGAGAAGGGTTTTTCTGTTAACCCAAAATAGCGTAAATACACGACTTGTCTCTTTATTGTTATGATGGTGTCTATAATGGCAAAATCCGATTCAAGATAAAACCTCGAATCACAGAAAATGGTGTATAACAAATGAAAACCTACCTTGTTGGTGGTGCGGTCAGAGATGAGTTGCTTGGTCGACCAATAAAAGAAAGAGATTACGTTGTTGTTGGTAGCACTATCGCTGAAATGAATAAGCTGGGATACCAACAAGTTGGGAGTGACTTTCCCGTATTCTTACACCCTGTCTCAAAAGATGAACATGCACTCGCACGAACCGAGCGAAAAAGTGGACAAGGTTACACTGGATTTATATGTGACTTTGGCCCGCAAACTACCTTGGAAGAAGACTTGCTCCGTCGTGACCTTACGGTCAATGCTATCGCAAAAGATACAGATGGTACGCTTATCGACCCATTTGGCGGCCAGCAAGATATCACAAACAGAGTTTTGCGCCATGTTAGTGCGGCATTTAGCGAAGATCCTTTACGAGTGCTACGTGTTGCTCGGTTTGCAGCTAGATATCAAGATTATGGCTTCACCATTGCTGATGAGACGTGGCAACTTATGAAGCGTATGGTAATAGAAGGCGAGTTACAGACCTTAACCAAAGAGCGGATTTGGCTAGAAATAGAAAAAACGTTAGATGACCGTGGGTTTGGCCACTTTTTATCCACCATTGCAACATTGGGGGCGTTAGCTAATGTTGCGCCTTATATACCAAAATGGAACAACTCGATACACGAGCAATATCAGGCAGCGCTTACACAATTCAAGGGTGACAAAACACAAGATCAGTTGGCGCAATTTTGTCTTGCTCTGCACTTTTCAGGAACTAGCATTGCGCAATTAGCCGATGCAAAGTCGCTCAAAGTACCCAATAACTATATTGAAAGCACCAAAGAGCTACTCCTAAATCTCCCCAAAATCGAGAAAAAAAATAAAAAACCTGATGACTGGCTAGAAATTTTACAAAATTTAGATGCTTGGCGTAGACCGGAGAAACTAACACGCTTTTGTTATATTTGTAGCAAGGTAAGTGATAATTTACAGGCGCTTTGTGACAAACTTAGATTGAATTTTTTAGCAACTAGCAACATAGATGTGCAACAGATCATCCACGAAGGGTATCAGGGTAAAGAGATTCAAGCGCAGCTTAAACAGCGCCGTTTAAAAGCTATACAAAATTAGTATGTACACATCAAGAGATAGGCTAAGTTTTAGCCTATCTGAAAAAGTTCCGTCAAAAATGCCCTCCCAAAAACTGTTTGGCTATTTTTAAAACAGCACGAATTACACTTGAGTTACAAATCAGACTACAAAACCGAGTAAATTCCCCCCAAAAACTTGTACCTTTTTCATCAAATTTAAATAAATTGTTTTCAAAATAATAATGACATTTGTAAGCACACACTTACCGTAAAAAAAGCATTACACATAGAAAACCTGTAACATAATGATTAATATAACAAAAACCAAAATAGGAACACTAAAATCACAGATTAAACCTTTTATAAACACCTGACACATACACACAAACCCCATGTTTAACAAATATTTATGGTAAAAACGCAGCACCTATATTGTGACATTGCCTCTTTGCAAATGAGAAAGAGTGCAGCGTTCGCTATAAACAAAGTAAATAAGGGTCAAAATGTTGAAGAAGTTAAATCTAGTTACTGCTAGCATCCAAACGGCACTGGTTGCCGGTGCACTAAGCAGTTCAGTAGCTGTTGCTAACGAGCAAACAGAAGCTAAATCTGTTGAGCGTATTCAAGTTACAGGTTCTCGTATTAAGCGTGTAAACCTGACTTCCCCAACTCCAGTTACTGTGATCGGTGGCGTAGAGCTTGAAAACCAAGGTATTACTAACGTAAACGATCTGCTAGCTGAGATGCCTCAAGCAACTGTTGGCTTGTCACCAGAAAATACAACCAGCTATATCTACGCATCAGGCTTAAACACGACTGACTTACGTGGTTTAGGTTCAGAGCGTACCCTAGTGCTTGTTAACGGTCGCCGTTTTGTACCGGGTTCTGTTGGTGATACTGCGGTAGATTTAAACAACATCCCTACTTCAATCATCGAGCGTGTTGAAATTGCAACGGGTGGCGCAGCTGCAGTATACGGTGCAGATGCCGTTGCCGGTGTAGTAAACATTATTACTAAAAAATCATTTGATGGCCTGGAGATCGATGTATCAACAGTTAAGCCAGAACAAAGCGGTGGTGAAGAGTACTTTTTCTCAATTACTGGTGGTCAAGAGCTAGACAAACTATCGTTCATTACCTCATTAAACTATACCAAGAATGAAAGTTACGCGAAAATGGACCGTGACTTCTTCAAACGCGGCATGAGATCTATCTCTAACCCAGCAAATACTGGCGGTCGTGATGGCGTTCCTGCGGATATTCAGTTTAACCACCCAACCGCGTTAGGTTACTACTCAGAGCGTGGTGACTTCTTTGCATGGACCGGTACAAAGACGCGTGAAGCGTTTGAAAACAATCACTACACCTTCGATGCTGATGGCACAATGCGTCCATTCGATTACGGTCTAGGTTTGATTGATGATCCTAACCCTCTTATCTCTGAGCGCGCTGCAGGCCGTTATACGTTTGACGAAGCTAACCCAGGTGATGCTGTATTCAGACACGGTTATAAAGACTACTTCCGCACACCACTTGAGCGTGTAATTGGTACTCTATACGGTACTTACGAACTAAACGATGAACATGCGCTTACGTTTGATGCAACTTACTCAAAAACCGAAGCAACGACAGAAAGTAGCCCTGCATTCTTCTCACACACTATTCGTCGTGACAGTGCATTTGTAAATGATGCTATGGGTAAGGTAATGGATGATGCTGGCCTTGATTCAGTCACACTTTACCAAGCCAACGAGCACTTGTGGGGTGATCGTGAATATAACCAAGAGCGTGAAGTATTCCGTTCGTCTATCGGTGCCGAAGGTATTATTAATGACGATTGGGGCTATAGCACGTACTTCCAGTTTGGTCGTATTGAGCAAGATACTTTATGGACTGGTGAAGTTTACAAAAATAACCTTGCTTACGCGATTGACTCTGTAGTAGATAGCTCAGGCCAAGTTGTATGTGCACTTCGCGATGCTGATGGCAACGTAACAGGCGCACGTGAAGGCTGTGTACCATTCAACCCAATGGGCGCAACAGGTACCACTCAGGCACAACTTGATTACATTTCAACAACAGCCACACGTTTTGCAAGACATGACCAAGCAGTATTTGGCGCAACGGTTGATGGTGTATTATTCGAGCTTCCAGCAGGTTACGTAAGCGCGGCATTCACAGCAGAACACCGTCGTGAAGTTGCAAAGATCCGTCCATCTGAAAACATGGAAAAGGGCTTAATCAAAGGTAACTCTAGCCTACCAATGGATGGCGAAATTGAAGTGAAAGAATTCTCTGCAGAGATCTCCGTACCACTTCTTATGGATGAATTCCTTGCAACTGACCTAACTCTTGAAGGTGCATACCGTTACATGGATTACTCTGTAACAGGTGGCGATGATGCTTGGAAACTAGCATTAAACTGGGGTGTAACAGACGAACTTCGTATTCGCCTTAACCGTTCTAAATCAGTGCGTGCACCAAACTTAGGTGACCTATACACGCCAAACTCTAAAACATTTAGTTCAGGCCGTGCGGACGTCTGTCGCGCAGACTCAATTGCTGAACTTAGCAGCGATTACAAGTACAGAGATAACATCATCAATAACTGTCAAGCGGCTGGCCTAGCAGCAGGCTGGATGCCTTCAGATGAATGGTTATCTGGCGGCAGCCTACCTGGCTACATACAGGGTAATACTGACCTTGACAATGAAGTATCAAATGACTACACAGTTGGTGTAATTTACACACCAGAGTTCGTTGATGGTTTAGATCTCACGGTTGATTACTGGTCATTTGAAATTGACGGTGCAATTGAATACTTTGGGCGTAACAG
This sequence comes from Pseudoalteromonas sp. SCSIO 43201, assembly GCF_023716725.1. Taxonomy (NCBI): domain Bacteria; kingdom Pseudomonadati; phylum Pseudomonadota; class Gammaproteobacteria; order Alteromonadales; family Pseudoalteromonadaceae; genus Pseudoalteromonas; species Pseudoalteromonas sp. SCSIO 43201. The sequence continues at coordinate 3,156,052 of NZ_CP072683.1, forward strand.
CGTTAAGCTATGTTACGAAGCATCTTCTTTAGACAATCCTTTCTGTGGTAACTTTGTGCGTAACAAAGAGACAGGTGAAATCGAAAACTACTATGCGCGTCCAATTAACGCCGCTCAGATCACGAAAAAAGGCATGGACTTTGAATCTGCATACAAGTTTGATGCGCTCAACGGTGAATTCGCCCTTAAGTTAACTGCAACTTACTTAATTGAAGATAACCAGAACTCAACTGGCCGTGCAGAAGACTTCCGCAATTATATGGGTGAAACTGATGATGCACCACGTTGGAAAGGTCGTTTTAGCGCACTATACAGCCATGATGATTCAGCGTATGTAGTTACGGTTAACTACCGTCACAGCACAGTTGATGACAACGAGTGGACGCCAGAAGATAACAACTTCAATGACGTTTCATCATATACAACGGTAGACTTTATGTATAAAACTTACCTACTTGAAGCGCTACAACTACGTGTTGGTGTAAATAACGTATTCGATAGAGAGCCACCACGTACTCCTGAAACGTACGATAACGGTGAATTCTTTGATGTGAAAGGCCGTCGTCTATCACTGGGTATGAAATATAACTTCTAATCAGTCGTTATTTATACTGTAAAAGCCTCCAACTGGAGGCTTTTGTCTTTTATCGTATTTTCAAGCGATTTAAACAAACTTGAGTATTCACCTCTCCCCGCTTATGATTTAATACTCCTAACAAATTTTCTGACGATAACATTGTGTGGCAGGGCAGCTAAGTATCCATGAAAACAAGCAAGTTAAGTATTCGACTCCTTTGGTATATCACCCCGTTGGTGATCTTACCCTTGCTATTTCTTGGTGGGTTCACTCTCACAAACGTCACCAGTTCAACGCAACAACAAGCAAAGCTTATTGTTAGTCGCTTCGTCGAGCAACAACAACAAAAGATGTTCAATTATATTGAGATCTATCAATCTACAACCAAGCTGCTTTCAACCTCTCCTGTACTCAGCGACTTTTTAAATTCAAGCCACCTTGAAAGGATGGAAAAAACCAAACGCTTGGGGGCATTGATGGATGTTTTTGCCAGTTACAGTGAAGCGTATCCCGATATCATCAGCATAAACTTGTTGGCTCCCAGCGGTCAAAGTGCCGCGTTTTATTCTAGCAACTTGGGGGAAGCGCCTCATGCTTATCCTTTCGCAAAACAAATCTTACAAAGCAACTTGCGCCAGCATCAATTTATGGTGGCCTCAAGCGCTGGTACCCAACTGTACTTTGTCCAACAAGTTTATGGTGTTGACTACGAGTTAAAACAGCCGCGGCAACAAGGTTATATTGTTGTTCAAGTTTCTCCCACTTTACTCAGCACCAGTATTCTTGAAGCGCCGTATGATAATACCTTAAACTTACTAGTCGGTATTGACGGTGAAATATTATTTAGCTCCGACACCCACCTTATTGGTAGCTATTTAAGCGCAACGGAAATAAATGAAATCAGCAATATCGCAGATTTAGGTCGGCTAGACTCGATGCAAATCAGCAGCATCGATAACTCTGAACGAATGACTTATAGCGCTCAGCTAAGTGGCGGCTACTTTTATATCTCTACGATCCCCAAATCTTTACTGTACCGTTCTGGCAAAACGATTAGCCTTATCACTGCACTTATCGTCATCTTATCCGTTGTCACTTTACCAATATTAATTTTTATCGTTGTACGCAACTTACTACTCAACCCTATTGAATTACTTGGTGAAGCCAGTCACCGAGTTGGTGATGGTGATTTAATGGTCGCGCTGCCAGAACACAACTCTGATGAAGTAGGTATTTTGTTTAAAGACTTCAATCACATGATTTATCAGATCCGTACCTTTCAGCGCGAATTAGAAGACTACAAAGAGCATCTAGAGGAAAAAGTTGAGAACCGTACCAAGGAGCTAGAAAAAACAAACAGCAAACTTGAAGCTGCCATTATTGAAGCCGAGCAAGCTAATCAGCTAAAAAGCCGATTTTTAGCTAATATGAGTCATGAAATACGCACGCCATTGACCGCCATCATGGGATTTACCGAGCAACTCATACAACACCCGGACTCTCCTACAGCAAAGCAGCATCTCAACACCATATTACGAAACTCCAAACACTTACTAGAGCTAATTAATAACATTTTAGACCTATCAAAAATAGAGGCTGAAAAACTGGATGTTGAGGAATCAGAAGTGCAACTGATGCCACTTATCAGTGATGTTGAATCTATTATTGAACCGATGACAAATGAAAAATTACTCAGCTTTTCAACAGAGTTTGCTCTGCCTCTTCCGGATAAGCTATACACTGATATCACTCGCCTCAAACAAATTTTATTAAATATTGCCACTAATGCGGTAAAGTTTACGGAGTATGGTGGCGTGCATCTAAAAGTTGAGTTTGAGCCAACAGCAGAAAAGTTTATTTTCAGTATTAGAGATACTGGGATTGGCATGTCCCGTAGTGAACTAGAACGCGCTTTTAAGCCCTTTGAACAAGCAGATACCACCACAACCCGGCGCTTTGGTGGCACCGGTCTTGGGCTTTGTATCTCTAAAAACTTAGCGCAATTGCTCGGTGGTGATGTCCGTGTACGTAGTCAACAAGGTAGTGGTAGCTTGTTTGCTATAGAAGTAGCCGGCAACTTTCATGGTAGAAATTATGATTGGCTTGATGCGCTTGAACGCACTCAACCACAAGAGCTAGATAAGACCCAAGTGGCTGCGGTAAAAGAAATCGATGCAAAAGTCTTAGTTGCAGAGGATAACCCTGATAATCAAGAGTTAATTACCCTACTCCTGTCGAATTGGGGGATCATCCCTGATATCGCCAGTAATGGAGCTGAAGCGGTAGAAATGGCGCTTGTTGAGGACTATCAACTTATTTTAATGGACATGCAAATGCCTGTAATGGGAGGAGAAGAAGCTACACAGATGCTCCGACATGCCGCCTATGATGGCCCAATCATTGCCTTAACGGCTAACGTCATGAAGCATGATATTGATAATCACGTTGAGGCAGGATGTGATGCTACCCTTGGTAAACCAATAGATAAAGATCAGCTAGGTAAATTATTAATCCAGTACCTAGAAATTCAAAATGATAAAGCCTCTTCTTGGGATGCGTTACTACAAACAGAAAAGTTTTTACAGATCAGTCGTAACTATGTAGAAAAGCTCCCTGCACAGCTTACAGAGCTGCAAGCGCTCTACGATGAGCATGAATGGGAATCGTTAAGAGCCTTAGCTCATAGTATTAAGGGCAGTGCGGGCTGTTTTGGTTTTATGAATATTCATGAGGCGGCAGGAGAGCTTGAAAGCAGCCTAAAAAATGTTAAAAGCGGTGATCATCACTATTACTTGCTCAAGCTAACGGAAGCCATACGTTATACATTGCTAATGGATAAAGCCACCAGTAACGGTTAAAGGGTTAGCATTGGTAACGCCATTAATACAGCATCCTCACGACCATCTGTGCTTGGGTAGTAGTGCTTTCTCAACCCCATCTCAACAAAGCCAAAGTGTTGATATAGAGAAATCGCAGCAACATTCGATGCCCTCACCTCAAGAAAGATATTTTCGGCTTGTAATGCGTCAGCTCGCGCTAATAGCGCTTCCATCAATAATTTCGCATAACCACGACCTTGATGCTCGGGATGAATACAAATGTCCATTAAAGTGAGATCTGGCCCTGCTCGTTCAGCAATATAAAAACCAATCAATGTTTGCTCATCAGCAAGGCAAGCATTAAAGTAACGACCATGAAGACAAGACTGCATCGTCTTTTCAGTCCAAGGAAACGCGTGACAGGCGCGCTCAACCTGCATGATTTTCTCAAGCGGAAACTGTAATAACCCACCTTGCTCAATTTGCATTCTGTTGGTTCCAAATTAATTGCCACAATACACGCTTTTGTGCACTACTAAGCTGCGTGCTTGGCAGGCTCAGACACCCTTCAGTAAACTGAATATCCTCTCCCACAACCACTTCCACCGTGGCACCAACAGCAATTTCAATATCTTGCAAAAGCCTTGCTGGGATTTTGAGCTGCTCTACACCTAAAGAGGTATTTAGTTCAGACTGTTTAGCGTCTAAATGGGCAAATACTGGATTTAACTTAAGTGGTACTATATCGAGAATATCTGCGTAAATTGGATTCATTGCTGTGCAGTTTACTTTTTAAATGGAGTTTACTTTGAAAGTGTACGAAGTGCAAAATAAGAAGTGGCAGGGGCGGCAGGACTCGAACCCGCAACCATCGGTTTTGGAGACCGCTGTTCTACCAATTGGAACTACGCCCCTGCAATGTCGACGCATTATAATGAGCTTTTTAAAAAGGTAAAGTGAAAAAACCACTTTTTTGGTTCAACTGCTTCTAAAATAAGCAAAAGGGCGAATATTTACCATATTCGCCCTTTCCTTTGGCTAAGTGTTAGCTCATTGTGGAAACATTATTCCCACTCGATTGTCGCTGGCGGCTTACCAGAAACATCGTAAACCACGCGAGAAATACCATCAATTTCGTTAATGATACGGTTTGAAACGTGGCCTAGTAGCTCGTATGGTAAATGCGACCAACGTGCTGTCATAAAGTCGATAGTTTCAACACAACGTAGTGAGATCACCCAGTCGTATTTACGTGCATCACCCATCACGCCAACAGAGCGTACCGGTAGGAATACGGCGAATGCTTGAGACACTTTGTGATATAGATCTGCTTTATGTAGCTCTTCAATGAAGATAGCGTCAGCACGGCGCAGTAAGTCGCAGTATTCTTTCTTGATTTCGCCAAGTACACGAACACCAAGACCTGGACCTGGGAACGGGTGACGATAAAGCATGTCATACGGTAGACCAAGCTCTAGGCCAATCTTGCGAACTTCATCTTTAAATAGTTCACGCAGTGGCTCAACCAGACCAAGCTCCATATCTTCAGGTAACCCACCGACATTGTGGTGAGATTTGATCACATGCGCTTTACCTGTTTTAGATGCTGCCGATTCGATAACATCAGGGTAAATCGTACCTTGTGCTAACCATTTCGCGTTTACGCGCTGGCTGGCTTGCTCATCGAATACTTCAATAAAGGTGTGGCCAATTGCTTTACGTTTGTCTTCAGGGTCATTTAAACCGTTCAGCGCGTTAAGGAAACGCTCTTCAGCTTCGACCTTGATGATGTTCAGACCAAACTTATCACCGAACATATCCATTACTTGCTGGCCTTCATTCAAACGCAGTAGGCCATTATCAACAAATACACAGGTTAGCTTGTCGCCAATTGCACGGTGAATAAGCATCGCAACCACTGATGAATCAACACCACCAGATAGACCGAGGATAACTTCGTCATCCCCTACTTTCTCTTTGATACGCTCAATTGCATCTTCAATGATTTGCTCAGGAGTCCATAACTTTTCACAACCACAGATATCAATTGCAAAACGCTCAAGTAAACGCAGACCTTGCTGAGTATGTGTCACCTCAGGGTGGAACTGTACACCGTAAAAACGCTTTTCTTCCCAAGACATTGCCGCATGTGGGCAAGTATCCGTTCTCGCTGAAGTTTTGAATGTATCTGGGATTTTAGCAACCTTATCGCCGTGGCTCATCCACACATCTAGATAACCTGCACCATCTTCGATATGATCTTCAATCGCTTCAAATAGCTTACAGTCACCCACTTTCTCTACTTTTGCGTAGCCGAATTCTTTTTTATCTGAGCTATGTACTTGACCACCAAGCTGCATTGCCATGGTCTGCATACCATAACAGATACCCAGTACTGGCACGCCCGCCTCGAATACGTAATCTGGTGCTTTCGGGCTACCTTCTAGTGTCGTTGACTCTGGGCCGCCTGAAAGAATGATACCTTGCGGGTTGAACTCACGGATCTGCTCTTCTGTCACATCCCAAGCCCATAGCTCACAGTAAACACCAATTTCACGTACACGACGTGCGATTAACTGAGTGTATTGTGAACCAAAGTCTAAGATCAAAATTCGGGAATCGTGGATATCTTTGCTCATTGATAATCTCGTTAGTTAGGAACTAAACAGGATAAAGCCGCATTGCGTCTCTATCAAAAGTAATAAGGGCTAGCAACTTGCTAGCCCAGAAACACGCCTTAAGGCTTAACCCATACGGTAGTTAGGTGCCTCTTTGGTGATCTGCACGTCATGTACGTGAGATTCACCCATACCCGCAGAAGTAACACGTACAAACTGCGGCTTAGTATTTAATTCAGTGATGGTTGCACAACCTGTTAGACCCATTGCACTGCGAATACCGCCGATTTGCTGATGGATAATCGTTGCGATTGGTCCTTTGTAAGCAACACGACCTTCGATACCTTCTGGTACCAGTTTGTCTGCTTCATTTGATTTTTGGAAGTAACGGTCAGAAGACCCTTCTTTTTGGTTCATCGCACCCAAGCTACCCATACCGCGGTAAGACTTGTAGTAACGGCCTTGGTATAGTTCAACTTCGCCAGGAGATTCTTCTGTACCCGCTAGCATTGAACCCACCATTACACATGCAGCACCAGCAACTAGCGCTTTTACGATGTCACCAGAGAAACGGATACCACCATCAGCAATAACAGGAATGTCACGGCCTTTTAAGCCTTCAACAGCATCAGAGATAGCAGTAATTTGCGGCACACCACAACCAGTCACGATGCGCGTGGTACAGATTGAGCCCGGACCAATACCCACTTTGACAGCGTCAGCACCAGCATCAGCAAGCGCTATTGCACCTTCCGCTGTTGCTACGTTACCTGCAACGATTTGTAGCTCAGGGTAAGCTTCACGGGTTGCTTTAACACGGTCAATTACACCTTGAGAATGGCCGTGAGAAGTATCGATTAGTAGTACATCAACACCCGCTTCAACCAAAGCTGCGATACGCTCGTCAGTACCAGCGCCAACACCAACCGCAGCCCCCACGCGAAGACGACCTTGCTCATCTTTACACGCGTTTGGTTTCTCTTGTGCTTTTTGGTAGTCCTTAACAGTGATCATGCCTTTTAGTGCAAATGCGTCATCAACCACAAGGATCTTTTCGATACGGTGTTCGTGCATTAGACCAAGGATCTCTTCGCGAGATGCCCCTTCTTTTACCGTAACTAAGTCATCTTTTTTCGTCATGACCGTTGAAACCGCTTTTTCAAGTTTAGTTTCAAAACGCATATCACGACTCGTCACGATGCCTTCAAGTTGATTGTTGGCACCAACGACAGGGAAACCTGAGAATCCTTTATCCTGAGCAAGCTCCATTGCTTCTGCAATTGTAAGATCAGAAGTTACTGTCACAGGGAAAGAGATAATACCCGCTTCATACGTTTTTACTTTACGTACGTTACGAGCTTGCTCTTCGATAGTCATGTTTTTGTGGATAAAACCAATACCACCTTCTTGTGCCAGAGCGATCGCTAAGCGCGCTTCTGTCACCGTATCCATTGAAGCGGAAACAAGCGGTAGATTTAATTCAATCCCACGAGTCAAACGCGTTTTCAGGTTTGCTGTGTGAGGAAGAACAGTTGAATGAGCTGGTACTAAAAGTACGTCGTCAAAGGTAAGGGCTTCTTTTGCAATTCTTAGCATGTTCGCGGCTTCTCTCAAGTGAACTGAGTATAAGGAATTGCGTGCGAATTTTATCAGCGTTCCTTATGCGAGTAAATAAAATTTAGCAAAAAATATGATAAAGTAACTGTGAATTTTTTATGGAGGCCAACATGGGATACCCCAATAATAATAAAACCTATTCTGTATCAAGACTTAACAGAGAAATACGCTCACTCTTAGAGCAAGGTTTTGCCTCTGTACAACTCACCGGAGAAATTTCAAACTTTGTTGCTCCGGCCTCAGGGCATTGGTATTTTTCTCTGAAAGATGAAAAAGCACAGATAAAAGCGGCCATGTGGAGAGGGAATAATCGCTATTGTAACCACCGCCCAAGCAACGGTCAGCAAGTAGTCGTACAAGCAAGAGTCTCCGTCTATGAGCCTCGAGGTGATTACCAATTAATTGTTGAACAGCTCGCGCCTGCTGGTGAAGGACTGTTAAAACAGCAGTTTGATGCACTTAAAATGCAGCTTGCTGCGCAGGGACTATTTTCAGCCAGTCACAAAAAGCCACTACCCAATATTATCAATCGCGTAGGTGTCATCACCTCTGCCACGGGTGCGGCCATTAAAGATATTTTAACGGTACTAAAACGCAGAGCGCCACAATTACAAGTTGTCATCTACCCAGCACTTGTACAAGGCGAGGAAGCCAAGCAACAAATTTGCAAACAAATTGCGCAAGCCAATGCAAGGCGCGAAGTCGATGTCTTGATAGTTGGCCGTGGTGGCGGCTCATTGGAAGACTTGTGGAGCTTTAACGAGGAATCCGTCGCACAAGCTATTTTTGCCAGCTCGCTCCCCATAATCAGTGCGGTAGGCCATGAAATCGATACGACAATTAGCGACTATGTTGCGGATGTAAGGGCTCCGACCCCCTCTGCAGCTGCTGAACTAGTAAGCCCTGATTCAGAAGCACTTAAGCAGCGTGCTCTACAGCTACTACAATACTTACAGCAAGCCTTTGATCGCCGACTTGAGCAAGCATCACAGCGATTAGCAAACTTCGAAGCACAACTACAATTGCAGCACCCCAAAAACCAGCTGATGCAGCAAGCGCAGCGTATTGATGAATTAGAGCAGCGGTTGACCCGTGCGCAAGGTCACCTGCTGCGCCAAAAACAATCCCAGTATCATTTACTCCAGCACCGTTTCGATAGGCTGCATCCGGAACAAAAAATTACTCACTATAAACAAGTGGTGGACTCGTTGAGTGACAAGCTTTATTCCGCTATGGAGCAAAAGCTTAACCTGCAAAGGCATCGACTTGCCGTTAGTAGCGCCAAGCTTGATAGCGTCAGCCCATTAGCCGTGCTTGCTCGTGGTTACAGCATCGCTAAACAAGCCGATACTGTCATAAAATCAGTAAAAGATGTCGACCCAGATAAGCCAATTACCACTCAGTTGGCAGATGGTGAAGTGATATCGCTGGTAAAGAAAATTCAATAAGCAGTTAGCAAGATGGGGAAATAACTCCCCATCTTATCGTGTGATAACCTTACAACATTGCTGAGGTGATTGACTCATTTTCGAGCCGGTCTTCATCTTCAAGGAAATTCTGATTCATACTTTCAGCAGGACATGGGCAAGAGGGCTTGCCAACAACCTTGGCAGGAATACCCACCACCGTCGTATGTGGTGCTACCGGACTTAATACTACAGAGCCTGCGCCAATGCGGGCTCCCTCTCCCACTTCGATATTGCCAAGCACTTTGGCACCTGCACCAATCAGTACACCTGCACGGATTTTAGGGTGACGATCACCTTGTTCGTTCCCTGTACCCCCTAAGGTTACAGATTGAAGAATAGACACATTATCTTCAATAACCGCAGTTTCACCAATAACTATACCAGTCGCATGGTCAAACATAATACCATGACCGACTTTACAAGCAGGATGGATGTCAACACCGAATACTTCAGAAGTTCTGCTTTGGATAAAACGAGCAAGTTCTTTTCTGTCTTGGCGCCAGAGGCAGTATGCAAGTCGATGTGCTTGGATTGCATGAAAACCTTTCAAATTTAAAATTACGTTGAGATAACTATCGGCAGCAGGGTCACGATCTTTAACTGCTTTTATGTCATGCGCAACATGAGTCAACATGGTATCGCAGTGTACAAAGGCCTGATCGAACAACTCTCGGATAGTAAACGCAGATACGACGGCATCGGCAAGTTTATTTGCAACAATAAAACTTAACGCTGCGCCAAGACACTCATGGTTTAAAATACTCGAGTATACGTGGCTTGCCAGTAATGGCTCTCGCGCAACTAGCTCATTGGCTTCTTCGCGTAACTTGTTCCAGATCTCATGTCTCATGTAATGTACTTCCGATAATACTGATGCTTAATATAGTGTAACGCTTAGATTGATTCAGTGTCATGTATTATAAAAAATCAGGCTTCAAACACTTGGTTATATCTAATAACCAACATATTTAAATGCGGTTTAGATATACCAAGTAGACCATAGATTCTTACAATTTAGTACTGTCGAGCTAGACAGTTCTTCGTATAATACGCCCCATTGCATACTACCAACGCAGGATCGAGAATATGTCGATAAAGATCAAGACCACGGATAGCAACAAACCAAATGGCACAGGGCTTGCCCGACTTATCAAAGCAACCCATTGCTCAGTGAAAGGGATGAAAGCGGCGTACAAAGAAGAGTCTGCATTTAGACAAGAAACTTGGTTGCTAATAGTGAGTATTCCTTTATCCATTGTGCTAGCGCAAAGCATTGCTCAATGGGCACTGTTAGTCGGTAGTGTGCTGTTAATATTAGTGATTGAACTTATCAACTCAGCAATTGAAGCACTTACAGACAGAGTGAGTACCGAACATCACTTATTATCTGGTCGTGCAAAAGATATGGCTTCAGCTGCCGTGACACTAACATTACTAATTGCATTTCTAATTTGGGTAACCGCAGCGATAGAGTGGTTCAACACCATTACCTAAAATTATCCGTGACTTTGACACAAAAAATGGCGGCTAAAAACTTAGCCGCCATTTTCATTACTCAGTGCACTGATTATTTAAACACTTTTTCTACATCTAGCGTTTTAATATTCTGACTTGGAATATTCAGTGGATACGTGGCAATTTCAGCATCTTCTGCCAACAGTGCTTCTGGCTTTTTCGTGTTATAGGTCATAGGTGATGACTGCTTATCACTTAAACGTTTTGCCATGTCTTTGGCGTCACCCGTGATAAATACATAGTGAATATTGTCGGTCTGCAAATTCTCTTTGATAACACGGTTGATGTCATCAACAGATAGAGACTGCAATTGCTCAGTCACATACTTCACAAATTCATCGGTATTGTAGAATTGACTATCTAACGCATAGCCTAGCTGCCTATCTTGGCTCGCTACCATTTGCGGCACAAAGTTAATTAAGAAGTTACGTGTCGCCTCAAAATCGGCTTTGCTCATCCCTTCTTTGATCAGCTTATCTAGCTCAAATAAGGCAGTACGTGTTGCAAAGTGTGCGTCATTATTAGAGCGCAGTGGGCGTAACCATACTTGGAAGATCTGCTCACTACGGCCTAAGTTTGCGTCAGGCTTGGTTTGGAACATCCCGCGAGGGAAGTATTCAATATACGCATAATCGCCATAGTTCATGCCACGAACTTGACGAATGCGTTGGTACAAGTGACTGTTAGCGCTGCGGTGCTCACCAAAGTATGAGCGCACCAACCAAAGTGCAGCCCAGTCTTTGTTGCTACGAATAGTGTCAATTGGGAAACCAAAAGAGACAGCTGTCGACTTGGCATTTTTCTCTACAATCGTCGCATGACGCCCTAACAATGTTGGCGCATCAGGCACTTGTAAACGTGCTTCTTGGCCTTTTGGCAGTGTCGCAAGATCACTGAACATTTCTTCTTTTAGCTGTTTATCAAGCGCACCTGTAATACCCACGTTAAGTTTTGCTTGGGTAAACTGCTGAGCATAAAACGCTTTCACATCATCCAATGTAATCGCTTCTAGGTCAGATAAATCACCAAAATTGTAGCTTTCGTATGGGTGACCTTGATACAACTCATGATATAGCACTTCTTTACCTAACTCTTCGTCATTCGATGCTTTTAGGCCAGCTTTGATGCTATCGATAAGCTCTTTTTTCAGTCGATTAAAGTCGTCCTCTCTAAAGCCTGGTGCCAGCAACTGCTGACTCACAATGCCATACCACTGCTCTGCATTGTCTTTGTGAATACGGCCTTGTAGAGAAATCATTTCTTTATCAATTTGATAGCCAAAACTACCCGCAATTGGATAAAGCGCTTTTTGAATCTCTTTGTAAGATTGTGATTCACTACCACCTTTGGCTATCATTGCAGCCGTCAACGCAGCAAGCCCTTTTTTGCCTTCAGGATCAGCGGCAGCACCGGTATAAAACAGGAAGTTTACATCCACCAGTGGAGAGTTATTGGTTTTATCTAGTACATTAAAATGACGTGTTGCAGGCTTGTCCATTTTTGCAACTAACTTGTCTAGCTCGACTTCTTTATCAAAGCCTGATACGGACTCAAGCGCCGACATAGTCACCGTAGTACGGCTACTATCGACAAAGTATTTATTGGCAATATCACGTATATCTTTTGCAGTTACTTGGTCAGCTGTCGCATACAGCTCATTGATAACCTCAGGATCTCGCTCAAAATGCACATAACGTGCAAGTGTAGAAGCAATTGCTTGCGATGAGTCAAGGCCGTTAATAAAGCTATACTTTGAGTTAGATTTAAGCGCTGCCAACTTATTTTCGTCGACTAATTCTGTGCGAGCTTTTGCATATGTATTGTTAATCGCATCACGTACTGTCGCTAAATCTTTTTCGTTTTCCACTTTAACAAATACATGCAAAAGCCCTGGATCTTTAGTCTCAGGGTTGTAGGTAAACATTTGACTTGCCAGCTGCTTGTCTACTACCAACTCCTGGTATAACTCAGAGTTACTAGAGAAATAAAGCTGCGAGATCAGATCAAGTGCTGCACGATCTTTTTTCTTCGGCTCCCATGCAGCTCCTTTATAAGAAACAAGCAACCAGTGCCCTGGCAAGCCGTCATATTTCTCGTGCACATAACGTGCTTGCTCTTGCTTTGGCTCAACTGGAATATCGGCTTGATAATCACCTCTTTTCCAGTTGCCCCAATGCTTTTTCACCATCGCTATGGTTGCTTTAGGGTCAACATCGCCCACGATCACCAGTGATACATATTCAGGCTTATAGAAGCGCTCAAAGAATGTTTTACCATAGGCCATTTGATCAGGCATTGCCTCAATGTCCTCAAAAAAGCCCATCGTGGTATGTTTATAAGTATGTTTGTCGAATGCTTCTTTTCTTACCGCAGAAAGTAACTTACGCACAGGACTTGCGTTGTTTTTAAGGTACTCTCCTTTGACAGTGAGCGCCTCGGTACGGAACTGCTCTTCACTGTACGTTAGGTTTTGGAAAATATCAGCTTCAATTTCCAACACTTTATCTAAGTGCTGTTTAGAGAAGTTTAAATGATAGTTGGTAAAATCATTGGTTGTATAAGCGCGATTATCAACACCTGAATTTTTCAAAATATCTGAGTACACATCTTGAGGATATTTTTCTGAGCCTTTAAACATCATGTGTTCAAAGAAATGAGCAAAGCCTGTTTTTCCGGCTTCAACTTCATTGCGAGAGCCAACTGATACTGGAATTTGTAGTGATACTACATCAGGGTAATTGGTTTTTACTACCATGACACGAAGACCGTTTTCTAACTCTTCGAGTACGTAATCTTGGGCAAATACTTTATTTGACTGAGCGGCTTGAGCACCAGCAGCTGCATTCTGTGTACTATCGGCATTAGTCATAGCACAACCACTAAGCGCTAGGCTCACGGCAAAACTAGTTGCTAGTAATTTGAATTTCATGGATTGGTTCCTAATCATATTTTTATTCTAAATAAGTAGTGATCACTTACTTCAGCAAACTTCTTGATTATGCCCCAAAGCGATACTCATTCGCTAATTTACGAGATGATTTACCCTCTTAATATGTAAACAATTATGACATTTTACCTTTGGCACTTGAGAGAAATTCATAATTATTGAAATTCTTTCATTAAAAAAATCTATCTAGACGTCTAAATGGCTGCTATATTAGTAAAGAGATACTGAAATGCTTTTGTGGACGCAGATTATGGCTTTAACGCTTCAAGAGAAAATCATTGACCCTAACCAAGGGGTATATTTAATTGGTACCACACCACCAAAGATAGGCACCACACCCGAGCAGCTCAAAGCAATCGCAGCTAAGTTGCTAGGACGTTTACATGAAATCGAATACGATGGTGTGATAATTTACGATATTCAAGATGAAAGCAGCCGCACTCAGGTACCGCGCCCATTCCCATTCAAGCACACCGTTGACCCTTGTGAGTATAGTCAGTTGATCCGTGAATTATCGCACCTTGATGTTATTACCTATAAAAGCGTAGCACAGCGTGACGGAGAAGCATTCAGTAATTGGCTTAACAGCACTAAACGACAACATGGATTGAACAATCTGGTGTTAGTTGGAAGCCCTTCTTCAACAGGCGATATTAAGCTGCCATTATCAGAAGCTTATAAGGTGTTAAAGCACCATCAAGAGGAGTTTTTCTTAGGTGGTGTAACCATCGCGGAGCGTCATGCTAGTAAGCGTAATGAGCACGAAAGATTGATTGATAAAACAGTCCAAGGCTGCCAGTTTTTTGTCTCTCAAGCTGTCTATGATGCCCAAGCAACCATAGATCTGATCACAAGCTATGCTCGTACTTGTAAGCAACAGGGCACGACACCAAAACGTATTATTTTAACTTTTACTCCTTGTGGTGGAGAGAAGACTTTACAGTTTATGCAGTGGCTGGGTATATCCGTACCAGAGGCGACTAAGTGGCGTATGTTAGATGCAGAAAATACACTGAGCGAGTCCATTAGAATTTGTAGAGAAAATCTAGATCAAATCTTAAAAAGTTGTTCACACTTAGATATTTCTCTTGGTTTGAATATTGAGAGTTTAACGAACCGTAAAGAAGAAATTGATGCCTCTATCAACCTGTATCGCCTACTCAAAGCAACCATGGAATTGAGCCTTGCAGAAAAACAAATTGCTTAATCATTATATAAATGAAAAAGCCAGCTTGACTCCACAAACTGGCTTTTACCTAACCGGACTAGAAAGATTAGCTAAAACTTAAGAAAGCGATTAGCCCTACTCCAAGTAATAAACGATATATAACAAATGGCATCATACCCATACGTTCGATAATTTTTAGAAAGAAGAATATACACGCATAAGCTGAAACAAACGACAATACCGCGCCACTTAGGAGGGCATTCCAATCAACCACTTCATCGCCCATTGCCAATTCTAAACTATAGTAAAGCCCCATCATCGAAATCACAGGAATAGACATCAAAAACGAAAATCTTGCGGCACTTTTCTTATCAAGCCCTAGCAATAATCCGGCTGTAATTGTGATCCCAGATCGCGATGTTCCAGGAATAACCGCAGTAATTTGCGCCAGTCCAAGTATCAATGCACTTTTCCAATTTAGCGCAAACTCGTCTTTGATCTGTTTTGCTTTCACATCGGCATACCACAGCAATAAACCAAAAACGATAGTAGAGATTGCAATAACCCACGCACTGCGTAAGTAGATTTCGACAATATCTTTTAATAGAGGCGCCAGTAATACAAATGGAATTGTCGCAACAACAATACACCATGTCAGGCGGCTCTCTTTTGAATGCGGACCTGAAAACGATTTAAACCAGCCAGATAATAAGCTTACTATGTCGTGCCGAAAATAAATAACGACGGCAAGCAAGGTTCCTACATGAACAGCAACATCAAAAGCCAGCCCCTGATCTTGCCATCCGAGTACCTGTGAAGGCAGTAATAAGTGTGCTGAACTAGAAATAGGTAAAAACTCAGTGAGACCCTGAATGATTGCAAGGACAACAATCTCGATAAAACTCATAACTTGGGAAACTCCACTTTCCATAATTTTTGACTTGGGTTGTGATATTCCTGCCACAACTGAGCGATTGATTTCCCCTCAACAGGGTGAATAAAATCAGCGGCAAGTTCAGCTAATGGCTGAAGCACAAAAGCATTTTTGGTTATTTCATCCCTTGGCAGCTGAGCTGGTGATGAACAAATAAGGTGATCATAAAAAAGAATATCGAGATCTAAGGTACGCGGGCTAAACTTTTTTTCGTTACAGCGACGACCATGATCGTACTCTATCGACTTAAGTCGCGTATAAACCTCATTTAAAGACATTGGCGTGTGTGCAGCAAATACTGAGTTATAAAAATTACTACCGGTAAAACCGACAGCCTCACTCTCAAATACACTTGAATGTCGGTAATTTGGAAAATGCTTTATGAGTGTTTGTAAACCACTTAGTAAGTTTTTTTCTTTCTCAATATTGGAGCCAAGGCTGATAAAAATTTGTGCCATGATAATGCTACTTCTTACGCACAATTTCTACACCCACCGTTTGTGCTTGCGCCACGGCTGCGGGTTTGCTTACTTTTATAAGTACTTGCTGTACATTAAATTCATTTAAAATCATTGCCGCTAGCTGCTCGACTAAAGTTTCGAGTAATTCTACTGGCTTGGCTTGAGTATGCGCGATAATACGTTCACTGACTTTGGCATAATCCACGGCCAAATTAATGTCGTCGAGGCGCGCTGCGGCGCTAATATCGGTCAACATCTCAACATCAAAGTAAAGGCTTTGTTTACTTTCTTTTTCAAAGTCGTACACTCCTATTATGGCTTCGACGTGTAGCTGTGAGATATAGACTTTATCCATGTAAACTCCAAACATGTTTATCGCTTTTATCTTCCCGCATTAAATAAAGCGCAAGTGCGCTAAATTGCAGGACTTAAGACCGCCGATCATAGCCCAAAACAACGCAATAAAAAATAAGGAAGACAGTGTTAATCAGTTTAATGTGCGTATGTGCTTATTTATTAGGATCGATTTCCTCCGCAATTCTGGTGTGTCGACTGTTCAAGCTTCCAGATCCGCGCTTTAGTGGCTCCAACAATCCAGGTGCGACCAATGTATTGCGGTTAGGAGGAAAGGTCCCTGCTGTGCTAGTGCTTATCTTTGATATTTTAAAGGGCACCATTCCAGTATGGGGTGCCTATTTCTTAAATATAGAGCCTCTTTGGTTAGGCGCTATTGCGGTGAGTGCATGCCTTGGACACATTTACCCTGTGTTTTTTCACTTTAATGGCGGTAAAGCAGTGGCAACAGCGTTTGGAGCGCTCTTACCTATTGGTTTATCACTTGGTGGATTGTTGATAAGTACTTGGCTTGTAGTACTGGCGCTAACGCGTTACTCGTCATTGGCAGCAATCGTCGCGGTCGCTGCTGCGCCACTTTATACTTGGTGGATAAAACCATTATATACGTTACCGGTGAGCTTTTTGACCGTCGTCATTATCTTTCGTCACCGAGCTAACATCAAAAGGCTCCTTGCAGGTAAGGAGCCAAAGGTGGGTAAAAAGTCTAAAGATTAACGTAAGATAGCCTACACTTTTTCAAGGCTATCTAAAGGCCAACGTGGCTTAGTTTTCATATCAAGCGGCGCATACTGCCCGGCCTTTAAGCGCTGCATACCAGCATAAGCAATCATAGCTCCGTTGTCTGTGCAAAACTCAGTTCGAGGATAATACACACGACCTTTCATCCCCTGCATCATACGTTCAAGCTTTTGTCTTAGTTCGGTGTTAGCACTAACACCACCAGCAATCACAAGGCTTTTAATGCCCGTTTCTTTTAAAGCACGCTTACATTTTATCGCTAGCGTCTCGACCACAGCGGTCTGAAAGGCATGAGCAATATCCGCTTTGGTTTGCTCATCATCTCCTTCGTTACGGATGGTATTTGCAGCCGCTGTTTTTAAGCCACTAAAACTAAAATCTAATCCGGGTCTATCGGTCATCGGTTTTGGAAAGGTAAAACGTCCCGGCTGACCTTGCGTCGCCATTTTAGCCAGCATAGGACCGCCCGGATAATCAAGACCCAGTAATTTGGCTGTTTTATCAAATGCTTCGCCAGCAGCATCATCCACTGACTCACCAAGCACTTCATATTCACCAATACCAGACACCTTAACCATCATCGTGTGACCACCAGATACAAGTAGCGCAACAAACGGAAACTCCGGCTTATCATCTTCAAGCATAGGTGCCAGCAAATGACCTTCCATATGATGAACAGCAACAGCTGGTACTCCCCAACCAAACGCTAACGAGCGACCGATTGAAGTACCCACCAGCAATGCCCCGACTAAACCAGGACCTGCGGTATAAGCAATCCCATCTAGATCTTCAGGGCCACAACCTGCCTCTGCAAAAGCAGCTTCAATAAGCGGGATAGTCTTGCGCACGTGATCGCGAGAAGCAAGCTCTGGTACCACCCCACCATAATCTGCATGCACCTTCACCTGAGAATATAATTGATGTGCTAATAGCCCTTGCTCATCATCATAGATAGCAATACCAGTCTCATCACACGAGGACTCTATACCTAAAATACGCAAGTTACTTTCTCCAAACTCTTTACTGCAATCGCTGATTATACGAAATCAGTTACTCAAGTTCCAAACCTATATTAGTTTGTCCGTCAGCAAGAGCTAATTCCTTCAATGACTTCACTGAATCGCTGCTAATTCGCCCCATTTTCTCTACATGCTCAATAAGCTCTGCCAGTATTTCAATTTCGTATTGCATTTGTGGATGTTCGCGTATCAATTCATTTGTCGGTAATACATCCTCAGCCATCAACATAAACTCTATATATTTTGCTACTGTGGCTTGTGAGATTTTAGCGACACTAACAAACTCGTGTTCATCTTTAGCCATTAAGCCTTGCAACATGCCAAGCAGCGCTGTCGCAACATCAATCGCGGGATAGGTACCAAACATATCAAAGTCGCTCAGCTCAGGTACATTTGGCTCAACCTTTTCGACTAGCTTCTCCAAACTGATTTTACTTTTTGGGATCAGAATTTTTTCCCAGATCAAATTCAGCGTATTTCGTAAGACTTGCTCATCGCCAAAGCCTGTTGCTTCGCTAAAAAGCGAGTAATTAGGCAACATTCGCTCAATAATTGCAGCGCCTAACACTGCTTTTTGAAGATAATTTAACTCTCTAATACGTTGAAAGTTATTTGCTTTACTCATGCTTACTTCCACATTGCCAGCAGTATTCAAATGCCGGTCCATTTATTTCAGTACTATGATGACACTGCCAGTCGGCTTGTTTCACAGCACTGTGACGACGTAATTTGTTATAGTTTACCAATAATTTCTCAGCCTCGGGTAACTTTATTGCATAAACAAGCAGCTTGATTGCAGCCTGCTCTAAGGGGATCTCCCCCATAGCGCCAGATAAATGTTCACCTTGTAGGCGCACTTGAATATTCGCTTGCTCTAACATCCCTTTGAGCAAATGCGCTTCAACAAAATCAGTGGTCGAATACACCTGCTGCCAACGAAAAGATGCTACGCTCATATCGCTATACTCATACTAAAACCTCACCCCACTTATTTGTTGCTTGATAAAATAGCTTATTATCATCACACTTAGTTACTCTGTTATTCAAAATTAGTACTATTATGACGTTAACCACACCTGGCTTGTTATTTCCGGCCATTTCACTACTACTGCTTGCTTACACCAACCGGTTTTTAGTACTAGCACAGCTTATTAGAGAATTAAATGCCAGAGAAGGCGATACCATAAGACCCTTAGTAAAAGCACAAATTGAAAATTTAAGAAAACGAATAAGACTGATAAGACGCATGCAAGTTTGGGGAGTAATTGCATTTTTATTATGTACACTATCAATGTTTGCGCTATTTCTTGAGGTGTCTTTACTGGGCGTCACGCTATTTGGAGCAAGCCTTTGCAGTTTAACGCTATCGCTTTTGTTATCTCTATATGAGATCCATATCTCGTGCGATGCAATAGAATTAGAATTGCGAAATATCGAGAAAAAGCCACAACAAGATTAGCACCATCAATACTGCCGACTATACTAACGTTGAGTCAGCATAAAAAGAGGAGCAATCTGTGAGCGGATTTTTGTTCTCAGATGAAGTGCCAGAAAGCCCTACAAACAATATCGTCGATACCTATTGGGATATACTCGTGGTAGATGATGAAGAGGATATTCATCAAGTCACAAAGTTAGTATTATCTGGCTTTAAATTTGAAGATAAAGCACTTCGTTTTCATCACGCTTACTCTGCACAAGAAGCAAAAGAAATTTTGGCATCACAACAAAACATTTCAGTAGGGCTGATAGATGTTGTGATGGAAAGCAACCATGCCGGGTTAGACCTGATCAGGTATATCCGTAATGACTTAGAGAACTTTGATATCCGACTCGTTTTACGGACGGGGCAACCTGGCGAAGCACCTGAAGAGTCAGTGATCCGAGATTATGATATTAATGACTACAAAAATAAAACCGAGCTAACTGCTGTTAAGTTAAAAACACTACTTTATTCTGCTTTAAGAGCACATAGGGATATTCAAACTATAGAAAAGCATAAAATGGGACTTGAACGCATTATTGATGCGTCATCCAATTTTTTACAGTGTAGCAATATTCAAGATTTTGCATCAACCATATTATCTCATGTATCCGCAGTAATGGGATTATCAGACTCAGAAATTTATTGTGCCGCAGCCGTTAACCACCAAGCGAATGCCCCGACAAAATTTAAGTTATTGGCCGCGTCCGGTGAGGGGGTTGAACCACACAATGGATCAATACCTGATAATGTACAAAAGCTCTTTGTAAAAATACATAACAACAAAACTTCACTCAAAACGCGTAATGAATATATAGGTTACTTTCCCTCTCAAGAGGGTAACGAAACAATGATTTATGTGAGTAAAGAAAGTGACTTACATACAATGGACTTTCAGTTACTAGAGTTCTTTGCTAACAATATCGCACTGGCTTACGACAATCTGAAATTGCGCGAGACCGTTAAAGATTCTCAAAAAGAGCTTTCTTATATTCTTGGCGAAGCAGTGGAAAAGCGCTCTAAGGAAACCGGCTCACATGTCAAACGAGTCGCACATTATAGTATGTTGTTGGGGCAGCTATATGGGCTCTCTCATTACCACGCTGAAATCATTAAACTCGCCTCTCCCCTACATGACATTGGTAAAATTAGCATACCTGATCACATACTCAATAAACCTGGAAAGCTTACCGATGAAGAATGGTTAATAATGCAGACCCACGCCCAGCAAGGCTACGAAATCTTGAAAAATTCAACAAATGAGATTTTGCAATGTGGTGCACTAATTGCACATCAGCATCACGAAAAATGGGATGGTTCTGGGTACCCACAAGGGCTAAAAGGTGAACAAATTAACATTGTTGGCAGGATCACGGCATTGGCTGATGTGTTTGATGCATTGGGCAGCGAACGCTGCTACAAGCCAGCTTGGCCGCTCGAGAAAATAATTGAGTTAGTCAACAATGAAAAAGGAAAACAATTTGATCCCAAGTTGGTTGACCTTTTTCTAAATAATCTGGAACAATTTATTGAGATACGTGATAGGTATCCTGACTAACTTTGTAATCAGAATGTAAAAACTTCACTTTCCTTTTCCCGTTTTGTGTATTATTATTGGGAAAAGACGTAATAAATGTGTTTTAGTTGAAATTAAAAGGAATTTCACATGAGATTTGAACAACTCGAGCAGTTCGTTGCATTAGGCAATTTAAGACATTTTAGACAAGCTGCGGAACAAACCCAGATCAGTACCTCAGCCTTAACGAGGAGCATCCAAACTCTTGAAGATGAGATAGGGTGTGAACTTGTGAAGCGCTCCACTCGCTCCGTCAAGTTGACCGAACAAGGTGAACTCTTCTTAAAATATTGTAAAACGACGCTTTCAGAATTGGAGTTGACCAAGAAAACGATTAAGCAAAGTTTATTTGGTCGTGACAACCAAAAGTTAATTATTGGTTACACAAACCAAGCAAGCAGTATTGTCCCGGTTTCTTGTGGTCAGTTTCTAGCGCAATACCCTAATGTCAAAATTGAAATGCAATTGCAAGACGAGCTAGAACTCACTCGTAAGCTACAACTTGGTGAAATTGACATCAGTGTATACCTTCAAAGCGCTAACAGCATCGTGAGTGACATACATTTACCAGATCAGTTAGTTCTATTTGTTTCTAGAAGTCATCCACTTGCTAATCAAGATAGTATTCGTAAAGCAGAGTTAACTCAGTATCCAATGTACGGCTGTTTTTCTCAGTCGAAACAAGTACAAAGCATGCTAAATGAAGCTGTTGAGTCGCTGAATAAATCGACTGGGGTGAAAATAGGTAGTATTGAGCAAGTTATTGCTGGCCTGAAAACAAGCAATAGTTTCGCTATCGCGAGTATTGAACATTCAAAATCGATAGCACAAGACCCAAATCTAGTGTTACTGAAGACAAATAAGGCATTAGATAGGGAGCAATTGATCGTACAAACTAATCACCAAATTGGTACCAACGATCATATTAATCATTTGCTTGAATTGATTGAAGATGCTGCATCCTCAAAGAGTAAGCAAACAATCACTTACTAATAAGTATTTAATCTTAAACTTGAATAAGAGGTGGCTAGCTTGTTTTTAAGTCCATCTTGGATGATTTCTCAATCTATAGCTGTCACGCGATAGACGCGCATTACCTATCCATATTTCAAGTTTTTTAATCTAATGAATACTTGAGCTAGGGTGAGCCAAATTACTTTGTTTAAAGCTCGCCCTTAATTGCCCTTTGTATAGGTTAAGCGTGTTTAAGAAACCACCTCCCCCACTTTATGCTTTCAAAGAGCCAACGCCCTACCCGCCAAAACTGACAGAGAAAAGATAGCCATTAGTAAAAACCTACCTTCCACTGCTCACTCATATTAGCGCTCTACAGTGGCATAAAACCAAAGACGACACCTGCAAAAATAGCTAATCCAACATAGTTGTTATTAAGAAAGGCCCAAAAACACGCATCACGCTCTCGATTTCTTATCACATATAGCTGCCTAATTAGCAACGCGATAGCAACGCTTAAACCAAGCCAAAATAAGTAATTCAATTCATATGCGTAACCAATCGCAGCCATTATTGCTATAAAAAGTACGTTTAACATAGCAATGATATGTCTGTCCCATTGACCAAATAGAATAGCTGTAGACTTAACGCCAATTTTTACATCATCATCCCTATCTACCATTGCATACATAGTGTCATACGCGACAGTCCAAATTAGGTTAGCAGCGAAAAGTATCCAAGCAAGCACAGGGACGTGCTCATTAGCAGCCATGAAGGTCATTGGGATCCCCCAACTAAATGCAGCACCGAGAACAAATTGTGGCAAATTTGTATAGCGCTTCATCAGCGGATAAACCGACGCTAATGCTAAGGCACCCAAAGATAGCGCGACCGTTTGCCAATTAAGCAATAAAACAAGTGCAAAAGCTAACACAATCAATACAAAAAATAGTGATAACGCTTCTTTACTTGTGACAGCGCCTGTTGCAAGCGGTCTTTGTGACGTCCGCTTGACCGCACCATCCACCTTGCGATCCGCAAAGTCATTAATCACGCAACCGGCGCTACGCATGATAAAAACGCCGAGTGCAAAAGTCACAATTAAAGACAGCGTAGGAACACCTTCGGCAGCAAACCATAACGACCATAATGTTGGCCATAGTAAAAGGAGCGTACCAATGGGTTTATCCAAGCGCATTAGCTGGCTGTACGCTTGCCACTTTTGTTTATTAATCATAAAAACTTTCCGATATAAACACTTCGCAAACTAGAATTTTGGCGTTGCCATTTTTAAACCAGCTCTTTCTGGCAAAAAGCTCGGTTGGGGAAGAGAGCGAAGCTCCCATTAAGCCAGCCAGTGATAAATACTCAGATGCTCTAAGTCGTATGTATTCAAGTTCACCTCTGTGCCAGTTTAAGTCCGAGAAAAGGATTTCTCCCAACGGGGTATCTCCTATCAGGTGGACGCCAGTATTACAAGCTTGTTCGTTAAGCCAACTTTGACCATATATTGCCGCTCTACCGTTGCAATTAAGTGTGACTTCACGGCACCAAGCGACGCTTGAAAGATCAGCTTTCAACGTATCTGGCACATCTTTTAATTCATCACTCAAAACTGAAACAGAAAAGCTATCACAGCTACTTTTTAGCTTTGCAGTAAGCGAATGGGTTTCATATAAGTAAGGTGCCAATGCAGCCTCTACATTCACTAACTGAGTATTTTTATGCCAAGGAAGTTCTAAAGGTAATTGCAAAAGCAATGTTCTATATCCATTTTAAAAATTCGCCGCCATCATAGCAGAGCGAGCGCTATCTAAAAAGTTTATGTTTGTGTACAAGCCAGCTGTAAAAGCAACGCAATTATGTATAAACTAAGTAAAAAGTAATTTGCACTAGGATACCTAACCAAATATGAGATTGTTAGCTGTTGTACTTACTGTATGCTTAGCACTATCTGCGGCTTTCCCCGCTAAAGCGGACTCGAATATTGGGTATTTTGGGTTTGAGCCAGATATTATTACTAACTATATCGGCCAATCTAATAAGAAGCTGGGCTATGTTCGTGTTACAGTGGATCTGATGCTGAATGATGTGTCGAATATTGCAGTTGTTGAGCACCACACCCCCCTACTCAGAGATGCAATAGTTCAAATATTAAGTAAAGAGAATGAAGAAACGGTCAAATCATTAACAGGTCGAGAAGAAATCAGAAAGCGTTGTGCCGAAAAGTTAAAAACCCTATTAAAAGAAGAAACTGGACAAGAAATTGTCCGTGATGTGCTATTTACTAAGTACTTGTATCACTGATTTTAATACCAATTTGCTTACTTAAGTGGTCTATTTTGAGGCGGGAAAATCTTGTCGATAACTAGGCAAAAATTTAGTTGTCCTAAATGTGAAATTTTTAACACTGTTAGCGTCAGATTTACTCCTCTAAATTGAGCAAGTATTAAGTCAAATTGGTATAAGCTACAAAGTCAATAAGGAAGCGTCGGCATTAACGCTTCCATGTAAGACACGCTCAATGCTATTACATGCCCCTCATAACACAAGAAGACCGCACCTTTTTATGCTTCCCTTTTATCTTGATTATTCGGCCAGCACGCGGCAATAAACATACCTGATAACAAACCAAACAAATGAGCCCAATTAGCCATACTAATGAAAAATGTATCGGTGAAGCCAAACAACATCCACAGCAGCATAAAACCAACAATTGGTTTGGATACTAATGGTAGTTGTTGCGGGTTTTTATGACCAATAATCCAGCAAAAGCCTAGTAACCCATAAACCACACCACTTAAACCACCAAAGTTAGCATCTACAAATACAAACTGCATAAAGTTACTGGTAGTACCTGTCACAAAATAAATACAGATTAAAGACCAAAGTCCAAAACGTTTGCTAACTTGAGCGCCAAGGTGTAACCACCAGCTTAAATTAAAAATGAGATGTATTGCACTAAAGTGGATCAGCGTAGGAGTTATCCAAGCCCATGGTTTATCCAAAGAAAAGCGAAATAATGAAAAGATATGGTTAGCATCACCAAACAGCATAGTGATGAACACTATGATACTGACAGCAAATACCCCTTGAAGTAACCAGTTCAGAGTTAAAAAACGCTGGACTAGGTTAAGCTTTTGTCCTTGATAATTAAATAGCCCTGCAGTACTGCCCGTTTGCCAAGACGCGGCTTGATACCGTTTAGCCTCAGGGTTGGCTATAAATTGCTGCCATAAATATATCGCTTGCTGCTCATCGCCACGCTCAAGCCACACTTCAACTTGTTGCCCATCATGACTACGTAAAATACACTCAATCCCCTGAGTCTTTATATAGTCAACAGCCCCTTGAGCAAGTCGAGGGTTGTGATAATGGGCAATTAATTTCACTTTTCGATCTCGTTAGGCAGTTCACTTGCCCACTGTGTGAAGCCACCGTCCATGCTATAGACTTCCTCAAAACCTTGTTCTACCAAATAGTTTGCAGCGCCTTGTGATGAAATGCCATGGTAACAAACCACTATTATTGGCTGATCGAACTCTTTTTCCTGCATAAAGTGTGCAAGGTTGGCATTTGATAAATGCTCAGAGCCAGGAATATGCCCCTGAGTAAAAGTGTTTTCATCGCGTATATCTGCAATAACCACTTCTTCATTACTTAAGAGTGCATGTGTGTCTGCTACTGAAATATGTTTAAAGGACATGTGCTACCTATTTTAATACCTAAAAAGTAAAAGACGACTAAACCCAATGTGGGCTTAGCCGTCTTTGTATTATAACTGCTCATTGATGCTGGGAGCAAAGGTCAACAGACCCTAATCCCAGTTCAAAATAACTTTACCCGATTGGCCAGAAATCATCGTATCAAAGCCTGTTTGGTATTCATCAATGTGGAATTGATGTGTGATAATTGGGTCAAGGTTCAAGCCAGATTGGATCAAACTTGCCATTTTATACCAAGTTTCGAACATTTCACGACCATAGATACCCTTGATAACCAAGCCTTTGAAAATCACTTGATTCCAATCTACAGCCATATCCGAAGGTGGAATACCTAACATGGCAATTTTACCACCGTGGTTCATGCTATTTAGCATACCTTTAAAAGCAGAAGGCACCCCCGACATTTCAAGACCCACATCAAAGCCCTCGGTCATACCAAGGTCTTTCATTACTGTCTCTAAGCTTTCATTGGCAACATTTACTGCCCTTGTCGCTCCCATCTTAGTTGCAAGCTCAAGGCGGTATTCGTTTACATCGGTGATCACCACATGACGCGCGCCAACATGTTTAGCAACCGCGGCGGCCATAATTCCTATTGGGCCAGCACCTGTAATTAATACGTCTTCACCCACTAAGTCAAATGACAATGCCGTGTGTACTGCATTACCGAATGGGTCAAAGATAGACGCTAGCTCGTCAGAGATATTGTCTGGGATTTTAAACGCATTATAAGCAGGAATAACGAGATACTCCGCAAATGACCCTTCGCGGTTTACGCCTACCCCAATAGTATTTCGGCATAGGTGTACACGTCCTGCACGACAGTTGCGACAATGGCCACAGGTAATATGGCCTTCGCCAGATACCCGGTCGCCAATGCTAAAACCTCGCACTTCTTGTCCCATATCGACGACTTCACCAACATATTCATGACCAACTACCATTGGAGTTGGAATCGTATTTTGCGCCCACTCATCCCACTTATAGATGTGTACATCGGTACCACAAATGGCCGTTTTACGGATTTTGATCAAAAGATCATTGTGCCCAACTTCTGGTTTTGGCACATCCGTCATCCAAATTCCTTCTTCTGCTTTCAACTTGGATAATGCTTTCATAGTATTCGCTCGTTAGCTGCCCCAATTAAAAACTGGGTGCAAAATTAAATTACGCCTAAGTCTTTACCGATACGGGTGAAGGCTTCGATTGCTTTGTTTAGCTGCTCAGTGGTGTGTGCAGCTGAAATTTGTGTACGGATCCTTGCCTGACCTTTAGGTACTACTGGATACGAAAACCCGATAACATAAATACCTTCATTTAATAATCTGTCAGCCATTTCTGACGCTACTTTTGCATCTCCTAGCATAACTGGAATAATGGCATGATCCTTACCTGCACAAGTGAACCCAGCAGCTTCCATTTTGGTGCGGAAGTAAGCGGCATTATCCCAGAGTTTAGCACGCAGAGCGTCGCCCTCTTTCATCATATCTAATACTTTGATTGAAGCGGTAACGATTGAAGGAGCTAAAGAGTTTGAGAATAAATAAGGACGTGAGCGTTGACGTAGCCACTCTACGATTTCTTTTTTACCTGAGGTGTAACCGCCAGACGCGCCACCAAGCGCTTTACCAAGTGTTCCAGTAATAATATCTACTCGGTCTAGAACACCACAGTACTCAGGAGTACCACGACCATTTTCACCTACAAAACCGACAGCATGCGAGTCATCAACCATCACAAGTGCATTGTATTTATCAGCTAAGTCACAAACAGCTTCTAAATCACAGATAACCCCATCCATTGAAAAAACACCATCTGTCGCGATGAGTTTCGTTTTTGCACCAGCAGCATCCGCAGCAATAAGTTGCTGCTCTAAATCTGCCATATCATTATTAGCGTAGCGGAAGCGTTTAGCTTTACAAAGGCGAACACCATCAATGATTGAGGCATGATTCAGTGAATCTGAAATAATAGCGTCTTCAGGGCCTAAGATGGTTTCAAATAAACCCGCATTGGCGTCAAAACATGAAGAATAAAGGATCGTGTCTTCTGTTTTTAGAAATTCGCTGATCTTCGCTTCAAGCGTTTTATGAATATCTTGTGTACCACAGATAAAGCGCACAGAAGCAACACCAAAACCATGATCTTCTAGGCCGTGTTGTGCCGCTTTGATAAGCTCTGGGTGGTTAGCTAGGCCAAGGTAATTATTTGCACAAAAGTTAATAACACTTTCGCCTGTAGATACCGCGATCTCAGCTTGTTGCTGTGAAGTAATAACACGCTCTTTTTTATATAATCCTTCAGCTTTTACTTCTTCAATTTGTTGCTGAAGCTGGCTGTAGAAGGCCGATGCTCTCATCTGGGAGTCTCCATTATTTGCACGGTGATAGTCAATTGTATACTGCTTGTACAGAATAGTGCTTAACTATCAGAAATTTACGCTTGAATGCTGTTATTAACGCCTTCAAGTTTTTGGCAAGCAGCAGCCAGTGTATGGCAGCTACTCAAAAGATACCTGTATTTTAAAAGGTTCACACAATAAATGCACGATTTGCGACGGTTAGCAGCAAAGTTTCTTTACTATAAGATAGATAATGCTTGCGGCACTGATCCCAACGATTTGCACACATAATCAGCTAACTGTTTTTGCGTATCAGTGAAGCGCTGTCCTGATTCGACTAACACTGTGGTAGCCAGCCCAGCAGCATGGGCAGCTTGAATATCTGAAACTTTATCTCCTACCATGATACTTTGTGCTGGATCTAAATTATGCTCTGCAATCGCTTGATGCAACATCCCAGGCTCTGGCTTCCTGCAACTACACTCAACGTTATAAGGTGCGTTGGCTTTCTCAGGGTGATGAGGGCAAAAGTACACCCCTGTGATTTCTATACCACGAGCCATAAATTGTGCACACATCCAATCACTTAATAGGTGAAACTGTGCTTCATCATAATAACCTCTGCCAATACCCGACTGGTTGGTCACTACTACGATTTTATAACCGGCTTGAACAAACTGTTTGCACGCATCGAATACTCCATCGATAAATTCAAAATCGGCGATTTGATGCACATACGCATGATCTTTGTTAATCACACCGTCTCTATCTAAAAAGATTGCTTTGTGCATTATGAATTAAGCTCCTGCTCTTTAACCACGCGGTCGAACATTGCGATAACGTCTGCCACTTCTATCTGCGACATTAACTCGCGCCCTTTTACACGAGTCCCCCAAGGTAATTCATCAGCAGTTTTCCCTTTTTGCGCCACTAAGTTTTTGTGATAAACCTCAACCACATAATCTTGGTACAAGTAAGGGCCTGTTCGCTTGGGGTTTGAATGTGCATACAAACCAATAACGGGAGTATTTACAGTCACAGCCATATGTGCAGGGCCTGTATCTGGCGCTAACACTACATCGGCTTGATCAAGTATACATAAGAGCGTTTTTAAGTCTGTTTTCCCAACAAGATTTAACAGTGCAGATTGAGTATGCTTTTGAATGTCAGCTGCTAAGTTCTGTTCCAGCTCGGTAGGCCCACCAGTTATAACGACGTTGAAGCCGCTTTTCATTGCATGATCTGCAAGCGCAGCATACCGTTCAGGTAACCAGTTGCGCTCGGCTTTACTCGCTGCAGGTGAAATAACAAAGATTTTCCCCTCTGGCAGTAATGCTTTGGCAGACGCTTTATGATCATCGGTGACAGGCATATTCCAGCTTGGTTTCGCGCACTCAGCACCGATTGCACGAGCAAAATTTTGAAAGCCCTCTAACACATGAGGCGACTGTTGTGCAGCGATACGTTTATTAATAAACAAACTATGAAGCTCTTTTGAGCGCCCCTTATCAAATCCAATTTTTTGCTTTGCAGGGATAACACGAGCAACGAGGTTCGCTCTTAATGCAACTTGCATATGTAGCAAAACATCAAATTTTTGTCCTTTAAACTTCGCTTTCAAAGCTTTGAGCGCAGCTTTCCCCTGTTTTTTGTCAAATACCACCAACTCAACACCAGGTAAACCGGCTAGCAACATGGCTTCTACCTTTCCTATTACCCAGGTAATTTTAGCCTGTGGGTGCGCTCGTTGAATTGCTTGCACCGCGCTAACAGCATGGCAAACATCACCAATCGCTGACAGTCGCAAAATACAAATAGAGGATAAGGAGTTGCTCAAAATATTTGCTCTCATGGAAAGTTATAGGCGCTTGATCTTAAATTAATCAAACAAGTTTGCAAGTTTCACTGACCGAGAAAAGTCGTTAGAATAAAACAATTAGTCACCAAGAACTCTGACACTGTGCAAATCTCTAAGCAATCACATTATTTTTTACTTACCCCCACTCACTCTGCGTTGACGGTGTCAGCAGAAATGTTTGAACCGGAATATTGGCAAAAAAATAATGCGATTGTCGGCTCTAAACAAGGTAGAGCGACCGCTTGGTTTGTAAAACTTCATGATAAGGTTGTCGTGCTCAAGCATTATTATCGTGGTGGCTTAATTGGTAAATTACTAAGCGACCAGTATTTGTTTTTTGGTTTGAAAGATACCCGAGTATATCAAGAGTTTGAATTACTTGAGCACCTAAAACAACAGGACTTACCTGTGCCCGCACCAATCGCAGCTAGAGTCTCAGCTAGGTTTGGTGTTTACCGTGGAGATATCATCACTGAAGCGGTAGAAGATGCGATTAGTGTTTGTGAAATTCTACAATCCCGCGCTCTTCAAAACATCGAATTAGAGAAAATAGGTCAAACAATCGCTAAATTTCATCAAGCAGGTGCGTACCATGATGATTTAAATATCAACAATATTTTGTTTAGCGGTGATGGCGAAGTCTTTCTCATTGACTTTGATAAAGGTAAAATTCTGGCACCGGCAACGCCATGGCAACAGGCAAATATCGAACGCTTGCAGCGCTCTTTTAAAAAAGAGGCCGGCAAATGGCCGACCTTTCATTTTGACGATAATCAGTGGCAAGCACTGCTTCAAGCGTACCGCACGTCAGTTTAACTTTTTTGCAGCTGTGCTTTTTTAATCACGTTCGAAGTCGAGCATCCATCCAGAAATGGCAACACCTCGACTTTACCGCCTTGATTAAGAACATGCCCAGCTCCTGCAATATCTTCTACTTTGTAATCACCCCCTTTGACTAAAATGTCGGGACTGATCATCTCTATGAGCTTAGCTGGCGTATCATTTTCTTCGATACTGCCAAATGGGATAACCCAATCTACCGAGGCGAGGGCTGACAGCACCATAGCGCGCTCCTGTAGCGGGTTTATTGGACGCTCAGGCCCTTTTAGACGAGCTATAGACTCATCGTTATTCAGACCGACAACCAATCTGTCACCCATTGCTTTTGCTTGTGCTAAGTAACGAACGTGTCCGGCATGGAGAATATCAAAGCAACCATTGGTGAAAACAATCGTTTCACCATTTTGTTTCGCAAAAGAAATATGCTTCAACACTTCCTCAAATGGTGTTTGGTAATGTTCGCCTGTTTCGCGTAGATATTGACCTAGCTTGCGGCTTAGCTCTTCTGGTGACACTGTCGCAGCCCCAAGCTTACTCACGGCAATCCCCGCTGCAATATTCGCCACTTCTACCGCATCTTTAGCTGGCATACCAGCCCCAAGCATAGTCGTGAGTGTGGCGATCACCGTGTCACCCGCGCCCGTTACATCACTTACTTCTTGCACTTGAGCTGGAAAGTCATGCTTCTGCGTTGCTGTGATCAAAGACATGCCCTGCTCTGAACGCGTCAGTAACATCGCACCAATCCCAGCCGTTTTAAGCAACTTACGGGCACTTGAGGTTAATGCATCTTCTGAGCTTGCATCGCCGCCAGCTAACTTAAATTCGTTTAAATTGGGTGTTATAAAGTCAGCGCCTTGATATAGGCTTAAGTCACTATTTTTGGGATCAATAAGCACAGTTTTACCTGCAGCTTTTGCTACTGCTATCATCTCTGAAATAGCGGATAATGCGCCTTTGTTATAATCACTGAACAGAACGAAGTCGTAGTTGTCGATTTCTTGTTTTAAGCGCGCAAGCAATAATTGGCTATGTGACAACTGAAAAGGTTCTTCCAAATCTAGTCTCACCACCTGTTGATGACGGCTAATCACGCGCATTTTGGCAATCGTTGGACACTCAATCACACTGACCAAACTCGATGCTATGTTGTCCTGTTTTAGAATAGCTTCTAGCGTCTTACCATTGTCATCTTCACCAATGAGTCCAAGTAATCCAACCTTGCCATCAAGGTGGGCGATATTTTTCGCAACGTTTGCAGCGCCGCCCGCCTTATCTTCCAACGCACTCACTTTAACCACCGGTACCGGTGCTTCAGGAGATATTCGGCCTGTATCTCCATGCCAATAACGGTCAAGCATCACATCGCCTACGACTAACACGCTGGCTTGGTTAAGTTGTTGTAGTGCCGCTAGGTTCATGCTTGTTGCTCCGCTTCAACTAGCATATCTACAGCTTCACACAGCCAATGACCAATGAACATATGTGCCTCTTGAATACGTGCAGTTTCATCATTAGTGATAATGATAGGTAACTTAGCGATATCCTTCACTTTGCCACCGGTTCGACCGGTTAGCGCAACAGTATAAGCACCTATATCATTGGCCGCTTGTAGCGCTAAATTAATATTTGGACTGGTGCCTGAAGTGGTTAAGCCAATCACCATATCTTCCGGCTTACACAATGCTTGTACCTGACGCTCAAATACCGAGTCAAAATGGTAGTCATTACTATGTGCGGTAAGAATAGACGTATCTGTAGTTAAGGCAATTGATGCTAAAGGTCCACGCTCAAGTTTATAACGCACGACAAACTCCGCCGCCAGGTGCTGTGCATCCGCAGCGCTACCACCATTACCAAACCATATAACCTTTCCTCCGGCTGCCAATGTACTCTGGCATGCTTCTAGTAATGCTATACATTCTTGATGGTAGTTAGCCATAGTTTCGAACACGTCGACATGACGCTGTAAACTCGCTAAGTAACTTTGTGCTACTCGTTCATTCAATGACATATTTTTTCCTAAACTCTTCTTTGCTCAGCCCGTGTATACCTACCAGTATACATGTACTGATAACCAAGTGTAATTCTCACCAAAGACATCTTTACCTAAGGTTAATTTGGTTTCGATTTGCTTATTGTATGCTTCACCGATGTGGGCAAGTTCTAGTTCATACCCTCGCTCATACTCAGCTCCTGTTTCACCTAGCTCATTAAAATAATTGCTTTCATTATCAATCACAGAAAGCTTAGCACGCCACAGTGAGCTATAGTCGGCTTGATAGGTACCTTCTAAAACATGAACTTGAGTGGGTGCACCATCATCAAACTGGCGATGATTACCTGCAAAGTGACCGACAACGAAACCATCAATACTATTTCCCTGTGTTTCGTATATTTCATTCACATACCATAGACTTTCCATGTCGGTATATTCATACCGTAACGAAGTGGTGGATGTTAGTTGTGGCAAATACACGCCAAAGCTAGTCGCAGTGTTACCAAATAAGTAGTTTTTGTGGTTGTTTGTATCCTCACCACCATACTCTAAATACCACTGCGCTCGCGTGCCATAATTGGTAGTAAAGCTTGTCGTAATTGTGGCCCACTGATCTCCAAGCTCATCGTCTTGTGTCAAATCATCGGTTTTATTATCACTTCCTGCTGGGTCTATATACGCTTTTATAAAATCCTTAAAGTCGACCTTTCTAGGGCCGCCACCAAATTGCAAAACACGATTTAGCCCTATTTTCCAACCATCAATCGGCTCTATACTAAAGTGAGTACCCGCTACTTTTGGCGTTCCATCATGCAAGGTACCTTGGTATTTAATCCCCTTATCGACACTTTCTAGTTCCGAGTAAAACAGCTCAAAATCAAAATTCCACCAATTTTTTATTGGTACAACCAGCCCTAGAGAGACTGACAGTGGTGGTTTTGCATTATTTGAGTAAACCTGTGCTGAGTGTTTAAATGGCGAGAACCAATGTTCTTTGTAACCTAAATTCAGTTGTAAGTTACCAAAAGACATACCGTAAAAAGTATTGTATGCCACCAGCTTGTTTGCTTCTGCTCGATACTCAGCGCCAATTTGCAAAATACTCGAGTCGCTTCCGCGCCAAACTCCAGCTATGCCTAGCTCAGCATATTCGCCACTCATGTTCCCTCTATCATTGGCAATTTGCTGCTCTTCACCACTATCTACTCGCAGTGTAATAGACTTTTGAGTGATCCCATCATCTTGCAGATACGGTGCAATACCTTGGCTAATACTGTGTTGTAAGGCCGGATCTATGTGCCTTAATTGCAGCAAATTCATCTGGATCTCACTAATGCGGTAAGGCTTTGCCATAGGTGTTCCTACCGTCATTGCAAACATTTTGTCTATTTGGTATTCCAAAAGTGGGTCTTGACCAATTGGCAAATAAGCCGTAGGACTTGCTACAACCAGACTTGAAGCAAATATCCCACAACAAGCAAGTACTTGAGCTAAATTCATTTTTGTCATTCCATTACATTTAATAGATTAAATATTACCAAACCAAAGGCACAGAGGCATCTGTTGAACTGTGTAAAATTGTGTTGTTCATTCTAATTTAGGTGAGAACAAGGTAAAATCATGATTTTACAAACTGAAGCGATTTTCATGGCGCGCCAATTTTACTCCCTACTGTTGCTTGTATTAGCACCTATTCTATTAAGTTATTTATATTTCATTCGGGGTAAAAAAAACCTTGGCTATCGCGCCAACTTTACCGAGCGTCTTGGCTGTGGCCTTACGAGCTTACCACCACACAGTATTGTGATCCATTGTGCCTCAGTTGGTGAAGTGCTTGCTGCAACCCCTCTCATCAAGTCAATATTGAAAACACGTGAGAATACACCTGTTATTATTACGTGTAATACACCAACAGGCAGAGCAGAGATTGTAAAAGCACTCAACAATATTGCTCAAGTACATACCTGCTATCTTCCTATTGACTTTGCCTTTGCCACGAGACGGTTTTTTTCAATTCTAAAACCCCAACTCCTGATTGTGATGGAAACTGAGCTGTGGCCAAATCTTTTTCACTACGCCAAACAAAGTCAATGTAAAACCTTGGTCGTCAATGCCAGACTCTCAGAAAAATCATACCAAGGTTATAAAAAGCATGCTTGGTTAACTAAAGGCCTGATAAATAACATAGACGGACTCGCAGCCCATAATGAAGAAGACGGCGAGCGTTTCATCAAACTCGGGCTTGTTCAATCTAAACTTCACATTACCGGCTCAATCAAGTTTGATATCTCAATCACTGAAGAAGAAATTACAAAAGCAAGACAGTTTCAAGCAAATTACCCCGAGCGAGTAATTTGGCTTGCAGGATCTACACACCCTAAGGAACATGAGCAAATTATTGCTGCACATCAGCGAGTATTAAAGCAAGTAAGTAATGCCTTACTTATTATCGCGCCTCGTCATCCCGAGCAGTTTCAAGCAGTTGCTGACCACCTCAGTGAGCAAGAGATCACTTTTACCAGAAAGAGCAGCGACAACATAAACACAGAAGCCTCGGTCTTGTTAGCGGATACTTTAGGAGAATTAAAGTGGCTATTTGGAAGTGCCGATATCGCCTACATTGGTGGTAGCTTGATTGAGCGCGGCGGTCATAACCCACTAGAAGCCGCGGCTCACGGTGTGCCTATTTTAACCGGCCCACATACCTATAATTTTGCGCATATATATCCTCAACTTATCGCGCAACAAGGTGCCATCGTAGTCGATGATGAGGACAAGCTTGCCGCTGAAATTATTACGCTATTTAAAGATAAATCGCTTCGAACGCAAACCGGTGCTAACGCTAAATCAGTACTAGTTGAAAATACCGGGGCTATTGCTAAAACCATGAAACTAATAAATAAGAGCTTGGAATAATTCATGAATACAGTCATCTCTACAATGCAAAACTGGGTTAGCCAAGTCATTGTGAAATACAACTTTTGTCCATTCGCTCGAAAAGAGGTAGAAAGTAATAGCATTCATTATTTCGTGTCTCAAGCGATAAGTTATGACGATGCCGTAATGGATATGCTAGAGCAGTGCTCAGAGTTAAACCACCATCCAGAGCGAGAAACAACGCTAGTTATATTTGATAAAGGTTTTAGTAATTTTGACGACTTTTTGGATCTCGTCGACCTTGCCAACGCGTTATTAGTCGCGCAAGGGTTTGAGGGGACTTATCAAATTGCAAACTTTCACCCAAATTATGTATTTGCTGATAGTGATGAAGATGATGCGGCAAATTACACGAACCGCGCACCATACCCAACACTTCACTTGATCCGCGAAGAGAGCATGGCTCAAGCATTAGCTGAATATGACGACCCTGAGCAGATCCCAGAAAATAATATTCGTCTGGCAAGGCGAAAAGGGGAAGCGTTCTGGCAGCATTTGCTTCAGCAATGCCACAAGGGTAAATAATCTAAGCTCCGGATAAATAGCCAAAAGGCTGGCAAAGTCAGCCTTTCCTTATGAGACTTTGGGAGAGTTACTTTTTCACCCAGCGGCCACTCACCTGAATATAGTGGCCCGATTGCGTTTTGTTATACGCTTTTTTAGCCGCTAGAGCCTCTACTTGCTCTAGGGTAATACCGTTCTTTTTCGCTAACTGTTGATATTTCTGTTTGCGCTTTTCATTCACTTCATTGACTAACTGCTGTACACCTTGGCCATTTTTTACCACACCAAGATAGCCTGATGTAGTTTCACCAACCAGACCCTGTGATTTAGCATCGTCAATAGAAATTGCGAATGCGGCGAAGCTCATACTGAGTCCAATAATTAGGGTAGAGATTGCTTTAAGCTTCATAAATCCTCCTTAGAATAGCTCACTGTCTTCGCTGAATAAGTTGTCGAGTTCTTTATCCACTTTCACACGGATCTCGTGATCGACTTTTACATTTAAGTTGATCGTTATGGGCTCTTTGGTTTCTACTTGCACCTTATGAGTACAAGCACTTAACACCAATAAAGCTGATATCACTAGCATCCATTTCATTCACTAACGCTCCTCTTTATTTAACGCATTTTCCACTTCGCGCGTGATCTCGTCGCTCAAGCGTAAGGCTCGTAATAAGGTAAACACATTTTCTGAGTGTGTATAGTTAAAGTTTACTGGTTGTTGTTGGCGTTTGTTAATTCCTGTAATTTTAACATCTAAATCCAACCAACCATCTTCACTTAAATTTACACCACTGTTCAACTGTTCAATCGTTAATTCGTCAAGTACACCTATCACCGTTTGTAAGCTGGGCTGCTGTGCTTTTAACGCATTAATTGACGCATTATTTTCAACCTTTAATAGCCCCTCACTAACATTATGAATATGACCAGAATCAATGCGTACCCCAGATGAAGAAACTTGTACTGGTAGCTTGCCCGAGATCAGCCCTCTGAGCTCAACACCAGCATCATGTCCAGAGGCGGCAATAAGGTCTAAACTCAGTTTATCTAACGATACCTGAACCTCCTGCGGCGTTGGTATAAGCTTAACTTCTTCAATGTTGATGCTACCGGCAAAAACTTGTGCACCAATATCTTTGAGTTTTACTATGCCAGCTTCACTGAGAAGTTGAGCTTGTATTGCTTGGACAATAACCCCAGCTCTCAACTCTTCAACACTCAGTGTGGTTGGTTTGAGTTGAATATTAGCTGAACCTAATTGGGCGGAGACATCAACCGCTGCATTTTGAATAAGCCGCTCATTAAATAACGCAGAGCCGTTTTGAATGCCACTATCTAAGGTAAATATGCGCGTGGATAAATCCCCTTCGAGTACTGCATAGAAGTTTCCATTCGTCATCTTTAATTCGGGTAAAAGGGCATCAATGTATGGCTGAAGCTGAGTGAGTTGCTGCGTGGGCACATGTAATTGTGCTGGATGTTTTAAGTTTGAGTATTGATGCTCAAACAACGCCTTTACACCATCAATATTAATCACATGTGACGCCATTAATCCGCGACTTTGCTGCCCTTTACTTTCAATGCTCACATTTTTCAAATTAAGATCAGCTAAGTTAACCTCTGCTACCTTAGTATTGCCCGACAAGGTTGAAAAGATCTCACCTGTCGCGACCGAGCCTTGCCAACGGAGTGTCTGCACTAACTCATTCAGTTTGTAATTCTGCTGTTGTATCTGTGCACTCATTAAGTTGAGGTTGATATCAAAATCGTGTGTAGGCTCTAACACCACTCGCCCGCTCAACGTGCTCTGCTCTGCAGTTACATTTTCGACATTCAGGTTTTGCAGTGTTGAATCAAGCGTTATCGCAAAACTCATTCCCTCAGGTAAGACTCTGTGTAGACGATGTTCACTTTTGAGTTTTGGCACATCTAGCTGCGCATGTAAATCAAGCTTCAGAGATGGATTATCAATCATTAAACCTGATGTCGACAACTGGGTTGAGAATATAGTCGGCTG
Organism: Pseudoalteromonas sp. SCSIO 43201; assembly: GCF_023716725.1. NCBI lineage: Bacteria > Pseudomonadati > Pseudomonadota > Gammaproteobacteria > Alteromonadales > Pseudoalteromonadaceae > Pseudoalteromonas > Pseudoalteromonas sp. SCSIO 43201. The sequence continues at coordinate 3,194,528 of NZ_CP072683.1, forward strand.
AGCTTCAACTTTAATTAGCTCGGTTGGATCACCCGATATTTTGAAGCGGCTATTGAGCTCAAGGTTCTCAGCAATAACACCTTGCAGTGTAAGCTTTTGAAGGTCACTTGTGATTTCCCCGCTCATATCAACAAAATTTGGCCGCGCACTAAACGCTCCAGCCAGTGTATGCGCGCCCCACTTTTCATCGGCAAATTCAAGGCGAATATCACCATTGACGAAAGGCTCAGTTAAGTCGAATGCCAACTCGTTAACTTCAAGCTGTAACGACTTATCTTCCCCTATTACTTCGAGCGAACCTGTCGAGGCTGCTTTCGCAGAAATAATAATTTCACTCGGTAAACGAAGCTGCCAAGTACTAGGTAGCAGTTTGCGATATTCAGAATCAAAGCAATCAAGCGTTGATTTCGCTGAGATAGGCTCGGCAAGTGCTATCTTCCCCTGCTGGCTGGTTAAATCATACCGCCCTGACACAGCGCCAATATACGCAGCACTACCTTTACACTCAGCCTGTTCAAGCGCTAGTAAAGTCTCAAGCTCCATCTTTGCATCCAGAGCCACGCCATTGAATACAAGTTGGCTAGCTCCTGAAAGGGCTTGGATCTGAGGAGGTAGCAAAGTTCTAAGATACTCGCCACTTAGCTCAACATTTGCGGCAATACGCTCTGGCTGTAACGTAACTTCTGCAACGATGTCACCTGATACTACAAATTGATTCAGCTCGGTCTCTGAAATCGACACGATTAATGGCTTTGGTAATGGCTCACCAAATATGGATAGTTTGGCAACACGTATTTTGGGTCTGGCGATATCGAGTGGCAAAGCAAGGCGCTGTGGTTGAGCTGCATCTAACTTTTTGGGCGGAAGCAGTTGTATGTCAGCTTTTTCAATATTGACTTGCTGCATGCTTAGTTGCGCATCAAAAAGCTGGGCATTAAACGTCTCTGTCTGCACACACGCTTTTGTAATATGGATACGATTGAAGCCCGATAAGCGCCAGTCAAGACAGCTGATCTGAACTTCATTATCAGGCATAAAGTGTTTTATAGCCCAGAGCGACAAAGGAACTCTGGCAAGGTAAACACCCACTAAAACACTGAGTATCAACACTAAGCTCCAAAGCCACTTTTTCATTCGTATCCCTAAAATATAATTGCTATTTTCCTTTCAGTTTACCCGATAGAAAATTATCGAGCCATGAATAAAAAAGGCCACCGAAGTGACCTTTTCTAATTTCTGCGTTAGCCTACTAGCTTACGCGCATTGCGGAACATGCGCATCCAAGGACTATCTTCTTGCCACTCATCAGGGTGCCAAGAGTTTGCCACTGCTCTGAATACACGCTCAGGGTGCGGCATCATCACAGTTGCGCGGCCGTCTGTTGAGGTCATACCGGTAATACCAGCAGGAGAGCCATTCGGGTTAGCGGGGTACTGAGTAGTTGGATTGCCGTAGTTATCAACAAACTTCACAGCAACTGAACCTGAATCCAATGCCGTTTGTACCGCTGCTTCACTTGCAAACTCAGCATGGCCTTCACCATGTGATACCGCGATTGGCATACGAGAACCAGCCATACCATCAAAGAAGATTGATGAACTTTGCTGCACTTCAACTAAGCTGAAACGCGCTTCAAAACGCTCTGATTTATTAGTGACAAAACGTGGCCAGTTTTCCGTGCCAGGGATCAGCTCTTTCAATGTAGAAAGCATCTGACAGCCATTACACACACCTAAACTGAAGGTATCTTGGCGTTGGAAGAAACCTTGGAATTGCTCACGTGCAGAGTCATGGAATAGGATTGATTTAGCCCAGCCTTCACCAGCACCTAAAACGTCACCGTATGAGAAGCCACCACATGCCACTAGGCCTTTGAAATGCTCTAGTGTTAAGCGACCTTCAAGGATATCACTCATGTGTACGTCGATTGCCGCAAAGCCAGCACGGTTAAATGCTGCAGCCATTTCAAGATGCGAGTTCACCCCCTGCTCACGTAAGATAGCAACTTGCGGCTTCACCCCTTTTGCAATGTAAGGCGCTGCGATGTCTTCATTTAGATCAAAGCTCAATTTAACGTTAAGGCCCGGATCTTTGTTATCGAACTTAGCGTCAAACTCTTGCTTCGCGCAATCTGGGTTATCACGTAGCGCTTGCATCTGGTAAGTGGTTTCAGCCCAAATAGTACGAAGCTCAGTGCGAGTATTTTCAAGTACCGTTTGACCATCACGAGTAAAGATAATTTTATCTTCACTATTTAGCGTACCGATGCGATGTGCAATATCAGCAATACCGTGCTCGGCAAATACTGCTTCAACCGCTGCAATGTCATCATTGCGAACTTGTAATACCGCACCTAGCTCTTCATTGAATAGTACTTCTATATCAGTACCTTGCAGCGTATCTAATTCAATGCTCACACCTGTGTGGCCAGCAAATGCCATTTCCGCGGCAGTGGTGAATAGACCACCGTCAGAGCGGTCGTGGTAAGCGATAAGCTTGCCAGATTCAACCAACGCTTGTACTGCATTGTAGAAGCCTTTTAATAGCTCTGGGCTGTCAACATCAGGGGTCTTGTCGCCAAGTTGCTTGTACACTTGCGCTAAGCTTGACGCACCAAGGCGGTTTTGACCAGCACCTAAGTCAAGTAGGAATAGACTGGTTTCACCCTTATCAGTACGAAGCTCAGGCGTGACTGTTTTGCGAATATCTTCAACACGACCAAATGCAGTGATGATAAGTGACAACGGCGCAGTCACTGACTTTTCTTCGCCATCTTCATCCCACTTTGTCTTCATCGACATTGAGTCTTTACCAACTGGGATTGTAAGACCTAGCGCAGGACATAGCTCTTCACCAACCGCTTTAACTGCTTCGTAAAGACCAGCATCTTCGCCTGGGTGACCCGCAGCCGCCATCCAGTTTGCAGAAAGTTTAATGTTGTTGAGGCTACCGATATTAGCACCAGCGATATTGGTTAGCGCTTCTGCTACTGCTAGACGAGCCGATGCTCCATAGTTAAGTAGTGCCGCGGGGGTGCGCTCACCCATGGACATCGCTTCACCGTGGTAAGTATCGTAAGTTGCCGCCGTTACCGCACAGTTAGCCACTGGTACCTGCCAAGGGCCAACCATTTGGTCACGTGCAACCAAACCCGTTACGGTTCTGTCACCAATCGTGATAAGGAAGGTTTTCTCAGCAATCGTTGGTAGGCGAAGTAAACGCTTAGCTGCATCGTCAAGTTCAATACCTGCGGTATCTAATGCTTTACCTTCTACATGCTTTGACTCAACATCACGGTGCATTTTAGGCGGCTTACCAAGCAATACGTCTAGTGGTAAATCAACCGGATTATTATCAAAGTGGCTATCGGCGACGGTTAGGTGACGCTCTTCTGTCGCTTCACCAATCACCGCATATTGTGCGCGCTCACGCTTACAAATTGCTTCAAAGCGAGCAAAGTCTTCCGCTGCAACTGCCAATACATAACGCTCTTGTGACTCGTTACACCAGATTTCGTGTGGTGCCATGCCTGGCTCATCATTCGGGATATTACGCAGCTGGAATTTACCACCACGGCCGCCGTCGTCGACAAGTTCAGGGAATGCGTTTGATAAACCACCCGCGCCCACATCGTGAATAAACGCAATTGGGTTATCATCACCAAGTTGCCAACATTTGTCGATCACTTCCTGACAACGACGTTCCATCTCAGGGTTTTCACGCTGAACAGAAGCAAAGTCTAAATCTTCGTTTGATTGGCCAGATGCCATTGATGAAGCAGCCCCGCCGCCAAGGCCGATGTTCATTGCAGGACCACCAAGTGCGATTAGCTTAGCACCTACAGGGATTGAGCCTTTTTGCACGTGATCTTCACGGATGTTACCTAAACCACCTGCGATCATGATTGGCTTGTGGTAACCACGTACTTCAGCGCCGTTATGGCTTTCTACTTTTTCTTCGTAGGTACGGAAGTAACCCAAGAGGTTTGGACGACCAAATTCGTTGTTAAATGCTGCACCGCCAAGAGGGCCATCAAGCATGATGTCTAAAGCATTAACAATGCGTCCTGGTTTACCAAAGTTAGTTTCCCAAGGTTGCTCAAAACCTGGAATACGAAGGTTAGAAACGGTGAAACCAACTAAACCTGCTTTTGGCTTAGAACCTCGACCGGTTGCACCTTCATCGCGGATCTCACCACCGGAACCTGTTGATGCGCCAGAAAATGGCGCAATCGCCGTTGGGTGGTTGTGCGTTTCCACTTTCATCAGAATGTGGATATCTTCCTCGTGGTAAGCGTACTCCCCGTCAGTATTTGGGAAGAAACGGCCAGCTTTAGAGCCGGTCATAACCGCAGCGTTATCTTTATACGCCGACAATACATTGTCGCTATTGGTTTCGTAGGTGTTTTTAATCATTTTAAACAGCGACTTAGGCTGCTCTACACCATCGATAGTCCAATCGGCGTTGAAAATTTTGTGACGACAGTGCTCAGAGTTCGCTTGAGCGAACATGAAAAGCTCAATGTCGTTAGGGTTACGACCAAGCTTTTCAAAGCTTTCGACTAAGTAATCAATTTCGTCATCAGCAAGTGCAAAGCCCTGCTCAACATTCGCAACCGCTAATGCTTCACGGCCGCCGCCAAGAATATCCACTGAAGACATTGGGCGAGGCGTTTCGGTGCGGAATAATTTAGCTGCATCATCAAGTTCTGTATGAACCGATTCTGTCATGCGGTCATGAAGTAACTGCGCAACTTCTTCAAACTGAGTTTGTGTTAGTTCACCCTCAACATAATAAGCAATACCACGTTCAACACGGTGTACTTGTGTAAGACCACAGTTGTTTGCAATATCTGTCGCTTTAGAAGCCCAAGGAGAGATAGTGCCGACTCTTGGTGTGACCAAGATCAGTTTGCCCTCAGGCTTATGCTCAGTAATAGTCGGTCCGTACTTTAACAGGCTGTTTAGCTTGGTTAATTCAGTCTCTGAAAGCTCAGCCGTTAAATCAGCAAAGTGCATGAACTCGGCATAAACATTGGTAACTGGTAATTGAGCTGCAGCGCAGGTTTTAAGGATCTTTTGGACTTTGAAATCTGAAAGTGCAGGTGCACCACGTAGGATTAACATAGGTATTTTCATCCGGGGTTAAGGATTGAACGATATCTTGGGCGCTCATTATAGTGGAAATAGCGCTTGGAATTAACACTAATTTGTCAAAACTAGAAAATATCATGCAAATCTATCATTACCTTAAGTTAATTCGGCTTTTGCAATTATGATTTTGCTGCGGTAAGTTGATAATTCGAGCGCACAAGAGATCTGGGCCATGTTAAAATACATCTTTATGTGCTTTGTTGTCCTCTTTTTAGTTGGGTGCGACAAAGCCCCACTTAATCAATTACAGCAGATAAAACAAAATAAAGTATTGCGTGTTGGTACGCTTGCGGGCCCGGGAAACTACTATCAAGGTACCGCTGGAGAGCAAGGCTTTGAGTATGAACTGACGAGTGAGTTTGCTAATGAGCTTGGCGTTGCATTACACATTGTCCCCTATTTTAGTTTAGATGAACTATTCGCAAGATTAGACGCTGGAGATCTCGATATCGTCGCTTCAGCGATTAGCTTTCACCCATCAAGAACAGCGCAATATCGCTTTGGCCCAACCTACAGAACGATCAGTCAGAAGCTTGTCTACAAACAAGGCAGAGACTGGCCAAGAGACTTTGATGATATTAACGCACCTATCACAGTACTGGCACATAGCAACCATGTCATTGCATTAGAGGAAGCCAAAATTCAATATCCTCATTTAACATGGGATGTTGTGTCTGATAAGGGAGAAGAAGAGTTACTACAAGCCATCATTGATGGAGAGATTGACTATACCATTACAGATTCTCACTCATTAGCTTTATTTCGTCGTTATCACCCAACAGTGAGTATTGCTTTTTCTGTTACCCAAGATGAGCACGTAGCATGGATGATGCGCAGTGAAAAAGATGACTCTCTTTATGCCTTACTGCCCGCTTTTTTTGCTCGTGCAAAAAAAAATAACTTATTAGCAACTTTAGAAGAAAAGTACTTTGGTCACGTTGAAGAATTTAATTATGTTAACACTCTAGCATTTGTAGAGGCTGTTCACAGCACCCTCCCCACATATCTAAAGTGGTTCAAAGAATATTCTACACAACACAATATAGATTGGCGCCTGCTTGCGGCAGTAAGTTATCAGGAGTCGATGTGGGATCCAAAAGCAAAATCGCCCACAGGAGTCAGAGGGATCATGATGTTAACTCAACCTACAGCTAAACAAGTTGGAGTAACGAATCGCCTCAACGCCAAGCAAAATATAGAAGGTGGAGCAAAATATTTGCGTATTCTATTTAATCGTATGCCCGACGAAATACAGCAACCAGATAGCACTTGGCTCGCATTAGCCTCATACAATGTTGGCTGGGGACATGTCCGTGATGCGCGCGCTATCACAAAAGAGCAAGGGGGGGATCCAAATAACTGGGCTGACGTTAAAAAACGACTACCACTGCTTACTAAAAAGCGCTACTATCGAAATACAAAATATGGATATGCTCGTGGTGATGTTGCGGTTACGTATGTAGATAATATTCGCCGCTATTATGACGCGTTAGTATGGCTAGAGGAGAATGGCGCGCTCCTTCCTGATGACAACATAACTTCTTCGCAAGCAATCCCTGAAACAAACCAAAAACAACCTCATGATGTCGCTAAAAAATAGTGACTAATAATTACTGTTGTGGCTTGATAAATGCACTAAGCGGTCATAAATCTGTCACAGGCATCACGTATTAATACTAAGTTACTGTTGGGGAATAGCCCCATTTAATCTCTCACATTCGGAGGTTCTATGTTGAGAAGACGTCGGAATCATCAGTTTAAACGCAATACCAAGTACACGTCACCAAATCGCCGTCGTGTAATGATGAAAAATGCACACAGAAAAATGCTGCTTCGCCATCGTATTTTTGCTCTTATTCAAATGGAAGAGCAAAGAGAAACAAGTACAGCATCGACGGTAGTACAACCCTAAGTACTACCTTGTTTCAACTTCTTTGCAGCCTTAATCTCTTTTCGTCTGCGCTTAAAAAAAGCAGACAGCTTGTTTCCACACACCTCTGCTAGCACGCCAGATGTCACCTCTATTTGGTGATTCAGTTTCTCATGCTGTAATAAGTTCATAATTGAACCCGCAGCGCCGGTTTTCGCGTCTGGGGCACCAAACACAACTCGCTTTAAACGGCTATGAACAAGCAAACCTGCACACATAGGACAAGGTTCAAGTGTCACGTATAACGTACAATCAATAAGTCGGTAGTTTTCGATGACTTTACCTGCTTCTCGAATAGCCACCATTTCAGCATGTGCAGAAGCATCATGGCAGGTGATGGAACGATTCCAGCCAGCAGCTATCATTTCCCCCTCTTTCACCACTACCGCCCCCACAGGGATTTCATTTTCCGCTTCAGCTTTGTCTGCATATTTAAGCGCTAACTGCATCCAATATTCATCGTCTTTTACTTCTGACATGATTTGCCTAACCGTCTATTCACTTAAAATCAGAGTATACCACCTTCAGCGTTGGCACGGTTAAGCTGCTATTCTTAAATAAACTTAGTCATAGATAAAGCTGCTTTTATAAGCAAACTCAAGATGTTACCAACATTTTTTTAATATTTTACGGAGTTTATTAGTAATTTTCGCAATTTTGCCGTGGCTCATAGGGTAGGATTTACGCTATAATTCGCCGCTTTTTTTATTTCGTAAGCTCAAAAACACACGGGTAGAATATGAAATTTCCGGGACGCCGTAGGCATAAACACTATTTTCCGGTGGAAGATAAAGATCCGCTTATTAACCAGTTACACGCTGATGATCGGCTAAAAAGGAGCTATATCTGCGGTATAGACCAAATCGTCGTTGATATTGAGGCCAAAGTGGATCAAGCATTTCTTGATGAGTTCCACTTACAGCGCGGTATGTCACAAGTGATAGACAATGATGTCACCAACGCCCTATACGATAGGCTAAAACGTGATGACATGATCGACTATGAATTTGCTGGCGGTACCATTGGTAATACCATGCACAACTATTCAGTTTTAGCGGACGACCGTTCTGTTTTGCTTGGGGTTATGAGTGAAAACATTAAAATTGGTAGCTACGCCTATAAATTTTTATGTAACACCTCAAGCCGAGTAGACTTGGACTACCTACAACCAGTAGATGGGCCTATAGGTCGCTGTTTTACACTGATCGATGACAGTGGCGAGCGTACTTTTGCTATCAGCGCAGGACTGATGAATCATCTACGTCCAGAATCTATCTGCCAAACGCTTATCCAAGAATCATCAGCGTTAGTGATCAGCGCTTATTTGATGCGCACCAGTGGCGATGAAACAATGACTCAAGCCACCATGCAAGCGGTTGAGTATGCAAACAAAGCAGGAGTTCCAGTAGTACTCACTTTAGGAACTAAATTTTTAATTGAACAAGATCCTGTTTGGTGGGCTGATTTTGTAGCGAAACATGTCGACATTTTGGCAATGAACGAAGAAGAAGGCGAAGCGATTACAGGGCATAGCGATCCGCTCCTTGCTGCTGATAAAGCACTAGATTGGGTTGATCTTGTCATTTGTACAGCAGGCCCTAAAGGATTGTTTATGGCAGGTTACGTCGATGATAGCTGTAAACGAGAAACTGAGTACCCACTTCTGCCAGGCGCAATTCCAGAGTTTAATCGTTACGAATTTTCTCGTGCAATGAAAAAGTCACTATGCCAACAGCCTATTAAGGCATACAGCCATACGGCACCATACATGGGTGGGCCGGACATTATCAAGAACACTAATGGTGCTGGCGATTGTGCACTTGCCGCAGTATTGCATGATATTTGCGCTAACGAATATCATAAGTTAAATGTACCAAACTCAGCAAAGCATGAACAAAGCGCGATTACCTACTCATCCCTTGCACAGATCAGTAAATACGCTAACAGAGCAAGTTATGAGGTTTTGGTTCAGCATTCACCAAGGCTCTCCAGAGGACTTCCCGAGCGAGAAGACTCACTAGAACAATCGTACTGGGAACAGTAACTCTCAAAATAAAAATGGCGACTCAGGTCGCTATTTTTATTTTGGCTTAGATTGGTAGCTAGCAAAATATGATTATTTAAAGCTTTATTTTTTACTTTAGCGACTTAAAAAATGGCAGTGCCAAGTTCATTGGATAAATATTCAAGTGCAGCAATCCCAGCTAATGAGTTACCAACTTTATCTAAACCAGGCGACCATACTGAGATAGTAAAGCGATTAGGCACTATTGCTATTATTGCTCCTCCTACACCTGATTTACCCGGCATGCCAACTCGATAGCCAAAGTCACCCGCAGCATCATAAAGGCCGCTTGTGAATAGTAGAGAATTCATTTGCTTAGTTTGCTTTTTAGAAAGTATGTGTTGTCCTGATATGCTGCATTCCCCTTGGTTGGAAAGGTATGAAAATGACCTTGCTAGCTCTGTCGTATTCATTTCAATCGCACAGAAGTTAAAATACGACCACAGCACATCTTCTACTTCATTATTGAAGTTACCAAACGATTTCATTAAATAAGCCATAGCCGCATTGCGATAGCGATGATCGTACTCGGACTGGGCAACAATCTTATTAATGCATAATTTATTGTTACCTGACATTGCTCTATAGCTCTCCAACATCGTGTGGATCGGTGCGGATAACCGAGAGTAGAGTGCGTCACAAGTAACAATAGCACCTGCATTTATAAACGGATTTCTGGGGATCCCATTTTCAAACTCAAGCTGAGTTAAAGAATTAAATGCAGTGCCTGAAGGCTCTTTTCCAACTCGCTGCCAAAGTTCATCACCATAACGTTGTAATGCCAAAGTCAGAGTCATCACTTTAGAAACTGACTGTATTGTAAATCTCGCAGTGACATCACCTGCACTATATGTTTCACCATCAATAGTGTGTAAAGCAACAGAAAACTGCTCAAGCGGCTGCTGAGCCAATGCGGGTATATAGTTTGCTACTTTACCTTGACGTAGTAACGGCTTAACACGCTGGACAGCCTGCTCTAAAATATCTTGATAATTTGACATAGATTCTAAGATTTACACATACGACGATTAGTGGGATTGTATCAAAAAAGGCCCCGAGGGGCCTTGTGGATAATCTGAATTTTACTTAAGTTCCATTTCTTGAATGATCTCATGCGCAATAGGTGGGGTGGTGCTCACTGGCTTTTGGTGTTTATTTGCTTTGAGCTGACCCTTACGATGTTTTAAAGCTGAATCCAGCTTTTTAGACGCTTTAGCTATTGCCGGATACATTACTTCATCCTCGCCTTTTACCGATATTCGGCTTCCTGCGTAGTTTGTACTTATCTCCGTATAAAATTGTTTGTGTTCTTTACTGACGATGATGTCAAGGGATAACAACGATGGAAAGTGGTTAGCAATTTTGGCAAACTTTTCATGAACGTGGTTTTTAACAGCATCGGTTACATCTACGTGATGGCCAGACAAATTAATCTTCATATGCAATCCTTCTTTTGCGTTTACCCTTAACAATAGTATTGGCACGATTGTGTTATTTCTCAAGAGCCTTAACAGAAATTTATTACAAAAATTGGAAGGAAACTGATTCTTATCAAAAGAAGTTATAATAAAATATTTTATTAGCCAAGACTCTGGCATGGCTTGCCTAGTGCCCTAATAGGCTTGAGCCGTGACTAAAAAGTAGGATTATTCATTATTCTTCAGCTTGGCTTAATACCAATTATCTTAATTAAACGAACTACTTTAAAGCGAGAAAAGCTTGTCGATAACTCCACTACCGCGTCCTGCTATCGCTAAGGTGCCTACATCCAGATAAGCAAGACAAAAATTTTGCTATTTAGTTATTCTAAATAAGAAATTTTTAACACTGTTAGCGTCAGATTTAGTTCTTCCAATTGAGCAAGTATTAAGACAAATTGGTATTAGGTGAGGTACATAGCGGTGTATGAATTAGTTAGGTATAAAAAAAGCCCAATTAAGGGCTTTTTATCATATGTTTTTTGAATTAAAGGCCCGCACGCTCTTTGATAACTGCAATTAGAGGTGAACCACCATGGTTTGCCTCTGCCCACGCTAGGTCTTTACCATCCTCTAATGCACTTTTAGGAATACTTTTAACAATGTACTCACCAGCATCACTCGCATTGCTAGCGATAGCATGTCTTAGTAGATTATTACCGTTACACTGAACACCATCATAAATATTACGCATTTTAAGACGAGCAGTTTTTAGCGCCTTACGAATACGGTTTTTGTCATCAGCAGCAATATATTCACATAGAGAGAGCGCCAACTGATCGTTTGCACTTGCTGGTTTGCTAAAAGAAAAAGCTGCAACAGCAATAGATACTGACAGTAGCACGGTAGTTAATTTCATTACACAGACCCTTTAATACTTTGTTCGTAGCATATAACTGACTATATTTTAGCAACCTAAACAATTGTTAGCAAGAAACTCATAGTTTTTTGTGTAGAGTTACGAATTTATAACTATGGTTATTACGCTCGTCAGGTTCGTTACACTCTGTTTCGACCTCGCGCCACTCTCCAAACTTTTTGTAATCAGGAAACTGCGTATCCCCCTCTACATCAAGGTCGATAAAGGTCAAATAGAGACGCTGAGCATACGGTAAAAATATGTCATAAATATGACCACCACCAATTATCATAATTTCTTCATAATTAGAGACTACTTTTAACGCAGCCTCAGGAGTAGAAACTACTTCTATACCTTCATGTGTGTAGTCACTATTTCGTGAAATAACGATATTTCTTCTACCAGGTAAAGGCCTACCAATGGACTCAAATGTTTTTCGTCCCATGATCACAGGTTTCCCTAGAGTGATTTTTTTAAAGTGCTGAAGATCAGCAGGTAGATCCCAAGGCATATCGTTATCTTTTCCGATGACACGATTGTTTGCCATTGCTGCTATCATTGAAATTACCACAATGTACCTTATTAGTATTTTAGTATTAGTTTTTGAAACGCTATTTGGTATTACGAACAGTATAACACCTAATATCAATTTGCTTAATTAAGTGGTCTATTTTGAGGCGAGAAAATCTTGTCGATAACTAGGCAAAAATTTTGCTATTTAGTTGTTCTAAATGAGAAATTTTAACGCTGTTAGCGTCAGATTTACTCCTTCAAATTGAGCAAGTATTAAGTCAAATTGGTATAACAATCATGATACAGAAAATGGAAAAAGAAATAGCAAAAAGGCCCTGAATGGGCCTTTCAAACTAATCAATGAGAATTGGAGCGATATAACTAACGCTCGTAGATGACTTCTACATCATAGTCATCGTCGTCCCAGTCATCCCAATCATCATCGTCATTGTTGTCGTTTTTAGTTGCATGCCTGTGATAGGTATCCCACTTAAACTCAACTTCTTCTTGCTGCTCTTCCTCAAACTTGTCTTTTGGCATGCTTTCAAGCAAATTCATAATATCAAAGCATAAAGGTTGCGTATTAAGCTTATTTGCTGCGGAGATCATGTAAAAGTTTTCTGCGTCTAGCTCGTGTGCAATACGCGAGCAAACTTCTTCTCTTTCTTCCTCAAGCAATAAATCAACTTTATTCAACACTAGCCAGCGTGGCTTTTCTGCCAATTTAGGGCTGTATTGATGTAATTCGTTAATGATTGCAAAGCCATTTTCAATCGGATCACTACCATCAACTGGCATCACATCAATAATGTGCAATAACACTCGACAGCGCTCTAAATGCTTTAAGAATCGAATACCAAGGCCAGCACCATCAGCTGCACCTTCAATCAATCCCGGAATATCTGCAATTACAAACGACTTACTCGCTTCTGGGCGAACAACACCTAAATTAGGCACAAGCGTGGTAAACGGGTAATCTGCTACTTTAGGCTTTGCAGCTGAAACACTACGAATAAATGTCGATTTGCCAGCGTTGGGCAGACCTAATAGACCAACATCGGCCAAAAGCATAAGCTCTAGACGTAGATTACGAACTTCCCCTGCGGTACCTAATGTCTTCTGTCTTGGTGCACGGTTTGTACTGGACTTAAATCGCGTATTTCCAAGGCCATGAAAACCACCTTTAGCAACAATTAACTTTTGTTCATGCTTAGTTAAATCGCCAAGACATTCTTCGGTATCAACATCAGTAACACGAGTACCGACCGGTACTTTGAGTACCAAGTCTTGACCCTTCTTACCGGTGCAATTTCTGCCTTGACCATTAGTGCCGCGCTCAGCTCGGTGAAAACGTTCAAACTGATAGTCGATAAGCGTATTTAAGTTTTCATCAGCCTCAAGGAATACACTCCCGCCATCACCGCCATCACCTCCGTCTGGGCCGCCATCTGGCACAAACTTTTCGCGGCGGAATGAAACGACACCACTGCCCCCATCTCCGGCTTCCGCTCTAATTTCTACTTCATCGACAAACTTCATGGTTTAAACTCTTTAACTCTGTCTGAATTCTCTTCGCTATTATAGCAGTAGCGACAAGTCGCTCCTAATATCAATTGTATTAATACAACTTGATATAGCTAAATTTGGTAATTAATGCACTAAAAACAAAAAAACCCCGCCTAAGCGGGGTTTTTAGTATTTAATACCGATTACTCAGCTACGATGCTAACGTATTTACGGTTTAAAGGACCTTTCTGCTCAAAAACAACTTTACCGTCTGCTTTTGCGAAGATTGTGTGGTCTTTACCGATACCTGCGTTAGTACCAGCGTGGAACTTAGTACCACGTTGACGAACGATGATGTTACCCGCTAAAACTGATTCGCCACCAAAACGTTTAACACCTAAGCGTTTACTTTCTGAATCGCGACCGTTACGAGTACTACCAGCTGCCTTCTTATGTGCCATCTATCTGTACCTCTAAAAAATTAAGCGCTAATGCCAGTGATTTTAACTTCAGTGAACCACTGACGGTGGCCCATCTGCTTACGAGAATGCTTACGACGTCTAAACTTAACAATCTTAATCTTCTCGCCACGACCGTGAGAAACAACTTCAGCTGTTACTTTGCCACCGTTAACGAACGGTGCACCGATCTCGATCTTTTCACCATCAGCAATTAGAAGTACTGAATCAAATTCAACTGCTGCACCAGTTTCAACGTTTAGCTTTTCTAAACGAATAGTTTGACCTTCAGTCACACGGTGCTGTTTACCACCACTTTGGAAAACCGCGTACATAATTAACTCCGTCTGTGCGCCCTCAAATCGACGCAACTTAATATTCTTCAATAGGGCGCGAAGTTTACGCTAATGCGTATCTTGGCGCAAGTGTAAATTTGAAGAAAGTGAATAAAATTTAGCTCGCATGAGGGCAATCAAATATTTTCCCCTATTCTAGTCAAAAAAATGTCAAAGCCAAGCTATTTTTTATCCGAACTACCCTCCTAACGTATGGTCATTTCAATTACCTAAAACTGATACTCTGGATAAATTCCACACCAAAAGAGGTATCTTCTTTGAGTGATAAAAAGAACAAAAATTAAGCATAAAAACGTTTTTTTATAAGCAACTACGACAATTTATCGAGTCGATGGTTTTTTTGTAGTACAATCGCTGCGTTTATTCATTTTCGGTTAATAGATTGGCTCGGAGCACAATGGATATAAAAACTATCCAAAATTTGGTTGAGCAAGACATGCTTGGTGTCAACCAACTTATACATGAACAAATGCAATCTGATGTTGCGCTTGTAAAGCAGTTAGGTTTATACATTGTGAACAGCGGAGGTAAGCGCATCCGTCCGATGTTAGCCCTTTTGGCCGCCAGAGCATTAGGTTATGAAGGTGATAAACACATCACATTGGCGACAATTGTCGAGTTCATACACACGGCAACCTTACTCCATGATGACGTAGTTGATGAATCGGCGTTGCGCCGTGGAGAGCCTACCGCGAATGCCGAGTTTGGTAATGCTGCCAGTGTCTTAGTCGGTGACTTTATCTACACCCGCTCATTTCAGCTTATGGTTGGCCTTGGCAATATGGAGGTGATGCAGATCCTTGCTGATGCTACTAATATAATCGCCGAAGGTGAAGTGTTACAGCTTATGAACTGTAATGACCCAGATACCAGCGAGCAGAGTTACATGCAGGTTATTTACAGCAAAACCGCAAAACTCTTTGAAGCAGCAACCCTGTTGCCAGCCGTTGTATTAGAACAATCCGATGAGATAAAAACAGCGCTCAAGCTATACGGCATGCACCTAGGCACCGCCTTTCAGCTTGTAGATGACATTCTTGATTACAGTGCTAACGCAGAGCTTTTGGGTAAAAATATCGGTGATGACCTTGCTGAAGGAAAGCCGACGCTGCCGCTAATTTATGCTATGAAGCATGCGAATGAGCAGCAAACTGCGCAAATTCGCACAGCAATCGAAAGTGGTAATGGGCTTGAGCACCTCGAAGAAATATTAGCCACTCTAGCAGAGACAAAAGCGCTCGATTTTACTATGGAAAAAGCACAAGAAGAGGCGCGTAAAGCAATAGAACAACTTGATGTGCTGCCTGATTCAGACCATAAAGAAGCGCTTGTTGCGCTAGCAAAGCTATCAGTAGACAGAGAGTACTAATTCACTGTTAAAGACAAAACCGATTAGTAAAAAGGTCGCATAAGCGACCTTTTTACTTCTCTGGAGGCCTATAGCCTTCAATTTCAACGTCTTTATTTTCAAACAAAAAACCAACCATCTGCTCTTCAAGTAGCTGTCTGTGCTCAGGATCCATCATATTTAAGTGTTTTTCATTGATAAGCATGGTCTGCTTGTGCTGCCATTGTTGCCATGCTTCTTTGGAGATATTATTAAAAATACGCTCTCCAACCTCACCTGGATAAAGTTGGAAGTCCAATCCTGGCGCCTCTTTTTGTAACTTTTGACAAAATACGGTACGAGCCATAAGTTTCTACCTCTTCAATTTTATTTGTGCACTTTCAATTTGTGGCACAGCTGATGTCTTCAGTTTACCCTATTGCAGCTAAGACTTTAACCAACTTTTTAGTCGGTGCCGCTAACCCGACTTCTGGAGGATTATGAAGGTCAAACCACAATAACTGATGATCATGCACACAATCTGTTGGGTGAGTCACTTCGATAACAACTGGTGTGATGGTTAATTCAAAATGCGTAAAAATATGCACAAAGGGCTCTAAGGTATTAATGCTAGCCGCAACTATGTCTTGCTGGGCGATAAAAGTATTAACCTCAGCAGACTCTGAGAATTCAAAAAACCCAAATAAGCCTCCCCAGATCCCACTTGAAGGGCGTTTTTCCATCAGTACCTTTTCACCGCATTTAATAATGAGGTGATGAGCACGCTTTTTTGGCTTGTCTTTTTTGGGTTTAGGATTTGGAAACTCTTTCACCCGATTATTTTTGAACGCTGAACACTCTTCAACTAACGGGCAAACATCACAGTTTGGCTTGCTTCTTGTACACACGCCGGATCCTAAATCCATCATAGCCTGATTAAACGCTCTTACATCACCACTTGGTGTGACAGCATCACTCAAAGACCACAATTGGTTTTCGACTTTTTTTACTCCGTACCAACCTTCAACCATATAAAACCTAGCTAGTACTCGCTTTACATTACCATCGAGTATTGGGTGGTGCTGACCAAGCGCAAGGGAGAGAATTGCGCCAGCTGTTGAGCGACCTATTCCTGGTAAATCTATAACGGCTTCTAATGTTTCTGGAAATTTGCCATGATATTTATCTCTGATCACTTTGGCGGCTTTGTGAAGGTTTCTCGCGCGAGCGTAATAACCTAAACCAGTCCAATGGTGTAGCACTTCATCTTCTGGCGCATCAGCCAGTTCAATTACCGTTGGGAAGCGCGCCATAAAGCGCTCAAAATAGGGAATAACCGTAGTTACTTGAGTCTGCTGTAACATTACCTCAGAAATCCATACTTTGTACGGTGTTTTTCCGAGTTGCCACGGCAGTGTTTTTCTACCATGAAGGTGATACCAAGACACAACTTGCTCACCAAACCACTTAGCTTGTTGCTGGCTAACGTTCATAAACCTGACTAGTACTTGCTACAAAAGCCGCCAGTGTAATCACAATTGCTTTAATAGTCACCACGTAAAATTTCACTCTATACTTGTTTATTGCCAACTGAATGACGATAATGTGCGACCATTTTCACCAGCATAGAAATGACCATGAACGAATCAAGCAAAAATGCGCTCGAACAGGCGCAGGAAGAAGGCAAGTACATCAGAAAAGTGCGTAGCTTTGTTAAGCGTGAAGGACGTCTAACTAAAGGCCAGGCAGCTGCATTGGAAAAATGTTGGCCGAGTATGGGGTTAGAGCATACACAAGGCTTGCTTGACTTTACTGAGGTGTTTGGAAATAACAATGAAGTCGTTCTGGAAATTGGCTTTGGTATGGGTAAATCACTAGTCGAAATGGCTAAAAATAACCCTCAGCAAAACTTTATTGGTATTGAAGTCCATCGTCCAGGTGTTGGCGCGTGCTTGATGGATGCAGATGAGCAGGACATCAAAAACTTACGTGTATTTGAACATGATGCTGTCGAAATTCTCGCTGACTGTATTGCCGATGGCAGCCTTGCTAAACTACAGCTATTCTTCCCTGATCCGTGGCATAAAAAACGCCACCACAAACGCCGTATTGTCCAACTTGAGTTTGCTGAGAAAATTCGTCAAAAATTAAAAGTTGGTGGCGTGTTCCATATGGCAACGGACTGGGAAAACTACGCAGAGCACATGCTTGAAGTGATGAGTACGGCACCCGGTTATAAAAATCAGTCGCAAAGCAATGACTATGTTCCTCGCCCAGACTTTAGACCTCTGACCAAATTCGAGCAACGTGGTCACCGCTTAGGGCACGGTGTTTGGGACTTGATGTTTGAACGCATCGATTAATTATTGTGGAGCGTATTTTCGCTCCTTTCATTTCTCTCAATACAGCACTCACAGCTTTATCTAGGAGTTAGCGTTGCAATTTACCAACCCCAGCTTGTTATTACTTCGAAATGAAGAAGAACTCATTGCCAATAATATTCTGGTAATCAATCATCCTCGAGATGGTTTTTTACGTGAATTGAAAGCGCTAAATCCCAATTCAGCGATCCATGCTTTTAGCTTTGATTTTGCAGATCATACACATGCAAATAATATTGCCGGTGTGAGTAGTCATGTTGGTCATCAGTTACCGGCTTTACAAAACTGTGATCTCGTTATTTATTACTACCCTAAATCAAAGCCTGAAGCGCAGATGGTATTTGATAACATTCGTTATTTAAGCACTGACGAAACACGACTGCTCGTCGTTGGTGACAATAAAGGCGGAGTAAAAAGTGCTGAAAAGCAGCTAAAAGAACACTCTGAGCATTGCTACAAGTTAGACAGTGCAAAACACTGCATTTTGTACGAATTCAACCAATTAACCAGCAATCCAAACTTTGAGTTAGATCGGTATGTTCAAGAGTTTACTGTACGTATCGCCGACACAGAGTTTACTGCCGCTAGTTTACCTGGAGTATTTAACCACGGTAAGCTTGATGCTGGGACAAAATTGTTGCTGGAGAGTATCACTCTGCCTTATAAAGGGAAGGTACTAGACTTTGGTTGTGGTGCAGGAATTATAACTTGTTACTCGTTGCTAAAAAGCCCAACTCTTAAATTTACCTGTTTAGACGTCAATGCCCTCGCGCTGTACGCGACTCAAAAAACCTTGGCTTTGAACGGGCTCAACGCAACCTTACTGTTGAGTGATGGACTGAGTGAATTAAGCGGTAAGTTTAACTTAATCCTCAGTAATCCACCATTTCATACAGGCATCTCTACTGATTATGGAATTGCTGAACAGTTCTTGCAGAACATTAAGCGTTTTATGGAGGCAAAATCAACTATCCAGTTGGTCGCTAATAGCTTCTTAAAGTATCCGCCAATATTAGAAGCACAATTTAGTCAATTTGAAACAGTCAACAAAAATACAAAGTTCGCCGTATATAAAGCACAATAACACTACTAACCTATAAGGTTTACTTGAAAATTAAGTAAACCTTCGCTGAAATCTGCCTTTTATCTTTTCATTTTCAAAGATTTGCTCTACTTTATTATAATGAGTGTTTGGGATCCCAATACTCTGTTAGCCGCAGCTAAGGCTGATCATCCAGCTGGAATAAGAATGAGTAAGCAATTAACCAAAACAAGCATAAGAAAAGTATTGATCAGCGCAGTGATGCTTGTAACTGCATTGTGCTTGTCTTTATCTATATCCATCTCAACGTATTTAGATGTAAAGGAACAAAGACAACTCATTATTAATAAAATTGAGATGATAGCTGATATCATTTCTTTCAACTCTCAAATAACCATTTTATTTGATGACAGGAAAACTGAAGATGCACGCCTAAAATCTTTTCAGCACGTTGATATTATTAAAAATATTCACATATATGCAATTGATGATGTCACCAATAGGCCAGTGTTTTTCACAAGTTATAATGCAAGTAGAACACCTCCAGTTCCTCTCAAAGTAAACCAAATTGATGAACTCTTAACTCCTAGAGTCTCAGAAGATCACATCGAGCTTGTGAGGCCCGTTATTTACGAAGGTAATATTGAAGGCTACGTATATGTTCGAGGTGGCCTTGAACGCTTATCTAATTATATCAATCAGAAAATTTTGGTTGATATTGCCCTCACCTTATTTGTATTGGTTCTCGTTTTATTAGTTTCTAGAGGCATACAAAAACGCATTGCAACACCAATTGAGGGGCTTTCGACCCTACTTCAAGATGTGTCTAAAAACCACAATTACAATGCCAGAGCTCCTGGCAGTCACATCGCAGAGCTAAATGTACTTGCTAACAACCTCAACATAATGCTGGCCAGAACAGAAAACCAACTTGAACGCCACAAAGCTGACAAACAAGAAATAAAACAGCTAAACCAAAGCCTTGAAGAAAAAGTGAACCAACGCACCATCGCACTCAGAGAGGCTAACCAAGAGCTGCTCAACGCTCTCGAACGAATGCACCAATATCAAAATCAAATCATTGAAAACGAAAAAATGGCATCTTTGGGGCAAATGGTGGCTGGAGTAGCCCATGAAGTAAATACACCAATTGGTTTAGGTATAACTGGCTCGACACTGTTACGAGATAAATTGTCAGACATCAATGATGCATTTCAGAGCAAGTCCCTCACCTCTAAGCAACTAGAAAGGTTCATTGGTGACGGTATCGAAAATTTAGATCTCATCTATCGAAACCTAAATCGTGCAGCTGAGCTCGTTTCTAGCTTTAAGCGCCTTGCTGTAAGCCAAGACTTAGAAGTAAACTCGAAAATAGAACTTTCTAATCTACTCACAGAAGTCGTCGCCTCTTTACGAGCTGAAATTGCGACCAAACAACCAGAGATCAGCATTCACTGTGACAAGGGTCTTGAAATTGAAAGCAAAGCTGGACCTTTACAACAAGTATTAGAGCAGTTGATTTCGAACTCATTACTACATGGTTTTAAAGATCAGCAAAACAACATTATAAATATTACTGTTACCTCAAGCTCAGAGCATCTAAAGCTGGAGTACTTTGATAATGGAGGAGGCGTTCCAAAAGCAATTAAAAAGCGAATTTTTGACCCCTTTGTAACGACACGCCGTGGTGAGGGCGGTAGCGGTTTAGGTATGCACCTAGTTTATAACCTAGTTACACAAGCGCTTGGGGGCTCAATTGCTTTAGATGAAGAGTGTAAAAAAGGCGCAAGGTTTATTATTACACTTCCTCTTTCTGGAAACGTACAATGAAGCGCTGCTGTATTATCATAATATGCTTATTTGCATCTATGGTTCTACATGCAAAAACGCCTGATCAAGTACGTTCTGCTTTTTTATATCAAATGGCCAAGTTTATAGAGTTCCCTGATGAGGATACCAAACAAAGCTTAATATTTTGTTTTTATTCTCTTGAAAGTGGCCCCGCATCTAATTTAAAAAATGCAACAAAACTGTCAATTCGTGGCAAACCCATAACGCTTATTGAGGCAAAAGAAACATGGACTTACCGGGAACTTTCCAGCGCCTGCGACGTCACATACATTGATGAAACCAATGAAAATGATATACTATCCGCTTGGACCGATACAATAGAGTCAAACATGTTGACCGTGGGCGAAAGTATTGAGTTTTTAGAAAGAGGCGGGATAGCTGCTTTGGTCCAAGAAGGAAGCAAAATTCGACTGTACATTAATAAGCAAGCCCTGAACAAACAGTACTTCATCGTACGCTCAAGGTTGCTTGCCGTATCCAAGTTTCATCCCAACTGATTTTACTTGTTAACAATTGGATAAGCTCCTATAATCGTAAATATTCGGATTTATTATATAAGTCCGAACTCATTGTAAATTATATATTCCGAAAAGGTTAATTAATAATGCAAACGCCAGTCATTCTAATTGTAGAGGATGAAGACGTAACTCGACTGAACCTCGTTAGTTTATTTGAAGCGGAAGGTTATAAGGTAATTGAAGCCATTGATGGCGACGACATGCACGACAAGCTAACATCACACGATGATGTAAACCTTGTTATCATGGATATCAACCTTCCTGGTAAAAATGGTTTGATTTTGGCTCGTGAGTTACGCCAGAAGAAAAACATCGGCCTTATCTTCCTTACAGGTCGCGACAATGATGTAGACCGTATCCTTGGTCTTGAGATTGGTGCTGATGATTACATCACAAAACCATTTAACCCGCGTGAACTAACTATTCGTGCCCGTAACTTAATATCTCGCACAGGCAGTTCAGCAGAAGAGTCTACGATCGATAGTAACGGCGTTATTACGTTTAATGGTTGGGAATTAGATGAGAACAGTCGCTGTTTAACATCTCCAACAGGTGACTCAAAGCGTCTACCTAAAGGTGAATATAGAGCGCTTCGTCTAATGTTAGATTCGCCTGGTCGTATCTTTAGCCGTGAGCAGCTTATTAAGCACATGACTGGTCGTGAGCTGCGTGCTAATGACCGTACAGTTGACGTCACAATTCGTCGTATTCGTAAACATTTTGAAACCGATAACAACACACCTGAATTAATCAGCACAATTCACGGTGAAGGTTACCGATTCATTGGTAAAATCGACGCTCAATAATCGTTTTTGCTAGTCTTCAGCGAGTTTTGCAATTAATGGATGAAGGGCTTCTTGCCCTTCTTCTATTTTTGCTTCCAACTCCGAAACCCACAGCAATAGCGTATCATCATCTTTTCCATCTGACTCCAGTTCCATTTTCTTTGCTTGCAACTGTGCGAGTTTCAAACCTACAGAACCTGCTGCTCCTTTCACTTTGTGAGCTACAGCTCCGTACTCTTCAATATCATTTTCGACTACTGCATCTCTTAGTTCTTGGCAGTATTTAGGGCTTAATTTTGTAAACAAATCACAGCTTCTTTGGAAAGCTGGGGCTCCCATTGACTCAACAAAGTCACAAATCGTTTCTATATCTAAATCACTATATTGCGGCTGTAATAAAGCTTCTCGAAGATCTAGGCTTTGCTTGTTCTTTTGTGCTTCTATACCGAATAACTCTGCTAACATTTTATCAAGTTTAGTGGTATTTATCGGTTTAGCTAAAGCACCTTGTACACTGATCCCTTCAAGCTCCTGTTCGGCGCTTCTAACATTTGCTGTTAATGCGACAATGGGTAGGTGATCAAAGTGACTTTCTTGGCGTATTTGGCGCGCAACTTCATCCCCATTGATGTCAGGTAACTGCATATCAAGCAAAATCAAATCTAGATCATCTTCAGTTTCAACAAAAGATAGAGCATCTTCCCCAGTTTCTGCCCAGATAACTTCATGACCACGCTGCTCAAGTAAGTTAGTCGCTATTTCTGCATTTAGAGGGACATCCTCCACAAGTAGAATGTAAAGACTTCTACCTGCGTAGCTTTGCTCTTTTGGTGCACTACATAACTGCAGTGGAACTTCAACATCAAAGCGGCTACCTGTACCTTCAGAGCTAACAACGGAAATAGAGCCTTTCATTGCATGCACTAATGCTTTTGTCACAGCTAACCCTATACCTGAGCCTATCGCATTACTGCCAGACGCATCTGGCGCTTTATAGTACATTTCAAAAATTCGTTCTAGCTGCTCTTCGGGTATTCCCATTCCAGTATCAATAACGCTAATGGACAGCCACGGGCCATCACTACGATTCTCACGTCGACACTCTAACGTGACACTACCTCTGTGCGTGAACTTCACCGCATTATTGATTAGATTCCACAATACTTGGCGAAGTCGAGTTGGATCAAGTAAAGCATATACATCTAAAATACCAGAGCGGTTAATTGTAAACTCAAGCCCTTTCTGCTCGGCTATTAAGCCAGCAAAGTTTACAACATCATTGATAAAGTCTGAGACGTTTATACTATCTGTCGCAATGTCTAGCTGTTCTCGGTCAATTTTGTCTAGGTCTATAATGTCGTTAAATATATTCCCCAGCGTCTCAGCACTTGAGAACACTGTATTACACCAACTCTTCTGCTGCGCGGTCAGCTCTGTATCTAACATCATGCGAGTCAAACCGACGATACCGTTTAGTGGTGTTCTTAGCTCATGACTGAGTGTTGCGATGAACTTACCTTTGTCTTTATATGCAGTTTCAAGTGCCTGCTCCGCTTCTTTTCGGCTAGTAATATCCCGTCCAAATGCTAATAAGCCGATATACTCACCTTTATCATTAATAAACGGTAACTTACGCATTTCAAACCAGCGCTGTTCACCCTTAACTGGGTATTCGACATCGAGAGTTAACGGTTGCTGGGTGTTTGCGACCTGTTCATCCGTTTCTAAAACTTTGGGTAAATACTGAGTGGGATAAATTTGCTCTACAGATTTGCCAATAAGCTCTTCACTGCTCTTCCCCATTACCAATTCAAACATCTTATTGCAGCCGGCAAACACACCATTTTCATCTCGGTAGTAAAACAAATCAGGAGATGAGTCGACGATGTTTCGCAATAACATACCTTGCTGAGCTAGCTCTAATTGCGTCTTTTTGCGCTCCGCAATTTCTTTTCTTAATTCATCAATAGCCCTATGCTTTGCGTGCAGGGCTAGTTTCCTTTCATCGATTTCACTATTCAGCCGATTAATATTGTCCTTCAATGTTTGATTCAACATTTTTTCTTGCTGTGTGGCTGATTCAAGATACGCTTTTGAAGACTGAACTTCTCTCATTGCGGCAACTGACATCATGATCAGAGCGGGTGAAATGACGGCGGTTAGAAAAAGTAACGCTGATATATCAGCTATTTCCACCACACCAAGTGCAACGTAATAAAACATACAAGACAGGATCACGGCAACAAATAACGTAAATACATAAGCAATTGCAAATGCACGTTTGTTACCATACTTTTCTACCAAATTTGATAAAATTCGAGCCCATGAGCCAAACGAATTTTCTGCCATATTATTACATCACCACTTATTAAATACTGATCAGAACAAGAGTATTTCACTGCTTATAGCCTGACCATCGCACAATTTAGACCGCAAAGTAAATATTATACAAAAGCCCTAGTAATAAGCGAGCACAGATATTGCTGAGCACAGTATTACCTATAATCATTGGATTCTACGAGCACAAATAAAAGCCTGTATCACTAAATGCACAAATTGTTTAATTTAATACAGATAGATTTGCACTCATCATCCCAACTTTATGTGATTTGGTGTAATATGCGCGTTTTTTAAGTCTTAGAAAAGAGAGCCTCTATGCAAAATAACATGCCAGACATTGCACATAGTGCAAGTGCGTTACAAACCGGAACTTTAGACTGGGTAGGCATGGGCAACATAGAGCTACCTTTAGTTATTGAAGTTAAGGGGCTGGGCCAAGTCACCGTAACAGCAAAAGCAGATGCTTTTGTTGATTTGCAAAAAGAGGATGCCAAAGGCATTCACATGTCACGCCTTTTCCTTGCTCTCGACTCACTCTCCTGTGAGAAAGTATTAACGCCTAATACCTTAAAGCAGTTATTAGACAACTTTTTAAGTACCCATAATGAACTGAGCACAAGTGCAAAAGTACTTTTTCACTTTGAGTTGCCAATTAGGCGCCCTTCACTTTTAAGTAAAAAAATGGGCTGGAAATCGTATCCAATAAAGCTAGATGCGACATTACGAAATGGTGTTTACACACTTGAACTCGCTTTAGACATAACCTATTCATCTACCTGCCCTTGCTCTGCGGCACTATCACGCCAGTTAATACAAGATGCCTTTCAACAAGCATTTGACGGTACCGAATTAGATTTTAATAGCGTTCATAAATGGCTTGGTAGCACAGAAGGTATTGTTGCTACTCCTCATTCTCAGCGCTCCATTGCAAATATTAAAATTCGCCTCGGCGAGCATATCGATGAGTTTGAGATCTTAGACTTAATTGAATTAGTCGAGAATGAATTAAAAACACCAGTTCAAGCCGCTGTAAAACGTGAGGATGAACAAGAATTTGCTCGTCTAAATGGACAAAACCTTATGTTTTGTGAGGATGCTGCACGAAAACTTAAAGCACTTTTCAACCAACAACAATTAGCTGACTTTTATATAAAAATTAACCATTACGAGTCACTTCATGCCCACGATGCTGTTGCTTATGCAGTTAAAGGGATAAACGGTGGTTATCAAATTTAATATACTTTTTTAATTCAATGATCTATACGTGGCGGGAAATCATCTCGATAATCCCGTTACTGCTGAAGTACCTATTTTCATAATAGGTACTTCAAAGAAACAAAGTATCATAAATACTAAAAAGTCATCAAATGAACACTAATTCACCCCAGATACTCTAGGTTTAATCACGGCTGCTGTTTAACTTGCGAATAAACTGATCAACCAAAGCCTCCTGATTATCAAGTGCTTGCTCTGTATTTTTCATGGTTTCGTGCGTTTTGCGTGCGCTTTGCATTGATTCATCAGCAAGACCTGAAATCGTCACTGCATTCACATTTAACTCATTTGATACGCTTGACATTTCTTCTGTTGAAGTAGCAATTTGATAGTTAAGACTCGAAATCTCATTAACGATAGTATTGATCGTCTCCAAGCTCGACTTTGTCCCTTCAGCTTTAGAAACACATTCCGAAGAGCGCGCAACACCACTTTGAATCGCTGCAACGGCCCTTTCCGCACGAAGCCTAAGATCTGCGATAATCCCATTTATCTCTGCTGTAGAATCCTGTGTCCGCTGCGCAAGTGCCCGTACTTCATCAGCAACGACGGCAAACCCTCTCCCCTGCTCTCCTGCTCTAGCTGCCTCAATGGCGGCATTTAAAGCCAATAGGTTGGTCTGCTCTGAAATCCCTCTAATCACATCAACCACGCCTTCTATATTAACGCTCTGAGCATTTAGGTCCTCAATATCTTTTTGCGTCTGTGACAATTCTTCTGATAGCGAATAATTATTCTGCATATTATCGTCAACCGCCTTGTGCCCACTTACTACAGATTCAAGTGCCGCTTCAGACTGTTTTGCAGCATTGTTTGTATTTGATGCAATATCACTGATAGAGACCGACATCTGATTTATAGCTGTGGCAAGAGATCCTGTCTGTGCTTGTTGCTGATTTAAAATATCTGCACTGCTTTTACACTCTTGCATGGTTTTCGTAGCATACTCTGACACCGTTGAGCTCGCATCTTTGACACGCCCAAGAACAGCTCTAAGCTCAGATTCTCGAGCAATTAATGCCAGCTCAATTGCAGCAACATCGTTAACTTTATTTAGATATACCTTTTGCATTAGCGGGTTGTCATGCACCTTTTTGGCTTTTTTACTTAATTCGCGTACAGGAGCAAGGCGTGAATACGTAATAAATAAGACAATACAGGTCAGAATCGTTTCGGCAATGTAATTCCACGGAGTAGCAAAGCTTGAGATAACCATAGTTAGGACATAAAAAATGATGATAATTGCCATCATTTGTGCAGATAGCGACCAAGATGCACGAGTGAACTTACTTAATGGAGCACCACCGTGCAAATCTGAGTATATTCGCTCTGCTCGGTTAACTACCTCTTTATTAGGCTTAGTCCGCACTGACTGGTACTCTACAGTATTACCTGACTTGTCTTTTATAGGCGTAACAAAAGCATTAACCCAATAATGATCACCATTTTTGCAGCGATTTTTTACCATCCCCATCCATGGTTTACCTGCTTCAATATAATCCCACAAGTTTTTAAACGCCACTTTTGGCATAGTTGGGTGTCTTACGAGATTATGTGGCTTACCTTTTAATTCATCTAGAGAAAACCCTGCAACTTCGCAAAATTGCGCATTTGCATACTTAATTTGTCCTTTGACATTTGTTGTCGAAAGTAAGTTATAAGAACTTGGATAATCTCTTTCTTTACCAGTGTAATCAGCTCTACCTTTGCTCATTGTGCACTCTCTATAAAAAGGCAATAATAAATTATTACTTTCTAAGACGTCGTGAAGAAAAGCATCAGAAACTGATCAAGATCATGGATATCACTATTTTGGCTATTAAACACACAGCAGGAAGTTAATATATAAATTAGCAGAATAATCTTGTTAGGCAATATAACGACTGATATTGAGAATTATTAATGAGATATGATGTATGGAGAAAATAAGAAATGGCGTCCCCTAGGGGATTCGAACCCCTGTTACCGCCGTGAAAGGGCGGTGTCCTAGGCCTCTAGACGAAGGGGACACAGATGTGTCACTAGGACTTTTTTAGCGGTTTATTCTCTTGCTAACCGAGTTACTTACCAAAAGTAAGTGGCGTCCCCTAGGGGATTCGAACCCCTGTTACCGCCGTGAAAGGGCGGTGTCCTAGGCCTCTAGACGAAGGGGACACAGATGTGTCACTAGGACTTTTTTAGCAGTTTATTCTCTTGCTAACCGAGTTACTTACTAAAAGTAAGTGGCGTCCCCTAGGGGATTCGAACCCCTGTTACCGCCGTGAAAGGGCGGTGTCCTAGGCCTCTAGACGAAGGGGACACAGATGTGTCACTAGGACTTTTTTAGCGGTTTATTCTCTTGCTAACCGAGTTACTTACCAAAAGTAAGTGGCGTCCCCTAGGGGATTCGAACCCCTGTTACCGCCGTGAAAGGGCGGTGTCCTAGGCCTCTAGACGAAGGGGACACAGATGTGTCACTAGGACTTTTTTAGCGGTTTATTCTCTTGCTAACCGAGTTACTTACCAAAAGTAAGTGGCGTCCCCTAGGGGATTCGAACCCCTGTTACCGCCGTGAAAGGGCGGTGTCCTAGGCCTCTAGACGAAGGGGACACAGATGTGTCACTAGGACTTTTTTAGCAATTTATTCTCTTGCTAACCGAGTTACTTACTAAAAGTAAGTGGCGTCCCCTAGGGGATTCGAACCCCTGTTACCGCCGTGAAAGGGCGGTGTCCTAGGCCTCTAGACGAAGGGGACACAAATACAAAAAGCTTGGCACTCGAGGCGTTACCTTTTGAATTATGTACTAGGACATATGCACTGACGATTTTTTGGTGGAGCTAGACGGGATCGAACCGTCGACCTCTTGCATGCCATGCAAGCGCTCTCCCAGCTGAGCTATAGCCCCATTAAGTCAGACTTAAACTGCTAGCCTGTATCGCTGAGTGCGGGGCGCATTCTATGCAGGAGCAAAAATAAAGTCAATAACTTTTATGAAAGTTTTTTCTAACTGATTCATTTTAAACCAAGAAGCGTAGAATATAACCAAACCACTCCCCTTTGCAAGCCTAACACCCTGAATTGGGTTGTTTATTACACAATTTAAAACACACAGTTACCGCACCTCTACGTTTTTACTTTAAATCCAATTAGGCCAGAGTGATTCACGGCTCTTTTCTTTTCAGCATGGTACCTAATCCAGCTTGATCCCGAGCTATAACATGCAAAGCTCAGCAGCCTACCTTCCCCAAGTTAAGATGATTCTAGTACCAAAAATATAAGCCCCCTCCCCTCTTCTATAATGAAGAGCTTAAAACGTTGAGCATAAAAACATCACACAGCATAGTTTTTTAAAGTTAAGTGTTGACTCTTTTCAAACTAAACCTATAATACCGCCCCACAACGCCAGACGTTGTAATACAATTTGGGTTGTTAGCTCAGTTGGGAGAGCATCGCCCTTACAAGGCGAGGGTCACTGGTTCAAGTCCAGTACAACCCACCATAAACTCTATTCAAGAGTATAAATTGAAACACAATTCGGGTTGTTAGCTCAGTTGGGAGAGCATCGCCCTTACAAGGCGAGGGTCACTGGTTCAAGTCCAGTACAACCCACCATAAACTCTATTCAAGAGTATAAATTGAAACACAATTCGGGTTGTTAGCTCAGTTGGGAGAGCATCGCCCTTACAAGGCGAGGGTCACTGGTTCAAGTCCAGTACAACCCACCATAAACTCTATTCAAGAGTATAAATTGAAACACAAATTTGGGTTGTTAGCTCAGTTGGGAGAGCATCGCCCTTACAAGGCGAGGGTCACTGGTTCAAGTCCAGTACAACCCACCATAAACTCCATTCAAGAGTATAAATTGAAACACAATTTGGGTTGTTAGCTCAGTTGGGAGAGCATCGCCCTTACAAGGCGAGGGTCACTGGTTCAAGTCCAGTACAACCCACCATAAACTCTATTCAAGAGTATAAATTGAAACACAATTCGGGTTGTTAGCTCAGTTGGGAGAGCATCGCCCTTACAAGGCGAGGGTCACTGGTTCAAGTCCAGTACAACCCACCATATACTGCTTTACTTGAACTAACCGATGCAAAGCATCGCGCCAAATTTAAGCAAGGCAAGGGTCACCGGTTCAAGTCCAGTACGACCCAGCATATCTTAAGGCTAATATATAAAGTCTTCTCATCTTACCTAATCTGCGTAAAATTTTTGCCTAGTTATCGACAAGCTTTTCTCGCCTCAAAATAGATCACTTAATTAAGATAATTGATATAACCTCAAATCTTATCTAAAGCCTTAAATTCAAACTTGATTTTTTAACTATTTCGTCACCAACCATAATGAATAATTGGTATAAGTTGAATAGACTAACTCATTAGAAATTAGCTAATTTTTGTTTTCAAAGCTATCCTTAAGTACTAGACTAAAAGCAAATCCGATGTCTAATAAACGCCTCTATGCCAGCACCAACTATTCAAAACGCCAAAATGCTAATCGTTGAAGATCAACCATTAGCATTGAGCTATATGAAACAATCTTTGGAGCAGCTAGATTTTAGAAACTTAAAGTTTGCAGAAAGTGCAGATGCAGCTAAAGAGCTCTGTACCATTAATAAATTTGATCTTATCGTCTGCTCTTTTGGTTTAACAAAGAAACAAAATGGCTATCAGTTTTATGAAGAGCTTCGTGCTAAACAGTTAATTCGCTCAAGCACCGCTTTTATTTTTATTTCTTCAGAAACCAGCCCTGAGCTAGTTCATAGCATTATTGAGCTACAGCCAGATGACTTCTTGGTAAAACCTTTTTCAATAAAAGAATTACAATACCGTATTGAACGAGTACTCAAGCGTAAACAAGCACTCAAACAAATAAATACACTCATAGACGATAAAAACTACTCTAAAGCACTGAAAGTGCTCGATCTTGAGCTTGATAAAAAAGAACATAACTACACTTCCCTATTGCTCAAATTGAAAGGAGAATTACTCTTAAAACTTAATCATTTAGAAGAGGCAAAATCTTTCTATAAATCAGTATTAGCCTTACAAAAGTTTACTTGGGCGAAGCTTGGGCTAGTAGAAGCACTTATTAGCAATAACGAGGACGTTATTGCCCAAAAAATGCTGAAAACTTTGATTGAACGTTCAGAGACACGATTAGCAGCGCTAGATTTGCTTAGTAAACTCGAAATAAAGCTCAATCAATATGAGAACGCTCAACAACTCTTGCAGCAGGCTATTGAAATGGCGCCGAGAAATATAAACCGGCAGCAGTCCTTAGGCCGTGTAGCTCAAATTAATCATGATTATGAAGCCAGTTATAAAGCGCATAAAGATATAGCAGCATTTGCTAGGTACTCTATTCACGACGGCCCCGAAGTATACCTAAATGCCGCAAGAGCCGGTATCGACTTTGCTCTCAGTACAGACCAATCCGATCAAGTAACTCGCCTCACCCGCCAAACTCAAAAGTATCTCAATGACTTAAAGAGTCAATTTCCGAGTGCTCAAAATCAAGCTCAAATTGATGTGCTCAATGCACGAGTCCACTACCTGAAAGACGAACATCACAAAGCAAAGCAATTGTTAGAACAATTAGAAGATGAGACTGTAATTCGTTCCGTAGACTCAACATTAGACAAAGCTAAAGCACTGCATGAGGTAGGACTAAACCATAAAGCGCAGGAGTTATTTAACCAAGTTATCGCACACTGTGAGCGCCACCGTTCAGCAGCAGATCCAATCACCATGCGTTATCTCTACCAGCAACAGCAAGAGAAAAAAGAAATTACGATGGGGCCTAGAGAGCTTAATAACCATGCGGTAACACAATTTAATAAAGGTCAGTATGAGACTGCCTTAGAGGCCTTTACACAGGCATTTCGAGTGATGCCAAAAAATGCAGGCATCGCACTGAATCTACTGCAATGTATGAGCGATCACTGCGCTAAAACAAGTGCCACATTCAACTCAAATTTAGCCAAACGCTGCACCACCTTGCTAAATCAAGCTGAATTAGACAGCGAACAGCAAATCCGCTTTGGAAAATTAAAAGCTAAATTAAGTGAAATGAAGCTCGACTTTGAGTAGCCAACCAATAAATATTCTGGCCTTATTGCTTTTTCATTGAAAGTGCATTAACACAATAACGCAACCCACTTGGCGCAGGACCATCTGGGAAAACATGACCTAGGTGACTATCGCAAATATTACAAGTGATTTCGATGCGCGTCATTCCATGGCTCTTATCGCCATGATACGCCACCGCTTCCACTGCTGCAGGCTGTGTAAACGAAGGCCAACCAGAGCCACTATCAAACTTTTCTTCGGCATCGAATAACAACTCGTCACAGCATACACAGTAGTATTTACCAGGTTCAAAAAGCTGACAACTGTGTGAGCTAAACGGGCGCTCAGTCCCCTTTTTCCTGGTGATAATGTAAGTTTCTGGAGCAAGTTCTGATTGCCATTGCTGATCCGATTTTTCAACTCTGCGAGGAGCAGTAGGATTACCATTTCTGGCAAAGTTTAATATATCTAACCACTTTAACATCTTAATTCTCTCTCTTGTTTACTTCTGTCTTGTGTTCTTCAACAGGAAGTGGCCAATCGCCAAAAAAGCAACTTAGATAGCGGCTTTTAATCAAATATAAAAGTACCCAACTCACCAACACAATTTGTACGGCAATATAAGGAGAAAAACTATAATGGGTTTTCCCAGCTTGCAAAATTAACCATGCTAAATCAAACACCGCAGTTAATATTAGTGGCAAACGCATATAACGCCAGACAACAGCGAGCTTTGGAGAACTTGTTGGCCGCCTAAGAGAAAATACAACAGTTGGTATAAGCGCGATACAAGCGATCCCTATCGCAACAAAAAAATGTTGTTTAGATTCAAAAAATAGCGACATTAAATCTAAGTCTGGGCGCCTTGTAAGTGCAGAGAAAGCCCAAATAAGCAATGGGCGAAGTAACACGACCAGCGCTAAATTAAAAGCGATTGGCGTACGATAAACGCCATATTTATCCCAATATTCAGGGCCGTATCGTGTTACTGACTTCATTTGACTACTCGTATTTATTTAATAGTGCGATCAGCGCCTCTTCATCGAACACGTCAATACCTAGCTCTTGTGCCTTGGCGAGCTTAGAGCCTGCTTTTTCGCCGGCATAAACTGCATCCGTATTTTTCGACACACTACCCGCGACCTTAGCGCCAAGTGCTTGCAATCTCGCTTTAGCATCGTTGCGGTTCAATTGACTTAATGTTCCTGTTAACACTAACGTCTGCCCTGTGAGCGGCTGAGCATCTTTAGGCACAGCTGCAACCTCTTGCCACATAATACCTACTTCAATCAATGCAGTTACCACTTCTTGATTATGCTGCTCAGCGAAGAAACTGTGAATGTGCTGTGCCACAATAACACCAACATCACTGACTTGTTGTAAAGTATCAATGGAGGCGGCCATCACTTTTTCAAGCGTCAGGAAGTGATTTGCCAAGTTTTGTGCTGTCGCTTCACCAACTTCTCTGATCCCAAGCGAGTACAAAAATTTGGCCAACGTTGTTTGCTTTGCAGTTTCCAGCGCCGTAACCAAGTTTTTAGCTGATTTAGGGCCCATGCGTTCAAGAGACTCAAAATGCCCTTGCTTCAAAACGAATAGGTCAGCAGGCGTTTTGATAAGCTCACGTTCTACTAGCTGTTCAACTATCTTGTCACCAAGACCATCAATATCTAGCGCTTTTCTTGAAGCAAAATGTTTTATTGCTTCTTTACGTTGTGCACGACACACTAAACCACCGGTACAACGCGCAACCGCTTCGCCCTCAACACGTTCAACATGCGAATCGCAAACTGGGCAAGTGTCAGGAAATTCAATCTCTTTAACATCGTCAGGACGTCTATCTAGAACTACTTGCGTCACTTGAGGGATAACATCACCAGCCCGACGCACAATAACCGTATCGCCAATTTTAACACCCAAACGTGCTATTTCATCACCATTATGAAGCGTTGCGTTTGATACGGTAACGCCACCGACAAATACCGGCTCCAAGCGTGCAACAGGCGTGATTGCGCCAGTACGACCAACCTGAAACTCAACATCAAGTAACTGTGTAATCTCTTCTTGCGCCGGAAACTTGAACGCAATCGCCCAGCGCGGCGCGCGAGCGACAAAGCCTAGTTGCTCTTGCTGCGCTTTGTCATTTACTTTAATTACAACACCATCAATTTCATAGGGAAGGTCAGCACGACGAGTCATAATATCTTGATAGTAGTCCAGCGCTTGTTGCGCATTTTCTACAAGCTTAGTTTCAGGGCTCATCGGCAGCCCCCAGCTTTGCAATTGCTGTAATTGCGCATAATGTTCACCAGCTAATGCTCCGCCTTCAACTAATCCCATTGAATACGCATAAAACATCAATGGCCGCTTAGCTGTGATCTTAGAGTCTAATTGACGCAAACTGCCTGCGGCCGCATTTCTAGGGTTTGCAAAGGTCTTTTCGCCTTTTGCTTGCGCTGTCTCATTTAACTTATTGAAACCAGCTGTATCCATAAAAACTTCACCACGTACTTCGACTTCACGAGGGATATTTTCACCACGAAGTTTCAGCGGTATATTTCGAATAGTTTTGACATTCTCAGTGATATTCTCGCCAACTTGACCATCTCCCCTCGTTGCTGCTTGAACCAGCACTCCATCGCGATACAAAATAGATACGGCCAAGCCATCTAACTTTGGTTCACAACAAAAAGAAACATCTTTACTCGCTAACAAGCGCTCTTTTATACGCCGGTTGAATGCCGTAAATTCACTCTCGTCAAAAGCGTTATCCAGCGACAACATGGGAACCTGATGTGTTACCTGCTCAAACTTGCTAAGCGCTTCTCCTCCAACCTTCTGTGATGGAGAATCAGGGCTTTGTAACTCGGGGTGCTGCTGTTCAAGTGCCATCAATTGGCGCATTAAACGATCATATTCAGCATCAGGAATGCTAGGATTATCTAAAACATAATATTGATAATTGTATTCTTCGAGTTGCAGCCTAAGTTCAGCAACTTGAGTTTCGATGTTCTTTGACATTTAGACCTCTAAACGTAAAAAGCCACCAGCAAATGCCAGTGGCTTAGTATTTTTCTAGGAGAAGTTAAGCTGCGAATTCACGCACTTTTTCAACATAACCGCGCACAGCTTCAACTGTTAAAGGCTGACGGTCTTTATCTAGCACAGTTGCACCAAACTCTTCAGCAAGCTTTTTCGATGCGCTATGCAGCATATTAAATGCAGCCAAATTATCACCTTCACAAGGTAAAGTCATAAATAGGCTGATCCCACCGGTGTTAAATTGTTCCATGTTATCGATATCAAATGTGCCGGGGTTAAACATATTCACCAAGCGAAATAACACAGGACCATTACCAGATGGCTCTAGGTGACGGTTAAAAAAGCCTTCATCTGAGTATTTAAAACCAAGACTTAAGACAGTTGGTAATAATTTTGATCCAGCCATACTTAATCCCTCAGGCATTTCTACATGCAAAATGATGAAATCCTGCGGTTCTAGCACTGCATCGCTTGCTTCATTGTCTTGCAGATCGCGCTCGTCGGCGTCAGCCTCAGCTGAATTACCTTCGCTTCCAGACTCTAAGACGCCATCAGCAACAGGCTCTTCATCCACCGCACTGAAGGTCATTTCACCAATTTCAGGCTCGTCTGGCTCTTTGTCGGAGTTTTGCGTTTTGGGTTCTTGAGATACCTCCGATGACTGCTTTTCACTGCCCTTCTTTCGAACAGACCAAAGCCCATGAATGAGTAACCCGCCTATGACCAATGCACTGATCACGATTAATGCCCATCTTAACTCTGTGGCCATTGCTCACCTTTTTGTTGTTATGCCTGTGCCATTTGCACTGCTTGTTCTATATCTACGGCAACCATACGCGATACCCCAGGTTCAGCCATGGTCACCCCCGTCAGTCTACCCGCCATTTCCATGGCGACTTTGTTATGACTGATATAAATAAATTGTACCGTTTGCGACATTTCTTCAACCAAACGACAAAATCGTCCTACGTTTGCATCATCAAGCGGCGCATCTACCTCATCCAGCATACAAAAAGGGGCTGGATTCAGCCTAAATATTGAAAATACCAATGATAATGCGGTCAGCGCTTTTTCTCCACCACTTAACAGATGAATTGTCGAGTTTTTCTTACCTGGCGGTCTTGCCATGATAGAAACACCACTTTCAAGCAGATCATCACTAGTGAGTTCAAGGTATGCACTGCCTCCGCCAAATACCTTAGGAAACAACTCAGCTAAGTCTTCATTTACTTGGTTGAAGGTCGCACTAAAGCGAGTTTTGGTCTCTTTATCTATTTTTCTAATTACCGATTCTAACGTGGCGAGGGCATTGCTCAAATCATCTAGTTGCGTATCAAGATACAATTTACGTGCACTCGCCTCTTCAAATTCTTCGATTGCCGCTAGATTTACCGCACCTAATTTACTCAGCTTATTACTCACTTGACTCAAATTAGCTTGGTAATGCCCAAGATTAGCATCTTGTGGTAGCTGCTCTAACTCTGTTTTTAAAGTGCGACCCAGCGCCTCCAAAGGCTCAAGTGCAGCTTGCGCTTTTAGCATAAGGCTTTGTTCATCTAGCTTTAGCTGCTGCAAGGTTCCATTAAGTTTATTAACTTCCCCTCCAGCGTCTTTTAATACCGCTTTCTTTTGACTTAAATTTTCTTTTGCTTGCTTAAGCGCATCAAGCATCGTTTGTTTTTGTGCTTTCGCTTCTAGGTGTTTTACCAATAAGGACTCAATCTCCTCACTGACCTCAGCAAGCGGCTCATCACAAAGTAAAATATCTTCTTGCGCCTGCTCGATACGCAAGGTTATTTCATCATGACGATGCGCTAAATGCTCTAGCTTAGATTTACTAAGCTGTAATTCACTGTCAACTTGCTGTGATGCAAGCGTAGTGGTATGAACTAATTGCTGCGCCTCTTGTAATGCGGCGCGTCGAGATTGACTATGTAGTTTAAACTCAGTCAACTTGGCCTCGGCTAGTTGTTGTATTTCTTGTGCTTGCGCTAGCAACTCATCACGTTGTAATTGCTGTTCCGTATCAAGTTCAAGTTGTGCGATGGCCTCGGCTCGCTCTTGAGCAATAACATCAAGCTGTTCTTGAATTTTTTGTCCTTGCTCACGCCAAGCGCTCAGATTCTCATCCAGCATTTCAATTTTGGTTTTATGGCTGGCGATTGCTTGTGCTTTTTCGTGAACGCATTGCTGTAATTCTAATAAGTCAGCTTGTGTGTCTTCAAGGGCAATACGTTTTTGTGCTACAACCTGCTCGGCCTCTTCGGCGAGTTGTTGCAAATGAGGAAGTTGAGTATGGCATGACTGCAATTGGG
Organism: Pseudoalteromonas sp. SCSIO 43201; assembly: GCF_023716725.1. NCBI lineage: Bacteria > Pseudomonadati > Pseudomonadota > Gammaproteobacteria > Alteromonadales > Pseudoalteromonadaceae > Pseudoalteromonas > Pseudoalteromonas sp. SCSIO 43201. Next base: position 3,231,773 of record NZ_CP072683.1, read on the forward strand.
CATAGCGTTTTAATGCGCCACTCTCTTCATTGCTTTTCGCCTTTGCCTTAAAGTTATCACCTACAATAATGCCATTGACCGTCACGCCGAGAAGGAATTGTTCACACGATTTAAAATCTGTAGATTCAGCACATAATTTTATTTTAGTTAAAAAGCTGGGGAACAGCCCTGAGCTTATTTTTGTCGCGACGGAATCAACGGGAACTTCGAGTTCGATGGGCCATAACGTATTTATTTCGTTTTGCTCAACGACTAAATGCGTCAACCCAAGCAATGCCGCTTCAACGCATTCTTCATACCCTGACTCAACAACAAGCTGCGATAACATAGTCGCAGCAGAAGCCTCCGACGTTTCCTCTGCCCAGCGTGATAACGCTTTTATTTCAGATTGCACTTCTTGTAAGGCCTGAAGCGCTTTTTGGGCATGAGTCTGTGCCTGTAAGATTTCTCCTTTATTGGTTTGTTCTTGACCTTGCAACATACCAGCTTGGCTTTGTAATTTAGCCATCGCTTGAACCAGCTGATGATGTGCATCCTGAGCGTCAGCCAAGTCATTTTCCAACATAGAGGCGTGATGCGCTTCGGCCTGTTCCAGCAGTTCAGCCTGACGCTTGTCTATATGCAGTTTAGCTTGCTGTTGTTGCGTTAATTGACTTGCTCCTTGCTGTACCTGAGCATGTATTTGTTGATACTGTTTCTGTGCGTCACTATACTGCTTATCTAATTGAGTTTGCTCGGCGTCACGTTGCTCGTTTGTGAGCTGGAGTTCTTCCAATTGCAATAGTGCAATCTCAAGTCGTTCAGAAACTGCATCGACTTTTTCAGCGCGGCTCGCCACATACTCGGCTTGCTCGTCTTGCGCCTCAATTACTTCTTGCTGTTGTGATTTCAGTATTTGAGACTGCTCAATTAGCAGACGCTTTTTATCTGTTAGATTGACTTTCTGTTGCTCAAGCGTTGCTAACTGAGTTTCAATACGGTGAACACTATGTTGCGCTTGCTCATAGCCATCATTCAGGTGGGTAATTTCATGTTCCAGTGTTGCTAGCACAGAGTCATGACCACTGTGAGCCTCATTTAAAAATGCTAACTTTTCATTTAATTTAGCTATTTCGTTCGCTTTTTCCGCTTGCTTCTGCTCCAACGACTGCCACTTTAACACCGCTATCCACGATTTAAGATCACGCTCTTGAGATTTAAATGATTTGTATTCACTGGCCTGTTGAGCTTGAAGTGAGAGCTTATCTAACTGGCCTTGTAGCTCCTTCCTAACATCGAGTAAACGTTCCATATTTTCACGAGTACTTTTAATTCGAGTTTGTGTTTCTCGGCGGCGCTCTTTGTATTTTGAAATACCCGCAGCCTCTTCTAAAAAGACTCTAAGTTCCTGAGGTTTGCTCTCAATAAGCCGCGAGATCATACCCTGTTCAATAATAGCGTAGCTTCTAGGGCCAAGCCCTGTACCAAGAAAAATATCGGTAATATCACGCTTGCGACACTTACTACCATTTAAAAAGTAAAGGGATTGACCGTCTCGGGTAACTAAACGCTTGATAGCAATTTGATTACGATCTGCGAAAGTACCAGGTAACCGGCCTTGAGTATTATCAAAGATGAGTTCAACTGAAGCTTGTGAAATCGGCTTACGTTTAGTGGAACCGTTAAAAATAACGTCTGTCATGGCATCGCCACGAAGGTTTTTGGCTGAGCTTTCACCAAGCACCCAGCGTACAGCGTCAATTACATTAGATTTGCCACAACCATTAGGCCCAACGACACATGTCATCTGATCAGGAAATGGGATCTTGGTTGGCTCAACAAAGGATTTAAAGCCTGCCAGTTTGATGCTGCTCAGTCGCATAGCTTATTCGTATCAATCTTTGTTATTTTTAATAAAAGCACAATTCGTTGCTAACGGCTGTAGCTTAAGCATGGCAGCGTTTAATATTATCAAGAATAATGCCGGTAGCCATTGCCACATTTAATGACTCAGCACCGCCAAATGCAGGGATCGTCACTTTTTTATTGATGCAAGCCGCAATAGGGTCGCTGATACCATGAGATTCGCTGCCCATCACTAATACTGCATTGGGACTAAATTGACACTGATGCACACTTTCGCCACCAAGAAACGCACCATAGCATTCACCTTGATAGTGTTTTAAAAACGCCTCGAGATCGGTTCTCACCACATTAACCCGCACAAATGACCCCATCGTAGCACTGATAACTTTGGGGTTAAATTGATCAGCACAATTTTCACTCACGACAAGCTGCGTCAATCCATACCAATCAGCAAGGCGAATAATGGTTCCGAGATTACCGGGATCTGATACTCCATCTAATGCCAGCACCAGCCCATCAGTATTAATCTCCTGTACCGATGGCATAGGCACAACCGCAATCGCTGCATTATTTGACACTAAAGTGCTTACTTTTGTCAGCACTTCCTCTTCAGCCTCCACGCAGGTAGTAGTGGCGAGCTTGGCTTCATACTTTGTCAAAAATTCACTGGTGGCAAACAACTGCTCGATGGCCAATCCTGCATCAACTAACTCAATCACATTTTTTTCGCCCTGTACTAGATACAGACCATGTTGTTTGCGATATTTTTTTTGCCCTAAAGCACGTAGTTGTTTTTGTTGATTCTTGGAGATCATGTGCACCTCAAAAGTTGGATTGTCCATTATACCTGTTCAGTATCCGATAATACCAATTTTACTTGACCTAAACTTGGGATAGAAAGTGAGTGAGTCAATTAAAATATCCATACTCAAAAGCGTTATATCTCGCTAGCTAGGTGTTATGCCAAGCTCAGGTTATACCAACTCCATTTGAAGGAGCAAATTATCTGCTAGCGCATTAAATCATGAAAGTATGTTATCTTGTGCCAAATAATACAGGGTACAGAGGTTAATATGTCACCTGAGCTAACGCTTATTCTGCTTAATTTTATCCTTCTTTTTATTGCTTACGCTTTCGTCTATCCAAAATTACAAGATAAGTCCTTTGCCAATATCGGCAAACAAGACCTATTGGTGACGGCGGCTTCTTTAATCGTTTCTGGAAGTCTATTTTATGGAAAAGACATTGAATTTTCTTTGGTGTTTTTTGACAGCAACTGGGTAGTATTTACTGTTGTGGTGTTTAGCGTGATGGAGATCCCATTTGGGCTGTGGTTTAAGCGTCGCTTTAACATTAAATTTGGAGAGTGAAGCTCATACTCTCCAAATAGACTTGACCTCGAGTTAACTAACCTGAGGTTTAAATAAAGGATGCTCTAATCCATTATTTTTAAAACATTGAACTGTGGTTGTTGCCTATTCACAGTTTAATTTTGCTTGCGCTTCACAACGCATTTGCGCATCTGCCAAATCCGCTCCGCCCATGCAAAAGTCAATTCTCATCAACTTTTCTTCCCGCCCGCGGCGCTGCCCATCAATAGCAGACCATCGCCAAGTTTTTATAAGTCGTTTAGCGTGCTTAGCCAATTTTTGAGATGGGACGCTAGTAACGTGCTCAATCTCATCAGTGTTGCCATCCGCATCAATCACAACCTTAAATACGCTACACCCTGCGAGCTTACGCTTTGCTAATGCAGCTGGATATATAGGTGTACTATCAGCTTCTTTTTGCCAGATAGCAGTCTCTGTAGATGGGTTTAGCTCTGTTGACTTTACGTCGGCGTATATTGTCTTTGCCGTTGCAGTCCAGCTTGCGGCTACGATTAACATACCTATCAATAATTGAATTTTCATAAATCTTCCTTTTTATAGTATTCAAATAGAGATCCAATCTACTACTTATTGATTAAAAAGCCAAAGTCTAATTGACTTTGGCTTTCACAGGCAGCTTAACTCACTCAGCTCGCTTTTCGCGACCAAGTAACGCCATTGCGGCTTCTTTCACATCTTTTTGCTCATAAAGCACTTGATAGATCTGCTCAGTGATAGGCATTTCGATACCGGTGCGCTTAGCTAGGAGATAAACTTCTTTGGTATTTCGATAGCCTTCAACTACTTGGCCTATACTTGACATGGCTTCATCTACCGACTTCCCAGTACCAAGCGCAAGGCCAAAGCGGCGATTACGTGACTGATTATCAGTACAAGTAAGAATAAGATCACCAAGCCCCGCCATCCCCATAAAGGTTTCAGAACGCGCCCCTAACGCACACCCTAAACGGCAAAGTTCAGCAAGCCCTCGAGTAATCAGTGCCGTTCTGGCATTCGCACCAAAACCAAAACCATCTGACATACCCGCACCAATCGCGATAACGTTTTTGACCGCTCCACCAAGCTGGATACCGATAAAGTCTTCGTTGCTATACACCCTAAATGAGCGTCCGCAATGAAGTAACTCTGCAAGCTCTTCACGGAACTTTGCACAAATAGAAGATACGGAAATCGCAGTGGGTAATCCCGCAGCCATTTCTTTTGCAAAAGTAGGTCCACTTAACACGGCAAGCGGCACATCGTCACCCAACACATCCAGTGCAACCTCTTGTAATAATCGCCCAGTATTTGGTTCGAGCCCTTTGGTTGCCCACGCGACTTTTGCATTTTCAAGTAGCATAGGTTTAATCTTCTTTAGCGTGTCAGCAAAGGCATGACTTGGCACTACCACCAAAATACGTTCGCTAGACTTAACAGCCGTTTCTAAATCAGCCTCAAGGTCAAGCGTGTTTGGAAACTGGATGTCTGGAAGATAACGTTGGTTTTTACGCTCAGCTGCTAGCGCCTCAACGTGTTCGCTATTGCGTCCCCATAATGTCACTTGATGACCATTTCGGGCAAAACAAATAGCAAGGGCGGTGCCATAAGACCCCGCCCCTAATACAGTTACAGCTGATTTTGCTGTACTCATCAATTATGCGTCAGCAGTTTGCTCAGGCTGTGCTTGTGCTGCACGTTGCTGCATATATTGAGCAAATAATGCGTCAAAGTTAACTGGCGCAAGGTTTAACTGTGGGAAAGTACCACGGTTAACTAGGCTTGCTACCGCTTCACGCGCATAAGGGAATAGGATATTAGGGCAGAAAGCACCTAGCATGTGCGCCATTTGCATCTCTTCAAGGTCAGCAATTGCGAAAATACCAGCTTGTTGAATTTCACATAAGAATGCTGTTTCTTCACCAATTGTTGCTGTTACTGTCAATGCTAGTACAACTTCGAATACGTTATCATCAAGCTTGGCAGAACGAGTGTCCATGTCTAGCTTAACTTCTGGCGTCCACTCTTTTTGGAAGATAGCTGGCGAGTTTGGTGTTTCAAAAGACACATCTTTAGTGTAGATGCGTTGAATATTAAACTGTGCACCTTCTTGTTGTTCTGCTGCTTGGTTTTGTTCTGCCATGATTATTTCCTAAATTCTGTTGTGTTTCTGCTAATTCATTAACAGTCATTATTTAAATTACGTTACGCAACTTATCGCTCTTCAATCAATTATGCTTGCAATAAATTGTCGAGCTCGCCTCGCGCTTCAAGCGCCATCATATCGTCACATCCGCCGATATGGCGTTCAGCGATAAATATTTGTGGCACGGTGTGTCCACCATTCGCTTTTGCTATCATCTCATCACGAAGTTCAGGCTGTGCACCAATATCATACTCCGTGTATATAACGCCTTTAGCGTCCAATAGCGCTTTTGCACGGTGGCAAAATGGGCAATAGTCTTTGGTGTAGATCACGACTTGGCTCATCATATACCTCGATTATTTTCCGTTAGAGATTGGTAAACCCGCATTTTGCCATGCGCCAATACCGCCGGATAATACAAATACTTGCTCGAATCCAGCTTTGTGCATGTTATCAGCCACAGCGGATGCTGTCATACCCGTATTACAGACTAATATAATGGGCTTCGATTTATGTTTTTCAAGACCAGCAAAATCTTTTTGCTTAAGCTTTTCAGCATTCACTTGTTCAGCTCCCGCAATATGGCCTTGGTTAAATTCTTTTACCGCTCGCATGTCAAGCACTTGACCTTCTTGACGATTTACTAACAAAGTAAGCTGCTGAGGGTTAATCTGTCTGATTTTAGAGAATTTGCTCTTAAACCAGCTGTTCAGTAGCATCGCGGCTAACACAATCCAAATAATGCTAAGTACCGGATGGTTACCTAAAAACGCAACGTATTGTTCCATTAATTTTTTCAACCAAAAGTTTTCAAATCATTAAGTGGCAGCAAGTATACCCTCTTTATTCTCGACAAAACAGACTTGTTCACATCCGCAAATATCAATTTGTATGCTGATAATTCATCACTGTGGGGCTGAATATTCATACAAAAACAGGTATTCTACTGTCAACAACCAGAGCAGCTTATATCAAGTACCGCAGTATAACTTTTCAATATTATTGCTGGTTTCTAGTTATGAGCCATCAACATCGTGCCTAATTCAGGATTTCAGGAGCGCAAATGACAGCTAAGAAAAAGCCATTGGTATTAATGATTTTAGACGGTTGGGGCTATCGCGAAGAAAGCGAAAGTAACGCTATTTTGGCAGCCAATACCCCAGTATTAGACGAACTCTGGCGCTCAGCTCCTCATACCTTAATCTCTGGATCTGGTCTTGATGTCGGCCTACCTGATGGCCAAATGGGTAACTCTGAAGTTGGCCACGTAAACCTAGGTGCAGGACGTGTGGTTTATCAAGACTTCACTCGCATTACCAAAGCAATTGATGATGGTGAGTTTGAACACAACCCCGCACTGGTTGAGAATATCGACAAAGTGGTTGCTCAAGACAAAGCGGTTCACCTAATGGGACTTCTAAGTCCAGGTGGTGTTCACAGTCACGAAGACCATATTGTTGCAGCGATAAAATTAGCCGCTGAGCGCGGAGCCACTGTATATCTACATGCCTTTCTAGATGGCCGTGATACGCCGCCACGCAGCGCACAAGCGTCAATCGAAAAGATAGAAGCCCTGATGCAGTCTTTAAACTGTGGTCGACTCGCTTCTATTGTTGGTCGCTACTACGCAATGGATCGCGACAACCGCTGGGATCGCGTTGAATTAGCCTACAATCTAATGGTCAGTGGTGAAGCTGAATTTACCTACCAAAACGGTGTTGAAGCATTACAAGCTGCCTACGCACGCGATGAAAATGATGAATTTGTAAAAGCATCTATTATCGCTGCTGAAGGTGAGTCTGCCGCGACTATCAATGATGGTGACACAGTTATTTTTATGAACTTCCGAGCTGACCGAGCGCGTCAGATGACCCGTGCTTTTGTTGATGCTGACTTTAATGGCTTTGAAAAACGCAAAGCGCCAAACCTAAGTGCTTTTGTGATGATGACGGAGTACGCTGCCGACATTAAAGCACCTATCGCTTTCGCGCCCGAAGCTTTGGTCAATGTCCTAGGTGAATGGCTAGCTAAACACAACAAAACTCAGCTACGTATCTCAGAAACAGAAAAATATGCTCACGTTACCTTCTTCTTTAGCGGTGGTCGTGAGGACTTATTTGAAGGGGAAAAACGTGAACTTATTCCTTCACCACAAGTGGCCACATACGACTTACAGCCTGAGATGAATTCAGAAATGCTAACTGATAAATTAGTGTCAGCTATTCATAGCGGTGAATTCGACGTGATTATTTGTAACTATCCAAATGGTGATATGGTTGGGCACTCTGGTGTATTCGAAGCTGCTGTAAAAGCATGCGAAGCCGTAGATAAATGTATTGGCCGTGTGGTTGCTGCGCTAAAAGAAAGTGGTGGTGAAGCATTAATAACAGCAGATCACGGCAATGCAGAGCAAATGCTTAACCCGAAGACAGGTCAAGCTCATACCGCTCACACCAGCGAGCCAGTACCATTTATTTATGTTGGTCGTGATGCAGAGCCACAAGCAGGAAAAGCACTAAGCGACGTTGCGCCGACAATGCTACATTTACTTGGCATGGAGCAGCCTAGCGAGATGACGGGCACTCCAATAATGCGTTTAAAATAGCGGCTCACTTTTATGCCGTTAAAAACGACGCTCTCTTATGCTGCACTACTCAGTGCAGCATTGTTAATGTTAATAGCTCCTGTTAGTGCCAATGAGTCACGCACTAAGCAAGATTTAAGCGAAGTACAGCAGCAGCTTAAAGCCAGCCAACAAGCGCTCGAAAAACAGCGCAGTACAATTAAGTCACAAGAAGCTAAGCTCAAAGCGTTTGAACTTGATATAGCAAAAAGTGCCAAAGCAGTCTCGCTCACTGAAGCCGGTATTAAAGAGAATAAAACAGAGCAAACGACATTAGAACGACAAAAAGACGCTCTTTTAAGTGATAAAAGCAAGTTTGAAAAGCAGCTCGCAGCTCAGTTAAAAAGCGCTTACATGACTGGCTCTCATGATTACTCAAGAATGTTACTCAATCAAGAGCATGCAACCAAGCTAGAGCGCACGATTGCTTACTACGATTATTTAAACAAAGCCAGAATTGAGCAGTTAGAGCAGCTTAAAGTCGTTCGCCAAGCCTTAGCCAATACCCAAGCCGAACTCACACGCAGCCAATCCCAGCTTGAGGCGCTGAGACGTCATCAAAAAGAACGCCTTGAAGCTCTGAGAAAAGCCAAACAAGCACGGCAGAGTCAACTTGCGGACTTACACAATCAACTCAAAGAAACGCGTTCAGCAATAGCCTACCTCAAAGAAAATGAGCAAACTTTGATCCAAACGTTAGCAGAGCTTGCTAAAGCTCAGCAAGCTGCCGAAATACGACTAGATGGCTTGGCGCAATTAAAAGGCAAGCTACATCTACCGGCGAAAGGGCGTATTCAACATCGATTTGGCCAACGTAAGCATGCTGGAATGAATTGGAAAGGCGTACTAATAGGAGCAAAAGAAGGTGCAGACATAACCAGTGTCGCTCCAGGGCAAGTCGTATTCGCCGATTGGTTAAATGGCTTTGGCTGGGTCATGGTACTGGATCATGGTCATGGCTTTATGAGTCTGTACGGTCATGCCCAAACACTGTTGTTTGATGTTGGCGATCAAGTTCGCAGTGGCGAAGTTATCGCTTTAGTTGGACAAAGCGGCGGACAAAGAGATCCTGGTCTATACTTCGAGATACGGCATAAAGGAAGCGCTGTCGATCCGATAAAATGGTGCAGATCCAGTTAACTGATTAACCCGTGCTGCACCTTGATGAGGAGCAGCACATGAATAGACAAACTCGTTTCTATGCGCTTGCGGCACGCTATGTCGCACTGTTAGGTATTTTACTGTTACTAAGCTTTAGCGCGCTAAGTCAAACACCTGCAAAAAAGTTTTCCGCTCAAGAAATGGATGAGATCCTTTATCATATCCATACCTATTACGTTGAGGATTTACCACTTAGCCGTTACAACCAAAGTAACCTTTCCAGTTTGTTTGACAACCTAGATCCTTACTCTAAATATTTAGATTCAGAAGAATTAGAAGCCATATTCAGCGCTGCAAACGGTCGCTATACAGGGCTTGGTATTGAAGTAGAAGAACAAGGGAATTATGTAACCATTGTAGATACGCTCCCTAATTCTCCGGCAGAGATAGCTGGTATTGAGCGCGGCGATAAGCTCTCATTGATTAATAACATTGACGTCACCGGAAAGACAATAGCCGAAGTTTCCGCGCTACTAAAAGCTGCTAACAAAAACCAGCTGCAGTTGGTGGTACTAAGAGGCTCAAGCGCAGTCAATATCGCATTAAAACGACAAGAGATCGTGCTCGAAAGTGTTGCCAGTAAACTACTCAAAGATGGCACCGGTTTTTTGAGTGTAAATAGCTTTAATCACCATACGTACCACGATGTTGCGAGACAAATAAACTACTTACAGTTGCAATATGGTGACGCCTTGAAAAAGCTCGTCATTGACTTAAGAGATAACCCAGGTGGAACTTTAAACAGCGCGGTTGCAATATCAGATTTATTTCTGGACAGTGGCACAATAGTCACAACTAAAGGGCGCTTCTTCGATGCTAATCAAGCCTACTTCGCAAGACAAGGAGACATACTCAATGGTGCCCCTATTGTGGTGTTGATAAACAACAACTCAGCCTCTGCTGCTGAAATATTGGCAGCTGCGCTAAAGGATAATAAACGAGCACTGGTTGTAGGGTTGCGCTCATATGGTAAGGGCTCAGTGCAGTCTCTTATCCCTATCGGAAATGGCACCACCGCACTAAAATTAACCACAGCCAGATATTATACGCCCACAGGGACATCAATAGAGGGCACGGGTGTAGAGCCTGATGTATATTTCACCAAACAAGCGCTTTCCCTGCTCGATAAAAGCGCTATAATCACTGGTGAAGAATCCATCAAAAAAAATGGCATTGAACAACTTGCATCACATTGGCCAAAGGCGTTTGCATTAGTTCAATCACAATAATGAAAAGCCGCTAAGTAAGGCGGTAAACTACAACAATAAGATCGTGTGCTAATAAAAATTATCGGGTTAATGCTGGCCTGTATAACATTCGCAGTGCCAGCAAAACAATTTGCTATTGTGATTGATGATATTGGAAATCATCAACGTGATTTAGAATTACTCTCTCTACCAGGTGGGATCACTTTTTCGATTCTGCCTCACACGCCTTATTCTCAGCAATTTGCATTTGCCGCCAGCCGTCAACAGCGAGAACTCATGCTTCATGTTCCTATGCAGGCAAAAGACCCTAACAAGACATTAGGGCCCGGCGCTTTAACGGTAGGTATGGAAAAGTGGCAGCTCCAAATGACACTTGGTAACGCATTATCTACCCTGCCCCAAGTAAAGGGTGTGAATAATCACATGGGGTCAGCATTAACAGAACAAATTGATCCCATGAAATGGACGATGGAAATACTAAAAAAACGTAGTCTATACTTTTTAGATAGCCGTACCACCAGCCACAGTCAGGCGCAGTATGCAGCCAACCTATATGGAGTAAAAAACATCGCTCGACAAGTCTTTTTGGACAATGATGTATCCGCTGTTGCACTTAATACCCAGTGGCAAAAGATGCTTAAATTACTTGAAAGCCATCAACAAGTTATTATTATTGCACACCCATACAAGGAAACAGCTGCATTCCTTGCAACCAAATTAGCTGAGCTTGAAAGTACTGACATCGAATTAGTTCCTGTGTCTCAACTGGTTGAACAAAAATACGTAAGACTGGCGAAAACTGCTGAGCAACATGCTATTTCCGGACAATTACGACTTCAGGAATAAAGACTAACAATGATTACCATCAGACAGTTTCAATGCGGCGAAGAAGCCGTATTACGTAAGCTTATGTTTGACACGATACGCTCTGTCACTATCAAGCATTACTCCGATAACCAAGTCAAAGCATGGGCACATAGCGACATAGCTGATGAGAGCTGGCAAGACCGATTAAGGAGTAATCAGCCCCTTGTGGCCGTGCTGAACGGTAAAATTGTTGGTTTTGCTGATATCCAAGCTAACGGACTGATTGATCACTTTTTTTGTCATGCAGAACATCAAGGCCAAGGCATAGGGAAAGCACTTATGCTCGCACTTTTAGAACACAGCAGAACAACCAACATAACGCGCTTATTTTCCCATGTTAGCAAAACGGCTAAGCCTTTCTTCGAGCGTTTTGGTTTTGATGTGATAAAAGAACAGCAGGTGAATGTTCGTGGCGAAGTGCTAACTAATTACCTAATGGAAAAAGTTATGCTTACCCGCTAGCAGGCATAGAAGCCCTCTTCTCTAGTCAATGGGCGCAAACTGTTTTGGTAAAACACTAAATTGCAAGGATGGGTTTTGCTGCATCCATTTTTTCTTATTAGGAATTTGGATCTTAAACTCATCATCCGTCATAAACTGTTGAGTTTTACCTTTTGCATCCACAAACTGAATTGATGCAGGTTCAGAAAATGTAAATTCCAGTTCATCAAAATTAGGAGCAAGCCAAGACAAACTGCCTGCCATCAGCTCAACAAAAGCGTCCATATCCTCCAAAAGGATAAACAAATCGCGATATTTAACCTGCTGTCTAGTCAGCGGCGCTATATCGGTATTAACCATAATCGCAACAGCGTCTTTTTCTTGGTTGATCACTAAGTTGACTTCATCTGCGCGGGGCTGCGGTAGAATAGGCAAATCGATATTGCCATCTTTATCTATGGTGCCATTGGCAATGACTTTACCATCGTGCTCGAGCCAAAGTTTAACCTCTTCTAGTTTGAGCTCTGGCTGCTTCACTTCTACGGTAAATTTAGACAAGATATATTGCGACTGCGCTTTGTTAGCAATTAAATCTAGAATTTTATTAATTTCGCCATATTCCACACTTCGCTCGGCTGCAAAAACTGAGTTGCAAAGCAAAATCGCAGCAGTACCTAACATCAGTAACTTTTTCATCGGGTTATCCTTTTTATTGTTATTTTAATAAGAACTAAGGCACGACAAATAGTTCAAAACTTGATCTCAATGCCGTACATTAAAGTCGAATCAAGCTACACTCAATGGTAAGACTGTGTAGTGAAAAGGAGTAACCAATGACTCAAACCGTAGCTGATTTAATGACACCAGATCCATTCGCCGTTAGTGCTGAGAATACCTTGCAAGATGCGCATAACTTAATGAAAGAGAAAAATGTTCGTCATATTCCGGTGATTGACCAAAGCGGTACTTTGGTAGGCATGCTGACTCAAAAGATCATGATTGCCAAAGTCATGGGAATTATGGCCACCTATGGCGCAAATGCACTAGCTCGTAAAGAAAAGCAAACTAAAGTTTTGGATATTATGGCAACAGATTTTGCAAGTGTGCAACCGGATCAATCACTACAAGATGTGGTACGTTTTTTTGTTGATAATCGACATGGCTGTATGCCGGTGGTAGATAAGCAAAACAAGCTGGTTGGCATACTCACATCTTCAGATTTTGTTCGTCTGGCTGCGGCACTGCTGTCTTGAAAATAATGAGGTTGCTCCATGAGCGGAGCAGCCTCAGTTGGTAAGCCGTTATGCTTTTTCTTGCAATGTTCTTGCAACCGTTCTCATACCAAGCGTTGTGGCACCAGCAGACCATTGACCGCCAGCACTATTCTGGAATGAAGCAGCAAGATCAATATGCACCCAGCCTTGACCTTCATTTGGAACAAAACGAGATAAGAAGCCAGCTGCATTAGATGCGCCTCCAAAGCCGCCACCTTTTTGTGCACGACTGTTTGCAGTATCAGCGTATGGTGATGGGCAATTATTTTGGTGCCATTTTTCAAGCGGCAGTGGCCATGCAGCCTCAAACTCCTCGCTAGCGTATTGCTGTACATCATTGACTAATGCTTTATCAAGTCCAAAAAGCGCGTTGTACTCTTGGCCTACGGCGACTAATGCAGCTCCTGTCAGCGTAGCTGCATCAATGATAAGTTCAGCGCCAGTTTCACCAGCAGCCATCAAGCCGTCAGCAAGTACCAAACGACCCTCAGCATCAGTATTCACGATTTCAACTGTGGTACCATTTTTATATGTAAGAATATCACCTAATTTATAAGCGTGACCTGAAATAAGGTTCTCAGCGCAGCATAAGAATAGCTTAACTCGACGGTCAAAACCTCGCTGGATAGCTAAAGCTAATCCTGCTGTTACGGTAGCTGCACCGCCCATATCGCACTTCATTGTAAGCATGCCTTCGCTTGGCTTAATTGAGTAGCCGCCCGAGTCAAACGTGATCCCTTTACCAACCAACGCAGCACTCACTGGTGCCCCGTCATTCCCTGTTGGATTATAGTCCAGTTCAAGCAATACAGGAGGGCGCTCACTACCGCGTCCAACTTCATGAATACCAATCCATTGCTGCTCTAATAGCGCATCACCTTTAATGATCTGGTAGCTCACATGCTCAGGAGCAAGAGACTGAATAAACTCAGCCGCTTTACCCGCCAGGCTCTCAGGGTAAATATCTTCCGCAGTGCCATTGATCATTTTACGCATCCAAGTGGCTGATGACTGCAATGCAGCAAGTTCTTTTAGATCTGACTGATCATTATCAGCAAAAACCACACCATCTAGTGCTTTAGGTGAGACAAACCCCTGATAAAATGCCCATTGTGATTCAGTGCACCACAACTCACCCTCAAGGTGTACTTGTTTAATTCCTTGCTGAGCGATACTACGTGCCGCTTTTTGGATATTTTTTAGCGTTTCATCTTGTTGCAAATGAATTGAAGCACCGTCCTTTTCAAACGACAGGGCCGCACCCGCTGATAAATATGCGGGTTTTGCTGCTTCGCTCAGTCGTACAATAAATTTCTCTGACATTCTATTTTTCACTCTTGTGCTTATACGTGTGCTTAAGTGTACACTAGCCCTTAAATTCACCCAACTGAAAGCGACCAATGAACTTTTCTAGCCAATTACAGCAAGCCACCTTATTAAAACGCTACAAGCGCTTTCTCGTTGATCTACGTACCGCTGATGGCGAGGAATTTACCGTGCACTGTGCCAACACGGGGAGAATGACGAATTGTGCAGACCCTGGGTTTACTGCCTATTACTCAACCAGTGACAACCCCAAGCGAAAATATATTCACTCCTTGGAGCTTACCCAAGATCAAGTGGGTCACTTTATTTGCGTCAACACAGTCGTGGCAAACAAAGTTGCCGTTGAAGCAATAGAGCGCGGGATAATCACGCAGTTAAACGGCTATGATACGCTGCAAACAGAGATAAAGTACGGTGCTGAAAATAGTCGCATTGATATTTTATTAAGTAGCAATGAAAATGGACAACCTCCACACTTATGCTACGTTGAAGTAAAGTCTGTAACTCTACTCGAGCAGCAGCAAGGTTTTTTTCCCGATGCTGAAACGGCAAGAGGCCAAAAGCATTTAAGAGAATTAATCCAAATAAAACAACAAGGCCACCGTGCTGTGCTACTGTTTGCGGCTCTACATACCGGAATTAAGAATGTGAGACCCGCAGCCCATATTGACCAAAAGTACGCAGCATTAATAAAAGAAGCAATCTCTCATGGGGTTGAAATTATCGCCTACCGAGCACACGTTGATGATCGCCAAGTACAATTAATTGAAGAAATTCCTTTTGACTGCGCTTGACTTTTTTCATGCCGCCCACATATAGCCGTGATAGTTTTCTCCCCCAAAAGGCTAAACTTTGGAAAAAGAGGCTGACATTCGCACTAAAAAAGTGTTTGCTAAGGGGTAAAGATTTTGCTATTTATACCCGCCGGCGAAAGCTGGGGTTATGTATTAAGGATTTAGGAGAATGGTATGCCAGACCAGAAAAAACTAGGGTTATTGGCTCAAGCCGGTGTAGAACCTTATCAAGAAAAGCCAGGCGAAGAATACATGAATGAAGCACAACGTGCTCATTTCAAAGCAATATTAGAAGCATGGCGTGCCGATCTACGTAACGAAGTAGATCGTACTAAAACACACATGCAAGATGAAGCGGCAAACTTTCCTGATCCTGTGGACCGTGCAGCGCAAGAAGAGGAGTTTTCTCTTGAACTGCGTACTCGCGACCGCGAGCGTAAGCTAATCAAGAAAATTGAGAAAACACTTCAGCTAATTGAAGATGACGACTTTGGTTTTTGCGAATCATGCGGTATTGAAATTGGTATTCGTCGCCTTGAAGCGCGACCAACTGCCGATTTATGCGTAGATTGTAAATCTCTCGCAGAAATTAAAGAAAAACAACAAGGCAGAGGATAACCTCAGCTCTGTGTCCCCAAGCTTAAAGCAATCTGGGAGCTATCGCGGTCGATTTGCTCCCTCGCCTTCTGGGCCGCTTCATTTCGGATCTTTAGTCGCAGCGTTAGGCAGTTACTTAGATGCAAAAGCCAATCGTGGTCAGTGGCTCGTTCGTATTGAAGATATAGACACGCCAAGAGTGGTATCCGGTGCTACCGAAAATATATTGGCAACTCTTGAAGCATACGGCCTTTATTGGGATGAAGAGGTTGTCTATCAATCTCAGCGCCACACTTTATATCAGTCTTACCTTGATGAATTAACATCCAACGAGCTTGTTTATGCGTGCCAATGCACCAGAAAACAGATTAAAGCCATGGGTGGATTTTATAATAATCATTGCCGTGATCTGAACTTAAGTCTGCAAGGTAATGCACTGCGCTTACAGCAGCGCTCTCCTGTTACCGAGTTTAATGACAAGATACAAGGTGCTGTCGTTATTCCCAATGCGATTGCCCATGAAGATTATATTACTAAACGTCGAGATGGTTTATTTGCTTATCAGCTAGTGGTTGTTGTGGACGATATTGAACAGCAGATCAGTCATGTCGTACGAGGAGCCGACCTTTTAGCACCTACCGCTAGACAAATTAGTTTGTTCCAACAGCTAAACCAGTCTGTACCTGAGTATGCACATCTTCCACTTGCTGTAGCAGCTCCAGGCTTCAAATTATCAAAACAAAATCATGCACCTGCAATTGATACTCATCACCCACTCCCGACACTCCATGCCGCGCTACGGTATTTGAATGTACCTGTAGGCTCAATGGCTGACTATCAAAATATCGACGCGTTGCTAGAACATGCTGTCGATGTTTTTAACCTTAATTCCATCCCTAAAGTACAAGAAATTCAACTAAACTCATTAGAAAATGGTGAATTTGCTTTTCGCCCGCTGTTTTCAAGTACTTCAATTTAGTCTCATTTGAGTATATGATAGCGAGCCTTAAATGTGACCTGTTTTAACACCAAAGCAGGGCTTTATAACCACTAAAATCGAAAACTTGATTGCTCAGGAGACGAGTTATTATTTCCAAGCTTGTAAACTTTTGCCGCCAGTTCGTAACTGGAAAAGGCGATGAGACGGTGAAAAAGACCAGCCCGACACCTGTGATTATTCCTCGCAGCGAGCATGGTATATCTCGTAAACAATTTAGCCCTAATGCTATCAAGGTACTGTACCGATTAAAAGATGGTGGTTACGACGCCTATTTGGTTGGTGGCTGTATCCGAGACATTATGCTCGGAATAGAGCCTAAAGACTTTGATGTAGTAACGAACGCGACACCGGAGCAAATTAAAAAATTATTTCGTAACTGTCGCTTAATTGGCCGCCGCTTCCGCCTTGCACATATTGTGTTTGGCCGTGAAATTATCGAAGTGGCAACGATGCGTGGTCACCACCAAAGCGACGATTCTTGTGCAACTACCAGCCAAGCAAGCGAACATGGACAGCTCTTACGTGACAATGTTTACGGCAGCATAGAAGAAGATGCAGAGCGTCGCGACTTCACCATTAACGCGCTTTATTATTCTATTAATGATTTTACATTAAGAGACTTTGCCGGTGGTGTTAGCGACATTAAGGCACGCAAAATTGAGCTAATTGGCGATCCTGAAACGCGCTACCGTGAAGATCCCGTACGTATGCTCCGAGCTATTCGATTTGCTACAAAGCTAGGAATGGAAATAGCAACACCAACGCGCACACCGATCAAAGACTTGGCACCATTGCTGGGTCATATTCCCGCGGCACGATTATTTGAAGAAACACTCAAGCTATTTCTCAATGGCAAGGCAGAAGAGAACTTTCTGCAAATGCGTGAATACGGCTTATTTTCTCAGTTGTTTCCTGCACTCGACAAAATTTTAGCAAGACCTGAAAGTGAATTTGAACGTCGCTTTATTCAACAAATGTTTGCCAATACGGACAGCCGTATTAACGCCAATAAAAAAGTGACCCCTGCTTTTATTTATGCAGCACTTTTATGGTTTCCAATTTTAGAGAAAAGCCATGCTTTAGCCGCAGATGGAATGAATGAATACGACGCGTTTATGCAAGCTATCAATCACATACTTGCTGATAACGCAAAGCATGTTGCGGTTCCCAAGCGATTTACTTTGGGTGCTCGCGACATTTGGCATATTCAGCAACGCTTGGATAAACGTGCGGGTCAACGTGCCTATCGCTTAAGTTTACAGCCTAGATTCAAGGCCGCTTATGACTTCTTGTTACTGCGTGTAGAAAGTGGCGAACAAGATCAATCTGACCTTGCAACATGGTGGACTGAATATCTTAAAAGCGATGTCAATGGCCAAAAAGAGATGGTGCGCAATTTAGGTAGTCAGAACAAACCAAAACGTCGCCCACGACGAAAACCAAAAAGAAAACCAAAAGAAGATTAAATGAATACTGCGTACATTGGATTGGGCGCAAACCTATCCGAACCGATGACACAACTACAGCGAGCGCTAACTGTGCTCGCCTCTCACCCTGCTTTATCTGTTATTCATCACTCTAGTTTATATGGCTCCAAGCCTATGGGGCCTCAAGATCAGCCTGACTATGTTAATGCAGTAGCTAAGTTGGAAACATCTTTAGCTGCCGAAGCATTATTAGATGTTCTGCAACAGATAGAACTTGAACACGGAAGAGTACGAAAGTCAGAACGCTGGGGACCACGCACTCTTGATTTGGACATTCTGCTTTTCAATGAGGAAATCATTGCGAGTGAGAGGCTGGTTGTGCCACATTATGGCCTAACGAAGCGAGAGTTCGTCGTTTATCCATTATTAGAAATTGCGCCAACACTCAAACTACCTGATGGTACTACCCTTGAGTCTTTGGCAGAACAGTTACCACTTAACGGACTAACCATCCTTAATTAATTCAACCCAAGGGGTTCAATATGGCAAAAATTTCTGTATCAACACTTGCCAAAATGAAGCGTGAAGGAACAAAAATAACAGCCCTCACTGCATATGATGCAAGTTTTGCAAAGCTATTTCACGACAACGGTGTCGATGTCATCTTAGTGGGTGATTCTTTAGGTATGGTTTTACAAGGCGGTGAAGATACACTAGCTGTAACCACTGAAGACATCGCCTACCACACCCGCTGTGTAAGAGCTGGGAGTAAAGCGCTATTTGTGATAGCTGATATGCCTTTTATGAGCTATTCAGATCCACAGTCCACTTGTGAAAATGCAGCGAAGTTAATGCGTGCAGGTGCAAATATGGTCAAGCTTGAGGGTGGAGAGTGGCTATATGAAAGTATTGAAAAGCTCACACAGCAAGGTATTCCTGTATGTGGTCATTTAGGCCTAACCCCTCAGTCTGTTCATGTTTTTGGTGGTTTCAAAATCCAAGGCCGTGAAGCAGAACAAGCACAAAAGATGGTTGATGATGCAAAAGCACTAGAACGTGCAGGCGCTCAAATGATCGTGATTGAATGTGTACCTTCAGCACTAGCAAAGCGTATCACTGATGCAGTCTCGATCCCGGTCATCGGTATTGGTGCAGGAAAAGAAACTGATGGTCAAATCCTAGTGATGCATGACTTGGTTGGTATTTCTGCTGGGTATATTCCTAAGTTTTCAAAAAACTTTCTACTAGAGACAGGTAACATGCCAGATGCCGTAAAGAAGTTTTGTGCCGATGTACAATCGGGTGAATTTCCGGCAGCTGAGCATGAGTTTAATTAATATCAACCAGCTTAATTAAACGATCTATTTTGAGGCGAGGAAATCTTGTCGATAACATGGCTAGCGCGCCTACTATCGCCAGGGTTCCTATATATATACATGCAGGCAAAAATTTTGCTACTTAATTGTTCTAAATAAAAAACTGTTAATGTAGTAGGTACCTAATTTTTTTCCTCAAACTGAGCGGATATTAAGATAAAATGATATAACTTGCGGTGTGCACTACTCACCGCTCACCCCCAATTCCAGCCCAATATTGAATTGGTACATTTATTTTTAAGTTAGAGTACAACATGCAATCAGTTACTGAGATAAAGTCTCTTCGAAGCCAAGTTAAAGCGTGGCGCCAACAAGGGTTAAGTATCGCTTTCGTACCTACAATGGGTAACCTTCATCGAGGTCACTTCTCTTTGGTAGAAAAAGCAAAAACACTCGCAGATAAAGTTGTCGTTAGCATCTTTGTTAATCCAATGCAATTTGGTGCGAATGAAGATCTTGATAGCTACCCTCGTACGTTAGAACAAGATAAACAGGGACTTGCAGAACTAGAAACCGATATTTTGTTTACCCCAAGCGTTGATACTATTTATCCCAGCGGACTGGAAGCACAAAGCTTTGTTGACGTCCCCGGTGTGTCTGAAGGTCATTGCGGTGGTGCGCGCCCAGGCCATTTTCGTGGCGTTGCGACAGTTGTCACTAAGCTATTTAATTTAGTCCAGCCAGATTTCGCCTGTTTTGGTGAGAAAGACTTTCAGCAATTACAAGTCATCAAAACAATGGTCAAAGATCTCTCTATTCCAGTTGAAGTCATCGGAGTGCCAACTCAAAGAGAGGTATCAGGACTTGCTATGAGCTCAAGGAATGGCTATCTCTCTGAGTCAGAAAAAGAAACGGCAAAAGTACTTTTTCAAGCACTGAAAAAGGCAGCTTCAGCACTAGAGCAAGGCGAAAAAGACTTTGATCTGATCATAAAAAATGCCACAGATATGCTACATAATGAAGGCTTAAAGTTGGACTATTTCAACATTTGTCAAAAAGATACCCTAAGACCTGCTACACTCGAAGATGATAGGCTGGTAATTCTTGCCGCTGCATTTCTTGGGAAAGTCAGGTTGATTGACAATATACAAGTTTCCCTTTAAGGATTTATGATGAAAACTGTGTTCATATTATTAGTATTAGCAACCACAATGCTTGGTTGTACGAGTACACTCTCACCTGAATTAAACCAATGTGCTCAACAGCACTATCAATGTGAACGCAGCTGTGAAATGCAAAATACACCAGAAACAATGTCATTACAGTTGTGTACAGATAAGTGCATTGAGCAGCATAATGCCTGTAAAATACAAGCCGAAAAAATCACAAAGAGCAAGCGCTAGCATACTCTTTGTGCTTCCTAGTTATCATTTCCCCAGCTTTATCATCATTTCTGCTATTTTTTATTCGTAACCTTGGAATAATTTACGATACAATTTGAGTGGTCAGATGAGGTGAGTGTGTCTTATACCGATTATCTTAATTAAGTGGTCTATTTTGAGGCCAGAAAATCTTGTCGATAACCAGGCAAAAATTTTGCTATTTAGTTGTTCTAAATAAGAAATTTTTAACGCTGTTAGCGCCAGATTTACTCCTTCAAATTGAGCAAGTATTAAGTCAAATTGGTATTACCCTAGTAATTGAAATTATGCGCTTGATTATCGCAGTTATGTATTGTTAGTAACTTGTTATTTCAAGTTTTTACACTAACCTCTAAGACAAAGTAATGTGAACTAAATCGGCGAATCACCCTTTATAGGTACACATTCTTAATATGACTCTTTGCAAAGAAAATGGGAATCAATATGAAAAAATCAGCAATTGCTTTAGCGATAGCACTAGGCACAATAAGTTTCAATAGCGCTGCTGAAATCAGAATTAATGGTTTTGCCTCTATAATTGGCGGCCAAACGCTGGATAGTGATGATACACTTTTTGGTTACGATAACGATTTTGATATGGAAAATCGTAGCTTATTTGCATTACAGCTAGCGGCTGATTTGCAAGATAACCTTAGTGCTACGGCACAAATCGTCGGCCGAGGAGCAAATGATTTTGATGCAGAGTTCGAATGGGCATATTTAACCTATACTATTTCGGATTCCGCACAGATCAGCGCTGGTAAAATGCGAATTCCGTTTTATCGATATTCTGATTTTCTGGATGTAGGTTATGCTTACCGCTGGATAAAGCCACCTCAGTCTGTCTACAACCTCAGCTTTAGTACATATAACGGACTTAGTTACATTCACAATGCCACGTTAGGCCAGTGGGATAGCACAGTACAATTTGCATTGGGTAGCGTCGATGATGATATTATCGCAATTACTTATTCTGACGAAGCTGAGTTGAACAACACTGTAGGTGCCAACTGGACGCTTAGTCGTGATTGGTTCAGTATGCGCATGGCATATTTTGCTACAGAAGCGAGTATCAGTGCAGCAAACAGTCCAGAGCTTTCAGGGTTATTAGCGGGACTAGCGGGCTATGGTCTCACGCAGCAAGCTGAAGATTTAGCTGTCGAGAAAGACGATGCCTATTTTGCCGCATTTGGTATTTCTATTGATTACAATGATGTGTTATTTGATGCTGAATTCACACAATTCGAAGTAGACGATAGCATACTAGCAAAGCAGCAACAGTATTACGCTTCTGTCGGTTATCGAATGGATGAATGGACTGTACATTTGACTTACGAACACAACAAAGATAAGAATGCAAACGACGAGTTTAATTCTGTTCCACTTACGATCACAGCACCTAATGGTGTCACAATTCCTGTTACTACAGATCCAACTAATCCAAATGCACCTTACTTACAAACGCTTGTAAATGGCGCGCTTTCGGATGCCCGAGCTGAGTCTGAAACCTGGAGTGTTGGAGCGCGATACGACTTTCATCCATCAGCGGCATTCAAAGTTGAATTAAATCAATTTGACAACCAGCTAACGGATCAAAAAGTTGAATTGTTAAGCTTCGGTATCGATTTAGTATTCTAATAGAGGTCGCACATGATTAAGAAAATTATAACTTTAGGTCTGCTGCTGAGCAGTCAAATAGCACTTGCTGATATCGCCGTTATTGTTAATACAGCCAACAATACAAGCGTAGACGAGGCTGTGATAAAAAAGCTGTATCTTGGCAAAAGCAAGTCATTTGCTGATGGCAGCAGTGCAAACCCAGTCAATCAAGATGGCAATGCGACATTTGATGAGTTCAACGACAAAGTAATCGGTAAATCAAGTTCTCAGCTAAATGCGCATTGGTCTAAGCTCGTATTTACAGGTAAAGGGACACCACCAAAAAAACTAGCTAACGACCAAGCAATCATTGAATTTGTCTCAAAAAATGCTGATGCGATAGGCTATATTGACGCAAGCAAAGTGACGGACGCGGTCAAAGTAGTTGGGAAGTACTAATGTGGGTTAAGCGATTTAACCTGAGATTTGGATAAGACATGTTCCAACTCATTGTTGCTAAATCACAGCTTAGTTTTTTTACTTATCTAGCCAAAGAGTTTTAGGGAAACACCGCTTCCGCGTCCTGCTCTCGCTAAGGTATCTACATCCTGCAGACAAGGCAATTGGTATTACGCACCAATAGCGGGCTATTGGAAGTGAATTTAACTCAGTTAGCGCTAAAACTGGCCAGAATGATATTATGCCTATGAGCTTGGGTATTTTAGTTGATTAACTAACTTCTTACCCTGAGCTCAGGTTAAATAAAAAACAGCCACTTAAGTGGCTGTTTTTTATTTTGTGGTAGTTACATTGCCTCTATACTCTAAATTTAGAGGTTGCATCTTTTAAGTTATCCGACAACACATGCAGGTTCTCAGCAACATCCTGCACTTCATTTAGCGCTTGCATCGTGTCTTGGAAAGATTGGTGCATAGAAGTTACATTATTCACAACCATCGCAGCAACCGAAGTTTGCTCCTCTGTTGCTGCTGCAATCTGACCATTCATACTATTTATAGATAAAATTTGTTCGGCAATTTGCTCAATTGACTGTCCTGTTTGCGCAGCTGCTTCTGCATTATTAATGGCCATACTACTGGCACTTGTCATCGCCTTAACCGCTTGATTGGCAGCTTCTGTTAAGACATTGAGTAGTTCCCTGATCTCATTCGTTGACTTAGCAGTTCGAGAAGCCAGCTCTCTTACTTCGTCAGCAACAACCGCAAAGCCTCTCCCTTGCTCACCCGCTCGTGCAGCCTCAATTGCAGCATTGAGAGCAAGCAAGTTAGTCTGCTCAGCAATCGACGTAATAACATTAAGTATTTGTGTCACATTTTGAGTATCGTCAGCAAGCTTATTAATGGTTTCTGCCGCATGATTGATTTCTTCACTCAGAGCTTGAGATTCATTTACTGATACTTGTATTTGACGCTTACTCTGCTCAACTTCCTGCTCAGCAAGCTGAGCAGCATCAGATGCCTGTGATGCCGAGTTGGAGATATCACCAACACTTAAGCGCATCTCTTCCATTGATTGACGCACCACTTCAGCATCATGTGTTTGTTGGTTGGTAGCACCTTCCGCTTTTTCCATGCCTTTAACCAAGCGACTTGAGTCCTGCATTAACGGCTCAACTACATTCATCACTTCAACAACTGCCCCTTTAAGTAGGCCTACAAAATCATTAAAGTTTATTGATACTTGGCCAATCTCATCGTGAGATCGAACATTCAAAGTAGTAGATAATGACCCTTGACCTTGAGCGAGTAACTTAAGATTTTGGGCAGCATCTTTAGCTGAGTTACCTATCCCCCGCGCGATGATAACAGCGAGTAAAATCAGCACGATTAACGAGATAACAGCCACAATTAACATGATAGTTAGGGCATTTGAGGAGCGAGCTTCTGTATTTTGTAACAACTCAACAAAGCGGTCATTCGCATTTTCTTTGGCGGTCGTAAAATCTTTTACCAGTGCTTCATAAATTGCAGTTTTGTTTTTAGCGTCTTCTTGAATGCGGGTAAAATCAGCGGTTCCGTCAATCATGCCTGATGCAATTCGCTGCGCAATTTTTGCATACTGAGTAAGTTCATCTCTGTTATCTGATGGTATAAACCCACTTTGGATTTCATTTATTTTCTGCAGATTATCTTGGATTTGTTGCCGATGCTCTTTTGCTTTATCTAATAATTCAGCATCGCCAAAAGTGACCGCCTGCGTGAACAACTCATCTAAATTTTGTAATTTATTGGCATTCTCCGTTGTTAGGTTCAGGATTTTATATGTTTGCTGTTCCAGCTCATTAAGTGCCCTCTGATTAGAACTTATAGCGTTATAGTTAACAAACACGATAACCACAAAAGCGATAACCGCAACGAGCGTTATTGCATGGATCTTTTTGGTGATACTTAGATCAGCAAAAGCAGTACCTAGACTCATATATACACCTTTTGAAGTAAGACGAGTTCATTATCGACTGATTTATTATAAATTTTAACTAAATATAGAATATTTCCAGCTTTTTTGCCGCGTTAAGATGAATATTTAGACAAATTATTTAATAAGGGGACATTGAGTTGTAGCAACAAAAAAATGCCGCATGAAAGCGGCATTAATAACAACAAGTACTTGGCTATTTGGTTGGGATTATAATAGTCCTAGCTTTTTCAGCTCACGCGTAGCCATTTCACTAGACATTGGCACATAACCGTCTTTCTCTACGATTTTTTGGCCTTCTTTCGAAAGTACCATTTTTAAGAATTCGGCCTCAATCGGTGATAATTCTTTGTTTGGATGCTTGTTAACATATAGATATAAGAAACGCGACAGTGGATATTTTCCTTGAGCTACATTTTCAAGTGTAGCGTCAACATAATTCGTACCCTTTTTAGACAAAGGTACAGTACGTACACCCGAAGTTTTATAACCAATACCAGAGTAACCAATCGCGTTCACTGAAGAAGAGATAGACTGTACCACAGAAGCAGAGCCTGGTTGCTCATTTACATTATTGCGAAAATCACCCTTACATAATGCTTTTTTCTTGAAGTATCCATATGTTCCAGACACTGAGTTACGACCATATAGCTGGATGTCTTTGGCAGCCCAATCTCCAGTCAAGCCGATATCACTCCAACGATTTGCTTGCGCTTGAGCACCACACTTACGGGTTGATGAGAAAATCGAATCTACTTGCTCAATCGTTAGACCTTCGATTGGGTTATCTTTGTGTACAAATACGGCAAGTGCATCAATTGCTACACGAACTTCTGTCGGTTTATAACCATAGCGCTTTTCAAAAGCCTCAATCTCTTTTGACTTCATCTTACGACTCATTGGACCGAAGTTTGCCGTTGCTTCTGTCAATGCTGGAGGCGCAGTAGATGATCCTGCCGCTTGAATTTGGATGTTAACGTTAGGGTATATTCTTTTATACTCTTCTGCCCAAAACGTCATCATATTTGCAAGCGTATCAGAACCAACTGATGAGAAGTTTCCTGAGATACCGCTGGTTTTATTATACTCAGGTAACTTTTCATCTAATGCAGATACTTGAGTAGAAACTAATGTAGTAACGGCCACACCCATTGCGGCAACTAAGCTTTTAAATTTCATTGGGGTCACTCCAATTGTTGGTCCCAGTTATTTTACGCTGCTCATTGTGCAGCGATAAAATGACAATAAAATTACCTTTAAATTACACTTTTATGACTTTCATCATTTGTCATAAAAATGCGTTTTTGCTTTGAAAAAGAAAACCAAAATCGGGAACCTTCACCGACTTTACTCTCGATGCGAAGCGCTGAATCATGTCGAGAAAGCACATGTTTGGTAATAGCCAAACCGAGTCCTGAGCCACCAGTTTTTCTACTGCGTGCCTTATCGACACGATAAAAGCGCTCAGTGAGGCGATTGATATGTTCCGGTGCAATACCGTCACCATTGTCTATTACACAAAATGTTGGTTTTTCATCTTCAAGGTACCACCGCACATGGATCCGACCATTAGGCTTGGTATAGTGGATAGCATTAAACACTAAATTTGAGAATGCGCTACGCAATTCATCCGCCGCCCCTTTGATATCTAATGTCTGATCAATATCAAACGTTAGTGTATGTCCTTTGTCTTGGTTGAGAGACTTAGCCTCGGTGTGGATCAACTCTAACATAGCTGGAATATTGACAGCTTTATCATTATCTTGCTTCCTAGCTCCCTCGATGCGAGATAGAGAAAGTAGCTGATTGACGAGACTATCCATTCGTTTACATTGGTCTATCATGGTGCCATGAGCTTTAGCCCACATTGCTGGCGGAGGCATATTATCGCTGTCCATCATTTCTAAATAGCCAGCCATCACAGTTAAAGGCGTTCGTAGTTCATGAGAAACGTTAGCGACGAAGTCTTTGCGCATCTGCTCAAGCTGCTTTAGCCGACTCACATCCCGTGCCACCAGCATCAGCTGTTCAGCATAAGGCATAACTCGGATCTCCAATACTTGCTCATGTGCAAGTCCAGTGTCGAGCTCTAACGCTTCATCAAAACGATGCTCATTCATATACTTTACAAACTTGGGATCTCGGATAAGGTTATCTAGCCTCTGACCATGATCTGTCGGCCATTGTAATCCGAGCACTTTCAACGCGAGCTGATTACACCACACGATGCTCAAATCTTGTTGTAATACGACAACCGCATCAGGGATAGCTTCAGCGCCTTCTCGAAAGCGACGGATCAGCTCAGCTAATTCATTGCGTTTTTTACGATTTCGCTGTTGTAGCTGATATATCCCTTCAAAAACTTGCTCCCACGCTCCTTTGCCCTCAGGCGGATTGAAGCTGCGCTGGTTGATCAGCCAATCACTTAAACGATAAAGCTGCTTGTAATGCCAAACCAATAAAACGAAGGCACCAATGAAAAGAAATAGAAAAGGCGCACTGAGTAAATAACCAATAAGCGCTAAAGGTAAGAAATACAAAAACAGGCGTCTAGTTAACGCCTGCTTATCAATTACTCGATACATAAAGAAATCCATTTAGAAGCCATACAATATAGCTTCTTTTGGAGTACCAATTACAGTTTACTCGAAAAACGGTAACCTGCACCACGCACGGTTTGCACCAAACGATCATGGCCTAGAGGTGCAATCGCTTTTCGCAGCCGTCGAATATGTACATCAACAGTGCGATCTTCAACATAGACATTCGTTCCCCATACATGATCAAGCAATTGCTCTCGGCTGTAAACACGCTCGGGGTGTGTCATGAAAAAGTGTAATAATCGAAACTCTGTCGGTCCCATATCAAGCTCAGTACCAGCAGAAGTAACACGGTGGGATATCGGATCAAGGCGCAAGCCATGAACTTCTATTGCTTCTTCAAGAGAAGTGGGAGACACCCGTCGCATCACCGCTTTGATTCGAGCCATAAGCTCTTTTGGAGAGAAAGGTTTTGTCACGTAATCGTCCGCACCAACTTCCAATCCTTTCACTTTGTCTTCTTCCTCACCTCGCGCTGTAAGCATGATGATTGGGATCTGACGAGTGTATTCACTTTGCTTGAATTTTTTAGCGATTTGAATGCCACTGCCCCCAGGAAGCATCCAGTCAAGCAGTACCATATCGGGGTATGGCTCTACCATGGCAGCCACTGCTGAATCATAGTCTTCAGCTTCAATTGCTTGAAAACCATTTTGTTCTAATACAAACACCAACATCTCTCTGATCGGTGCTTCATCATCAACTACAAGTACTTTACGTGACATTCCCAATGTTCTCTCGTTACCGACGTTGTTGATGTCATTATTATGACTAACTATGACAGTTTTATGAAAGTGTAACGTGTAAACTGAAAACAAGCCAAAAAAATCTCTTTTTTCAGCGCAAAAAAGAATATTTTCAAAGTCATAAGTACATGTTATTAAATAAGATAATAAATTTATTTTTGAAGAATAATTATGTTTTTAAAATATGTACATTCATTTTGTTTTCGCTAATCATATGCCATTTAAAATAGAATAAACGTCAACCAAATACACATAAAAAGTACTGTCGATACAATATCTCGCTAAGTATTAAAAGTCATAACGTAATGTTACTGCCATTGCGTCGTGATCTTCATTATTATCAAGCGAAAACTTAGAGTACCAAAGATACATACGTGCTTGTTTACTCAAGCTTCTTTCGACTCCAAAAGACGTCGCATTTCCTGAATCCTTGAGCTTACCATTAGCACCGTCAGAGTCTTGATACTGAGCTAGTATAGTGTAAGCACTCACTTTATACGAGGCACTTATCATGTAGCTATCAACTTCATCATTACTGTCTATCGCTTCACTTTGTTGGTATATTCCCCCTACTTTAAAGCTCCCCAGTTTCCCCTGTACCGTAACACGATTTATGTCTTGTCCAGCGACCTGATTGTCATGAGCAACGGCAATATATATGCTTGTTTTCTTGAGCTTACTATCACCATAACTTGCAGCTAAAGACAGTCCATCCTCATCTTTTTGCTTGCTGTTCTCTTCAGCAATGTAACTCACAGTAAACTTCAAATGGTTTATTGCTGGTGTTGAATACTGCACGGTGTCGCCCAGTCGGTTTTCTCCAACAAAAAAAGAATTAATATCACCAGAAAAGTCATTCATTAAATCAACTTTGCCTTGGGACTTCTTCATTGCCGTGTCATCGCGGCCGATTAACAACTGGCCATATTTACCTCGGATCCCCAAATACTGAGATCTTGCCGTCAGGTTATCTCCAGACTTACCATCTTTATCTTGATCTGCGATCTCAACTTGAAATTCGTATTTATAAAAAACATCAATACCTTCGTTGATCTGTGTCGATCCTTTGAGCCCCATTCTTGAGTTATAACTTTCAATCGATGTGTCACTATCTCCATCTTTGTCAGTATTTTGTATGCCAACATGTGCTCGGCCATATACAGACACGGCGTCATTAGCATAGCCATACATACTGACGAAGCTGCCACAAAGCAAGATTGCACAGAGGTATTTCGTTTTCATAATTGATCACCTTGGGGATTAGTTGGGCGCAGTACAACAAGGTTTAGAAAGCAAGCGGCGAGAGTCAACTCATCACGTCCTGATCTCATATTTTTAAAGTTAGACTCTTTTAGCCACAGATCAAGAAAGCAAAAATGTAGGATCGTTATTTTATTAACTACTTCGAATTTTACGCTCAAGATCATTTTTTTACTAAGTGATCACTGCCGGGATCGCGCTCATACTAACTAAAACTGACTTTTACGCACATTCACTTAGTATAAAAATGATCCAGGATCTCATCGTTGATTGATCTCAGCACGTTAGACGACTTACTTGGTATAAAAATGATCCCGGCTGAAGTGAACACTAAGCGCGAAGTAAATTGGTTTTAAAGTTGCGGGAGAAAAAAGTAAGATATTGTTTTTATTGCTAATATAAATTTAATGTCACAACCATACAATACCTTTTAAAAATAGCTTTCCCCCAACACTGATCATGAAGAGCTGTACATAAGGCGAATTGACACCACAATTCTAGTACTACTAGCTACATCTACACTACCACAAGCGTCGATCATATCGGCTAAAACACCCAGAGTGTTATGCTAGAGACTGGTTAGTTAGTAAAGATCTGATCCCAACTTAACCCGATCTACAGAAAATTTCCTCACTTAATATCACAAAAAGTAAACAGACTGAATTAAGTTACCTATTATAAAAAGTGTACAAGATCGTTTTTTTGATCAAAAAAAGCCCCTAACTCTAGGGGCTTTTAGATTACTTTGACAGCGAAGCTCTAGTCTAAGCGGAGCTATGCTCGTACTGTGATCACTTTACTTTTGGATCTAATTCACCTGTTAAATATTTCAGGTGCATATCATCAAGTGAAATTGGCTTAATCTTCGCTGCTTGACCTGCCGTACCGAAAGCTTCATAACGAGCAACACAGATCTCAGTCATCGCTTTGGTCGCCTCGGCTAAGAATTTGCGTGGATCAAAATTGCTAGGGTTCTGTGCTAAGTGGCGACGAATTGCACCAGTTGATGCAAGACGCAGATCTGTGTCTATATTGACCTTGCGAACACCATACTTAATCCCTTCTACAATCTGCTCTACCGGCACACCGTAAGTCTCAGGAATTTCACCGCCAAACTCATTAATAACAGCCAACCAGTCTTGTGGCACAGATGAAGAGCCGTGCATTACTAGGTGTGTATCAGGAATACGTGCGTGGATTTCTTTGATGCGGTTAATCGCTAAAATATCACCCGTTGGTGGACGAGTAAATTTATAAGCACCATGTGATGTACCACATGCGATAGCAAGCGCATCTACATTGGTTTTCTTGACAAAGTCTGCCGCTTCTTCTGGATCAGTAAGTAGCTGATCTTCTGTTAATTTACCTTCTGCACCGATGCCATCCTCTTCACCTGCTTCACCAGTTTCAAGTGAGCCTAGTACACCTAGCTCTCCCTCTACTGACACACCACAAGCATGAGCCATTTCAACTGTACGGCGTGTTACATCGACATTGTACTCATAGCTCGACGGTGTTTTACCATCTTCTAGCAATGAACCATCCATCATCACTGATGAAAAACCAAGTTGAATTGAGCGTTGACATACCGCAGGCGAAGTACCGTGATCTTGGTGCATTACAACTGGAATATGAGGCCATTCTTCAACCGCTGCTAAAATCATGTGGCGGATAAACGGTGCACCAGCATATTTACGCGCACCAGCAGAACCTTGTACGATAACCGGACTGTTAGTCTTGTCCGCAGCTTCCATGATCGCACGCATTTGCTCTTGGTTATTCACGTTAAATGCAGGAACGCCATAACCATGCTCAGCTGCATGATCGAGAAGTTGACGCATACTGATTAAAGCCATATTGCTTTTCTCCAATTGTTGATAGCCACCGCTATCGGTTTGAACGGATAATATATATACACCAGCCGTGCTGGTGTGATTAACCCTCATCGAGGTTAACCTGACGCCATTGAGCGTCGCCAAGCAATCATCAAATAAGTGAGAGAGTGATGATTGCTAGGTAGTAAAAGAGGCAGCCCGAAGCTGCCTCAATCAATTTTAGTCTTTAGCTCGCTGTTCAAGCATAGCAACTGCTGGTAGGGTTTTACCTTCAAGAAATTCAAGGAAAGCACCACCACCTGTTGAGATATAAGAGATATCTTGCTCAACACCATATTTGTCAATCGCGGCCAACGTATCACCGCCACCAGCAATTGAAAATGCTGACGATTTAGCAATTGCATTGGCAATTGCTTCAGTGCCATTGCCAAATTGATCAAATTCGAACACGCCCACAGGACCATTCCATACAACAGTGCCAGCGCTTGCAATGATTTCAGCGAGCTGCGTTGCGGTGTCAGGACCTATATCGAAGATCATGTCTTCGTCTGAAACTTCGCTCGCATCCTTAATAGTTGCAACCGCAGATTCTGAAAACTCATTACCTACAACCACATCAGTCGGAACTGGAATATCACCATCATTTGCTCTCGCAGCGGCGACAAGTTTATTCGCTTCTGGTATCAAATCAGCTTCGTACAATGACTTACCAACGGGGTTACCTGCTGCTGCAATAAAAGTATTGGCAATACCGCCACCGGTAACGAGTTGGTCAACAACTTTAGATAGCGAATCTAGTACGGTGAGTTTTGTTGATACCTTTGAGCCACCAACAATAGCAACCAAAGGACGAGCTGGATTATCTAGAGCTTTACCAAGCGCTTCAAGCTCGGCGGCAAGCAATGGACCTGCACAAGCCACTTCAGCATAGAGGCCTACACCATGTGTCGACGCTTGAGCACGATGTGCAGTACCAAAGGCATCCATTACATAAACATCACACAGGGCAGCTAACTTCTTTGCAAGGGTTTCATCATCTTTCTTTTCACCCACGTTAAAGCGTACGTTTTCAAATACGATTACTTCATTGTCGCTGACGTCAACCCCGTCAAGATAGTCCGTCACCAAACGTACTTCTTGAGACAGAGCATCATTAAGATAGTCCACTACAGGCTGCATAGAGTATTGCGCGTCGAACTCACCCTCAGTTGGACGACCAAGATGAGACATAACCATTACTTTGGCACCTTTTTCAAGTGCTAGTTTGATAGTTGGTAATGCTGCACGAATACGTGCATCTGACGCAACTTTGCCATCTTTAATTGGCACATTTAGGTCTTCGCGGATCAATACACGCTTGCCGTTTAAATCTAAATCCGCCATCTTAATGACTGACATTGGACATCTCCTTTAAGAACGATACTTTTATTGTCTACAAGGCGACTGAGGTTACTCTAATCACCTAAATTTGAATTTTTGTTTTAATTTTATGCAGCAGCTTTGATTATAACAGCGTATTTCTAAAATTATTAGCTTCTCATCATCTCGCCAGCCGTGTCTAACATGCGGTTAGCAAAGCCCCACTCGTTATCACACCATACTAATAATTTAACCAAGCGTTTATGGCTTACACGGGTCTGGGTGCCATCGATAATGCAAGAATGTGCATCATGATTAAAGTCGACTGATACAAGTGGCTCTTCGGTATAGCTTAATATCCCCTCTAACCGGCCACTGGCAGCGTCCTGCAAGACTGAGTTTACGGCATCAATAGTCGCATCTTGGTTAAGGGTTACACTTAAGTCCATTGCGGTCACATTGATGGTAGGTACACGTACAGCGATTGCTTCAAAGCGGCCTTGAAATTGCGGTAAAATTCGCTCAATACCACGAGCTAGTTTGGTATCAACAGGAATGATGGATTGACTTGCCGCGCGTGTGCGGCGTAAATCACTATGATAAGCATCAATCACTTGCTGGTCGTGCATCGAAGCATGAATGGTGGTGATCGCACCTGACTCAATCCCAAAGTTATCGTCTAACACTTTTATCACAGGGACAATACAGTTTGTTGTGCAAGAACCGTTTGACACTATCGTATGTTGAGGGGTCAGTACGTCTTCATTAATCCCAAAGATAACGGTCGCGTCAACATCTGCATCCGCCGGATGTGAAAAGAGCACTTTTTTTGCACCAGCTTGAATATGCGCTAGTGCATGTTGGCGAGAGTGATACACACCAGTGCAATCTAATACTACATCAACATCGAGTGCACGCCACGGTAGGTGGCTAGGATCTGGTTCGGAGAATAGCTGGATCTTATCGCCTGCCACTTCTAAGAAAGACTCTGTCAAGGAAACGGGAAAACCAAAACGCCCGTGTGACGTATCATATTTAAGTAGATGTGCGATCCCTTGCGGATCCGCGAGTTCATTGATGGCTACAATTTTTATTTGTTGATCACGACCGGATTCGTAGAGCGCCCTGACGATATTACGCCCTATTCTCCCAAAGCCGTTTATTGCAAGCTTGATTGTCATTAAATTGAAAATCCATTAAGTCGCAAGTACGAAAGCTACCCTTCGTTTTGATGGCGCTATTGTAATCGACCTAGGATAAATGTGTAAGAGGCTTAATCAATTTTTTCCTTCTCAAAAAGAACCCAAGGCGTTCATAAAGCATTATTTTAGGAACCAGCGAATTTACCTATTCAAGTTAAATCCGCTATTTTGCATTTGCCACCGAGGCATATCGCTTGAGATTGTGCGAGTAGTAGCTCCGCTGTAGCAAGTGCATCTCCCAAGGCATCGTGAAGTTGATGTAGTGGTAGCCCATAGCGCATTCGACAAGCATTGAGTGTTAATGCGTCTTGCGCTAACGGATACCCCTGCTTTAACACCCGGCGTTTATCAATTTGCATTGTATCTAGCATCAAAGCCGGTTTGACATTCAAATTAAACTGCTGAAAAGCGGTTTTCAAAAAAGCCCAATCCATTTGCACATTGTGACCAACTAAAACGTTGCCATGAATCGCTTGTTGTAGTGCGAGCAACAGTGTTTTTAACGAATACCCAGATGCCAGCTGTGCGCTATCTATACCATGATATACAGGGCTTTGCTCAAGTGATTGCACTTCTTTATTAAGGTAATGCTGAGCGTCTTTCACTTCGATCCGCATATTTTTAATGGGTAGCCAACCCGCTGATACAATTTCATGCTGTTTTGGATCCAACCCAGTAAGCTCCAGATCCAGCACCACCAACTCAGCTTGTGAAAATAATAAATGCTTGTAACGCCATTTGGCGAGAGAACGAGAAAGCCACTCCATCGCTTATAAGCTTCCTCTTGCAAATTTAAACGCACTGGCCTGTTGAGCTTGTTTTACTAGATAGAATGCTTCTTTGAGCTGATGCTTTTCAAGCGAAGACAAGCTTTCAGGGTTAATACAATTTCCAGGCAACCCCTCGCGGTTGATTTGAGTTTTCAGTCTCAGTTGAGTTAAAAAACGCCAGCAATCCTTCAAATTATTAATATCTGATTTGGCTAATAGCGCACCTTTATTCAGTGCCTCAAGCCGCTCTAAAGTATTGGCTCTGGCCACCCCAGCTTTTAAAGCATAGAGGCGTACAACATCATTGATAATTGCTACTCCCCGCTTTTTCAAATCAAGGTATTTATGTTTACCCTTATCTTTTTCCAACTTAAATTGCTGAAAAATACCAATAGGTACTGAGTTCGCATTAATGTCTGTTGCCATTGCCGCATAAAAAAGCTCATTTTTGCTAATGTTAGCCAAAGATTGACTTAGTGCGGCATATAGGTCGCTCGCTCCATCAATAAAGCGCATATCAAAGTAAATTTTACAATTAAGCATTGCTTTGGGTGTCGGTGATAAGATCCAGCGACTAAATCGCTCGCTCCACTGAGCAACCGTACCACGACACTCCGAGTTACTGGCCATGATATTCCCCGGACAAGAGCGGATCCCGCATTCATTAAGCTGCTCACAAACAAAAGCACCAAGCTTTGCAAAATACTCGCGTGCTGATTCATCAATATTATCCGGTAGCAACAAGCCGTTATCTTGATCCGAATGAAGTGTCTGCTCCTCTCTTGCTTGAGAACCAAAACAGATCCAAGCAAAGCGGCATGGTGCCGCACCTTGTTGTTGTTGATATAAATAAATAAGCCTTGAAGTCAGAGCATCAGTAAGACCACTCAGTAACTTCCCTATCAATGAAATGTCTTCAATATGATATGAGAATTGTCGTAATAGATCCGGGATCTCTTGAGCATAGTTCTTGATGCTTAAAAGATTCTGCGCTTTGTAGATCCGCCCGATCAACTGTACTGGATCACTTTTTTGTTGTCTTAATAGATCTGTACTCGTTAGCATGCCTAACGGCTTATGTGCTTCATTTAATACAGGTAAATGATGGATGTTGTGTTTTAACATCAAATGTAGCGCTGAAAATACTCGGTTGTTTTCAAAAATATGTTTTGGTTTTTTTGTCATGATCTCTGCAAGTGATGCACAGGGATCTCGGTCCTGCGCTAAGACACGGTTTCGCAGATCTCTATCAGTAACAACCCCCACTAGACGATCATGTTCAGTGATCATGATCGAGGAAACTCGATGCTCACTCATTAACCTTGCCGCATCACGGATACTTGCATCGGGTGTTATCGTCACAGCCTCTTTGGTCATTAACTCTGAGATCTTGCGTTCAGACCAAGTTTCACTTTGTTGCTTATAACGTGATGCCAATAGGCGATTTGCGTGAGCTCTTACAAAATACTGCTCGAAAGGCTTATATTCTCGACGCAAAAAATCAAAATCATGCTCTTTTAAGATGTAAACCAACCCATCCTTCTGCACTTCAATATGGTTTTGAATTGCATCACCAGTCAACAAAGACGGATAACCAAAATAATCTCCTTCACTCATGCGCCCAATGACTTCATCTTTTGCCGAGATAAGGTCAATAATACCTGAACGGATCAGGTAAAGGTTAGGCTGGCTGTCTTGCAACCAATCTTGCTGATTTGATTTGCTAAGGTATACGACTTGAATATGTTTGGAAAAATAACTTGCTGCTGACTCTGGTAGCTCAGAGAAAGGGGCTTGCTTGAGTACAAACTGAAAAATATCTTTAATTTCGGCTGTCATATCTCATCATCCTTTTCAACCAAATCACTTCGCTTTACCAAAAACAAAGCTGCCCAGCACTTTGGCTGGGCAGCTAAGCTAGCTTTGCTTAGTGCGCGTGAGCTGCACTTGACCCTTTCGGATTACGGATCCCTTCCACCATTAATTTAACTTCTTCAGGCGTTTCAGCAGTTACTTTCATTACCACTGCGGCCACAATGAAGTTAACCAACATACCAATGATGCCTATCCCTTCAGGGGAGATACCAAATAGCCAATTAGCAGGCGCATTAAGTTCAGGACTAACAAACTTAAAGTAGATGATATAGGCTGCGGTGAAACCTATACCCGTTACCATGCCAGCAATAGCACCTTCTTTGTTCATGCGCTTAGAGAATATACCCATGATGATCGCTGGGAAGAAACTCGCCGCTGCTAAACCGAAGGCAAATGCGACCACTGAGGCAACAAACCCCGGTGGATTAATACCAAAGTACGCTGATATCCCTATCGCCACCATCGCAGCTAAACGCGCAGCCAGCAATTCTTGTTTATCGTTGATATCTGGCTTAATAGTACGTTTTAACAAATCATGTGATACGGATGTTGAAATAACCAGTAGCAGGCCCGCAGTTGTCGATAGTGCTGCCGCGATGCCACCTGCGGCGACCAGTGCAATCACCCATGCAGGTAAATTCGCAATTTCTGGATTTGCTAAGACCATAATATCACGGTCAATCTTCACCTCGTTTGCACTTGCAGGATCATCAATCTTGCCCGCAGAGTACTGCATTTTTCCATCACCGTTTTTATCGTTGAATACGATAAGACCAGTTCTTTCCCAGTTTTTCACCCACTGTGGTGCTTCTTCATAAACCGTACCACTGCCATCTTTACCGTTAATTGTGTCTATCATGTTCACACGAGCAAACGATGCAACAGCTGGTGCTGTTGTATATACGATAGCGATAAATACTAAAGTCCAAGCAGCTGAAATACGAGTATCTTTTACTCTGGGAACGGTAAAAAAGCGAACGATTACATGCGGCAAACCAGCTGTACCTACCATCAATGCAGCTGTGATCGCAAACACATCAATCATGCTTTTGGAGCCCTCTGTATACTGCGCAAATCCAAGCTCGGTACTGAGTCCATCTAACTTGTCGAGTAAATAGGTGCCCGAGCCATCAGCCAGCGTTGCGCCGAAACCGGTTTGTGGTAGCAAATGGCCTGTCATCATCAGTGAGATGAAAATAGCAGGAACCAAATAAGCGAATACGAGTACACAATACTGAGCGACCTGTGTATACGTGATCCCCTTCATACCACCAAGTACAGCATAGAAGAATACAATCACCATACCGATGTAAACACCTGTTTCAATATCGACTTCTAAGAAGCGAGAGAACACCACACCAACACCACGCATTTGACCAGCAATGTAGGTAAAACAGATGAAAATAGCGCAAAGTATCGCAACCACACGTGCAACCTGAGAATAGTAACGGTCACCGATAAAATCCGGTACTGTGAACTTACCAAATTTACGTAAGTATGGCGCTAAACACAGTGCTAGAAGTACATAACCACCAGTCCACCCCATAAGATAGACACCGCCATCGTAGCCCGCGAAGGAAATAATCCCCGCCATTGAAATAAAGGACGCAGCACTCATCCAGTCTGCTGCAGTTGCCATGCCGTTGGCAACGGGAGGTACACCTCCGCCTGCTACATAAAATTCATTCGTTGAACCAGCTCTTGCCCAGATAGCGATACCGATGTAGAGCGCAAAACTGAGGCCGACGATAATAAAAGTTAAAATTTGAACATCCATCGATTAGCTCCTCACTCGTCCACGCCATATTTTTTGTCAAGCGTATTCATTTTAGAAACATAGACAAAGATTAACGCAACAAAAGTATAAATTGCGCCTTGTTGAGAAAACCAAAATCCGAGTTTAAATCCAAAAAAACGAACTTCGTTGAGCACATCAACTAACAGGATGCCAAATCCAAATGAAACGACAAACCAGATAGTGAGTAGCTTAAACATCAAGGCGAGATTTTCTGACCAGTATGCTTTCGCTTGTTCTTCACTTTTAAAAGCCATTTTAAATCTCCTATCACCCGCTCCAACATAGAGCAAGCAGTGTTAATAGACCTTAATGAGAGTAGCAATGGCTTGATAAGTTGAAATTGAGACCTTAGTCGTAACACCAAGATTACGTTTACGTAAACTGCAAAACAAAGGGTGTTATTATTAATAAAAAGTCTTTATAAACAATTAGATATGAATTTAAGAAGTGGCTAATTTTGATGTTTTCTCTGTTTTAATCCTGTAGTAAGACATTAGTCTAATTTGCTGAATAAAGATCTAAAGCCTACTCTGAGCTAGCACATAACATATTGTTTAATATAAATTTATTCATATATGATAAAAATCCAATGTAAACTAGACTATGAGCGGTATTTGTTTGATAAAGTATGGTGATATAAATAATAAGAATCGAACCCAATACTATGACCGTTATTTTACTCTTGGTTGCAGCCATTTACATCGGCGTACTTTTTTGGCTCGCCAATTGGGGAGACAAGACCACACCTCGAGCGCTAAAATTTAGTCATCATCCGTTTGTTTACGCATTTTCGCTTGGGATCTACTGTACTTCGTGGACTTATTATGGCTCAGTTGGCACTGCAGCAACGAGCAGTTGGCACTACTTTCCTATCTTGCTTGGCCCTATTTTATTGTTCATCTTTGGTCATGGCTTTCTACGTAAACTGATCCTAGTCAGTAAAAAACAAAACATCACCACTATTGCGGACTTTATCTCCGCTAGATATGGCAAACGCCAAACAACAGCGGTGATGGTTACCATGATAGCGTTACTTGCAACGATACCGTACATTGCTTTACAGCTAAAGGCATTGAGTAGTAGCTTTTTACTGTTGCAAAGAGACGGGCAGGTATCAGGTACGGCATTGGCATTGGCTGTTACGCTAATTATGGCTATATTTGCTATTTTTTTCGGCACTCGAAAAGTTGATGTCACAGAATACCGTTCAGGCCTAATGTTAGCTGTCGCATTCGAATCTATAGTCAAACTGCTCGCACTTGGTATGGTCGCAGTTCTGGCATGGCAGTCACTTACTCAAGCCCCTAGCTTAACTGCAAACTTAAGTGAGCATTGGCAGTCATTTGACTTTTTCAATTTTAATTTCGTTGGTCAAACCTTGATGGCCGCAGCAGCCATCGTATGCTTGCCAAGACAGTTTCACGTTGTCGTTGTGGATAATCATAATACTTCACATCTAAAGACCGCACGCTGGGCTTTTCCTCTGTACCTATTGTTAATTGCCGCTATGATAATCCCTATTGCAACAGCAGCTATACACCCTCAAATAGGTGCAGGTGCAGCACCCGATAGCTTTGTGCTTGCACTGCCCATTATGTTGGATCACCCAGTTTTAGCGACCTTTGTGTTCATCGGTGGCTTATCTGCTGCGACAGCAATGATTGTCGTCGCAACGCTTACTCTCAGTACGATGCTATCAAATGACGTAATACTACCTTTACTGTTTAAGCGAAAATTCAAAAAGAATATTTTAAATAGCAGCTTCAAAACACAAATACTTTTGGTACGTCGATTTGTTATTGCTGCAATTTTGCTGCTGTCTTATATGTATCAACAATGGTTTGGTCATGGGGAAGCCCTCGCGAATATGGGGTTAGTTGCCTTTTCATTAGTTACTCAATTACTGCCAGCCATCATTGGTGGACTCTACTGGCGCAAAGGCCATGCGTACGGAGTATATGCAGGACTGATAGCGGGTTTCATTTGCTGGATGTTATTTTTGATGTTCCCCATCCTCGAAGCTGGCAACATTCTCGACTATGAGACGCGCCAAACAATTATTACCAGAGGTACACTACTTGCGCTTTTAGCCAATATCAGCTGTTACATCAGTTTTTCTATTGGTGCACAAGAGCGCCTTGTCGACCGCATCCAAGCTGCTGCTTTTGTAAACCCAAAAGATCAAACAAGACTTGCTAAAAGAGTAAATAAGCAAGTTCGTGCCACTGTGTATGATTTCAAAGTATTACTACAAACATTTTTAGGGGTACAACGCAGCCAACAGTTGTTAGGGCATTATGCACAAAATAACATTCTCGAAGATAATGATGCCTATCCTAACCCTGAGTTTATCTCATTTTGTGAACGGGCACTTACTGGTGTATTGGGTGCCTCATCCGCACAAGCACTGATCAGAACGGTATCATCTGGTAGACAAATGGCTTTCGAAGAAGTCGTCAACTTTTTTGATGAAACGACGCAAGCACTTCAGTTTAACCAAAACCTACTTTTCACCTCGCTAGAAAATTTAAGTCATGGTATTTCTGTCGTCGATAAAGATCTAAAATTAGTCGCATGGAATAAACGCTATAACGAAATGTTTGCCTATCCAGATGGATTTTTAGAAGTGGGACAACCCATTGAGCAAGTGATCCGCTTTAATGCAGAGCGTGGAGAGTGCGGCCCCGGCGAAATTGACAAACATGTAGATAAGCGAGTTCAGCACCTTAAAAATGGTACGCCTCATCACTTTATTCGTCATCGTCGTAATGGCGAGGTATTTGAGATGACAGGCAACCCTCTCCCTGAGGGTGGCTTTGTAACCAGCTTTTCAGATATTACCACTCATATAGCAACACAAAATGCACTTGAAGAAATTAATATGGATCTGGAGAACCGGATTGAAGCTCGCACTCAGGAAATCCGCGCCATCAACCTAGATCTTAAAGCTGAAATCGCGAGTAGGCAAAAAACCGAACAAGCATTGATGGCAGCTAAGAAAGAAGCAGAGCAAGCTAACGAGAGTAAAACCCGATTTTTGGCACTGGCAAGTCATGATATTTTACAGCCTCTCAATGCTGCTCGCTTATATTTAGCTGCAATAGATACCTATAACCTCAACAACAAAGATCAAAGTAACTTCGAAAAGCTAACAGATAGTCTAGACTCCACTGTCCATCTCATGAGCGCTTTACTAGATATCGCAAAATTAGAGCAAGGGGCCATGAAACCCACTCCAAGACACTTTAATATTGATGATATTTTACTGCCACTGGCTAATGAGTATGCCATCATTTCTAAAGAAAAAGGTTTGGTGCTGAAAGTCAGAAGCTCTCATAGTGTAGTGCACAGCGATACAACGTATTTACGCCGTATTATTCAAAATTTAGTGTCTAACGCGGTGAAGTATACAGAAAGCGGTAAAGTGCTAATTGCATGTCGCTGCCGAAAGCATAGTCTCAGACTCGAGGTCTGGGACACAGGCCCGGGTATATCTGAGCATGAACAAAATAAAATTTTTAATGATTTTTATCGTATCCAATCAGGTGATAACAAAGGTGTGGGGCTTGGCCTCGGTGTAGTGAAACGTTTATGTGATCTGTTATCAATTACCATTTCCGTAAACTCAATGGTAAATCACGGTAGTCGATTCAGTATTGATATTCCTTATGGTAATGCCGAGCTGTTACAAACAAAAGAAGACATTAATCAAAAACCGATGAGTAAAACACAGCTCAATATAATTGCTGTAGATGACGACCCAAAAAACCTAGAGGCGATGTCCAGCCTTTTAGATAAATGGTCTTGTCACTACCTGCTCTTTTCCAAAGCTGAAGAAGCCCTCGCATATGCGAAGTCTAATGCAGCACCAGATATTATCTTAATGGATTACCAGCTCAACGATCATCATGATGGTATCTCTTTGATTAAAAACCTACGCACAATATGGAAAACAACAATACCAGCTATTTTAATCACAGCCGTCAGAGATGAGGAAGTAAAAGTGATAGCAAAGAGTAACCATATTCACTATCTGTCAAAGCCTGTAAAACCTGCAAAGTTAAAAGCACTGCTCAATCACGGTCGTTAGTGAATGAGCCAAGATTGAATACGATAGCAATAGCGGTATTTTTTATTACAAAAGATTTATCTCAAACGTTATTCAAAGTATTCTGAAGGCTCGTTTACACAAATAGGAATGAGGAAATGAGTTATATACTAACCACTGAGTGTAAGGATGATATAGGGCTGATCGCTAAAATAACTAGCCTATGCCATGAACATGGTTTTAATATTACGCGCAATAATGAATTTGTCGATAAAGAAGGCCAAAGGTTCTTTATGCGAACAGAACTCAGCGGTAGCCCAAGTCGTGATTTTTTAACACAGCTTCAACAAACTCTACCAAAAGGGGCAAAGCTGAACCTCCATGCTCAAGAGCGCACTAAAGTAGTCCTATTAGCTACAAAAGAAGCTCATTGCCTAGGAGGAGTTTTACTAAAACAGTATGAACAGGCATTTAATATCGAAGTACAAGCTGTGATAGCAAACTACGATACTTTAAAACCGCTGGTAAGTAGTTTTGGTATTCCCTTCCATTTAGTTTCTCATGAAGGCTTAAGCAGAGCAGAACACGACGCAGCCATGGCAGATCTGATAGAGCAATATAACCCTGATATAGTTGGTCTAGCTAAATATATGCGCATTCTTACTCCTGAGTTTGTCTCTCGCTTTGATGGTAGAATTATCAACATCCATCACTCGACACTGCCAGCTTTTATTGGCGCAAAGCCATACCATCAAGCGTTTAAACGTGGTGTGAAAATCATTGGCGCAACTGCACACTTCGTCAATGATGAGCTAGATGAAGGACCTATCATTGCACAGAATGTTACACAAGTAAGTCATGCACATAGCGCAGAAGAAATGGCTAAAATTGGTAGAGATATAGAAAAAACGGTGTTCTGCAATGCCTTGCAATTAGCTTGTGAACACAAGCTCTTCATTAATGGAGATAAAACGGTTGTTTTCTCTTAGTGTAGCCAATTGTACGCTCTAGTACTCATAGTAATATTCGCGGGTAAACCTCCTCCTAACAATACAACACTTTGTCGATATTGTGGTGAGCGCGAGTTTACCTCGCGATGTTACAGAGTAGACTGTTTTATTCTTTTTGTTTGGCAAGCCCAACAGCTCGGCGGGTAAACCGCCTCCTACCAGTACAGCACTTTGCTGGTGTTGTGGTGGGAGCGAGTTTACCTCGCGATATTACAGAGTAGACTGTTTTATTCTTTTTGTTTGGCAAACCCAACAGCTCGGCGGGTAAACCGCCTCCTACCAGTGCTGCACTTTGTTGGTGTCGTGGTGGGAGCGAGTTTACCTCGCGAGGTGTTGATTGCTTTGTAATGTGTTGATTGCTTTTCGAGGTGTTGATTATCTTGTGAGATTTTCTTTTCAAATCCCACATAGCAAAAAACCCGTCGCATTGCTGCAACGGGTTTCTCTAATAAGGCCCTGGCTCGCTACGAAGTAGGATGTTCTACTTTCACATGGGAAGCCCACACTATCATTGACCGGGGCCGACCCTTCGCGGGGCTCGCCTTCGGCTGTTTTGTTTCGCTTCTGAGTTTGGGTGACAAGAAACCGAAGCAACGCTTCCAGTTCGAGGAAGTGAGCGCATGGATACGCGAAGGGGAAATACTACATGGAAGTACTTTACTCCAAATGCAAAAAACCCGTCGCATTGCTGCAACGGGTTTCTCTAATAAGGCCCTGGCGATGTTCTACTTTCACATGGGAAGCCCACACTATCATCGACGCTGTTTTGTTTCACTTCTGAGTTCGGCATGGGGTCAGGTGGTTCCAAAACGCTATAGTCACCAGGAAATCTGGGTGCAAATGTTTAATGACATCGTGCCTCGCACGAGCATTCCATTTGCGCAAGGTGAACCGATTTCGCTATATAGCTGAGGTTGGTCACCTTGTTTAATTCTTAAATCTAGAAAAGCTATTAAATTCTTTGTCTACTTCAGTCTATTAACTTCTGTCGCTAAACCACTTTGGCGTTGTATGGTTAAGCCTCACGGGTAATTAGTACGAGTTAGCTTAATGCCTCACAGCACTTCCACATCTCGCCTATCAACGTTGTAGTCTTCAACGGCCCTTCAGTTGACTCTAAGTCAAAGTGAGAACTCATCTCGAGGCTCGCTTCCCGCTTAGATGCTTTCAGCGGTTATCGATTCCGAACGTAGCTACCGGGCAATGCAATTGGCATCACAACCCGAACACCAGCGGTTCGTCCACTCCGGTCCTCTCGTACTAGGAGCAGCCCCTCTCAATTCTCAAACGCCCACGGCAGATAGGGACCGAACTGTCTCACGACGTTCTAAACCCAGCTCGCGTACCACTTTAAATGGCGAACAGCCATACCCTTGGGACCGACTTCAGCCCCAGGATGTGATGAGCCGACATCGAGGTGCCAAACACCGCCGTCGATAT
Organism: Pseudoalteromonas sp. SCSIO 43201; assembly: GCF_023716725.1. Taxonomy (NCBI): domain Bacteria; kingdom Pseudomonadati; phylum Pseudomonadota; class Gammaproteobacteria; order Alteromonadales; family Pseudoalteromonadaceae; genus Pseudoalteromonas; species Pseudoalteromonas sp. SCSIO 43201. The sequence goes on from NZ_CP072683.1 coordinate 3,276,564, forward strand.
GAACTCTTGGGCGGTATCAGCCTGTTATCCCCGGAGTACCTTTTATCCGTTGAGCGATGGCCCTTCCATTCAGAACCACCGGATCACTATGACCTACTTTCGTACCTGCTCGACGTGTCTGTCTCGCAGTTAAGCTTGCTTCTACCATTACACTAACCGTACGATGTCCGACCGTACTTAGCAAACCTTCGTGCTCCTCCGTTACTCTTTGGGAGGAGACCGCCCCAGTCAAACTACCCACCAGGCACTGTCCTCAACCCCGATTCAGGGGCCTAAGTTAGAACATCAACACTACAAGGGTGGTATTTCAAGGTCGGCTCCACACAAACTAGCGTCTGCGCTTCAAAGCCTCCCACCTATCCTACACATGTAGGGTCAATGTTCAGTGCCAAGCTGTAGTAAAGGTTCACGGGGTCTTTCCGTCTAGCCGCGGGTACACAGCATCTTCACTGCGATTTCAATTTCACTGAGTCTCGGGTGGAGACAGCGTGGCCATGGTTACACCATTCGTGCAGGTCGGAACTTACCCGACAAGGAATTTCGCTACCTTAGGACCGTTATAGTTACGGCCGCCGTTTACCGGGGCTTCGATCAAGAGCTTCGCCTAAGCTAACCCCATCAATTAACCTTCCGGCACCGGGCAGGTGTCACACCGTATACGTCATCTTACGATTTTGCACAGTGCTGTGTTTTTAATAAACAGTCCCAGCCACCTGGTCACTGCGGCTCTCGCCTGCTTACGACGCGAAGTCTTCACAAGTAAGAGCGTACCTTCTCCCGAAGTTACGGTACAATTTTGCCTAGTTCCTTCACCCGAGTTCTCTCAAGCGCCTTAGTATTCTCTACCTGACCACCTGTGTCGGTTTAGGGTACGATTCAGTATGAACTGAAGCTTAGAGGCTTTTCCTGGAAGTAGGGCATCAACAACTTCACCACC